>NZ_CP026002.1:0-920949 GCF_003086915.1 Stenotrophomonas sp. ZAC14A_NAIMI4_1
ATGGATGCCTGGTCCCGAAGTCTCGAACGCCTCGAAGCGGAGTTCCCGCCGGAAGATGTTCACACCTGGTTGAAGCCGCTGCAGGCCGATCTGCGCGCGGACAGCCTGGTGCTGTATGCCCCGAACGCCTTCATCGTCGACCAGGTGCGCGAGCTGTACCTGGCCCGGATCCGCGAGCTGCTGACGCACTTCGCGGGTTTCGGCGACGTTTTTCTTGAAATCGGCTCGCGCCCGCGGCCCTCGGAGGCGCAGAACGCGCCGGTTTCGAGCGCGTCGGCGGCGGTGGTGGCCGAACCGCAGGTGCCGTTCGCCGGCAACCTGGACAACCACTACACCTTCGCCAACTTCGTCGAAGGCCGCAGCAACCAGCTCGGCCTGGCCGCTGCCTTCCAGGCGGCGCAGAAGCCGGGCGACCGCGCGCACAACCCGCTGCTGCTGTACGGGGGCACCGGCCTGGGCAAGACCCACCTGATGTTCGCCGCCGGCAATGCCATGCGCCAGGCCAACCCCGGTGCGAAGGTGCTGTACCTGCGTTCGGAACAGTTCTTCAGCGCGATGATCCGGGCCCTGCAGGAAAAGACCATGGATCAGTTCAAGCGCCAGTTCCAGCAGGTGGACGCGCTGCTGATCGATGACATCCAGTTCTTCGCCGGCAAGGACCGCACCCAGGAAGAGTTCTTCCACACCTTCAACGCGCTGTTCGACGGCAAGCAGCAGATCATCCTGACCTGCGACCGGTACCCGCGCGAAGTCGAAGGCCTGGAAGCGCGCCTGAAGTCGCGGCTTGCCTGGGGCCTGTCGGTCGCGATCGAACCGCCGGACTTCGAGACCCGCGCCGCGATCGTACTGGCCAAGGCCCGCGAACGCGGTGCCGAGATTCCCGATGATGTTGCGTTCCTGATCGCCAAGAAGATGCGCTCCAACGTGCGCGACCTCGAAGGCGCGCTCAATACCCTGACCGCCCGCGCCAATTTCACCGGCCGCGCGATCACCACCGAATTCGCCCAGGAAACCCTGCGCGACCTGCTGCGCGCCCAGCAGCAGGCGATCAGCATTCCCAACATCCAGAAAACCGTTGCCGACTACTACGGCCTGCAGATCAAGGATCTGCTGTCCAAGCGCCGGACCCGTTCGCTGGCCCGCCCGCGCCAGGTCGCCATGGCCCTGACCAAGGAACTGACCGAGCACAGCCTGCCCGAGATCGGCGACGCGTTTGCCGGTCGCGATCACACCACGGTGCTGCACGCCTGCCGCCAGATCCGCACCCTGATGGAGACCGACGGCAAGCTCCGCGAGGACTGGGACAAGCTGATCCGGAAGCTGAGCGAATGATGCACGGACGCTGATGAGGCGTCATCGCACAAAACGGTGCAGAATCCGGTAGCAAGCGCGGGATGAGTTGTGGATAAGAATGGCGTCTGAAATCGCGTCGAATTTATCCACAGCTTTCCCCACCCCCTGGGGGGCGGTAATGCAGAGGGTTTCGAGGCTGAAAACTCTTTTTATTACAAAGACTTAGCGTTGTTTTCCAGCGATTCTGTCTCTACCAGCACCACCAAGCTTTTGATTTATTCCACATTTTTTAAAGCATAGGGGCACGGAACCACATGCGTTTCACACTGCAGCGCGAAGCCTTTCTCAAGCCGTTGGCACAGGTCGTCAACGTGGTCGAACGCCGCCAGACCCTTCCGGTTCTGGCCAATTTCCTGGTCCAGGTGCAGAACGGCCAGCTGTCGCTGACCGGTACCGACCTGGAAGTGGAGATGGTGTCGCGGATCGCGGTTGAAGATGCCCAGGACGGCGAAACCACCATTCCCGCCCGCAAGCTGTTCGAGATCATCCGCGCCCTGCCTGACGGCAGCCGGATCACCGTCTCGCAGGCCGGTGACAAGATCACCGTGCAGGCCGGCCGCAGCCGTTTCACCCTGGCAACCCTGCCGTCCAACGACTTCCCGTCGGTTGACGAAGTGGAAGCCACCGAGCGCGTGGCCATCGGCGAAGCGACCCTGAAGGAACTGATCGAACGCACCGCGTTCGCGATGGCCCAGCAGGACGTGCGCTACTACCTCAACGGTCTGCTGTTCGACCTGCGCGGTGATGCCCTGCGTACCGTGGCCACCGACGGCCACCGCCTGGCCCTGTGTGAAACCGACCTGGCCAAGCCCAGCGGTTCCAAGCGCCAAATCATCGTGCCGCGCAAGGGCGTGACCGAACTGCAGCGCCTGCTGGAAAGCGGCGATCGCGAGATCGAGCTGGAAGTCGGCCGCAGCCACGTCCGCGTCAAGCGCGACGATGTCACCTTCACCTCGAAGCTGATCGATGGCCGCTTCCCGGATTACGAAGCCGTGATCCCGATCGGTGCCGATCGCGAAGTGAAGGTTGACCGTGAAGCCCTGCGTGCTTCGCTGCAGCGTGCCGCGATCCTGTCGAACGAGAAGTACCGCGGTATCCGCGTGGAAGTCTCGCCGGGCAACCTGAAGATCAGCGCGCACAACCCGGAGCAGGAAGAGGCCCAGGAAGAGATCGAAGCCGACACCACCGTCAGCGATCTGGCCATCGGCTTCAATGTGAACTACCTGCTGGATGCCCTGTCCGCGCTGCGCGACGAGGAAGTCATCATCCAGCTGCGTGATTCCAACTCGTCGGCGCTGGTGCGTGAATCCAGCAGCGAGAAGTCGCGCCACGTGGTGATGCCGCTGCGTCTCTGACAATGCGCTGTTCCACGTGAAACAGGAAAACGCCCGGTTGCTCCGGGCGTTTTTTTTTGGTTCCACGTGGAGCATTGATACGGATCCGCTCCTTGTGGCGCTTCGCGCTTCGATCTACCGGTTCTCTTTGGGGCGAGGTCGATCAGCGCGAGTTGCGATACCTGCCCTCGCCCGAGGTTCAACGGATACCAGGGATGGTTTCAGCAAGCCGATCCGCCTTCTGCTGACGCTACTGTCCACAGCCCGGATTTCTGCTCGCAGGGCGCTGCCCTAGCTTTTAAATCTGGGTATAAATCTAAAGCATGGTGGTGATGGTAGGGCCAGATTTCGTGGAAAACATAGCTATCTATTTGATTTAAATAGGATTTATGCACCTGAAACCCCCTGTATATGGACCCTTGGGGCTGGGGGGGAAGCTGTGGATAGTTTTCCCAGCGGCTGAAAGTGGCTTTTTTATCCACAGATTGCCCATACCTTGTGTATAAGTCATACAGACCCGCTGTGGATAGCGTGGAACGCACGGTCTGAATTCTTTGAAATCTGTGGAACCCTGCAGTGCCCTGCCCTGTAGATTTCAAGCAATTCACCGCGGGCGCCATCGATGCCTAGGCATGGCAGCGCAGTACCAAGGTGCCAACCGCTGAAAATTCGCTGATTTCTGGGGGCCAATACCGTGCCCGGTGCTGCAGATTTCAAGAAATTCACAGTCTCCGGGGCCGCCCTCGGACGGGCCTGCGCCGGGATTCTCCACGTGGAACGGCCAGGTGATGTCCGCCGCGGCCCGCCCTGCCGGCCCCGCCTTGCCCGCAGCGGCGGTCTTGACCGATGCAGTAAGCTGATGGATTCCCTGCCCTGCTACCGCCTCGTGCGGATGGTCCCCCGCGTCCCATGCTGATCCGCCGCCTCGCCTTGAACCAACTGCGCCGCTTCAGTGCCGTGGAACTGTCACCCCAGCCGGGCTTGAACCTGCTGACGGGCGATAACGGTGCGGGAAAGACCAGCGTGCTCGAGGCCCTGCACCTGATGGCGTATGGGCGCAGCTTCCGCGGGCGCGTTCGCGATGGCCTGGTCCGCCAGGGCCAGGATGCGCTGGAAATCTTCGTGGAATGGGACGAACAGCGCGCCGATCATCCGCCGCACCGCCGAAAGGCAGGTCTTCGCCATAGTGGGCAGGACTGGAAGGGGCGGTTGGATGGTGAGGACGTTGCCCAGCTTGGCAACCTCTGCGCGGCCCTGGCCGTGGTGACCTTCGAGCCTGGCAGCCATGCGCTGGTCAGCGGTGGTGGCGAACCACGCCGTCGCTTCCTCGATTGGGGCCTGTTCCACGTGGAACCAGACTTCCTTTCGCTGTGGCGCAGGTACTCCCGCGCACTCAAGCAGCGTAATGCCCTTCTGAAGCAGGGCGGACCGTCGCGCATGCTGGATACGTGGGACCACGAGCTGGCGGAGGCGGGTGAACCGCTGACCAGCCGACGCCAGCATTACCTGGAGCGCCTGCAGGAGCGGGCGATCGCCCTGGCGTCCGCGCTGGCACCGCAACTGGGCATCCAGGGCCTGGATCTCAGCCCGGGCTGGCGCCGGCACGAACTTCCGCTGGCCGATGCCCTGCTGCTGGCCCGTGAGCGCGACCGCCAGGCGGGCTACACCTCAGTGGGCCCGCATCGGGCGGACTGGAGCGTGGATTTCCACAGCATTCCCGGCCGGGATGCGCTTTCGCGCGGCCAGGCCAAGCTCACCGCCCTCGCCTGCCTTCTGGCCCAGGCCGAGGACTACGCCGAGCAGCGCGGGCAATGGCCGGTCATCGCGCTGGACGATCTGGCATCGGAACTGGACCGCACCCACCAGGCCCGTGTGCTGGAGCGGTTGCTGGCTGGTCCGGCGCAGATCTTCGTTACCGCCACCGAGACCCCGGCGGCGCTGGTGGATATCGCAGACATCACCCGGTTCCACGTGGAACATGCACGGATCGTGGCTGTGCCATAGTGGCTACATCAGGGCTGGCAAGGCCCGGCTGGTATAATTCAGGTTGCACCCCTTCTTACCCGGCGCATCGCTTCGTGCGGTGACCGATCTGCGGAGCCTACGGCAAGCGCAATGACCGACGAACAGAACACCCCGGCAAACAACGGCAACTACGACGCCAACAGCATCACCGCCCTGGAAGGGCTCGAGGCTGTCCGCAAGCGTCCTGGCATGTACATCGGTGACGTCCATGACGGCACCGGTCTGCACCACATGGTGTTCGAGGTCGTCGACAACTCGATCGACGAAGCCCTCGCCGGCCACGCCGACCATGTCGCGGTGACGATCCACGCTGACGGATCGGTCTCGGTGTCCGACAACGGCCGCGGTATCCCGACCGGCAAGCACGAACAGATGAGCGCCAAGCTGGGCCGCGAGGTTTCGGCGGCCGAAGTCGTAATGACCGTGCTGCACGCAGGCGGCAAGTTCGACGACAACAGCTACAAGGTGTCCGGCGGCCTGCACGGCGTGGGCGTCAGCGTGGTCAACGCACTGTCGCAGAAGCTGCTGGTGGACGTGTTCCAGAACGGCTCCCACTACCAGCAGGAATTCAGCAACGGCGCGGCCGTGACTGCGCTGGCCAAGCTGGAAGACACCACCAAGCGCGGTACCACCGTGCGCTTCTGGCCGTCGACCGTGGCCTTCCATGACAACGTGGAATTCCACTACGACATCCTGGCCCGCCGCCTGCGCGAACTGTCGTTCCTCAACTCCGGCGTCAAGATCGTGCTGGCCGATGAGCGTGGCGAAGGCCGTCGCGACGACTTCCACTACGAAGGCGGCATCCGCAGCTTCGTGGAGCACCTGGCACAGCTGAAGACCCCGCTGCACCCGAACGTCATCTCGGTCACCGGCGAACACAACAACATCGTGGTGGACGTGGCGCTGCAGTGGACCGACTCCTACCAGGAGACGATGTACTGCTTCACCAACAACATCCCGCAGAAGGATGGCGGTACCCACCTGGCTGGTTTCCGCGGCGCCCTGACCCGCGTGCTCAACAACTACATCGAGCAGAACGGCATCGCCAAGCAGGCCAAGATCAACCTGACCGGCGATGACATGCGCGAAGGCATGATCGCGGTGCTGTCGGTGAAGGTACCGGACCCGAGCTTCTCCAGCCAGACCAAGGAAAAGCTGGTCAGCTCCGACGTGCGCCCGGCGGTGGAAAACGCCTTCGGTGCGCGCCTGGAAGAGTTCCTGCAGGAAAACCCGAACGAAGCCAAGGCCATCGCCGGCAAGATCGTCGACGCGGCGCGTGCACGTGAAGCGGCGCGCAAGGCCCGCGACCTGACCCGCCGCAAGGGCGCGCTGGATATCGCCGGCCTGCCGGGCAAGCTGGCCGACTGCCAGGAAAAGGATCCGGCGCTGTCCGAATTGTTCATCGTCGAGGGTGACTCGGCAGGTGGTTCGGCCAAGCAGGGCCGTAACCGCAAGAACCAGGCGGTGCTGCCGCTGCGCGGCAAGATCCTCAACGTGGAACGTGCCCGCTTCGACCGCATGCTGGCCTCGGACCAGGTCGGTACGCTGATCACTGCGCTGGGTACCGGCATCGGCCGCGACGAATACAACCCGGACAAGCTGCGTTACCACAAGATCATCATCATGACCGACGCCGACGTCGACGGCGCCCACATCCGCACCCTGCTGCTGACGTTCTTCTACCGTCAGATGCCGGAGCTGATCGAGCGCGGCTACGTCTACATCGGCCTGCCGCCGCTGTACAAGATCAAGCAGGGCAAGCAGGAGCTGTACCTGAAGGACGACCCGGCGCTGGATAGTTACCTGGCCAGCAACGCCGTCGAGAACGCGGTGCTGGTGCCGGCCGCAGGCGAACCCGGCATCGAAGGTGCCGCACTGGAAAGGCTGCTGCTGACCTTTGCCGGTGCACGCGATGCGATCGAACGCAACGCGCACCGCTACGACCGCAACCTGCTCGAAGCGCTGGTCGATTTCGTACCGATGGACCTGGCCAGCCTGCACAATGCCGGCGAAGGCCAGGGCCTGGATGCACTGGCCAAGCGCCTCAACCAGGGCAGCCTGGGCAGTGCGCGCTTCAGCCTGGAACTGCAGGAACCGAACGACGAGCGTCCGGCCGCCGTGCTGGTGACCCGCCGCCACATGGGCGAGGAGCACGTGCAGGTGCTGCCGCTGGCTGCCTTTGAAGGCGGCGAACTGCGCGCCATCTACCAGGCCGCCAGCCTGCTGCACGGCCTGGTGCGCGAAGGCGCCACCATCGGCCGCGGCGCCAAGTCGATCGAAGTGGACAGCTTCGCCAAGGCGCAGAGCTGGCTGCTGGAGGAAGCAAAGCGCGGCCGCCAGATCCAGCGCTTCAAGGGCCTGGGCGAAATGAACCCGGAACAGCTGTGGGATACCACGGTCAATCCCGATACCCGTCGCCTGCTGCAGGTGCGGATCGAGGACGCTGTCGCAGCCGACCAGATCTTCAGCACCCTGATGGGCGATGTCGTCGAACCGCGTCGTGACTTCATCGAAGACAACGCGTTGAAGGTCGCCAACCTGGATATCTGACACGCTTCGACCGTGGCCGGCGCGGGGATGCGCGCCGGCTTTCGCCCCCTGACTGCAGGTAATCGATGTCCGCTTCCGTCCCGGTTTCCGCTCCGCCGCCTGTTCCGCCTGCGACCGCTGCGCCGCGTCGCGGTTCGCCCGTGGCAGGGTTCTTCATCGACCTGGGCATCGGCGCAGCCACGCTGTTCATCCTCAGCCTGGTCAGCGGCCTGGCGTGGGGCCTGTATCGCGGCATCCAGGTCGGCTACGCCAGCGCGAAGAACAACGGCACTGGAATCGATCCGGCCAGCGTGACCGAAGCCCTGGGCACGCCCGGCGCGCTCGCACAGGTGCTGATGGCCCTGGTCTCCACCGGCGGTGCCGCGCTGCTGCTGTACTTCTGGCGCCGGCCGGCCAACGCGGCCGAACGGCAGGCGTCGACGCAGGCGCTGCGGCGCCCTTCCACCTGGGGCTGGACCCTGCTGGTAGCCACGCTGATCGTGATCGGCAGCAACGGCATCGCCTTCCTGGCCAAGCAGCTCGGCGTGGAACCGGTGCCGACCAACCTGGCGCTGATGCAGCACGCCATCGAGCGTTTCCCGTTGTTCCTGGTGCTGTTCGCGGTGGTGCTTGCGCCCGCCTACGAGGAACTGCTGTTCCGCCGCGTGCTGTTCGGACGCCTGTGGCAGGCCGGCCGGCCCTGGCTGGGCATGCTGCTGAGCAGCCTGGCCTTCGCCCTCATCCACGAGATTCCCGGCACCAGCGCCAACGGCCCGGCTGAGATCGCCCAGCTGTGGCTGGTCTACGGTGGCATGGGCGCCGCATTCTGCTGGCTGTACCGGCGCACCGGCACGCTGTGGGCGGCGATCATCGCGCACGGGCTGAACAACGCCGTGGCGCTGGCCGCGCTGGTGTTCTTCGGGTCAATGTAAGGCCGTGGCCGCTTGACGAAAAATTAAGCGGGCCCAGTCCACACTGCCTGCATGAACACGGGGGATTCCATGAAATCACTGCTGCTCGCCCTGCTCATTACCGCCCTGGTGAGTGCGTGCGCGACCACCACCTCACCGACCGGCCGACGGCAGATGGTCGGCGGCGTGTCGCAGGCCCAGCTCGACCAGCTGGGAGCCCAGGCGTTCGCCGAAACCAAGCAGAAGGAAAAGATCAGCACCGACGGCCGCCAGAACGGTTACGTGCAGTGCGTGGTCAATGCGCTGGTTGCGCAGTTGCCCCCACAGTACCGTGGCGTACGGTGGGAGACGGCGGTGTTCGTCGACAAGGAACCCAACGCCTTCGCCCTGCCCGGTGGCAAGGTCGGGGTGAACACCGGCATCTTCACCGTGGCCAAGAACCAGGACCAGCTGGCGGCCGTCATCGGCCACGAGATCGGCCACGTCATCGCCCGCCACCACGAAGAGCGCATCACCCGGCAGATGGGCGCGCAGACCGGTTTGTCCGTGCTGGGCGCACTGGCTGGCGCGGCCTACGGCGAAGGCGCGGCCAGCACCGTGAACCAGCTGGGTGGCATGGGCGCGCAGACCGCCTTCCTGCTGCCCGGTTCGCGCACCCAGGAATCAGAGGCCGATGTGATCGGTCAGCGGCTCATGGCCGACGCCGGGTTCAACCCCGAGCAGGCGGTCGATCTGTGGCAGAACATGATGGCGGCCAGTGGCGGACGCAGCCCGCAATGGCTGTCCACGCACCCCGACCCGGCCAACCGGATCCGCGAACTGCAACGTGACGCCCCCTCCCTTCTGCCCGCCTACCAGCAGGCCCAGGCCGCCGGACGCAGGCCAAAGTGTGGGTAAGTGCGCAGATCAATGCTGTACTGCAGCACATAAAACGATTTCTCACGCCATCTGTTTCTGATACGTTTGGCGGCTCAGATTTTTCTGACAGTCCGACTTTGCCGCTGACGGCGGTTCGATCGAGGTGAACGATGATTTTCCGCAACCATAAAGCTGTGCTTCCCGTCCTCATCGCGACCGCCCTGACCGGCGCCGTGGTCACCGATGCCTTCGCGCAGTCCTCGCGGTCGTCCGAGCGTGGCAACCGCGGTGGCAAGCAGGCCAAGGCCGAAGTCCTGTTCCCGAACGCCACCCGTGAGGAGCCGAAGGAAAAGGCGTCCTCGAAGATGAGCAGCAAGCTGCAGAAGCTCATTGACAACTACAACGACCAGAAGTTCCCGGAGACCCTGCAGGTCGCAGGCGAGATCCTGGGCAACAGCGCGTCGAACAACTACGACAAGTCGCTGGCTGCGCAGCTGGCTTCGCAGGCTGCCTACCAGACCGACGACACCGCCGGCGCCATCCGCTACCTGAAGCAGGCGCTGGAGCTCAACGGCCTGGACAACAACGGCCACTTCCAGGCGATGCTGATGCTGGGCCAGCTGCAGCTGCAGGAAGACCAGACCGCCGAAGGCCTGGTCACGCTGGACAAGTACTTCGCCGAGAGCAAGTCGACCAAGCCGGAAGAACTGATCGCCAAGGGCCAGGCCCTGTATCAGCTGGAGCGCTACCAGGAAGCGATCCCGGTGCTGCAGCAGGCGATCGCCGCTTCGCCCGAGCCGAAGGACAACTGGAACCAGCTGCTGATGGCCGCGCTGTCCGAAGCGGGCCAGACCGGCGAGGCGCTGAAGACCGCTGAAGCACTGGCGGCCAAGAACCCGAACGACAAGAAGGCGCAGCTGAACCTGGCCAACATGTACATGCAGGCCGACCAGATGCCCAAGGCAGCCGCGGTGATGGACAAGCTGCGCAGCAGCGGCCAGCTCACCGAAGAGCGCGAGTACAAGCAGCTGTACTCGATCTATGCCAACACCGAGAACAAGGAAAAGGACGTCATCGCGGTCATCAACGAAGGAATGCAGAAGGGCATCCTGAAGCCGGACTACCAGGTTTACCTGGCGCTGGCCCAGTCCTACTACTATTCCGACCAGGTGCCGCAGGCGATCGATGCGTGGCAGAAGGCTGCCCCGCTGTCCAAGGACGGTGAGACCTACCTGAACCTGGCACGCGTCCTGCATGCCGAAGGTCGCGTCCCGGAGGCCAAGCAGGCCGCCCAGCAAGCGCTGGCGAAGGGCGTGAAGAACCAGGCTGATGCCAAAAAAATCATCAACCTGAAGTAAGTAGGAATAACGCCTGAACGCCTGCACAGTTGATGCGCAGGCGCTCAGGATTGGTATAAGCTTGGAGGTTCCTGCGGTGTCATGCACCGCTGATCAGGGATCCCGCCCCCGGGATTCCGGCCCCACTATTGAGCTCTTGGCGCATGACGGAACAACTAGTCGTTCACCGGTACGAACAACCCGATGACAAGGGGCTGAGCTGGCCTCGCATCGTCGGCATCGCGTTTGTAATCGCCCTGCATCTGGCCGCCTTCATGATGCTCCTGATCCCCGCTGTGGCCCCCAAGGCCGTGGCTGAGAAGGAGCGCAACGTCATGGTGACCATCGTCGACGCGCCGCCGCCTCCGCCGCCGCCGCCGCCGCCGCCGCCGCCGACTGAAACGCCGCCGCCGCCGGTGAAGAACCTGTCGCCGCCGAAGCCGTCGCCCGTCCCGCCGCCGCCGCAGGCGCCGGTCGTCGACGTGCCGGAGCCGCGCCCGAACGACATCGTCACCCCGCCGTCGCCGCCTGCGCCGCCTGCCCCCGCCACCTCGATCGAGGCCAGCGTGGACATCTCGTCGAAGGCCATGAATCCGCCGCGCTACCCGCCGGCCGCTTTCCGCGCTGGTATCCAGGGTGAAGTGATCCTGATCATTGATGTCGATGCCCAGGGCAACGTCACCAATGTCACGGTGGAAAAGTCCAGCCGTAACCGCGACCTGGACCGTGCTGCGATGGAAGCTGCCCGCAAGTGGCGTTTCAACGCCGCTGAATCTGGCGGTAAGAAGGCTGCTGGCCGCGTCCGCGTCCCGGTCAACTTTGCACTGAACTGATGCGAGCGGGTGGCCGCCGGCCACCCCTCCTCCGGTTCGATTGTTTAGCTTAGCTACACCCTTTATCACCACACACAACAAAGGTAAGCGTCATGCTGCAGGAACTTTTCATCGCCGCTGCTGCCGGGGGCAATCCGTCCAACGCCCTGTCGCAGATGGGCTTCGAGCACCTGATCCACGAGATGACCACCCAGCCGGGTGACTTCGCTGTCTCCTGGGTGGTGCTGCTGACCCTGATCGTCATGTCGGCCATGTCCTGGTACTGGACCGTCATCAACATCTTCCGTTCGGTCCGCCTGAAGAGCGCTGCCGATCGCGTCGTCAGCCTGTTCTGGGACACCCCGAACGCGCAGGACGCCATCCGTGCAATGGAAGAACAGCCGGCTTCCGAGCCGTTCTCCAAGATCGCCCTGGACGCTGCCCAGGCTGCTGCCCACCACCAGCGCGCTGAAGGCGGCGCCACCGGTGGTCTGGGTGAGAACCTGAGCCGTTCGGAGTTCGTCGACCGCGCCCTGCGTCAGGCCGTGACCCGCGAAAGCAACAAGCTGCAGTCGGGCATGACCCTGCTGGCCACCGTCGGTGCAACCGCTCCGTTCGTCGGTCTGCTGGGTACCGTGTGGGGCATCTACGGCGCGCTGATCAAGATCGGTGCCACCGGCTCCGCTTCGATCGACGCCGTTGCAGGCCCGGTGGGTGAAGCGCTGATCATGACCGCCATCGGTCTGTTCGTCGCAATCCCGGCCGTGTTCGCCTTCAACTTCTTCAGCAAGGTCAACAGCGCGACCATCAGCAAGTTCGATACCTTCGCGCACGACCTGCACGACTTCTTCGCCACCGGTTCGCGCGTCCGCTGATTGCGGCGCGCCACCCTGCGACGAACGACGTAGTCACCAAGATCTAGACGGAGCCCGTTATGGCTTTCAGTAGTGGTAACAGCGGCGGCCCCATGGCCGACATCAACGTGACGCCCCTCGTGGACGTGATGCTGGTGCTGCTGATCATCTTCATCATCACGGCGCCCCTGATGTCCCACAAGGTCAAGGTGGATCTGCCGGAGGCCAACCTGGTCCAGAAGCCGGACGACACCAACGATCGCAAGGGTCCCATCACCCTGGCAGTCAAGGAAGATGGCTCGATCTACTGGAACGACGAAGAAATCAACAAGCAGACTCTCGAGTCGCGCTTGGCGACCGCCGCCCAGCAGACCCCGCAGCCGCCGCTGAACCTGCGTGGTGACCGCACCACCAAGATGCGCGTCATCAACGACCTGACCAAGGTCGCGCAGGAGCAGGGCATGCTGGACGTCGGCTTCGTCGCGACCAAAGAGAAGGGGCAATAAGCCATGGCATTCAGTAGTGGTGGTGGCAAGGGCCCCATGGCCGACATCAACGTCACGCCCCTCGTGGACGTGATGCTGGTTCTGCTGATCATCTTCATCGTGACCGCGCCGATCATGACGTACCCGATCGCCGTGGACCTGCCGCAGCGCGTGCTCAACCCACCGCCGCAGCTGGTCGAACCGCCGCCGCCGATCGAACTCAAGATCGACGCCAGCAACCAGGTCTCGTGGAACAACAGCCCGATCGGCACGCACGATCTGCAGCAGCGGATGGAACAGGAGGTCCAGCGTGACCCGACCAACCAGCCCGAACTGCGCATCGACGCGAGCCCGGATTCCGAGTACGACGTGATGGCCAAGGTTCTGGCCGCCGCGAAGAATGCTCAGATGAAGAAGATCGGCTTCGTGCAGCAGTAATACGCAATACAGCAGCACAACAGTCATGACGCGACTGCAGACGCCCCTGGAAACAGGGGCGTCTTTTTTGTGCCCGGCCGGGTGGGGTCAGAGTCCTTCCCTGCAGGAAGGGGCCTGACCCCTGCCACGTGATGCCGACAGGGTCAGAGCCCTTTCCTGCGGAAAGGGATCCGACCCCATCACCGCTGACCCCATCACCACGCCCGCGCCCGCTATGATCGGCGCATGCTCGCCCTCTTCGATTCGCTGCGCCTCTGGCTCGATGGCATTGCCCACCTGGGAACGATCCTGGCGGTGGCCTATCTGCTTTACCTGCTCGCGCTGACCGGCTGGATCATGCTGCAGAAGCGCGAGCCGGTGGCCACGCTCAGCTGGATCCTGTCGCTGGCGCTGCTGCCCTATCTCGGCCTCTTCATCTACTACCTGCTGGGCCCGCAGAAAGTGAAGCGGCAGCGCCTGCGCCGTGGCCGCGCGCGTTCGGGCATGGAGCACTACAGCGATGTCTGCCCGCCCGATGCCGGCTGCACCGAGCTGGCCAAGGTCGCCCAGGCCACCACCGGCCTGGCGCCGAGCAGCGCCACCGAAGTGACCTGGCTGGTGGATGGCGCGGCGACCTATGCGGCCCTCATCGAGGCCATCGCCGGGGCGCGCGATCACGTGCACCTGGAGTACTACATCTTCAACCCGGACCACGCCGGCACCGCCCTGCGCGATGCCCTGGTCGAGCGCGCCCGCGCCGGCGTGCAGGTGCGCCTGCTGCTTGATGCGGTGGGTTCCTCGGCGTTGCCGGCGCGCTTCCTGCAGCCGCTGCTGGAGGCCGGTGGCGAAGCCGTCTGGTTCCATCCGCGGCAGCTGCTGAAACCCTTCAAGCGCCCATGGTTGAACCTGCGCACGCACCGCAAGCTGGTGATCATCGATGGCCAGCTGGCCTTCACCGGCGGCATCAACATCACCGATGAGGAAGACGAGAGCCGCAACCCCAACGCCTACCGCGACCTGCACATGCGCATCCGTGGCCACGTGGTGCGCAGCCTGCAGCTGGTGTTCGCCGAAGACTGGCTCTACGCCAGCGGCCAGGAGCCTTCGCGCTTCGATATCGCGCGCCTGTGGCCGGCCGACATGCCGCTGCGCGGCGACGGCACCATTGATGCGCAGGTGCTGGTGTCCGGCCCGGATTCGGGCTGGGAAACCATCCACCGCCTGCACGTGGCGGCCATCCAGGAAGCGCACGAACGGGTCTGGCTGGTGACGCCCTACTTCGTGCCCGGCGAAGCGGCGCGCATGGCGTTGACCTCGGCGGCGCTGGGCGGCCTGGACGTGCGCCTGCTGGTGCCGAAGATGAGCGATTCCTGGTTCGTGACCCAGGCCGCGCGTTCCTACTTCGACGAACTGCTGCACGCCGGGGTGAAGATCTACGAGTACGGCCCGCGCATGCTGCACACCAAGGCGTTCATCGCCGACGACGACGTCTGCATTGTCGGCAGCGCCAACTTCGACCACCGCAGCTTCCGGCTGAACTTCGAGCTGTCGATGATGATCAGCGACCAGGACCGCGTGGCGGAGCTGGCCACCCTGCTGCAGGCCGAATTCGACAGCGCCACGCAGGTGCACAATGAGGCCGGGCGTTCGTTGTGGCTGCACCGCCTGCCGGAGGCCTTCGCCCGCCTGGCCTCGCCGCTGCTGTAAGGCAGCGCTAAACTGCGGCCGATGCCTGGGGAGGATGGAACATGTACTGGTTGTACCTGCTGCTGGCGCTGGGCTGCTTCGCCTTCGCGCTGAAAACCCCGAACATGGGCCTGATGTCGCTGGCCCTGCTGGCCGCCCTCGGCTTCCTGCTGGCGTGGGTGCGCGGCCGCTATGTGGCCCGCTTCGGCGACCTGCAGCGCGACCCGTCCACCCTGATCGATGCCGAGGAACTGCGGCGCCTGCGCGAGCAGGCCCGGGCGCAGGCCCATGACGGCACTCCCCCACCCCCTTCTGCCCCGTAGTCCCGTTCCATGACCCAGCTCAGCGTCAACGTCAACAAGATCGCCGTCCTGCGCAACTCGCGTGGCGGTGCCGAACCCGATGTCGTGCGTGCCGCCCAGGCGTGCCTGGACGCGGGCGCCCACGGCATCACCGTGCACCCGCGGCCGGACCGTCGCCACATCACTGCAGAGGACGTGCTGTCGCTTTCGACGCTGACCCGCGCCCGTGGTGTCGAGTTCAACATCGAAGGCAATCCGTTCGCCCCGCCGCGCGAAGGCTATCCGGGCCTGCTGCCGCTGTGCGCGCAGACCCGCCCCGCGCAGGCCACCCTGGTGCCTGATGGCGATGGCCAGATCACCTCGGACCATGGCTTCGACTTCGAGCGCGATGGCGAGCGCCTGCGTCCGCTGGTGGCCGAGCTGAAGGCGATGGGCTGCCGCGTCAGCCTGTTCGTGGATGCCGGCAACCCGCTGCTGGAACAGGCCGCTGCCGTGGGTGCCGACCGCATCGAGCTGTACACCGGCCCCTATGCTGAAGCGCATGCGGTCGGCGATGCCACTGCGATGCTGGAGCTGTTCGCCACCGCCGCACGGCGCGCACAGGCGGTCGGGCTGGGCGTGAATGCCGGCCACGATCTTTCGCAGGACAACCTGCGCGACTTCCTGGCCACGGTGCCGGAGGTGCTGGAGGTGTCGATCGGCCACGCGCTGATCGGCGAGGCCCTGTACGACGGGCTCGATACCACCGTGCGCGGCTACCTCGCCCTGCTGTAGTCGCCGGCGCCGGGCATGCCCCGGCGCTACCGGCCGTCCCCCATCGCAGCTGCTGAGACCCCCGTGGCCCATCCTCTCGGCCTGCTGCGGCGATGGCGCCTGCGTGACCCGTGAAACCTGTGGATAAGCCTGGGGTCAACGCGCGCTCACATCCACCGCCACGCCTACAGCTACGTGAATCCTGGCCGCTTGCGCCGCCTGTGGTTAGCAATAATACTAACGTCCCTGAAACGGCCGGAGGGCGCCATGCAACCCCACCCTCGCAATGCCCAGGCCGCCATCAAGGGCCGGGGTTCCACGTCCCACCTCGCGGGGCGTTTCGAAAGCACGGTGAGCGAAGCGGTCTATGACGGCTGGGCCATCGACGAAAGCGACGAATTCCTCGCCCCGCGCCTGCGCACCGAGGTGCGTGCCGAGACCGCGCGTAGCATCATCAGCCGCAACACCTCCCCGGACGTGGGTTTCAGCCAGTCGGTGAATCCCTACCGCGGCTGCGAGCATGGCTGCTCATACTGCTTTGCACGGCCCTCGCACGCCTATCTGAACCTGTCGCCGGGCCTGGACTTCGAGACCAAGCTGTTCGCCAAGACCAACGCACCGCAACTGCTGCGCAAGGAACTGTCAAAGCCCGGTTACGTGCCGCAGCCCATCGCGCTGGGCATCAACACCGATGCCTACCAGCCGATCGAGCGCAAGCTGAAACTCACCCGCCAGCTGATCGAAGTGATGCTGGAGACGAAGCATCCGTTCTCGCTGATCACCAAGAACGCGCTGGTGGAGCGCGATATCGATCTGCTGGCACCGCTGGCGGCAGAGAACCTGGTCAGCGTGCACTTCTCGGTGACCTCGCTGGACCCGCACCTGTCGGCGAAGCTGGAACCGCGCGCGTCGGCACCGCATGCCCGGCTGCGCGCGATGAAGCGCCTGCACGAGGCAGGCATTCCGGTGGGCGTGATGGTGGCGCCGGTCATTCCGTGGATCAACGACAGCGAGCTGGAGGCCGTGCTGGAAGCCGCGCATGATGCCGGCGCCGGCACCGCCGGTTACGTGCTGCTGCGCCTGCCGCTGGAGGTAGCGCCGCTGTTCCGCGACTGGCTGGACACGCACCACCCTGATCGCGCCGCGCACGTGATGAGCACCATCCAGCAGCTGCGTGGCGGCAAGGACTACGACAGCCAGTTCGGCACGCGCATGCGCGGCCAGGGCGTGTATGCGGATCTGTTGAACAACCGGTTCAAGCTGGCGCGAAAGCGCCTCGGGTTCAACGCGCAGAACAGCCATTGGCCGAAGCTGGATTGCAGCCGGTTCCTGAAGCCGTTGCCGCCGCGGAAGGAATCTCCACAGGGGTCGTTGTTCTAGAAGAGTCGAGCTTGCTCGACGGATGTTGAAGGCAGTCGAGCAAGCTCGACTCTACGGGGCGGAGGCAGTCGAGTGCGCTCGCCGCGACGGGGTGGACGTGCCGCCCCGCTTCGGCCAAGAATCGGGGCGAGGCCCATGAAGGGCCGGACAGGAGATGTCCGTGAACGATGGTGTACTTGCCGCGGCGATCGCCGCCTCCGCTGCCAACACCCATCCTTGGATGCAGGCGCAGCATCGCCAGGTGCTGGAGTACTTCGAGCAGCGGCAGGCGTTTTCGCAGGCGACCTCGATTCCGTTGGCCGCATTCGATGTGGAGCTGGAAGAGGTGCTGTACGACATGATCGACGACGGCCTGGTCGAGGTCGTGGCGACCGACCGCTGCTACCTGGACCGGCAGACGCTGCTGCAGCGCGTGCAGGACGACGATCGATCGGCCGAGCGCCTCAACCGCGTGCTGCTGCGCTACGTAGTACCCGTTCTGGTGATCGTGCTGATCGCCGTGGGCGTAGCGCTGGCCCTGTAGAGTCGAGCTTGCTCGACTGAGCGCGCAGCAAAGAGCAGTCGAGCAAGCTCGACTCTACCTATCCTCTGAGACAACGATGAAGATAATTCTCTGGGCACCTATCGTGCTGTTTGCACTGATTTCCTTGCGGGCAATCGGCTTCGTTGTCTATCAAGGATTGAATGGATCGCCGTTCGGCGACGAGGAAATCATTGTCGCTGGCATCGGCCTGGTCTGTGGCTGGATCGCCTGGGTGATGTACAAGGTCCTGATCAGACTTTGGAGAAAGCCGGAAACCTGATGCTGCGCCTCGATTGTAGAGTCGAGCTTGCTCGACTGAGCACGCGACAAAGAGCCGTCGAGCAAGAACGACACTACGAATACGTCACCCCCCAAACAACTCACGCGGAGGGCGATGCAATGAGGGCCCCATGCGCAGATCTACAAGGAGGCGGGTGTGATCGTACTCAGTAGTTTGCACGCGCGATCCATTACGTTGGCGATGCTGGCTTGGCTTCCGACGCCAGCCGCCGCAGCGGATCGATCTGCGTTCTTCGTCAGCCATGCGTCATCGATTGAAGACACGTGCCTTGACGTTGATACGAGAAGCCTGCCCTTCTCATGCCACAGAGTTTCCGATGGTGAACAAACCGTCGTCGCTGTGAGGGACTTCAAGCGTACCTGGAATGCCGACCGTTCGAGTTTCTCAAAGCTGACGGTATTACTTCCCGAATCCCCGCGTGTCGGACAGGTCTTCACTATCGGAGAGCAGGGAGTTCGCGCGTTCTTCAGCAACGGAGCAAGCGCTTTTGCAGGCAAGAGTGGCTGCTACAGCACGGCCGCCACGGGTGAGGTCACCGTCGACGCAGTCGAGCGTCAAAGTGTTGAGGTTTCATTGCGGGCGACGTTCACGCTCGCAAGCCCTTTGGACTGGCCCGGAGACTGCAACGCTCCTGTCAGTATCCATCGTGCAATCAAGGCCAGAAGCGCGAACATCGCCGAACTCGGTGCGTGGGAGGGGAGGCCGCATGCCGATGACTCTCCCTTTGTAGAGGCGCATCCCTAAAAAAAGTAGTTGGAGCCAGGCTGATACCTTCCGCTGTTTTCGCTGCTTCGACCTTGCATCAAGGACATCTGGACATCCGCTTGACTGGATCACTGGAATCGCGCTCAAGGGAGGCATATGGGCCACGTGACACCCACCGCTTTGATCTATCTTCTTGGACTCATCGGCGCAGGTGCCGTTGGTATCCTTCCGGTACGTGTCATGAGAATCCTGCGGGATCTCCGCAGTGTTCGAGGGAGCATGCTCAGGAAGGCATCAGCCGTAGCCGCGAAGCTCGCTATCGCAGCCGCTGCATTGCTGGTCGAAGCTCAGATCCTTCGGCAGCTCTTCGGGTGCCTTACTGGAGCGTACTGTGGTCCTGGTGTAGCAAGCGGATGGAGTTACCTGGCAGCGCTTGGCGCAACCTACCTGGTGTTTGAAGTCCTCGTGCTTCTGCTGCAGCTTGTATATAGAGAAGGAGCGCAACAAGTGGCACCAGGAGAATAGATTCGAATGCTTCGCTTCCACGCCACAATCCGCGAGGCACCCGAGACGTCTGCCGGCGCTGGTGTTCGTTGCCGCTGGTCTGATGCCGGCCTTTCACTGGTGTTTGGAACCGGGACGTAGAAATGAGATTGCCGTTCACCTTCTCCTGCCCGGCCTGCAGGGCAGCCGGGCAGAGGTTTCCGATCTACCAGGCAATTGAAAGGAAGACACGCACCCGCTGCAGCAGCTGTGGATCGGAAGTGGTGTCGGAGCTTGGCCACGTAGCGCCCGCCATCTGGCATGTACTGTCGCTGATGGCTTTAGCGCCTCTGGGACTGATCCTCGTTGCCAGCATCCTGACAGCGCAATGGTTCTGGGGCATTGCGGCGCTGATCGCGCAAGGCGTTCTGACCTGGGTGCCGGTGATGTATCTCCACTCGCGAAACGCCACGCTACCTGTCGTCAACGAGCGACCGAAGCGGTATGGGCGGAAGCAGGTCTCGTAGCGTCGCGCTTGCTCGACTGAAAGCGAAGAGCAGTCGAGCATGGCTCGACTCTACAAAGGGCGTTACCCGCCGAACAACTTCTGCGCGCTCTGGAACAGGATCCAGCTGGTGGCGATGAACTTGTCGCCGCCCTGCGGCCGGTTGCCGCGATGGGTGTGCGTGAA
Organism: Stenotrophomonas sp. ZAC14A_NAIMI4_1; assembly: GCF_003086915.1. Taxonomy (NCBI): domain Bacteria; kingdom Pseudomonadati; phylum Pseudomonadota; class Gammaproteobacteria; order Lysobacterales; family Lysobacteraceae; genus Stenotrophomonas; species Stenotrophomonas sp. ZAC14A_NAIMI4_1. Next base: position 19,740 of record NZ_CP026002.1, read on the forward strand.
CGCGGTCGGTGCAATCAGCAGGCTGCCGGTGCGCGGTGCGATCTTGCGGCCCTGGAACAGGAACTCGGTCTCGCCCTCTTCAAAGTCGTCGTTGAGGTACAGCGTCCACAACACGTGCCGGTGCAGCGTTTCCGCCTGCGCATCCTTCGGGTACAGCTCGCAGTGCCAGTACGGGTAACCGCCCTCGCCCGCCGCGTACCACTGCAGGTTGATGGCGCCCGGGCGCAGGCAGGTGCGGGCGAGCTCGGCCAGCTGCTCCGGTGCCATGTCGGGGAAATCCTCGGCTGACAGTCGGCGCGGCTGGCCGTTGCTGTCCTGGATCTGCAACATCAACGGTGCGATCAGTGCCTGTGGATAACGACGTAGATAAGTCTGCAGCCCGGCGAAAACCGCCTGTTGCAGCGCGTTGTCCACGTCGCGCCAGGCATCCAGCCCGCTGACGCGCAGATCCTTGCTGTGCTTGAGTTCGGGGAATACGCCACTACCTACCGCACCGGGTTTCAGGCCCTGGCTGCCGCGCATGCGGGCGACGATGGCGGCGCAGACGTCACTGGGGACGGCGTTGTGGATGACTTCGATGAAATCGACCGGGCCCGGCTCGTGCATGCGTGCAATCCTTCGGCGGCAAGGGCTTGATGGTGCCGTTTGCCGCCGCTGCTGTCACCCCGCGGTCATGTCATCGTACTGCCATGACCGCTGTAGGGATGGCCGCCTTCAAACGGTCTTCGCGTCATGCTCCTGGTGATAACGCACCGCTTCGGCCACTTCCTCGCGCGAGCCGAGGAACACCGGCACGCGCTGGTGCAGGTGGTTGGGCTGCATGTCGAGGATGCGCCCGCGACCGGTCGACGCGGCACCGCCGGCCTGCTCGACCAGCAGGCCCATCGGGTTGGCTTCGTACATCAGGCGCAGCTTGCCGGCCTTGTCCGGTTCCTTCTTGTCCCACGGGTAGATGAAGATGCCACCGCGGGTGAGGATGCGATGCACGTCGGCGACCATGCTGGCGATCCAGCGCATGTTGAAGTTCTTGCCGCGCGCGCCTTCCTTGCCGGCCAGCAGGTCCTGCACATAGCCCTGCATCGGGGCTTCCCAGTGGCGCTGGTTGGACATGTTGATGGCGAACTCCTGGGTGGCCGCCGGAATCTGCATGTTCTCGGTGGTCAGCACGAACTCGCCGGTCTCGCGGTCCAGGGTGAAGGCGTGGGTGCCGTGGCCGACGCTGAGCACCAGCTGGGTGCTGGGCCCGTAGATGCAGTAGCCGGCGGCAATCTGCCTGCTGCCCGGCTGCAGGAACGCTTCATCGCCCGGCAGTTCAACGTTGGTCGGGCAGCGCAGCACCGAGAAGATGGTGCCGACGGAGACGTTGACGTCGATGTTGGAACTGCCATCGAGGGGATCGAACAGCAGCAGGAAATCACCGCGCGGGTAGATGTCCGGCACCGGCTGGCTGTGGTCCATCTCTTCCGATGCGCAGGCGGCGAGGTGGCCACCCCAGGCGTTGGCTTCCAGCAGGATCTCGTTGCTGATGACGTCCAGCTTCTTCTGTGCTTCGCCCTGCACGTTGCCGGTGCCGGCTTCGCCGAGTACGCCGCCGAGGGCGCCCTTGCTGACGGCGATGGAGATGCTGGTGCAGGCGCGGGCGACCACGGCAATCAGCTGGCGCAGGTCGGCGTTGATGCGGCCGGCGTGCTGTTCCTGGATCAGGAAGCGGGTCAACGAAGTACGGGACATGAGCGGGCAGGTCTCGGCAGCGGGAAAACGCCTATTGTCGCTGCTGTGCGCGGCGCGTGCGTGATTGGTTTGAGGCGAAATCGTTTACAGGGGCGTTGCGCTGCGTGGCGCCTTCTTTTGTTCGAGGCGCGCGGGAGGGACAGGCTGCGCGGGACACGCCGTGAACCCATCCATGGGGGCTCGTAGGCGCCATCCATGGCGCCTGCGGTCCCGCGCAGCCTGTCCCTCCCGCGCGCTTCAGGGTTCGCCGCGAGCGCGGTGGGGGTGGCAAAGGCAGAGGCGGAAGCAAAAACAAAGGCGCCTTTCGGCGCCTTTGTTCCAGTACCTTGCGGCGTTGCTTCAGCCCTTGGAGACGGTGGCCACGGCTTTGGCGACGTATTCCAGGTTGTTCTGGTTCAGCGCGGCCACGCAGATGCGGCCGGTGCCGACGGCGTAGATGCCGAACTCGTCGCGCAGGCGGTCGACCTGCTCACGGCTCAGGCCGGAGTAGGAGAACATGCCCGCCTGTTCGTTGATGAAGGCGAACTGCGGGGCACCGGCGGCGGCGAGCTTTTCGACCAGGCCCTGGCGCAGGGCGTGGATGCGCTCGCGCATCTCGGTCAGTTCCTGCTCCCACATCGCGCGCAGGTCCGGGTTGGTCAGCACGCCGGCCACCAGCGCGGCACCGTGGGTGGACGGGCTGGAGTAGATCGTGCGGATCACACGCTTGACCTGCGACTGCACGGCCTTCGCATCGGCGGCGGTCGGGGCGACCATCGACAGTGCACCCACGCGTTCGCCATACAGCGAGAACGACTTGGAGTACGAGTTGGCGACGATGAAGCTGTCGATGCCGGCTTCGGCGATGATGCGCACGGCGGCGCCATCCTGCTCGATGCCCTTGTCGAAGCCCTGGTAGGCCATGTCAATGAAGGGGAACAGCTGCTTGTCCTTCAGGACTTCGGCCACCTGCTTCCACTGGCTGACGGTGAGGTCGGCGCCGGTGGGGTTGTGGCAGCAGGCGTGCAGCAGCACCACGGTGCCGGCCTGCAGCTTCTGCAGATCGGCCAGCATGCCGTCGAAATCCACGCCATGGGTGGCGGGGTCGAAGTAGGTGTACTCGACCACGTCGAAACCAGCGGCACCGAACACGGCGCGGTGGTTTTCCCAGCTCGGGTTGCTGATGGCGATGGTGGCGTGCGGCAGCAGCTTCTTCAGCACGTCGGCGCCGACGCGCAGCGCACCGCTGCCACCGACGGTCTGTGCGGTGGTGACGCGGCCGGCGGCCAGCAGCGGCGAGTCCTTGCCGAACACCAGCTCACGGGTCGCCTGCGTATAGGCAGGCAGGCCGTCGATCGGCAGGTAGCCACGCGGTTTGGCTTCGGTGGCGAGCTGCTGCTCGATCTGCTTGACGGCGCGAAGCAGCGGAATGCGGCCGCTCTCGTCGTAGTAGATGCCCACACCCAGGTTGACCTTGGTCGGGCGGCTGTCGGCGTTGTACGCCTCGGTCAGGCCCAGGATCGGGTCGCCCGGGACCAGTTCCACGTTTGCAAAGAAGGACACGGCGGTACTCGTTCTATTTGAGGGGGAGAAGAAGCGCGGGTCGTGAAGCGGCGGCCGTCGGCCGCAGCCCTGCCATCGTAACAAAGCGTGCCACCGGCGCGGCGGCCATCGTCACGCTGCAGCCCGTACCATGCCGTGTTGTTTCCCCGCCGTGCGTATAGCTGAACGATGAACGAGCCTCTGGCGCCCCACCGCCTGCCCCTGCTGATCGCCCTGCTGCCGCTGCCGGCACTGGCGCAGACCGCCGCCCCCGCCCCGCAACAGCTGCCGACCGTGGAAGTGCAGGCCGCGCGCGTGCAGGGCATCGATCCGTTCGCGCTGCCGGCCAGCCAGGACACGGTGTGGGTGGGCGACGACCGCAGCGGGCCCGGCGTGCAGGTGTCCGAGGCGCTGGCCGGGGTGCCGGGGGTGCTGGCCCGTGACCGGCAGAACTATGCGCAGGACACCCAGCTGTCGATCCGCGGCTTCGGCGCGCGCTCCACCTTCGGCGTGCGCGGCGTGCGGGTGCTGATCGACGGCGTGCCGGCCACCATGCCCGACGGCCAGGGCCAGCTTTCGCATGCGAGCCTGCTCGGCGCCGAGCGCATCGAGGTGCTGCGCGGGCCGTTCTCGGCCCTGTACGGCAACTCCTCCGGCGGCGTGCTGCAGGTATGGAGCGCGCAGGGCAAGGCCGGCGACCCGTGGCGGCTGCGGGTGAACGCCGGGGCCGACAACACCCTCAGCGTCGGGGCGCAGCTGCGCGGTGCCGGCCCGGTGGTGGACTACAACATCGCGGCCAACCACTTCCGCACCGACGGCTGGCGCGACCACAGCCGGGCGCGGCGCGAATCGCTCAACGCACGGCTCGGCGCTGAAGTGGGCGGCGGCCGCCTGGAGCTGCTGCTCAACGCACTTGATGCGCCCGACGCGCAGGACCCGCTGGGCCTGACCCGCGCGCAGGTGGCGGCCAATCCGCGCCAGGCCACGGCCGTGGCCGAGCAGTACAACACGCGCAAATCGGTGCGCCAGCAGCAGGCGGGCCTGCGCTGGACGCGCGAAAGCGGCGCCCAGCGCTGGCAGCTGATGGGCTATGCCGGGCAGCGCGCGGTGACCCAGTTCCTGCCGATCCCGCCCACCGCGCAGGCCAACCCGCTGCACGCCGGCGGGGTGATCGACCTGGACGGTGGCTATGGCGGCATGGACGCGCGCTGGGGCTGGAACGGCGATCTTGCCGGGCGCCCGCTGGACGTGGTGGCGGGCATCAGCGCCGACCGCCAGCGCCAGCACCGCACCGGCTACGAGAACTTCGTCGGCAGCACCCTGGGCGTGCGCGGACGGCAGCGCCGCGACCAGATCGACATCGTGCAGAACGTCGACCAGTTCGCCCAGGCGTGGTGGCAGTGGAGCCCGCGCTGGTCGCTGCTGGCCGGGGTGCGGCACAGCACCGTGCGCTTCGAATCGGATGACCGCTACATCACCGGCAGCAACCCGGACGACAGTGGCCGCCGGCGCTACCAGGCGACCACGCCGGTGGCCGGGGTCAGCTTCGAGGCGACCCCGCAGTGGCGCCTGCACGCGGCCGTCGGGCGTGGTTTCGAGACCCCCACCTTCAACGAACTGGGCTACCGCAGCGACGGCCAGGCCGGCCTGGCGCTGGACCTGTCGGCCGCGCGCAGCCGCAACATCGAGGTCGGCAGCAAGTGGCATGCGCAGAGCGGAACCCAGCTCGATGTCAGCGTGTTCCGCGCCGTTACCGACGATGAGCTGGCCGTTGCCAGCAATACCAATGGCCGCAGCACCTACCGCAACATCGGCCGCACCCGCCGCCAGGGTGTGGAGCTGCAGTACCACCAGCCCCTGGCCGAGCAGTGGGAACTGCAGCTGGCCTGGACCTGGCTGCAGGCGCAGGTGCGCTCGCCGTACCTGACCTGCGGCGGCAGCGGCTGCCGCGTGCCCGACACGGTGGTGGCGGCCGGCAGCCGGCTGCCGGGTGTGCCGCGGCAGCAGGCCTTCGCCCGCCTGCAGTGGTCGCCCGGCGACTGGCAGTGGGCGCTGGAAGCCAATGCCAGCAGCGACACGGTGGTGAACGACCTGGCCACCGAGCGCGCGCCCGGCTACACGGTGCTGAACCTGGAAGCCGGCCGCCGGTGGACCCTGCCCGGCGGTGACCTGCGCGCGTTCGCGCGGCTGGACAACCTGCTGGACCAGGCCTACATCGGCTCGGTGATCGTCAACGATGGCAACGGCCGCTTCTACGAACCGGGCCCGGAACGGCGCGCCAGCGTCGGCCTGCAGTGGTCGTGGCGCTGACCCGTTCGGACGCGCTGCGTTACATACGCTTACATCTTCACGAACCGGTAACGCGGAGCGCGTCGGTATCATGACGCAAATGGGAATCGATCCCATTTGTATCTCCGATAAGGACTCCCCCCTGTGACTGCCGATGCCCTCACCCGCGCGGGCCTGCCGCGCGCTGCCCTGCCGTGCCCGCCTGCCTTCGGCCGACGCGCTCTTGCCCTGGCCGTCGTCCTGGCGCTGCCGCTGGCGGCCCATGCCGAAGCACCCGCCGATGCCAATCCGACCACCCTGGATGGCCTGGAAGTGACCGCGCGTCGCCAGTCGCAGGCGGACAGCTACACCCTGCCGATCAGCAAGGCGGCCATCGGCCTGGACCTGAGCCTGCGCCAGACCCCGCAGTCGGTGACCACGGTCACCCGGCAGCAGATGGATGACCTGCAGATCGAATCCATCAACGATGTGCTGACCAGCACCACCGGCATCACCACCTATTCGCTGGACAACGCCGGCCGCACCACCTTCCGTGCGCGCGGCTTCGACATCGGCAACTTCAAGGTCGACGGCATGCTGATCAACGGCGCCAGCAGCTTCAGCGGCGGCGGCGCGGGCCTGAACATGGACCTGTACGACCACGTGCAGGTGGTGCGCGGCGCCAACGGCCTGCTCGGTGGCACCGGCGACCCGTCGGCCACCATCTACCTGGAGCGCAAGCGCCCGACCCGCGAGTTCGGCGGGGCCGCCTCGCTGACCCTGGGCAGCCATGACAAGCGCCGCCTGATGGGCGACGTCAACGTGCCGCTGACCGCCGATGGCCGCGTGCGCAGCCGCTTCGTGGTCAGTGCCGAGGATTCGGACAGCTTCCGCCAGCGCGAGGACCTGCAGCGCCTGGGCGGCCTGGCCAGCTTCGAGGCCGACCTGGGCGACGCCACCGTGGTGAACCTGGGCGTGCAGTACGAGCGCACCCGCAACGGCGGTGGCTCGTGGGGCAGCAACGTGCCGATCTGGTGGGCCGACGGCACCCGCACCCACCTGCCGCGCAGCACCAACCCGGCCGCCGACTGGAGCGTGGCCAAGCGTGACAACACCTCGGTGTTCGGCAGCGTGGAACAGGGCCTGGGCGCGGACTGGAAGCTGCGCGTGGCCTTCGCCCATGACAGCGGCGAGAGCTACACCAACTACGGCGTGGCCAAGGTCAACAACGCGGCACCGGGCAAGGGCTTTGCCGGCTTCTGGAACCCCGATGGCAGCGGCGCCTTCCTCAACGCCATCCACAACGAATCGGAAACCCGCCGCGACAACCTGGACATCAGCGTGAGCGGCCCGCTGCAGCTGTTCGGCCGCGAGCACCAGCTGATGGCCGGCTTCAACGGCTACCGCAGCGAGATCACCGATTACGCCTTCAGCGCCGCACTGGGCAACTGCACCATCGGCGGCGTGGCCCCGTGGAGTGGCTGCCAGTACCGTGCGGTGGGCCTGCCGATCGATGACTGGCGCACCTGGGACGGCAGCTACGCGCCGTACGAAACCTTCCGCACCCCGGCCCGCACCAAGACCATCACCCAGAACGTGGGCGGCTACCTGGCCGGCCGCTTCAGCCTGGCCGAGCCGCTGTCGCTGGTGCTGGGCACCCGCGTGAGCAACTACAAGACCTACAACCAGGTCTACACCAAGGCCGACGTTCGCACCCGCGGTGCTGCCACGGGCGACCAGCAGGTGGTCACCCCGTACGCGGGCCTGGTGTGGGACTTCGCGGCGAACTACTCGGCCTACGTGAGCTACACCGATGTGTTCAGCCCGCAGGGCAACGTGCGCGATGCCAACGACACCCTGCTCGACCCGGTGACCGGCAAGAGCTACGAAGCCGGCATCAAGGGTGAATGGGCCGACGGTGCGTTGAATGCTGCCCTGGCCGTGTTCCGCAACGAGCAGAACAACGTGGCCGAGAGCACTGGCGAAGTGCATCCGGTGACTGGTTTCAACATCTACCGCGCGGTGGACGGCGTGGTGTCCAAGGGTGCCGACCTGGAAGTCTCCGGGCGCCTGGCGCAGGGCTGGAACGTGTATGCCGGCTATACCTGGCTGCAGGTCGATGGCCTGTCCTACCAGCAGGACCCGCGCCACCTGCTGCGCCTGAACACCTCCTGGACCCTGCCCGGTGCGCTGTCGAAGCTGACCGTGGGCGGTGGCCTGTCGATGCAGAGCGGCACGGTGATGTCGACCAACCCGGGGCGCCCGCTGGGCGGTGGCAAGTACGACGCCAGCAACCTGCCGATGGGCGGCTACACCCTGGTCAACCTGATGGCGCGCTACGCCCTGACCGACACCGTGCAGCTGGCGGTGAACGTGAACAACCTGACCGACAAGCTGTACTACACCCAGTACGGCTTCTACGACGGGCTGATCTTCGGCGAGCCGCGCACCACCACCTTCAGCATCCGCGCTCGTTTCTAAGCGCCGCCGCGGCACCGGCCTGCAGCCCTGCAGGCCGGTGCTGCATCTGGGAAGATGCGTCCATGCCCGAGTCCCCACCCCCGCCCGCCCGCATCCTGGTCGTCGATGATGATCCGGAGATCGGCGCCCTGCTCGCCCAGTACCTCGGCCAGCAGGGACTGCAGACCGTCGTCGCCGGCGATGGTGATGGCATGCGCGCGGCGTTGGTGGCACAGGCCTTCGACGCAGTGGTGCTGGACCTGATGCTGCCCGGCGAGGACGGGCTGGCCCTGTGCCAGCAACTGCGCGAGCAGACCGCGCTGCCGGTGATCATGCTGACCGCGCGTGGCCGCCCGGCCGACCGCATCCTCGGCCTCGAACAAGGCGCCGATGACTACATGGCCAAGCCGTTCGACCCGCGCGAGCTGCTGCTGCGGCTGCGCGCGGTACTGCGGCGGCAGGCGCCCGTGCAGGCGGCTCTGGCCCCCACGGCGGACGTCGCGCGCCTGCGCTTCTCCGGCTGGACCCTGGACCCGCGCACCCATCTGCTGCAGGCCGAGGATGGCCGCCGCCACCTGCTGGGCGAGACCGACTTCAGCGCACTGCAGCTGTTCCTGCGGCACCCCGACGAAGTGCTCGAGCGCGATTTCCTGGTGGAGCAGGTGTACGGCCGCGACCGCATGCCCAGCGACCGCAGCATCGACATGTGCATCAGCCGGCTGCGGCAGATGCTGGAACATGACAGCCGCGCGCCGCTGCTGATCCGCACCGTGCGCAACCGGGGCTACTGCCTGGCCGGCCCGGTGCAGGCCGATGGCTGAGGCACGCCTGGGCTGGCCGCGCACGCTGTACGGGCGGCTGGTGCTGGTGCTGGTGGCCGGCATGCTGCTGGCGCAGCTGCTGACCGGCACCGTCTGGCATGACGCCCGCTACGAGCGGGTGGCCGAGATCCCCGCGCGGCTGGCTGCCGCGCATGTCGCGCAGACGCTGCGCCTGCTGGAGGCGCCGGCCTCGCCGCTGGCCGGCGCCGACCCCGCCGTGCTGTCCACGGCCGACCTGACGGTGCGCGCGGTGGAGGACAGCGGCCATGTTTCGCTGCGCCCGCGCGACCGCGCGGTGGAACAGCTGCTGCGCGCTTCGCTGCAGGGCGAGCTGGGCATGCCGCGCGAGCTGCACCTGCAGCGCCTGCGGCTGTACGACGCGCAGGGCCGGGAGGATGACAAGGTGCTGTCGGCGCGCCACGTCGCCGGCCAGTTCCAGCTGCGCGTGCGCAGTGCCCAGGGCGACTGGCTGCAGTTCGACGTGCGCGAAGGCCAGGCCGGCCTGCAGCTGGAGCCGGCACATGCGCTGGGCGACTACCTGCTGCGTATCTACGGCCTGCGCACCCTGCTGATCGTGCTGCTGGCCCTGCTGGTGGTGCGCTGGCTGACCCGGCCGCTGACCCGGCTGGGCGCTGCCGCACAGGCCCTGGGCCGCAACCTGCACGCACCGCCGTTGCCGCTGGAAGGCCCGCGCGAGGTGCGCCAGGCCGCCCAAGCCTTCAACCAGATGCAGCAGCAGCTGCAGCAGGCCGCGCAGGGCCGCGAGGAGCTGCTGGCAGCGGTCTCGCACGACCTGCGCTCGCCACTGACCCGCCTGCGCCTGCGGACCGAACTGCTGGCCGACGAGGCCGCACGCACCCGCTGGCGCGCCGATCTGGACGACATGCAGGAGCTGGTGGATTCCATCCTTGACTACAGCAGTGCCACCCAGCTGCGCGGCGACCGCGAGCCGATCGACATCGATGCCCTGCTGCGTACCGTGGTGGAGGATGCACGCGAGGCCGGCCATGCCGTGCAGCTGCAGGGCCGGGTGGGCGTAGCCTACCCCGGCTTCCCGCGCAGCCTGAAGCGCGCGCTGGCCAACCTGCTCGACAACGCCGGGCGCTATGGCGGCGGCGCGCAGGTCGAGGCCTGGAGCGATGCCGAGGCCATCCACATCAGCATCGCCGACCAGGGCCCAGGCATACCGGCCGCACAACGGGAGCGGATGCTGCAGCCCTTCCAGCGCCTGGAGGCTTCCCGCAGCGCGCGCCATGGTGGCACCGGGCTGGGCCTGAGCATCGCGGTGGCCGTGGTGCAGGCGCATGGCGGCCAGCTTGCGCTGGAGGACGGGCCGGGCGGACGCGGGCTGTGCGTGCGGATCACCCTGCCGCAATCGTAGAGTCGAGCTTGCTCGACTGCTTGTGCCGGTAACCGCCAGTCGAGCAAGCTCGACTCTACGGCTGCACGGACGGTAGCGCCGGGCCGTGCCCGGCGAGCGCGTCGCGCGGCCGCAGGCTCAATCCAGTGCCTTGGCCGGCACGAACGGCGAGGTCGGATCGCTGGCCGGGAAGGTTTCTTCCAGCGCCTGGTCCTGGTTGTCGCTGGCGTGCTGCTTGCGCTCGCGGCGCTTGAGCGGGCTTTCCTGGCCGCCGCGGTGGCGGTCGCCGCAGTCCTTGCGGTCCTGCGCGGCCTGTTCAGGGTGATGGACGGCCGGCAGCGCGTCTTCGTGCGGCACCTGCATGCCGGCGCCCCGGTCCTCGGCATCGGCCAGATCGTGCTTGGCACGGGATTCGCCCGGCACGGGGGCGTGGGTCTGGCGCAGCGGGTCACGGTTGGACATGGCGATTACCTGGCGGTGGGCGGGGGGCTCCACTACAGCGCGGCAGAGGTAAAGCCGCCGCGAACCCCGCGTCATGAACATCTCTGTCACGGCTGGATAACGGCACCGCCGGTATTCCTGCCCACCCGCCCTGCTGCAGGAGCCGGCCATGGCCCGTCTTGAACGCCCCGCCCCGTCCGTGTTCAACGCCCTGCTGGATCCGCTCGGCGCCCGCACGCCCCTGCGCCGCACGCGCCGCCATGAGGACCCGCAGGCGGTGGCGCAGGATTACCTGCAGTACATGCTCAACGACTACGAGCGGCGCCGCGCCAACGGCCACCGCAACTGGCGCGACCTGTGCCCCGTGTACGCCTTTGCCCTCACCACCCACGCCGCTGACTGGCCGCGCGGCGGCGACGCCGATACCAGCGAGGAACTGGCCGCGCACTGGGAGCAGATGCGTGGGCAGTCGCGGTTGGGCTGGTCGCAGGCACGCCCGGTGGTGGAGGATGCCTGGCGCGCGCTGGACCACATTCCGGCGGCGGCGGTGCGGCCCCTGCTGCAGTAACCAGGCCGCCCTGCGCCACCCGGCCTGCACGGGGCCGACACAGCCGTTTCACGGTGGGCGTCCGAAGCTGGCCGCCCCGCCGCAATGCAGGTGCGCGCCATGGCCCGCCCGATCTGGACCGGTTCCCTCTCCTTCGGCCTGCTGAACGTGCCGGTCTCGCTGATGTCCGGCGAACGCAAGGTCGACCTGCAGTTCCGCATGCTCGACTCGCGCGACCGCAAGCCGATCCGCTTCGAGCGGGTCAACGCCGATACCGGCGAGGAAGTGCCGTGGAAGGACATCGTCAAAGCCTACGAGTACGACAAGGGCAGCTACGTCGTGCTGGAAGAAGGCGATATCCGCTCGGCCGCGCCGGAAAGCCATGAAACGGTGGAGGTGGAAACCTTCGTCGATGCCACCCAGATCGATCCGCGCTACTTCGAGAAGCCCTACCTGCTGCTGCCCGGCAAGAAGGCCGAGAAGGGCTACGTGCTGCTGCGCGAAACCCTGCGCGGTACCGGCAAGGCCGGCATCGCGCGGGTCGTGGTGCGTACCCGCGAATACCTGTGCGCGGTGATGCCGCAGGGCCACGCGCTGGTGCTGATGATCCTGCGCTACCCGCAGGAACTGGTTGATCCGGAAGACTACAAGCTGCCCACCGGCAGCCTGTCCGACTACCGCATCACTGCCAAGGAAACGGCGATGGCCGGGCAGCTGATCGAATCGATGGCCGCCGACTGGGACCCCTCGCAGTACCACGATGAATTCCGCGAACGCCTGCAGCAGGTGCTGAACAAGCGCATCAAGACCAAGGGCGGCACCACCCAGGTGGAAGAGGAGCCGGCGCCGCACGAGGACGCCAGCACCAACGTGGTGGACTTCATGGCGCTGCTGCAGAAGAGCCTGGATGCCAACACGCGCACGCCGGCGAAGAAGACCGCGACACGCAAGGCACCGGCCAAGAAGGCTGCGAAGAAAGCCGCCAAGAAGATCGCAGCCAAGACAGCCAAGGCGACGAAGAAGACCGCACCGCGCCGCAAGGCAGGCTGAGCCATGTCGCTGCACCAGTACCGCCGCAAGCGCCGCCTGGGCGGTGGCAGCGGGCAGACGCCGGAGCCGGATGATGGCCCGGCTGCGGGCAATCCAAAGCGGCGGCCGCAGTTCGTCATCCAGCTGCACCACGCCAGCGCGCGGCACTACGATTTCCGCCTGGAAATGGACGGCGTGCTGAAGAGCTGGGCGGTGCCCAAAGGCCCATCGCTGCGGGTGGGCGAGAAGCGCCTGGCGGTGGAGGTCGAGGACCACCCGCTGTCCTACGCCGGCTTCGAAGGGGATATTCCCGAAGGCCACTATGGCGCCGGCCATGTGCAGGTGTTCGACCACGGTAGCTGGGCCTGCGAAGGCGACCCGCTGCAGGCGCTGGCCGCCGGCAAGATCGACTTCGTGCTGCACGGGCAGCGCTTGAGTGGCGGTTGGAAGCTGGTGCGCACGGCCATGAAAGGGCGCCAGGTGCAGTGGCTGCTGATCAAGCGCGATGATGCCGATGCGCGCGATGCCGAGGCCGATGATCTTCTGGAGAACGCCATGCCTGCACCCCGGGCTGCAGCAAAGCGGGCGAAGAAGGCCGCGCTCGCGACCCCACGCAAGGCAGAGGCGCGCTGGCATGCACGCGCGCTGAAGCTGGCCGGTGCACGCGACCATCCCTACCCGCGTGGCTTCAAGCCGCAGCTGACCGATCACCGCGACACCGCGCCGGACGGCGAACGTTGGCTGCACGAGATCAAGTGGGATGGCTACCGCCTGCTGGCCGACCTGCACGACGGCGAGGTGAAGCTGCGCTCGCGCAATGGCCTGGACTGGACCGGTGATTTTCCCGAAGTCGCCCAGGCCGTGCGCGCGCTGCCCGTGCACGATGCACGGCTGGATGGCGAACTGGTGGTCCTCGACGCACAGGGACGCAGCGATTTCGCCGCCCTGCAGCGTGTCATCGATGGCAGCTCGAAACAGCCGCTGCGCTACATCGTGTTCGACCTGCCCGGTGTGGCCGGCGTGGACATCAGCCGCGCACCGCTGCGGGAACGCAAGGCGCTGCTGAAGGCCCTGATCGGCCCGGCGCCGGGCACGCTGGCCTTCAGCGACCATGTGGTCGACCACGGCCCGGCGGTCTTTGCCGCCAGTGGTGATGCCGGCTTCGAAGGCATCGTCAGCAAGCAGGTCGATGCGCCCTACGTGAACACCCGTGCGCGCAGCTGGGTGAAGGTGAAGCACGAGGACAGCGACGAGTTCATCATCATCGGCCACACGGCGCCCAAGGGCAGCCGGGTCGGCTTCGGTTCGCTGCTGCTGGCCACGCCCGATGCGGGTGGCCTGCGCTACGTCGGCCGGGTCGGCACCGGCTTCGACGATGCGGGGCTGAAGGCGCTGAGCAGCGTGCTGGCCCCCTTGGCGGTGAAGACGCCGGTACTGGAGCTGCCCGCGCACGTGCCGTTCCGTGCCGCCAGCGTGCGCTGGGTCAAGCCGGTGGTGGTGGCCGAAATCGCGTTCCGTGGCTGGGGCAAGGAAGGGCTGCTGCGCCAGGCCAGCTTCAAGCGCCTGCGCAGCGACAAACGCAGGGAGGACCTGGGCGTGGCAAAGGCGGTGGAGCGCGATGATGCGGCGGTGGCCATCAGCCATCCCGAGCGGGTGGTGTACCCGAAGCAGAAGCTCAGCAAGGGCGATGTGGCCGCTTACTACCAGCAGATGGCGCGCTGGATCCTGCCGGAGATCGCCGGCCGCCCGCTGTCGCTGCTGCGCTGTCCCGACGGCGTCGGCAAGGCCTGCTTCTTCCAGAAACACCATGGCCCCGGCCTGGGCGATGGCGTGCATGCGGTGCCGTTGCAGCAGAAGAGCGGGCGCGAGGATTACGTGTACATCGATGATGCGCGCGGGCTGCTGCAGCTGGTGCAGATGAACACGCTGGAGCTGCACCCGTGGGGCGCGACGGTCGAGGATCCCGAGCATCCGGACCGGCTGGTGTTCGACCTCGATCCCGGTGACGGCGTGAGCTGGGCGCAGGTGAAATCGGGTGCGCGCGAGGTGCGCGACCGCTTGCAGCAGGTCGGCCTGCAGAGCTTCGTGCGGCTGTCCGGCGGCAAGGGCGTGCACGTGGTGGTGCCGCTGCAGCCGAAGGCCGGCTGGGAACAGGCCAAGGCCTTCTGCGAAGCATTTGCGCAGGCGATGGCGCTGGAGCAGCCCGATCGCTACGTGGCAACCATGAGCAAGGCCAAGCGCGAGGGCGTGATCTTCATCGACTGGCTGCGCAACACCCGTGGTGCCACCAGCGTGTGTTCGTGGTCGCTGCGCGCGCGTGAGGCGGCAGGCGTGGCGGTGCCGTTGCGCTGGGAGGAACTGGCAAAGGTGAGCGCCGCCGATGCGTTCCCGATGCAGAAGGCGCTGGCACGCGCGAAGCGCCTGAAGGGAAATCCGTGGCAGGGCATCGAACGCGTGAAGCAGGTGTTGCCGACCGGTAATCGGTAGCGCCGGGCCACGCCCGGCGAGCGCGCAGCGCGGATACGTTGCGTGTCGCCGGGCACGGCCCGGCGCTACCAGATCAATGCAGCGTGGATCAGAAGTCCGCGCGGATGCCGAAGGTGACGCGGCGTCCGGAGAACTCGTACTGGGTCGGGAACGCCTTGTCGATCGTGTAACCGCTGGTCTTCTCGTCCAGCAGGTTGATCGCTTCCAGGTTCAGCTTCCAGGTGTCATTGAGGCGGAAGCCGATCGAGGCATCCAGCTGGCCATAGGCATCGCGGTAGACCGGATACATGTTCAGGTGGATGTACTCGACGTACTTGTCCTTGTAGTTGTACGAGGCGCGCGCGCTGAAGCGGTCGTTCTCGTAGTACAGGGTGAAGTTGTACGCCTTCTCGGCCAGGCCTTCCGGCGGGGTCGGGATATCCAGGTCCGAGGCACCGGTCAGCGAGTTGTCCAGCTGGGTGTAGTTGGCATTGATGCCCCAGCCTTCCAGCGCCGGGTGCAGCATCGACAGCGGCAGCTGCGCGACCAGCTCCACGCCGGTCACCTTGTAGGAACCGTCGGCGTTGACCGGCTGGTAGACCTCGAAGTCGTAGTAGCCGTCCAGCGAACCGTTGGCGTTGAGCTTCTCGACGTTCGGCACGATGCCGGTCAGCGACTGCCGCACCACGCCGTCGATCTTCTTGGAGAAGTACGACGCGGCCAGCAGGCCACCGTTCTGCAGGTACTTTTCCAGGCCCACTTCCCACTGCTTGGCGGTGGTCGGCTTCAGCGCCGGGTTGCCGTCCATGAAGCGGAAGCTGCTCCAGCTGACGGTGCGGCGGTAGGCGATGTCGGTCAGCGACGGACGCATCAGCGTTTCCGAAGCGGCACCGCGCAGCACCAGGCCGTCGGCGATCTCGGCGGTCATGTTGAAGCTGGGCAGGATCTTGCTGTAGTCGCCGCTGCTGGAGATCGGCGACGGCGTATAGCCGTTGCTGCCGTCGGCGTTCTGCACCGGGTGGAAGCCGGCCGAATCGACGTCGGTGTCGATCGAGCGCACGCCCAGGTTGGCGTACACCGGCACGGCGCCGATATCGAAGTAGAAGTCGGCCATGGCATACAGCGCCAGGGTCTTTTCCTTCACTTCGTAGTACTGGCCCGGATCGATCGGGGTTTCATAGCCCGGGTAGCGGAACGTGGCACGCGCATAGGCGTTGGACACCTGCTGCCAGTCCAGGTCGCTCGGGCGATAGGCGCCGCCCGGGGCCAGCTGGCTGATCCACACCGGGTTGCTGTCGGCCAGCGTGCGGGTATTCACCCACGCGGCGCTGCCGGCGGTCGGGCCCTGGATCTTGCCGCTGCCGAACTCGCGTTCCTTGGTCTTGTCGGTGTAGCGCGCGCCGAACTGCACGCCGCTCAACGCCGGGAAGAAGGCCAGGTTCATCTGCCGGCGCAGGTCGAGCTGCGCGGCGTACTTGTCATCCTTCACCTTCTCCAGCTCGGTTTCGTACGCTTCGAACAGGTACTTGTCCGCAGCGTTGTACATGTCGAAACCACCGGTGGTGCTGGGCACGGTCTCGCCGCCGTTGCTGGTCCAGCGCGTGCGCGACGGTGCGTAGGCCACGTGCTTGAGGTTGGCGTAGTCCGAATCCTTGCGCGCACCGGAATAGCCGACCAGCGCGTCGATGTCCCAGCCGCCGACCTTCCAGTCCAGCTTGCTGCTGAACTGGCGGTAGTCGGTGTTGGCGTTGCGTTCCTTGCTGAGGATCTCGTGCTGGGTGGCGGTGTAGGCCACGTCCTTCAGCACGGTGATGCCGTAGTCGCCCAGCGTGGTGTTGTCGTAGTCGTAGATGCGGTCCAGGGTGCTGCGGCTGGATGCCGAGTAGGCCGCGGCATCGTACTCGTCCTCGTGCGTGTCATAACCGCCGAACATCGCATCGAAGCTGAGCGAGAAGGTATCGCTGGGCTTGAACTGCAGCGAAGCGGTGGCGCCCCACTGGTCCTGCTCGTTGAGGTAGACGCGGTCGCCGACCTTGTCCTGGAAGATGATGCGGCTGGTCTCGTCCTTGTCCATGCGGTCCTGCACGACGATGCCGGCATCACGTGCCAGCACGGCGGCGGCCTGCGAACCGCGCGTGCCCGACGCTTCCAGGAAGCGGCCCATCGGGCGGAAGTTGATGCCCGAGTTGGAGTCGGTGCGGTTGGTGCGCTTGGCCTTGGAGAACGACACCAGGCCGCCCCAGTCGCCCCAGGTGTCACTGGCGAGGAAGGAGATCTTCGGATCGATCTTGCCGTTGATCGAGTTGTGCGAGGCTTCGGCCGAGGCACTGAACTTGGGCTCGGGGAAGTCGAACGGCTTGGCCGTCTCGATGTAGACCGAACCGGCGATGCCACCTTCCTCGTCGGCTGCGGTCGGCGACTTCTGCACGGTCACCGTCTGCACGACGTCGGCGGCGAAGATGTCGAACTGCACGTCGCGCCCACCACTGCCCGAGGCGGTGGCGAGGTTGTTGATGGACACCAGGGTGAACTCGCTGGGAAGGCCACGCACGCTGACCTTGCTGCCCAGGCCCTTGTTGCGCTCGATGGTCACGCCCGGCATGCGCTGCAGCGCTTCGGCCAGGTTCTGCTCGGGGAAGTCGGCCACGTCGGTGGCGACGATCGAATCGGAGAAGCCGATGTTGGCGCGCTTGAGGTCGACGGCGCGTTCCAGGCTTTTGGCATAACTGCCAGAGACCGTGACGGTGTCCAGCTGCTGCAGCTGTTCGCGGGTATCGCCATCGGCGGCTTCTTCAGCCATTGCATCGATGGGCAGCACGGCGAGGCCGCCGATCAGCACCGCATGCACGGCGCGGGACAAAAGCTTCGCATGGGGGGCCGCAGCGGCAGCCTCCCGGTTCTGGTAACGCATCGGATGATTTCCCGGTTCCCTGTGGTGTCTTACGCCGCGCCTGCCCCTTTATCCGTGGGTGCAGGCCCCTGCGCCGCGTTGCCGACCTTCGGCGGGCACCGAGCCTAGGGGGGAATTGTTAAGCCTGTGTTGCGCTGCGGGACGGACGACGACCGAACCACCAGCCACCGAGCAGCTGCAGCGGCAGCGACACCAGCAGGGAGATGGCGAACCAGCGCGGAAAATCACCGCCCATCACCCACAGGCCGTAGCCGCTGCCGACCACCAGCAGCGTCCAGATGGACGTGCCATGCGCACGCGGCCAGCACGGTGCGTAGTAGGTGGCGAAGGCGATGCCGGCGATGCCGCCGAGCACGGTGAAGGCCAGGTCCCAGCCCAGTTGCGCTTCGCTGCCGGGGTGCAGGCCGAACAACGACGGCAGCCAGCCGCCGGCACTGCTGACCAGGGCCAGCGCGAGCAGCGCGCCGATCAGGGCGACGACGGACAGGAAAGCGGTCTTGAGCATCTCGGGCATGTGCGCATTGTACGGCGCAGCGTGCACAGGAGCGGCATGGCCGCCGCATCCGTGGGAGAGGGAAACGGAGCGGCGGCCACGCGCAGGCGGATTCGCAATGTTGGCGTGCCCGACCCGCCTCCCACGGCCACGAAGTGCCCCACGCCCGTCATGGCCGGGGAACTGCGGCGGGTCCGGTCCGCCAGCCATGCCGCATGGCAATGGCTGTGTGGCAGAGGCCTCGGGTATCGAAGATTCCAGCGCCATGCCCGCCCCCGGACATGGCACCGGGCGTCGATGCCCGTGGCGTGCCGAACTCGCGGAAGGCGATGCCCTCCGCTTGAGGGAGAGCATGCAGGGGCGGCGTTGGCGCTGCCTTGATCCTGATCAATGGATCAAGGCAGCGTAGAGTCGAGCTTGCTCGACTGCTTTTTGCCAGAAGCCAGTCGAGCAAGCTCGACTCTACGGAGAGCAGCCGCCGAGCATGGCTCGACGCTACCGAAGCCCGGTCAGCCGGCCAGCACCGCTGCTTCGCGGGCCAGGCGCTCGATGCTGTCCCAGTCGCGCGACTGCATCAGCGCGGCCGTGGTCAGCCACGAACCGCCCACGCACAGCACGTTGGGCAGGTGCAGGAACTGCGGCGCGGTCTGCGCGCTGATGCCACCGGTCGGGCAGAAGCGCACATCGGCGAACGGGCCGTGCCACGCCGACAGCAGCGGCGCACCGCCGGACTGCACCGCCGGGAAGAACTTGAACGTGTCCAGGCCGTGCTCCAGGCCGAGGATCAGTTCCGAACCGGTAGCCACGCCGGGCAGGTACGGCAGATCGGCGTCGCGCGCGGCGGCGTACAGCGTCGGCGTCGCACCGGGCGACACCGCGAAGCGCGCACCGGCTGCCTTGGCGGCCTCCATCTGCGCCGGCGTCAGCACCGTGCCTGCGCCCACCACGGCGTCGGGCACGGCCTCGACCATCGCCTTGATCGCGTCCAGCGCACGCGGCGTGCGCAGCGTCACCTCGATCACCGGCAGGCCGCCACGGAACAGCGCCTGGGCCACCTGCACCGCATCGTCGATGTCATCAGGGGTGAACACCGGAATCACCGGTGCAAGTTTCAGTACCGCACGTACGCGCGGATCAGCGCCGGACATCGAATCGCTCCTCGCCCACCAGGGCCAGTACGTCAGCTTCGCTGACGGGGTTGAAATCGCCGGGGATGGAGTGCTTCAGACCACCGGCGGCCAGGCCGAAACGCACGGTGGCGTCGGCATCGAAGCCGGACAGGATGCCATGCAGGATGCCTGCGGCGAATGCATCACCACCGCCGATGCGGTCGACGATGCCCTGCAGCTGGCGCACCGGTGCCTGCGCGCGGGTGCCGTCGCGGCCCAGCAGCAGCGCGCCCAGGGCGTGGTGGTCCACGCTGAGGGCCTGGCGCTGGGTGCAGGCCATCCACTGCAGCTGCGGGAATGCGGCGAACGCGGCGGCGGCGGCGGCTTCGACCTTGGCCACCACGTCGGCCTGCTCGAAGCGCTGGCCGAGGATCACTTCGATATCGCGGTAATCGGCGAAGACGATGTCGGCCTGGGCGAACAGCGCGTGCAGGATCGCCTGCGCATCGCCGCCCCAGCGCTGCCACAGCTTGGGCCGGAAGTTGCAATCGAAGGACACGCGCACGCCCAGCTCGCGCGCCGCACGCGCCGCCGCCAGGGTGGCCTGGGCCACGTCCGGGCCGAGCGCCGGGCTGACCCCGGACAGGTGCAGCCACTGCGCGCCCTGCAGCAGCACCGGCCAGTCGTAGTCGGCGGCGGTGCTGTGCGCGAAGGCCGAGTCGGCGCGGTCATAGACCACTTCGCTGGCACGCTGCACCGCGCCGGTGGTGAGGAAGTACAGGCCCATGCGCCCGTCCGGGTCCTGCCGCACGCTGCGCGTGTCGACCCCGTGCCGGCGCAGTTCACCCAGCACGTGGGCGCCCAGCGCGTTGCCGGCGACGGTGCTGACCATGGCCACCTCATGTCCAAAGCGGGACAGCGAGACACCCACGTTCGCTTCGGCCCCACCCACGTGTACCTGCAGCTGCGGCGACTGCATCAGCAGTTCGTGACCGGGCGCCCCCAGGCGCAGCAGCAATTCCCCGAAACATACGACACGACCCATTTCCGCTCCCTTACGCTGGCCGCCAGCGGGTACTGCTGGGCGGCGTGGAATCGCGCCACGCAGCCGCGTGGCGGTTGACCATCGGTGTCATCGCGAAACCGACCGGCCGTGCACACAGCCTACCAAACTGTCGGAAGCATTGTCCCGCAAGCGTCTTGGAGACATTACAGGTCTGTTGCGGTGCAAGATGCCGCAGAGGGAACGTGCTGCTACCGTCGGCTCTGACCAGCGGTGTCATTCCGCTGAAACACTCGCGAGACCAGACCTTTGGGAGAGGGGAAAGGCATGCATTCTCGGAACCACGCAAAAAAGACACCGGTTACCTTGCTGGCCATGGCGGTCAGCCTGGCCCTTTCGGCGGGTGCCGCCGCCCAGCAGCAGAGCGAGGCGCCCAGCGCCACCAACCTGGATACGGTCAACGTCACCGGCTACCGCGCCAGCGTCGAGAAGGCCCTGGACATCAAGCGTGGCGAGGCCGGCGTGGTCGATGCCATCGTGGCCGAGGATGTCGGCAAGTTCCCGGACCTGAACCTGGCGGAGTCGCTGCAGCGCATCCCGGGCGTGGTCATCACCCGCGAGGCCGGTGAAGGCCGCAACATCTCGGTGCGTGGCCTGGGCCCGGACTTCACCCGCGTGCGCATCAACGGCATGGAAGCGCTGACCACCGTCGGCGCCGGCGACCAGAGCGGCGGCACCAACCGCGGCCGCGGCTTCGACTTCAACGTGTTCGCTTCGGACCTGTTCTCGCAGATGGTGGTGCGCAAGACCGCCTCGGCCGACGTCGAGGAAGGCTCGCTGGGCGCAACGGTCGACCTGCGTACCGCGCGCCCGTTCGACTACGACGGCTTCACCTTCGTGGCCAGTGGCCAGGCCAGCTACAACCAGATGGCCGAGAAGGCCGACCCGCGCCTGGCCGCGTTGATCTCCAACACCTTCGCCGATGGCACCTTCGGCGCGCTGCTGTCGGTGGCCTACTCCGAGCGCCAGGCGCTGGAGGAAGGTTCCAACACCGGCCGCTGGGCCAACGGCCCCAGCAACGGTGGCTTCAGTGCGGCCTCGCCCTTCACCGCCGCGCGCAGTGCCGATGTCTACCACCCGCGCTTCCCGCGCTACGTGCAGATGGAACACCAGCAGAAGCGCCTGGGCGTGACCGGCTCGCTGCAGTGGAAGCCCTCCGACCGCACCGAGATCTCGCTCGACACGCTGTACTCGAAGATCGACGCCACGCGCGACGAGCACTACATCGAAGCGATCTCCTTCAGCCGCAACCGCGACTCGGCCACCGGCGCCAACCGCCGCCCCGACCGCGACGGCAAGCCGGAAACCATCGTGCGCAACGGTGAGATCCGCAACAACGCGCTGCTGTACGGCGAGTTCGACAACGTCGACCTGCGCACCGAGAACCGCCACGACGAATGGAACACCGAGTTCAAGCAGGTCAGCCTGAACTTCGATCATCGCTTCACCGATGATTTCCAGATGACCGGCAAGGTCGGCATCTCGCGCTCGGCGCACGAGAACCCGGTGCAGACCACCATCATCATGGACAAGTACGATGTGGACGGCTACAGCTACGACTACCGTGGCAACAGCCGGGCGCCGATCATCAACTACGGCATCGACCCCACCAATCCCAATGGCTGGGAACTGGCCGAGATCCGCCTGCGCCCGCAGTACGTGGACAACGACTTCGACACCGCCGAAGTCAACTTCAACTGGAACCTCAGCCCCGGCTTCCGCCTGAAGGGCGGCGTGCTGGCCAAGGACTACACCTTCAGCACGCTGGAGCTGCGCCGCACCAGCGAAGGTGCGGTGCCGGTGATCGCCAACGGCAGCCGCATCGTGCCGGCCGACCTCACCAGCCAGGCTGGCCTGAAGGGCATCAACGGCTCGCCGTCGAACTGGGTGGTGCCCAACCTGGGTGCCATCGCCGACCTGCTGGACATCTACAGCAACAGCGGCACCTTCGCCGTCGCACCGCGCGCGAACAACAGCCGCAGCGTCGAAGAGAAGGACCGCGGCGTCTGGCTGATGGGTGAGTTCTCCACCGACCTCGGCGCCATCCCGCTGTCGGGCAACTTCGGCGTGCGCTATGTGCAGACCGAGCAGACCTCCAGCGGCGCGGCCACGGTCGGCGGCGTGCTGGTGGATGCCACCACCAACCGCAAGTACAACGACACCCTGCCCTCGTTCAACCTGGTGGCCGAGATCACCCCGGACTTCCTGATCCGCCTGGGTGCGGCCAAGGTGATGAGCCGCCCGGGCCTGGGCAACCTGACCCCGGGCGTGACCGTGGCCGTGGCCGGCGGTGCGCGCACCGTGGCTGGCGGCAACCCCAACCTCGATCCGTTCCGCGCCACCAACGTGGACATGAGCTTCGAGTGGTACTTCGCCGAAGGTGCGATGGCCGGCATCGGCCTGTTCTACAAGGACATCGACTCGTTCGTGCAGACCACCCGCGAAGTGCGCCCGTATTCCAGCAGCGGCCTGCCGGCCAGCCTGCTCGACGGCACCGGCGCTTCGGTCAACGACGACTTCACCTTCAGCATCCCGCTCAACACCCCCGGCGGCGAACTGTATGGCGTGGAAGCCAACTACACCCAGCCCTTCACCTTCCTGCCCGGCAAGTGGTCCAACCTGGGCGTGCAGCTGAACTACACCTGGGTCGACACCAGCATCCAGTACGTCAATGGCGCGGGTGCAGCGGTGATGAAGAACCAGCTGACCGGCACCTCGAAGAACGCGTGGAACGCGACGCTGTTCTACGAAGGCGATGCCTGGTCGGGCCGCGTTTCGGCCACCAACCGCAGCGACTACCTCACCCAGGCGCCCGGCCAGGAAACCGGCTTCAACCTGGACGGCTACCACGGCATGACCGGCACCACCGTCCTCGATGCGTCCATCCGCTATCGCATCAGCGACCAGCTGGAACTGAGCCTGGAAGGCATCAACCTGACCAACGAAGCCTCGGATGAGTGGGTGTACTCGCCCACCACCGGCCAGCTGCCGCTGCAGTACACCGAAACCGGCCGCCAGTTCCTGCTGGGCGTGCGCTACAAGTTCTGACCGCCGACGCGGCGGCGTGGCAGCACGCCGCCGCACTTCGAGTGCAACGAAGAAACGCCGCTGCAGCTGCTGCGGCGCAAGATGCCGCGCGCCATGCGCTTTGTTACGTTCACGCGTGACCCGCGGTGTCAGCAAGTCGTTGCACCTGCGTCGTACCGGAGGAGGCCGGTACGCACGCTAGAACGCCTTCGCAACGCTTGAGGACACCCTGGGAGGGGATTACAGATGGATTCGTCGCTCGCGCTTCACTGCGGCCGCGCGCCGCTCACCGTGCTTGCCCTGTCGATCGGACTGGCGCTGAGCCACGCCGCGCATGCACAACAGACGCCGGAAGCGGCCGCCGCCGATGCGGTCGACCTGGACAAGGTGGAGGTCAAGGCGACCTACCGCGAAAGCCTGCAGCAATCGCTGGACGAAAAGCGCTACAGCGTCGAGCAGGTCGATGCGATCTACGCCGAGGACATCGGCAAGTTCCCCGACCTGAACCTGGCCGAGTCGATGCAGCGCATTGCCGGTGTCTCCATCGACCGCGAAGGCGGCGAGGGCCAGCAGATTTCCGTGCGCGGCCTCGGTTCGGATTTCACCCGCGTGCGCATCAACGGCCTGGAAGCGCTGTCCACCGCCGGCAGCGGCAGCACCGGCGTCAACCGCAGCCGTGGCTTCGACTTCAACACCTTCGCCTCCGAACTGTTCAGCCGGGTCAAGGTCAACAAGACCCAGTCGGCGCAGATGGACGAAGGTTCGCTCGGCGCCACCGTCGACCTGCGCGCGTCGCGGCCGTTCGACTTCAATGGTTTCCAGGCCTCGCTCAATGGCCAATACGGTTACAACGAACTGTCGCGCTCGAAGGACCCGCGCGTGTCGGCGCTGCTGAGCAATACCTGGGCCGACGGCCGCTTCGGTGCGCTGGTGTCGGCGGCGTGGAGCAAGCGCACGATCTTCGAGGAAGGCTACAACCCGGTGCGCTGGGAGCACGGCAACTACCGCAACTCCAACCAGGCCACGGCCGCCAACAACGGCACCTACGGCTTCTGCAGCCCGGCCGGCTATGACCCGCAGACGCCGCGCAACCCGGCCGCCAATGAAACCGCGCAGGGCGTCGGCAGCGCCGCCAACCAGGCGCGCAGCAACGGCTGGGGCAGCTACGGCATCGACGCCACCCACTGCGGCACCGGCATCGACCGCCCCGACGCGACGGCAGAGAACATCGCCGCCTACGAGACCGCCACCAATGCGTGGATCCCGCGCTACCCGCGCTACATCCGCACCGAGCATGAGATCGAGCGGCTGGGCGTCACCGGCGCGCTGCAGTTCCGCTTCAGCCCCGACAGCCTGCTCAACCTCGACCTGATGTACTCGAAGCTGGACAAGGACCAGCGCGAGGACTCGATCGGCGCCAACCTGCATCGCACCGCGCAGTACGGCGGCAAGACCCAGATCGTGGTGCGCGAGGCGCAGGTGGATGCGCAGAACCGGCTGGTCTACGGCGTGTTCGACAACGTCGACTTCCGCACCGAATCGACCGCCATCGAGGAAAGCACCGAGTTCAAGCAGGCCAGCCTGAACTTCGAGCACCGCTTCAACGATGCCGTGCGCCTGGACGCACTGGTTGGCCACTCCTCATCCAGTTTCGAGCGGCCGGTGTTTTCCATGGTCAGCTTCGACAATAGCAACCTGGATGGCTTCGTGCTGGACATGCGCAACGGCGCCAGCATGCCGTCGATGACCTTCCCCTTTGCCCTGGGTGATGCGGCATCGTGGCAATGGCTGGGCTACGGCACCGCGCCGGTGAACGCCAACGGCACCGCGCGCGGCGGCAACATCAGCGAAGTGCGCCTGAACCCGCAGTACGTCGACAACAGCTTCGACACCGCCAAGGTCGACCTGACGTTCAACGTGTCGCCCACCTTCACCCTGCGCGGCGGCCTGGCCTACAAGGACTACGGCATGCGCACGCAGGAGTACCGCAACATCAGCTATGGCCGCATGTCGCAGGCGCTGCCCGATGGCGTCGGCGTGGGCGACCTGTCCACCAGCCTCGATGGTTTCGGCAAGGGCCTGGACGGCAGCACCCCGGGCAGCTGGCTGATCCCCGACTTCAACCGCATCGCCGAGCTGCTGGACATCTACTGCAACTGCAACACCGGCACCCTCGGCGGCGACTACCGCCTGGCCGGCGTCGGCCACTTCGGTGCATCGAACAACAACTTCGACGTGACCGAGAAGAGCTACGCCAGCTACCTGCAGCTGGACTTCAACACCGAACTCTGGGACCGCCCGTTCCGCGGCAACCTCGGCCTGCGCTACGTGCGCACCGAGATCGATGCCAGTGGCTATGCACCGTGCCAGGCGGCAAGCAGCAGCGACCTGTCGGCGGCATGCGAACCCTTCCTGGGCGTGGCCAGCGCCACCGCCGATGCCGGCGAGCGCCTGCTGGTGGCCACCACCGTCGGGCACCGCTATGACGACTGGCTGCCCTCGCTGAACCTGGCCTGGGACCTGACCGACAGCGTGGTGCTGCGCTTCGGTGCGGCCAAGACCATGGCCCGGCCGACCCTGTCCAACCTGTCGCCCAGCGTCAGCGGCGGCCCGACCAGCTTCCTCGACGAGGACCGTTACTACTCGATCAACCTGGGCAACCCGAAGCTGGATCCGTTCCGCTCCACCAACTACGACCTGAGCGCGGAGTGGTACTTCCAGGAAGGTGCCCTGCTGTCGGCGGCGGTGTTCTACAAGGACATCGAAACCTACGTGCAGCGCACCCGCCTGCTGACCACCTGGGGCGACATGGGCTACTCGCTGGACCTGCTGCCGGCGGGCTTCAGCCCGAACACGCTGTTCAACGTGCAGAGCTACTTCAACACCCCGGGTGGCCCGCTGAAGGGCTACGAGCTGACCTACCAGCAGCCCTTCAGTTTCCTGCCCGGCTTCTGGAAGAACTTCGGCATCCAGCTGAACTACACCCACGTCGACTCGAAGATCAAATACCTCTTCAGTTCCGGCAGCGGCGACACCATCATCACCACCTATACCGAGAACGACCTGCTGAACCTGTCGCCGAACTCGTACAACGCCACCCTGTACTACGACGACGGCCGCTTCAGCGCACGCGTATCCACCAGCTACCGCGATGCCTACATCAACCAGATCCTGACCCAGGAGAACGTCTGGGACCTGGACGGCAACCAGTACGCCACCGCCGATGTCACCGGCAAGTACAGCGTGGAGAACGTGGATTTCAACATGTCCTGGAAGTTCAACAAGCAGCTGACCGTCAGCTTCGAGGCGATCAACCTGCTGGACAGCGCCGACGAGCGCTTCGTCGATTCGGCCCTGTCACTGCCCGATCGCTACACCCACACCGGGCGCCAGTACTACCTGGGGCTGCGCTACAAGTTCTGAGCACGCACCCTGTCCCGCCGTACCGCACCGCCGCCATGCCGCTGCACCGTCGAATGCTGCTGAAAGGAAGGTTCCATGCACCGTACCGCTTCTGCCCCCACCCCGCTGTGCCGCCCGCGCCGCCGCCTGCTGGTGGCCGCGCTGTCGCTGGCCACCGCGCTGCCCGCGCTGGCCGCACCGTCGCCGACGCTGCTGTTCCACGTCGACGCCAACCAGGGGCTTACCGCCGTGACGGCGCAGGGCGAAGCGGTGCCGAACTTCCGCGATAAGGCGGCGGTGGTCGATGACGGTGCACGCGGCAAGGCCATCCAGTGGGAAGACGATGGCGTGCTGGCCTGGGATGCGCCCGGCAACATTCAGGCCCAGCGTGGCACCCTCGCCTTCGACTGGCGTCCGCGCTACGCGGTGGGCGAAGCGCCGTTCGTGATCTTCCGCGTCGGCTATGCCGACCACAGCAGCTGGGACATGGCATGGCTGCGCATCGACTGGAACGGCCACGGCTTCGATGCGTTCGTCACCGATGCCAACCTCGCACGCAGCCGCGTGTCGTTCCGCATGGATACGCCGCCGCGGCCGGAGCAGTGGCTGCACCTCGCCTTTGCCTGGGACGAGGACCAGGGCGTGCGCCTGTTCGTCGATGGCCGCGAAGTGGCGCGTGCACAGGCCACCGGTGACTACGATGCGGCGCTGGACCAGCTCGGCCTGGCCGGACGGGTGATGGCGCCCTACCAGGTGCAGAGCCGTTACAACTTCCTGCGCGGCAGCGATTTCCAGCACATCCGCGTCTACGACCGCATGCTCGATGGCCCTGCCGTGCAGGCGTTGGCGGGCGGCAAGGCCCCGGCCAGCGCGGTGGCAGCGGCCACCGACGAGCGTGCCTGGCGCCATCGCTTCGGCTGGGAAGGTGTGGCACCGCCGGCGCTGGCATCGGCCGGCACGCGCATCCGCAAGATCGAGTTTGCCGACACCCGTGACCTGAAGGCATGGATGTGGAAGGCCACCGATGGCATCGCCGAAACCACCTGGCCGGGCGTCTACAACCGCTCGCGCCTGCCCGGCCGCAACGACTATTTCCAGCTGCCGGACTGGAACACCTACGTGGAAAGCGGCCAGCACCTGGACCTGACCCTGCCGGCCGGCGAGACGGTGAACCGCATGGAGATCCGCGGTGCGGCCTTCGGCACGCTGGCCCACGGCGCCGACGCTGCCCACGCCACGCAGGTGCTGGCCACGCGCCCGCGCGGCGTGGTGCGCAGCGTGCAGGACATTCCCGCGCAGCAGGGCGGCGTGCTGCGTTTCAGCAACGTCGAACAGGAAACGCCGATCCAGGAAATCTGGGCCTACAACGTGAGCGAAGGCGCCGAACCGGAAGGCACGGTGAAGCAGGCCTACGTGATCGACAGCCAGGCGCTGCCCGACTACACCAACCTGGAGGCGCTGCGGCATTACATCGATGGCCGCTTCCCGGTGGCCGAGCGCAGCACGGTGATGGCCCTGCCCAAGGGCGCCGGTTCGCGCCGCCGCAGCCCCGACACCCTGCCAGCGCAGCTGCGGCCGATCGTGCACGTGCTGATTCCCTCCGGCGTGGGCGATGCGCCGGCCAACCAGCCATTGATCCGCAGCTGGGCCTACAGCTGGGAAAACATGCACGACGGCCTGGATGGCGTGGCCATCGATATTCCCGCGCTGGACCTGCCGGCTACCCACGAAGGCCTGATCCCGCTGAACATCCGCATCAAGGACCCGATCTGGCCGGCGCGCGACATGATCGACGTTTCGGTGTCGGTGCAGCCGGGGCAGGCACGCACGCTCTGGCTGGACCTGCGTGACCGCATCCTCACCCCGGACAGCCTGTGGCTGAGCATCGCCTCGGCCGCGCCGGGCTTCGATGCCGCCGCGCTGGATGGCGCGCAGATCCGCCTGGTGTTCAAGCCGCGCGCGGACGCGCTGAAGGAGCACGTCGCCGACCGCTTCAACCAGGTGCGCGACAACTGGGGCTTCCTGGTGGAGGAGCACACCACCTCCAAGCGCCAGCGCCTGTATGCGCGCGTGTACGCCGACCTCAGCGATCTGCTGCGGGTGGACCCGGACCACGAACTTGGCCGCCTGTATTGGAACTACATCAGCTACAACAGCCAGGGCCGCCCGCCCTACACCGCACCGGCCGTGCCCACGGGCGTACCGGCGTGGGCGTTCAACCAGGTGCAGGACCTGGCCCAGGTGCGGCAGTTCGTCGACTGGTGGATCGACCAGCGCCAGGTGGCCTATGGCGATTTCGGCGGCGGCATTTCCGATGATTCCGACCTGACCCAGCAGTGGCCGGGGCTGGCCCTGATGGGCGTGCAGCCGGACCGGCTGAATGCCTCGCTGACCGCGCTGTCCGATGCGGTGTACCGCAATGGCATGTTCAGCAACGGCCTGAGCACGATCGAAACCGACGAGCTGCATTCCTACGAGGAAGGCATCAACACCAACAGCGCCATGCTCTACCTCAACTGGGGCGACCCGTTGACGCTGGAGCGCCTGATGGAAACGGTGAAAGCGTTCGACGAGCGCATCATCCTGCGCAACCCGCAGGGCAACCTGCTGTTCTCCAGCAACTGGTTTGGTGGCAACAAGGTCTACCGCGAACCGAACTGGCAGTGGCAGAAGCCCTATTCGTTCCCGGTGCTGCACCCGGCGTTCCTGCTGGGCCAGTACAACGCTGATGCGACCGGCCGGAAACTGGTGATCGGCCTGGCCGATGGCTACCTGGCCCACGCGGGCACTGACGGGAAGGGCCGCTTCACCCTGCCCAACGAGATCAACTGGGCCACCGGTGCCACCCGTGGCGGCGAGCTGAACAACGGCTCCGGCGGCGGCGACACGATGCACACCTTCTGGGCGGCGTGGCGCTGGACCGGTGATGCGAAGTACCTGCAGGCGCTGGACTACCGCGTGGCGCGTGGCGGGCCGGGCGCGCTGGCCAACCTCGGCGAGAACTATGTAGACGTGCTGGGCAGGCAGCAGGAGTGGTACCCGCTGCTGACCGCCGACGCCGATGCTGGAAAGACCGGTTTCGCCAGCCTGATGGCGTGGCAGGCCAGCGGTGATACGAAGTACATCGACGCGCTGCACGCCGACGGCCTGCAGGTCAAGGTGCAGCGCGCCTACATGAACACCGAGGGCCACTGGTGGTCCGACCGCGTGGAAGCGCCCAGCGAGTTCCTGCAGCGCGCCCGCCTGGGCGGCATCGCGCTGAAGCGCAACCAGAGCTGGCCCGGCCACACCGTCAGCTGGCGCTTCGACCGCGACGGCGCCGCCGAACAGGTGGCCCTGCTGGTGCACGCGCCGTCACGCGAACGCTTCACCGTGACCAGCCACAACCTGGGCACGCGCACCATCGCCGCCGACATGACCGGCTGGAACGTGGCCAGCGGCACCTGGCGCGTGCGCAGCGGCGTGGACGCCGATGGTGATGGCCGCATCGACGGCACCGCCACCGAACGGAGCGTGCAGCTGGAGACCAGTGTCTCGGTGCCGATGCAGTTCCGACCGGGCCGCACCGAAGTGTTCGAGTTCGAGCGGATCACCGCCGGTACGCCGGTGGAAATGCGCGCGGACCTGGGCATCGGTCGCGGCGATGTGCGGGTGGACGGGCGCCAGGTGCACGTGACCGTGCACAGCCTGGGCCATGCCGGCAGCGGCGTGGGCGTGGCCGTGCTGGAAGACGCACGTGGCCGCGAGATCGCGCGCACCGAGGTGCCGGCGCTGGCCGCACCGGCCGACCTGCAGCCGAAGACGGTGGTGGTGTCGCTGCCCTTGCCCGCCGGTGACCGCAGCGGCCTGCGCGTGCGCGTGGCGTTGGCCGATGACGGCGAGGAAGTGACCCGGTTGAACAACGTGGCCGACGTGCCGCGTTGATGGGAGTGCCGCTGCCTCGCCTGCGTAGAGTCGAGCTTGCTCGACTGTTGTTGGTGCCCTGCAAAGCGCAGTCGAGCAAGCTCGACTCTACGGAGAGCGATGCGCATGCGCGACGTCAGGCCGCGTCGGTCTCCATCATCTTCACCCGGCGCTGGTACCAGCCATCGTCGAGCGGATCGAACACCGCGCTGCGTTCCATCACGCCCTGGTACACATGCACCGACACCGCCACGTCGGTATCGCTGGCGTTGCGCAGCGTGTGGTACTCGTGCGGCGGGATCAGGCTGCCAGCGCTGCCGCGGTAGCCGTACAGCGCCTCCTGCGCGGCGAAGCGGTGGCGTTCGCCCTGCCGTTCCAGCAGCGCATACGGGGTGACGATCAGTTCGCCCTGCCAGACCCCTTCCACGCACCACATCGCATCGTGGTCGTGCAGCGGCGTGCCCTGCCCCGGGCCCCAGCACATGGCGATGACGCTGTAGCCCAGGGTCGGGCTGCGGTGCAGTTCGCGGCGCGCGTAATGGCCGTCCACCGGGCGGCGTACGCAGGCGGGCAGTTCGATGAGCGGATCGATGATGGCCTCGCGCAGCACCTTCTGCAGCGCGTGGGTGATCAACGGCGGGTCGGCCAGGCAGACCGCGCCGTCGATGGCCGCCAGCAGGCGATCCCGGCCCGTGAACGGCAATGATGTGAATGCTGCTCCCATGCCAGCCAGTCTAGGCGAGCCGGGTTAACAGAATGTTTTCAGTCGTGCGGCCAGCGCCCGAAAGGCCAAGTACGACAGCGTTAGACGCAATTGGCCGACGTATCCCGACGTTGGCCGCATCAAGGCAACAGCAGTGCGCGCATCCCCGGCACCTCGCGGGCCAGTTCCGTGGCCACCAGGGTCGCGAACACCTGCGCGCCCTCGTCGCCCAGATGGGTGTAATCGAAGGCCTGCTTGGCCTGGCCCATTGGTTCCAGTGCCGCGTTCTGCACCGCCGCCGGCGCGCCTGCCAGGCCCGGGCTGGCGCCCACCGTGGTGCCGCCCAGTGCGCTGGCCACTTGTGCCTGGCTCGCCGGTGCCTGCGCAAGCCGCATCGCCGGCACCGGCCCGAGTGCCTGCACCAGGGCGCGGCTGCGCGCATGCAGATCCACCAGCGGCACCTGCAGTTCGCGCGCCACCGCACGCACGCTGTCGGCCCAGGGCGCCAGATCGTCCACCAGCACGCCATCGACGAACTGGCGGCGCGTCAGCGGGGTCAGCAGCACCGGCGTCGCGCCGGCCGCGCGGACCTGCTGCACGTAGCGGCGCAGGTTGTCGGGGAACTCCTGCTGCAGGTCGGTCGAGCGCCCCGGCTTGCCCGGCTGGTCGTTATGGCCGAACTGGATCAGCACCCAGGTGGCGGCATAACCCGGCGTGCGCATCTCCGCCTCGACCAGGGCCCACGAACCCTCGGCGCGGTAGTTGTACGTGCTGCGGCCACCGCGTGCCAGGTTCAGGCAGGCGGCAAACGAGGTCACGTGGTCGGCGCAGAAGCGCGGGCCCCAGCCGCCCTGCACGGCGGTGGTGGAATCGCCCACCAGCACGATCTTGCTGGCGCGGATCGCCGTGGGGGCGGGACGGTCGCTGATCGACGGGTCGACGGCGGCGTGGGCCGCGCCGACCACGGCCAGGGCCAGCAGAACAGGCAGCGGGCGCATCTCAGGCGGTACCTCGTTGCAGGAAGGGGACGCGCTGATAGAGCTCGCGCTCGCCGCCGCGCGGGTCATCGGCGCCGCGGCTGCGCACGTCGAACAGCATCGTGCGCCGCTGCGGCAGGGTGTACGGCGCCCAGTCCGCCAGCCCGGCGTGGTTGGGATTGCCGTGGCGGGCGAAGGCGACCAGTGCATCGCTCATGGTCGCGGCCAGCGCGCGTGCATCCGCGCCGCCGCCGGTGCGCGCCGTGGGCAGGCCGGCGTTGTCGAACACCAGCGGAATGTCGAGGGTGTGGAAGGCACGCAGGCGCCCTTCCTGCACCGGCGAGGGCCAGTCGAGCTGGTAGGCCCAGGTGGGCGCCGCCGTGGCCGGCTGGCGGGCACGGGCTTCCAGTTCCTCCACTGCGCCACGCCAGGAGCGCCCGGCGGTGGTGGCCGCGAAGAACACCTCCGACGCCGTGTAGTGCGGGTACAGGCGGCGGTAATGCTCGATCACCACCGATGGCAGCAGATCGACGAACTGCTGCTTCTCCAGCTGCGCCGGCAGGGTGGTCCAGTCCAGCGCGAAGTTGCCCGGGTCGTTGCCGAGGAAGGCACGGGTTTCATCGCGGGTGTTGCCGATCACCATCGGGATGGCCGCCGACTGCGCCGGTGCCTGCGGCCAGAACGGATGCACCGGCAGCACCACCTCATCCAGCACCGGCCCGAAGTACAGGGCGCTGTCCTCCACCCGCGAGGGATCACGGGCACGCGTCGCGGCCAGCAGATCGGCCGCGGGCAGGCGCAGCAGCGCGGCCAGATCCGGCGCGCGCACTGCGTCCATCGCCACCGCCGCACGCTGCGCGGCTGCGCGCGGGCCAGCGGCGGTGACCTGCTGCCCGCTCATCGTCCAGGCCCGCTGGAACAGGCCGCGCGCGGCCGGCATCGCCATCAGTGTGGCGATCTTGGCGCCGCCGCCGGACTGGCCGAACACGGTGATGTTGCCCGGGTCGCCACCGAACGCCGCAGCGTGCTCGCGCACCCACTGCAGCGCCTGCACCAGATCCAGCTGGCCGACATTGCCGGATGCCGCGTAGCGCGGGTCGCCCAGCGCGCCCAGGTACAGGTAGCCGAAGGTATTGAGGCGGTGGTTGAGGGTGACCACCACCACGTCGCCACGGCGGCACAGCGCACTGCCGTCGTACAGCGGGTCGCTGCCGGAGCCGTTGTTGAAGCCGCCGCCGTGGATGTAGACCAGCACCGGCCGCCGCGCGCGCGCATCCAGCGCCGGCGTCCACACGTTGAGGAACAGGCAGTCCTCGCTGCCCGGGCCTTCACTGCCGCCCTGCGGTGCCGCCGCGCCGTACTCCAGTGCGTCGGCGATGCCGCGCCAGGCCGCTTCGGGCCGCGGTGGCTGGAAGCGGTAGGCGGCCGTGTCCGCGCCGTAGCGCAGGCCGCGGAACACCAGCACGCCCTGTTCGCGCTGGCCGCGCACACGCCCGCCGCGCACCCGCGCCAGCACCTGGGTGTCGTCGCGCGGGCCGGGTGCTGCCAGCGCCGCCGGCAGTGATGCCACGGTGGCCGTGGCCAAGGCCCAGCGCGCGCTGTCGCGCAGGAAGCGGCGGCGCTGCAGATCGTTCGGCGCGGTGTTCATCGGCTACCCCGGGGTCGGATCCCCTCGCCACCGGAGAGGGGCTCTGACCCCTCATCCCACCCCGTGCCCGCAGCCGCCAGCCACGCTTCCGCCAGCATCGGCCACGCCGCCAGGGTGGAACCCGGCGGCACGCGCATGCCGAATCCATGCCCGCCGTGGGCGAACAGGTGCAGTTCGTGTTCAACGCCGGCGTCGGCCAGTGCCGCGGCCATCAGTTCGCTGTTGTGCACACTCACCACGCGGTCGTCGTTGGCGTGGATCAGCAGGGTCGGCGGCATGTCCGCGCGCACCTGCTGCTGCATCGAATACTGCGAGGCCAGCGCCGCATCCGGGTGTTCGCCCAGCAGGCGCCCGCGCGAGCCACTGTGCGCATGCGCGCCCATGTCGATGACCGGATAGACCAGCACCGCCCGCGCCGGCCGTGCGCTCAACCGATCGATCGCATCGCGCGCCGGGTACACCGGGGCATCGAAGGCGGTGGCCAGCCGCGCGGCGACGTGGCCGCCGGCGGAAAAGCCCATCACCGACACGCTGCCAGCATCCAGCCCACGCTGTGCGGCCTGCCCGCGCACCACGCGCAGCGCACGCTGCGCATCGGCCAGCGCGGCCTGGCGGTCACGGCCGGCCTGCGGCAGGCGGTAGCGCAGCACGAACAGGGTGTAGCCGGCGCGGTCCACCCACTCCGGCACCAGGGCGCTGTCTTCCTTGTCGATCACCACGCGCTGGTAACCGCCACCGGGAATGACCAGCAGTGCGCGCCCGTTCGGCCGCGCCGGCGCATGCACCAGCAGGTAGGGCGCATCGATCTGGTCGACATAGCGGTCGGGCTGCGCCGGATCACGGCTGCGCTCGACCACCCGTGCCGGCCGCACCGGTCCCTGCTCACCCGGCACCTGCCCGGCCGGCCACAGCGCGATCCGTTCGCCGGCCAGCTCCTGGCCGGGGCGTTCGTTGTCGCGCGGCGGCGCGGCGGAGGTGGTCAGCGGCAGGGCCAGCAACAGCCCGCAGAACAACAGCATGACAGGACGCAGACGCATGGCAGGCAACGGCTCCGGCAGGACGGGGACAGGGTGCCTGGTGCATCCGGTGGCAGCACGTGATGCGCTGCGGCTTGCACGATGACACCGGTTTACCATATACACCTCCTGCAGACGCTGTCGATGGGCAGTGCAACAAACACAGGGAGACCGTTCTTGAGCAACGAACACGGCACACATGGGCAGACGCCGCCGCCGGACGATGCGGCCGCGATCGCCCAGGCCTTCACCACCGCCCGCCGCGCCGGGCAGTCGCTGGCCGCATTCCCGGGCACCATCCCGGACACCCTGGTAGGCGCCTACCAGGTGCAGGACCTGGCCATCGCCGCCTGGGATGACCGCGTGGTCGGCTGGAAGGTGGGTTACATCGCCGCCGAGCGCCGCGACGTGTCCGCGGATGACCGCCTGCTGGGCCCCATTTTTTCCCGCCAGCTGAAAAATGCTACCGGTGGAACAACGGACATCCCGGTGTTCGTCGGCGGCTTTGCCGCGGTCGAAGCGGAGTACGTGCTGGAGCTGTTGGAGGACGCTCCGGCCGGACAACTGCACTGGTCGCCGGAGCAGGCCGAGGCCCTGCCTGCGCGCCTGTACATCGGCGTGGAAGTGGCCAGCAGCCCGCTGGCCACCATCAACGAACTCGGCCCGCGCGTGGTGGTGTCCGACTTCGGCAACAACAACGGCCTGGTGCTGGGGCCGGAAATCGCCGACTGGACCGCACGCGATGAAACCTCGCTGCGCGCCGAGACGCTGATCGAAGGCGAAGTGGTCGGCACCGGCGGCGCCACGCGCCTGCCAGGTGGCCTGCGTGCTGCGTACGCCTTCGCGCTGTCCCGTTCGGCCCTGCGTGGCCGGCCGCTGCGCAAGGGCGACCTGATCGCCACCGGCAACGCGACCGGCATCCATGACATCACCGCCGGGCAGACCGCGCTGGTGCGTTTCGCCGGCTTCGGCGACATTGCCTGCCGGGCCGTGCCAGCGGGATAACCGCTGGCCTGCCCTGGTGAACACGCGCGGGAGGGCGCAGATGATCACACGACGTAACTTCCTGGCCGGTGGCGCTGCTGCCCTGGCCACGCCGATGCTCGCCGCCTGTGGCCGCGGGCCGGGCGCCAGCGTGGACGGCGGCACCCTGCTGACCGCCACCGATGTGCACGTGGCCGATTACCCCACCGTCACTGCGGTGAAGTGGATCGGCGAAACGCTGGAACGCGAAACCCAGGGCCGGCTGCGCCTGCGGCAGTACCACTCGGGCCAGCTGGGCCGCGAATCGGAAGCGATCGACATGGCCCGTTTCGGTGCCATCGACATCACCCGCGTCTACGCCGGTGCGCTGAACAACGCCTTCCCGCTGACCCAGGCGCTGTGCCTGCCCTACGTGTTCAAGTCGGTCGCGCACCAGCGCGCTGCACTGGATGACGGCGTGGCCGACGCGGTGCTGCGCGGCTTCGAGAGCCGCGACCTGGTCGGCCTGGCGATCTACGATTCCGGCGCGCGCTGCTTCTACAACACCAAGCATCCGATCGTTTCGCCGAAGGACCTGCATGGCCTGAAGCTGCGCGTGGCCTCCTCGGACATCTTCATCCAGCTGATGCGCCTGCTCGGTGCCAACCCGACGCCGATGTCGCTGGGCGATACGTTCTCGGGGATGGAAACGCACATGATCGACGGTGCCGAGAACAACATGCGCAGCTTCCATTCCAGCCGCCATTTCGAGGCCGCGCATTACTGGTCGCAGAGCGATCACTCCTACGCACCGGACGTGCTGCTGATGTCGCGCGCCAGCTTCGAGCGCCTCAGCCCCGATGACCGCCAGCTGCTGCTGCATACCGCGCGCGCCTCGGTGGGGGTGATGCGCGAGCAGTGGGATGCCTCCGAAAGCGCTGCGCGCCGCGCGGTGCTCGATTTCGGGGTGAAAGCCAACGAAGTGGACATGCCCGCCTTCCGCGCCGCGGCCCAGCCGCTGCTGAAGGAGTACCTGCAACAGCCGGACATCGCCGCGCTGGTCGACCGCATCCGCGCTGCCTGAGGACCCTGCCATGACCGAGACCTTGCCGCCCGTTGCCGGGCCTGGACAGCGCCTGCTGGACCGCATCGCCGACATCGCCATCTACTGCGCCGTCGCCGCCCTCCTCGGGCTGGTGGTGGTGCAGGGCTGGCAGGTGTTCGCCCGCTACGTCATCAACGATTCGCCCAGCTGGACCGAGCCGGTCACGCTGCTGCTGCTGGCCACGGCGATGAGCCTGGGTGCGGCCTGCGGCGTGCACACCAACCGCCATTTCGGCTTCTTCCTGCTGCACGCCTACATGGCTCCCGGCCTGCGCCGCGCGGTGGACGTACTGATCCAGCTGGTGGTGGCGGTGCTCGGTGGCTTCATCGCCTTCTGGTCGGCCGACCTGCTGCTGGACGGGCTGGGCATCAAGGCCGCTGGTGCCCCGCTGCCGCAGAGCATCAACTACCTGCCGCTGGCGGTGGGTGGTGCGCTGATGGTGCTGTTCGCATTGAACCGTGCGTGGAAAGCGCTGCAGGCCAGCGACGCTGGCAGCGACGACGCTGAAGGAGATC
Source organism: Stenotrophomonas sp. ZAC14A_NAIMI4_1 (assembly GCF_003086915.1). Lineage (NCBI taxonomy): Bacteria > Pseudomonadati > Pseudomonadota > Gammaproteobacteria > Lysobacterales > Lysobacteraceae > Stenotrophomonas > Stenotrophomonas sp. ZAC14A_NAIMI4_1. The sequence goes on from NZ_CP026002.1 coordinate 57,219, forward strand.
GTTGACCCATGGGCATCACCATCCTGTTCGCCGTATTCGCCGTGTTGCTGCTGCTCGGCGTGCCGGTGGCCTACGCACTGGCCGCGGCCGCGCTGGCAACCCTGCTCTACCTGGACATTCCCAGCATCGTGCTGGTGCAGCAGATCTCGGCCGGCACCGGCTCGGCCTCGCTGATCGCCATTCCGCTGTTCATCTTCGCCGGCGAGATCATGATGCGCGGTGGCATTTCCGAGCGCCTGATCGCACTGGCGTCCTCGCTGGTCGGCCGCATGCGCGGTGGCCTGGGCCAGGTGTCGATCCTGTCCTCGCTGTTCTTCGGCGGCGTGTCCGGTTCGGCCATCGCCGACGTCTCGGCGGTCGGTGGCACGATGATCCCGCAGATGGTCAAGCGCGGCTATGACCGCGATTTCGCGGTGAACGTCAGCATCACCGCCGCGCTGGTGGCGCTGCTGGTGCCGCCCTCGCACAACCTGATCCTGTTCTCTGCCGCCGCCGGCGGTGGCCTGTCCATCGCCGATCTGTTCGCGGCGGGCATCGTGCCGGCGCTGCTGATGACCGTCGCCCTGATGCTGACCGGCTATGCCGTGGCACGCCGCCGCGGCTACGGCGTGGAAGTGTTCCCGGGGTGGCGCGCGGTGCTGCTGCGCATCGTCTCCGCCCTGCCCGGCCTGGGCCTGGTCGCGCTGATCTTCGTCGGCATCCGTGCGGGCATCTTCACCGCGGTCGAGAGTGCGGCCATCGCCGTGGTCTACGCCCTGCTGGTGACCACCGTACTGTACCGGCAGCTGCGCTGGCGCGAGTTCTTCGACACGGTCATCCATGCCGCGCGCAGCACCGGCGTCATCCTGTTCGTCATCGCCACCGCCGCCGTGTTCGGCTGGCTGCTGGCCTACCTGCAGGTACCGACCGCCGCAGTGGACTTCCTGCAGTCGTTCGCCCACAGCCAGTTCATGGTGCTGCTGATGATCGTGGTGATGCTGCTGCTGCTGGGCACCTTCATGGACCTGGCGCCGATGATCCTGATCTGCACGCCGATCTTCCTGCCGGTGGCCAAGGCCTATGGCATCGACCCGATCCACTTCGGCCTGGTGCTGGTGCTGACCGGCGGCCTCGGCCTGGTGACGCCGCCGGTGGGCTCGGTGCTGTTCATCGGTACCTCCATCGGCAAGATCACCGTCGGCCAGAGCATGCGCACCATCTGGCCGTTCTGGTTCGCCGCGCTGGCGGTGCTGCTGATCGTCACCTTCTTCCCGCAGCTGTCGCTGTGGCTGCCGGCCGCGCTGCGCGCATGATGCGGCGTCGCGCGCTGCCGCTGCTGCTGGGCGTGGGCATGGCCGCCACGGCGGCCCACGCTGCGCCGCCGGCGGCAGCACCTGCCATTCCGGTGGGCAGCTTCAACGACGGCGTGAACCACTGGCGCAGCGGCCATGCCGAGGGCTACGCGCGACTGCAGCCGCAGCAGTACCGGCAGATCGCCGACAACCTGCTGTTGCTGCAGCGCCGCTCCGGCGGCTGGCCGGTCAACCAGGACCCGCTGCGGGTGCTGGACGCCGCAGCGCGCGCGGCCGCCCTCGTAGCGCAGCAGGAGCCCGGCGGCAGCTTCGACAACCGCACCACCTACACCCAGGTGGACTACCTGGCCGAAGCCTTCGCCCGCAGCGGTGACACCCGCTATCGCGACGCTGCGCTGCGCGGGCTGGATTTCATCCTCGACCAGCAGATCGAGCGCTGTGGCGGCTGGCCGCATTCGGTGCCGGCACGCACCGCCTACCACGACCGCATCACCTTCGCCGACGATGTCACCAGCGGCGTGCTGACCACCCTGCGCCAGGTGCAGGACGCACCGCGCTTCGCCTTCGTCGATGCCGCGCGCCGCGCGCGGGTGGCCACGGCGGTGCAGCGCGGCGATGCCTGCCTGCTGCGCCTGCAGGTGCGCCAGCACGGCCAGCCGACGCTCTGGGCCGGCCAGTACGATGCCAGCACGCTGCAGCCGGCGCCCGGGCGGAAGTTTGAACTGGCCGCGCTGGTGACCGACGAGAGCGTGGGCGTGGTGCGTTACCTGATGTCCATTCCCGATCCGTCGCCGCAGACGGTGCAGGCCATCGAAGGCGCGCTGGCGTGGTTCCAGGCCAACGCGCTGCATGGCCTGCGGCTGCAGACCGTCGACGCACCGGCCGAACAGTTCGCGCACCACCGCAGCACGGTCGATCGCCGCCTGCTGGCCGACCCGGCCGCGCCGCTGCTGTGGGGCCGCTTCCACGACCTGGCCGACAACAGCGTCGTGCTGGCCAACCGCCAGGGCGAACGCCTGCAGACCTACGAGCAGGTCGGCCGCGAGCGCCGCACCGGCTACCACTGGTATGGCACCTGGCCACAGGCCCTGCTCGACCGCGATGCGCCGGCCTGGCGCGCGCGCCTCGGCCGCCCTGCCCCCTGACGCTGCACCTGCCACCGCACCCGCACCACGGAGGAACCCGATGCTGTCGCGCACCGCTCTGAAGTCCCTGCTTGCCGCCACGCTGCTGCTGGCCGTACCCGCCCTTGCCCAGGTCACGGCGCAGGCACCGGCCACGTCGTGGAAACGTGGCATCGAGAACCAGCGCCAGGCCGACCTGGGCGACGGCACCTATCTCAACCCGGTGTTCGCCGGTGACCGGCCCGATCCGTCGGTGCTGAAGGACGGCCAGGACTACTACCTCACCCTCTCTTCGTTCGATGCCTACCCGGGCCTGCCGATCTGGCATTCGCGCGACCTGGTGAACTGGCAACCGCTGGGCCATGCGATCACGAAGAACGTGGGCGCGATCTGGGCGCCGGACATCGTCAAGCACGAAGGCCGCTACTACATCTACTTCCCGGCCCGCACCGGTGAACACCGCAGCAACTTCGTGGTCTGGGCCGACAGCATCAAGGGGCCGTGGAGCGAGCCGATCGACATCGGCCTGGGCGGCTACATCGACCCCGGCCATGCCGTGGGCGAGGACGGCAAGCGCTACCTGTTCCTCGGCGGCGGCGACTACGTGCAGCTGGCCGACGACGGCCTGAGCGTGGTCGGTACACCGAAGCACGTCTACGACGGCTGGAAGTACCCGCAGAGCTGGGACGTGGAGGCCTACGCGCAGGAAGGCCCGAAGATCCACTTCCGCGATGGCTGGTACTACATGACCACCGCAGTGGGCGGCACCGCCGGCCCGCCGACCGGGCACATGGTGATCACAGCGCGCTCGCGCTCGATCCATGGGCCGTGGGTGAACGCGCCCAACAACCCGATCATGCGCACGCAGTCGGCCGCAGAGCCGTGGTGGTCGCGCGGCCATGCCACGGTGATCGAGGGCACCGACGGGCGCTGGTGGATGATGTACCACGGTTACGAGAACGGGTACTGGACCCTGGGCCGGCAGGCCCTGCTGGAGCCGATCGAATGGACCGCCGACGGCTGGTTCGTGGCCAAGGGCGGCGACCTCGGCCAGCCGCTGCGCAAGCCCTCCGGTGAATCGGTGGGCGCGCACGGCATGGCCCTGTCCGATGACTTCCGCGGCAAGGTGCTCGGCCCGCAGTGGTCGTTCTTCAACCCGGCCCAGGATGAATACCGGCGGCTGGGCTTCAGCGGCCAGGGCCTGGTGCTGCAGGGCAAGGGCCAGACCCCGCGCGACAGCTCGCCGCTGACCGCCATCGCCGGCGACAAGGCCTACCAGTTCGAGGTGGAGATGGACATCGCCCCGGGCGCGGTGGGCGGCGCCCTGCTGTTCTACAGCGACCGGCTGTACGTGGGCGTGGGCAGCAACGGCGAGAAGTTCATCATGCACCGCTACGGCGAGGAGCGCCCCACCCGCTTGGCGGCCAGCACGAAGGGCGGCAAGCTGTGGCTGCGGGTGACCAACAACCGCCACATCGTGACGATCCACTCCAGCACCGATGGCCAGCGCTGGGAGAAGTACCCGGTTCAGATGGAAGTGTCCGGTTACCATCACAATGTGGCTGGCAAGTTCCTGGCACTGAAACCGGCCCTGTATGCGGCCGGCGATGGTGCGGTAACCTTCCGCAGCTTCCGCTATCGCGCGCTGGACTGAGCGCGCGCTGGAATCCCCAGACTTACCGGGTTCACTACATGTCAGTGCGCAACAAGAACGATGCCGCCACGCCAGGCAAGGCCGCCACGATCAACGACATCGCGCGACTGTCGGGAGTATCGAAGAAAACGGTTTCACGGATCATCAACAACTCGCCCCTGGTGCGCAAGGACACGCGCGACAAGGTCGAGGCGCTGATGCGCGAGGTCGGCTACACGCCTGACCCGCTGGCCCGTGGCCTGGCCTTCCGCCGCTCCTTCCTGATCGGCATGGTCTACGACAACCCGACCGCCCAGTACATCGTGGACATGCAGTACGGCGCGCTGGACGCGCTGCGCGGCTCCAGCTTTGAACTGGTGGTGCACCCCTGCGATTCGCGCAGCCCCGGCTATATCGACGGCGTGCGCCGCTTCGCGCAGCAGCAGAAGCTGCACGGGGTGATCCTGGTGCCGCGTGCCTCGGAAGACCAGGCGCTGGCCGACATGCTGGACGAGATCGGCTGCCGCTTCACCCGCGTGGCTGCACTGCCGCTGGATGAAACCTCGCAGATGGTGGTCACCCACGATCGCGACGGTGCGGCCGAAGCGGCCGATTACCTGCTCTCGCTCGGCCACCGCGACATCGCCCTGGTGACCGGCCCCAGCGCCTACCGCTCCGCGCACGAGCGCACCGCCGGCTTCATCGACGCGCTGTCCCAGCGCGGCATCGAGCTGCCCAAGGACCGCATCATCGAGGCCGGCTACACCTTCGAATCGGGCGTGGCCGCTGCCGAGAAGCTGCTGCTGGGCAAGCGCCGGCCGACCGCCATCTTCACCGGCAACGATGAAATGGCCGCCGGCATCTACAAGGTGGCGCTGCGTGCGGGCATCAACATCCCGCGCCAGCTGTCCATCGTCGGCTACGACGACAGCCCGCTGGCCTCGCGCCTGTGGCCGTCGCTGACCTCGGTGCGCCGCCATACCCGCGACACCGGCCGCACCGCCGCAGCGATGCTGATCCAGCCCGACAGCCAGGCCGCGCTGCAGATCGCCAGCGTGCGCCCGCACCTGATCGTGCGCGACTCCTGCCAGCCGCCAGAGGACTGATTCCGGAGGAATCAGTCCTGTAGGTCACGACCGTTGGTCGTGACACCTTCAGGCCTCAATCCGGTAGGTCACGACCGTTGGTCGTGACTCTCCAGCCCCCCTATCGTGCGACGCAAAATGACACCGGTTACCAACCGCCGCTAGAATCGACCACGAACCGCGCCGGGGCCGAACCCTTCGGCCCGCCCCCTGCTCTGGAGAAGCCATGTACTGCAAGACCCACTACGCCACCCATCCCGACGCCATCAAGGGCGCCAGCAACGACCAGCTGCGCGAGCTGTACCTGCTCGACGGCCTGTTCAATGCCGGCCAGGTGACCCTGAAGTACACCCACTACGAGCGCTTCGTGCTTGGCGGCGCCGCCCCGGTCGACGCCCCGCTGGCCCTGCCGGCGCAGACCGAACCGGCCTCGGCCGCCGGCCACCCGTTCCTCGAGCGCCGCGAGCTGGGCGTGATCAACGTCGGCAGCGGCACCGGTACCGTCACGGTCGATGGCACCGTCTACACGCTGGGGCCGAAGGACGGCCTGTACGTGGCCATGGGCAGCAAGGATGTAGTTTTTGCCTCGCAGGACGCCGCCAACCCGGCCCAGTTCTACCTGGCGTCGACCCCGGCCCACGCGCGTTTTGAAACCAAGCAGCTGTCGATCAAGGATGCGGTGGCGCTGGATCGCGGCGCGCTGGAAACCAGCAACGAGCGCACCATCTACCAGTACATCGTGCCGGCCACCTGCCAGTCCTCGCAGCTGCTGCTGGGCCTGACCGTGCTGAAGCCGGGCAGCGTCTGGAACACCATGCCGCCGCACCTGCACGACCGCCGCAGCGAGGTCTATTTCTACTTCGACCTGGGCGACAACGACCGCGTCTACCACTTCATGGGCGAACCGGACGCACAGCGCCACATCGTCATGCAGAACAACGAAGCGGTGGTGTCGCCGCCGTGGTCGATCCACATGGGCGCCGGCACCAGCAACTACGCCTTCATCTGGGCGATGGGTGGCGAGAACCTGGATTACACCGACATGCACGTGCTGGACATCTGCCAGCTCAAGTAAGCCCTGCCCGGCCGCCGCGCACCGCGCGCCGGCGGCCGTCGCCGCACCCCCCGCTCGCCTCTACCAAGGAACGCAAACGCAATGGCTAATCCCTTCAGCCTGGAAGGCAAGGTCGCTCTGGTAACCGGTGGCAATACCGGTCTGGGCCAGGGCATCGCCGTGGCACTGGCCGCCGCTGGCGCCGACGTCGCCGTGGCCGGCATCGCCCCGCCCACCGAAACCATCGAAAAGATCACCGCGCTGGGCCGCCGCTGCCTGGCCATCGAAGCCAACCTGATCAGCATCGAGCCGGTGGCGCGCGTGGTGCGCGAAACCATCGAAGGCCTGGGCGGGCTGGACATCCTGGTCAACAACGCGGGCCTGATCCGCCGCGCCGATGCGGTGGACTTCAGCGAGCAGGACTGGGACGACGTGATGAACGTCAACATCAAGTCTGCGTTCTTCATCTCGCAGGCCGCCGGCCGCCACTTCATCGAACAGGGCCACGGCAAGATCATCAACATCGCGTCGATGCTGTCGTTCCAGGGCGGCGTCCGCGTGCCGTCGTACACCGCCAGCAAGAGCGGCATCGCCGGCATCACCCGCCTGCTGGCCAACGAGTGGGCAGGCAAGGGCGTGAACATCAACGCCATCGCGCCGGGCTACATGGCCACCGACAACACAGCCGCCCTGCGTGCCGATGCAGACCGCAACAAAGCCATTCTCGAGCGCATTCCGGCCGGCCGCTGGGGCAACCCGGAAGACCTGGCCGGTGCGGCGGTGTTCCTGGCGTCGTCGGCGTCGGATTACATCAACGGTGCCGTGCTGCCGGTGGATGGCGGCTGGCTGGCGCGCTGACGCGCACTGGCCTGGGTAGTGCCGGCCGCTGGCCGGCATCGAGGCGATGCGTCCACCGTTCATGAGGTTGCCGGCCAGCGGCCGGCACTACCGGGGGCCCGCGATGCGAAGGCTGTTGCTGCTGTTGCTGCTGTCGTGCACCACCGCGCAGGCGGCGCCGGTGCGGCTGTTCATCGCCGGCGATTCCACCGCGGCCGAGTATGGGCCCGAGCGTGCGCCACAGGCGGGCTGGGGCCAGGCGCTGCAGAGCTACCTGGACCCGGCACGTTTCGAAGTACACAACCACGCCAAAGGCGGGCGCAGCACGCGCAGTTTCATCGACGAAGGGCGCCTGGACGTGATCGCCAGCGAGCTGCGCCGCGGCGACGTGCTGCTGATCCAGTTCGGCCACAACGATGCGAAGTTCGAAGACCGCACGCGTTACACCGATCCGGAGACTGACTATCCGCGCCTGCTGATGCGTTATGTGCAGGTGGCGCGTGACAAGGGCGCCACGCCGGTGCTGGTCACGCCGGTGGCGCGGCTGCTGTACGACTTCGGATCGCTGCTGGATACGCACGCGCGCTACACGTTGAACATGCAGCAGCTGGCGGCGCGCGAGCACGTTGCGCTGATCGAACTCAACGACCGCAGCACGCGCTGGATACGTGCGCTGGGCGAGCAGGGCGCGCGCCCGTATTTCCTGTTCGTGCCCGAGCAGAACAAGGCAGACGGCACGCATTTCAGCGTGGCTGGTGCCAATGCAGTGGCCTGCCTGGTGCTGCGCGAGGCGGTTTCACTGCTGCCCGCACTGCAACCGGCGCTGGTGCGCGACATCGACTGCGACGTGATGGGTGCAGGGCAGGGCACCGATGCAGCACGCCCCTCAAAGGTGCTGCACGAAGAGGCGATTGCACGCGTACAGCCGGGTCCGCACGGTGGCGCGGGGCCGACCACCGCGTATCCGTTCTTCGCCGACGCCGCGGATCTGCCGTTCGTGCTGCGCAAGCGCGTGCTGCACAAGGGCGCGGGCATCGGCCTGCACCCGCAGCACAAGGATGAGATCTACTACATCGTGAGCGGGCAGGGCAGCTACGTGCTGGATGGAAAGCAGCACGACGTGCGCGCGGGCCACGCGCTGCTGACGCGCACCGGCAGCACGCACGCGCTGCAGCAGGTGGGTGAGGAGGATCTGGTGGTGCTGCTGGCGTACCCGCGGTGAACCGTAGAGTCGAGCTTGCTCGACTGCTTCTTATCCTGGCAACGCGTCAGTCGAGCAAGCTCGACTCTACCGGCTCCGGCCCGAAGTGCTTCAGCCCCAACCGCGCCAGGTCTTCCGCCCGCTCGAAATACGCTTCGTCGAAGGCGTGCAGGGCGGCCTGCTCCTCCTCGGTCATCGCGCCGTACAGGTCGTGCAGCTGCGTGATCGCCGGGTCGTCCTCCAGCCGGTCCAGCAGGCCGCGCATGCCGGCCAGGATCGCGTGGGTCTGCACCGCGCCCATCGCCTGCAGCGCGCGCAGCGCCAGCTGGCAGGTCGGGTCGCCCCAGTTGCACAGGAACTGCATGAAGCCGCCGTTGTTGATGTCCGCTTCCATGCGCCAGAGCGCCACCAGCTGCTGGTCTTCATCGGACAGCGCATCCAGCGCCCATGCGGCCGCCTTCAGGCGCGCCAGCGCGGCCTCGTAGCGGTCATCCCACACCTGGTTGGGGATATCGACCACGCCTGTCTCGCGCGGCGGCAGCAGTGCGGGCCAGTTCACGCCCAGGCCATCGGCGGTGGCGACCCAGTGCGCGCGCTGTTCGGCCGTGGCTTCGAACAGCGCGGGCGCCCAGCGCAGTGGCTGGCGGGTGCGGCGGCCATCGGCCAGGGTCAGCAGGATGAAGTCGTCGTTGAAGGCGACGTCGGTTACGCGCAGCGAAGCAAATACGTCAGACATGCCGTGCAGGATAGCGGCGCGGCCCGCCTGCCCGGAAACTTCAAAATACCCCGACACTTTTGAAGTTTATTTGCATAAACTTCAAAAACATGGGAGGCTTTTGAAGGATAGGGGGCGATCCCACTGGAGATTTCCGATGCGTCGGGCAGACATTGCAGGGCCTTTGCAGGCCTACCTCGTTCCCGTGGATGGCCGCCCCAATCTGCTGGCCATGACGCCCCCTCCGACGCCTCGCCGGTTGCCTGAAGGACATACGGGCTCCCGGCAGCGCCTCATCGCTGCAAATGCATCGCTGGGCCGTCTGGATCAGGCAATGCAGCAATGGCCTGCCCCTGACATGGTGACCCGGACGCTCGCGAGGCGCGAAGCCGTCCAGAGCTCCCAGATCGAGGGTACCCAGACCAACCTGGACGAACTGCTGGTGTTTGAGGCCACGCTCGGCCTGGACGGTCTGCCCGCCGATGTCGTGGTGACCGAGCGCTACGTCCAGGCACTGCAGCTGGGCCTGGATGCCGTGCGGGCGCGCGGACGCCATGCACTCGATCTCACGCTGGTGAACCAATTGCATGCGGTCCTGATGCAGGACGCTGCCGAAGACTTTCCCAAGGGGTGCTACCGCCAGGAGCAGGCCATCATTGGTCCTTTGGGTGGACGATCGGAAGATGCTCGTTTCGTCCCTTCGCCGCCCGATCGCATCGACGCGGCGATGCGTGAACTCGAGCGTGCCATGTTGAAGTACGAGCCCGCCGATGAAGAGCAGTTCGAACTCAACATCATTGCGCAGCTCGCCATTGCCCACGCACAGTTTGAAACCATCCATCCTTACAAGGACGGCAACGGACGTACGGGCAGGCTGTTGCTGCCCTTGATCCTCGCCGCAGAACAGCACCCGCCGCTTTATCTGTCAGGTGCCTTGTTGCGCAACAAAAGCGCCTACTACGACGCCCTCAACCAGGTGCAGCTTCGCGGTGAGTGGGGGCCATGGATGGACATGCTGTGCCAGGCCGTGGTGGAGTCTGCGCACGATGCGATTTCCATCGCCGATGACATGTCACGGCTCACTGCAGCGTGGGAGACTGAACTTCAAGGCTATCGTCGCGACTCGGTGGCGCGCAGGCTTCCGCCCCTGTTGATTGGCCACCCGGTGGTGACGGCAGGCCAGGTGGCTGCATTGCTGGGGGTCTCTGATCGCTCGGCCCTGACAGGGATCTACGCGCTTGAGGCACAAGGCATCCTCGTCCCCGGCAATGATCGCCGTTGGGGGCGCACCTATCACGCGCACGCGGTCCTGCAACGGCTCAATCAGCTCCCAACGGCACTTCCTGAGCGTCTGCGCTGAGCCCTCGCCTCACACGTCCCCGCCGTCCGCCCAACCCTCACCGGTACCCGCCTGGAACACGCGGTCATCGGCCTGCACGTCACCGGCGGGCAGGTGCGCCTGGTCGGCCAGCGAGGCGTAGATCGGGGTGAAGTCCGGCGAGGTCGCCTGCATCAGCTGCTCGAAGCTGTCGATGACGAAGTAGGTCTTCTGGAAGGTGTCGATGCGGTACTTCGTGCGCATGATCCGCTGCAGGTCGAAGCCGATGCGGTTGGGCGCGGCCGATTCCAGCGAGTACAGCGATTCACCCTTCGAGGACACGATGCCGGCACCGTAGATGCGCAGGCCGTCGGGCGTGTCGATCAGGCCAAATTCCACCGTGTACCAGTACAGGCGCGTCAGGTTCTGCAGCGCATCCGGGCCGATCGCGTGGGCTTTGACGCCGCCGCGGCCGTAGGCCTCCATGTAGTCGGCGAACACCGGGTTCATCAGCAGCGGCACGTGGCCGAACAGGTCGTGGAACAGGTCAGGTTCGGCGATGTAGTCGATCTGGTCCGGGCGGCGGATCCACCAGGTCACCGGGAAACGGCGGTTGGCGAGGTGGTCGAAGAAATCCAGTTCCGGCAGCAGGCCTTCCACGCCCACCAGGGTCCAGCCGGTGGCCGCGCCGAGCACTTCGTTGAGCTGGTCGAAGCGCGGGATCATGTGCGCGTTCATGCCCATCTCGTCCTGCGCGTCGAGGAATTCCTGGCAGGCGCGGCCCACCAGCAGCTCGCGCTGGCGCTGGTACAGCGTGCTCCAGGTGGCGTGGTCGTCGGCGGTATAGGTGTCCCACGGCTGCTCGACGAGCGCGGTGGTGTACACCGGCACGTAGCCCTTGTCGGTCTGCTGGTGTTCGACGCGGCGGGGCTGGGCGAGGTCCATGGGGCACTCCTTGAAGGGATATCGGTGATGCTAGGGCAGGGCGCGCGCAACAGGGTTGCAAAAGTTGCGCGTAATGGGCCTCGTGGCGCAATATCCTTGCGTACTCACCGTGTTGCGGGGCAGCAATGGCCGGAGAAGTCCAGTTCGATCGCACGGATATACGCCTGTTGGCCGAGATCCAGCGTGATGGTCGCGCCACCAACGCAGAGTTGGCGACGCGGGTGAACCTGTCGCCGTCGGCCTGCCTGCGGCGCCTGCAGCGGCTGGAAAGCGAAGGGGTGATCGTCGGCTACGGCGCGCGCCTGGAACCGCGCCAGCTGCGCCTGGGCCTGCAGGCCTTCGTCCGCGTGCAGCTGGAAAAGCACGACCAGGCCGCCATCGGCCACTTTGTGGACAGCGTGCAGGGCTGGGATGAAGTGGTGGCCTGCCACGCCCTGACCGGCGACATGGATTACCTGCTGCACGTCTACGTGCGCGACCTGGAGCACTTCTCGCGCTTCCTGCTGGACCGGCTGCTCAACGCCGGCGGCGTGGCCGATGCCAATTCCAGCTTCGTGCTGCGCACGGTGAAGGGCTTCCAGGCGCTGCCGCTGTCGCAGCTGGAGTAAACCGGCCGCGGCGATTTGACGGCGCCGGGCGGGTAGCCGAGCATCACCGCCCTGCGCGCGGCGCAGCGTTCCTTTCCGGTTCCAGGCATGTCCGAACTCCAGCACCCGGTGCTTACCACCACCTTCCTGCCGCTGCAGCGCAAGTCGCTGGCGCGCTACATCGCCCATGGCACGCCGCCGCAGACCGCGCTGGAACAGGCCGGGCTGATGGCCGCGCAGCTGTGCCGCGCGCGCCTGCATGCGCCAGCCGAGATCGAGCGCCTGCTGCACGAGGCCTGTGCGCTGTTCGCCACCAGCGAAACCGCCGCCACGCAGTTGACCGGTACGGGTGGCGGTGGCCAGCCGGAGCTGGACGCCTGGCTGGCCGCGCTGGCCGCCCATGGCGTGCTGCTGGCACCGGCGGAGATCCTGCAGGACTTCATCGCGCAGTCGCCCAGCGAGTACCCGGGCCTGGCCCTGCAGCAGGCCTGCCAGGAAACCCTGGCCGAACATGAGATCCGCTTCCCGGCCGCGTTCGCCAGCGACGATGAGGACGACGACCAGGACGAAGCCGTTGCCAGCGATTCGCGCGCGGTCGAACACCATGGCCTGTACACGTCCGAACAGGCCCGCGTGCTGCGTGCCATCGCGGCCAATCCCGATGAACTGATCGACCTCGATGGCTACGCCGGTACCGGCAAGGGCCACCTGGTGCTGGCGCTGATGGATGCGCGGCCGGGCCGCTATACCTACATTGCGCCGTCGCGCGGCCAGGTTGAAGCGTTCCGCGCCCGCGTGCCGGCCAGCACGGCCGTGCGCCTGCTGACCCAGATCGAATTCGCCAACCGCGTGGCCCAGCACGCCGCGCGCAATGGCCAGACCGGCGGCTTCGTCGCCAGCTACCGGCGCAGCACCCGCACCCCGCGCGAGATCGCCGGCCGCATCGGCCTGCAGGGTATCGGTGGGCGCAGCCCGGAACAGGTGCTGCTGACCGCCTTCGAGGCCATCAACCGCTGGTGCGCGTCGTCCGCACCGCGCATGGCGTTCCAGCATTTCGACCGCTCGGTGCCGGCCGCCATGCTCGACGTGGCGCCCTACCTGGCGGCGGCCGAGCATGTCTGGCGCAGCATGTTCGATGCCGAGCTGCAGCGCGGCACGCTGCTGAGCCTGAGCCCGGCCCATATCGGCAAGTGGCTGGCGCTGCGCGGCGTCACCCCGCCGCAGGACATGGGCATGCTGCTGGTGGACGAGGCGCATGACCTGAGCCCGTCGTGGAAGCAGCTGCTGGCCGGCCACGCCCCCGGTGTGGTCAGCCTGGGCGACCCGCACCAGTGCCTGTCCGGCACGGTGCCGCGCTGGGCCGCATCGAAGGTGCTGGAAATGCACCAGTCGGTGCGCCAAGGCAACCAGGTCGATGGCCTGGTCAATCAGGCGCTGGCGCTGGATGGCCTGGGCCCGGACAGCGGTCCGTTTGTGGGTGCCGCTGACCGCGCCACGGGTGTGCTGCATTACCGCGACTGGTCGCAGGTGCCACGCACGGGCCTGCGCATCCATGGCAATGCCGCCGATCTGGCCCTGGACGCCGCACAGCTGCAGGCGCAGGGGCTGCGGCCCTACCTGCACCCGGCCTCGTTGCGCGCGCTGCGCAGCGCGTTGCAGGGGCCACTGGATGCCTGGCGCCGCCGCGATAGCGGGTCGAACCAGATGCAGGAGCGTTTCCTGTCTACGCAGGCCGGCGACGGGCAGGGCGCATGGGCGGACCTGTTCGCCTCCGCCGACCGCGTGCAGTCACTGCTGCAGGCGCTGGACGACCAGGACACGCCCGCCGATGCACGCGTGGTGCTGTGCCTGGCCGAGCACGCGAAGAACCTGCAGTTCGACGTTGTCTCGCTGTCGCCCGGCTGTTTCAGCGCAGGGCAGGGCGGGCGCATCTGGCACAACCCGGTGCGCGCGGTCTACCTGGCGCTGACCCGTGCGCGCCGCCAGCTGCACGTGCCCGCCGATGGCATGGAACAGCTGCAGCACACCGCGGCGCTGCAGGAACAGGCGCGCCAGGCACGCCGGCGCGATCGGCAGCAGGCCAGCGGTTACCGGCCCGTGCGCTAGCGCGGGATGCCGCGCCGCTCAGCAGCGACGCGGCAGAACACTCAGCACTTTTCCTTGCGGCCCATCATCCTGCCCAGGCGCGAGGGCTCATCACACTTCGGCACGACCGGTGCAGCCGGTGCCAATGCCGCCGCGCGCGCCTTCTGCATCTGCTGGATCTTCGCGCGGATCTGCGGCATCGCCGCCATCGCGGCTTTCTCGCCTTCGAGGATGGCAGTGCCACGCTGGCTGAAATCGGCGGCACCGATGTCCAGCACCTTCGGCCGGATGACGATGTCGGCGCGTGCCAGTTCCTGCTCGCCCAGGCGCTGGCCCATGATCGAGATCGACTGGTTGACGATGCCCAGCATGCCGGTCGGTGCCTTGCCGCTGGCCTTGCTGGAGATATCCACGGCGATGACGAACTCGGCACCGAGCTGGCGCGCGGCATCCACCGGCACCGGGCTGACCACGCCGCCGTCGATGTAGTTGCGGCCACCGATCTTCACCGGCTCGAACACGCCGGGAATGCTGCTGGACGCGCGCACGGCCTGGCCGACGTTGCCGCGCACGAAGATCGCGCGCTCGCCGGTTTCCAGCTGGGTGGCGACGGCGGCGAACGGCTTCTTCAGCTTCTCGGCCGGCCGGTTGGCCACCTGCTCGTTGACGTAGTCCTGCAGCTTCTGGCCCTGCACCAGGCCGCCGGAGAACAGGCGCACGTCGCGGATGCTGGCTTCATCCAGCGCCACGGCCTTGCTCTGCATCTGGAACGCGTCCATGCCGCTGGCATACAGCGCGCCGACCACGCTGCCGGCGCTGGTGCCCGACACCACCACCGGTTCGAAGCCGTTGGCTTCCAGCATCTTGATCACGCCGATGTGGGCAAAGCCCTTGGCTGCACCGCCACCGAGAGCGATGCCGATCTTCACCGGCTTGGCCTGCGGTACCAGGATCGGCTGCGGCGGCGGAGTGGGGCGGACCTCCTCGCCACCACAACCGGCCAACAGGCCGAGCAGGGCGACGGACAGCAGCACGCGGGGGCGGAACAGGCTCATCGGCAATGCGCTCAGGGCGCCGGATTCAGGAAAGGGCGCCAGCATACCGAAGGTGCAAAATCCGTGGGTAGTGCCGGCCGCTGGCCGGCAAGCTCGTGGAAATGCCGGCCAGCGGCCGGCACTACCCGTGCGATCAGAAGCGGTTGTCGCCGCCCAGTGCGCGGCCCAGCCCGCCCAGGATCGAGCCTTCGCCGCGGCTCTGCCCGCCGCCCTGCGGCGCGGCCATCCACATGCGCCCGGCCAGCCGCGAGAACGGCAGCGACTGCAGCCAGACCTTGCCCGGCCCAGTCAGCGTGGCCAGGAACACGCCCTCGCCGCCGAACAGCATGCTCTTGATGCCGCTGACCCGGCGCACGTCCATCTCCACCGACGCGTGGTAGGCCACCACGCAGCCGGTATCCACGTCCAGGCGTTCACCGGCGGCCAGCTCGCGCTCGATCACGCAGCCACCGGCATGGATGAAGACCCAGCCGTCGCCTTCCAGCTTCTGCATGACGAAGCCCTCGCCACCGAACAGGCCGGTCATGATCTTGCGCTGGAACTGCACGCCGATGCGCACGCCGCGCGCGCCGGCCAGGAAGCTGTCCTTCTGGCAGATCAGGCGCCCGCCGTGCTGGTCCAGCTTCATCGGCAGCACCGTGCCGGGGTAGGGCGCGGCGAAGGCGACCTTGCCGCGGCCCGTGCCGGTCTGGGTGTAGACGGTGGCGAACAGGCTTTCGCCGGTCACCACGCGGCGGCCCGCAGCCATCACCTTGTCCATGAAGCCGCTGCCGGCCTGCGAGCCGTCGCCGAACACGGTGTCCATCTGCACCGTCGATTCCTTGAACATCAGTGCGCCCGCTTCGGCGATCGCGCTTTCGCCCGGGTCCAGGCCGATCTCCACGAACTGCATTTCATGGCCGACGATGCGGAAATCGATGGGATCGCCGTGGCCGCCGCTGCTGCTGGCTGCCTGCGTGGCGGTGGGCGTTGCGGCGGGCAGCACCGGCGGTGCGGCGGCGGCAGGCGCTGCCGGGCCCGCGTGCAATGCGGCCAGTTCGGACACGGCTGTCCACCCGCTCATGCCCTGGCACCAGGCCAGCGCACCCGGGTTGGCCTGCGCAAATTGGCGTGCAGCGTGCTCGTCGAGCGGGCCGATGCGCTCGGCCTGGCCGGCGGCGTGGAAGTACCACTGGGTCATCGCAGCAGCTCTGTTGCAAGGGGAAAGCGCGAGTCTAGCGGCCTGCCGGGGGCGCTGCGGGCAGGGGCCATGAACGATCGGCATTTGCGGCGCAGGTGCTGTATTGCAACAATTATCTGGTAGCGCCGTTTTACCACCCCTCCAAACACAGCCTACCGCCATGTCTCCGACCCGCACTTCCCGTGGCCGATTTCCGGTCGCGCGTCCCCTCGTTGCCGCTCTTTCCGCCCTGCTGCCGCTGGTAGCAGCCGCCCAGGAAACCCCCGCTGCCAAGGATCCGGTTGCCCTCGACGCCCTGCAGGTCACCGCACAGCGCCGCGTCGAGAACGCCAAGGACGTGCCGGTCGCGATCACCGCGATCCAGGGCGAGAAGCTCGATGTGCTCGGCTCCGCCGGCGATGACATCCGCTTCCTTTCCGCGCGCGTGCCCAGCCTGAACATCGAATCGTCCTACGGCCGTGCCTTCCCGCGCTTCTACATCCGCGGCCTGGGCAACACAGACTTCGATCTCAATGCCTCGCAGCCGGTCTCGCTGGTGTATGACGACGTGGTGCAGGAAAGCCCGCTGCTGAAGGGCTTCCCGCTGTTCGACCTGGCCGGCGTGGAAGTGCTGCGTGGCCCGCAGGGCACGCTGTTCGGCCGCAACACCCCGGCAGGCGTGGTGAAGTTCGATTCGGCCCGTCCGTCGCAGGACGCCGATGGCTACGTGAAGATGTCCTACGGCACGTATGACACCTGGAACGTGCAGGGTGCCTACGGCGGCCCGCTGACCAGCCGCTGGTCGGCGCGCGTGTCGGCGCTGTACCAGCGCCGCGAGAACTACGTCGACAACACCATCACCACCGCGCCCAGCTCGGGCTTCGAGGGCTATGACGAGGCCGCTGGCCGCGTGCAGTTCCTGTACGAAGGTGACGACGTCGAAGCGCTGTTCAACCTGCACAAGCGCAAGCTCAACGGCACCGCCCGCCTGTTCCGCGCCAACATCATCCAGAAGGGCAGCAACGCGCTGGTCGAGAACTTCGACCGCGACAAGGTCTCCACCGATGGCCTGAACTTCTCCAACCTGGAAACCTGGGGCGGCAGCGCACGCCTCAAGTGGGACCTGGGCCGCGTTACCCTGCACTCGATCACCGGCTATGAAACCGCCGAATCGCTGAACCACGGCGACGTCGACGGCGGCTACGGCGCGGCGTTCCTGGGTGCCGGCAACTCCGGCCCGGGCCTGATTCCGTTCCCGTCCGAATCGGCCGACGGCCTGCCGCACCACCGCCAGTGGACGCAGGAATTCCGCGTCGAATCCAACGAGTGGGGCCGCTTCGACTGGCAGGCCGGCGTCTTCTACTTCGATGAAGACGTCACCATCGACAGCTTCAACTACGACTCGCTGACCCCGGGCAACCCGCAGACCGGCCACGCCGTGCAGAGCCAGCGCAACAAGGCCTGGGCCGCGTTCGCCTCGGGCGACCTGGACGTGACCGACCGCTTCAAGCTGCGTGCCGGCGTGCGTTACACCCAGGACAAGAAGGACTTCACCGCCAGCGTGCTGCAGGCCGTGCCGGGCGGCACGCCGGTCAGCGGCCCGTACCTGGCCAACAGCGATGTCGACGACGTCAGCTGGGACCTGAGCGGCGTCTACCAGATCACTGACAACATCAACGCCTATGCGCGCGTGGCCAAGGGCTTCCGTGCACCGTCGATCCAAGGCCGCCTGGCCTTCGGCGGCGTCACCCAGGCCGATTCGGAGAAGGTGATCTCGTACGAAGCCGGTATCAAGGCCGACCTGTTCGACCGTCGCGCACGCCTGGGCTTCAACGTGTTCCGCTACAACGTCGATGGCCAGCAGCTGATCGCCGTGGGTGGCAGCAACAACACCGCTACCCTGCTCAACGCCGACAAGACCATCGGCCAGGGCTTCGAGCTGGACTTCGAGGCGTACCTGACCGACCACGTGCTGATGACCCTGGGCAGCAGCTACAACGACACCGAGATCAAGGACCGTGACCTGGCCGTGGCGATCTGTGGCGGTGGCTGCACCATCACCGACCCGACCACCGTCATCAACGGCGGCACCTACGCGCTGGTCAACGGCAACCCGCTGCCGCAGGCGCCGAAGTGGATCCACAACCTGACCCTGCGTGCCGGCTTCCCGGTGAACGATGCCAGCGAGGTCTACGTGTACACCGACTGGGCGTACAAGAGTGCGGTCAACTTCTTCCTGTACGAGTCGCCGGAGTTCCGCAGCCGCAGCTCGCTGGAAGGTGGCCTGCGCGTGGGCTACAACTGGGATTACGGCCAGTACGACGTGGCCGTGTTCGGCCGCAACCTGACCAACCAGACCCGCGTGGTCGGCGCGATCGACTTCAACAACCTGACCGGCTTCCTCAACGAGCCGCGCACGTTCGGCGTCGAGTTCACCGCGAAGTTCTGAGGCGGTTGATGGCGTGATGCAATGAAGAAGGGCCGGCGCAATGCCGGCCCTTCTGCTTTCTGCGGCCCCATTGACCCTGCTGGGGTCGGATCCCTTTCCGCAGGAAAGGGCTCTGACCCCATGGGGATCTGCGTGACCTTACAGCGCGCTCTGCGGCCGCATCTTCAGCACCGCTTCCTCGGCCGCGCAGTCGCGGCTGGAATGCAGGCCGGCCTTGCGCGCATCGGCGATCTCCTTGCGCGCCGCCAGCAGATCCTTGTTGAACGCCGCGTTGTCATGCAGGCGAGCCACGGCGGCAGCGCCCATGAAGCGGCCTTCGAGGATGTCGCTCTGCCAGTGCACGTTGCACACCAGGCGGCTCTCGCCGTAGTTGCGGCCGCGCGCCTGGATGGCATCGGCGCGGTCGGGGGCGATCTCCGAAAGGATCAGCGCCCAGGCCCAGCCGATGGAGGTGTGGCCGGACGGGTAGGAGCCGTTCCTGCGCAGGCCGGCTTCATCGTCCGGCGTGCAGGTCGGCTCGCCGTTGACCATGAACGGGCGCGGGCGCTGGTACTGGTTCTTGGCCGCCTTGGTGGCCGCGCTGGCATCGATGCGGCTGCGTTCCAGCAGGCGGTACAGGGCCGGGGTCTTCACCGCGTCCACGTCGATGTCGGCCGCGCAGGAGAACTGGTTGGCGCCGGCCGGGAAGCCGAGTTCGGCGTCGCTGGTGGCCTGGGCAAAGCGCGGCGTGCCACGCAGGGCGCGGGCTTCGCGGCTGACCTGTTCGTCCAGCGCGAAACCGGCCGAACCGGCCGCCGGCGGCGCCGGCACCAGGGCGATGCTGGCCGGCACGGCCGTCTTGTCCAGGTAACCCACCGCCTTGGTGGTGATGGTGGCTTCCACCGCAGTGGGCGCGGGGGCGGTGGACGCGCAACCGGCCAGCGACAGGGCGATGGCCAGGCCGAGCAGGGGGCGGGCGGGGAGGGCAGGCAAAGACATGGGCAGGCTCGAGACAGGAAACACAGCGGCCATGATCGCAGCCCCTCCCGCCGCCCGCAGCGTCCATCGGTCATACGGCCAGACCCGGCATGGTGGCGCGCCGGGGTCACGATTCTGCAACAACGGCATCCATCGTCGCCAATCTCCCGAATACGGGCGCAGCGCACGGACTTTCACGCGCGTTCGCCGCCAGCATCGGCCCACAGCCGGGCCGGGGGGATCCGCTGACGAGGGAGAGATGCGATGCGCAGCACCGCAACAGGAAGTACCGCCCTGGCCCTGCTGCTGGGCCTGGCCAGCGCCCCGGCCTGGTCCGCCGACGTGTATGGCGTGGCCTTCGTGCACGGCACCGGCGCGCAGACCAACGCCACCCAGGACTACTGGCAGCCGGCCATCATCGACACCGTGCGCCAGGGCCTGCCGAACAGCAGCAACTACGTGGTCATCAACTGCGATTTCACCCAGTACATGTGGAAGCCGGAAGCCGCAGGCTGCCTGGCCGAACAGCTGACCGGCTTCATCGACAGCCGTGGCATCACCCAGCTGGTGGTCATCACCCATTCCAACGGCGGCAACGTGGTGCGCTGGATCCTGTCCAACCCCACCTACGACAGCCGCTACCCGAAGATCATCAGCACCCTGCGCAAGGTGACCGCACTGGCGCCGTCCTCGGCCGGCACGCCGCTGGCCGACGCGGTGCTCAATGGCAACACCTTCGAAACCTCGCTGGGCTGGCTGCTGGGCTACAAGAACGATGCGGTACGCATGCAGCAGGTGGGCCACATGGCGACCTACAACGCGCAGAACCTGTACGGCACGGCGGGGCGCCCGGCACTGCCCAGGCCGTTCCGCGCGGTGGTTGGCAGCGATGTCGAATCGGCGGTGTGGGACAGCAACAGCTACTGCGGCGGTTACCCGGCCAACGTCGGCCTGGAATTCACCCAGAACTGGCTGTCGTCCTGCTCGGACGGTTTCCTGGAGTGCAGCAGCCAGAAGGCGGCCGGCACGCTGTGGTTCACCGACAAGGCGCGTACCCAGGGCGCCGAGCCGCTGAGCCACAACCAGAGCCGTCGCGAGTGCTTCGGCCTGGGCACGATCCTGCGCAACGACCTGACCCAGTGAGGGAGATGACCATGAAGATCCAATCAACCCTGCTGGCCGCGGCAATGCTGGCTGCACTTGCCGCCGTGCCGGCCCATGCCGCGCAGGCGCTGCGTGCCGCCGCTGCCGGTGACCAGGTGCCCGCGTCACTGGTGGCCGCGCCGCTGCCGGCCGATGACAGCGAGCGCGTGCCGCTGGCCTTCGCCTGGGCGCTGGACCCGGCGCAGCCGCTGCAGGCACCGGGCGCGTACGCTGCCGTCAGCCGCAGCTACTGGCAGCAGGTCGACGCCGCCGAACTGCAACGCGGCCTAGACCTGCCGCTGACCGCACCGGATGCCGTGATCCAGCTCAGCCCGGTTACCGGTGCACGCGCGCTGCCTGCCGAGGCACTGCAGGTACGCGATGCGGCCGGTCGCAGCAGCGTGGCGCGCAGTGTCGATGCGCGGCAGCTGCAGGCTGCAGGCATGCCATTGGCCGATGGCAGCAGCATGCTGCGCACTGGCGCCAGCAGCGCGGTGGGCACGTACCGGTTGCAGAGCGCGCAGGCGCAGGGCCGCTACGTGGTGCAGGTGCTGGAACCCAACAGCCCGGTGCGGCTGGAGGTGCAGGCCAGCCAGGCGCAGGTGCTGGCCGGTGGCAGCGTGCAGCTGCAGGCACGCCTGCTGGAAGACGGCCCCAGTGCCGCGAAGCTGGCCACGCGCCGCAGCAGCCTCGGCGGTGAAGCATTGCTGGTGGCACCGGATGGCCGCAGCTGGCCGCAGCGCCTGCTGCGCACCACCGATGGCAGCCTGCGCGCGCAGGTGCGCATTCCGGCCGAGGCCAGCACGGTGCAGGGCTTGTGGGAGCTGCAGGTGTTCGCCCAGGCCGATGGCGTGCTGCGCGATGGCAAGGTGGCCTTCGCGGTGGCGCAGCCGACCGCACGCTTCAGCGGCCAGGCCACGCCCGATGCGGCCAGCCGCCAGGTCAGCCTGCCGCTGCAGGTGGCCGCCGTGGGTCGCTACGAGGCGCGCGGCACGCTGTACGCCACCGGCGCCGACGGCCAGTTGAAGCCGGTGGCGCAGGCGCACGCGGCCGCATGGTTCGAGGGCGCTGGACGTGGCGCGCTGGTGCTGCCGTTCGACCAGGCCGCACTGCCGCCCGGCTTCGGCGCGCCGTATGAACTGCGTGACCTGCAGCTGCAGGACCAGAGCCGGATGGCGCCGATCGAATCACGCGCGCTGGCATTGCGGTTCTGAGGAGAAGGTGGCGGGCCGGATATCCTGGCCCGCTGCACCTGCATGACATGACCGCGGGGTAGAGTCGACTGTTAGTCGACTGCCCTTCCAACAGACCGCGAGAACCCCGCGCTGCGCGCGATAGTCGACTAACAGTCGACTCTACCGCCGTCCCGCCGTCCCGACGCGCTACCCCGCGTACGCGGTCAAGACCCCATTCTGTTCCACCACGCTGATCGCCCCGCCGAATACTGCGGACAGCGGTTCGTCGCGCAGCAGTTCATCGCGGGTGCCGTCGGCCAGCACGCGGCCGTCGCGCAGCAGCACCACGCGTTCGATCTCGGGAATCACTTCCTCGATATGGTGGGTGACCAGCACCAGGGTGATGCCCTGCTGGGCCAGCACGCGCATGGTCGCCACCAGCTGCTGGCGCGCCACCAGGTCCAGACCGGTGGAGGGCTCATCCAGCAGCAGCGCCTGCGGCCGGTTGACCAGGGCGCGGGCGATCAGCACCCGGCGGGTCTCGCCGGCCGACAGTTCGGCATAGGCGCGCTCGCGCAGGGCCAGTGCGCCGGTCATCGCCAGCGTCTCGCCCACCCGTGCCCGCATGTCCGCCGTCACCTCGCGGAACGCCGGCACCACGTAGCTGGCGAAGAAGCCGGACAGCACCGCCTGTTCCACGGTCAGCCCGGGCATGTCGGACAGGTTGCTGCTGAGGTCGCCGGTGACGATGCCCAGCTGCGAACGCAGGCGATCGACCTGCCAGCGGTTCTGCCCCAGGACCTTCACCGCCACCCGGCCGTCTGCCTGGGCCAGCGGGTACAGCTCGCGGGTGATCAGCTTGATGAACGTCGATTTGCCGCAGCCGTTCGGGCCCAGCAGCGCGGTGTGCTGGCCCTGCGCGATGCGCAGGCTGAGCCCGTGCAGGACCTTCACCTGGCCGCGGACCACGCTGGCGTGGTCCAGTTCGATCAGCGGCGGCAGCTCCGCAGCGGACGGGGCAGTGGTAATGGCGCGGGTGCGCGGATCAAGGCTCGACAACTCAGGTCCCCAACTGTGAACAGTGCCACTTTATGACGGTGCACGACGACCGTCGCGAGGGTGCAGTTTGCAACTTAAGCGCCCATCATGTCTGCCATCCCCGCGTCGATCTGGAGTGCCGCCATGCCCGATGCCCTGATCTCCCTGCTCACCGGTGGCGTGCTCGGCCTGGGTGGCTGGGCCATGCTGGCGGTGCTGCTGGTATTCACCCAGCTCACCATCTTCTCGGTCACGCTGTACCTGCACCGCAGCCAGGCGCATCGCGGGGTCGATTTCCATCCGGCCGTCGCGCATGTGTTCCGCTTCTGGCTGTGGCTGACCACCTCGATGATCACCCGTGAGTGGGTGGCCATCCACCGCAAGCACCACGCCAAGGTGGAAACCGAGGACGACCCGCACAGCCCGGTCACCCGCGGCATCGGCAAGGTCTTCTGGCACGGCGTGGAGCTCTACCGCGAGGCCCGCGGCATGCGTGCGGACATCGAACAGTACGGCCGTGGCACCCCGGACGATGCCATCGAGCGCCACCTTTACACCCCGCGCGCCACCCTCGGCCCGGTCCTGCTGCTGGCCATCAACAGCGTGCTGTTCGGCCTGCCCGGCGTGGCCCTGTGGGCGATCCAGATGGCGTGGATCCCGTTCTGGGCCGCAGGCGTGGTCAACGGCCTGGGCCACTGGTGGGGCTACCGCAACTACGAGTCGGCCGACACCTCCACCAACCTCACGCCGTGGGCGTTCTGGATTGGTGGCGAGGAACTGCACAACAACCACCATGCCTTCCCCAGCTCGGCGCGCTTTGCCATGCGGCGCTGGGAGTTCGACATCGGCTGGAGCGCGATCCGCCTGCTGCAGGCGCTGCGCCTGGCCAAGGTGCTGCGCGTTGCACCGGCCATGGACGTGCGCCCGAACATCGCCGTGCCCGATGCCGAGACCCTGAAGGCGCTGCTCTCGCACCGCTTCCAGGCGATGACCGATTACCAGCGCAACGTGTTCATGCCGGCCCTGCGCGAGGAAGCCACGCAGGCCGGGGCGAAGCTGCGCCGCCTGTTGCCGCGCCGCCTGCGCCGTGGCCTGGTCAACGATGGCCGCTGGCTGCAGCCGGACAGCCGCGCACAGCTCAGCGCGTGGGTCGCGCAGCGCCCGCGCATCCGCACCCTGGTGGAATACCGCGCGCGCCTTGCCGCGCTGCTGGAAGCCCGTGGCCACGATGCCGCCGAGCGCCTGCGCCACCTGCAGGCGTGGTGCCACGAGGCCGAGGAAAGCGGCATCGCTGCGCTGCAGGCGTACGCCGCCCGGTTGAAGGGCTACACCCTGGTGCGCGCATGAGGCAGCTGCTGGTTCCGCTGCTGTGCCTGCTGCCGCTGGCTGCGGCAGCGCAGGTCAGTGACACCGCCACCTACTTGCAGCGCATGGACAGCGATGGCGATGGCAAGGTCAGCGAAACCGAATACGTGCAGTGGATGCTGTATGCCTTCGACCACATGGACCGCAACGGCGACGGTGTGCTGACCGCCGATGAACTGCCCGGTGGCAAGGGCAGGCCGATCACCCGCGAGCAGCAGCGCCAGGTGATCGTGCAGCGCTTCCACAAGCAGGACGCCAATGGCGATGGTTACCTGGATGCTCGCGAACTGTCGGCGCCGCCGCGCTGACGTCGCGGTAGCGCCGGGCCATGCCCGGCGAGCGCAGGGGTGTGGACGGGAAGCCTGCCGCCGGGCACGGCCCGGCGCTACCGGTTGGTGACGGATCGCGTGTCGTGCGGGCGTAGAATCAGCCCATGCCTGAACTGCCCGAAGTAGAAACCACCCGCCGCGGCCTGGCGCCGCACCTGGAGGGCCGCCGCGTCCACGGGGTGATCCTGCGCCGCGCCGGCCTGCGCTGGCCGATTCCGCCGGAGGTGGCCGATCTGTTGCCGGGGCAGCGCATCGAGGCGGTGCGCCGGCGGGCGAAGTACCTGCTGCTCGACACCGCCGTGGGCAGCGCGGTGCTGCACCTGGGCATGTCCGGCAGCCTGCGCGTGCTGCCCGGTGACACGCCGCTGCGCGCGCACGACCATGTGGATATCAGCCTGGACAATGGCCGCCTGTTGCGCTTCAACGACCCACGGCGCTTCGGCAGCCTGCTCTGGCAGCCGGCCGGCGAGGTCCACCCGCTGCTGCAGGGGCTGGGCCCGGAGCCGCTGGACGACGCCTTCGACGGCGACTACCTGTTCGAACGCAGCCGCGGCCGCAGCGCGCCGGTGAAGACCTTCCTGATGGACCAGGCGGTGGTGGTCGGGGTGGGCAACATCTACGCTGCCGAAAGCCTGTTCAAGGCCGGCATCAGCCCGCTGCGTGAAGCCGGCAAGGTCTCGCGTGAACGCTATCGTCGGCTGGCCCGCGAAGTGAAGGACACCCTCGGCTATGCCATCACGCGCGGCGGCACCACCCTGCGTGATTTCATCAGCCCCGATGGTGCCCCGGGCTACTTCGAGCAGGAGCTGCTGGTCTATGGCCGCGACGGCCTGCCGTGCCCGCAGTGCGGGCGCCCGCTCAAGCACGCGATGATCGGCCAGCGCGCCAGCGTGTGGTGCAGCCGCTGCCAGCGCTGAATATCTTCATGCAGCGGACGCGGGCGGCGTTATAGTCCGCACAGCATCCGCTGCGGGGGAGGTTGCGATGGACGAAGGACCGGATATCACTGTCTGGCTTGATGCCGCGCGCGGTGGCGACCGCACGGCGCTGGACCGCGTGCTGACCACGCTTTACCAGGAACTGCACGGCATGGCCCGGCGCCAGCTGGCCGGCCAGCAGGGGCGCACCCTGGACGCCACCTCGCTGGTGCACGAGTCCTATCTGAAACTGCTCGGCAGCCGCGGCGCGGCGCGCTTCGAGGATCGCGCGCACTTCTTCGCCTATGCCGCCTCGGCCATGCGCAGCGTGGTGGTCGACTACGCGCGCAACCGGCTGGCGCGCAAGCGCGGCGGCGACCTGAAGCGGGTGGCCGAGATCCCCGAGAACAGCAGCAGCGGCGTGCGCCTGGACGAAGACCTGCTGGCGCTGGATGTCGCCCTGGAGCGCCTGCAGGCGGTCGATGTGCACCTGGCGCGGGTGGTCGAGCTGCGCTACTTCGCCGGCCTGTCCGAACAGGAGATCGCCGAACTCAGCCAGCGCTCGGAGCGCAGCATCCGCCGCGACTGGCAGAAGGCGCGGTTGTTCCTGCTGGCGGCGATGCGCGGCGACTGAGGCGCGCAGGCCGACCATGGATGCCGCGCGCTGGCAGCAACTGTCGTCCTGGCTGGACCAGCTGCTGGAGCTGGCCCCGGAGGCGCGGAAGCTGCGCCTGCAGCGCCTGGCCGAGCATGACCCGACCCTGGGCCGCGACCTGGAACACCTGCTGCTGCAGGAGGCCGACAGCCAGGAGTTCATGGCCCAGCCGCTGTGGACTGCACCGCCACCGGGGCGCGCCGGCAGCCAGGTAGGCCCTTACCGCCTGCTGGGCCCACTGGGCGAAGGCGGCATGGGCGAAGTCTGGCTGGCCGAGCGCTGCGACGGCCTGTACCAGCGCCAGGTGGCGCTGAAACTGCTGCGCAGCGGCGTGGCCGACCCCGGGCTGCGGCAGCGCTTCGGCCGCGAGCGGCAGATCCTGGCCCGCCTGCAGCATCCGCACCTGGCCCAGCTGCTGGATGCCGGCGTGGACCAGCACGGCCAGCCCTACCTGGCGCTGGACTACGTGGAAGGCGAACCGATCAGCGACTACTGCCGGCGCCTGCAGCCCCCGCTGGAAACCCGCCTGCAGCTGATGCTGCAGGTCTGCGCGGTGGTCAGCCATGCCCATGCCAACCTGGTGGTGCACCGCGACCTGAAGCCCTCCAACATCCTGGTGCGCGCCGATGGCACGGTGAAGCTGCTCGATTTCGGTATCGCCGCGCTGCTCGACCACGACGATGCCGATGCCACCCACCCGCCCACCGAGGTGCGCGCGTTCACCCTGCACTACGCCGCGCCGGAACAGGTGCGCGGCGAGGCGGTGACCACCCTCACCGATGTCTACTCGCTGGGCGTGGTGCTGTTCGAGGTGGTGACCGGGCACAAGCCCTACCGCCTGCGCCGGCACAGCGATGCCGAATGGGAACGGTCGATCCTGGACGTGCAGGTCCCGCGCGCTTCGGCGCTGCTGCAGCGCCTGGCCGACCAGCCGGGTGCCGCCCGGCGCGCGCTGCAGCGGCAGGCCCGGCAGCTGCGCGGCGACCTCGACGTGCTGCTGGAAAAGGCCCTGCAGAAGGATCCCGCACAGCGCTACGCCTCGGCCGAGGCGCTGGCCGGCGACCTGCAACGCTACCTGCAGGGCCGGCCGATCCAGGCCCGGCCGCCCGGCGTGGGCTACCGGGTGAACAAGTACATCGGCCGCCACCGCTGGGGCGTGGCGCTGGCCTCGCTGGCGGTGCTGGCCCTGCTCGGTACCACCTCCATCGCGTTGTGGCAGGCGCGCCAGGCGCAGGTGGAAATGGCCCGCGCGCAGGCGATGCAGGATTTCACCGTCAGCCTGTTCGACAAGGCGGCCAGTGAGCGCCATGGCCATTTCGACGTGCCGCAGCTGCTGGCCACCGGGCAGCAGCGCGGTGAGGCAGAGCTGGCCGACCAGCCCCTGGCGCTGGCCGAACTGGAAGGCGTGATCGGCCGCCTGCGGATCGGCCTGGGCGACTACCAGCTGGCCCTGCAGACCCTGGACCAGCAACGCCGGCTCCTGCAGCAGGTGGACGACGTGCCGCCTGCCCTGCAGCTGGAAGCAGTGACCCAGCGGGGTCGCGCGCTGCGCATGCTGGGCCGCGACCGCGACTGCCTGGCGCACCTGCAACCGCTGCAGCCATTGGCCGCCAGCGAAGCCGACGCACTGCCGGCGACGGTGGCCGAGTTCCACAGCCAGCTGGGTCGCTGCCAGGCGCAGCTGGGCAATGCGGAGGCGGCGCGCGCGTCATTCGAACAGGCCCTCGCCCTGCGCCACGAGGGCATCGGCCAGCGCTTTGGCCGCGCCGAATCGCTGGCCGACCTGGCCGGGCTGGATGCCAGCGCCGGCGACCTGCCTGCGGCGCTGGCAGGTTACCAGCAGGCGTTGGGCCTGCTGGACCAGCCGAGCGATGGCCGCAGCCCGCAGGTGATCGGCCTGCACCGCCAGCGGGGCGAAGTGTTGGCGCGGCAAGGCCGGACCGAGGCCGCTGCCAGCGAACTGGACCTGGCCTGGCAGGCGGCACAGGATGCCTGGGGCCCGCGCCATCCCGAGGCGCTGGTGGTGCGCCGCGCCCGCGCGATGCTGGCCCTGCAGCGCGGGCAGGGCGAACAGGCAGGGCAGGAGCTGCAGCAGGTCCAGGCGCAGTTGCTGGCCGCGTTGGGCCCGGCCCACCGCGAAGTGGGCCAGGGCGAGTTCGCACTGGGGCAATGGGCCAGCGATCGGGGGGATGCCGCCCTGGCCGCCAGGCACTACGCGCGGGCGGTGGCGATCTGGCGCCAGCCCGACCACACCGCCCTGCTGCCGCAGGCGTTGCTGGCACAGGCAAGCGCGCTGCAGCAGGCCGGGCAACCGGGCCCCGCGCGCGCTGCGCTGGCCGAAGCGCGCCAGCTGCTGCTGGCCCAGCGCGGGGCACAGGCCCCGGCACTGCGTGAGCTGGACGCGCGGCTGGCCGCGCTGGCGCAGCCTGAACCAGCCGTACAGCCCTCCGCTGCCCGTTAACGTTTGTCTGCCTATGATGGCCGACCTTTCCTTTGCTTCCGCGCCTGCATGCAACGACGCGACTTCCTCCGCAATGCCTCCCTGGCCCTGGCCGCCTTTGGCCTGCCGACCCTGCCGGCCTGCGCGGCCGGGAAGAGTGGCCAGCTCGGCCTGCGCCGGCTCGGCCAGCCGCAGCCGTTCGACTTCGCCACCCTGAAGGGCCAGGCCCGCGCACTGGCGCAGGCGCCGTACCAGAGCCACAAGCGGGTGCTGCCCAAGCCGCTGGAAGCCCTCGACTGGGACCAGTACCAATCCATCGGCTACCGCCAGGACCATGCGCTGTGGGCCGACCAGCCCGGCAAGTTCCAGGCGAAGTTCTTCCACCTGGGCCTGTATTTCCATTCGCCGGTGCGGATGTTCGACGTGGTCGACGGCAAGGCGCAGGAACTGGCCTATGACGGTGCAGCGTTCAACTACGGCAAGAGCGGCCTGAAGAACGGCGAGCTGCCGGCCGACCTGGGCTTTGCCGGGTTCCGCCTGAACACCCGCAAGGACACCGACCGCGATTTTGCCGCCTTCCTCGGCGCCAGCTATTTCCGCGCCG
This sequence comes from Stenotrophomonas sp. ZAC14A_NAIMI4_1, assembly GCF_003086915.1. NCBI lineage: Bacteria > Pseudomonadati > Pseudomonadota > Gammaproteobacteria > Lysobacterales > Lysobacteraceae > Stenotrophomonas > Stenotrophomonas sp. ZAC14A_NAIMI4_1. The sequence continues at coordinate 86,381 of NZ_CP026002.1, forward strand.
TCGGCAAGGAAGGCCAGTACGGCCAGTCCGCGCGTGCGCTGGCCATCGATACCGGCATGGGCAAGCCGGAGGAATTCCCCGATTTCATCGCCTACTACCTGGAACAGCCGGCGGCCGACTCGGACACGATCGTGGTCTACGGCCTGCTCGATTCGCCCAGCGTGGCCGGCGCCTACCGCTTCGCCATCACCAATGGCGACGTGCTGCTGATGGATATCGACAGTGCACTGTACCCGCGCAAGGCGATCGAGCGCCTGGGCATCGCCCCGTGCACCAGCATGTACCAGGTGGGCGAGAACGACCGCCGCATGGGGTGGGACTGGCGCCCGGAAATCCACGACACCGATGGCCTGTCGATGTGGACCGGTGCCGGCGAATGGATCTGGCGACCGCTGGTGAACCCGCGCAACCTGCGCTTCAACATGTTCGTCGACCACAACCCGCGCGGCTTCGGCCTGCTGCAGCGTGACCGCAACTTCGACCATTACCAGGATGACGGCGTGTTCTACGAGAAGCGCCCGTGCCTGTGGGTGGAACCGAAGGGCGAGTGGGGCGATGGTTCGGTGCAGCTGGTGGAGATCCCCACCGTGGACGAAACCTTCGACAACATCGTGGCGTTCTGGAACCCGAAGGAAAAGCCGCAGCCGGGCCAGGAGCTGCTGGTCGGCTACCGCCTGTTCTGGGGCGCCGAGCCGCCGGCACGCACGCCGCTGGCGCACTGCGTGGCCACCCACACCGGCCTGGGCGGCGTGGTGGGCAAGAAGCGCGAGTACTTCAGCTGGCGCTTTGCGGTGGACTTCGAAGGCGGCGAGCTGGCCAGGCTGATCGACAAGGGCGAAGTGGAGGCGGTGGTGGAAGCCAGCCGCGGCCGGGTGGAGATCGTGTCGGCGCGGCCGCTGCGCGAGATCAACGGCTACCGCGCGATGTTCGACCTGGTGCCGCCGGAGGGCAGCACCGAGCAGATCGACATCCGCCTGTACCTGCGCAGTGGCGGCAAGCCGCTCACCGAAACCTGGCTGTACCAGTACACCCCGCCGCCGGCGGGCGCACCGGAGCGCACGCTGTACTGAGGCCGCGCTGTAACCGGAGCATGTGGGCGTGCAGGGCGCCGCCCTGCACGCCATGCCGGCGGTGTTACTTGCCGCCGGTGTCTGCCGGTGCAGGTACCGGCGGTGGTGCAGGTGCGACGGTGGGCACGCCGACGTCAACCGTGCCGCGCCGGATCTTCATCCAGTTTTCGTCCTGCCAGCGCTGGTAGCGGTCGGGATCCCAATAGGTGGGGTCATACAGGCGATCGGCCTTGATGGTGCGGCTCACGCCCCCGTCCATGTAGACAATGTCCACGTTGTTGGACAGCGAGCCGGTGCGGCTGCCGGTCATCGCCCGCTTGCCGCGCTGCAGTTCGGCGGCCAGGCGCGGCCGGGCCGCTGCATCACCGTACTCATCGCGCAGCCGCAGTGCCTGCGCCCGTGCCTCTGCCTGCTTTTCCAGCGGCAATGCGGCCCAGAACCTGTCACGCAGCTCAAGCATCAGCGGGTAGCCGCGCTCGGAGGCGACATCCATCCAGGCGTAGGCCATGACCGGGTCGGCGGCACGCTTGACGCCGTACCAGTACATCTCGCCGAGCAGGCCCTGTGCCGGCTTGTCCGCATAGCGGGCAGCCTTGCGGAAATTGTCCATCGCCGCCTCGGCATCACCCTGCTGCAGGGCATTCATTCCCCACTGGCGGAACTTCATGTCCGGATGGCCATCCAGGAAGCCGGCGCCGAGCAGCGCCGCATCGTCCTGCGGCGAAGCCGCCTGGCCGGCTGCCGTGGCAAGCCCCGGCAGGAACATCAAAGGAAGCAGCAACAGGACGGAGCGCATGACGGACTTCCCGATCAACGGTGACGTTGGCCCAGCCTAGGGCGGTCACCGCGGCCTTGTAAACGGCCGGACGTCACGCCCGCCTACAGCGGCAGGGGCGCCTGCGCCGGGTCGATCCGGCCTTCACCGCGGGTGATTTTCTTGAATTCCGCCCGGCTCACCGACACATAGCGCTCGTTGCCACCGATCTCGACCTGCGGGCCGTCCTGCACGGCGTGGCCATGCTCGTCCACGCGCACGGTCATCGTCGCCTTCTTGCCGCTGTGGCAGATCGTCTTGATCTCCTGCATCTCGTCGGCCCAGGCCAGCAGGTACTGGCTGCCCTCGAACAGCTCGCCGCGGAAATCGGTGCGCAGGCCGTAGCACAGCACCGGGATGCGCAGCTGGTCGACCACCTCGCTCAGCTGCCAGACCTGCGCGCGGGTCAGGAACTGTGCCTCGTCCACCAGCACGCAGCCCATCGGGCCGTTGTCGTCCAGGTCCTGCGCCACCCAGCGCTGCAGGTCGCTGTCGCGGTCGAAGGCCATGCCCTCGGCGCGCAGGCCGATGCGTGAGGCGACCACGCCGGCACCGGCGCGGTCGTCCAGGCGCGGGGTCAGGATCGCCACCCGCATGCCGCGCTCGCGGTAGTTGTGCGCGCTCTGCAGCAGGGTGGTGGTCTTGCCGGCGTTCATCGCCGAATAGTAGAAATAGAGCTTGGCCATCGGCCGATTGTACGCCGCTGCCCCGGCGCGCCGAAGCCGTTCAGCATCCCCACCGGCCGACGGCTGTGGCCGTCACCCGGGACCGCTACAATCCCCCTCCAATGCACGGTCTCAATCCTCCCCAAGCCGCCGCCGTCCTGCACATCGAAGGCCCGTTGCTGGTGCTCGCCGGTGCCGGCAGTGGCAAGACGCGCGTGATCGTCGAGAAGATCGCCCACCTGATCGGCTGCGGGCGTTACCCCGCGCGCCGCATCGCGGCGATCACCTTCACCAACAAGTCGGCCAAGGAAATGCGCGAGCGCGTGGCCAAGCGCCTGCGCGAGCAGGACGCCGACGAGGTGACCATCTGCACCTTCCACGCCCTGGGCCTGAAGTTCCTGCAGATCGAACACGCGGCGGTGGGCCTGAAGCGCGGCTTCTCGATCTTCGATGCCGACGATGCCGCCGCGCAGATCAAGGATCTGATGTCCGGCGCCAAGCCTGACGACATCGAGGACATGAAGAACCTGGTGTCGCGCGCGAAGAACGCCGGCCTGTCGCCCGAACAGGCGATGGCCGCCGCGCGCAGCAACCGCGAGAAGGAGGCGGCCAGCGTCTACGAGCGCTACCAGCTGCGCCTGACCGCGTTCAACGCGGTGGACTTCGACGACCTGATCCGCCTGCCGGTGCAGGTGCTGGAAGAGAACCCGGACATCGCCGTGGCCTGGCGCGAACGCATCGGCTACCTGCTGGTGGACGAATGCCAGGACACCAACGACGCGCAGTACCGCATGCTCAAGCAGCTGGCCGGCGAGAAAGGCAACTTCACCTGCGTGGGCGACGACGACCAGTCGATCTACGCCTGGCGCGGTGCCAACCCGGAAAACCTGCAGCAGATGGGGCGCGATTATCCGGCGCTGGAAATCATCAAGCTGGAGCAGAACTACCGCTGCTCCAACCGCGTGCTGCGCGCGGCCAACGCACTCATCGCCAACAACCCGCACGAACACCTGAAGAAGCTGTGGAGCGACCAGGCCGACGGCGAGCGCATCCGCGTGTGGGAGTGCCGCAACAGCGAACACGAAGCAGAAAAGGTCGCTGCCGAGATCGCCTTCGTGGCGCAGGCGCACAAGGTGCCGTGGAGTGATTTCTGCATCCTGTTCCGCGGCAACTTCCAGTCGCGGCCGCTGGAAAAGGCGATGCAGCTGCTGCGCATCCCCTACCACCTGACCGGCGGCACCATGTTCCTGGAACGCCAGGAAGTGAAGGACACGCTGGCCTGGCTGCGGCTGCTGGTGAACCCGGACGACGACACCGCGTTCATGCGTGCGGTGCAGTCGCCCAAGCGCGATGTCGGCGCCGGTACGCTGGCCAAGCTGGCCGAGCTGGCGCAGGAAAAAGACATCCCGATGGCGCATGCCGCCGAGGCGATCGGCGCGCTGCAGCAGCTGCCGCCGCGCGCGGCCAACAGCCTGGCGCGCTTCACCGACATCCTGCGCGACCTGCGCGCGCAGACCCGGCAGATCACGTCCGGCGACATGATCCGCAAGGTCGCCAAGGAATCAGGCCTGTTGAGCGAGCTGCGCCAGCAGGCCAAGGAAGAGGCCAGCTACCAGCGCCGTGCCAACAACATCGAAGAACTGGCGCAGTGGTTCGAGGGCGGCCCGCGCGGCGCCACCGCGGCTGATCTGGCCGGCCAGCTGGCGCTGCTCTCGCGCAGCGACAAGGATGAGGGCGGCAACCAGGTGCGCATGATGACGATGCACGCGTCCAAGGGCCTGGAATTCCCCTATGTCTTCATCGTTGGCTGCGAGGACGGCGTGCTGCCGCACCAGATCAGCCTGGACGAAGGCAACCTGCAGGAAGAGCGGCGCCTGCTGTACGTGGGCATCACCCGCGCCAAGATCCAGCTGTGGATGAGCTACAGCAAGCTGACGCGCAAGTTCGGCGAGCACGTGCGGCTGAAGCCGAGCCGGTTCTTCGAGGAGATTCCGGCCGAGGAGATCCAGCGCGATGGCGCGGACCCGGTGGCGGATGCGGCGCGGAAGAAGGAGCGCGCGACGGCGGGGTTGGCCGCGATCGAGGCGCTGTTCGACTAACAGGGGTCGGATCCCTTCCCATGGGGAAGGGCTCTGACCCCTAGACCGGACTGACCCGGGTCAGAGCCCTTCGCTGCGCGAAGGGATCCGACCCCGCCAGTCCACGGAGATCCGTGCATGCAACCCATCGAAAGCGAACGTCTGCGGCTGCGCCGCCTGGAACCAGACCGGGATGCTGCGCCGATGCTGGCGCTGCTCAATGATCCAGGCTTCGTGCGCTTCATCGGCGACCGCAACGTGCACAGCGAGGAACAGGCGCGGGAGTACATCGCGCTGCGCGTGCTGCACAGCTATGCGTTGAACGGGTTCGGCATGTACGCGATCGAGCGCCTGGCCGACGGCGCGTGGCTGGGCAATGCCGGGCTGGTGCGGCGCGATGGCCTGCCGGGGCCGGATATCGGCTATGCGGTGCTGTCGGAGTTCGCGGGGCAGGGCTATGCCAGCGAGGCGGCACGGGCGGTCGTGGCGCACGCGCGTGCCGAGCTGGGCATCGAGGACCTGTACGGCATCACCGACCTGGACAACGTGGCCTCCGGGCGGATCCTGCTGGGGCTGGGCATGCAGGAACGCGGGGTGATCCAGCTGCCGGGCGTGGACAGCCCCAGCCGGCTGTACGCCACGGCGGGGGCGGCCGAGGTCTGACCGTGCTGGTTGGGGTCGGATCCCGCAAGGCGGGCTCCGACCCCATGGCCAGGTTCACGCGCCGCTGTGCTCGCCGGGCATGGCCCGGCGCTACCCTGCGCACGGCATCCGGTAGCGCCGGGCCATGCCCGGCGGATGCCCTCAACCGCCGCGCAGTTCGGCCAGCTGCGCCTGCAGCTCGGCCACTGCCGCTTCCAGCTGGGCCACGCGCTCGGCCAGGCCGGGGTCGGCCGCTTCGCTGCTGCCACCGCCGCTGCTGGCGTACTTCGCCGCCAGGGCTGCACCGTCCACTTCACCGCACAGCAGGTGCATGTAGCGGTCCTCGCGCTGGCCGCTGGCGCGCGGCAGCACCACCAGCAGGGCGCGCTGCTGCAGGCGCTCGATGGCGTGGCGGGCTTCGTCCACGTCGGCGAAGCGGTACAGGCGCTCGCTGCGGGTGACCAGTTCGCCCAAGGTCTGCGGACCGCGCAGCAGCAGCATCGCCAGCAGCACGGTCTGCTGCCGGGTCAGGTCCAGCGCGCCCTGCAGGCGGTGCTCGTAGCGGTCGGCGCGCGAGGAGAAGTGCTGGCGCGCCAGGCCCAGTGTCTCCAGCTGGCGCAGGGCGTGCTGCACGCTGCCGGCATCGACGTTCATCACCGGCTCGCGGGCGGTCTTCTGGTTGGCCGCCGACTGCGCGGCATTGACCGTCAGCGGGTAGGTATCCGGGGTGGTCGCCTCCTTTTCCACCAGGCAGCCCAGCAGGCGGGCCTGGACGGCATCGAGCAGGGGGACGTCGGGGGTCTGGACGGGATCGGTCATGGCGGCCTCCGCAAGGCAACGGGTCAACCCCGAAGCATAGCCGTGCCACGGTCATCTTTGCCGGTAAAATGGCCGGGTATATCTGATTGCCGGTGAATCCTGATGCGTCGTCCCGTTTCCCTGTCCCTGACCCTGCTCGCCACTGCGGCGATCGGCCTGTCTGCCTGCAAGCGCGTGGATGCGCCTGCCGCCGAGACCCCCGCCCCCGATGCCCCGGCCGCGGCCGCCAAGGCCGACGGTGCGCTTGATGCGACCGCCAATGACAACCTCAATGCCGTGCTGTGGATGCAGCGTGCGCAGGAGTACAAGGCGATCACCGAACAGACCTACCGCGCCGCCGCCGACCACCTGGACGCCGCGCTGAAGGAAGCCCACTGGGATGCGCTGGTGCCGGAAGAACGCGGCAACGCGGCCAAGGGCCTGAAGCCGGCCGTGGTGCTGGACGTGGATGAAACCGTGCTGGACAACTCGCCCTACCAGGCGCGCCTGGTGCGCGACGGCAAGGAATACGACGAGCTGACCTGGGACCAGTGGGTGGCCGAGAAGAAGGCCAAGGCCATCCCCGGCGTGGTTGATTTCGCCAAGGCCGCCAACGCCAAGGGCGTGACCCTGCTGTACATCTCCAACCGCGCCGTGCACCTGAAGGACGCGACCCTGGCCAACCTGCGCGAGCAGGGCCTGCCGGTGGCCGACGACAGCGTGTTCCTGGGCCTGGGCACCGTGGTGAAGGACTGCGAGCAGAACGGCAGCGAGAAGAACTGCCGCCGCCGCCTGGCCGGCCAGCAGTACCGCGTGCTGATGCAGTTTGGTGACCAGATGGGTGACTTCGTGGAAGTGACCGCCAACACCAACGAAGGCCGCGACGCGCTGCTGCAGCAGTACCACGACTGGTTCGGCGAGCGCTGGTGGATGCTGCCGAACCCGACCTACGGCGGTTTCGAGCCGGCCCAGTTCAACAATGACTACACCCAGTCGCGCCAGGCCCGCCACGACGCCAAGCGTGCGGCGCTGGATTACGCACCGTGAGCCGCGCACCGCTGCCGCTGCGCGATGACGAACGGCTGATCTTCGCCCTGGACGTGCCTGACCGCGTGCAGGCGCTGGCGTGGGTCGATCGCCTGGGCGACAGCGTGGCGTTCTACAAGATCGGCATGGAACTGCTCGCCTCCGGCGAGTATTTCCAGGTGCTGGAGGAGCTGGCGCGCCGCGACAAGCGCGTGTTCGTCGACCTGAAGTTCTTCGACATCCCGGCCACCGCTGCGGCGGTGATCAAGCGCTTGTCGCAGTGGCCGGTCAGCTACGCCACCATCCACGGCTGGCACCCGGCGATGATGGAGGCCTGCGCGGCCGCCAACAGCAGCGACATGCGCCTGCTGGCGGTGACGGTGCTGACCTCGATGGGGCGCCCGGACCTGGCGCAGATGGGCATCGACCGCGAGCCGGTGGACGTGGTGGTCGAGCGCGCGCTGGCCGCCCAGGCCGCCGGCATCGATGGCGTGATCGCCTCCGGCCAGGAAGCTGGCCCGATCCGCGCCGCCACCGGCGCCGGGTTCTCGATCGTCTGCCCGGGCATCCGTCCGGGCGGCCCGGTAGGCGATGACCAGAAGCGCACCGTCGGCGTGGCCCAGGCCTTCGCCGATGGCGCCGATGCCATCGTGGTCGGCCGCCCGATCCGCCTGGCCGCCGATCCGCAGTCGGCTGCGCGGGCGATCCAGCAGGAAATCGCGTCGGCTCTGGCTGCACGCTGAGCCTGCCGGCGCCGCCGGTCACAGCGCAATACCGAACGCCATCCCGCCTCGTGTGGGATGGCGTTCGCATTTGTGGGCCCAGCGCTGTCGCTGTCGACCCCGCAGCGAAAAACCGTGCGCACGGTCGCACTGGATCGGAACGCCGCTCCCTCCCAATCGATGCACCGGCGCCGCCCACGGCTGCGCCGGTTCCAACCATCAGAGAGGGAGTACACGGATATGTATCGCAGCACCTCTGCAGTGCTTGCCGGCCTGTTGCTGGCTGTCAGCGCGGCGCCCGCCTTCGCCGCACCCGAGCCCCGCGAAACGCCGCGCATCATCGGCGGCGAGGACGCCCAGCCGGGGCAGTACCCGTTCATGGTCAGCATCCAGGGCGTTTTCGACGGTGACACCGACCATGACCGCCACTTCTGCGGCGGCACCCTCATTTCGCCGTCGTGGGTGCTGACCGCCGCGCACTGCATGCAGGGTGAAGCGCCCGCCGGAATCGCGGTGGCCGGCAACGTCACTGCGCTGTCCACCGGCGCCGCGCCGCGCGCCTCCAACGTCAAGGCCATCCATGTGCATCCGGCCTTCAACAGCGGCAATTCGCTGGAACACGACCTCGCCCTGATCCAGCTGGACGCCCCGCTGGCCGATGCGCAGCCGGTGACCCTGCGCCTGCGCCCGGACGCCAGCTACCTCAAGCCGGGTCGCGACTTCACCGTGATCGGCTGGGGCACCACCGAGGAGGGCGCCAGCGAGCTGCCGACCCAGCTGCAGACGGTGCAGGTGCCGTTCGTGCCGTTTGCCGACTGCCAGCACGCATACGCCGGCGAGCTCGCGCGCGGCAAGGTCATCTGCGCCGGGCGCGCGGGCGTCGACAGCTGCCAGGGCGATTCCGGCGGCCCGCTGATGCTCAAGCTGCGCGACGGCTGGACCCAGTTCGGCATCGTCAGCTGGGGTGAGGGCTGCGCGCGGCCCGGTTACCCCGGCGTTTATGCCCGAATCGCCGAAAAACATGCCGTAGATTTCATTGAATCGGTCTGGCAGAAGGATTGATTCAATAAAATCAATTATTTAAGTCATGTTACATGACGTATTGCCTTAACTTCGGCGGCGGCGTAGCATCGCCGCCATCCGGCCCCTGGGCCGGAGATGTGCCACAACTGTCCACCGGCCCCCGCGCCGGTTTGAAGAGCCTGCGATCCCCGTGATCCGGGCTCTTTTTTTATCGCCCGGGGTCGGATCCCTTTCGCGCGCGAAAGGGCTCTGACCCCGCTGCTTGGCCGTTTGCCCAAGGATCCGGCCCACTTTCCTGGCGGAACCGTGATCGCACGGCTTGCCGCTGTCACCTTGCAGGCCGCAAGATGCGGGCCGGTACGGGGAGTCCGATTGCATGAGCGTGGCAGTGCGACGAAGGTCTGCGCGTGGATGGGGGCTGGCAGCCATGGTGCTTCTGGCGATGGCCGCGTGCCGCCAATCCGGCAGCGACCCGGCCAAGCCGGCGGCCGAGCCGGTGGCGGCGGTGCAGGCCATGGCCCAGCGCCTGGTCGAGGATGATCTGGTCGGGTACGCGCGCCTGTCGGTGCCGCCGGGCCAGTACCAGCGCCTGCAGCAGGCCTGGACCGAGGGCCACAGCCAGTGGCCACTGGGCGAGCTGCCTCTGGGCGACCAGATGCTGCCGATGCTGGCCGCCCTGCGCGAGCCGCAGGCCGCCACCCAGCTGCAGCGCAGTTTCGACCGCCAGCTGGCCGGCCAGGCCAGCGCGGTGCGCCAGGCGGCCCAGTCGATGGGCAACTTCGGCGTGCAGTACCTGCGCCACCAGAAGGGCTACACCCCCAGCCAGCAGACGCATTACATCGCCCTGGTGGAAACCCTGGCCGGCTGGGCGCAGGGCGCGCCGATCAGCGACCGGGCCCGCGCCCGCAGCAGCATCGCCGCGCTGGTCGAGGCCGCCGCCAAGGTGGGCTTCGACGATGAAGACGGCCTGCGTGCAGCCGGCATGGAAGGCAGCCTGCAGCAGCTGGCGCCGTTTCTGCACACGGTCAAGGCGGTCCTGGCCAGCTACGGGCTGGGCGTGGACGACGCCCTGCGCAGCCTGCGCGGGGAACTGCTTTCAGTGGAAGGCGACAACGCCCTGGTGCGCATGGAGTACGAACTGGCCGGGCGCACCCTGCAGCTGCAGCTGCCGCTGAGCCGGCGTGAAGGCCACTGGTACCTGACCCGCACCCTGGCCGATACCGACGCCCTGCTGCGCAAGGCCGATGCGGCCCGCGCGGCGGCCGCGCCGGCGCCTGCGCAGGCCCCCGCCGCCAGCGGGGAAGCGGCAACCACGCCGCCTAAGCCATAATGGCGCCGATGTCGAAACAGAACCCGCTGCCGTTCCCCGGCGAAGAACCCCAGCAGACGCCCGCCGATCCGGCCGCGGCGTCTCCCTCGACCGGCACCGGCCCCAACCCGGTGCCGCCGCCCGCGCACGCCCGTCCCGCTGGCCGCCGCCCCCTGTGGGCAAGACTGCTTGGCCGCCTGGTCGAGCCGTGGCTGGCCCTGAAGATCGAGCCGGAAGACCCGGGCCAGTACAACGATGGCCGCCCGGTCGTCTACGTGCTGGAAGACTACGGCCTGTCCAACGCGCTGATCCTGGACAAGGCCTGCCGCCAGGCCGGCCTGCCGTCGCCGCTGGTGCCGCTGGCCGGCGACCCGACCGGCCGCAAGCGCGCCTACCTGGCCCTGTCGCGGCGCAGTTCCAGCAACTCGCTCATCCCCGAGCAGCGCGGCGCCAAGACCCACTCCGATTCGCTGGCCAAGGTCCTGCAGGCGCACCGCGTGCGCGATGACCTGGACGTGCACCTGGTGCCGGTGTCGATCTTCGTCGGCCGCGCGCCGGACAAGCAGAGCGGCTGGTTCGCCGTGCTGTTCTCGGAAAACTGGGCGCTGGTCGGCCGCTTCCGTCGCCTGCTGGGGCTGCTGCTGAACGGCCGCAGCACCATCGTGCGCTTCGCCCCGCCGATCTCGCTGCGCAGCACCGTGGACGAGGGCCTGGAGCCCGAACGCACCGTGCGCAAGCTGCAGCGCGTGCTGCGTACCCATTTCCGCCGCATCCGCGAATCGGTCATCGGCCCCGACCTGTCCACCCGGCGCCTGCTGGTGGACCAGGTGCTGGCCGCCGAACCGGTGCGCGAGGCGATTGCCGCCCAGGCCAAGCGCGACAACTCCAAGCCCGCCGACGCCTGGAAGAAGGCGCACGCCTACGCCTGGGAAATCGCCGCGGACTATTCCAGCCCGGTGGTGCGTTCGGCCAGCTTCATGCTCAGCCACGTGTGGAACCGCATCTACGCCGGCGTGCTGGTGCACCACCTGGACAAGTTCAAGGCCGCCGCGCCGGGCCACGAAGTGGTGTACGTGCCCAGCCACCGCAGCCACATGGACTACCTGCTGCTGTCCTACCTGCTGTACGACCGTGGCATCGTGCCGCCGCACATCGTGGCCGGCATCAACCTGAACCTGCCGGTGGTCGGCACCCTGCTGCGCAAGGGCGGTGCGTTCTTCATCCGCCGCTCGATCCGCGGCAACGCGCTGTACTCGGCCGTGCTCAGCGAATACGTCGCGCAGCTGGTGGCCGGCGGCTATTCCATCGAGTACTTCGTCGAGGGTGGCCGTTCGCGCACCGGGCGCCTGCTGCAGCCCAAGGGCGGCATGATCTCGATGACCCTGCGCGCGTTCCTGCGCCAGCCGCGCAAGCCGGTGCTGTTCCAGCCCATCTACATCGGCTACGAGAAGCTGATGGAAGGCGGCAGCTACCTGGACGAACTGTCCGGGCGGCCGAAGGAGAAGGAATCGATCTGGTCGCTGCTGTGGGGCATCCCCAAGGTGCTCAAGCAGAACTACGGCCAGGTGGTGGTGAACTTCGGTGAACCGATCGCCCTGAACGACGTGCTGGCCGAGAAGGCGCCGGAGTGGAACGGCGAGGCGGTGCCGGAGGATGAGAAGCCGTCGTGGCTGTCGACCACCGTGGACACCCTGGCCGACCGCATCCAGGTGCGCATCAACGGTGCCGCCGACGTCAACCCGATCAACCTGCTGGCGCTGGCGCTGCTGTCCACGCCCAAGCACGCGATGGGCGAGGCCGACCTGATCGCGCAGATCGAGCTGTGCAAGACGCTGCTGGAAGAGATGCCGTATTCGGGCCGGGTGACGGTGACCCCGCACTCGCCGGAGCGCATCATCGCCCACGCCGAGGAAATCAACGTCCTCACCCGCATCAAGCACCCGCTGGGCGACGTGCTCAGCGTCAGCGGCGATACCGCGGTGCTGCTCAGCTACTTCCGCAACAACGTGGTGCACCTGTTCACCGCCTCGTCGTGGGTGGCCTGCTGCTTCCAGAACAACCGCCGCATGAGCCGCACCGGCCTGGTCCGCCTGGGCCGCACCGTGTACCCGTTCCTGCAGGCCGAGCTGTTCCTGCCGTGGAACGAGGACGAGTTCGCCCAGCGCATCGAACAGACCATCGACGTGTTCATCCGCGAGGGCCTGCTGCAGCAGGTCAACGACGATGACGGCGGCATGCTGACCCGCAACACCGGGCAGACCGACGAGGTGTTCCGCCTGCGTGCCATCGGCCATTCGCTGCAGCAGGCGTTCGAGCGGTACTACATCGCCATTTCGGTGCTGGTGAAGAACGGCCCGGGCACGCTGGGCACCGCCGAGCTGGAAAGCCTGTGCCAGCAGGCTGCGCAGCGCCTGAGCCTACTGTACGCGCCGGCCGCGCCGGAGTTCTTCGACAAGTCGCTGTTCCGTGGCTTCATCCAGAAGCTGCGCGAGCTGCGCCTGGTGTGGCCGGACGAGAACAGCAAGCTGCTGTTCGACGACCGCCTGGACAGCTGGGCCAAGGATGCCAAGTTCATCCTCGGCCGCGAACTGCGCCACACCATCGAGCGCGTCAGCCCGGAAGCGGCGCGCCCGGAAGAACCGACGCCGCAGCCATGAACCGCGCTGGCCGGTGGATCAGCCCCGCGTGGCTGCTGCCGGCCCTGCTGCTCGCCGCCGGCACTGCCCAGGCGGCACCGGCCTGCGTGGAGGACACCCTGCCGGGGCGGTTGGCCGATGCACCGGTGCGCCTGTGCGTGGACGCCGGCGACGGCGCTGTGCCGCGCTACACCCTGTGGCTGGCCGGTGCCGAGCGCATTGCCGGCGATGAAGACGCAGCCGCCGGCGCGGGCCTGCAGGGCGACTGGTACGGCCACCCGCTGCGCCTGCATTGCCGCGTGGACGGGCCGTGCGCCGCTGCGCGCTGAGCGTCGACGGCGAACCGGCGTGGAACGCCGACATCCCGGACAGGTAGATCCACGCCATGCGTGGATGGGGACCGCGCTTACGCCGGCTCGTCGGGAATCTGCAGGCTTTCCAGCTTGGCGATGCAGTCCTTCAACTGCAGCTTGCGCCGCTTCAGCCGTTTCGACTCCAGCTCGTCCTCGCCATTGGCGGCCATCCGGGTGATCTGTTCATCCAGCACGCGGTGTTCGGCGCGCAGGGCGACGAGGCGTTCGACGATCTCGGCGGGGCTATAGGTATCCACAGCCTCCGAGCATACACAGCGCCGATGACCATCGGGAGAGGGCGGCCCCGCGCCGCGGCCGGCGCCGGCCCCAAGCCGGTAGAATGGAGCCCATGAGCGCCGTGATTTCCCTGCCCGATCCCCTGCCGCGTGCGACTGTCGCACCGCGCCGGGACGTGGGCGCGGAGCACCGGCTGGCAAAGCGCCTGCGCCGCCAGGTCGGCCAGGCCATTGCCGACTTCGGCATGATCGAGGCCGGTGACAAGGTCATGGTCTGCCTGTCCGGCGGCAAGGACAGCTACACGCTGCTGGACCTGCTGCTGCAGCTGCAGAAGAAGGCGCCGGTGCCGTTCGAGCTGGTGGCGGTGAACCTGGACCAGAAGCAGCCCGGCTTCCCCGAACACGTGCTGCCGCAGTACCTGGCCGGCCTGGGCGTGCCGTACCAGATCATCGAGCAGGACACCTATTCGGTGGTCAGCCGGGTCATCCCCGAAGGCCGCACGATGTGTTCGCTGTGCTCGCGCCTGCGCCGCGGCGCGCTGTACAACCACGCCGAGAAGCACGGCTTCACCCGCATCGCGCTGGGCCACCACCGCGACGACATGGTGGCCACCTTCTTCATGAACCTGTTCCACCACGCCAAGCTGTCGGGCATGCCGCCGAAACTGCGCAGCGACGACGGCCGCCACGTGGTCATCCGCCCACTGGCCTACGTACGCGAGCACGACATCGTCGCGTACGCCCGGGCCCGTGATTTCCCGATCATCCCGTGCAACCTGTGTGGCAGCCAGGAAAACCTGCAACGCCGCCAGGTCGGGCTGATGCTCCAGCAGTGGGAAAAGGACCATCCCGGCCGCATCGACCAGATCGCCCGGGCCATGGGCCAGATCCACCCCTCGCAGCTGGCCGATGCCAGCCTGTTCGACTTCATGGCGCTGGGCCGTCGCGACGCTGCACCCGTGTCCGATGCCCATGCCTGGCTGGCCGGTTTTCCGGCCGACGCCGACGCAGTTCCCGAGACGCCCGCCGCTTAAGGTGGGACGCCCTTCCTCTTCGCCATCCGGAATTCCATGTTCTTTCGCAACCTGACGTTCTTCCGTTTCCCGACCACCACCGATTTCTCCGAAGTGGACACCCTGCTGCCGCACGCCCTGCTCAAGCCGGTCGGTGCGCTGGAAATGAATTCGCGCGGCTTCATCTCGCCCTTCGGCCGCGAGGAGAAGGAACTGCTGTCGCACCGCATCGCCGAACACCTGTGGCTGACCGTGGGCGGCGAGGACAAGATCCTGCCGGCGGCGGTGGTCAACGACCTGCTCGAGCGCAAGCTGGAGGAGATCGAGGAAAAGGAAGGCCGCCGCCCCGGTGGCCGCGAGCGCAAGCGCATGAAGGACGACCTGCTGCATGAGCTGCTGCCGCGCGCCTTCGTGAAGTCCTCGCGCAACGATGCCTTCATCGACCTGCAGCACGGCTACGTCGCGGTGGACACCTCCAGCCGCAAGACCGGCGAGTACTTCATGTCCGACATCCGTGGCCTGCTCGGCAGCTTCCCGGCCATGCCGCTGAACGCCGAAGTCGCGCCGCGCTCGATCCTGACCGGCTGGATCGCCGGCGAGCCGCTGCCGACCGGCCTGAGCCTGGGCGAAGAGTGCGAGATGAAGGACCCGGTGGAAGGCGGCGCGGTGGTCAAGTGCCAGCACCAGGAGCTGCGCTGCGACGAGATCGACAAGCACCTGGATGCCGGCAAGCAGGTGACCAAGCTGGCCCTGATCTTCGAGGACAACCTGTCCTTCGTCATCGGCGACGACCTGATCGTGCGCAAGCTGAAGTTCCTCGACGGTGCCCTGGACCAGCTGGAGCATGCCGACGAAGACGGCCGCCGCGCCGAGTTCGACGCCCGCTTCGCCCTGCAGAGCGCCGAGATCCGTCGCCTGTTCCTGTTGCTGGAAGAAGCCTTCAAGCTCAGCAAGGCTGACTGAACAGGCACTGCGCGGGCCGCCGGTCATCCAGCGGCCCCGCGCAGCGCTATGCTGGGCACATGAGCCGCCTGCTGCGCCGCCTGATCGGCCCGACCCCGCCCGCCACCGTGCAGCGCGACACCGTTCGCCTGCGCCTGGATGATGCCGAGATCGAGGTACTGCGCGTGCGCGATCCACGCGCGCGCCGCATCAAGCTGAGCGTGGACGAGCGCGGTGCGCGCCTGACCCTGCCGCCGCGGGCGAGCCTGGTGATGGGCGAGCGCTTCCTCGAACAGCACCGCGACTGGCTGGCGCAGCAGCTGCGCGTCTACCAGGACAACGGCCTGCCGGCGCCGCTGCAACCGGGCGAGGGCGGCATGCTGCCGCTGCGCGGCGAACTGCTGCCGGTGCGCTGGCAGGAAGGCCGCTTCGCGCGGCTGGAGATCGACGGCAACGGCGCCTGCGTGCAATGGCCGACCCGTGCCGGCGATGCCACCCTGCGCCGCCTGCTGCGTGAGTTCTACGAGGCGCAGACCCGCGCCGACGTCGGCCGCTGGCTGCCGAAGTACCTGCCCGGCCTGCCACGCGCACCCAGCCGCGTGCGGCTGAAGGTGATGTCCTCGCAATGGGGCTCGCTGGCCCCGGACGGCAGCATGGCGCTGGACCTGGCCCTGGTGCTGGGCCGCCCGGACGCCTTCGAATACGTGCTGGTGCACGAACTCTGCCACCTGATCCAGCCCAACCACTCGCCCGCGTTCTGGCACGAAGTGGAACAACGCTTCCCCGCCTGGCGCGAACAGCGCGATTACTTCCAGCTGGAAGGCCGCAGACTCAAGGCCATGCTGCGCCAGCTTTTGTAGCGTCGAGCTTGCTCGACTGCGGTTGATTCCGGCACCGCGCCCAGTCGAGCAAGCTCGACTCTACAGAAGCGTGCGCAGCGCGCGACCCGCTCCTGCTCTTTGTTTCTTCTTCCGTGGCGGCACGGAAACTGTCCGTGGCCGGGTGGGGTGGGTTGCGCAGGACCGCAGGCGCCATGGATGGCGCCTACGAGCCCCCAGGGATGGGTTTACGGCGTGTCCTGCGCAGCCCACCCCACCCGGCCAAGCCACGACGCCAGTCGACTAACAGTCGACTCTACCTGCCGTTGGCCGCAATCATGACCGGGCCGCGCGCAGCGCCGCCGCCGTCGCCCAGCGTGCCGCCACCCGCGGTGCGGTAATGCACACCGCCTCGTCGGTCACCGTCGTCACCGCCCGCTCCAGCAGCTGGATGTCAGCCTCATGCTGGCGCGCCACGTGCGGATCCTCGAAGAAGATCGCGCGCTGGCAACGCCCCTCCAGCACCCGGTCGGCAATCTGCGCATCACCGCCCATCGGGCCGCTCTGGTAGCGCGTCACCCACGGCGCATCGCTTGGCCAGCCGCGGCTCCAGGCCAGTTCGTTCAGGCGCTGGCCGGTGGTGCCGGTCGCCACGCGCTCGCCGAAGCGCGCCAGCACATCGAAGTGCTCGTCGGCGAAGGCCAGCATCGCCGGCTTCATCGCATCGTGGGCGATCAGCGCCAGGGTCTGCCCCTCGAACGCGTGCAGGTCATCGGCGCCGGTATCGGCCGCCAGCCCAGCGTGGATGCGTTCGTTCTCGATCCAGTCGCGCGCGGTGGCCACCGTCGAAATGAACGGCTTGCCGTGGATCACGCACTGCCGCTTGAGCGCGGTCGCTTCGGGAAACACCGACGAAGGATCGACCGGATCGATGAAGTAGATCGCACCATCGAGGGTCCGCTCCGGGCCCATGCCGACCACTTCGGCCACCAGCTTCATCAGGCCACCCTGGCGCCCGTAGGGATAGCGCCGCAGGCCTGCATAACCGGCCAGGAAGCCGTTGCGCTCGATGGCGTCGTGGGTGCGCCCGACCGCATGCAGGGACACGCCCAGCTCGCGCAGGCCCGGCTCGCTGGCACGCAGCCAGCGGAACAGCGCAGCGCGCGCGTCATGGTGGTGCAGGCGGTTGGCGGCCAGGCCGATGCGCATCGCGGGCTCCCTCAGTGGTAGAGGCGGCAGTGTATGTCGCTATCAGCACGCTGGAGCGTTTTGCAATTTTCCTCATTGCTGCTGCGCGCCGTGTCGCTAGCGTGGCAGGTGGCTGCTGCGTCGTGCAGCCGTGTGTCCGGCCTGCGGCGTGAGGAGTTCTTCGTGAGTGTCGCTGGTTGTCCTGATGCCGCCGCTGCGCACCGTCGCTGGCGTTGTGGCGGCGTGCTGCTGGTCCTGCTGGTGGCCCTGCCGGTCGCCGCCAGCCATCCACAGCCGTGGCCGCGCGGGTTGGCCGTCGCGTTGCTGGCCCTGCTCGGGCTGGGCCTGCTGCATGCCCTTGGACGCTGGCGGCTGCGTCGCGAAGTGCAGCGCCGCCGGGCACTGCAGCAGCGCCTGCAGATACTCAGCGCTGGCCTGCCGGCGGTGGTCTATCGGGTGCGGCGCAGCGGCAGTGGCGATTACAGCGTGCCCTACCTTGCGGGTGACGTGCACGCCCTGTTCGGCATGGACGTGGACAGCGCGCGCGTCGAGCACGCACGCCTGCTGGCGGCCGTGCACCCCGACGACCGCGCATCGGTGATGGCCCATGTCGAGGCCGCGGCACGGGTGCGCGGGCCGATCGACGTCACCTTCCGCAGCCAGGGGCGGATGGGCTGGCGCTGGGTGCGCTCGCACGGGCGACCGCTGCCCCGTGGCGACGGTGACAGCCACGCGGTCGAATGGCGTGGCTACTGGATGGACGTGACTGAAGCACGGCGGCATGCGAGTGCCCTGGACGAGGCCCGCCGCGAGGCGGAGCAGGCGGTCGTGGCCAAGGCCCACTTCCTGGCGGCCATGCGTCAGGAGATCGGCGCGCCGATGAACACCCTGGTGGGCATGCTCGATGGCCTGGCCGGTACGCGGCTGGACCCGCGGCAGCGGCACCTGCTGGCCAGCCTCGAGGAGGCCGCCGTGATGCTCCGGCAGATCCTCGACGAGGTGCTGGACAGCGCGCGGCAGCCGATCGGCAGCCGGCCCCCGCAGGCCGTGCCGACCGACCTCGCCGCGCTGCTGCGGGGCGTGCAGCGCCTGCTGGCACCACTGGCCGCGGGCAAGGGCCTGCAGCTGCGCTGCGTGCTGGATCCGGCGCTGCAGGCCCGCTCGAGGGTCGATGGCCTACGCCTGCAGCAGATCCTGTTCAACCTGGCCGGCAATGCGCTCAAGTTCACCGCGCACGGCGGGGTGGAGCTGCGCCTGCAGGTGCTTCGCCAGGCCGCCTCGGGCCAGTACCTGCGCGTGCAGGTGGCCGACACCGGCGTGGGCATCAGCCCGGCGCGGCAGCAGGCGGTGTTCGCGCCCTACACCCAGGCCGAAGCGTCCACCCCGCGCCGCTTCGGTGGCAGCGGCCTGGGCCTGGCCATCTGCCGCGAGCTGGCCACCGCACTGGGCGGCGAACTGCAGCTGCACAGCATTCCCGGCGAGGGCACCACTGTCAGCCTCGACCTGTACCTGCCCGCGTGCGACGCCCCTCCAGCGTCGGCGCCACGGGCCGCACAGGCGGCGGCGACGGCCGGATCAGTGCGCCAGTAGACGCACGATGCTGGCCGCGGCGTCGCGGCCCTCGGCGACGGCAGTCACCACCAGATCCGCGCCGCGCACCGCGTCGCCACCGGCGAACAGGCGCGGGTGGGCGGTCTGGTACGGCAGCCGGTCCTTGCCACCGGCCACGATGCGGCCGTTGGACTGGCCTTCCACGCCGTGTTCGGTCAGCCACGCCGGCAGGGTCGGCGAGAAGCCGAAGGCAATGATCACCACGTCCGCCTCCAGCAGCGATTCGCTGCCCTCGATCGGCACCGCGTTCTGGCGGCCATTGGCATCGGGTTCGCCCAGGTGGGTCTCGACCACGGTCACCCCGATCACTTCGTCATCGGCACCGGCTTCGATCGACAGCGGCTGGCGGTTGAACAGGAAACGCACGCCCTCCTCGCGCGCGTTGGCCACCTCGCGCGCGCTGCCGGGCATGTTGGCCTCGTCGCGGCGGTAGGCGCAGGTCACCTTGGCCGCGCCCAGGCGCACGGCGCTGCGCACGCAGTCCATGCCGGTGTCGCCGCCGCCGAGCACCACCACGCGCTTGCCGTTGAGGTCGGGCAGGGCGATGGTGTCCTCCCAGCCGGCAATCGGCCGGCCCTTCGGATCATCGCCGCTGACGATGCGGCTGTTCTGCACCAGGAACGGCAGGGCCGGCAGCACGCCCTTCAGGTCCTGCCCGTCCAGCCCGCCATCGGTGTAGCGGTAGGCGCCGGTGCCGACGAAGACCGCATCGTGGCTGTCCAGCAGCTGCTGCACGCTGACATCGCGGCCGATCTCCACGCCCAGGCGGAACTGCACGCCCATGCCCTCCAGCACCTCGCGGCGGCGGTGGATCACGTCCTTGTCCAGCTTGAAGCTGGGGATGCCGAACTGCAGCAGGCCGCCGATCTGTTCGTAGCGGTCATAGACCACGGCGGTGATGCCGGCACGCGCCAGGCGGTCGGCGCAGGCCAGGCCGGCCGGACCGGCACCGATCACCGCCACGCTCTGGCCGGTGGGCTGCACCGCGCCCAGGTCCGGGCGCCAGCCGCTGGCCAGGGCGGTATCGACGATGTACTTCTCCACCGCACCGATGGTCACCGCGCCGAATTCCTCCAGCGTGCAGCTGCCTTCGCACAGGCGGTCCTGCGGGCAGACGCGGCCGCACACTTCCGGCAGCGGGTTGGTGCTGTGGCACAGCGTGGCCGCTTCGTGGATGCGGTTTTCCTGCACCAGCTGCAGCCACTGCGGGATGGCGTTGTGCACGGGGCACTTCCAGCTGCAGTACGGGTTGCCGCAATCCAGGCAGCGGCCGGCCTGGTACTGGGCGTCTTCCTTGCCGAACTTGCCGTACAGCTCACCCCAGTCGCCGGAGGTGCGCAGTTCGACCGGGATGCGCTGCGGCATGGTCCGGGGCAGGTCGAGGAACTGGAAAGCGTGCTTGCGGCTCATGGCTGGCTCTGGAATGCGAAGGGGAACGTTGCCGGCCAGTGGCCGGCACTACCGGGCGGAATCACGCGGCGCGTCGCAGGGTTTCAGTCAGCGACTCGATGCTGGCGGCCTTGGGTTTGACCAGCCAGAACTTGCCGATGTAATCGCGGAACTCGTCCATGATCTGCTGCGCCCAGATGCTGCCGGTCAGCTCGCGGTGGCGGCCGATCAGGCGGTGCAGGTGCTGGCGGTAGTTCTCGAACCCCTCGGCCGACACGCGGTGGATGTCGATCAGCTCGTGGTTGTAGCGGTCGACGAAATCGCGATCCACGTCCAGCACGTAGGCCAGGCCACCGGTGAAGCCGGCGCCGAAGTTCAGGCCGACCTTGCCCAGCACCAGCACCACGCCGTCGGTCATGTACTCGCAGCAGTGGTCACCGGCACCCTCCACCACCGCCAGTGCGCCGGAATTGCGCACCGCGAAGCGCTCGCCCGCGCGGCCGGCGGCGAACAGCTCGCCACCGGTGGCGCCGTACAGGCAGGTGTTGCCGATGATGGCAGTGCTGCGGGCCTCGAAGCGCGCGCCACGCGGCGGGCGCACCACCAGGCGGCCGCCGGCCATGCCCTTGCCGACGTAGTCGTTGGCTTCGCCTTCCACTTCCAGATGCAGGCCGCCGACGTTGAAGGCGCCGAAACTCTGCCCGGCGCTGCCGCGGAAGCGCAGTTCCAGCGGTGCCTCGGCCATGCCCTGGTTGCCATGCGCGCGGGCCACGGCACCGGCCAGGCGGGTGCCGATGCTGCGGTCGGTGTTGTGGATCAGGAAGCGGTGTTCGCCGCCCTGCTTGTGTTCGATGGCCGCGGCCAGCAGGCCATCCATCTGCGTGGCCAGGCTGTCCGGCGATTCGTACAGGCGCTGCGCGGCGCAGTGGCTGCCTTCGTAACGGGCATCGGCCAACAGGCGCGACAGGTCCACGCGCACGCCATCGCGCGGCGCCGCCTCGATCTGCCGCAGCAGGTCGGTACGGCCGACGATCTCCTCCAGCGAACGCGCGCCCAGGTAGGACAGCCAGCCACGCACTTCCTCGGCCAGCAGGCGGAAGAAGTTCTCCACGCGCTCGGGCTGGCCGGTGAAGTGGTTCTCGCGCAGGCGGTCATCCTGGGTGGCCACGCCGGTGGCGCAGTTGTTGAGGTGGCAGATGCGCAGGTACTTGCAGCCCAGCACGATCATCGGCGCGGTGCCGAAGCCGAAGCTGTCCGCGCCCAGCAGCGCGGCCTTGACCACGTCCAGGCCGGTCTTCAGGCCGCCATCGGTCTGCAGCAGGGTGCGCCCGCGCAGGTCGTTGGCCAGCAGCGCCTGGTGCGCTTCGGCCACGCCCAGTTCCCACGGCACGCCGGCATAGCGGATCGAGCTGACCGGCGAGGCGCCGGTGCCGCCGTCATGGCCGGAGATGGTGATCAGGTCCGCACCGGCCTTGACCACGCCGGCGGCAATCGTGCCAACGCCGGCATGGCTGACCAGCTTCACCGACACCAGCGCGGTCGGGTTGACCTGCTTGAGGTCGTAGATCAGCTGCGCGAGGTCTTCGATGGAATAGATGTCGTGGTGCGGCGGCGGCGAGATCAGGCCGATGCCCGGCTTGGCATAGCGCAGGCGAGCGATCAGCTCGTTGACCTTGTGGCCGGGCAGCTGGCCGCCTTCGCCAGGCTTGGCGCCCTGGGCGACCTTGATCTGCAGCACTTCGGCGTTGACCAGGTATTCGGCGGTGACGCCGAAACGGCCCGAGGCCACCTGCTTGATCTTGCTGCGGCGCTGCGTGCCGTAGCGCGCGGGGTCTTCGCCACCTTCGCCGGAATTGCTGCGGCCGCCGAGGCGGTTCATGGCGATGGCCAGCGCTTCATGCGCCTCCGGCGACAGCGCGCCGAGGCTGATGGCGGCGGTGTCGAAGCGCGGGAACAGTTCGCTGGCCGGGGCCACCTCGTCCAGCGGTACCGGCGTGCCCGCCGGCACCAGTTCCAGCAGGTCGCGCAGCGCCGACGGCGGCCGTGCATGCACGGCATCGCAGTACTGCTGCCACGCACGCGGGTCACCGCTGCGCGCCGCGCGCTGCAGGGTGGTCACCACGTCCGGGTTGTACATGTGGTATTCGCCGCCGTGCACGTACTTCAGCAGGCCGCCGACATCCACGCCCTGCTGCGCATCCCAGGCCTGCGCGCACAGCTCGCGCGCATCGGCATCCAGGCGCGCGAAACCGGCGCCACCGATGCGCGAGGCGGTATCGGGGAAGCACAGGTCGACCACCTCCGGTTCCAGGCCGATGATCTCGAACAGCTGCGCGCCGCGGTAGCTGGCCACGGTACAGATGCCCATCTTCGAGATGATCTTCGACAGGCCCTTGTAGACGCCCTTGCGGTAGCGGCGGCCGATCTGCGACTGCTCGCCGCCCTTGCTGAGCTTGAGGATGCCGCGGCGGCCCAGGTCGAACAGGGTCTGGTAGGCCAGGTACGGGTACACAGCGGTGGCACCGAAGCCGAGCAGGCAGGCCATGTGGTGCGGGTCGCGGGCGGTGCCGGTCTCGACGATCAGGTTGACGTCGCAGCGCAGGCCCAGGCGCGAGAGGTGGTGGTGGATGGCGCTGGTGGCCAGCAGGGCGTGCACCATCGGCCGCCCGGCCACCGGGTAGCGGTCGGACAGCAGCAGCATCACCATGCCCTCGCGGGCAGCCTGCTCGGCCTCGGCGCAGATGCGCTCGATGCCGGCGCGCAGGCCTTCGTCCTCGCTGTAGGACAGGTCGAGCAGGCGGTTGGCCTGCACGTACTGGTCCATCTTCAGCAGCTGGCGCAGCTTGCGCTGGCTCAGCACCGGCGAGTTGAGGATGACGTGGTTCACCGTCTCCGGGCCGGCGTGGAAGATGTTGGTCTCCTTGCCGAGCTGGGTGGACAGGGACATCGCGCAGTCTTCGCGCAGCGGGTCGATCGGCGGGTTGGTGACCTGCGCGAAGGCCTGGCGGAAGTAGTCGTACAGCGGGCGGCTGCGCTGGCTGAGCACGGCCATCGGCGTGTCATCGCCCATCGAGCCGGTGGCTTCCTGCTCGGTCTCGGCCAGCGGCCGCAGCACCTGCTCCACTTCCTCGCTGCTGAGCTGGTACAGCTTGTGGTAGCTGCGCAGGGTGCCCTCGTCGAAGGGTTCCTCCACCAGCGAGGGATCGATCAGTTCGGTCTGCAGGTAGGTGACGCCCTGCTGCAGCCACTGCTTGTACGGCGCGCGGCCACGGTTGATGCGGTCGATGGCTTCCGAATCGAGCAGGTCGCCGCGCTTGAGGTCGATGGCGATCATCTCGCCCGGGCCGAGCTTGCCCTTGCGCACCACGCGCTCGGTCGGCACTTCCCACACGCCCGCTTCGGAGGCGACCAGGAAGTGGCGGTCGGCGGTCAGCATCCAGCGCGCCGGGCGCAGGCCGTTGCGGTCCAGCGTACACACCGCATAGCGGCTGTCGCAGGCGACGATGCCGGCCGGGCCGTCCCACGGCTCGCTGTTCAGGCCATGGAACTCGTAGAACGCGGCCAGGTCGGGATCCTTGAACTCCAGCGACTGGGTCGCTGGCGGCACCAGGATGCGCAGCGCCTGGATCAGCTCCATGCCACCGGACACCATCAGTTCCAGCATGTTGTCCAGGCTCTGCGAATCCGAGCCGTGCATGGAGATGACCGGATCGAATTCGCCGATGTCGAAGCGCGGGGTCTTCCACACCTTGCTGCGCGCCTGCGCCCAGCGCCGGTTGCCTTCGATGGTGTTGATCTCGCCGTTGTGGGCGAGCATGCGGAACGGGTGCGCCAGCGGCCAGCGCGGCAGCGTGTTGGTGGAAAAGCGCTGGTGGAACACGATGGCGCTGGAGGCCAGTTCGCGGCGCTGCAGGTCCGGGAAGAAGCGGCTCAGCTTGTCCGGCAGCACCATGCCCTTGTAGCTGATCGCGTTGGGGCTGAGGGTGGTGACGTAGTAATCGGCATGCTCGCGCAGCTGCTGTTCGCTGCGGCGGCGGGCCAAGAACAGCGCCAGCGCGAAGCCGCCGTCATCCTGGCCGACACCGGCGTCGACGAAGACCTGTTCGATGCGCGGCAGCGTGTCGCGGGCCAGCTGGCCGCAGACGCTGTCATCGGTGGGCACCTCGCGCCAGCCCGCGACCTTGCAGCCCACCGCTTCCACCTGCGCCTGCAGCTGCGTGCGGCAGGCCTGGGCGGCGTCGGCATCGTGCGGCAGGAACACCAGGCCGGCGGCGAAGCGCGCGCCCACGGTGATGCCGGCTTCGCTGGCCAGCAGTTTCAGGAAGGCATCGGGGCGGCGCAGCAGCAGGCCGCAGCCATCGCCGGTCAGGCCGTCGGCGGCGACGCCGCCACGGTGGGTCATGCGCGAAAGCGCGGCGATGGCGGTGTCGACCAGTAGACGCGAGGGCTGGTCGTCAAGCTGCGCGACCATGCCGAATCCACAGGCATCGCGCTCGGAGCGCGGGTCGTAAAGCCCTTGGCGGTTGCGGGGGGCCATCTCTACCTCGATGCGTAATGAAATGAGCAGGGACACTCGTGCCCGCCCAATCCCTGGAGCGCATCATGAGGCCACCGGATGCCTCGACTAGATCACAGTTGTTGCAACGCCGCAATACACGGTTGCGCGTGCAACCAAAACGCCGGCAAACCCTTGCCGGCGTTGGCTTTCACTCAACCGCAGCGGGCGCCGCTGACCAGGCCCTTTTCGTCCACTTCGATGTTCAGGCGATCGCCCAGGAACTCCATCGTGGCCACGTCGCTGGGCTTGAGCACGCGCACCTGGCTGGCGGCGGCATCTTCCTGGGCCTGCTTGCCCAGCGCGTCGGTGTAGGCCTGGCCGACCAGGCTCTGCACCTGGCTGGCATCGCAGTTGCCGGCCGGCGGTGCTTCGGTGGCCTTGCCGGCTTCATCGGCCGGGGCCTTGGCGGCTTCGGCGGCCTGCTGGGCGTGGGCGGTGGCCGAATCCTGCTCATCCAGCGCGGGCGCCTGGCAGGCGGACAACGCCAGCACGGCCGGCAGCAGCAGGGCGGAGAGCGAACGGGCGCGGATCTGGAACGGCATCATGACTCCGGAACGGAAGGGACTGTGAAGACCCGAGCATAGCCGCCCGTGGCCCCTCACGTGTTTGTCTTGCGTTATTGACGTGGCCACGCCGCGCTGATCGCCACACTGGCGGCATGTCTCCTGCCCCCACCCCCGAACGACAGGCCGCACGCGCGGCGGGCCTGCGCTATGTCGATGACACCCAGCCCGGCATCAGCCGGCGCCGCGCAGGCAAGGGCTTTGCCTACCGCGATGCCGATGGCCATGCCGTGCGCGATGCCGCCACCCTGCAGCGCATCCGCGCGCTGGCCATCCCGCCGGCCTACACCGCCGTGTGGATCTGCGCCCATGCCAACGGCCACCTGCAGGCCACCGGCCGCGATGCGCGCGGGCGCAAGCAGTACCGCTACCACGCCGACTGGGCGGCGGTGCGCGATTCGGGCAAGTTCGACCGCACCATCGCCTTCGGCGAAGCATTGCCGACCCTGCGGCGCAGGCTCAGCCGCGATCTAAAGCCGCGCGGTTTCCCCCGCGGGAAGGTGCTGGCGGTGGTGGTCGCGCTGCTGGCCGACACCCTGGTGCGGGTGGGCAATGAAACCTATGCCAAGGAAAACAAATCCTTTGGCCTGACCACGCTGCGCAACCGCCACCTGGACCTGCTGCGCGGTGGCCGCGTGCGCATGCGCTTCCGCGGCAAATCCGGGCAGCTGCACGAGGTGACCGTGGGCGACCGCAGGCTGGGCACGCTGGTGCGCGGCGTGCAGCAGCTGCCGGGGCAGGCGCTGTTCCAGTACCGCGACGACGACGGTGTCGTGCAGCCGGTCGATTCCGGTGCGGTCAATGACTACCTGCGCGAGGTGATGGGCGAGGATTTCACCGCCAAGGACTTCCGTACCTGGGGCGGCACCCTGGCGGCGGTGCAGACCTTCGCCGCCACCGAGCTGCCGGAGCCGGCCAGCCAGCGCGCGCTGGCCAAGGCGCAGCGCGAAGTGGTGTGCCAGGTGGCCGCGCGGCTGGGCAATACGCCAGCGGTCTGCCGCAAGGCCTATATCGACCCCTGCGTGTTTGCCGGCTGGGAGCGCGGCGAGCTTGCGTCGCTGGCGGGCCTGCGCGGCCCGCGGCAGTGGGAGCAGGCCACGCTGAAGGTACTGCGCCGGGCGCGACGGCTGGCCAAGCGCAGCGCCTGAGCGCTGTGTCGCGTCGCGATTGCGCGACGGCGCTTACCCGCAATAGATGGCGGTGATGTTGTTGGTGCGGCCGGTTTCGATGGTCAGGCGATCACCGCCCTCCTGCGCCGCACCCGCCGCCGGATCGGCATTGCCGCTGGCGGTGTTGCCGCTCTGCTCGCGGCTGCCGCGGGTGACCTGCACGTGCAGGCTGTCGCTGTCCACGCGCGCGCGCTCGACGGTCATCGCCGAAGCGGCCAGGCCCACGGCGCCGCGCACCATGTTGGTGTGGCACTGGCCGGAAATCACGCCATCGATCGGCTGGATCTGGGCAACCGGACTGCTGCTGCAGGCGGCAAGGGCAAAGCAGACGGCGGCGGTGGCAATCGCATGTTTCATCTGGGCATTCCTCGTGTCTTGGCCTGAAGAGTGCGACGACACGCGTGGTGGCGGAATGAATGCCATGCACGCGGTGGACACGGTGCGCTCACCGCCACCGACAGCGCGGGCAGGGACACTGCACGAGCGGCGCACGCCGCCCCCGGTAGTGCCGGCCGCTGGCCGGCAACCCCATCCCCCTCCCGAGGAGACCTGCATGGCCACCACCAAAAAGACCCCCGCCCGCCGCAAGGCATCGCCCAAGGTGCGCAAAGGCAGCACCACGGCAAAGACCGTCGCCGAAACCGACCGCCCGCGCGTGGTGAAGACCGCCACCCGCAAGGCCGCGTCGAGTGATCCTCGCGCGGCCCGGGTGGCCTCGCGGCAGCGGCGCCTGCAGGACCAGGAGAAGGCCAAGGACGCACGCGCCACCAGGAAGGCGACGAAGAAGACCACCACCCAGGCGGGTGCGCGCCGGCAGCCGGAAACCATGCCGGCCCAGCACCTGGCCAAGCCCGGGCATGAGCATGCATTGGAACTGGCGCCGCGTTTCCTCGCCCCGGACTACGTCGGCAGCGGCAAGCTGCAGGGCATGCGCGCGATCATCACCGGCGGTGATTCCGGCATCGGCCGCGCCGTGGCCGTGCTGTTCGCCCGCGAAGGCGCCGATGTCGCCGTGCTGCATCTGGATGAAGCGGAGGACGCGGACATCACCCGCCAGCACGTGGAACGCGAAGGCGGGCGCTGCGTGGTGATTGCCGGCGACGTGCGCGATCCACGCTTCTGCAACAAGGCGATAAAGCAGGTGGCCAAGGCGTTCGGCGGCATCGACATCCTGGTCAACAATGCGGCGTTCCAGCTGCACTGCGAGCGCCTGGAAGATCTGGAGGACGCGCACCTGCAGGAAACCCTGCAGACCAACATCGGCGGTTACATCCAGATGGCGCGGGCGGTGCTGCCGCATCTGGGCGAGGGCGCCAGCATCATCAACACCGGCTCGGAAACCGGCCTGTTCGGCAGCAAGGCCCTCATCGACTATTCGGCCACCAAGGGCGCCATCCATGCTTTCACCAAGGCGCTGGCCAGCCAGCTGCTGCCGCGTGGCATCCGGGTGAACTGCGTGGCCCCGGGGCCGGTGTGGACGCCGCTGAACCCTGCCGACAAGCAGGCCGAGGACGTGGCCGAGTTCGGCAAGGACAGCGACATGGGCCGCCCCGCGCAGCCGGAAGAGCTGTCACCGGCCTATGTATTCCTGGCCTCGCCCGCGTGCGCCAGCTACATCAGCGGCGCGATCCTGCCAGTGATGGGCGGTCCGCGGGGATAGGGAGAACGTGGCCCGCGTAGACGCAAGTCGTTATTGCCAGCCCTGGGACGCACTTTGACCTCAGCCCATTGGTTAACTACTCGATGGGCAGCGGACAACGACAAAGCGCGCTGCGTGACGCCTTTGGCGTGTGGTGCTGCTGCATCAACCTGCGGCGGTACTCACTCGATCTGGCAGAGAGTTCAGCTCCTGCTTCCTATGACTTGGTCCGGAGGCTGCTGGATCTTGGAGTGCTGCACATCGACGACCCTCGTTGCCTCTCTCGGCGGCAGAGCTGAGAACGGCGGCAGCGAGTGCATTCCTGCCAACGCAGCACAACCATGCAGATGACTCGGACCCGGAAACGCCATCCGATACAGGTCGTATCCGGGAGGTCAACGCAATCTCTGTGGAGTGCACACCTTGAAGCTTGCCCTCTGACAGTCTGCAACTATTTCTATGTACATGAGCTTTTCTTGAGGTACATCGTGAATTGCGGTGTAGATACGCAGCACTGCACTAGATTCTGCTCGCTGTGTTGCCGCAGATGACGATCCATCCATCAAGAAAAGGAGTACTACATGAAGGAAATTTCTGCAGATCAGGTTGATTGCATTTCAGGCGGATGGCTGCCTTGGGCTGCTCTGGGCGCAGCTGTCTATTACGAACGAAATGAAATCGCGGACTTTGTCGGAGGTGTTCTGGATGGATTCAACGGAACCAACCATATGGAGCCAAGCTAAATGAAGGAAATTCGAGAGCTGCATGGCGATGAGATCGACGCGATCTCCGGCGGAGACTGGCAAACCTGGAACTGGGGAAGGATGGTTGGGTCGGCACTAGGCGGCGCTTGGAATTCAATGAAAGAGTATGCGGCCTCTGACGAGTCTTCGACTGACGTCATAGTCTAGTTGCTCTTGTGGCGCCGGATGCCGGGCACTTTTGCCCGGCATCTTCCATTTTCTTCTGCGGAGCCAACAGTGCAGCCGGACCATTCACGAGGTAAGAGAAAAAATGGCGATTTCTACATTTTTCGGATAAAAAAGCGAGACATCCATCTTCTTTGCGTGATCGCTTTTCTCTGGTTCCTCTGGAGTCAAGGTGGAGAGATGTACATCCTTCTCTCAAACTTAATCTTGAGCTTTGCGCGATAGTTTCCTGATCAGGCTGAACATCCGCTGGAGGCGATGAGTGCGATCGCATGCGGGGCGGTTCAGAAGGTATTCAATGGAATATATTAAAGATGCCGGGGGCGATGGATGGATGCCCTGACTCAATCTGAGGTGGCCGAGTGTGGTCTTGCATGCTTGGCAATGATCGCGGCACATCATGGCAACAAGATCGGGCTTCGGGAGCTTCGTCGCCGACATCCGCTCTCCCTCAGGGGAGCCGCCCTTTCTCACATCATTGACGTTGGTGCAAAGCTCGGATTTCGATGCCGCCCCTTGAGCCTGGATATGGAGCATCTAAGCCAGTTGTGCCTGCCTTGCATCGTGCATTGGGATCTCAATCACTTCGTGGTGATTGAGAAGGTCCATCAAAAAAGTGTCACTGTCCTGGATCCAGCTTTTGGTAAGCGTAAGCTATCGTTCGCCGAGGTCTCCCGACACTTCACCGGCATCGCACTTGAGCTACATCCAACTGCAGAATTTCAAGTCACACCATCTCCGGCTGCGGTGTCGATCAAGCAATTGACCGGTAAGATTGAAGGGCTGTGGCGATCGATCGGCTTGCTCCTGTTGTTGTCAATTGCGCTTCAAGTTTTCGTTCTGATAGCACCATTCTTCATGCAATGGACAGTTGATCAGGCTCTAGTTGCTTCCGATGAGGATCTTCTGACCGTACTCGGCTTGGGCTTCGGCTTGGCGACTCTGCTTCAGATATGTATCGGGCAGGTTCGCGGCAGAGCGGTAATCTACCTGTCGAACAGGTTGAGTCTGCAGTGGACTGGGAACGTATTTCAGCACCTCATGCGCCTGCCCTTGGATTTTTTTGAGAAACGGCATCTGGGTGACTTGAACTCAAGAATGGGCAGCATCCAAGTTATCCAGCGAACACTGACGACAAGCTTTGTTGAGGCACTGATCGACGGTCTGATGATGGTAGTGACGCTTGGCATGATGCTGCTGTACAGCTGGAAGCTCGCGCTGGTTACCCTGCTCGCCGTTGGCCTGTACGCAGCCGCGCGCGCATTAGCGTTTGGTCCTCTTAGACGCGGAACCGAGAACCAGCTGATCGCGGAAGCTAGGCAGCAAAGCCACCTGCTTGAGTCAATCCGCGGGGTTCAGTCAGTGAAAATCTCGGGACGAGAGTCAATTCGTCAAGCTGGCTACTTCAACCTGATGAACGACGCGACGAATCGCAGTATCTGGCTCTCGAAGTTCGGATTGAGCTTCACTTGCGCAAGCCAGTTGGTGTTTGGTCTGGAACGCATCGCGGTCATTTGGATTGGCGCACTTCTGGCAATGGAGAGCGTGTTCTCAGTGGGCATGCTGATCGCCTACCTTGCCTACAAGGATCAGTTCTCACAGCGCATGGGTGCCTTGATCGATAAGTGGGTAGAGTTCCGCATGCTTCGCTTACATGGCGAGCGGCTCTCTGACATTGTTCTCATGGAGCCAGAAAGCCAAACTTCCAGGTCAGGTAGCCTGCCCACTAAGGATCTGCGCATCGAGGTCGACGGTCTTGGCTTTCGCTACGCTTCTGGCGAGCCGTGGGTACTCAGGGACTGCAGCTTTGCGATTGAGGCCGGTGAATCGGTTGCCATCATCGGTCCCTCTGGTTGTGGGAAGACAACCTTACTGAAACTTCTGCTCGGCCTTCTGCAACCCTCCGAAGGCGAGATTCTAGTCGGCGGTGTGCCTCTTTCGAATATTGACATGGACGCCTATCGTAGAGTGATCGGTGCTGTAATGCAGGACGACCAGCTTTTCGCAGGAAGTGTCAGTGATAACATTTCCTTCGAGGATGACGATTTGGACGAAGATCGAGTGCGTGGGGCCGCTCGGCTAGCTGCCGTGCACGACGATATCACTGCAATGCCAATGGGATACAACAGCCTGATCGGAGACATGGGAACATCCTTGTCGGGAGGCCAAAGGCAGAGAGTAATTCTCGCAAGAGCCTTGTACCGCAATCCTCGCTTGCTCTTTCTTGACGAGGCGACAAGTCATCTGGATGTGGATCGAGAGAGGTTGGTCAATGATGCTGTGCGGAAGCTCGACCTCACCCGAGTGATCATTGCTCATCGCCCTGAGACAATTGCTAGTGCTGACCGAGTTCTCGTCATGCATGCGGGCACGGTTGTCCGGGGGCTGAAGCGAAGCCCTTCCAACTCTGTGGCAGACGAAGAGCAGGGTGAGAAAGTGGCGACGACATGAGCGATTTGTTTCGCAGGGAAGCGGTGGATGCACAGCGGCGCAGCTGGCTCGGCTCCATATCACTTGCGCAGCCTGTTCGATTATGGATTCTGGCGCTCTTCGCAGCGTTAGCTACCTCTGCAGTTGTCTGCTTCCTGTGCTTGGGTGAGTACTCGCATAGGTCGCGGGTGCTTGGTGAGCTGGTACCAGATCTTGGGCTGTCCACAGTCGTCGCTCCCTCTGCAGGGGTCGTGGCAAGATTGAATGTCGAAGAGGGTGACCATGTTCGTCTTCAAGATGGACTGCTGACAGTGACTGTTCCAAGAGTCACTTCCTCCGGTCGCGATGCTGTCTCTACCTTGCTCAAAGCCCAGAAGAACAGAATCGCAAGCGTGAGCGCGATAAGTGAATTCCAGGATAGACAGTTTTCAGTCCAGCAGGACGGCGCGAAAGCACAGCGCAGCGCGATGCTGCAAGAGCTAGATCAGATTGAGTCCGAGATCGAGACACGGGGAGAGCAGGTAAGGATCGGGCGCGAGACGTTGGCTCGATACAGAAGCGTTGAGGATCAGCGCTATGTGAGTCTTGTTCAGATCAACCAGCAGGAGCAATCGACTCTCGAAATGGTCAACGCACAGCAGGCGCTCCGACGTCAGGCGACATCCATTCGGCGGAATCTGGCTGAACTGGAGCAGCGGCTGGCGGAGATTCCTCAACAGAGGCTGTCGACCAAGGCTGCGGCTGAGCTTGACCTGGCGGCACTGAGCCAGGAAACCATTCGAATGGAAGCCGATGGCGAGCTCCTTCTTCGCGCTCCCGTAGCGGGTCTCGTCGCGAGCCGCCTGGTTGAGGCCGGTCAGGCCGTTCAGCCGGGTCAAGCAATTCTCAGCTTGTTACCCGAAGGGTCTGAGCTTAGAGCACAGCTGCTTGTCCCAAGCTCCGCGATAGGTTTCATAAAAGTGAGCGATCGAGTTCTGCTGAGGTACCAAGCATACCCCTACCAGAAATTCGGTACTCATCAGGGGACCGTAGTTCGTATCTCCCGAAGCGCGATGATGAATAGCAAAGAGAGCAGCGATCCAAAGCAATCCCTGTATCGTGTCCTCGTTTCGCTAGACCATCAGGACGTACTGGCATACGGAAACCGCGAGCCGCTGCGTCCTGGCATGCAACTTGAAGCGGACATCATGGGGGAACGTCGACGGCTCTATGAGTGGTTACTTGAGCCGCTCTACTCGGTCACTGGTAAATTTCAGGAATAGTTGGTCCACAACAGGTTCGCCGCTTGGCTTCAGCCTCAGCATTTCACTCCTTGGTCAACTACAGCCTGAGGAAAATCCGGCTGCCAACCGAATTCCAAAGTACGGAGCATGTCCGGCTGGTTACGGGGCTCGCCAATGAAGCCTCGGTTACAAGGCAAGAACCGCAGCCATTTCAGTAGGCCCATCCCCCACCCCTACCGTTCGTCGGCCCATGACTTCCGGGGGGTTGACTACAACTGTCGTCACGCAGACAGTGACGACACGTGTAGTCAAGGGAGTGGTGTCATGCGTGGCAAGACCATCGGGGACCAGGAGCTGGCCCTGCTGCAGTACATCGATGAACATGCGCCGGCCAGCGTCGGCGAGGTCGCCAGTGGCTACGGCGAGGCCCGCGGGCTGGCCCGTTCCACCGTGCTGACGATGATGGAGCGGCTGCGCGCCAAGGGGTATCTTCAGCGCGAGCAGCAGGAGGGCGTCTACCGCTACCAGGCCACCCGTGGCCCGGACAGCGTGCTGCAGGGCGCCGTGGCCCAGTTCGTCGACAACACCCTGCAGGGCTCGGTGTCGCCGTTCGTGGCCTACCTGTCGCAACGCCAGGAAGTCAGTGACAACGAACTGGCGGAACTGGAAGCGCTGGTCGCCCAACTCCAATCGCGTCGCCACGAGGGCTGAGCCATGGACACCACGATGCTGATCCCGATGTTGGAACGCCTGGGCTGGACCAGCCTGCAGACCGTGCTGTTGGTGGCCCTGGTCTACGGCCTCTGCCGCGCCTTGCCCTCGCTGTCGGCCAGCACCCGCTGCCGCCTGTGGTGGCTGGTGTCGCTGCAGGCGGTGCTGGGCCTGTTCTGGAGCCAGCCGCTGCAGCTGGCCTGGCTGCCGGCGCCGCAGGCCGTGGCAATGAGCGCCACCGATCTGGCCGCCGATGCGATCCATCCGATGGCGCCGGAACTCTCCGCGAACCTGCTGGCCACGGCGCCGATCGACCAGGCCCCTGACATCGCCGCGTCAATCGGCAGCGGCGTATCGCCGATGGCCTGGTGGGCGATGGCGCTGGCCGCGCTGTGGCTGTCCGGCGTGCTGGTGATGGCGTGGCGCACCTTCGGTGAGTGGCGCCAGTGCCGCGCGCTGCTGGCGGCCTCGCATCCCTGCGAAGACGCGGCCCTGGTGCAGGCGCTGCAACTGGCTGCCGATGCCCATGGCCTGCGCCGCGCACCGCGCCTGTGGATGAGCGGGCAGGTGGACGCACCGCAGCTGGTCGGCCCGCTGCGCCCGGTGCTGCTGCTGCCGGCCGGTGCCAATGCCCTGCAGGGCGATGCGCTGGATCTGGCACTGACCCACGAGCTGCAGCACATGCAGCGCCGTGACCTGCAGTGGGGCCTGCTGCCCGCACTGGCCCAGCACCTGTTCTTCTTCCATCCGCTGCTGCGCCTGGCCGTGCGCGAATACGCCCAGGCCCGCGAAGAAGCGGTGGATGCGGCGGTGGTCGGCCAGCACGGTGCCAGCCGCCATGCCTATGGCCGCCTGCTGCTGCAGCTGGGCGTGGCACCGCAACCGCACCTGGGCGTGGCCAGTGCCGCGCCGAGCACCACCAGCCTGAAGCGCCGCCTGATGAGCCTGCAGCCGCGCCGTGCCTGCCCGCGCATCCTCGCCATCGGCCTGACCGCCCTGGTGGTTGCGGTGGGCGTAGCGCCGATGCGCCTGGTGGCTGCCCCGGCACCGCCTGCGCCGCCGGCACCGCCGAAGGTGGTCCCTGCACCGCCCGCACCGCCGGCCGCGCCCGCTGTGCCGGCCAACGGGGTCCATCTGGTGATGCCCAAGCCGCCGGCACCGCCCGCCGCGCCGTCCGTCCCCGCTGCGCCGTCTGCACCGCCCGCGCCTCCGGCACCGCCTGCCGAGGATGACGACAGCTACACCACGGTGGGCGAACTGCACCTGGGCAACGATATGGAACGTGGCCACGTGCTGATCGACCACGGCCGCAGCTATGCCAGTGCGACGATCGATGACATCCAGCAGGCCCGTCGTGATGTCGGCCGCGATGGCCCGGTGCTGTGGTTCCGCGAAGGCAACAAGCGTTATGCCGTGCGTGATCCGGCCCTGATCCAGCCGCTGCAGCGCGTCTATGCGCAATCGGCCGAACTGGGCCGCCAGCAGGGCCAGCTCGGTCGCGAGCAGGGGGTATTGGGGCGCCAGCAGGGTGAGCTGGGCCGCAAGCAGGCCGTGCATGCCCGGGAAATCAGCCGTGTGGCGACGCAGGCGGCAAGCAGGGCAGTGCGCGAGAGCGACATCAACCGCCAGGGCGCAGCGGAAGCCGCGAGGGCGGCGAGTGGTGCGGTGGATGACGCCGCGATTGCCCGCCAGGCCGCAGCCGAGGCGCGTCTTGCGATGCGTGAAGTGCAGGCGGTGCAGGACGCACACAGCCACGACATCAGCGAACTGGCCAACCAGCAGGCCCAGCTGGGCCTGCGCCAGGCCGCGCTGGGCAGCCAGCAGGCCGAACTGGGTGAACGCCAGGCCCAGCTGCAGGCGCAGGCGTCGGCACAGGCGAAGCAGGTGATCGCCCGCGCGATGGCCAGCGGCAAGGCCCAGCAGCTCTGACAGAGCGGTAGCGCCGGGCCATGCCCGGCGAGCGCAGCGGCGCGTATGCGAATGGAACCCGCCGGGCATGGCCCGGCGCTACCCCATCAACCGCAGCTGGCGCGCTCGATCCGGTTCTGCTCGTCCACGCGCACGGTGACCCGGTCCTGGCGGAAATCCATCGTCACCGCCATGCCCGGCTTCACCACGCGTGCGTTGCGCGCACCGCTGTCGGCCACCAGCTTCTTGATCGTGGCCTCGTCGGCCGTCTTGCCGGTGAAGGCCTCCAGTGCCTCCGGACGGCATTCGTGCGGGCCTTCGGCGCCCTTGGCCGGCAGGGTGCCGGT
This sequence comes from Stenotrophomonas sp. ZAC14A_NAIMI4_1, assembly GCF_003086915.1. NCBI lineage: Bacteria > Pseudomonadati > Pseudomonadota > Gammaproteobacteria > Lysobacterales > Lysobacteraceae > Stenotrophomonas > Stenotrophomonas sp. ZAC14A_NAIMI4_1. The sequence continues at coordinate 122,191 of NZ_CP026002.1, forward strand.
GTCGGCGGTGCTGTTGGCACCGGCATGGCTGCAGGCCGCGAGCGGCAGGATGCTGGCCAGCGGCAACAGGGTTGTACGGCGCATGGGCACGGCTCCGGTGAAGGGACAGCGGGCAGTGTCGCCGCTGCGCGTGTCAGCGGTGTCAACGCCGCCTGAACCCGCGCGCGCTCAGGGCTGCACCAGCGCCAGCGTTTCGCGCTCGCGCTGTTCCTCGCGGATCAGCCGCTGCAGCAGCAGGGCCAGGGTCACCACGTCCTGGTGGTTGTGGTCGGCCACGCGGCGCAGGTTCACTGCATCGCCGCCGCGCAGGTAGCGCAGCCACGCCGCGGGTGCTTCCGAACCGGGCAGGTCATCCTCGCGCACCACGCGCAGCAGTTGGCGCTCGATGGTGGACAGCTTGCAGTTCTCCCAGCTGCCGCGATAACGGCGGCGGGTGGGATAGAGCAGGTCGACGTGGTCCAGCGCGGTGATCGGATCGCGCTGCCGGGCCAGCCGGTAACGCGCCTTCAGCAGCGGCGCATCGTAGCTGCGGCCGTTGTAGCTGCAGAACACCGTAGACGGCTGCAGCCAGCTGGCGAAGGTGGCCAGCATCGCGTCTTCCGCCGCCATGGTGGACATCAGCAGCTGGCGGATGCGCAGGCCTTCGCCGCGCTGCGGGCAGGCATGCCAGTCCGCAGCGCCGATCATGAAGGCGCGGGTGCCGGTGCCGCCGGCGAGGCCGGTGGTTTCGGTATCGAAGAACAGCAGGTCGCGCGCGGCCACGTGCTCGCCCTCGCGGCGCGCGAAATCCAGTGACAGTGGCTGCGGGGGAATCGCCTGCGGCTGCAGCGATTCGATCAGGAACAGGCCCGGTGCGATTTCTTCGCCGGGCAGCTGCCGGTCCTGCGCGCTGGCCCGTGCCGGGGCGGCGCTACCGCGCGTGCGCAGGCCCAGCAGGCGACGCAGGCCGCCCACTTCCGGCCGCCGCAGCGGTGCCGGTGCCGCGGCCGTCGCAGGTGCCGCCGTGCCGGTCGGCTTGTGGCGGATTTCCTGCTCGACCCAGGCGAACACCGAGCGCTCGGCGGCGGGCTGCCGCGCGTCGTTGGCAGCTACCGGAGCAGATGCCGTGGGCGGCGGCTCGGGCGCGGCAGGGGCGCTCGCCTTCGGGTCGCCGGCCTGCTTCCGCAGCAGGCGCAGCTTGTCCAGGCTCAGGCTCACGGTGCCAGCAGCTCCATCGGGTCACGCGGGGTCACCACCACGTCGCGCACGTGCTGGCAGGCCTGCGCATCGAACAGGTCCAGCACGCGCAGCGCCAGCGCACGCGGCGAAGTTTCATCTTCTTCCTGCGCGGCCAGCACCGGGCCGACGCAGGCCGGGCAGCCGGCCTTGCAGTCGCAGCGCTGCACCAGTTCGCGCGCGCGCTGCACCAGCTCGGCCTGGCGCTGCCACAAGGGCTCGCTGAGGCCGACGCCGCCAGGGAAGTTGTCGTACAGGTACACCGTCGGCACGAATTCCTGCAGCAGCTCGACGATGCCCGGATCACCCTCGCCGCCGCGCAGCTGGCCGCGACCGGTCTGGTCGGCGATCGCGAACCAGGAACCGTCGCCGTTGCCGACCGACTTCTGCAGGTCGCGCGCATCGGCCATCACCGCCACGGTGGCGACGATGTGCAGTGCGTAGGCGGCACCGAGGAAGCCATCCAGCGCATCCTGCTTGCTGGCGAACGCGCGCAGCAGCAATGCCTGCGGCAGCTGCCACCACACTGCAGTGGTGTGCAGTTCCTGGTCGGGCAGGTTGACCGGGCCGTAGCCGATGTTCTCGTGCGTGTAGTAGCGGATCTTCTTGTAGCCGGCCACGCGGCGCACGACGTGGACTTCGCCATGGTGCGAGTCGCCACGGCCGGCCACGCCGCCGTCGAAGCGGTCCAGCACCTTGAGCTTGGTGAAGTCGATGCTGTCGGTGTAGTAGTCCACATGCGTGCGCGTGACGTAGGCCTTGCGGCCTTCCCAGTCCAGCGTTTCCACCTGGTACGGGGTGGACTGCACCATGTGGATGGCGCCTTCGTACAAGGTGAGCGCGGCCGCGGAATAGTCGACCTCGGCGATGATCTGCTGGCGGCCATCGCTGCGGTCGACCACCACGAAGTTGCCATCGGCCACCGCGCGCAGGCTGACCGCGTTGGCCGGGTAGCTGTCGGCGATCCATTCCCAGCGCTCGCCTTCGCGATGGATGACCTCGGTCTCGGCCAGCGCTTCCAGGAACACTTCCGGATCGATCGGGCCGAAGCCATCACCCACCCGGAACGGCAGTTCGAAGGCCGCGCAGCGGATGTGGTCGAACAGGATCAGCGGCTGGTCCGGTGCGATGCGCGCGTGTTCGGGCGAGGCCTCGGCGAAGAAATCCGGATGCCGCACCACGTACTGGTCCAGCGGCTGCGAGCTGGCCACCATCACCCCCAGCGCGGGCTGCTGGCGGCGACCGGCGCGGCCGAAGCGCTGCCAGGTGGCGGCCACGCTGCCGGGGTAGCCGTTGAGGATCACCACGTCCAGGCTGCCGATGTCCACGCCCAGTTCCAGCGCCGAGGTGCTGACGATGCCGTCGATGTTGCCCGCGCGCATCGCACGTTCTGTCTCGCGGCGTTCGGTGGGCAGGTAGCCACCGCGGTAGGCGCGGATGCGCGGCGGCTTGCGCGGGTCGTGGTCGAAGATGTCCTTCAGGTACTTGGTCAGCACCTCCACCATCAGCCGGGTCTGCGCGAACACCAGCGTCTTCAGCCCGGATTTGATCGCGATGCGGGCGATGCGGTTGCTCTGCGATCGCGCCGAGGCACGCAGGCCCAGGTCCGGGTTGATCACCGGCGGGTTCCACAGCAGCACCTGCTTGGGGCCGCTGGGCGCGCCCGATTCGGTGATGGCGGTGACCGGCGCCTCGATCAGCGCTTCGGCATGCGCCTGCGGGTTGCCGATGGTGGCCGAGCACAGGATGAACTGCGGTTGCACGCCGTAGAACGCGCAGATGCGCTTGAGCCGGCGCAGCACGTTGGTGACGTGGCTGCCGAACACGCCGCGGTAGGTGTGCACCTCGTCGATGACGATGTAGCGCAGGTTCTCGAAGAACTGCGCCCACTTGGTGTGGTGGGGCAGGATGGCCTGGTGCAGCATGTCCGGGTTGGACACCACGATGTCGCCGTGCAGGCGGATGGCCTGGCGCGCATCGCCCGGCGTGTCGCCATCGAAGGTGAAGGCCTTCACGCCGAGGTCGCCGGCGCGGTTGAGCTCCAGCAGCTCGGCCACCTGGTCCTGGGCCAGCGCCTTGGTCGGGAACAGGTACAGCGCCTTGGCCTTGTCCTGCATGGCCGCGCTGACCACCGGCAGGGTGTAGCACAGCGATTTGCCGCTGGCGGTGGGGGTGACGATGGCCACGTGCTCGCCGCGCTGGCTGGCCTCCCACGCTTCAGCCTGGTGGCTGTAGAGCTGTTCGATGCCGCGTGCCTTCAGCGCTGCAGCCAGGGCGGGCGGCACCGAACCGGGCAGCGGCGCATAGCGGCCCTCGCGGCCGGGAATGGCGAAGCTGCCGGTGATGCGGTCGTGGTAGCGGCGCTGCAGGCGCGCACTGAGCAGGGCGCCATCGCGGGCGGGCAGGCCGTCGCGGGTGGCGAGCTTCTGCTCGGCGTCGGCGGTGCGCTTGGCGAGTTCGTAGGCCATGGAAGGTGAAGCCGGGACGGTTTGCGAGGGGTCACATGGCACCACAGATGGGTCTCAGGGTGTGAGACCGCGTGCCGGGATGCAGTGAATCATTCAGTGCGGCGGCACGGACACCGCTGGCTGAATGCCGGCAGCGCAGGCAACGAAATCTGAAGCCGTGATGCGTATCCTCGAGGATTGCACGCAACAGGCAGGGCGATGGCTGTGGCACGACGGGAACTGCAGGGAGCACTTCTGGCCGGCATGATGCTGGCCGCCACCGCGCAGGCGCAGCAGGCCACGCCGGTGGTCGAGCCCAGTGCGCCATCGCCGTTGCCTGCGCCGCCGCAGGAAGATGTCACCACCCTCGGCGAAGTGCGCGCGATCAAGCCCGAAGATGACGAGCCGCTGGATCTGTACCGCTTCAAGAACCCGGTGAAGTTCGGTGACAACCGCTTCAGCCGCGACTGGAGCGAGCCGCCGTCGCCCGAACAGGTGAGCATGGGCGGTGGCTACATCATGATGGGCGTGGTGAAAGGCCTGACTGCCGCTGGCAAAGGCCTGAACAAGCTGACCGGTGGCCCCGACCAGATCCAGTCCGCCATTGCCCGGCCACCACCGGAACTGACCGCCGAGCAGCAGCGCCGTGCACAGCAGTTCTGCGAGCAGCAGGAGGGCTGCGATCCCCCGGCCGGGAAGTAGGCGCTATCCTGCCGCCTTTCCTTCCGAGGCTGCCTGGATGCTGCTGCGCTCCCTTCTCCTGCTTGCCACGCTGAGCCCGCTGGCTGCGGCGGCCAGCGACCTGGCCGACGGTGGCTCCTGCCGCAACGGCCTGTTCCCGTCCGCGCAGTCTGGTTTCGCGCTGGCCAGGGTGGTGGGCACGCAGCGCCTGTACCTGCTGGGCGACATGGACGGCTGCCCGGCCAAGGGCGAACCGGCCTGCCGCCAGCGCAGCTACGTGGTGAGCGGCGATACCGTGGTGACCGGCCGTGACCTGGGCGCGTACCGCTGCGCGTTCTATCCGAACAAGGTGGGCGGCAGCGCGGGTTGGGTCGACCGCAGCAAGCTGCAGCCGTTGCCGGTGGCAACGCCGTCCCTGCAGGACTGGGCCGGTGACTGGAAGGATGGCGACAACGGCCTGCGCATCTCTGTGCGTGGCGGCCAGCTTCATGTCGAAGGTGATGCCTACTGGCCCTCGGCCAACCCCACGCCGGAACAGCGGCCGTATGGCCCGAACATGGGCCAGGTGGAAGCGCAGGCGACGCCGCGTGGCAGCCAGGTGGATTTCGTCGAGGACAGCTGCACGGTGCACGCCCAGGTGCTGGGCGACGTGCTGGTGGTGTCCGACAACAGCGAATGCGGTGGCATGAACGTGCGGTTCGACGGCGTGTACCGGCGTACCGGGGCGCGGTGAGGGATGGGGTCAGAGCCCTTTCGCGTGCGAAAGGGATCCGACCCCGCCGGGATCAGTAGATCCACGCCATGCGTGGATGCCGTCTGCGATTCCATCGATGGGGTCAGCGCCCTTTCGCGTGCGAAAGGGATCCGACCCCGCCGGGATCAGTAGATCCACGCCATGCGTGGATGCCGTCTGCGATTCCATCGATGGGGTCAGAGCCCTTTCGTGCGCGAAAGGGATCCGACCCCCGGCTGTCATCTGCGCCGTTCCAGCCACCACAGCAGCGACACGCACAGTACGAACGCCAGCCACCACGGCCAGCGCGGGCCCGGCACCGGCTGCATCGCCGCAGCACCCGCAGGCGTGGCCGTTGCCAGTGCCTGCGTGGTTGCATCGATCATCGCCTGCCGATGCAGCACCGCTGCCTCATTCGCGTCGAACACATAGCGCCAGACGGTCGCCTCACCATGCTGCAGGCGTTGCCAACCTGCCGCGCGCGGCCACCAGCCGGCGCAGCGCAGCGCCGCCGTCGCGCCATCAACCACCAGCGGCACGCCCGCGCCCTTCGCATCGAACGCCTGCAGCGGCGCCTGCACGCCGCACAGGGCCTGCCGCTCTCCTGCCCAGGCAATCGCTTGCGCTGACCACAGTGCATCCGCGCTGGCTTGTGCGCGTGCCAGCGTGGCGATCACACCGCTCCACAGTTCGCCGTGGCGATCATCGCGGCCGGCCAACACCCAGCGCCAGCTGTCGGTGACCGGCAGCAGGCCGATGCGGCCCTTGCCGACGCTGCGCCAGCCACCGAGTGCCTTGCCCGCGCGGTCATGCAGCAGCGCGCTGCCATCGGTGGGTTGCAGTGCCAGCACCTCCAGCGTGGGCAGGGCGGCGCTGTGCGAGCTGCGGTCGGCCGCTTCGCCGTCGGCGCTGGGCAGGGTGGTCGAGCCCAGCGGGCCACGCCGTGCGGCAAGCATCGTGCTCTCACCATCGGCGGGCAGATCGACCACGTGGCTGCTGCCATCGCCCTGCACCGGCAGACCGAGATCGCGCAGGCGCTGGCGCGCGCTGGCCGAGGGTGCACCGGCGCTGCGCACCAGCACACCGAGGCCATCGCGCAGTGCCTGGCGCACCGCCGCCAGCTGGACCGCGCTCAAACCTGCCAGGCTGCGTTCGTCCAGCAGCAGCAGATCGCTGCGCGCCAGCGCGGCCGCATCCAGCGGCACCGCGCCATCGCCCACGCTGAGGCCGGCGCCGGTGTCGGCCTGCACCTGCACGCGCAGGCCGGTATCGGTAGCCCAGCGGCGCAGGTACTTCAGTTCCGGCCCGGGCGCGCTGGCACGCACCAGCATGCGCAGCGGTGCCGCCGCCAGCGTCTGCTGCGGTACCGGCACGCTGTCCAGCACGTGCGACTGCGCGTCGAGCAGGCGCAGATGGAACACGCTGCGGCCCGGCGCGCGGGCGATGCCACTGAGCTGCACGCGGCCATCGGCGGCCAGGTCCGCGCGATCAACCACGGTGTCGGCCGGGTCCAGCAGTTCGGCGCGGCCAGCGCTGATGCCGTGCGCCTGCGCGTGCACCTCGAAGCGCGCACCGGGCGCTGCGTCGGCCGGCGGCTGCAGCGCAATCCAGCCGCGCGGCGCAGGCGGCGCCTGCCACTGTACGTGCGCCGGCAGCACGGTGTCGCGGTCACGCGCGGCCAGGCCGGCGCCGACCAGGGTCAGCGTGGAGGCCGGGTGCTGGCGCAGCGCCGTCGCCAGATCAGGTACGCGCTGGCCGCCCGGCACATCCGCCGCTTCCGGCAACAGCAGCAGCGGGCCATCGCTGGCAGGCAATGCGCCGGCAGCGGAGGCGTCGGCAGTGAGCACGACCAGGCCGCCCGCAGGCTGCTGCTGGCTGGGTGGCTGCAGGCAGAAATACAGCAGCGCCGCGGCGATGGCCTGCACGCCCAGCCGGACCGCGCGGCGGCCGCGATGCGCGGTAGGCGCGTGCAGCTGCAGCGCGCTGGCGATGACGACGATCGCCGCCAGGGCCACGGCCAGCCACAGGTTCAACGGTGGGGCGTTCATGGCTGTACCTCCAGCGCATCGAGGTAGCGCTGGCCCATCGCATCGGCCGCACTGCGCCGCATCACCTGCGGCAGCGGACGCTGCAGGGCGCGCCACAACTGCGCGCGCAGACGCTGGCGGCAGTCGCTGCAGTCCGGTTCGATGCGCAGCTGCTCGATGGCGACGGCCAGGTCGAGGGCGTCGGGCAGGAAGGCGGCGTTGCGCTGCTGCCAAGCCGCCAAAGCGTCCAGGTCGGGCGTGCCGTCACCGTCGCCCAGCCGTTGCCAGGCCTCGACGATGGCCGGGTCCGGCGCTGTGCCTGCGGCCAGCGGCAGCTCGCGGCTGGCCAGTCCCGTGCGGTCGCCGCCGAGGCGGCGGCCTTCGTCGATGGGCGGCAGCTCGGGGCCGACGCGGGCCAGGTAGATGCGCTCGGCCTGCTGCACCTGCTTGATGAAGCCCAGCGCCTTGTAGGCGAACGGCAGCGCCTGCTCGGGCCGGCCCTGGCGCAGCTCGCCTTCGGCCGACCACATCTGGTCCAGCGCGGCCTTCAGGGTGGCGCGGGTCTGCGGGTCGAGCAGGGTGGCGGCCTCGGCGTGGTCGTGGGTGTGGCCGTACTCGGACAGCACGTCGGTGGCGCTGCCGAACACCGGCGGCGTGCCGGCATTGCCGGCGGTGCCGCCGTGGTCGTGGCCATGCGCATCATGGCCATCGTCCTGCGCGTGCTGATGTTCGTCGTCGTGATCGTGCGAATCGGCTGCGGGCGTATCGCTGGTGGGCAGGTCGCTGGTCGGCGGCGGCTTTGGCGCGCCCTCGCTTTCTTCGCCGAGGAACTGGCCGTAGCGCAGGCGCAGGATGCGCTGGTCGACGCCGATCGCATCGCTGCGCTTGATGAAGTCATCGGCGGCCAGGCTGCGGCGTTGGCGGATCAGCGCTTCGGCATCAATGATGATCTGCCGCTGGCTGCGGAAATACGCCGGCAGGGTCTTCTTGATGCGCCCTTCCAGCTCCGCACCTAGCGCGACTTCGGTGGTCGGCAGGCGCAGGATCACGCTGCTGCTGCGCCCGGTCTGCGCGCTGGGGGCGTGGTTGTCGCGCACTTCCAGCTGGGCGATCACATCGTTGCCGGGCTGCGCGCCCAGCGCGGCCAGGTCGAGCGTGTGGGCGAAGCGTCGCGTGGTGGGCTCGCCGCTGCCGGTGAGGGTGACGTTGCGCTGGACGAAGGTGATGTTCTCGCCGCTGCCCTGGGTGGTGGTGATCGACAGTTTTGCCTGCGCGGCCACGCCATAGTCATCGCTGGCTTCGAAGCGCAGCGCCCATTGCCGCTGCCCGGGCGTGCCCAGCACCAGGCTGGCGGCCGGTTCCAGCACGCGCACGCTGGGCGCGCGGTCGGCCACCACATCCAGCCGGTACAGGCGGGTGCTGGCCAGCGCCGGCTCGCTCACCACGCGGTACAGCACCGGCGTGCGGGCCACGTCCTGCGCCTGCCATTGGCCATCGTTCTCGCGCAGCGGCAGCCGGCGACCATCGTGGAACTGCAGCCAGGCGCTGCTGGGCGCACGGTCGAAACGCAGTGACCACGACAGCCGGCTGTCCGCGGCCACCTTGGCATCCAGCGCGTTCTGGGTGCGGGTGGCCTGCCCGGTGTAGGCCGGTGCATCGATCTGCAGGCGGGTTGATTGCAGCTGCAGCGGGCCGACGGCCGCAGCGGGCGCCGTTGCCGTGGCACTGCTGCCTGCAGGCATGCCCGTGCTGCGCGGCCAGCCCAGTGCGAGCAGGGCGATGGCCAGGCCGCCGGCCCAGCACAGCGCCAGTGCGGCGCGCGGCCAGCGCGGGCGCAGGTCCGGCATCGTGCGTTCCAGCGTGGCCAGCACATGCGCGCGCTGGCGCTGCTGCAACGGGTTGAGGCGGGCGACATCGGCAAACAGCAGGTCGGCGCTGTCCTCGCTGCGGCCGCTGCCGTCGAGCTGGCGCTGCAGCCAGCGCGGGTCCATCCGACGCGCCCGCGCCACTGCCACGCCCGCGCAGGCAAGCAGGGCCAGCGTGGCGACCACGCTGGCGGCATCGAAGCCGGCCAGCCGCAGGGCCAGCGCGGTGGCGGCCAGCGCCCACGGCAGCCCGAGCAGCAGGGTGATGCTGGCGCGGCGGCGTCGTGCGCGTTGCCAGGTGCGTTGCAGCGACGTCATGCCGGCCTCCGCGCGCGGCGGCTGGCCATCCCGCGTTCCAGCGCGAACAGCAGCACGATGGCCAGCAGCAGCCAGGGCGTGGATTCACGCGGTGCGGCAACGCTCGCGGGCAGGACTGCCTGCTGCGGTGCCTGGTCCTGCGCATCGGCCACGCGCGCGGGCGGCGGCGGTTGCAGGGCCATCAACAGCGACTGCGGCAAACGTGCATCACGCAGCGCGGCGTTGTGGGCGGCGTCCCACTCGCCGGGCAGCGACAGCAGGCGGCCCTGGCCGACGCGCTGCTGCCACAGCAGCGGCGCGCCCTCGGCGGTGCGCAGGCGCACGCTGGCGCCCTGCGCAGGAGCGGCCGCGGTGAGGACGCTGCCGCCGTCGCGCAGCCAGGCCTGCCAGGCAGGCGGCAATGCACCGGTACCGCTCCACACCGCAATCTCGCCGCGCGCGGGCAGCGTATCGGCAGGCAGCTCGGCGGGTGCAGGCTGGGTGCTCCACGCACGCTGCAGGGCGCTGATCCACTGCCGCGCGCTGGCCGGTGCGTCGGCATGCACGCGCAGGCGTGGCGGCGCCACGATGGCCTGTGTGCTGGCGGGGGCTGCAGGGTGCGGCTGCCAGTGCACGGGTCGCGACAGCTGCAGGCGTGCGCCATCCAGGCCCGGCAGCGGATCGGGCACATGCACGGTCAGCGCGGTGCCGGTGGGCAGCTGCGCGTCCAGCTCGCGCAGCAGGCTGGCCAGCGGCGCAGCCACGTCGGGCGCCGGCTGGTCGACGGACGGGAAGCCGGGCGCCAGCCAATGCCAGTGGGCTGCTTCGCTGCTGCCGCGCAGTGCGCGGGCATCCAGGCCGGGCGCCACCACCGTCCACGCGCCGGGGGGCGGTGCGCTGCCGGTCAGCGCCGGGCGCGCCAGCAGCAGCGCCAGTGCAGCCAGCAACAGCAGGCGCACCAGCAGCAGCGGCCAATCATCGAAACGGATGCGCTGGCGCGGGCGGACCTGCGCGCGCAGCCAGCGCAGTGCGGCGAAATCCAGCGGCGTATACGGATGGCGCCGCGCCAGGTGGATCAGCAGTGGCAGCAGCCATGCGGCCAGCGCCGCCAGGCCCAGCGGGAACAGCAGCGTCATGCGCCGCCCCCGCGGCCGAACACCACCTGCAGTGGCTGGTCCAACGGCTGGTCGAGCCAACCGGTGGCGCTGGCGATGCCGCTGGCCTGCAGGCGCGACTGCAGGGCGCTGTGTGCGGCAGCGAAGCGCTGCAGGTAGTCGGCGCGGATCGCGGCGCCATCGCCCAGCAGTTCCTCGCCGGTTTCCGGCTCGCGGAAGCGGTGGCCGGCATCGAACGGGAAATCACGCTCGTCGGCGCCCAGCACCTGCAGCAGCATCACCTCGCGGCGTGCGCTGGCCAGCTGTTCCAGCAGCACGATGCTGGCCTCATCAAAGCCATCGCCGATGGCCAGCAGCAGATCGCCGGGGCGAACGCGCTCCCACAGCGGGCGCAGGCGGTCGGCCGCCGGCCAGCCACCGCGCGCCTGCAGGGCATGCAGCTGCAGGTGCACACGATCACGCTGGCGTGCGCCGTTGCCGGCCGGTACCAGTTGCAGGCCATCGCCGTTGACCGCCAGCAGGCCGAAGCGATCACCCTGCTGCAGGGCCAGTTCGACCACGCAGGCGGCGAGCCCGCGCATGTGGTCCAGGCGGGTGCGCTGCGGCGCCGCGCGGTCGGCCTGGCCGGCCGAGGCGGTGGCGTCCAGCAGCAGCCAGACGGTGATCGGGCTCTCGCGTTCGGATTCGCGCACGAAGAAGCGGTCCGAGCGGGCGTACAGCTTCCAGTCGATCTGGCGCAGTTCGTCACCCGGCTCGTAAGCGCGGTACTGCGCGAACTCCAGGCCGGCACCGCGGCTGCGGCTGGCGTGCTGGCCGATGCCGCGTGCGCCACTGGCCAGGCGCGGCCGCAGCCGCAGCGTGCGCAGGCGCGCGCGCAGTTCCGGTGGCAGGGTCAGCGGCGTGCCGGTGCTCACGTGTGCTTCAACCCGGGAACGGCACGGCCTGCAGCAGGGCGGCGACCACGTCGTCGGCCCGCTTCTGTTCGGCTTCGGCGGCGAAAGACAGCAGCAGGCGATGGCGCATCACCGGTGCAGCCAGTGCCTGCACGTCCTCGCGGGTGGCGGCGAAGCGGCCCTGCAGCAACGCGCGTGCCTTCGCCGCGAGCACCAGCGACTGCCCGGCGCGCGGGCCAGCGCCCCACTTCACCCATTGGTTGATGGCGGCCGGTGCGCCGTCGCCGGGACGGCTGGCGCGCACCAGGCGGGTGATCCAGGCCAGCACATCGGGGCTGACATGCACCTGGCGCACGGCGGCCTGCAGCGCGATCACCGCGTCGCCATCCATCACCTTCGGCACCGCCCCGGTGGCGCCGCCCGTGGTCTGCTCGATGATGCGGCGCTCTTCGTCTTCGCTCGGGTAATCCACCAGCACGTGCAGCAGGAAGCGGTCCAGCTGGGCTTCTGGCAGCGGGTAGGTACCGGCCTGTTCGATCGGGTTCTGCGTGGCCAGCACGAAGAACGGCGCGGGCAGCTCGCGCGTGGTGCCTGCATGGCTGACCGTGCGTTCCTGCATCGCTTCCAGCAGCGCCGCCTGGGTCTTGGGCGGGGTGCGGTTCAGTTCGTCGGCCAGCAGCAGGTTCGTGAAGATCGGGCCCTGCTGGAAGCGGAAATGGCGATGGCCGGTGCCGTGGTCCTCTTCCAGCAGCTCGGTGCCGAGGATGTCGCTGGGCATCAGGTCGGGAGTGAACTGCACGCGGCGGAACTGCAGTTCCAGTGCCTGGCCCAGCGAGCGCACCAGCAGGGTCTTGCCCAGGCCGGGCGCACCTTCCAGCAGGCAGTGGCCGCCGGCCAGCAGGCCGATCAGCAGCTGCTCGACCACCGTGTGCTGGCCGACCACCGCACGCGCGAGCGCCGCGCGCAGCTCATCCAGGCGCGGCAACAGGGAATCGAGGTCGGGGCTGGTCATGGTCGTGCAGGTCCTGTCAGTTGTTCAGCGCGTACATCACGATGTTGACGCCGAAACGGGTGTTGTCTTCGGCAAGGAAACGCTTGTTGCGCCAGTCGTAGTCCCACTCGCAGCCGTAGTCCTTGTTGCTGTAGAGCAGGCCCAGGCGGCCATCCACCTCGATGCCTTTCAGGTAGTCATGCACCAGGTCGTCGCCCCAGCCGTTGAGCTCGAAGCCGGTGGCGGGCGGGCCATCGGGAAAGCGGAAGAAGCTGCGGTACAGCGCATGGGTGTTGGGCAGTTTCTGCAGGGCTTTCGGCCCGAACAGGCGGCCCATCTGCGCCTCGAACGAAGTGGCGAACAGGCCGTCGATGTCGTGGTTGCAGTCATCGACGAAGACGAAGCCGCCATTGCGTACATAACGCACGAAGTTCTGCCGCTCAGCGGCGTTGAACTCCACCAGCGTGTGCCCGGCCAGGTAGCAGAACGGCGCTTCCAGCATGCGCGGGTCGGCCAGTGCCACCACGTGTTCCTGCGGGTCCACGCGCAGCGAGGTGTAGTCGATCAGCGAGGTGATCAGGTTGGACGGCATGCGCGCATCCACGTCCCAATCGCCGGAGTCGTACTGCAGGCGGGTGAACCAGAAGTCGTAGCGCGAACTGCGCGGGCCTGCCTGCGCGAAAGCGGGCAGCGCCGCCGCCGAAGCGGCAGCGGCCAGCCAGCGCAGGCAGGCCCGGCGATCCATCAGACCGCGTCGGACAACGAGGTGAAGGTGAAATCGCGCAGCTTCATCGGCGGGATCATCATCACGAAGCTGGATTCATCACCGGCCACGCGCACCGGCCGGCCCAGTTCCTCGATGTTGTTGAGCATGATCACCGGCGATTCGTTGAAGCGGAAGTTCTTCACCGGGTGCTTGATCTGGCCGTTCTCGATGTAGAAGGTGCCATCGCGGGTGAGGCCGGTCAGCAGCACGGTCTGCGGGTCGACCATGCGGATGTACCAGGTGCGGGTGACCAGGATGCCCTTCTGGGTGCCGCGTACCAGGTCGGCCGTGCTCTTGTCGCCGCCACTCATCAGCAGGTTGCCCGGCGTGGCCTTGGCGGTCTTGCCCTGCTTCTGCGCCCAGAAGCGCGAGTAGTCCAGGTTGGCGATCTTTCCGTTCTCGATGATGGCCATGCGCTCGCGCGGCATGCCTTCGCCATCCCACGGCAGCACCGGTGCCTCGGCATGCCACGGGTCGGCGTACATGCTCACGCGCGGGTCGTAGACCTGCTCGCTCAGCTTGTTGCCGCCACCCTTCTTCGACAGGAAGCTGCGGCCTTCATCGGCCGAGCGCGCGCTGAAGAAGTTCATCATGAAGCTGATCAGGCCCGCAGCCGCCGCCGGCTCCAGGATCACCGTGTACTTGCCCGGCTCCAGCGCCTTGGCTTCAGCCGATTCGGTGGCCTTGCGCATGGCGATGCGGATGTCCTGGTCGGCCTTGAAGTCCGCCGCATCCTTCAGGTTGCGGCCGACCCAGCCCGAACCGCGGCCATCTTCGGTACGCACGGTGCAGGTGTAGTCGAAGCTGGTGGTGCGCTGGTAGGCGAAGTTGCCGTTGCTGTTGGCGGTGGCCTGGAATCCCTGGCCATCTTCGAGGAAGCCGGCAGCAATCAGGCCGTTGCCCCGGCACGGCGCGATGGAATCGGCGGCGACCTTGGCGCGGAACGCCGGATCAATCGCGGCGGTGGATTCGCTGAAGGTCGGGCTGGGACGGTAGCTCTGCTTGCCGATGGCGGGCATGAACTCCGGGTTCTCCGGGGCCAGGCGGGCCAGGTCCTCGGCGCGGCGCACCACGCGTTGCAGCGCGGCATCGTCGAACTCGTTGATCGAGGCGGTGCCCACGCGCTTGCCGAAGGCCACGGTGACGGCCAGCTCGGTGTTGTCGACGATGCCGCTGGTGGAGACGTTGTTCAGCGCGAAACGGATGTTGCCGCTGATGGAACCGGCCAGCACGGCGGTGCACTCATCGGCCTTGGACAGGGCGATGACCTTGTCGAGGATGGCCTTGGCCTGGGCTTCGGTGAAGATACTCATGGTGTAAGGGCTCCTGACCGGTCAGCCGAGGCTGCGTGCGGTGTTGATGACGTTGATGCCGTTGAAGCGCGCGGTGGACGAACCGTGCGAGACCGCCGAGACCTGGCCCGGCTGGCCCTTGCCGTCGAAGAACGAACCGCCCAGGCGGTAGTCGCGTTCGTCGGCCACGGCGGTGCAGGCGTTCCAGAACTCCGGCGTGCGGATCTGGTAGGCCACGTCCTCCAGCATGCGGGTGATCTGGCCGTTCTTGATCTCGTAGAACAGCTGGCCACCGAACTGCGCGTTGTAGCGCTGCTGGTCGATGGAGAACGAACCGTCGCCGATGATGTAGATGCCGTTCTCGACGTCCTTGATCATGTCCGGAACGCTGAGTGGGGTCTTGCCCGGCGCCATCGATACGTTGGCCATGCGCTGGAACTGCACGCTGGACCAGGAATCGGCGTAGCAGCAGCCATCGGACTCGGTCTTGCCGAGGATGTGGGCCTGGTCGCGGATGGTCTGGTAATCCACCAGCTTGCCGTTGCTGATCAGGTCCCAGCGCTTGCACTTGACGCCTTCATCGTCGTACGCGACCGCACCGAGGCTGCCCGGCTGGGTCTTGTCGGCGAAGATGTTGACGTGCTCGCTGCCGTACTGGAAGTGCTGCTCGCGCTTGTCCAGCGTGGCGAAGCTGGTGCCGGCGTAGTTGGCTTCGTAGCCGAGCACGCGGTCCAGTTCCAGCGGGTGGCCGATCGATTCGTGGATGGTCAGCCAGGTGTGCGACGGATCGAGGACCAGGTCGTACTTGCCCGGCTTCACCGACGGTGCCTTCAGCTTCTCCTGTGCCTGCTTCGCCGCGGCGATGGCATCTTCCTTCATGTCGTAGGACGAGCCGTAGTTCACCACGCCATTGGGGGTCAGCACCTTGCCGGCGGCGGCACCGTCCAGGTACTCATAGCCCAGGCCCATCGGTGCGGACAGGCCTTCGCGGGTGCGGAACTTGCCGCTGGCCTTGTCGATGGCGGTGACCGTCATCGGCGCCCAGATGCGGTGCACGTCCTGGTCGATGTAGGAGCCATCGGTGGAGGCGAAGTACTTCTGTTCGTTTACCAGGAACAGCATCGAATTGACGAAGCTGGCACCGGCGCCCATCGCGGCGGCGTTGACGTCCAGCAGCAGGTCGACCTTTTCCTTGATCGGCACGTCCATGGCGTTCTTGCGGATCGGCGTGCGCCAGCTCACTTCGCCCACGCCCGGCGCCTTGGCCAGCTGCACCGGTGCGGTCTGCACGCCGGCATTGGCCTTGGCGATGGCAGCAGCCTGCTGCGCGGCGCGCGCCACGTCGGCGGTGCCCAGCGCATTGGTGGCGGCGAAGCCCCAGGCGCCGTTGACGATCACGCGGATGCCGACGCCGGTGGACTCGGTGTTCACCACGTTCTGCACCTTGTCCTCGCGGGTGATGACGAACTGCCGGAGGTAGCGGCCGATGCGCACATCGCAGTAGGTGGCGCCGGCGCTGCGAGCGGCCTGCAGCGCGGCGTCGGCCAGGCGCTTCTTCAGCCCCAGGTCGAGGCTGGACTGCAGCTGCTCGGCGGCGATGGCCTTGCCGAAGAATGACGGCACGATCAGGCCGCCCGCGGTAAGCCCGGTCAGGGCGAGGAAGTCACGTCTCTGCAAGGCAGCTCTCCACGTCGAAGGATGGGACGACTCAGGCGCCGAGACTGCGCGCGGTGTTGATGATGTTGATGCCGTTGAAGCGGGTGGTGGACGACCCGTGCGAGACCGCCGATACCTGCGCGGGCTGGCCCTTGCCGTCGAAGAAGGAACCGCCGAGGCGGAAATCACGCTGGTCGCAGATCGCGGTGCAGGCGTTCCAGAACTCCGGCGTGCGGATCTGGTAGGCCGCGTCCTCGACCATGCCGGCGATCCTGCCGTCCTTGATCTGGTAGTACAGCTGGCCGCCGAACTGCGCGTTGTAGCGCTGCTGGTCGATGGAATAGGAGCCGCGGCCGTGGATCCAGATGCCGTTCTCCACGTCCTTGATCATGTCCTCGACGCTGAGCGGTGCCTTGCCCGGCGCCAGCGAGACATTGGCCATGCGCTGGAACTGCACGCTGGACCAGGAATCGGCATAGCTGCAGCCATGCGAGGCGTCGCGGCCAAGGATGTGGGCCTCATCGCGGGTAGCCTGGTAATCGACCAGCACGCCATCCCGCACCAGGTCCCAGCGCTGGGTCTTCACCCCTTCATCGTCGTAGCCGACCGCACCGAGGCTGCCCGGCTGGGTCTTGTCGGCGAAGAAGGTGACGAGGTCGCTGCCCCAGCGGAAGCCGGCATCGCGCTTGTCCAGCGTGGCGAAGCTGGTGCCGGCGTAGTTGGCCTCGTAGCCGAGCACGCGGTCCAGCTCCAGCGGGTGGCCGACGTTCTCGTGGATGGTCAGGAACAGGTTGGACGGGTCCAGCACCAGGTCGTACTTGCCGGGCTTCACCGACGGCGCTTTCAGCTTCTCGCGCGCATGGCGGGCGGCGGCGATGGCGTCCTCGACCGGGTCATAGGAATCGCGGTAGGCGGTGATGCCGCCGGGCAGCTGCACCTTGCCGCGCGCATCGCCGTCGAGGAACTCATAGCCCATGCCCATCGGCGAGGACAGGCCAGCGCGGGTGCGGAACTTGCCGCTGGCCTTGTCGATGGCGGTGGCGGTGAACGGCAGCCAGATGCGGTGGATGTCCTGGTCGATGAAGGAGCCGTCGCTGGAGGCGAAGTACTTCTGTTCGTTGACCAGGAACAGGGTGGAATTGATGAAGTCGGCGCCGGCATCGAGCGCGGCGCTGTTGAGCGCCAGCAGCAGTTCGATCTTGTCCTGGATCGGCACTTCCATGGCGTTCCTGCGCACCGGGGTCTGCCAGCGCACCTCACCGACCGGCGGCGTCGGCGCCAGCTGCACCGGCCGGGTCTGGATGCCGGCATTGGCGCGGGCGATGGCCGTGGCCTGCTCGACCGCGCCGCGCACGGCTGCCTCGGTCTGCTGGTGGGTGGCGGCGAAGCCCCAGGCGCCGTTGACGATGACCCGCACGCCCACGCCGGACGACTCGCGGTTGGTCACGTTGCCGACCTGGTGTTCGCGGGTGATGACCGACTGGTTGAGGTAGCGGCCGATGCGCACGTCGCAGTAGCTGGCCTTGGCGGTGCGTGCGGCGGCGAGGGCGACCTCGGCCAGCCGCCGGCGCTGCGCGGTATGCACGGGCGCAAGCAGCTGCTCGGCCGCGATCAGCCGCGAATGCGGCAGCACCAGGCCCGCCAGGCCCAGACCGGAATAAGCCAGGAACTCACGTCGTTGCACAGCGTCTCTCTCTCTTCTCACAACCGTGCGGAGGGCAAAGGACCGCTCCGATCACGTCAACTGCTCGACTTTCGCCAGCGCGGGGCAATCGGGCAAGTGACTGCAGTCATGGTAGGGGAGGGTTTCGGCAGGGCTTGCAGCCCTGCACCTGCTCAATGCAACGGCAACGGCCAAAGCCATAGCGGCGTTCCGTGGGATGGCGGGGCGGTGTGGGTGGGCAGGACACGCCGTAAACCCGTCCATGGGGGCTCGATGGCGCCATCCATGGCGCCAACGGTCCTGCCCACCCACACCACCCCACCTCTGACAGTTGGCCGGTGGCTGTTGGTGGGTGCCGACCGTTGGTCGGCACATCTGTCAGATATCGAATGAATTCATCCACGCATGGCGTGGATCTACTGGGGCGCGGCTGTTGGTGGGTGTCGACCTTGGTCGGCACATCTGTCGGATATCGAATGAATTCATCCACGCATGGCGTGGATCTACTGGAACGCGCGGCTGTTGGTGGGTGTCGACCTTGGTCGGCACATCTGTCGGATATCGAATGAATTCATCCACGCATGGCGTGGATCTACTGGGACGTGCGGCTGTTGGTGGGTGTCGACCTTGGTCGGCACATCTGTCAGATATCGATATCCGACCCCGTGCCGACCAACGGTCGGCACCCACCAAAGCAGAATGCCGTTCCAACAGGCCGCAGAAAACTGTCGAAGGCGGGGTGGGTCCGGTTGAGGGGGTGTGAGCGCCATGGATGGCGCGACCAAGCCCCCATGGATGGGTCTACGGCGTCCCCCTCAACCGGACCCACCCCGCCAACCCACGGAATGCAGGCATTTGACGTTGACGTTGCCCTGGCTTGAAGCAGGTGCAGGGCTGCAAGCCCTGCCCAGAACACCCCCCTCGTGCACAATGGGCCGACCCCGCCTGGACGTTCCCCGATGTCGAGCAAGCCGTATTCAGAAGCCTGCGAACGCAACCGCGAACCCATCGCGGCGGCGCTCGACCCGTGGATGGGCGACCGCCATAGGGTGCTGGAGATCGGCAGTGGCACCGGCCAGCACGCGGCCTTTTTCGCCGAGCGCTGGCCGTGGCTGCGCTGGCAGCCCAGCGACCACCCGGATCATCTGTCCGGCATCGAGGCCTGGCGCGCCGAGGCCGCGCTGCTCAACCTGCTGCCGCCGGTGCCGCTGCAGGTGGAACTGCCGCCCGCAGCGGGCCTGGCGCTGCCCGCAGGCAGCACGTTCGATGCGGCGTTCAGTGCCAATACCCTGCACATCATGGGCTGGCAGCACGTGCAGGCGTTGTTCGCCGCGCTGCCGCCGCTGCTGCGCCACGGTGCGCTGCTGGCGGTCTACGGGCCGTTCAACTACGGCGGCCGCTACACCAGCGACAGCAACGCGCAGTTCGATGCCTGGCTGAAGGCACGCGACCCGCGCAGCGGCATCCGCGACAGCGAAGCGGTGCAGGCGCTGGCCGAGGACAACGGCTTCACCCGCCTGCGCGACGTGGCGATGCCGGCCAACAACCGCCTGCTGCTGTGGCGGTTGGGCTGAACCGCGGGTAGTGCCGGCCGCTGGCCGGCAACCGATTGCCTGGAGGGATGCCGGCCAGCGGCCGGCACTACCTGTTCTGCGGCCTTCAAGCCACCTGCACGATGTGCAGCGCCTTCGGGTTGCGCCACTGCGCCAGCAGCGCAGCTTCGCGTGCCTTGGCCTGTGCGTAGTGCGCTTCCTTGACGTGGCCGAAGCCGCGGATATGCTCGGGCACGCTGGCGATTTCCACCGCCAGTGCCAGGCGGCCGTCTTCCAGGCCTTCCAGCAGCTGCTGCACAGTGGCTTCGTAGTCGGCGATCAGCTGGCGCTCCATGCGCCGTTCTTCGGTGCGGCCGAACACATCCAGGCGGCCGCCACGCAGGAACTTCAGCTTCGCCAGCAGGCCGAAGGCCTTGAACATCCACGGGCCGTATTCCTTCTTCAGCAGGCGGCCCTGCTCATCCTTCTTGGCGAACAGCGGCGGCGCCAGGTGGAAGCGCAGCTGGTAATCGCCCTCGAACTGCTGCTGCAGGCGGCGCTGGAAATCGCCGCTGGTGTACAGGCGGGCCACTTCGTACTCGTCCTTGTAGGCCATCAGCTTGAACAGGTAGCGGGCCACGGTCTCGGTCAGCGCGGTGGAACCGCCGATGCGCTCGGCCTCGGCGGCGCGCACGCGCTCGACCAGGCTGCGGTAGCGGTTGGCATAGGCAGCATCCTGGTACTCGACCAGGAACGCGCTGCGGCGCTCGATCATTTCATCCAGCGAACGCGACAGCCGCGCGTCGTCCAGCGGCAGGAAGGCCACGTCGCCACCGTGCGAGGGCAGGCCGCGCAGTTCGCGTTCGTCGGCGGTGTTGCGCGGTGCGGCGGTGGCGCCCCATTCGTTGCCTTCCCATTCGCCCGGCGGCAGCGGGTGCAGCGGGCCCGGGGTGGATTCGGTATCGGTGTGGCGGTTGCGCACCAGGCCGGCCGCCTGCTGCACAGCCTGCGGGTCGACCACGGCCAGGCGGCCCCAGGCGAACGCCTGCTGGTTCATCGCCACGGCGGCGCCGTTCAGTTCGATGGCCCGCATCAGCGAGTCGAACGACAGCGGCACCAGGCCCTGCTGCCACGCGTAGCCGAGGATGAACAGGTTGGCGGCGATGGCATCGCCCAGCAGCGCGGTGGCCAGCTGGGTGGCGTCCAGCTGCAGCGGTTCCTGGCCGCCCAGCGCCACGCGCACGCCGGCCACGATGTCGGCGGCCGGGAACTGCATGTCGGGGCGGGTGGTGAAGGTGCCCGGCATCGCTTCATAGGTGTTGAGCACCACCTGCGAACGGCCGGCGCGCACCTTCGACAGCGCCCAGTAATCGTTCACCACCACCATGTCGCAGCCCAGCACCAGGTCGGCCTCACCGGCGGCGATGCGCACGGCGTGGATGTCGTCCGGGCGGCGGGCGATGCGGATGTGCGTGGTCACCGCGCCACCCTTCTGCGCCAGACCGGTCTGGTCGAGCACGGTCGCGCCCTTGCCTTCCAGGTGGCCGGCCATGCCCAGCAGCGCGCCGATGGTCACCACGCCGGTACCGCCGACGCCGGTGATCAGGATGTTCCAGGGCTGTTCCAGCGTGCCGCGGATGGTCGGCGCCGGCAGGTTGTCCAGCAGCGTGGAGGCATCGCGCTTGCTGCCCTTGCGCGGCTGGCCACCGTGCACGGTGACGAAGCTCGGGCAGAAGCCATTCACGCAGGAATAGTCCTTGTTGCAGTTGGACTGGTCGATCTCGCGCTTGCGCCCGAACTCGGTTTCCTTCGGCAGCACCGACACGCAGAAGCTCTTCTTGCCGCAGTCGCCGCAGCCTTCGCAGACCAGCGAATTGATCAGCACGCGCTTCTGCGGATCTTCCAGCTTGCCGCGCTTGCGGCGGCGGCGCTTCTCGGTGGCGCAGGTCTGTTCGTAGATCAGGATCGAAACACCCTTCACTTCACGCAGGCGCTTCTGCACGGCATCCAGTTCGCTGCGGTCGTGGAATTCGACGTCGCTGGGGAAATGCTCGCGCTGGCCGGTCCACTTGCCGATGTTGTCCGACAGCACCACGATGGTGTGGATGCCCTCGGCGCGCATCTGCCTGGCGATGTCGGGCACGCTCAGCGGGCCGTCCACCGGCTGGCCGCCGGTCATCGCCACCGCATCGTTGTAGAGGATCTTGTAGGTGATGTTGACGCCGGCGGCGACCGCCTGGCGGATCGCCAGCGAGCCGCTGTGGAAATAGGTGCCGTCGCCCAGGTTCTGGAACACGTGCGCGGTGTCGGTGAACGGCGCCTGCCCGGCCCAGGTCACGCCTTCGCCGCCCATGTGGGTGAAGGTGTCGGTGCTGCGGTCCATCCAGGTCACCATGTAATGGCAACCGATGCCGGCCAGCGCACGCGAACCTTCCGGCACCTGGGTGGAGGTGTTGTGCGGGCAGCCCGAGCAGTAGTGCGGCACGCGCGGGAAGCTGGCGCGCGGCAACGCAAGCTCGGCTTCCTTTTCCTGCATCCACTGCAGGCGCTGTTCGATCGATTCGTTGTTGAAGAACTTCTGGATGCGGCGGCCGATCACCCCGGCGATGGTGGCCGGGGTCAGTTCGCCGGTGGACGGCAGGATCCACTCGCCGCTTTCGTCGTACTTGCCGACGATGGACGGGCGCTGGCCCCAGCTCACCGGCCAGTTGAAGAACTGTTCCTTCATCTGGCGCTCGATGAAGGCGCGCTTCTCCTCCACCACGATGATGTCTTCCAGGCCCTGGGCGAAGCGGGCGATGCCCTCCGGCTCCAGCGGCCAGGTCATGCCGACCTTGTACACGCGGATGCCGATGTCGGCGCAGGCCGCTTCGTCCAGGCCCAGGTATTCCAGCGCCTGCAGCACGTCCAGGTAGCTCTTGCCGGTGGTGACGATGCCCAGGCGCGCACGCGGCGCGTCCATCACCACCTTGTCGATGCCGTTGGCGCGGGCAAAGGCCTGCGCGGCCTTCACCGCATAGCGGTGCAGGCGCATTTCCTGGTCCAGCGGCGGGTCCGGCCAGCGGATGTTGAGGCCGCCGCTGGGCATGTCGAAGTCTTCGGGCAGCACGATGCGCCGGGCCAGCGGATCGACCTCGACCGAGGCCGACGATTCCACCGTCTCGGCGATGGTCTTGAAGCCGACCCAGCGGCCGGTGTAACGGCTCATCGCCCAGCCGAGCAGGCCCATGTCGAGGATGTCCTGCACGCCGGCCGGGTTCAGCACCGGCATCATCGCGCTGACGAATTCGTCCTCGCTGCCATGCGGCAGGGTCGAGCTGCGGCAGGCATGGTCATCGGCAGCCAGCGCCAGCACGCCGCCGTATCGCGACGTGCCGGCGGCATTGGCATGCTTGAACACGTCGCCACAGCGGTCCACGCCCGGGCCCTTGCCGTACCACATGCCGAACACGCCCTGCACGTTGGCGCCCGGGAACAGGTTGGTCTGCTGCGTGCCCCACACCATGGTGGCGCCCAGATCCTCGTTGAGGCCCGGGGTGAACTTCACCTTGGCCGCTTCCAGGTGCTGGCGCGCGCGCCACAGCTCCAGGTCGAAGCCACCCAGCGGGCTGCCGCGGTAGCCACTGACGAAGCCGGCGCTGTCGATGCCCTCGTGCGCATCGCGCAGGCGCTGCATCAGCGGCAACCGCACCAGCGCCTGCACGCCACTCAGGTAGATCCGCCCCTCGTTGCGGGTGTATTTGTGGTCGAGCGTGTAATCACGGTCGATCAGGTCGGCGGAAGAGGGCGAAGTGAGTTGCGCGGTACTGGTCATGGCTGGCCCGGTAGGATCGGCTGGCACCGGCCGCGTGCGGGCACGCGGCGGGAAAGGCGCGGATTGTAACAGTGGGGCCCGGAAGGCCCGGCACTCGCATCGGTGGCCGTGCTGGGGTTAGGATCGGGGTGAGAGGGGAGGTTGGTGTTTAAACCTGGGGGATTTTTGATGTCAGTTGCAGGAAAGTTCGTGGCCGGCGTGCTGCTGGTCTCGGGCGCGGCGTGCGCGTGGGCCGCACCGGCGTTGCCGGTACCGCAGGAGTTCTATTTCGACAATGATGCTGCCGCCGCGCCGATCATCGTGGTGGCCGGCAGCGGCGACGACCTGGTCGCGCAGCTGCTGAAGCAGCGCGAGCGTGGGCGCAAGACGCTGGAGGCCTCGGTGCAGCTGGCCTCGGTGGCCATCGCGCAGGGCCGTGCGGAGCTGGGCGAGCAGCTCTACCGCGAGGCGCTGGCCGAAGCCCCCGTGCAGAGCAGCCTGGGCCGCAGCGTGCGCTGGAACTACGGCTGGGACCTGCTGCGCCAGGGCCAGGCACTGGCTGCGCTGGAACAGTGGCAATCGGTGGCCAACAACCTGCGCAGCAACGCGGCCTGGATCCCACCGACCTACGCGCTGGCGTTGTGGCGGGCCGGCCAGCAGCAGGAAGCGGTGAAGTGGTATGCCGCCGCCGTGCGCACCGAGCCTGGCCAGTGGAGCGACAGCAGCCGCTATGCGCAGCTGCTGCCGGGCTGGCGCGATGATGAGCGGGCCAGCCTGGCTGAAGTGCAGCAGGCCTGGGTCGCGGCGCCGCCGGCCTGGCCGTGAGCCACGACCGCAGGCGCTTGCCGCCTGCGGTGCTGCATCGCACAATCGAAAAGGTCGCAGGCATCTGCCTGAGGGGGAGATGCCCATGGCCTTCGATGCCTTCGCCCTGATCCTGGCCATGCTCGGGCTGGGCATGCTGTTCGCCCGCCTGCGCGCCTTGCCGGACAACGCCGCCGAGACGCTGAACAAAGTGGTGCTGTACGTCTGCCTGCCCGCGGCGGTGCTGACCTACGTGCCGCGCCTGCAGCTGGATGCCAGCCTGCTGGGGCTGATGGCCACGCCGTGGCTGCTGATGCTGGCCACCTGGGCGCTGGTCAGCCTGGCGACCCGCGTGTTCGGCTTCGCCCGCGACGTGCACGCGGTGCTGCTGATCTGCGTGGCCCTGGCCAACTCCAGTTTCATCGGCTACCCGATGGTGCGTGCGCTGCTGGGTGATGCGGCGCTGCCTTATGCCGTGGTCTACGACCAGTTCGGCACCTTCCTGTTGTTGTCGACCTTTGGCCTGCTGGTGCTGGCGCGCTACAGCGGCGACCGCCCGCCGACCGCCCTGCAGGTGATGGCCCGCATTGGCCGCTTCCCCCCGTTGTGGGCACTGCTGTTCGCCCTGGTGCTGATGCCGGCGCAGCCACCGTTGTGGATTGGTACCGCCCTGAAGCAGCTGGCCGATGCGATGCTGCCGCTGGTGATGCTGGCGGTGGGGCTGTCGATCCAGCTGCGCCTGCGCCGCGAGGAGCTGCGGCCGCTGGCGGTGGGCCTGCTGTTGAAGCTGCTGGTGCTGCCGGCGCTGGCGTTGCCGCTGTCGTGGGCGCTGGGCATGCAGGGCCTGATGTTGAAGGCCAACGTCCTGGAATCGGCGATGCCGACGATGATCACCGCTGCCGCACTGGCGATCTCGCACCGGCTGGCGCCACGGTTGGCGGCGGCGCTGGTGGGGTATGGGATCGTGCTGTCGCTGGTGACGCTGCCGGCGTGGATGTGGGTACTGGGGTGATGGTTCATCTGCAGGGCTTGCAGCCCTGCACCCGCCGAATCAACGTCAAAAGCCTGCATTCCGTGGGATGGCGGGGTGGGTCCGGTTGAGGGGGACGCCGTAAACCCATCCATGGGGGCTTGGTCGCGGCATCCATGCCGCTCACACCCCCTCAACCGGACCCACCCCGCCTTCGACAGACTTCCGCGATCTGTCGGAACTTGCTGCTGTTGGTGGGTGCCGACCGTTGGTCGGCACGGAGCGAAGCGACCGGCTTCTGCTCTTGCTCTTCTTTTCTTCTCCGTGGCTGACCGCACACGGAAACTGTCAGGGGTCGGGCGGGTAGGTTGCGCGGGGGTGCGAGCGCCATGGATGGCGCTCACAAGCCTCCAGGGACGGATTCACGGCGTCCCCCGCGCGGCCTACCCGCCCGGCCACGCGCATGACCCGCCGTTGGCGACCAACCGCCAGCCACGAGGGGCTCCGCCGTTGGCCGAAAACCCCCTCAGTCGTCCGCAGAAACCGTCCGCCCCGACGCCCACTCGCGCAATGCCGCCACCTGCTCGGCCATCAACACCGACAACGGCCGCGTCGCGCGGATCTCGGTCATCAGCAGCTCGGTATCCAGCGGCCGGCCTTCGGCATGCGCCGAATACAGCCCCGCCACGATCGCCTGCTCGATCTCCGCGCCGGAGAACCCGTTCGCCGCCGCGGCCAGCGCCGGCAGGGCGAAATCATCCGCGTTGAGCTGGCGCCGGCCCAGGTGCAGCCGCAGCAGCTCCACCCGTACGTCCGGCGGCGGCAGGTCGACGAAGAAGATCTCGTCGAAGCGACCCTTGCGCAGCAGCTCGGCCGGCAGCTCGTGCACCTGGTTGGCGGTGGCCACGATGAACACCGGCGCCTTGCGCTCGGCCATCCAGGTCAGCAGGTGGCCCAGCACGCGGCGCGACACGCCGCCATCGTCGCCACCGCTGGCCAGGCCCTTCTCGATCTCGTCCATCCACAGCACGCACGGGGCCAGCTGCTCGGCCGAGGCCAGCGCCTGGCGCAGGTTGGCTTCGGTCTCGCCGTGGTACTTGTTGTACAGCGCGCCCACGTCCAGGCGCAGCAGCGGCACGCCGAAGCCGGCCGCGGTGGCCTTGGCCAGCATCGACTTGCCGCAGCCCTGCACGCCCAGCAGCAGCATGCCGCGCGGCGGGTCCAGCCCGGCCGGGGCCGAGCCGGCGATGAAGGCCACCCGGCGCTGGTTGATCCAGCGCTTGAGCCGGTTGGCGCCGGCCACGTCGCCGAAACGCGCGCTGTCATGTTCGAAGAACAGGTGGCCACTGCGGTTGAGCAGCTCGAACTTCAGCCGCGCCAGCTGCGGCAGGTCGTCGTCGCGCAGCGCGCCATCGGCATAGATCAGCTGGCGGGCGATGCGGCGGGCATCGACCAGGCTCAGGCCCTGCAGGTTCTTCAGGATCTTCTTGACCGCTTCGCTGTCCACTTCCACGCGCCGGCCGCCATGCTCGCGGGCATAGGCGTCGGCCTCCTCGCGCAGCATCTTCAGCAGGGCGTTGGCATCGGGCAGGCGCGGGTTGAACCGCACCGCCAGCGCTTCCAGTTCGGCCGGCAGCTCGACCTTGGCGCCGATCAGCACCAGCACGTGCGGCTGGCTGTGGCGGCGCTGGATCAGGTCGCGCAGCGCACGCTGGTGGCTGGCGTAGCCGAGGTAGGGGTGGAAATCGAGCAGCAGGTAGATGCCGCGCTGTTCGGCGTGGCGGATCATCTGCAGGGCGGCGCTGGCATCGGGCGGGCCGATCGCATCGTCCTCGCGTTCCAGGTCGATGCGGCGCAGGCCCTCGGTGATCGACCAGCGGTGCAGGGCGCGCCAGACGTGCATGAGCGTCTGCCGGAACAGTTCGACGATGCGAGCCTCGTCCTGGGTCTCGATCACGATCAGGGGGGTATTGGCGCGGATCAACGCGCTCAGGTCCTGCAGTTCGCTCATGCCGGTTCGATCCTTCGGGGGCGCCACGATAGCAAAGCCGTGGCAGATTGATTCAGGCCGTCTCTACCTTCCGTCACCATCGGCGGTGTACGCTCGGGGCACGTACCCGGAAGCGAGGCTGGCATGAAGACGATCCTGGTGGCCGGTTCCAAGGGCGGGGTGGGCAAGACCACCGTCGCCACCCACCTGGCCGCTTACGCGGCATTGCAGGGCAAGGCCACGGTGATCGCCGATGCCGACCCGCAGGGCTCCAGCACCCGCTGGGCGCAGCGCCGGGCCGGGCTGGACAGCGCCGTCCTGCCCATCGACGTATATCGAAAGAAGCAGTGGGCGCAGAAGCTGCCGGACGGCACCGATACCGTCATCATCGATGCACCCGCCGGCGCGCTGGCCGACGATATCCCCCATTTCCTCGATGCCGCCGACGCCGTGGTGGTACCGGTGCTGCCCTCGGCGCTGGACATCGAAGCCATCGTCGGCTTCCTCAACAGCCTGGCGCAGAACCCGCGCGTGCACAGCCGCAAGCTGCCGGTGGGCCTGGTCCTCAACCGCACCAAGCCGTGGACCCAGACCTCGCAGCAGGCGCTGCAGATGCTGGGCGAGTGGCCCTACCCGGTGGTTGCCCAGCTGCGCGACAGCCAGAGCTACGTGGTGATGACCGGCCTCGGCCGCAGCCTGTTCGATTACCGCTCGGCCCAGGTGCGCGAGCACCAGGCCGACTGGGAGCCGCTGCTGGCCTGGTTGAAGCTGTGACGCGTACGTCACCCGTTTTACTGCACCCTCACTTTCATGGAACCTCGCGATGCGTGAACTGATCCTGCTGCGCCATGCCCATGCCGAACCGGCCACCCCCGGCCAGGCCGACCTCGATCGGCCGTTGTCGCCGGTGGGTCTTGCCGAAGCCGAGGCTGCCGGCAAGTGGATGAAGGAAAACAACCTGCTGCCGGACTGCGTGCTGTGCTCGCCGTCGCGGCGCACCCGCGAGACCCTGGAAGCGGTGCTGGCGACCATCGGCTACGTGGAAAAGCGCCTCGAAGACCGTATCTACGAAGCTACCCCCGGCACCCTGGCCGCGCTCGTGGATGAGCGCCGTGACCTCGACCGGGTGCTGATCGTCGGCCACAACCCCGGCCTGGAACGGCTGGTGGCGCTGATGACCGAAGGCACCAGCAGCGATTACCGGGGCATGCCGCCGGCCGCCGTGGCCGTGCTCGGGTTCCCGCGCGAGGCGGCGATCGAGCCGGGCGTGGCCAGCCTGAACGCCTTCTGGTGGCCGTGAGTCGATGATCCTGGCACGGCCCGGCCGCTGCCTGCTGCCGGTGCTGCTGGCCTGCAGCCCGGCCTGGGCTGCCCCGCCACCGCCCACGCCGCTGCCGCCGGTGGAAGCACTGGCGTCGGCCGCGTCGGCGCGCGTGCTGCAGCTGGACCTGCAGCGTTCACGGATCGGCTTCGAGGTGCGCACCCGCTTCGGCCAACGCATCGAAGGGCTGTTCCCGCATTTCGACGGGCGCGTCGAAGTGCTGTCCGATGGCCGCCACCAGGTGCACCTGAAGATGTTCACCCGTTCGGTGGAGATCCCGGGCAAGGAGCGCTACACCGGCTGGATGCGCGGGCCGGAGTTCTTCGACGCCGGGCGTTACCCGTCGGTGGAGTTCGACTCGCTGCCCTACTGGCCGGACACCATCGGTGACGGCGGCGACATCCAGGGCCGGCTCACCCTGCGCGGGGTCAGCCACCCGGAGACCCTGCGGGTGGAGAAAGCGGAATGTTCCCGACCCGGCTATGATTGCGACGTCGTCAGCCGCGGTACCGTGCAACGAGGCCGGTACGGCATGGACAGCTGGCAGCTTGCCTTGAGTGACCGAGTGACCTTCGTACTACGAGCCCGCCTGAGCGAGGCGCCTAAACCGTGAACCTCCTGCTGCGTGTACTGGCGCTGGCAACCGTGTTGCTGGGCAGCGGCTGCGCGTCGCTGTCGCACGCCGAGCGCGACCGTGCCCAGGCGATCGCGGTGCAGGCCCGTTCGGCCCAGGTCGACTGCCAGCGCGCCGACCGCTGTGCGCTGGATTCACCGTTGCGATCCCTGGCCGGCCGCGCATTCAGCGAATCGACCGAAGCGCAGCCGCTGCATTACGCCACCCTGCTCGATGAAGGCGAGGGCGCCCTGGTCGCCCGCCTGAACCTGCTGCGCAGTGCCACCCGCAGCATCGACCTGCAGACCTACATCTTCGACAAGGACGACAGCGCCCGGCTGATCATCGACGAACTGCTGGCCGCGTCGCGCCGCGGGGTGAAGGTGCGGGTGCTGATCGACCAGCTCTCGGCGATTTCCGACCTGGAGATCCTGGGGGCGCTGTCCGGCGCCCACCAGAACTTCGAACTGCGGGTCTACAACCCCACCTTCGGCAAGGCCCGGCTGAACTACTTCGACTATGCCGGCAGCGTGCTGTGCTGCTTCCGCCGCTTCAACCAGCGCATGCACAACAAGCTGCTGGTCATCGACGACGCGATCGGCGTGGTCGGTGGCCGCAATTACCAGGACGATTACTACGACTGGGACCGCGAGTACAACTTCCGCGACCGCGACGTGCTGATCGCCGGCCCGGAAGCGCGCGCGATGGCCGCCAACTTCGATGCGTTCTGGCGCGCGCCGCGCAGCGTGCCCGCCGAGCGCCTCAACGATGTCGGCCGTACGCTGCTCAAGCAGGGCGTGCCGACCATGCCGCCGGCGCAGTTCCGCCGCCCCGAGCGGGTGGAGCGGGTCAGCGAGGAGGCCAACGACAGCGATTTCGTCACCCGTTCGTTCGTCGATACCGCGCTGCCGGTGCACTCGGTGCGCTATGTGGCCGACCTGCCACGCAAGCACCGCCGCGAGCGCGCGGATGCACCGCTGGCCGGGCAGCACGTCACCGAACCGCAGCTGGATGCACTCATTTCCGGCGCGCAGAAGGAAGTGATCCTGCAGACGCCGTACCTGGTGCTGTCCAAGCCGGCGCAGAAGCTGTTCCGCGAGCTGCGCAAGCGGCCCGAGCCGCCGCGCGTGGTGGTGTCCAGCAACAGCCTGGCGGCCACCGACAACCCGATCGTGTATGCGCTGTCGTACAAGTACAAGCGGCGCAACATGCGCGAACTGGGCTTCAACATCTTCGAATACAAGCCGTTCCCGCTGGATGCGCCGGTGGACTACCGCAACCTGCTGCCCGATCCGCTGGGCAGCGGTGGCAGCGCCACGGCCGGCCAGGGCGTGCGCAACCCGCTGATCGGCGGCAGTGCGGCCGGCAGCAATGCCGGCGGCGGCGATGACGCGGCACCGGCCCCGCTGGCCGCCCCAGGCGATGACGTGGACGCGCAGGACACGCGCCCGGCAGTGGAGCACCCGCGGCTGGGCAGCGCCTACGAAAACAGCCGCGCGCGCCGCCGTGCCGCCGGCAGTGAAGTGGAAACGCGCCTGCTGCGTACCGAGACGCGACCGTCGTTCCTGGGCAGCAAGGCCGTCAACAAGCCGCTGCCGGTCACCCGCAAGGGCGCGCGCATGGGCCTGCACGCCAAGTCGCTGGTGGTCGATCGCCGCATCGGCGTGGTCGGCACGCACAACTTCGATCCGCGCAGCGAGAACTACAACACCGAAGGCGCGGTGATCATCGATGACCCGGTGTTCGCCGAACAGCTGGCGCAGAGCATCCTGCGCGATACCCACCCGCAGAACTCCTGGACGGTGGCGCCGCGCGCCAAGCCGCCGGTGTTGTCCGGGCTGAACTACAGCGTGGGCAAGGCCTCCGAGGCGCTGCCCATCCTCGACTTCTGGCCGTGGCGCTACGCCACCGATTACGAGTTCCAGCCCGGCGTGGACTGCCCGCAGCCGCTGCCGCGGCAGAGCCCGGATTTCCACCGCTGCTACGTGCCCGTCGGTGATTTCCCCGAAGTGAACGTCGGCCCGAAGTGGCTGCTGGTGCGCATGCTGACGGCATTCGGCGCCGGCCTCGTCCCCATCCTCTGAAGGTACCCGCATGACCCAGGTGTTCCGCGAAGCCGTCTCCATCGACCAGCTCAACACGCTCAGCCGTGGCACGGCCATCGATACCCTGGGCATCACCTTCACCGCCGCCGGCGATGACTGGCTGCAGGCCACCATGCCGGTCGACGAGCGCACCCGCCAGCCGTACGGCATCCTGCACGGCGGTGCCTCGGTGGTGCTGGCCGAGACCCTGGGCAGCAGCGCGGGCAATCTCTGCGTGGATACCGGCAAGCAGGTCTGCGTGGGCCTGGAGATCAACGCCAACCACGTGCGCGCCGTGCGCAGCGGCACCGTCACCGGCACCGCGCGTGCAGTGCACGTGGGCCGCAGCACCCAGCTGTGGGAAATCCGCATTGAAGACGAACAGGGCCGGCTGGTGTGCATCTCGCGGCTGACCCTGGCGGTGGTGGCCGCAGGCCACGGCTGAGGCCGATGCCTGGCCCGGCTGCCCCTGCTGCGCTGCCGCTGCGGATCATCGCCAGCGGCGCCTACCTGCCACGCCAGCGCTTGCCATCGGAGCAGTTCGACCGGCGCTGGAACAAGCCGGCCGGCTGGGTCGAGCGGCACAGTGGCGTAGCCAGCCGCGGCCATGCGGAAGCCGATGAGCGCGCCTCATGGATGGGCGCACAGGCGGCACGGCAGGCCCTGCAGCAGGCCGCGCTGGTCGCCACCGATATCGACTGCATCGTCTCCGCCTGCGGGGTGATGGAGCAGGCCATTCCCTGCCAGGCCGTGCTGGTGCAGCGCGCCCTTGGCCTGGGCGACAGCGGGATCCCGTCCTTCGACGTCAACGCCACCTGCCTGGGCTTCGTGGTGGCGCTGGAAATGGCCGGCAGCCTGCTGGCGCTGGGCCGCTACCGCCGCGTGCTGATCGTCTGCAGCGATGTTCCCAGTGCCGGCCTCGACCCGGACGACCCGCTGACCGCACCGCTGTTCGGCGATGGCGCGGTGGCGATGCTGGTTGAACGCGCCGCCGACGGCCAGGCCTCGGCGCTGCTGGCGACCCGCCTGCGCACCTATGGCGACGGCGCCGGACTGTGCCAGGTGCCGACCTGTGGCACCGGCATGCGCCTGTTCGATGATGTCGATGCCTACCGCGCGGCCCATCATTTCCAGATGCAGGGCAAGGCGCTGTACCGCGAAGCCGCGCGGCGCCTGCCCGGTTTCCTGCAGGACCTGCTGGACAGCGCCGGCACCGCGCTGGACGCGTGTGATGTGATCGTGCCGCACCAGGCCAGCGGCCAGGCCCTGGACCACCTGCAGCGCGTGCTGGGCCTGCCGCCGCAGCGGCTGGTGCGCATCCTGCGCGAGCACGGCAACCAGCTGGCAGCGTCGTTGCCGATGGCCCTGCACCAGGCGCTCATCGACGGTCGCCTGCCGCGCGGCGGCCAGGCCCTGCTGATCGGCACCGGCGCCGGCCTGGCGCTGGGCGGCGCGGTACTGCGCTACTGATGCGCACGGTCCTGGTCACCGGCGCCAGTGGCTTCATCGGCCAGCATGTCGCGCTCGCGCTGGCGGCGCAGGGTTGGCAGGTGCGTGGCAGCGGGCGCGATGCGCGCCGGCTGCAGGCGCTGGCCGCGCACGGTATCGAGACCGCCAGCGCCGATCTCGCCCACGATGCGCTGGGGCCGCTGCTGCAGGGCTGCGATGCGGTCGTGCACTGCGCCGCGATGTCGCAACCCTGGGGCACGGCGGCCGCTTTCCAGCGGGCGAACGTGCTGGCCACCACCCGCCTGCTGCAGGCCGCACAGGCGGCCGGCGTCGCCCGCCTGGTCCACCTGGGCTCGCCCAGCATCTACTTCCGCTTTGCCGACCAGTACGGCGTGGATGAACGCTTCCAGCCGCCACGCCGCTGGATCACCGAGTACGCCCGCAGCAAATGGGAATCGGAAGTGGCCGTGGCCGCTGCCGCACGCCAGGGGCTGCACACCGTGGTGCTGCGCCCGCGCGCGGTGTTCGGGCCGGGCGACCGCGCGATCCTGCCGCGCCTGCTGGCGGTGGCCGCCAGCGGCCGTTTCCCGCTGATCCACGGCGGCCGCGCGCTGATCGACGTCACCCCCATCGACGATGCAGTGCAGGCGGTGGGCCTGGCGCTGCAGGCCGATGCGCGCTGCAGCGGGCGCGCCTACAACATCAGTGCCGGCACGCCGCTGCACGTGCATGCGCTGGTCAACGGCCTGTTCGAGGCGATGGACCTGCAGGTGCGCCTGCGCACGGTGCCGCGCACGCTGGCACTGGCAGCGGCGGGGCTGGCCGAGACCGTGGCCCGCCTGCGGCCCGGGCGCCCCGAGCCGCGCCTGACCCGCTATGGCGTGGGCGTGCTGGGCTACTCGCAGACCTTGGATATCAGCGCGGCGCGGCGCGACCTCGGCTACGACCCGCGCACCGGCGTGCAGGCGGCCCTGCAGGCCTTCGCCGCGCACTGGAAGCAGCACGCCTGCAACCAGCACGGGGGCACCGATGGCACGGCTTGAGTGGGAACTGATCGAGGCCGGCCACTGCGTGCACCCGCAGCGCGCCGTCCGCCAGGGCGCCAGCTGGCACCGCTGCGAATTCCCCGCGCTGGTGGCCCTGCTGCACCACCCGCAGCGCGGGCCGATCCTGTTCGATACGGGCTACTCGGACGCGTTACTGCAGGCGACCGCGCGCTTCCCGGAGCGCCTCTACCGCTGGGTCACGCCGGTGCACCTGGGCCCGGGCCAGAGCGTGCGCGCGCAGCTGCAGCAGCGCGGCATCGCCGCAGCCGACATCGGCCTGGTGGTGCTCTCGCACCTGCATGGTGACCACGTTGGTGGCGTGCTCGATTTCCCCGGGGTGCCGCTGCTGTGTTCGCGCGCGGCATGGCAGGACCAGGCCGCGCGCGGGCGCCTGCGCGCGCTCAGCGTGGGCCTTCTGCCGGCGTTGACCCGCGATGCGGCGCCACGCATGGGCTGGTTGGAAAGCCTGCCGGAGGTGGACCTGCCGCGCCCCTTCGATGCCTTTGGCCGCGGACGCGACGTACTGGGTGACCGCAGCCTGCTGGCGGTGCCGCTGCCGGGCCACGCGGTCGGCCAGCATGGCCTGCTGTTCGAAGGTGCCGATGGCCGCCCGGTGTTCCTGGTGGCCGACGCGGCCTGGTCCAGCGCGGCCATCACCGATGGCGTGCCACCACCGCGCCTGGTCACTGCCCTGCTGGGCCACACCGCCACTTACCGGCAGACCCTGCAGCGGCTGCAGCACACCCAGCGTCAGGTCAGCGACCTGCAGCTGGTGCCGGCCCATTGCGGCCAGTGGCGGCCCGCCGCGACCCTGTAGCGTCGAGCCATGCTCGACGGCTGTTGATGTGGCGCCAAGAGCAGTCGAGCGTGGCTCGACTCTACAAAATGCCAAGGCAAGGTCGGCTCTACGCCCCCCGCCAGACCCGCCAACAGGACACCGTGTTCCCGCCCATGGCCGCGGTCAATAGGACTTATGGCCAGAATCGGCTGGCAGCCGCTGCAGCCCTCCGGTATCGTGCGCGGATGACTTCCCCCACTCCGGCCCCCCGTGGCGGCGTGGCGCGTGTGTGCCGTTACCTGTACCGCGTACCGCTGCTGTTGGTCCACATCCTCGTGTTCCTGCCGTTGATCCTGATCGGCATGCTTCCGCCGTGGGGCGAACTGCGCGTGGGCGACGCCACCTTCGGTGCCAAGGTCGTCAACTGGTGGCAGGGCGGCCTGATGTGGATCTTCGGCTTCCGCCTGGCGCAGATCGGCACGCCGCTGCCGGGCGCGGTGCTGTTCGTCGCCAACCACGTCAGCTGGGTGGATATCTCCATCCTGCACAGCCAGCGCATGATGGGCTTTGTCGCAAAGCGCGAGATCGCCAGCTGGCCGGTAGTGGGTTGGCTGGCCGCGCGCGGGCAGACCATCTTCCACCAGCGTGGCAACACCGAATCGCTCGGCGGGGTGATGCAGGTGATGGCCGACCGCCTGCGCGATGGCAAGGCGGTGGGCGTGTTCCCGGAAGGGCGTACCCGTGGCGGCCACGAAGTGGGTCCGTTCCATGCGCGCATCTTCCAGGCCGCGGTTGAAACCGGCGTGCCGGTGCAGCCCGTGGCCCTGGTCTACGGCACCGGTGGCGATGCCCAGACCATCGTGGCCTTCGGGCCGGGCGAGAGTTTCTTCGCCAATTTCCTGCGCCTGCTCGGTGAGCCGGCGCGACGTGCGGAAGTGCACTTCCTGGCACCGATCGGTGCCCAGGACCTGGAAGGCCGTCGACGCATCGCGGAAACCTCGCGCGCGCGCATCGTGGCGGCGATGAGCGGGGAGTGAGCGTGCGGTGGCACTGATCCCGCCACCCCTGCTGGACGCCGGCACGCCGACGCTGCATGCGGCTGACTACCAGCCGCCGCGCTGGCTGCGGAATCCGCACCTGCAGTCCATGCTCAGCTCCAGCCGCATGCGCCTCCAGCGCGGCCTGCTGCTGCTGGCCGCCACCGGTGCGGTCAGTGAAGAACTGATCCTCGATGGCGGCGACGGCGTGCGCCTGCAGGGCTGGCACAGCCACATCGAAGGCCGCGAGCCGAAGGGCATGGCCCTGCTGCTGCATGGCTGGGAGGGCAGCGCCGAATCCAGCTACATGCGCATGGCGGCCGCGCGCATGATCGACCAGGGCTTCGACGTGGTGCGGCTGAACTTCCGCGACCACGGCAACACCCACCACCTCAACCCCGGCATCTTCCACTCCAACCGCATCGACGAAGTGGTGCAGGCGGCCGGTGACATCGCCCGGCGCTGGCCGGACCTGCCGCTGGTGGCGGCGGGCTATTCGCTGGGCGGCAACTTCGTGCTGCGCCTGGCCCTGCGCGCGCCGGCGGCCGGCGTGCCGCTGCAGCGGGTGGCCTCGGTGTGCCCGGTGCTGGACCCGGCGCTGACCATGGACAGCATCGAGAGCGGCCCGGCGATGTACGACTGGTACTTCCGCCGCAAGTGGGCCGGCTCGCTGCGCCGCAAGCGCGACCTGTTCCCCGAACTGAGCGACTGCGACGACCGCGTGCTGAAGCTGGACATCCGCGCGCTGACCGCGTGGCTGGTGGAACGGCATACCGATTTC
Organism: Stenotrophomonas sp. ZAC14A_NAIMI4_1; assembly: GCF_003086915.1. Taxonomy (NCBI): domain Bacteria; kingdom Pseudomonadati; phylum Pseudomonadota; class Gammaproteobacteria; order Lysobacterales; family Lysobacteraceae; genus Stenotrophomonas; species Stenotrophomonas sp. ZAC14A_NAIMI4_1. The sequence goes on from NZ_CP026002.1 coordinate 158,030, forward strand.
GGCTCGCTGCAGGCGTACTTCGATGGCTACTCGATCGCGGGCGACCGCCTGTCCACCCTGCAGGTGCCGGCCGACATCCTGATGGCCCAGGATGATCCGGTCATTCCCTATGCCACCTTCAGCAACTGGCAGCTGCCGCAGCAGGCGCGGCTGGAAACCGCCTGCTGGGGCGGCCACTGCGGGTTCCTGGAAAACTGGCGCGGCGACGGCTTCTCCGAACGCTGGGTGGCCCAGCGCCTGCAGCGGGTGCTGGCGGGCTGAACCGGCGCCGGCGCGCAGCCCGCTACAATGCGGGTTTGCCATTGAAGCGGACTGCCATGCAAGACCAGATCCTCCAGGCCCTGCGCCAGAACGATGCCGCACAGGCCGTGCAGCTGGCACAGGCGTGGGTGCACGACGAACCCGGCCAGGCCCAGGCCCACCGCTGGCTGGCGCTTGCGCTGCAGCAGCAGGACCAGCCCGAAGCCGCAATGGACGCCCTGCAGCAGGCACTGCAGCTGGCCCCGGACGATGCACAGCTGCACCTGCAGCAGGCCGGCCTGCTGCTGGCCCAGCATCGCTACGAAGGCGCCGACGAAGCACTGCTGCGCACCACCGAACTCAACCCGAACGCCTTCGAGGCCTACCTGATGCAGGCGCATCTGGCGATCGGCCGCAACGACATCGATACCGCCGCGCGGCAGGCCACGATGGCTGCCAGGCTGGAGCCGGAACATCCGGAAGTGATGGCGCTGCAGGGCATGGTGGCCCTGTACCGCGACGACGCCGACCGTGCCGTGCAGCTGCTGTCCGAAGCCGCCCGGCAGATGCCCAACGATCCGCGCGTGCTGTATGCACTGGGTTCGGCCTACCAGGCCAAGGACATGCTGGCCTTCGCCGAGCAGGCCTTCCGCCGCGTGATCGAGATCAACCCGAAGATGACCAGCCTGCATGGCCAGGTGGTGCAGCTGGCGCTGCGCCAGGGCAATGTCGAAGCCGCCCACCAGCAGCTGCAGCAGGCGCTGCAGGTGCCGGGCCTGGATACGCCGGCGCTGCAGCGGCTGGGCGCGGAGATCGCGCTGCAGGCCGACCAGCCGATGCAGGCACTGGAGCAGCTGCGGCCGATGCTGAAGGCCAACCCGGACGACCGTCGCACGGTGGAGCTGCTGCTGGCCTGCTGGCAGCGCCTGGGCCGCGAAGAAGAAGCCCGCACCGAACTGGACGCCGTACTGGCCGAGCACACCCAGCTGCCGCACCTGTGGCTGGCGCGGCTGGCACCGGAGGGCTTCGGCAGCCCGGGCGCGGTGGCCGTGGCCGATCGCTGGATCGAGGCCATGCCCGAGTTCGTGCCTGCCCTGGAAGCGCGCCTGCGCCTGCATGAAGCGGCCGGCGAAGGTGACGCCGTGGAGGCGATCGCCCGTCGCATCATCGCCGTGGAGCCGGGCCGCATCAGTGGAGAAACCCGCCTGGTCGCCGCGCTGCTGGCGCGTGATCCGGCGGCAGCCGTCGCCCACGTGCAGGGCCTGATCGACACTGCGCCTGAAGGCCGCCGCATCGAGCTGCGCACCTGGCTGGGCGAAATCCTGGACCAGGCCGGCCAGCCGCGTGACGCGCTGCGCACCTGGCTGGAACTGCAGTCCGAACAGAGTGCGCAGCGCCTGCCGCTGCCGCCGCAGGCCAAGGCACCGCCGAGCTGGCCCGACCTTGGCGAGGTCGACGCAGAAAGCGCTGCGTCCGCGCCGATCTTCCTGTGGGGCGCACCGGGCTCGGGCGTGGAACGCGTGGCGGTCACCCTCACCGGGGCCAGCCCGGTAATGCGCAGCGACCGCTTCGGCCATACCCCGCCGGACGATGCCTTCCAGAACTACTTCACCCTGCAGAAGCTGGCCTCGGGCGACCTCAGCCCGGACGGCCTGGTGAGCGGCTGGCGTGACACGCTGCGCAAGCGCGGCCTGCAGAACGACACCGTCATCGACTGGCTGCTGTGGTGGGACAACGCCCTGCTGTGGTCGCTGCGCCCGCACCTGCCGCAGGGCCGCCTGCTGGTGGTGCTGCGCGACCCGCGCGACATGCTGCTGGACTGGATCGCCTACGGCGCGCCGGCCCCGTTCGCGGTCAACAACGTGGCCGAAGTGGCGGAGTGGCTGGCCCGTTCGATGGCCCAGGTGGCCACCCTGCACGAACAGGACCTGTACCCGCACCTGCTGATGCGCATGGACGACGTGGGCGATGACCCGCGCGTGGTTGCCGGCATGCTGCAGGAGCTGTTCAACACCTCCATCCCGCCGGCCGAGCGTATCGGTCCGCCGCGTTTCCCGGCCGGTCACTGGCGCCACTACAGCGACGTCATGAGTGCCGCGTTCGATCTGCTGACCCCGGTCGCGGTGCGACTGGGCTATCCCGAAGCGTAAGGAGCCATTGCATGCAGTTGAACAGCAACAGCATCACCCCAGGAGCCCCGATCGACCGCGAGTTCGCGGCCGGTGATGCCGACGGCTTCGCGCCGGACCGCAACCCGCACCTGGCGTGGAGTGGCGTGCCCGATGGCACGCGCTCGTTCCTGCTGGTGTGCGTCGACCCGGACGTGCCGACCGTGCCGGACACGGTCGGCCGCACCGACATGACCGTGCCGCGCGACCAGCCGCGCTGCGATTTCGTGCACTGGGTGATGGCCGATATCCCGGCCTCGGTGCAGGAGATCGCCGCGGGCAGCTGCAGCGATGGCTTCGTTGCCAAGGGCAAGCCGGCACCGGCCGGCCCGGCGGGCAGCCGCCAGGGCGTGAACGACTTCACCGGCTGGTTTGCCGGCAACCCGGACATGGCTGGCGATTACCTGGGCTACGACGGCCCGTACCCGCCGTTCAACGACGAGCGCCTGCACCGCTATTTCTTCCGCATGTTCGCGCTGGACGTGGCGACGCTCGATCTGCCGCAGCGCTTCACCGCCGCCGATGCCTACCGCGCCATGCACGGCCACGTGCTTGCCGAAGCTACGCTGCACGGCACCTACACGCTGAACCCGGCGCTGTAACCCAGGTAGCACCGGCCGCTGGCCGGCGTTGCCTTTCCGGACGCTACGCAACCGCGTCGGGTGGTAGAGCCGGCCACCCGTCGGCATCCATCCACGCATGGCGTGGATCTACCGCTCTGGTAGGTGCCGACCGTTGGTCGGCACGATCCCTCCGTGGTGGGTAGAGCCGGCCGCTGGCCGGCTGCGTTCCGCCCTCCAGAAGCAAGCCGACCAGCAGTCGGCTCTACCATTAGCCAGCCGACCAACCGTCGGCGCTATCGTCGGCTTTACCGCTCGGTGGCCGACTCGACCACCATATCCAGCACGTAGGCCTGCGAGGGGGCGTCGGCCGGCGGGTTCTTCACCGCGAAGCGCTTCACGCGCACCACGTTGCGCACGCCGTCTTCGTGGGTATAGCCCTCGATGGTGCCGTAGAAGTTCTCGAACTTGCCGGGCTCACCCTGCTTCAGGCCCTTGTCGTCGAACTTCACTTCGCGCACCTGCAGGCACTGGTAATCCGGAATCAGCGGGTGCGAGCACTTCTCGGTCTTCGCGGCCACTTCCAGGAACACGGTTTCGCCCGGGCCGCCAAAGCGGGTTTCGGCGGTGGGCTCCGGCGCGAACACCAGCACGTCGCCCTTGGCGGTGGTCAGGGTCAGCGTGCCGTCGGCATCCTGCGCGGCCTTCAACTCGCCCTGCAGGCGGCTGGACACCGCTTCGTCCAGCGCCATCAGCGCCTTGTCGGTGCAGGCCATCATGGTCGATGCCATCGCGCCCACCTTCAGCGTGCCGTTCTCCAGCGTGTAGCCACCGCCCAGGCGGTTGCAGGTGTTGCTCACCGACAGGCGGCCGTCGGCGAAGTCCAGGGTGACCGGCTTGTCATCGCGGGCAAACAGCGCATCGATGCGCTTGCCGTCGGCCGCGGTGGCCTGCTTCAGCAACCAGTGCTGGCTCTGCAGGCGCTGCGCATCCAGATGCGCCAGCGTCTGCTGGTCCGCCGCCTTGGTCGCGGCCGGGGCCACGTCGTCGCCGCCGGTGCCGGCGGGGGCAGGGGTCTGGCTGCACGCGGCCAGCAGGGCCAGCGGGAGGAGGAGCAGGGTGAGCTTGCGGTTCATGGTGATGAGTCTCCTTGAGGAACCAGGGAAAACGGACCGGCGCCGGCGATGGGGTTGCCCGGCGCCGGCGCTGTTCAGCTACCGGCAGGCAACCAGAGCAGCAGTGCAGCGCCCAGGGCGATGCGGTAGACGGCGAACGCGGTGAATTTGTGCGACTTGATGTAGCCCATCAGCCACTTCACTACGACGAAGCCGGTGATGGCGGCGGCAACGAAGGCCACGCCGACGTCGGTCCAGTTCTCGCTGGCGAGGTTTCCTTCCTTGGCCAGTTCCAGGAAGGTATAGGCACTGGCGGCGAACATGGTGGGAATACCCAGCAGGAACACGAACTCGGCGGCCGCCGCGCGGCGGCTCAGGCCCAGCAGCATGGCCAGGAAGATCGCCGAGGCCGAGCGCGAGGTACCCGGGAACACGCCGGCCACCACCTGCGCCAGGCCCACGCCGATCGCCACGGTCCAGGTCACCTGGTCACGGTCGGGCAGGCGTGCGGTGTAGGCCTCCACCAGCAGCATCCACACGCCGCCGATGATCAGCGCCCAGGCCACCGGGCCCACGGTCTCCGGCAGCGACCAGCCGGCCTTGCGCACCACCAGGCCGACCACGGCGGTCACCAGGAAGGCAGCGCCCAGCTTGAACACGTATTCGCGGTTCTCGCGCTGGCCGAAGCCGGTGGCCAGCTGCAGCAGGCGCTGGCGGAACACCAGCACCACGGCCAGGATCGCGCCGGCCTGGATGATGATGTTGAAGAAGTCCGAACGCGCGCCCAGCCAGTGCTGGGCGATCAGCAGATGGCCGGTGCTGGAGATCGGCAGGAATTCGGTGAGGCCTTCGAGGATGCCCAGCAACAGGGCGGAGAGCAGATCGGACATGGGTGGAATAGGCGCCGGCAGCGGAAGGAAGAAGGTCGAGAGGATAGACGATCCCTGCCGCACCAAACGGGTGCGCGGGGGCGTGCATGCACCCCTTTGGTGCGCACCGGCCCGCACCCCGCCGGTGCGGGCTTTTTGAAATCAACAACTTGCAGTTTAGAAAAAGTTGGCACGGTCATTGCTCCACCTCAGTAGGCATTCATCCCCATCCGAGGTCGTACCGATGTCCGTGGAAACCGTTGAGAAGCTGATCAAGGACAACCAGATCGAGTTCGTCGATCTGCGTTTCGTGGATATGCGTGGCGTCGAACAGCACGTCACCTTCCCGGTCAGCATCATCGAACCGTCGCTGTTCGAAGAAGGCAAGATGTTCGACGGCAGCTCCATCGCCGGCTGGAAGGGCATCAACGAATCGGACATGGTCCTGCTGCCGGACCCGGCCAGCGCCTATGTCGATCCGTTCTACGCCGATCCGACCATCGTGATCAGCTGCGACATCCTCGACCCGGCCACCATGCAGCCGTACGGCCGCTGCCCGCGCGGCATCGCCAAGCGCGCCGAGGCCTACCTGAAGTCCTCCGGCATCGCCGAAACCGCGTTCTTCGGCCCGGAGCCGGAATTCTTCATCTTCGATTCGGTCCGTTTCGCCAATGAAATGGGCAACACCTTCTTCAAGGTCGATTCGGAAGAAGCGGCCTGGAACAGCGGCGCCAAGTACGACGGCGCCAACAGCGGCTACCGTCCGGGCGTGAAGGGCGGTTACTTCCCCGTTCCGCCGACCGACACCCTGCACGACCTGCGCGCTGAAATGTGCAAGACGCTGGAACAGGTCGGCATCGAAGTGGAAGTGCAGCACCACGAAGTGGCCACCGCCGGCCAGTGCGAGATCGGCACCAAGTTCAGCACCCTGGTGCAGAAGGCCGACGAACTGCTGCGCATGAAGTACGTCATCAAGAACGTGGCGCACCGCAACGGCAAGACCGTCACCTTCATGCCCAAGCCGATCGTCGGCGACAACGGCAGCGGCATGCACGTGCACCAGTCGCTGTCCAAGGGCGGCACCAACCTGTTCTCCGGTGACGGCTACGGCGGCCTGAGCCAGATGGCGCTGTGGTACATCGGCGGCATCTTCAAGCACGCCAAGGCCATCAACGCCTTCGCCAACTCGGGCACCAACAGCTACAAGCGCCTGGTGCCGGGCTTCGAAGCCCCGGTGATGCTGGCCTACTCGGCCCGCAACCGTTCGGCCTCGTGCCGCATTCCGTGGGTGTCCAACCCGAAGGCGCGCCGCATCGAAATGCGCTTCCCCGATCCGATCCAGTCGGGCTACCTGACCTTCACCGCGCTGATGATGGCCGGCCTGGACGGCATCAAGAACCAGATCGACCCGGGCGCACCGAGCGACAAGGACCTGTACGACCTGCCGCCGGAAGAAGAGAAGCTGATCCCGCAGGTCTGCTCCTCGCTGGACCAGGCCCTGGAAGCGCTGGACAAGGACCGCGAGTTCCTCAAGGCCGGCGGCGTGATGAGCGATGACTTCATCGACGGCTACATCGCGCTGAAGATGCAGGAAGTGACCAAGTTCCGCGCGGCCACCCACCCGCTGGAATACCAGCTGTACTACGCCAACTGATCGGGCGGCGATGGCGGTGGGACCTCCCTCCCACCCGCCGCCATCGCCTCCGTTCGTCGCGGCTGGGGAGCCGCATGGCGGGCCCAGGCCCGTCGTGGTAGAGCGGACCGTTGGTCCGCTGCATTGGAAACGCGGGCCGCTGGCCCGCTGCAACAGGGGCAAGAGAGACCGGATACGCGACATGGGCCGCCCTCCCTCCCGCGTCGGTCGTGCAAGGAGAGAGGCACGGCCGTCCCGGCCCATTGCGTGTCCGGTGCAACAGCCATGGCCATCACCACGATGGCCCGTGGTTGCCTGATGCCATCGCGCGCTCGCGCGTTGGCCCCATCCACCATCGGGACATGCGCATGAAACTGATCTCCGCCATCATCCGGCCGTTCAAGCTCGACGAGGTCCGCGAGGCCCTCTCCGACGCTGGCGTGTCGGGCATCACCGTGACCGAAGTGAAAGGTTTCGGTCGCCAGAAGGGCCACACCGAGCTGTATCGCGGTGCCGAGTACGTCGTCGATTTCCTGCCCAAGATCAAGATCGAAACCGTCGTGACCGACGAGCGTGCCGACGCGGTGATCGAAGCGATCCAGTCGTCTGCAGGCACCGGCAAGATCGGCGACGGCAAGATCTTCGTCACTGCCGTCGAGCAGGTCATCCGCATCCGCACCGGCGAAATCGGTGCCGACGCGCTGTAACCCCTTCCGGAGACTCCCCCAATGAAGATGCGCCTTCTCACCGGGTGGCAAGCCCGGTTCCATCTCGTGTGCCTGTTGATGCTGCTCAGCGCGCTCGCCGCCGGTGCCTGGCCGGGCACTGCCCACGCCCAGGCCGAGGTTTCACCGCTGCCCAGCGAAACCGTCGCGGTCGAGCCGCTGCAGGCCCCGGTCGCCGCCGCGCCCGCCGCCGCTGAAGCCGCCGCCCCTGCCTTCGACCATGGCGACGTGGCCTGGATGCTCACCTCCACCCTGCTGGTGCTGCTGATGGTGGTGCCCGGCCTGGCCCTGTTCTACGGCGGCCTGGTGCGTTCGAAGAACGTGCTGTCGGTGCTCAGCCAGATCCTGGTGGTGTTCTCGCTGGTACTGCTGCTGTGGGTGTCCTACGGCTACAGCGCGGTGTTCAGTGCCGGCAATCCGTTCTTCGGTTCGTTCACCGAGTTCGCCTTCCTGAAGGGCTTCAGCCCCGATTCGGTTGGCAACACGCCCATCAAGGGCCTGCCGGATTACCTGTTCGTCGCGTTCCAGTCGACCTTCGCCGGCATCACCACCGCGCTGATCGTCGGCGCCTTCGCCGAACGCATCAAGTTCCGCGCGGTGCTGCTGTTCTCGGCGCTGTGGTTCACCCTCAGCTACATCCCGATGGCGCACATCGTCTGGGGTGGCGGCTACCTGGGTGAGATGGGCGCGATCGATTTCGCCGGTGGCACCGTGGTGCACATCAACGCGGGCGTGGCCGGCCTGGTAGGTGCCTGGTTCCTGGGCAAGCGCCTGGGCTATGGCCAGACCGCGCTGAAGCCGCACAACGTGCCGTTCACCTACATCGGCGCGATGCTGCTGTGGGTGGGCTGGTTCGGCTTCAACGCCGGCTCGGCCGCAGCGGCCGACACCGTCGCCTCGCTGGCCTTCCTCAACACCGTGCTGGCCACTGCCGCGGCGGTGCTGGGCTGGACCCTCACCGAAGCGATCACCAAGGGCAAGCCGTCGGCACTGGGTGCCGCCTCGGGTGCGGTGGCCGGCCTGGTCGGCATCACCCCGGCCTGCGGCACCGTGGGCCCGCTCGGCGCCATCGTCATTGGCTTCGTCGCCGGTGTGGTCTGCGTGTGGGGCGTCACTGGCCTGAAGCGCCTGCTGAAGGTGGACGACACCGCCGACGTGTTCGGCGTGCACGGCGTCGGCGGCATCGTCGGTGCCATCCTCACCGGTGTGTTCAGCGCGCAGTCGCTGGGCGGCACCAAGGCTGATCTGGATATCGGCCACCAGGTGTGGGTGCAGGTGGTCAGCGTCGGCCTCACCGTGGTGTGGTCGGCGGTGGTGACGGCGGCCATCCTGCTGCTGGTGAAGGTGGTGGTCGGCCTGCGCGTGACCGAAGAGGCCGAGCGTACCGGCCTGGATGTCACCTCGCACGGCGAATCGGCCTACGAGGCCTGAGGTGACGGCGGGCAGCCTTCTGCCCGGGTGGGTGCCATGAGCCCTGGTGGGTGCCGACCGTTGGTCGGCACTGCCCTTGCCCTGGTGGGTGCCGACCGTTGGTCGGCACTGCAGCCCTCCAGCCACGCATGGCGTGGCTCTACTGCAGCCGTCGGTACCGCGGCATGCATCGTCGCGCCTGATCGCGCACAATCGGGCATATGCACCCGATCCGCACGTCCCTGATGCTCTCGGCCTGCCTGCTGCTGGCTGCCTGTGCTTCCACCCCGCAGGAGCCGCGCAATCCGCTGGCCACCTGGGTCCCGTCGCCGAACCAGAACGCACGCGATCCGGTGGTCATCGTCATCCACCACACCGAACAGGATTCGGTGCAGCAGAGCCTGCACACGCTGCGCACCGCCAACAGTGGCGGCCGGGTCAGCGCGCACTACCTCATCGGTGCCGATGGCCATCGCTACCAGCTGGTCAGCGACGAGCGCCGCGCCTGGCATGCCGGCGCCGGCCGCTGGGGCACCATCACCGATCTCAACTCGGCCTCCATCGGCATCGAGCTGGACAACAACGGCAGCACGCCGTTTCCACCCGCGCAGATCGCCTCGCTGATCCTGCTGCTGCGTGACCTCACCGAGCGCTTGAACATCCCGCCGCGGCAGGTGATCGGCCACGCCGATCTGGCGCCGACGCGCAAGGCCGATCCCAGCCGCTTCTTCCCGTGGCAGCAATTGGCGCAGGCTGGTTTCGGCGTGTGGCCCCGTGCCAGCGATGGCCCCGCACCGGAAGGTTTCGACGCCTGGAACGCGATGGCCCGCTTCGGCTACCCGCTGGAGGATCGCGAGGCGGCCGTCGCGGCGTTCCATCGCCGCTTCCGCGGCAGCGACGACCTGCCGAAGACACTGGACGCCCAAGACGCACGCATCCTGCATTCGTTGCTGCTGCAGACGCCGTAGCCATCTGATGGTAGCGCCGGGCCATGTCCGGCGAGCGCATTGCGCGGGATCTGCTTTTCGCCGGGCATGGCCCGGCGCTGCCAAAGGTTGCCCCGCCACCATCGGCCCCACTACATTGCGACGATGATCACTGTTCCGTCGTCGCCGCGCGCGCTCCTCACCCTCCTGGCCGTTGCCCTGCTGGCCGGCTGCGCCACCACCGGCACCCGCCCCGCAACACCGGCTGCGGCCAAACCCGCTGCCGCCACCTACGCCAAGGTGGACTGGAAGGCGCTGCCGGCGGTTTCCGATACCGACCTGCTGGCCGGCTTCAGCGCCTGGCGCAGCAGCTGCACGCGGCTGAAGAACGATGCGGTCTGGGCCGGGCCCTGCGCGACCGCCGCCACGGTGTCCGACCAGGACCCGGTGGCGATCCGCCAGTTCCTGCAGCGCGACCTCGAGGTGTACGCACTGCGCGCCGGCGGCCATCAGGCCGATGGCCTGATCACCGGCTACTACGAACCCATCTATCCCGGCAGCCTGACCCGCACGGCCACCGCGACGGTGCCGGTGTACGGCACGCCCGATGACCTGGTCGTGGTGCAGCTGGACAGCCTCTACCCCGAGTTGAAGGGCAAGCGCCTGCGCGGCCGCCTCGACGGCAAGGTGCTCAAGCCGTATGACGACGCCGGCACCATCGCCAGCAAGGGTTCCAAAGCGCCCGTGCTGGCCTGGCTGACCGACCCGATGGACCTGCAGCTGCTGCAGATCCAGGGCTCGGGGCGCGTGCGCCTGGCCGATGGCACCCAGGTGCGGCTGGCCTACGCCGAGCAGAACGGCCACCCCTACCGCGCCATCGGCCGCTGGCTGGTGGACCAGGGCGAGTTGAAGAAGGAAGACGTCACCATGGACGCGATCCGCGGCTGGGCGAAGGCGCACCCCGCGCGCGTGCCGGAGCTGCTGCGCAGCAATCCCAGCTACGTGTTCTTCGTGCGCAGCGCCGACAGCCCGGAAGGCCCGCGTGGTTCGCTGAACGTGCCGCTCACCGCCGGCTACAGCGTGGCCGTGGACCGCAGCGTGGTGCCGCTGGGCAGCCTGCTGTGGCTGTCCACCACGCGCCCGGACGGCAGCCCGGTGGTGCGCCCGGTGGCCGCGCAGGACACCGGCGGTGCCATCGCTGGCGAAGTGCGCGCCGACCTGTACTGGGGCAGTGGCGATGCCGCCGGCAAGCTGGCCGGTGACATGAAGCAGCAGGGCAACCTCTGGATGCTGTGGCCGAAGGGCACCCCCCTGCCGAACTGAACCGGCAGGAGTCGGATCCCTTTCCGAAGGAAAGGGCTCTGACCCCGGATGCCTGATAATGGCGCCATTCCGAACTCTCCGGCCGCCGCTGCGGCCAGGACCCCTGCAATGAAGAACATCAAGAACAACACCGCCAAGAAGTACTACAAGCACTGGGCCGAATCGGGCCTGGGCAAGGGCAACGTGCTGATGGAAGCCCGCGGCGAGAAGATCGTGCGCCAGGTGGAGATCTACGGCACCAAGCTGGTCTGGGCCGACGAGCACGGCCAGAGCGATGACCGTTTCCTGCTGGCCGACCAGCCGGTGTCGTTCCTGGATTTCGACGAGGACGACGAAATCTCCGCGCGCGAGTTTGAAAGCGCCTGGAAGAAGGCCAGGGAAGCCACCGGCTACCCGGTGTAAGCCGCCGCTCCACCCCGCTTTTGTAGCGTCGAGCTTGCTCGACTGCTTCACCGCCTTTGTAGAGTCGAGCCATGCTCGACTGCTCTATCGCCCTTGTAGAGTCGAGCCATGCTCGACTGCTCTATCGCCCTTGTAGAGTCGAGCCATGCTCGACTGCCCTATCGCCCTTGTAGAGTCGAGCCATGCTCGACTGCTGTTTGCCAGGAGCAGTCGAGCATGGCTCGACTCTACATGGCAGACGCGTGAAATGTTATATGATTACATTTCATCCGCGCCCTTCCATCCCCCATGAAAACCTCCACGCTGGTGGCCGCCCTCGCGACCGCCCCGTTCGCCCCTGAAGCCTTCGCACAGTCGGCCGATGCCGCGCTCACCCTCGGCAAGGTGCAGGTGCACCAGCATGGCGAAGGCCAGTTGAGCGCCCACCAGGTCCTGACTTCGGTGGACGTACTGGGCGCGGACCAGATCGAAGACCGCAACGTCTCGCACAGCTGGGAGCTGCTGGGGCAGATGCCCGGCATCCAGCTCACCGAAACGCGGCAGGGTGCCGAATCGGGCAAGGTCAGTTTCCGCGCCTTCAACGGCGAGGGCTACCTCAACGCCATCAAGACCCTCATCGACGGCATCCCCAGCAACGTCAACAGCGGCAACCAGCGCTTCATCGACATGCTGTTCCCGCTGGAAATCAGCTACATCGAAGTGGTGCGCGGGACCAACGATCCGCGCTACGGGCTGCACAACATCGGCGGCAACGTGAACTTCGGCACGCGCCAGGGCGGCAACTACACCGATGCGCGGCTGGCCTACGGCAGCTACAACACCCGCGACGCGCAGCTGGCAGTGGGCCGCGAAGCGGATGGCTTTGCGCAGAACTACTTCGTCGGCACCCAGGCCAGCGATGGCTACCGCGACCACGACACCTCGAAGAAGTACTCGCTGGGCGGCAAATGGTTCTACGGCTCGCTGGACGACGGCCTGCGCGTGGGCCTGACCGCGCGCGCGTACCACCACGAAGCCGACGAACCCGGTTTCATGACCGCAGACGAACTGCACGCGCATCGCCGTGGCAGCGACCTGCGCAACGGCAACGATGGCGATGACCGCGACATGCGGCAGATCGCCGCGCACGTCGACCTGAAGCTGTCCGACGCGCTCACCTTCGGCACGCGGCTGTACTACAACCGTTATGAAGACGACCGCCGCGTGACCTTCAGCGATCTGCCCACCGGCAACCTGCCGCGCCAGCGCCGCGTCTGGGATGAACGCCAGACCGGCCTGCTCAGCACGCTTACGTGGCAGGCCAGCTCCGCGCTCACCGTCGAAGGCGGCCTGAACTACGAGCAGCAGGACAACGGCTATATCCGCGAGCGCTACGCCTACGCCGAACCCACCGATTTCAGCCAGGCACCGGCGCGCGTGCAGAACGACGACCGCCACAGCTTCGACAACTGGGGTGCCTATGTGCAGGCCATCTACCAGCCTGCCGAGGCGTGGAAAATCGTGCCGGCCTACCGTATCGACAGCTTCAGTGGCAGCACGCACCTGATGAACGGCATCAGCGGCCGCCTGCAGGACTACGGCACCATCGGCCAGCCGAAGCTGAGCGTCATCCACAGCCTGGGCGACACCACCCACGTCTACGCCAACTGGGGCCGCACCTTCCAGGTGCTCACCGGCTCCACCGCACCGGCCTATCTCACCCCGGGGCAGGCGCCGGTGCAGCCGTCCACCAATACCGGCATGGAGCTGGGCCTGAAGTTCCAGCCCTTCCATGGCAGCCAGGCGCGCCTGGCGGTGTGGCAGCAGGACGCGGAAAACGAGGTGTCGAACATGCCGGCCACCGGCACCACGGTCACCCTGGGCAAGACCCGCCGCCGCGGCGTGGATGCGCAGCTGAGCCTGCAGTTGGGCGACGACTGGACGGTGTGGGCCTCGCACGCCTACCAGGAAGCGAAGATCACCCGCGACGACCGCGATGCCGGCATTTCGTTGCAGGGCAGGGAAGTGGCCGCCACCCCGCGCCACATCAGCAACCTCGGTGTGGACTATCGCGCCAGCGACGCGTTGCGCCTGGGCCTGCAGGCACGCGCGCAGGGCGACTACTACCTGGAAGAGCGCAACGAGGCCGGCAAGTTCGGTGGCTTCGCCGTGCTCGACCTCAGCGCCGCGTACCAGATCAACCCGCGCTGGAGCGTGGACCTGCAGCTGAAGAACGTCACTGGCCGCGAATACGCCTACGCCTGGTACGACAGCTTCTTCTGGGACAGCGCCCACCCGATGTTCTCGCCGGCCCCGGGCCGCAGCGTGTTCGTCGGCCTGAACATGAAGCTGTAACCCGGCCACGCATCCGGTAGTGGTCGAGCTTGCTCGACCTGCGGCAGGGGTCAGATCCCTTGCCTGACGGAAAGGGATCCGACCCCGGGCAGATTCATGCCACCGCGTTGTAAGGCTCGATCCGCGCCAGCACCTCGGCCAGCTTCTCCTTGGTCATGGCCGCATCGAAATCCGCCTGCAGTCCGATCCAGAACTTGTCGGACACGCCGAAATAACGGGACAGCCGCAGTCCGGTGTCTGCCGTCACGGCACGCTGGCCGGTAACAATCTCGCCGATCCGGCGCTGCGACACGCCGATTGCCTTGGCCAGGCGGTACTGGGTGATACCCAGCGGCTGCAAGAACTCATGCAGCAGGATCTCGCCGGGAGCGGGGTAGGGGACGGTTCGCATGCGCGCGGCTCCTTCAGTGGTAATCGACAATTTCAACTTCAGCCGGGCCTTCTCGGGTCCAGACGAAGCACAACCGGAACTGATCATTGATGCGGATGCTGTACTGGCCGCACCGGTTTCCGTGCAATGGCTCCAAGCGATTGGCCGGAGGTATGCGCAGATCCCGCAGATCGGCCGCAACGTTGAGCATCGCCAACTTACGCAGAGCAGCGGCTTCGATGTGGCGCCACCTCGGCACGCGTTGGCCATCAAACAGCGCCTGCGTGCGTTTGCAGGCGAACGACTGGATCGGCATGGTAGTAACGTTTAGCGATAGTATCGTAATCCGTTAGTATCTGCTCAGCAAGCCTGACAGGTAATTCCCACGCACGACGTCCGGTGACGCGTTCGAAGTGATCTGATGCCCGCCGCCGGTTTTGCACTACATTGGTGCAATGTCCGACCCCGCACCCCCGCCGTCCCTTGATGCCCTCGGCACGCCGCTGGCCTGGGCCGGGGCCGATGGCCGCATCATCGGCTGCAATCCCGCCTTCGCCCGCTGGCTGGGCGTCAGCGTCCGCCGCCTGATCGGCCAGCCGCTGGCCGCGCTGGAAGTGCAGGGCGAGGCGCTGGCCCATTTCCTGGCCCGCGACGAGCGCGACAGCCTGCGGCTGAACCGCCTGGCGCTGGCCCTGCCGGGCGAGGGCGCGCGCTTCGCCGAAGGCTGGATGAGCCGCCGCGACGATGGTGGCTGGCTGCTCGAAGCCCATCCAGTCGACGAGTTTCCCGGGCTCGACCCGACCCAGGCCCTGCCCAGCGCGCTCAGTGCCGCGCTGAAGGGCCTGGCCCACGAGCTGCGCAACCCGCTGGCCGGTTTGAAGGGCGCGGCGCAGCTGCTGGCCCGCCGTGCTGCCCAGCGTGATGCCAGCGAGCGCGAACTGATCGAGCTGATCGGTTCGGAAATCGAGCGCCTCAACGGCCTGCTCGACCAGCTGCTGTCGCCAGCACCGGCCGCGCCGCATGCACCGCTGAACATCCACGCCTCGCTGGAACGCGTGCTGCGCCTGGCCGAAAGCGAGGCTGGCTGGGCCGTGCGCCTGCAGCGCGACTACGACCCCAGCATTCCCGAGTTCGATGGCGATGCCGACCGCCTCACCCAGGCGGTGTGGAACCTGGTGCGCAACGCCATCCAGGCCGGCGCCGGGGTCATCACCCTGCGCACGCGCGTCGAGCACGGCGTGCGCATCGCCGAACAGCTGCACACGCTGGCCCTGCGCCTGGAAATCGCCGATGACGGCCGTGGCGTGCCCGAGGAACTGGCCGAGCACCTGTTCCTGCCGCTGGTCAGTGGCCGCGCCGAAGGCACCGGCCTCGGCCTGGCGCTGGCCCAGCAGGTCGCGCGCGAGCACCGCGGCACGCTCACCTACCGCTCGCGCCCGGGCCATACCGTGTTCACCCTGCTGCTGCCGATCGGCAACGGCGCCGCCCAGGCCGAGGAGGCCCCGCGCGATGTCTGATTCCCCCACCACCGCGCAGCGCATCTGGGTGGTCGACGATGACCGCGCCGTGCGCTTCGTGCTGTGCACCGCGCTGCGCGAGGCGGGCTACCAGGTCGTCGATTTCGACAGCGCCGCCCCTGCGCTGAAGGCCCTCAACGAAGGCCCGGCGCCAGCGCTGCTGTTCACCGACGTACGCATGCCTGGCGACGATGGCCTGGTACTGCTGGACAAGCTGAAGGCCGCGCTGCCGCAGCTGCCGGTGGTGGTGATGTCGGCCTACACCGATGTGGCCAGCACGGCCGGCGCGTTCCGCGGCGGCGCCCACGAATTCCTGTCCAAGCCCTTCGATCTGGATGATGCGGTGGCCCTGGCCCAGCGCGTGCTGCCTGCCGTGGCACCGGCACTGGCCGCGCCCACGCCGGTGGCCGATGCGCCCAGCGACCAGCCGCCGCAGCTGGTGGGCGATACGCCGCCGATGCGCGCGCTGTTCCGTGCCATCGGCCGCCTGGCGCAGGCGCCGCTGGCCGTGCTCATCACCGGCGAAACCGGCACCGGCAAGGAACTGGTGGCCAACGCCCTGCACCGCGAATCGCCGCGCGCACAGGGACCATTCGTTGCGCTCAATACCGCCGCCATTCCGGCCGAACTGCTGGAAAGCGAACTGTTCGGCCACGAGGCCGGTGCGTTCACCGGTGCGCAGCGCCGCCACATCGGCCGCTTCGAGCAGGCCAACGGCGGCACGCTGTTCCTCGATGAAATCGGCGACATGCCGCTGCCGCTGCAGACGCGCCTGCTGCGCGTGCTGGCCCAGGGCGAATTCTTCCGCGTTGGTGGCCGCGAGCTGATCCATGTGGATGTGCGCGTGGTGGCTGCGACCCACCAGGACCTGGAAGGGCTGGTCGCGCAGGGCCGGTTCCGCGCCGACCTGCTGCACCGCCTGGACGTGGTGCGCCTGCAGTTGCCGCCGCTGCGCGAGCGCCGCGAGGATATCGCGCAGCTGGCCACCACCTTCCTGGCGGCCGCCGCGCACAAGCTCGACACGCCGCCCAAGCGGCTCACTGCTGCCGCCCTGCAGGCGCTGCGCGAGCACGACTGGCCGGGCAACGTGCGCGAACTCGAGAACGTCTGCTGGCGCATGGCGGCACTTGCCGCCGCCGACACCATCGGCGTGGCCGACGTCGATACCGCGCTGAACCGCACGCGCAGCCGCCGTGGCAGTGCCGCAGGCGCCGACCCGGGGCAGTGGGAAGCGCTGCTGTCCGAATGGGCGCGTCGGCAACTGGCCGAGGGCGCTGAAGGCCTGCACGCGCAGGTGCGCGAGCGGGTGGACCACGCCCTGCTGGAGGCAGCGCTGCAGATTACCCATGGCCGCCGCGCCGAAGCCGCCGCGCGGCTCGGACTGGGCCGCAATACGCTCACCCGCAAGCTCGGCGCGGGCCGCCGCCGCGGGAGCCATTGAACGGCCCGTGCACACGGTCCTCGCGCCGGCTTGCCGAACTGTTGATCCGCCATGGACGATGCCGTCCGTAGTGTTCCCTGCAAGGAGTTCCTGATGCGCCTTTCACCTGCCATCCTGCCGCTGTCCGCCGTCGTTCTGCTGTCTGCCTGTGGCAGCGCGCCGCAGAAGTCGCAGCCCACCCCGCCGCCGGTGGTCACCACGCCCGTGGCCCAGCTGGCCGAAGCCAACCTGGCGCCGGCCTCGGCCAGCATCGTCAGTGGCCGCCTGGTGCTGAAGACCGAAAGCGGTGGCGTGCACCTGACCGGCCTGGTCGGTGGCCTGCAGCCGATGCAGCAGGCCGGCTTCCACATCCACGAACGGGGTGATTGCAGCGCGGTGGATGCCAGCAGCGCCGGCAACCACTTCAATCCCGCTGGCAGCGCGCACGGCCGCGCCGGCAGCGGCAAGCACCACCTGGGCGACATCGACAACCTGCAGGCCGATGCCCAGGGCCGCGCGAATATCGATGTGCACCTGAAGGGCGTTACCCTTGGGGGAGGCGCCGCCACCGATATCGCCGGACGTGCACTGGTCGTGCATGCCAACGCCGATGACTATCGCAGCCAGCCCGCCGGCAATGCCGGCGTCCGCATCGCCTGCGGTGTGATCCGGGTTACCCGCTGATCGCCACGGGCATCATTCCAAGGAGAGTTCCATGCGTCTGATCCATACCTCGCTGTTCGCGGCCATCGCCGCCCTGGGCCTGGCGGCCTGCAACCAGCAGCCGGCAGCCCCGGAAGCCGAAGCCCCGGCCACCACCCCGGCCGAAAGTTCGGCAGCACCGGCTGATCCGGCCGCTGCACCGGCCACCGACGCCGCTCCGGCCACCGATGCCACGGCCAGCGCCGAACTCGCACCGACCCAGGGCAACGAGACCAAGGGCAGCGTCACCTTCAAGGTCGTCGACGGCAAGGTGCACGTGACCGGCCAGATCACCGGCCTGAAGCCGGGCAGCGAGCACGGCTTCCACATCCACGAGAAGGGCGACTGCAGCGCGCCGGACGGCATGAGCGCCGGCGGCCACTTCAACCCGGGCAAGCAGGATCACGGCAACGTCTCGGCCGATCCGCACCACGGCGGCGACATGCCCAACATCAAGGCCGACGACAAGGGCGTGGCCACCATCGACGGCCCGGTCTCGAGCAACGTCAACATCGGCAAGGGTGATGACTTCGACATCATCGGCCGCGGCCTGATCGTCCACGCCGACGCGGACGACTACAAGACCCAGCCGACCGGCAACGCCGGCGCGCGCCTGGCCTGCGCGGTCATCCAGAAGGCCCCGTAAGGCGCAATCGCTTCCTGTAGAGCCGAGCCCATGCTCGGCTGCTCTGCAGGCGGCCTGAGCCGAGCATGGGCTCGGCTCTACAACTACCCGCACGGGCGTTGTGGATCAGCGCGCCAGCAGCTCGCGCGCGTCCTGCCCGGCCTCGCAGTGCACGAACAGCACTGGCACGCCGTGCGCTTCCAGCACCGCGGCCATCTGCCGCTGGCGCATCAGGAACTGTTCGTAGATGCCCTGCAGGCGGTCGCAGTCGTTCTTGCTGTGGTTGTAGTACGCGCACCAGCCGGCCGGATCGAACAGCGCCATGCGTGCCTCGCCCTGCGTATAGCGCAGCAGCGGCTCGGGTGCGTTTTCCAGCCACTCGTCCTGGCCCGGGGCCAGGATCGCGGTCTCGATCAGCGGCCACAGCGCGGCCAGGCCCTGGTTGTCGTACTGCATCGACATCATCGCGGCCAGGTCGTTCACGGTGAAGTAGCGCGCGTGCTCGATGCGGGCACCGAAGCTGTTCTGTGCCATCAACGCCGTATCAGCATGGGCCATGCCGTTGGCCAGCAGCACGTCTTCCAGCGCATCGGCCACGGCCGCGGTGGTCGCCACGTCGCTGCCGGTCAGCAGGAAGGGCACCACGCGCAGGCCACCGCCCACCAGCGTCGCATCAGCCTGGAACGGCAGCGGCACTTCACCATCGGCGCCGGCACCGAAGGCCAGCAGGCGCGGGCCTTGGCTGCGGCCCGGGGCACGCATCTGCAGTTCTTCCAGGCGGCGGTGGATCGGCCAGCCCGGGCGCAGGATTTCAGCGGGGTCGAAATGGGCGGCGGCGAACACCAGGTCCAGCTCGGCCACCTGCGGCACCAGCTTGGCCAGGTCACGGCCGATACGGTCGGCCAGTTCACCGGCCTGGTCGGCGCTGAGCACCGCCTGGCGGGGGATTTCGCCGTTGGCCAGTTCCAGGGCCAGCACGCCAAGGGCATTCATCGCGGGGTCGGGTTTGCTCATGGTTCCACGGTTGGCCCATCACAGGGCGGCAGCTACACTTGGCTCCATTATGCCTGCTCTGCCGTGCAGGCCATGTTGCAGACACCCTCATCCATGCCAGGTATCTCCATGCCCAACGCTCGTCCCGTCGCCATCCTCGGTGGCGTCCGCATTCCGTTCTGCCGCCAGAACACCGCGTATTCGGATGTCGGCAACCTCGGCATGTCGGTGCGGACACTGGGTGCGTTGGTCGAACGCTTCGGCCTGCACGGCCAGCAGCTGGGTGAAGTGGCAATGGGTGCGGTCATCAAGCATTCCAGCGACTGGAACCTGGGCCGCGAAGCCACGCTGTCCTCCGGCCTGTCGCCGTTGACCCCCGGCATCACCCTGCAGCGCGCCTGCGGCACCTCGCTGGACAGCATCATCACCGTGGCCAACAAGATCGCCCTGGGGCAGATCGAATCGGGCATCGGTGGTGGTTCGGACACCACGTCCGACGTGCCGATCGTCTACGGCAAGAAGCTGCGCGCGCGCCTGCTGGCCGCCAACCGTGCGAAGAGCACCGGTGACAAGATCCGCGCACTGACCGCCGGCTTCAAGTTCTCCGAGCTCAAGCCCGAGTTCCCCGGCGTGGCCGAGCCGCGCACCGGCAAGAGCATGGGCGACCATTGCGAGGACATGGCCAAGGAATGGAACATCTCGCGAGATTCGCAGGACGAATGGGCGGTGTCCTCGCACAAGAAGCTGGCCGCCGCCTACGAGCGCGGCTTCTTCAACGACCTGATCGCCCCGTTCCGTGGCGTCGAGCGTGACAACATCCTGCGCGCGGATACCTCGCTGGAAAAGCTGGCCACGCTGAAGCCGGCCTTTGACAAGGTCTCCGGCCGTGGCACCCTCACCGCCGCCAACTCCACCCCGCTCACCGATGGTGCCGCGGCGGTGCTGCTGGCCAGCGAGGAATGGGCCCGCGCGCACGGCCACGAACCGCAGGCCTACCTGCGCGATTCCCATGTATCGGCAGTGGATTTCGTGCACGGCGAAGGCCTGCTGATGGCGCCGACCGTGGCCGTGCCGGAGATGCTCAAGCGCAACGGCCTGACCCTGCAGGACTTCGACATCTACGAGATCCACGAAGCCTTCGCTGCGCAGGTGCTGTGCACCCTGCGTGCGTGGGAGAGCGAGGATTACTGCCGCAACCGCCTGGGCCTGGATGCACCGATGGGCCGCATCGACCCGGACAAGATCAACCTGCTGGGTTCGTCGCTGGCCACCGGCCACCCGTTCGCCGCCACCGGCGCACGCGTGATCGCGACGGCGGCCAAGCAGCTGGCCGAACGCGGCGGTGGCCGCGCGCTGGTGTCGATCTGCACCGCCGGCGGCATGGGCGTGGTGGCGATCGTCGAACGCTGATTACCGCTGCTCTGGCGGGTGCCGACCGTTGGTCGGCACGTTTCGAGCGCCAACCAAGGTTGGCGACTACCGGAAATGCTTCGGTTCGGCCGTGCAGCGTCATCGCCGGGGAGTGCTTTGGTAGATGCCGACCTTGGTCGGCCGTGCAGTGTCACCGCTCGGATGAGTGCCGAGCGCCAACCAAGGTTGGCGACTACCAGATCAACAAAAAACGCCGCCCATCGGGCGGCGTTTTTGTTGCTGCTCCGGTGGGTGCCGACCGTTGGTCGGCACACCTCAGCCATGGTCACGGCACCCGCGGGTTGCCGAACTCGTCGCGGACCTCGTTGGCGTCGTACACCGGCGGCTGCACCGTGAGCGGCTGCTCTTCCACCGTGGCGCGCAGCGGTGCGTCGGTGCCGTGCACCAGCGCCACGCTGTCCTCGCCACGCTGCAGGCGCAGCGCATTGGCCAGGCACTGCGCGGCCAGCGCGTGTTCGCCGCGCTGCGCGAACGCTTCACCGAGGGCCTCCCACGCCGGCGCACCGGCACCGGCGGCAATGGCTTCGTGCAGGAACGCATCCGCTGCATCCCATTGCTGCTGGGCCAGGGCGATGCGGCCCTGCGCCAGGCGCAGCGCGGCTGAATCGTCATGCACGTTGCGCCAGCGCGCCAGGTTGGACTGGCGGGTGGCCAGCCGCTCGGCAGGCAGGCGGCCATACAGCGCCACCAGTTCGTCGTCCCAGCGATGGTCCAGCGCCTGTTCCAGCGCCAGCAGCGCCGGCTCATCCCAATCCAGCGCCACCGCGCGGGTGGCATAGGCCGCCACCACGTCCGGGGTCGGCCGCAGCGCCTTCGGCGTGGCTTCCCACTGCGCGGCCAGCGCGTTCACATCGCTGGCCTCCAGCAGGGCCTGCGCGGCCAAGCGGGCTTCCAGTTCGCTGCTGGCATCGGCCGGCAGCACCTTGCTCTGCCGCAGCGCGCCCAGCTGGCCGTAGGCCTCGTGCGCGCGCCCGGCCTGCGCCAGCGCTTCGGTGCGCAGCCACAGGCCACGCGGCGGCAGCGGCTGGATCGCCGCCACGTCCAGCACGTTGATCGCATCCACCGGCAGGTCGCGGGCCAACAGCTGTTCGGCGCGCAGCAGCGCATGCAGCGTGGCATCGCTTTCACCCAGGCGCTGCAGCAGCGCCTCGCCGGATGCGGCATCGGCTCGCGACTGCGCGCTGCGCACCGCATTGGCCAGCGCCACCGCACTCACTTCCGGGTCGGCGGCCGCGCCATCCAGCAGCTTTTCCGCACGCTGCCACTGGCCGTGTTCGTAAGCCTGCAGGCCGTCGATCAGGCGCACCCGGCCCTGCTTGCGGCGGTAGCGGCCCCAGGCGCGGAACGGTGCCGCCACCAGGCTCCACAGCAGCCACAGCACCAGCACGCCGATCACCGACAGCAGGGCCACCTTGGGCAGGTTGCTGTGGTAGTCGTAGCCGCCGTAGCGCAGGGTCACTTCGCCGTAGCGGTTCAGGTCATCGGTGCCAAGCCATTGCGCGGCCACCACGCCGATGGCCACGGCCAGCAGCAGTACGACCAGGGATTGCAGGGGTTTCATCGGGCGTTACCTCCGGTCGGTCTGGGAGCGCAGTTGTTGCAGGGTGCTGCCAAGCACGCTGCTTTCGGCCTGCAGCGGGGCCTTGCGCAAGGCCTGAAGTTCAGCATGTTGCGCGCGCAGGCCCGGTGAATCCGGCCAGCGGCGCTGCGCCCAGTGGGCCACGCGGTTCAGCGCGGCATCACGGCCGCTGCGGTCGCCACGCTCGATGGCCGCACGGGCCAGGGTCAGTTCCAACTGCAGCGCGTCATCGGCAGCGGCGCGTTCGGCCTGGGTCAGCGGGCCGTTCAGGCGGCTGGGGGTGATGTCCACGAAGGGTGCCAGCGCGGATTGCCACCACGGCTTGGCCGCCGCCTCGGCCGGCGAGGGCGGCAGTTCGGAGGGCAGCCCCTGCAGCGCCTGTGCGACCGCATCCAGCCGGTGCAGCGCCTGCACGCGCGGGCCACGGCCCAGCGCATCCAGCGCGTCGCGTTCCTGCACCAGCGCCTGGCGCAGGTTCAGGCCTTCGTTGTCGGGCAGGTCGGCCAGCGCGGTGGCGGCCTGCGCATACAGGCGGCGCGCGCCTTCCACATCATCGGCAAAGGCCAGCCGTTGCGCGGCCTGGGTCAGCAGCAGCTCGGCCTCGTCGCGCTGCACGGCCTGGCGGCCCTGGTTGGCGCTCTCGGCCAGCCGGCCCAGGTTCTCTTCCAGCAGTGCGCTGCGCTGGGACAGGCCCAGCATCTCATCGCGCAGCACGCGGTTGGTGGCCGCCGCATCCTGCAGCCGCTGGCTGGTCGCGCGCTGGTCGCGGCGCAGTGCCTCGACGGTGGCCTGCAGCCCGGTCAGCTGCACGGCCGTGGTCTGCGCCTGCGCTGCCTGGTCACTCTGCTGTTGCTGCCAGTAGTGCCAGCCGGCATAGCCACCGGCGCCCAGCACCACCAACCCGGCAAGCGGCAGCAGCCAGCGCAGGGTGCGGCGGGAGGGGGCAGGTGGCGGGGTGTCGTTCATCGGGCTTCCTTGTCGGCGGCGTCGCCGGTGGGGAACCGGCAGGCAGCGTTGCACACAGCATCACTGTTGGCGATGACCCCGGCAAGCGTGCGCCGGGTGCCTGTTCAGGTCGCTGCCGGGGCAGTGAGCGCGGCGTGTGCGGCCGCTGCCATCTGGGCCACGGTGGGCCCTTCGCTGCGCACCACGCGGGCCAGTCCCAGCGCCTGTGCCTGCTCGGCCAGGCGCGCGCTGGCGGCCAGCACGATGGCCTCGGTGCGCAGGCGCTGCTGCCAACCGGGGGACAACTGCTGCCAGAAGCGCTGCAGCGCCTCGCCGCTGCTGACGGCCAGCAGCCACGGCGTGGCCGAGTGCGCCAGCCGTGCCAGTGTTCGCCGCGGTACCGCCAGCGGCAGCCGTCGGTAGACGTCGGCGCGAAGGATCCGCGCGCCGGCCGCCTCCAGCTGCGCGGCAATCAGGCCACGGCCGCCCGGTGCGGTCACCAGGCCGATGTCCATGCCGCGCACCTCGGCCAGCACCGGCAGGCCCAGCAGGCCTTCGCTGTCCATCCGCTGGGGTGCGTGCACTTCGTCGATGCCCTGTGCGTGCAGCGCGCGCGCGGTGCCTTCGCCCACGGTCAGCCAGGGGCTGCGCTGGGCCGCAGGCAGGTGCTGCAGCGCCGCAGCGGCTTCGACCGCCGCCGGGCTGGTGAATACCACCCGCGCGCAGGCCAGTGCGCGGTTCAGCCGCTGTTCGACCGCCGGGCCCTGCAACCGCTGCAGCCGCCACGGCGACAACGCCACGGTCGCCCCGCCCAGCTTGGCCGCAGCCCGCCTCAGCCCGGCATGCTGCCCCTGCGGACGCAGCGAGATCAGGGTCCAGCCAGTGGGTATCGTATGGTCGGCCATTGACGTCATTATGCGGGCCCTTCGTTGTCGTGGTTGCTGCTCGATGTCCGCTGATGCCCTGACCTCCTCGCTGGCCGCCCTGCAGGACGTGCTTGACTGCATGCCGGCGGTCCGTGCGATGCAGATCCGCCTGGACGGCTATGCCGACGGCGTGCTGCGCATCACCGCGCCGCTGGTGGCCAACGTCAACGACAAGGGCAACGCCTTCGGTGGCAGCCTGGCCTCGGTGCTCACCCTGTCCGGCTGGGCGCTGGTCAGCCTGCGCCTGCGCCTGGCCGGGCACGACGCCGAGGTCTACGTGGCCGACAGCAACCTGCGCTACCTGGCGCCGGTCTACGAAGACCTGCACGCCCACGCCGAAACCGCCGAAGCCAGCAGCTGGGACACCTTCCTGGCCACCTTCCGCCAGCGCGGCAAGGCCCGCATCAGCATCGTCGCCCGCCAGCCGGGGGCCGATGGCCGCTCTGCCGCCGAGCTGAGCGGTCGCTTCGTTGCCTTCGCCAAAGGGTAGGATGGCAGGCTGACGTCCTGGGGAAACCACCGATGCGCCGCCTGATCCAGATCCTGTTGTGCTCCCTGCTGCTGGTCAGCGCCGTGGCCAGTGCCGCTGCCGACGACCTCACACGCAAGCAGCGCAAGCTGCTGGAAGAGACCCAGATCGCCTACGGCGCGACCATCCGCTGGGGCAGCATGGACGATGCCATTGCCTACCTGGACCCGGAGCTGCGCAAGGAAAAGCCGCCCACCGAGTTCGAGCTCAACCGCTACGCCCAGCTGCGCGTGTCCTCCTACCGCGAGCGCAGCAGCGCCTCGCTGGACGGCGGCCAGGTCGAGCGCCGGGTCGAAATCGGGGTGATCAACCAGAACACCCAGGCCGAGCGCACCGTGGTGGTGGTCGAGCGCTGGCGCTGGGATCCGGACGCCAAGCGCTGGTGGCAGGCCGCCGGCCTGCCGGACCTGTGGCAGGGGCAGTGACCGGCCCGCTGTGGCTTGTGCGACAATCGGCGCCCGCTTAATCGACCCGTGACCTGAGTGAATTACGAAGAGTTGCTGGCCTTCGCTGGCCGAAACCCGATGCTGTCCGCGGCCCTGGTCGGCCTGACCGTGGCCCTCATCGTCACCGAAATCCGCCGCCTGTTCCGGGGCTACAAGGGCATCAAGCCGGCCGAGCTGACCCACCTGATGAATGCCGGTGGCGCGGTCGTGGTTGATCTGTCGCCCAGCGGTGACTTCGAAAAGGGCCACATCGCCGGCAGCCGCAACGCCCAGGCCAGCGCCTTCGGCGCCGAGCACAAGCTGGTGGCAAACGCCAAGCAGAGCCCGGTGGTCCTGGTGTGCCGCAGCGGCAACGCTTCGGAAACCGCCGCCAAGGCGCTGAAGAAGGCCGGCTTCGAAAAGGTCTTCGTGCTGGAAGGTGGCATTCCCGCCTGGCAGCAGGCCGACTTGCCGCTGGTCAAGGGCCGCAACTGATTGCAGGGGATGGCGGAACTGGCCTTGTATGGGCCCGCCGCCGCCCCCATCGCTGTAGTTCGACCATCGTTTTAATCGCATTCATTGGAGTTACTGGAAATGTCCGAAGAGACCACCAACGGCGCCGTTGCGCCGGTCGATGCCGCCGCCGGCCCCGCGTTCACCGTCGAGAAGATCTACGTCAAGGACGTTTCCTTCGAATCGCCGAATGCTCCGACCATCTTCAATGACCAGGTCCAGCCGGAACTGCAGCTCAACCTGAACCAGCAGGTGCAGCGCCTGGGTGAGAACGCCTTCGAAGTCGTGCTGGCCGTCACCCTGACCTGCCAGGCCGGTGAGCGCACCGCCTACGTGGCCGAAGTGAAGCAGGCTGGCGTGTTCGGCCTGGTCGGCCTGGACCCGCAGTCGATCGACGTGCTGCTCGGCACCCAGTGCCCGAACATCCTGTTCCCGTACGTGCGCCAGCTGGTCAGCGACCTGATCCAGGCCGGCGGCTTCCCGCCGTTCTTCCTGCAGCCCATCAACTTCGAAGGCCTGTACGCAGAAACCCTGCGCCAGCGCCAGGAGCAGGGCGACGCACCGTCGCTGGCTGACTCCGAGCCGGTCGGCAACGCCTGATCACCGCCGCGACGTCACGGATGAGCACTACCGCTGACAAGATCGCCGTGCTGGGCGCTGGTTCCTGGGGAACCGCGCTGGCCACCCTGCTTGCCCGGCACGGTCATCCGACCGTGCTGTGGGGGCGCGATGCCGCCGTGGTCGAAGCCATCGACCAGCGCCACGAGAACCCGCGCTACCTGCCGGGCATCCCGTTGCCGGACAGCCTGCGTGCGACCACCGACATGGCGGCCGCCCTGCAGGATGCTGCCTGGGTGCTGGTGGTGACGCCGTCGCACGCGTTCAACGAGACCGTGCGTGCGCTGGCACCGCTGCGTCCGGCCGGTGCCGGCGTGGCGTGGGCCACCAAGGGCTTTGAACCCGGTTCGGGCCGCTTCCTGCATGAAGTGGCGCGCGAGATCCTGGGTGACGACGTGCCGCTGGCCGTGGTCACCGGGCCCTCGTTCGCCAAGGAAGTGACCCTGGGCCTGCCCACCGCCATCACCGTGCACGGCGACGTGCCGGAGTTCGCGCAGACCGTGGCCGAAGCCATGCATGGCCCGGCGTTCCGCGCCTACACGGGCGATGACATGGTCGGTGCCGAGCTCGGCGGCGCGATGAAGAACGTGCTGGCCGTGGCCACCGGCGTGGCCGATGGCATGCAGCTGGGCCTGAACGCCCGCGCCGGCCTCATCACCCGTGGCCTGAACGAGATGCTGCGGCTTGCCGCGGCGATCGGTGCCAAGCCGGAAACCCTGATGGGCCTGGCTGGCCTGGGCGACCTGGTGCTGACCTGCACCGGCGACCTGTCGCGCAACCGTCGCCTGGGCCTGGCCCTGGGCCGTGGGCAGACGCTGCAGGATGCCGTGCGCGAAATCGGCCAGGTGGTGGAATCGGTGCAGACCGCCGACGAAGTGATGCGACAGGCGCACCGCCATGGCATCGACCTGCCGATCTCCGACCGCGTGCGTGCCGTGCTGCACGGCGAACAGACGCCTGCAGAAGGCCTGCGCGCACTGCTGGCGCGGGAACAGAAGCCGGAATACCCGGACACGCTGTTCAAGTGAATCGAAAAGCCCCGGCCACGCGCCGGGGTTTTTTTTTGCGGGTTCAACCCGGCGGAATGCCGGCGCCGCGTAGAATCCCTCCGTCGCAGCCCACACACCCAAGGACAGGGAATGCAATCCCGCAATATTGGCCTCTCATGGATGATCGCGCTGCTCGCCGCGTGTTCGCAGGCGCCGGCACCGCAGGCCGGTAGCGAGCCCACGCCCGCCGCTGAAGCCGCAACCGATGCAGCCGCCGCCACCGCCACGGCGGTCGAACCCGAACCCTCCGTTGAAGACGGCGTCGACCCGTCGGTGTGGGACAACGAGGGCGAGCCGGAACAGGAAAGTCCCGGCGCGGAACTCACCTGCAAGGACAATCCGCTGGCCACCCAGTTCTTCACCCTGGTAGGCGGCAACACCGTGGATGACTGTGGGCGCAAGGACCCGAAGGTGCTGGCCGCATTCAACGCGCTGATGCAGAACACGGCAGCCGCCGAGGCCAGCAACAAGGAGATTCCCTCGCTGCGCGAACGCCTGCTGAGCGGCCCCAGCGGCCCCGGTGAGCTGGAGACGCTGCAGGGTGAGCCGTGGTGGTTCTACAGCGCCTGCCAAGCCCACGATTGCCCGGGGACCGCGCTGGCGATGCTGTACTCGCCCGGGCAGTCGAAGATGGTTGGCCGCCTGACCGCGCGCTGCCGCGTGTGGTGGCTGGGCGAGCCCACCGCCGCACAGCGTGAGCTGATCGAGCAGCGGCGGCCGCTGGACGATGCTGCGTTGACGGAAGACAGCGCGCTCTGCGAGTGACGCAGCGTTGGCGCCGGGTCACGCCCGGCGCATCGCGGGTGGTTCAGTCGTGCGGTTCCGTGCGCCACGCCATGCCGGGTGCAGGCCGCAGGGCGGTCATGCCCGGCAACAGGTCCGAGATCCCGGAAAGTTCAGGATGCTGGTGCACGACCCTTTGCATGGAAACGACGCGCGCCTGGGATGGATCGGCTTCGGTGCCATCGAGGAACGCCCAGGAGTGATCATCGGCATAGTGCGTCACGACCAGGACGGGACTGCCGTCCAGCACGGCCTGGCAGGTGATGCACGCTACGTTCGGGGCCTGATCGAATGTCCATTCCATCGTCGCGTTTTCCACGTGTATATCGCTCAACCGTCAAGCTGCTCAGCAAGCATTTCAGCCTGCTGCGCGTAGAAGCGGGCTGATACTTCGTTCTTCTGCGCTCTGAACACCGCACTCGCTGCGCGAGCGGCGCTGGCAGCGGTGGTGAAGGCATCGGCGCGGTCCTGCCAGGGGTTGTCATCGTTGGATACCAGATCGCCGTCTTTCCAGCGGCCCAGCACAAAGCCGCCCTGATCGTCCCGGCGGGTATCGATGACGCCGATGACCGGCACCCCGTTTTTAAGTTCGCCGTAGAACGCCTCGCCCGCGACCGTTCCATCGCGACGGCGCAATACGCCCAGGCCGGTCGCTTTGCCGCCGGTACAGTCGCCGATCCAATAGGTCGGCCCCGAGGGCAGGGAGCGGGGCGCCTTGAAGCTGCATCCGCTCGCGGGGTCCTTTGCCCAGCCCGCGTCCGGCATTTCCTGGCTGGCGACCGAAGAGGTAAAGGCCAGCGCAAACAGGGCGCTGAGGAGGGCAGGTTTCATGTCAGATCTCCTTTCGACATTCAGCGGCAGGGGTCTTCATCGGGCGAAGCGTTGGGGTAAGGGCAGGGAAGGAAGCCGATGTTGCCCAGCTCGGCAAGATTGGTCTGCATGGGGCCGCCGGGCACCTGCCATCGGCCATCTTCCTTGACCGCGCCAAGTTCGGCGTGCTGTTCGTGGTCGATCAGCCGGGCAAGGAAGGGAAATACCGCGCGCATGTCACTGCGCAGGGCCCACGCGGGAGGATCCACGATGCGATAGCGGTAGCGCACCACGCCGTCTTCGCCGCGGCTGATGCGGGTGATCTGCTTCCGGCCAAAACAGAGGTAGGGCGACGGCGGGCTGCCAGGACCGATCGCTTCCAGCTGCAGATAGGGCTTGCCGGTTTCGGTAATGGAAATGCGTGCCTGCGGCGTCACGTTGGCACGGTTCACCACCGGTTCGCGTCGAATGAGGTCGGCGGCGATCAGGGCCTCAATGCCGGGGCTGGCGAGATGTTCCGCGCTTTGCTCGATCGGCCACTCGGGTGCCACCAGCACCGCGCATACCTTCGAGCCGTCCATCTGGGCGCGCAGGTCAGCGGTGATGGATGCCGCGTCATCGCGGGTACCGCACGCGGCCAGTACGAGCGGCAACATCGCAGCGCACGCAGTGCGCATCATGGTGCGGCGAACAGGGTGCCTCATGGCGCAGTCTCTCCTTGCGAAATTCCATTTTCCCGCCGCAGGCGACCAGGGATTTGTGAGCTTCGTCGCAAATGCTTTGGCTGTCTTATTGAATCTAGCATGTCAGGCTCGCGGCCACGGCAAGACCGGCTTCCACCGTGAGGTCTGCCCGCTGTGCAGCGCACCGCGCCATCTGGAGTCCGGCATACTCGGCGGATACCTGCGCCCGACTGTCGGCATTTCACTCAAGCCGATGTTGCTTTGCGGCGCAGCTTGATTCCAGCGTTTCGGACGACCGCAAAGAAGGAGCGCAACGATGTGTCAGTGGAATCCTGCCGTTGTCTCCCATTGGGATGGGCTGTTCGACGCCGGCATCCGCGTGCCGACTGCAGGCGACTTCAGCCTGGTGATCAACCCGCATCTCACCGCCGAGCGCCGCGCAATGGTGATAGTGAATCCGCATGGCAGCACGCGTGCGGCACTGTCTCCCTCCATTGCTTCGGCCCTGGGAATCGCACCGGACAGTCTGCCGGTCTCACTGCAGGGGCTGCGCGAGGCCCTCGGTGCTGCCGGCGTCGAGATGCACGCGCCCGATGTCATCTACTACGTGGCAGCTGCGGGCGCATCCACGACGCAAGCCGGCACGTTGCCCGAGGTGCGCGTGCTGAGGCCTGACGATGCAGCGCTGTTCGACGGCTTCATGGCACAGGTGCCTGCAGACGACCAGGACGATGCGTCCGTGGAACTGGGGCACTGGGCGACCTTTGGCGCGTTCGTCGAATCGGAGTTGCTGGCGGTCTCCAGCCTCTACCCCTGGGGCGGCGTGGCAATCGCCGATATGGGCGTGCTGACCATGCCGAGAGCGCGCGGCAAGGGCCTGGCAAGGTCGCTGGTGCACGCCATGATTGAGTACGCCAGCGAGCGCGGACATGAAGCGCAGTACCGCTGCCAGTTCGACAACGTGGCTTCGAATGGCCTTGCAGAGTCCCTCGGGCTGACGGCGTATGGGATGTGGGAAGTCGCCCGCTCGCCATAGGGCTGCCGCGATCACAGCGCGGCCAACTGTCCGTTCGTCGCGGGAACGGCGCACTGCAGGCGCGAGCGAACTGCCCGGCTTCAACCAGGCCCGGGCAGGTCAATGCTGGCCGCGCGGAACATCTTCGAAACGCGCGCCGCGTAAGCACGTGCACTGGGCATTCGAATCTTCCTCAGGTAGGCGGTGATGTCAGACGATTCGTCACGCAGGACAAGGTATTCGACCAGGTGGCCAATGGGCATATGCAGGTTGGCCGCTTCATTGACGATATTGTCCGCACCGCCATCTGCTTCTGAGAAGGCAACGAGCTTCTGCGCGATGTAGTTGAACGTCTGGAGGCGTTCGGTTGTGATCAGCTCACGCAATGCGATGGGCGTGATACCGGCGTGCTCCAGCCAGCCTTCATGCAGGGCTACGATCACCGGCTCCACTGCAGCGTCGTGGTCGAAGCGCTGGTGCTCGAGATGCGCGTCCAGCGCGAGCACGTAGTCGCGATAGACAGCAGAGGCGAGAAGATCCTTCAGCGTCATGGGACATGGCCTTGGAAAAGTCCGGTTATAGCGAAACGGGTCGCCATGGGCAAAGCCCCCGCACTGTGGTTCGTGGATAATGCGCGCAACCGGGGCCCATGGGTCCGTCTGACAGGGAGTCGGATGTCATGCTCGATTGGCTCAAGCAAATCTGGGAAGGTCCCGTTGTCGCAACAGCGGAACATCCCCTCTTTGGCCCCATGGAACTCACCAGGATTCGTGGCGAGGAAACTTGGGAGGCCGAGTCCGTTCCCGTTGGAAACCACACAGTCGCCGTGTACTTCAGCACCTCCGGTTCTCAGTTGCCCTCGGACGCCCAGATCCGGTTCCTGCAGGACACGACACGCGATGTGGAGGCGGCGTTTCAAAAGGCTGCCAGCGTCCTGGCGCCTGCGTACGAGGAAATCCATGGGCCGCTGACGACGTCCCTGCGCGAGAAGTTCCAGTTGTCTGGCATCGAGGTCCCGTTGGATGGCAACCCAGCCCGTCCATGGATGCTCCAGTTCGAAACCGTCAGCGGTCGCTATGCGTTGTTCACTGTCTACTTCCAGGATGGGGTGGCGGTGGACGTTCAACATGACAGCTGACGATATGACACCCCAGGATCAGGACGGTCCCGAGCCGCGTCCTACCAGTCCGGCGACCGGCCCGGCATTCCGGCAAACGCCGGGAACAAGGGCAGCACCTCTTCGGCAATCTCCTGGATGACCTCGGCGGCAGGCCGGCGTGAGTACTGGATGCCGAGCGCGGCGTGATTCACGCCTGCCGCACGCCAGGCGTCCAGCAGGGCAATCAAGCCCTTCCGGCCGGTACGCAGCGTGTGGCCGCCCTGCAGCGGAACGCGCGGGTGGTTGGCATCGTCCACCAGATCCAGCCATTCGTTGGTGATGTGTGGCCGGAAGCCGCCGTCGGGAATCAGCGATCGCCACGCCCGGATCTTCGCCGCCAACCGTGCGGGCCCGTGCGCGTCATGCGTGCTATCCGGGTATGTCAGCCATCCATCGGCGTGCTCGGCAATCCACGGCAATGGCTGGCGAGCGCCGCCGGTCACGATCAGGGGAATGCGCGCGGTGGGCGGGGGCAGCAGCTGCAGGCCCTGGTCCGTCCACGCATGGCCGGCGCGGCTGCCGTCGGCGGGTTGCCACCATCGGCGCATCGCCGGCAATGCCTCGGCAAAGCGCTCACCGCGGGTGGCGTGCTCGATGCCGTACGCGGGGAACTCCACCGCGCGGTCGCCTGACGCCGTGCCCAGCACCAGCCGCCCGCCCGACAGCACGTCCAGCGATGCCGCCGCTTTGGCCAGGTCAACAGGGTTGCGCAGCGGCAGCACGACACTGCCGGTGGCCAGTGCCACCCGCTGTGTACGCGCGGCGAGCCACGCCAGATAGGTGAAGGGATCGAAGACCTGGCCGGCATCGCCGAACATCGGATCGAACAGGGGCACGTCTCGCACCCACACGGCAGCAAAGCCGTGGCGGTCGATGGCCTCGACCAGGCGGCCTTGCCCTTCCAGGGCGCGCATGTCGCCTTCGTAGAAGCGCAGTGGCAGGAACATGCCCAGGGTCAGTTCACCCGCGCGGAACATGCGCTGGTAGCCAGCGTGGTTGGTGAACGCAGGCGCGGATGCGCCCGTGGTAGAGAGCGTCGATGTCATGGCGTGTCCTTCAGGGGCCGGTTGCAGGTTCGGGAATGCGCACGCCGCGTTGCACGGCCGGCCGCTTGCCTACCTGCTGGTACCAGCGCCACAGGTTGCGATGGCGACGGAAGTCGATGTCGATGAGCTCGGCGATATGCAGCCAGGCGAAGTGGGCGATATCGGCGATCGAGTACTCCGCGCCGGCAAGATAGACGTGGTCGGCAAGGCGAGCGTCCAGCACGCTGAACGCATCCTCGCAAAGCCGCTGGTAGCGTTGCACGGCGGGCAGGTAGCGTTCTTCGGCGAAGTGCTCGAAGTGCACGCGCTGGCCCAGGATGGGCCCGACGCTGGCGGCATGGAACATCAGCCAGGTGATGGCATCCCAGCGTGCGGTGGGCGCACGCGGCAGCAGGCCCTGACCGTGTTCGGCCAGGTACAGCAGGATGGCTGCCGACTCGAACACCACCTGGCCGCGTGCGTGATCCACCAGGACCGGAATGCGGCCGTGCGGGTTGAGGGCAAGGAACCCGGGGCTGCGATGCTCGCCCTGGTCGATGCGGACATGGCTCACCTGGTAGGGCAGGCCAAGTTCTTCAAGCGCGATGCTGGCCTTGAAGCCGTTCGGCGAGCTGTCGGTGTACAGATGCAGGGAAGGTGCGGACACGTTGGTTTCCGGTGATGGGCGCAGGCACGATGCAGGTGCGCCACCGTTGCTGAGGTGGCGCGTGGGAACGGTGCTGCAGCAACCGGACCAACAGTCTAGGAAGCCTGTGCGGGCTACGGAAACGAGTTGTACTGCGCGTGGAAGTGAGCTGCGCTGAACTCTGCGGGCGCGCCACGACAACTCGCGCTGCGCTCGCTATGCTGCCGGCGCGTGGCCCATGCATGGCCAGATCGAGGAGAATGTTCGTGGGTGCAGTCCTGCCCTTGCTGGCCCTGCGGGCCTTCGTGGAAACCGGCAGGCATGGCAGCTTGACCGCGGCCGCCAAAGCCATGGGCGTAACCCCGGGAGCAGTGAGCCTGCAGCTCAAGCAACTGCAGGATCGACTGGGCGTCTCCTTGTTCGATCGCACGCGCCATGGCGTGGTGTTGAGCGCCGCAGGCGCGCGCGTGCATCCACAGCTGCTGCAGGCCTTCGACCAGATCAGCAGCAGCCTGCAGGTGCTGGAAAGCAGCCGCGCACGCACGACGCTGCGCATCAGCGCGGCACCCAGTTTTGCCGCGCAGTGGCTGGCGCCGCGCCTGGCCGGTTTCAGTGCCGCCCATCCTTCCATCGATGTACGGCTGGATGCCAGCCCGCGGCTGATGGATCTGCGCGCTGATGGCGTGGACGTC
Source organism: Stenotrophomonas sp. ZAC14A_NAIMI4_1 (assembly GCF_003086915.1). Lineage (NCBI taxonomy): Bacteria > Pseudomonadati > Pseudomonadota > Gammaproteobacteria > Lysobacterales > Lysobacteraceae > Stenotrophomonas > Stenotrophomonas sp. ZAC14A_NAIMI4_1. Next base: position 192,190 of record NZ_CP026002.1, read on the forward strand.
GCCATCCGGCATGGGCTGGGCGCCTACCCCGGGCTGCAGAGCGAGCACCTGCTGGCACCGGTGCTGCTGCCGGTGGCCAGCCCTGCGTTGCTGGCGAGGGTGGCACCGGCCACCACGCCGCAGGACTGCCTGCGCCTGCCCCTGCTGCAGGACAGCGAGCGCAGTGACTGGCGGCTGTGGTTCCAGGCGCTGGGCCTGCCGTCCAACGATCAGCTGGAACGCGGCCCTGCCTTCGACGATGATCTGCTGCTGGTACGCGCCGCCGTGGCAGGCCAGGGCGTTGCCCTGGTGCGTGACATCCACGCGGCGGATGAGCTGGCGGACGGGCGCCTGCAGGTGGTCGTACAGGCGCCGTGGCCGCAGGCGTTTGCCTACTACGCGGTGACCCGCGAGGACGTGCCTGCGGAGCGGGTGGAAGGGGTAACGGCGTTCATGGACTGGATGCGCGGCGAACTGCGGACGGCTGGCACCGGTCATGCGGCAGCTTGTTAGCCGGGCCGGGCCACCCTAAGATCACGCCGTATCAAGGGGAAGCCCGCCAAGCGGTGCTTCGTGGGCACGTCGCATCGCCGGCGCCAAGGGCCGGATACCAGGTAGCCGAATGCCATGAGAAGAATGTCCGTGATGCTGCTCGCTCTGGCGCTTGTGGCGCCGGTGGCTGCCGCTGCTGGAGGCCCTTCGGCACCGGTGCTTCTCAAGCGCATCGCCAGCGAAGGCGGGCACAAGGTGCTGTGGGATCTCTGGGACCACCCGCGGCAATTCGACCAGGTCATGTCCGGCATCGAGTCAGGTGATCCTTCGTGGCTCAAGGTTGCGGCTGCGCTCAGGCCATACTCGGATGCCGGCGCCTCGCTGTCCCTCACCTACGCGGTGGCGCGCGCGCTGCCTAAAGCGCCGGAGAACGTGTTGGCCTTGACCCAGCAGGGCTTCAAGATCGATGACATCTGCACATCGCCGTTCATCGAGCCGGAACCGGGCGTTGCCGAAGCGTATGAGCGGGAAACGCTCAAAGCGCTCGCCACGGTGAAGGGCGCTTCGCTTGCACCTGTTGCAGCAGAGTGCGCCAGGCAGGTCCGGCCTGGCATGGACGCCAGGTAGGGCATGGGCATTTTTCGCCGTCGGCTGATCTACGTTCAAGTACACCAGGACCACTTCCTGCTTCGCGTTGTGGGTGAAGGCAGAACCATTCGCCGGCAGTGCCATGCACTGGGTAGTCGCGAGGGTGCGACGAGAGACTTTTCCGCCATCCGACGTCAGCTCAAGGCAGCGTTCTCGGAGATGAAGTCCGGATTCTCACTTCTCAAGCCGTGGGCGCTGCTGCACTTTGACCCCATCGCGTACCCGGTGACCAAGCAGGAACTTGCAGCGTTCCAGCTCGCTGCCGTGCGCAGCGGGGTGGGCTTCTGCTGGCTCTCCACGTGGGAAGCGCCGCATGAAGACAAGGATCTATTGTCCATTTTCAAGCGGTGATCCACGCAACCGGGCGCGCGCTCACCCACATTCACCCCGCAGCGGCGAGAATGCATCACCGGGCACGCGTTGATGCGTGCCATTCACTGCCCGCAGGATCGCGAAGATGTCCAACACTCCCTTTGGCGAATCGTCATGCGCTGCCGCCGCCAGTGGCTGCGTCGAAGTTCGCGGTGCGCGCGAGCACAACCTCAAGAACATTGATGTCTCCATTCCGCGAAACGCGCTGGTGGTGTTCTCCGGCGTCTCGGGCTCCGGCAAGTCATCGCTGGCCTTCGGAACCGTGTATGCGGAAGCGCAGCGACGCTATTTCGAGTCCGTCGCACCTTATGCGCGGCGCCTGATCGACCAGGCGGGCGTGCCCGACGTGGATGCCATCGACGGCCTGCCGCCGGCGGTGGCGCTGCAGCAGCAGCGCGGTGCCAGCAATGCGCGCTCATCGGTGGGCAGCGTGACCACGCTGTCCAGCCTGGTGCGCATGATGTATTCACGCGCCGGGTCCTACCCGGCCAACCAGCCCATGCTGTACGCCGAGGACTTTTCACCCAATACGCCGCAGGGCGCCTGCAGCACCTGCCACGGCCTTGGCCACGTGTATGAGGTGACCGAGGCGCTGATGGTGCCCGATCCTTCCCTCAGCATCCGTGAGCGCGCCATCGCCTCCTGGCCACCAGCCTGGCACGGCCAGAACCTGCGCGACATCCTGGTCACGCTGGGCTACGACATCGACGTGCCGTGGAAGACACTGCCGAAGAAGGCCCGCGACTGGATCCTGTTCACCGAGGAGGCGCCGAGCGTGCCGGTCTATGCGGGCTTCACCCCCGCCGAGACCCGTGCCGCGCTCAAGCGCAAGCAGGAGCCCAGCTACATGGGCACCTACACCGGGGCGCGCCGCTACGTGCTGCACACGTTTGCCAATACCCAGAGCGCACTGATGCGCAAGCGCGTGTCCCGCTACATGGAGGGCAGGCTGTGCCCGGCCTGCGAGGGCAAGCGGCTGAAGCCCGAGGCACTCTCGGTCACCTTCGCAGGCGTGGATATCGGCGAGTTCGTGCGGATGCCATTGGACCAACTGGCGGACCTGCTGCAGCCGGTTGCCGAAGGTGATTTCAGCGCCTACGGCACGCGTGCCCGCGCCGGCCGGAAGGCAGCACTGTCGGAAGAGAAGCAGCTTGCGGCGCAGCGCCTCGCAGGCGGGGTGATGGCGCGCGTGCGCCAGCTGCGTGGCCTGGGCCTGGGCTACCTGTCACTGGATCGCGCGACGCCGACGCTGTCGGCCGGCGAACTGCAGCGTCTGCGGCTGGCCACGCAGTTGAGCTCGCTGCTGTTTGGTGTGCTGTACGTGCTCGATGAGCCATCGGCGGGCCTGCACCCGGCCGACAGCCAGGCGCTGTACGACGCGCTGGAGCGACTGCGTGACGGTGGCAACTCGGTGTTCGTGGTCGAACACGATCTGGAGCTGATGCGCCGCGCGCAATGGCTGGTGGATGTGGGGCCGGAGGCGGGCGAGCACGGCGGGCGCGTCCTCTACAGCGGTGAGCCGGAAGGGTTGCGCCAGATCGAGGATTCCCGGACGGCGCTGTATCTGTTCGACCGGGTGGCGGCGCCTGCCAGCCGGCAGCGCAGTGCCTCGAGCTGGCTGGAGCTGAAGGACATCCACCGGCACAACCTGAAGGGCGTGGACGCGCAGGTGCCGTTGGGCGTGCTGACCGCAGTGACCGGGATCTCCGGTTCGGGCAAGTCGAGCCTGATGGCGCAGGCGTTGCCCGAGCTGGTGCTGCTGCACCTGGGCCACGAGCCTGCAGAAGACACTGCAGATGCGCCGCCGACAGATGGCCCCACGGTGATCGAAGCAACACGCGGCCGGCTGGCCGGTGATGTGGATGCCCTGCAACGCGTCGTGCAGGTGGACCAGAAGCCCATCGGCCGCACGCCGCGATCCAACCTGGCTACCTACACCGGGTTGTTCGACCACGTGCGCAAGCTGTTCGCCGCGACGCTCACCGCGCGCCGCCGCCGCTTCGACGCCGGGCGCTTCTCGTTCAACGTGGCCAAGGGCCGCTGCGAAACCTGCGAAGGCGAGGGTTTCGTCAGCGTCGAACTGCTGTTCATGCCCAGCGTCTACGCGCCGTGCCCTACCTGCCACGGAGCGCGCTACAACGAGGCCACGCTGAAGGTGCTGTGGAAGGACCGCAACATCGCCGAGGTGCTGCAGATGACGGTGGACGAGGCGCATGCGTTCTTCAGCGAGGAAGAGGCCATTGCGCGCCCGCTGCACCTGCTGCGGGACATCGGCCTGGGCTACCTGCGGCTGGGCCAGCCCGCCACCGAGCTCTCGGGTGGCGAAGCACAACGCATCAAGCTGGCCACCGAACTGCAGCGCAGCCAGCGCGGCCGCAGCCTGTACGTGCTGGATGAGCCCACCACGGGCCTGCACGCATCGGACGCGGACCGGCTGATGGTCCAGCTGCAGCGCCTGGTGGATGCGGGAAACACGGTGGTGATGATCGAGCACGACATGCGCGCGGTCGCGCAGGCGGACTGGGTGATCGACGTCGGCCCGGGTGCGGGCGGGGCGGGCGGCACCATTGTGGCGAAGGGTACGCCGCACCAGGTCGCTCGGGCCAAGGGCAGCAGGACCGCACCCTTTCTTGCGAGCGAGCTGAAGCGTGCGGGTGGTTCCGCATGATCCGATGCCCCTCAGTGCGTGGGATGATCGTGGTCGGACACGCATCGTTGAGGGAACGCCCGTGATCAAACTGATCGGCATGTCGCCGCGGGTGGATGAGGCGACCCTCCAGCGCTTCAACGCGCTGTTCGATGGCAGGGTTCCGCCGGCGATGCTGGCGTTCTACCGCAGCGCCAACGGCGGTTATCTGCGCGAAGAGGGCGAGGATGCCGACCCGACCGGCGTTGCCTGCCTGATTCCGTTGGGCGATGACCCGATGTGCATCGAAGGCCTGTACCAGGGCTACATCCAGGGATTCCCGCATCTGGCCCGGTACATACCGTTCGCTGACGACAGCTTTGGCAACTGCTACCTGCTTTCACTGCGTGACGAGGATTACGGCAGCATCTACCTGCACCTTCTCGACGAAGAGGAGCTGATGCTGATCGAAGACTCCTTCGAGGAGCTGATGCGCGGGCTCGAGATGCGCCAGGACGCAGCAGGAAGGCAGGCTCCGGCTGCTGCCACGTAGCGGGGCGGGCATGAAGGCGCTTCCGGTATGGCCATCGGCCAACAGTACATAACCACTGGGCATTTCTGCATTGGGGCGCGAGCGGGGTTAATGAATGTGCAATGTCTGGCGCGCCCGTCGTGGCGCGCAGGCAGCGCTTCCCCCACTACCCGTACGCCCCACGATGACGACAGCTCGTTCCTCACTGCGCCCGCGATTGCTGGCGTTGGCGGTGTTGCTTGCCACCGCGTCCCCCGCACTTCATGCGCAGTCCACCACCGGTGCGATCGCCGGCCTGGCCCCTCCCTCCGCACAGCGCATCTTCGTCCGCAGCGATACCGGCCTCACCCGTGAGGTGACGGTGGATGCGCGCGGCCGCTACACCATCAGCCAGCTGCCGCTGGGCCGCTATTCCGTGGAGGCGCGCGACGCCGACGGCAAGGTGCTGCAGACCCGCGAGGGCGTTGCGCTGACGGTGGGCACCAGCACTGAAGTGTCGTTCGGCGAGGTGACCCGCCTGGATGGCGTGCAGGTCAGCGCCGATCGCGCGGCCGCCGCAATCGACGTCAGCAGCGTGGATTCGCGCACGGTGATCACCGCCGAGCAGCTGCAGCGCCTGCCGCTGGGCCGCTCGGCCGAGGCCATCGCCCAGCTTGCGCCGGGCGTGGTCGGCAACGGTGGCAACGGCAGTTACGCCGGCCCGACTGGCGCGCAGCTGGTCAGCTTCGGCGGTTCATCGGCGGCCGAGAACGCGTACTACATCAACGGCTTCAACAGCACCGATCCGCTGCGTGGCCTGGGCGGCCTGACGCTGCCCTATGGCAGCATCGACCAGCAGGAAATCTACACCGGCGGCTACAGCGCCAAGTACGGCCGCTCCGATGGCGGCGTCATCAATGCCGTGGGCAAGCGCGGCACGAACGACTGGCACTTCGGCGGGCAGTTCACCTGGGAGCCGGCGTCCACGCGCTCGGACAAGGATGATGTGCGCTACCCGGGCGACGGCGCGCTGTACTCGCCGGAGAGCAAGGACCGCGAGTGGGTGACCACCCAGAGCATCTACGCCGGCGGCCCGCTGATCGAAGACAAGCTGTTCTTCTTCGGCTCCTACGAGCTGGAGCGCCGCGAAGGCACCGACGTCAAGAACGTCGAGGCGACCAATTCCTACTCGAAGTATGAGTACAACCGTCCACGCTGGTACGCCAAGCTGGACTGGAACATCACCGACAACCACCTGCTGGAACTGACCGGTGCGTCCAGCCGCAATGTCTTCCGTGGCGACATCTTCGCCTACGACTACGACACGCTCACCCGTGGCGCGCAGCGCGGCAAGGAAGACACCACCAAGACCGGCGGCGACCTGTGGACGGCCAAGTACACCGGCTACCTGACCGACCGGCTGACGGTGAGTGCGCAGTACGGCGAGATGAAGACCGATGACTACATCGGCAACCCGGCCTACGACGGCGGCCTGACCTACATCAACAGCGCCAACCTGCAGAATCCGGCACTCAACGGTGGCACGCCCATCACCAACGCGCAGACCACCTCGCTGCTGGTCGATCCCGCGCGTGGCAACCGCAGCAACAACCTGCGCCTGGATGCGAACTATGTGCTGGGTGATCACAGCATCACGGTGGGCATCGACAACCAGAACGCCCGCGCGCTCAACCGTGGCTCGGTGGCCTCGGCCGATGGCTACTACTGGATCTACGGCCAGTCCAACCCGAACGTGCCGATCAACACCGGCCTGGGTGTGCCGGCCACCGGTGGCATCCGCAATGGTGCAGACGGCTACTACGTGCGCCAGTACATCTACAGTGCGCTGGCCTCGGTACGTGCTTCGCAGCGGGCGCAGTACATCGAGGACAACTGGCAGGTGAGCGACCGCCTGCTGCTGAACCTGGGCCTGCGCCTGGACCAGTTCACCAACTACAACCGCGACGGCGATGCGTACATCAAGCAGACCAGCGGGCAGTGGGCGCCGCGGCTGGGCTTCAGCTGGGATGTCGGCGGCGACGGCCGCTTCAAGGTGTTCGGCAACGTGGGCCGCTACTACCTCGCATTGCCGCTGAACCCTGCGTTCAACGCAGCCGGCGCAACGCTGGCGACGTCCACCTACTACACCTACGGCGGCATCGACAGCAACGGCTACCCGACCGACCTCACCGCGTTCTCCGATGCGGTGTCGTCCAACAACAACTACGGCCTGCTGCCGGACGCGAAGACGGTGGCCACCTCCGGCATCAAGCCTTCCTTCCAGGATGAGTTCATCCTCGGCTTCACGAAGGCACTGGGGCAGGACTGGGTGTACGGCGCGAAGGCGACGTACCGTGTGCTGCGCAGTGGCGTGGACGACTACTGCGATATCGATGCGGTACTCGGCAAGGCCAGCAGCCTTGGTTACAACGTCACCAAGGACAGCAATCCGGTCAGCTGCTGGCTGATCAACCCGGGCCGCGCCAACACCTTCAACCTGGTCGACACCAGCGGCAATTACGTGAGCGTGCCGCTGACCAATGCCGAGATGGGCTTCCCGAAGTTCAAGCGCAACTACTACGCGGTGAACCTGTCGCTGGAACACCCGTTCGATGGCCGCTGGTATGGCCGCGCCGACTACACCTGGTCGCGCAGCTACGGCACCACCGAAGGCCAGCTGCTGTCGGGCATCGGCCAGACCGCGGTGTCGACCACGCAGGCCTGGGATTATGCCCAGCTGATGGAGCACACCAACGGACCGCAGAGCAACGACCACACCCACCAGTTCAAGCTGCATGGCTACTACCAGCTGACGCCGGAATGGCTGCTCTCGGCCAACGTGCGGGTGATTTCGGGTGCGCCGTTCAGCGCGCTGGGTTCCTATGGCCCGGACTTCGAAGATCCCTCCGGCTACGGCATCGCCTACCACTTCTACAACGGCCAGCCGGCGCCTCCGGGCAGCCAGGGGCGGCTGCCGTGGCTGAAGCAGCTGGACCTGGGCGTGTCCTATCGCCCGGCCGCGGCCGATGGCCGGCTGGGCTTCAACCTGGATGTATTCAACGTGTTCAACAGCCAGGTGGCGCTGTGGAAATCGCCGTACTCCGAGCTGGACCCGGGGCAGCCTGACCCGCTGTACGGGGCGGCGACAGTGCGGCAGGCGCCGCGCTCGCTGCGGGTGAGCGTGAGCTACGACTACTGAGGGAGAAATGCGTGCGGGTAGGGGAGGGAACCCCTGCCCGAACGCGAACGCGAACGGAGAGATCGGGTGCAGGCCCTGTGCGGGCATGGCAGTATCCGAAGAACGGCAGCTACGATCCTGGTGCGTGGTGAACGCCGCCATCTGCCCATCTTCGAGTGGAAGGAACCCCGGTGCGCGAGAGAGTCATCCGCTTCAATGAAGCCCAGGCACAGCGATTCTGTACCCGGTTGTGGCTTGAGCTGACCGTGGCAGGTCGAAGTCTCTGGTCGGACCCAGACCTCTCCCCGGCAACGCAGCTCAACGGCCTGAAATGGGTGAATGAGATCCAGCACCGCGTCTGGGGTGCCTATTCCTGCCCTGGCGAGGGAAAGCTGGCTGTCCTGCTTGAGCAGATCGTCGCAGCCTGTGAGCAGGCTCCCGAACTGGGAGCGGCGCTGCGGAGTGCCCTGGATCGGGCGGTGGACGCTTCGGATGACGTCGCCGATGCCCAGCATCCATAAATCGACCGTACTTCGCCTGAGCGTTGCAGGCGCCGTCCTTCTGGCCGGCGTGGTCGCGTATCCGTTCGCCCGGAACAGCTGGCAGGATCTGCAGTCTCGACGTCTCCAAGAGCGCGAATTCGTCGCTGCGGATGACCTCGACCAGCAGGCCATCGTGAGGGCGCTGCTGATCCGGGAGCTTGCCATGGTGGTGCCCTGTGCACCGTCAGTGGCCTGTCCTGCGCCGGTCATCCACTTCGACCGGAATGCGGCAACGCTTCGCCCGCTCAGCGGCACCGGGCCATGGACGGCGTACGAGGTGCGATCTGCGCTACCGATGAGGGCCCTGGTCGATGCCGGGGATGCATCACTGCCGCCACCCCTGCGGGAACTGCTGCAGCGGCTGGTGCAGCGCTCAGCAGTGAACGCAGACCCGGCATTGCCGGGCATCGTATATGTCAGCGACCCCGCACTCCTGCCGCCGCTGGGCACGCCCCACGCCTGCGACGGGCCGAGGGGTCCGATGCTGGTGAGGATCAGCAGGGCGGCCGTGCAGGCCTCACAGGGGGTGGCATTGGCGCTTGTGGTGCCGACCTACTGTGATCGAAGTGGAAACACGTGGGTGGCGAGGCTGCAGCGAAATGGCACGCAGTGGCAGGTTGTCGAGTAGCCCAGCGGTGATGCTGCCGCCGGGCGTGGCCCGGCGCTACCGTGGTTGGAAGCGATGCATCACCGCCCGGCCAGCTCCTCGCGCACGATCTGTGCGCCGGCACTGAGCGCACGCAGCTTGCCGCGTGCCACCTCACGCGACAGCGGCGCCATGCCGCAGTTGGTGCAGGGGTAGAGCTTGTCGGCATCGACGAACTGCAGCGCCTTGCGCAGGGTGTTGGCCACTTCTTCCGGCGTCTCCACCGTGCTGGACGCCACGTCGATGGCGCCCACCATTACCTTCTTGCCGCGCACCAGCTCGATCAGGTCGATGGGCACGTGCGAGTTGTGGCATTCCAGCGAGATGAGGTCGATGCTGGACTGCTGCAGCTTGGGGAAGGACTCTTCGTACTGGCGCCACTCCGAGCCCAGCGTCTGCTTCCAGTCGGTGTTGGCCTTGATGCCATAGCCGTAGCAGATGTGCACGGCGGTTTCGCACTTCAGCCCTTCGATCGCGCGCTCCAGGGTCGCCACGCCCCAGTCGTTCACCTCGTCGAAGAACACGTTGAAGGCGGGTTCGTCGAACTGGATGATGTCCACGCCTGCGGCTTCCAGCTCCTTCGCTTCCTCGTTGAGGATCTTCGCGAACTCCCAGGCCAGCTTTTCGCGGCTCTTGTAGTGCGCGTCGTACAGCGTGTCGATCATGGTCATCGGGCCAGGCAGCGCCCACTTGATCGGCTGTGCGGTCTGCCGGCGCAGGAACTTCGCATCCTCGACGAATACGGATTTCGGACGGCTGACCGCACCGACCACGGTCGGCACGCTGGCGTCGTAGCGGTTGCGGATGCGCACGGTCTCGCGCTTGTCGAAGTCGACGCCGTCGAGGTGTTCGATGAAGGTGGTGACGAAATGCTGCCGTGTCTGCTCGCCGTCGCTGACGATGTCGATGCCGGCGTGCTGCTGTTCCTGCAGGGACAGGCGCAGCGCGTCGTGCTTGCCTTCGGTCAGTGCTTCATCCTGCAGCTTCCAGGGCGACCAGAGCTTTTCGGGCTCGGCGAGCCAGGAGGGCTTGGGCAGGCTGCCGGCGGTGGAGGTGGGCAGTAGTTTCTTCATCGTGTGTGGGGTCTTGTGTCCTGGGGGAGGGAGATGCGATGGATCAGCGGGCAGCCCACTGCTCGAGCACGGCGCGGTAGGGCTTGATGAAGTGCTCTTCGGTGAACCTGCCCTGCTTGACCGCCAGCTGGCTGCGCTCTTCGCGGTCGTAGACGATGCGGGTGGACGAGTAGTCCTGGTGCTTCAGGCTGGGCTGGTAGACCTTGCCGGCCACCGAATTGGCGTTGTAGATCTCCGGGCGGTAGATCTTCTGGAACGCTTCCATGGTGCTGATGGTGCCGATCAGTTCCAGGTTCGAGTAATCGCCCAGCAGGTCGCCCTGGAAATAGAACGCCAGCGGCGCAACGCTGCCCGGCGGCATGAAGTAGCGCACCTGCAGGCCCATCTTGTCGAAGTACTGGTCGGTGGGCGAGAACTCGCCCTGGCGGTACTCCACGCCCAGGATGGGATGGTGGTTCTCGGTGCGGTGGTAGGTCTTGCTGCTGGACACGCTGATGCAGATCACCGGTGCCTTGCTGAAGTTGGCGCGGTAGGCATCCGATTCCAGGAAGTGCTTGAACAGCTTGCCGTGCAGGTCGCCGAAGCCTTCGGGAATGCCGAACGTCGCCTTGCCCTCGTTGCTGGCCGGCAGCACGACGCTGAAGTCGTAGTCGCGCACGTAGGACGAGAAATTGTTGCCGACGATGCCGTCGGTGCGCGTGCCGGTGTGCGTGTCGACGATGGTCGGGCGCAGCACTTCGATCAGCGGGAACGGGTCGCTGCCTTCATCGCCATCGACGTGCATCTCCACCGAGATGATGTCCAGCTCGACCGCGTAGCGATCCGCGCTGGGGTTGTCCCAGTGCGCCAGATCGTTGAAGCGGTTGTTGATCATGCCGATCGTGTTGCGCAGGTTCTCCTGGCGCGAGGCGCCGCGGGCCAGGTTGGCGAAGTTGGTGGTGATGCGCGTGCCGTCGGCCGGCTGGTAATCCTCGTTGAAGGGGATGCGGGTGATGCGGAAGGTGAAGGCGTCGGTGGTCATGGGCGGCGTTCCGGTTACTTAAAGGGCGTCGGCGGTTTCGGCGGGCACGGGCGCTGGGCGGTGGGACAGCGCCAGCAGGGGCAGGGCCCGCTGGACCGCCAGGCGCGCCCGCTGCAGCAGGGCCTCGTCGTGCACGCGGCCGTCGGCGAAATCCTTGTCGGTGGCGTAGACGCCCAGCGGCAGGGTGCGTGCCTGGAAGAAGCTGAAGAGCGGCCGCAGCTGGTGGTCGATCATCAGCGCGTGGCGCTCGCTGCCGCCGGTGGCAGCCAGCAGGGTGGGGGTGTCGACCAGCGCGTCCTGGTGGATGAAATCGAAGAAGTGCTTGAACAGGCCGGTGTACGAACCGCGGTAGACCGGGGTGGCGACCACCAGCACGTCGGCCTGCTCGACCGTGGCCAGGGCCTGCTCGGCGGCGGCGGGCAGCTGCGAGCGCCACAGGGCACCGGCCAGCTGCGGGGCCAAGTCACCCAGTTCGACCAGGTGCGGTTCGCTGGGCACGTGCTCGCCGATCAGGTCCAGCAGGTGCTCGCACAGGGTGGCGGCGCGCGAGGGGCGCTGCAGGCCACCGGAGACGGCGACGATACGGAGGGGGCGGTGGGGAGAAAGCATGACCCGATGCTAGTCAGCCCTTCCCATGACGTAAAATGGTTTTACTTCACACATCCATGAGTGGGATTCATCGACATGCTGGAACGAATCCACCTGAGCATCGTCCAGCAGGTCGAACTGCAGGGCTCGCTGACCGCCGCCGCCGGCGTGCTGAACCTGACCCAGTCGGCGCTGAGCCACAGCATGAAGAAGCTGGAGCAGCAGCTGGGCACCGATGTCTGGCTGCGCGAGGGCCGCAGCCTGCGCCTGACCCAGGCCGGCCAGTACCTGCTGGCGGTGGCCAACCGGGTGCTGCCGCAGCTGGACCTGGCCGAGGAACGGCTGGGCCAGTTCGCACAGGGCGAACGCGGTTCGCTGCGCATCGGCATGGAATGCCACCCCTGCTACCAGTGGCTGCTGAAGATCGTCTCGCCCTACCTGGCGTCGTGGCCTGACGTGGATGTGGACGTGAAGCAGAAGTTCCAGTTCGGTGGCATCGGTGCCCTGTTCGGCTACGAGATCGACCTGCTGGTGACGCCCGACCCGCTGTTGAAGCCGGGCCTGAAGTTCGTTCCCGTGTTCGATTACGAGCAGGTGCTGGTGGTGGCCAAGGACCACGCGCTGGCCAAGGCGGAGTACGTGAAGCCACGGCAGCTGACCCAGGAAGTGCTGATCAGCTACCCGGTGCCGTTCGAACGCCTGGACATCTACAACCAGTTCCTGCTGCCGGCCGGGGTCACCCCGCGCCGCCACAAGGCCATCGAAACCACCGACATCATGATGCAGATGGTGGCCAGCGGCCGCGGCGTGGCCGCCATGCCGCGCTGGCTGGTGGAGGAGTACGCGGCGCGCATGGACGTGGTGCCGGTGCGCCTGGGTGCCAAGGGCATCCCCAAGCAGATCTACCTGGGCGCGCGCGAGGCGGACACCGGCATCGACTACCTGCAGGCCTTCGTTGAACTGGCACGGGGCAGCTCGATCGCCGGCCCGCTGCGCGGGGCCAAGTGATGCCTGCAGCCACCACGCAGGCTGCACGCGCCTTCATCGATGCCTGTTCGCTGGAGGTGAGTGCGAAGGCCATGCCCGCGTTGCACGCCGAAGCAGCCCGCATCGCACCCGGCACGACCATTTCCATTCCTTACCTGGCCAGCGAGGACGACGACGCGCGGATTGCTGCCGCGCGCCGCGTGCGCGAACTGGGGCTGCAGCCGATGCCGCACCTGTCGGCGCGCCGCATCGGGTCGCTGGCAGCGCTCGAGCGGTTCATCGCGCGCGCGGTGAGCGAGGCCGGTGTCGAGCAGTGCCTGCTGGTTGCCGGTGATCTGGCCACGCCCGCCGGCCCGTTTGCCGATAGCGCGTCCCTCATCGACACCGGCCTGCTGGAACGCGCAGGCATCAAGGTGGTTGCCGTCGGCGGGCACCCGGAAGGCCATCCGGTGATGGGCGCTGACGAGCGCTGGCAGGTGCTGGAGCGCAAGTGCCAGGCCATCCAGGCGCGTGGCATGGCGCCGAAGATCATCACCCAGTTCGCCTTCGATGCCGACATCGTGCTGGCCTGGCTGGATACGCTGCGCGCGCGTGGCATCGGCCACCCGGTGCTGGTGGGTGTGCCCGGGCCGGCCAGCGTCAGCCGCTTGCTGCGCTATGCCGCGATGTGCGGCGTGGGTGCCAGCGCATCGATGCTGGCGCGGTATGGCATCTCGATCGGCCGGTTGCTGGGTACCGCCGGGCCGGATGTGTTCGTGGATCGCCTGGTAGGAGGCCTGACCGAAGCGCATGGGCAGGTCAGCCCGCACCTGTTCCCGTTCGGTGGCATCGCGCCGTCGCTGGACTGGGTGGCGCAGTACCGTGTGCGCGTGGGTGCTGGGCGGCATTGACACCGCGCAGGGTTCATCGAGCTTACGCAGTCGAAGCGCTATAAGTGAAGGCGAATCCGCCTGATCGTGGGCGGACGTTTTCATTGCAAGGAACACAGCGCAGATGAGCATCACCCTTTCCGAAACCATCGCCGTGGTCACCGGTGCGGCAGGCGGCATCGGCCGCGAAATCGTCAAGGCCCTGCACGCGGCCGGCGCAACGGTCATTGCCACCGACCTGCGCGACAGCGCGGAGATTGAAGGCGCGGCGGCCTACCTCAAGCACGATGTCACCAGCGAAGCCGACTGGCGCGCGGTCGAAGTGCTGCTGCGCGAGCGCTACGGGCGCCTGGATGTGCTGGTCAACAACGCCGGCTATTCCATCGTCGAGCGCTTCGAGGACACGACCCTCAGCCTGTTCCACAAGGTCAACGCCATCAACGTGGATTCGGCCATCATCGGCACGCAGGTGCTGCTGGAGTTGCTGAAGTTCGGTGGGAAGGCGCACGCCACCGGCGCATCGGTCATCAATATTTCCAGTGTCGGTGGCCTGCGCGGTGCGGCCTTCAACGCGGCGTACTGCACCAGCAAGGCGGCCATCCGCATGCTCAGCAAGTGCATGGGCGCCGAGTTCTCTGCGCTGGGCTACAACATCCGGGTCAATTCCGTGCACCCCGGTGGCATCGATACGCCGATGCTGGGGGCGATCATGGACCGCTACGTGGAACTGGGTGGCGTGGAATCGCGCGAAGCGGCCATCCAGGCACAGAACAAGGCACACCCGATCGGCCGCCTCGGCAAGCCGGAAGAAATCGCCGGTGGCGTGGTGTTCCTCGCCTCCTCGGCGGCCAGCTTCATGACCTGCGACGAGCTGGTGATCGACGGCGGCTTCAGTCAGGTCTGAATCAGCGAGGTCTGAACGAAGTTGCCATGGCGGACTGCGGTTCGCCATGGCAACGCTGCAATGCGGAGCGGGCAGGGACTTACTTGCTGGCCGAGCGCGAACCCTTCTCGTCGCTGTGCGCGGCATCGGCACGGCTCTGCGCAAACGCAGGGAAGGTCTTCTCGATCGAATCCTTGTCCGGCAGCACGTAGAACACGCCGCCCTTCTCGAACGTCGACTGCACCACCTGCTCGTAGAAACCGGGGCTGACATTGATGCAGCCATGGGTCACGCGGTTGTCGTCCGGCGTCGGCGTTGCCAGCCGCTGGGCGCGCTTCTCCTTTGGGGTGCCCGGCGGCAGCGGGTGCATCGAGACGGCGGAATCGTAGTCCACCCACAGCACGCGGCCGGCGTCGTCGGACGGGCCGTAGCCACCAATGAAGCGGCCCGCGGGCGTCGTGCGGTCGTGTCCTGGAATCGCGCTCAGCGCGACCTTGGCCACGTTCGGGGCGGAGTGATCGCCCTTGGCCGAACCAAACAGTGCGGGTGCAGCGCCGCGCAGCTTGCCGTCGCTGCCGAAGACCAGCACCTGTGCGGCGGCCTTGTCCATGATCGCGAACGGATAGCCCTGGCTGTCCTTGCTGGCGACCACCCAGCCGGCGAGTTCGATCACCGTCTCGGACACCTCCTGTCCTTCCGGCAGCTCATCGACGGCAGCCGTGGGTTGCGTAGCGGCATCCTTGGCGCCCTTGGCGCTGGCCACGCCGGTACCGGCCAGTGCCAGCGCAAGGGTCAGCGCGACGCAGGCGGTGCGGATTGCGGGGGATGTGTACGTACGGATGGCGCGATTCCTCGGATGAATACGGTGATTCAAGGGAACCAGTGGCCGGGGGAGACCACTGGTTCCCGGTTCAGCTTAGCCGCGCGGGGTGCGGCGGGGAGCGGATTCGAGCTGCTGCACGCGACCTTCGATCTGGTCCAGGCGCTGGTTGGCCTGCTGTGCGGACTGATTGGCGGACTCGGCGCTCTGCGCCGCGCCCTGGACCTTCACGTCAAGCGCGTCGAGGCGCGTGTTGACCTTCGCGAAGTCTTCTTTGTAGCTGGCGCACGCGCCGAGGCTGAGGGCAAGGATTGCCACGCCGAGGGGACGAGCGATCTTCAGGTGCTGCGTGGAAAGGGTCATTGCATTCCCTCCTTCGTCTGGGGAGTCTGGAATATAGCGGGCTTTTTGTTAGTTCCATGAATGCCTTTTCAGCTGCAGTTCGCGGACGTGCAGACGCTGTGAAGAGCGCGCAGTCATGTTCGATTCGCCGCGAATTCAGCTGTCTGCGATGCACATGTGCTAACGCCGATGACGCATGAATGAGTGGAGTGTTCGCTGCGCGATGCGATCGCACGGTGCAGATGCATCACTACGTGCGTGCTGCACAGCCGTTGTGCATTTGTGGCGAACAGAGGCCGCTGATAGCCTGATCAACTGCAATGATGTTGCTGCATCAATCAACGCGTCGAACGTATCGCCAGCACACTGCCAGTGCGGTCAGGAATGTCATCGGCAGCGACCACGCAATCCAGGTTGACAGCTGCCAGAACAGTGCCGGTCCGTGCAGGATGCGATCGTAGTACGAGGCGTCGAGCAGCACGAACCCATGCGGCAGGAACACGGTGATGATCGGCGTAGGCACCGGCGCTGCCAGCAGGGCGAACACGAAGGCGAGCAGCACGACGACAGCGGCCGAGCGGATGCCCTTGCGACGCAGGGCGCGAAGCGCGATATGGAGCGCAA
This sequence comes from Stenotrophomonas sp. ZAC14A_NAIMI4_1, assembly GCF_003086915.1. NCBI lineage: Bacteria > Pseudomonadati > Pseudomonadota > Gammaproteobacteria > Lysobacterales > Lysobacteraceae > Stenotrophomonas > Stenotrophomonas sp. ZAC14A_NAIMI4_1. The sequence goes on from NZ_CP026002.1 coordinate 208,391, forward strand.
GCGCAAACGGTGAAGCGAGTGCTGCCCAGAGCAGCAGCACACCGGCAAAGGCGAGGATGTGCGGCATGCCTGCTCCCAGGTGGTGTGACCGATCAGCGGGGTGGCGGTGCGACGGGGCAGGCGACCGCGCCTGTTTCACCCGCGCCACCGTTGTCGGTGAAGTCATCGTTCACGTCGATGATCGACAGGAGTGCCAGCCTTGCTGATGGGAACGCCACGTTGCCACTCATCCTTGATGGACCCGCACGAGGCGCAGCGTAGCGTGGCCGGTGGTGGCGGTACAGCAGGCGGCCCGTTTCCACTCGCCTGCTAGACTGTCCACCCCCTGCCTCATGGATGGATGCATGGCTGTCCAGCGCCTCAAGCCTCTGCCGAAGAAGGACATTGCAGCGTTGCGCGCGCGCTGGACCCCGGACCTCGTGCCGAACCTGTCCCATCCACGACGCAAGCATGACTGGCGCGACAAGACCATCAGCAACCGCCACTGGGAACCGTCGCCGTTCGGCACAACGGCCGATGGCCGGCTGGACTATCGCGGGTTTCCTTATCCGGTTCCGCATTACCAGAACCTGCAGTCCGTGGATCTTTCCCATGCCCAGGAGGGCGGCGGGGCGACCTTCCTGACCTACGCCGTCATGCAGGACTGCGATTTCACCGGTGCATCGCTGGGGAACGTTTCGGAAACGCTCATCCGTTGCTGCTTCAATCTGTGCGAGTTCATCCACGTCACACTCGGCGGCACGTTTGATGGGTGCAGCTTCGTGCAGGCAAAGCTGCGCAAGTGTGGGTCAACGGCCACCTTCACTCATTGCGATTTCCGCGATGCCAACCTGTCAGGCACGGATTTCTCGCGAGCGCGCTTCGTGCGCTGCATCTTCGATGGCGCCAGCTTCAAGGGGTGCGATCTGCACAAGGCGGTGTTCGTCGGGTGCCGGCCCAGCGAGGAGCAGCTGGCCGCCTGCTACGAGAACGGGGGCATCCGCTTCGAGGATGACACTGGCCAGCAGGTAAGCGTGGAGACGCCACCGGCAGCGGAAGATCCGGTGATCGAGGCGTGGGACCGGCTTGCGCAGCGGCTGGCGGACCGTTCCTAGGCATCGCCTCTTGGACATCGCTGCCCGCGCCCTTGGCGCGCGGGCGTTCCAGGGCCCCGGCCCACGTTTGCTATCATGCGCGCCAATGGCCGCCCGCCCGATGCTGATCGTGCGCCTGCGCATCCTCCTTCCTCGAAAGGGGACGCATCTGCGGCCATTCGCAGCGAAACCTTGCCCGGCCAGGCGCCGCCTGCCACCCGGGCCCCCGTACTGATCGAATAAGGAAGGCCGGCCGCATGCCTGCGGCCGTAATACATGAAATCACCTGCAACTTCGCGTCCCGGGTTGATCCCGGTGCTGGCCCTTCTGCTGGTCGGCCTCAACCTGCGCCCGGTGCTGGCCGTGGTCAGCCTGCTCACCGATTCCATCCGTGCCAGCAACGGCATGAGTTTCGAACAGATCGGCTGGCTCACCAGCCTGCCGATGATGGCCATGGGCCTGATCGCCATGGCCGGCAGCCTGGTCTATCGCCTGGGTTATCGGCGCGGCGTGGCCATCGGCCTGGCGCTCACGGCGGCTTCGGCACTGGCCAAGCTGGCCTCGCATGAACCGCTGTGGCTGATGGGCTCCAGCGTGGCCGCAGGCCTGGGCATCGGCATCGTGCAGTCGCTCATTCCCGGCTACATCAAGACCCGCTTCCCGCACCGCGTCGACCTGCTGATGGGCCTGTACGTGAGCATGATCATGGGCGGCGCGGCACTGGCCGCCGCCAGCGCGTCGGCCCTGCTGCACTGGCTGGACTGGCAGGGCACGATGGCGTTCTGGGCGGTGCTGGCCATCGCCGGCATCGCGCTGTGGCTGCCCAACAGCAGGCATGCCGACGCACCGGCTGCCAGCGCGTCCGCCACCGCCGGCAAGCCAGTGGCCTTCCGGCCCTGGCAGCATGGACGCACGTGGTTGCTGGTCGCCCTGTTCTGCGTGTCCAGCAGCTGCTACACGCTGTGCCTGGCGTGGATCGCGCCGTACATGATGGAAGCGGGCGTGCGCGCGAACGAGGCCGGTTTCATGCTGGCGGCGTTGAGCCTGTCCGAGGTGGCCGGTGGCTTCCTCGTCTCCTGGCTGGCGCCGCGCTTCCGCGACCGCCGCGTGCTGCTGGCGCTGTTCCTGGCGGCCACCGCACTGACCTATGTGCTGATCGGCGTGGCGCCGATATATGCCCCGTGGCTGATGATGTGCCTGCTCGGCCTGTCGATCGGCGGCCTGTTCCCGATGACCCTGATCCTGGTGATGGACCACTGCAGCCAGCCGGCCAAGGCAGGCATCCTGGTGTCCTTCGTGCAGGGCGTGGGCTATCTGGTGGGTGGCGTGCTGCCCTTCGTGGCCGGTTCGATCCGCGACACCGTGGGCGACCTCAGCGTGGCGTGGGTGGCGATGGCCTGCGTGACGGCCGCGGCGCTGGTGCTGGCCGCGCGGGCAACCCCGGCCAGTGCGGAGCGCTTTGACGCGCGTTGATCGTGCATGATGCAGCGGCGTGGCGTCTGGCCACCCGCTGCCAGGGAAGGTGAATCAATGGATGGGTTGCCGGCGCGGCAGATCCGTGCGCAGTACGACGCGCGCGTGATCCGCGTGTACCAGGCCTACTCCGATGCCATCGCCGACAGTGCGCTGGAGCGGCAGACCTTTGTCTCTCCGCCGTTCAAGATGGAGCGGATGACGTGGATAAAGCCGTCCTTCCTCTGGATGATGTATCGCGCCGGATGGGGCGAGAAGGAGGAAGGCCAGAAGCGGATCCTGGCAATCGACATCCGTCGCGAAGGCTTCGAGTGGGCGCTGAGCCATGGCTGCGACAGCCGTGCCGAGCCCGGAATGGATGCGGCGGCGTGGGAGCAGCTCAAGGCCCGCTCCCCGGTGCGCATCCAATGGGATCCCGAACGCGATCTGCTGCTGCGGCCGCTGCCCCACCGCGCGATCCAGATGGGTCTCGGCAGGGAGGCGGTGCGTGCCTATGTCGATGAATGGATTCAAGGCATCACCGATGTGACGGCGCAGGCACATGCCATCCATGCGTTGGTGAAAGCGGGAAGGATGAAGGAAGCACAGTCCGCGTTGCCCCGCGAGCGGGCCTATCCTTGGGGTTAGGCGAAGCCGGTCAACCTTCGTAGAAGTAACGGCGGCGATCACGCGACCACTGCTCGATCTCCGCCTGTGAATCCTCGGGCAGGCACTCTTCGATGTAGTCAGCGGCTTCGTCGGCGCCTTGCTGTCGCAGGTACTCGATGGTCTGCCCGGCACCGGCGCCCACCATGTTCTCGACATCGAAGCCGCAGCCGGTATCCATGTTCAGATGCTTGGCGACCCACATCGACTCGACGTCGCGCAGGTCTGCAACATGGAACAGCAGATAGGCGCACCAGTAGAGGTTCTCGAAGTACTCCTGGTCGCCTTCGCTTTTCCTGTACTCCATCTCCCGGCGAAAGATCTCCTGCAGAAGCGGCTGATGCTGCTTCGCATCCTCCGGGAGGATGTTGCGAAGTGCCTGTTCCCGTGAAGAAGGGGAGTCGATATCAGCTTCTGTCATGGATAGAACCGGGCGGGAGACGGGCCAGCGGTGGATGCTAGCAGCGCGACCGGTGCTTTTCCCCGAGGGCATGGGGACATGGCGTCGCCACGGCCTCTACAGAGTTCCCTGAACAGCAACTTCATTCATGTACTGGTCAGTTCAATATTCAGGGTCGATTTCATCAGCAAACGGATAATTCACACCTGTCGACCGCCTCTTCTCTCTCCCTCTCCCGGGGAGGCGGCCGGCGAAACCAAAAATAATTAAAGGTGTGTCCCGATGAACAAGAATTCGCTGCTTGCCCTGGGTCTGCTGGCTGCCCTGCCGTTCGCTGCATCGGCTGCCGATGGCCTGTCGTACAACTACGTTGAAGGCGGTTACGTGAACACCGATGCCAAGGGCGGCGACGCCGATGGCTGGGGCGTCAAGGGCTCGGTTGCCGTGCACCCGAACTTCTCGGTCTTCGCTGATTACAGCAAGCAGGAAACCGACACCTTCAAGAACGACGTTGACCAGTGGCGCATCGGCGCCGGCTACAACTACGGCATCGCACCGAACACCGACCTGGTGGCTCGTGTTGCGTACCAGAAGTTCGACATGAAGCACGGCCTGGACTTCAACGGCTACTCCACCGAAGTGGGCCTGCGCACTGCATTTACCCCGAACCTGGAAGGCTACGCGCTGGCCGGCTACGAGGATTACAGCAAGAAGCACGGCATCAACCCGGAAGGCGAGTTCTACGGCCGCGTCGGCGCCACCGCCAAGTTCACCCCGAACTGGGGCCTGAGCGGCGAAGTGAAGCTGGCCAAGGCCGGCGACCGCGAGTGGTTCGTGGGCCCGCGCTTCACCTGGTAAGAACAGCAATGCAGTAAAAGCGTGTTACCGGCGTGTGCTCTCTCTCTCTCCCACACGCCACCGAAGCCCGGCCTTGCGCCGGGCTTCTTTTTTGTGCGCAGACCGCGCTCCAGTAGAGCCACGCCATGCGTGGCTGGTCCTCACACCGCTGGCGCAGTGCCCAGCCCAGCAGGCGCTGGCCAATGATGGCCCGCCGCCGGACCATAGGGTCAGTTCACGGGCTTGCCGTAACTTTCGGCGAGGATGGCCTTGTACTCGGCCAGTGACGGCAGGCCCATGGCGCTGCGCCGCGCGTCCAGGCCGGGCATGTCCTCGGTAGGGCGCAACTGCATCGCGCCGTCGTCGCCCTGCACGAACTGGCTGCCGTAGCGCTGCGGCTTGCCCTGCGCCACCAGCACGCGGTCGGTGAGCAGGGCCACGTCGGCACGGTCGGCCTCATCTGCCTTGGCGGCGTGTTCGATCAAGGGCAGCACCTGGGCCTGGAATCCAGGGTCCTGGTCGGCGTGCTGCACCAGCAGCCAGGCCGCCTTGGCGCCATCGCGGCCGACCTTCGAACGGGTTGGCCAGCCCTTCTCGGCGATCACGGTCTTCAGCCACTCCGCATTGGCCTTGGCCACGGGCAGGGTGCTCTTGAAGGCCTCGCCGCCGCCAGCCGCAATCGCCGCATGCTGCGCGGCCTGGTCACGCGCTTCACGGTCGAGCAGTTCCTTGCGCAACGGTTCGTCCATCTGTGCGGCACGCTGCTTCTGTATCGCTTCGGCCCGCGCCAGCATCTGTGGCCACGCCGGTTCGGCACGCAGGGCATTCAGGCCGGGGCGATCCTTGTGCAGCAGGTCGTCGAGGGGCAGGCGGTCCTGGCCCAGCAGCGCGACGACGTAGTCTATCGCTGCGGCGTGGTCGCCGGCGGCGGCGGTGCATTCGACCAGCAACAACTCGCCGCCGTCCGGGAAGCGCTCGCCCTTGTGGTACATCGCGCCGAGCGTATCGGCACAGCCTTTGGCGTCGTCGTCCTGATAGCGCTGCAGGGCCTCGAAGAACGAACCGGCTTCGGCCGCGTGGGCGCTGCCGGCCGCAGCCAGCAGTGCAAGCAGTGCCGGTGCCAGGCGGAATGCGTGGATGGATGCCATCGGGTCTTCCTCCATGAAGGGCGTTGCATGGGCAAGGCCATGCTGCCGTAGCCTGCAGTGTGCCAGTGTTCGCCGCTTTGGACGTAGCGCCGCGCCTTGCGTGGATGCTGCCCTCAGCCAGGCAAGGCCCGGCTCTACTGAAGCTGTGCTTCCAGCTCGGCCAGGCGACACAGCCGCCGCTGCCGGCGTCGACCAGCCCAGGCGCCGGCCAGTGCTGCCACCACGACGACCGCGCCGTTCAACCACAGGTTCAGCGCCAAGGTCTGGGGTGGCAGTGCACCTGGAACGCCGGGGCCGGCCTGCATTGCGGTGTGCGAGATCCACACGAGTCCGATCCAGACGGCCAGTGACAGCCAGATGTTGAGCCGCCAGATCCGCATCGAGATGCGCGCGCGCTGGCGCTCGAAAGCCAGCAGTGCGGCCGGCGCAAGACCGCGGCTACGCCATTGCCGGCGGCGCTGCACGAAAATCCAGCCAGCGAAGGCCAGTATGAACACGATCAGGCCCCAGAGCACCCCATGGGCGATCAGCTTGCGCGGGTCGAGCAGGGCGCGGATGCAGTTGCCCACGGCCGCGACGGTAACCAGCAGTTCCAGCGCAGACCGCAGGCGTATCCAGCGGCTGCGACGCTCGGCCTCGCGCTGCAGCGCGCCGACATCCACCGCAGGCACGTCGGGCTGCTGCTGCCACAGCGCCTGCAGGTCACTCCAATCGTCTCTGTCGGTTGCCGGTTTCATCGCGTCTCTCCCATACGTTCGCGCAGTTGCCGGCGTGCACGGCTAAGGCGCTGAGCAACGGTGTTCTCTTCCACCCCCAGCACCTGCCCGATCTCACGCTGTGAAAAGCCTTCCAGTGCCAGCAGCACCACCTGGCGCAGGCCCAGTGGAAGCTGACGCACTGCCTGCAGCAGACCGTCATGCTGCTGCGCACGTGCGGCCTGCTGCAGCGGATCGGCGTCGGGGTCCGGCAACTGTTCGTCCAGGCTGCTGACGCGGTGCCGCCGCTCGTTGGCCAGCGCATCCATCGCACGGTTGTGTGCCACCCGCGCAATGAATGCGCGCAACGTGCCTCCTTCGCCACGCCAGCGTGGCAGTGCCTGCCACAGCGCGATGCTGATCTCCTGCAGCAGATCGTCGCGGCGTGCGGGCTCGCGCGTGTAGCTGCCTGCCATGCGCGCAAGCATCGGCCAGTGCGTCTGCAGCACGACGGCAATATCGAGGGACTGCGTGTTACCCAACCGTGCCGCTCCTCAGCCGATGTCATCCGCGAAAGCGTCGCGGTAGACCCAATAGGATACGTAGCCAAGCAGCAGCAGGGGCAGCAACAGATACGGCTGGTACGGCAGGGCGAACAGCAGGACCGCGTTGAGCAGCAGGTAGGCACACAGCGGGCGCCAGGCTTCACGCAGGAGCCGCAGGTTATCGCGCAACGCCATCAGCACTGGCATGCCATCCAGCAGTGCACGCGGAACGGTGGTCAGCAGCAACATGGCCAGTGGCAAGCCGCTGGCCAGCACCACGGCGATCTGCAGGCGGCTGACCGTAGCAGCCACCACTGCACTATCGCCGAGGGCGAAGGCAGTGGCTGCCGTGGGACCTGCCAGCACACCGGCCATCGCGACCTGACCGGTGAAGACCAGTGCGGAGAGCAGCGCCAGCGTGATGGCGGTCGACGCATGTGCGCGCAGGTGGCGGCCTGCCTGTAGGGCCGCGAAGCGACCGCTGCGGACGAATGAGTCCAGCATCAGCAAGGACCACATCGACGACAGTGGCACGAGCAGTTTCGACAGTACGACGCCCGCCACCGGTACGCCGAACTGCAGCGCCATCTCCACCAGCATCGGCAGGAGTGCCAGCAGGAACAGGCGCAGCGGTGCCCGTCGCAGCATGCGCGCGCTGAGCAGGAGCCAGTGCAGCAGGCGCCGGCTTGGCCATGTGCGGTTCGGCTGGGCAGGGGCGGCAGTGATGTCCGTGCTGTGCATGTGCTCTCCAGGCAGGTGTGTTGAAGAGTGAAGACGCCACAGGCGAGAAAAACCTGACATCCATCCGCCGGGTGCTGTCCTGCGGCCTTGGTGGCGCTGGAAACTGCTCCGCTGAGGCCCCGGCGACGGCATACTGGCGCGGAGCCAGGGAGACGCCCCACATGGAACCGCCTGTATCCGCTTATGTGCAACGCGCCGATGGCAACGCCGTGCAGGTCTGCCTGCTGGACGAAGCCCTGCGCGCCGCGCTGCTGGCACTGGGCTTCAGTGGGCAGGGCGGGACGCTGCAGCGCGGGGTCGGCGACGATGACGAGAAGGCACGGCTGTTCACCGAACTGCGTGACTGCGGCATCGCTTTTTCGGACGGCCGCGAATGGTGCCCGGCCGAAGTCTTTGCCTGGCTGCGCGAGCGCGGCCTGTTGGCCGGCCCCTTCCTGCGTATCGCGTGGCAAGGGCCGGACCGGTTCGAGATCACCCGCGGATAATCGCGCGGCACCTGCGCGCGCGAGGCCGCATCTGTGCAGTGGCGAACTGAGAACCGCTCCGTCGTTTGCAGGGGTGTTCCGCTAGAATCGCCCGCACTTCGCCGCGCGCGATGCGCCCGCCCCACGCCAGCAGGATGTACCGTGAATTCCCAGCCCGCACCGATCACCGCCCTCAACCACACCCTCGACAACGAGCCGCAGCAGATCACCGCGCCGTTGACCCACTCGGCCGCGTTCCTGGTGCTGAAGGTGAAGGACGATGCCGGTTCCATCGCCAGGGTGCGCGAGGTGCTGGGCAGCAGCGATGACCTGATCAAGAACACCGCCATCCGCGATATCGAGCGCACCTTCACCTGCAACGTGGCCATCGGCCACCGCGTGTGGGCGCCGTTGGTGGGCACCGCGCCGCCGCGCGAGCTGAAGCCGTTCCGTGAGATCAAGGGCGCTGCGCATACTGCCGTGTCCACCCCGGGTGACCTGCTGTACCACGTGCGTGCGCGCACGATGGACCTGATCGTGGCCTTCGAGCGCAACCTGCTGATGGCCTTCGGTGATGCGGTGGAAACGGTCGACGATGTGGCCGGCTTCCGCTACTTCGATGGCCGTGACCTGCTGGACTTCGTCGATGGCACGGCCAACCCGGAAGGGCTGTCGCTGCCCGAAGCCACCATCGTCGGCGACGAAGACCCCGAGCATGCCGGCGGCAGTTACGTGGTGGTGCAGAAGTATCTGCACAACCTCGATGCCTGGCGCGCCCAGAAGACCGAGGCGCAGGAGGCCATCATCGGCCGCACCAAGCACGACAACATCGAACTGGACGATGCCCCGGCCGACGCGCAGAAATCGCACAAGACGCTCTGCACCATCGAGGATGCCGACGGCGAACACGAGATCCTGCGCGACAACATGCCCTTCGCCAACCCGGGCCGCGGCGAGTACGGCACCTACTTCATCGGTTACACGCGCCGCCTGTGGGTGATCGAGCAGATGCTCGAGCGCATGTTCATCGGCAACCCCGCGCCGCTGCACGACCGCATCCTGGATTTCTCCACCGCCACCACCGGCGTCACCTTCTTCGCGCCCTCGCGCAGGGTGCTGGCCGACCTGGGCGAGTAACCCACCACCGCCGCCATCGACCTGTCATCTGCCGCGACGACCATGGGCGGCTGGACGACAAGGACGGGCAGGCATGGCTTCTGCAGGCAAACGACCGGGTGCACGGCGCTGGTGGCGACCACTGGCATCCCTGCTGGGGCTGCTGGCGCTGGGCAGCGGCCCGGTGGCCGCACAGGAAGCGCCGGCACACTGGATGGCCTATGCCGCCGCGGTGGGCGGGCAGTTGCAGCAGCGCCTGCAGCAGCCCGGGGACCCGCACGTGCAGCGGGTACTGGAATGGATGCAGGCGCAGCCGGCGTCGGCCACCCCCGCGCCGCTGGTGGTCAGTGTGTGGATCGCGGGCGATGGCCGCATCTCGAAGCTGGAGTTCGACAGCCTGGGCGATGCCGGTGTTGATGCGGACCTGCGCACCACCCTGCAGGCCACGCCGCTGGCCGAGGCACCCCCGGCAGACATGCGCCAACCGCTGCGCCTGGGCCTGGCCCTGACCCAGTAGATCCACGCCACGCGTGGATGATCTTCTGATCAGCACGGATGCGCCAACCAAGGTTGGCGACTACCGAAGCTCCTGCTCGCGCGCCGCAGCGCTCCACGCGCGCAGGCCGAACACCGCCAGGCCCAGGAAGAACACGTACAGCGCCGCGGTCACGTGCAGCGACTTGAACAGGTACGTGCCCACGTAGACCACGTCCACCGCGATCCACACCCACCAGCACGCCACGTGGCGGCGCGCCTGCCACCATTGGCCGACCAGGCTGAGCGCGGTCAGCATCGCATCCAGCCACGGCAGCGCCGCATCGGTGAAGGTGTGCATGGCGGTGCCCAGGGCGATGCCACCGCACAGGCCGAGGGCCAGGTCGCGCAGCGCCTTGCCGCGCGCCAGCGGCACGATGCGGATGCTGCCCTCGTCGGCGGCATGCTGGCGCCAGTTGATCCAGCCATAGACCAGGAAGCCACCGAAGGCGACCTGCAGCAGCGTGTCCGAGTACAGCTTGGCCTCGGCGAACACCAGGCCATACAGCGCCACCGACAGCAGGCCCACCGGCCACGCCACCAGCCGCCGCCGGGCCATCAGCCAGACGCCGAGCACGCTGCACAGCGCTGCAGTCCACTCGAGCAGGACGCCGCTCACAGCGCGAACGTCACCGACAGGCGGGCCTGCCGCGGTGCGCCGGGGAACAGGTAGTAATCACCACCGCTGCTGCCGGTATCGCGCCAGTAGAAGCGGTTGAACACGTTGTCCACCGACAGGTTCCAGGTCACCGCACGTTCGTGCAGGCGGTGCTGGAAGCGCAGGCCGGCGTCGAACACCGAGTAGTCCGGCGCGCGCACGCCACCATCGGCACGGGCGACGTTGGAGGAGGCATAGCGCCAGCCGCCGGTCACGTCCAGGCCCTGCACGAAGGGCAGCGCATAGGCCAGGTGCACGCTGGCACGCACCTTGGGTACGTTCACCAGCTGATGGCCTTCATAGGCCGGCGTACCGGCATCGCGCGCACGCGCCTGCAGCACGCTGGCACTGGCCACGATCTGCAGGGCATCGGTCAGCTGGCCGTTGGCGGTCAGCTCCAGGCCGGTGTGGGTCTGCGTACCCTGCTGCACGAAGGTGTAACCGGCCTCGCTGTCGTCCGGCTGGGCGAACTGGTACGGCTGGGCGATGCGGAACAGTGCCGCGCCCACGGTCAGTGTGTCGGCCGGCACGTACTTCACGCCCACTTCCAGCTGCCGCGACTGCACCGACGGCAGGAACTCATCGGCATTGGAGGTCCAGAACGGGGCCTCCTGGCCCAGCGAGATGCCGCGCACGTAGCTGCCGTAGACGTTGAGCTGGTCGTTGGCCTTCCACACCAGCGCGGTCTGCGGCAGGAAGCGCGACAGGCGGCTCTGCCGCTGCGGGGTGCCGCGCTTGTCATAGGCACGCTCGTCCAGGCGCACGAAGCGGCCACCGGCCAGCCACTGCCAGTCATCACCGAGGCTGATGCGGTCCAGCGCGAACACGGACGTCTGGCGGCTGTCGAGGCGGCGCGCGGACGGGCCTGGCTGCAGCGGCGAGGGCGTGTACACCGGCACCTGTGCGTCGTGGATGTTGGCGCTGCCCACGTACTCGTTGACGCTGGGGCGGCGGTCGACGGTGCGGCGGAAATGGTCGGCGCCGACGGTCAGTTCGTGGCTGATGCTGCCGGTGTCGAAGCGGCCGCGCAGTTCGGCGCGCGCCTGCTGGTTGCGGCGGGTGTCGTCCGGGCTGCGGTAGTCGTAGATGTCGTAGTCGCCATTGGGCGCGAAGTAGTTGCCCGGCGTGCTGCCATCGGCGCACTGCGCGGTGTAGTAGCAGCCATAGGCGAAGGCCACGTTGTCATCGATGACCGAGCGGCTGTAGCCCACCGACACGCGCGACTGCCAGCGCTCGTTGAAATCGTAGGTGTGCAGTGCGGTGATGTTGGTGCTGGCGATATCCACCGGGCGCTGCCACGGCTGGTAGCCGAGCAGGTGCTTGCGGTCGACGCCGCGCGGCAGCTCGCTGGCGCCCAGCAGCTGGTAGCCGGACACCGAGCGCTGCGTGCTGGTCTGGTAGTTGGCATCCACTTCCAGCTTGCCGCGTTCGCCGATCAGCCAGTCTGCCGCCAGTGAGTAGAAATTGCGGTTGCCATCGGCGTGCTCGACGTAGGAATCGCTGGCATCCCAGGCGGCATTGAGACGCACGCCAAACCGCGGCGTGATCCAGTGGCCGATATCGGCGGCGACATAGCGCGAGCCTTCCGAATCGGTGCCCAGGGTGACGGTGCGCACTTCGGCCGGGCGCTTGCCCACGTAGTTGATGATGCCGCCCGGAGCCATCACGCCGGCGGCGAGGCCCGCTTCACCCTTGAGGATCTGCACTTCCTGCACGTTCTCCAGCGCCAGGCGCTGTTCGCCGGCGATGGCCAGGCCGTTGAAGCGGTAGCCGGTGGCGGCATCCAGGGCGAAGCCGCGGATGGCGATGTTCTGGTAGTAGCCGACCGGCGCGTAGGCATCGCCCAGCGACGCATCGTTGCTGGCCAGCTCGGACAGCGAGCGCACCTGGCGGCGGTCGAGGTAGTCGCGGTCCAGCACGTTCACCGAGGCCGGCGTGTCCTGCCAGCTGCCGCCACCGAAGGCATTGGCGCGCGACGTATCGCCGGCGGGTTTGCCGGCCTGCACGCGCACGGCGGCCAGTTCGGTCGGCGTGCGTTCGGCGCCGGGGGCGGCCACGTCGGGCGACGCCTCGGCTGCGCTGGCGTGCAGCGGCAGGGCGGCGCAGAGGGCAAGGGCGAGCAGGGTGGGGCGCAGGCAGCGGTTCATTCGGTTCGTCTTCTGACAGCAAGGGAGACGAAGCGACGGCGCACGGACGCACCTGCCCGGACCGGGGGTGCGACTGCTGCTCAAAGCTCCCTACGCCGGTGCAAACCGGATCAGGTTCCAAGGGACTCTCTCAGCCTGGCAATCCAGGCACCCCCGCTTCAGGTGACCATTTCACTACAAATGCCGGCGATTTGCGAGCGAGGGGTCGGATCCCTTTCCGCAGGAAAGGGCTCCGACCCCGACGCAGCGCCCGCCCGGAATGGGGTCAGAGCCCTTTCCAACGGAAAGGGCTCTGACCCCGGCACCTGCCCTCACGCCGCCGCGCGCAGTGCCCGTAGCAGCCCTTGTCCTGCCTCGCTGTGGAACCATGCCGGATGCCCCAGCATGAACGGCTGCCACGCCACGTCGGCATTGGCGGTGGAGCCGGTGATGCCTTCGAAGTACTCCACTTCGGACAGTGCGAAGTCGAAATGGACCATCGGCAGCAGGTCGGCCAGCAGCTGCACGCGCCCGGCCGACAGTGGCAGCACCTCGCGGTAGCCCTGCAGCAGGGCCAGGGCGATGTCGATGCGCACGGCGTCGGCACCACGCTCCAGTTCCAGCCAGGCCACCGCATTGCGCTCGATGGCCGTAGCCAGGTCGAACAGCGCGCTGGTGGGCGAGGCCAGGCCGAAATCCAGCACGGTGGCCACCGCGCCGTCGGCATCCCACAGCAGGTTGGAGACGTGCCAGTCGTTGTGGGCCCACAGCCGTGGCTCATCACGCAGGCGCGCCGCCAGGCCCGCATGCCAGGGCAGCACGTCGGCGCGCAGCTGCGCCTGCCAGGGAATGCGCGCCAGGTAGCGGGCCAGCCCAGGCCGGTTTGGCAGGTCGGCCTGCAGCGCGGCAATGGGGTCATCGGCGCGGATCAGGTCATCGCGCGCCACCAGGATGTGGGTGCTGCGCTGGGGCGCCGCGTAGCTGGCCGACGCCTGGTGCAGGCGTGCCAGCATGCGCCCGGCCTGCCGCGCCTGCGCGCTGTCGGTCAGCAGCGACCACGACACCGCGTCGCGGTACAGGTCCGCGCCGGCACCGGCCGCATGCAGTTCATAGGTCCACGGTCCGTGCTCGACCGCCGTAGCACCGTCAGCGGCGGCCAGGACCTGCACCACCGGCACGCCGTGTGCGGCCAAGTGGGCGATGAAATGGTGTTCTTCCTGCAGGCAGGCGGCGCTGCGCACGCTGTGGTGGTGGCGCTTGATGAACACCCGGCCCATCGCGCCTTCGATGATCGCCGCTGCCGACAGCGGGCGCGGGCTGTGCCAGTGCAGCGTGCTGTCCGCTGCCAGCGCCGGGTACCGGGTGCGCAGCCACGCGACTTCGTCGGCGCTGATCGCCGGCCAGTCGGCAGCGACCTCGTCGTTGTTGAGGCCCTGCACGCGATGGGGGGAAGAAGTCATGCCGCAGCCGCTGCCCGGAAAGGAATCACCAAGGCTGCGCATTCAACGCCATGGGCGCGGCGGACGCAACCGGCAGGCGGGAACGAAAACGGGCAGGTCAGCGACCTGCCCGTTGCCTGGATCACCAGGGAATGCTGCGCTTACCAGCCGCGATGACGGCCACGGTCATGGTAATGGCGGCGGTCATGGCCACGGTCGTGGTAGCCGCGGCTGTAACCACGGTTGTAGCCGCGGTCGTAACGACGGTTGTCATAGCGACGGTCGTAGCGGCGGTCGTGGTGGTCCTTGGTGGTCAGGTTGCCGATCGCACCACCGGCCACGGCGCCGCCGACGGTCGCGGTCGGGTCGCCGTTGGAGATCAGATGGCCGGCCACGCCGCCCACCACCGCACCGACCACGGTGCGCTTGTCCTTCCTCGACATCGCGCTGGCATCGCTGACCACGGCCACGCCGGCCAGCAGGGCAAGCGCCATCGCCAGGCCACGGAAGCTGATTGCGGACGTACTGATCATGTTCGGTTCTCCTGTCTGGGCATGCCACGGTGGGCAGGGAGGGCGGGGGCGCCCCGGCTGCCGTGATGTCCACGCTGGGCTTCCAACATTGTCGGAACATTGCGCGTGTACACCGTGCGGCGTGCGCATTCATCTAGCGTCAAACGGCATGAAGCCTGCCTGAAAGTTCAATCGCCAGAGGGGAAGGATTCAGATTTTGCCGTCACGCAGGTAGTCGAACAGCTCGGCGTCGCCCTTCAGCCCCAGCTTGAGCATCGCATCGCCCTTCTGCCGGCTGATGGTGCTGACGCTCTTGTGCAGCTGCACGGAAATTTCCTTCACCGTCATTCCAGTGCCCAGCAGGCGCAGCACTTCCACTTCACGTGGCGACAGCGGCTTGCCATCGCCCTCGCGCATGCGCCAGCTGCCCGCTTCCTCCACCCGCTCGCGCAGGCTGCGGCTGATGTAGGGCTGGCCGCGATACACCGTCTGGATGGCCTGCGGCAGTTCGTCCATCGACGAGCCCTTGTCGACCAGGCCGAGCACGCCGCTGTCCAGCACCATGCGCAGGATGGCCAGGTTGTTGGACACGCTGAGCATCAGCACCGGCAGGTCGGGGTAGCGCCGGCGGATCATGCCGATCATCGCGAAGCCATCGGCCTGCGCGCTGCCGGGCATCGAGTAGTCGGTCACCAGCATGTCGCAGGGCTGGCTGGCCAGCACGGCCATCAGGGCCTGCACGCTTTCCGCCTCGCCGACGACCCGGCCCACGCCGCTGGATTCGATCACGGCACGGGTGCCGATGCGTACTACCGGGTGGTCGTCTGCGATGATGATGCGCAAGGTCATGCTCTAGTATGGCCTTTCAGGCGGTGCCGGCCGCGAGCTGCACGGTACCCGGCGGGTTTCTGGGAGAACATCGCAGATGCGGAACCGGGCAGTACGTGGATGGGCCTTCCTGCTGGGGCTGCTGGGCCTGTGCGCGCTGGCGCAGGCGGCACCCGGGGCATTGCTGCTCAGTCCGCAGGATCGCGCCTACCTTGCCGCACATCCGGTCATCGTCGTCGGCCAGTATGACAGTGGCTGGCCCCCGTTCGAATCACTCAAGGACGGTCAACAGGTAGGACTGGGCCCAGATTATCTGTCGCTTTTCGCACGTCAACTAGGCGTGAAGGTTGAAGCGCGCCAGTACCCGGACTGGAGTGCCGTGCTGGACGCGGCCTGTCGCGGCGAAATCGACGTGGTGATGAACGTCGCCCTCAACGCCGACCGCGCGAACTGCCTGGTCTCGACCGCCGCCTACGCCGAAGCGCCCTTGGCGCTGGTAGGCCGCGCGGGGGATCTGCGTTCGTCGAGCAATCCCGACCTGGACGATCTGCGCGTGGTGATCGAGCGCGATTTCCTCACCGGGCCGCAGATCCGCGCCCGGTACCCGCGGGCGCGGCAGATCGTCGCGGACGATACATCTGCGGCCCTCCAGATGGTCAAAGACGACAAGGCCGATGTCTTCATCGGCAATGCCTACGTCGCGACCGCGCTGATTGCGCGCTCGTCGCTGCACGGCGTGGTGCTGCTGCGCCCCAGCGATCTGCCGCCGGAGCGGCTGCACTTCGCCGTCCCTGCGGTGAAGCAGCCCTTGGCCGACGCACTGGATGTGGCCCTGGCCGGTACCAGCCAGGCACAGCGCGATGCCTTCGCACGGCACTGGCTGCCCACGCCGCAATGGTCCGCGCCGGCACAGCTGGCCCTGAGCCAGGCCGAGAAGCAGGTCCTCCAGCAGCGGGTGAAGATCGCCTACCCGCCCAATGCGCCGCCGCTGTCGTTCGCCGACCGGTACCGGCAGCCGGGCGGGCTGGCAGGCCAGTTCCTGCAGCGCCTTCAGGCGGCGGGTGCCACGCTGGACATCGAGGACAGCCACGATTGGTACGACGCCCGGGAGAAGGCCCGCCGCGGCGAGCTCAATGCAGTGATGGGCATTCCCAACGACTCGCATTACCTGGGGCCGGACTGGATCTTCAGCCAGCCCTATCTCACGGTTCCCAACGTGATCGTGTCAGCCGTCAACGGGCCGCCGGTGCTGGGCCTGGGGGATCTGCGCGGCAAGCGCGTGCTGTTGTCCGACCCGGACAGGCTGCGGGCGCGGGTGCTGCAGGAAGCCCCCGATGCCAGGATCATCGCTGCGCGCAGCGCCGAACAGGCCCTGCAGCGCCTGGAGGCCGGCGATGCTGACGTCTATGTCGGCAATCTTTCGCTGGTCGATCACCTGCTGCGCAGCCGCTTCAGCGGGCACCTGCAGATTGCGGCGCCGGCCGGCTTCAACGACCAGATGGCGCTGGCGGTGGATCGCGACCATGCCGCCCTGGCCACGGTCTTCGACCGCCTGCTGCTGCAGATGGGGGAGGGCGAGAAGCAGGCGCTGCGCGATCAGCTGCTCACCGCCGATGCCCGTCACGGCTTCGCGCTGCATGGTGGCATGGGCTGGAGCCTGCCCATCCTGCTGGTGCTGCTGACCGGCGCACTGGTGCATGCGATCGGCTATGTGCGCCTGCGCCGCGAAGTAGCCGTCCGCCGTGACGTCGAGCAGCGCCTGGCGGAGGTGAGTGACAACCTGCCGGCGGTTGTCTACCAGGCCCGCCATGACGCCCAGGGCCGGCTCAGTTTTCCGTTCATCGCGGGCGACATGCAGCCCCTGTTCGGCATCACCGGCGATACGGCGATGGCCGATGCCGGCGCATTGCTGGCCTGTATCGATGAAGCGGACCGCGAGCACCTGATGCGGACGATCGAGGTCGCCAAGCGCAACTTCGCCCCGCTCGCGCTGGAATTCCGCGTGCAACCCGTTGGCCTGCCCCCCTGCTGGGTGCGCACCGAAGCCCACCCCTATTCGGCCGATGCCGGCGCGGTGACCTGGAGCGGCTACTGGGTGGATGTGAGCGAGGCACGTGCGCAGGCCGATGCGCTGGCCGCAGCCACACGCGAGGCGGAACAGGCGGTGGAAGCCAAGTCGCGCTTCCTGGCCACCATGAGCCACGAGATCCGCACGCCGATGAGCGGCGTGCTGGGCATGCTGGAAGTGCTCTCGCACTCGCCGCTGGACCAGGAACAGAAGCGCATCATCGGGGTGATCGAGGATTCGGCGCAGATGCTGCGGCAGATCCTCGATGACATCCTCGACTACTCGCGCATGGAGGCCGATGCGCTGCCGCTGGCGCCGGTACCGACGCCGCTGCGGCCGCTGCTGGAAAGCGTGTGCAGCCTGCTGTCGGCGCAGGCCACCGCGCGCGGCCTGGACCTGCAGGTGGAGATCGATCCGCGGCTCGCACAGGCGCACGAGGTCGATGGCGTGCGCCTGCGGCAGATCATCTTCAACCTGCTCAGCAACGCCATCAAGTTCACCGCGCAGGGCAGCGTGCGCCTGCAGGTGGATGTCCTCGGGGCCACCACCGCAGAGGGCGGCCAGCCGCTGCGGCTGAGCGTGTCGGACACCGGCATCGGCATCGCCGAGGTTCAGATCCCGCACCTGTTCGCGCCGTTTGCCCAGGCCGGCGCGCACATCCAGCGCGAACACGGCGGTACCGGCCTGGGCCTGAGCATCTGCCACCGGCTGGTGCAGAAGATGGGCGGTGACATTTCCCTGCAGAGCGTGCTGGGCCAGGGCACGCGGGTGGACGTGCTGCTGTCGCTGGTGGAGGCGCGTGCCGATGACGTGCAGGCGCTGCTGTCCGAACAGGAACAGACCGCGCTGCTGCCACCGGCGCTGCGCGAGGCGCGCGTGCTGGTGGTGGAGGACCACCCCACCAACCAGGCGATGATGGCCTGGCGCCTGCAGCAGCTGGGCGTACCGCATGCGCTGGTGGACGACGGCCAGCAGGCGCTGGACCGCCTGTCGGCCGAGCCCTTCGACCTGGTCATCACCGATTGCCGCATGCCGGTGCTGGATGGCTTTGCCTTCGCCCGCCTGCTGCGCGAGCGCGAAAGCCGCAACGGCCAGCCGCGCCTGCCGATCCTGGCATTGACCGCCAGTGTGGTCAGCGATGATGCACGGCGCTGCCGTGAGTCCGGCATGGACGACGTGCTGGCCAAGCCGCTGTCGCTGGCCACGCTGCGGCAGGCGCTGCTGCGCTGGCTGCCACAGGCGGTGGCACTGCAGGTGGAGGTGGCGGACGCCGCGCCGGCGCCCGCTGCAGAAGTGCCGGAGGCAGCGGAACTGCCTGACCTGGCCGCCCTGCAGCAGCGCTTCGGCTCACTGCAGGTAGCCACCCAGCTGCGCGACAGCCTGCTGCAGGCCAGTACGGCCGACATCGCACAGCTGCAGCGCGCGCTGGGCGAAGCGGACCGTGCCGGTGCGATCCAGCAGCTGCACCGCATGGCCGGCGCGCTGGGTGCAGTGGGCGCACGTGGCCTGGCCGAGCGCGCGGCGGCGCTGGAACAGCAGCTGCAGCAGGCCAGCGATGCCGACGCGGCACCGGCGCTGCAGCAGGTCGGTGCGTTCGTGCAGCACCTGCAGCAGCAGCTGCAGCGCCTGGCCCCCTGAGCCGCCGGTTACCGCGGGGCCGGTGGCTGCGCGGCCTGCTCCTGCAGGAAGGCAATCACCAGCGCGCGGCGTTCGGGGCTGGGGAAGGCGTTGTACATGCGCGTGCCCGGCACCACGTGGGTGGGCGACTGCAGGAAGGTATCCAGCGTCTGCGCGCTCCACATGAAACCGGCGCGGCGCATGCCATCGGAATAGGCGTAATCGGGCAGGCTGCCGGCGCGGCGGCCGATGACCCCGTGCAGGTTGGGGCCGAAGCGGTGGATGCCGCCGGCGTTGACCGTGTGGCAGCCCGCACAGATCTCGAAGGCCTGCTGCTGGGCCTGCAGGCGCACCTGTTCGGGCGTCAGCGGTGCCGACGGCGTGCGCTGGCAGGCCGTGGTGGCCAGGGCGAGGGTCAGCAGCAGGGGCAGGCAGGCGCGCATGGGCGGGCAGGATAACGGTGTGCCCGCGACAGCGGGCTGCGACATGCGGTCGCAGCCCGGCAGCCTCACATGCCCGAGTAGTTCGGGCCGCCGCCGCCCTGCGGGGTCACCCAGACGATGTTCTGGGTGGGGTCCTTGATGTCGCAGGTCTTGCAGTGCACGCAGTTCTGCGCGTTGATCTGCAGCCGCGCGCTGTCGCCTTCGCCGACGAACTCGTAGACACCGGCCGGGCAGTAGCGCGCTTCCGGGCCGGCATACTCGGCCAGGTTCACCTTCACCGGGATGCTGGCGTCCTTCAGCGTCAGGTGGCTGGGCTGGTTCTCGTCGTGGTTGGTGCTGCTCAGGAACACCGAGCTGAGGCGATCGAAGGTCAGCACGCCATCGGGCTTGGGGTAGGCGATGCGCGCGTGCCTGGCCGCCGGTTCCAGGCAGGCGTGGTCCGGGGTGCTGTGGCGCAGGGTCCACGGCGGGTTGCGCACGCCCAGCTTGGGCAGCAGCCACTGCTCGATGCCGGTCATCAGCGTGGCCACGGTCTGGCCCTTCTTGAACCACTGCTTGAAGTTCTTGGCCTGCTGCAGCTCGGCGTGCAGCCAACTTGCTTCGAAGGCCTTCGGGTAGGCATCCAGTTCATCGTGCTGGCGGTCGGCGGCCAGGGCATCGAAGGCCGCATCGGCGCACAGCATGCCGGTCTTGATCGCGGCGTGGCTGCCCTTGATGCGGCTGACGTTGAGGTAGCCGGCCTCGCAGCCGACCAGCGCGCCACCGGGGAACACCGTCTTCGGCAACGACATCAGGCCGCCGGCGGTGATGGCACGTGCGCCGTAGCCGATGCGGGTGCCGCCTTCCAGGTGCTTGCGGATGGACGGGTGGGTCTTGAAGCGCTGGAATTCCTCGAACGGGCTCAGCCACGGGTTCCGGTAGTCCAGGCCGACCACGTAGCCGATGGCGACCTTGCCGCCGTCGGCGTGGTACAGGAATGCGCCGCCATAGGTGTCGTTGTCCAGCGGCCAGCCGGCGGCATGCACCACCAGGCCCGGCTCATGCTTGGCCGGGTCGATCTGCCACAGCTCCTTGATGCCGATGCCGTAGGCCTGCGGGTCCTTGCCTTCATCGAGCTTGTAGCGGGCAATCAGCTGGCGGCCGAGGTGGCCGCGCGCGCCTTCGCCGAAGATCGTGTACTTCGCATGCAGGGCCATGCCGCGTTCAAAGGCCGGACCGATGGTGCCGTCCTTCTCGATGCCCATGTCGCCGGTGGCCACGCCGATCACTTCGCCGTTGTCGCCATACAGCACTTCGGCGGCGGCGAAGCCGGGGAAGATCGCCACTTCCAGCGCCTCGGCCTGCTGCGCCAGCCAGCGGGTCACTTCGCCCAGGCTGATGATGTAGTTGCCGTCGTTGTGGAAGCACTCCGGCAGCAGTGCATGCGGCGTGCTGCGCGCGCCGGTCTCGCTGAGGAACAGGAATTCGTCACGGGTGACCTTCTGCTTCAGCGGCGCACCGCGCTCGGCCCAGTCGGGGAACAGCTCGGTCAGCGCGCGCGGGTCCATCACCGCACCGGACAGCACGTGCGCGCCCGGCTCGGAGCCCTTTTCCAGCACGCACACCGACAGCTCGCGGCCGGCTTCCACCGCGCGCTGGCGCAGGCGGATCGCGGTGGCCAGGCCGGCCGGGCCGGCACCGACGATCACCACGTCGAATTCCATTACTTCACGCGGGGGCAGGGCGTTGGCTTCAGCGCTCATCGATTGCATGACTCGTGGGTAGGGCCGGCATCGGGGCCACCGGCGGTGCCTGGGAATCGCGCGTGCGGCCACGAGCGAAACGGTTGTTTGAATGTGTCAGGGTACCGGGACGCGCGTGATCGAGCTAGATCGCAGATATTCACGTCGCGATTGCTGCATTGCAGCGAACGATGGCTTCGGCAGCCGACCACCCTGCAGCGAACGATGGTTCTGGTAGTCGCCAACCTTGGTTGGCGCGAGCAGAAGCGCCAGCGCCGACCAAGGTCGGCCCCTACCGGCGCACCAACCCTGCCCGGATGACCGACAATGGCCGGGTCCTGACTGCGCGTGAGTGCCATGGCTTTGCATCCGTACGATCTGTTCGATGTCCGTTCCCTGCTCAGCGAGGAAGAGCGCGCGGTGCAGGACAGCGTGGCCCGCTTCACCAACGAGCGCGTGCTGCCCATCATCGGCGATGCCTTCGACCAGGCCCGCTTCCCCGAGGAGCTGGTGCCGGAAGTGGCGGCGCTGGGCCTGCTCGGCGCGACGCTGCCGGCCGAGTACGGCGGCGGCGACCTCGGCGCGGTCAGCTATGGCCTGATCTGCCAGGAGCTTGAGCGCGGCGATTCCGGCCTGCGCAGCTTCGTGTCGGTGCAGAGCTCGCTGTGCATGCACCCCATCTACGCCTACGGCAGCGAGGAACAGCGCCGCCAATGGCTGCCGGCGATGGCGCGCGGCGAACTGATCGGCTGCTTCGGCCTGACCGAGGCGCACGGCGGCTCCGACCCGGCCAGCATGAAGACCCGCGCGGTGCGCGACGGCAGCGACTGGCGCATCACCGGCAGCAAGATGTGGATCACCAGCGGCCCGGTGGCCGACCTGGCCATCGTCTGGGCGCAGACCGAGGACGGCATCCAGGGCTTCGTGCTGGAAAAGGGCATGGCCGGTTTCACCACGCAGGAGATCAAGCACAAGATGAGCCTGCGCGCCTCGCTCACCGGTGCGCTGTACTTCGACGACGTGCGCGTGCCCGACAGCCACCGCCTGCCGAACGTGAAGGGGCTGAAGGGGCCGCTGGGCTGCCTGACCCAGGCCCGCTTCGGCATCAGCTGGGGGCCGATCGGTTCGGCCATCGCCTGCCTGGATGAAGCACTGGGCTATGCCAAGGAGCGCGTGCTGTTCGGCCGCCCGCTGGCCGCCACCCAGAGTGCGCAGATCAAGCTGGCCGAAATGGCCCGCCGGATCACCACCGCGCAGCTGCTGGCGCTGCAGCTGGGCCGGTTGAAGGAAGCGGGGCAGCTGCAGCCGCAGCAGGTCAGCCTGGCCAAGTGGAACAACTGCCGCATGGCCATTGATATCGCCCGCGAATGCCGTGACCTGCTCGGCGGCGCCGGCATCACCACCGAACACGTGGCGATCCGGCATGCGTTGAACCTGGAATCGGTGATCACCTATGAAGGCACCGAGACCGTGCACCAGCTGGTGATCGGCCGCGAGCTGACCGGGATCAGCGCGTTCTGAAGGTATCCGGTTTCCGGACGTGATACCGGGGAGCCGAGCGCGGGCTCGGCTCTTATCTCTTCCGAGTCTGGCACCTTAGGTGCCGAGAGCCCGGCGCGGACGACCGTTCGGCTCTAGGTCTTTTCGATCGCTCTGTAGCAAGGATCTCCGCGCCGGTTTCTCCCTGATCCGCCCGAACAGTTGATCGAGCGATCAGGGAGAAACCGGCGCGGAGATCCTTGCTACAGAGCGATCGAAAAGACCTAGAGCCGAACGGTCGTCCGCGCCGGGCTCTCGGCACCTAAGGTGCCAGACTCGGAAGAGATAAGAGCCGAGCCATGCTCGGCTGCCTCTGCCAAAAGCAGTCGAGCATGGCTCGACTCTACAAAACGGGTCACCACCTGATCCGGCCGCGCAGGATGTCGGCAAACATCACCCAGTCGCCGACGAACGAGTACAGCGGGTGGCGGAAGGTAGCCGGGCGATTCTTCTCGAAGAAGAAATGGCCGACCCAGGCGAACCCATAGCCGCATGCCAGTGCCGCGAGCAGCAGCATCGGCTGGCCGCGCAGCAGCGCTGCGGCCACCAGCAGCAGTACGCCACAACTGCCGATGAAGTGCAGGCGTCGCGAGACCGGATGGCGGTGTTCGTCCAGGTAGAACGGGTAGAACTCGCGGAAGCTGGCGAAGCGGGACATGCACGTGCTCCGGGGCGATGACCGACTACATCATGCGCCTTGCCGTGTTCGGCCGTTGTAGAGCCGAGCCATGCCCGGCTGCTTTTGACTTTCCGTAGAGTCGAGCAAGCTCGACTCTACCAACCCACGTCAGCGCGGGGCCTTGCACCCCAGCATCTCCAGGTCGATCGCTTCGGCCATGCGGCGGTAGCCTTCATCGTTCGGGTGCAGGTGGTCGCGGGTGATGTTGGCCGGCAGCGATTCCGGCTGCTTCGGGTCGCGCAGGGCGGCATCGAAATCGACCACGCCATCGAAGCCGCTGTCCTTGCCGCGCGCCCACTGGTTGATCGAGGCACGGGTGGTGGCGGAAACCGGTTCATAGCGCTCCGAGCCACCGAACGGCGTCAGCGTGCCCAGGTAGGCGCGGATGCCATGCGCGTGCAGGCGCGCGGCCACCTGCTGGTAGCCCAGCAGCATGTCCGGGGCGTTGCGCCCGGGCAGCGGCTGCGCCCCGCCGCCGTGGCGGATGTCATTGATGCCTTCGAACAGGATGACCTGGTCGGCGTCGGCCACTGCGATCACGTCGCGGTCCAGGCGTGACAGCGCGCTGTGGCTGCGGCCATGGTCCAGCAGCTTGTTGCCGCTGATGCCCTGGTTGAGCACCACGAAGCGGTCCGGGCAGGCCTGCTGCAGGCGCTGCGCCAGGCGCTCGGGCCACTGGTTGAAGGAGCCGCGCGTGGCCGTCGCGCCCTCGGTGATCGAATCGCCCAGGGCGACAATCACCGACGGCCGCTGCTCACGTTGCACCAGTACCGCCGAAAACACATTCTGCTGGTAGCTGACGCGGACCGTGTCGGCCACCGCTTCCTGTTTGCCATCGACTACGCGCACCACGGTGCGTCGCACCGCGGGCCGGGTCGGCTGCGGGAAATACGCGGTCACGCCGATCTCCTGCAGCGCCGCCACCGGCAACGCCAGCGGATCGCTCAGCAGCGCCGCACCCACCGGCACGTCGATGGCGCGGCGGCCATCGACGGTGACCGGCAGGGCCGCCGCCCTGCCATCCTTCAGCCGCACGTGGATGTCCTCCACGCGCAGCGGTGCATCACCCAGCTCGTTGCTGATGCGCAGGCGCAACGCCTCGCCACGGCTGCCGACGCGGATGTCCTGGCGCACCGTCTGCGCAGCGAACTGCACCGGTGCCGCCGGCGTTCCGTCCTTGCGGTCCGGTGCCGGCGAGGCGGTCCAGGCAGTGACCCAGACCGGTGCGGCCAGGGCCGCAGGGGCGGCCACGGCAGTGCCGATGGCCAGCGAAAGCAGGGTGATCCAGCGCTGCATGGGCAGGTGTCCGCTCAGGTCAGGAGAAGTAGGTGCCGCCGTTGACGTCCAGGTTCGCACCGGTGATGAACGCCGCTGCGTCGGAGGCCAGGAACACCGCGGCATCGGCCGCTTCGTCCGGCACGCCCTGGCGGCGCAGCGGGGTGTTGCCGGCCACCGCGGTGCGCACTTCCGGCTTGGTGAATTCATCATGGAAGCGGGTGGCGATCATGCCGCAGCACAGCGCATTCACGCGGATGCCCTTCGGCCCCAGTTCCTTGGCCATGGCGCGGGTGAAGGTCATCACGGCGGCCTTGGCGGTGGCGTAGATCGACGCGCCCGGGCCACCGCCATCGCGGCCGGCCTGCGAGGCGAAATTGACGATGGCTGCGCCTTCGCCCATGTGCGGCACGACCGCGTGGGTGGTCAGGTAGGTGGACGTCAGGTTGAGGTCCATCACCGTGTGGAAGAACGCGGGGTCGATCTCGGCCAGCGGACGGCGCTGCACCATGCCGCCGGCCACGTTCACCAGCAGGTCGATGCGCTCGCCGAAGGCGGCCTGGGTGGCAGCGACGAGGCCAGCCACGGCGGCAGCATCGGTCACGTCGGCGCGATGCACGATGGCCTGGCCACCGGCGGCCTGGATCTGCGCCAGTGTCTCGTTGGCGCTGGCTTCATCGTTGGCGTAGTTGATGCAGACGCGTGCGCCGGCCGCGGCCAGCTTGATCGAGACGGCACGGCCGATATCACGGCCACCACCGGTGACGATGGCCACCTTGTCCTGGAACGACATGCGGGAAACTCCTTGGTTTGCGGGGGAATGAAGGGAAAAAACAGGCTCAGCCGCCACGGCGGTCGAGCTTGTGGATGGGGCCGGTCCACCACCACAGCGCGGCCAGCGACAGCGGCACCAGTGCGGCGACGAGGATGAAGATCGGGGCGTAGGAATGGCGGGTCAGCACCGGCACCAGCCAGGTGGTGATCAGCGTGCCGGCCACCGCAGCCAGGCCGCCCAGGCCGGCCAGCGTGCCGACCGAACGGCCGTCGAACAGGTCGCCCGGCAGCGTCTGGATGTTGCCGATGGCCACCTGGAAGCCGAACAGCACGGCGGCAATCGCCAGCACGGCAAACAACGGCTGGTTGGCCAGCACCGCGCCCAGCAGGGCAGGGGCCATGATCACGCAGCCCAGGGTGATGGACAGCTTGCGTGCGCGGTCCACGCTCTGGCCGGCGCGGATCAGGCGCCCGGACAACCAGCCGCCGCTGAGGCTGCCCAGCATCGCGCCCACGAATGGCACCCAGGCGAACAGGCCGATCTGCTTGATGTCGAAGCCGAAGGTCTCGGCCAGGTAGATCGGCAGCCAGGACACGAACAGCCACCAGATCGGGTCCAGCAGGAAGCGGCAGGCGAGCATGCCCCAGCTCTGCCGGTGGGCCAGCAGCGAACGCACGCTCACCTTCGGTGCGGTGGCGTCGCGCTGCCCGGCCTGGTCTTCCATGATCAAGCGGCGCTCGGCATCGCTCACCCAGGGGTGCTTGTCCGGCCCGGCACGGTAGACGAACAGCCATGGCAGCAGCCACAGGAAGCCGATGGCACCGACCAGCACGAAGGTGCCGCGCCAGCCCAGCCACAGGTAAAGGCCGGCGATGGCCGGTGCGGAGACGATCGCGCCGATCGACGCACCGGCGTTGAACACGCCCTGCGCCAGTGCGCGTTCGCGCGCCGGGAACCACTCGGCGTTCGCTTTCACCGCGCCCGGCCACGCCCCGGCTTCGCTGATGCCGAGCATCGCCCGCACCAGGCTGAAAGACAGCATCGAATGGGTGATCGAATGCAGGGCGATGGAGATCGACCACACGCTGATCGACAGGGCAAAACCCAGGCGCGTGCCGATCATGTCGAACAGGCGGCCGAACAGGAACTGGCCGGCGGCGTAGAACAGCATGAACACCGTCACCAGCAGCGCGTAGTCATCCTTGGTCGCGCCCACTTCCTTGGCGATTTCCGGCCACATCACCGCCAGTGCATTGCGGTCGATGTAGTTGATGACCGTGGCCACGGCGATCAGGCCGACGATCAGCCAGCGCACCGCCGAACGCACCGGCACCTTGCGCAGGCTGGACACCGCCGAAGGGCCGTTCATCGCACGTCACCCTTGCTGCGGTCCATGCGCGCGTGGCTGCCGCTCCAGCGGTAGGCGTGGCCATCGACGGTCACGCTGTGCTCGCCCTTGGCGCTGCTGTCATCGGCCACGCCCAGCGCGATGCGGGCGCCACTGGCCAGGCGCAGCTCGATCACCTCGGCATCGCTGCCGCGGGTGCGCACGATCTCCTTGATGCGGCTGTCGGCGCCGTGCACGTACTCGGCGGTGCCGTTGTACTCGCCATGCGGCTCGAGCACGCTGAAGAAGGTCACGTCCTTCTGGCCTTCCACGCGCTGCAGCAGGGCCGGCTCGCGGCGCAGGTTGAATTCGGGATCGTTGGCACCGCTTTCCACCAGCAGCGCCTGCGCGGGTGCGCTGCTGCCGAAGCGGTAGGTGTAGAAGCGGCCGTCCAGCAGCCAGGCCAGCGTGCGTGGCTCGCTGCCGGACTTGCTGCGTGCGTCCAGCCACAGGTGCTGGTAGCCGTTGTCCTTGCCCAGCACCGGGCGCTGGCTGGTGAAGTGTTCGGCCTCGAAACCGGTGGTGACGATGTGGCCGTTGAAATGCAGCGGCAGGTCGTAGCGCGCGGCCTTGTCGCCGTGCACCTGCAGCAGGTCCAGCACCACTGGCAGGCCCAATTCGGGATGGCGCAGCAGCGCCTGGGTGCGGGTGAACACCACGCCGGGGTAGGCATCGCGCATGGTCGCCGAGGCGATCTGGGTATCGGCGTCGGCCTGGAAGAAGCGCACCTGCGGTGCATGCTCCTCGCCGCGCTTCCAGTCACCCTTGAAGTGGCTCTGCTCGTCCACCACCAGCGTGTTGTGGGCCACGGTCTGCTTGGCCCAGCTGCGGTTCTCGGCCAGGTAGATACCGCCGCGCTTGGCTT
Source organism: Stenotrophomonas sp. ZAC14A_NAIMI4_1 (assembly GCF_003086915.1). NCBI lineage: Bacteria > Pseudomonadati > Pseudomonadota > Gammaproteobacteria > Lysobacterales > Lysobacteraceae > Stenotrophomonas > Stenotrophomonas sp. ZAC14A_NAIMI4_1. The sequence continues at coordinate 235,994 of NZ_CP026002.1, forward strand.
CCACGTTGAGGAAGCGCGCTGCGCCGTAGTCGGTCACCACGGCCTTGCCGTTGTCGTAGAACAGCCAGTTGAGCTTGTCGAAGTGGCCGTGGCCCATGCCCTGCATGGTGTCCTTCTGCACCAGCGCCTGGCCGTCCTCGCCGTTCATGCGCAGGATCGCCAGGCCACCGCGGTCGCCGTCGGGGCCATCGCGCAGCAGCATCGGTCTGTAATCGAAAGGTTTGGCCTTGTTGGCCGCCAGCGCCTGCGCCACCTGCAGGCCTTCGGGCGAGAGCAGCAGGCGTTTCTGCTGCTGGGCCACCGACAGCAGGCGGTCATCGCCGGTACGCGCATAGGCGATGCCGATGCCCGCCACCAGTTCTTCCGTGTCGATGCCCTTGTCCAGGATCGCATCGTTGATGGGGAAGAACAGGCCGTCGTAGCTGGTCTGCACCAGCACATCCACGGCCTTCAGCAGCACGCCGTCGCGGCGCGCGAAGATCTTCCGCTGCGGCTCATTGCGTTCGATGGCGTTGGCAAACAGCAGGAACGGCGCCAGTGCGTAGCGCTGGTAGTACGGGCCTTCCTCGTAGTAACCATCGGGCGAGAACAGCAGGTCGATCTGCCGCAGGAAGCCGAACTGGTCGTCCTTCTGGCTGCCGCGCAGCGATTTCTCCACCAGCTCCTGGTCACGCAGCACATAGCCGGTCATGCCGGTGGCGGCCACCGCCCAGGTGGCGTGGTTGTGGATCTGGTCGTAGTTCTTCGGCTCGCTGACCAGGAACTCGGCCATCGGCCGGAACAGTTTCGATTCGATCGTCTGCCGGTCCTGCGCGGACAGCGCGTCGCGCACCGCGTCATAGCCCTGGATGGCATTGACCAGCCACACCGAATCGTTGAGCACCTGCCAGAACACGCGGCCGGGAATCTGCCCACGGCCTTCCGGGTGCGGGCCCAGCGTGGGGTACAGCTGGGCGTACTGCAGCAGCATGTCGCGCGAATAATCGACGTAGGCCTTGTCGCCGGTCAGTCGGTACAGCGTGCCGGCCGCCAGCAGTGCCTGGTAGTTGCGTTTGTGCTGTTCATGGGTACGGCCGCCGCCCTTGTCCTTGGGCACCGGCACGTCGATGCCGGCCTTCATCATCTTCTTCAGCGATGCTTCGGTGCGTGCCTGCTCCTTGGCGAACCACGGGTAGCGGCTGCCTTCGCTGGCCATCTGCTGCCACTGCGCGGTGGTCACCAGCACGGGCGCGGTGTCGGCCTGGCGCGCGGCAGCGGCCGGGGCCGCCAGCAACGGCGCGGCTGGCAGCAGGGCAAAGGGGACGGCCAGGGCCAGGGAAACGAACAGCGGCTGCAACCTCATCGATCAACTCCGGTGCTGGTGCGGGACAGGGCAACCTCGCCCACCTTGGGATACCAGTCCACCCCCGTGGCCTCGCGTGCGGTCATCGCCAGCGCCGGATCGGCGCCAGTGGCGGGCAGGGCAGGGGTGGGCGTCCACAGGCCGCTGGCGGCCTGCTGCAGGGTCACGCTGCGGCTTTCGACGCCGCTGGGAAATACCGTGCTTGCCTGCGGCGACTGCACGTTGCCGCTGAAGGCGATGCCGGCCAGCGAACTCGCGGCGTTGGGCGGGTTCTTGTTGTTGCGGTTGACCATCAGGTTGGCGCTGAAGCGGCTGTTGCTGGCGGCCACGTCGATGCCGTTGGCAGTGTCATGGCCGACGCCGAAGCTGATCTTCGCCACGTCTACGAAGGTGTTGCGGCTGATGGTCGCGTTGACCACCGGCGCATAGCCGGACAGCGGCGGGCTGGCCTGTGCATCCATCACCGCCAGCGCCGAGCGGTTGCTGGAACCGGCCAGGCGCTCGAAGTAGTTGTTGCTGACGGTCTGGTCGGCATTGATGATGCGCACGCCGCCGGTGCCGGCCTTGTCATCGCCGAGGAAGACGTTGTCGATCACCCGGTTGCCGTTGCCGTGGCGCAGGGTCAGTGCCCCGGCCGAGCGGTAGAAGACATTGCCGCGGTAGGTGTTGCCGCCGGACTTGTTGGAGACGATCTCGGTCTCGCCGTCGCAGCCCTCGAACCAGTTGTTTTCCACGGTGCTGTTGGAGTCGCTCAGCGAGGTATCGCTGGTGCCGACGCGGATCGTCTCGCCGCCGTTGACGCCCAGCAGCGGGCGCGGACCGAACCAGTTGTGGTCGATGCGGTGCTGGTTGTCCAGGCCCTGGGTGGCATCGCGCACCACCACCACGGTGGGGCCGGCGTTGGTCTTGCCGCGCAGCTGGCTGTGGTCCAGCCGGTTGTGGCTGCCATACAGCGACACCCAGTAGTCCTGGTCACTGCCATCGGGGTTGGTGTAGTCGTCGATGACCAGGCCGGTCACCCGGCTGTGGCTGGCCACGGCCTTGCTCGATTCGCGGAACGCGACCACGGCATCGCCGGGCGTGTAGCCATCGCGGAACACCAGGTTGGAGACCTGCAGGTAGCTGCCTGCCAGGCGCAGGTCCGAGCGCCCGCTGAGGATCACCTTGCCCGGCGTCTGCGCACGCAGGGTGATCGGCGCGGCGGCCGTGCCCTGGCCTTTCAACAGCAGGCGGGTGTCAGTCCAGGTGCCGTCGGCCAGCACGATTTCGTCGCCGGGCAGCAGCGCGGCCGCGGCGGTACTGAACTCGGTTGCATCGTGGACCAGCCAGCTGGCGGCCTGTGCCGTGGAAGTGGTCAGGCAAAGTGCCAGACCAGTTGCGAACAGAGATCCGGATAGCCGGTTGGACGGGCGGTACGAAGTCGATTCGGTGCGCATGAAGTCCTTCCAGGGACGGCCGGGCCGTCGTTACGGGTGAGTGTGCATACCACTTGCGGGGTCTGTTGTAAGCCAGCTTTCGCGCAAAGTCATGCTGCATCAGCACATTTAATGACGGCCAAGTGGTATGAAACAAAGGTATTAAGAAAAATCCAGTCCAGTTGGTTGACATTTGCATGTCAGCGTGTCGAAGCTGCGTCCCACGCCTGCCGTCCAGGCGATCCTTTGGGAGGAGGAAACCATGCGGCAATCTGCCGGAGCTGTACGCACCATCACGCTGTCCCCCACGCCCCTGATCGTGGCCCTGCTTGCCGCGCTGGCCGCCGCCCCGCTGGCACAGGCGCAGTCGACCAGCGGCACCACCGGGCAGGACGCCACCACGCTGGACCAGGTGCAGGTCACCGGCATCCGCGAGTCGATGCAGAGTTCGATCAACAAGAAGCGCGACGACACGGTCATCGCCGACGTGCTCTCGGCTGACGACATCGGCGACCTGCCGGCGCCGTCGCTGGCCGATGCGATCGAAACGCTGACCGGCGCCGCCTCGACCCGCGACAAGACCGGCGCTTCGGAGATTTCCATCCGCGGCCTCGGCGCCTTCCTCAGCAGCACCAACTTCAACGGCCGCGAGATCACCAACGGCAGCGGCGACCGCTCGGTCAACTTCAACATGTTCCCGGCCGAACTGATCAACACGGTGGCCATCTACAAGACCCAGCGCGCCGACATCATCGAAGGCGGCGTGGCCGGCACCATCGGCCTGGAAACGGTCAAGCCGCTGGAATACGGCAAGCGCTCGATGCAGTTCGACCTGCGCGGCAGCTGGGCCGAATACGACAAGAAGTACCGCGATGACGATGGCATCGGCTACCGCGGCACCGCCAGCTACATCGACCAGTTCGAGTTCGGCGACGGCCAGAAGCTGGGCATCTCGCTGGGCTTCCAGCGCCTGGACGGCACCGACCCGGAAGAGAGCATCACCAGCGGTTCCACCTGGTACGCCTGCGACGGCAACCAGAACGTGGCCAATGCCAACTGTTCCGAAGTGGGCGCGCAGGCCATCGCCAATGGCGCACCGTACTACCTGGTGCCCAGCAGCCGCATCTACCGCCTGAAACAGGAACGCAACGACCGCCAGAGCGAGTTTGCAGCGGTGCAGTGGCGGCCCAACGACGTGGTCGAAGTGAACGTCGACTTCGAGCACACCCAGCGGAACTGGTACGAAAACCGCAGCGACCTCAGCCTGTCCAACGCGCGCCGTGGCATCACCCAGCGCGAGGTGGACGAGGACGGCATCGTCCGCCACCTGCACGGCAGCACTTCGATTGATTCCACCTCCAACCGCTACTGGCGTGGCGAGGAATACACCGGCGGCGGCCTGAACCTGATCGTGCGCCCGAGCCCGGCCTGGGAACTGTCCACCGATCTGTCCTACTCGCATACCAACCGCCTGGACAGCGAGCGGATGACCCGCCTGCGTGCCAACCAGCGCGACATCAACAATGCCATCGTGCCGGGCATCAGCAGCGGCACCACCGGCTATGTCGACTACGACTGGGACTGGCATGGCGAGGTGCCCAGCGTGGCCCTGGCGCCCAACTTCGACGTGCAGAACTGGGATGCGTACTCCGGTGCGGCCCGCGTCACCTCCAGCGCCACCGAGAACGACCACAAGATCAAGGCCGGCCGCTTCGACGCCAGCTTTATGCCCGAGTCGGGCTTCTTCACCCGCATCAAGGGCGGCGTGCGCGCCAGCCAGGCCGACTACCGCCTGCGCGACAACACCCTGGTGACCGACTACGACCAGCGCGTCGCCGCCGACAAGGCGAAGATCATCGCCGCCAACCAGGCCTGCCGCGCTCCATTCCCGCAGGACGATTTCATGGATGCGGCCAGCGGCAACACGATCTCCTCGTGGGCCTACTTCGATCCTGACTGCCTGTACCAGTCCTTCCGTGGCAGCCTCGACAGCGGCCTCGATCCGGACTTCCAGGATCCCAACAACGTCGACATCACCGAGAAGACGCGCGCGCTGTACCTGCTGGGTGAATTCAGCAGCAGCCTGTTCGGCCTGCCGGTCACCGGCAACGTCGGCCTGCGCTGGGTCAAGACCGATGTGCGTTCGGAAGGCGTGCGCACCGACCTGCAGATCGAGGACAACGGCGATGGCACGATCCGCCTGCAGCCGACCGGCAACTACACCACCCAGGTGTTCAAGGCCGGCAATGACAAGCTGCTGCCCAGCCTGAACGCGGCCTTCGAGCTGCGCCCGGACGTGCTGCTGCGCGTGGGTGCCTACCGTGCCATGTCGCGCCCGGACATCTCCGCGCTCGGTGCCGGCCGCACCATCAATGTCAGCAGCGACGCCACCTACGGCGACCTGGCCGATGCACTGGACGACATCAGCGCCAGCGGCAACCCGGCCGCGCAGCCGCTGATGTCCTGGAACGGCGACCTGTCGCTGGAGTGGTACCCGAACCCGGACACCCTGCTGGCCGGCGCGGTGTACTGGAAGCAGTTCAACGGCGGTACCGCCACGGCGCTGGTGCCGGAAACCTACACCATCAACGGGCAGACGGTGACCGTGCCGGTGCGCCAGCAGGTGACCACCGACGAGGACAGCACCCTGACCGGCCTGGAGCTGAGCGCGACCCACCGCCTGTCCTACCTGCCCAAGCCGTTCGACGGGCTGGGCTTCAAGATCAGCTACAACTATGCCGATGCCGACTACACCACCCAGGATTCGCGGTTGGGCGAACAGCTGGCCGCCGATGGCACCGTCATCCCGGCCATCGTCCCGCCGGCCGGCCTGAGCGGTTTCTCGCGGCACGTGCTGTCCGGCTCGATCTACTGGGACGTGGGCCGCTTCAACATCCAGGCCATCGGCAAGTTCCGCTCGCACTACTACCAGGACTTCACCGGCAACACCGCGCAGCAGAACCGCTACTACGACGACAACACCAGCGTCGACCTGCGCATGCGCTACAAGGTCAACAAGCAGCTGTCGCTGTCGCTGGAGCTGATGAACCTGACCAACGAACCGCGCGTGGCGTACCAGCCGCTTTACGGCAATTTCCGTGAAGTGGTGACCTACGGGCGGCGTGCGTATTTCGGTGTACGATACAAGTTCTGAACAGGGCGGCGCGGCCAGTGGTCGCGCCGTCGCTCCATCCGGACCCGCACCGCGCACGGTGGCCCGGGACGGGCCCGGAGGGAACCGCCAAGGGTCAGCCGCATGTCCGCCAACCGCCTCTACCAGACCATCGCCGCCAAGCTCCGCAAGCTGATCGAGGACGGCGAATTTCCGCCGGGCTCGCGCCTGCCGGGCGAGCGTGAGCTGGCCGAACGTTTCGGCGTCAGCCGGGTGACCGTGCGCGAAGCCGAGATCGCCCTGGAAGCCCAGGGCTGGATCGCCATCCGCATTGGTTCGGGGGTGTACGTGAAGCCACGCCCGGCGCAGGCCTCCGGTGGCCTGCCCGATGTCAGCGCCTTCGACCTGACCGCCGCCCGCGCGGTGTTCGAGGCCGAGGCCGCGGCGCTGGCGGCCAGCAACATCGACGACGCCGGCATCGCCGAACTGCAGGTGCTGGCGCAGGCGCTGTGCCGGCGCGACCTGACCGACGAAGAAGCCGGCGACTTCGACCGCCGCTTCCACCTGACCATCGCCCGCCTGTCCGGCAATCCGGTGGTGGAGTACTTCATCCAGCAGATCTGGCGCATGCGCAGCGACCTGCCGCGCGTGGCCGAGGTCTACGCGCGGGTCTGCCACGACGATGGCGCCAGCCGTGCCGACGAGCACATGGCGATCTTCGAGGCACTGCGCAGCCGTGATCCGGTGGCCGCGCGCAACGCGATGCGCTACCACTTCCAGCGCCTGTTCGAGGCGATGCTGGAAGCGACCGAGAGCCAGGCCCTGGAAGAGATCCGGCGGCGCACCCAGCAGGACCGCGAGCGCTTCCTGGCCACCACGCGTATCTGACCCAGCGCCACGCGCTGCTCTGCCGCACTGCAACAGCGTGCGCGCGCTATGCTGGCGGCTGGACGTCTGAGATAAGGAAAGCGTGATGTTCCCGACTGTGTTTTTCACCATGGTGCTGGCCGTGGTGGCCGTCATCATCCTGTTCAAGGCCGTGCGCATGGTGCCGCAGGGCTACGAATGGACCGTTGAGCGGTTCGGCCGCTACACCCACACGATGTCGCCCGGCCTGCACTTCCTCATTCCCATCGTGTACGGGGTGGGGCGCAAGGTGAACATGATGGAGCAGGTGCTGGATGTGCCGGGCCAGGAAGTGATCACCAAGGACAACGCCGCCGTGCGCGTCGATGGCGTGGTGTTCTTCCAGGTGCTGGACGCGGCCAAGGCCGCCTACGAGGTGGCGGTGCTGGAAGTGGCGATGATCGCCCTGGTGCAGACCAACATCCGTACCGTCATCGGCTCGATGGATCTGGATGAATCGCTCAGCCAGCGCGAGGTGATCAACGCCAAGCTGCTGAGCGTGGTCGACCATGCCACCAACCCGTGGGGGGTGAAGGTCAACCGCATCGAGATCCGCGACATCCAGCCGCCGCGCGACCTGCTGGATGCGATGGCGCGGCAGATGAAGGCCGAGCGCGAGAAGCGTGCGCAGATCCTGGAAGCGGAAGGTTCGCGGCAGTCGGAGATCCTGCGCGCCGAAGGCGAGAAGCAGGCCACCGTGCTGGAAGCCGAGGGCCGCCGCGAAGCCGCGTTCCGCGATGCCGAGGCGCGCGAACGCCTGGCCGAGGCCGAGGCGAAGGCCACCCAGGTGGTTTCCGCGGCGATTGCCGAGGGTGACGTGCAGGCGATCAACTATTTCGTCGCGCAGAAGTACGTCGAGGCCTTCAAGGAACTGGCGAGCTCGCCGAACCAGAAGCTGGTGCTGATGCCGATGGAAGCCAGTGGCGTGATCGGCTCCATTGCCGGCGTCGCCGAGCTGGCCAAGCAGGCCCTGGCGAACCAGGAAAACAAGCCGGCCCGCAAGGGCCCGCCGCCGTTCGGAGGCTGACATGCGCTGGGACGTGGTTGCGTGGGGCGCGCTGGCCCTGCTGCTGTTCGCCGCCGAGGCGCTGGCCCCGGGCGCGTTCATGCTGTGGATCGGCATCGGTGCCGCGGCGGTGTTCGTACTGGTGGCGGTGTTCGCCGACATTCCGATGCTGTGGCAGGTGGTCGCGTTCGTGGTGCTGAGCGTGCTGTCGATCCAGTGCTACCGGCGCTGGGGCAAGCCGCACGCGCGGGCCAGCGACAAGCCGCTGCTGAACCGCCGCGCCGAGCAGCTGGTCGGCCGGGTGGTGACGTTGCCGCAGGCCATCATCGACGGGCAGGGCCGGGTCAGCATCGATGATGCGTCGTGGCAGGTGAGCGGGCCGGACCTGCCGGCGGGTACGCGGGTGAGGGTGGTGGCGGTGCAGGGCAGCGTGCTGCTGGTCGAGTCTGCGGCGTAGGATTTCCAGCCAACGGCGCAGCCCCTCGTGGGTGGTCGCGGGTGATTCATGTGTTTGGGTCGGGCGGGTGGGCTGTGCAGGGGGCGCTGCAAGTACGTCCATGTAAGCTCGGTCGCCGCATCCATGCGGCTCACGCCCCTGCACAGCCCGCCCGACCCCCGACAGTTTCCGTGCGCGTCCAGCCCACGGAAAAGAAATAAAGAGCAGAAGCAAAAGCCGGTCGCTGCGCTCGCGGGGTCGGATCCCTTTCCGCAGGAAAGGGCTCCGACCCCTCTCTATATATGTATCGACATCCACATCTGCTCTTGCCTTTGCTCTGCTCTGGCACTTGCCATCCGTCACCACGGAGCCTGGCAGGGGTAGGGCGGTGTGGGGGTGCGGGACCGCAGGCGCCATGGATGGCGCCTACGAGCCCCCATGGATGGGTTCACGGCGTGTCCCGCAGCCCCACACCGCCCCGCCCAAACCCAGACAACCCAGAGCCGACGAACCCAGGCTCTGGCTTGTAGAAAGCGCTGCCGGCCGCAGGCCGGCCAAACACAACTCCCGCTGCGCTGCGGCACGCCTGCCGCCGACCGATCTGGGATAATGGCCGTTCTTGTTTACCCTGCTGCCGGACCGGTCATGACCCAGAAGACGCTGCTCAACGATACCCACCGCGCCCTCGGCGCCAAGATGGTCGATTTCGGGGGTTGGGACATGCCCATCCACTACGGCTCGCAGCTGGACGAACACCACCTGGTGCGCCGCGAAGCCGGTGTCTTCGACGTCAGCCACATGACCGTGGTCGACCTGCGCGGCGAGCAGGTCAAGCCGTTCCTGCGCCGCCTGCTCGCCAACTCCATCGACAAGCTGAAGGTGCCGGGCAAGGCGCTGTACTCGTGCATGCTGAATCCGGCCGGCGGCGTCATCGACGACCTGATCGTCTACTACCTGGCCGATGACTTCTTCCGCATGGTCGTCAACGCCTCCACCCGCGAGAAGGACCTGGCCTGGCTGCGCGAACAGGCCGCGCCGTTCGGCGTCAGCGTCGAGCAGCGCCCGGACCTGGCCATCCTCGCCGTGCAGGGCCCGCAGGCACGCGACAGCGTCGTCGGCCTGGTCGGCGGCGCCGACCGCGATGCGCTGGCCAAGCTCGGCCGTTTCGCCGCCCTGCAGGTCAAGGCGGACGACGGCGTCGAACTGTTCGTCGCCCGCACCGGCTACACCGGCGAAGACGGCTTCGAGATCCTGCTGCCGCAGGACGCCGTGGTCGCGTTCTGGAACCGCCTGCTGGCGGCGGGCGTGAAGCCGGCCGGTCTCGGCGCGCGTGACACCCTGCGCCTGGAAGCCGGCATGAACCTGTATGGCCAGGACATGGACGAAGCGATCAGCCCGTACGAAGCGGCGCTGGCCTGGACCGTGTCGCTGGACGAAGGCCGCGATTTCATCGGCCGCGACGTGCTGGAGGCGCAGAAGGCCGCCGGCAATGCGCGCCAGATGATCGGCCTGGTGATGGACGAGAAGGGCGTGCTGCGCCACGGCCAGGCGGTGACCACCGCTGGCGGCCAGGGCGAAATCCTGTCCGGCACGTTCTCGCCGACGCTGGCCAAGGGCATCGCCTTCGCCCGCGTTCCGGCTGGCGAGCTCGGCCAGGTCACCGTCGACATCCGTGGCCGGCAGGTGCCGGTGCGCGTGGTCAAGTTCCCGTTCGTCCGCGAAGGCCAGGCCCAGCCCGGCGTGCTGGCCGACGCCTGATCCGAACGTGCCGGTCGTCACTGACAGCAGTGGCGGCCGGTTGGTTACACTAGCCCCGATTTTTCCACCCCCTGCAAAACCTGGAGCAGTTCCCATGAGCGAGATCCCCGGCGACCTCAAGTTCCTCAAGTCCCACGAGTGGGCCCGCGTCGAAGGCAACGGCCGCGTCACCGTCGGCATTTCCGACCATGCCCAGGGCCTGCTGGGTGACCTGGTCTACGTCGAGCTGCCCGAAGTCGGTGCCGACGCCAAGGCGGGCGAGCAGATCGCCGTCGTCGAGTCGGTCAAGGCCGCCTCGGACGTCTACAGCCCGGTCAGCGGCACGATCGTCGAGGTCAACTCGGCGCTGTCGGACAAGCCGGAAACCATCAACGAAGATGCCTACGGCGAAGGCTGGATGTACGTGGTCGAGCTGACCAACGCCGAAGAGCTCAACGAGCTGCTGGATCCGGACGCCTACGCCGAAGCCCTGGAAAACGAAGACCACTGAGTCCTCGTTTCCGGGTTCCAGAACGGCCACCTTCGGGTGGCCGTTTTCGTTCCGGCCACCGTAACCGACTCATGCCATCGGGTTCGCAGCACACCTGCGGCGTGGCATCAGGCGGCATTGAACGGCGCGATCAGGCGCGCGCAGTTTTGCGCAAATCCGCGTTTCAGCCCCGCGCTGGCGCGTTCGGATGTGAAAACTTTTACCCCCCGTTGCAGACCCGTTGTGGTGCGGCGGGCGAGTGCGCGGGCGCGTGTCGAACGACGATGCGCGATGCGCGGCATGCAATGCTGCCTATCAACGCAGAGTGCTTATTTCAAGCGTTTTTTATTCAGCACGCGCGATCAGGTGTTGCGCTGTGTGGCATTGCCGGTGCGCGATGCAGGGCTGGCAGGACGCCGCGCGGCGGCGCCGTAGGCGGCACTTGGATGGACGCGGATGTGAAATTTTTTCGCGGGGGTTGTTGACAGTAAAAAAAACCGTGATTAGGTTTCGCCTCAGCAGACCTTGCCTGCCAAACCGAGTGCGCAGAATCAATCGTCCGATGCGAAGCAGCCCCTTCAAGACCACCGCGATCCCGCAGACGGTGGACATGGCCCCGCTTCCCCCGGAGAAATGCAAGGCATCTCCCGTTCCGATGCCCGCTCCGCCGATCGAGGCGGGCATTGCCGCATCCGTAACGGCGCGCCTGACGCGCCGGCGGTCCCCGCACGCAGCAACCGCGGGTTTGATCCACCTGGGCGTTTCAACTCCCTATCACTGACGAGGAGCCATCCCATGGCAACCAAGAAAGCTGCGAAGAAAAAGCCCGCCGCCAAGAAAGCGGTGAAGAAGGTCGCTAAGAAGGCCGCTGCCAAGAAGGCAGTGAAGAAGGTCGCGAAGAAGGCGACCGCCAAGAAGGCCGTGAAGAAGGTCGCCAAGAAGGTCGCCAAGAAGACCACTGCGAAGAAGGCAGTGAAGAAGGCGGCGAAGAAGGTCGCCAAGAAGCCGGCAAAGAAGACCGCGAAGAAGGCCGTCAAGAAGGTAGCCAAGAAGGTCGCCAAGAAGACCACTGCGAAGAAGGCAGTGAAGAAGGCGGCGAAGAAGGTTGCCAAGAAGCCGGCAAAGAAGACCGCGAAGAAGGCCGTAAAGAAGGTCGCCAAGAAGGCAGTGAAGAAGACTGCCAAGAAGGCGACTGCGAAGAAGGCCACCAAGAAGGCTGCCCCGAAGAAGGCTGCCAAGAAGGTTGCCAAGCGCAAGCCGGCCGCCCGCAAGAAGAAGGCCGCTCCGGTCGCTCTGCCGGCAACCCCGGCGCCGCTGATCTAAGTACTTCCCGATAGCCGTACCCTGAAACCCCCTTCCCTGGCTGCCCAGCGGGGAGGGGGTTTTTTTATGGGCGACCGCAGGCCGGACTGTAGTCGAGCCATGCTCGACTGCTTTTCTCTACGTGTGCGGCGCCGGAGGAAAGCGCTCCACCAGGAAGTCGACGAAGCTGCGCAGGCGGGTGGATGGGTAGCGGTCGTGGGAATAGACCACGTGCATCGGCCGGCCGGTCCGGCCATGTTCCGGGAACAACTGCACCAGGCGTCCAGCGGCGACGTCGGCGGACATCAGCTGGTTCGACTGCAGCACGATGCCCAGCCCATGCAGCGCCGCCGCACGCAGCGCCTCGCCGTTGTTGATCTGCAGGCGCGCAGCGGCGATATGCTCCAGCCCGCCAGCATCGCCCTCCAGCCACTGCGCCAGCGCGCTGGGACTGAATGACAGGCACTGGTGCGCTGCCAGGTCGGCAAGCGTGCGCGGCGTACCGTGGCGGGCGAGGTAGGCGGGCGAGGCGCACATCATCAGCCGGTAGGGCGTCAGCGGGCGGGCGACCAGCATGCTGCTGTCGGCCAGGGTACCGATGCGCAGCGCGGCCTCGACGCCTTCCTCGGCCAGGTCGACCACGCGGTCGCTCAACGTCGCCTCTACCCGCACGTGCGGATGGCGCTGCATGTACTCGGCCAGGGCAGGCACCAGCGCATGCGTGCCGAAGATCACCGGTGCGCTGATGCGCAGTGTACCGGCCGGTGCCAACTGCTGGTGCGCGGCCTGCGCATCGGTCTCCTCGACCAGCCTCAGGATGTCCCTGCAGCGCGCGTAGTAGTCCTCGCCGAAGGGCGTCATGTGCTGGCGGCGCGTGGTGCGGCTGAGCAGCTGCATGCCCAGCCGCGTTTCCAGTGCACGCAGGTGCTTGCCGGCCATGGTCGCCGAGATGTCCAAGGCCGCCGCCGCTGCACTGAGACTGCCCCTGTCCACGATCAGCACGTAGACCTGCATGCTTTCCAGCAGGTTCATCTGACACCCCGGGTGTTGAATGCTGAAACCTGCGCGGAGTTTATCAATCAGGGGTGATCGAAGAGCATGCGCTGCATGGGCCGGATGTACCGGCGATGCAGATGGGAGAACACCATGGATCTGAAGCTTGAAGGACGGACCGCGCTGGTGACCGGCGCAGGCAGCGGCATCGGCGCTGCGGTTGCGCGGCAGCTGGCGGCGCTCGGCGTACGCATCGCGATCACCGCGCGACGGCAGGAGCCGCTGCAGGCGCTGGCGTCGGAGATCGCCGCTGGCGGTGCAGCCGCGCCACTGATCCTGCCGGGTGACCTCACCGACGCCGCGCAGCTGGCGCGCATCGCTGCCGGGGCCCAGGCAGAGATGCAGCGCGTGGACATCCTGGTCAATGCGGCCGGCGGTGCGCGGCCGACGTCTGTCGACGCCGCCGATGACGTATGGGAGGAAGCGATGGCGCTGAACTTTTCCGCCGCGCGTCGGCTGACCCAGGCGCTGTTGCCCGGCATGCAGGCGCAGGGCTGGGGGCGGGTGATCAACTTCAGTGGCTCGATGGAGCCGCGTGCGGTGAATGCCGCTACGGCGGCGAAGGCCGCGCTGCACCTGTGGAGCAAGGGCCTGTCATCGGAGGTGGCTGCGCAGGGCATCACGGTGAACACCCTCGCGCCCGGCCGCATCAACAGCGCGCAGATCCTCGGCCGCTTGCATCCCACCGAGGAAAGCCGGCGAGCGTTCATCGACCGCAACATTCCCATCGGCCGCTTCGGCGAACCGGAGGAGGTGGCGCCACTGGTGGCGTTCCTGGCGTCGCCGCTGGCCGGCTACATCACCGGCGCGGTCATCCCGGTGGATGGCGGCATGCACTACTTCGCGCACTGACCCTGCGTCTGCTTCACCGCCGTGGGTAGAGTCGACTGTCAGTCGACTGCTTCACCGCTCTTGTAGAGTCGAGCCATGCTCGACTGCTTTTCGATCCGGCACCGCGGGAGTCGACTGACAGTCGACTCTACCCATCACCGGCAAGGCGACCGCGATCAGCGCGGCGAGGCCACCGCGCGGTTGCCCGAGGCGCCCTTGCCCTTGCGCTTGTCCTGCTGTGCCGGGCTTGCGCCCTCGGCCATCAGGCTGTCGCTGCCGAAATCGGTGTCCACGTCCAGCCAGCGCTGTGCCGGCAGGCCCAGCGCCGAATCGAGCACGGTCGGCAGCAGGCCGCTGGGCAGGCCGCTCTCGCCGTTCCACAGGATGGCGATGCCGAGGTCACGCTCCGGCACCAGTGCGACCAGGCCGCGGTAGCCCTGCACCGCACCGGCATGGAAGACCACGTCGTGGCCGGCGTAATCGAAGGTGCGCCAGCCCAGCGCGTAGCCGGCCGAATGCAGGCGCTCGCGGCGCCAGCCCGAGCGCATCTCGCCCGGGGTGTTGATCAGGCTCGAATGCAGGGTGGCCAGCAGCGGTGCCGGCAGCACGTCGGGGCGATGCCCGGTGTGTGCCAGCAGCCACTGCGCCATGTCGCTGGCACTGGCGTTGACGCCGGCGGCCGGGGCGACGCGGTAGTAGGTCGGCTTCGGCGTCAGCGATACCCAGCCATTGCGGCTGCGCACGTGCGGGCGCGCCCAGCGCGAGCTGGCCTGGATGCCGGCCAGGCCGAGGCTGGCATCGTTCATGCCCAGCGGCTTGAAGATGCGGCGCTCGACCGATTGTTCGTAGAAGCTGCCCGAGGCGGCATAGACCACGTCGCCGATCAGGCTGAAGGCCACGTTCTGGTAGGCGTAGCAGTCGCCCGGCAGGCACTTCAGGCTGGTGTTGGCCAGCTTCTGGGTCAGCGAGTAGTACTCGGCGTTGCCTTCGATGTCGCGGTCGTAGGCGTTGTAGGGCAGGCCGACGCGGTGGCTGAGCACATCGGCCACGGTCAGGCGGTCGGTGGCTTCGGGCGAATTGAGGCGGAAGCCCGGCACGTAGTCGGTGACCTTGCTGTCCCAGCGCAGCGTGCCGTCGTTGACCAGCAAGCCGGCCATGGTGCCGGCGAAGGCCTTGGACAGCGAGGCCAGGCGGAACACGGTATGCGCGTCGACCGGCAGCGGATTGTTGACGTCGGTGACGCCGTAACCGCGCGCGCTGAGCACGCGGCCGCCCTGCACGATGGCCACGGCCATGCCCGGCACGCGCTCGCCATAGGTGAGCTGCTGCGCCATCGATTCGATGTGGGCGACATTGAAGCCTGCGGCAGGCAGCTGTACCTGCGGTACCAGCCCGGTGCGGTACGCCGCCGGCTGGGTGTGGGCGATGCCCGGGCCCGCGGCGGTTTCAATGTTGGTCGGCATCGGCGGCAGGGCCGGCGGTGTCTGCGCGGTGGTGGACAAGGCCACGGGCATCAACATGCCCAGCAAACCGGTGGTCGCCACCCGGACCGGGCGACGCAGGTTGTTCATTTTCATCGGTTGGACCCGTGCGCGACTGCTGTTTGTGATTCTAGCGCCGCTTTTCGCCTATGCACAAACAAAGCGAAGATGAATGCGCATCTATTTGAAAAAGTTGGATTTTTGACGCTCGGTGACGGCCTCCGGACACACCTGCAGCGCACCCGTGCAGCGACCCTGCAGCCGCGTCTGCGCACGGCGCGCTGGCGATGTTGCAGTGCATTGTCTAACGTACGCGCTTCACCGCCCCCGGAGCCCGACATGCCGCCATCCAATCGCCGCGTCCCGGCCAGGGCAACCGCGTGAGCGCGGCCGCGGGCAAGGGGCCGTTGCGCGGGCTTGTGGCGGCGCTGCGTGAATCGCCAGCGCTGTGGTGGTCGTTCCTGTACTTCTTCTGCCTGCTCAGTGGCTACTACGTGCTGCGCCCGGTGCGCGAGGCGATGGCAGCGTCGTCCGATCTGGAGACGGTGTTCCCGCCGCTGCTGATCGGCTGGTTCGCCAGCCATGGCATCGCCCTGAAGGATTTTGTCCTGCAGTTCCTGTTCACCTGCGTGTTCCTGATCATGCTGGTGCTGCAGCCGGTCTACGGGTGGCTGGTCAGCCGCTTCCCGCGGCGGGTGTTCCTGCCGGCGGTCTATGGCTTCTTCATCGCCACGCTGCTGGTGTTCTACGTGCTGTTCGACAGCGGCGTGCCGGGGCGGGGCATGGCCTTCTTCCTCTGGGTCATGGTCTTCAACCTGTTCGCGGTGGCCGTGTTCTGGAGCTTCATGGCCGACGTGTTCTCCAACGTGCAGGCACGCGCCTGGTACGGCTACATCGGCGCGGCCGGCACCGTCGGTGCCTTCCTCGGCCCGATCCTCACCAGCGCGCTGGTGCAGCGCGTGGGCATCGCCAACCTGATGCTGGTATCGGCCGGCTTCCTGGTCGTGTGCCTGTTCTGCATCTGGCGGCTGCGGCACTGGGCGGTGCTGCGCGAGCGCGAGCAGCAGCTGGTGTCGGGCGAAAAGCCGATGGGTGGCAGCGTGCTCGATGGCCTCAAGCTGATCGTGCGCGAGCCGCTGCTGCGCTGGCTGGCGGTCCTGGTGGTGTTCGGCGTGGGCGTGGGCACCCTGCTGTACAACCAGCAGGCCAGCATCGTGCGCGCGGCCTTCAGCGACCCGGCGGCCAGCACCGCGTTCTTTTCGCGCATCGACCTGGCGGTCAATGCGCTGACCCTGCTGCTGCAGCTCAGCCTGACCCGCTGGCTGCTGTCGCGCCATGGCATCGCACCGGCGCTGCTGATTCCCGCCTTTGCCATCCTGATCGGCTTCTCGGTGCTGGCCGCCTCGCCGTTGCCGATGATGGTGGCGGTGGTGCAGGTGCTGACCCGGGCCAGTGAGTTCTCGCTGTTCAAGCCCGCCCGCGAGACCATCTACACCCGCGTGGACCGCCAGTGGCGCTACAAGGCCGGCGCGGCCATCGACACCGTGGTCTACCGCGGTGCCGACCTGAGCTTCACCTGGGTGCACAAGGCGCTGTCGCTGTTCGGCTCGCATGTGGTGTTCGCTGGCGGCATGCTGGTGGCGGCGTGCATGACCCTGGCCGCGTTCGGCGTGCTGCGCGAAGAGAAGAAGCTGCCGCGCGACCGCTGAGGGGTCGGATCCCTCTCCCACGGAGAGGGCGCTGACCCCATCACCCCATCAACCCATCCAAGGAATCCTCCATGTACTGGATCGCACTCGCCCTGACCCTGCTGGTCGCACTGCTGCACGTCTACTTCCTGGTGCTGGAGATGTTCCTGTGGACCCGCCCGCTGGGCCTGAAGACGTTCCGCAACACCCCGGAGAAGGCGGAGATCACCCGCGTGCTGGCGGCCAACCAGGGCCTGTACAACGGCTTCCTCGCCGCAGGCCTGTTCTGGGGCCTGTTCGACCACCTGCCGATGCTGGTGAATTTCTCGCTGGGCTGCGTGATCGTGGCCGGCTGCTACGGCGCGTGGAGCGTCAACAAGCGCATCTTCTTCATCCAGGCCGTGCCGGCGCTGCTGGCGGCGGTGGCCTGGTGGTTCGTGCCGGCGTAATCGCTTTGTAGAGTCGAGCTTGCTCGACTGCTTTTTCGGGCCCCAGTCGAGCAAGCTCGACTCTACGGTTGCGGTGCACAAACAGAAACGGCGGGCCGAAGCCCGCCGTTTCCGTATGCGCATGACGCAGGCGATCAGGCTGCCTGCGAATGCGGGTCCTTGTGCTGGCGGTCGTAGTAGCTGGCCGCACGCAGTTCGTGGGTGTCGAAGTCGTCCACGGTGATGGTGTCCAGGGTCAGCGTGCGCAGTTCTTCCAGCAGGCTGCGCTCGTCCTGGGTGATCACGCCTTCGGCCACGGCTTCGTCCAGCTGCGCCTTGAAGTCCAGCGCCTCGATGCCCTTGCTCTTCAGCGCCTTCAGGAACTTGCGCTCCACCGGCTCGGCCATGATCGCCTTGCTCAGGTAGCTGTTGATGCGGCCGCCCGGGTTGTTCTCGCACGGGGTCAGGAACACGCCACTGGCCAGGCGGTCGCGCGCCTCGTTCGGGGCCATCAGCAGGGCAGCAACGCGGCGGCTCAGGCGGTCGCCCGGGGCTTCGGCACGACGGCCCAGCGGGAAGATCAGCGCCCACATCAGCCAGCCGATCGGACGGATCGGGAAGTTGCGCAGGGCCGCCGACAGCGACTCTTCGATCTTGTGCACGCTGTCATGGAAGGCCCAGGCCAGCAGCGGCTGGTCGGCCTGCGGTGCGCCTTCGTCGTGGTAGCGCTTGAGCATGGCGCTGGTCATGTAGACATGGCTCAGCACGTCGCCCAGGCGGCCGGACAGCGATTCCTTGAACTTCAGCTTGCCGCCGAGGGTCATCATCGAGATGTCGGCCATCAGCGCCAGGTTGGCCGAGTAACGGTCCAGCTTGCGGAAGTAGCGGCGGGTGTAGGCGTCGCCCGGGGCGGCGCCGAAGCGGGCACCGGTCAGGCCGAACCAGAACGAACGCACGGCATTGGAGATGCCATAGCGGATGTGGCCAAACAGGCTGCGGTCGAAGTCCTGCAGGCCGGCACGGGTGTCCGGATCCTGCGCGGCCTTCATTTCCTTCAGCACCCACGGGTGGCAGAGGATCGCACCCTGGCCGAAGATCAGCAGGCTGCGGGTCATGATGTTGGCGCCTTCCACGGTGATCGCGATCGGCGCGGCCTGCCAGCTGCGGCCGGCGAAGTTGCGCGGCCCGAGGATGATGCCCTTGCCGCCGATGACGTCCATCATGTCCGAGATCACTTCACGGCTCATGCTGGTGCAGTGGTACTTGGCGATCGCCGACGGCACCGACGGCACGTCGCCACGGTCGACCGCAGCGGCGGTGGCCTGCGACAGCGCGCTGATCTTGTAGGCCTTGCCGCCGATGCGGGCCAGCGCTTCTTCCACGCCCTCGAAGCGGCCGACCGACAGGCCGAACTGCTTGCGGATGCGTGCGTAGGCGCCGGTGACGGCTGCGCCGGCCTTGGCACCGCCACTGGCGGTGGAGGGCAGGGTGATCGAGCGGCCCACGGCCAGGCACTCGTTGAGCATGTTCCAGCCCTTGCCGGCCATGGCGGCACCGCCGATCAGCTGGGTCAGCGGGATGAACACGTCCTTGCCCTTGATCGGGCCGTTCTGGAAGGTCGAGTTCAGCGGGAAGTGGCGACGGCCGATCTCCACGCCGGCGGTATCGCGCGGCAGCAGGCCCAGGGTGATGCCGATGTCGCGGGTTTCGCCGATCAGGCCATCGGGGTCGTACATGCGGAAGGCCAGGCCGATCAGCGAAGCGACCGGGGCCAGGGTGATGTAGCGCTTGTCGAAGGTCAGCTTGACGCCGAGCACCTGCTCGCCGTTCCACTCGCCCTTGCAGACGATGCCGTAGTCGGGAATCGAGGTGGCGTCGGAGCCGGCGAACGGACCGGTCAGGCCGAAGCACGGAACCTCGCGGCCATCGGCCAGGCGCGGCAGGTACTCGTCCTTCTGTTCCTGGGTGCCGTAATGCACCAGCAGTTCACCCGGGCCCAGCGAGTTCGGCACGCCGACGGTGGAGCTGACCACCGAAGAAACCGACGCCAGCTTCTGGATGACCTTGTGGTGGGCCAGCGCGGAGAAGCCCAGGCCGCCGTATTCCTTCGGGATGATCATGCCGAAGAACTTGTTCTTCTTGATGAAGGCCCACAGTTCCGGCGGCAGGTCGGCATGGACGTGGGTGATTTCCCAGTCGTTGACCATGGTGCACAGCTCTTCGACCGGGCCATCGAGGAAGGCCTGCTCTTCGGCGGTCAGCTGCGGCTTGGGGTAGTTCAGCAGGATGTTCCAGTCCGGATCACCGGTGAACAGCTCGCCTTCGAAACCGACCGAGCCGGTTTCCAGCGCGATGCGCTCGGTCTGCGACAGCGGCGGCAGCACCTTGCGGAACACCTTCATCATCGGGCCGGTCAGCAGCGGCTTGCGGATGAACGGCAGCAGCAGCGGCACGGCGATGACGGCCAGCACGGCCGCAGCGACGATCGTGGCGGTCTGGTTGACGTAGGGCACGAACCAGCAGACGGCCAGCAGGGCTAGGCTGATCAGCGTCCAGGTCAGCAGGCGCATGCGGTGGTAGGCGACGAACGCGCCTGCCAGCAGCAGGGCGAGGAAGGGAAGAACGATGCTCATGAGCGTGCTCCGGTGACGTGCTCGTTTGTGGCGGACGAAGCTGCAGCATCCGCTGCGGGCAACACGTCCAGATAGTCCAACACAGTAGCGGTAAAGGCGTCGTTGTCATCACCGGCGACCATGTGCGTGGCCTGCGGCAACTGTACGTGGCGCGCATGCGGCGCCAATGCCAGGAATTCGGCGACGGTCTGCGGCGTGACCAGGTCGCTGCGGCCACCGCTGACCAGCAGCAGCGGGCACTTCACCTGGCGTGCGGCCTCGGCCAGCGCGTCCTGGTGCTGCTCGCTGTCGCGGGCCAGTTCGGCCACCAGGCGCGGATCCCAGTGCCAGCGCCAGCGGCCGTGGCCATCCTCGCGCAGCAGCGCACGCAGCGACTGCTCGGATTTGCGCGGCCGGTGCGGCATGTACGCCGAGATGACATCGGCGGCCTGGGCCAGCGAGGCGAAGCCATCGGGGTGGGCGGTCATGAAGGCGAGGATGCGCTCGACGCCGGCGGTGTCCCAGCGCGGGGTGATGTCCACCAGCACCATCGCCGAGAACAGGCCGGGCCAGCGCGATTCGGCGAGCAGGCCGAACAGCCCCCCCATCGAGGCGGCCACCAGCACCGGCGGGCGCGGCTGCTCGCCGGCCAGCACGATCAGGTCATCAGCGAACTGTTCACCGTGGTAGGGCAGGTCGGCGGCGTTCCAGTCCGAATCGCCGTGGCCGCGCGCGTCGTAGGCCAGCGTCTGCAGGCCGGCGGCGGACAATGCCCGTGCGGTGGCATTCCACGCGTGGCGGGTCTGGCCGAAGCCATGCGCGAACAGCACGCGGCCGCGGCGACCGTGGTCGCTGGCGGTGGCCGCCAGGCCGGCGCCATGGGCCGCCTCCAGGCGCAGGTCATGGAACGCAGCGGGAGTAGGGGACGTAACCATACTCGCTAGTATGGATGGCTGGTGATGGAAGTCAATACCATGCAGTATGGTGCGCTGCGGAAGGTGCCATCCCCCGTGCCGCGACGGTTTCGGCCGCAACGGCGTACTGCAACGAACCCCGCCGTATGGTTAAATCACCCCATGAATCAACCTGACGCTTCTGCCGGCGAACCGCGTGCCGGCCGCAACAGCCGCCTCAGTGCCGAAGACTGGGCACAGGCGGCCCTCGACCTGATCGCTGAACAAGGTGTGGGCGCCGTCGCGGTGGAGCCGCTGGCGCGCCGCCTGGGCGTGACCAAGGGCAGCTTCTACTGGCACTTCCCCTCGCGCGATGCGCTGCTGCAGGCCGCGCTGGAACGCTGGGAACTGTTCGAACAGGAGCAGGTGTTCGGCAGCCTGGAAGATGTCCCCGATCCGCGCGCGCGCCTGCGCCAGCTGTTCCAGATGGTGGCCCACGAAGTGCAGCCGCACATCATCTACAGCGAGCTGCTGAAGGCGCTGGACCACCCGATGGTGCGTCCGGTGATTGATCGCGTTTCGCAGCGCCGCCTGGATTACCTGGTGGCCTCGTTCCGCCAGGCCGGGCTCAGTTCGACCGATGCACGCCACCGCGCGCGCCTGGCCTACGCGGCCTACGTCGGCTTCCTGCAGCTGTCGCTGCAGCTGCAGCAGCCCAAGCAGGCACGCGAGGATTTCGAGGCCTACGTCGAGCACCTGATCGAGACGCTGATCCCGAACGGCTGAGTCGGCCGCGCCGGGTATCTGCACGAGGCCGCAGTTCCGCTGCGGCCTTTTTCGTGCCTGTCGTTTCTGCCACGTGTCCTGCGTGGCCGGGGCGCCCCAACAGAAACGGGGCCCCGAAGGGCCCCGTCCTGGTGTTTTACTACGCTTGCCCGGCCTTGATCAGAAGCGCTGGGTGTACTGCATGAACAGGTAACGGTCGTAGTCCAGCATCGGGTCGATCGACGACGAGCTGTTGTTGGTCAACGAGTAGGTAATCGGCGGCTGCTTGTTCCAGATGTTGCGGGCACCAACGGTGACCGAACCATTCCAGGGGGCAGCCCAGGTCACAGAAACGTCCTGGTAGCTGATCGAGCCCTTCTTGTTGGCGCCCACGCCACCGCCCCAACCGTTGTTCGGGGTGCGGTAATCCGGGTCGTTGCACGAGTCATCGTCGTAGCAGAAGTCGCGGTAGCCGCCGTAGTAGCGCAGGTTCCAGCTGGCCGACAGGTCGCCCTTGGCCCAGTTGACGCCGAAGGTGGCGCGCACGCGCGGCGAGTTCCAGTAGCCGGCGTATTCATCCCACGGTGCGCCGTTGTCGGACTGCTGGCGCAGCGAGACCAGGTAGTTGCTGTCCAGGCGGAGCGAGAACTGGCCGGCTGCGAACTCCGGCAGGCGGTAGTTGGCGACGAAGTTGTAGCCTTCGGTTTCCAGGGCGCCCAGGTTCGCGTTGCCGCGGCTCAGGGTCACGATCTGGCCGGTGGTGGCATCACGGCTGTAGTTACAGAACGAGGTCACGCCGTTGTAGCACTGGTTCAGCACGTAGGTCGCGCTGACCGCAGTGATCACGTTGGAGATGCTGATCTTGTACCAGTCCAGCGAGAAGTCCAGGCCCTGCACCCAGCGCGGGCTGAAGACCAGGCCCACGGTACGGGTCTTGCTGTATTCCGGCTCGAGGTCGGCGTTGCCGACGCCCGCCTGGAACGGCGCATTGCCCTGGGTTTCACGCGCGGCAACCGGCACGCCAGCGTTGTCGGTCTGGCGGAAGGTCGGTGCCAGGCCTTCGCCGGCGCAGCGGGCAGCAGCAACCGGGTTGTCCAGCTGCCCAAAGCGGGCATCGCACGGATCGGTCAGGTCATCGAAGGTCTGCGAGCCGCCACCGAAGGTGTCGTCCAGGGTCGGGGCACGGAAGCCCTTGCCGTAGGTGGCACGGACCAGCAGGTCTTCAACCGGCTTCCAGGTCAGGCTGAACTTGCTGTTGGTGGTGTCGCCGAAACGGTCGTAGTCCGAGTAGCGCGACGCGATGTCGAACGACAGCTCCTTGGCGAACGGAACGTCCTTCAGCAGCGGGATCATCAGCTCCAGGTACACCTCGTCGGTCTTGTACTTGCCGGACGTGGCGCCTGCAGCCAGATCGGTGGTGTAGCCAGCGCTGGACAGCTGGTCCGGGTTGTCGTAACCGGACACTTCACGGTGCTCGACGCCTGCTGCGAAGGCCAGCTCGCCTGCGTCGCCCGGCATGTCGAACAGACCACCGGTGATGTTGGCGAAGTACTGCTTGCTGACGCTCTGCTGGGTTGCCTGGCCGAGCGTGTTGATGTACTTCAGCGCGTCGGCGGTGGAGGCCGACGGGCCGCCCAGCACGTCGAACGGGGTGCACTGGCCGGCCGACAGGCTGGTGCCCAGCGCGATCGGGTTGGCAGCGGTACCGCACTGGACCACGCCCTGTGCATTGAGGAACGACGGGCCCAGGGCCTTTTCCAGTGCCAGCAGGTTGAGGTTGCCGGTGCTGATCTGGGTGACATCGAACTTGTTGTAGTTGATGCCCGCATCCCAGTTCCAGCCGTGGGTGCCCACATCAAACGCGCCTTCCAGGGCGGCATCGAAGTGGTAGCTCTTCACGTCGTTGCGCGAGATGCGCGGGATTTCGACTGTGCGGCGGAACCAGTTGGTGATGTCCTGGCCGACCGGGTTGTAGTAGCTTTGGCCGCTGATGTAGACCGGATAGGTCGGCTGCGCGTTGGCGCTCATCGGGTAGCCGGCGACCTGGCGCTCGGAGTTGCGCTCGGAGTACATGACCGTGGACTTGAAGGTCACGTAGTCATTGATCTCGAAGCTGCCGGCGGTGAAGATCGACTTCGTTTCGGTCTCCTGCGCCAGCATCATCTGCTGGGTGGAGTTGAAACGGTCGTCGACCGTCACGGCGTTGTGGTAGTTCGCAAGATCGCGCGAATCAGCGCCCACGCCCTGGCCGTCATACGAGCCGGTGTGGTTCAGGATGTAGGTGTTGCCACCGAACGTGAAGCGGCCCCACGGGCCGGTGGCGCTGAGCGCATCCAGCGGGTGATCCGGACCGTAGGTGGTGCGGGTCAGCGCACGGTCCTTCGAGAAGACCGGGTCTTCCTTGGTGTAGCTGGCGCCGAACAGGATCGAGGAGCGGTCACCGGTGGCGCCCAGGGTGAAGGAGTAGGCTTCCTTCTGGCCGTCGCCACGACCGTTCTGGCCGATCAGGGCCGAGACTTCCGCGCCTTCGAAGCTGGTGCGCAGGATGATGTTGACCACGCCGGCGATGGCGTCGGAGCCGTAGATCGCCGAGGCGCCGTCCTTCAGCACTTCGATGCGCTCGATGAGCGAGGCCGGGATGGTCGACATGTCGGTGAAGCCAGCCAGGCTGGACGTCCAACGCTTGCCGTTGACCAGCACCAGGGTGCGCTGCTCGCCCAGGTTGTACAGGTTGACGTACTGGCCGCCCTGTTCCGGGTTGGAGGTCAGCACGGCGGCCTTGCTGAAGGTCTGGGTGCCGGAGACGGTGAGGTTCTGCAGGATGTCGCCGACGCTGACCAGGCCGGACTTCTTGATGTCCTCAGAGGACACCGTGAAGATCGGCTGGGCGGTTTCGACGTCAACCGAGCGGATGCGCGAACCGGTGACCTGGATGCGATCCAGGTTGGTCGCACCCGAGGTGGCCTCCTGGGCCTGGGCGGTCGCGACGGATGAACCGGCGACCAGCGCGATGACAACCGCATCGCGCAGCTTGTTGGACTTGAAATTCATTGGCTCTCTCTCTCCAAGGAAATCTTGGCTGGGTTATTGCCTGCGTGCGGGGCGAAAAAGGCCGCTCCAAAAAACGCGAGGCTGAATCGATAGTAACGGCGGCTTCCGAAAAATTAAAGCTGCGTTAACAGCGCGCCGGAGGCCTCAATTCAGGCCTACGGAATCTTTTCGATTCAATGACTTGTGGTACATGACTGAGACACAACCGGGCGCTGAGTATCGTTTTGTCAGGAAAAAAGTTTCTGTTGATATATGTCGTGATGTTTCGCCATGTATCAGGCGGAGCGGGCATCAGCCGCGTCGTTACGCGCGGAAACAAGAAGGGCGCCCCCAGGCGCCCTCTGTTCCATCCGTCGATGTATCACGCGCTTGGACCGCTTACAGGTCCTGCTCGTAGCGGACGTACGGCACGGTGCCGTCGTCGTTGCTTTCGTTGCGCGGGGAGAACGGATTCTTGCCGCGGCTGATCACGTTCTCGGCGCCGACGGTCAGTTGCCCCGACCACGGGGTACGCCAGGTCAGGCCGATGCCCAGGCCCTCCCACTTGCCCGGCTTGCCGGGAACGTCAACCACGCGGCCGATGATGCTGCCGGTGAAGTTGCCGTAGCCGGCACCCAGGCTCAGGCTCTTGCTGTCCCAACGGTCGACCAGCGCCGGCGATGCATCGGAAATCGGCACCAGCCGCGCCTTGGCGTAGGTACCGGCGATGGAGACGAAGCCTTCGCGGCCGATGTTGCGCTGGGCGAACACGGTCAGGTCGTTCTGCTCGGCGCGCAGGGACGGGGTCTTGTTCGGCGAGGCCAGCCAGGCCGGCAGCGTCTCGCGGCTGGTACCGGCGGTGATGCCCAGGCGGTTGACGCCCCGGTTCAACGCAGCGGTGCCGGTCAGGCGACGGGAGTTCGGGCCGATGCCGTCATCGTCATCGCCGAGGCTGGCCAGCATGCACTGGCTGGCCAGGCCGCTGATGCTGGTGCCGCTGCTGCTGTTACACAGCAGGCCCAGCGAATCGCCCGAGGACAGGCCGAAGGCGGCGTCCAGCGAGTTGCGGCCGAAGTGCCAGCGGGCACCGGCGGCCTGTTCACCGGTCGGTTCCAGATACAGCAGGGCCTCGACCTTGCCGCTGCCCTTGTTCCAGACCGGCAGCACGGTGCGGGTGTCCTTGCTCTGCGCATGCGCGCCCGTGATCGCGCCAAGGGCGATCAGCAGGGCCAGCGGTAGACGCAGGAAGGTACGCATCGGACCAGTTCAGACAGGGATGACCAGCGGAAGTTCCCGCTGGGGCGGAAACTCGATCCTAGGGTGTTTATGAAATCTTAACAAGCCTTGATCCTCCCCAGAACACAAGACCTGCTCATTCATTGAAGTCGTTCAGGTGCCGGTACAGTCCCCTCGGCACCGTGGAACAGTATGCCGAACTCCGTCAAAGGAAAGTGATACTCCCGTCCGCAGAATTCGCAGCGCACGTCCACCGAACCGGTGTCTTCGGCGGCCGCGCGGGCCTCTTCCTCACCCAGCGAGACCAGCATCGAGGCCACCCGCTCGTGCGAGCAGGAGCAGCCGAAGGCCAGCGGCCTGCTGCCCATCAGTTCCGGCTTCTCCTCGTGGAACAGGCGGTGCAGCATCTGCTTGGCCGGGGTGGCCAGCAGTTCGGCCTTGCCCAGGGTGTCGAACAGGGCGCTGGCGCGGGCCCAGCCGTCGTCGTCGCCTTCGTCGCCGGGGAGTTTCTGCAGCAGCAGGCCCACGGCGCCGTTGAGGTCGGCGGCCAGCAGCAGACGGGTCGGCAGCTGCTCGGACTGGCGGAAGTAGTCCTCGAAGGCCTCATCCAGCGCCGGCGCGGTCAGTGCCACCAGGCTCTGGTAGCGCTGCGGTTCGCGCGGGTCCAGGCCCGGGTTCTCGATGGTGATCGCCAGCAGGGCATCGCTGCCCAGGCTGGACAGGTCGCGCGGCGCATCGGCGCCGTCGGCCAGCTGGGCGATGCCGCGCAGGGTGCCGGCGGCGGTGCACTCGGCAAACAGGGTACGCAGGCCGGTGTTGCTGCGCAGCTGGATGGACAGTCGGCCGTCCACCTTGGTGTGGCCGGTGAACAGGGCCGAGGCCACGCAGGCCTCGCCGAGCAGCTCGGCGGCGTTGTCCGGGTAGACGGCGTGGGACAGGATTTCCTGCCAGGTGGCCTGCAGTTGCACGTGCACGCCACGGACGCCGGCGTCGGGCAGCAGGAAGCGGATCAGGGAATCGGGTTGGGCGGTCATCGGCTCACATCGCGCGTAAACAGGGGCGGTTGCCGGATAATGCGCCGACAACCAGGCATGAGAAGGATGCACCAGTAATGGGGGCAGGGGGAGAGCAGGACAAGGTGGAGGCCGCAGGGGCCGCAGCGACCACGCCGGCGCGCCGACGCTGGCGGTGGAAGCGGTTGCTGTGGCTGCCGGTGCTGTTCGTGGGCTTCAGTTGCCTGCAGGTGCTGGTGCTGCGCTTCATCGACCCGCCGGTGTCCACGGTGATGCTGTGGCGCTACGGCGAAGCGCTGGGCGAGGGTGACTGGTCCTACCGGCTGCATTACCAGTGGCGCGACCTGGACCAGATGGCCCCGAGCCTGCCGATCTCGCTGGTGGCGGCCGAGGACCAGCGCTTCCCCGACCACAACGGTTTCGACCTGCAGGCCATCGAGAAGGCGCGTGACCACAACGCCAAGGGCGGGCGCCTGCGCGGGGCCAGCACGATCAGCCAGCAGGTGGCCAAGAACCTGTTCCTGTGGCAGGGCCGCAGCTGGATCCGCAAGGGCCTGGAGGTCTGGTACACGGTATTGATCGAGGCGTTCTGGCCGAAGGAGCGCATCCTGGAGATGTACGCCAACATCGCCGAGTTCGGTGATGGCGTGTATGGCGCGCAGGCAGCGGCGCGGACGTTCTGGGGCAAGGACGCGGCGCGGCTGGCACCGGGTGAAAGCGCCCGACTGGCGGCGGTGCTGCCGGCGCCGCGGCGGTACAACGCGGCCAAGCCGGGGCCGTACGTGCAGCGGCGGGCGGCGTGGATACAGCGGCAGGCCCGGCAGCTGGGCGGGGCGGGGTATCTGGAGGAGTAACGGTTGATCGTTTCGCGGCGCCTCGTTTTTCTGTCGGGTTGCGAGGGAAGGGCGGCCCAGGCAGGACACGCCGTAAACCCGTCCATGGGGGCTCGATGGCGCCATCCATGGCGCCAACGGTCCTGCCTGGGCCGCCCTTCCCCCGCCGGACAGTTTCCTGCGCGCGCGGAACGAGAGCGGGAATTCAAAATCAAAAGAAGAAGCAGGATCAAAAGCTGTGCCAACCAAGGTTGGCAGCTGCCAGAAGCGGGTGATCGGCACTGGAATGCACCGCGCTCGCGGGAACGTGTCCAGAGGCGGAGGGCATGGCCGTGCAGGACCGTAGGCGCCATGGACGGCGCCTACGAGCTACATGGACGTATTTACCGCGTGTCCTGCACGGCCATGCCCTCCGACTCACGCAAGTATCAGGAAGGCGCTGCTCCTGCTTCTGCACTTGCTGTTGGCGGGCCGGCGGCTGCAAGCCCGCCAGCGACGTACAATCCAGGCATGAGCCGCCAACGCCTGACCTTCGTCATCGCCGCCCATAACGAGGAACTGGCGCTGCCCCAGCTGCACCCGCGCCTGTGCGCGGTACTCGACGCGCTGGACGATGTCGACGGCCACATCCTGTACGTCGATGACGGCAGCACCGACGCCACCTGGGCAGTGATCGAACACCTGGCCCATCCCGATCCGCGCGTCTCGGCATTGCGGCTGTCGCGCAACTTCGGCAAGGAGGCCGCGCTGACCGCCGGCCTGGACCAGGTGCGCGAAGGGGCGGCGATGATCCTCGATGCCGATGGCCAGGATCCGCCGGAACTGGTGCCGACCTTCGTCGCGTACTGGCAGCAAGGCTACGACAACGTCTACGGCACGCGCCGGGTGCGCGACGGCGAAAGCTGGAGCAAGCGCACCACGGCGGCCCTGTTCTACCGCGTGATCGGCCGTCTCTCGCGCACGCCGATTCCCGCCGATACCGGCGACTTCCGCCTGCTTTCGGCGCGCGCGCTGAGCGCGCTGCGCGAGATGCGCGAGCGCCATCGCTTCATGAAAGGCCTCTTCAGCTGGGTGGGCTTCCGCCGCGTGGCCGTGCCCTACCACCGCCATGCGCGGCTGGCCGGCAACAGCAAGTTCAGCCTCTGGAACCTGTGGAACTTCGCCCTGGAAGGCATCACCGGGTTTTCCACCGTCCCGTTGCGGGCAGCGACCTACCTGGGCCTGGCGACCGCCGCGGCGGCGTTCGTGTTTGGCGTGTGGGTGATCGTCAAGGCCGCCCTGTACGGCGACCGTGTGGCGGGCTGGCCGACGATGATGGCGGTGATCCTGTTCCTCGGCGGCGTGCAGCTGATCGCCCTGGGGCTGATCGGTGAGTACCTGGGCCGCCTGTACGAGGAGTCCAAGCAGCGGCCGCTGTACCTGGTTGACGCGTGGCTAGCACCTTCCGTGGCAGACTCGGGCCTGCAACCCACCCTGGGAGGGCAGGCAGATGACGTCGGTACGGCAACTGTTGGACGGCAAGTCCCCTGAAGTGCATGCGGTCGCGCCCGGCGCGGCGGTGATCGATGCGATCCGGCTGATGGCGCAGAAGGGCATTGGTGCGGTGCTGGTGATGGACGGGCCGCGACTGGTCGGGATCCTTTCCGAGCGCGATTACGCGCGCAAGATCGTGCTGCACGATCGTTCCTCGCGCGATACGGCGGTGTCCGAAATCATGACGGCGAAGGTGGTGACGGTGTCGCCGGGCGAGCAGGTGGAGCACTGCCTGCAGCTGGTGACCGACTACCGCATCCGTCACCTGCCGGTGGTGGAGGGCGGATCGGTGCTGGGGGTGATTTCGATCGGCGACCTGGTGAAGGCGGTGATCGACGCGCAGCGGCGGGAGTTGGACCAGCTGCAGCAGTACATCGTGGCGGGGTGAGTTTTTCGCTGGCGGGCTTGCAGCCCGCCGGCCCGCTTTCTGAAGCCAGAGCCAGAGCCAGAGCTCAAGAGCAGCGCCTTCCTGATGCGTGGGGAGGCGGAGGGCATGGCCGTGCAGGACACGCCGTAAACCCATCCATGGGGGCTCGATGGCGCCATCCATGGCGCCAACGGTCCTGCACGGCCATGCCCTCCGCCTCCAGACACGTTCCCGCGAGCGCGGTGCGTTTGACTGCCGATCATCCGCTCCTGGTAGCTGCCAACCTTGGTTGGCACAGCTTTTGATTCTGCTCTTTCTTTTGACTTTGAATTCCCGCTCTCGTTCCGCGCGCACAGGAAATTGTCAGGAGTGGGGCGGGTGGGCCAGGCAGGACCGTTGGCGCCATGGATGGCGCCATCGAGCCCCCATGGACGGGTTTACGGCGTGTCCTGACTGGCCCACCCGTCCCACTCATCCCATGAACCGGAGGGCGCCGCGAACAAACGCTTTTACTTCGCGTACTGCCCACCGCAGTTGGCATCCTTGCCCGGCCCCGTTTCGATCGTGGCCAGCAGCGCTGCCGGCGGGGCGATCGTCCCCAGGGCCAGCGCAACCGCACCGCGCAGGCCCAGTGCCTTGAAGTCCGGGCGGAATGAGGGATCCTTGAACGTGCCGCCGATGCGCAGCGGTGAACGCAGCACCAGGATGCTCTTGTCCTTCGGCCGCGGCTTCAGCAGCAGGTCCATCTGCTCGTCGCGCAGGCTCACGGTGCCATCGCCGATGATGATGGTATCGGTGGTGTCCACCGCCAGTGCGCGGCTGGTCATCAGGCCGTCGCGTACGCCGAAATCGGCGAAGGCGCAGCGCAGGGGAATCTGCCGGTCACCGGTGAACAGGAATTTCAGCGATTCGGTGATGTCCAGGCCGGCCAGTTCCATCACCAGGTTGCCAACATGGCCGCGGCCCATTGCCACGCCGACATCGCCGCTGCTGCTGCCGAGCATCGCGGCGATGGAGTTGCCGCGGCCGGCCAGGTCGATCTGGCCGCTGATGCCACCCTTGGCCTGTTCGGCCAGCTTCGCATCCGGGAACAACTGGCCCAGCTGCACGCCGCGCACGCTGGCCTTCAGGGCCGTGGCAATCTGCGGCTGGCGCGCGTCCATGCGGATGGTGCTGCGGATGTCACCGCCGGCCACGCCGAAGTTGAGCGGATCCAGGCGCAGCACGCCGTCGTCCAGCAGCAGGTGCGCGTCCATGTCGTCCAGCGGCAGCGACGGCGCATTGATGCGGTGGGCCTTCCAGCGCACGTCGGCATCCATCGCGCGCAGCTTGCCCAGGTTGTACGGGGTGTCGGGCAGCACGCGCGGGCTGGCGGCAACCTGGGCAGCCTGTGCCTTCTGTTCGGCGTTGGCGGTCTCGCCGCCGCCGGTCTTCGGCGGGGCACCGACGAAGCCGGCGAGGTCGTCGAAATCGAGCCGGCGCGATTCCAGGGTGGCGGTCAGGCGCGGACGCTCACGGCCCACTTCGAACTGCAGGGTGCCGCCCAGGTCGCTGTCGCCGACCTTGCCGGTGAACCCTTCGTAACGCCACACGTTGTGGTCGCGCTTGAGCCGGCCATCGAGCGCATACGGCGGCGAGGGCGGTATGGCGATGCCGAGCAGCGGGTAGAGGTCGGCCAGGTCCTGGCCATTCAGCGCGAACTGAAGGTCGAACACCTGCAGCGCGAACGGATTGGTCAGCGTGCCGGTTGCCACGGCGTGGGTGCCGCCGGCGCGACCGTCCAGGTGGATGCGGAACGGATGCTCGCTGTCGGTCAGCTGCAGCGGCGATTCAGTGCCGCCACTGAGGGTGAACGGATTGCCCTGCCAGCGGCCCTGGCCTTTCACCAGCAGGGGCGGGGCGGCGTCGGCCTGTTTCGGTTCGCCACTGCGCACGCCGACACGGATGTCGGTGCGGCCCAGCGGATCGAGGAACTGCAGGCGCCCGTCGTCGATACGCAGGCCCTTCAGTTGCAGCGAGCTCTTGCCATCGCTGGCCGGCAGGAAATCCCAGTTGCCGGGCTCGCCCTTGCGCGGGGAGGTTTCCAGCAGGACGTCGGGCCGGGTCAGGCGCACTTCGGGCAACTGGATGCTGCCGCGCAGCAGCGGCCAGACCCGGATGTCGATTTCCACGCGATCCGCGTTGGCCATGTTGGCCTGTTTGGACCACGTGGCATTGGCAAAGGTGATCGCATCGGCGCGGATGGTGCTGGTACGGCCGAGGTCGACGTCCAGATGGCCGATGTGCAGGGCGCGGCCGGTACGGGCCTGGACCGCGCGTTCCACCGGGCCCTTGAACCAGTTCCAGTCCCACAGTGCGATGAGGATCAGCAGTGCGGCCAGCAGGAACACCAGCACGGCCAGCCAGCGCTGGCCACGCGGGCCGGGGCGGCGGAGGCGCCAGCGCGACATGCGCGGCGCAGCAGGGGAAGGGGCAGCATTCACGCTGCCATGGTTGCCCCATCCGGGTGGACGGGGCGCGAAGCGCTCATGTGCAT
Organism: Stenotrophomonas sp. ZAC14A_NAIMI4_1; assembly: GCF_003086915.1. Lineage (NCBI taxonomy): Bacteria > Pseudomonadati > Pseudomonadota > Gammaproteobacteria > Lysobacterales > Lysobacteraceae > Stenotrophomonas > Stenotrophomonas sp. ZAC14A_NAIMI4_1. The sequence goes on from NZ_CP026002.1 coordinate 268,039, forward strand.
GGCGTGCACATGGCGCCGAACGGCCGCGCTACAGCACCTGCATGGTCACCGCGACGAAGTGGCAGACGCTGCCGCCGATCACGAACAGGTGCCAGATCGCGTGCGAATAGGGGATCGATTCGCGGTGGTAGAAGTAGGTGCCCAGCGTGTAGGACAGGCCGCCGGCGAACAGCCAGGCCAGCGTGCCGCCGTCAATGGAGGCCCACATCGGCTTGATCGCCACGATCACCAGCCAGCCCATGGCGATGTAGATGCCGGTGGAAAGCGCCTTGAAACGGCCGGTATAGAACAGCTTGAACACCACGCCGCCCAGGGCCAGGGCCCAGATGGCGGTGAACAGGCCCCAGCCCCATGGCCCGCGCAGGCCGATCAGGGTGAATGGCGTGTAGGTACCGGCAATCAGCACGTAGATCGCGCAGTGGTCGAAGACCTTCAGGCGGCCCTTTGCCGTAGGGTGCTGGATGGCGTGGTACAGCGTGGAAGCGGTGTACAGCAGCAGCAGGGCGATACCGAACACGATGGCGCTGGCAAGCTGCCAGCCGTCGCCGTAGATGGCGGCCAGGGTGATCAGTACGGCGCTGGCGGCCAGCGCGAACACGGCGCCGAGCCCGTGGGTCAGGGCGCTGGCGATTTCTTCACGGATGGAAGCAACAGTCGTGGAGGACATGGCAAGGACGGATTTCGCGGGGAGGGGGACCCGCAGCTCCCCTATCATCGCCGCGATGGCGGGCGCTTGCACCCCCGCCACCGTATGGTCGATGAATCCGACCCTCCTCACGCAACGGGGTCAGAGCCCTTTCCTGGCGGAAAGGGATCCGACCCCAGGCTTTCACGTGTACGGGGTCAGACCCCTTTCCGCCAGGAAAGGGCTCTGACCCCGGGGCGTCAACCCGCCGGGACGGTATGCGCTGCTTCGCGGGTGGCCGAGAAGCGCACGTCCGGCGCGCGTTCCTGGGCCAGCTGCAGGTTCACCCGGGTCGGGGCCAGGTAGACCAGGTGGCCGGCCGCATCCAGGGCCAGGTTCAGCGCGTTCTTCTCGCGGAACTCTTCCAGCTTCTTCTCGTTGCTGCAGTGGACCCAGCGCGCGGTGGTCACGCTGACCTGCTCGAAGGTGGCTTCCACGCCGTACTCGTCCTTCAGGCGGTAGGCGGCCACGTCGAACTGCAGCACACCCACCGCACCCAGGATCAGGTCGTTGCTGGTGAGCGGGCGGAAGAACTGGGTCGCGCCTTCTTCCGACAGCTGGGCCAGGCCCTTCTGCAGCTGCTTGAGCTTGAGCGGATCGCGCAGGCGCGCGCGGCGGAACAGTTCCGGGGCGAAGTTGGGGATGCCGGTGAAGGTGACCGCTTCGCCCTCGGTGAAGGTATCGCCGATGGAGATGGTGCCGTGGTTGTGGATGCCGATGACATCGCCCGGCCAGGCTTCGGCGGCGATCTCGCGGTCGCTGGCCATGAAGGTCAGCGCGTTGGCCAGCTTCATGTCCTTGCCGGTACGCACGTGGAAGGTCTTCATGCCGGCGCTGAAGCGGCCCGAGCAGATGCGCATGAACGCCACGCGGTCGCGGTGCTGCGGATCCATGTTGGCCTGGATCTTGAACACGAAGCCGCTCAGCTTGTTTTCTTCCGGCGCGATGATCCGGCCGGTGGTGGTGCGCGCCTGCGGCGGCGGGGCGTGCTCGACGAAGAAGTCCAGCAGCGGCTGCACGCCGAAGTTGTTCACGCCCGAGCCGAAGAACACCGGGGTCTGCTTGCCGGCACGGTAAGCGTCCAGGTCGAACGGGTGGCTGGCGCCCTGCACCAGTTCCAGTTCATCGCGCAGGTCGGCCAGCATCTGTGCACCGATCTTCTCGGCCAGGCCGGGCGCATCGATGGACGGGAAGATGGTCGAATCCTGGCGGGTGAAGTTGCGGCCCGGTTCGTACAGGTGCACTTCGCCGGTCAGCAGGTGCACCACGCCCTTCAGGCGCTGGCCCATGCCGATCGGCCAGGTGACCGGAGCGCACTGGATGCCCAGCACGGTCTCCACTTCATCCAGCAGCTCGATCGGGTCCTTGCCCTCGCGGTCGAGCTTGTTGATGAAGGTCATGATCGGGGTGTCACGCAGGCGGCACACTTCCATCAGCTTGATGGTGCGCTCTTCCACGCCCTTGGCCACGTCGATCACCATCAGCGCCGAGTCCACCGCAGTCAGCACGCGGTAGGTGTCCTCGCCGAAGTCGGCGTGGCCGGGGGTGTCGAGCAGGTTGACGATCTTGCCTTCGTACGGGAACTGCATCACCGACGAGGTGACGGAGATGCCGCGCTCCTTTTCCAGCGCCATCCAGTCGGACGTCGCATGGCGGGCGGCCTTGCGGCCCTTCACCGAACCGGCCATCTGGATCGCGCCTCCGAACAGCAGCAGCTTTTCGGTCAGCGTGGTCTTGCCGGCGTCAGGGTGGGAAATGATGGCGAAGGTGCGGCGACGCGACGCTTCGTTGGCGACTTCGGACATGGCAGTGGCGCCCGCCCGGGGCGCTTTTCAAAGAGATAAGCGCCCGATTATACCGGCCGGGGCCGGTCAGCGCCCGGTGCCGCCGTCGGCCTCGCCCTGGCGGGCGAACTGCAGCTGGCCCTGCGCGGTGAAAATACGCACCGGCACCGAGCGCAGGCCCATGCCGCGGTTGACCTGGACCACGAAGTGCAGGTGCGGCGCGGTGCTGTAGCCACTGTTGCCGGACAAGCCGATCGGCTGCCCGGCCTGCACCGCCTGGCCGGGCCGCACGCGCATGCCGCCCGCCTGCAGGTGGCCGTACAGCGCCATGCTGCCATCGCTGTGCAGGATGCGGATGAAATTGGCACGGCCGGCATCGCGCTCGCGGTCCTGGCCGTTGGCCTTGAAGCCATCCTGCACCTGCATCACCGTGCCCTCGCGCGCGGCCATCACCAAAGTGGCCTCGGGCAGGGCGAAATCCACCGCGTCGCGGTTCTCTTCGTCTTGGTGGCTGAAGCGTCCGTTCGGGGCCTGGTCCACGCGCAGCCGTGGCGCCTCGAAGGGCAGCCGGTAGGCCACGTCCTCGGCCCGTGCGGCGGGGTTGCCCGGCACCGACTGCAGGCGCACCTCCAGGCTGCGGCCATCGGCCGGGGCCGGCAGGTGGCCAACCACCAGGCTGCCACCGCCCTGTACCAGCGAACGCAGCGGCAGGCCGTCGATGGCGCCACCGGGCGCCGGCCGCAGCTCGATCTGCACCGGGCCTGCCAGCGGGTTGTCGATACGCGCCTGCCATTGCCCGCCCATCGCCTGCAACTGCAGCCGGGTGGTCGGCGCGGCCTGCGGGGCATCGTCGCCGGCCGCGGCCGCACCGGCCTTCGGCACCAGTCCCCAGCCCTGGCGCCAGTCGCTGGCGTGGACGGTTGCGCTGGCCAGCAGGCACAGCAGCAGGCAGGACAGGGGCAGGCGGGGCATCGACGGATCCAGCGGGAAGGGCGCTGGCGACTGTAGCGGATCCTGAACACGGGGATCGGGCGCAGTTCCCGGAACGGCGGTTCATTTATTCCATCGCTTTATCCGCATGAAGGGATTGACAGGCCCGGAAAGGGCTGGCATCGTGGCTCCACCATCGAGACCGGCAGAGGGACAGGCCCTTTGAAGCCGGGGCAGCCCGCAGGCGCGAAAGCGTCCGCGTAGGTGCCAAATCCTGCGGGGACCGTGGCGTCCACCGAAAGATGGTTCGAACCATGCACCGCACGTGCATCTCGAACGCGAGCCCCGCGAAGGCTCGATGGCCGAATTCCCACACGGATCCCGCCATGAGCTTCGCCCCCAGCACTGCCGCCCGCCCCGAATCCTTTGTCCCTGTCAGCGTGCCGGTCGATGACCGCGTGCACGCCGAGCGCGGCGAGTTCGCTGCCGTGCTGTCGATGCGCCATGCCGGGGCCAGCCCGGTGCGCCTGCGCTACGAGTGGGTGGGGCCGGCCAACGCGCCGGTGGTGGTGCTGGCCGGCGGCATTTCCGCCCACCGCCATGTCGCCTCCAATGCACAGTTCAGCGAAAAGGGCTGGGCCGAAGGCCTGGTCGGCAGCGGCCGCGCGCTGGATCCGCAGCAGCTGCGCGTGCTGGCCTTCGATTTCATCGGTGCAGATGGCGCGCTGGACGTGCCGATCGACACCGCCGACCAGGCCGACGCGCTGGCGCTGCTGCTCGATCATCTCGGCATCGGCGTGCTGAAGGCCTTCGTTGGCTACTCCTATGGCGCGCTGGTCGGCCAGCAGTTCGCGATCCGCCACCGCCGCCGCGTGCGCCAGCTGGTCCTGGCCAGCGGCGCGCACCGCCCGCATCCGTATGCCGCCGCCTGGCGCGCCCTGCAACGCCGCGCCGTTTCGCTGGGCCAGCTGCAGTGCGGCGAAGACCACGGCCTGGCGCTGGCCCGCCAGTTCGCCATGCTCAGCTACCGCACCCCGGAAGAATTCGGCGAGCGCTTCGATGCGGCGCCGGAAGTGGTCAACGGCCGCGTGCGCGTGGCCGCCGAAGACTACCTCGATGCCGCCGGCGCGCAGTACGTCGCGCGCACGCCGGTGACCGCCTACCTGCGCCTGTCCGAATCGATCGACCTGCACCGCGTGGACCCCGCCGCCATCCTGCCGCCCACCGTGGTGGTGGCGGTGGAGGGTGACCGGCTGGTGCCGCTGGCCGACCTGGTCGGCCTGGTCGAAGGGCTGGGCCCGCGCGGCAGCCTGCGCGTGCTGCGCTCGCCCTACGGCCACGACGCCTTCCTCAAAGAAACCGATCGCATCGACGCGATCCTCGCTACCGCCTTCCGCACTTCTGGAGAGTCCGCATGAGCCTGTACGCCAACGAGCCGTCCTGTAGCCGCACCACTGCCGCTGTCCGCGCCGGCATCGATCGCGACACCGCCCACGGTGCGGTCACCCCGCCGATCGTGCTGTCGTCGAACTTCAGTTTCGATGGCTTCGGCAACAAGCGGCAGTACGACTACACGCGCAGCGGCAACCCGACCCGCGACCTGCTGGGCGAAGCACTGGCCGAACTGGAAGGCGGCGCCGGCGGCGTCATCACCGCCACCGGCATGGGCGCGATCAACCTGGTGCTGAACGCACTGCTGCAGCCGGGCGATACCCTGGTGGTGCCGCACGATGCGTACGGCGGCAGCTGGCGCCTGTTCAATGCACTGGCCAAAAAGGGCCACTTCACCCTGGTCACCGCCGACCTGACCGACCCGCGTGCGCTGGCGCAGGCGCTGGCCAGCCAGCCGAAGCTGGTGCTTGTAGAAACGCCGTCCAACCCGCTGCTGCGCATCACCGACCTGCGCTTCGTCATCGATGCCGCGCACAAGGCCGGTGCGCTTGTCGTGGTGGACAACACCTTCCTGTCGCCCGCCCTGCAGCAGCCGCTGTCGTTCGGTGCCGACGTGGTGCTGCATTCGACCACCAAGTACATCAACGGCCACAGTGACGTGGTCGGCGGCGCGGTGATCGCGCGCGACCCGGCGGTGCACGAGCAGCTGGTGTGGTGGGGCAACGCGCTGGGCCTGACCGGTTCGCCGTTCGATGCCTTCCTGACCCTGCGCGGCCTGCGCACGCTGGATGCACGCCTGCGCGCGCACCAGGAGAACACCGCGTCGATCGTGGCCCTGCTGGATGCGCATCCGGCCGTGGCACGCGTCTACTACCCCGGCCTGCCCGACCATCCCGGCCACGCCATCGCCGCGCGCCAGCAGAGCGGTTTCGGCGCCATGCTGTCCTTCGAACTGGCGGCCTGCGAAGGTGAGGATCCGCATGCAGCGGTGCGCGCCTTTGTCGATGGCCTGCGCTACTTCACCCTGGCCGAATCGCTGGGCGGCGTTGAAAGCCTGGTCGCGCACCCGGCCACCATGACCCATGCGGCGATGACCGCCGAGGCACGTGCCGCCGCCGGCATCAGCGAAGGCCTGCTGCGCTTGTCGGTGGGCATCGAAGCCGAGCGTGACCTGCTGGCCGATCTCGACGCCGCGCTGCAGCGCGCCGAAGCGGTGATCGGCGCTGCGGTGCGCCGCAAACAGGTGGTGGATGCATGAGCGCGCTGGCCGCTGACATTCCCGCGCTCGGCGGTGGCCGCCTGGCCCTGCTCGGCACCGGCACGGTGGGCACGGCGTTCGTGCAGCGTTACCAGGCATTGCAGGCACGTGGGCTGGACCTGCCCAGCGTGCAGTGGCTGGCCAACTCGCGCACGGCGCTGGCGATCGACCGTGACCTCGCGCTGCCGCTGGAACTGGCGCGGCGCGCCCCGCGCGATGGGCAGAGCTCGCCGCCGTGGGCCAGCACCGAGGGCCTGGAACGCGGCGACGTGGTGGTGGATGCCACCGCCAGCGAGGACGTGGCCGCACGCCACGTGCAGTGGCTGGCCCGCGGCGTGCACGTGGTGACGGCCAACAAGCTGGGCCGCGGCGCGCAGCTGGCACGCGCACAGGCCATCGCCGAAAGCTGTGCCGACAGCGGTGCGCGCTACGGTGACAGCGCCACGGTGGGTGCCGGCCTGCCGTTGTTGAGCAGCCTGCGCGCGCTGGTGGCCGGCGGTGACAACATCCATGCCATCGAAGGCGTGCTGTCCGGGTCGCTGGCCTGGCTGTTCCATCGCTACGACGGCCGTTCGCCGTTCTCGGTGGCAGTGCGCGAAGCGCTGGATGCCGGTTACACCGAGCCCGATCCGCGCGTGGACCTGTCCGGCGAGGATGTGCGGCGCAAGCTGTTGATCCTGGCCCGCAGCAGCGGGCTGGCGCTGGATGCGGCGCAGGTGCAGGTGGATTCACTGGTGCCGGCGGCGCTGGCGGCATTGCCGCTGGGTGAGGCGCTGGCCGCGCTGGAGCAGCTGGATGCGCCGCTGCAGGCGCGTTGGCAGCAGGCGCACGCCCAGGGCCGCGTGCTGCGCTTCGTCGGCCGTGTCGATGCCGAGGGGGCGCAGGTCGGACTGCGCGAACTGCCTGCCGATCATCCACTGGCGCAGGGTGCCGGCACCGACAACCGCGTGGCCATCCACAGCGACCGCTATCGCCAGCAGCCGCTGCTGATCCAGGGCCCGGGTGCGGGTGCGGAAGTGACCGCCGCAGCACTGTTGGATGATGTGTTGCGCATTGCCGGTTGACGGCCGGCCGCTGCGCTCGCCGGGCGTGGCCCGACGCTACCCTCCGTGTCCGCCGGACCTTGCCCGGCGGATCGGTATGTCAACGGGTCTTCAACACCTTCAACAGCGCCGCGTTGAACTGCTTGGGATCCTGCACCTGCGGCGAATGCCCCAGCGCGGCGAATTCGACCAGGGTCGCGTTGGGAATGGCAGCGGCCGCAGCCTTGCCCAGCGCAGGGTAGTCACCCAGCGTGGCTTTCAGTTCGGGTGAGGCGCGGTCGCGGCCGATCGCGGTGCGGTCCTTCTGGCCGATGAACAACGCGGTCGGCACCTGCAGGTGCTTCAGCTCGTAGACCACGGGCTGGTTGAACACCATGTCCGAGGTCAGCGCCTGGCTCCAGGCCACCGCCTGCTTGCCGGCGCCTTCGTACATGCCCGACTGCATGCGCGCCCACTGTTCGTAGGCGGGCTTCCACTGGCCGTCGTAGTACACGTCCAGCTGGTAGCGGCGGATGCTGTCATAGCTGGTTTTCAGTTCGCCGGCATACCACTCATCGACGCTGCGCCACGGCACGCCCAGTGCCTTCCAGTCTTCCAGGCCGATCGGGTTGACCAGCGACAGGCTGCGCAGGTCCTGCGGGTACATCAGCGCGTAGCGGATGGCGAGCATGCCGCCCATCGAATGGCCGACCACGTGCACCGGCTGGTCGTCCAGCTGCAGCTGCTGCAGCAGCGCATGGGTGTTGGCGGCCAGCTGGCCGAACGAATACTGGTAACGCTCGGGCTTGCTGGCCTTGCAGAAACCGATCTGGTCCGGAGCGATCACCCGGTAACCGGCGGCCACCAGCGGCGCGATGGTCTGCTGCCACGTGGCCGCGCAGAAGTTCTTGCCGTGCAGCAGCACCACCACGCCGACCGCCTTCCGTTTCGGGGTGACGTCCAGGTAAGTCATTTCCAGCGGCTGGCCCTGCGATTGCAGGGCGAAGGTCTTCACCGGGTAGCCGTAATCGAAGCCTTCCAGGCGCGGGCCGTAGGTTGGCGCAGCCAGCGCGGAAAGGGGCAGGCAGGCAAGCAGGGCGGCGGCGATCACGCGCATGGGACAGTCCGGGGCAGGGGAGCCCCGAGCCTAACCGGAACACCGTGACGGTGTCGCCCTGTGTAGAGCCGAGCCCACGCTCGGCTTTTCCGTCAGCCGAGCATGGGCTCGGCTCTACAATCGATGCCGGCCCTCAGCACTCGATGACGTTCACCGCCAGGCCACCACGGCTGGTTTCCTTGTACTTGTCCTGCATGTCGCGGCCGGTATCGCGCATGGTCTTGATGACCTTGTCCAGCGACACCTTGTGCTTGCCGTCGCCACGCATGGCCATGCGCGAGGCATTGATCGCCTTCACCGCACCCATTGCATTGCGCTCGATGCAGGGGATCTGCACCAGCCCGCCGATCGGGTCGCAGGTCAGCCCCAGGTTGTGTTCCATGCCGATCTCAGCGGCGTTCTCGATCTGGCTGGGGTTGCCGCCCAACGCTGCGACCAGGCCGCCGGCGGCCATCGAACAGGCCACGCCCACTTCGCCCTGGCAGCCGACTTCGGCGCCGGAAATCGAGGCGTTTTCCTTGTACAGGATGCCGATCGCCGCCGAGGTCAGCAGGAAGTCGAACACGCGCTGTTCGTTCGCGCCCGGGCAGAAGCGGTCGAAGTAGTGCAGCACCGCCGGCAGTACGCCGGCCGCGCCGTTGGTCGGCGCGGTGACCACGCGGCCACCGGCAGCGTTCTCCTCGTTCACCGCCAGTGCGTACAGGTTGACCCAGTCCAGCGTGGTCAGCGGGTCGCGCATCGCCGCTTCGGGCTTGGACGACAGCTCGCGGTACAGCGCCGGTGCACGACGGCCCACCTTCAGGCCGCCCGGCAACACGCCTTCCTCGCGGATGCCGCGCGCCACGCACGACTGCATCGCGCTCCAGATCTCGCGCAGCTGGGCGCGGATCTCGTCCTCGCTGCGCCAGCACTTTTCGTTCTCGAACATCAGCTGGGCGATGCTCAGGCCACTGCGCGCGGTCTGCGCCAGCAGTTCATCGCCGCTCTTGAACGGGTAGGGCAGCGGGGTTTCATCGGGCACGATGCGGTCATCGGCCGCATCGTCCTGGTTGACCACGAAGCCGCCACCGACCGAGTAGTAATCGCGGGTGGCGATCACTTCATCTTCGGCGTTGTAGGCGGTGAAGCGCATGCCGTTGGTGTGGTACGGCAGCTTCTGGCGCTTGTTCATGCCGAGGTCGCGCTTCTCGTCGAAGGCGATCTCGTGCTGGCCCATCAGCTGGATGCGCTTGCTGCTGCGGATGCGTTCCAAGGTGGCCGGGATGATGTCCGGGTCGATCAGGTTCGGGCGCTGGCCCTCAAGGCCGAGCAGGATGGCCTTGTCGGTACCGTGGCCGCGGCCGGTCAGGGCCAGCGAACCGTAGACGTCGGCGCGGATGCGCGCCACTTCATGCAGCCGGCCCGGATCGAGCAGCCAGCGGTGGATGAAGCGCTCGGCGGCCTTCATCGGCCCGACGGTGTGCGAGGAGCTCGGGCCAATGCCGATCTTGAAAACGTCGAACGTGCTGACAGCCATGGTTGCCGTACTGCGGGTACCGGAAGAGACCGCTATTCTAGCGGTTCATGCCGCCCGCCATGGCTGCGGCGCAGCATTTCCGCCAAGGGGGCCGGACCGGTGTTGACCCTGTTCCAGCGTGATGATTGCCACCTCTGCGACATGGCCCTGGCCGAGCTGGCCAAGGCAAGGGCGCCGGAGTTCGATTCGGTGTTCCTGGACGACCAGCCCGGGCTGGAGGCGCGCTATGGCGCGCGGGTGCCGGTGCTGCGCGACGAGGCCGGCGACCGCGAGCTGGACTGGCCGTTCGATGCGGCCGGCGTGCAGGCCTGGCTGGCTGCGGGGTGAATCCGCCGGGCATGGCCCGGCGCTACCCGGCATCAACGTTCCAAGGTAGCGCCGGGCCATGCCCGGCGGCAGGCTCGTCTTATTTCGCGTCGAACTTGACGATCGTGCTGATCGAGGTTTCGTCCGGGATGGTCTTGGTGTCGGCCCAGTCGCCGCCGCCCACGCCGAAGTCCAGGCGCTTGACCGTTGCCTTGCCGGTCAGCACCGGCTGCGTGCCCGGCTTCCAGGTGAAGGTGAGGGTGACCGGCTTGCTGACGCCGCGCAGTTCCAGCGTGCCGTCGGCGGCGTACTGGTCGTTGCCCACGGCGCGGAAACCCTTGGCGGTGTAGTGCGCGGTGGCGAACTTGCCGACATTGAAGAAATCGGCGCCCTGCAGGGTCGAGTCGCGGTCGCTGTTGCCGCTCTTGGCGCCGGCCAGCGGGATCACCACGTCCAGCGAACCAGCAGCCGGGTTGGCCGGGTCGAAGCTGAGCTTGGTGGCAAAGCCCGGGAAGCTGCCGGTGAACACTTCGCCGTCGTACTTGGTGGCGAACACCAGGATCGAGCCGGCGCCGGGGGCCTGGGCGTAATCGGCGGCCAGCACCGGGCCGGTGGCCAGCATGCCGGCCAGGGCGGCGGCCACGGCGGCCGGGGTGGTCAGTTTCAGGGTCATGGGTCAGTCCTTCTGGGGGGAGGCGAGCCAGCCGCGCGGCAACATCCGCGACAGGGTGGCATCACGCTGGAACAGGTGGTGGTAGAAGGCAGCACCGGCATGGGCCAGCACCACCGCGATCAACAGCCAGAAACCGTACTCGTGGATGGCATGGGACACCGCGACGGTCTGCGGGTCGGGGCCGCTCAGCTTGGGCACGTCGACCAGGCCGAACCAGCGGAACGGGCGCAGGCCGCTGGCCGAGTCGTACAGCCAGCCGGACAGCGGAATGGCGAACATCAGCACGTACAGCAGCACGTGGGTAGCGCTGGCGATGCGTTCCTGCCAGCTGGGCACGCCCGGCACCGGCTTCGGCGCACCGGCATACAGGCGCCAGCCGAGGCGGAACAGCACCAGTGCCAGCACGGTGATGCCGATGGACTTGTGCGCGGTATAGACCCAGAAATACTTCGGCGTCTTGGGCAGTTCACCCATGGTCAGGCCGACGATGCCCAAGGCAAGGATCAGCAGGGCGATCAGCCAGTGCAGGGTCTGGCTGACACTGCCCCAGGCGGCGGGCGTGTTCTTGGCGGTCATCGGGGGTCCTTGGGGGCCGTCGTGCTGTCGGAGTGGGAATCAGGGGCGGGAGTTCCCGGCGCATCGCTGCGGTCGAACGCGGCTTCGGCCTCGATCCTCACCTGTACGGCATCGCCGATGACGCCCGGCCACGCGGTGATGCCGAAGGCACGCCGGCTCAATGTGGTGGTGGCGGAAAAGCCGACGGTGCGGCGGAACGGCGGCAGCGGATAGCGCTTGACCGCGTTGAGAGTGACATCGAGCACCACCGGCTGGCTGACCCCGCGCAGGGTCAGGGTGCCGGCGACCTGCGCATGCTTCTCGTCGACCGGCTCGACGTGGGTGGAAACGAAGCGCGCGGTGGGGAAGCGTTCGCCATCGAGCAGGCTGCGGGCGAGGGTGGCCTGGTTCCACTTGGCATCACCCAGGTCCAATCTCGACACGGGGATCTCGACGTCGAGGGTCGCCTCCCGCCAGTTGTCGGGATCGAACCGCAGCTGTCCCGCACTGCCGGAAATCGTGCCCATCGCCTGCGAATAGCCGGCATGGTCGATGGCGAACAACACCCGGGTATGCACCGGGTCGATGCGCCAGGCATCGTTGCCGGCCCACGCCGGGGCGGCGGCAAGCAGCAGGGGCAGCAGGGCCAGGCAGGAACGCATCGGCAGGGCTCGGCGGAAAGGTGCCTCGATCATACGCACAGGCCCTGCACTGCGCTGTGTGCACGGCTGCAACAGTTCGTGGTGGCAATGCCGCTGGAAACAGCCTGTTGCAGCGATGACCCCGGCCCTGTGTGACAATCGGCGCAGGACAGGGGGTTCAGGATGAAGAGCGGCTGGCGCCGGTACTGGCGGTGCATCGCGGGGGCAGGTCTGTTGCTGATGGCGTTGGCCACCTCGGCGGCGACCTTCGACATGGCAGGTGAAACACCGCGCCTGCGCCGATTCGGTGCGGCCGAAGGCTTGCCGTCGCGCATGGTCCTTGCCCTTGCCGAAGACCGCAGCGGGCACATCTGGGCCGCCACCGATGGTGGCCTGGCGCGCTATGACGGCGGCACCCTGCGGGTCTGGCAGCACGATCCGGAACAGCCCGGCTCGCTGCCCGGCAACGAGATCGAGACGTTGCTGGTCGATCCGCTCGACCGCGTCTGGGTCGGCATCAACGGCAAGGGCGTGGCCCGGCTGGATGCGGACCGCGAGCGCTTCACCTCCTTCGACACACTCAACAACGAATGCCAGGGCCAGGTCTGGACGCTGGCCTATGCCGAAGAGGCACTGTGGGTCGGCAGCAGCACGCACGGGGTCTGCCGTTTCGGCGAGGACGGCAGCCTGCGGTTCTTCCGGCAGGCACCGGGTGGCCTGCCCAGCGACACCATCTACAGCAGCCTGGTCGACGCGCAGGGCCGCCTGTGGCTGGGCACCGAAGCGGGCCTGGCGCGCTGGAACGGCACGGCATTCGAGGCGGTCGCCGCGCGCGAACTGGGCGCGGTGAGCGTGCTGCGGTTGAGCCGTGATGCCGAGGGCGCGATCTGGATCGGCACGCAGAACGATGGCTTGTACCGGATCGATGCGCAGGACCGGGTGAGCCGGCCACGCTGGGCCGACAGCGCCCAGCTGCGGTCGGCGATGGTGCTGGCCGATCGCCAGGGGGGCTACTGGGCCGGCACTTCCGACGGCCTGCTGCGCGGTGATGCGAGCCAGCTGAGGCGGCTGGAGGGCGACCGCGGCAGTGGCTTCCTGACCAGCCACAGCGGCGTGCTGGATCTGCTGCAGGATCATGAAGGGGGCATGTGGGTCGCGCTGTTGACCCAGGGCCTGGCCTACCTGCCGCCGGACTGGCGGCGTTTTTCCACGTGGTACCAGCTGGATGGACGTCCGCTGGACAGCCAGTACCTGCTGAGCGCGGCCAGCGATGGCCGCAACTACTTCGTCGGCTCGGCCCACGGCGTCTACCAGATCAACGCACAGGGCACGCTGAGCCTGCTGGCCAGCGACCGCGAACTGGGCAGCGGCGCGGTATGGTCGGTGCTGCCGCGCCCGGATGGCCAGCTGTGGCTGGGCCGGGCCGGACGCCTCAGCGTCTACAACCCGGCCCGGCGCACGCTGCGCGACTGGCCCATCGCCGGTGGCGCCGACCTGCGCCAGCGCATCGACCTGATGCGCCAGGCCCCGGACGGCACGGTCTGGATATCGGTGATGAACATGGGCCTGCAGCAGCGTGCGGCTGATGGCCGGGTGCTGCGGACCTTCGAGCTGGCGGCGCTGCGCGGCGAAGGCGATGCGCCGGTGGAGCAGATCCGCTTCGATGCGCGCGGGCAGGCCTGGCTGGTTGGCGCGATGGGAATCTGGCGCGAGCAGGCCGAGCGCTTCGTGGCCGTGCCCGGCGTGTCGCAGGGGCAGATCTACGACCTGGTCTGGATCGACCCGCAGCAGCTGTGGCTGGCCAGGCAGGGCGCATTCGAACGCTACCAGTGGGATGGCCTGGGCCTGCGCCTGATCCAGCGCGTCGACGCGACCTACGGCATGCCGCCGGTCAGCATGGGCGGGCTGGCGCTGGCCCGTGATGGACGCGTGTGGGCCACCACGCCGCGTGGCCTGGTGCGCTGGGATCCGCAGACGCGGCGCGTGCAGCAGTTCAACGAACGCGATGGCCTTCCGGATGCCGAGTTCACTGGTCGGCCGCCGGCCATCGGCGCCGACGGCCGCGTGCTGGCGGTGACCCAGACCGGCCTGGTCGGTTTCGATCCCGACGCGGCCGATGTCGTGCTGCCGCCGTCGCAGCTGGTGATCGCGCAGGTACGCGTGCGCCGCGACGATGCGCGTGGCTGGCAGCCCTTGCCGGCGGACGGCACGCTGCTGCTGGGCCCGGATGATCGCGACCTGCAGATCGACGCGCGCCTGCTGTCCTATGCCAACCCGCAGGGCAACCGCTACCGGTTCCGCGTCGACGGCTACGACCAGAACTGGGTGGAGCAGGGCGGCGATGGCCAGCGCACGCTGTCGCGGTTGCCGCCGGGGCTGTATTCCATCGAAGTGCAGGCCGCCACCGCCAGCGGGCCGTGGACGGCCTCGCAGCGGCTGCAGGTGAAAGTGCTGCCACCGTGGTGGCGCAGTGGCATGGCCATCTTCGGTTACCTGATGCTGGGTTCGCTGTTGCTGCTGGTGACGGTGTGGTCGATCCGCCGGCGCCTGCGGCGGCGCCAGCAGTGGCAGCTGACCGTGCACAAGCAGCAGCTGGCCGAGCAGGCCTCGCAGGCCAAGAGCCGCTTCCTGGCCACGCTGGGCCACGAGGTACGCACGCCGATGACCGGCGTGCTGGGCATGAGCGAGCTGTTGCTGGCCACCGAACTGGACCCGGTGCAGCGCAGCTACGCCGGGTCGATCCAGCAGGCCGGCAGCCATCTGCTGCGGCTGGTGAACGACGCGCTGGACCTGGCCCGCATCGAGGCCGGGCGGCTGGAGCTGGATATCCGTCCGTTCGATCTGAACGGCCTGCTCGACCAGGTGCAGGCGCTGATGCAGCCGATGGCGCAGCAGCGGCAGCTGGCGTTCCGGCGCGAGGACGCGCTGCCCGGGCCGATCTGCGTCAGCGGGGATGAAATGCGGATACGGCAGATCCTGCTGAACCTGCTGGGCAATGCGATCAAGTTCACCGAGCGTGGCTACGTGGGGCTGGGCGCCCACCTGCAGGAGGGGGGCGGCGCGGTCACTTTCGAGGTCAGCGACAGCGGCCCGGGCATCAATGCCGAGCAGCAGCGCCGGCTGTTCCACCGCTTCGAGCAGGCCGACGGGCCGCGCACGGCCTCGCGCTATGGTGGCAGCGGGCTGGGGCTGGCGATCTGCCAGGAACTGGCAGTGGCGATGGGCGGGCACATCGACGTGGACAGCCAGCTGGGCAAGGGCGCGCGTTTCCGCGTGCCTGTGCCGCTGCCGTGGACGCGCCAGGCGGCGTCGCCGCAGAGCGAAGTGGCCGCGGTGCCGGTGCTGCCCGCCCTGCGCATCCTGCTGGTGGAGGACGATGTCACCGTGGCTGAGGTCATCGCCGGGCTGCTGCGCGCGCGCGGGCACGAGGTGGTGCACGTGCTGCATGGGCTGGGTGCGCTTTCGGAGATCGCCACCGACGGCTTCGATGTCGGCCTGCTCGACCTGGACCTGCCCGCGCTGGATGGCACCGCCATCGCCCGCCAGCTGCGCGCGATGGGCTACGAGCTGCCCCTGGTGGCGGTGACCGCGCGTTCCGATGCCTATGCGGAAACCCAGGTACTTGCCGCCGGCTTCGATGGTTTCCTGCGCAAGCCGGTGACCGGTGACCTGCTGGTGTCAGCCATCCTCCAGGCCCGGTCGAAACGCCAGATAGACATCTGATCGGGACAATCGCTGGCGTGAATGCCCTGACTTTCGGTTTACCATGCCGACGCCGCACAACGCGGGGTCCATCAACAGGCAGCGTGAGGAGGCAATCGGTGGCGTATCTGCGGGCAGCGACGCTGCTGCTGATCCTCCTGTGCGTGCTGGCGCCCGTGGCCGCGCAGCCGGTGCCGCCGACCCCGCGGCAGGTGACCGTGTTCGACGGGCTGCCGTCCAACACCGTCAACCGCATGGCCGAAGACCGCTACGGCTACCTGTGGATCGCCACCAATGACGGCCTCGCCCGCTACGACGGGCGCAACTACCGCGTCTGGCGTTCCGAGGACGGGCTGCGCGACAACCGCATCTGGACCGTGCTGGTCGATGCCCAGAACGAGCTGTGGATCGGTACCGAGAATGCGGGCGTGGTGCGGATGTCGGCCGATCGCCGGCAGCTGCGCTTCTACGACCGCAGCAGCCAGCCGTTGATGGCCAGCAACACGGTGTGGAGCCTGGCCTCGACGCCGGACGGCGCCATCTGGTTCGGCACCCACGGCGGTGGCCTGTACCGGCTGGATCGCGGTGACCGCCTGCAGCGCTTCCTGCCCGAAGAGGACAACCCGCGCAGCGTGCCGGCCGCCTCTATCCCTTTCATGGCGACCCTGCCCGATGGCACCTTGTGGGTGGGCACGAAGCACGGCGTCGCGCGCTGGACCGGTACCGATTTCGAGCGCGTAGCTGCGGGCGTGCTGCCCAGTCAGCCAGTGAACGGCCTGGCCGCCGAGCCCGATGGCAGCCTGTGGATCAGCACCATGGCCGGTGCCACCGTGCGCCGGCCCGACGGCCACTTCGAGGTGCCGCCGTGGCGGTTGCCAGCCGGTGACCAGATACTCGGCATGATGCTGCGCGATGAGCAGGGCGGGCACTGGCTGGACACCCGCAGTGGCCTGGGCCGCGCGGTGAATGGCCAGTACCAGACCGTGCCGCTGTACAGCGCGGTGGCGCGCGGCCAGGTGCGGCCGAACTGGGCGGGGGCCTACGAAGACCGCGAAGGCGGCATCTGGCTGGCCAGCACCAATGCCGGCCTGTGGCACCTGCTGCCGCGCTGGTGGCAGTTCTCGGTGTTCTCGCGGCTGGAGGACGATCCATCGTCGCTGCGCAATGCCTACGTGCTGGGCACCAGCCCCTCGGCCAATGGCGGGGTGTGGACGGTTGGCAGCCACGGTGCGCTGGATCGTTTCGATCCGCGCAGTGGCGACATCGAACAGCATCGGACCTTCCTCAATGGCATGCATTGGCTGACCTCGGTGCGCGAGGATCGTCGCGGCCAGGTCTGGGTTGGTTCCACCGACGCACTGCTGCGCTACGACCCGCGCAGTGGCGCGCTGCGGCGCTGGGACGGGGAAAGCGGCGCCGATGCCACGATGGAGGGCAACATCGATGCGATGATGACCTGCGACGGCGACAGCCTGTGGCTGATGCTGCCCTCGGGCCTGCAGCAGCGTGACCTGGACGGCCACCTGCGCCGGCAGCTGGAAAACGGGCGTGACGGCCTGCAGGCCGGCCAGCTCAACATGGATGTCGAATGTGGGCCGCAGGACCGGATCTGGCTGGCCAGCAGCCGCGGCCTGCTGCAGTGGCAGCCCGATGCGCAGCGCTTCCAGCCGGTTCCCGGGGCGCCGGCCACGCCGGTGTATGCGATCGACGTGGGCGCCGATGGCCAGGTGTGGTTGTCCGAGGACGGGCGCCTGTCGCGCTACCTCTGGCGCAACGGGCGGCTGGAGCGGCAGGCAGTGATCGGCAGCGAACAGGGCTACCCGGCCATTGCCGCGACCGGCCTGGTGGTCGATGCGCAGGGCGTGGCCTGGGCCACCGGTGCGCGCGGCCTGGTGCGGGTGGGGGACGATGGCCAGAGCGTGCGCCTGTACGGTGTCCACGACGGCCTGCCCAGCCAGGAATTCCGCGATCACACGCTGATCGCCACCGCGAGCGGGCGGCTGGTGGCCGGCACGCCGGCCGGCGTGGTTGCGTTCGATCCCACGCTGGTACGCCCATCGACCCGGCGCGCGCCGCTGGTGATCGAGCGGGTGGAGGTGCGCCGCAACGAACAGGTGCTGGACCTGACCCACGACACGCCGCTGCAGATCGCCGATGGCGACCGCGACCTGCGCATCGTCGCGCGCCTGCTGTCCTTTGCCGATTCGGCGTCCAACAGTTACCGCTACCGGCTGACCGGCTACGACCCGGACTGGGTGGAAGTCGGGCCAGGCGGCGAACGCCTGTTCTCGCGCCTGCCGCCGGGCGCGTACCGGCTGGAAGTGCAGGCCCGTTCGGCCGACCACGTCTGGTCGCGGGTGGAAGCCCTGGAGTTCCACGTGCAGCCGCCGTGGTGGCGCAGCCTGTCCGGGCTGCTGGTGCTGGCATCCATCGCGCTGCTGCTGACCAGCTGGTTCGCCTGGCTGTACCGGCGCCGCCTGCAGCGCAAGCACGCCTACCAGTTGGCCCTGCACAAGCAGGAACTGGCCGAGCAGGCTTCGGCTGCCAAGACCCGGTTCCTGGCCAACCTGGGCCACGAAATCCGCACGCCGATGACCGGCGTGCTGGGCATGAGCGAACTGCTTCTGGCCTCGTCGCTCGACCCGCAGCAGCGCGGGTACACGCAGTCGATCCGCCATGCCGGCGAGCACCTGCTGCACCTGGTGAATGATGCACTGGACCTGGCGCGGATCGAATCGGGGCGGCTGGAACTGCAGTCGCGACCGTTCGCGTTGAACGGCCTGCTGCAGGACCTGGCCGCGTTGATGGGCCCGCTGGCCGCCCAGAAGGGCCTGCGCTTCGTGCTGGACAACCAGCTGCCGGCGGGCCTGCAGGCCACCGGCGATGCGATCCGGGTGCGGCAGATCCTGTTGAACCTGCTGTCCAATGCGGTGAAGTTCACCAGTCGCGGCACCATCACCCTGCACGCGCGCTGCGAGGACGGCTCGCGTGGCCTGCACTTCGAGGTGCACGACACTGGCCCGGGCATCAGCCAGGAACAGCAGCAGCGGCTGTTCCGCCGTTTCGAGCAGGCCGACGGCGCCCGCACGGCAGCGCAGTACGGTGGCAGCGGCCTGGGCCTGGCCATCTGCCGCGAGCTGGCGCAGGCCATGCAGGGGCGTATCCGGGTGGAGAGCCAGCTGGGCAGTGGCACCCGCTTCGAAGTGAGCCTGCCGCTGCCGCTGCAGCAGGATGGCGTGGGCGAGGCGGGTGAGGCGGTGCTGGGTGAGGGCGCAGTGGCGAACATGCCGGCGCTGCGCATCCTGCTGGTGGAAGACGATGCCACCGTGGCCGATGTGGTGGTGGGCCTGTTGTCCGCACGCGGGCACCAGGTGGTGCATGCGGGCCACGCGCTGGCGGCGCTGCGCGAGATCAGTGCGGGCGACTTCGATGTTGGCCTGCTGGATCTAGACCTGCCGGGCCTGAGTGGTTTCGAGCTGGCCCAGCACCTGCGCAACCAGGGCTACATGCTGCCGCTGCTGGCGGTGACGGCGCGGACCGATGCTGACCTGCAGGAGCAGGTGGAGGCGGCGGGGATCGGCGGGTTCCTGCGCAAGCCGGTGACCGGTGAGCTGCTGGTCGAAGCGATTGCGCGGGTACTTGGGCGGTAGGTGTTTTTGCAGGGCTTGCAGCCCTGCACCTGCTTCAAGCCAGGGCGACGTCAACTTCAACTTCAAAAGCCTGCATTCCGTGGGTTGGCGGGGTGGGTCCGGTTGAGGGGGACGCCGTAAACCCATCCATGGGGGCTTGGTCGCGGCATCCATGCCGCTCACACCCCCTCAACCGGACCCACCCCGCCTTCGACAGATTTCTGCGATCTGTTGGAACGGTGTTCTGCTTTGGTGGGTGCCGACCGTTGGTCGGCACGGGGGCGGATCCAATTTTGAATATCGATTTCTGACGGATTTCATCCACGCATGGCGTGGATCTACTGGAACGGCGTTCTGCTTTGGTGGGTGCCGACCGTTGGTCGGCACGGGGTCGAATCCAATTTTGAGTATCGATACTTGACGGATTTCATCCACGCATGGCGTGGATCTACTGGAACGGCGTTCTGCTTTGGTGGGTGCCGACCGTTGGTCGGCACGGGGGCGGATCCAATTTTGAATATCGATATCTGACGGATTTCATCCACGCATGGCGTGGATCTACTGGAACGGCGTTCTGCTTTGGTGGGTGCCGACCGTTGGTCGGCACGGGGTCTGTCGGAATGGCGATCTGCAGGGGTAGGTGTCGACCTTGGTCGACACAGTAGATCCACGCCATGCGTGGATGAATTGATTCGATATCTGACAGATGTGCCGACCAACGGTCGGCACCCACCAACAGCCGCGTGAACCTGCACCGCCCCGCCATCCCACGGAATGCCGCTCTTGATCTTGAGGTTGCCGGCCAGCGGCCGGCACTACCGCAGGTGCAGGGCGCAGCCCTGCCGAGAAAAACCTACTCCGCGACCGACTCGACCTGCCGCGGTTCCGGCCGGGTGTCCGGCAATTGCCAGAAAATCATCGTCGAGGTCAGCGTGATCGCCCCCACGCAGATGAACGTCGCATGCAGCGCCGCCGTCGCGCCATGGCCCTCCAGGTGCGTGCCGAACGCGGCCAGCAGGCTGCCGGCCGCCGCTGCGCCGAAACCGGCCGCGAGCATCATCACCATCGACAGCAGGCTGTTGCCGGAACTGGCGAATTCGCGGTCCAGGTCACGCAGCGTCACGGTGTTCATCACCGTGAACTGCAGCGAATTGACCGCACCGAAGAACGCCAGCTGCACCAGGCGCCAGGCCAGGTGCTGGCCCGGGGTCATCAGGATGAAGCTGGCCATCGCCAGGCCTACCAGCACCGTGTTGATCATCAGCACGCGGCGGTAGCCGTACTGCTCCACCAGCCTCACCGCCAGCTTCTTCGACACCATGCCCGCCGCCGCCACCGGCACCATCATCAGGCCTGCATGCATCGGCCCCAGGCCGAGGCCGACCTGCAGCAGCAGCGGGATCAGCATCGGCATGGCACTGCTGCCGATGCGCGAGAACAGGTTGCCGAGGATGCCGATGCGGTAGCTGGGCACGCGGAACAGCGCCAGCGAGAACAACGGTGCGGTGGAATTGGCTGCGTGCAGCCAGTAGCCGACCAGCGCGGCCAGGCCGCCCACGGTCATCAGCATGATCAGCGCATGCGGCGTGCCCAGGCCGGAAATGCCGTCCAGCGCCAGTGACAGCACCACCATCGCGAAGGCCAGCATGATGTAGCCGCGCAGGTCGAAGCGGGTGCGGTGGCTGGCGTAGTGGTCGGGCATGATCTTCATCGCCGCGATGAACCCGATCACGCCGATCGGCAGGTTGATCAGGAACACCCAGTGCCACGAGGCGATCTCCACCAGCCAGCCGCCCAGCGTCGGGCCGACCAGCGGGCCGATCAGTGCGGGAATGGCGATGAAGCTCATCGCGCGCAGGAAGTCCTCGCGCGGTACCGAACGCATCACGGCCAGGCGGCCGACCGGCAGCAGCATCGCGCCGCCGATGCCCTGCAGTACGCGGGCGCCGACCAGCTGGTGCAGGTGCTGCGCCAGCGCACAGGCCAGCGAGCCGAGGGTGAACAGGATGATCGCGACCAGGAAGGTACGGCGGGTGCCGTAGCGGTCAGCGATCCAACCGGAGGCCGGGATGAAAGTTGCGACCGCCAGGGCGTAGCTGAACACCACCGACTGCATCTGCAGCGGGCTTTCGCCCAGGCTCCTGGCCATCGCCGGCAGTGCCGTGTTGACGATGGTCGAATCGAGCATCTGCATGAAGATGGCCAGCGAAACCAGCCACAGCAGGGGGCGGAAACGGGCGTACTCGGCGGGCGATGCGGAGGTGTCGGGTGCGGGCGCGCCTGCGGGCGACGGTTCGGACATGGCGTGGGGGCCGGTGCAGCGTGGGGCCGCCATGATCGCGCAATGCAGGTCACGGCGCGATCAATGCCGCGCCGTGGCCTGTGCCGGGGTTCAGCGCTGGCTGTGCGCGTGCACCGCGTCGACCAGCACCTGCACGTGCGCCGGGTCCATGTCCGGCGACATGCCGTGGCCCAGGTTGAACACGTGGCCCTCGCGCGAACCGCCGTTGCCGGCGGCATAGGTATCCAGCACGCGCGCGGCGGCGGCGGCGATGGCGTCGGGCGAGGCATACAGCGTGGTCGGGTCGAGGTTGCCCTGCAGGGCAACACGGCCACCGGTGCGGCGCAGCGCCTCGTCCAGGTCCAGCGTCCAGTCCAGGCCCAGCGCATCGGCGCCGGTCTGCGACAGTGCTTCCAGGTGCAGGCCGGTGCCCTTGCCGAACAGGATCAGCGGCGTGCGCTCGCTGCCTTCGCCGCGCTCCAGGCGTTCGGCAATGCGCTGCAGGTAACGCAGCGAGAACTCGCGGTACATCGCCGGCGACAGCACGCCGCCCCAGGTGTCGAACACCTGCAGGGCCTGCGCGCCGGCGGCACGCTGTGCGCCGAGGTAGGCGATGACCGCCTCCGTGGTGACGTCCAGCAGGCGGTGCAGGGCCTGCGGGTGGTTCAGCGCCATCGCCTTGATGCGCGCGAAATCCTTGCTGCCACCGCCTTCCACCATGTAGCAGGCCAGCGTCCACGGGCTGCCGGAGAAGCCGATCAGCGGCACCTGGCCGTCCAGTTCGCGGCGGATCAGGCGCACCGCGTCCATCACATAGCCCAGGTCCTGCTCCATGTCCGGCACCGCCAGCCTGGCGATCGCGGCTTCATCGCGCACCGGGTGGCGGAACTTCGGGCCTTCGCCTTCGACGAAGTACAGCTCCAGGCCCATCGCATCGGGAATGGTGAGGATGTCCGAGAACAGGATGGCCGCATCCAGCGGGAAGCGGCGCAGCGGCTGCAGGGTGACTTCGCAGGCGATCTCGGGGTTCTTGGCCATGGCCAGGAAGCTGCCGGCCTTGGCCCGGGTCGCGCGGTATTCCGGCAGGTAGCGGCCGGCCTGGCGCATCAGCCAGACGGGGGTGCAGTCCACCGGTTCGCGGCGCAGGGCGCGCAGCAGGCGATCGTTGCGGAGGGGGCTGGTCACGATGGGCATTCCTTGGGCGAAAGTTGGCAGCGGCGTCAGTCGCCGTGCGAAAGAATCTGGAAGCCGCGATGCAGTTCGGCATCGCGGGCCTTCTCGAAGGCATGGCGGGCTTCGTCGGCCTGCAGGAACAGCTCGCGCCGCAGCTGCGAGCGCGCACCGACGCGGCCGCTCTCGCGCAGCAGCTCCCAACCGCCGAACAGGTCCGGCTGCAGGCTCAGGCGCAGGAAGCGCGGTGCCTGCGCACCGGCATCGGGATGTTGCAGGTAGACGTGCATGGGCCGATTGTAGCGGGGCACGGGTGACCCCTGCCGCAACGTGGTAGTGCCGGCCGCTGGCCGGCAACCCCGGTAACGGCGAAGCCGGCCAGCGGCCGGCACTACCGGGCCGACAGCACCTTCAGCACCGCCGCTTCATCCACGTCCGGCACCACTTCGGCCCGGCCCATGCCACGCCACAGCACCAGGCGCAGGCGGCCGGCCACGTTCTTCTTGTCCAGCCGCATCCGCCCCAGCAGGGCCTGCGGGTCCAGCCCGGCGGGGATCGCCACCGGCAGCTGCAGCCGTTCCAGCAGGGCCTGCAGGCGCACGCGGTCGGCATCGTCGGCCAGGCCCAGCGCGGTGGACAGCTTGGCGGCCAGCACCATGCCGACCGCCACGGCCTCGCCATGGTTCAGTGCATCGCGGCCCGGGGCCGAATAGCCCTGCTCGGTCTCGATGGCGTGGCCGAAGGTATGGCCCAGGTTGAGCAGGGCGCGCTCGCCCTTCTCGAACGGGTCGCGCTCGACGATGACGGCCTTGTGCCGGCAGCTGCGCGCGATGGCCTCGGCCAGCGCGGCATCCTCACCGGCGAGCAGCGCATCGGCGTGCTGCTGCAGCCATTCGAAGAACACCGCATCGCCCAGCGCGCCGTACTTCACCACTTCGGCCAGGCCGGCACGCAGTTCGCGCGGCGGCAGGGTCGCCAGCACGCGGGTATCGGCGATAACCGCGCGCGGGGGATGGAAGGCGCCGACCAGGTTCTTGCCGGCGGGGATGTCCACGGCGGTCTTGCCGCCGACCGAGGAGTCGACCATGGCCAGCAGGGTGGTGGGCAGCTGCACGCAGTCCACGCCGCGCATCCAGCAGGCCGCCGCGAAACCGGCCAGATCGCCGACCACGCCGCCGCCGAGAGCGAACACGCAGGCATCGCGGGTGGCACCCAGCGCGGCCAATGCTTCGATGGCGCGGCCGAACTCGGCCAGGGTCTTGGAGGCTTCGCCGGCCTGCAGGACGTGTTCGCCAACGATCAGGTCCGGGCGCGCGGCCAGCAGCGCCTGCCTGACGGCTGCCAGATAAAGCGGGGCGACCTCGCTGTCGCTGAGCAGCAGCACGTGGCGGCCGCGCACGTGCGAGGCCAGCGCGGCGCCGTCGGCCTGGGCACCGGCGCCGATGGTGATGGAATAGGGGCGGTCGCCGCCAACGGCGACCTGCAGCAGGGCGGGGGAAGTCATGCGTTCAGGTCCTGGCGCTGCCATTGCATGGCCAGCTTGACGACAAGCTGGGCGGTGGCATCGGCGGCGGTAAACGGGTCGGTATCGAGGGTGAGGTCGGCCAGCTCGCGGTACAGCGGGTCACGCAGCGCGGCCAGATCGTGCAGCACCTGCTCGCGGTCGGGGCGCTGCAGCAGCGGCCGGCCCTTGTCGCGGGCCAGGCGTTCCAGCTGCGCGGCCACGCTTACCCGCAGGTAGACCACGAAGCCGCGCTGGGCGATGAGCGTACGGTTGCTGGCTTCCAGCACGGCGCCGCCGCCGGTCGAGACCAGCTGGCCCTGGCCTTCCAGCACGCGGGCCAGGGCCTCGCGTTCATGGCTGCGGAAGCCGGCTTCGCCGGAATGTTCGAAGATCGTGGGAATGCTGGCCCCGGCCGCATCGACGATGGCCTGGTCGACATCGACGAAGTCCAGCGTGAAGCGCTCGGCCAGGCGGCGGCCGATGCAGGTTTTGCCGGCGCCCATCGGGCCGATCAGGATCAGGTTCGGAGCAGGATTCATGCCCTTTGATCCTACCACTTCCGCACCCCCGGCCTGGCACGATGGTTGCTGTTGGAAGCATCCGCCGCGGCGCAGCGGTGGGTGTCAGCGCACCGCCTGCACCTGGCGCTGGCCATCCAGCACCACCACGTGGTCGGCGTGGTCGGGCAGGGCGCGCAGGGCCTGCCGGCTGACCCGCTCGTAGTACTGCACGAAGCGCTCCAGCTGGGGGCGGCTCATGCCGTGGCGTCCCGGCTGGGCAGCCTGCAGGTTCTGTTCCTGCTGCCAGCGCCAGCGCGGCACTACCGAGAAATCCGGCGGCTGCAGGAACCACAGGCGGTCACAGCGCTGCCACAGTGCCGGATAGTCGCGGGCCAGCGCTTGGTTGCACCAGCGCCGCCAGCGGCCATCGGCATCGGCCTCGCGTTCCAGCGCGTTCAAGGGGCTGTCCAGCTCGGCATCGTCCTGTGCGGGCGTGCCGAGGAACCAGCCTTCGAACACCAGCAGGTCCAGCGGCGCTTCCAGCGCCACCCACTGCGCTTCGGGCAGCCGCTCATCGGCCAGCTTGTCGAAGCGCGGCAGTGCCAGTGGCCGGCGTGCGGCCACCGCATCGAGCACGGCATGGGCCAGGGGCAGGTCGTGGGTGCCGGGCGGGCCGCGGGTGATCAGCAGCGGGTGGACCTGGCGGGCGAGGCGCTGCCGCTGCGCCCGGGTCAGGTAGACATCATCGATGGACAGTGCCGCCGCGTTCAGGCCGCGCGCCCGTGCACGGGCGACCACCTGTGCGGCCAGCGTCGATTTGCCGCTGCCCTGCACGCCGCTGATGGCCAATACTGGCACCGTTGCACCGCTGGCCAGCGCATCATCCAGCGCCTGCTCGGCGAGCGCTTCGGGGAATCCTTTCACCTGGGGCATGTACGCAGCAGCAACCATGCCGCCACAATAGCCCAATCCGTGCACGAAGAAGCGAACCATGACCGACCTTTACGCCGAAGCCCTGTCCACCTTTGCCGCCCTGTTCGACGAGGCGAAGCAGAGCCGCGAGGTCGAGCCCAACGCGATGACCGTGGCCACCGCCGATACGCAGGGCCGCCCGTCGGCGCGTACCGTGCTGCTGAAGGCGTTCGATGAGCGCGGCTTCGTGTTCTACACCCACCTGGACAGCCACAAGGGCCGCGAACTGCAGGCCAATCCGCAGGCGGCGCTGCTGTTCCTGTGGCGCAGCCTGCGCGAGGCCGGCATCCAGGTGCGCATCGAAGGGCGCGTGGAGCAGGTGGCCGATGCCGAGGCTGATGCGTATTTCGCCAGCCGCCCGCGCATGAGCCAGATCGGCGCCTGGGCATCGCTGCAGTCGAAGACGCTGGCGACGCGCGAGGAATTCGACGCACGCGTGGCCGAGGTCGAGGCCCGTTTCGAAGGCAAGGACGTGCCGCGCCCGGATGGCTGGAGCGGCCTGCGCGTGGTGCCCGACCGCATCGAGTTCTGGTACGGCGCACAGTTCCGCCTGCACGAGCGCTGGTGCTACGAGGCCGGTGCGGAAGGGCGCTGGAGCAAGCGGTTGCTGTATCCGTGAATGACGCCGCGCCGACGATCCGCCAGGCCACGCCGGCCGACGCGGCCGTGTGGGCGCGTTTGCGGCTGGGCCTGTGGCCCGATGCCGATGATCCGCTGGAGGCGCTGGCGCAGTCGCTGGACGATGCCGAAGGCGCGGTGTTCCTGAGCTGCCTGGCCGATGGCGAAGCCGTGGGGTTTGCCGAGGTTCGCCTGCGGCACGACTATGTGAACGGCACCGGCTCCTCGCCGGTGGGCTTTCTGGAAGGCTGGTACGTGCAGCCGCCGTGGCAGGGCCATGCCGTGGGCCGTGCCTTGCTGGTGGCAGTGCAGGACTGGACGCGTGCGGCGGGCTGCAGTGAGCTTGCGTCGGACAGCCGCGTGGAGGATGTGCACGCGCACGCTGCGCACCGCGCCTGCGGCTTCGAGGAAACCGAGCGCGTGGTGTATTTCCGCATGGCACTGGATGCCGCAACGCTTTTGTAGAGTCGAGCTTGCTCGACTGCTTCTTGCTACAGCAGTCGAGCAAGCTCGACTCTACAAAAGCGGGTTGTCGCAAATGGACCGGCTCGCTTCATCTGCGAGCAGGCCCGCAACCGGCACACTCAGACGGATGCCCTCGATTTCCGGAGTTTCCATGCCCTCCTGGCGCTGCCTGTTCGCCGTGCCTCCCCCGCGTCGCGGCGTGGAAGCCGTCCTGTTGCTGCTCGCCCGCATCGTCGCCGGGGTGATGTTCTGTGTGTCCGGCTGGAACAAGGTGTTCACCGATGCAGGACGCGAGCGGATGGTGCATACGCTGGTCGATGCGGGCATCCCATTCCCTGTGCTCAGTGCGCCGGTGCTTGGGGCGATAGAGTGGATCGCGGGTGGTCTGCTGGTGCTGGGCCTGCTCAGCCGACCCTCGGCCCTGCTGCTGGCGGCGATCTGTGCAGTGGCGGCGTTGACCGATGGCATTGCACGCATCCCCGCAGGCCTGAGCGTGCCGGATTGGCTGAGCTGGTTCTTCTACCTGAGTGAAGTGCCGCTGGGGGTGTTGCTGCTGTGGGTTGCCGCAGTGGGCAGCGGCCGGTTCGCCATTGAGGCGCGCTGGGCGCGTTCGCGCAATCTGTAGAGTCGAGCCATGCTCGACTGGGGAAAAGCAGTCGAGCAAGCTCGACTCTACAAACCCTCTGCGCGCAGCCAGCGCCACAGCGTGGTGCGTGACACGCCCAGCGCCTGCGCCATGCCCTCGCGGTCATTGCGGTGCTCCTGCAGCAGCGCTTCCAGCTGCACGCGTGGCGGGCGCCTGCCGTTGCTCTCCAGTGGCAGTGCCGTCGTGCCTTCGTTCACCAGCTCCGGCGCCAGCTGCAGCAGGCGCGCGGCATCAATGAGCCCTTCGCCTGGCTGCCAGTGGATGCGCAGGCGATCCACCAGGTTGCGCAGTTCGCGCACGTTGCCGGGCCATTCGGCAGCGCTAAGCACCGCCAGAGCCTCGTCATCCAGCGGCGCGTCGATGCCGCGCAGTTGGCGGAAGAAGTGCCGGGCCAGCAGCGCGATGTCCGTACGCCGCGCACGCAGTGCGGGCAGGGCGATGCGCAGCGCGGCCAGGCGGTAATACAGGTCGCGGCGGAAACTCCCGGCGGCGGCGCGTTGCTCCAGTGACTGCAGCGTGGCAGCGACGACGCGCAGATCCACGGGCGTGGGTTCGGTGGCACCCACGCGCAGCACTTCGCGTTCTTCCAGCACCCGCAGCAGCCGCGTCTGCAGCGGCAGCGGCAGTTCGCCGATTTCATCCAGGAACAGGGTGCCACCGTCGGCTGCCTCGACCAGGCCAACGCGGCCACCACGGCGTGCGCCGGTAAAGGCACCATCGCTGTAGCCGAACAGCTCGGCTTCCAGCAGCGATTCGCTGATCGCGCCGCAGTTCAGCGCCACGAAGCGGCCACGACGGCCGCTGGCTGCGTGCAGCTGGCGCGCCACCAGCTCCTTGCCGGTGCCGGTTTCGCCGGTGACCAGCACGGTGCTGTCATGCGGTGCATAGAGCGCGATCTGAGCGCGTACCTGCGCCATCGCATCGCTGTCGCCGAGCAGGGCATGCGCATCACTGCGCGGGGCGGGGCGCCGGCGCGCGGCCGGCCGGCTGCCACCGGAGCGGGCCAGCGCCTGGGTCAGTTCCAGCGCATGTTCGAAGGCGTGGCGCACCGAATCGGCCGAGTACAGCAGCACGCCCGGCAGGCCCATCTGTTCGGCATGGTCGATGGCCATGCCGGTGCCGACGATCACCTCGATGCCATTGGCGCGCAGGTCGGCGATGCAGTCACGTGCATCTTCGCGGGTAACGAAGCGGCGGTGCTCGATGTCCAGGCCGAAACTCTGCTGGAAGTTGCTGAACACCGGCACGTCGCTGGCGTGGGTGACCAGGCCGATGCGCGGGGCGATGCGGCGGGCGCGGGCGAGGGCTTCCATCAGGTCGAAGCCGTTGGCCTGGATCGGCACCAGTGGCAGCTCAAGCCGCCCGCGCAGCCACGCGGCATTGGAGCCGCCGGCGATGACCACGTCGCAGTGCTCGCGGCGCAGGCGCTGGCCGATCACGTCCACCGCCTCCTCGAAGCCCAGGTTGATCTGTTCGATGCGTGCGCGGCGGTCGAACTCGGGAATGACATCGCCGAGCAGGCCGGTCAGGCGCGAGACGCTGACGGTCCAGATGACCGGGCGTCCGGGGTCGGCATCGGCATGGCGCAGGGGCGAGCGGGGCAGGTACATGGGAGCAGCAATGGGTAGTGATGTTTCATGATACATCTGTTTCAATGTTTCATTTGTTTCATCGTTGCAATGCGGTCATGCCTTTGAAATCAACCGCTTGCAGCTTGGCATGGCGCTTGCGCCCTCTATCCCGTTCCCAACCTGGATTGCCGCATGACCGCTTCCACTCCTTCTTCCGCCGGTGCCCGCTTCCGTGAGGCACTGGCTGCCGAATCGCCGCTGCAGGTGATCGGCGCGATCAACGCCAACCACGCCCTGCTGGCCAAGCGCGCCGGCTTCCGCGCCATCTACCTGTCCGGCGGCGGTGTCGCTGCAGGTTCGCTGGGCCTGCCGGACCTGGGCATCAACACCCTGGAAGACGTGCTGATCGACGTGCGCCGCATCACCGATGTCTGCGACCTGCCGCTGATGGTCGACATCGATACCGGCTTCGGCCCGAGCGCGTTCAACATCGCCCGTACCGTGAAGTCGCTGATCAAGGCCGGCGCGGCCGCCTGCCACATCGAGGACCAGGTCGGCGCCAAGCGCTGCGGTCACCGCCCGGGCAAGGAGATCGTCTCGCAGGGTGAAATGGTCGACCGCGTGAAGGCTGCCGCCGATGCCAAGACCGATCCGGACTTCTTCCTGATCGCCCGCACCGACGCCATCCAGGTGGACGGCGTGGACAAGGCCATCGAGCGCGCCATCGCCTGCGTCGAGGCCGGTGCCGACGGCATCTTCGCCGAGGCCGCCTACGACCTGGACACCTACCGCCGCTTCGTCGATGCGGTGAAGGTGCCGGTGCTGGCCAACATCACTGAATTCGGTGCCACCCCGCTGTTCAGCCGCGACGAGCTGGCCTCGGCCGGCGTCGCCATCCAGCTGTTCCCGCTGTCCGCGTTCCGCGCTGCCAACAAGGCCGCCGAGAACGTCTACCAGGCCGTGCGCCGCGACGGCCACCAGCGCAGCGTGGTGGAGAACATGCAGACCCGCGAGGAGCTGTATGACCGCATCGGTTACCACGCCTTCGAACAGCAGCTCGACGCCCTGTTCGCCGCCAAGAAATAAGCAGTACCCTGCACCATCAGTTTTCGGAGGGAAAACATGAACGATACGACCGCAACCCCGACCTTCAAGCCGAAGAAGTCCGTCGCCCTGTCCGGCACCGCTGCCGGCAACACCGCGCTGTGCAGCGTCGGCCGCAGCGGCAACGACCTGCATTACCGCGGCTACGACATCCTGGACCTGGCCAACACCAGTGAGTTCGAGGAAATCGCCTACCTGCTGGTGCACGGCAAGCTGCCGACCCGTGCCGAACTGGTTTCGTACAAGGCCAAGCTGAAGTCGCTGCGTGGCATTCCGGCTGCGGTGAAGGCAGCCCTGGAAGAACTGCCGCCGTCGGCACACCCGATGGACGTGATGCGCACCGGCGTATCCGTGCTCGGCTGCGTCGCCCCGGAAAAGGACGACCACAACCATCCCGGCGCGCGTGACATCGCCGACAAGCTGATGGCCTGCCTTGGCTCGATGCTGCTGTACTGGTACCACTGGAGCCACAACGGCCGCGCCATCGACGTGGAAACCGATGACGATTCCATCGGCGGCCACTTCCTGCACCTGCTGCACGGCGACAAGCCGCAGGATTCGTGGGTGAAGGCGATGCACACCTCGCTGATCCTGTACGCCGAGCACGAGTTCAACGCCTCGACCTTCGCCTGCCGCGTCATCGCCGGCACCGGCAGCGACATGTACAGCGCGATCTGCGGCGGCATCGGTGCGCTGCGCGGCCCCAAGCACGGCGGCGCCAACGAAGTGGCGTTCGAAGTGCAGAAGCGCTATGACAACCCCGATGAGGCCGAGGAAGACATCAAGGCCCGCGTCGAGCGCAAGGAAGTGGTCATCGGCTTCGGCCATCCGGTCTACACCGTGTCTGACCCGCGCAACAAAGTGATCAAGGACGTGGCCCGCGAGCTGTCCGAAGAACAGTCCAGCATGAAGATGTACGACATCGCCGAGCGCCTGGAAACGGTGATGTGGGACATCAAGAAGATGTTCCCGAACCTGGACTGGTTCAGCGCCGTCAGCTACCACATGATGGGCGTGCCGACCGCCATGTTCACCCCCCTGTTCGTGATCGCCCGCACCGCCGGCTGGAGCGCGCACATCGTCGAGCAGCGCATCGACGGCAAGATCATCCGCCCGAGCGCCAACTACACCGGCCCGGAAGACCGCGCGTTCGTCGCCATCGACAAGCGCGCCTGATCCACCTGCTGTACCCATCCGGCCGGCACCGCGCCGGCCGGATGCCTTCGTTGCCGCTCACACGGCACCCGGCCCGCCTCAAGTACTCCGCCAGCCCATGAATACCGATTACCGCAAGAACCTCCCCGGCAGCACGCTGGATTATTTCGATGCGCGCGCCGCCGTCGATGCGATCCAGCCGGGCGCCTACGCCACCCTGCCGTACACCTCGCGCGTGCTGGCCGAGAACCTGGTGCGCCGCTGCGACCCGGCCTCGCTCAGCGATTCGCTGACGCAGCTGATCGAGCGCCGTCGCGACCTCGATTTCCCGTGGTTCCCGGCACGCGTGGTGTGCCATGACATCCTCGGCCAGACCGCGCTGGTGGATCTTGCCGGCCTGCGCGATGCGATCGCCGACAAGGGCGGCGACCCGGCCAAGGTCAACCCGGTGGTGCCGGTGCAGCTGATCGTCGATCACTCGCTGGCGGTGGAGTGCGGTGGTTTCGATCCGCAGGCGTTCGAGAAGAACCGCGCCATCGAGGATCGCCGCAACGAAGACCGTTTCCACTTCATCGACTGGACCAAGCTGGCGTTCGAGAACGTCGACGTGATCCCGCCGGGCAACGGCATCATGCACCAGATCAACCTGGAGAAGATGTCGCCGGTGGTCTACGTGCAGGACGGCGTGGCCTTCCCCGATACCTGCGTGGGCACCGACAGCCACACCCCGCACGTGGATGCGCTGGGCGTGATCGCCATTGGTGTTGGCGGCCTGGAAGCAGAGAACGTGATGCTGGGCCGCGCGTCGTGGATGCGCCTGCCCGATACCGTGGGTGTCGAACTGAGCGGCCGCCCGCAGCCGGGCATCACCGCTACCGACGTGGTGCTGGCGCTGACCGAGTTCCTGCGCAAGGAACGCGTGGTCGGCGCATGGCTTGAATTCTTCGGCGAGGGTGCGGCGGCGCTGACCATCGGTGACCGCGCCACCATCTCCAATATGTGCCCCGAATACGGCGCCACTGCCGCGATGTTCTACATCGACGGGCAGACCATCGATTACCTGCGCCTGACCGGCCGCGAGGAATCGCAGGTCGCGCTGGTGGAGAACTACGCGCGCACCACCGGCCTGTGGGCCGATGACCTGGCCACCGCGCAGTACGAGCGCGTGCTGCGCTTCGACCTGTCCAGCGTGGTGCGCAACATGGCCGGCCCGTCCAACCCGCACAAGCGCGTTGCCACCGCCGAGCTGGCCGAGCGCGGCATTGCCGACGAAGCCAAGCTGGAAGCGGGCAAGGCCGAGCAGGCGCAGGGCCTGATGCCCGATGGCGCGGTGATCATCGCCGCCATCACCAGCTGCACCAACACCTCCAACCCACGCAACGTGATCGCCGCCGCACTGCTGGCGCGCAACGCCAACGCGCGTGGCCTGCAGCGCAAGCCGTGGGTGAAGTCCTCGCTGGCGCCGGGCTCCAAGGCCGTGCAGCTGTACCTGGAAGAATCCGGCCTGCTGCCGGACCTGGAGCAGCTCGGCTTCGGCATCGTCGCCTTCGCCTGCACCACCTGCAACGGCATGAGCGGCGCGCTGGACCCGAAGATCCAGCAGGAAATCATCGACCGTGACCTGTACGCCACGGCCGTGCTGTCGGGCAACCGCAACTTCGATGGCCGCATCCATCCGTACGCGAAGCAGGCCTTCCTGGCCTCGCCGCCGCTGGTCATCGCCTATGCCATCGCCGGCACCGTCCGCTTCGATATCGAAAAGGACGTGCTGGGCGTGGATGCCGACGGCAACGCGGTGCGCCTGAAGGACATCTGGCCGAGCGACGCCGAGATCGACGCGGTGGTGAAGGCTTCGGTGAAGCCCGAGCAGTTCCGCAAGGTCTACAACCCGATGTTCAACGTGCGCGTGGAGCATGGCGCCGCGGTCAGCCCGCTGTACGACTGGCGCCCGCAGAGCACCTACATCCGCCGCCCGCCGTACTGGGAGGGTGCACTGGCCGGTGAGCGTACGCTGGCCGGCATGCGCGCGCTGGCGGTGCTGCCGGACAACATCACCACCGACCACCTGTCGCCGTCCAACGCGATCATGGCCTCCAGCGCCGCCGGCGAATACCTGGCGAAGATGGGCCTGCCGGAAGAAGACTTCAATTCCTACGCCACCCACCGCGGCGACCACCTGACCGCGCAGCGCGCCACGTTCGCCAATCCGAAGCTGTTCAACGAGATGGTGCGCAACGACGACGGCAGCGTGAAGCAGGGCTCGCTGGCGCGCGTGGAGCCGGAAGGCAAGGTGATGCGCATGTGGGAAGCGATCGAAACCTACATGGACCGCAAGCAGCCGCTGATCATCATCGCCGGCGCTGATTACGGCCAGGGCAGCTCGCGCGACTGGGCCGCCAAGGGCGTGCGCCTGGCCGGCGTGGAAGCGATCGTGGCCGAAGGCTTTGAACGCATCCACCGCACCAACCTGATCGGCATGGGCGTGCTGCCGCTGGAGTTCAAGCCGGGCACCACCCGCCTGACCCTGGGCATCGACGGCACCGAGACCTTCGACGTGGTCGGTGAGCGCACCCCGCGCGCCGAGCTGACCCTGGTCATCCACCGCCGCGACGGCCAGGACGTGATCGTGCCGGTTACCTGCCGCCTGGACAGCGACGAGGAAGTGGCGATCTACGAGGCGGGCGGCGTGCTGCAGCGCTTCGCCCAGGACTTCCTGGAAGGGGCCAAGGTGGCGTAAGGCAGCAGGCAGCTGCCTTGTGTCGAGTAGCCGCCATGCTGGCTCCGGCCCGCATGGCGGTAGTCACGGAGGAGAGGGGCGTAGCCCCATCTGCATGGGAACGGCGTTCTACAACATCGCAGGCACGGTCAACACCGCCTTCATCCTGCTGAGCCTGTTGGGTGTGGGCGCGCAGTTGCGGCTGGTGCGCCGCCGCCGGGAGCGAGCGGGCGCGGCTGACAGCGCCACTGCGGTGCTTTCGCTGAACCAGTTCACGGTCAGTTTCCTGGCCTACCTGTCCTTCTTCGTCTATGGCTACAGCATCACGCCGTTCAATCACTTCATTGTCTGGCCGCGCTTGCTCGCGTCGGTGCTGGTCATGGTCATCCTGGTGGAGATCTGGCGCGACCGACGGAGTCGCTCCGCCACGACCAGCGTGCTGACAGCCGCCCTGCTGTTGCTCTGCGCACTGGCCGGCCTGGCCTGGGGTGACCGGCATGTGGATGAGGGCAGGGTAGTGGCCAGCGCGATGATCGTGGTCATCACTGTCTTGCTGGCGCAGGGCTACGCGCACCAGATCCTGCTGATCCTGCGCAATGGCCACACCGGTGCCGTGTCGCTGCGGATGAGTCAACTGATCCTGCTGATGGACCTGTCCACGATCGTATTTGCCTTCGCCATGGGCCTCCGGATGGGATGGCCGTTGCTGCTGCTGGCCGTGGTGAGTGGAAGTACCAAACTGGCCATCCTGTATCTGTTCCGTTGGCAGCAAGGGACATCAGCCGCGGATCGCCGTCGGCAGCAGGTGCAACCAGCGTAATGCGTGTGTTCCTCACATAATCGAGAATTCCATGACCTTCCTTCCCCAACTCCGTATTCCCGCCACCTACATGCGCGGTGGCACCAGCAAAGGCGTGTTCTTCCGCCGGCAGGACCTGCCCGAAGCCGCGCAGGTGCCGGGCGCCGCGCGTGATGCACTGCTGATGCGCGTGATCGGCTCGCCCGATCCGTATGGCAAGCACACCGACGGCATGGGCGGCGCTACCTCCAGCACCAGCAAGTGCGTGATCATTTCCACCGCCTCGGTGCCCGACCACGACGTGGATTATCTGTACGGCCAGGTGTCGATCGATACCGCCTTCGTCGACTGGAGCGGCAACTGCGGCAACCTCAGCACCGCCGTCGGCCCGTTCGCGATTGCCAACGGCCTGGTGGATCCGGCCCGGGTGCCGCGCGATGGCCTCTGCACCGTGCGTATCTGGCAGGCCAACATCGGCAAGACCATCATCGCCCACGTGCCGATGCGCGACGGCGAAGTGCAGGAGACCGGTGATTTCGAGCTGGACGGCGTGACCTTCCCGGCCGCCGAGATCCAGCTGGAGTTCATCGATCCGTCCGACGATGGCGATGCCGGTGCGATGTTCCCCACCGGCAACCTGGTCGACACCCTGGACGTACCGGGCGTGGGCAGCTTCGAAGTGACCATGATCACCGCAGGCATCCCGACCATCTTCCTCAATGCGGCCGACCTGGGCTACACCGGCACCGAGCTGCAGCCGGCCATCAACGAGGACAAGGCGGCGCTGCAGAAGTTCGAGACCATCCGCGCCCACGGCGCGCTGCGCATGGGGCTGATCTCGAAGCTGGAGGATGCGGCCACCCGCCAGCACACGCCGAAGGTGGCGTTCGTTGCGCCGGCGCAGGACTACGTGTCGTCCAGTGGCAAGGCCATTCCGGCGTCGGCCATCGACCTGCACGCACGGGCGCTGTCGATGGGCAAGCTGCACCACGCGATGATGGGTACCGCTGCGGTGGCCATCGGTACCGCGGCGGCCATTCCGGGCACGCTGGTCAATCGCGCGGCCGGTGGCGGCGAACGCGAGGCAGTAACCTTCGGCCATCCGTCCGGCACGCTGCGCGTGGGTGCGCAGGCCGGGCGCGTTGACGGCCAGTGGACGGTGACCAAGGCCATCATGAGCCGCAGTGCCCGCGTGTTGATGGAAGGCCGCGTGCGGGTACCGGCCGAGTAATGCCCCGGTAAACGCCAACCAAGGTTGGCATGGTGCACGGGCAACCGTGCACCGCAACGAGGAGATCGACGCTGTCCAACAGCCACACCCCCTCCAACGAGCGTGCAGCGTGGGATGCGCTGCTGGTGGACATCGTCGATTACGTACGCGACGCCCGCATCGACTCGCCCGTCGCGTTCCAGACCGCGCACCACTGCCTGCTCGACACCCTGGGTTGTGGCCTGGAAGCGCTGTCCTTCCCGGCCTGCAGCAAGCTGCTGGGCCCCCTGGTGCCGGGCATCCATGTGGTCAACGGTGCGCGGGTGCCGGGCACGCACTACGAACTGGACCCGGTGCAGGCGGCCTTCAACATCGGCGCGATGGTGCGCTGGCTCGATTTCAACGACACCTGGCTGGCAGCCGAATGGGGCCATCCTTCGGACAACCTCGGCGGCATCCTCGCCGTCTGCGACTGGCTGGGGCGCAACGCACTGGCCCTGCGGCGGCCACCGCCGACCGTGCAGGTCGTGCTGCAGGCGATGATCAAGGCGCACGAGATCCAGGGCGTGCTGGCGCTGCAGAACTCCTTCAACCGGGTCGGGCTGGACCATGTGGTGCTGGTCAAGGTGGCCACCACGGCAGTGGTCGCGCACCTGCTCGGGCTGGACCGTGAGCGCATGCTCAATGCGCTGTCGCTGGCCTGGGTCGACGGCCAGGCGCTGCGCACCTACCGGCATGCGCCCAACACCGGCTCGCGCAAAAGCTGGGCCGCCGGCGATGCCACCAGCCGTGGCGTGCGCCTGGCGCTGATGGCGGCCAGTGGCGAGATGGGTTACCCCAGCGCGCTCAGCGCACCGGTCTGGGGTTTCGAGGCGGTATCCATGCACGGCCAGGCACTGACGCTGGGGCGACCGCTGGGCAGCTATGTGATGGAGAACGTGCTGTTCAAGATCAGCTACCCGGCCGAGTTCCACGGCCAGACGGCCGTGGAGGCGGCGATCACGCTGCACCAGCAGCTGCGTGCAGCGGGGCGGCGGGTCGAGGACATCGCGCACATCGACATCCGCACCCAGGAAGCCTGCATCCGCATCATCGACAAGCAGGGGCCGCTGCATAACCCGGCCGACCGCGATCACTGCGTGCAGTACATGGTGGCCATCGCGCTGCTGCACGGGCGGCTGGTGGCCGAGGATTACGAGGACGACATGGCGGCTGATCCGCGCATCGACGCGCTGCGGGCGAAGATGACCTGCCGGGAAGACCCGCAGCTCAGCGCGGACTATCTGGACCCCGGCAAGCGCAGCATCGCCAACGGACTGAGCGTGCGCTTCACCGATGGTAACGAACTGCCGGAGGTACTGGTGGAGTACCCGCTCGGCCACGCGCGGCGCCGGCAGGAGGGCATCCCGCTGCTGATGGACAAGTTCCGCCGGCACCTCGCGCACCGGTTCCCGACCGCCCAGCAGCAGCGCATCCTGGCGGCCTCGCTGGACCCGGTGGCGCTGGCCGCGATGCCGGTGACGGACTACGTGGACCTGTACCTGCCGGGGTGACGCCGCTCTGGTAGATGCCAACCTTGGTTGGCATGGCGAGCGCCAACCAAGGTTGGCGGCTACCGGGTTCCGGTCGGGACCGGGTTTCCGACCGCCGGGGCGTCAACACCTTGACGCGGCGCGCCTATAATGTCCGCCTCGATCAAGGAGTGACGACATGAGCGGTCCGGCACGGCGGAAGCGGTGGGGTTGGGCGGCGGCTGTACTGGCAGGAGGCCTGTTGCTGGGTCTGGCCGGCTGTCGCAATGACAACGGGCAGCTGCCCAAGGCCAGCGGCGAAGCCATCGCCACCAAGGCCGAGCAGGTGAAGGACTTCACCCTGCTGCGCGCCTATCCGGACCAGAAGAGTGAGGGCCTGTCGCTGGCGCTGGAGTTCTCGCGCCCGCTGGTCGGCACCCAGGACTTCGACAAACTGGTGCGCTTCGAAGAGAAGGTCGGCAACGACGACAGCAGCTGGACCCTGTCCGACGACGGCCTGACCCTGCGCTACCCCTTCGTTGAAGCCGGCAAGGAATACAGCCTGGTCGTCTCCGAAGACCTGCTGGCCGCCGACGGCAGCCGCCTGGGCAAGGAACTGAAGCAGAAGGTGTTCAGTGGTGAGCTGAAGCCGGTGGCCGGTTTCGCCTCGCAGGGCAGCGTGCTGCCGGCCAAGGACAGCCGTGGCCTGCCGGTGGTCTCGGTGAACGTGCCCGAGGTCGACGTCGAGTTCCTGCGCGTGCGCGAGAAGGACCTGCCGACCTTCTTCAGCCAGTACCAGCGCGGCGGCCGCCGCGGCAGCTGGGAACTGAGCAGCGACTACGAGCGCAGCCCGATCAACCAGCTGGCCGAGCCGGTCTACGTCAACCGCTTCATTCTCGGTGGCAAGCAGAACGAGCGGGTGCTGACCTACCTGCCGACCCAGGACATCAAGGAACTGCAGGAGCCGGGCCTGTACTTCGCCCTGCTCAAGCGCACCGGTGACTACG
This sequence comes from Stenotrophomonas sp. ZAC14A_NAIMI4_1, assembly GCF_003086915.1. Classification (NCBI taxonomy): domain Bacteria; kingdom Pseudomonadati; phylum Pseudomonadota; class Gammaproteobacteria; order Lysobacterales; family Lysobacteraceae; genus Stenotrophomonas; species Stenotrophomonas sp. ZAC14A_NAIMI4_1. The sequence continues at coordinate 306,478 of NZ_CP026002.1, forward strand.
AAGGCGAGTTCGATACCGCGTTCTTCTCGGTCAGCGATATCGGCCTGCATACCCGCGCCTACAAGGACAAGCTGTTCGTCCACACCGCCGCACTGAAGGACGGTGCGGCGCTGAAGAACGTCGAGCTGCGCGTGCTCGACGCCAAGGGCGAGGTGGTGCTCAAGGGCAGCACCGACGGCAACGGCAATGCGCTGCTGAACTACACCCTGGATGCCACCCACGTGCTGGTCGCCAGCAGCGGCAAGGACACCAGCTTCCTGCCGTTCAACCAGCCGGCGCTGGACCTGAGCGAATTCGCCGTGGCCGGCCGTGACAACGCCTGGTTCGACGTCTACGCCTGGTCCGGGCGCGACCTGTACCGCCCGGGCGAAACCGTGCGCCTGTCGGCCCTGCTGCGTGACAACGACGGCAAGCCGGTCGGCGGGCCTGGTAAAAGCGTCCAGCCGCTATTCCTGCGCCTGAAGCAGCCCGACGGCAAGACCTTCCGCGAGACCCGCCTGCAGCCCGGTGACCAGGGCTACATCAACTTCGAGCAGACCATCCCCGCCGAGGCGCCGACCGGGCGCTGGCAGGTCGAGTTCCGTACCGATCCTGCCAGCAAGGAAGCGATCCAGGGCATGACCCTGCGCATCGAGGAGTTCCTGCCCGAGCGCATGAAGCTGGACCTGGACAGCGCGCAGAAGACGCTGAAGCCGGGCGAGGACCTGCGCCTGCAGGCCAACGGCGCCTATCTGTACGGCGCGCCGGCCGATGGCAACCGCTTCACCGCACGCATGGCGGTGGCCGCCGAGCAGAAGCCGGTGGAAGGCCTGCCGGGCTATTTCTTTGGTGACCCGACCCTGCAGTTGCCGCGCGAAGCCAAGGATGTGGTCGATACCACGCTGCCGGCCAATGGCCAGCTGCGCGAAGACGTGGCGCTGCCGGAAGAGGCGGCCAAGGCCAAGGCCCCGATCGCCGTGGTGCTGTCGGGCAGCCTGTATGAAACCGGTGGCCGCACCGTTACCCGCACCCTGAAGCGGGTGATGTGGCCGGCCAATGCACTGGTCGGCGTGCGCCCGCTGTTCAACCCGGACGACGGCGCCGATGCCAACGGCAACGCGCGCTTCGAACTGATGCGCGTGGATGCCGCCGGCAAGCCGCAGCCGGCCAAGGGCCTGAAGGTGACCCTGGTGCGCGAGCTGCGCGACTACCACTGGACCTTCAACGACAACCGCTGGGACTACGATTTCACCCGCCGCTTCGAGAACAAGGACACCCGCACCGTCGATGCCGGCAGCAGTGCGGTCGCCTTCGATTTCGCGGTGGAGTGGGGCGAGTACCGGGTGGACGTGTTCGATCCGTCCACCGGCCTGACCAGCCGCTACCCGTTCCGCGCCGGCTGGAGCTGGGGCGATGACAACCGCGGCCTGGATGCACGCCCGGACAAGGTCAAGCTGGGCCTGGACAAGACCGGCTACAAGGCCGGCGATACCCTGCAGGTGACGGTGACCCCGCCGCACGCCGGCAAGGGCGTGCTGATGGTCGAGACCGACCGCATGCTGTACGTGCAGGAGATCGACGCCAAGCCGGGTGCCACCTACAAGATCCCGGTCACCGCCGACTGGGAGCGTCACGACGTCTACATCACCGCGCTGGTGTTCCGCGGTGGCAGTGCGCCCAGCAAGATCACCCCGGCCCGCGCCGTGGGCGTGGTGCACGTGCCCATGGACCGCAAGGCACGCACCGTGGCCGTGGGCCTGGTCGCACCGAAGCAGATGCGCCCGGAACAGGACCTGCCGGTGACGGTGAGCGCACCGCAGCTGGCCGGCAAGACCGCGCACGTCACCGTTTCGGCGGTGGACGTGGGCATCCTCAACATCACCCGCTTCCCGGTGCCCGATGCCGGCGCACACTTCTTCGCCCAGCGTCGCCTCGGCATCGATGCCTACGACATCTACAGCCGGGTGATCGAGAGCTTCGACGGCAGCAGCGGCAAGCTGAAGTTCGGCGGCGACATGGCCCTGCAGGCGCTGCCGCAGGCCAAGCGCCCGACCGCACGCGTGCAGACCGTGGACCTGTTCTCCGGCCCGGTGCAGCTTGATGCCAAGGGCAATGCGCGCATCCGCCTGAAGGTGCCGGACTTCAATGGCACGCTGCGCGTGTCGGCGCTGGTCTACAGCGATGACCAGTACGGCAAGCGCGATGTGGAAACCATCGTGCGCGCGCCGATCCTGGCCGAGGCCAGCATGCCGCGCGTGCTCGCCCCGGGCGACCGCAGCACCGTCACCCTGGACGTGCAGAACTTCACCGGCAAGCCCGGCCAGTTCAACGTGCAGGTGGACACCGAAGGCCCGCTGAGCCTGGGCGAGGGCAGCCGCAACGTGCAGCTCAACGCAGATGCCAAGACCACGCTGAGCTTCCCGTTGTCGGCCCGCGAGGGCAACAGCGTGGCCAAGGTACGGGTGCGCGTGGATGGCAACGGCTTCAAGGCCGACCGCCGATACGAGCTGCCGGTGCGTGCGGCGTGGCCGCAGGTGATCCGCTCGCAGGTGCGCACGCTCGATCCGCTGGCTGCGGTCAGCCTGGACGGCGGCCTGGCCGATGGCCTGATGGCCGAGTCGGTCAATGCCCGCCTGCTGGTCAGCCCGCTGCCGCCGATCCCGTTCGCCAGCGCCCTGCAGGGCGCGCTGAACTATCCCTACGGCTGTGCCGAGCAGACCACCAGCAAGGGCTACGCCGCGCTGATCCTGGACCAGGCCACTTCGTCGATGCTCGGCACCGACGGACTGGACGCCAAGACCCGGCGCGAGCGCATGGAAGGCGCGTTCGGTCGCCTGGCGTCGATGCAGGTGGCCAACGGCAACTTCTCCATGTGGGGCGACGATGGCTACGTGAACCCCTGGCTGACCCCGTACATCACCGAGTTCCTGCTCGATGCCAAGGACGGCGGTTTCGCCGTGCCGGACAACGTGCTGCAGAAGGCGCTCAACCGCCTCAGCGAGGACCTGCTGTCCGGTGGCAACCAGTTCTACGGGCAGGATGACCGCGAAAAGCTGAAGTTCGCCAACCAGGCGTATTCCGGCTACGTGCTGGCCCGCGTCAACCGTGCCCCGCTGGGTACGCTGCGCACGCTGTACGACAACGAGCGCAGCAAGGCGGTCGGCGGCCTGTCGCTGGTCCACCTGGGCGTGGCGCTGTCCCTGCAGGGCGACGCCAAGCGCGGCCAGGCGGCGATTGCCGCCGGGTTTGCCAAGTCCAGCACCGAACGCCCGTCGTACTTCGGCGATTACGGCAGTGCCATCCGTGACGACGCGCTGATGATCGCGCTGACCCACGAAAACAAGCTGGCCAAGCCAGCCTGGGATGCGCGTGCGGTCGATCTGGGCCGTGGCCTCGATGCCCGCCGCAATGCCGGCTGGATGTGGCTGAGCACCCAGGAGCAGGTGGCCATCGCCCGCCTCGGCAAGGCCTTGGCCGCCAACCAGAAGGCACTGGTGGCCGGTGAACTGGTGATCGGTGGCAACAGCGAGGCCATCGGCGAGCGCAAGCTGTTCGGTCGCAACTTCACCGGCAGCGAGCTGGCCAGTGGCGTGCGCTTCACCCCGCAGGGCGAGCCGCCGATGTTTGCCAGCATCGACGTCGCCGGCATCCCGCGCACCGCGCCGGCACCGGACAACAGCGTGCTGGGTGTCGAGCGCAGCTACTTCGGTACCGATGGCAAGCCGTGGACGCCGCGACCGCTGAAGGAAGGCGAAGCCCTGATCGTGCGCATCACCATCAGTGCCGATACGCAGATGCCCGATGCACTGCTGACGGACCTGTTGCCGGCCGGCCTGGAGATCGAGAACTTCAACCTGGGCGATGCCAAGCAGTGGGCCGACGTGGTGGTCGATGGCATCACCATCAGCGACCGCAGTTCGGCCGCCGATACCAAGCACGAGGAGTTCCGCGACGACCGCTACGTGGCCGCGCTGAAACTCTCGCGCGGTGGCAAGGCGAACGTCTTCTACCTGGTGCGTGCGGTGACCCCGGGTACCTACTCGGTGCCGCCGCCGCTGGTGGAGGACATGTACCGGCCGCAGCTGCGCGGCGTGGGCCGCAGCAACCCGACCACGATCACGGTGGTCCAGCCGTGACCGCGCGGACGGGCCGCGACGGCGCGGCCCGTCCCACCGGCACGCGCCCATCCGGCACGCTGCAATGAAGATCGAGTGGACGACCCGGCGGGCGGCCCTGCGCCGCCGGCTGCAACCGCTGTGGCCCTGGCTGCGCTGGGGCACGACAGGGCTGCTGGTACTGCTGCTGGTCCTGGATTTCGTTTTCCCGCCGCCGCTGCCCAGGCAGCGCGATACCAGCACCCTGGTCGTGGCCGCCGACGGCAGCCCGCTGCGCGCCTTTGCCGATGGCGATGGCGTGTGGCGCTACCCGGCCTCGGCCGACAGCGTTTCGCCGTTGTACCTGCAGGCACTGCTGACCTACGAAGACCGCTGGTTCTGGAAACACCCGGGCATCAACCCGCTGGCGATCCTGCGTGCCAGCGGCCAGCTGCTGCGTGGCGGCCGCATCGTGTCGGGCGGTTCAACGCTCACCATGCAGGTCGCGCGCATCCTCGATCCGCACTCGCGCACGCCGTGGGGCAAGCTCAAGCAGATGCTGCGCGCGGTGCAGCTGGAAGCACACCTGAGCAAGGCGCAGATCCTCGCGCTGTACCTGGAACGCGCGCCCTACGGCGGCACCATCGAGGGCGTAGAAGCGGCCAGCTGGGCGTACCTGGGCAAGCCGGCCACGCAACTGTCGCACGCCGAGGCTGCGCTGCTGGCGGTACTGCCGCAGGCGCCCAGCCGGCTGCGCCCGGACCGCCACCCGGAAGCGGCGCAGAAAGCGCGCGACAAGGTGCTGGCGCGCATGGCCGAACTGGGCGTGTGGACGCCGGAAGAAGTGGACGATGCACGCATCGAGAATGTGGTCGCGCGATCGCTGCGGCCGCCGATGCATGCGGCGCTGCTGGCGCAGCGGCTGCATTCGGCACACCCGGGCCAGGCGCGCATCCAGAGCAGCATCGACCTGGACCTGCAGCGCACGCTGGAAGAGCGCGTGGCCAGCTATTTCTCCACGCTGCCCGAGCGCACCTCGGCTGCGCTGCTGGTAGTCGACAACCAGACCCTGCAGGCCCGTGCGTATGTCGGCACGCTGGCCTTCGGTGACCGCCAGCGCCTGGGCCACGTCGACATGGTGCAGGCCTGGCGCTCGCCCGGCTCCACGCTCAAGCCCTTCCTGTACGCCATGGCGCTGGACGATGGCCTGATCCATTCGGAAAGCCTGCTGGTGGATGCGCCGCAGAGCTTCGGCAGCTATCGGCCGGGCAACTTCGACGAGGCATTCAACGGTCCCGTCAGTGCATCCAGCGCGCTGCGCCTGTCGCTCAACGTGCCAGCGGTGGACCTGCTGCAGCGGGTGGGGTCGGCGCGCTTCGCCGCGCGCCTCTCGCACGCGGGCATCCAGCTGCGCTTCCCGCCGGGCAGCTCGCCCAACCTGTCGCTCATCCTCGGCGGCACCGGTGCGCGGCTTGAGGATCTGGTCGGCGCCTTCGCCGCGCTCAACCGCAACGGCATCGCCGGGCGTGTGCGCTACAGCGACGACGATCCGATGATCGAGCGGCGCCTGTCCTCGCCCGGGGCCAGCTGGATCGTGCGCGAGATGCTCGAGTCCAACCCGCGCCCGGGCTATGGGGTGGGCACATTCGATATCGGTGGACGCCCGCGCGTGGCCTGGAAGACCGGTACCAGCTACGGCTACCGCGATGCCTGGGCGATCGGCAGCACCCGCCACTACACTGTGGGCGTGTGGGTGGGCCGGCCCGATGGCACGCCGCTGCCGGGCCAGTACGGCGCGGTGACAGCGTTGCCGCTGATGTTCGAGGTGGTCGACAGCCTGCCGCGCCAGCCCGGCGATGCCGCTGCTGCGCCGATGCCGGCCAGCGTCAGCCGCGCCGACGTGTGCTGGCCTACCGGCGAACTGGCCGGGTCATTGCCGGCCACGCTGTGCCAGCGGCGCATGACGGCCTGGCTGCTGGACGGTGGCGTGCCGCCGACCTTCCCCGAACGTGAGGCGCGGCGCTGGCAGCCGGGCCGGCAGCGCTACATCGCCGATGCGCGCACGGGCCAGCGGCTGTCCGCCGACTGCAGTGCGCCGCACCAGGAAGTGGAACGCGAGATCGCGCGCTGGCCGGCGCTGTTGTCGCCGTGGTTGCCCAAGGCCACGCGCGATGCATCGCAGTTGCCACCACTGGCCGCCGACTGCCGCGACGATGGCCGCGAAGCGAGCGTGGCCCTGCACGTGGATGGCCTCAATGATGGCGCCGCGCTGGCGCGCGCACCCAACGCCCAGCACGGCGTGCGCCTGCAGCTGCGCGCGCTGGGCAGTGAACAGGCGGTGGACTGGCTGCTGGATGGCCGCTGGATCGCCCGCACCCAGGGGGCGCAGCTGATGCAGCGCGAGTTCGCCGACCCGGGCGCGCATACGCTGACCGCGCTGGCGACCGATGGCGCGTGGACGCAGGTGAGGTTTACCGTCCTGCGGTAGCGCCGGGCGGACCCGCCCTCGACCTGGTAGATGCCAACCTTGGTTGGCACCCATGAAACCGCCCACCAAGGTGGGCATCTACCAGAGCAGTGCCAACCCAGGTTGGCATCTACCCGATCATTCCCCGATCCACCCGTCCAGCAGGTCGGCAAACTCGTCGGCGTGTTCCTCCTCCTGCGCCAGGATTTCCTCCAGGATGCGCTTGGTGGTGGTATCGCGGTCGCCGATGAAGTTGATCATCTCGCGGTAGCTGTCGATGGCGATGCGCTCGGCCACCAGGTTCTCGCGCACCATGTCGCGCAGGTCGCTGCCTTCCTTGTACTCGGCATGCGAGCGCGCGGTCAGGGTGTCAGGATTGAAATCCGGCTCGCCGCCGAGCTGCACGATGCGCTCGGCCAGCTTGCCGGCATGGGCCTGTTCCTGCTGCGCGTGTTCGAGGAACTCGGCCTTGACCGCATCGGCCAGCATGCCCTTGGCCATGAAGTAGTGCCGGTAATAGCGCAGCACGCACACGTATTCGGTGGCAAGGGCATCGTTGAGCAGCTTGATCACCACCTTGCGGTCGGCACTGTAGCTGTCGGTGATCGCACCGTCCTCGATGTTGCGCCGCGCGCGTTCGCGCAGGGTCGTGCGGTCACTGATGCCGGGCACCTGGGTGCTGGGCTTGGCGACGGGCTTGGCGGCGGGCTTGGTGGCTTTGGCTGGCTTGTTGGACATGGCTGGCCGGTTCCTCATACGGTGGGGTGTCAGGTGGGAAGGTGCTCCAGCACGTAGTCGGCCGAGGACACCTCGAACTGGCCGGGTTCCTCGATCCAAGCGGCGCGGACCACGCCGTCATCGACGTACAGGGCGTAACGGCGCGAACGGATGCCCATGCCCGAGGCGCTGGCATCCAGCTCCAGGCCCAGCGCACGGGTCAGTTCGGCGTTGCCGTCGGAGAGCATCAACAGGCCCTCGGGCACGTGCTGGTCGGCGGCCCACGCCTTCATCACGAACGGGTCGTTGACCGCCAGGCAGTACACATCGATGCCACGCTGGCGGAACGCCGCGAACCTCTCGACGAAGCCAGGCAGGTGACGGGCCGAGCAGGTGGGAGTGAAGGCCCCGGGCACGGCGAACAGGACGACCTTGCGTCCTTCGAACAGCGCCTGGGTGTCCAGCGTTTCGATGCCCTCGCGGATACGCTTGAGTGTCACTTCCGGGATGCGGTCGCCAACGTGGATCGTCATGGGAACTCCTTGCTGGTGGGCAGGCTAGTCGGGCGGGTGGGAGGAACGCGTCAAGACATTGGAAAACCGGTGTGCACGCCCCATCCTGGGGCCAGGGCGGCGGCAGGTGCATTGCGCCGGATCAAACGGCCTCACCGGCGCCGCACGGGCAGCGGCGTAGCATGCCGGCGCGTAGAATGAGCCCGGGGCGGCGCCACCGGCGCGGCCGAAGCAGATCGAGGTAGCTGGATGGAATTCAAGGATTACTACGCCACCCTGGGGGTGGAACCGAGTGCGGGCGAGGCCGAGATCAAGACTGCCTACCGCCGGCTGGCGCGCAAGTACCACCCGGACGTGAGCAAGGAGGCCGGCGCCGAGGACAAGTTCAAGGCGGTCAACGAGGCCTACGAGGCGCTGCGCGATCCGGAAAAGCGCGCGGCCTATGACCAGCTGCGCGCGCAGGGCTATCGCCCGGGCGAGGAGTTCAACGTGCCGCCGAACTACGGCGGTGCGGGCGGCTTCAACTTCGAGGAAGTGTTCGGCGGCGGCGGTGCCGGCGGCGGCTTCAGCGATTTCTTCGAAAGCCTGTTCGCGCGCCAGCGCGGCGGGCAGGGTGCGGGCCCCGGCCCGGGCTTCAGCAGCCACGGCCAGGCGCCCAACCGCGATACCCGGGCCAAGCTGTCGGTGCCGCTGGAAGCGGCGTACAGCGGTGACAGCCTGCGCATCACCGTCAACGGCAAGCAGCTGGACGTGCGCGTACCGAAGGGCATCCGCCCGGGCCAGGTGATCCGCCTGTCAGGGCAGGGCACCCACGGTGGCAACCTGCTGCTGGAAGTGGAATATGCCGCCCACCCGCAGTTCGAAGTGGATGGCCGCAACATTCTCTACACGTTGCCGGTGACGCCGTGGCAGGCAGCGCTGGGCACCAGCATCAGCGTGCCGACGCTGGGCGGCGCGGTGGAGTTGAAGATCCCGGCCGATTCCGATGCCGGCCGCAAACTGCGCCTGCGGGGCCGAGGCCTGCCGGGCAGTCCGGATGGCGACCAGATCGTTGAGCTGGAGATCGTGGCGCCGGCGGCGACCGATGACGCGCAGAAGAAGGCCTACCGGAACCTGGCAAAGGCCTTCGGCGAAACAATCTGAGGGTAGCGCCGGGCCACGCCCGGCGGCTTTTACATGTAGAGTCGAGCCATGCTCGACTGCCGCGAGCAAAAGCAGTCGAGCATGGCTACAAAAACGGGTTCAGCCCTGGCCGGCGAACACCCGCTCCAGCACCTCGGACAGCTCGTCTTCCGAGAACGGCTTGGTGATGTAGGCCTTCGCGCCCTGGCGCATGCCCCACATGCGGTCGGTGTCCTGGTCCTTGGTGGTCACCAGGATCACCGGGATATGCCGTGTCGCCTCGTCGCGGGCGAGCGTGCGCGTGGCCTGGAACCCGTTGAGGTTCGGCATCACCACGTCCATCAATACCAGATCGGGCAGTTCGGCCTTGGCCGTCTCCACCCCGGCCGCACCATCGGTGGCGGTCAGGATCTGGTGCCCGAGTTTCTCGACGATGCGCTGTATCCCCAACAGCTGCGACGGTGAATCGTCGACGATCAGAATGCGTGCCATGTTGTTCCCCGTGTCATGCCCGCAGTGTAGTGCGGGCACATTGCTGGTGGGAGTAGGGTAGCTGCCGTCCGTCGCCTGCCTGCGACGTTCAGTCGATCCGCACCACCGTGCGGCCCAGCGAACCACCGGCCAGCATCCGCTCGAACACGCCCGGCAGGTCCGCCAGGCCTACTTCCGCGGTGCAGATGCGCTCCAGGTGCTGCGGCTTCCATTCCCCGCCCAGGCGCGCCCACACCTGCTCGCGCAGATCACGCGGCGCGCTGGCCGAGGACACGCCGAGCAGCGAGACGCCACGCAGGATGCATGGCATTACCGTCATCTCCAGCGTCGCGCTCGCGGCCAGGCCGGCACTGACCACGCTGCCATAGGGCACCGTCTGCGCCAGCAGGCTGGCCAGCATCGATCCGCCGGCATTGTCCAGGCCGCCGCCGAAGCGGGCCGACTGCAGGGGCGCGGTATCGGCCAGTGCCTCGCGCGGCAGCACCTCGCTCGCGCCGATGTCGCGCAGGAAGGCGGCCTGCTCCGGCTTGCCACTGATCGCATGCACCTCGTAACCGGCGCGGCTGAAGATGTCCACGGCCAGCGCGCCGACGCCGCCGGTGGCGCCGGTCACGGCCAGCGGCCCGTGCCCCGGGGTCTGCCGGTTGTCCTGCAGGCGCAGCAGGGCCAGGGCCGCGGTGAAGCCGGCGGTGCCCAGCACCATCGCCTCGCGCGGGCTCAGCCCGGCCGGCTGGGCGATGACGGCGCGCGATTCCAGCCGTACGTACTGGCTGTAGCCTCCGTCACGGGTTTCGCTGAGGCCGCAGCCGGTCGCCAGCACCGCATCGCCCTCGCGCCAGGCCGGGTCGCTGGAGGCAACCACCGTACCGGCCACGTCGATGCCGCCCACCAACGGGAAGCGGCGCAGGATCTTCCCTTTGCCGGTGCCGGCCAGGGCGTCCTTGTAGTTGACCGAGGACCAGTGGGCGCGGACCAGCACCTGGCCGGGGCTGAGGTCGTCCACGCCCAGCTGGACCAGGCCGCTGCGGTAGCCGGCATCGTCGTTTTCGATCCGGAAGGCGGTGAACGGGGTGGTGGGGGCCATCGGCGCTGCCTGACTTCGAGGAAAACGCCACATTACCCGGTCAGGGCCCTTTCAAACCTGCCAGTCCGCCCCATCTTGTATGATCGGTGAAGATTCACGGCTGGCGCCGCGGGAAGGGCCCGCGCCGCAGCCCACATATTGATGGAGCGTGCATGGCCTGGAATACACCCGGCGGCAACAAGGGCGGACAAGGCCCCGAGGACAATCGACGCGGGCCGTTCGGGTCGCGCGGCGGTGGCAATGGTGGTGGCTGGGGCGGTCTGCCCGGGCCGCTGAAGGACCTGTTCGATGGCGGCATCCTGCGTTGGGTGGCGGCGGCGGCGGTGTTGCTGGTGCTGTTCTCCAGCTTCCAGTTGATCGGCGAACAGCAGCGTGGCGTGGTGCTGCGCTTCGGCCAGTTCTCGCGGATCCTGACCCCGGGCCCGAACTTCAAGCTGCCGTGGCCGATCGAATCGGTCACCAAGGTCAATGCCACCGAGATCAAGACCTTCTCGATCCAGGTGCCGGTGCTGACCCGCGACGAGAACATCGTGAACGTCTCGCTCAACGTGCAGTACCGCATCGATGACCCGCAGCAGTACCTGTTTGGTACCGTCGATGCAGACCAGGTGCTGGAACAGTCCGCGCAGAGCGCGGTGCGCGAGGAAGTCGGCCGCGCCGACCTCAACTCGGTGCTGAACAACCGTGGCCCGCTGGCCGTGGCTGCCGAGGAGCGCCTGCAGGCGCTGCTGGGTGCGTTCAAGACCGGCCTGACCGTGACCGGCCTGACCCTGCAGGACGCCCGTCCGCCGGAGGAGGTCAAGCCGGCCTTCGACGAGGTCAACGGTGCCCAGCAGGTCAAGGAACGCCTGATCAACGAAGCCCAGGCCTACGCCGCCAAGGTCGTGCCGGAAGCCCGAGGCCAGGCCTCGCGTGCCCGTACCACCGCCGAAGGCTACAAGCAGGCCGTGGTGTCCAAGGCCGAGGGTGACGCACAGCGCTTCAGCCTGCTGCAGGCCCAGTACAAGGACGCCCCGGACGTCACCCGCAAGCGCCTGTGGCTGGAAACCGTGCAGCAGGTGCTGAGCGAGAACCGCAAGGTGATCGGTGGCGATGGTCGCCAGCTGATCTACGTGCCGATGACCGGCGACACTCGTCCCAGCGCCTCGGCGCCGGCCGCGGTGCCGAACCCGGACGTGGTGATGCCGTCGCTGCCGGGTACCGCAACCGAAGTTTCCCGTGATCCGGGCCGGGCCGTGACCCGCCCGACCGGGCGTCCGAGCGGCCGTGAGGAGGGCAGCCGATGAGAAGTTCTATCTGGATTGCCGTCGCCGTGGCGGCCCTGCTGGCCCTGCTGGGTTCGGTCTACGTGGTCCGCGAGGACCAGACCGCCATGGTCCTGAACCTGGGCAAGGTGGTGCGTTCGGACATCAAGCCGGGCCTGCACTTCAAGGTGCCGGTGGTGGAAACCGTGCGCGTGTTCGACCGCCGCTTCCAGGTGCTGGACACGGCGCCGGCGCGTTACTTCACCGCCGAGCAGAAGGACGTCAGCGTCGACTTCTTCGCCGTCGGCTACATCTCCAACGTGGGCGACTACTTCCGTGCCACCGGTGGTGACCCGCGCGTGGCCAACGCGCGCCTGCAGCCGATCATCACCGATTCGCTGCGCAACCAGATCAACTCGCGCACCCTGCAGCAGCTGGTGTCGGGCGACCGCAGCGAGCTGATCGCCGCGCAGCTCAAGGACATCAACGAAGCAGTGTCCGGGCTGGGCATGCAGATGATCGACCTGCGCATCAAGCAGGTCGACCTGCCCACCGACAGCCAGGTGATCAATGACGTGTACGAGCGCATGCGCGCACAGCGCAAGCAGGAAGCCGCCAAGCTGCGCGCCGAGGGCGAGGAGCAGTCGCTGACCATCCGTGCCCAGGCCGACCGTGACAGCACCGTGCTGATCGCCGAAGCCGAGCGCGATGCACAGCGCCTGCGCGGTGAAGGCGATGCCGATGCCGCCCGCATCTACGGCAAGGCCGGTTCGGCTGACCCGTCGTTCTATGCGTTCTATCGCAGCCTGGAGGCCTACCGCGGCTCCATGACCGACGGCAACGGCGTTATCGTGCTGGACAAGAACGACCCGTTCCTGCAGTACCTCAAGAGCGACCGCTGAGTCGTTCGGCAAGATCCCACGGGGCCCGGCCAGATGCCGGGCCCCGTGTTTTTTCCGGAGTGCCCCACATGAAAGATCTGTTCGCGGCCGTCTGCCTGGTGGCCGTGCTCGAAGGCCTGCTGCTGTTCGTGGCCCCGCTGGCCTGGAAGCGCATGGCCGAGCGCCTGCTGGACCTGCCCAGCCCGGCCCTGCGCAGCTTCGGCGGGCTGGTGCTGCTGGCCGGCCTGAGCCTGCTGTGGTGGGCACGCCATTGAAAGGGCGGGGTCGGATCCGTTTCCGCAGGAAACGGCTCCGACCCCGGTTCGCAGGAAGGGAGGCGCCTGACCGGCCGGTGAAGCCGTCCGTCGGAAAGGTGGCACCGGACCCCGGAAACCCGGATAATGCACAAAAGCCGGACGGGCCTCCCCGTTCGGCTTTTTCCGTGTCTGGGCCTTCCATCGCCGGCCGCTCCCCGTTTGGAGCCGCCTTCCAGGTGCTGGCCAGCCCCGCCACGGTTTACCCGTCCGCGGCCCCGATGGCCGCAACAAATCGAGGAGCCCGTCATGGGTCAGTCTGTCGTAGTGTTGGGTGCCCAGTGGGGCGATGAAGGCAAGGGCAAGATCGTCGATCTGCTCACCGAGGAAATCGGCGCCGTGGTGCGCTTCCAGGGCGGCCACAATGCCGGCCACACCCTGGTCATCAATGGCAAGAAGACCGTCCTGCACCTGATCCCGTCGGGCATCCTGCGTGACGATGCGCTGTGCCTGATCGGCAACGGCGTGGTCATCTCGCCGGCCGCGCTGCAGAAGGAAATCGCCGAGCTGGAAGCCTCCGGCGTCGAAGTGCGTTCGCGCCTGAAGATCTCCCCGGCCGCGCCGCTGATCATGCCGTACCACATCGCCCTGGACCAGGCGCGCGAACGCGCTGCCGGCGGCAAGGCGATCGGCACCACCGGCCGCGGCATCGGCCCGGCCTACGAAGACAAGGTGGCGCGCCGCGGCATCCGCATCGCCGACCTGCATTACCCCAAGCAGCTGGAAGAGCTGCTGCGCACCGCGCTGGATTACCACAACTTCGTGCTGACCAAGTATCTGAACACTGATGCGGTCGATTTCCAGAAGACCTTCGACGAAGCACTGGCCTTCGGCGAGTACGTGCAGCCGATGAAGTCCGACGTGGCCGGCATCCTGCACGACCTGCGCAAGCAGGGTAAGCGCGTGCTGTTCGAAGGCGCGCAGGGCGCACTGCTGGACATCGACCACGGCACCTACCCGTACGTCACCAGCTCCAACACCACCGTCGGTGGTGCGCTGGCCGGTGCCGGCGTCGGCGCCGATGCGATCGACTACGTGCTGGGCATCGCCAAGGCCTACGCGACCCGCGTCGGCGGCGGCCCGTTCCCGACCGAACTGGACGATGAAATCGGCCAGGGCATCCGTGACCGCGGCGCCGAGTACGGTGCCTCGACCGGCCGCCCGCGTCGTTGCGGCTGGATGGACATCGTCGCGCTGAAGCGCGCCGTGGCCATCAACGGCATCAGCGGTCTGTGCATCACCAAGCTGGACGTGCTGGACGGCATGGAAAAGCTGAAGGTCTGCATCGCCTACGAATACAACGGCAAGCGCACCGAGTACGCGCCGCTGGACGCGCAGGGCTGGGAAGACTGCACCCCGGTCTACCTGGAGTTCCCGGGCTGGAGCGAGAACACCCACGGCATCACCAACTGGGATGATCTGCCGCCGGCCGCACGCGCCTACCTGCGTTCGCTGGAAGAGCTGGCCGGTTGCCCGATCAGCATCGTCTCCACCGGCCCGGACCGCGACCACACCATGGTCCTGCAGGATCCGTTCGCCTGAGTGGGCGGTAGCGCCGGGCCATGCCCGGCGTGGTGGTAACGCTGTGCAATTGAAAAAGAGCGCCGCGACTCCCTGAGGGTCGCGGCGCTTCTTTTTTGGCCGGAGCAGTCTCCGTCGCATGGCCAGGTGCTGGATCGCTGCCAGCAAATTGCGACGGCGCAACTCGACCCAATCCAATGAAATTTCCGGAAATCTACATTCCAGGCTGCACTGCTTCCATCATGGATCCAACCGAAATGGCATCCCATTTGGGAAACTCGATTGAATCAAACACTGCATGTTTCGCAATGGCCTTCAATTCGTCATCAAGATCGGAAATTTGAATCGCAATCTCTGGCTCTGCAACAAGCACGTATTTACTGCCATTCCAGTCGTACACGTAAAGCCCGCGACAGGCCATGTCCAAAAAGTCGTCGGGCCGTGCAACATTTGCGCGTAATTTGACATCTCCCGTTACCGGAAGATCCATCAGAAGAGTTTCGATATTGCGCAGATCAACGTTGGCCTGCATCAACAGCGCTGTTGGAATTTCACCTTCGCCGGAAGTAACAAAGGCCGCAACCGTTCCAAGTTGATCCATTCCCAACCATGTGCAGTCGATGCCATCGGGATATGCCTGTATTGTGATCATTTCGACAATTCATCTCTTTGGAATCTGGCTTCCTTCCGCGCTCCACCACAGGCGCGAGCTGCAACTTACCCGTTTTTGCATTGTAACCAGCAGTCACCGTTGCTGGCGCCCGGCCCTTGAGGGGGGCAAGCTCTCCCGCCAAATTGCCAGCCCATGGCTGGCAGAAGCGAAGCCACCAGCATGTCGCTTCCGGCACTCCAAATCGGCCATCCACGTCAGATTTCCCCCAAGCCACGCGCCACTCGCACTTCCCGCACGATCCCCGCATACAACTTCTGGTAAGCGATAAACGTCACGCGCCATTGTTTGGCGCGGGTTGTTTGCGTCACTGCGCGTCGCTCTCGCCCGCGCAGCTGCAAATTCGCGCCTATTCCTGTCGCATCCAACGCTCCCCGTGCATGCAACACTTCCCACCGCACGCTCGATTCCCGCCGGACCTTTCGGATTTTTCTCATTGAATCGAACGTGCAGGCGTAGACACCATGGCGCGCCACCGAAAAAGGGTGGCCGGGCATGCAAACCCGTTGCACATGAAGTAAGCGCTTGCCAGCCGGCACCGTCCTGAAACGGTGCCGGCTGGCAATCCGTCGGCCTTTATGGCGGGCGGTGCGTGGGGGTCTTCGGACCCGCCGGCCTAGCATGTGCACCGGTTTGCAACCCGCACCGTCCGCCACCCCGCTTCCGCGCGGTGGCGCTGTTACGTACAGCCACGGAAGCCGACGCCATGACCACTCGCAAGAACCCGCCACTCCATGTTGTTGATGCCGTCAACGACGATGAAGACTCCACCTCCGATCTCAGCACCTTCCAGAGCTGCCTCACCCGCATCCGGGATGGGGAAGGCTCCGATGGCATGCTCTGGCCGGAGGAAAACCTGTCCGACGGCCGACGCCAGTCACTGGCGCGGATCGACCGTGCGGCCGTGGCCATCCTCACGGCGGCGGAGATGCTGCACGCCGCGAACCGCTGCAAGACCATGGCCACGCCCCGCCGCCACCTCGATGAGGGCGTGGTGGAAGGCTTGTTCTTCGCCTGCCGCGAACTGGCCGAGCTGGTGTGCCGGGAAGTCAGGCCGGCCTGACCTCCTTTCCAGCTGTGCGATGCCCAGCCTCGCCACCTGGCGAGGTACCGGGTGGGTTCACGCGCTGCGTAACACCGGCACTATGGACATGTGCAGTTCTGCGCTACGTTGTGGCCAACGCCAGCACGGATGCAGCGCAATGACCGGGAGTTCGGCATGAAGGGCGAGACGGTCGCGCGGGTGACCCTGTGGGTGCTGTGGAGCCTGTGGGCGCTGGCCTGCTTCGTGCTGGTGCTGGGCGCGGCCGCCAACCACCTGGCCTCGCGCACGCAGACCCTGCCACTGGTGCTGCAGCCCGGCGCGACGGCCGAGGTCACGGTCTACCGTTTCATCGACGATCCGTTGCGGCTGCGCCTGCGCTACGCCGATGACGGCGCCGATCCGTCGATCGATCCGGAGCTGCGCCTGCGCGCGGACACCCCGACCGATCGCAACGAGTTCCGCGCGAAGACACGCTCGGTTGCGCCCGGACCGGATGTTTCCCGTGCGCTGGAGTCGGTGGGGCCCAGCAGGTTCGCCGCTTCGTACTTCGGCTATGGGCGTGGGGACGCACTGCCGCGCGGGCGTTCCTGGCTGCGGCTGACCGTGCTGGAGGTTGACCCGGCGCTGGCCGGGCGAGCGGCCTCGGTGGAGCTGCTGCCGCCGATGGACGTGTTGAAGTTGACCGACCTCGATTACCTCTGGCTGTGGCCGTTCTTCTTCTGGCAGCCGGTGGCGCTGCTTTTACTGATTGCCGCTGGCGGGCTGGCGGTCGCCAGTATCGCGCTGCGGCGCTGGCAGCGGCGCAACAGCACCCGGTAGCGCCGGGCCATGAGCGGCGGGGCAGGCCCCACACTTGCCAAATACCCAATATGGGCACAATAATGCCCAATATGGGTAACCAAGCCGCCACATCGTCGTCCACCGGCCCCATCGGGCTGGCCGACGCGCTGTTCACCCAGACCCAGCAACGGGTGCTGGCCCTGCTGTTCGGGCAGGACCGCCGTGATTTCAGCATTTCCGAGCTGATCAGCGGCAGCGGTGCCGGCTCCGGCGCCGTGCAGCGCGAAGTGGCCAAGCTGGTCGCCAGTGG
This sequence comes from Stenotrophomonas sp. ZAC14A_NAIMI4_1, assembly GCF_003086915.1. Lineage (NCBI taxonomy): Bacteria > Pseudomonadati > Pseudomonadota > Gammaproteobacteria > Lysobacterales > Lysobacteraceae > Stenotrophomonas > Stenotrophomonas sp. ZAC14A_NAIMI4_1. Next base: position 323,710 of record NZ_CP026002.1, read on the forward strand.
CCTGGTGGAGCAGCGCAAGGTCGGCAACCAGAAGCGCTATCGCGCGTTTGCGGGCTCGCCGATCCACGCCGAACTGGTGGCGCTGGTGCACAAGACCATCGGCCTGGCACAGCCGCTGCGCGAGGCGCTGCAGCCGCTGCAGGACCAGATTGCCGTGGCCTTCGTCTTCGGCTCGGTGGCCAAGCGCACCGACAGCGCGCACAGCGACATCGATCTGATGCTGGTCTCCGATACGCTGGGCTATGCTGAGCTGATGGCCGTGCTCGATCCGCTGGAAGATCGCCTGGGACGGCCGGTGAACCCGACGCTGTACACGCACGACGAATTGAACGATCGCCTGCACAAAGGCAATGCCTTCCTGCAGCGTGTACTGGAACAACCCAAGCTGTGGGTGATTGGAGGAATGGATGACCTCGCCATTGCAGAACCTGGTCGGGCCGGGTAAACCGCTCAGCGCCGAGCCGCCGGATCCGCGCGAGATCGAAGGCCTCCAGCGCTCGGGCCTGGCGCGGTTGCGTGACGCACGCAATGCGACGCTTTCGCTGGAAAGCCGCTTCGACCTGGCCTACAACGCCGCCCACGCATTGAGCCTGGCCGCGCTTCGTGCGCAGGGGTTCCGGCCCAGCAACCGCTACATCGTGTTCCAGTCGCTCAAGCACACGCTGGGCGTGGGCCCGGAGGTATGGCGCGTGCTCGACAAGTGCCACCAGCAGCGCAACATCGCCGAGTACGAGGGCGAACTGGATGTCAGCGGGCGCCTGGTGGAAGACCTCATCGCCGCCTGTGAAGCGGTGCGTGTTGCCTCAGGCCTCTGAGCAAAGCGGGTGCCGACGCGTCAGCGCCCCGCCTGCAGCAACGGGTAAGGGTTGATCGATTCGCCCTTCCACCATTGCTTCTCCGGGCCCAGCACGTGCACCTCGAAATGCAGGTGCGGGGCCTCGGCGCTGGCATTGCCGGTGCTGCCGACGTAGCCGATCACTTCACCACGCTTGATCACCTGCTTTTCCGCCAGGCCATCGGCGTAGCGCTGCAGGTGCGCGTAGTAATAGCACCAGCGTCCGCTGGGCTCGAACTGGTAGATGGTCAGGCCACCGCGTTCGCTGTCGAACAGCTTTTCCACCGTGCCATCGGCCACCGCCAGCACCGGCGTCCCGGCGTCGGCCATGATGTCGATGGCATCGTGCACGCGCCCCTCGCTGCGTGCATCGGTGAAGGTGTCGCGCAGCTGTGATGCCTGGATGCCCTGCACGGGCAGCAGCAGGCCTGCGGGCACATCAGCACCGGGAGAGGCCAGCGTGAGTGCTGGAGCGGCAGCATCCACGCGCGCGGGCGCAGGCGGATTCACCGGCGCCGCCGTCACGGCTGCAGGTGGCGCTGCAGGCAGGGCAACCGCTACCGGCTCACCCGCATCGCGGCGCAGCCACCAGCCTGCACCCAGGCCCAGCAGCACGCCCAGTACGATCAGCTGCGAAAGACGCATCGGCTTACTCCTGCATCACCACGGGTACTGAGGTATCCAGCGCATCGGCCACGCGCAGCGCATCCCAATTGGTCATGCGCACGCAGCCATGCGATTCGGTCTTGCCGACATGGCCGGGTTCGGGCGTGCCGTGCAGGCCGTAATGCGGTTTGGACAGGTCGATCCAGACGCGCCCGACCGGGTTGTTCGGGCCCGGCGGCAGCGTCGCCTTCTTCTCGCCCTTGCGCGCATCCCAGAACAGCTTCGGGTTGTAGTGGAACGGCGGGTCGCGGTACACGCCGAGGATCTTCCATTCACCGATCGGCAGCGGATCGTGCTGGCTGCCCGAGGACACCGGTACCTGCGCGATGACCTTGCCCGCCGCATCGAGCAGCTGCAGGGTGGAATCGGATTTGTCGACCACCACCTTGGCCGCCTTCGGCAGCGGTGCCGGGGCGATGTTGGGCACTTGGATGCGGCTGCCGGCCTTGCCCAGGTCGACGCCCGGATTGAGTGCCTTCAGCAGCTCGGGCGAGGCATGGAAGCGCTCGCCCAGCGATTCTTCCACGCTGCCGTAGCCCAGCGCTTTCAGCTTGGCCTGCGCGGCCGGCCCCTTCGGAACCGGCTGGAACGGACCGGCCACGTCCTCGGCGGTCAGCGTGTAACTGGCCAGCGGCGCGTTGGCATCGGCCTGCAGCGCGTTCCAGGTTGCATCGTCCAGCTCGCCGGTGACGGTCAGCCCGTGTGCGGCCTGGAAGCCGGACACCGCGCGGCGCTGGTTGCTGCCCACCTCGCCATCGATCTGGCCGGGCGAGAAATTGGCGCGGTCCAGCAGTACCTGCGCGTGCAGCGGCGAGCGTGCGGCGATGTCCGGGCCTGCACGCTCGGCGATGGGCGCGGGCAGGTTGGCCGGCGGGGCCTGCGCGAATGCAGGGGACACCAGCAGCGACAGCGCAAGCACGGCAACACGGGGTGAACGCATGGGAAGCTCCTGCAGAACGTGCCCCCACCATGCCTGCACCCTGCGACCAGCCCGCGTGAAAACACGGGCGTGTTGCTGAGCGGCAGATGAGCGCTCAACGTGCGGATTGATCCTGGAGGCGCCAGCTCTGCAGCACGCCGAAGACGATCTCGGCGACGGTGAACAGCAGCAGGATCGCACTGGCACCGTGCAGCACCGCATACACCTGCCACAGCGCGAACAGCCCGCGTGCGGCGGCATCAAGCCGGCCCAGCAGCACGCTGGGGGCAAGCACGCGGGCCAGCGACCACATCACCACCACCGAGCCGAGCAGGTTGGCCAGCAGCATGTGCAGCGGGTCCAGCGCCGGTACCTGGCCAGGCAGCTGCCAGGCATCGGCAAGCGCAGCCATCGCCGCGTGCAGCGGGGCGAAGGTCCAGGGCAGGGCGAAGGGCAGGGTGACCAGCAGGTCGTAGAAGGCGCTGGCGCGGACGATGCGGAGATAGCGGGAGATGAGCATGGACGCCTTCAACAGGAGAAAGAGGGCGCACTGTCAGGGCTGAAGTAAACTTCAGGGTCAAGCGTTTTCTGGAGCCCCCATGCAGATTGGAGAACTGGCCCAGGCCTGCGGCCTCTCGCGCGAAGCCCTGCGTTTCTACGAGAAGCAGGGCCTGATCGGCGCGCGGCGCCTGGCCAATGGCTACCGCGATTACCCGGACGAAACCGCGATGCTGGTGCACTACATCCGCACGGCCCAGCAGCTCGGTTTCACCCTGGCCGAGATCGGCCAGCGCCTGCCCAGGCTGTGGGAGCAGGCCGATGCCGGCCCGCTGCTGGCGGCCGCACTGCAGGAAAAACTGGCCGACATCGACGCCCGCATCGCCGCGCTCAGCGCATTGCGCCAGGACCTGGCCACCCGCCTGGCCAGCGCCTGTCCGCTGCAACCGCAACAGGCATCCGGCTGAACGGCCAACGTGAACGCCCACCGAAGCGTTCACGGTTGCACGGTCAAGGCCAGCGGGCGGCGCGCCGATAAGGGCACATCCCCCCCGTTTGGATACCCCCATGAACTACTTGAGGAACGTCAGGGTTGCCTGGCGCCTTGGCCTTGGCTTTGGCCTGTTGCTGCTGCTGGTGGCTGCCGTGGTCGCCACCGGCGCCACCGCCACCGCCGTGCAGAAGCGCGCGATGCAGCAGGTGGTCGACGTCAGCGTGGCCAAGGTGCGGCTGCTGTCGGAGATGCTCGATGCCAACAACCAGATGATGGTCGTGCGCCGCGAGATGCTGATCCGCCAGGGCGACGCACGCGACGCCGACGAGAAGCGCATCGCCGACCTGGTCGCGCGCTACGAGGCGAGCTGGACCGCCTACCAGGCGCTGCCCGGCGATGCCGAGGGCAAGGCGATGGGCGAGGCGATCGCGGCCAAGCGTGCCATTGCGCGCCCGCTCAACAAGCAGACCAGCGAACTGATGGAACAGGGGGATTTCCCCGGCGCGGTCGCGCTGACCCTGGGCCCGGTGCAGGAGGCGGCCAACGGCTGGAACAAGGCGCTGGCTGATGGCGTGGCGTTCGAGGAGAAGGAGAGCCGCGAAGCGGCGGCCGAAGCGATCCGCCTCGGCGAGCGCAGCCTGCTGCAGCTGCTGGTGCTGGGTGGCGTGGCGCTGCTGGTCGGCATCGCCGCTTCGGTGATGATCGGGCGCAGCATGACCGGCCCGCTGGCACGCGCGGTGCAGCTGGCACAGCAGCTCTCGAAGGGCGAGCTGGACCAGTCCTTCCACTTGGGTGGCCGCGATGAACTGACCCAGCTGGGCGAGGCCATGGGCAGCGTGCGGCAGAGCGTGCAGGCCGCCATCGGCGCGCAGCTGCAGATGGCCGAACAGCACGAGGCCGGTGCCATCGGCTACCGCATGGATGCCCGCGCCTTCCCCGGCGATTTCGGCCGCATGGTGCAGGCCACCAACAGCCTGGTGGAATCGCATGTGCAGGTGGAACTGCTGATGGCTGAAGTCATGCAGCGCTACGCGATCGGCGACCTCAGCCGCGACCTGCCGCAGTACCCGGGCGAGAAGGGCGCGTTCACCCGCACCCTGGCCGCCGTGAAGCAGAGCCTGATGGCGATCAGCGCGCAGATCGACACGCTGGCCCGGGCCGCCGGTGCGGGCGATTTCAGCGTGCGCGGCGATGCCGAGGCGTTCCAGTTCCAGTACCGCGCGATGGTCGAACACCTCAACGCCATGATGGCCAGCTCGCAGGCCAGCATCGCCGACGTGTCCGACGTGCTGCGCGCGATTTCGCACGGCAACCTGACCGCGCGCATGGACGGTGAGTACGAAGGTGTCTTCGCCCGCATGCGCGACGATGCCAACACCACCACCACGCAGCTGACCGGCATCGTCCGCGGCATCCAGGTGGCAGCCGACAGCATCAACAATGCGGCGCAGGAACTGGCCGCGGGCAACAGCGATCTCTCGCGCCGTACCGAACAGCAGGCGGCGAACCTGGAAGAGGCCGCGGCATCGATGGAGGAACTGACCTCCACCGTGCGCCAGAACGCCGAGCTGGCCCGCCAGGCGGACAGCGAAGCCCATGCGGCCGGTGCTGCCGTGCGCGAAACCGAACAGGCCATGGCGCAGATGGCAACGGTGATGGGCGAGATCGACCAGTCCTCGGCGCGCATCTCCGAGATCTCCACGGTCATCGATGGCATCGCGTTCCAGACCAACATCCTGGCGCTGAACGCCGCCGTCGAAGCGGCACGTGCCGGTGAGCAGGGCCGTGGTTTCGCGGTGGTCGCCAGCGAAGTGCGCACCCTGGCGCAGCGCGCCGGCGTCGCCGCCAAGGAGATCAAGGAGCTGATCGAGGATGCGGCCGCCAAGGTGCAGAGCGGCCTGGCCGTAACCGTGCAGTCCGAAGCGGCGATCGCCCGCCTGGCCCACGCCAGTTCGCGCACCAACCAGCTGATGAGCGACATCGCTGCGGCCAGCAAGGAACAGGCGGCCGGCATCGAGCAGGTCAACCAGGTGGTGGTGCAGATGGACCAGGTGACCCAGCAGAACGCGGCCCTGGTGGAAGAAGCCACCGCGGCCAGCCGCGCGCTGGAAGAGCAGGCCAACGCGCTGACCACCTCGGTGTCGGTGTTCCAGATCGAGCAGGGCGGCCCGGCCCGCGCCGTGGTGGCGCGCGCGGCCTGACCGCTGCGCCGGTAGAGTCGTGCTTGCTCGACTCTACCGCGCGGCCCCTTTTTCGGCGATGCTCGCTGGGGTGCTCGCTTGGAGCCGGGGGAGGAGGCATGGACAGCAACGAGACTGAAGGCGCCTACGGCGACGTGCCACGGGTGCAGGGCATGGCTGCGCCCGCCATGCCTTCACCCGAGGTGCCGACCGACTGGTCGATGCTGCCGCTGGCCCGTGGGGATGATGATTCGGCGGTGATGCAGGCGCTGCGCCGCTTGCGCCGCGAACCGGCGCTGCTGGTGACAGTGGCCTACCTGCTGGTCTCGCTGCTGGGCCTGTGGTGCAGTTTCTGGTTCTACCGCGGCTTCAAGCTGTCGATCCTGGATTACCTGCAGCCCAGCGATTTCCTGGTGGCCGGCATCCGCGATCCGGCGTATGTGCTGCTGCTGGCCGCAGGCGTGCTGCTGGTACTGGTGGTGAGCTGGCCGGAAACACTGCGCATGCGCAATGCCGCCAAGCTGGAACAGCTGCGCGCGCGCAACTGGGCCTGGCGGGCAGTGCTGGCGCGCTCGGCACTGACCAGCTGGGAGGGCGTCGGCCTGCGTCCGCTGACAGCGATGACCCTGGCCGTGGCCGCCTTCATGGCGCTTGGCGCGGCGAACTACGTGACCGTGCGCGGTGAGCAGATCCGCAACGCGGGCAGCGGCGAAGTGATCCGCCTGCAGTTGAATGGTGATCGCGCGCCATTGCCGGGCACTGCGCGCCTGCTGGGTTCCAGCAGCGCGTTCCTGTTTGTCTGGTGGCCGCAACAGCGGCGTGCCGAGGCGATTCCGATCGCGGCGGTGCGAACGCTGCAGGCCGTTACCGTGGCGGCGCCTGCGCCGGCCGCCGCGCCAGGGCCCGGCAGTTGAACCCGCCGCTGCGCCCCCGTGTGCTGATGCTGCCCGGCCTGGACGGCGGCGTGGGCATGTCGGGCGCGTTCCTGGAGGCCGTGCGTGCACACGGGCTGGAGGCGGAGGCGCTGTCGCTGCCCGTGCATGGGGCACAGGATTATCCGACCCTGGCCGCGTGGTTGCAGCCGCAGCTTCCCCTGCAGCCATGGGTGCTGCTGGCCGAATCGTTTGCCGGTCCGTTGGCGGTACAGATTGCTGCGCAGGCGCCCGCCGGCCTGCGTGGGCTGGTGCTCAGCACCACCTTCGCGCGACGGCCGCTGCCCGTGCCGGCGGCGAGCGCAGTGGCGCTGTCCGCAGCATGGCCGTTGCCGCCGCTGCCGGTGATGGCGCGGGTGCTGCTGGGGCAGTGGCGAACGTCGCAGAACGTGCAGGCATTGCGCCTGGCCCTGGCCGAAGTGCCCAGCCGCGTGCTGCGGCAACGCGCCGCCAGCACCCTGCGGGTGGACGTGCGTGCGTTGCTGCCGCGTATCGCAGTTCCGACGCTGTACCTGCAGGCGCGGCAGGACCGGCTGCTGTGGCCGCCCAGCGTGTCCGAGCTGCAGGCCCTGCTGCCGGAGGCACGCCACGTCGCGCTGCAGGGGCCGCACCTGCTGCTGCAGGCACGGCCCGAACAGGCGGCCGAAGTGGTGGCGCGCTGGGTGAACGGGCTGCCTGGCTGACGGTCAGCTGTCGGCGGCCTTCTTCGTTGCCTTGCGCCCGCTGCCGCTGCGCTTGCCACCGCCGTCCTGCTTGTTGACGGTGGCCCAGGCGATGCGTTCGGCGGTACTCTCACTGGCGCCGCGCGCGCGTTCGCTTTCCTCGATGTGCTCGGCCTGGCGCTTCTGCTTGTCGGTGTAGGCAGATTTCTCACCACGGGGCATGTCGCTTCTCCTGTAGGGAACGATCAGGCCAGCAGGCGCAGCTTGGGTTCGCGCGCCCACTGGCGGGTGGCCGCGGCAGCGAGGAAACCCTTGGCGTCCTCGGCTTCCACGGTGCCGGCGTCGTTGCCCACACGGGCGGCCTTCAACAGCGCCTGGCCGCCGGCATCGCTGGCAATGGCCTTCAGGTGCGCCCACGCATGGCTGACGAATTCGACGGCAGCGGCTTCCTTGGCCAGCGCCTTGGCCCCGTCCGCACTGAGCACCACGGCCACGGCATCGAACACCGCCGAGGGCGTGCCCGCCAGCTGGCCATCGGCGGCCTGGCGCTTGCCGTCGCTGAGGGTGGCGCCACCCACTTTCGGCGCCACCAGTTTCACTTCGGCACCGGCCTTCTGCGCGGCCTTGCGCAGGCTGGCGATCAGCCCCGCATCGGAGCCCTCATCGAACAGGATGCCGATGCAGCGCCCCTGCAGCGTGTCTTTCGTGCGGCCGATGATGCGTACTTCGGGAACGGCGGGCATGTCCTGTGCCGGCGTTGCGGTCGGCGCGGCATCGGGCAGGTCCGCCAGGGCCAGGCCATCGGCCACGCGCTTGGCCAACGTCTCGTCGATGTTGCGCAGGTGGCTGACGGTACGCACGCGCACCTTCAGCGTTTCCACCTTGGACAGCTCGAACACCAGCGCCGAGGCGAGATGCGCCTGCTCCGGCTTTTCCAGGCTGCGGAAGAACGCGCGCGCCTGGCTGTAGTGGTCGGCGAAGCTCGCCGCACGCGTGCGGCCCTTGCGGCCATCATCGGCGGTCGCATGGCTGCGGAACCCAGCAGCGGTTTCGCGCGGGCTGTCGTCCTCCAGCGAGCTGGGGTCGTAGGCCACGCGGCCCTTCGGCACCTGCATCTGCATGTGTCCATCGCGCTGGTGGTTGGCGAAGGGGCATTTGGGGGCATTGACCGGAATCTGGTGGAAGTTCGGCCCACCCAGGCGGATCAGCTGCGTGTCCAGGTAGGAGAACAGGCGGCCCTGCAGCAGCGGATCGTTGCTGAAATCGATGCCGGGCGGCACGTTGGCGGGGCAGAACGCCACCTGCTCGGTTTCGGCGAAGAAATTGTCCGGCCAGCGGTCCAGCACCATGCGCCCGATCACCTTCAGCGGCACCAGCGATTCGGGAATGATCTTGGTCGGGTCGAGGTGGTCGAACGGGAACGCCTCAGCCTCTTCTTCGGTGAACAGCTGCACCGCCAGTTCCCACTCGGGGAAGTCGCCGCGCTGGATCGCCTCGAACAGGTCGCGGCGATGGAAGTCGTTGTCGGCGGCCTGCAGTTTCAGCGCTTCGTCCCACACGGTGGACTGGATGCCCAGCTTCGGCCGCCAGTGGAATTTGACGAACGTGGAATCGCCGTCCTCGTTCAACAGGCGGAAGCTGTGCACGCCGAAGCCCTCGATCATGCGCAGCGAACGCGGGATGCCACGGTCGCTCATCGCCCACATGATCATGTGCATCGATTCGGGCATCAGCGAGATGAAATCCCAGAACGTGTCATGCGCGCTGGCGGCCTGCGGGAACGCACGGTCCGGCTCCATCTTCACCGCATGCACGAGGTCGGGAAACTTCATCGCATCCTGGATGAAGAACACCGGGATGTTGTTGCCGACCAGGTCCCAGTTGCCTTCCGGCGTGTAGAACTTGACCGCGAAGCCGCGCACGTCACGCGGGGTGTCGACCGAACCGGCGCCGCCGGCCACGGTGGAGAAGCGGGTGAACACCGGCGTTTTCGTGCCCACTTCGGTGAGCACGCGGGCGCGGGTGTACTTCGCCAGCGAACGGGTCAGTTCGAAATAACCATGGGCGGCGCTGCCGCGCGCATGCACGATGCGTTCGGGAATGCGCTCGTGGTCGAAGTGGGTGATCTTCTCGCGGAGGATGAAGTCCTCCAGCAGGGTGGGGCCGCGCGGGCCCTCGCGCAGCGAGTTCTGGTTGTCGGCCACCGGAATGCCCTGTGCGGTGGTCATCGCCGGATGCGTGCCGCCGGCCTGCAGGTGCAGTTCGTCACCCTCGCCGCGCTGCTGGGTCTGGGACTTCTGGGACGGGGCGGGTGCGCGCTTGCCGGTCGGCTTGCTGGCGGCCATCGGGGGGTTCTCCGGGATACGAGGGGGCAGGCCATGACAGTCGCCCCCGGGCCGTTAACCCACGGTCCGCCGCGGGTGAACGTACAGGCAAAAGCGGGCTCGGGTATGCTTGCCGCATGCGAGTCGAGCCCACCGACATCGAAGCCCTGTTCGACGCCATTCCGGACGTGCTGTTCTTCATGAAGGACCGCCAGGGCCGCTACACCCACGTCAACCAGACCATGCTGCGGCGGCTGGGCCTGCGTGCGCGCAAGGATGTCATCGGCCGCACCGCTGCCGAGATCTACCCGACCGGCCTGAGTGCGGATTACGTGGACCAGGACGCACGCGTGCTGTCCGGTGAAGTGATCGAGAACCTGATGGAGCTGCACCTGTTCGCCAACCGCGAACCGGGCTGGTGCCTGACCTGCAAGCGGCCGCTGCTGGTGGATGGCAGCATCGAGGGGCTGATCGGCATCTCCCGCGACCTGGGCCAGAAGGACAGCCTGGGCACCCAGTACGAGCAGCTGCGCCTGGCCCTGGCCCATCTCAACGCGCACTACGCCGAGAACGTGCGCATGCAGACCCTGCTGGACATCACCGGTTTCTCGCTGTCCAAGCTGGAGCGCAGCTTCCGCAAGGTGTTCCAGATGACCCCGCAGCAGGTGCTGACCCGGCTGCGCATCCAGATGGCCATGCACCTGCTGCACGGCGACGACAGCATCGCCTGCATCGGCCAGGCCTGCGGTTTCAGTGACCAGAGTGCGTTCACCCGCAAATTCAAGGCTGAAACCGGTTTCTCGCCGCGTGCCTATCGGGCCCGTATCGGGGGGAATGTCGGCGAGGCCCTGCTGTCCTGAGCGGTCTGCTGCACTGTGCCTATCCCCGTGGGTGGGGGACAATGTAAGGTGACGCCCCTGTAGCCGCCGCCAGTCCCGCCGATGCCCGCCAGCCCCGTTACGCCTTCCCGCCTTGGCCATTCGCTCAAGCCGCGCCAGTTGATCATGATGGGCCTGGGCAGCGCGATCGGCGCCGGCCTGTTCCTCGGTTCCGGCGTGGGCGTGCAGGCGGCCGGCCCGGCCGTGCTGGTGTCCTACCTGGTGGCCGGCGCGCTGGTGATCATCGTGATGAATGCCCTGGGCGAAATGGCCGCGGCCAAGCCGACCAGTGGTGCGTTCTCGGTGTATGCGGCCGATGCCATGGGCGCCACCGCCGGTGCCACCGTGGGCTGGTTGTGGTGGGTGCAGCTGGTCATCGTCATCGCCGCCGAGGCGGTGGGTGCGGCCGGCCTGCTGGCCACGGTCTGGCCGGTGATACCGGTCCCGATGGCGGCGCTGGCCTTCATGCTGTTCTTCACTGCGATCAACCTGCTCGGGGTGAAGAACTTCGGCGAGTTCGAATTCTGGTTCGCCATCCTCAAGGTGGCCGCCATCCTGGCCTTCATCGCCATCGGCATCGCCCTGTTGATGGGCTGGCTGCCGCAGGTCGCCTCGCCGGGGCTGAGCAATTTCACCCAGCACGGCGGCTTCGCGCCGAAGGGCCTGGCTGGCATCGGCGCGGCCCTGCTGGTGGTGGTGTTCGCCTTTGGCGGCACCGAGATCGTGGCGGTGGCCGCCGCCGAAACCGAAGACCCCGAGCGCAGCATCGCCCGTGCCATCCGCACCGTGGCCTGGCGCATCCTGGTGTTCTACATCGGCTCGCTCAGTGTGATCATCGCCGTGGTGCCGTGGACCAGCGAGTCGCTGAAGTCGCCGTTTGCCGCCGTGCTTGCGGTCGCCAACATTCCGGGCGCGGCCACGGCCATCACCCTGATCGCGGTGATCGCGCTGCTGTCGGCGCTCAATGCCAACCTCTACGGTGCCTCGCGCATGATGTATTCGCTGGCGCAGCGCCGCGAAGCCCCCGCCGTGCTGGGCTGGACCGACCCGCGCCAGGTACCGGTCATCGCCGTACTGGCCAGCGTGCTGTTCGGCTTCGCCGCCACCATCATGGAGCTGTTGTTCCCGGACAAGGTGCTGCCGGTGCTGCTCAACATCGTCGGCTCCACCTGCCTGCTGGTGTGGACGCTGTCGCTGGTTTCGCAGCTGGTGCTGCGCCGTCGTGCCGATCGCCTGGGCACCCGCCTGCCGTTCCGTATGGCCGGCTTCCCGTGGCTGACGGTGTGCGCGCTGGGCATCCTGGCGCTGATCTTCGGCCTGCTGCTGAGCGAGGCGCATACGCGCCTGCAGTTCCTGTCGATGGTGGCGCTGACTGCGGCCATCGCCGCGGGCAGTGCCATTGCGCGGCGCATGCGCGAGGCGTAATTCTGTAGAGCCGACCCTACGGTCGGCTGCTGTTCGCGCGGCGGCCAGCCGAGCATGGGCTCGGCTCTACAGAAGGCATACATCCGCCGTGCCATCCTGATCGCGTGGGCCGTCACCGGCCCGTCGAACAGGAGTACCGCATGCTGCGCAGTCGCCCGTTCCTGATGTTCACCGGCCAGGCCGAGGCCGCCATGGCCCTGTACGCCGAGGCGTTCGCCGATTTCCGCCTGCTGGCCCTGCAACACCACTCCGAAGGTGCCGGTGCCGGCGTGCCCGGCCAGGTGCGCCAGGCCATCTTCCTGCTGGGTGGCACCCACTACCTGTGCTTCGACAGCCTGGACGTGCACGACTTCACGTTCAGTCCGTCGATCTCGCTGTTCGTCGAATGCGCGGGCAGCGAGCAGTTCGAGCGCGCGGCGCGGGTGCTGGGCGAGGGCGGGCACTGGCTGATGCCGGTGGGGGACTACGATTTCAGCAACCGCTACGGCTGGGTGCAGGACCGTTATGGCGTGTCGTGGCAGTTGAGCCTGGGGCAGATGCCGGACCCGTGAGGCACAACGAAAACGGCCCGCTTGCGCGGGCCGTTCCGTTTACCGATCCATCGGGAATTTACGCCTCGACTTCGTCGTCCTTGTAGGCATCGACCGGGATGCAGGCGCACATCACGTTCTTGTCGCCGTACACGTTGTCGACGCGGGCCACCGGCGGCCAGTACTTCTGCAGCTTCAGGCTGGGCAGCGGGAAGGCTGCCAGCTCACGCGGGTAGGCGTGGGTCCACTCGCTGGCGGTCACCGCCGTGGCGGTATGCGGGGCGTTCTTCAGCGGGTTGTCCTCGCGGTCCAGGCGGCCGTCTTCGATCGCGCGGATTTCCTCGCGGATCTGGATCATCGCGTCGATGAAACGGTCCAGCTCGTGCAGCGATTCGCTCTCGGTCGGCTCGACCATCAGCGTGCCGGCCACCGGGAAGCTCAGGGTCGGGGCATGGAAGCCGAAGTCGATCAGGCGCTTGGCCACGTCCTCGGCGCCGATGCCGCTGGTCTTCTCCAGCGGGCGCACGTCGAGGATGCATTCGTGCGCCACCAGGCCGTTGCGGCCGGTGTACAGGGTCTTGAAGTGCGGAGCCAGGCGCTTGGCGATGTAGTTGGCGTTGAGCTGGGCGACCTGGGTGGCCTTGCGCAGGCCTTCGCTGCCCATCATGGCGATGTACATCCAGCTGATCGGCAGGATCGAGGCGCTGCCGAAGCTGGCCGCGCTGACCATGCCGACCGGGCCGTTGTCACCCAGCTTGCCCGGCAGGAACGGGGCCAGGTGTTCCTTCACCGCACACGGGCCAACGCCCGGGCCGCCGCCGCCGTGCGGGATGCAGAAGGTCTTGTGCAGGTTCAGGTGGGAAACGTCCGAACCCCACTTGCCCGGCTTGGCCACGCCGACCAGGGCGTTCATGTTGGCGCCGTCGGTGTACACCTGGCCGCCGTGCTGGTGGATGATCTCGCAGATCTCGACCACTTCTTCCTCGAACACACCGTGCGTGGAGGGGTAGGTGATCATGATCGCGGCCAGGCGGCTGCTGTACTTCTCGGCGTTGATGCGGATGTCTTCGACATCGACGTTGCCGTTGGCATCGGTCTTGGTCACCACGACCTTCATGCCGCACATCTGTGCCGAGGCCGGGTTGGTGCCGTGCGCCGAATCCGGAATCAGGCAGATGTCGCGATGATCTTCGCCGCGCGAGCGGTGGTAGGCGCGGATCGCCAGCAGGCCGGCGTACTCGCCCTGCGCGCCGGAGTTCGGCTGCAGGCTGACCGCGTCATAGCCGGTGCACTCGACCAGCATCGCTTCCAGCGTTTCGATCAGCTCCTTGTAGCCCAGTGCCTGGTCGGCCGGCACCAGCGGATGGATCTGCGAGAACTCCGGCCAGGTCACCGGGATCATTTCGGCGGTGGCGTTGAGCTTCATGGTGCACGAGCCCAGCGGGATCATCGTGCGGTCCATCGCCAGGTCCTTGTCGGCCAGCGAACGCAGGTAGCGCAGCAGTTCGTGCTCGCTGTGGTGGGTGTTGAACACCGGGTGGGTCAGGAACTCCGACTGGCGCAGCAGGGCCGCCGGCAGTGCGTCGGCGGTGCTGGCATCCAGTGCGTCCACGTCGGCCTGCGCACCGAACACGGCGGCCAGGGCGACGATGTCGGCGCGGGTCGCGGTCTCGTCCAGGCTGATGCCGACCGAGTCGCTGTCGATCGCGCGCAGGTTGTAACCGGCGGCGCGGGCCTTGGCGTGGATCTCATCGGCGTGCACGCCGGTGACATGCAGGGTGTCGAAGAAATCGCCACCCACCTGCACGCCGGCATTGCGCAGCGATGCAGCCAGGATCGAGGCCAGGCGGTGGGTACGACGGGCGATGCGGGCCAGGCCTTCCGGGCCGTGGTAGACCGCGTACATCGAGGCCATCACCGCCAGCAGCACCTGCGCGGTGCAGATGTTGGAGGTGGCCTTCTCGCGGCGGATGTGCTGCTCGCGGGTCTGCAGGGTCAGGCGGTAGGCCGGCTTGCCTTCGGCATCGATGGAGACACCGATCAGGCGGCCCGGCATCGAGCGCTTGTAGGCGTCACGGCAGGCCATGAACGCGGCGTGCGGGCCGCCGAAACCGAACGGCACGCCGAAACGCTGGCTGTTGCCGACCACGATGTCCGCGCCCCATTCGCCGGGGGCGGCCAGCAGGGTCAGGGCCAGCAGGTCGGTGGCCACGGCCACCAGGCCGCCGCGCGCGTGCACGGCATCGACCAGTGCCTTGTAGTCGCCCACCTGGCCGAAGGTGTCCGGGTACTGCAGCAGCAGGCCGAAGGCCTCCGCTTCCAGCGCTTCGGCCGGGGTGCCCACGCGCAGCACGATGCCCATGGGCTCGGCGCGGGTGCGCAGCAGTTCCAGCGTCTGCGGGTGCACGGCGTCGTGTACGAAGAAGGTGTCCGACTTCGACTTGGCCGAACGCTTGGCCAGGGTCATCGCTTCAGCGGCGGCGGTGGCTTCGTCCAGCAGCGAGGCGTTGGCGATCTCCATGCCGGTCAGGTCGGCACACAGGGTCTGGAAGTTGATCAGCGCTTCCATGCGGCCCTGCGAGATTTCCGCCTGGTACGGGGTGTAGGCGGTGTACCAGGCCGGGTTTTCCAGGATGTTGCGCAGGATCACGTTCGGCGTGTGGGTACCGTAGTAGCCCTGGCCGATGAAGCTGCGCAGCACGGTGTTCTTGTCGGCAATGGCACGGATCTTCGCCAGCGCCTGCACTTCGGTCATCGATTCCGGCAGCGCCAGCGGTGCGGGCGACTTGATCCTGGCCGGCACGATGGCATCGGTCATCGCATCCAGCGTGGCGTGGCCGAGGACATCGAGCATCTGCGCGACCTCGGCATCGTTGGGGCCGATGTGGCGCTCGACGAACGCGGAATGATGCTCAAGCTCACGCAGGGAGGGGGTGTTCTGGGACATGGCGAAGGATCCGTCAGGAAAGGGCACACGCACGGGCACAAGCCGCCGGTTGGCGGTCTGCGGGGCGCCCCTCTGTCCTTTTGCCTGAGAGTTTAAAAGCGCGGCTGGCCGCTGCTTCGTGCCCCTTCGGCGCCGGATCGAACCGGTCTCTCCAGAGTTCTGTTACGGGTGGTATCGGGCCTGAGCGATTACGGGCGTTGCGCCTTCGGCAGCGGTGTTCCGCTTCTCCCACCATGTTGCCCGCCCATTATACGGGTTGCCATAGCGGGTTGCCGCCGCTGAACACGGGCCCGGAACCGGGGCAGGGCGCCTGCGCGCCTGAATGGCCGATGGCCCGGCCATGCGTTTCGTGCAGTGGTCGATGGCATCGGCCGCAATCCGGGCCTATCATGGCCGAACTCTCGTATTCATCTGGCGCCGTCCCTGCTGCAGGGGATCGGCGCCCGCCGTGCGTGCCGCGCATGGCCCTGCCGGACGCTTTGCCGATGACCCCCGCTGTTGCCCCTTCCACCCGACGCATGGCCCTGCTGCTTGCCGGCCTGGCCATGTTCGGCCCGTTCTCGATCGACACCATCTTCCCGGCCTTCCCGCAGCTGGCCCAGCGCCTGGCTGTGGATGAGGTGGCGGTGCAGCAGACCATCAGCGTCTACCTGCTGTTCTACGCGTTGATGAGCCTGGCGCACGGACCGCTGTCCGATGCGTGGGGCCGCAAGCGGGTGATCCTCGGCGGCCTGGTGGTGTTCATCGGCGCCTCGGTCGGCTGCGCGCTGTCCACCGACCTGAGCACCCTGCTGGTGTTCCGCGCGCTGCAGGGCCTGTCGGCCGGCGTGGGCATGATCGTCGGCCGCGCGGTCATCCGCGATCTGTACCACGGCCACGATGCGCAGCGGCTGATGAGCCAGGTATCGATGCTGTTCGGCATCGCCCCGGCCATCGCGCCGATCATCGGCGGCTGGATCCTGCTCAGTGGCGCCGGATGGCCGCTGATCTTCTGGTTCCTGGTGGCGTTCTCGCTGCTGCTGCTGGTGTGCACCGCCCGCTTCATGCCGGAGACCCACCCGGTGGAGGCGCGCGTGCCGTTGTCGCCGCGCGTGCTGATGCGCGACTACGTACGCATCGGCTTCAACCCGCGCTTCCTGCGCCTGGCCCTGGCCGGCAGCGTCGGTTTCGGTGGCATCTTCCTGTACATCGCCTCGGCGCCGGTGTTCGTCATGCAGCACCTGCACCTGGGCGAAGGTGGCTTCGCCTGGTTGTTCATCCCGACCATCGGCGGCATGACCACCGGCTCGTTCCTGTCCGGGCGCATGGCTGGGCGCACCACGCCCACCCGCCAGGTCGCCATCGGTTTCACCCTGTGCGCGGTGTCGGTGCTGCTCAACGTCGGCTATGTGTCCCTGGCGCCGGAGTTCGTACTGCCGTGGGCGGTGCTGCCGATCTTCCTGGGCGGCATGGGCATGGCGCTGATTTTCCCGATCCTGGCGCTGGCGGTGCTGGACATGTACCCGCACCAGCGCGGCCTGGCCTCCTCGCTGCAGGCGTTCATCCAGCTGATGATCAGCACCGTGGTGGCCGGCGTGGTGTCGCCGCTGCTGAGCGCCAGCCCGCTGCATCTGGCCCTGGGCCAGGCCGCCTTCTTCGCGGGCGGCTTCGTGTTCTGGTACTGGGAACACCGCCGCGAGCGCTCAGTGCAGGCAGTGGCCACCGGCCTTTGAGCAGCGCGCAGGGGCAGGGCGGCGCAAGCGTCCCCCGGCCCCTTGCGCCGCTGCAGCGGCGGGCTAGGCTGGGTGTTCCAGCCAGCCACTGCACGGGTGCATGACGGCCAGCCGATCCGAAGCCGTCGCGAGGTACCCCATGGCTGCGCAGCAGACCTACCGCCTGTTCGAGGTGGCGCTGAAGGAGCGCCGCGTCCTTTCCCCCTCCCTGCACCGCCTGGTGTTCACCGGCGCCGACGTGGCGCGGATGAAGACCGAGGGCCCGGACCAGCGGATCAAGGTGTTTTTCCCCTTGCCCGGCCAGGACGCCCCGGACGTACCCAGCGGCGAGGACTGGTACGCCCGCTACCGCGCCCTGGCCGACGAGCAGCGCCCGCCGATGCGCACCTACACCCTTCGCCAGCTGCGCGCTGCGCAGGGCGAGGTCGACGTGGATTTCGTCCTGCATGGTGAAACCGGGCCGGCCTCGCGCTGGGCCACGCATGCCCGGCCCGGTGACCGTGTGGTGCTGCTGGCCCCGGATGCCGAGTGCGCCGAGAGCAGCGAAGGTTGGGAATGGAAGCCGCCGGCCGGGGTCGGCCAGGTGCTGCTGGTGGCTGACGAGACGGCGCTGCCGGCGGTGGCCGGCATCCTCGAGGAACTGGCCGCCCAAGTAGATCCACCCCGCGTGCTGGCCCTGCTGGAAGTGGCGGGCGAGGGCGGTGCCATCGTTTTGAAGGCGCCGGCCAACGCCGAACTGGTGTGGCTGCCGCGCGGCCAGGCCGCTTACGGCCAGGCGCTTGTGCAGGCCGTGCAGGCACGGTTGGCGGCCTCGCCAGCGGTCGCGGGCGACGCGCTGGACGAGATCGACGTGGACGCACAGATCCTGTGGGAGCAGTCCGACGCGGGCGTGGCCGGGCCGTTCTACGCCTGGGTGGCCGGCGAGGCCGGGGCCGTGATGGCGATCCGCCGCCACCTGGTCCGCGACTGCGGGCTGGACCGCCGTGCGCTGACGTTCATGGGTTACTGGCGGCAGGGCAGGGTGCTGGACTGAACCTGCACGACAGGCGCCCGTGAAGCGGCGTCATGGCCGGGGTGCGTTATCCTTGCGCCCCCTCGTCGCGGTACCGCCCCATGTCCACCACCTCCAAGACCCGTCGCGACCAGCGCCGCCGCCAGGAAGAAAAGGCTGCCAACAAGGCCGCTGCCCAGGCCTCGCCTGTCGAGCCGCATGCCGAACTGCGCGATGCGCAGCGCACGCTGCTGGCTGGCGTCGTGCGCCGCGATGGCGAATGGGTGCTGGGCATGGATGGCCGCATCGCCGGCCACAGCGAGAGTGCCGCGCAGGTGCTCGCGCTGATCATGCAGGCCGGTGAACTGCACGAGCGCAAGGGCACGCCGGTGCGCCTGGTGTATTCCGATGCGCTGCGCGACGCCGCGCAGGCCGAGGCCAGGGAGAAGGGCCAGACCTTCGAGGAATACAAGGCCGAACTGGCCGCAGCAATGGCGGCGAAAAAGAACAACTGACCGAAGCAGGTAGCGCCGGGCCATGCCCGGCGAGCGCAGCGGTGCGATGAAAAGCCGCCGGGCGCGGCCCGGCGCTACCGGAACAAAAGGGGCGGATCCTTGCGGACCCGCCCCTTCTTTCATTTCGCCGCCGGTGCCGCGCTGGCCTGCCAGCCGCACATCTGGCCCTGGTTCTGCTGCTTCAGCCAGTCGTTGACCGGGCTGAAGTACTCGATCATCGGGCCGGCATCGAGCTTGTCGCTGCCGGTCAGCTCCTTCAGCGTGGCCTGCCACGGCTGGCTGGCGCCCTTGCTCAGCATCGCCCAGTACTTCTGCCCGGCTTCCTTGTTGCCGTAGAAGGTGCACTCATGCAGCGGGCCCTTGTAGCCGGCCGCATCGCACAGGCCCTTGTAGAACTGGAACTGCAGGATGCGCGCCAGGAAGTAGCGGGTGTACGGCGTGTTGCCCGGCACGTGGTACTTCGCGCCCGGATCGAAGAATTCCTCGCCGCGGGTGCTGGCCGGGGCCACGCCCTGGTACTTGGCCTTCAGATCCCACCAGGCCTTGTTGTAGTTGTCCGGGGTGATCGAGCCATCGAACACGCCCCAGCGCCAGCGGTCGATCATCAGGCCGAACGGCAGGAACGACACGCCGGACAGGGCCATGCGCATCTGGTTGTTGATGACCGCCTCGCGGCTTTCGCTCGGCGCGTCCACCAGGCCGATCGAGCTCAGGTACTTGGGCGTCATCGCCAGCACGATGGTGTCGCCGATCGCTTCGTGGAAGCCATCGTTGGCACCGCCCTGGAACAGCGGCGGCAGCGGGTTGTAGGCCAGGTCGTAATAGATGTGGCCCAGCTCGTGGTAGATGGTGGTGAAGTTCTCTTCGTTCGGCTTGATGCACATCTTGGTGCGCACGTCGCCTTCCATGTTCATGTCCCAGGCACTGGCGTGGCAGACCACGTCGCGGTCATCGGGCTTGATGAACTGGGTGCGTTCCCAGTACGTCTGCGGCAGCGAGGGCATGCCCAGCGACACGTAGAAATCCTGCGCGCGCTCGGTCATCTGCTTGGCGGTGCGCAGTTCGGCCTCGCGCTGCGCCTTGTACTGCGCCGCCACGTTGGCATCCTTGCCGGCCTTGGCCAGCGCCGCGCTCAGGTTGGCCTGGTACTGCTTTTCCAGCGCTGCGGTGATGTCCAGGCTGCCGGCACCGGGGTACGGTTCCAGCTGGTCCCACAGGTTGGACCAGTCCTGCTGCCACATGTTGCCCAGCAGGTGCGCGGCAATCAGGCCGTTGCCCACTTCAGCCTTGTCCTTGCCATAGGTCTTGTCCAGCTTGCCGCGTGCATAGCAGTGCAGCTGCTCGTACATCGGCTTGACCTGCTCCCACAGGCGGTCGGTTTCCGGCCCGATCTGCTCCGGCGGCATGTCATAGCCGCTGCGCCACATCTGCCCGGCATCGGTGAAGCCCATGCCCTTGGCGCCTTCATTGACCAGGCTGACGAACTGCTGGTAGTCGCCGCGCATGCTCTTGGTGGTGCTGTGCCAGCCCTGCCAGGCGTCGAGCTGCGTGTCGTAGTCGCGGCTGCGCGCCAGCACCTGTTCCAGCTCGCCGAGCTGGCGGCAGGAGTTGGGATCGTTGGCATCGGTGCAGTACTTGCCCGCGCCGTAGCTGCCTTCCATGCGGGTGGCGATCTGGGTCAGCTGGGCCAGCTTGGCCGCATCACGCGGTGCGGGCATCGAGGACATCAGCTTCAGCAGGTGGATGGCGCGCTTGCTGTCCTCGCTCATCGGCTGGCCGTCGAACTTGCCGGCCTGCTCGATCCAGCTGTTGAGCTGGGTCAGCGAGCGCTCGTTGGCCTTGGCGGCGATGCGTTCGGAATCGCTGTTGATGTAGGTGGAGGACAGCCACTGTGCCGAGGTCATCTCCGGGTAGGCGGCCTTGAATTCGGCGTTGATGCGGGCGACGAACTGGTCGGCGGTCTCGCCGGCGGGCGCGCTGGCGGTGGCGGCCTCGGTGCCGGGCGAAGGTTCCTTCTTGCAGGCGACCAGGGCCAGCGTGGCGGCGGCGATAGCCGAGGCCAGCAGGAGATGGCGGTGAGTCACGGGCGGTCCTTGGGTGGTGAACGACGGCCGAAGGCTAGTGGGCGCGCGTGCCTACCGCAAGTGGGGAAGGTTGGTGGGGTCCGGCAGGGCTGCGCCCTGCACCTGCAGAGGCCAAGGCAACGTCAACGTCAAAAGCGGGCTATCCGTGGGTTGGCGGGGCGGTGTCGGATTGCGGGGACGCCGCAAGTACGTCCTTGTAGGCTTGGTCGCGGCATCCATGCCGCGGACACCCCGCAATCCGACACCGCCCCGCCTTCGACAGGTTCACGCGGCTGTTGGTGGGTGCCGACCGTGGGTCGGCACATCTGTCAGATATCGAATGAATTCATCCACGCATGGCGTGGATCTACTGGCAACGGCGGCTGTTGGTAGGTGTCGACCTTGGTCGACACGATTTTCCCGTCAAACATCGATATCCGACCCCGTGCCGACCAACGGTCGGCACCCACCAGAGCAGAACGCCGTTCCGACAGATCGCGGAAGTCTGTCGAAGGCGGGGTGGGTCCGGTTGAGGGGGCGTGAGCCGCATGGATGCGGCGACCGAGCTTACATGGACGTACTTGCAGCGTCCCCCTCAACCGGACCCACCCCGCCAACCCTCGGAATGCCGGCTTTTGAAGTTGACGTTGCCTTGGCTCGAAGCAGGTGCAGGGCTGCAAGCCCTGCCAGAACAACACCCCTCAGCTCTCGCAGCCGGCGAACAGGTCCCGGTCACGCTCGTACAGCGCCGTCTTCACCTGCATCAACCCCAGCACCGACGGGAACAGGTTGTCGTGGTCGGTGTACGCCGCCGAACGCTTGCGCACGCACTGCAGGTCGAGCCCGCGGCTGCTGGCAAAGCCCGGCGAGAACCACATCGTCATCGGCACGTGGGTCTGCTCGGCCGGGGCGATCGCGTAGGGTACGCCGTGCAGGAACAGGCCCTTCTCGCCCAGCGATTCACCATGGTCGGACAGGTAGATCATCGCCGTGTCGTAGTCCTGCAGGCCCTGCAGCGTACCGATCGTCTTGCTCAGGAAGTGGTCGGTGTAGAGCACGGCGTTGTCGTAGCTGTTGGTGATTTCCTCACGCGTGCAACGGCCGATGTCACGCGTGTCGCAGGTCGGCTTGAAGCGGGCGAAGGCGGCCGGGTAGCGCTCGAAGTAGGCCGGGCCATGGTTGCCCAGCTGGTGCAGCACCACCACGCGGTCACCGGGCTTGGCGCGCACCTGCGTGGCTAGGTCCTGCAGCAGGATCTCGTCCATGCAGCGGCCATCGGCACACAGGCCCGGCGTGGTCGCGTCGGACAGTGACTGGAAGTCCAGGCCTTCGCACACGCCCTTGCAGCCGGACTGGTTGTCACGCCACAGCGGCGCGATGCCGGCGCGGTCCAGGACGTGCAGCAGCGACTGGTGGGCGCGGATCTTCTTTTCGTCGTAGTCATGGCGTCCCCACGGCGAGAACAGGCACGGCAGCGAGACTTCGGTGCTGGTGCCGCACGAATGCATGTCCGGGAAGTTGATCACCGGTGCCTGTGCCAGTTCCGGGGTGGTGTTGCGCCCACCGTTGAGGCCCCAGTCCTGCGCACGCACGGTTTCGCCCATCACGATCACCAGCAGCCGCGGCTTGCTGGCCGGCGCGCGCGGGGTGGCCTTGGCGTCGGTGCCGATCGGCAGTTTCGGCGCGCGCTGCACCGGGTTGTCGCCGCGCAGTGCGCGCGGCATGCCCAGCAGCACGTTGGCCGGGGTGGCCAGGTAGCGCACTTCGCGCTGGTTGCGCATCAGCGCCGAGACATCCTGGAACGAGATCAGCGCGCCACCCACGGCGGTGACCGCCGCCACCAGCAGGAAGCCGGCGCGCCACAGCAGGGCACGGCCCCAGCTGCGGCGGCGCAGCTCCACCCGCCACAGCAGCGCCATGGGCAGTACCGCCAGCAGCAGTACCGGCCACACCAGCGACACCGTCATGAGCTCGCGGCTTTCCTTCGGGTCGGTGGCCAGCACGTTGCGCAGCATGTCCGCATCCAGGTAGATGTGGTACTGGCTCATGTAGTGCGCGGCGAAGGCGGTCACCAGCAGCAGCACGCTGGTCACCACCTTGGCATTCCAGCGCCACACCAGGATGCCCAGCAGCACGCCATGCGCGCCCAGCAGCAGCAGGAACAGCGACAGCGCGTAGCGCAGGCTGCCGGGATGGCTGGCCATGGCGCTGTGCCAGAACAGGCCATTGCCGGCGACGGCGAAGAACAGGCTGGTCAGCACGATCAGCGCTTCAGTGGACACCTGCGGGCGCCAGCGGCGAAGGCTGGCCAGCGCCGGCAGGCGGAACGAACGTTGGACCGATGCATTCATGCACGTGCCTCCTGGCGGGTCGGACGTTCCTGCGTGCGCCGGGCCAGCAGCCGCTCCGTGATCAGGAACAGGCCCAGCGACAGCAGCCAACATAGCAACGCCGTGGCAACGTCATGCGAAAGGAAGTGGGCGCCGCGCAGCTGCTGGCTGATGCCGAACACCAGGCCGCTGCCGAGGCCGATCCACAGCCCGGCCCAGCGCCAGGCCGGGCGCCAGAGCAGGGCGAAGAAGTACAGGCACAGCCAGGCGTAACCGGCGCTGGCATGGCCGGCCGGGAAACAGGCGCGCGCGGCCATGCCCTCGGGGCGGCTGGCCAGCAGGCCGATGAAAGGCTCGTGGCCGCCATAGCGCAGCAGGTCCCACGGGCAATCCATCGGCACCAGCGCCTTCAGCAGCGAGATCAGGCCGGTACCCAGCGCCATGGCCGCCACTACATAGAGCAGCGCCCAGCGCAGGGTGCGGTCACGGCCGCGGCGCCAGTGGTGGAAGCACAGCAGGATCGCGACCAGCGCTGCAGCGGTGCTCAGCCACTTGCCCCCCTTGTGCACGACCGAACGGGTCAGCCAGGCATCCTGCAGCGCCCAGTGGCCACCTTCCAGCCGGAACAGGTGATCGGCCACCCACTGGTCACCGCCGAAGCCCATCAACAGGGTGAACAGCGGAAGGCCGATGGCCACGGGCAGCAGCAGATGCGTCAGCGCGAACCGCGACGCGAGCCACGAAGGCGTGAAGGCAAAGGCCGGGACAAGGGGACGAGCGGGCATGCGGGAAGGGGCCATGGCAGGAATCCGCGGCCATGCTCGTCACCTTCATGTCGGAGAAGGGTCGTACATCCGTTCGCGCCGGGTTAATGCGATCCCGGCGCGAGCCAGGGTTCAGTCTTCTTCTTCCGATGCACCGGCACGTTCGGCATGGCAGCGGGCGTCCCACGCGCTGCCCGGAAGCAGTTGCCAGCGGTTCCGGTTGGCGATGCCGATGTCGACCACCTGGGCCGGATCGACGCAGGGGCTCATCGCCTTGTCCAGTACCAGCACCCAGCGCTTCTCCGGGGCCTCGGCCAGCCACGGGCCGGCATCGTGCCACTGCTCGGCCCAGGGGCGCTTGAAGCCGAACTCGCGCACCGGCCGGTCGGCCTGCAGCAGGTTCTGTTCGCGCCAGGCCACCAGGGCCAGTTCGGCATCGGGTCCGATCCGCTTGCCAACGCGATGCATCAGCGACGAGGCGGAGGCGTAGGGGTCCAGCGTCGGCATCAGCACCAGCCCATAGAGCATCCACAGCATGCCGTGGGTGAGCAGGACCAGCAGGGCCGCACGGCGCACGCGCAGCCACACCGCCTGCGTGGCCACGGCAATGGCGAAGACCAGCAGGCCGTTGCCCAGCACCGGCAGCAGTGAATCGGGCATCGCCCGCCGTGCCAGCTGTGCCTGCGCCCAGTGGCTGTCGGTCATCATCATCACGCCCAGGGTGCCGGTGGCGAGCATCAGCAGCAGGCTGTAGCCGAACAGGTAGCGGCGCACGCACAGGCGGCGCAGCAGGCCCGGCAACAGCGGGGCCACGGCCAGCGCCATCGCCGGCAGCATCGGCAGCACGTACACCTCGCGCTTGCCCGGGCTGGCGGTGAAGAACAGCAGCACCAGCAGCGCCCAGCCCAGCAGCAGCCACTGCCGGCGGTCGGCACGGCGCAGGCGGCGCCACCACGGCCTGGCCAGCAGCGGCAGCAGCAGGCTGCCGGGCAGCCACAGCGTCAGGATCACCTGCAGGTAGTACCAGACGGGCTGGCGGTGGTGCCAGGCGTTGGCGTAGCGCGTGCCGGTCTGCTTGAACAGCAGTTCGTGCGCGTAGGACTGCAGCGATGCACTGGGCTCGTGCAGCAGCGCCCAGCCCAGCGGCGCCAGCCACACCGCCACGCCCAGCAGGAATGCCGGCACCAGCCACAGCAGGGTGGCCGGGTGCGGGCCCGCTACGGCCTGCCCGCGGCGGCGCTGGTACAGCCACCAGCCGAACCACGGCAGCACCATCAGCAGCGGCAGGAAGCCCACGCCCTTGGTGACCGTACCCAGGCCAGCAGCGAAGCCGGCCAGCCACAGCGCCGGCAGGTTGCGGCGCTCAGCCAGGTGGCGCAGCAGGCCCCAGAGGGCCACGGTGGTCATCCCCACCAGCACCATGTCGATCTGTGCGCGCTTGGCCATCAGCCCGAACTGCAGCGTGCAGAACAGCGCGGCCATCGCGTACAGCGAATGCCGTGGCGACCACAGCCGTCGCGCCAGGTCCGAGACCAGCCACAGGCTCAGCAGGGCGGCCAGCAACGAGGGCAGCAGGAAGGACCACTGCCAGCTGCCGACCACCTGGTGGGCCACCGCCTGCAGCCACATGAACACCGGCGGCTTTTCCGCGTAGAGCTCGCTGCCACGGTGCGGCAGCAGCCATTCCCCGCTTTCCACCATGGTGCGCGCGGCCAGCACGAAGCGCGGCTCGTCCGGCGGCTGCGGCTGGCGCATGCCGATGCCGGCGCCCAGCGAGGCGATCATCAGCAGCCACAACAGGGGCAGGAACCAGCGGCGGGACAGGGCTACGGGCACGGCGGGCTCCGGGAGCAAAACGGCCATTGTGGAAGGGCAGGCGTGGGAAAGGCGTCGGAGGTGGGCGCAGGGCGACCGCATTCCGACATGGGCAGCGCTACCATGGTACGAACTTCCGTGGACATTCCGTGCATGCGCCTGTTGGTGATCGAGGACAACCGCCAGTTGGTGGCCAACCTGTTCGACTACTTCGAGTCGCGCGGGCACGTGCTGGACGTGGCCCCCGATGGCATCACCGGCCTGCACCTGGCGGGCAGCCACCCTTATGACGCGGTCATCCTGGACTGGATGCTGCCACGCATGGAAGGGCCGGAAGTGCTGCGCCGCCTGCGCGCGGACCAGGGTTCGGAAGTGCCGGTGATCATGCTGACCGCCCGCGACGAGCTGCCGGACAAGATTGCCGGGTTCCGCGCCGGCGCCGATGACTACCTGACCAAGCCCTTCGCCCTGCCCGAGCTGGAAGTGCGGCTGGAGGCCCTGCTGCTGCGCGCGCAGGGACGCAACCCGCGCAAGCGCCTGCAGGTGGCCGACCTGGTGCTGGACCTGGCCACCCTGGAGGCCCAGCGTGGCGGCCAGGCGCTGCACCTGTACCCGGCCTGCCGCAAGCTGCTGGAAGTGCTGATGCGCGCCAGCCCCGGCGCGGTCACCCGCCAGCAGCTGGAGTTCGCTCTGTGGGGCGACGAGCCGCCGGATGGCGACCTGCTGCGTTCGCACGTCTATGAGCTGCGCCGCAGCGTGGACGGCCCCTTCAACGACAAGCTGATCCACACCCTGCCGCGCGTGGGCTACCGGTTGGCGGCCAGCGGCAGTGCAGGCAATGGAAACGATGAAGAAGGCGCGTAAGCCGGGGCCGCTGTACCGGCGCGTGATCGGCTGGCTGCTGGGCTACCTGGCGCTGATCTCGCTGGCGGTGTTCAGCGTCGGCAACTACGTGCACGAGCACGCCGAGCATGCGGCGTGGCGCGCGCTGCTCAATTCCGAACTGGACAGCATCGTCGAGCACACCGAGCACGAGCCGCAGTACCACTGGCAGGATTCGGACACGCTCAGCCTCTACCGCTTCGACGAGACCAACATGCCGGCCACCCTGCGCGGCCTGCATCCGGGCCTGCACGACGGGGTGATGGTCGGCGAGCGCGAGACCGCGGTGATGGTGCGCGACACCGCATCGATGGGACGCGTGGCGCTGGCGCTGGACATCTCCGACTTCCACGACCTGGAGCAGTTCGCCACGCGCTGGGTGATGCTGGCCGGCATCATCATGGTCTTCGTCACCGTGCTGATGGCGTCCTTCGGCATGGAACGGGTGGTGCGCCCGCTCAGCCTGCTGGCCCATCACATCGGCGCGCTGCGGCCCGGCGAGCAGGGCCAGCGCATCGATGTCGACCCGCGCGGCAGTTCCGAACTGCACACGATCGCCGACGCGCTCAACGACTACCTCGACCGCAACGAGCAGTTCGTCGAGCGCGAGCGGGTGTTCATCAGTACGGCCAGCCACGAGCTGCGCACGCCCATCGCGGTGATGACCGGCGCGGCCGAACTGGCGCTGGAACAGCCGGGGCTGCCCGAGCGCGCACGCCAGCAGATGCAGCGCGTGCTGCGTACGGCGCAGGGGGTGGAGCAGCTGATCGAGCTGCTGCTGGTGCTGGCCCGTGATCCGGCCCGGCTGGCCGCGCGTGCCGAGCGCATCGCGCTGGAACAGCTGCTGCCGGAGATCGTCGCCGACCATCGCCACCTGCTGGGGGACAAAGACCTGACCATCGGCATCCAGTCCGCGCCGGTGGACATCGTCGCGCCGCTGGCCGTGGTGCAGGCCGCGATCGGCAACCTGCTGCGCAACGCCATCGAGAACAGTGGCCGTGGCCACATCGAACTGCGCCTGAGCCCGCAGGCAGTGCTGACCCTGCAGGACCCGGGCCACGGCATGGCGCCGGAGGAAATCGCTGCCATCCACGCGCGCATGGCCCGTGGCGAGCGTGCCGACCGCGGCGGCATCGGCCTGGACCTGATCGCCCGCCTGTGCGAACACCTGGGCTGGACCCTGCACCTGCAACCGGTCGAGCCGCGCGGCACGCGGGTCACCCTCGACTTCGGCGCCTCGCGTCCGGGCTGACCGCTCGCCCCGGTAGATGCCAACCTTGGCTGGCATGTTTTCCGTCGACCAAGGTCGACGCCCACCAGAGCAATCACCGCGCCTTCGCGCGCTCCACGTGCTGGTCGATCAGGATCACATTGCCATCAGGATCGGCCAGCTGCAGGTAGCCGGTGCCCTGGCCATCGGGATCAGTGCGTGTCGTCAGCGCGATGCCCTGTGCATCCAGCGCATCCTGCAGTTCGCGCACGTCCTGGAACTGGCCCAGTTCCTGCCGGTACTGGTCCCAGCCCGGGTTGAAGGTCAGCAGGTTGCCCTCGAACATGCCCTGGAAAAGGCCGATCACGATGCCATCGTTGCGCAGCACCAGCCAGTTGCGTGCCGCATCACCGCCGCTCACCACGAAGCCCAAGGCTTCGTAGAACGTACGCGATGCCGCCAGATCCTTCACTGACAGGCTGACCGAGAAAGCACCCAGTTGCATGACAGGCTCCGATGGCGATGTGCCGTGGGGGATGGGGCAATTCTGGGCACGTCGCTGTGCTGCGGCAAGCAGCGCAGCATGACCCGGCGTGAAGGCAATGTTAATCTCGGGCAACGCCGCATCCTGCGGCGTTTTTTTCCGCTCTTTCGATCGACAGAGGATCCCATGCCGACCGAACCCGCTACTGCCCTGATCAGCAACGACATCGTTGGCCTCGGCCTGATTGCCGCCACTCTTGCCCTGATCTTCTGGGCTGCCAGCGGCCCGACCCCCCTGCTGAAGAAGATCTTCGCCTGGGTGCCGGCCCTGCTGCTGTGCTATTTCATTCCCGCCATCTACAACACTGCCGGTGTCATCGACGGCCACAACACCGCGCTGTACAACCCGGTGGCCCGCGACGTGCTGCTGCCGGCGGCGCTGGTCCTGCTGACGCTGTCGATCGACCTGAAGGGCATCGCCAAGCTTGGCCCCAAGCTGCTGGCCGTGTTCTGCGCCGGTACCGCCGGCATCATGCTGGGCGCCATCGTCTCCTTCCAAGTGATGAAGCTGATCCACCCGGAAACGGTGGCCGGCGACACCTGGGCGGGCATGGCCGCTCTGGCCGGCAGCTGGATCGGCGGCGGCGCCAACATGGTGGCCATGCGCGAGGTGTTCGGCACCGATGCCACCACCTTCGGCCAGTTCGCGGTGGTCGACGTGGCCTGCGCCAGCCTGTGGATGGCCATCCTGCTGTTCCTGGCCAACCGCGCGCAGCAGATCGATACGCGCAATGGTGCCGACACCCGCGCCATCGACGAAATGAAGGCGCGCATCAGTGCCTATGACGCGCAGAACGCGCGCATTCCCAGCATGACCGACCTGATGATCATCGTCGGCGTGGCGCTCGGTGGTGTCGGCCTGGCGCATGCCATCGCCGCGCCGCTGGCGGGCTGGTTCAAGGCCAATATCAGCTGGGCCAGCCAGTTCAGCCTGGACAGCCAGTTCGTCTGGGTCATCCTGTTGTCCACGGCGATGGGACTGGGCCTGAGCTTCACCCGCGCGCGCCGGCTGGAAGCGGCCGGTGCCTCGCGACTGGGCACCGTGTTCCTGTATTTCCTGATCGCCTGCATCGGCATGCAGATGAACCTGCTGTCGCTCCTGGACCGGCCGTGGCTGTTCCTGCTCGGCGCCATCTGGATGGCGACCCACGTGCTGGTGCTGTGGATCGTGGCCAAACTGCTGCGTGCGCCACTGTTCTTCTTCGCCATCGGGTCGCAGGGCAACATCGGTGCGGCGGCGTCGGCACCGGTGGTGGCCGCGGCATTCCATCCCTCGCTGGCGCCGGTGGGCGTGCTGCTGGGCACGGTGGGGTACGCCACCGGTACCGGCCTGGCCTATGTCACCGGGCTGATCCTGAAATGGATGGCCAACGGCTGATCTCGCGTTGCCGGGCGTGACGCATCCGGCGCCTGCCACTGCCGGAACTGTGCGGCCGATAACGGATTATCGGCGGCAGGGCACGTAGCGTGGCGGCATGCGTCGCGTGGGGAAGCAGGGGGCTCGCGGCGCAGCCTCCGCTGGCGGCTGCCAGCCTTCCCGACAGGTGGATTCATGACGAATCAATGGATGTTTCGTGCGTCGGCGCTGTTGGCGCTGATGCTGGGTAGTGCGTCGGCGCTGGCGCAGGCACCCCTGCAGGCGCGGCCTGCCGATGTGCAGGCGATCACCGATGCCAGTGCGCGCGACGTCGCCGCGCTCATCGCACAACCGGGCTTTGCCGACGCCGCGCGGTCGGCCCTGCGTGCGGCGCCGGAACGTGGCGTCGCCCTGCAGCAGGTGGTGGCGCGTTTCGATCCGCAGGCGCGGACGTTGGCCAGCAGCAGCGTGGCCCGGCAGGATGGCCAGCTGCGGTTGCGCAAGGGCCTGTCGGAGCAGGGGCCTGCGCTGCTGCAACTGCGCGCCTATGTGCCCGAAGGCGCATCACTGGATGCCATCGCGCCGCGCCAGCTGTGGGTGGCCAGCCTGCCACGCGGCAATGACCGCGACTGGACCACGCTGACCGCCTATGACGCACAGGGCCGCGCGCACCTGCTGGATGCGAAGCAGGCGCCGGACTTCCCCGTGCTGATCGTCGATGTCGATACCCGCCGCTCGGTGGCCGAGGGCATGGCCCTGGTCAACGCCGGCCTGCGCGAACGCGGCCTGCAGTCCCCCGAGCGCATCAGCATCGCCGCCAATGGCGCCAGCGCGTCGTTGGACATCACCCGGTTGGATCGCATCCGCCTGGCCGATGACCAGGAGCCGTGGGCACTGGGTGCGGCAGAGGTGTTTGCTGTCGTTTCCGGCCTGTAGGTCGACAAGACCGAGCCGGAAATGGTCACCGTCGACATGCCGTATCTGGATTACGACAACACCGATTACACCCCGCAGCAGGCGCTGGTGATCTGGGGCAACTACCGTTTCAACGCCGCCAACGTGCAGCTGTTCGAGGATGACGGCGATACCAACTACCAGGAACTGCTGGTGGCGTTGACCACCGGGGTGAAGACCGCGCTGG
The DNA here is from genome assembly GCF_003086915.1 of Stenotrophomonas sp. ZAC14A_NAIMI4_1. Lineage (NCBI taxonomy): Bacteria > Pseudomonadati > Pseudomonadota > Gammaproteobacteria > Lysobacterales > Lysobacteraceae > Stenotrophomonas > Stenotrophomonas sp. ZAC14A_NAIMI4_1. The sequence goes on from NZ_CP026002.1 coordinate 354,322, forward strand.
GCGTGTTCGCGCCGGAGTACGCGGTCATCGCCGACATCGCCGGTGCCATCCTCAATGCCATGCCGACGTCCTGGTTTGCCAACGATATCGACTACCTGGACAGCTTCTACCTGCTGCAGCGCGGGCAGGCCTATACCGATCGCATGGGGGCAGCCAACAACGCCAAGGTCACGCTCACCCCCATCACCCTGGTGGAGTAGGCCGGCAGGGCTTGCAGCCCTGCACCTGCGGTAGTGCCGGCCGCTGGCCGGCAACCTCAAAATCAAAAGCGGCATTCCGTGGGATGGCGGGGCACTGTGGGTTTGCGGGGACGCCGTAAACCCATCCATGGGGGCTTGGTCGCCGCATCCATGCGGCTCACACCCCGCAAACCCACAGTGCCCCGCCTTCGACAGGTTCACGCGGCTGTTGGTGGGTGCCGACCGTTGGTCGGCACATGTGTCAGATATCGATAAACAAAATGGGGTCAGATCCGTTTTCCTTCGGGAAACGGATCTGACCCCGCATCCATGCGGCTCACACCCCGTAAACCCACAGTGCCCCGCCTTCGACAGGTTCACGCGGCTGTTGGTGGGTGCCGACCGTTGGTCGGCACATCTGTCAGATATCGATAAACAAAATGGGGTCAGATCCGTTTTCCTTCGGAAAACGGATCTGACCCCGCATGTGTCTCGCCGTGACCGGCAATCTGTCAGAGGTGGGGCGGTGTGGGCTTGCAGGACCGTTGGCGCCATGGATGGCGCCATCGAGCCCCCATGGAAGGGTTTACGGCGTGTCCTGCAAGCCCACACCGCCCCGCCAACCAAACAGAAGCCCAGAGCCGACGCTCTTGCAGTTGCAGTTGCAGTTGCAGTCGCAGTTGCAGTCGCTGTTGAATCGGCAGGCGCCGGGCTGCAAGCCCGGCACCCACCTCCAAAGCTCAACAGCAGCGACCGCCGTTGCGACCGCCATACCGCGCTTCCTGCCGCTCACGGAAGAACGTCTTGTAGTCCATCGGCTCCTGGTCCGGATGCTTCTCCAGCATGTGCCGGACGTAGTTGTCGTAATCAGGAATCCCACAGCACAGCCGTGCGGTCTGCACCAGGCGCCGCCAGATGCGGCGGTGCGCCTGGTACTGGCCGACGGGAACGAGTTGCGTGCTCATTACAGATCCACCATTTCGTGCGGCTTCAGTGCCACGTACGGGGTCTCGCGGTCACTGCGCTGCGGATTGCGGCGCGCCGCCAGGATGGTCTTGATCGAATACACCAGCACCGCACCCACCACCAGCAGGAACAGCGAGGTCAGGCCCGTGTTGACGTAGGCGTTGACCACGATCTGCTGCATCTGCGCCACCGACTTGGCCGGCGCGGTGATGGTGTCGCTGGCGATGGCCGCCTGGTACTTGTGCGCCTGCGCCAGGAAGCCCTGGGCCGGGTTGCTGTCGAAGATCTTGATGAAGCCCGCGTAGGTGGTGCAGATCAGCAGCCACACCGCCGGCAGCGCGGTCACCCACGCATAGCGGTCACGCTTCATCTTGAACAGCACCACCGTGCCCAGCATCAGCGCGATACCGGCCAGCATCTGGTTGGAGATGCCGAACAGCGGCCACAGCGTCTGGATGCCGCCGAACGGATCGACCACGCCGGTGTAGAGCAGGTAGCCCCACAGCGCCACGCAGCCGGCGGTGCCGATGATGTTGGCCGTCCACGATTCGGTCTTCTTCAGCGCCGGGATGAAGTTGCCCAGCAGGTCCTGCAGCATGAAGCGACCGGCACGGGTACCGGCATCGACTGCGGTCAGGATGAACAGCGCTTCGAACAGGATCGCGAAGTGGTACCAGAACGCCATCATCGCGTCGCTGCTGCTGGGGATCGCCTCGTGCAGGATCTGCGCGATACCGACCGCCAGCGTGGGGGCGCCACCGGCACGATGCAGGATCGTCGGTTCACCGATGGCTGCCGCCGTGGCGGTCAGCTGTTCCGGGCTGATGGTGAAGCCCCAGGTGTTGGTGATGAAGTGCGCCGCCGAGGCCGCATCGGCACCGATCACCGCCGCCGGGCTGTTCATTGCGAAGTAGATGCCCGGATCGATGATCGAGGCCGCCACCAGCGCCATCACTGCCACGAACGATTCCATCAGCATGCCGCCGTAGCCGATGTAGCGCATGTGCGCTTCATTGGCGAGCAGCTTGGGCGTGGTGCCGGAGGAGATCAGTGCGTGGAAGCCGGACACCGCGCCGCAGGCAATGGTGATGAACAGGAACGGGAACATGCCGCCCTTCCACACCGGGCCGTCGCCGCTGGCGGCGAACTGGGTCAGGGCCGGCATCTTCAGTTCCGGCATGACCACCAGGATGCCGATCGCCAGCGCGATGATCGTGCCGATCTTCAGGAAGGTGGACAGGTAGTCGCGCGGGGCCAGCAGCAGCCACACCGGCAGCACCGAGGCGACGAAACCATAGCCGATCAGCATCCAGGTGATCTGGGTGCCGGTGAAGGTGAAGGCCGGGCCCCAGGTCGGGTCCGCCGCCACCTTGCCGCCGAACCAGATCGCGGCCAGCAGCAGGATCAGGCCGACCACCGAGATCTCGCCGATCTTGCCGGGGCGGATGTAGCGCATGTACACGCCCATCAGGATCGCGATGGGCATCGTCGCGATCACCGTGAACATGCCCCAGGGGCTTTCGGCCAGTGCCTTGACCACCACCATCGCCAGCACCGCCAGGATGATGATCATGATCAGGAAGGCGCCGAACAGCGCAATGGTGCCGGGCACCTGGCCCATTTCCTCACGCACCAGGTCGCCCAGCGAACGGCCGTTGCGGCGGCTGGACAGGAACAGGACCACGAAGTCCTGCACCGCGCCGGCCAGCACCACGCCCACCACCAGCCACAGCAGGCCGGGCAGGTAGCCCATCTGCGCGGCCAGCACCGGGCCGACCAGCGGGCCGGCGCCGGCGATGGCGGCGAAGTGGTGGCCGAACAGCACGTGCTTGTTGGTCGGGACGTAGTCCAGGCCATCGTTGTTGATCACCGCCGGGGTGGCCCGGGTCGGATCGAGCTGCATCACCTTGTCGGCGATGAACAGGCTGTAGAAGCGGTAGGCCACCAGATACAGCGATACCGCGGCGACCACGATCCACAATGCGTTGATGTGCTCGCCGCGGCGCAGGGCCACTGTGCCCAGACAGAATGCGCCAAGCAGGGCGAGGGCCGCCCAGCCTATTTTGGAAAACCCTTTCATGAGGTGCTCTCTCCCGGAAAGATGTTCAAAGAGTCCCGCGTGACCTGTGCACGGTCAATGCGTGCGGGACTTTTCTGCGGTAGTACTTTGGTCGAACACAACGCAGGCGCCGTCGCGCGGCGGACATGACGCCCGGCGAACACCAGTGGTGGAACAATCGGTTGCGGTGCCGCCCATTGGCGTTGCGGCGTGCGGCGTCCATCTTCATCGGCATCCATCCAACAGGAGTCGCCATGAGCCTTCCCGAGCCGGTGCGCGTGCAGCGCACCATCCGTGGCATGCCCACCTCCGACGGTGCCGGCGTGCGCCTGACCCGCGTCATCGGCGGCCCGTCGCTGCCCGACCTGGATCCGTTCCTGCTGCTGGATGAATTCGGCACCGATCGTGCCGAGGACTACATCGCCGGCTTCCCGGAACACCCGCACCGTGGCTTCGAGACCGTCACCTACATGCTCGACGGGCGCATGCGCCACCGTGACAACCACGGCAACGAAGGCCTGCTGACCCCGGGCAGCGTGCAGTGGATGACCGCTGGCCGCGGCCTGGTCCATTCGGAAATGCCGGAGCAGGAAAGCGGGCAGATGCGCGGTTTCCAGCTGTGGGTCAACCTGCCGGCGCGCGACAAGATGACCGACCCCAAGTACCAGGAATTCGCGCCCGAGCGCATTCCGGTGGTGCAGCCGGCGGCGGGCGTGGAGGTGAAGGTGATCGCCGGTACCGTCGATGGCACGGCCGGCCCGATCGCCCAGCCGGCCACCGATCCGGTGTACCTGGACATCCGCCTGGAAGCCGACCGCGCCTGGACCTACACGCTGCCGGAAGGGCACAACGCCTTCGCTTATGTTTTCGAGGGCGGGGTGACGGTAGGCGAGCAGGACGCCGCGCGTGACGTGGCGCGCCAGGAACTGGCGGTGCTGGGCGGCGGCGAGCAGCTGCACCTGTCGGCCGGAAGCGAAGGCGCACGGCTGATCCTGGTGGCGGGTCGCCCGCTGCGCGAGCCGGTCATGCGCCACGGCCCGTTCGTGATGAACACCCGGCAGGAGCTGATGCAGGCCTTCGTGGATTTCCAGGAAGGCCGCTTCTGAGGGGTAGCGTCGGGCCATGCCCGGCGGCTTTCCCAGCTTCGCGCGCAAGCGCGGGTTCGCCGGGCATGGCCCGGCGCTACCGATCAATGTTGAAGTGCGGGGACACTGCCAGGCAGTCATCCCCGCAACCCCTCAGCGACCGTCGGCCACGGCCGACGGGGTCAGGCTCATGCCCTGCGCCAGCTGCTGCAGGCTGCCCAGTTCCTGGCTGCTGTCCGGGTACAGCGCGATCTGCGCATAGCGTCCCTTGTCCAGCTTGACCACGCTGATGCGCCGTTCGGCATAGCCGGGCGGCTGCTGTCCGCCCAGGTCGGGCTGGTACCAGTACATCGATTCACCGCCGAAGCTGCCTTTTTCCTGGCGCAGCGAGCGGCTGAGTGGAATGCCCGGGTCGCGCTGGCTGAGCATCAGGCTCAGCACTTCGCGGCCTTCGGCGGTGGCCGCACGGCACACCACGAAATCGGGCTGTGCCTGCTGCTGCCATTGCAGGCCACTGCTGGCGGGCAGCGACGGGCACTCGACCGGAGCCTGTGCGGCGGCATGGGCCGCGACGAACAGCAGGCTCGACAACACAACAGGCACGAACTTCATGCATCCCCCAAGGTGGCGTGTCGTAAGGCTCCACCGGCGCGCCGGTGGCGGTGGCATCCCATCCCCGGATGCCGTGCCGTCCGCATGTGTACGGACGGTCATTCCGACCTTAACGGAACGTGAGCGATCGCACAAATTGCGGTTACAACCGTAACCATCACGGCCGAGTGTCGGCCGTGATGGCCAGGGCAGGGCTCAGTGGTCGCTGCCGACCCACTTGTAGATCATCCCGCCGATCATGCCGCCCAGCAGCGGGGCCACCCAGAACAGCCACAGCTGGCCGGTCGCGCCGCTGCCGGCAAAGAAAGCCACGGCCGTGGAGCGGGCCGGGTTCACCGACGTATTGGTGACCGGGATGCTGATCAGGTGGATCAGGGTGAGGGCCAGGCCGATGGCCAGCGGCGCGAAGCCGGCCGGTGCCTTGCCGTGCGTGGCCCCCATGATGACCACCAGGAACACGGCGGTGAGCACCACCTCGCACAGGAAGGCGGCGGCCACGCTGTAGCCACCCGGCGACAGTGCGCCGTAGCCATTGCTGGCGAATGCCCCGGCCTGGCTGCTGTCAATGCCGAAGCCGGGCGCACCGGAGGCGATCTGCAGGAGGATGAAGCCGGCCAGCAGGCCGCCGGCGCACTGGGCGATGACGTAGGGCAGCAGGTCGCGGGCCGGGAAGCGGCCGCCGGCCCAGAGCCCGACGCTGACCGCCGGATTGAAATGCGCGCCGGACACGTGGCCGAACGCGTAGGCGCCGGTCACCACCGTCAGGCCGAAAGCCAGTGCCACGCCGAGGAAGCCGATGCCCAGCGGATTGCCGTCGCCGCCGAATTTCGCGGCCAGCACCGCGCTGCCACAGCCCCCCAGGACCAGCCAGAACGTGCCGAGGAACTCGGCGGCCAAGCGTTTGCCCATGCCCATGACGTGCTCTCCAATGAGGCGCGCGGATGCGTGCGGTCGCATTGGAGTGCGCAGCAGGTGATGGCCGCGTATACGCGGCGTGGAGCCCCGGCGGGGCGTGCCGAGGCCTTGCCGCAGCGTCGAGCTTGCTCGACTGCTTTCTGCCTCAATACTGCGGCAGCGGAATGAATTCCTTGTCATCGCCGGGGATGGTGCCGAAGCGCCCGGCTTCCCAATCGTGCTTGGCCTGTTCGATGCGCTCCTTGGAACTGGACACGAAGTTCCACCACAGGTGGCGCGGGCCATCGAGCGGTTCGCCACCGAACAGCATCGCCTTCACCGGTGTCTTCGCGCGCAGGCGGCCAACAGCGCCGGCCTCGGGAATGACCAGGTGCTGGGCCGGAATATCCACGCCATCCAGCTGCGCCTGGCCTTCGAGGATGTACAGCGCGCGTTCGCGATGGCCGTTGTCGATGTCGATCTCCGCATCCGGGTCGAGGTCGATGGCCACGTTGAGCGTATCGGCGAAGACCTTCACCGGCGATTCCTCACCGTAGGCACGGCCGGCGATGACGCGCAGCCACGCGCCGTTGCGGCGCTGCTCGGGCAGGGTGGCGGCGGCATGGTGGTAGAACGCCGGTTCGATTTCCTCGTGCGACTTCGGCAGCGCGACCCAGGTCTGCATGCCGTGGATCGGGTTGTCCTGGCTGCGGTCTGGCGGCGGGGTGCGCTCGGAATGGGCGATGCCGCGGCCGGCGGTCATCCAGTTCACGTCGCCGGGGCGGATGACCTGGTCCGAGCCCAGCGTATCGCGGTGGCCGATGGCGCCGGACCACAGGTAGGTGACGGTGGCCAGGCCGATATGCGGGTGCGGGCGCACGTCGATGGCGGTGCCGGGGTGCATGATGGCCGGGCCCATCTGGTCGACGAACACGAACGAGCCGATGCTGCGGGCCTGCAGGGTGGGCACCGCGCGGCGCACTTCCAGGCCGCCGATGTCGTGGACGCGCGGGGCGATGATGGTGGTCATGCGGGCGTTCTCGCTGGCAGGGATCAAGGGCGCCAGCATGGCATGCGGTCGTGATGGGTACATGCCCCATGCGGGTAACAGCCTGTTCCGTAGAGTCGAGCTTGCTCGACTGGGTTCCAGCCAACGGCGCAGCCCCTCGTGGCTGGTCGGTCGGTAGAGTCGACTGTTGGTCGACTGGCGCTGTGGCTGGCCGGGCGGGTGGGCTGCGCAGGACACGCCGTAAACCCATCCATGGGGGCTCGATGGCGCCATCCATGGCGCCAACGGTCCTGCGCAACCCACCCGCCCGGCCCCCGACAGTTTCCGTGCGCGTCAGCCACGGAAAAGAAAAAAGAAAATCAAATTCAAACGCCGGTCGCTTCGCTCGCATCCACGCAAGCGTGGACCACGCGTGTCGACCAAGGTCGACACCTACCGCAATGGGAGTTCACTCACCGTCACCGGGAAACTGTCGGGGGTGGGGCGGTGTGGGCTTGCAGGACCGCAGGCGCCATGGATGGCGCCTACGAGCCCCCATGGACGGGTTTACGGCGTGTCCTGCAAGCCCACACCGCCCCGCCCAACAAACAGAAAAGCCAGAGCCGGCTGTAGCTCCGGCTCTGGCTCTGGCTTTCAGGGTTGCCGGCCAGCGGCCGGCACTACCGCGGGTGCCGGGCCGCAGGCCCGGCCGATCAACTCACACCACCGGTTCGCGCAGGACGGGGTTGTCCCAGCCCGGGCGCGGGGCGAAACGGTCGCCGTGGCGCTGCTGCAGCGCCTTCAGCCGCTCGACGATCGCATCGGCGCCCACCGCGCGGATGTGCTGGATCGGACCCCCACGGAACGGGGCAAACCCCGTACCGAAGATCACGCCCGCATCCAGCAGGTCCGCATCGGCCACCACGCCTTCGTGCAGGCAGGCCACCGCTTCGTTCAGCAGCGGCAGGATCAGGCGGTCTTCCAGGTCCGCAGGGGCTTGGTAGTCACGCGCCACGTCCGGCTTCTTCGCCCGGCCGTTCTCCCAGGTGTAGATGCCCTGGCCATCCTTCTTGCCGCGCTTGGCCGGGTCCACCGTCGCCAGTGCCTCGGGCACCTGCAGGCCCAGGAACGGTGCCAGCTCCTTGCCCACGCCGGCGGCCACGTCCAGGCCCACCGTGTCGATCAGCTCGATCGGGCCCATCGGCATGCCGAACTTCACCGCGGCCTTGTCGATCACCGGGCCCGGAATGCCCTCGGCGTACGCCGTGGCGGCTTCCAGCATGTACGGGAACAGCACGCGGTTGACCAGGAAGCCGGGGCTGCCGGCCACCGGCACCGGGAACTTGCCCAGCGCCTTGCAGAACGCGGCCAGGCGGCGCTCGGTCTCCGGCGCCATGCCGTCGTGGTGGATGATTTCCACCAGCGGCATCTGCGCCACCGGGTTGAAGTAGTGCAGGCCGGCGAACTGCGCCGGGCGCTGGATGTGGTCGCGCAGTTCCACCAGCGGAATCGACGAGGTGTTGGTGGTCAGCAGCGCGTCCAGCTTCATCTTCGGTTCCAGCGTCTGGTACAGCGCACGCTTGGCCTCCGGGTTCTCGATGATCGCTTCGATGACCAGGTCGGCCTCGGCCACGCCATTGCCTTCCAGGTCGGCACGCAGGCGCGCTGCCACCGACGGGCGCTTGCTCTCGTCGCGAACCTTCTTGGCGAACAGCGCCTGCGCGCGTTCCATGGCCGGGTCGATGAAACGCTGCTCGCGGTCCTGCAGGGTCACCTCGAAGCCCTTGTACGCGGCCCAGGCGGCGATGTCGCCGCCCATCACGCCGGCGCCGACCACATGCACGTGGCGGATGCCGGCATCACCGCTGCCCAGCCCCTTCAGGCGCTCGGTCAGGAAGAAGATGCGGATCAGGTTGCGCGCGGTCGGCGTGCTGGCCAGCTTCACCACCGCGCGGCGCTCGGCGTCCAGGCGCGCCTGCACCGGCTTGCCGGCGGTGCGCTGCCAGGTGCTGATCAGCGCGTACGGCGCCGGGTACTGGTCCTTCTTGGCCTTGCGGGCGACCTGCTTGACCATCTGCGGGGCCAGCAGCTTGCGTGCCAGCCAGGTGTTGGTCGCCCAGGCGGTGGCGCGCTGCTTGAACGGGCGGGTGGTACCGGACAGGGCCAGGGCCACGGCGGTATCGAGTACCACTGCCGGCGCCACCACCTTGTCCACCAGGCCGATGCCACGGGCGGCCGAGGCCGACAGGGTGCGGCCGGTCAGCATCATGTCCATCGCCGCCGGGGCGCCCACCAGCTGCGGCAGGCGCGCGCTGCCGCCCCAGCCCGGGAAGATGCCCAGCTGGGTTTCCGGCAGGCCGATGCGGGTGCTGCTGTCGTTGGAGGCCACGCGGTAGCGGCAGGCCAGCGCCAGCTCGGTGCCGCCGCCCAGGCTGTGGCCGTGGATGGCCGCCACGGTGGGGCAGGGCAGCTCGGCCAGCTTCTGGTAGGTGGACTGGCCGCGGCGGATCGCGTCGTTCACGGTGCCGCGGCGGTCGAACTCCTGGAACTCCTTCAGGTCCGCCCCGGCGATAAAGCCGGCCTTCTTCAGCGACTGGATGACCACGCCCTTGGGCGGGTCCAGGGCGATGCGCTCGAGCAGGTCGCCCAGCTCCAGCAGCACGTCCTGCGACATCGCGTTGACACTGCTGTCCTGACGATCCAAAGACAGCACGACCACGCCGTCATCGCGGATCTCGGGGTGCCAGTGGCTGAAGCGGAGACCATCGAAGCCTGAGAGCATGGACGTTCCATCCGGTTGTGTATGGAGAAGCGGCTATGATCCAGAGGTTGTTTCCCCCGCGTCAAATCCCAATAGCTGGGGTGTGGCGACCCCGGATCCATGGCCCCGGACCGGGACGCTAGCGGAACGGTGGTTAAAAGCTGGTGCGGCGCCAGGTGATCGGCGACTGAACTTTTCCCGGGATTGGCAGTCTCATTGCCCGACGTCGGTTGGGCTGACAGGAGTGCGGCCCCTCATGGCCGATGTTGAAACACCACAGGAGCTGGATCTGGAACTGGTCCGGCGCGTGCAGCGCGGCGAGAGCGCGGCCTTCGATGTCCTGGTACGCAAGTACCAGCACCGGGTCGTCGGTCTGGTCGGTCGCTACATCGCCGACTGGAGCGAATGTCAGGACGTCGCCCAGGACACTTTCATCCGCGCCTACCGCGCGATCGGAAGTTTCCGTGGCGATGCCCAGTTCTCCACCTGGTTGCATCGGATCGCCGTGAACACCGCCAAAAACTACCTGGCTTCACACAATCGACGCCCGCCGACCGATGACATCGACATCGGCGACGCCGAGCAGTTCGATACCGGAACACGCCTGCGCGACACCGACACGCCCGAACGCGAGTTGATGCGCCAGGAGCTTGAACAGACGGTGATGAAGGCCGTCAACGCGCTGCCGGAAGAACTCCGGTCGGCGATCACCCTGCGCGAGGTGGAAGGCCTGAGTTACGAGGAAATCGCGCAGAAGATGGGGTGCCCGATCGGCACCGTGCGGTCCCGGATCTTCCGGGCGCGCGAGGCGATCGACACCGAACTCCGGCCGCTGCTGGACATCGGCAGCGCCACCCGTGAGAAGAGCCGCGTATGACCCACAGTCCCCTGAACGAATCGCAGAACCACCAATCTCCCGCCGGGCAGCGCCTGGACCAGCGCCACCGCGAACAGCTGTCGGCCCTGGTCGATGGCGAGCTCGGTGCCGATGAGGCGCGCTTCCTGCTGCGCCGCATGGAACACGATCCCGAGCTGTCCGGCAGCCAGGAACGCTGGCAGCTGCTCGGCGACGTGATGCGTGGCCAGGCGTCGCTGCTGGCCCCGGCCGGTTTCAGCGCGGCCGTGGCCGCCGCCATCGCCGCCGAACCGGCACCGCAGGCCGAGCCGCGGCGCCAGGTGCGCCGCACCGGTTGGCGTGCCTGGGGCGGTGGTGCCGCACTGGCCGCCTCGGTGGCCGCCGTGGCCCTGTTCATGGGCGGCGAGAAGCTGAAGGATGCCGGCCCTGGCGAGCCGCTGCCGCCGCAGGTGGTGGCCAGCCAGGCCGAACTGGCACCTGCGCCGGGCCCGTCCGCCGTGACCGAGGCCTCGGTCGACAGCGCGGCGATGGCCGTGGCCGCCGCACCGGCCGTAGCGATGGCCGCCAGCCGCCGCCAGGACGCCCGCCGCGCCAGCGCCACCCGCAGCCAGCAGGCCGCACGCGTGGCCCAGCGCGATGACGCGCCGCAGCGTGCAGTGGCCACTGCGCAGCCGGCGCTGAGCCCCAGCGTCCCGGCCAGCAGCACCCGCCACCTGCCCTTCGGTGATGTCGGCAGCCTGCAGGCCCGGCCCTGGCCGAAGTCCAGCCTGGCCCCGGCCGGCGGCGGTGCGCTCAACGCCAGCTTCCCGACCTCGTCCGGTGGCGCCGCGTTCTACCCGTTCGAACCGCGCCTGCAGGAAGAACTGCCGGCGCCGCAGCGCCCGCGCGACTGACGCGTGCGGGCCCATGCCCCGCCACTGGCGGGGCCCTCCTTCCCCCTCTCCATCCGATCCGGAGGTTGCCGTCCGATGACTCACCGACTCCGCACGCAGGCCATGGGCCTGCTCGCCCTGACCCTGCCGCTGGTGGCCTGTGCCCAGCCCGCCGCGCCGACCGCACCGCCGGCGGCCCCGGCCGCCGCCGCCGCACCGCGTGCCCCGGCGCAGCCGCTGGTCAGCGGCCTGCCTGATTTCACCAACCTGGTCGAACAGGTCGGCCCCGGCGTGGTCAACGTCGATGTCACCATCGTCCGCAACAACCGCCAGGCCTCGCGCGGCCCGATGGGCGACGACGACATGCCTGAGTTCTTCCGCCGCTTCTTCGGCCCTGATTTCCCGATGCCGGGGCAGGGGCCGGGTGGCCAGGATGGCGGTCCCAGCATCAAGGGGCGTGGCATGGGCTCGGGCTTCATCATCTCGCCCGACGGCTACGTGCTGACCAACTACCACGTGGTGGCAGACGCCAGCGAAGTGAAGGTGAAGCTGGGCGACAGCCGCGAGTTCACTGCCAAGGTGGTCGGCAGCGACCAGCAGTACGACGTTGCCCTGCTCAAGATCGACGGCAAGAACCTGCCGACCGTGCGCGTGGGCGATTCGAACACCCTCAAGCCGGGCCAGTGGGTTGTCGCGATCGGCTCGCCGTTCGGCCTCGACCATTCGGTCACCGCCGGCGTGGTCAGCGCCGTCGGCCGCAGCACCGGCGGGCCGGACCAGCGCTATGTGCCCTTCATCCAGACCGACGTGGCGATCAACCAGGGCAACTCCGGTGGCCCGCTGCTGAACACCCGCGGGGAAGTCGTTGGCATCAATTCGCAGATCTTCTCCGCCTCCGGCGGCTACATGGGCATCAGCTTCGCGATCCCGATCGACCTGGCGATGAGCGCGGTCGAGCAGATCAAGAAGAGTGGCAAGGTCACCCGTGGCCAGCTGGGCGCGGTGGTCGAACCGATCGATTCGCTGAAGGCGCAGGGCCTGGGCCTGCCGGACAGCCGTGGCGCGCTGGTCAACCAGATCGTGCCCGGCAGTGCCGCGGCCAAGGCGGGCGTGCAGCTGGGCGATGTCATCCGCTCGGTCAACGGCAGCACGGTCAACACCTGGTCCGACCTGCCGCCGCTGATCGGCGCGATGGCCCCGGGCAGCAAGGTCACCCTGGTCGTGTACCGCGATGGCAAGCCGCGTGAGCTCAGCGCCACCCTGACCGCCCTGACCGATGACGGCCAGGACAGCGCCCGCGGCCCGTCCGCCGCCAATGCCGATGCCGCGCCGCAGTCCGGTGCCAATGCCCTGCTGGGCCTGGACGTGACCGAGCTCAACGCGGTGCAGCGCAAGCAGCTGGGCCTGGATTCGGGCGAGGGCGTGCGCATCACCGGGGTCAAGGGCGAAGGCGCCCGTGACGCCGGCCTGGCCCCGGGCATGGTCGTCCTGCGCGTCGGCAACACCCCGGTCGGCAGTGTCGATGCGCTCAACCGCGCGCTGTCCGGCTACAAGAAGGGCGACGTGGTCCTGCTGCTGGTCCGTGCCAGCAGCGGCAACAGCGCCTTCGTGGCGGTCAAGGCCGGCCAGTAAGGCCTTCACGGCCGCCCCCGGGCGGCCCTGGTACTCCCCCGAAGCCCCGCCCCGGCGGGGCTTTGGCCATTCCGGGCCCGGTCCGATCAGGCTGCTTTCGCGGCAGGGGCCCGGGCATGCGATAATCGACCGTTACCCTGACGACGCCGCGCGCCGCCGCCACCTATGTCTTCTGATTCGATGCGGAACATCCGCAACTTCTCCATCATTGCCCACGTCGACCACGGCAAGTCCACGCTTGCCGACCGCATCATCCAGCTTTGCGGCGGCCTGCAGGCCCGCGAGATGGAAGCGCAGGTGCTCGATTCGAACCCGATCGAGCGCGAGCGTGGCATCACCATCAAGGCCCAGTCGGTCTCGCTGCCGTATGTAGCGAAGGACGGCCAGACCTACCACCTGAACTTCATCGACACCCCCGGCCACGTCGACTTCTCCTATGAAGTCAGCCGCTCGCTGGCCGCCTGCGAAGGCGCGCTGCTGGTGGTCGATGCCGCCCAGGGCGTGGAAGCGCAGTCGGTGGCCAACTGCTACACCGCCGTCGAGCAGGGCCTGGAAGTGGTGCCGGTGATCAACAAGATCGACCTGCCCACCGCCGACATCGAGCGCGCCAAGGCCGAGATCGAGGCCGTCATCGGCATCGACGCCGCCGACGCCGTGCCGGTCAGCGCCAAGACCGGCCTGAACGTGCAGGACGTGCTGGAAGCCATCGTCCATCGCATCCCGGCCCCGGTGCCGCGCGATACCGACAAGCTGCAGGCGCTGATCATCGACTCCTGGTTCGACAACTACCTCGGCGTGGTGTCGCTGGTGCGTGTCATGCAGGGCCAGATCAAGCCCGGCGACAAGCTGCAGGTGATGTCCACCGGCCGCACCCACCAGGTCGACAACGTCGGCGTGTTCACGCCCAAGCGCAAGGTGCTGCCGGCGCTGCGTGCCGGTGAAGTGGGCTGGGTCACCGCCAGCATCAAGGACGTCCACGGTGCGCCGGTCGGCGATACGCTGACCCTGGCCGCCGATCCGGCTGCCAAGCCGCTGCCGGGCTTCCAGGAGATGCAGCCGCGCGTGTTCGCCGGCCTGTTCCCGGTCGACGCCGAGGACTACCCGGACCTGCGCGAGGCACTGGACAAGCTGCGCCTGAACGACGCCGCGCTGCGCTTCGAGCCGGAAAGCTCCGAAGCGATGGGCTTCGGCTTCCGCTGCGGCTTCCTCGGCATGCTGCACATGGAAATCGTGCAGGAGCGCCTGGAGCGCGAATACAACCTGGACCTGATCAGCACCGCACCGACGGTGATCTATGAAGTCCTTAAGACCGACGGCACCATCGTCAACATGGACAACCCGGCCAAGCTGCCGCCGGTCAACCATGTCGAAGAGATCCGCGAGCCGATCATCCGCGCCAACGTGCTCACTCCCGAGGAGTACATCGGCAACATCATCAAGCTGTGCGAAGAAAAGCGCGGCAGCCAGCTCGGCATCAACTACCTGGGCAGCCAGGTGCAGATCAGCTACGAGCTGCCGATGGCTGAAGTGGTGCTGGACTTCTTCGACAAGCTGAAGTCGGTCAGCCGTGGCTACGCCTCGCTCGATTACCACTTCGTGCGTTTCGATGCCGGCCCGTTCGTGCGCGTGGACGTGCTGATCAATGGTGACAAGGTCGATGCACTGTCGCTGATCGTGCACCGCAGCCATGCCGACCGCCGCGGCCGCGAGCTGTGCGACAAGATGAAGGACCTGATCCCGCGCCAGCAGTTCGACGTGGCCATCCAGGCCGCCGTCGGCTCGCAGATCATCGCCCGCACCACGGTCAAGGCCATGCGCAAGAACGTGCTGGCCAAGTGCTATGGTGGCGACGTTTCGCGCAAGAAGAAGCTTCTGGAAAAGCAGAAGGAAGGCAAGAAGCGCATGAAGCAGGTCGGCCGCGTGGAAATCCCGCAGGAAGCCTTCCTGGCCGTGCTGCAGATGGACAACAAGTAAGCCCGCAGCGGCCCTTCGGGGCCGTTCGTCCGGTGACGTTGCAAAGGACCCTGAATGAAATTGTTTGAGATCCTCCTGGTCGTACTGACCCTGGCCTCGGGCCTGATCCTGCTGGCCGACAAGCTGTACCTGGCCAAGCGCCGGGCGCAGCGCGCGGGCCTGCTCGATACCGAGCCGGTGCTGGTGGACTACTCGCGGGCGTTCTTCCCGGTGCTGGTGGTCGTGCTGATCGTGCGCAGCTTCATCGCCGAGCCGTACAAGATCCCGTCCAGCTCGATGATGCCGAACCTGCTGATCGGCGATTTCATCCTGGTCAACAAGTTCTCCTACGGCCTGCGCCTGCCGATCTCCAACACCAGGTTCGTCCCGCTGGGCGAGCCGTCGCGGGGTGACGTGGTGGTGTTCCACTTCCCCGGCCACGGCGACAACGATCCGGCCAAGGGCGAGAACTTCATCAAGCGCGTCATCGGCGTGCCGGGTGACACCGTGGTCTTCGAAGGCGACGGCGTCATCCTCAATGGCGAGCCGCTGAAGTACGACAACAAGGGCATCTACGCCGGCGACAAGGGCCAGGGCGAGGGCGCCAACCTGCTGGTCGAGCACCTGCCGGGCCGCACCCACACCGTGCTGGAGACCGATTATCCTCGCGGCCAGGGACAGTGGACCGTGCCGGCGGGCAAGTACCTGGTGATGGGCGACAATCGCGACAACAGCGATGACGGCCGTTTCTGGGGCCTGCTGCCGGAAGAAAACCTGCGCGGCCGCGCGTTCCTGATCTGGCTGAACTGCCAGGGCTGGTTCTGCAAGGATGGCTTCCAGCCGTCGCGCATCGGCTCGGGCATCAACTGACTTCACATCCACGCGTATCTGGGGAGAACGCAATGAAGACGATGAACACGCAGCGCGGCATGACCCTGACCTCCTTCCTGGTGGTCCTGATCGTGGTGGGTTTCTTCCTCTACATCGGCATGAAGCTGTTCCCGATGTACCAGGAGTACTACGCCGTGCGCTCGGCGATGAAGAGCCTGGCCAAGGAACCGGAAGTGGGCTCCATGGCCCCGGCGCAGATCCAGGATCTGTTCTTCAGGCGCCTGTACATCAACTACTCGGAAAACGTGAAGCCGAACAACGTCAAGTTCAACCGTCGTGACAACGGCTGGACCCTCAACGTCAACTACGAAGTGCGCCAGCCGCTGGTGGGCAACCTCGATGTGGTTGGCAAATTCGAATCATCCCAGGACCTCGTTCGTAGCGGTGCCCAGTAAATTCATCCAACGTGGTGACCTGATCGGTCACGTTTTCAGCGATCCAGCCCTGCTCAAGCAGGCGCTGACCCATCGCAGTGCCGGTGCGCCGCATAACGAGCGCCTGGAATTCCTCGGCGACAGCATCGTCAACATGATGGTCGCCGAGGCGCTGTACCAGCGCTGGCCCAAGGCCGACGAGGGGGCCATGACCCGCGCCCGCGCCGAGCTGGTGCGTGAAGGCGCCCTGGCGGTGATCGCCCGCACCCTCGAGCTGGGCGAACGCCTGACCCTGGGCCCGGGTGAACTGAAGTCCGGCGGCCACCGCCGCGATTCGATCCTGGCCGACGCCCTGGAGGCGGTCGTGGCCGCGATCTACCTGGATGTCGGCTTCGAGGCCTGCCGGGCCGTCGTGCTGCCCTGGTTTGCCGCCTCGATGGAGGCCCTGCCGGCCACCGGCCGGCCCGAGAAAGACCCCAAGACCCGCCTGCAGGAATGGCTGCAGGCCCGACAGAAGGCGTTGCCGCAGTACGAACTGGTGTCAGAATCCGGTGACGACCACGCCAAGCACTTCCGGGTACGCTGCAACGTCGCGGACCCTGCCGCCAGCACCGAGGGCGAAGGCCCCTCGCGCCGGCTTGCCGAACAACAAGCGGCTGCTGCCGTCCTAGAACAACTGGATTCCAAGTGAGCGAACAAACTCCCCATCATTGCGGCAGCGTGGCCGTCATCGGCCGCCCGAACGTGGGCAAGTCGACCCTGACCAATGCCCTGGTCGGCGCCAAGGTCAGCATCGTCTCCAACCGCCCGCAGACCACGCGCCATCGCCTGCTGGGCATCGCCACCTACCCGGAAGGCCAGCTGGTGCTGGTCGACACCCCCGGCCTGCACAAGGTGCAGAAGCGGGCGATGAACCGGGTGATGAACCGTGCAGCGCGCGGCTCGCTGGAAGGCGTCGACGCCGGCCTGCTGGTGATCGAAGCCGGTCGCTGGGACGAGGAAGACAGCCTGGCCTTCAACGTGCTGCGCGATGCCGGCATCCCGGTGGTGCTGGTGGTCAACAAGATCGACCGCATGAAGGACAAGGGCGCGCTGCTGCCGTTCCTGCAGCAGGTGACCGAAGGCCGCGATTTCTCGGCCGTGCACCCGATTTCCGCGCAGAAGCGCAACGGCCTGGAAGCCCTGGTCCGCGACGTGCTGGCCCTGCTGCCGGAAGCGCCGCCGATGTTCGGCGAAGACGAGATCACCGACCGCAGCCAGCGCTTCCTGGCCGGCGAGCTGGTGCGTGAACAGCTGATGCGCCAGCTTGGCGAAGAGCTGCCGTACGCCACCACGGTGGAGATCGAGCGCTTCACCGAAGACGGCAACCTGCTGCGCATCGGCGCGGTCATCTGGGTCGAGCGCGAAGGCCAGAAGGCCATCGTGATCGGCAAGGGCGGCGCTCGCCTGAAGGAGATCGGCGCCAAATCCCGCCTGCAGATGGAACGTCTGTTCGGGGCCAAGGTGTTCCTGGAAACCTGGGTGCGCGTGCGTGAAGGCTGGTCCGATGACGAGGCCGCACTGAAGGCCTTCGGCTACGAATAAGCCGCGGCGGTCGCTTCGATGCTGATCGAGGACGACACCGGGTTCGTGCTGCATGCACGGGCCTACCGTGAGACCAGCCTGCTGGTGGAGGTACTGAGCGCGCAGCACGGCCGCATCGGCGTGCTGGCGCGCGGAGTGTCCACGGCCAAGGGCCAGGTGCTGCGTGCGGCCCTGCAACCGCTGCAGTGGATACGTTTCAGCGCCCTGCAGCGTGGTGAACTGGCCCAGCTGCGCGGCGCCGAGGCGCTGGATGCGGCCCCGCGCCTGGTTGGCCAGGCAATGCTGGCCGGTTTCTACCTGAGTGAACTGACCCTGCGCCTGGCTCCCCGCCAGGACCCGCTGCCAGAGCTGTACCTGGCCTATGGCGAGGCGCGTGCGCGCCTGGCGGTGGGGGCGGGGCTGGCGTGGACGCTGCGCCGTTTCGAGCGTGAGCTGCTGGCGGCGCTGGGGCTGGGGTTCGAACTGGACACGGCCAGTGACGGCCAGCCGGTGGACCCGGCGGCACGTTACGAACTTGACCCGCAGGAGGGGCCGCAACGGTTGCTGAGCGAGCGTGGCGGTGAACGCCAGGCGGCGGCGACGGGCTCGGCGCTGCTGGCGCTGGCGGCGGACGACGAGCCGGATGCGGCAGACCTGGCCAGCCTGCGGCTGCCGATGCGGCGGGTGCTGTCCCATCACCTGGGGGCCAAGGGCCTCAAATCCTGGGAACTCCTGGAGCAGCTCACTCCCCGGAGGTAAGGGGGAGGGGTGTTCGGCAGGGCTTGCAGCCCTGCACCTGCTTCAATCAACGGCAACTTCAAAAGCTGGCTTCCTGTGGGTAGGCGGGGTGGGTCCGGTTGAGGGGGACGCCGTAAACCCATCCATGGGGGCTTGGTCGCGGCATCCATGCCGCTCACACCCCCTCAACCGGACCCACCCCGCCTTCGACAGTTTCCCGCGGTCTGTCGGAACGGCGTTCTGCTCTGGTGGGTGTCGATTCCCGCTGCTGTTGGTCGGCAAGGTAGATCCACGCCATGCGTGGATGCGTTTCGATTTCAATTCGAAATATTCGATTCCGATTGAGAGTCATCCACGCATGGCGTGGATCTACTGGCCACCGGCCAACTGTCGAAGGCGGGGCACTGTGGGTTTGCGGGGTGTGAGCCGCATGGATGCGGCGACCAAGCCCCCATGGATGGGTTCACGGCGTCCCCGCAAACCCACAGTGCCCCGCCATCCCACGGAATGCCCGCTGTCGCTCTGGCCTTGGCCGTTGCCGTTGCATTGAGCAGGTGCAGGGCGCAGCCCTGCCGGACACCCTCAGTGCAGGAGAGCTGCCACCGCTGCCCGGAACCCGGCCTGCGCCGGCCCCGACTCCGGCGCGTGATGCAGCTGCCGCACCGCCCGCGCCAACCGCGCCGCACCCACAAACCCACAGCTGGCCTGCAGGCGATGCAACTGGTTGCGCAGGCTTGACGCGTCGTGCTGGTCCACCGCCTGTTCCACCGCATCGCGCACCCCCGGCAGTTCCGCCAGGAACAGCTCGCGCAGGGCGATCAGGTGATTGCGCTGGCCATTCAGCGCCGCCAGGGCGGCCGTCTCGTCCCAGTCCTCGACCACCAGCTCGATCGCTGCCGGCGGCGGGGTCGCGCCCGCGGGGCTGTTGACCAGTGCGCGACGCACCGCCTTCAGCAGCTGGTCGCGGCCCAGCGGCTTGACCAGGGTGTCGCTGAAGCCGGCCTCGCGCAGGCGCGCGTGGATGCTCACATCGCCGTCGGCGGTGTGGGCCAGGGCAGGCGTGTCCGGATGCGAGCGGCGCAGTTCATGCAGCAGCTGCGCACCATTGCCGTCGGGCAGGTTGACGTCGATCAGCCACAGGTCATGGGCACCGGGTTCGGCGCGCGCCAATGCACTTGCAAGTGAGTCAGCGGTGTCCACATCCGCTGGTAACGTTTCCAACGCCGCCTTGAAAAAACCGCGGCTGATGATGTCATCCTCGACAAGCAGGAAGCGTGGCCGACTGGCCCGCGGGGTCATCTGCATCAGGGCTGCCTCCATGTCAGCTGCGTCCATCATCAATCACGGGAGCGGCGGGCGCAAGCGGCCATCGGGCCCCCGCGTCCCGGATCTGCGACAATACGCACCCATTTTTGCCCGCAGCCTGTTGCCACGTGGCCCGATCCCGCTCCCGCATCGACCGTACTCCGTTCCAGACCGAGATCCTCGACCTCAGCCATGATGGTCGTGGCGTCGCCCGCCGTGAAGGCGAGGGCGGCAAGGTCACCTTCGTCAGTGGCGCCCTGCCGGGCGAAGTGGTGATGGCTGAACAGACCGCCCGCAGCCGTCATTTCGACGAGGCGCGCACCGTCGAGGTGCTGCAGCCCTCGCCGCAGCGGGTAACCCCCAAGTGCCCGCACTTCGGCACCTGCGCCGGCTGCGTGCTGCAGCATCTGGACGAAGACCAGCAGATCGTCGCAAAGCAGCGCGTGCTGATGGACAACCTCGAGCGCATCGGCCACGTGAAGCCGGGCGCCGTGCTGCCGCCGCTGGTCGGCGAAAGCTGGGGCTACCGCCGCAAGGGCCGGTTCTCGGTGCGCCGCGTGGAAAAGAAGGACAAGACCCTGGTCGGCTTCCGCGAGCAGGATCCGCGCTTCGTGGCCGATCTCAGCCAGTGCCTGACCGTGATCCCGGAAATCGGCACCAAGGTCGAGGCGCTGTCGACCTTCATCGAGTCGCTGGACGGCAAACGCGACATCCCGCAGATCGAGTTCATCGCTGGCGACCAGGCCGTGGTCCTGACCGTGCGTCACCTGCAGCCGCTCAGCGAGGCCGACCGTGAGGCCTGGGCCGCCTTCGGCCAGCAGCATGGTTTCGTGATCTACCTGCAGTCCGGCGGCGTGGACACCGTGCAGCCGCTGGACGGGCAGGGCGTGCCGCTGTCGTTCCGGCTGGCGCCGTGGAATGTCGAGCTGGCGTTCCGCCCGCTGGACTTCATCCAGGTCAACGCCAAGCTCAACGAGAAGATGATCGCCCACGCCCTGGACCTGCTGGAGCCGGGCGAGGACGAGCGCGTACTGGACCTGTTCTGCGGCCTGGGCAACTTCACCCTGCCGCTGGCCCGCCGCGTGCGCGAAGTGGTGGGCGTGGAAGGCGATGCCGGCCTGGTCGCGCGTGCCCGTGAAAACGCGGAGCGCAACGGCCTGGCCAACGCCCAGTTCTTCAGCGCCGACCTGACCCAGGATCAGCGCAGCACCGCGTGGATGCGCCAGGGCTTCGACAAGCTGCTGCTGGACCCGCCGCGTTCGGGTGCGATTGAAGTGCTGCAGCAGCTGCCGTTGAAGCAGTTCAAGCGCATCGTCTACGTCAGCTGCCACCCGGGTTCGCTGGCCCGCGATGCCGGCTACCTGGTCAACGAACAGGGCTTCACCCTGGTCAGCGCTGGTGCCATGGACATGTTCCCGCACACCGCGCACGTGGAAAGCATTGCGGTGTTCGAGAAGCGCTGAGTCACCCGGCCGGCAGCGGGTCCAGGCGCCACTGGTCGCCGATCCGCTGCAGGCCCAGCGTCATCTGCCCATCATGGCCACTGTCGAAGGCCAGCAGCAGGTCGCACTGCAGCTGGCCGCTGGCCTGGGCCAGGTCGCAGCCGTCCACGCCGGCCAGGCGCATGCCATCGAAATCGGCGCGCAGCGCTTCGCGTTCCGAGGCATCGGCCCCGGTCGCGATCGCTTCCTCGATGCGGGCCTGCAGCTGCGGGGCCAGTTCTGCCAGCGGCGGCTGCGGTGCCTGCAGGCGCGTTGACTGCAGCCGCCAGCCATCGCCCTGCGGCGACAGCCGCATCATCCGATGGCGCTGGTCCATGCCACGCTCGTAGCCCACGCTGCAGTCGACTGCGCCGTCCCCGGCCGGGACGCACCAGGGCAGCGCGTTCAAGCGCGGTGCGAACATCGCGGCGGCGATCTGGCTGCCCGTGCTCCGGCCCTGCAGTCCGGCTTCCATCTCCGAAGCCAATGCGGCCTGCACCTGTTGCAGGTCGGGCGCGGAGGCGGCCAGAACCAGCGCGGGTGGGCAGCACAACAGCAGCAGCAACAGACGGCGCATCGACCGGCATCCATGCAGGAGGGAGTGCCATTGTAGGTGGCCGCACCGCGGCCGGTACCGGCCTGGTCACAGGCATCGCGCATAATGGCCGCATGGGCATTGAAATCGAACGCAAATTCCTCGTCACCCACGACGGTTGGCGTGCCGCCGCGCACCGGGTGATCCCGATGGCGCAGGGTTACATCAACGACATGGGCTCGCTTGACCGCGGCACCCAGAACGCCTCGGTGCGGGTGCGCATCGAAGGCGACCACGCCGCGCTGAACCTGAAGTCGCGCACGGTCGGCCACACCCGCCAGGAGTTCGATTATCCGATTCCGGTGGAGGATGCGCGGGCGCTGCTGGCGCTGTGCGTGGGCGGGCTGGTCGACAAGCGCCGGCACCTGGTCGAGCACGCCGGCCTGACCTGGGAAGTGGACGAGTTCCTCGGCGACAACGCCGGGCTGGTGGTGGCCGAAGTCGAGCTGGACAGCGCCGACCAGGCCATCGACCTGCCGGACTGGGCCGGTGCCGAAGTGACCGACGACACCCGCTACTACAACGTCGCCTTGGCCAGTCACCCCTATTCACAGTGGTGAACCCCCTTTTTTCGTCCGCAGCGGTCCCCATGTCACCTGCATGAAGATCGATATCTACTCCGACGTGGTCTGCCCCTGGTGCTGGATCGGCAAGCATCGATTCGAGCAGGGTGTGCAGTTGCTGGGCGCCGATGCGCCTGAACTCGACATCCAGTGGCAGCCGTTCCAGCTGGATCCGGATGCCGGGGACACCCCGGTGCCGCTGCGCCAGGCCTACGCCGCCAAGTTCGGCGGTGCCGAGCGCACCGAGCAGATCCTGGGCCAGACCCAGACCACCGCGCGCGCCGAAGGCCTGCCAATGGACTTCAGCCAGGGCCAGGTGCGGGTGACCACGCTGCCGGCGCACCGGGTGCTGTGGCTGGCCGGCGAACAGGGCGTGCAGGACGCGGTGGGCGAGGCCCTGTTCCGCGCACACTTCGAACATGGCCAGAACCTGGCCGACACCGCCGTGCTGGTGAAGGCCGGCGTAGCCGGCGGCCTCGACGGCGCCGAAATCGCCGAGATGCTGGCCTCCGACCGTGGCCTGGCCGAGGTCGAGGCCAAGCTGGCCCAGGCGCACGCACTGGGCATTTCCTCGGTGCCGACCTTCGTCATCGACGGCCGCTGGGCCATTTCCGGTGCGCAGCCGCCCGAAGCGTTCGCCAACGCGCTGCGCCAGATCGCCGCCGAGCAGGGTGCGCCCGCTGCCGCGGCCGGTGACGAAGCCTGCGGCCCGGACGGCTGCGCCGTCTGAGCGGACTGGGGTCGGAGCCCCTGCGGGGATCCGACCCCGGGGTCACGACCCCGGGGTCAGATCCCCAAAGGGGCTCTGACCCCATGCTGCGTTTCCGTCTGAACACTGCGCCTGTCGGCTGGTTCTGCGACAATGCGGCACTGCGCCATGCGGGCGCCCGTAGTGGAGATCGACCATGCTGCTGATCGGCGTTGCCGGCACTGAACTGACCGCCCAGGAACGCGAGTGGCTGCAGCACGATGCGGTGGCCGGGGTGGTGCTGTTCAAGCGCAACTTCGCCTCGCGCCAGCAGGTGACCGATCTGAGCGCGGCCATCCGCGCGGCCGCCCCGCGCCCGCAGCTGATCTGCGTGGACCAGGAAGGCGGCCGCGTACAGCGCTTCCGCGAGGGTTACAGCGACCTGCCGCCGCTGCAGGACATCGGCGCGCAGTACGCCAGCGATCCGCAGCAGGCGCTGGCCCTGGCCGAACAGCACGGCTGGCTGATGGCCAGCGAAGTGCGCGCCAGCGGCCTGGACCTCAGTTTCGCCCCGGTGGTCGACCTCGGCCGTGGCAACCGTGCCATCGGCAACCGCGCCTTCAGCGAAGACCCGCAGGTGGTGGCCGCGTTCACCGCGGCCTACGTGCGTGGCATGCACGCGGCCGGCATGGGCGCCACCCTCAAGCATTTCCCCGGCCACGGCACCGTGCTGGAAGACACCCACGTCGATACCGCCATCGACCCGCGCGGGCTGGATGAGCTGCGCGCGCAGGACCTGGTCCCGTTCAGTGCCGGCATTGCCGCCGGTGCCGACGCGGTGATGATGGCGCACGTGATCTACCCGCAGGTCGCAGCAGAACCGGCCGGCTATTCGCCGCGCTGGATCCAGGACATCCTGCGCGGCGAGCTCGGCTTCCGTGGCGTGGTGTTCTCCGACGACATCGGCATGGCCGCTTCGCACAGCGCCGGTGGCGTGCCGGCGCGCGTGCACGCGCACCTGGATGCTGGCTGCGATGTGGTGCTGGTCTGCCACCCCGAGCTGGTCGACGAAGCCCTGCAGGCCGTGCAGGGGCGTTCACTCAATACCGCCGCGCTGCTGGGCCTGCTGGGCCGCGGCGCGCTTGGCTGGGATGGCCTGCTGGCCGATGCCCGCCATGGCGACACCCAATCCCGTTTGCTCCACACCCTTGGAAGAACCGTCTGATGCCGAACCTCACCATTTCCCAGGCCCTGGCCCAGGCCGACCTGCTGGTCGACCGTCCCACCATCGACAAGGCCATCGCCAGCATCGCCGACGCGATCGCACGCGACTACGAGGGCGAGGTCCCGCTGTTCCTGTCCATCATGCACGGTGCGCTGCCGTTCGCCGGCCAGCTGGCGCTGGAACTGGGCGCGCGCGGCCAGGACGTGCAGTTTGATTACCTGCATGCCACCCGCTACCGCGGTGAAACCACCGGCGGCGACCTGGTCTGGAAGCACAAGCCGGCCACCGCGCTGTTCGGCCGCCGCGTGCTGCTGGTCGATGACATCCTCGACGAGGGCTACACCCTGCAGGGCGTGCGCACCTGGTGCCTGGAACAGGGCGCCACCGACGTGCGCATCGCCGCGATGACGGTGAAGAAGCACGACCGTGGCCTGCCGGACGTCACCGCTGACTACGCGGGCATCGAACTGCCGGACCGTTATGTCTTCGGCTTCGGCATGGACGTCAACGAAACCCTGCGCTGCGTGCCGGCCATCTACGCGATGAAGGAATAAGGGCTGGCCGTTCGCGGCCTGTCCTTGTCCTGTCCTGTCCCGCGCCGGCATCTTCGGGTGCCGGCGTTTGTCTTTTCCTGGAGTGCATTGCATGCAACAGATCGCCCTGGCCGTGATTGGCGGCACCGGTGTGTACAACCTGGCCAAGCTCGACGACGTGCAGACGCACGAGGTCGAAACCCGTTTCGGCCGTCCGTCCGGCCCGGTGCGCGTGGGCACGCTGCTGGGCAACCGCGTGGCCTTCCTGGCGCGCCATGGCGAGGGCCATTCGCTGCCGCCGCACAAGATCAACTACCGCGCCAACCTGGCCGCGCTGCAGCAGATCGGTGCGCAGCGGGTGCTGGCGCTGAACACGGTCGGCGGCATCGGTGACGATTTCGGCCCGCGCGTGCTGGCCTGCCCGGACCAGATCATCGACTACACCTGGGGCCGGATCAGCACCATCTGCGAGGAAGAGGGCACCGACGTGGTGCATGTGGACTTCGGCCACCCCTACACGCCGATGCTGCGCAGCAAGATCCTGGCGGCGGCGAAGGTGACCGGCGTGAAGGTGCACGACGGCGGCTGCTATGGCGCCACCCAGGGCCCGCGGCTGGAAACCATCGCCGAAATCGCCCGCATGCGCCGCGACGGCTGCGACCTGGTGGGCATGACCGGCATGCCGGAAGCCGCGCTGGCACGGGAGCTGGGGCTGGATTACGCCTGCCTGGCGATCGTGGCGAACTGGGCCGCAGGCTGTGGCGACGGCGAGGAGATCACCATGGCCGAAGTGCTGGCCAACGTGCAGGCCGCCAGCAACGGACTTCCGGAACTGGTCGGCGAATTGGCGCGGGGGTGATTGTCATCCTCGGGCAAGCTTTGCATACTCAGCCGGTACGCGGGTTCAGCGTACACCACCCATTCATTGCAAAGGTCTCGCATTAACATGCCGAACGGTACCGTCAAGTGGTTCAACGACGCCAAGGGATTTGGCTTCATCTCGCCGGAGGATGGCAGCGCCGACGTGTTCGCGCACTTCTCCGCCATCAACTCCAAGGGCTTCCGCAGCCTGCAGGAAGGCCAGCGTGTCACCTATGACGTGACCCAGGGCCCGAAGGGTGCCCAGGCTTCGAACATCACGCCGGCCGAGTGATCCACTCGACAGTGCGTTGAAAACCCCGCTACGGCGGGGTTTTTTTTTGCGCACGGCATCGGCTGGCGGGCACAATGCGGGCATGACGGAACGACTGCGCATCGCCGTGATCGGCTACGGCACCGCCGGCCAGGCATTGGCCATCCTGCTCACCCGCGATGGCCACGAGGTGGAGATCTTCGAACGGGTGCCGACGCCCGGCCCGGTGGGGGCCGGCTTCCTGCTGCAACCCAGCGGCCTGCAGGTGCTGTGGCAGATGGGCCTGCTGGACGAGGTGCGCGCGCATGCGGCACCGGTGCACCGGCTGTATGGCGATACGCCGTGCGAGCGCGCGGTGATGGACATGGGCTATGCCGGGCTGGATGCGCGCCTGCATGGCCTGGGCATGCAGCGCGGGGCGCTGTTCTCGCTGCTGGACCAGGCCCGCGCCGGCGAAGGCCAGCTGCATGTCGGCACCACCATTGTTTCGGTGGATGCCGTGCAGGGGCGGCTGCGTGACAGCGAGGGGCGCCAGCACGGGCCGTTCGATCTGGTGGTGGCCGCCGATGGTGCTGCGTCCACGCTGCGCGGCGGCGTCGAGGAAGGCATCGGCCTGGACCGGGTCTACCCGTGGGGCGCGCTGTGGTGCCTGCTGCCCGCGGAAGATTGGCCGCATGCGAACGAGCTTCGCCAGCGCTACGTGGCCGCGCGCAAGATGATCGGCCTGCTGCCGGTTGGCACCCGCCCGGGTGACGGCACGCCGCGCCTGAGTTTCTTCTGGAGCCTGCCGCGAGCTGACTTCGAGCGCTGGCAGGCCGATGGCATGGCCCCTTGGCTGGAGGAACTGCATGCGCTGTGGCCGCAGGCCAGTGCGCGCTTCGCCCACCTGCAGGAGCCGGGCCAGCTGGCGCGGGCGGTCTACCGCGATGCGGTGATGAAGCGCTGGCACCAGGACCGGCTGGTGCTGGCCGGCGATGCCGCGCATGCCATGAGCCCGCAGCTGGGGCAGGGCGTGAACATGGCGCTGCTGGATGCGCTGGCCCTGCGCGATGCGCTGCGCACGCACGGTAGCGGCGCGTCCGCGCTGCAGGCCTACCAGGCGCAGCGCCGCGCGCACGTGGCGGTCTACCAGCGCTGGAGCCGCTGGCTGACGCCGTTGTTCCAGTCCGAGCGCGATGCATGGGCCAGGGCGCGCGACGTGCTGCTCGGGCCGATGGGTCGCATGCCCGGTGGACGCGGCCACATGCTGCGCGTGCTCAGCGGCACCCAGCACGGCTGGTTTGGTGCGATGGCGCTGGATCCGGCCTTCATCGAGGCGCTTTCACAGGCGCCGGCGAGCCCGCCGGTGGGCGCGATTCCGCTGCGTGCGTGAACCGCGCCGTCACGGCATTTAACGAACACCTCACCCCGGATATGCGAGAAGAGGGGAGCACGCCATTGGCGCGTCGCCCGTTTTCCTTTCCGTGATCGAACATCGCGCGTGGCCGGGCGGCACCGCCGTCGCGGCCTGTTGCGGCCCGGATGCGCCGCAGTATTCGAGGAGGATGCCATGTTGTTCGCGGTCGATGAGCTGGAATCGGAAATCTGCAAGCTGAGGGGCCTGCTGCAGATGCTGCACGAGGACCAGCCCGACGTCCTGGAAGATGTGTTCGAGTTCCATGTGGGCAGCCTGATCAGCCATTCGGCACCGGCGCACCACGCGCGCATCCGTACCTGCGCGCGGGAAATGCTGCTCGCCATCCAGGCCTTGCCACGCCGCAGCAGCGAGCGCAGCGCCGATTTCCGGGTGATGCCGGAACTGCTCGCGCGACCGGCCTGACCGGAGCGCCGTTGCACCCGCCCGTCATCAACGCACGGGCAGCGGGACCAGTTGGTCTTCCACGCAGGCGATCCACTGTTCGCCGCGTTGCCGCGCTGGCACCACGCCGGCGGTGAATGCCGAGAACGCCGGCAGCACCGTCTGTGCCTGCCGCAGCCAGAAGGCAGGAAAGCGCCGCCGCAGCGCGGGCAGGGCCACCTGTGGATGCACGTGGCCGGCAATCACGTGGGCCTGCGCATCCTGCCGCGGCTCGTGACAGAGCAGGAACGGTCCCAGCCGCAGGTCATCGTGGATCTGCACCTGCAGCGCCGCGTGTGGCAGTTGGCGGTCATGGTTGCCGCGCACCACGTGTACCTCCAGCGTGGCGTGCTGCTCGCGCCAGCCCAGCCATTGCCGGTGCCATGCCGCGCGGTGCGCCGGCCCGTGCAGGATGTCGCCGAGGATCCACAGTTCGCGGCACGCCTGCTGCTGTACCAGGGCCTGCAGGCGCTGCAGGTCGTCTTCGGTGCCGCCGCTGGGCAGGGCAATGCCGGCGCGCCGGAACACGTCGGCCTTGCCCAGGTGCAGGTCGGCGATCAGCAACGCCTGCCGTGCCGGCCACCACAACGCGCGCGGGCCGAGCAGGCACATCGGCTCACCGCCCAGCTGCACCGGCAGTTCAGTGGCCATGGCGGCGCTCCAGCTGCTGTGCCGCGCGCTGCACGCGCGTGCGCCAGTCCTCGTTGCTGAACTGCCCGCGCAGGCGCTCGGCCCACAGCGGAAAGCCCAGCGGTGTCAGCGTGGGCGGCCGCTGCAGTGACACTGCCTGCGTGGCAATGCGCTGCAACGCCTGCTGCAGGCCGGGCAGGTCGAGTGCATCGGTGAGGACTTCCTGTTCGGCCTGGGCCAGCAGCAGGTGGCCGGGGTCATGTTCGCGCAGCACGTCGTAGAGCAGGCCCGCCGAGGCCTGCAGCTGGCGCAGCGAACGCGGCACGCCGCCGGGCAGGCTCGGCACCAGCAGGCCGGCCACGCGGGCGATGCCGCGGAACTGCCGTCGTGCCAGCTCGCCCAGGTTCACTGCTGCGCGCAGATCGTCGAGCAGGTCGGCCGGATCGAACAGCGCCTGCCATGCCGCTGCATCGAGGTCGATGGTTTCCGCCGGTGCCAGCACCAGGCCATGGTCGTTGACGGCATAGCCGATGCTGTTGCGTTGCCGGCGCGTGCAGCGCAGCGACAGCAACGCCGCCAGCGCCTCGTGCACGTGGCGGCCGGCGAAGGGGTAGACGAACAGGAACTGGCCTTCGCGACGGCGCACATCTTCCAGCAGCAGCCGCCACGGCGCCGGTCGTTCCGACAGGTCATCCTGCAGGCCAAGCAGCGGCGCCAGCCAGCGCGCCTCGGCACTGTTGTCGGCACCGGACAACACTGCCTCCAGCTCGCGGCCCAGCGCCATCGACAGTGGCAGCTGGCCGCCCTGCCAGCGCGGCACTACGCCACTGCCGCTGCCACGCGCCAGGCGCACGTACGCGGTCATGTCGCGCAGTTGAACCAGCTCCAGCAGGCGTCCGGCAAACTGGAAGCGGTCGCCGCGGCGCAAGCGGCTGGCGAACTGCTCTTCCACCGCGCCGAGCCCGCCGCCACGCAGGAACTGCACGCGCACGCTGCCATCGCTGCTGATGGTGCCGATCGACAGGCGGTGGCGCAGTGCCTGGCGGCGATCATGCATGCGGTACCGGCCATCGTCGTCGAGCACCACCTTGCGGTACTCGGGGTACTGCGCGAGGGCGCGCCCGCCCTGCACGATGAACTCGAGCACGGCCTGCCACTGCGCGTCCTGCAGCGTGGCGAAGGCATCCGTGCGGCGCACCTGCGCGAGCAGGGCATCGGCCTGGAAGCCGCCCGCCAGTGCGCGGCTGACCGCGTGTTGGGCCAGCACATCCAGCGACAGCCTGGGCGGCGTGCGCGGTTCGGTGATGCCCTCGCGCAGTGCCCGGCGCACGGCTGCGTATTCGGCCAGCTCCAGCGCGTGGGTGGGTACGCACAGCACGCTGCCGCTCGCGCCGGGCCGATGCCGTGCGCGTCCTGCGCGCTGGCGCAGGCGGGCCACGCCCTTGGGGCTGCCCAGCTGCAGCACCTGGTCCACTTCGGGGAAATCCACGCCCAGGTCCAGGCTGGACGTGGCCACCACGCAGCGCAGGGTGCCGGCACGCAGGCCGTCTTCCACCTGCTGGCGCAGGGTGGGATCGAGCGAGCCGTGGTGCAGGGCCAGTGTCTGCGCATCTTCCGGCCATACCGCGGCAAGCGCCTGGTGCCACAGCTCGGCCTGTGCGCGCGTGTTGGTGAACAGCAGGCTGCTGCGCGCGGTCATCAGCGCATCGAGCACGCGCGACAACTGGCCCAGGCCGAGGTGCCCGGCCCACGGGAAGCGTTCGCCGCTGGAAGGCAGCAGGCTGCTGATCGCCACCGGTCGCTGCCGTGCACCTTCCACCTGCACCGCGTCGGGCATCCCCGGCAGCAGCACATCGCGTGCCTGCTGCAGGTTGCCCAGCGTTGCCGACAGGCCCCACAGCTGCAGTGCCGGCGCGGTCTCGCGCAGCAGCGCCAGGTTCAACTGCAGCAGCACGCCGCGCTTGTTGCCCATCAGTTCGTGCCACTCGTCCACCACCACGCAGCGCAGCTGGCGCATGCGTTCCAGGGTGTCGGGGTAACTGAGCAGCAGGGCCAGCGATTCGGGCGTGGTGACCAGCACGTCGATGCGGCCTTCGCGGGCGAGGCGGCGGTCGCGGCTGCTGGCATCGCCACTGCGCAGGCCGACCTTCCAGCCCAGCCCGAGGCCCTCGATGGGCGCCTGCAGGGCGCGGGCGGTGTCGCTGGCCAGCGCCCGCAGCGGCGTCACCCACAGCACCTGCAGCGGGCGCACGGCGTTTGCCCGCGGCGGCGCAGGCGGCGGATCGATCATGGCCTGCAGCAGCGGGCCACCGAACATCGCCAGGGTCTTGCCGCTGCCGGTGGGGGTGTGCAGCAGGCCCGAGCTGCCCGCCAGGTAATGGCGCCACATCGCGCGCTGGAACGGCAGCGGCTTCCAGCCACGGTGTTCGAACCAGGCCTGCAGCCGCTGCAGCGCGTCACCACGCTTCATCGCGCCAGTGCCTGCAGGGTCGCCAGCTGGTCGGCTTCGCTGGCCGGCTTGTCGTGGCGCCAGCGCAGGATGCGCGGGAAGCGCACGGCAATGCCGGACTTGTGCCGCGTGCTGCGGTTGACCGCCTCGAAGCCAAGCTCGAATACCTGCTCACCGCGCACGCTGCGCACCGGCCCGAAGCGCTCGCGGGTATTGGCACGGATCCAGCGGTCCAGCGCCAGGATCTCCTTGTCGTCCAGCCCGGAGTAAGCCTTGGCCACTGGTACCAGGGTGTCGCCGTCCCAGACGCCGAAGGTGTAATCGGTATACAGCGTGCTGCGCCGCCCGTGGCCGGCCTGCGCGTACAGCAGCACGGCATCGATGGTCAGCGGCTCGACCTTCCACTTCCACCAGTCGCCGCGGCGGCGCCCGGCCTGGTAGATCGAATCCCGGCGCTTGAGCATCAGCCCTTCGACACCGCGTTCGCGCGATGCTTCGCGCAGCTGCGCGGCGTGCGTCCAGTCGTCGGCGTGCACGTCGGGCGACAGCTGGATGCGTGCATCGCCGAGCGCGCCAACCAGTTCGGCCAGCTGTGCGCGCCGCTGCTGTAGCGGCTGTTCGCGCAGATCCTGGCCATCGCGTTCCAGCAGGTCGTAGGCGAGCACGCGCACCGGCGTGTTGCGCAGCGTTGCCGCACCGGGCTTGCGGCGCTGGATGCGCGTCTGCAGCGCGGTGAATGCGCGCGGCGCATCGTCGGCCTCATCCCACGCCAGCAGCTCACCATCGATCACGCAGCCATCGGGGAGCGCCGCTGCAGCCTGTTCGATCTCGGGGAAGCGCCCATCCAGCCGCTCCTCGCCGCGCGACCACAGCGCCACTTCGCCCTGGCGGCGCAGCAGCTGCAGGCGGATGCCATCCCACTTCCATTCCAGCAGCCAGTCCTCGATCGCGCCCAGGCGTTCGCCCGGTTCGCCTTCCAGCGGTGACGCCAGGAAGAACGGATAGGGCTGCTGGCGGTCCAGCGGCAACTCATCCGGCGACAGCAGCTGCGCCAGCAGGCCGGGCGAGGGCACCCACTCACCGAGCATGCGCTGGGCGATGCGGGCGATGTCCAGCCCCGACCATTCGGCCAGGGCCTGCTGCACCAGCCGCTGCGATACGCCCACGCGCAGCGCGCCGGTCAGCAGCTTGTTGAACACCAGGCGCTCGCGGGCGGGCAGCTGCCGCCAGCCGGCCACCACGGCGGCGCGACGCACGTCCTCGGGCTGGTTGGCCACGGCCAACAGATGCTGTTCGATCCAGTCGGCCAGCGGACGGTCGGGGGCGCGCTGCGCGGGATCATCCAGCAGCAGGGTCAGCGTTTCGGCGAGGTCGCCCACCTGCGCGTAGCTGTCCTCGACCAGCCATGGCGGCAGCCCCGATTCCTCGCTCACCCACGCGCGCAGTTCGCCACTGGCAGCGATCTTCCTGCGTGCGCCACCGACCTTGCCGCCACTGAGCAGGTACAGCGCCCAGGCCGCATCGTGCGCGTTGGCGTGGGCGAAGTAGTCGACCAGCGCCGCACGCTTGTCCAGCGTGGCCGTGCTGCGGTCCAGCCGCTGGTAGAGCGCGGCGAAGGCCTTCATTCCTCGCTCCCGAAATCGGTACGGAAGGCCTCGGCGGCCACGCCGCGTTCGCGCAGGAAGGGAATCAGCGCATCGGTGTTGCCATGGGTGGCGATCACGCGGGTCGCGCCGGTCTGTTCGATGGTCTGCAGCAGGGCGGGCCAGTCGGCGTGGTCGGACACCACGAAACCGCGATCGACGTTGCGCCGCCGGCGGTTGCCGCGCAGCTGCATCCAGCCCGAGGCGAAACCGAGCTGGTGGCGGCCGAAGCGGCGCAGCCAGGGCGTGCCGGCGGCCGACGGCGGGGCGATGATCAGTTTGCCGGCGGCATCCGGCTGGCGGCCCTGCTCGGCCACCGTCAGTGTTTCCAGCATGGGGATGCCCGCCTCGCGGTACACCGCCACGCCATTGGCAACCGCACCGTGCAGCCAGGCGGGCGTGTCATCCAGCGCGAGCAGTTCGCCCAGCACCCGCTGCGCCTTGCCCAGCGAATAGCAGAGCAGCACGGCGGCTTCACCGCGTTGCCCGCATTCGCGGCGCCACGCCACGATCTCGGCGGCCACCTCGGTGGTATCGGGCCAGCGGTAGATCGGCAGGGCGAAGGTCGCTTCGGTGATGAACGTATCGCAGGGCACCACCTCGAACGGCGCACAGGTGGGGTCGGGCTGGCGCTTGTAGTCACCCGATGCGACCCAGACCTGGCGGCCATCGTCGATGCGCACCTGCGAAGAACCCAGCACGTGGCCGGCCGGATGCAGCGAGACCTGCACCTGGCCCAGCGTGAACGGCTGGCCTTCGGCGTGCACCTGCAGCGGCACGTCGCCCAGCCGCCAGCGCAGGATCGGCGCACTGCCCGGGCTGCAGTGGTACTCGCCCATGCCGGGCCGCGCGTGGTCGCCATGGCCGTGGGTGATGACCGCGCGCGGCACCGGCCGCCACGGGTCGATGTGGAAATCGCCCGCGGCGCAGTAAAGCCCTTCGGGGCGAAGCACCACCAGATCGTCGTTGACTGCCATGCCTGCACTGTCGCGCGATGCTCGTGCACGGGGCGAGAACCGGCCTGAACGCGGGGTTGCCGGGCGATGCTGCACAATCGGCGCGCAGCCCTCTCGCCGGCAGGATGGAACCGATGAACGGACCGAGCTTCAGCAGCAGCGCGCCCTTTGAAACCCATATGGTGCTCAACCAGCCGCCGCCGTTTGCGGGCCGCCATCTATGGACCGACGACGTGGCCCTGGCCGAGGCGGTGCAGCGCGAAGGCGGTGCCGCGTTCGTGCCACGTCTGGGTGTATACGGCGCGCTGGCGGGCAACCAGCTCTACCAGCTGGGCTTTGATGCCAACCGTGACCGGCCACGGCTGCGCACGCACGATGCGCAGGGCCATCGCATCGACACGGTGGAGTTCCACCCGGCGTACCACCAGCTGATGCACGCCGCCAAGCAGCATGGCGTGGCCGGACTGTCATGGCACGAGCCGCAGCCCGGCGCGCACGTCGCGCGGGCGGCGTTGAGCTACCTGCACCACCAGGCCGAAGCGGGCACCAGCTGCCCGCTGACCATGACCCACGCCGCGGTGGCGGTACTGCAGTCGCAGCCGCACCTGGCCGAATGGGCGCGCAAGGCGGCCTCACCGGTCTACGACGCGCGCGACGTCCCGGTGGCCGACAAGGCCGGCATCACCCTGGGCATGGGCATGACCGAGAAACAGGGCGGCTCGGACGTGCGCGCCAACAGCACGCGCGCCGAGCCCATCGACGGTGAGCGCTACCGCCTGGTCGGCCACAAGTGGTTCTTCTCGGCGCCGATGTCCGATGGCTTCCTGGTGCTGGCGCAGGCGCCGGGTGGGCTGACCTGCCTGCTGATGCCGCGGCGGTTGGCCGATGGTGATCGCAACGCCTTCCACCTGATGCGCCTGAAGGACAAGCTGGGTGACTGGTCCAATGCGTCCAGCGAGGTGGAGTTCTGTGGCGCGCAGGCCTGGCGCGTGGGCGAGGAGGGCAGGGGCGTGGCCACCATCATCGGCATGGTGATGATGACCCGGCTGGACTGCATGCTGGGCGCAGCCGCGGAAATGCGCATGGCGTTGGCGCAGGCCCTGCACCATGCACGCCACCGGCGCACCTTCGGCAAGCCGCTGGTGGAGCACGCGCTGATGGGCAACGTACTGGCCGACCTGGCGCTGGAATCGGAGGCGGCCACGGTGCTGGCGATGCGTATCGCACGCGCAGTCGATCGTGCTGGCAGCGATCCGCAGGAGGCCGCGCTGGCCCGGCTGGGCACGGCGCTCGGCAAATACTGGGTGTGCAAGCGCGCGGCTGCGTTCGTCAACGAGGCGCAGGAATGCCTGGGCGGTGCCGGCTATGTGGAAGAGTCGATGCTGCCACGGCTGTACCGGCAGGCGCCGCTGAATTCGATCTGGGAAGGCAGCGGCAACGTGCAGTGCCTGGACGTGCTGCGCGCGCTGGGGCGCGAGCCGGACGCGATGCGGGCGCTGCGCGCGGAGCTGGAAGCGGTGGCCGATCGCGACACAGGTTATGCGGCCGCGCTGCAGCGCTGGGCGTCGGCACCGGCGCCGGATGAATCGCAGGCGCGGCTGTTCTGCGAGCGCACGGTGCTGCTGCTGCAGGCGGCGCTGCTGCTGCGGGCGCGCAGCCCGATGGCCGGGGTGTTCGTGCGCAGCCGGCTGCAGGGCGAGCATGGGCTGGTGTTCGGGACGCTGCCGGGCGGGGTGGATGTGGGCGCGATGATGGCGCGGGCATTGCCGCAGTAGGTGGCCAACGGCGGAGCCCCTCGCGGTGGACGTGCGGCGGGGTTCGTGGGGGCGGGCGGGGCGTGTGGGTTCGCGGGACACGCCGTGAACCCATCCATGGGGGCTCGTAGGCGCCATCCATGGCGCCTGCGGTCCCGCGAACCCACACGCCCCGCCCGCTGACACATCGCGCGCGCGTCCACCACGGAATCGACTGAAAAGCAGAAAGCAGAAAAGCCGCGGCAGTGCCGCGGCTTTTCCTGTAGAGCCGAGCCCATGCTCGGCTGGCGGTAGCGCTCGGTAGCGCCGGGCCATGCCCGGCGAGCGCTGCGGCACGTCAGTGCTTGGCTTCTTCCTTGGCGGCGTTGGCCCGGGCGTCGGCGGCGACGTCGCTGGCCTTGTCGGCGACCTTCTGCGCGGCCGTGGCGGTGGCATCGCTGGCGTGGGCGGCGGCATCGGTGGCAGCGGCCTTGGCCTGGTCGGCAGCGTTGGCGGTGGCGTCGGCGGCATTGTCCAGCGCCTGTTGGGTGTCGGCGGCGGCGTGCTCGGACGCTTCGGCCGTCTTGTCGGCGGCGTCGCGGGTCGCGGCGGCGGCCTTGTCCACGGCTTCGCGTGCGGCGGCGCCGGCGCTGTCGGCAGCCTGTGCGGCGTCCTGCCTGGCCTGCTCGGCCTCGGGGCCCTTGCAGGCGGCCAGTGCCAGCAGCAGGGAGGCGGCCAGCAGGGTGGTGGTCAGCGGACGGGTCTTCATGGCGGGCTCCAGTGCTGCAATGGATGGGGACGCCAGCCTATTCATGCCTTCGTGAAGGCCCGGTGGTGGTGCGTGCAGCACTGCAGCAGGCAAAGAAAAAGCCGCTGGCGAACCAGCGGCTTTTCCAGAACAGCGTGAAGAAAGAAGTTATTACTTCTTGGCTTCTTCAGCAGCGTCCTTGGCCTGCTCGGCGGTGCCTTCGGCAGCCTTGGCAGCGTCGGCAGCAGCGCCGGCAGCAGCGTCGGTGGCAGCAGCGCCAGCCTGGGCAGCAGCGTCGGTCGAAGCGTCGGCAGCGGTGGCGGCGGTGTCAGCGGCCTGCTGGGCAGCGTCGGCGGTCTGGGCGCCAGCAGCGGCGGCCTGGTCGGCAGCAGCCTGGGCTTCGGTGGCGGCTTCGTTGGCCGAAGCAGCGGCGTCCTGGGCAGCTTCCTGCTTCGAGCAGGCGGCCAGGGCCAGGGCCAGGGACATAGCGACCAGCAGCTTGTTGATGCTCATTGTGTGAATCCTCGTCGTTGAATTAGGCAACGCGCAACTGCGCGCCGACAACATGATGACAAGCCACGTTTGGCTGTCAAGCGATCCCGCATTCATTTTTGCGAAATCAGCGTTAATCCCTTTCAGATCAATTCGATGGCGATAGCCGTTGCTTCGCCGCCACCGATGCAGAGCGTGGCAATGCCGCGCTTGCCGCCGTGCGTGCGCAAGGCGTTGACCAGGGTCACCACCAGACGCGCACCGGAGGCACCGATCGGATGGCCCAGTGCGCAGGCACCGCCATTCACGTTGATCTTCGCATGCGGGATGCCCAGTTCACGCATCGGCGCCATGGCGACAACGGCGAAGGCTTCGTTGATCTCGAACAGGTCCACCTGGTCGAGCGTCCAGCCGGTCTTCTGCAGCAGGCTGTGGATCGCGCCGATCGGGGCGGTGGTGAACCACTCCGGTTCCTGCGAATGGGTGGCATGGCCGACGATGCGCGCCAGCGGGGTGATGCCGCGCGCAGCGGCGTCTTCCTCGGCCAGCAGGACCACGGCGGCGGCGCCGTCGGAAATGCTGGAGGAGCTGGCGGCGGTGACGCTGCCGTCCTTCTTGAATGCGGGGCGCAGGGTCGGGATCTTGGCGATGTCCGAACGGCCCGGCTGCTCGTCGGTGGCGAACTCGACCTCACCCTTGCGGGTGGCGACCTTCACCGCGACGATCTCGCCGGCGAAGGCACCATTGGCCTGTGCGGCCTGGGCACGGCGCACCGATTCGATGGCGTAGGCGTCCTGTTCCTCGCGGGTGAACTGGTACTTGTCCACTGCGCATTCGGCGAACTCACCCATGGCCTTGCCGTCGTAGGCGTTGACCAGGCCATCGTGGGCCATGTGGTCCACCGCCTGGAAGTTGCCGAAGCGGTTGCCGGTGCGTGAATTGGGCAGCATGTGCGGGGCGTTGGACATCGACTCCATGCCGCCTGCCACCACCACCTTGGCCGACCCGGCCTTGATCAGGTCATGGCCGAGCATGATGGTCTTCATGCCCGAGCCGCAGACCTTGTTCAGCGTGGTGGCACCGGCCGACAGCGGGATGCCCGCAGCGATGGCGGCCTGGCGGGCCGGCGCCTGGCCGAGGTTGGCCGGCAGCACGCAGCCCATCAGGACTTCGGAAACGTCGCTGGCCGGAACCCCGGACTGCTCAAGGGCGGCGGCGATGGCAGCCGCGCCGAGGGTCGGGGTGGGCACGCCGTTGAACTGGCCGAGGAAGGAGCCGATGGCGGTGCGCTTGGCGGCGGCGATGACGATGTTGGACATGGCAATCTCGTTGATGCGTGAGCAATGTTCGGAAAGGAGACGGCGGCTGTTGGATGCAGCGCTGTTTCCCGGCAGACTGCGTGGGGGTCGGCCCAAGTATAGAGGGTCGGCGATGGCTGCCGCTGGGCAGCCCTTGATGCCTGCAGGGACGGTAGCAGGCCAACGTTCATGGGATGGAATCGATGGAACGCACGACGATGGCAAGGTCGATCCTGGGATCGGCACTGGTGGTGGCGTTGACGGCATGTGGCGGCGGAGGTGGCGGCGGCAACGTGCGCGTCGATCCTCCACCGACCACGCCCCCCACCACGCCACCGACGACACCGCCGACGACACCGCCACCGGCCACGCCGGCCGAACCGGCCATCAACGCGCACCTGTCCATCACCCAGGCCGACGCGGCCCGCAGCGCGGGGCTGGACGGCAGCGGCGTGCGCATCGGCATCGTCGATTCGGGCGTGCAGCGCAACCATCCCACCCTGAGCGGACGGGTGCTGGCCAACTACAGCTACGTCGACCCGCGCAGCAACAACCTCAACAACGATGACGTGGTCGGCCACGGTACGGCGGTTGCCGAGCTGGCGGCGGGCAAGGCGTTCGGTTCGTGGCCCGGTGGCATCGCGCCGAATGCGCAGATCGTCTCGGCCCGGATCATTTCCGACACGCGTCCCACCGACGATGGCACGGGCAATGGCAACGAGGTTGATGGTGCGCTTGGACTGGCCGGGGTCCACCAGGACCTGATCAACCAGGGCGTGAAGGTCATGAACAATTCGTGGGGCGGGTTGTACTGGACCAATGCCGCCGCCACCGCCCCCATCGCCGCCGAGTACCGTCCCTTCATCATCAACAACAACGGCCTGGTGGTGTTTGCCACCGGCAATGAAGCCAAGGCTGATCCGTCCGACATGGCGGCGCTGCCCAGCCAGGCGGGCCCGGGCAACTCGCGCCCGGCGGCCGACCTGGAGCGCGGCTGGCTGGCGGTGACCGCCGTCGATTCCACCGATCCCAGCAAGCGCGCCAGCTATGCCAATGCCTGCGGCGTGGCCGCCAGCTACTGCCTGGCCGCACCGGGCGCGGCGATCTTCGTCAATCCGGAGTACCCGACCGGCTCCACGCTGCTGTGGAACTACGGCACTTCGTTCGCCGCGCCGCTGGTATCCGGTGCGGCAGCGCTGGTGTGGCAGAAATACCCGTACTTCAGCAACGACCTGGTGCGGCAGACCCTGCTGGGTACCGCCACCGACCTCGGTGCGCCCGGCGTGGACAGCGTCTTCGGCTATGGCCTGCTGAACATCGCCAAGGCCATCAACGGCCCGGCGAAGTTCGACTGGGGCAATGCCACGGTCAACGTCTCGCAGACCGGCCTTGATTCGGTCTGGAGCAACGACATCAGCGGCAGCGGCGGGCTGGTCAAGCAGGGCGTCGGCGCGCTGGGCCTGTCGGGCACCAATACCTACACCGGCGATACCCGCATCGAGCAGGGCACGCTGGCGCTGCGCGACGGTGCGTCGATCACCTCCAACGTGGTCGTGGTGCCGCAGGCCGGGGTTCCCGAGGCCGCCGCGCTGCAGTTCATGACCGGCACCAGCCGGATCAAGGGCAACGTCGACAACGGCGCCACCGTCATCCTGCGCAACGCCAACACCACGGCCACCATCGAGGGCAATTACCTGCATCGCGCGGGCGCGCGGCTGAGCATCTCGCTGGGTTCCAACCCGCTGGAGATCACCGGCACGGCCACCCTGCAGGGCGGTGACGTGCACGTGGCCAGCATCATCAGCGGCTACGTGGCCGCCGATGGCCGCACCCAGACCGTGCTGCATGCCGGCCAGGGCGTCACCGGCAGGTTCGACGGGGTCAGCAACAGCCTGCCGCAGGGCACCCTGCTGCAGAGCTCGCTGAATTACGGCAGCGACAACGTGGTGCTGGTCACCGACCGCATCAATGTGACCCAGGCCGCCAGCCTGGCGCGCGCGTCGGATGCGGCGCTGGCGTCGGCACTGCGCGTGGAGTCGGCGTTCGAACGCCTTGATCTCGGCGCCGGCTCGTCCTCCTTCGCCGACGGTGCCGCCGCGCTGCAGCGCGTGGAAGGCAACCAGGCCCTGCAGGCCAGCCTGGACAGCCTGTCCGGCAAGGCGCATGCGCTGGCCGCGGCGGCCACCTTCGACAGCATCGACCTGGGCCGTCGCGCGTTGTCAGCCCGCTTCGGCCAGGTGCAGGCTGCGCCGCGGCTGGGCGGTTCGTGGCAGAACGCGCTGGGCGATGCCGGCCAGGGCAGCTTCTCGGCCAGTGGCACCGACACCCGTGGCTGGATGATGGGCCAGGACGTGGCGATGGGCGGCAACGGCGTGCTGGGCTTTGCCTTCGGTGAACTGCGCAGCTACAGCAACAGCAGCTGGGGCGGTGATCGCGGGCGTGACCGGCAATCGCAGGCGCAGCTGTACGCCGGCTGGAGCAGTGGCGGCGCCTACGCACTGGGGCAGGTCGGCGCCGGCCAGTTCACCCGCCAGATCGACCGCCAGCTGCTGCTGGGGGCCGGCCAGTACGGCGTCAATGCGCGCTATGGCGGCAGCTTCAGCATGGCCAGCGTGGAGACCGGTTACCGCTTCGGCTCGGCCCGCGCCGCGCTGACACCCTACGTGGGCGCCGACTACGCGCGCGTGGACAACGATCGCTTCAGCGAACAGGGCGGGCTGGGCTTCGGCCTGCGCACGCAGGGCGGTATCAGCAGCCGCAGCCAGGCACTGGCCGGCGTGCGCGCCGAACGGCAATGGCGTGGCTGGTCGCTGCGCGGTTATGCCGAGTGGCAGCAGCTGCTGTCCAGCCAGGGCCTGGATGCGGACGCGAGCTTTGTCGGCGTCGATGCGTGGGCACCGATGGCCGGCCTGCAGCCGACCCGTTCCGGTGGCCTGTTCGGCGTGTCGGTGGAATCGTGGTTGAGCCGCAACACGCGGCTGGCGTTCGGCTACGACCAGCGCTTCGGTCCGCGCGGCGATCTGCGCCAGGTGGCGCTGCGCTACAGCGCCGCTTTCTGATCAGGAAATGCAGGTAGTGCCGGCCGCTGGCCGGCATTCCCTGTTCCTGTCACCGGGCGTATCAACCGCCGCGCAGGTTGCCCAGGCGCGGAGTGCTGCGGCCCAGCGGCATCTTCAGCTTGCCGATCGACAGGATGCGCGCTTCGGCGATGCGGTCGGCGGCGCGCTGCGGTGCGATGTTCTCGCGCTGCGACAGCTCGAAGATGCGGGTGAGGTTGTGGTAGATGCTGCGGATCAGGCGCATCGCGCGTTCGCGGTTGTAACCGTCGATCTCCAGCGAAACGTTCATCACGCCGCCGGCATTGACCGCATAGTCCGGCGCGTAGAGGATGCCGCGCGCATGCAGTTCATCGCCGATCTCCAGGCTGGAGAGCTGGTTGTTGGCGGTGCCGCAGATGATCTTGGCCTTGATGCGCGGCAAGGTGTCGGCGTTGATGGCGCTTTCCAGCGCGCACGGTGCGAACACGTCGGCGTTGACCTCGTGGATCTCGTCCGGCTTGACCGCCTCGGCGCCGAAATCGCTGACCGCGCGATCGACCAGGCTGCTGTCCAGGTCGGTCACGTACAGCTTGGCACCGCGGTCGCGCAGCAGCTTCACCAGTTCCATGCCGATGTGGCCCAGGCCCTGCACGGCGATGCTGGTCTTGCCCACTTCCTCGTGGCCGAACTTGAAGCGCAGTGACGCCATCAGCGCCTGCAGCGCGCCATAGGCGGTGAACGGGGCGGGGTCGCCCGAGCCGCCGTGGACCTGGTGCACGCCGGTCACGAACTGGCTTTCCAGGTAGATGTTCTCCATGTCGTTGACGTCGGTGCCAACGTCCTCGGCGGTGATGTAGCGACCGCCCAGCGAATCGACGTAGCGGCCGAAGGCGCGGAACAGCACCTCGGTCTTGTCCACCTTCGGGTCACCGATGATGACGGCCTTGCCGCCACCGACGTTGAGGCCGGCCAGTGCATTCTTGTAGGTCATCGTCCGGCTCAGCCGCAGCACGTCGGCCAGCGCCTCGTCGGTGCTGGCGTAGGGGCGCATGCGCACGCCGCCCAGGGCCGGGCCCAGGGTGGTGTTGTGGATGGCGATGATCGCCTTCAGGCCGGCATCCTGGTTGTGGCAGAACACAACCTGTTCGTGGCCGGTGGTGGCGAGGGTTTCGAATAGCATGGCGTCTCCGATGGCGCGATCAGCGGCGAACTGCAGCGAACTGCCAATGAACGGTAGGGTCCCAAAACAAAAAAAGCGACGTCGTCATGGCTGGGGGACGGGTCGCGCGGCGCCATTCTAGTCCATTCCCCCGGCATCTGCCGTGCAGATCCGAGCGGTCCGGGTTAAAGAAGATGAAAGTGCGGCCGATGCAGCGTCGACGGCAGGTGGCCGATGTGAAGAACGCGCAGGGGCAGTCAGTGGCAGCAGCAGTGCAACGACAGGGCCGACCCGGATGAGGCCGGCCTGGTGGCAAACGCTGGTGGAATGGGTGTCCCGGCGGGCTGGCACGGACCCGGTGCGGCTGGCCACGGCACCACGGCAGGCCGTGGCCGCCGCCGCGGCAAGCCTGCAGGGTGAGGCGCTGCAGCCGGCGGAGATTGCCGCCCACCTGCAGCGCGGCCTGCATGCGCTGGCGCTGTACCCGCACCTGGTGGGCGAGCTGCCTGAAGGGCAGCCCTCGGCGCTGGCCGACGCGGTGGACCGTGCCCTGCAGGACCGCGACTGGGCGACCCGGCAGCTGCCGCGGCGCCCGCAGCTGTTGCCGCAGCTGATCCAGACCGTCAACGACGAGGTGGCCTCGGCCCGGGTGATGGCGGCGATCATCGGCCAGGACCCGGTGCTGACCGGCAACCTGCTGCGCATCGCCAACAGCCCGGCCTACAAAGTGCACGAACGGCCGGTGGACAGCCTGCAACGGGCGGTGACCCTGGTCGGCACCGAGGGCGTGCGGCAGATCATCAGTGCCGTGCTGGTGCAGCCAGTCATGCAGGTGCAGTGCGAGGTGTTCCCGCAGTTCAGCGCGATCATCTGGGAGCACGCGCTGCTGGCCTCGCGCGCGGCCGCCGACCATGCGCGCACGGTCACCTTCGGCGATGCCTTCGCAGCGCAGTGGCTGGGGCTGGTGCAGGGCCTGGGCGCGGCCCTGGTGATGCGCCAGCTGCTGCAGGAAGCGCAGGCACGTGGCGAGACGGTTGCACCGGCGGTGGTGCTGGACCTGCTGCAGCGCTGGTCGCTGCCGCTGGCCCAGCGCGTGGCCGCGGCCTGGGACCTGCCCGAACCGGTGCACCAGGCGCTGGCGGCCGATGCCCAAGGCCCGCTGGCCGACAGCCTGCGCCTGGGCAGCGCGGCGGCTGCCGCCAGCCTGCTGTGCCGGCACGGCCACGGCCCCCAGGCGCGCATGCTGGCGCTGCTGGAGCAGCTGCCTTCGGCACCGCCGCACGCCCTGCGCTGGATCTGGCGGCGCCTGCACGGACGCAACGTGGAAACCCTCGATGAGGCCATGCATGACGCGCACGGCGAGGCCGGGGCATGAGCGCTACAGCTGCGATTCCACCGGCAACCAGCTGATCACGCGGGCGGTCAGGCGCGCGCCCAGGGTGCTGCCGGGCTCGCGGCCCACCCAGTGCGGCGGTGGCTGCCGCTCCAGCCAGCGCAGGTCATCGTCCGGCCCGAGCGCCAGCCACCAGCTGTGCAGCGGGTCGGCCAGGCGCAGGTATTCCTCGCGCAGCCGCGCACCCAGCACCGGGTCATCGAACAGCACGCCCATTTCGGTGTTGAGGTAGGCCGAACGAGGGTCGAGGTTGAATGAACCGACGAA
Organism: Stenotrophomonas sp. ZAC14A_NAIMI4_1; assembly: GCF_003086915.1. Taxonomy (NCBI): domain Bacteria; kingdom Pseudomonadati; phylum Pseudomonadota; class Gammaproteobacteria; order Lysobacterales; family Lysobacteraceae; genus Stenotrophomonas; species Stenotrophomonas sp. ZAC14A_NAIMI4_1. Next base: position 397,910 of record NZ_CP026002.1, read on the forward strand.
GCCGCGGCGGTCGTCGATGACGAAGGCCTTGGTGTGCAGGCTGGCACCACTGCTGCCGAACAGGCTGGATTCGCCCGGCTCGCCGTGCGCCTTCAGTTCGTACAGCTGCACGCCGGCCTTCAGCAGCGGTGCCCGATAGCCCATGTAGCCGCCGTGTACCGCCGCCACGTCGGTGGCGGCCAGCGAATTGGTCACCACGCCCACCTGGGCACCGCGCGCGGCCATTGCCGACAGGCCCTGCAGGCCATCGCGACCGGGTACGAAGTAGGGCGATACCAGCAGCGCGGCATGGCGGGTGGACTGCAGCTCCTCGACCAGTGCGCTGACCAGCCAGCCATCGCGCGCATCGTCGCGATGCTTCATCGGCGGGTCGGACAGGATGCGCACGCTCGCGCTCCAGTGCAGCGGGTCCGGGCCCGGCTGGCGCTGCGCACGCGACGCCTTGACGCGCTGCAGGTAGGGTTGCGCCCGGGCGTGCAGTGCATCGCGGTCGGACTGGCGCAGCAGGACGCGCAGCTGTGCATCGGTGTAGCTGGCCAGCGCGCCGATGGGAATGGCCGCCGCGCTGTTCCAGTAGTCGTCGAAGATGCGGTTGGCCTGTTCCACCGCAGGCCCGGCCACGACCAGGTCCAGGTCCTGGAAGTTCACGTCGTTGCGCGCGCTGAAATATTCCTCGCCGATGTTGCGGCCGCCGACGATCGCCACGCGGCCGTCGGCGATCCAGCTCTTGTTGTGCATGCGGTGGTTGACGCTGAAGGCGCGCTGGATCATTTCCAGCGTACGCGCGATGCCGCTGCGGTTGCGGAACGGGTTGTACAGGCGGATCTCGATGTTGGGGTGCGCATCGAGCGCCATCATCAGCGCGTCCTTGTCCTTGGCATTCATGTCATCCAGCAGGATGCGCACGCGCACGCCGCGTTCGGCCGCGTCGTACAGCGCCTTGGCCATCAGGTGGCCCACCAGGTCGTCGTGCCAGATGTAGTACTGCAGGTCCAGGCTGCGCCCGGCCTGTTCGGTGATCTTCGCGCGCGCGGCGAATGCATCCATGCCATCGCTGAGGAACGCCACGCCCGATTGGCCGGGGCGCGCGTCCTGTTCGGGCACCAGCTGGCGATCGATGGCGGTCTGCGCCGGCTGCAGCGGCAGCACGTGCGAGACAGGCCCCCGCGCCTGCGGCGTCAGGTGGTCGGCCAGCAGCAGGCCGGACAGCACCAGCACCAGCAGGGCGGCGATGATGAGTGCGACGACACGCAGTACGCGTCGCCAGGGCGGCAGGGTCAGGTTCATGCCCCCATGGTAGATCCACGCCATGCGTGGATGGCTTCTGCCGGCAAAGCGGGGTCGGATCCCTTGCAGCAGGCAAGGGCTCTGACCCCGGAATGTTGGATGGGGTCAGAGCCCGTGCCTGCGGCACGGGCTCTGACCCCGCAGGCTCAGAACCGCTCGTCACTGCCCAGGTAACGCCACTGCGCCGGCGGCAGCGGCCCCAGGGCCACGCGGCCGATACGCAGGCGGCGAACCGCGGCAACCTGCAGGCCGGCGTTGCCGACCGCCGTCCGCAGGCCCTTGGCGGTCAGGCCCTTGCCGGCAAAACGCAGGCGCTGCTCGTTCTGCCAGCTGACCTTGGCGCCGCCGGATTCGTGCTGCAGCCGGGCCATCAGCCAGGGGCCGCGCTCCGGGCCACCGTCGGCCACTTCCACCAGGTACTCCTGCTCGGTGCGGCCCAGGTTGCGCTGCAGGTGGGCGAGGGTGGCCGGGTCCTGGCTGACCACCACCAGGCCACTGTCGGCGGCCGGCAGCGATGCCGCCAGCTGCAGCCCGTGGAAATGACGCTGCAGCGGGCGGATGTCGCTGGCATCGAGCTCGCTGCGGGTGGCGCTGCTGACCAGCGCGCACAGCGTCTCGGCGGCGACGCCGGCCGGCTTGTGCAGCAGCATGGTGACCCGCTCGGCCTTGCTGTCTTCGGCCTGTTCGGCCATCACGATCACGGCGCTCTCATCGACCGGGCGCTGCGGCTGCTCCACCACCTCGCCGTTGACCGTCACCCAGCCACCTTCGATGTAGCGGCGCGCTTCGCCGCGCGGGATCCCCAGCAGGGCGGACAGGCGTTTGTCGAGGCGGGTCGGTTCCATGGCGGGCAGGTCGGTCAGGGGGCGCGCAGTGTAGCTGCTGCGGCCGGTCAGCGCTGGCTGCGGTTGGCCAGCTCGGTCAGGTACAGGCGGGTATCGAACTCCAGCTGCAGGTAGTCCGGCTCCATGTGCTGGCACAGCTGGTAGAAGGCCTTGTTGTGGTCGGCTTCCTTCAGGTGGGCCAGTTCGTGCACCACGATCATGCGCAGGAAGGCCGCCGGCGCCTGGCGGAACACGGTGGCGATGCGGATCTCGCGGCTGGCCTTGAGGCGGCCGCCATGCACGCGGGAAATGGCGGTGTGGGTGCCCAGCGCATGCTTGATGACTTCCAGCGTGTTGTCGTAGCAGACCTTGTTGAGCGGTACCGATTTGCGCAGGTAACGGTCCTTCAGGTCCTGGGTGTAGTCGTACAGCTGGCGGTCGCTGCGCACCTCGTGCGGGTCGGGGTAGCGCTGCTGCAGCCAGGGGCCGAGCTTGCCCTGGGCCAGCAGTTCGCTGACCTGGGCGACCAGGGGTTCGGGATAGCCGGTGAGGTACTTCAGGACTGCCATGCAGGGGCGGCGGGGCGTCGGTAGAATGGGGCATCCAAGATTACACGCGGTACGCAACGACCATGGCAAAGCCCAACGCGCTGCAGGAACAATTGCTCAAGGCCGGCCTGGCCAAGAAGTCGCAGGCCAGCGCCGCCGCGAGCGCGCAGGCCAAGGCCCGCCAGGGCAAGGCCGAATCGACCTCGGCCGAGGTCCAGCGGGAAGCTGAACGCGCCCGCGCCGAGAAGGTCGAGCGCGACCGCGCCCTTGCCGCCGAGCGCAACGCCCAGGCCAAGCTGGCTGAACAGAAGGCGCAGGCGAAGCAGATCATCACGGCCCATGCCGTGCCCCACAAGGGCGACGACGAATACCGCTTCAGCGACGGCGGAGCGATCCGCACCCTGCTGATCGACCCCAAGCTGCGCAAGGCGCTGTCGGTGGGCGTGCTGGTCATCGTTGCCCAGGGCGAGGGCTACGCGCTGCTGCCGCGTGCCGCCGCCGAGAAGGTGCGCGAGCGTGCCCCGGAGGCGATCATCGTCGACCACGGCCAGCCGGGCTCGACCGCGGAGATTTCCACCGGAAACGCCGAGGACGACGCCTACTACGCCCAGTTCCAGGTGCCGGACGACCTGGTCTGGTAAGGCGCGGCTGAACCAACGGGTACGACCGCCGGGCACGGCCCGGCGCGATCGTTTGCGGCGGTGTGGATCGTCCCCATATCAGGCGACACACCTGCGGAGGATGGCCATGGCCACCGGTTGGGCGGGAGACGGCGCGGTCCAGGACCAGATCGACGCCACTGTCGACGATGCGATTGCCCGCGCGCGGCGCCAGCTGCGCGAAGGCCCGGGCCTGGAACACTGCGAGGAATGCGACGCGCCCATTCCGTTGGCGCGGCGCCAGGCCGTGCCCGGCGTACGGCTGTGCGTGGCCTGCCAGCAGGCGCTGGACGACGAGGAGCAGGCGCATGCTGGTTACAACCGGCGTGGCAGCAAGGACAGCCAGTTGAGGTAGGGGGTTCTATTGCAGGGCTGCGCCCTGCACCTGCCGAAGCCAGAGCCAGAGCGAAAGCAACGTCAAAAGGCTGCATTCCGTGGGATGGCGGGGCGGTGTGGGTGGGCAGGACACGCCGTAAACCCATCCATGGGGGCTCGATGGCGCCATCCATGGCGCCAACGGTCCTGCCCACCCACACCGCCCCGCCTCTGACAGATTCCGCGCGCTGTTGGTGGGTGCCGACCGTTGGTCGGCACATCTGTCAGATATCGAATGAATTCATCCGTGTCGACCAAGGTCGACACCTACCAAAGCAGAACGCCGTCCCAGTAGATCCACGCCATGCGTGGATGAAATCTGTCAGATATCGATATTCAAAATTGGATCCAACTCCGTGCCGACCAACGGTCGGCACCACCAAAGCAGAACGCCGTTCCAACAGATCGCGGAACTCTGTCGAAGGCGGGGTGGGTCCGGTTGAGGGGGTGTGAGCGCCATGGATGGCGCGACCAAGCCCCCATGGATGGGTTTACGGCGTCCCCCTCAACCGGACCCGCCCCGCCAACCCACGGAAAGCCAGCTTCTGCTCTTGCTGTGGCCTCTGCAGGTGCAGGGCGCAGCCCTGCAAAAACCCCACACCCCTCAGCCGTCGCCCTGGATGCCACCCGGGGCCTGCGAGGGATCCCGCCAGCGCCGTACCGTGCGCTGGAAGAACAGGTTGTTCGGCAACTGCAGCACCGTGCCCTCGTGGCCGTTGCCCGTTTCCTGCAGCGTCGTGTAGATCAGGTTCACGTCGATCACCCGGCCCTTCAGCCCCGGCTTCTCGCCGTTCTCCAGCACCTCGATGTAGTCATGCAGGCGGAACGGACGGGTGGTGAAGATCAGCAGCGTGCAGAAAATGTTCGACAGCACGCTCCACGCCGCGAAGAACGCCACCGCGCCCACGGCGGCAAAACCGGTGAAGGCCGTCCACAGCACCGATGGCTTCGCGCCCAGCAGACTGAGGATGTACAGCAGCGCACTGAAATAGACCACGAAACTGGTGATCCGGCGCGCGCCCATCGCCATCTCCGGCGGCAGCGTGTAGTGCTCGGCGAAACGGCGGATCAGGCGGCGGGCCAGTACCCGCAGCAGCCAGGCAACCACCAGCACCAGCACGATCTGCAGGGCGATGCCGATGTAGTTCAGCCACGGGTGGCTCCAGGCGGGCAGGTGATCCTTCAGCGACAACATCATGGGGCGACAACACGTGGCGATAACGGCCCTTGATGTTACCCGGCGCGTGCCGGGGTTTCGACCGATCCTGGCCAGGCCACGCAGACCACCGCCTGCCGATGCTGATGCAGGCAGGCCTGGCTGCTGTCCGCGCGAAGCTGCAGCGACAGGTCCAGGGCCTGCAGCACGACGCAGGCGACGATCACCAGCAGGGCGGCGCAGGAGGAGCTGGACATGGCGGGACTCCGGGGATTTTCACCAAGGACCCTGCATGGATGCAGCCAGCATCGAAAAGGTTGCAATGGCGCCGCCTCCAATCGGCCTTAAACCTTTTCCAGCGTCGCCGCATCCAAGCGATATGCTCGACACCACCATGCCCGCGCTGCCTGCCACCACCGACGCCGACGCCGTCGACGAACCCGCCCTGGTGCGGGCCGCGGCGGCGGGCGACATGGGGGCCTACGAACAGCTCTACCGGCGCCATTCGCCACGCGTGTTTGCGGTGTTGTGGCGCCTGTGCGGCGGCCAGCAGGCGCGCGCCGAGGATGCGCTGCAGGAAGCTTTCCTGCAGGCCTGGAAGGCGCTGCCGGGGTTCCGCTTCGAAAGCAGCCTGTCGACCTGGCTGCACCGGCTGGGCGTCAACGCAGCGCTGATGGAGCTGCGCGGCCGCGCCGCCGGGCCGGACCATGACAGCCTGGACGAGGTCGATGGCGGCCTGCAGGAGCTGGCCGTGCACGATCGCTGCGCCGGCACCGAGCGCGATCTGGAACGCGCGCTGGCGACGCTGCCACCCCGGGCGCGTGCGGTGCTGGTGCTGCACGACATCCAAGGCTGGAAACACCAGGAAATCGCCGAACAGCTGCAGATGGCCGTCGGCAGTTCCAAGGCACAGTTGCACCGCGCGCGGAGCCTGTTGCGCGCGCGTCTGGGAGACATGACATGAGTACCCACGAAACCGACCACGACCACGACCACGACCCTGCGCTGCAGGCGCGGCTGCGGGCACTGCCCGGGGAGCGAATGCCACCGGCCGATGGCTGGGCACGCCTGGCGGCGCAGTTGCCACCGCGCGAAGCGGCACCGGCAGCGGTGGAGCATCCCGGCAACGTCGTGGCCCTGCCGCGCCGTGCCCGCCCGCGCTGGTGGCTGCCAGCAGGCGCTGCGCTGGCCGCCGGCCTGGCGGTGTATGCGGTGGCTCCGTGGCGGCAGGCACCCCTGCCTGCACCTGCACCATCGATGCTGCAGCTGCAGGCAGCGGCGATGACCGAGCAGTACCAGCAGGCCGTGGCATCGCTGCCCGGTGCCCGCGCCGCGGAATGGCAGCCGGCCCTGCACGAACTGGATGAAAGCGCGGCACAGATCCGTGCCGCGCTGGCGCAGGACCCGCGCGCACCGCACCTGCTTGGACAGCTCAAGCGTACCTATACGCTGCGGCTGGAACTGACCCGGCAGGCGGCGCAGGCCGCCGCGGCCGGACTGACAACCTGAGGAGAGACCCCCATGCGAACCCTTTTCCCGCTCTGCGCTGCCTTGCTGCTGCTGCCTGCCCTGGCCCTGGCCGATACACGCGTGGATGAGCGCCACACCCTGGCCAGCGGTGGCCGCATCGAGCTGAGCAACGTGGCCGGCAAGGTCACCGTGCGCGGCTGGGACCGCAACGAAGTGCAGCTGACCGGCAGCCTCGGCGATGGGCTGCAGCTGCGGCAGGAAAAGAGCGCCAACCGCGTGCGCTGGGAAGTGGAATACCCGCGGCGCCACACCAACGGCACGGCCACCCTGGTGTTGAATGTCCCGCGTGCCTCGGAACTGCTGCTGAGCACGGTCAGTGCCGACCAGGACATCAGCGGCATCGACGTGCGCCGGCTGCAGGCCGATACGGTCAGTGGCAACCTCAACGCCGCCGGGCGCAGTGGCGACAGCAAGCTCAACACGGTCAGCGGCAACGTCATCGCCAAGCTGCAGACGCCGCGCTTGGACGTGAACACCGTCAGTGGCCGCATCGAGGCGGGTGGGGGCGTGTCAGGGGATATCGGCGCGCAGACGGTGTCCGGGCGGGTCGGCGTGGATGCCGGCCGCATCCAGCGCCTGGCGGTGGAGACGGTCTCCGGCGGCATCGACCTGGCCACGTCGGGCCTGGCCCCGGGCGGTCGCATCAACGTCGAATCGGTCAGCGCTTCGGTCAACCTGCGGTTGCCGGTCAAGGTCTCGGCCCAGCTGTCGGTGAACAGCTTCGCCGGTTCGATCAACAGTGATGCCGGCACCGTGGAGCGGCCGCGCTATGGGCCGGGCAGCAGTCTCGATACGAAGCTGGGCGGTGGCGATGGTGACATCCGCATCCAGTCGCACTCGGGCAGCGTGCGGGTCAGCCTGGACCGCTGAGCGCGGCCCGGCAGGCCGCGGCGGCAGCGCCGCCGCGGTCAGGGTGGGTCAGCTGGCTTTCTTCAGCGCCCAGGTGGTGCCAAGCACTTCGATCTTGCCACCGCTCTTGCGGAACGCGGCCAGATCGGACGCAATCGAATCGCTGCTGACCGTGGTGCTGGCGGCCGCGCCCTTGCGTTCGCTGCGGATGCTGTTGGTAGCCTTCGCGGGGGTCTTTGCCTTGCGGGGCATGGTTGCTCCTGTCAGGTGGAAGGGGAGGAAAGCGACCAGGCATCAGCCTGGCGCAGGTAATCCTGCCGCTCGCGGCGGCAGTCGTCGCCACCCATCGAAAACTGGCGGCAGATCGCCGGGCGCTGCGAATAGATCGTGCAGCGCAGGTGATAGGGATCGATCGCCGCGCACCAGCCCTCGTCATTGCGCGCCATCACGGCACGGCCGTGCCTGTCGCGCGAGGTATACTGGCTGGGCACGTCGTCGCCGGCCTGCAGCAGCACGGGCAACCGGCAACAGACCGCGTCACAACGGCGGCAGTCGATGGGTGCAGGTGCTTCTTCAGGTTGTGCGGCCACAGGGGCCAGGCGGGTGCCCAAGGCGGGTCTCGATGGCGGCTCGGGTAGTACGCGGACCATGAACGAGCCAGAAGGCATGGCCGCAAGGCCCGCCAAGCGGGCCGGACCCTACCCGGGTACACACACCGGCGCAGCCGGCGGAAGGTAGAACCCTATCAAGCCTACCGAGGGTAGCAAACTCCGCGTAACGTTTTGTTAATCCCGGCTGGCTGCCGCGAGCGCCAGGCCCTGGACCACGCCCAGCGAGGGCTCGCCATGGACCATGCGGGCGCCGGGGAAGGCCTCGGCCGCCGCCTGCCGCAGGTAGCCGGCGCGGGACATGCCGCCGGTCAGGAACACCGCATCCGGGTCGCCGCCGATATCGCTGCGGACCTGGGCCAGCAGCTCGCGGATCTGGGCCAGGTAGCCAGAGGCGGCGGTGGCCAGGCCTTCGGTGCTGCTGTCGGCATGCAGGTCGCGGGCGATGTAATCCAGGGTGCTGCGGTGGCTGGGGCTGCTGCTCAGGGCGATCTTGGCGCGTTCGACGTCGCGGTACAGGCGTGCGGTGTTGCCGGTGTCCTGCAGCGCCTGCAGGCGCGAACCCCATGGATCATCCACGTGGTCGTACTTGTGCTGGCGGAAGTCGCGCTGGCGGGTCATGTCCTGCACCGTGGCCGCTTCCACGTAGTGGTGGGCGGGCACGCGGGTGATGCCGCGGCCGAACAGCGGCATGTAGCTGGACAGGCTCAGCGACAGATCGATATCGGTACCGCCGCGGGCGATACCCCAGGCGCGATGGATGCGCGGAGCGGCATCGCCGCCCACTTCGGCGTGGGCGATGTCGGTGGTGCCGCCGCCGATGTCGACGATGACGGCCTGGTGCCGCTCGCGGCTTTCGGCGTGGTAATGCATGGCCGCCGCCGCCGGTTCCTCGAGGAAGTCGATCTGGTCGAAGCCGGCCTGGGTGGCGGCCTCGCGCAGGATGTCCAGCGCCTGGTCGTTGCCGGCGGCGCCGATCGAGCTGCGGAACTGCACCGGGCGTCCGAGCAGGGCCGCGCGCAGCGGCTGGCCGAGCTGGGCACTGGCGGTCAGGCGGATGTGTTCGAGGATGTGCGCGGCGATGCCGGTGATGGTCTGCCGCGCGCGCGGGTGCAGGTTGTAGCCGAGCATCGACTTCGGGCTCTGCACGAGGTTGCCTTCGTGCTCCTCGAAATAGGCTTCCAGGGCGTCATCGCCGTAGATGGCGTTCTGCAGCAGGTCGCTGGCGCTGCGTTCCTTGCCGGCGCGGGCTTCCATCCATTCGCGGCGCAGGGCGCGCAGCGCTTCGCGGCGCAGTGCCTGCGGGGTGCGTTCCTGGCCGGCGGCGCGCGCGGCACGGGCGGCGCTGTCGATCATCTGCTGCAGTTCGTGTTCCTGGCCGGCGTCGAGCTGGAAGTCGTCCGGGTCGGGCACCACGCCGGGGAAATACACGCTGGTACGGAACTGTTCGGCGTCACCGAAGCGGATCGGCAGCAGCTGTCCATCACGGACGATGGCGGCGGCGGAGTTGCTGGTACCGAAGTCGATGCCAAGGCGCATGGGGAGATCCGGGGGCGGGCGGGGGCCGCGCACTCTGCTGCAGATCGGGTCTTCCTGCAAGTTCCCCCTCTGCTTCGGATGGGTTCAGCGCCTCCCTGGATCGCTCGGGCGGCGCGGGGAGGGGCGGACGGGACACGCGGTAAATACGTCCATGTAGCTCGTAGGCGCCTTGCTCGTGTGCGCTGTCCTGCGCACACGGCAAGACCGGGGTTGGGCGTCCTGCCCAACCCGCCCGAGGCATGCCTCGGGCCCATGGCGCCTACGGTCCCGTCCGCCCCTCCCCACGCCGCCATGACAGTTCCCGTGCGCTGCGGCAGCAAACGGCAAAGCAGCAGCCCTGGCTTTTGATTGTCCCGGCCGCCGGCGCGGGAAACTGTCCGGAGGCGGAGGGGCGGGCTGGCCAAGACCGTTGGCGCCATGGATGGCGCCATCGAGCCCCCATGGATGGGTTTACGGCGTGTCTTGGCCAGCCCGCCCCTCCGCCTCAAACCGATATCAATCGAAGCGCCACACACCGGAAAAATGAGCAAAACCAGCAGCCGGTTACAATGGCGGCCGTTGATTCATTTTGAGGTACTTGCTGATGTCGTCCGCTCCCGCCTGCCCGCAGTGCACCCTGGAAAACACCTATGCCGATGGCGCGCTGTGGATCTGCGCCGACTGCGGTTTCGAGTGGACCGCCGAGGAGGGCGCCGGCGCGGCCCTGGTCGTGCGTGACAGCAACGGCAACACCCTGCAGGCCGGCGACACCGTCACCGTCATCAAGGACCTGAAGGTCAAGGGCTCGTCCATCCCGCTCAAGCAGGGCACGGTCATCCGCAACATCCGCCTGGTCGAGGACGACGCCGAACACATCGAAGGCAACTCGGACAAGATCAAGGGCCTGGTGCTGAAGACCTGCTTCCTCAAGAAGGCCTGAGCCGTCCTCAGCGCCGCGCCTGCTGCGTGCGCAGGCGCGACAGGCCGTCCAGCTTGGCCTGGTAGCGCTGCTGGTTGCTGTTGCCGCCCAGCGCACGTGCCCGCGTCAGCTCGCGGTCGGCACGCGCCAACTGCCCACTGAGGAAATACGCGCGCGCCAGCCCGAAATGGAACTGGTGCGCGTTGTCGTACAGCTGCACCGCGCGCCGGTAATAGCGGATCGCCAGGGCCAGGTCGCCACTGCGCTCCGCGGCGGCACCGGCCATGTACTGGGCGAACGGATCATTGCGCTGCACGGCCATCAACCGCTGCTCCAGCGCCTGCGCCTGCGTGACCAGGCCCAGGCTGCGGTAGAGCACGCTGGCGTTGACCAGTGCCGAATCCTCGCGGGCATCCAGCCGCAGCGCCTTTTCCAGCGAGGCGCGCGCGCCGGCGAGGTCACCCTGGCGGCTGTCCAGCACGCCGAGGTTGTTCCAGGCGGGTGCGAAATCCGGCGCGCGGGCCAGTGCGGCGTTGAAGAAGTCGCGCGCGCCGGCCATGTCACCGGCGGTCATCCTCTCGGCGCCGCGGTTGTTGTAGAAATGCGCCAGCGCCCGGTCCAGCGTGATCGCATGCGGGCCGCGGCGGTCATAGAGGATGTTGCGGTCCAGGTCGACGGTGCCGCTGCGCCCGTTCACCACCACGCCTACATTGACGTGGCCCACGCTGTAGACCACGCCCTGGTCCTGGTCCTGGTACCAGGACACGACGCGATCCACTTCCTGCACGCTTGCCTGGATGCCCGCCTCGCGCGCAAGCGTGGCAAACAGCAGGGTGAAGGCCAGGCAGTTGGCCTGCCGCTTCTGCCAGATTTCCGAAAGCGTGTAGGTCGCATTGGGGTCGTACTGCAGGTCGAGTGCCTGCGCACCGAAGATCATCTCGGCCAGCGCCTGCAGGCGCTGCTCGCGTGAGCTGTGGCGGGCGATCACCCGTGCCTGCAGCATCTGCCGCAGCGGCGCGGGAATGGCCAGCACCTGTTCGGGGGTCGGCACGCTGGCCACTGCAACCGGCGCGGCCGGTGCCACATACGGCGCCGGTGGCGGCGGGTCCTGGGCCAGGGCGCTGGACGCACCAGTGGCAGCCAGCAAGGGGGCAAGGCAACAAGCGGCAAGACGGCGCATGGCAGTTCCCTGCAGCGGCGGGCAGCCCCGCCTTCCGGCAGTGTAGACCTGCGTGGGCAGGCCGGTATCGACCATTGGTCGGCGGCACAGGTTCATCCACACCCGGTGTGGACCAGCCCGCGACAAAGCTGTGGACAACCCGTTGCCAGCGTTGCCGCGCAGGCGATGTGAGCGGCTGGTGAAAAATTGTCCAGCTTGCCCGCAGCGGCTGCCGGCGGGATGATCCGTGCATGGACTTCGCCCCGATCCCGCTGGCACCAGCGCAGTGGCAGGCACTGCAGGATGCCTACGCCACGCCACCGCGCGCCTACCATCACTTCGGCCACGTGCGCGCGGTGCTGCAGCACTGCCAGGACGTTGCCGCCGGACCCGGCTGGCAGCAGCCGGCCGAGGTGTACCTGGCGGTGCTCTACCACGACGCCATCTACCAGGCGGGGCGCAAGGACAACGAAGCGCGTTCGGCCGAACTGGCCCGCCGGGCCATGGCCCAGGCGCCGGAGCTGGCCGGCGTGGATGCGGCACGGGTGGAGCAGTTGATCCTGCTGACCGCGCGCCACGGCGAACTGGGACCGGACGACGTGGATGCCGAGGCGGCCCTGTTCCTGGATTGCGACATGGCCATCCTGGCCGCGCCCGAAGCGGTGTTTTCCGCCTACGACCGCGGCGTGGCCGAGGAGTACCAGGGCGTGGTGCCGGGCTTCCTCTATCGCGCTGGCCGCCGCCGTTTCCTGCAGGGCCTGCTGCGCGCGCCGCGCATCTTCCTCAGCGATTTCTTCCACCAGCGCCTGGACGCGGCCGCGCGCGCCAACCTGCGCCGACAACTGGACGCCTGAGCCGGGCCGTTACACTGGGCGCCTGTCCGCAACGTCCTGCCTGCCCGTGACTGACCCCGTGCCCGCACCTGATCCCGATCCGCGCCCGCTGCCGCCGGAAGAGCCCGGCCCCAACGAGTGCTGCGGCAGCGGCTGCCCGCTGTGCGTGCTCGACCTGTATTCGGACGAGCTGCAGCGCTACCGCAAGGCGCTGTCCGAGTGGCAGGCGCGGCACCCGCAGGAGACACCGTGACGCGCGCGCGGCCGGCGGCGTTGCTGGCCATCGTTGCGCTGCTGCTGTTCATCGCCACTGCCGTGTGGACCCAGTTCGCGCGCGCTGACCTGGACTGGGTGCAGGCCACCCTCAGCCTGTACCTGCATGGCCCCTGGGGGCTGGCGCTGCGCAGTGCCTACTGCCTGCTGGCGCTGGCCATCGCCGTGCTGGGCATCGCGCTGTACCGGCACAGCACGGGGCCGCGGCGCAGTGCCGCCGCACCGCTGCTGTTCACCGTGGCTGCGCTCGGCCTGGCCACCGTTTCCATCGGCGACAGCTGGTTGCCCTCAGCGACGCCACTGCTGGCGCCGCTGGTGCATGGCCTGGCGGCCAACACCGCGTTCCTGTGCGCCAGCGTCGGCATGCTGCTGCAGGCGTGGTACCTGCGCCGCGAACCGGGCTGGCAGCGCAGTGCAGCCCTGCTGTGGGGCTGGGCGTGGCTGGCGTTTGTCCTGCTGTGGCTGCACGTGTTGTGGCGGGCCGGGCCACCACGTGGGCTGGGCCAGAAGGCAGTGATCGTGGTGATTGCCGGCTGGCTGCTGTGGCTGGCTTTTGCCCTGTACCGCCGCGGCCAGCGCAGCGCATCCGACTGAATCCCCAACGGCCTGCACGGGTACGTGCCGTGCACGCGGTGGCGGCGTATCGTGTGCGCATTCCACCGGGGATGCGATATGAAGCGTGCAGGGCTGGGCAGGGCAATGGGTGTGGTGCTGGCGCTGGCTGCGTTGCCGGCCATGGCGGCGGCGAACGTGCAGCAGTTCAGCCATGGGCGCTTCGACCAGATACCGGTGCACATGCCTGCGGGAACACCGCAGCGGGTGGTGATCTGGTTCCATGAACCGACTGCCGGTGGCGATACCAGCCGATTGCCGATTGAAGCCCTGCGTGCCGACGGTGCCCTGGTGGCGGCGGTGGACATCAGCCACCTGCGTGGCGTGCTCAAGCGCGAAGGCAATCCGACCTGTTCGTTCGGTGCGGGTGACGTCGAGAATTTCTCGCGCTGGCTGCAGGCCTCGCTGCACCTGCCGGGCTACCACCTGCCGCTGGTTGGCGGTGATGGCGAAGGCGCGGAAATGGCCTATACGCTGGCTGCGCAGGCCGACACGCAGGTGTTTGCCGGGCTGCTGACCACGGGCTTCTGCCCCGACCACAGCCATGAGCGCATGGTCTGCGGCGATGGCGTGAAGCACAACCGGCTGCAGCCGACCGATCTGAATTTCCCGTGGCTGAGCGCGGCCGGCGGCAATGCCTGCAAGGCCGGCCAGGCCAGTGCGTTCGTGCAGCAGGTGGCGATGGCGCGTGAGTTCAAGCGCACTGCCCGCGGTGATGCCTCGCCCGGCCTGGTGGCCGCGGCACGGGTGGTCGGCGCACAGGCCGGAGTGAGCCTGGCACCGCCACCGGATGCATTGAAGGGACTGCCGGTGGTGGAAGTGCCGGCCACCGGCAACGGCGATACCCTGGCCATCTTCGTGTCGGGCGACGGCGGCTGGGCCGGCCTGGACAAGAACGTTGCCTCGTCGCTGAGCGAGCATGGCGTGGCCGTGGTCGGCATCGATTCACTGCGCTACTTCTGGAGCGAGCGCACGCCCAAGGGCTTCGCCGCCGACCTGCAGAGGATCATCGCCCACTACAAGCAGCAATGGCGCCGCGACAAAGTGATGCTGGTCGGTTTCTCGCAGGGCGCCGATGTCCTGCCGGCCACCATCAACCAGCTCGACGCGGGCACCCGCGACGGCATCGAGCGCATCGCGCTGCTGTCGGTGGGGCGCAAGGCCGATTTTGAATTCCACGTCAGCAACTGGCTGGGCGGTGGCGGCGGCGGCCTGCCGATCGCACCGGAAGTGGCGAAGCTGCCCGCGGCCAAGACGCTGTGCGTGTACGGCAAGGATGACGAGGACGCGTTGTGCCCGGACCTGCCGGCCAACGATGGCGTGCAGAAGGTGAAGCTGCCGGGCGACCATCACTTCAACGGTGATTACGATCGTTTGGCTGAGGTGATCCTCAAGGGCGGCGCGTAGGCCGCACCCACCGGTAGCGCCGGGCCATGCCCGGCGAAACTTTCCATCAGCCGCGCCGCGGGTCCAGCGAGATCAACCGCGTGGCATCCAGCAGTGCCGCCGGCAGGTGCATGCCACCCGGTGCGGCGAGGTAACGCGGGCGCCACTGCGGGTCGAACTTCGACTTGAAACGGCGCAGGCCACTGAAGCCATAGAAGCGTTCACCATGCCGCGCCAGCAGGCCGGCGAGGCGGTTCCAGCGGCCGGCCAGGCGGTGCTGGGCCAGCCCGGACAGCGGCGCCATGCCCAGCGAGAAGCGCGCATAGCCCTGCGCGCGTCCCCACAGGAACAGTTCGATGAACAGGAAATCCATCGTGCCCTTCGGCGCTTCATTGACGTGGCGCATCAGGTCCACCGACAGCTCAGCCCCGGCCGGCGCCTGCCACAGGTTGGCGAAGGCCACGATCTCACCTTCGGCCTCGACCAGCGCCACCGGGAAGCGCACCAGATAGCCGGGATCGAAACTGCCCAGCGAGAACCCCTTTTCGTCGCCGGCCTTGTCGTCCAGCCAGGCGTTGGAAATGGCGTGCAGGCGCGGCAGCAGTTCGGGAATCTCCTCCACCGGCGCCACCCGGAATGACAGGCCGCTGCGCTTGCCGCGGTTCCAGGCCTGGCGCAGGTCGGCGCGTTCGCGTCCTTCCAGGCCGAAGTCGTGCAGCGGCACCATCGCCTCTTCGCCCAGCTTGACCAGGCCCAGGCCCAGGTCCAGGTAGGTCTGCCAGTATGCCTCGCCTACCTGGTAGAACACCGGGCGCAGGCCAAGCCGGTCGGCTTCCTCGCGGAAGCGCCAGATCAGCGCACGGGCCACCTCCGGCGGGCCGACCGGATCGCCCATCGCGATCAGCGAGCCACCATAGCGCTGCATCATCACGAAGCCCTGTTTCGCCTCGTCGCGCAGCACCGCCTTGTCGGCGGTCAGCACCAGGCAGGCCTGGGTGTCGGTGGCGCCGGCCAGCACCGGTGCCAGCGCCTGCAGGGTGGCATCGTCGGCAGCCGGCAACGGGGTGCGCGTGCTGTGCAGCAGGCGCGCCAGGCCGAACATCACCAGCGCGATGGCCACCACCAGCAACGCGCGCAGCGCACGCGGCGCGTTGCCCGACACCGCGAACTGCCACCACAGTTCGTTCTGGTATTCGACGTGGCTGTAGGTGAAGAACAGCAGCCAGGTCACCGCCACCAGCACCAGGCCGAGGTTGCGCAGCCACGGCCACGACCAGGCCTCATCCAGCAGCGCGCCCTGGCGGTAGAACTCGCGGCGCGCGGCCCACAGCGCCATCGCCACCAGCAGCGCCGATACGGCAATCAGCGGTTGGCCGCCGCGCAGCCACAGCGGCAGTGGCGTGACCACGCATACCGCCATCGCCAGCATCCACGCGGCATGGCTGCGCCGGGCCAGGCCCTGGCCGATCAGCAGCAGGGCCACGCCGCCGAGGCTGCCGATCAGGTGCGAGGTTTCCAGGATGGGCAGCGAGGCGTTGAGGAGATGGCGGCGCGGTGTCGGCAGCGTGCCATCGATGACCAGCGCGGCACCGATGCTGAAGGCGGCCAGGGCGATGATCTGCGGCAGCCATGGCCGCAGCGCGTGCCAGCCGGCGCGGGTGGCGCCGGCGCTGGCCTGCAGTGGCTGGCGCAGGGCCGGGGCAAGGGCGAGCAGGGTGGCCAGCAGCAGCGGCAGCACGTAGTAGGTGACGCGGTAGATCAGCGCGGCGGCCAGCACTGCGGCCGGTGCGACCTGCGGCAGCAGCTTCAGCAGGCTCCACTCGAACACGCCCAGGCCAGCCGGCACTGTGGACACCAGGCCGGCCAGCACGGCCACCAGGTACAGGCCGACGAAGCCGGGCAGGCCGGTGGGCGTGGAGTCGGGCAGCAGCACGTAGAACGCGGCGCTGGCCAGCACCAGTTCGATGACGCTGAGCACGGTGACGCCGAGCATGGTGCGGCGGTCGGGCAGCCACAGGCCATGGCCGAAGATGCGGAACTGGCGCCCGTTGCGGCCGACCAGCAGCACGGTGGCGGCGTAGGCGAGCAGGGCGAGGATGCCGACCACGCGCACCGCCGCCGGGTCCAGCGGCAGGGCCAGCGCGGCCGCGGCCGGTTCCATGCACAGCGCCACGCCGATCAGCAGCCAGGCACCGAACACGAAGCCCAGCGTGCTCATCAGTACCACCTGGCCGATCTGCGCCAGGTCCAGGCCGGCGCTGCGGTAGCCGCGCAGGCGCACCGCGCCACCGGTCAATGCGGCAAAGCCCACGGTCTGGCCCAGGGTGTGGGCCAGGAACGCGGTGATGCCCACGCGTGCGGGATGCACGCGGATGCCACTGCGGCGCAGGCCGATGGCATCAAAGCCGATCAGGCAGGCGTAGCTGGCCAGGCCCAGCAGCACGGTCAGCGCGATCTGCGCGCCGGTCAGCTTGTGGAAGGCGTCGCGGATGGCACGGTAGCCATGCTCGTCGAATTCGTTGGCGAGCCCGTGCAGGGCCAGCGCCAGGATCAGCAGCGGGATGACGATGGTCAGGACCCGCTTCCATGCCGGGGTATGGGAAGCGGTGGTGGAATCGGGGGCGTGGGTCATCGGCGCAAGGGTGCGTCAGCGGGGGCGAGGGTGGTGTCAACGTGAACGTGGCGCATCGTGCGCCTGTCGATCGCGTTTGACCAGCACCGGCACTGTGCGGCGATTGGCGGCAACGAGCGGCCGCGCCGGGTACACACTTCCGGCCCCGGCTGGGTGAGAATGAAGGCCTGTCCACCCGCAGGAGCCACGCCCATGATGGAGCGTTACGACATCGGACCGCGCATGTCCGAGATGACCGTGCACAACAAGGTCGCCTACCTTTCCGGCCAGATTCCGGAAGACACCAGCCAGGACATCACCGGGCAGACCCGGCAGGTACTGGCGGAGATCGACAAGCTGCTGGCGCAGGTGGCCAGTGATCGCCAGCACGTGCTGCGCGCGGAAGTGTTCCTGGCCGACATTGCCGATTTCGACGGCATGAACAAGGCGTGGGACGAGTGGGTGGTTGAAGGTGCGACCCCGGCGCGTGCGACGTTTGAAGCGAAGCTGGCGCATGCGGAGTGGAAGGTCGAGATCGTGATCACGGCGGCCGTGCCGTAATTCCGTGAGCCGGGGTCTGATCCCTCTCCCGCGGAGAGGGCTCTGGCCCCGCTGCAGTTACTGCGAATGGATCCTGCTGGCGGCGTCTGCCGAGAGCGCGATGCACGCCTGCATCAGGCTTGCCATGAAGCGGTCGCCAACGTATTCGTCGGCGTCGTCATGACCCCGGCTGCGTTCGGCGGCAAGCACGACTTCCTGCACCACGCGCAGGCCGGCCAGAATGCGGTCGGCCTCGGTCAGGCCCACGTGGCCGCCGGACAGGAAGCAGCCTTCCGGCCACAGGAATCCACCGGCGGGGGCACCTGCACTGATCTTCTGCAGCAGGGCCATCAACCTGGCGGGATCGCATTGGATCTCGTCCGCTGCATCGGTGGCGTCGCTGGCGCAGGCGCCGGATAGGTCCGAAGGGGTCATGGCACAGCTCCGTTCAGGGCAATCGGTTGCCGCCGCAGCAAGGTGGCGGGCGGAACGTGGCTTGAAAACCGGCCACCTGCTCGGGTGGTCCGTTTCAGGACGTGTGCGGGAGTCTTGCATGCAGCTGCGCATGCGGCAGCGCGGTGTCGCATCTGTCACAGTCGGTGGACCAATCTGCGAGGCGCATCTCTTTATCTGAGGGCGTGGACCGCGCAGGAGAGGGCGATTGCGACGAGGGTTGAGACGCCCGCTACACCGGCACCAGATCGATGCAGTCCACCGGGCACGGCGGAATGCACAGCTCGCAGCCGGTGCACAGGTCGGCAATCACCGTGTGCATGTACTTGGCGCCGCCGACGATGGCATCCACCGGGCAGGCCTGGATGCACTTGGTGCAGCCGATGCAGTCGGCTTCGACGATCAGCGCGACCTGCGGCGCCTTGTGCGTGCCGCGCGTGCGGTCGAACGGCACGGCGGGCACGCCCAGCACCTGGGCCAGTGCGCGTGCGCCGGCATCACCACCGGGCGGGCAGCGGTCCACGCCCACGTCGCCGCGCGCCATCGCCTGTGCATACGGGCGGCAGCCGTCATAGCCGCATTGCCCGCATTGGGTCTGCGGCAGCAAGCGGTCCAGGCGTTCGGTCAGGGGCGGGATCAGGCTCATGCGTGGCGAAGGCTGCGCGTTGGAATCACTTCAGGGGTCTGCCGCGGTACCAGCGCTCGTGGGCGAGGGCCAGCATCGGGCGGTCTTCGTAGCTGTCGCCGTAGGCGTGGATGCGCAGGTAGCGCGACAGGTCGAACTGGCGACGGATGTGCTCGACCTTGCGCGGGCCGCAGTCACCGCCGGCATAGCGACCGGTCAGGCGGCCGTCCTGGCTTTCCAGCCGGTTGCAGATCAGCTGCAGGCCCAGCTGCTCGCACCACGGCTTCAGGTAGAGGTCCAGCGAGCCGGACACGATCACCACGGTGTGCTGCTGTTCCTTGTGCCAGCGGATCTGCTCCAGCATCTCCGGGCGTACCACTTCGGGCAGCACCTCACGGGCAAAACCTGCCGCGAGCGTTGCGATGTCATCGGCGTGGCGTTCGCTGAAGGTGAGGCGGGTGACGCGGGCGCGGATGCGCTCGGCGGAAATGATGCGCAGGCGGTAGGCCAGCAGCCACGGACCGACCTTCCACCACGCGCGCGCCAGTTGTTCCGGCGTGGCCACGCGGCGCAGGAAGCGGCCATAGGTATCGCAGGTGGTGACGGTGTGGTCGAAATCGAACAGCGCCAGTTCCATCCTGCTCACTCCCATGGCGGTGCCTTCCGGGGCGGTCTGCGTGGAGGGCGCGGCGAGGGCCGCGCCCGCAGGGCATCAGCGGACCGGCATGCCCGGCTGCGCGCCGCTGTCGGCGTCCAGCAGCGCCAGCGCGCCGCCGTCGAAACCGGCCGACAGGATCATGCCTTCGCTCAGGCCGAAGCGCATCTTGCGCGGGGCCAGGTTGGCGATGAACACCACGCTGCGGCCGACCAGCGCTTCGGGCTCGCCGTAGCTGCCGCGGATGCCGGAGAAGATCTGGCGCTTGCCCAGCTCGCCGGCATCCAGTTCGAAGCGCAGCAGCTTGTCCGAACCTTCCACGAACTCGCACACCAGTACCTTGCCGATGCGCAGGTCGAGCTTGGCGAAATCATCGATGCCGATGTAGGCCGGTGCGTCGGCGCTCTTCGCGTCGTCCTTGGCCGGGGCCGGGGCAGCCGGCTTCACGGCTTCGGTCCTGGCGGCGGGGGCGGCAGCGGCGGCAGCGGCGGCCGGCTGCAGGGTGTCCTTGGAGGCGTCGATCATGGCGTCAATCTTCTTCGGGTCGATACGGGTGAACAGCGGGGTGTACTCGGCGATGCGGTGGCCCAGCAGCGGCTGTGCCAGTGCGGTCCAGTCGTTCACCGGCGCGGCCAGGAAGGCCTCGGCCTGCGCGGCGGTGGCCGGCAACACCGGCTTCAGGGCGGTGACCAGCACGCGGAACAGGTTCAGGCCCTGGCTGCACACTGCCTGCAGCTGCGCATCGGCGCCTTCCTGCTTGGCGATGACCCACGGCTTGACCTCGTCGATGTAGCGGTTGGCTTCGTCGGCCAGGGTCATGGTCAGGCGGATGGCGGCGGCCGGGTCGTTGCGCTCGTAGGCCTCACGGATCGGCGCCAGGCCATCGACGAAGCGCTGGTACTGCGCGGCGTCGGGCAGCTGCGCGGCCAGCAGGCCGTCGAAGCGCTTGCTGATGAAGCCGGCGCAGCGGCTGGCCAGGTTGACGAACTTGCCGACCAGGTCGGCATTCACGCGTGCGACGAAGTCACCCAGGTTCAGGTCGAGGTCGTCCACGCCGCCGCTGGTCTTGGCTGCGTAGTAGTAACGCAGGGCTTCCGGTTCCAGGCCGGCGTCGAGGAAGGTGCGCGCCATCACGAAGGTGCCGCGCGACTTGCTCATCTTCGCGCCATCGACCATCAGGTAGCCGTTGACGTGCAAGCGGGTGGGCGCGCGGTGGCCGGTACCGTTCAGCACCGCCGGCCAGAACAGGCCGTGGAAGTTGACGATGTCCTTGCCGATGAAGTGGTGCAGTTCGGTGCTGGTGCCTTCGCGCAGGTGCGATTCGAAGTCTTCGCCGAGCGTGCCGCACAGGGTCTGGAAGCTGGACAGGTAGCCGATCGGCGCATCCAGCCAGACGTAGAAGTACTTGCCCGGCTGGCCGGGGATCTCGAAGCCAAAGTACGGCGCATCGCGCGAGATGTCCCACGCGCGCAGGCCACCTTCGGCGTCCAGCCATTCCATCAGCTTGGCCTTCACGCCGGGCAGGGCGACATCGCCGGCCAGCCAGCTGCGCAGGAAGCCTTCGAAACGGCCGACCTCGAAGAAGAAGTGTTCCGAATCGCGGATTTCCGGCGTGGCGCCGGAGATCACCGACTTCGGATCCTTCAGGTCGGTCGGGTTGTAGGTGGCACCGCAGACTTCGCAGTTGTCGCCGTACTGGTCGGCGCTGCCGCAGTTCGGGCAGATGCCCTTGATGTAGCGGTCGGGCAGGAACATGCCCTTGGCCGGGTCGTAGAACTGCGCGACCGAACGGCGGCTGATGTGGCCGGCCGCTTCCAGCTTCAGGTAGAACTGCTCGGTCAGCGCCTTGTTGGCCGCCGAGTTGGTCGAGTCGTAGTGGTCGAAGGCCACGCCGAAGGCGGCGAAATCGCGCTCATGGCCGGCCTGGATGTTGGCGATGAAGGCTTCCGGGGTGACCCCGGCCTTTTCCGCGGCCAGCATGATGGGCGTGCCGTGGGTATCGTCGGCGCACACGAACCAGGCCTTGCCGCCGCTCATTCGCCGCGCGCGCACCCAGATGTCAGCCTGGATGTAGCCGACCAGATGGCCCAGGTGCAGGGGGCCGTTGGCGTAGGGCAGGGCGGTGGTGACGAGCGCGGTACGGGTCATGGTCGCGGGGTGCAGCCGAGGGGAACCGCAGAGTATCGCATGCCTGCAACGAGGTGACCCGGCCGGGGCCGGGTCACGGGGGGTGCTGCGCGGGCCGGGGGGCTTACTCGCGGACCCAGGTCTGGGTGCGGCAGATGAAGGCGATGCAGCCGGACACGTCCAGCTTGCCACCGCCCGGCTGCAGCTCCAGCTTGGACTTGTAGGTCTTGCCGTTGGCCGGGTCGAGGATGGTGCCGCCGGACCACTTGCTGTGGCTGCCCTTGTCCTGCGACAGGTTCCACAGGATGGTCATGCCCTTGACCGGCTTGTTCTTGTTGGCGCCTTCGCAGCCGTCGCAGACGGGGTTCGGACCCTTGTCGGACTGCAGGATCTCGACCACCTTGCCGCTCAGCCCGCCATTGGCGGCCTGGCTGATCTCCACGATCGACTTCACCTTGCCGGTCTTGTCGTCGATGGTCTTCCAGCGGCCGGCGGCGCTGTCGGCGGCCTGGGCCGACAGGGCGGCCAGGCACAGCGGCAGTGCCAGCAACAGGGTCTTGAAGGTCTTGCGCATGGTCCCCTCCCAGGGTTCATTCCGGCACGTTGCCGGTACAGGGCGACTGTATACCCATTCGGCGGGGTATGGGGAAGGGGGGGCTTTGCAGGGCTTGCAGCCCTGCACCTGCTGCAATCAACGTCAAAGGCCAGAGCCAGAGCGGTCTGCTGGGAAAGGCGAGGCGGTGTGGGCTTGCAGGACACGCCGTAAACCCGTCCATGGGGGCTCGTAGGCGCCATCCATGGCGCCTGCGGTCCTGCAAGCCCACACCGCCCCACCTCTGACAGGTTCCTGCGGCTGATGGTGGGCACGGGGTCGGATCCCGTTGCTGCGCAACGGGCTCTGACCCCTGGTGGGTAGCCTGGATGGGGTCGGAGCCCTTTCCGTGGGCAAGGGATCCGACCCCGGATCAACCGACTTCGTACAACTCCAGCGGCAGGTCGTCAGGGTCGGCGAAGAAGGTGAAGCGGGCGCCGGTGTACTCGTCCACGCGGATCGGTTCGCAGGCTACGCCATGCTCGGCCAGGCGCTGGATGAACGGTTCCAGCGCCGTCACCCGGAAGGCCAGGTGGCGCAGGCCCTGGGCCTCGGGGCGGCTGGGCCGGGGCGGCGGTGCGGGGAAGGAGAACAGCTCCAGCTGGCCGCCGTCGGGCAGGGCCAGGTCCAGCTTCCACGAATCGCGCGCGGCACGGTGGTTCTCGGCCAGCACGCGCAGGCCCAGGATGCGCACGTAGAAATCCTTTGAACGTGCGTAATCGCTGCAGATGACGGCGGCATGGTGGATGCCCAGCAGGCCGCCGGTCGCTGCGCGGGTCATGGCGTTGCCGTGGCCGGTGCCGTCGCGGCGGGCTGGTCAAGCCAGCGGTCCACCTTGCGCTCCAGCACGTCCAGCGGCATCGAGCCGTCCTTCAGCACTTCGGCGTGGAAGCGGCGCAGGTCGAAGGCTGCGCCCTGGCGCGCTCGGGCCTTGTCACGCAGGGCCAGGATGCGGCTCAGGCCCGCCACGTTGGACAGCGCCTGGCCCGGCTGGGCCATGATCCGTTCAACTTCGGCGCTGGCGTCGTCCTCGCTCATGTCCACGGCTTTCTGCAGGTAGTTCACTGCCTGCTGCTTGCTCCAGCCCTGCGAGTGCACGCCGGTGTCGGCTACCACGCGGGCCGCGCGCAGCAGGCGCGAGTACAGGTAGCCGATACGGTCGTAGGGATCGGTGTAGACGCCCAGATCGTCGCCGAGGGTTTCGGCATACAGGCCCCAGCCTTCGACGAAGGCGAGGTCGCCACCCAGGCGGCGGAAGCGCGGCAGCTTGGCCAGTTCCTGCTGCAGGCCCAGCTGCACGTGGTGGCCGGGGATGGCTTCATGCAGGTACTGCACCGGCACGCTCCAGCGCTTGCGGCTGGGCAGGTCGCGGGTGTTGACGTAGAGCACGCCCGGTTGTCCCGGCTGGCCGGGCTGGTAGGCGGCGGCAGCGGCGGTCAGTGCACGGTCCGGCTCGACCGCGCGTACTTCCAGGCGGTCCTTCGGCAGGGTGTCCAGCACCTGCGGCAGGCGCGCATCCACCTGCTGCTGCAGCTGGCGGTAGCGATTGATCAGCGCGTTGGCATCGCCGTACTGGAACTGGCGGTCGGTGCGCATGTTCTTCAGCAGCTTGGCCTGCGAGCCGCGCAGCTTGTTGTCTTTCATCACCGCAGCGATCTGCGCGCTCAGTTCCTGCACGCGCTGCTCGCCCAGCGCATGCAGCTGGGCGGCGGTCTGGTCGCTGGCGGTGGTCTGCACGATCAGGTTGGCGTACCAGCCCTGGCCGTCGGGCAGGGCGCCCAGGCCGCTGCTGCTGCGGGTGGCCGGCAGGTATTCGGTGGCGATGAAGCCGCGCAGGGCGCGGTAGGACGGCATGATGCGCAGCTCGATCATGCGCTTGTATTCGGCGCTGATGCGCGCTTTTTCCTCGGCCGGGATGTCGCTCGGCATGGTCCTGATCGGCGACCAGAAGATGCTTTCCTCGGCGGTCGGGGTGATCACCGCGTCCAGCTGCGGCAGCACCTTCTCCATCAGGTCGCGCGGCTGCACCACGCCGGCCTTCATGCCCTGGCGCATGTTGTCGATGGCCTGGTTGAACAGGTCGGGGATGCCCAGCGAGCGGCGCGACCAGGTGTCGTAATCCTTGACCGTGTTGAACGGCTGCGCGCCTGCGCCGGCGCCGAGGATCGCCATGATGCTGCCGATGTTGTAGTACTGGCTGATCGGCATCATCCAGCTCGGGTAGCGCTCGGCCGCCAGCGAGGCGCGCGCATCGCGCACGAAGATTTCGTAGCTGAGCAGGTCCTGGCCCTGCAGGCCGTCACTGCCGACCTTCTCGACCTTGCCCAGCCATTCGGTGGTGAAATCGTGCGACTGCTGGCGCCATGCGGCCGACAGGATGTTGGGCAGCTGGTCGTTGTAGCGGGCATCGCCCTGGAAGGTGGCCTGCAGCGGGTTCAACCGCATCGAGGCGTCCCAGTATTCGTCGTACAGGCGCTCCAGCTGTACCTGCCTGGGCACGGCGCGGGCCGGTGCCACCGGGCGCGCGGCGGCGCGGCGCGTGGAGCTGCCGCGTGCCGGGGTGGCGCGCGCGGGCTTGGCCTTCGGCTTGGCGGCCTGCCGGGTCTGCGCGGCGGCGGGGCGGCTGGCCTTCTTCTTCGCTGCCTCTGCCGACGGCACGGCACTGAACAGGAACAACGCGGCGATGGCGGCGGCCAGGGCGCGGGTGGGATACGGCATCAGGAGCTTCCGTGGAACACAGACCGTGGAGCTTGCACGATCCGGGCGCGTACGGCCAGCGTGAACGCGCAGTCAGCTTGCCGTCGCTGGGGCTTCAGTCAGCCGCAGCGGCAGCGCGCAGCTGCGCGGCGCGTGGTTCGCCCAAGTAGCGTGTGATCGCGCGCCGCATCAGGTACAGCAACGGTATCAGGGCGATGGCAAAGCCCATCTTGTACACGTAGTTGACGCTGCTGACGGCCAGGAACAGCGAGGTGGGCCATTTCTGCGGGCCCAGCACGAAGGCGATCCAGATCACCACGAAGCTGTCCACCAGCTGCGAGACGGCGGTCGAACCGGTGGCGCGCAGCCACACGTGGCGCTCGCCGGTGGCCTGGCGGATGCGATGGAACACGGCCACGTCGATCAACTGGCCCACCAGGAAGGCCACCAGCGAACCGGCGATGGTCCACATGCCCTGGCCGAACACCGCCGCGAACGCGGCCTGGTAATCCGGCACGCCGTGCGCATCCATCGAAGTAACCCACCAGCTGGCCGGTGCCAGCGAGATGGCGGCGAACGCGAACAGGAACCCATAGGCGATGAGCACCACCGCCAGCCACGAGATGAAGCGCACGCCGCGCTTGCCGAAGAACTCGTTGATGGTGTCGGTCATGATGAACACCACCGGCCACAACAGCGTGCCGGCGGTGAAGCTCAACGAACCGGTCTGGCCGAACAGGTTCCAGTTCAGTGCATCGATGCCCAGCGTGTCTTCCAGCGCGAAGATCTTCACCCCGATCAGCTCGGCCAGCACCGCGTTGCCGCAGAAGAACGTGGCCAGGATGATGAACAGCAGGACCGCGCGGTCCTGCAGGGGGCGCGCGTAGGGCGCGTCGCTGGGCGTGCCGCTCACTCCGGGCGTTCGCCGGCGCGGGTGAAGGGCACGCTGGCCGGAGCCACCGCACCGCCGGAAATGATGAAGCTCATCGCCTGGTCGACGGTCCAGTCGGTCGGGGTGAGCAGTTCCACCGGCACGATTTCCAGGTAGCCCGAGGTCGGGTTGGGCGTGGTCGGCACGTACACCGCCGCCAGTTCGCGGTCGGTGCCCTGTTCCTTGATGACCCGGGTGACCAGGCCGACCGACTTCATGTCACGGTGCGGGAAGTCGATGAGGACCACGCGCTGGGTGCTGCCCGGTTCGGTCTGCAGCATGTCCAGCAGCTTCTTGGCGCTGTCGTAGATGATGCTGGCCAGCGGGATGCGCTTGATGATGGCGCCGACCCAGCGCAGCAGGCGCTGGCCGACCACGCGACGGCTGGCCACGCCCACCGCCAGGATCACCAGCAGGGTGGCCAGCAGGGCGATGGTGTCCTGGATCCACTCGGCGTGGACCCAGCCCAGGTAGTGCGGGAAGCTGGTCGCGATCTGCTCGGACAGCGGCGCCACCAGCGGGCTGGAAATGCCCGACAGCAACACGAAGACAAACTTCACCACGACCCAGGTCAGCCAGATCGGCAGCAGGGTCAGCAGGCCGGTCAGGAACAGGCGCTGCAGGGAAGGGCGGGGGACCAGGGCGGGGGCTTCGAGCGACATGTGCGCATTGTAGCGGCCGATTGCGCTGGATTACGCTGGAAGGTCGGGCGGGAGCCAGACAGGGAACGGATGCTGTGTTGAGGATTCTGCGCGGAGTGGGCTGGGCCCTGCTGGGGCTGGTCGTGCTCGTGGTGCTGTTGTGGAGCCTGTCGCGGCTCTGGCCGCTGCCGGCCGCCCAGCGTGAACAGGTGCGCTGGCTGGAGGACGTGCAGCCGGCGCCGGGCAAGAACGGCTTCGCGCTGCTGTGGACGCTGCCCTTTGATGGCCTGGACCCTGCCCAGCGTGAGGCGGCGTTGGCCGTGGACGTGCGGCGCTGGCAGGCGGGCCCTGCGCCGCGGATGCCCGATTCGGCGCTGGCGGCCACGCACCCGGCCGTGGCGCTGGATCCGAGGGGGAAGTGTGGTCCTGCCGCAGGCGACTGCCTGGCAAAGGTGCGCGCCGACCTGCAGGGTTTCAGTGCTGCCCATGCCGGCCACCTGCAACTGCACGCGCGGTTGGACAGCCTTGCCGATGTCGACAACGTCGATACCCCGTTCGTTCCGTCGGGTACGGCGTGGCTGATGCCTCTGCCGAACTACGCGTTGTTGATGGATGGCACCGGCGCGCATGCGCTGGCCTACGTGCAGGGCGACATCGCCGGCGCACTGGCTGGCAGCTGCCGATCGGTGCAGATGGGGCGGCGCCTGATGCGCGGTGGCAACACGCTGATCGACAGCATGATCGGCGCGGCGGTGGTGCGCACCCATGTGCAGCTGCTGGCCGCCATGCTGGCCGAGCTGCCACCGGACCAGGTGCTGCCGGCCGCCTGCGAGCGCGCGCTGCAACCGATGGATGCCGATGGGCAGAGCCTGTGCAGGGCGATGCAGGGCGAGTTTGCGATCAGCAAGGCCGCCATCGATGCATCGCTGCAGCAGGCCGGCACCGTGCTGATGCTGGATCGCGAACACACCCTGGGCCGCATCGCGTTGAACCTGGGATGGGCCTGCGACCCGGCCACCACCGGCCGGCTGGCGGCCGACATGCCGGTTGTCGTGGGCAGCGTGGGCCGATGGGACGTCGGCTGCCTGTCCAACATGATCGGCTGTGTCCTCAGTGACATCGCCGCGCCGGCCTACCAGGATTACGCCGCACGCAGCCAGGATGCGGCGGCGTGGCTGCGCCTGCTGGGCGCCCAGCGTTGGCTGCGGCAGCAGGCGGATGCACCGGAGCAGGCGTTGCAACGCTTGCCGGCGCACTGGCGCTCACCCTCGCGGACGCTGGTGCTGTCGGCCGATGGAAGGCACCTGCAGGTGCCGCGACGGGCGCGCGACATGCCGGCCGGGGCAGCGCCGCTGTTGTCGGTGCCGCTGTAGGTCAGGCGGCGCTGGCGCGCGCCTGCGGCTTCAGGCGCACGTAGACCTGCTTGCGCACGCGGGCGACGACTTCGCCGGAGGCATCGACCACGTCGTTGCTGAACCAGCGCAGCACCTTTTCGCCGTTGGCCGCCTCGGCGCGCAGCTCATCCAGCACCGCCTCGTCGATATGGAAGGCGGTGCGGACGGTGCCGCGCCCGGGCTTGAGGAATTCGATGGCCCCGGCGCGATCCCACACGTAGTAGTCGCGGCCCAGGGTGTGCATCAGGCCGAGCATCCAGAACGGATCGGTCATCGCGAACAGGCTGCCACCGAAATGGGTGCCGACGTAGTTGCGGTTCCAGGGGCGCATCCGCAGCTCCACCTCGATCTGCCGGTAGTCCGGTGTGATGCGGGTGACATGGATGCCTGTGAACAGGAACGGCGGCCACAGGTTGATGCCGAGGCGGAAGGTGCTGGCTTTCATGGGCGGGCGGGGCGCGGGGGCGAGGACTCGAGTCTAACCATTCGCATGCGTATGTTGAACCCCGGCCCGCCATTCGTAGAGTCGAGCTTGCTCGACTGCCTGCGCCGTGGCTGTTCGTAGAGTCGAGCTTGCTCGACTGGCTTTCCTACATAAGCGGCCATCGACACCATCCATACGGATAGTCGCCCAACCGAGACGCCAGGCCGGCGCGTACCGGATTGCCCATCACATAGAGGACCTGCTGGCGGATATCGTGCTCGTCCCGGATCCAGTGTTCGTAGTAGCCGCGTTGCCAGACCGGCGCACGTCTACCGAGTGCCGCGTTGATGGCAATGGCCGACCGCGACTTCAAGGACTGCACACACGGCCCCAGCGCACCTTCGCGCAGTTGCATGACCCAATGGAAGTGGTTGGGCATGATGATCCAGGCAAAGGATCTGCTTGCTCCGCGCGCGTCACTGGCCTTGAACTGATCCATCAGCACGCCGGCACATTCCGGTGCGGCAAACAACGGCCGGCGGCCTGTAGCCACGCTGGTGATGACATAGAAGTGGCCAACCACTGAGGTACGGCAACGCAGGAGGGCGGGACTGGGCATGGCCCAGAGTGGCGGATCACTTTGGAAGTGGCCCTAGGGAAAAGCGGAATCTGCTGTCGGTGGAATCGAGGAGAGCAGTCGAGCAAGCTCGACTCTACGGGCACAACGGCAACGGCCAGTCGAGCAAGCTCGACTCTACGGGCACAACGGCAACGGCCAGTCGAGCAAGCTCGACTCTACGGGCACAACGGCAACGGCCAGTCGAGCAAGCTCGACTCTACGGGCACAACGGCAACGCCAGTCGAGCAAGCTCGACTTTACGGGTCACCACTCATGGCATACCCGTCACGGCCATTGTCCTTGGCGCGGTACAGCGCGGTGTCGGCGCCTTCGACGAAATGGTGGGGATGCAGACTGCCATCGGGTACGCGCGTGTACACGCCGATGGTGAGGGTGATGCCGGCACCGCGGCCGTCGCCCGGGGGCGGCAGTGCGCGCACGCCGGCGATCAGGTCTTCGACCACCAGGCGCGCGCCATCGGCCGGGGTGTCCGGCAGCACCAGCGCGAACTCGTCGCCGCCATAGCGTGCGGCCATGTCGCGCGGGCGTCGTGCATGTGCAGCGATCAGCCGCGCGACATCGCGCAGCACGCCGTCACCGGCCTGGTGGCCGTGGCGGTCGTTGTGATGCTTGAAATGGTCCACGTCGATCAGGGCCAGGCTCAGCGGCTTGCCACTGCGTCGCGCGGCATCGCATTCCTCCTGCAGGGCCTGTTCGAAACGCAGGCGATTGCCCAGCCCGGTCAGCGCATCGCGGTTGGCCTGGCGGTGCCAGGCCGAGATGCGCCAGACCGCCCACACCAGCAGGATCAGCAGCACGCCAAGCAGGGCGCTGGCCGGTGCCCACCACAGGTTGCCCACGCGCAGCAGCAGCCAGCCCAGCAGCGGAGCCAGCGGCAGTGAGCACAGCGCGGCCAGCCACGGCAGGCGCAGGCCGAGCAGCATTACGCACAGCGCCGCCATCAGACCGGACAGCACGTCCTGCGCGATGCGCGGCAGCACGTTGATCTGCTTGTCCTGCAGCAGCATCGAGGCAATGTTGGCCTGGTACTCGCTGCCGCTCATCCAGTACTCGCGGGTGGTCGGGGTCAGCAGGCGCGGTGCGATGCCGCTGGCGGTCATGCCGACCACGATGCGGCGGCCATGCAGCAGCGACGCGTCGACCTGGCCATCAAGCACATCGGCGTAGGAGACGTGCGGCAGCCGCTCGGGCGGGCCGGCATAGCGCACGCGCACGTAGTCGTCGCGACGCCATTGATAGGGCGATTCGAGTGCAGGCGCAGGGTCGGCGAGGCCATGCATGCGCTGGGCCGGGAGGCCGGACAGCGCCAGCCCCAAGGCCGGCCAGTGCGGCTGGCCGATGCCGGCGCGCAGGTAGACACCGCGCGCCACGCCATCGCCATCGACTTCCACGTCGCTGTGGCCGATGGCTGCTGCGCTGGCGGCGATCAGCGGGATGGGCAGCAGTTCCTCGGCCAGGCGGTCGCCTGCCGCCGGCGCCGCCAGCACCGGCAGCACCACGCGGCCATTGCGTCGGATGGCCGCGGCCAGTTCGGCATCCTGGCGCGCGTCGCGGCGATCCGGCTCGGACAGCATCAGGTCCAGCGCCACCCGTTCGACACCGGCATCGGTCAAGCGGTCCAGCAGCCGTGCATGCACCGAGCGCGGCCACGGCCACTGGCCGATGCGCTGCAGGCTCTCTTCGTCGATGGCCACGATCAGCACGCTGGGGTCGGGGCGGTAGTCCCAGTCGCCCACCAGCAGGTCGTAGGCGGCTTCATCCTGCCGCCACAGGAACTGCCCGTGGCTGACCGCCGCCGTGGCGATGCCGGCCAGCAGGGCCAGCAGGATGCGCCGCGACCAGGGCAGGGGCGAGCGTCTCACAGCAGCAGCCACAACAGCAGGGCACTGCCGCCGGCGCCGTAGCACAGCCGGCACGGCAGCTTGACCTGCTGGGCGGGTGAGAACGGACCGGCGTGGCCGTCGTCGTCGATGTACTGCACGCGCACGTGCAGGGTGCCGCGCCACGGTCGCTTGAAGCTGACCTGCGGCTGCGCCAGCGTTTCATCCACCAGCGGCGCCTTGAAGTCACCGCGGCGGTCGACCTGCACGCGGTAGCGCTGGCCTTCGCTGCCGGCCTGCCAGCGCAGGGTCAGCTCGCCGTGGGCAGCTTCGGGCGGCTGCAGGGCCGGGTCGACCGGATCGTCGGTGAGCTGCAGGGGCAGCGCCTGCCCGAACGGCCCCTGGTGGCCCTGGCCATCGCGCGAGGCAACGCGCCAGAAGTACTGGCCCGGCGGCAGCGGCGTGGCCAGGCGCAGGTCGGTGCCAGTACTGGCCTGCTGCTGCAGCGGTTGCAGGAAGCGTGGCTCGCCGGCGATCTGCAGCACGCTGCTGCTCGCGCCCGGGGCCTGGGTCCAGCGGAAGCGCGGCCGGTCACTGTTGACGGACTGGCCGTGCAGGGGCGACACGGTCAGCGGCGGTGGCGGCTGGTCGCTCAGCAGGAAATCGGCGCTGGCATCCAGGCCTTCCACGCCCTGCACATCGACGGCGCGCAGCAACAGCCGCAGGGCGCCGGGCGGCAGGTCGTCGATGACCAGCGAGGTGCCGGCGGTGGTGGCCGCGAACAGCAGGATCTCCGGCGTGGCGGCCAGCACCACTTCGACCCGGTAGTGGTCGGCAGCGGCCACCGGCTCCCATGCCAGGCGTGCCGGCAGCGGCGCCAGCGTGGTGGCATCGCTGCGCAGCCGCGGCGCGGGCAGCAGCGCGGATACGGCTTCAGGTGCCGCATCGGCGCTGGCGCTGCGGCTGGCCTGGCCCGGGCGCACCAGCCGCTGGCCGTGCGGATTACCCACCTGCACGCGGCCTTCCAGTACTTCGGTGGCACCGACCTGCGTGCCGTCGCCGGCACTGACCCGGAACACCGTGCCGCGCACGCTGCTGGTGGCTGCGGGGGCATCGATGATGTAGCGCGACGCCGGGCCGCGGGCGGGAGTGACGCGGTTGCTGGCCCGGCCCTGCTGCAGGCGCACGCGGGTATCGACCATGCCGGTGCGGCCGTAGCGGCTCAGCTGGTCCAGGCGCAGCCGCGAGTGCTCGCGCAGCTGCAGGCGCGAGGCATCGGCGAATTCAAGGGTGACGCTGGCATCGCCCGCCGTCTGCACGGTGTCGCCGATGTGCAGCCGCTCGCCGGCGAGCAGGGCACGGGTGGCACTGCCATTGGCAGCGGCCAGCTGCACGGTGCCGCGCACGGCCAGCACGCGCGCGGGGGCCGGTTCGACCCGCAGCCAGCTGACCGGGAAGCGCAGCAGCCCGCCGGGCGGCAGGCGGTAAGGGTTGTCGATGCGGTTGTGCTGTTGCAGCTGTTGCCAGGGCACGTCCGCCTTCAGGTACAGGCCGCCCAGATCCCAGAGGGTATCGCCGGGGCGGACCCGGTAGTTCCAGTCCTGTGCGGCGGCGAGGCCGGGCAGCAGGAGCAGGGCGCACAGCAGTGCGGCGAAACGGCGGGCGAGGGATGACGACGAACGGCCAACGGTCACGGAGTGCTGTCCCGGCTGTGCGGGGGCGCAGCTGCAAGACCCCATGGCCCCGACCTCATCCCCCCGAATGGATCGTAGCGGCCAAAAGGCCGCTACCGATCACATTATTGCCCGCGTTCAGTGCAGGAATTCTGAACGGAGCGTGCCTTCGTTCAGAACAGCAGCGAGGCCATCTTCCGGCGGTAGCGGCCGACCAGGTCCTCGTCGGAGATGACGTTGAAGGCATCGATCAGCACCTTGCGCGGCAGGCCTTCGGCGAAGGTGCGGTCGATCCGCAGCATCTCCAGGAACTGCTCGAGCGCGGCTTCGTCGTGGCCGCCGAGCAGCAGCTGCACGCCGCGCAGATGGTGGGCCTGCAGGTCTTTGCCATCGGCGGCGATGCGGGCATCCAGGGCCTCGGCCGAGGGCGCATCCTTCAGCGCGGTGGCGAAGGCCAGGCGCGCACGGCCGCGCACCGCGCGGTCATCGGTGGCCAGGTTGGCGGGCAGGGCATCGATCAGCGTGCCGGCCTCATCCACGCCACCCACCTGCAGCAGGGCGAGGGCCAGGTCCAGCTTCAGCTCGTCCTTGTCCGGTTCGGCGGCGATCTGCGCACGCAGCACGTCCACCTGCGCCTGCGGGTCCAGCGGCGCCTCGTCTTCGGCCACGGTATCGCCGATATCGGCCGGCACGATGCCGTGCTGGGCCAGGAACTCGCGCAGCTGGCCTTCGGGGATGGCGCCGGGGAAGCCGTCCACCAGCTGGCCGCCCTTGACCAGGAACACGGTCGGGACCGAACGGATCTGGAAAGCGGCAGCGATCTGCTGCTCGGCGTCGACATCGACCTTGGCCAGCTCGAACGCGCCGTTGTACTCGGCCGCCAGCTTTTCCAGCATCGGGCCCAGGGTCTTGCACGGGCCGCACCAGGTGGCCCAGAAGTCCACCAGCACCGGCGTCTGCAGGGATTTCTGCAGCACCTCGGCCTCGAAGGTCGCGGTGGTGGCGTCGAATACGTGTGTCGTCGTCTCGGTCATGGGGGAGATATCGCCTGGCAACTGGAGACCGATTCTATGGTGTCGATCCATGTCGGTCTCAACCCTGTCGTCACGCGCCGCGCCCCGGTTGCGGTGTGGCGGGCCGGCAGGCCCGCCGTGTCTGCCTCAGGAAAGAGGCACGCAGTAGAGCTCGTGGATCACCCACCTGCCGGAGCTGACCGGCTTGGTAGCCGAAGCTCGCTTGAAGTACTCGGCCTCGGCCGCCTGCAGGTTGGCGGCGCTGACGGTCCCCATCAACGGGCTGGCGTTCTGCGCAGCACTTGCGGGACCGATCTTGGCGTAGCAGTTGAAGTCGGCCGCATGGGCCGCGCTTGCCAGGCCCAGGCTGAGCGCGGCGGCGAGGAGGATGCGTTTGAACATTGGAGGAGTTCCTTGCATGGCGGAAATGCCATGCCCCGAGCATTGCTGGAGACAGATCCCGTGAACATCAAATTAGGATGAAAACGCGGTGCTTGGCGCATGACGCTACGGCCGCGACAATGCAGCGGTCTTTCATTACAGGTAGGTCCGCGCGATGTCCGTGCTCTGGCTTGATCGTTGGTTGGGGCTGCTGGCTGCCGTGTTGTTCGTGCTGGCCGTGCTCGGCTTCGGCGCGGGGCTGGCGGGCTACGCCCAAGCCGTGCACCCGGTGGCGCTGCTCGGTGCCCAGGGCGTGCCACATGCGCTGGCCTTCAACCTGCTGGGCCTGGTGCTGCCGGGCGCGCTGGCGGTGGTGGTGGCCGAGCGCCTGCGCCGGCAATTGCCGGTGGGTGCGGGCTGGGCGCCGCGGGTGGGCAGCCAGATGCTGCTGCTGGCGGGATTGGCCTTCGCGGCCATGGGCCTGCTGCCGCTGGACCCGGAAGACCTGCATGGCGGCGCCAGCCAGCTGCACGCCAGCGCCTGGATGGTCTGGGTGCTGGGCTTCGTGGTCGGCACGCTGATGCTGGGCATCCCGCGCCTGCGCGGCGGGCACGGGCGCGCGATGGCCTTGCTGGCCCTGGGCTGCGGCGCGCTGGCCGGCCTGGCCGCATTTGCCCTGCAGGGCGTGCTGCCGGCGCCGCTGGCGCAGCGGCTGGCCTTCGCCTGCTGGGCGGTCTGGCTGGCCCTGGCCCTGCCGCTGTCGCGGGCGCGCTGAGACGGCGGCTGGGCGACCGCCGCGCGGGGCTTTCCGGCCCGGGATTGGAGACGTTTGCCGCACTGCGGTACGCTGTACCGCTTTGCCGCCGCAACCGCGTGTTACATGACCAGCGCCGAACCCAACGTTTACGACCCGCAGCAGGTTGAATCCGCCGCCCAGAGCTTCTGGGATGCCACCCGCGCCTTCGAGGTCGACGAGACCTCGGACAAGCCGAAATACTACTGCCTGTCGATGCTTCCGTACCCGTCCGGCGCGCTGCACATGGGTCATGTGCGCAACTACACGATCGGCGACGTGATCAGCCGCTACAAGCGCATGACCGGCCACAACGTGCTGCAGCCGATGGGCTGGGACGCGTTCGGCCTGCCGGCGGAAAACGCCGCGATCAAGAACAAGACCGCGCCGGCGGCGTGGACCTACAAGAACATCGACCACATGCGCAGCCAGCTGCAGTCGCTGGGCTATGCCATCGACTGGTCGCGCGAGTTCGCCACCTGCCGCCCGGACTACTATGTCCACGAGCAGCGCATGTTCACCCGCCTGATGCGCAAGGGCCTGGCCTACCGCCGCAACGCGGTGGTGAACTGGGACCCGGTCGACCAGACCGTGCTGGCCAACGAGCAGGTCATCGACGGCCGCGGCTGGCGCTCCGGCGCCCTGGTCGAGAAGCGCGAGATCCCGCAGTGGTTCCTGCGCATCACCGATTACGCCCAGGAACTGCTGGACGGCCTGGATGAGCTGGACGGCTGGCCGGAATCGGTCAAGACCATGCAGCGCAACTGGATCGGCCGTTCCGAAGGCCTGGAAATCCAGTTCGACGTGCGCGATGTCGATGGCAGCGCGCTGGACCCGCTGCGCGTGTTCACCACCCGCCCGGATACGGTGATGGGCGTGACCTTCGTGTCGATTGCCGCCGAACACCCGCTGGCGCTGCACGCGGCGAAGAACAACCCCGAACTGGCGGCGATGCTGGCCGACCTGAAGCAGGGCGGCGTGTCCGAAGCCGAACTGGAAACCCAGGAAAAGCGCGGCATGGATACCGGCCTGCGCGCCGTGCACCCGGTCACCGGCGAGCAGGTGCCGGTGTGGGTGGCCAACTTCGTGCTGATGGGCTACGGCACCGGCGCGGTGATGGCCGTGCCCGGCCACGACCAGCGCGACAACGAGGTGGCCAACAAGTACGGCCTGCCGATCGTGCAGGTCATCGCCCTGAAGGATGCGCGCAACGACGATGAGCGCACCTGGGACGCCACCCGCTGGCAGGACTGGTACAGCGACAAGAGCCGCCAGACCGAACTGGTCAACTCGGCCGAATTCGACGGCCTGGACTTCCAGGGCGCCTTTGAAGCGCTGGCCGAGCGTTTCGAGCGCAAGGCCCAGGGCCAGCGCCGCGTCAACTACCGCCTGCGCGACTGGGGCGTGAGCCGCCAGCGTTACTGGGGCTGCCCGATTCCGGTGATCTACTGCGCCAAGTGCGGCGCGGTGCCGGTGCCGGAAGAACAGCTGCCGGTGGTGCTGCCGGAGGACGTGGCCTTTGCGGGCACCGGTTCGCCGATCAAGACCGACCCGGAATGGCGCAAGACCACCTGCCCGGACTGCGGCGGCGCGGCCGAGCGCGAGACCGACACCTTCGACACCTTCATGGAGTCGAGCTGGTACTACGCCCGTTACACCTCGCCGGGTGCCCGTGATGCCGTCGACAAGCGCGGCAACTACTGGCTGCCGGTGGACCAGTACATCGGTGGCATCGAGCACGCGATCCTGCACCTGATGTATTTCCGCTTCTACCACAAGCTGCTGCGTGACGCGCGGATGGTGGACAGCAACGAACCGGCGCGCAACCTGCTGTGCCAGGGCATGGTGATCGCCGAGACCTACTACCGCCCGAACCCGGACGGCTCCAAGGACTGGATCAACCCGGC
The DNA here is from genome assembly GCF_003086915.1 of Stenotrophomonas sp. ZAC14A_NAIMI4_1. Taxonomy (NCBI): domain Bacteria; kingdom Pseudomonadati; phylum Pseudomonadota; class Gammaproteobacteria; order Lysobacterales; family Lysobacteraceae; genus Stenotrophomonas; species Stenotrophomonas sp. ZAC14A_NAIMI4_1. The sequence goes on from NZ_CP026002.1 coordinate 434,363, forward strand.
CGACGTGGACGTGCAGCGCGACGAGCGCGGCCGCATCACCGGCGCCACGCTGATCGCCGACGGCCAGCCGGTGGTGGTTGGTGGCACCGAGAAGATGTCCAAGTCGAAGAACAACGGCGTGGACCCGCAGGCGATGGTCGGCAAGTACGGCGCCGACACCGTGCGCCTGTTCTCGATGTTCGCCGCGCCGCCGGAACAGTCGCTGGAGTGGAACGAAGCGGGCGTGGACGGCATGGCCCGCTTCCTGCGCCGCCTGTGGGCCCAGGTGCACAAGCACGCTGCCGACGGTGCCGCCCCGGCACTGGACGTGGCCGCGCTGGATGCCAACCAGAAGGCACTGCGCCGCAAGACCCACGAGACCATCGGCAAGGTCGGCGACGACTACGGCCGCCGCCACAGCTTCAACACCGCCATCGCTGCGGTGATGGAACTGATGAACGCACTGGCCAAGTTCGAGGACGCGAGCGAACAGGGTCGTGCGGTGCGCCAGGAAGCGCTGCAGGCCGTCGTGCTGCTGCTCAACCCGATCACCCCGCACGCCAGCCACACCCTCTGGCAGGTGCTGGGCCACGGCCAGACGCTGCTGGAAGACCAGCCGTTCCCGCAGGCCGACAGTGCCGCGCTGGTGCGTGATGCGCTGACCCTGGCGGTGCAGGTCAACGGCAAGCTGCGTGGCACCATCGACGTGGCCGCCGACGCCGCGCGCGAGCAGGTGGAGGCACTGGCCCTGGCCGAGCCGAACACCGCCAAGTTCATGGAAGGCCTGACGGTGCGCAAGATCATCATCGTCCCCGGCAAGATCGTGAACATCGTCGCTGCCTGATGCACCCGGCACCGGCCGCCGCCCTGGCGGCCGGTGCGTTGTCGCCATGCCACGGCCACGTGCCGATGGCCCTGCGTTCACGCGTCCTCGGGCACGCTGTCTGTTGCCGTGATCGCCCGGCTCCGCCAGACTGTTCCCATGACCCGAATTCTGCTTGCCCTCGTCCTTGTCCTCGGCCTTGCCGGCTGTGGCTTCCACCTGCGCAACAAGTTGATGCTGCCGACCGACACCGCGCCGGTGAAGGTGGTCTCCACTGCGCCCTACAGCGAGCTGGTCAAGCTGTTGAACCGCAGCCTGCTGGCGTCCGGCGCGAAGCTGGCCGACGAGGACAGCACGGATCCGGCGGCACAGCTGCAGGTGCTGTCCGAGCGCTGGGGTGATCTGCCCATCGCCATCGACGCACAGGGCCGCGCACAGGAATACAGCCTGCGCTATGCGGTCATCTTCATCTTCCGCCGCGAAGACGGCAGCGAGCTGGTGCCGCAGCAGGTGATCGAACTGTCGCGCGACTACGTGTCGCCGCCGACCGACGCCACCGGTACCACCACCGAACGCGAGATCCTGGCCGACGAGCTGCGCCGGGAAATGTCCGCCTCGATCATCCGCCGCATCGACAGCGTGGTGCGTGCCGAGCTGGAACGCGGCGGCAGCCTGTCCGCGCCGAAGCCGGCCGTGTCGACCGATGGCGAACCGGCCACCGTGCCGGCGCCGGTCAAGCCCTGAGCCGCCGCATACGATGGAACTGCGACCGGAACAGCTGGCCAGCCAGGGCGGTGACACCGCGCTGGCGCCGGTATACCTGATCGCCGGCCCGGAAACCCTGCGCGTGCTGGAAGCCGCCGATGCGGTGCGCGCCCGCGCCCGCGCCAGCGGCGTGGACGAGCGCGAGGTGTTCGACGCCGACGGCCGCGATTTCGACTGGAACCAGCTTGATGCCAGCTTCAACGCGCCGAGCCTGTTCAGTGCGCGGCGCCTGGTGGAAGTGCGCCTGCCCAGCGGCAAGCCGGGCAAGGACGGCGCCGAAGTCATCAGCCGGTTCTGCGCCGACCCGGCGCCGGACGTGGTGCTGCTGATCACCGCCAACGAATGGAGCAAGGCCCACCAGGGCAAGTGGGCCGAGGCGGTCAACCGCGTCGGCGTGCTGTCGGTGGCCTGGGCGATCAAGCCGCATGAACTGCCGGACTGGATCGAACGCCGCCTGCGCAGCAAGGGCCTGCGTGCCGATGGCGCAGCGGTGCAGCGCCTGGCCGAACGCGTGGAAGGCAACCTGTTGGCCGCCGCGCAGGAAATCGACAAGCTGGCCCTGCTGGCCGACGGCCAGCCGCTGGACGTGGAACGGATGGAATCGCTGGTGGCCGACGCCGCCCGCTACGACGTGTTCCGTCTGGTCGAAGCAACGTTCTCGGGCCAGCCGCAGGCGGTGCTGCGCATGCTCGCCGGCCTGCGTGGCGAAGGCGAGGCCGTGGCCGCGCTGATGCCGATCGTGATCCGCGAGCTGCTGGCCGGTGCCGGCCTGGCGCGGGTGCAGGCCCGCGGCGGCAACCTGGCCGCCGAAATGAAATCGCGCGGCATCTGGGAATCGCGGCAGGCGCCGTACAAGCGCGCGCTGCAGCGGCACCCTGAGGGCAAGCGCTGGGAGCGCTTCGTGGCCGAGGCGGGCCTGGTCGACCGCATCGCCAAGGGCCGCGCCGACGGTGACGCCTGGCTGGCGCTGGAGCGGCTGCTGGTGGCGGTGGCCGAAGCCCGCGCCGTGCGCCTGCTCGCGCGCGCCTGAGTGATGAGCCTGCGGATCTACTACGGGGGCACCTTCGATCCGGTGCACCTGGGCCATCTGGCCATCGCGCGCGCCGCACGCGACGAACTGCAGGTGGCCGTGCGCATGTTGCCGGCTGCCGACCCGCCGCACCGCGCCGCCCCGGGCGCCACCGCTGAGCAACGCTGCCGCATGCTGTCGCTGGCCATCGGTGACGAGCCCGGCCTGCTGCTGGACCGCCGCGAGCTGGACCGGGCCGCACGGGATCCCGGCCGCCCGTCCTATACCGTGGACACCCTGCGCGAGCTGCGCGCCGAACTCGGCCCGAGCCGGCCGCTGGCCTGGCTGGTGGGTGCCGACAGCCTGCTGGCCCTGCCGGCCTGGCATGAATGGCAGGCGCTGTTCGGCCTGGCCCATTTCATCGTGGCCGAGCGCCCGGGCAGCCCGCTGCGCGATGCCGTGGCCGGCGAGCTCGGCCAGGCCCTGGAGGGCCGCTGGGCCGACAACGAGCAGTCGCTGTTCGCCAGCCCGGCCGGGCGCGTGCTGCGCCTGCACCATCCCCTGCGCGGTGAGTCGGCCAGCGCCGTCCGCACCCAGATCGCCGCCGCCGGGCCCTGGCGGGCCATGCTGCCGCCGGCGGTGGCCGACTACGTGGCCGACCAGCGCCTGTACCGGCCCGATACGCCCTGAATGCATGCCGTGAATGGCGCAGGCGCGCCATGCCCGTATAATCGCCCCCACGTTTATCGAGTCGATCCACTTTGAGCAACCAGACCCAGCCCCAGACCATCAAGGTCGATCTGCCCAGCCCGCCGCCCTCCGTGCCGGAACTGCTGGCCAGCGTCCGCCAAGCCACCGAAGACCTGAAGGCCAAGGACCTGGTCGAGATCGACGTGCGCGGCCGGTCCAGCGTGGCCGACTACATGATCGTCGTTTCGGGCACCTCGACCCGCCACGTCAAGTCGATCGCCGATGAAGTCGTGCGCTTCGCCAAGAACATCGACGTGATGCCGCTGGGCGTGGAAGGCGAGCGCGAAGCCGAGTGGGTGCTGGTCGACCTGGGCGACGTCATCGTCCACGTCATGCTGCCGCGCGTGCGCGAGTTCTACGCGCTCGAGCGCCTGTGGACGGTTGGCGACCAGCCGCCGCCGAGCGACGACGACGAAGTGGCCTGAGCCACGGCGTTGCTGCACCCTTCGACGGCGCCGATGGCGCCGTCGACGTTTTGGAGATGCCATCGATGAAAGCGCGCCTGATCGCCACCGGTGAACGCGCACCCAGCTGGGTCGCGCAGGGCTTTGCCGAGTACCAGAAACGGCTGTCGCACTGGTTGCCGTTCGAGCTGGTGGAAATCGAGCCGGGCCTGCGTGGCAAGGGGCGCGATGCGCGCCGCGCCACCGAGGACGAAGGCAAGCGGGTGATTGCCGCGCTGCCGAAGAACGCCTACGTGGTGGCACTGGATGTGCCGGGCCGCCAGCTCAGTTCCGAACAGCTGGCGCAGCGCCTCGAGCACTGGCGCGGGCAGGGCAGGGATCTCGCCTTCCTGATCGGTGGCCCCGAAGGTCACTCGCCGGAAGTGTCCGCGCTGGCCGATGAAAAGTGGTCGATCGGACCGCTGACGCTGCCGCACATGCTGGTGCGCCTGGTGGTGGCCGAGCAGCTGTATCGCGCGGCGGCAATGATTGCCAATCACCCCTACCATCGCGCGTGAAGAGTGGTTATACTAATCGTCTGCCCGAATAGCTCAGCCGGTTAGAGCACTTGACTGTTAATCAGGGGGTCGTTGGTTCGAGTCCAACTTCGGGCGCCACCTTTGAAAACCCGCATCGCGAGATGCGGGTTTTTTTTTGCGCGTCTGCCAGGGCGCCGCACATGCCCGGCGTGACGCAAAAAACAAAGGCCCGGGCAGTTGCCCGGGCCTTTGCAGATGACGCGCCTTCGATTACTTGAAGGTGTACTTGGCGCCGACGGTGAAGTAACGGCCAATCGCGCCGCTGAAGTGCAGCGGGTTGTAGTTGACCGCACCGTAGGTGCTGGGGTCGAGCGGAGCGATGCGATCGAACACGTTCTGCACCGATGCGTTCAGTTCGAAGGCTTCGGTGATGTTCCAGCGGCCGGACAGATCGAAGGTGGTGAAGGAGGAGATCTTCTCCACCGGCGAACCATCTTCATAGAAGGCCAGGTAGTCGCCACCGCGGCGGTCCTTGTTCTCCATGCTGTCGATGTAGTTCACCACGCCGCTGACGCTCCACGGGCCCTGCTTCCAGGTGGTGCCGAAGTTGATCTTGTCCTGCGGCGTACCGATGCAGTTGGTCACGTCGCAGTTGCCGTGGGTGCCGACGTAATCGACGGTGGTGTCACCCTCGGTACGTTCGAACTTCAGGATGTGGCTCCACTGCAGGTCCATCTCCAGCTGGCCCGGACCCAGGTCGAAGGTCTGGCGCACGTCGGTGTCGATACCGCGGACACGCGAGGAGTTGGCGTTCACGTAGGCCGTGTTGACCGCCAGGATCGTGCCGCTGTTGAGCACGCCACCGATGTTGTTGGAATCACGCAGCACGTTGCCGGCGGCGATGGCATCGGCGGTGCTGCCCTGCGCGATTTCGTTGGTGCGCTTGATTTCCCAAGCGTCAACGGTCATCGAGGTGCTGGAGGTCGGCTGCAGCACGATACCCACCGAGTAGCTCTTGGACTCTTCCGGCTTCAGGTCCTTGTTCGGGCGGGTGATGATCGCCACCGAGCGCGCGGTGCACTCGTTGGCCGGATCGATGCCGCAACGCACCGGATCGCGTGCGTTGGAGAAGGCAGCCAGGCCACCGTCACCGTTCTCGGCGGGGTTCGGCGCGCGGAAGCCTTCGGCGTAGCTGGCGCGCAGGGCGATCCAGTCGGCCGGGGTCCACTTCACGCCCAGCTTCGGCGTGGCCTTGCCTTCACCGCTCTCGTACTTGTCGTAACGCACGGCGCCGGACAGTTCCAGCGATTCCAGCACCGGCGCGGACAGTTCGGCGTAGCCGGCGTACACGTTCTGGGTGCCGTCATAGGCCGAGTAGCCCAGGCCGATGATCTGGCCAACGTCGGTGAACGTCTGCGGGGTCAGGCTGTTGCTGGTCTTGCGCCACTCGGTACCGAAGGCCAGGCCCAGCGGGCCGCCCTTCAGGTCCATCAGGCTGCGCGAGATGGTGAAGTCGAACATGTCCAGGCTGGACTTGGCGCGGGCGCTGATGGTCGGGCTGATCGCATCGTAGACCGACTGCGGCGTCTGCGACGCGTTGTCGCCGATGCGCCAGGTGCCGTACGGGCAGGCCGGGTTGCCCAGCACGCAGCGCACGGCGTCGTAGTTCAGGAAGCCGGTGCGCTTGTTGACCAGGTCGGTGCCCGAATGCAGGTAGGCGGTGTCGTAGCTCCACTCACCCCAGTTGCCCTTCGCACCCACCAGGAAACGGTTGAACTCATTGGTGTTGTCGGTCACGCGCGGGCCCACGTCCCAGGCGCTGTAGCGCAGGCGCGCAGCGTAGGGCAGCGGGTTGTCCGGGTGGCCGGCGTACAGCATGGTTGCACCCGGGCCGCTGTTGGCGTTGACCGGGCCGCCCGGGTAACCCCAGCCGCCGGACACGCCGGACGGCGTGTTGCTGAAGATGGTTTCCTTCTTCGAGTAGCCGATCTCGGTGTAGATCTCACCACCTTCACCGAAGGCGAAGCTGGCACGACCAAACACATTGACGTACTTCTCTTCCGGGCTCAGGTCGCGGTACAGCTGTGCCGGATCCCACAGGCAACCCTGTGCCTGGGCGGTGGCATCGGTCTGGCCCGGGATCGTGGTCACGCCGGCGCAGCCCGGCAGGGCGACCAGGTGGCCGGTGTTGTCGAACACCGAGCCGTTCGGGCCGGTGCCGCCGGCCGTGCCGCCGGACAGGTAGGCGCCACCCAGGAACTGCGCATCGGCGGCATCGTAGCCCCAGCGGCGGATGTCGCCGGTGCCGATCCACTTGCGGTTCTTGCGGTCGCTGATCTGGATGCGGTCAGTCTTGCCGACGTCCAGGCTGAAGAAGGCGTTCCAGCCATCGCTGGCGAGGTCGCCGGTACCGGCGGTCAGAGTGGCCTTCTTGGCATCGCCGTCGCCATCGCCGGACACGCCGTAGGAACCACGCAGGATCGCGCCCTGGAAGTCGCTGCGCAGGATGATGTTGACCACGCCGGCGATCGCGTCGGAACCGTAGATGGCCGAGGCGCCGTCCTTCAGCACTTCCACGCGCTCGACGGCGTCAAGCGGGATGGTGCTGAGGTCGGTGAACACCTTCTGGCCATCGTCAGCCAGGCCGTAAGTCGCCATGCGGCGGCCGTTCAACAGCACCAGCGTCGAGCCGGCGCCCAGGCCGCGCAGCGAAATGCCCGCGCCGCCACCGGCGAAGCCGTTGCCGAAGGTCTTGGGAATGGAGCCGGCGCCGTCGGCGGTCAGCGTCTGCAGGTATTCGGCGACCGTGGTCTTGCCGGTGCGGTCGATTTCCTGGCGGGTCACCACCTGCACCGGGGACGGCGTTTCGGTGTTGGTGCGCGGGATGTTCGAACCGGTGACCGTGATGCGGTCAAGGTTGGTGGCCTGTTCCTGTGCGAAGGCAGAGGAGGAGACCGCGGCGCCGGCCAGCAGCAGGGTGCCGCCAGCGAGGATATGGGTGATGGAAGTTGCCAGGTGGTTTTGGCGGCGGCTGGCGGGCCGTTGGATCGGGTGTTTCACAGCTTCTCTCCTGACTGGAAAACTCGAGCATTGAGGGCTGTCACCCGGTGTGCCCCGGGGACGCATCAATCTAGGTTTCTGGCAGGTGACGGCGGTGTGAAGTTTTACTGAATTCGTAACGATCTTTCGACCAAAGCGAAACGTTTTGGCGTGAACGGCTATTGACGGGGTACAGGCGGCCTGTATGGCCGGCCCGGCAGTGCGCCGGGCCGGCACGGGCCCTACTGCGGCAGGGAGAACTGCACCGGCACCATGCCGATGGCCGCTACCGCCTGGCCGTCACGCTCGGCCGGCACGAAGCGCCAGTGGCGCAGGACCTGCTGCCGGGCCGCCTGGTCCAGGCTGCGCGAGCCACTGCTGCGCTCGATGCTGACATCCACCGGCTGGCCGCTGGGGTCCACCTCGACCCGCAGCAGGACGGTGCCCTGTTCGTGGCTGCGCACGGCCTGCACCGGGTAGGCCGGCGGCGGGGCGCTGCGGTACTGCAGCTGCACCCCGGCCATCGGGGTGGAGGGCGCAACGCTCGGCACCGCCTGTACCGGTGCCGGTTCGGCGGCGGGCAGGATGATGCCCTGGGCTTCTTCCAGCGTTGCGGTCGGGGTGGGCAGGGGCGGGACGACCGTCGGCGTGGTCTTCGGCTTGGGGTCGACCTTCACCTGGACCAGCTCCGGCGGCACCGGGGTCGGCTCCGGCGGTTTCGGTTGCTCCTTGGGGATCAGCCTCACCTCGGTACTGTCGCGGGGAAGGGCGGTGATGGCCTGGTAGGTTGCCGGGATGAGCAGCAACAGGAAGGCCAGCAGGTGCAGGGCAATGGCCGCGCTCCAGGCGGCGACGCGGGCGGGATCGAACTGCAGCGGTACAACGGGATACGTACGAACCATGGTCCACCTCCATGCCAGTGACGAAGTCCTCAACGCACCAGGGCCGCCATCGGGGTTGCCGCACGCGGCTGGCAGTCAATCATTAGCGCCGGCGCCCGGCCACTGCCTAGAGGCACGGGCGCTGCCGTTGGGCTGGCCTTCATGAAGGGGTAGCGCCGGGCCATGCCCGGCGGATGAGGACACGCCGCTGCGCTCGCGGGGCACGGCCCCGCGCTACCCATGTGGCGGCCCCGCGCGAGGCATCTGCCGGTAGCGCCGGGCCATGCCCGGCGGATGAAGACACGCCGCTGCGCTCGCGGGGCATGGCCCCGCGCTACCCATGTGGCGGCCCCGCGCGAGACATCTGCCGGTAGCGCCGGGCCATGCCCGGCGGATGAAGACACGCCGCTGCGCTCGCGGGGCACGGCCCCGCGCTACCCCTGTGGCGGCCTCGCGCGAGACATCTGCCGGTAGCGCCGGGCCATGCCCGGCGGATGAAGACACGCCGCTGCGCTCGCGGGGCACGGCCCCGCGCTACCCATGTGGCGGCCTCGTGCGAGGCATCTGCCGGTAGCGCCGGGCCATGCCCGGCGGGAGAAGACGCGCCGCTGCGCTCGCGGGGCATGGCCCCGCGCTACCCATGTGGCGGCCTCCGCGCGAGGCATCTGCCGGTAGCGCCGGGCCATGCCCGGCGGAAGAAGATGCGCCGCTGCGCTCGCGGGGCATGGCCCCGCGCTACCCATGTGGCGGCCTCGTGCGAGGCATCTGCCGGTAGCGCCGGGCCATGCCCGGCGGAAGAAGATGCGCCGCTGCGCTCGCGGGGCATGGCCCCGCGCTACCCATGTGGCGGCCCCGCGCTGGCCTGGCGCGCGCGATCAGCGGCCCAGTTCGAACACCACGTCCAGGTTCACCGACACGGTCGATTCACCGGGGGCGACCGGGGTGGCCTTGTCCATCGCCGCACCGGCGGCCATGGCCCGCATCATCGGCATCGGGCGGAAGCCGCCGTTGCTGTTCTCGGAAATGCTGACGATGCGGCGCACCTGCAGGCCCAGCGACGTCGCATAGGTCTGGGCGCGGGCCTGGGCCTTCTTCAGCGCGGCCAGGCGGGCTTCGTCATAGACCGGCTCGGGCTGGTCGATCTCGAACTGCGGGCCGTTGATCTGGTTGGCGCCCTGGGCGGCCAGGGCATCGAGCACCTTGCCCAGCTTGGCGATGTCGCGCACCTTCAGGCTGACCGTGTTGCTGGCCTGGTAGCCGGTGATCTTCGGCGCTTCGTTGTCGGCATAGCGGTACTGGGGGTTCAGGCTGACGCCGCTGGTCTGCACGTCGCGCTCGGCAATGCCGGCGGCCTTGATCGCGGCCAGCACCTTGTCCATCTGCTGGGCGTTCTGGCGCATGGCGCTGTTGCCGTCGGCGGCCTGGGTGACCACGCCGGCCGACAGGGTGGCCACGTCCGGCACGCGGGTGGCCTCGGCATTGGCCGAGATGTTCAGCAGGGTGCCTTCGGCCGCGGCGGCGATCGACGGCGACGACGGGGCGGCGTGGGCGGTCATCGAGGCTCCAAGAGCGAGGGACAGGGCGAGCAGCAGCGGGGTGACGGTGCGGCGCATGGGATCTCCTTGTTGTGGCGGTGAGGGTGGTGTCGTAGCGATGAACGCGCTGTGAGTCCGTTCGGGGTTTGAGGCGTGCCGGGCGGGGTTGCCGACGATTCAGGCAGCGCCCTCAGGTTATGCTGTGCCGATGCTCTATCTTGCTTCCCGCTCCCCCCGACGCAACCAGCTGCTGGCCCGACTCGGACGCCCCTTCCAGGCCCTCGACCTGGAGGTGCCCGAGGTGCGCGCGGCTGCCGAAAGCGCCGAACACTATGTATGCCGCGTGGCGGCCGACAAGGCGCGCGCCGGCCTGGCCGCGGTGCTGGCCACCGACCCGCAGGCGCGGGTGCTGGGCTCGGATACCGAGGTCGTGCTCGACGGCGAGGTGTTCGGCAAGCCGGCCGATGCGGCCGACGCGCGGGCGATGCTGGCGCGGCTGGCCGGGCGCACCCACCAGGTGATGACGGCCGTGGTGGTGGTGGGCGCTGGCGGGCTGGACAGTGAACTGGTCGTTTCCGAGGTCACCTTCGCCCCGATCAGCGCGGCCGACATCGCCGCCTACGTGGCCACCGGCGAGCCGCTGGACAAGGCTGGTGCCTATGCCATCCAGGGGGGCGCCGAGCGCTGGATCGAACACCTTTCCGGCAGCTACTCCGGCGTGATGGGGTTGCCGCTGCTTCATACCGATCGTCTGCTGGCGCGCTGCGGCGTGCCGGCCCCCATTGCCGATGCCGCCAGGGAGGCTGCCGATGTCTGAGGAAATCCTGGTCAATGTGACCCCGCGCGAGACCCGGGTCGCGGTGATCGAGAACGGCATGCTGCAGGAGCTGCACATCGAACGCGGCTGGCGCCGCGGCGTGGTCGGCAACATCTACAAGGGCAAGGTGCAGCGGGTCATGCCCGGCATGCAGGCGGCCTTCGTCGAGGTGGGCCTGGAGCGCGCCGCGTTCCTGCACGCCAACGACGTGGTGCGGCCGGCCCCGGTGGCCAGCGCCGATACCGAGCACACCACCCTGCCGCCGCCGTCCAGCGTGCCCATCGTCGAGCTGCTGCGCGACGGCCAGGACATCGTGGTGCAGGTGGTGAAGGACCCGATCGGCACCAAGGGCGCCCGCCTGACCACCCAGATCAGCATTCCGTCCCGCTACATGGTGCTGCTGCCGCAGTCCAAGGTGGTGGGCGTGTCGGCGCGCATCGAGGATGAAGGCGAGCGCGCGCGGCTGAAGGCGCTGGTGACCGAGCTGTCGGCCCAGCATGGTGGCTATGGCTACATCGTGCGCACCAATGCCGAAGGGCAGCCGGCCGAGGCCATCGCCGAGGACGTGGCCTACCTGTCGCGCGTCTGGAACGTGGTCGAACGGCGGGGCCGCGAAGCCCCCTCGTGCAGCAACATCTATGAAGACCTGAGCCTGCCGCTGCGTTCGGTACGCGACCTGATCCGCAAGGACGTGGACAAGGTGAAGGTCGACTCGAAGGAAACCTTCGCCCAGCTGCAGGCCTTCGTGGCCAAGTACATGCCGGTGCTGGCCGAGAAGCTGGAGCTGTATTCGGGCGACCGGCCGATCTTCGACATGTTCGGGGTGGAGGACGAGATCGGCCGCGCGCTGGACAAGCAGGTGCCGCTGAAGTCCGGCGGCTACCTGGTCATCGACCAGACCGAGGCGATGACCACCATCGACGTGAACACCGGCTCGTTCCTTGGCCAGCGCAACCTGGAAGAGACCGTGTTCCGCACCAACCTGGAGGCCGCGCAGGCGGTGGCCAGGCAGCTGCGGCTGCGCAACCTGGGCGGCATCATCATCATCGACTTCATCGACATGGATGACGCCGAGCACCGCCGACAGGTCCTGCGCACGCTGGAAAAGGCCCTGGCCCGCGACCACGCCAAGACCACGGTGTACGACTTCTCGCCGCTGGGCCTGGTCGAGATGACCCGCAAGCGCACCGTGGAAAGCCTGGAACGGCAGCTGTCGGAGACCTGCCCGCAGTGCAGCGGGCGGGGCTCGATCAAGACCACCGAGACGGTGACCTACGAGATCTTCCGCGAGATCACCCGCGCGGTGCGCCAGTTCGAAGCGGCGCGCCTGCTGGTGATCGCCTCGACCAAGGTCGTGGCGCGCATCACCGACGAGGAGTCGGCGGCGGTGGCCGAGCTGGAGGAGTTCCTCGGCAAGAGCATCCGCTTCCAGGCCGATGAGCAGTACCTGCAGGAGCAGTTCGATGTCGTTCTGCTCTGAAGCACGCGGGCCGGGCATCGGTCGAGGCCGATGAGCGCGCCGCCGCGCCTGCGACTGCGAAGGATCCGCCGTCATTTCGTTGCTGCATGCGCGGTCGGTCTGGTCGTGCTGGCGCTGCTGGTGGGTACGCTCAGCCAGCTGCTGCCGTTGGCCGAGCGCCATCCCCAGGCGATTGCGGCCTGGCTGAGTGAGCGCGCCGGGCAACCGGTGCGCTTCGAACAACTGGACACCGCCTGGACCCGCCGTGGCCCGCTGCTGCAGCTCAAGGGCCTGCGCATCGGCGCCGGGCAGGGGCTGGCCATCGGCGAGGCCGAAGTACTGGTGTCGATGTACAGCGGCCTGCTACCGGGCCGTTCGCTGACCGAACTGCGCCTGCGCGGCCTGGCCCTGGACCTGCAGCAGGCCAGCGATGGTCGCTGGTCGGTGCGAGGGCTGCCGCAATCCAGCAGCGGTGATCCGCTGGATGCGCTGCGCCGGCTGGGCGAACTGCAGGTGATCGGTGGCCGCCTGGGCGTGCATGCGCCCGGCCTGGGCGTGGATGCCACGCTGCCGCGCATCGACCTGCGCCTGCGCGTGGATGGCGACCGCCTGCGGGTGGGCGTGCGCGCCTGGGCGCAGACCGATGCGCTGCCGCTGACGGCGGTGCTGGACCTGGACCGCCGCCACGGCAACGGCCAGGCATGGCTGGGTGCCGACCCGGTCGATTTCCATGCATGGTCGCCGCTGCTGGCGGCCGGCGGCGTGCGCCTGCGCGAGGGCAAGGGCGAACTCAACCTGTGGCTGGCCCTGCGCGATTTCGCGCCGGTGGCCCTGACCACCGATTCGGACCTGCGCGAGGTGCGCATCGATGGCGCGCCGCTGCCGGGCGTGACCACGCCGGGCCTGCAGCTGCAGCGCGTGCAGGCCCGCCTGCGCTGGCAGCGCCAGGGCGACGGCTGGGCGCTGCAGGTGCCGCGCCTGCGCCTGCAGGCCGGGCCGGACCAGCAACAACTCGATGGCCTGCAGGTGCAGGTGGGCAAGCAGCTGCGGATCAGCAGCGGGGCGGTGCAGGCCGGTACCGCGCTGCGCGCGCTGGCCCTGAGCGACCGCCTGGAACCGGGCCTGCGGCGCTGGCTGTACCTGTCCAGGCCGCAGCTGGACGTGCAGGCGCTACAGTTGCAGGGCCAGCGCGACGGCCCGCTGTGGGCGCAGGGTGAGCTGCAGGCGCTGGGTTTTGCCAGCGTCGGCGATGCCCCCGGCGTTCGGGGCCTGGGCGGACGCTTCGAAGGTGATGCCGATGGTTTCAGCCTGCAGCTGAAGCCGCAGCAGGAACTGCAGTTCGACTGGCCGACCGGCTTCGGCGAGCGCCACGACCTGCACCTGGCCGGGCAGATCGTCGGCTGGCGCGATGAAGCCGGTGGCTGGCGCATCGGTACGCCCGCCATGCGGGTGGAGGGCACCAATTACGCGGCCGACGTGCGCGGCGGGGTCTGGTTCCAGGGCGATGGCACGCGGCCGTGGCTGCAGCTGGCGGCCAAGCTGGACGACGTGCCGATGACCGCCGCCAAGCGGTTCTGGATCCATTCCAGGATGAGCAAGGGCGCCACTGACTGGCTGGATGCCGCCCTGGTCGGCGGCCAGGTGCGCGGCGGCATCGGCCTGGTCAGCGGTGACCTGGACGACTGGCCGTTCGACAACAACGATGGCCGCTTCGAGGCCACCGGCCACATCAGCAACGGCGACATCCGCTTCCAGCACGACTGGCCGCTGATGGGCCAGGTCGACGCCGACATCGCCTTCATCGGCCCCGGTTTCCACATGCAGGGCCGTGGTGACCTGGCCGGCGTGGCGGTGCAGAAGTTCGAGGCCGGCATCGAGGATTTCGGCCATGCGCCGCTGTACGTGCGAGCCGACAGCCAGAGCGAGGCGGGCCGGCTGCTGGCGATGCTGCGGCAGAGTGGCCTGCACAAGGATTACGGCGACACCCTGGACAATCTCGTGGCCAGCGGACCGGCCAACGTACACTTCGACCTGCTGCAGCCGCTGCACCACGACGAAAGCGGCGGGCACCTGCAGGGCACGGTGGACCTGGCCGGCGTGAAGCTGGTGGACAAGCGCTTCGATCTGGAATTCGACGCCATGCAGGGCCAGGCGCGGTACGGCAGCGGTGGTTTCGCCGCCGAGGACCTGGCAGTGCGGCACCTGGGCCAGGACGGCCGCCTGAGCCTGCGCGCCGGCGGCTACGTGCGCGATCCCGCGCGGGCCTTTGAATCGGAACTGGCCGCACGCCTGGATGCCAAGGTGCTGATCGACCGTGCGCCGGAAATGGCCTGGTTGAAACCCTATCTCGAGGGCACCTCGGCCTGGACCATTGCGGTCAACCTGCCCAAGGTGGCGCCCGGTGCGCCGGCCCCGCCGAGCGAACTGCGCCTGCATTCGGACCTGGTGGGCACCCGCCTGGACCTGCCGGCGCCGCTGGACAAGCCGGCCGCCGATGCGCTGGCGACGACGGTGTCGGCGCAGCTGCCGATGGGCGATGGCCGCATCGACGTGGCCTTCGGCCAGCGCCTGGCGCTGGCGGCGCGCACCCACAACAACCAGACCGGCGTGCAGGTGACGATGGGCAGCGACCGCGTCGACCGCGATCCGCCGCCCAGCGGGCTGGCCATCAACGGCCGCAGCCCGACCCTGGATGCGCTGGAATGGATCGGCCTGGCGCGTGGCGCCGGTGGCGATGGCGACCCGATGCCGCTGCGCGCGGTGGACGTGCAGGTCGGCAGGCTGATGCTGATCGGCGGCATCTTCGAACAGACCCGGCTGCAGCTGCGGCCGGGCGCGCAGGCGCTGGACGTGCGCCTGGACGGCCCGTCGCTGGCCGGTCACCTGAGCGTCCCCAATGCCGATGGCGGCACCATCAGCGGCCAGCTCGACCGTGTGCACTGGCAGTCCTCGCCGGCAGCGCCCGGGGCGGACACCGCCGCGGCACCGGCACGGCCGCAGACCGGTGCCGATGACATGGACCCGGCCAAGCTGCCGCCGTTCGCACTGGACATCGCCGACCTGACATTCGGCAAGGTGGTGCTGGGCCAGGCCGTGCTGCGCACGCGCCCGCTGGGCAACGGCCTGAACGTGGACACTCTGCGCTTCCGCGCGCCGGACCAGGAGATCGACATCACCGGCCGCTGGCTGGGCAAGGGCGAGGGCGCACGCACCGAACTGACCGCGAAGGTGCGCAGCCAGGACCTTGGCGGGCTGATGCAGAACCTGGATTACGCCGGCCAGCTGCGCGGCGGCTCCGGCCAGGCGCAGCTGCAGGCCGCCTGGGCCGGCGGGCCGTCCGATTTCCAGCTGGGCAACCTGCAGGGCACGCTCGACATCGACGCACGCAACGGCCAGCTGCTGGAACTGGACCCCGGTGCCGGCCGCGTGCTGGGCCTGCTCAGCGTGGCCCAGCTGCCGCGCCGCCTGATGTTCGATTTCCGCGATTTCTTCTCCAAGGGCTTTGCGTTCAACCACATTGAAGGCGGCATGCAGTTCGCCGATGGCATGGCGCGCACCGACAAGGTGCTGATCGAAGGCCCGGCGGCCAACATCACCATCCGCGGCCAGACCGACCTGCGCCAGCAGCAGTTCGACCAGACCATCGACGTCAACCCGCGCGCCGGCAACCTGCTGACCGTGGTCGGCGCGGTGGCCGGCGGCCCGGTGGGCGCCGCGCTGGGTGCGGCCACCAATGCGGTATTGTCCAAGCCATTGGGCGAGATCGGCGCCCGCACCTACCGGGTCACCGGCCCGTGGAAGGAGCCCAAGGTGGAGGTGATCGAACGCAGCCGCGACCGTCCCCCGGCCCCGCCGCGCGCGCCTGCACCGGCCCCGGCGGTGCCGCCGACCGTCACCGACCTGCCGCGCCCGCGCTGAGCGTCGCGGCCCCTGTTCATCCGGCGGCCTTGCCTGGCCGCCTCCAGACCCCCAGATCGAGACCATGACTGATAACGCACTGACGCTTGCCCAGGACCGCCTGTTGCGCCCCGGCGGCCTGGACACCGCTGGCCTGGAGCGCACCTTCGGCCAGCTGCTCGGCCCCGGCGTGGACTTCGGCGACCTGTATTTCCAGCATGCCCGGCGCGAAAGCTGGAGCGTGGAAGACGGCATCGTCAAGGACGGCGCCCATTCGATCGAGCAGGGCGTGGGCGTGCGCGCCATCGCCGGCGAGAAGACCGGCTTCGCCTATTCCGATGACATCCATGCCGACGCGCTGCTGACCGCTGCGCAGTCGGCCCGCGCGATCTCACGCGAAGGCGGCGCCCAGGCCGGGCGTTCGCTGCTGCGCGGCAACGCGCGCGCGCTGTACCCGACGCTGGACCCGATCGACAGTCTGGGCAACGAGGCCAAGGTCGAGGTGCTCAAGCGCCTGGACGGCTACCTGCGCGCCGCCGACCCGCGGGTGAAGCAGGTGATGGTGAGCCTGTCCGGTGGCGTGGATACCGTACTGGTGGCCCGCACCGACGGCGTGCTGGGTGCCGACGTGCGCCCGCTGGTGCGCCTGAACGTGCAGGTGATCGTCGAGCAGAACGGCCGCCGTGAATCGGGCTACGCCGGCGGCGGTGGCCGCTATGGGTATGCCGAACTGTTCGCCGACGGCCGCCCCGAGGCCTTCGCCCGCGAGGCCCTGCGCCAGGCGCTGGTGAACCTGGAAGCCGTACCGGCCCCGGCCGGGGTGATGCCGGTGGTGCTCGGCCCGGGCTGGCCCGGCGTGCTGCTGCATGAAGCGGTGGGCCATGGCCTGGAAGGCGACTTCAACCGCAAGGGCACCAGCGTCTACGCCGGCCGCATCGGCGAGCGCGTGGCCGCCCCGGGCGTGACCATCGTCGACGACGGCACCCTGGACGGGCGTCGCGGTTCGCTCAACATCGATGACGAGGGCCACCCGAGCCAGTGCACCACGCTGATCGAGGACGGCATCCTGGTCGGCTACATGCAGGACAGCCTCAACGCGCGCCTGATGGGCGTGGCCCCCACCGGCAACGGCCGTCGCGAGTCGTTCGCGCACCTGACCATGCCGCGCATGACCAACACCTACATGCGTGCCGGCCAGCACGACCCGCAGGAAATGATCCGCTCGGTGAAGAAGGGCCTGTACGCGGTCAACTTCGGCGGCGGCCAGGTCGACATCACCAGTGGCAAGTACGTGTTCTCGGCCACCGAGGCCTACCTGATCGAGGATGGCCGGATCACCGCGCCGGTGAAGGGCGCGACCCTGATCGGCAACGGCCCGGAAACCATGCAGAAGGTGCGCATGGTCGGCAACGACCTGGCCCTGGACGAGGGTGTCGGTATCTGCGGCAAGGACGGCCAGAGTGTCCCGGTGGGTGTCGGCCAGCCCTCGCTGCTGATCGAAGGCATCACTGTCGGCGGTACCCAGGCCTGAGCCGGGCGATGGCCAGCGCCACCGCCCGGGCCGGCGGGGACTCAGTCCTCGTCGGCTTCGTCGGTCTCGACGTCGTCGGCTTCATCGGCCGCGGCCTTCAGGCCCAGCGCGGCCGGCAGCATCAGCGTGCGCAGCACCTGGAAGATCTCGCGGTAGGCGCGCGGCGGCTTGTTCTTCGCCTTCTCGGCCTGCGCGTTGCGCACCAGGGTGCGCAGCTGCTGGCGGTCGGCCTGCGGGTAATCGTCGAGCAGGGCGCCCAGCGCCTTGTCGCCGTCGTTCAGCAGGCGCTCGCGCCAGTCTTCGGCGCGGTGCATCATCGCCACTTCGCGGCGGCCGGTTTCACTGTTGGCGTCCAGCGCGTCGCGGATCGCGTCCAGCGTGGCGTCTTCTTCGCGGCGCATGTGCTTGGCCAGGAACGCCAGCTGCCGCTTGTGGGCGATGTGGGCGGTGATCCGCTTGCACTCGGCGATATGCGGCAGCAGGTCTTCCGGCACCGGCAGGCGCGCCAGCTGGGCCGGGGTCAGCGACACCAGTTTTTCGCCCAGGGCCAGGACATCGAGCGCGTCGCGCCGGTTCTGGCTGCGGCTCTTGTCGTGGAATTCACCGGTTTCTTCGTCGCGTCCGCGCATCGTCCCTACCTGATCTCAAAAAAAGTCGCCCGGCGTGATGCCGGGCCCAACCCGCACAGGATAAAGCATTGAACGTGATCGCCCCTGAAGTGGCCGTCGGCGACGACAGCCCGGCCCGTCTGGAACGCCTGGCCGACCTTTCCCAGCAGCTGCTGGAGCGCGCCCGCGCGCTGGGCGCCAGCCAGGCCGAAGTCAGCTGCAGCGAAGACCGCGGGATGGAAGTGAACGTCCGTCTCGGCGAGGTCGAGACGGTGCAGTCCACCCGCGACCGCGGCATTGCCGTGACCGTGTACTTCGGCCAGCGCAAGGGCAGTGCCAGCACCGCCGACCTGAACGAGGCGAGCCTGGCGGCCACCGTCGAACAGGCCTGCGCGATCGCCCGCCATACCGAGGACGACCCGGCCGCCGGCCTGGCCGACGCCGCGCTGATGGCCCGTGACTTCCCCGACCTGGACAGCTGGCACCCCTGGGCGCTGCAGGCCGACGAGGCGGTGGACCTGGCCCTGGCCTGCGAGGCAGCCGGCCGCGAGGCCGATGCGCGCATCAGCAATTCCGACGGCGCCTCGGTGTCGAGCATGCAGAGTGTCTCGGTCTACGCCAATTCGCACGGCTTCATCGGCCGTGAGCGAGGCACCCACCATTCGGTCGGCTGCGCCCTGATCGCCGGCAGCGGCGATGGCATGCAGCGCGACGGCTGGTACACCGGCGGCCTGGCCCGCCAGGACCTGGAGGCGGCCGACAGCGTGGGCCGCCGCGCCGCCGAGCGCACCGTGTCGCGGCTGCAGCCGCGCTCGCTGCCGACCAGCAGCATGCCGGTGCTGTTCGCCCCGGAAGTGGCACGCAGCCTGGTCGGCCACCTGCTGTCGGCGGTGTCCGGTGGCGCCCTGTACCGCGAGGCCAGCTTCCTGCTGGACAGCGTGGGCCAGCAGCTGTTCCCGGACTGGATGCAGATCGAGGAACTGCCGCACCTGCGCCGCGGCCTGCGCTCGGCCGCCTTCGACGGCGACGGCGTGGCGACCCGGGCTTCGGCCCTGGTGCGCGATGGCGTGCTGCAGCGCTACGTGCTGGGCAGCTACTCGGCGCGCAAGCTGGGCCTGCAGACCACGGCCAACGCCGGCGGCGTGCACAACCTGCAGCTGGCGGCCAATGCCGGTTCGCTGCAGGAGATCGCGCGGCAGATGGGCGACGGGCTGCTGGTGACCGAGCTGATGGGGCAGGGCGTGAACGGGGTGACCGGCGATTACTCGCGGGGCGCCGGTGGCTTCAAGGTGGAGAACGGGGAGATCCAGTACCCGGTCGACGGCATCACCATCGCCGGCAACCTGCGGGAGATGTTCACCGTCATCGAGGCCGTCGGCAGCGATGTCGATCCGCGCTCGCACATTCGTACCGGCTCGATCCTGGTCGGGCGGATGACCATCGCCGGTAATGATTGATGCCATTGATGGCGTAAGCTATGGCCGCCTGACGCGATCGGCCTGCTGCCGGTTGGTCAAGACCACCCAAAAACAAGGAGTTTTGTCGTGAGCGATTTCGAAAACGTGCCGGCCGCGTCCAGCGTGCCGAGCGACCAGCGCACCATGGCGCTGGCCGCGCACCTGCTGGGCATCTTCACCGGTTTCATCGGTGCCCTGATCATCTGGCTCATCAACAAGGATGATGCGGGCAAGGGCTTCGTGACCGACCAGTCCAAGGAAGCGCTGAACTTCCAGATCACCGTTGCCATCGCCGTGCTGGTCTGCGTGATCCTCAGCTTCGTCATCATCGGCGCCATCCTGATGCCGATCGTGTACGTGGCCAACCTGGTCCTGTGCATCATCGCCGCAGTGAAGGCCAACAACGGCGAAACCTACCGTTACCCGTTCACCCTGCGCCTGATCAAGTAAGATCCGCCGCACGTGGACGCGAAAACGCCCGGCAGTGCCGGGCGTTTTTGTGTGCGTCGCCGGTAGCGCCGGGCCACGCCCGGCGAGCGCGATCAATGATCCCGTTCCACCGCCAGGGTCGCCAGCGCACGCAGTGCGTCGGCCTCTTCGCCATGGCTGGCCAGCACCGACTGCATGCGTGCAGCCAGCTCGCGCAGGTGCGCCTTGGCACCGTCCATGCCCAGCAGTGCCGGGAAGGTGCTCTTGTCCTGCGCCTGGTCCTTGCCGGCGGTCTTGCCGAGCTGTTCGGAACTGGCTTCGACATCGAGGATGTCGTCACGCACCTGGAAGGCCAGGCCGAGCGCGTCGGCGAAGTCATCCAGCTGGGCCAGCTGCGCGTCGGGAGCGTGGCCGCACAGCGCGCCCATGCGGACCGCCGCGCGGATCAGCGCACCGGTCTTCAGGGCATGCATGCGGGTGAGCGCGGCCAGCGACTGCTGCTGGCCGGTGGCATCGATATCCAGCGCCTGGCCGCCGCACATGCCGGACGCACCGGACGCGTGCGCCAGGGTCTGCAGGCAGGCCACGCGCAGGCTGGCCGCCAGCGGTGCATCGGCCAGCAGGCCGAAGGCGCGTGCCTGCAGGGCATCGCCGGCGAGGATCGCAGTGGCCTCGTCGAAGGCGATGTGGGTGGTGGGCTTGCCACGACGCAGTGCGTCGTCGTCCATCGCCGGCAGGTCGTCATGCACCAGCGAGTACGCGTGGATCATTTCCACCGCCATGGCGGCGGCATCGAGCTGGTCCAGCGGTGCGCCGAACAGCTGGCCGCTGGCATACACCAGCAGCGGGCGCATGCGCTTGCCACCGCCCAGTACCGAATAGCGCATCGCCTGGTGCAGGCGTTGCGGGGCATCGGCCGGCGAGGGCAGGGCGGCGTCGAGCTGGCTTTCGATACGGTCGCGCCAGCGTGCGAAGTGCGCTTCAGCCGTCATGGCTGGGCGGATCGAAGGGTTCTGCGGTTTCGGGCTGGGCCGGATCGCTGAGCAGGCGCACGCGCAGTTCGGCCTGCTCCAGCGCCTGTTGGCACTGGCGGTACAGACCGACGCCGCGTTCGTAAGCACTGAGCGAAGCTTCCAGGCTCAGCTCGCCGGTTTCCATCTGCTCCACCAGTTGTTCCAGCGATTCAAGCGACTGCTCGAACTGGGCGACGGGGGAGGCGTTTTCGGGGGACTTCTTGGCCATGCGACAAGTGTGGACGGCAGCCGCGCGGGGGTCAATTCACCAGCCGCCGGGGCGCCACTGCAGCTGTGCGTCGCGGGCCAGCAGCCACGCCTGCAGCGGCGCGGAAACGACCACGTCGGCGGCGGCCAGCAGCTGCCCGCCGTCGAACAGCAGTGGCAGCTGCGCGCGCCGCCAGGGCGCGAGGTGTTCGCGCTGCAGGCAATCCTTCAGCGCGTGTGAATGGGTACGGCCGGGTAGCAGGATGCGCTCGCCGCCCTGCCGCGCACGCACCTGCAGGGGCCGGTCGAACGCCTCGCAGCCCAGCAGGCGCAGCTGGCCGCCATCGGGCAGCGGGAGCGGTGCGCGGCCATCCCACGCGGCCTGCCAGCCCGCTGGCAGCGCGGGCAGCAGCGCCGGCAGCAGGTAGGCGTGGCCACGCCATTGCTGGATGGCGTGGTCCTGCCAGCGCACCTGTGCCTGGCGATCGCTGGGCGCGTCCAGCAGTTCCTGCTGCAGTTGCTGCAGCACCGTGGCCGGCAACGGCGCGGCGCCATGCGCGCGCACCCAGGCGCGCAGCACGCGGGCACCGCGCGCCGGTGACACCTGGCGCAGCAGTTCCAGTGACAGCACGCGTGGTGCCACTTCCAGGTGGGCGATCAGTTCCGCATCTTCCTCGTCCAGCAACGTGCGGGTCTGCGCGCAGTGCGCGGCACTGCCGGCCAGGGCCGTGGCCGCATGCGGCCAGCGCCGGCGCAGCAACGGGAGGACGTGCAGGCGCAGGAAGTTGCGATCGGCATGGTCCTCGCCGTTGCTGGGGTCTTCGATCCAGCGCAGGGCGTGGTGATGGGCATAGTCGCGCAGCGCGCCGCGCGCGGTGTGCAGCAGCGGCCGCCACAGGCGGTGGCCGTGCAGGACGCTGTCTTCGGCCATCGCGGCCAGGCCATCGATGCCGGAGCCGCGCAGTGCGCGCAGCAGGAACGTTTCGGCCTGGTCATCCTGGTGCTGGGCCAGGGCCAGCGTTTCGCCCTCGCGCAGTTCAGCGGCGAACGCCGCGCGCCGCGCCTGGCGGGCCGCAGCTTCCAGGCCCAGGCCCGCGCCGGTATCGACCTGCACGCGGTGCACGGCCAAGGCGATGCCCATGGCATCACACTGCTGCTGGCAATGCTGTACCCAGTCATCGGCGCTGGCCTGCAGGCCGTGATGCACGTGTACCGCCCGCAGCGGCGTGCCGCTGGCTAGTGCGCTGCGTTGCAGCCAGTGCAGCAGCACGGTCGAATCCAGCCCGCCGCTGTAGGCGACCAGCAGGGGGGATTCCAGCGTGACGAGCGTGGGGAAGGTACTCACGGCGGGAAGTATAAGGGGGGTGCCTGGCAGGGCTGCGCCCTGCACCCGCCGAGGCCGAAGCGACAGCAACAGCAACAGCAACAGCAACAGCAACAGCAACAGCGGGCTATCCGTGGGATGGCGGGGTGGGTCCGGTTGAGGGGGACGCCGTAAACCCGTCCATGGGGGCTTGGTCGCGCCATCCATGGCGCTCACACCCCCTCAACCGGACCCACCCCGCCTTCGACAGTTTCTCGCGAGCTGTCGGAACCTGCTGCTGATGGAACCTGCTGCTGATGGTGGGTGCCGACCGTTGGTCGGCACCGATGAATTCATTCGATATCTGACAGATGTGTCGACCAACGGTCGACACCTACCAACAGCCTGTCGGAGTCGGCACGGTAGATCCACGCCATGCGTGGATGAATTCATTCGATATCTGACAGATGTGCAGACCAACGGTCGGCACCCACCAACAGTCGCGTGAACCTGTCGAAGGTGGGGCGGTGTCGGATTGCGGGGTGTCCGCGGCATGGATGCCGCGGCCAAGCCTACACGGACGTACTTGCGGCGTCCCCGCAATCCGACACCGCCCCGCCAACCCACGGATAGCCCGCTGTTGCCTTTGATGTTGACGTTGCCTTGAGCAGGTGCAGGGCGCAGCCCTGCCGAAAAACCTACTTCACCCGGCGGCCCGAGCGGTCGATGCGGAACCATTCGCCGCCTTCCATCGGCGTATGCCCATCGCCATCCGGCGTCCCACGCCGGCACCCGTTGCAGACCTCCGCCACGCCATCCTTGAACGGCCACGCGAAATCGAAAAGCGCCGGAATCACCTGGCGGAACTGCAGGTCGAAATAGCCCACGCGATCGCCCACGCGCCCGCGCAGCAGGCCTTCCTGCGGCGTGTCCGGGCCGTTGTCCCAGGTCAGCACCGGCAGGCTGCGGCCCGTGCGGTCCACGTAGTGGAAGCCCTGGTCGGCATACACCACCGCCAGCCCGTGGTCGTCGTAATCCAGGTCTTTCAGCGCCGCTGCACTGATCTTCAGCGTGTGCCCGACCACCTCGCAGCCGGGCAGGGCCCGCAGGCCGTGCTCATCGGTCAGCAGCTTGCAGTCCGGTGCCTGTGCCAGCGCCGCGCCGCTGGCCATCAGGCTGCACAGCACCAGCGACCGCACGAGGCTGCCGCCGGCAGGCAGTGGTCGCGGAGGCCGCGCCGTCACTGCGCCTCACCCTTGCGTTCGAACGCGGTCGGCGCCGGCAGCTGCACCGGCACGCCCTTGTCATCGCAGGTGCCGGCCTGGCACAGGCGCTCGCGCAGGGCCGGGGTGGCCTGCACGATCATGTGGTAGATCGCGTTCTGCTCCAGCGTGCCACGGATGGCCTTGCTGCCCGGGCCTCGTGCCCAGATGCCCACGTCTTCGCCACCGTGCGATTCGGACTTCATCGGCACCAGCGCTTCCTGCATGTAATCCGGGTGCGTCGTGTCCACGTCGTGCAGGTTCGGGCGGCCGTTGGCCTGCTCGAAGCTGCTCGGGTTGTGCGGGTAGACCTTCGGGCCGGCCGGCTGCTGGTTGGTCGCGCCGGTGTGGCCCGGGCCGTTGGCGTAGCTCAGGGTGGTGTACGGCTGGCCGTTGCCGTCCAGTGCGTAGTCCAGCTTGCCGGCACCGTCTTCGCCGCCCTTGTCCTTCACCTTGCCCAGGATCGGGTTGCCACGCGCCGGGTAGCCGACGAAGTTCAGGGTGTGCGAGTGGTCGGCAGTGACGATGATCAGGGTGTCGTCGGTCGAGGTCAGTTCGTTGGCCACGCGCACCGCGTCGGACAGCGCCACGGTCTCGGTGAGGGCACGGTAGGCGTTGCCGCTGTGGTTGGCGTGGTCGATGCGCGCGCCTTCGATCATCAGCACGTAGCCTTCCTGGTGCTGCGACAGGTTCTTGATCGCGGCAGCGGTCAGCTCGGCCAGGCTCGGCTCACCGGCCGGGTCCTGCGGGCGCTCGTATTCGTAACGCATGTGGTCCGGCTCGAACAGGCCGAGGATCGCCGGCGCGGTGGCCGCGGCTGCCAGCTGGCTGCTGTTCCAGACGTAGGCACCCTGCGGGTGCGACTGCTGCCATTCCTGCACCAGGCTGCGGCCGTCCAGGCGCTGGCCGACCTTGTCGTCGTACTCGGGGTCGCGCTCTTCCACGGTGGTGAATTCGCCACGGCCACCGCCGAGGGCGACCAGCGGGCCACGGCCGTAGCGCGAGGTCGACAGCAGCTGCTGGGCGATGTCCTTGCAACCGGCGGCCTTGGCCGCATCGGTCAGGTCGGTGTCGTTTTCCCAGTTGCGCTCGGGCGAGTGCGCGTAGGTTGCCGCCGGGGTGGCATGGGTCAGGCGCGCGGTGGAGACGATGCCGGTGGCCAGGCCGGCGCTGTCGGCCAGCTGCAGCCAGGTCAGCAGGCCCTTGGACAGGCTGTCGGCGCAGTCGCTGCGGCTGCCGGCGCTGACGCCGATCGCGCCCATGTGGGTCTTCACGCCGGTGGTGATGGCGGTCATGGTGCCGGCCGAATCCGGCGTCTGTGAATCGGTGTTGTACGTCTTGCTGAACGCCGTGGCCGGGAAGCGCTCCCAGGACAGCAGGTTCTCTTCGCCCGAACCGCCCTTCTGCTGGCCTTCGTAGATGCGCGAGGCGGCGACGGTGGTCAGGCTCATGCCGTCACCCAGGAACAGGATGACGTTTTTGGCCTTGCCGGACATCGCGCCATTGGCGGCCGCCTGGGCGGCGCCGCTGCGGTACCACCACTGCGGGGTCTCGCCGGCCGGGTGGGCGACGGGATCAACGGCGACCTTCAGGCCGGCCGGGGCGGAAGCGGGGGTGGTGCTGGCGCAGGCGCCCAGCAGCAGGGTGGTGGCGCAGGCGGCCAACAGGGAGACGGAACGACGCATGGACGCTGGGATCTCACAAAGTGTAACGGGGCGTTCATTATGCCCAACCCTGCAATGCACGCCGATGACACACTGTTTGCCGGTGGGGCGGTCGTACCGCCCGCCCGCTTGGGCTATCGTGCCAGCATCCCTTTCTTCCCCCCCTGGATTGCCTATGAAGCTGGTCTCTGCCTGGCTGCGGATTCCATTCTGGCAGCGCGTGGTCGGTGGCTTCGTGCTCGGCGCGCTGGCGGGCTGGGCGCTTGGCCCGGCCGCTGAAACCTGGTTCGGCCCGCTCGGCGAACTGTACGTCACCCTCATCAAGATGATCGCGGTACCGCTGGTGTTCTTCGCGGTCATCAACGCCATCTCCTCGCTGCACGGCCAGAAGTCGGTCGCCGCGCTCAGTGGCCGCACCTTCCTGTGGTTCGTCATCACCGCCGCGCTGGCGGTGTGCGTGGGCCTGGGCGTGGGCACCGTGCTGCAGCCCGGTGCCGGTGGCCTGCAGCTGTCGATGGCCAACAACTACGTGCCGCGCGAAGTGCCCAGCGTGGTGCAGGTGCTGCTGGACGTGGTGCCGTCCAACGTGTTCTACGCGCTGTCGGGCATCGGCACCAAGGTCAATGCCGCAGGCGAAACCGTGCTGGCCGCCGGCCGCGGTTCGATCCTGCCGGTGATCTTCTTCGCCGGCCTGGTCGGCTTCGCCATCGTCAAGCTCGGCGAGAAGGTGACCGAAGCGCGCAAGCTGGTCGGTCAGATGAGCGACATCATGATCCAGGTGACCCGCTTCGTGCTGGAAGTCACCCCGATCGGTACGTTCGGCCTGATCGCCGGCCTGGTCGGCAGCTACGGCTTCGAGAAGCTGCTGCCGCTGGGCCATTTCGTGCTGGCGCTGTACGTGGCCTGTGCGCTGCACATCGTGGTGGTCTACAGCGCGTTGCTGCTGTCGCACGGGCTGAATCCGCTGAAGTTCTTCCGTGGTGCGGCGCCGGGCATGCAGGTGGCGTTCGTCAGCTCGTCCAGCTTCGCCGCGATGCCGGTGGCATTGCGTTCGATCACCCACAACCTGGGCGTGAACAAGGATTACGGTTCGTTCGCCGTGCCGCTGGGCGCAAGCATCAAGATGGACGGCTGTGGTGCGATCTACCCGGCGCTGTGCGCGGTGTTCATCGCCCAGTACAGCGGCGTGCCGCTGACGCCCGAGCAGTACGTGGTGGTGCTGATCGCTTCGGTGCTGGGCAGCTTCGGCACCGCCGGCGTACCGGGTACGGCGGTCATCATGGCCACCGTGGTGCTGAGTGCGGCCAACCTGCCGCTGGAAACCATCGGCTACCTGTACGCGATCGACCGCATCCTGGACATGATGCGCACGATGACGAACGTGACCGGCCAGATGCTGGTGCCGGTGCTGGTGGCCAAGGAAACCGGCCTGCTCGACCAGGCGGTGTACGACAACCCGTCCACCAATGTCGGCCTGGACGATCCCGACCCGACGCCGCCGCGTAGCTGAAGCGGCACTGCAACGGGCTGTATCAGCACCTGTAACACCGCTGATACAGCCCCCGCCGGGCCTTGTGCAGCGTTGTTTCCTGCACGTTAAGGCAAACGAAATCCGAACGACTCTGTAACACCCTGCTGGCAATCCACCGCCCCGTAACTGGCTGAACCGCTTGCTACCAAGGCGTTTGGAAGTTGGCACGGAAGCTGCTCTGTCCCTGCGCATACGCAACGGGAGAGCGGCATGGACAGCAGCACCACCCATCTCGGTTCCTCGGTCCGGCAGCTGGCGCTGCTGCTGGCCCTGGCCTGCCCGCTGGCGGCTGCCGCCTCCGGTGCACGCCAGGGTGTGAAGCCGCAGCCGGGCGAAATCGTCCTGCTGCGGGATGTGGCCGCACGTCCGGCCTATCGCATGGCGCCGCCCGGCATGGCGTTGATCGCCGACCCCAAACCGCAGCATGAGATCGCCACCGCACTCGGCAGCGGCGGCGGCTCCAGCGGCATGGACGAACTGAGCGATGACGACTATGCCGGGCTCGGCGCGGGCCAGACCGGCCACCTGGCCGCGCCCGGCGGCACCACCGTGGAGCGGGTGACCCACCAGGCACTCGGCGGCACCCTGGGCCGTTCCAGTGACGGCGCGCTCGGCGGCAACGCCCTGGGCGGCGCGATGAGCGGCCCGCTGGGTGCGGTCGGCAATACCACCCGCGGCATCGGCGACACCGTACGCGGCGCGCTGGCGCAGTTCCCGCTCGGTGCGGCTGCGCCGCAGGGCGGTGGCAAGTGAAGCGCGCGGCACGTGGCGCGCTGCTGCTGGTGCTGGCGGCTGCGCCGGCCCTGGCCTGGGCCGATGATTACAGCGGCATGCTGTCCTACCTGGACGTGGCCCGCATCGGCGACCGCGCGCTGGCCGGTGCCAGCGGCGCCATCATGGTCAACCAGGCCAGCGGCGACCTGAACATCCAGGCCAACCTGCAGGGCATGGCAACTGGCGACCAGGCCAACGTCGCCATCGCCGCACGCCAGCAGCGCCATGCCGACGTGGTGCTGTCCGGGCCGCTGCAGGCCAGCGCACATATCGAAGGCCAGGCGCTGGAAGGCGCCAGTGGCATCGCATCGATCAACCAGACCAGCGGCATCGCCAACACGACGCTCAACGTCGTCAGCGCGACGCTGGCCCGGCAAGGGATACGCGAGACCGACGACGCGGCTTTGGCGGCGTCGGACATCGCGTCAACAGGGGGGCAGGGCGACACCGGCGACGGTGTTGCGGCGGGTATCCGTAGTGTCGGCGTTTCCGCGTCGGCACTGCGGGGCTTCGACGGTGTCCTGCAACTCAATCAGATCGCGGGAGCCCGCAACGACACGGCCAACGTGCTTGGCCTGGTCGTCCAGGGCAACCCGTGAGCAGTACCCACCACCCGATGTATCACTGATGAGAGAGGGCACCATGAAAGCGACCATCAAGCAGTCTCTGCTCGCCATGGCAATTGCTTCTGCCTCGACCGCTGCCGCGGCCAATGGCTGGGACAACCAGAACGCCAACGCGAACATCAACCACAACCATGTCGTGACCGAGACCCGCAACGACACCCACAACCACACCGACAACGAGGTCCGCAACTGGACCCGTACCAACACCACGGTGCGCAACAACACCGACAGCTCCACCGTGACCCGCAACCGCATGGTCAACGAGCAGGTACAGAAGAACAGCAACATCCAGGCCGACGAGCGCAAGGAAAAGAACAACCACGGCGTCGACGTGAACCTGGAAAAGGACCTGCGCCTGAGCAGTGACGTGAACTTCTCCGGCGATCCGACCATCACCGGCAACATCGACCTGGATTCGGCCGCCATCGCGGTCATCGACAACCGCCAGTCGATCAGCCACAACACCGCCGGCAACAGCCTGCTCACCAACAGCGCCTCGATCGCCGATGACGTCGGTTCCGGTGCGTCCGGCAACCTCGGCTTCAACGTCGCTGCCGGTGACAACAACGCGCAGGACAACGCCGCTTCGCTGTCGGCCGCTGACGCGTCCTTCAGCTTCGGCATGGCCGACGCCGAAGTGTTCGTCAACCAGTCCGGCATGGGCAACACCACCGTCAACTACGGCGTCACCAACGCCGCCGGCCTCGGTGGCAATGCCTTCAGCGGCGCGTCGGGCAACATCGGCGTGAACATCGCTTCGGGCAACAACAACGAGCAGAAGAACGCGCTCGCTGCTTCGGTGGCCACCAGTGCGATGGCCCAGTCCAGCATCAGTTCCAACCAGGTCTCCAGCGGCAACGCCGTGAGCAATGCGGGCTTCGTGCAGTCCTACACCGACACCGTGGAAGTGGGCATGAGCGGTGGCGTGGGCGGCCTGACCCTGGCCTACGGCGCGGGCACCTACCGCGGCACCGGCAATGCCTACCAGATGGCCAACTACTATCTGGATACCTGGAGTGGCGATCTGCCGCACCCGGGTGGCAACGCCACCGGCCACATCGATCTGGACAACGAGATCCAGAACGCCACGCCGAACCCGGGCCGTCCGGGCGTCGGTGGCCTGGGCTTCGATACGCGTGAAAGCGGCACCAGCCAGTTCGTCGAGCTGGGCATCGCCGACCTGTACGCCAGCCTGAGCGGCACCGTCACGACCACCCGCTGGGTGAACGTGAATGCGACCAACACCGCGGCGCTGTCGGGCAGTGCGTTCTCGGGCGCCTCCGGCAACATCGGCGTGAACGTCGCCTCGGGCACCGGCAACCTGCAGGCCAACAGCCTGGCCCTGGCCGTGGCACAGCCGAGCACCGGTGGCGGCACCGGCGGCGGCGAGTAACTCCTGGCGTGACCGCTTTCGCAGCGAAGCTGCGTTGAGTGCAACAAGCCCGGCCATCCGCCAATGGCCGGGTTCCCCCGGGAGCCCCTGCTCCTCCTCCCCCTTGGGGCAGGGGCTCCTTCCTTCCGCTGGAGGGCACCATGGCCGCACACCGCTGCTGGATCCGCCTGTTGTCCTGCCTGCTGTTGCTGGGCAGCGCCCATGCGTGGGCAGGCGATATCGCGTTCACGGGCGTACTGCCCAATGGCGCGCTGATGCAGCAGAAGGTGGAAAGCATGCAGGAGCGGCGTTACCGCAACCTGGTGCGGCAACACACCGATTACAGCTGTGGCGCGGCCGCACTGGCCACCATCCTGCGCTACGCCTACCACCTGGATACCACCGAAGCGACGGTGATCGAAGGGATGATGGGCGTGTCCGATCCGCAGCTGGTGAAGGAACGCGGTTTCTCGCTGCTGGACATCAAGCGCTATGTCGAATCACTGGGCATGCGCGGGCGTGGCTACCGCATCGACGAGAACCGGCTGCGCACGTTGCGCGTGCCCGGCCTGGTCCTGATGGACGTGCGCGGGTTCCGCCATTTCGTGGTGCTCAAGCAGGTCCGTGGCGGCATCGTCGAGGTGGCCGATCCCATCCTCGGCAACCGCAGCCTGTCACTGGCTGAATTCAACGAAGCGTGGCCGTCGCGTGCTGTTTTCGTCGTGATCGGCAGCGACTTCGATCGCAATACCGTTCTTCTGCAACCCAGCGAACGGCCCAGTGCGCGTGCGTTGTACGCGCGGCAGGGCCCGATCACCGATGCCGAACTGGTCGATTTCGGCTTCAGCCACGCCGACCTGTTCTGAAGGAGGCTCGATCATGCTGTGCCAACGTCTGTTGATCGCCACGCTGCTGCTGTTGCCGGTGCTGCCCGCCTGGGCCGCTGAAGGCGCACCAGGACGTGG
The DNA here is from genome assembly GCF_003086915.1 of Stenotrophomonas sp. ZAC14A_NAIMI4_1. Lineage (NCBI taxonomy): Bacteria > Pseudomonadati > Pseudomonadota > Gammaproteobacteria > Lysobacterales > Lysobacteraceae > Stenotrophomonas > Stenotrophomonas sp. ZAC14A_NAIMI4_1. Next base: position 464,981 of record NZ_CP026002.1, read on the forward strand.
CCTGAAGGAAATACCCGATCCCGAACTGAACCTGATGCGTGGCCGCTACACCGTAGGCGGCAACAACGTTGCCTGGTTCGGGGTGACGATGATCTCGCAGTGGCAGGGCGCCAACGGCAGCAGCGTGCAGGGCGCGCTGACGCTGGGCATGGACTTCCGCCAGGGCGGTACGCCACGGCTGACGTTCCAGCCGCACGTGCAGGTCACCAACGCCGATGCCCCGCTGCCCACCACGGACAGCCGCAGCATCGACAGCAGCGGCCTGGCCAACGCCACCGGCCTGGTGCAGGCGGTGCAGGTGGCTGGCGATGGCAACACCGCGCGCAACGTGACCACCCTGACCGTACGTGACGGCGCAGTGCCGACCACCAGCGACGACGGCACCCGCATCGCGCAGATGCAGCAGGGCGGGGCCAGCGCCACGGCGGTGCTTGATGGCAACCAGGCGCGCCTGATGCTGCAGATCGACGGCCAGGGCCTGGTCCAGCAGTGGATCCGCAATGGCAGCGTCGGCCAGGGCATCGCCCTGTCCGGTGATGGCCAAGTGGCAAGCAACCGGCTGCAGCTTGAGCTGGTGCGCAACACCGTGGCCAGCAACCAGCCGTTGAGCCAGAACGTGGCCCAGGCGATCGCGCTGAACCGCGGCATGGGCCCGGGCCAGTAACACGGCCCGGTCAAGGGGGAAGGACGGACAACGCAGGCCAACGACATGCACACTTATTTGCGGCTTACCCCGCTGGCGCTGGCGGCGCTGGCGGCCAATGCCTTCGCCCAGGAACCGGCGACGGAGGCCAAGGACGGTGCCGACGTACAGGCACTGATTTCCCAGCTGGAACAGCTCAAGGCCAACTACGCACAGGAAGTGCGCCGCCTGCGCGAGCTGGACATGCAGGTGCAGGCCATGCAGGCCCGCCTGAGCGGACGTGCCGGTGGCGCCACGACCCCGGCAGCACCCCTCGCCCCGGCGGCCGCAGCCGCAGCGCCTCCCAGCAGCGAGGGGTATGCCAGCACCGCGGCCGAGGCCCAGCAGGCCAAGCAGGAGGCGCGGCGCAGCGTGGATGACGTGAAACAGCAGCAGGCGGCGCTGTTCTCGCGCAGGTTCACCCTGGAAAACAGCCTCACCTACGCGCGCTACGACCGCAAGCAGCTCAGCCTCAACGGCTTCCTGGCCTTGGATGCGATCTTCCTCGGCAACATCGCCATCGAGAACGTCGAATCCGATTCGCTGACCTACAACCTGGCCGCGCGCTGGGGTGTCAGCCCGAACCTGACGTTGAACATGGACGTGCCCTACCTGGCACGGCGCACCGTGTACCAGAAGGGCGGTGCGGGTGGTGCGGCGGCGGCCATCGCGCAGGAAGAGACCAATGGCAACGGCCTGGGTGATATCAGCGCGAGCGCCAACTACCGCCTGTTCGGCGAGCGTGGCTGGCGCCCGGAAACAGTGCTGACCGGCGGCGTCACCGCACCCACCGGCCGCGCGCCCTATGGCCTGGACTGGAAGGTGCTCGAGCGCGATGACGATGACTACATCCGCTTCGCGGTGCCGCGCGAACAACCGACCGGTAACGGCGTATGGCAGGCCAACCTGGGCGTGTCGATGGTGAAGACCGCCGACCCGGCGATCCTGTTCGCCAACGCCGGCTACATCCATTCCTTCCCGCGCGGCTTCGACGATCTCGACACCAACCCGGACACCGTGAACCCCGGCGACGTGAAGCTGGGCGGGTCGGTGTACTTCGGTGCGGGCGTGGCCTTTGCCTTCAACGAGCGCACGAGCCTGAGCATTTCCTTCAGCGACAAGATCAGCGCACGCGCGTCGACGCGGTTCCAGGGCGGGCAGTGGGTGAAGGTGATCGGCAGCGATGCCAATGCAGCGTCGCTGAACCTGGGCGTGACGTATGCGCTGAACCAGCACGCGACGATGGTGACGCTGCTGGGCATCGGCCTGACCCCGGATGCGCCGGACTTCACCCTGTCGTTCAAGGTGCCGTACATGTTGTAGCCGATTGCGGTGATCCTGCATCGGCAACGCCGGGCCTCGCCCGGCGTTCTTTTTCTGTGGCGGCGGAGAGCAGGCGCTCACGCTTTCAGTAGAGCCGAGCCATGCTCGGCTGGCTTCCTACCGCTCCGGAGGCAGTTCCAGGCGGTGCTTCCGGCACAACCGGTACACCGTCACCCGCGATACCTGCATGTGCCGCGCGCAGGCCGATACGTTGTAGCCATGCATCTTCAGCGTCCGCAGCAGCACATCGCGCTCGACCTGGCCGCGGGCATCCTGCAGCATCGCGCGCGGGGCAGGGGTCTCGGCGTCGGCCATGTCCAGGTCGCTGGCGCTGATCAGTTCGTGTTCGCTGACGATCGCCGCGCGCTGCACCCGGTTCAACAGTTCGCGCACGTTGCCGGGCCAGTCGAAGTGGCGCATGGCCAGGCGCGCGCCGGGATCGAAGCCGCGCGCGCGGCCCGGATGGCGGTTGCGGAAGCTGCGCAGGAAATGCTCGGCCAGCAGCAGCACGTCGTTGCCACGGTCACGCAGCGCCGGCATCGGCAGCCGCAGCACGTTGAGCCGGTAGTACAGGTCGCGGCGGAACCGCCCCTGGGCCACGGCCTGTTCGAGGTCGACATGGGTGGCCGCCAGCACGCGCACGTCCACCCGCAGGGGCTGGTTGCTGCCGACCCGCTCCAGGGTGCCTTCCTGCAGCACCCGCAGCAGGCTGGTCTGGGCGTCGGCAGGCAGGTCGCCCACTTCGTCCAGGAACACCGTGCCGCCGTCGGCGGTTTCAAACAGGCCCACCCGGCGCTGCGCGGCCCCGGTGAAGGCGCCGCGCTCGTGGCCGAACAGCTCCGACTGCACCAGGCTGGCTGGAATGGCGCCGCAGTTGACCGCCAGGAAGGGCCGGCCGGCACGACCGGACAAGGCGTGCAGGGCCTGCGCCGCCAGCTCCTTGCCGGTGCCGGTTTCGCCGGTGACCAGCACCGGCAGTTCCACCGGGGCGAACTTGTGCAGGGCAGCCCGCACGGCCAACAGCGCCTGGCTGTCGCCGATCAGGGCCGGCAGGCCGCCGCCGTCGCGCATCGATGCCGTGGGCGGATCCTCCTCGCCGCAGTCACGCTGCATCGCCGTCAGCAGGTCCTGCAGTTCGCGGGGCAGGGTGAACTGGTCCTGGCAGGCACGCAGCAGCGGTGCCCAGCTGGGCGGTGGTGCATCCAGGCCTGCCGGCAGCACGGCCAGCCAGGGCAGGTGGTGGTGCTGCTCGACCCAGGGCAGCAAGGGCCCCAGCGCCTCTGCATCGAGATGGCGCAGGTCCAGCACGGCCACCAGGTGGTCGCGCCCGCGCAGGCCCACGGCCATGGCGGGCGAGGGGCTGACGCAGCGCAGCTGCCAACCGGCGGCCGCCAGCGCCTCGCGCTCGCCCGCCAGGGGCTGGCCGAACCAGATCACACAGCGTGATGGAACCTGCAGGCTTGCCGCCATGCCTTCCCCCAAGCATCCGGGCAACGCGGGCGGTGTCAGACTGGGCATCGCCGCGTGCCGCCCCACGCCGGGATGCCATGGCCGCATCCAGCGGCCCGTCGCGGCAGGTATCTCGCCGTGACATCAAAGACCAACGCAGGCCGCGCCGGCCAGCGGCCACGCATCGGCGCTGCAGGATCGGCGGGCAACAAAAAAGCCGCTGCAGGGCAGCGGCTTCCGGTGCGGGCGCGGGTGCGGCGGGCTCAGAGCTCGACGCGGCGTGCCTGCATGAACTTGTTGCCCCAGTAGCCGGTCAGCAGGGTGTCGACGCGGACATCCTTGCCGGTGCTCGGTGCGTGCAGGAAGCGGCCTTCGCCGACATAGATGCCGACGTGGTCGACGCGACCCTTGCGGCCGAAGAAGACCAGGTCGCCGGCGGCCAGTGCGGCACGGTCGTTGATCAGTTCGGCATTGTTGTCATGGGCCATTTCGCGCGAGACGCGCGGCAGCTCGATGCCCAGGGCCGAGCGGAACACGTAACCGACCAGGCCGCTGCAGTCGAAGCCGCTGTCCGGGTTGCTGCCACCCCAACGGTAGGGGGTGCCCAGCAGGGTCATCGCACGGCGCAGCAGGGACTGCACCTTGCCGTTGTCATCCAGGTTGCCCACCACGGCGCCAGTGGCGACGCTGCTGGTGTCGTAGTTGGCGAGCAGGCGGCTGAGGTCGCCGGCAACCATGGCCGAGCGGTCCATCAGCGGAATGGTGTCATTGGCGGCCAGATGCGGCAGCAGGGCGGCCAGGGTGGCGCTGGCGGCGGCATCGGCGCGGCTGCGCTGGGGAGCGGCAGCGTCGGCCTTGGCGGCCGGCCGGGCGGTCTCGGCCACGGTGGCCGGGGTCGCGTCGGTCTTGGCGGGGGCACTCTGCGACCAGGCCGGAAGGCTGGTCAGACACAGCGCCAGGCCCAGGAAAAGCGGGCGGACACTACGTGAAGAAGCGGCGGTCTGGCCTTGGCCTTGCAGGTCGTCAGTCGTCACGCGTCGGTCACAGGAAAAAAACGATGGGGCATCATGCCCTGTAAAAGCGTCAATAAGTTAAAAATTCCGTTAATAAAACGTTATTCACGCAGTGATATCCGTCACAGTTTTGAACATATCGCCTGTTCATTTTAGCGAAGAACGCGTTTCGCTCCTGTGTAGTGGTCTTTCCAGTAGGCGCCGCTGAGCGAGTCCAGGCGAACGGTGCCGCCGGTGCTCGGCGCGTGCACGAAACGGCCTTCGCCGACGTAGATGCCGACATGGGTGACGTTGCCACGACTGCCGAAGAACACCAGATCGCCGGTGGCCAGGCGCTGCGGGTCGATCTTCGGCCCCTGCACGGCGGCCAGGTCGCGCGAGGTGCGCGGCAGCTTCAGGTCGACCATCTCGCGGTACACGTAGGTCACCAGGCCGCTGCAGTCAAAGCCCGAGTCGGGCGTGTTGCCGCCATAGCGGTAGGGCGTGCCGACCAGGCTGATGGCGCGCATCAGTACCGAATTGGCGGCCTCGGGGTTGTCCGGCGTGGTGGCCGGCCAGTGCGCCGACGGCGGCGGCGTGGCGGGGCGGACGGCCTTGCCGCCACCGCAGGCGGCAAGCATCAGGGGCAGGGCCAGCAGCAGGGCGGGCGCGAGGATCCGGCGCAGGCCGGACGAAACTGGCGTGTTGTGCATGTTCTCCGGATAATGCGCCACCTTGGATTGGCCGTCATGATGGCGGCGTCCCCGCCGGGCGACAACCCGCCCCAACCCGCCTGCCTCCGGCAGATCCAGACAGAGTTGCGCATGAAGATCGAAAAAGACCGCGTTGTCCGCTTCCACTACACCGTCTCCGAGGTCGGCCAGGCGCCGATCGAATCGTCCAAGGACCGCGGTGAGCCGCTGTCGATCCTGATCGGCCACGGCAACATCATCCCGGGCCTGGAAAACGCCATGATGGACAAGGAAGCCGGCGCGACCTTCGACGTCGATGTCACGGCGGCCGATGCCTACGGCGAGCGTCGCGAGGGCCTGTCCCAGCGCGTGCCGAAGAAGCACTTCGGCAACGCCAAGCTGGTCCCGGGCCAGCAGGTCGTGCTGCAGACCAACTTCGGCCCGCGCGCGGTCACCGTGCAGAAGGTCGGCATGAGCGTGGTCGACGTCGACCTGAACCACCCGATGGCCGGCAAGGACCTGCATTTCGACGTCGAGATCGTCGAAGTGCGCGAAGCCGCCAAGGAAGAAATCGACCACGGCCATGTCCATGGCGACGGTGGCCACCAGCACTGATCGCAGCGCGATCGTGAGGGCAGCAACGACCCGCTCCGGCGGGTCGTTGCGTTTCTGGAACACGGCGCGGCCGTCCACGGCGCGCAGGGCGGCGGCATAATGGCGGACCTGCCTGCCGGATGCCCCGTGAACGCCGCTTCCCTTTCCCTGCAGCCGGTGGCTTCCGGCGAACGCATCGCCGTGCTGGACGTGCTGCGCGGAGTGGCCCTGCTGGGCATCCTGCTGATGAACATCGAGGCCTTCAGCGGACCGCTGGACCTGGCCTTCACCGGCATCGACGCGCGCTGGCACGGGCTGGATTACGTGGCCGACGCCTTCGTCTACATCTTCGTGCAGGGCAAGTTCTTCACCCTGTTCTCGCTGTTGTTCGGTGCCGGCTTCGCGGTCATGGCGCAACGCGCGCAGGCGGCTGGCCGCGAGTTCACTCCGTTCTACCTGCGGCGCAGCCTCGGCCTGGCGCTGATCGGCCTGTGCCATGCGCTGCTGGTGTGGTCCGGCGACATCCTGGTGCTGTACGCGCTGGTGTCGCTGCCGCTGCTCGCCTGCCGCGAAGCGCCGCGCAGCTGGTTGCCGTGGATGGGCATCGTGGTCTACCTGGCCGGCGTGTCGATGATGCTGCTGATCGGCGCGATGGTGACGCTCTCGCCGGCGCAGGACCTGCAGAAAATGGTGCTCGATGCGCAGCAGGCCATCGACCAGCAGCGGCTGGTGTACGGGCAGGGCAGCTGGATGCAGGGCAACGTGCAGCGCCTGCATGAGTTCGGTTCCTCACTGGGCGCGCTGGTGATCACCGGGCCGGAAGTGCTGGGCATGTTCCTGATCGGCAGCTGGTTTGCCGGCAGCGGGGCGCTGGCCGAACCGGACCGTTTCCCCCGCCTGTATGCGGGCCTGCGCTGGGTCGCGCTGCCGCTGGGCCTGCTGGTCACGCTTGCCGGGGTGCTGTGGAAGCCCTACCTCGCGCCGGGCCAGTACACCCTGGAAACCACGGCGGTGATGTCGCTGGTGTCGGTCGGCGCGGTGCCGATGTGCCTGGGCTACCTGGCCTGGATCGTGCACTGGCGCGCGCGGCTCGGCTGGCTGGCACCGGCAGGGCGCATGGCACTGACCCATTATCTGGCGCAGTCGCTGGCCTGCACCTGGCTGTTCAACCATTACGGGCTGGGCGGGTTCGACCTGATGCCGCGCGCCTGGCAGGTGGTGTTCGCGTTGCTGCTGTTCGCGCTGCAGGTGGGCATCTCGCACTGGTGGCTGCGGCGCTTCCGCTTCGGCCCGATGGAATGGCTGTGGCGCGCGATGACCTACCGGCAGTGGCCGCCCATCCGCCGCGAGGTTGCGCAGGGCTGATTACCGCCTGTGCCGCTCACGTTGCGCTGCATGCTCCCCATGGCATGCTCGGCCACGGCAGCGGCACCCTCCACGCAGGGCGTGGATCCATGATTCTCCCTTCTTCAGAGCGATCCCGATGAGCACTGCATCCTTTGACTATGACCTGATCGTCCTTGGCGGCGGTTCTGCCGGCCTGGCCGGCGCCATCCGGGCTGCCCAGCATGGCAAGCGCGTGGCGCTGCTGGAACCCGGCGCGCTGGGCGGTACCTGCGTCAATGTCGGCTGCGTGCCGAAGAAGGCGATGTGGCTGGCGGCCGACCTGCACGAGCGCATCGGCCTGGCCAGTGCGATGGGCTTCGATGTGCCGGCGCGCCCGGCGCTGTCGTGGAAGGAACTGGTGATCCATCGCCAGGCCTACATCAGCAACATCCACACCAGCTACAACAAGCGCCTGGACGAAACCGGCGTGGTGCGCATCCCCGCGCGCGGCCACCTGGTCGATGCGCACACCGTGGCGTGCAGCGATGGCGTGCGCTACAGCGCCGGGCACATCCTCATCGCCACCGGTGCACACCCGCAGCGGCCAGACATTCCCGGCGCGGCGCTGGGCCTGGTGTCCGATGATTTCTTCGACCTGCGCAGCGCACCGGCCGAGGTGGCGATCATCGGCGGCGGCTATATCGCGGTGGAGCTGGCCGGGCTGCTGCAGGCGCTGGGCAGCCGGGTCAGCCTGCTGGTGCGGGGTACGCGCCTGCTGGAACGCTTCGATTACGAACTGACCGACCAGCTGGCCGAGAACCTGAAGCAGCAGGGCGTGCGCATCCACTTCGATTACCGCCTGCGTGAACTGCAGCGCGATGGTGAGCGCGTGCGTGCCTTCGGCCATGACGGCCCGCTGGACAGCGTGTTCGATGCGGTGTTCTTCGCGACCGGGCGCCGCGGCAACAGCCGCGATCTTGGCCTGGAAGCGCTGGGCATCGGCATCGGCGAGCACCAGCAGGTGGAAGTGGATGAGTGGCAGACCACGGCGGTGCCCAGCGTGCATGCCGTGGGTGACATTGCCGGCAAGGTTGGCCTGACCCCGGTGGCGGTGGCTGCGGCAAGACGCCTGATGGACCGCCTGTTCGGTGGTCGCCCGAGCGCGAAGATGGATTACAGCAACGTGGCCAGCGTGGTGTTCTCGCACCCGCCGCTGGGCGCGGTGGGCATGAGCGAGGAGCAGGCGCGCGCCTGTTTCGACCAGGTGACGGTCTACCACAGCCGGTTCCGGCCGATGCTGCAGGCGCTGGCCAACGGCACCCAGCGCAGCCTGTTCAAGATGGTCTGCGCCGGTGCCGACGAACGCGTGGTGGGCATCCACCTGCTGGGTGAAGCGGCCGACGAGATCCTGCAGGGCTTTGCGGTGGCGGTGAAGATGGGCGCAACCAAGGCCCAGTTCGACGACACCGTGGCCATCCACCCGACCTCGGCCGAGGAAGTCGTGCTGATGCGCTGACCCGCGGTTGTTGCAGCCGCTTTTTGTAGAGTCGAGCCATGCTCGACTGTGGTGTAAGGCAGTCGAGCAAGCTCGACTCTACAGGGCGGATGCTGGGCGCGTGCATGCGACAATGCGCGTCCCCACATACCCCCGTGGCCGCACCCCGTGCGGCCTGCCGCCGTCCTGATGTCCAGTCCTTCCCCCCGCATCGCCACTGCTTCCCCGCGCATTGCCCTGGGTGGCATCGGCCTGGCTGCGGTCGGTGCCATCGCGGCGTCCGGCAAGGCCATCATCGTCAAGCTCGGCCTGCGCCATGGCGTGGATGCCACCACGCTGCTGGCCCTGCGCATGCTGATGGCGCTGCCGCTGTTCGTGCTGATGGCCCTGTGGTCGGCACGCCGTACCGAAGCGCTGTCCTGGGCCGACCGGGCGCGCGTGCTGTGGCTGGGCTTCACCGGCTACTACCTGTCCAGCCTGCTCGATTTCCAGGGCCTGCAGTACATCAGCGTGACCCTGGAGCGGCTGATCTTGTACTTGAACCCGACCCTGGTGCTGCTGATCAACGTCCTGCTGGCGCGGCAGCGTCCGGGCCGCTGGCAGGTGGCAGCGCTGGTGCTGAGCTACCTGGGCGTGCTGCTGGCCTTCGGCCACGACCTGCAGCGCGAGGGCGGGCAGATCATCGTTGGCAGCCTGCTGGTGCTGGGCAGCGCGCTCAGCTACGCGCTGTACCTGTTCGGCAGTGGCCAGGTGGTCGCGCGCATCGGTGCGGTGCGGCTGACCGCCTATGCCAGTTGCGTGGCCAGCGTGCTGGTGCTGCTGCATTTCGCCATCACCCATCCGCTGCCGCTGCTGTGGCAGGCACCTGCGGCGGTGCAATGGCTGTCGCTGGTCAACGCCACGGTATGCACCGTGCTGCCGGTGCTGGCCATCATGCTGGCCGTGCAGCGCGTCGGCTCGTCGCTGGCCGCGCAGGTGGGTATGCTGGGCCCGGTTTCCACCATCGTGATGAGTCTATGGCTGCTCGACGAGCCGATGGGGCCGGCGCAGATCGCCGGCACCGTGCTGGTGCTGATCGGCGTACTGCTGGTGACCCGCCTGCGGCGCTGACGCCGGAACAGGCGCGTGACCGCATCCTGGCGGTGATCCGCGCGATCCCGCCAGGGCAGGTGCTGGGCTACGGCCAGGTGGCCATGCGCGCGGGGCTGCCCGGCCGCGCACGGCTCACCGCGCGCATCCTGGGCCAGAACGAAGACCCCGGCCTGCCGTGGCACCGTGTGCTGCGCTCGGACGGGCGCATTGCCATGGCCGAAGGCTCGGCGGGCTGGCGCGAGCAGTCGCAGCGCCTGCGTGCCGAAGGCGTGGTGGTCGAGAACGGCCGGGTGCGGATGCCGGCCATCGACCCCGCTGCGGCGCTGGATGCCGCGATCTGGGGCCCGGGCTGATCGCTGCCGGCCACTGAACGGAGCGGACGGGGCGGTCGCCACGCTGTCGTGATGCTGCGGCTATGATGGAGGCCGTTCCATGCCGGTATTCCCATGTTCCCGCGACTGCCCACCGTCACCAAGGCCCTGCTGATCGCCAACGCGATCCTGTTCCTGCTGCAGCAGCCGTTCCTGCTCGGCATGCAGACCTTCGAGCCCTTCATGCTGCAGCCCTGGCAGCAGGGCTTCGATGCGTTTTCCCCGGGCGGCAACTTCCAGCCCTGGCAGCTGCTGACCTACGGCTTCCTGCACGGCAGCTTCGGCCACCTGTTCTTCAACATGCTGGCGGTCTTCATGTTCGGCGCGCCGCTGGAGCAGACCTGGGGCGAGAAGCGCTTCCTGCTGTACTACCTGGTGTGCGTGGCCGGTGCCGGCGTGTGCCAGTTGCTGGTGGGTACGCTGCTGGAGAACCCGGCCACGGTGCTGGGCGCATCCGGCGGTGTGTTCGGCCTGCTGCTGGCCTACGGCATGCTGTTCCCGAACCAGCGCGTGATGCTGCTGTTCCCGCCCATTCCGATGAAGGCACGCACGTTCGTGATCCTGTTCGGCGTGGGCGAACTGGTGCTGGGCATGACCGGCTGGCAGCCGGGCGTCGCGCATTTCGCACATCTGGGCGGCATGCTGTTCGGCTGGCTGCTGATCCGCTACTGGCGCGGGCAGCCGCCGTTCAACAAGCGCCGCCCGCCCGGCCCACCGAAGCGCCCGAACCACCTGCGCAGCGTCAAATGATCCAAAGGATCATTTGACGCTGTGGGTGCCGACCGTTGGTCGGCACGCTCTGGATCGGATCATTTGGCGCTGTAGGTGCCGACCGTTGGTCGGCACGCTCTGGATCGGATCTTTTGACGCTGTGGGTGCCGACCGTTGGTCGGCACTCGGTGCCCACATCCACGCATGGCGTGGATCTACAAATCCTGCAACACCACCTGCGCCGCATTGTGCCCCGGTGCTCCGGTCACGCCACCGCCGGGATGGGTGCCCGAGCCACACAGGTACAGCCCCGGCAGCGCACCACGATAGCCCGCCTGGCCGACCATCGGCCGCGCCGAGAACAGCTGGTTGGCGCTGAGCGCACCGTGGAAGATGTCGCCGCCGATCAGGCCAAAGGTGCGTTCCAGGTCCAGCGGTGACAGCACCTGCCGGCCGAGCACGCTGGCCGCGAAGCCCGGCGCGTGCTGCTCGACCGTGGCGATCATCAGGTCGGCCACTTCATCGCGATGATCATCCCAGTGCCGCCCGCCGGGCAGCACCGGCGCGACGTGCTGGCAGAACAGGCTGGCCACATGCTGCCCGGGCGGGGCCAGCGAATCGTCCAGCGTGCTGGGAATCAGCATCTCCACGATCGGTTCGCGCGACCAGCCCTCGCGGCGTGCATCCAGCCAGGCGCGGTCCATGTACTCCAGGCTGGGCGCCATGATGATGCCGGCGCTGAGGTGATCGCCGGGGCCGGGCAGGGCGCGGAAATCCGGCAGCCGTGACAGTGCGACGTTCATCCGGAACGTGCCCGAGCCGCAGCGCCACTGCGCCATCCGCTCGCGCGTCGCCTGCGGTACCTCTGCCGGTTCCAGCAACCGCTCGTAGAGCAGCTTGGGATTGACGTTGGCGATCACCGCGCGTGCGCGCAGGTTTTCGCCGTTGTCCAGTTCCACGCCGGCCGCACGGCCCTGCTCGACCAGAACGCGCCGCACACCGGCACCCACGCGCAGTTCGGCGCCGGCGTCGCGCGCCGACGCGGCAATGGCCTGGCTGATCGCGCCCATGCCACCGATCGCATGGCCCCAGGCACCCTTTACGCCGTTGCACTGGCCGAACACGTGGTGCAGCAGCACGTACGCACTGCCCGGCGTGTACGGGCTGGCGAAATTGCCGACGATGCCATCGAAGCCAAACAGCGCCTTGATCGGTTCGCTCTCGAACCAGCGGTCCAGGTACTCGGCGGCCGACAGCGTGAACAGGTCCAGCAGCTCCTGCCGCAGCGAAGCGTCCAGCGTGGCCAGTTCGCGGCCGAGGCGCCCCATCTGCCAGAGCGCGGGCAGGGCACGCCATCCGCCGGCCACGCCCAGGTCCGGTGGCGCACGCAGTGCCCATGCGCGCAGCACGTCGGCGAAGATCTCCAGCCGCGCTTCGTACTCGGGAAGCCGCTGTGCATCGCGCGCTGAGAACTTCGCGACCTCGGCCTGGGTGCGGCCCGCTGCCGACAGCAGGTAGCGGCCATCGTCCAGCGGCAGGAAGTTGTTGGCCGGCCGGTTGATGATGCGAAGGCCATGGGCGTGCAGCTGCAGGTCGTCGATCACCTTCGGCTGCAGCAGCGACACGGTGTAGGACGCCACCGAGTTGCGGAAGCCGGGATGGAACTCCTCGGTAACCGCCGCTCCGCCCAGTACGTTGCGCCGCTCCAGCACCAGCACCTTCTTTCCCGCTCGCGCCAGGTAGGCCGCACACACCAGCCCGTTGTGGCCGCCGCCGACGATGATGGCATCCCACTGGCTCATGCCTGGGCGATCGCCGCTTCGATGGTGGCGATGTCGATCTTCTTCATCGGCATCATCGCGTTGAAGGCGCGCTTGGCCAGTGCCTTGTCCGTGCTGGTCACCGCCTCGATCAGCATGCGCGGGCTGATCTGCCAGGAGACGCCCCAGCGGTCCTTGCACCAGCCGCAGTCGCTTTCCTGGCCGCCGTTGCCGACGATGGCATTCCACAGGCGATCCGTTTCGGCCTGGTCGGTGGTCTGGATCTGGAACGAGAACGCCTCGTTGTGCTTGAAGGCCGGGCCGCCATTGAGGCCGACGCAGGCCACGCCACAGACGGTGAACTCGACGGTGAGCACGGCGCCTTCCTGGCCGGCCGGGTAGTCCCCGGGTGCGTGGTGGACGGCGGTCACCGCGCTGTCGGGGAAGGTGTTGGCGTAGAAGGTGGCAGCCTCCAGCGCGTCCTTGTCGTACCACACGCAGATGATGTTCCTGATGGCCATGAGCGGCTCCGCAGCGGGCGAAGGCGCAGCGATAGCACGGGCGGTGTTAATGCCGGATCGTGCTGCATTGCAGGACCGCGCTACCATCCGGCGGGAGAGCAGTTCCCTCCATGGCAGCACGACAAGGACGATGCGTGAAGATCCTGATCCTGGGCGGATATGGTGTATTTGGAGGGCGCCTGGTGCAGTTGCTGGCGGATCTGCCGCAGCTGGAGCTGCTGGTAGCCGGGCGCACCCTGGCGGCGGCCGAGGCGTTCTGCCTGGCGTACCGCGGCCAATCCACGCTGCGGCCCTTGCGGGTGGACCGGCAGCAGCTGGCGCCGACGTTGCAGGCCGAACGGCCCGACCTGGTGGTCGATGCATCCGGCCCCTTCCAGGATTACGGCCGCCAGCGCTATGCAGCCATCGAAGCCTGCATCGCCGCCGGCATTGATTACCTGGACTTTGCCGACGCGGCAGATTTCGTTTCGGGTGTCCCGCAGTTCGACGCGCAGGCGCGGGCGGCCGGCGTCTACGTGCTGTCCGGGGTCAGCAGCTTCCCGGTGCTGACCGCTGCGGTGCTGCGGGTGATGGCCACGCGCATGGACATCCTCAGCGTGGAAGGCGGCATCGCGCCGTCACCGTATGCGGGCATCGGCCTGAACGTGATGCGTGCGGTGGTGGGCTATGCCGGCGCGCCGGTGAAGCTGCGCCGTGGTGCGCGCGACAGCCACGGCGTGGGCCTGGCCGAGAGCCGCCGCTTCACCGTCGCGGTGCCGGGCCGGATACCGCTGCGCAACCTGCATTTCTCGCTGGTGGACGTGCCCGACCTGCAGGTGCTGCCGCCGGAACACCCGACGCTCACCGATATCTGGATCGGCGCCGGTCCGGTGCCGGAAGTCCTGCACCGCATCCTCAACCTGTTGGCCAAGGCCCGCCAACGACTGCGCCTGCCATCGCTGGAACCGTGCTCGCAGCTGTTCTACACCGTGCTGAACCTGATGAAGTTCGGCGAGCATCGCGGCGGCATGATCGTGCGCGCGGTCGGTGTGCGTGACGGTGCGCCGGTACGCCAGAGCTGGCATCTGCTGGCCGAGGCCGATGATGGCCCCTACATTCCATCGATGGCCATCGAAGCGCTGATCCGCAAGCAGCTCCTCGGCGAGCGGCCAGCGCCCGGTGCGCGCCCCGCGACGCACGCGCTGGAGCTGGCCGACTACGATCGACTGTTTGCCGGCCGCACCATCCATACCGGCTTCCGCCACGACATGCCCGGCGCCAGCCTGTACCAGCGCGTGCTGGGGGACGCCTATGCGCGGCTGCCAGCGGCCGTGCAGGCGCTGCATGCGCCCGGCGCGGCGCGGTGCTGGCAGGGCAGGGCGCGGGTGCAGCGCGGCCGAGGCCTGCTGTCACGTCTGCTGGGCGCGCTGTTTGGTTTTCCGGCGGCGGGCGAGCAGGTGCCGGTCAGCGTTGAGTTCACGCCGGAAGTCGGCGGCGAGCGCTGGACGCGCACGTTTGCCGGCCGCCGTTTTTCCTCGCTGCAGACCGAAGGCCGCGGCCGCAACGAGGCGCTGCTGGTCGAGCGCTTCGGTGCGGTGTCAGTGGCCCTGGCCGTCGTGGTCGAGGGCGGCCGGCTGCAGCTGGTACCACGCCGCTGGTCGCTGCTCGGCATTCCGCTGCCACGCGCGCTGCTGCCGGGTGAGAACAGCTTCGAGTCGGAAGTGGACGGGCGTTTCGTGTTCGATGTCGAGATCGGCGCGCCGCTGGTCGGCCGCATCGTGCACTACCGGGGAACGCTGGAACCAGGGTGAGGGGCACTGATGCAGGCGTGCCTGCATCGGGCGTGTCGCAATCGGAACCAAGCGCTGTCGCTTCCTGCTTTGGCCGTCGCGCTCGTGCTGTGCTGGCGTGACGCATGCCGCCCGTCATGGATCGGTTTGGGCATGACCCTGATCGTGTCCACGGTTCGCTGTTTCTCCAGGGTTTTCAATCGCATGGCGTGAGCTCCGGTGCACGCTGGGGCGTGCGGCGTGGCGCATCCAACCCGGTTTACCGAGGGGCGAGGCACTGACTCGCAGGGTTTCGCCGTGCATATATCTCCTGGTCAGTCCCACGCGGACAGCGGTTCTCTCTTCGCACGGGTTGGCCTGGCCCTGATCGCTGTCGGGCCGTTTTTCGCAGTCCTGCCTGCATGGGGCTGCGGCGCCTTTTCCGTCGCCGTACTTCTTTCCCCGGGAATCGAGGAAACCGAAAGCATTAACTCAGTAAACCTTTCGAATATCCCGGATTCGCGGCACGGATTCTCTCGAATATC
The DNA here is from genome assembly GCF_003086915.1 of Stenotrophomonas sp. ZAC14A_NAIMI4_1. Lineage (NCBI taxonomy): Bacteria > Pseudomonadati > Pseudomonadota > Gammaproteobacteria > Lysobacterales > Lysobacteraceae > Stenotrophomonas > Stenotrophomonas sp. ZAC14A_NAIMI4_1. The sequence continues at coordinate 480,282 of NZ_CP026002.1, forward strand.
GCCGTCGATAAGCGGTCAAATATGCCCGCAAAAGTCTCAGTTGAATGGAATGTAAACAATTGTTTTCTTTTGTATCAGGAAAAAATCAATTAAATCAACAAGATAAAATATTTGCTATCAACCCTTGCAAGTTAAACTTTTATGAAATTAATATTCTATTCAGCTGCTACGAAGATGAAACGCTGATGCAGCGAGTCTGAAAAACGAGTGTGTCTTTTCACGGAACAAGGAATTTTCATGACCTATAGCAAGACGGCCATCCGGCTGAAGCGCACGGCACTTGCCGCTGTCCTGACCTCCTTCATCGGCGCCGCCGCGGCGCAGAGCACCACCGGTTCCCTGTATGGCAACGCCCCGGCCGCCGCAGGCGCCACGGTCGTCGTACAGAGCGACTCGGGCCTCAAGCGCAGCGCGAACGTCGATGCAAACGGCCGCTACAACCTGGGTTCACTGCCGGTGGGCCGGTACTCCATCACCCTCGAGCGTGACGGGCAGGTGGTAGAGCAACGCGACAACGTGCTGCTGAAGGTCGGCGTAGGCACGGAAGTCTCCTTTGGCCAGTCCGCCAGCGGCGGTGCCACCAACCTCGACGCGGTGAACGTCACTGCGGCCAACATCCCGAAGATCGACGTGACCAACACGGTCTCCAAGTCGGTCATCACCTCCGAACAGCTCGATGTCCTGCCGCTGGGCCGCAGCGCCGAAGCGATCGCCCTGCTCGCGCCAGGCGTTGTCGCCGGCAGTGGCGAGTTCTCCAATGGGTCGCGCTCGGTGCTGTCGTTCGGCGGCTCCAGTGTCACCGAGAACGCGTACTACCTGAACGGCTTCAACGCGACCAATCCGCTCAATGCAATGGGCGGTGTCAGCCTGCCGTATGGCTCGATCGACCAGCAGGAAACCTTCATGGGTGGCTACGGCGCGGGCTACGGCCGTTCCACCGGCGGCGTGATCAACCAGCTCGGCAAGCGCGGTACCAATGAATGGAAGTTCGGCTTCCAGACCACCTGGTCGCCCGATTCGCTGGCCGAATCGCCGCGCGACATCTACTACCCCAACCACACCGCGCCGCCGGGTCTCGAACTCGAAGATCCTACCGGCACGGTCGCCGGCTCCCTGTACCGCTCGCGCAAGGGCGACAAGGCGACCCGCACCACCTACAGCGGCTATGTCAGCGGCCCGCTGATCGAGGATCGCCTGTTCATCCACCTCGCCGCCGAGAAGGATCGCAACGAGGGCGTGTCCACCAGTGCTGCCGAAGCCGCACAGCAGATCCGCAGCCACTACGCCTACGACACGCCGAAGTTCTACGGCAAGATCGACTGGAACATCAACGACAACAACACGCTGGAATACACCCGGCTGCAGAACACGGACCGCTACGGCAGCTACTACCGTGATTTCGACTACGACACGATGAGCGAGGGCGAGCGCACCGGTACCTTCGCCAACACGACCAAGCTCAAGGACGAGTTCGACATCTTCAAGTACACCGGGTACCTGACCGATGACCTGACCCTGAGCGCGGTGTGGGGCCGCAGCAAGGAAACCAACCTGGAATCCAATCCGAAGGATTCGGCCAACCCCTACATCAGCGGCCCGACCAGCCAGGATCCGTCGATTACCGGTGGTACGCCGATCCGCAACGACCAGACCGCGCTGTACACCAAGTCGCTTGATGCGGGCAGCAAGACCCGCGGCCTGCGCGTGGACCTGCAGTACCGCATCGGCAGCCATGAGCTGACCGCCGGTATCGACAACATGACCTACCAGGCCCACAACGAAGGGCAGGCGATGACCGGCCCGGGTTACGCCTGGATCTATTCGCGCATCGCACCGGGTTCGTCGCCGGCGCCGGCGTTCGACGTTGCCGCGCCGGGTGGTGATGGCTACTACGTCTACAAGTACATCTTCTCCACCACCACCAGCATGTCGGTGGAACAGAAGGCCTACTACCTGGAAGACCGCTGGCAGGTCAGCCCGAACTGGCTGCTGACCCTGGGCCTGCGCAACGACAAGTTCACCAACTACAACAGCTCGGCCATTGCCTACGTTGAAAGTGGTGACCAGTGGGCCCCGCGCCTGGGCGCCAGCTGGGATGTCTTTGGCGATTCGTCGTTGAAGGTGTTCGCCAACCTCGGCCGCTACTACCTGGCCCTGCCCAACAGCGTGGCCATCCGTGGCGCATCGGCGTCGACCTATACCAGTGAGTACTTCACCTACGGTGGCATCGATGCCAACGGCAACCCGACCGACCTGACCGCACTGGGCCCGGGCCCGGTATCGACCAACAACGAGTACGGCGTTGCGCCCGATCCGTTGTCGGTTGCACCGACCGACCTGAAGTCGCAGTACCAGGATGAGTTCATCATGGGCTTCGAAAAGACCCTGGGTTCGTCCTGGAACACGGGTGCGAAGTTCACCTACCGTCGCCTGCAGACCGCCATCGACGATACCTGCGACTCCGACCAGATCTACGCAAAGCTCGATGCGATGGGCGTTGATACGGACGGCCTGGAAGTGCCGGGCTGCGTGATCTTCAACCCGGGCAAGACCAATACCTTCATGGTCAAGCACAGCGATGGCTCGGGTTACACGCCGGTGCAGATGAGCTCGTCGGACTGGGGCTACAACGGCAACAAGGCCAAGCGCAGCTACGTTGCAGTCGATCTGTTCATCGAGCATCCGCTGAGTGACAAGTGGTACGGCCGCCTGGATTACACCTGGTCGCGCAGCTACGGCAACACCGAAGGCCAGGTCAAGTCGGACATCGGCCAGGATGAAGCGGCCAAGACCCAGGACTGGGATTCCTACTACCTGATGGAGTACGCCGGTGGCTACCTCGCCAACGACCGTCGCCACCAGCTGAAGGGCTACGGCGCGTACCAGTTCAACGATGAGTGGACGGCGTCGGCCACCCTGCGCGTCACCTCGGGCATGCCGAAGAGCTGCCTCGGCTATTACGGCGCGGATGGCAGCGATCCGATCGGCTATCGGTCGTCGTACCACTACTGCAACGGCGAGCCGTCGCGCCCGGGTGATGCCGGCCGCCAGCCGTGGACCTACCGCTTGGACCTGGGCGTGATGTACCGCCCGGCCTTTGCCGACCACAAGCTGGCATTCGGCCTGGACGTGTTCAACGTGCTCAACCAGCGCCGCGCGGTCCAGTCCGATCCGACGTATGAATCGGGCCAGCACACGGTCTCCAATACCTACGGTATCGGCACCTTCTACACCGCACCGCGTTCGGTGCGCCTGAGTGCGTCCTACGATTTCTGATGTAAAACCCGCTCTCTTTCAGTAGGACGTTTGACCCCGGCATCTGCCGGGGTCTTTTTATGTGCGGGCACCGCCCACGAAAAAGGCGCCCTGCGGCGCCTTCTTCGTTACTGCACTACGCTCGTGGTCAGCGCCAGACCTTGATCTGCTCGGCGTCGGTGCGCTGCATCGGCTGGCCGGCCTTGCAGCTGAAGGTCGCGCCGAACGCCGGCAGGTTCGACAGCGGGCCGTTGGTGCGCCAGCGGCCCGGTGCACGGATGTCGGCGGTCAGGCGGCGAGCGGCTTCGTTCGGCGACAGCTGCTGCGGCCACAGTGCAGCCCAGGCGCGGAAGAAGCCCTGCTGCTGCGCCGGCTTGGCCTTCGGCTCCTGCGCGGTGTAGGCCGCCCAGGCCAGTTCCAGGCCGGCGATGTCGGCCAGGTTCTCTTCCTGGGTCAGCGTGCCGTTGACCTTGGCACCCTTCACGCCGGGGAATTCGTAGGCGCCGTACTGCGCGGCCACGCGGCTGCCGAGCAGGGTCCAGGCGGTCTTGTCGGCCGGGCTCCACCAGCTGCGCAGTTCACCCTTGGCATCGACCAGGGCGCCCTTGGCATCGATGGCACGGTTCAGTTCGTGGCCGACCAGGCCACCGAAGCTGCCGAACTTGTCGGCGGCATCGGCCTTGGCGTTGAACACCGGGCCCTGCAGGATGGCGGCGGTGACGATCAGGCGGTTCTGCGCCAGGTCGTAGGCCAGCGACGGCTGCTGCGGCAGCACGTCCCAGCGGCGGTCGGCGTTGCCCTTGCCGATGCGCTTCATTTCCTCGCGGTGGCGCCAAGTCGAAGCGATCAGCATGTTGCCGCCGAACGAGCCACGGCCCATCGGCTGCACGGTGTAGTCCAGGTCGCGCAGCGGGGTGCCGATCTCGATCTTCAGCGCGCCCAGCTTGGCCTGTGCTTCGGCCTTGGCCTCGGCGCTCATCCAGGTGCTGTTCTTGACCGCCTCGATCTGCACTTCACGCACCTTGTCGACGATCCACGCCGCCTGGCGACGGTCTTCGGCGGACAGGTAGCGGGCGGCGTACTCGCGGCCGACCATCGGGCCGGCGGCCACGTTGATGGCATCCAGGACGCTTTCCCAGCGCTGCGCGGGCAGGGTCTGGCCACGCAGCACGCGGCCGCGGAACTCGAACTCGGCGTCGCGGTAGGCCTTGGACAGGTACGGCGCCATCGAGTCGCCCACGCGCCAGCGCAGGTAAGCCTTCCACTGTTCCGGCTTGAGCTTGGTGACCATGGTGTCGAGCTGCTTGAACAGGCCCGGGTCCGCCAGCGAGACCAGGTCGTCGTTCACGCCCTGCACCTTCAGGAAGGCATCCAGCTGCAGGTTGCGGTAGCGGCTGTTCAGGTCCTTGGTGGAAATCGGCGCGTAGTTGTTGAACGGGTTGTTGATGCCGGCCAGCGACTGCGCGTTGCGGGCCAGTTCGGTTTCCAGTTCGATCACCGACTGCGATTCGGCATCCAGCTTGGCTGCCGGGGTGCCGGTCAGGGCCAGGATCTGCTTGACGTAGTTGCGGTAGCGGCCCATCAGGGCCACGGTGTCGGCGTCGCTACGGGTGTAGAACGCCGGGTCGGGCAGGCCCATGCCGCCCTGCATGAAGTAGCCAATGTGGCGGTCCAGCGCCTTCAGGTCCACGTCCGGGCCGAAGTTGAAGGCCACCGGGATGCCGACCTGGTGCAGCGCGGCGATCGAGGCCGGCACGTCCTTGGCCTTCTTGATCGCATTGATGCGGGTCAGCAGCGGGGCGATCGGGTTGGAGCCATCGGCTTCCACCGCAGCTTCGTCCAGGCCGCTGGCCCAGAAGTCGCCCAGCAGCTTCTGCACGTTGCCCTGCGGCGCCTTCATCGAGGCGTCCAGCAGTTCACGCTGCTGCTGGCGGCTGCGGTCGACCAGCTGGCCCAGTGCGGTGGCGGCGCCGGACTGCGGCACCGGGTTGGCCTTCAGCCAGTCCGCGTTGGTGGCATCGTAGAAATCGCTGCACTGGGCGCTGACGGCCGGGGCGCGCACGGCCTTCTTCTTGGCGGCGAACGCATCGTGGGTCGGGACCAGGGTCGCCAGGCTGATACCCAGGGCGACGGCAAGCGGACGGAAATTGGGCATGTAGAACGAATCCGTGATGGATTGAGGGCGGGCGAACTATAGCAAGCCGTGCATGGGCACGGGATGCATGCGTCACGTCGCATCCGCCGGGCATGGCCCGGCGCTACCGGGGGGTGTGGCATGGGCACGGGATGCATGTGTCACGTCGCATCCGCCGGGCATGGCCCGGCGCTACCGGGGGGTGTGGCATGGGCACGGGATGCATGCGTCACGTCACATCCGCCGGGCATGGCCCGGCGCTACCGGGGTGTGTGGCATGGGCACGGGATGCATGCGTCACGTCACATCCGCCGGGCATGGCCCGGCGCTACCGGGTGGCATGGCCAGTAGATCCACGCCATGCGTGGATGGCCGGAGCCGCCAAAAACAAAGGCCCGGGAAATCCCGGGCCTTCGAGGGTCTGCCTTGGCGTCAGCCGCGGCTTACCAGATCACCACCTGCTGGTCGCCGGTGCGGGCCATCGGCGAGCCGGCCTTGCACTGGAATGCAGCGGCGAAGGTCGGCAGGTTCGACGGCGCACCCATGGCGCGGAACTGCGCCGGGGCGTGCGGGTCGGTGGCCAGGCGGACCTTGGCGTTTTCAGCGGTGTACTTGGTGCGCCACACGGTGGCCCAGTTGAAGAAGAAGCGCTGGTCGCGGGTGAAGCCATCGACCTTCGGATCTTCCTTGCCGGCGGTGGCCTTCTGCAGGGCGTCGTAGGCGGTGGCCAGGCCACCCAGGTCGGCGATGTTCTCGCCCAGGGTCAGGTGGCCGTTCACGGCCTGGCCGTCGACCTTGTACTGGTCGAACTGCTTGACCAGCTTGCCGGTCAGGCCTTCGAAGTTCTTCTTGTCAGCCGGGGTCCACCAGTCTTCCAGGTTGCCGGTCGGCCCGAAGCGTGCGCCCTGGTCGTCGTAACCGTGGGTCATTTCGTGGCCGATCACTGCGCCGATGCCGCCGTAGTTCAGGGCGTCGTCGGCCTTCGGGTCGAAGAACGGCGGCTGCAGGATGGCGGCCGGGAACACGATCTCGTTCTGCAGCGGGTTGTAGTAGGCGTTGACCGTCTGCGGGGTCATGCCCCACTCGGTCTTGTCCACCGGCTTGCCGACCTTGGACAGGTTGAACTTGTAGTTGAACTCGTTGGCGGCGCGCACGTTGCCCAGGTAGCTGTCGCGCTGGGTCTGCAGGCCGGCCCAGTCACGCCACTTGTCCGGGTAACCGATCTTCGGGGTGAAGGTTTCCCACTTGGCGATGGCCTTGGCCTTGGTCTCGTCGCTCATCCAGCTCAGGCCCTGGATGCGTTCCTTCAGCGACGCGGCCAGGTTCTTCACCAGTTCTTCCATCTTCGCCTTGGCTTCCGGCGAGAAGGCGACCTTCACGTACAGCTGGCCGAAGGCTTCGCCGGCATCGTTCTCGATGGTGCCCAGCACGCGCTTCCAGCGCGGCTTCTGTTCCTTCTGGCCATTGAGGGTCTTGCCGTAGAACTCGTAGTTCTCCTGCACGAAGGCGTCGGCCAGGTACGGCGAGGCGCCATCAACGGTGTGGAAGCGCAGGTAGGCGCGCCAGACCGACGGATCGGTGTCGCCCAGTGCCTTGCTCACTTCCTCGTGGAAGGCCGGCATGGCCAGCGAGAACTTCTCCGGTGCGGCAACGCCCTGCGACTTGAAGAACTCGGTCCAGCTGAAGTTCGGGGTCAGCTTGTCGGCGTCGGCCAGGGTGACCGGGTTGTAGAACAGCTCGACGTTGCGCGACAGGTCGACGCGCGACTTGGAGGCCTTGGCCAGGCGGGTCTCGAACTTGACCACGTCCTCGGCCTGCTTGGCGGCATCGGCAGCGGCCACGCCCGACAGTTCCAGCACCTTGGCGACGTGCGCCTGGTAGGCCTTCAGCTTGTCGGCGTTCTTGGTGTCGGTGTAATAGGTGGTGTCCGGCAGGCCCAGGCCGCCCTGGCTGGCGTAGGCCATGTTCATGGCCGAGTTCTTGAAGTCCGCTTCGGCGCCGAAGCCGAACAGGACGTTGTCGCCCTTGGCTGCGCTGGTGCGCAGGTAATCGGCGATGGCGGCCTTGTCCTGCAGGCCGTCGATGGCGGCCAGGTCAGCCTTCAGCGGCTCGATACCCTGGGCGTTGATCTTGGCTTCGTCCATGCCGGTGGCCCACAGGTCGCCGACGATCTTCTCGATGTGGTTCGGGTTCTTGACCTGGGCAAGCTGCTCGGCCAGCTGGTGCTGCACGGCCACCGAACGCTCGTCGAGGATGGTGAAGGCGCCCCAGCTGGTGCGGTCGCCCGGAATTTCATTGGCGGCCAGCCACTTGCTGTTGACGTAGTCGCCAAAGGCGCCGCAGGCGTCCATCGCGCTGTCCAGGTCACTGGCCTGGAAGGCGTTGTAGGCCGGCAGCTTGGCCTCGTCCAGCTTGTAGGTGGTGGCCTGGTCAGTGGCGGCCGGCGTGGAGGCGGTGGCGTCCTTTGCCGGGGTGTCGGTCTTGCCGCAGCCGACCAGCGCGGCCGAAACGGCCAGGGTCAGCAGCACGATCTTGGGAGTACGGGTCACTTGAATGGCCTCCAGGCCGGGTGATTCAGGGAAGGGCCGTTTGGGGCGGCCGTGGGCCGAACGATACGCCGCTGGCCCGCCCTGCAAGGGTGTCGAAGGTCATGGCCGGGCGCAAGGGCCGGGCGGGGCCCATAAAAAGACAGACCCGGCAAAAGCCGGGCCTGTCGGGGTATTGCGGTCCTGACGGGATCAGAACTTGTAGGTCACGCCCACGTAGGCATAACGGCCGACCATGTCGTAGTAGGACGAGCCCAGATCGGTGCCGAAGTAGTTCACCGGCGGATCCTTGTCGAACACGTTGTCCACGCCCAGGTAGACCTCCACGCCGGAGTCCGCGATCTTATAGCCGACCTGCATGTTGTGGTACAGGTACGACGGGTTGCGGATCGGGCTCTGCGAACCCGGGTTGGACTTGTAGCTGTCCGGGGTCACGCGCAGGTTGCCGTCGACGTAGATCATGTCCCACTTCGCGCGGAAGTTGCCCAGGTCATAGTTGACGTTGAACTGGCCGCGCCAGCGCGGATCGCTGTAGTAGGTGACGTACTCGGTGAACTCATCCGGGAACGCCTGGAAGGCCCACTCACGCGACTGGATCAGGCGGGTACCGACCAGGCGCAGGGTGGTGTTGCCGCCTGCCAGCTGGAAGCGGTAGTCCATTTCCACGTCGACGCCGACGCGGCGGGACTTGGCCAGGTTCTCGGCAAGCGCGGTCCAGCCGATGATGCTGTACGGGGTGCCTGCGGTGCCGCTGGCGCGGACCACCATGTCGCAGAACGAGTTGTTCTGCACGCCGCCGGGCGAGTCAACGCAACGGGTTGCGTTGGTCTGCGCGGTCACCGAACCGATCGCGTCTTCCAGCGTGATGCGCCAGTAGTCCATCGACATGCCGAAGCCGTCCAGGAACTCAGGCTGCCACACGAAGCCCATCGTCACCGACTTGGAGCGTTCCGGCTTCAGGTCCGGGTTGCCGCCGCTGACGCCCGGGCGGGTCGCCGTGTAGGTGTCCACCCAGTTGCTCGGGATGCCCAGCGCGGCGCAGTTGGCTGCACGCAGTGCCGGATCCTTCGCGGTGCCCGGACGGTTCGAGTTGGTCGACAGCGTGTTGCAGGGGTCGTTGATGGTCGCGAAGTTCTGCGACTGCGGGTTGAACAGTTCGCCGATGCTCGGGGCGCGGACGGCCTTGGCCAGGCTGGCGCGGAAGCGCAGGGAGCTCAGCACTTCCCAATCCAGGCCGACGTTCCAGGTCTTGGTTTCGCCGATGGTGCTGTAGTCCGAGTAACGACCGGCCAGATCCAGGTTCAGGCGGCGGATGCCCGGGATGTCGGCCAGCAGCGGCACCGAGGTTTCCACGAAGGCTTCCTTGGTGTCGTACTCGCCACCACGGCTCGGGATGGCGTTCAGGAAGGTCAGGCCCATCGCCGACAGCGGATCGGTGTTTTCCTGGCTCTGTTCCTTGCGGTACTCCACGCCTGCTGCGATGCCCATGTCACCGGCCGGCAGCGAGAACAGCGAGCCGTTGGCCACCGAGGCGCTGAACACCTGCTGCTTCAGCTTGGACTGGTTCAGCGAGTTGGTGTTGAACCATGCAGCTGCTTCCGGGCTGACCTTGCCGTTGCCCATCACGTTGAACGGAACGCAGCCGGCGACCAGGGCGGCCGAGTAGGCGCGGCCGGTATACGGGTTGACGGCGTTGGGGTTCAGCGTCGAGCGGCAGACGATCTGGCCATTGGCCGGATTGATGACGGCATCCAGACCGGCCTGCCAACGCTCTTCAATGCGGTTGTTGAAGTTGACGCGGTCGATGGTGGTCTGGCCGAAGTTGGCCGAAGCCTCGTAGGTCCAGTCGGCGCCCAGGTTGCCTTCCAGGCCCAGCACGGCACGTGCGGTGGAGCGCTCGACGTTCTCGCCGCGGCGGCCGGAATCAACGTTGAAGCGCGACACGAGCAGGGTGCTCAGGCCGTTCGCGTCCATCAGGGCGCCCAGCTCCGGGGTCACGTACGCATTGTCGCGCTGGATGCGCAGGGCGCGCGCGGTACCCACCTGGTCGAAGGTCGGCTGGCCGAAGAACTCCGATTCGGTCTTGGTGTACTTGCCTTCGAAGAACAGGCGGTGGTCGTCGTTCAGATCGAAGTTGACGGCGGTGTTGAAGCTGAAGCGGTTGAACGCCGGCTCCAGATCCGCGACGGCATTCAGATCGGCGAAATCGCAGTTCGTACAGGTGTTCGCGCTGACGATCGTGCCGTCATAGCGGTTCTTGCGGAACGTGCCATCGGGATTGAACACATAGCGGTTCGAACCGTCAGCGCGGAATGCGCCGAGGGTGAACGTGCCGCCGTAGGACAGCGCATGGTTGCCGCCCGGACCCTGCAGGATGGTCTGCGGGTTGCTTTCGCTCGGCGGCTTGGTGCGGTCATAGTCCGGGTTGTTGACCGTGGTCAGGAACTCACGGCCGATCGCGCGATCACCACGGCCGTAGCGGCCCTGGGTGCTGTACTCCATCGCGATGGCGGCGCTGCCGCGGCCGTCGGCAAAGTCCTTGCCGCCGGAGAAGCTGATGAAGGAACGGTCGAAGCTGCCTTCCGATGCCGCGCCGCGCTGGGCGCGCAGTTCGAAGCCATCGAACTTCTTCTTCATGATGAAGTTGACCACGCCGGCAACCGCATCGGCGCCGTACACGGCGGATGCACCACCGGTGATCACTTCAACGCGCTCGATCCACTCGACCGGGATGGTGTTGACGTCCACGGCGGTGGAGCCCGGGCTGGCGCCCACGTGGCGGCGGCCGTTGACCAGCACCAGGGTGCGTGAGGTGCCCATGCCACGCAGATCCATCAGGCCCAGACCGGCGGTGCCGATGAAACGGGTCGAGTTGCCCATGGTGTAGGTCGGGGTGAGCTGCGGCATCTTTGCCATCAGGTCACCGATGTTCACCGCGCCGGTGCCACGGATTTCCTCGGCCGAGATGGCCGTGACCGGCGACGGGGTGACGAAACCGGTACGCGCGATACGCGAGCCGGTGACGGTGACCTTGTCCAGGTCGACGGCCCTGTTGCCGGTGGACTCGGCGTCCTGGGCGAAGGCCGGTGCTGCAGCGGCGGCCATCAGGCCGGCCAGCAGGGCGCAGGTCAGCGGGTGGCGACCGGGCGTGCGGTGAATCGTCATGCGTGAAACCCCCTAATGGATGTGAATGCTGGCTTCCGTGCCGTAGTTCTGTGTGCGTTCATGTGTCGTCCTGACTCGCCTCGAACCTAACACGGCCTTAACGATAAATGCATGTTTCCGTCACGCATTGACGCACTTCGTGTCCCAGTTGTTCATCAAATTGCAACAAATACAGAGGCTTAGTCTCAGTTGTGATGGTTACGTCTGTAAGCCAACAATAGGGATGAATAGGGGATTAAGCGAAGCTTTGCGCAGAAGTGGCGTGGGCTTTGCACAAACTGGCGTCTCGGGCGTCCGTCCGCGCGTCGGCTGCCGGGCTGAAGACAAAAGAAAAGGGCGGCCGAAGCCGCCCTTTTCATGTTGACGTTGTCGCCGGTCAGAACTTGTAGGAAACCCGGGCGAAGAACGTACGGCCGTACCAGTCGTACTGCGACGCGTACAGCGGGGTGTTGCCGTAGCGGGTACCGGCGGTGTTGGAAATCAGGTCCGGTGCCTTGTCGAGCAGGTTGCGCACGCCGACCATCAGGCTCCAGTCGTCCATGTTGTAGGCCACCGAGACGTTGTGGCGGAACTGCCAGCCGGCCTTGATGTCGCGCGTTGCGTTCTGGTAGCCGGAGTAGGTGAAGGTCCGGTCCAGATCCTTGTTCTGCGTGCTGCTGTTGTAGACACCCTGCCAGTTGAAGGCCCAGTCACCGCGCTCCAGGCTCACGCTGGCCAGGCCGACGGTCTTCGGACGGCCGATATAGCCCACCTGGTCGGAGGTGGTGAAGCCGCTGTCAGCTGCCGAGTCGAACAGCTGGTAGGTGTCTTCCAGCGTGTAGGTGACCTGCGCTTCGGCGGACAACTTGCCGAAGGCGAAGTCGTTGTCGTAGTTGATCTGCAGGTCGTAGCCGCGGGTACGCTCGCGGTTGATGTTCACGTACTGGTTGTAGATGGTGGTGATCTGGTTCGGGTTGGCCGGATCGGTCGGGCTGTTGCGCACCAGGTTGTTGCAGAACGAGTTCGGGTACACGGCCGAACCGTAGCAGCCGAACACGATGTCGTATTCGTCAAGCTGGGTGATTTCGCCGCGCACGTCGTAGTCGAAGTAGTCCAGCGCGATGTTCAGGTTGGCGAAGGTCGGGGTCCACACCAGGCCCAGGGTCTTGGCCTTGGAGGTTTCCGGCTTCAGCTGGCCAGCGCCGCCACCGGAATAGATGGTGGCACTGCCACCGCCGCCGGCGTAGGTTTCCGGAATGCCAGCCGCGCCGCAGTTGGCGCGCAGGAAGTCGTTGTTGCTGTCGCCCCACAGGATGCAGGGGTCGATCTGGTTCTGGGCCAGGAAGCCGGTCTGGTTGCCCAGGTACAGCTCATACAGGCCCGGCGCACGGTAGGAGGTGCCCATGGTGCCGCGGACGCGCAGCGAGGGGACGATCTGCCAGTTCACGCCGGTCTTCCAGACCTTGTCCGAACCCGACACGGAGTCATATTCGAACACGCGGCCGGACAGGTTGACCGACAGCGATTCGATGCCCGGAATGCCCTTCAGCAGCGGCACGTCCACTTCGGCGAAGGCTTCCTTCACCTTGTCGGTGCCCTTGGTGATGTCGGCGGTGCTGGAACCCCAGATGTTGCCCGAGCGCGAGAACTCCGACGGGGTGTCGTTGATCTTGTACTTGCGGAACTCGACGCCGAAGGCCGAGGCGACGTCGCCGGCTGGCAGCGTGAACAGGTTGCCGCTGAGGATGGCGTTCGCACTGGTCTGTTCGTACACGGTGTTGCCAGTGTGGTACTGGCCGATCGCGTTCACCAGCTCGTCCATGCGCTGGCCGCTCAGGAAGCCGGCGTTGAAGTAGTCAACCGGCATGTCGCCGCTGTTGTCGTAGGACAGATCACCCGTACGGGTCGCATCGATGGCCAACGCACCGTAATCGCCGCTCGAGCGGCTGTAGCCGGCATTGATTTCCCAGGCCCAGCTCTCGGTGGACTTGAACTGGCCATCGAATTTGGTGGTGCCGTAGAAGTAGTCGACGGTGATCTTCTGGTCGCTCGGGAACGGCATGATGACCTGGTAGTAGTCATCGGCCGCTTCGCTGTACACGATCGGGAAGAACTGGCGCCAGGAGTGCGCCTTGGTCTCGCGGCGGTTGTACAGGAACTGCGTCTTCCAGTTGAAGCTGTCGAAGCTGAAATCGGTGGCGGCGTACAGCGTGGCACGTTCGCGCTGGTTGATCACTTCCTGGTCATGGTAGAACGGGAAGTTCAGCACGTCCTCGTAATAGGCCGTACCGCCATTGGCGTAGGTGGGGGTCGGGCGCGGACGCGGGCGGTAGCCCGGGAACGGACCGACAGTGCTGCCATCGGGCGAGGGCACGTAGCGGATCGCCGAGTTGTTGTAGTTGATGATGGTATTGGCGTACAGGTTGCCGGTGCTGCAGCCTGCCAGGTCGGTGCCGGCCAGGATCGAACGATCCTCGCGGTCGATACGCTTGCCGTCAGTGCCCCACACCATGTCCTGGGCGCAGGAGAAGAAGTCACGGTCGCCCACGGTCAGGGCGTTCAGGCGGTCCCACTGGGCCGCAGCAACGATGCTGCCCTTCTCGAAGTTCCAGCCGTTGGCGATCGAGGCAGAGAACTGCTCGCCGCCGCCGTGCTGCGGAACGCTCATGGAGTAGGTCATCTCCGGGCGGTCGATGCTCTTCTTGGTGATCAGGTTGACCACGCCGGCCAGAGCGTCCGAGCCGTAGATGGAGGACGAGCCGTCCTTCACGATTTCAATGCGCTGCAGGATGGCCTGCGGAATGACGTTCAGGTCGAATGAGCCGACCTGGCCACGGGTACCGGCCGGGCCGGGGCGCTGGCCGTCAAGCAGGACCAGGGTGCGGTTGGCGCCCAGGCCACGCAGCGAGACGGTCTGCACGCCGGTGCCGCCTTCGACGACGAAGCCGCCGAACTGGTTGTTCATCTGGGTCGAGCCAGCGGCGATCGCCGAGGTCTGCAGGAAGTCAGCGGTGTCGAACTGACCGGAGGCGATGCCCTTTTCGATCGAGATGACCTGCACCGGCGAGGTGGTTTCGTACTCCGGGCGCTTGATGAGCGAACCGGTGACGCTGATGGCATCCAGGTTGGTGGCGTTCTTGGACGCGCTGCTCGACGTGGTCGTCGGCTGCTGCGGTTCCGCTTCCTGGGCAAAGACGGGCGCGGCCTGCAGGCATGCGAGGACGGCGAGGGTCAATGGGACGCGGCTTGGCTTGATCTGGCGATTGGCGGTGCGCATTTCGGTTGGATCCCCACTTGTTATGCTTCGGTTAAGCGAGTGTAAGTAGGACGTTAGCTAAATGCAATATGAATACGAAAATTTATAACTCGTTGTTTTTAAAAGACATCCAGGGCTTTTGAAACAAAAAAACCCTCTCGGTTCAGGATCGAGAGGGTTTTTCTTCACATCTTTGTGTTAACGGTGAAATCAGAGGCCGCCGGGGCCGCAGTCGTTCTTCAGGAACGATTCGATCAGGCCCAGCGTCTCGCGCTGCTGGCGCGGGTACCACGGCATGCTGTGCTGCTGGTCGGCGATCAGGTGGAACTTCGCCGGCACCTTGCCTTTGACCGCGTCGTAGAAGCCCTGTGCGTGGAACGAGGGCGTGCGCACGTCGCGGTCACCGACGAACAGCATGACCGGGATGTTGGCCGACGCGGTGTTGCGCATCGGATCCATGCCCTTGACGGTCTGCCCCTGCAGGATGCGCTGCAGGCGGTTGTCGCTCCACGACGTGCCCAGGCGGGCCAGGTCGGTCACCGGCGCGCCTGCGATGGCGCACTGGTACGGCGAGTTCGGTCGCACGGTCGCCGCAGCAGCGGCGAAACCACCGTAGGAGTAGCCGAAGATCGCGATGCGGTCCTTGGCAGCGAAGCCCTGCGACACCAGCCAGGCGGCACCGTCGTCGTTGTCGTCGGACATCTTCTGGCCCCATTCGCGGTCGCCGGCGATCCACAGCTCGCGACCCAGGCCCGACGAACCGCGGTACTGCGGGCGAAGCACCGCGTAGCCGCGCGAGGTCAGCAGTGCGATCCACCCCGAGGCGTCCCACTGCACGTAGTCGCGCGCCCAGGGGCCGCCATGCGGGTTGACGATGGCCGGCGGTGCCGGGTCGCCGTCCTTCCAGCCCTGCGGCAGGTCGAGGATGGCGGGAATCTCGCGCCCGTCGCGGGCCTTGTAGGTGACCCAGCGCTCTTCACCGGTGGCGCCCTTGGCGATCCATGGGCGCTCGCTGCCCAGGCTGACCACATTCTTGCGGTCCAGCAGCAGGAAGTAGCTGGTGGGCGCATCAGGGCCGACGGCGCGGAACAGGATGCGCGAGAAATCATCGTTGTAGCGGGCAATTTCCACCTGGCGCCCGCCGGCGGCCTGCTTCAGCGTGTCCTGGATCGACTTCAGGGTCGGGTCCACGTACACCGTCTGCGCGCTGGGGCCATCGATGGTGAAGCCCACGACCTGGTTGAAAGTCTTCGGCTGGGTGCTGAACACCAGGCTGGCGATGGAGAAGTTCGGGTTGGCGAGGACGGGCTCGGGGTCGAACTTCTGCAGCTTTGCGTCGTAGAGATGGACCTGGACCTTGTCCGAGAACAGGTCGGTCAGGGTGTAGTACTTGCCGGTGGCGTCATCCACGCCGGCCAGCTCCACCGAGTGCCGGTTGGACAGCTTGGACAGCAGGGGCTTCTGCAGCACGAACTGGCCGGACGACGGGTCCAGGATCAGCACCTGCTGCTCGTAGTCGCCGCTTACCGGTTCGATCTGTGCCTTGGCCAGCACCTTGCCGGTGCGCGCGTCGAACAGCGCGGGCTGGGCGCGCGTGCCGCCGCGGAACAGCAGCTCGGTTTCCTTGGTCTTGAGGTTGTACAGATAGTAGTTGGCCGTCAGCGAGATTTCGCTCAGCTGGCGGATGATCACCCGGTCCGGATCCAGCGGCAGCATGTTGACCAGCGACGCGGTGCCACCCAGTTCAAGGCAGCGCTGGGTCTGCTCGCTGACGCCCAGCTTGCGGGTGTTGTCGGCGAAGGCTTCGCCGAAATCCTTCTGGGTAGTGTCGGTCAGGTAGGTCTTGACCACGAAGGTCTTGGTCGCGCCGGAAACACTGCCTTCGCCACAGCCGCCCAGCTGGCCGGTCCATTCCTGGCGGCCGACAGCGAGGATGCGGTCGGATTTCAGCGCCGCGGCGGCGATGAACTTCATGCGGTCGCCAGACGGCGTGACCACCTTCGGGCCGCCGGACAGGCTGTCGGTGTCCCAGCTGGCCAGCGCGGTTTCTTCCGGGTTGGCCGGGGACGGGATCAGTGCGACCAGGTGCTTGCCGTCAGGGCTCATCGAAACCGACTGCAGCGCCGGCAGGCGCGCCAGGTCTTCAATGGGGACGGGGGCGGCGTGGGCAGAGGTGCCGGCCAGGGCCAGGGCCAGGGCGGTACCCAGGCGGAAGCGGGGAATCACGTGCATTTCTTGTCCTTGGGCTGCGCGTTGATCGAGGTCGAAAGCTGACTGATTGGTGAACGGATTCGGACGGTAGCAGATGTTCGGTAGGCGCGTCAGTGCCAACCGGAGCGCCTTCATCGCCTGGCCCGGCGGGTCCAACTTGTATGATGGGAGGTTGCCAGTCCCCACGAACCGCTTCCGGAGTCCGCAGTGAACAGCCCCGCCCGTCGTCCCCACGCCAGCCAGGTACAGAAGGGCCTGTCGCCCCATGCGCGCATCCGCAACGTGATCGCGGTGGGTTCGGGCAAAGGGGGCGTCGGCAAGTCCACCACCTCGGTGAACCTGGCGGTGGCCCTGCAGCAGCTCGGTGCCCGCGTGGGCGTGCTGGACGCGGACATCTACGGCCCCAGCGTGCCGGCCATGCTCGGCCTTTCCGGCCGCCCGGAAAGCCCGGACAACAAGAGCATCGAACCGATGCGTGCGTTCGGCGTGGACACCATGTCCATCGGCTACCTGGTGGAAGACGAGACGCCGCTGATCATGCGCGCGCCGCGGGCGACCGCTGCGCTCACCCAGCTGTTCGAAGACACGCTGTGGGACGACCTGGACTACCTGCTGATCGACCTGCCGCCGGGCACCGGTGACATCCAGCTGACCCTGGTGCAGAAGATCCCGCTGGCCGGTGCGGTCATCGTCACCACGCCGCAGGACATCGCCACGCTGGATGCGAAGAAGGCGCTGAAGATGTTCGAGAAGGTGGAGGTGCCGGTGCTGGGCATCGTCGAGAACATGGCCGTGCACACCTGCAGCAACTGTGGCCACGTCGAGCACCTGTTCGGCGAGGGCGGTGGCGAGCGCATGGCCGCGCAGTACGGCGTGCCGCTGCTGGGGTCGCTGCCGCTGCAGATCGATATCCGCGAGCAGGGCGACGCCGGCAGCCCGATCACCGTCGCCCAGCCCGATTCGACCGCCGCCCAGGCCTATCGCCGGGCCGCCGAGCGCCTGGTGGAGGAAGTGGGCAAGCGCCCGCGGGCGTCGATCCAGATCCTGTCCTCGCTGCTCTGAGGCAGCAACCGCGGGGCTGCGGCGTGGCTGCCCGGCCCCCTGCTAGAATCCACGCGCCCCTCGCACCCAGGACAAAGCATGAGCATCAAGAGTGACCGTTGGATCCGCCGTATGTCCGAGCAGCACGGCATGATCGAGCCGTTCGAGGCCGGGCAGGTGAAGCATGCCAACGGTGAGCGCATCGTCAGCTACGGCACCTCCAGCTATGGTTACGACGTGCGCTGCTCGCGCGAGTTCAAGGTGTTCACCAACATCAACTCCACGATCGTCGACCCCAAGCACTTCGATCCGGGCAGTTTCGTGGACATCGTCGGTGATGAGTGCATCATCCCGCCCAACAGCTTCGCGCTGGCCCGCACGGTGGAATACTTCCGCATCCCGCGCGACACCCTGGTGGTGTGCCTGGGCAAGAGCACCTATGCCCGCTGCGGCATCATCGTCAACGTGACCCCGCTGGAACCGGAGTGGGAAGGCCACGTGACCCTGGAATTCAGCAACACCACGCCGCTGCCGGCGCGCATCTACGCCAACGAAGGCGTGGCCCAGATGCTGTTCTTCCAGGCGGCGGCCGACGATGTCTGCGAAACCTCGTACAAGGACCGCGGCGGCAAGTACCAGGGCCAGACCGGCGTGACCCTGCCGCGTACCTGAGCAACCTGTCGGTAGCGCCGGGCCATGACCGGCTGCACATGGACAAAGGCGGCGCTTGCGCCGCCTTTGTTTATTTGCCGCGTCCGAACAGCATCGCGATGCCGACGCCGACCAGGCCGACCGGCCACCAGGTCAGGAACAGCTTGGAAACATTCAGGTGCGTCCAGCCCAGGTTGCTGGCGAGCATGAACAAGCCGATCAGGATCAGCAGGATGGCGGCGACAAGATTGAATCGCATCGGGTCGTCAAAGGCTCAGGGGTGGGCCGGATATCCTAGCCGTTCCTTCCAGTAGGCGACATGCTGGTCCAGCGCGGCCGGCTCGTAACGGTGCGCCGGCCCGCTGCCCCAGACCGGGCCGGGCCAGGCCGGATCGCCGTCGTGGCGGCCGATCACGTGGAAATGCAGCTGGCGCACGATGTTGCCCAGCGCCCCGATGTTGATCTTCTCCACCCCGTCCGAGCCATGCAGGGCCTTGCAGGCGCGGTTGAGTTCGGTGCGCAGCTTGTCCTGCTGCTCGCCGTCCAGCTCGATCCACTCGGTGATCCCGGCCAGGCGCGGCACCAGGACCAGCCAGGGGAATCGTTCGTCGTTCATCAACCGCACTTGCGACAACGGTCCTTCAGCAACCAGCACGCTGTCGGTGGCCAGGCGTGAATCCAGTTCGAAATCGCTCATCCAAGATGCTCCGTGAAGAAATCGAGGGTGCGTTGCAGCGCCAGGGCGGCGCTGTCTGGATCATACGCATGTCCGACCTCCCGGTTGAAGGCGTGGTCGGCCGGATAGACGTAGGTGGCCATCTGCGGCAGCTTTTCGCGGTGGGCCTGCACGGCCTCCGGCGGGATGCTCTTGTCCTGGGCGCCGAAGTGGAAGATCACCGGCGCCTTCGGCGTTTCGTCGAGGAAATTGACGTTGCGGCCGCCGTAGTAGCTGGCCGACGGCAGGCCCAGGCGCATCGCCGCCAGCAGGGCCACGCTGCCGCCCCAGCAGTAGCCGACGGTGCCGACCTTGCCGTAGGGGGCCAGGCGCGTCGCCGCGGCGCGCACCACTTCCAGCGCCTTCTCCATGCCCAGGGTGTTGACCCGCTCCAGGCCGTCCTTCACGCCTTCCGGGCTGTAGGGCAGGGCGTCGGGGTCGGACTCCGGGCCATCGACCAGATCGAAGAACGACGGCGCCAGCACCGCGTAGCCTTCGGCGGCGAAGCGCTCGGCGACCCCGCGCATGTGCGCGTTGACCCCGAAGATTTCCTGTATGACCACCAGCGCCGCGCGCGGCTTGCCCTCGGGCAGGACCTGCCAGGCGCGGACCGGGCCATGATGCGTATCCAGGGTGATCCATTCGGACATCGTCGGGTACCTCGTTGCAGGGGACAGGCCTGCATTGTCGACGCTGGCCGGGTTAGCGGCGTGTCAGCGGCTGTGCCCGATCAGGCGGCTGGCCGTTCAGAGCCGGGCCACCAACCCCGTTATACTGGCGCCCTTTCAGGCCCCGGCCCCCAGGACCCCCTGCCATGCCGGCAGGGGCCCAGGCCCCCAGAGTCCCGCGATTTCCATGTCCCAGCTGAACCCCAAAGTCGGCTTCGTCAGCCTTGGCTGCCCGAAGGCCCTTGTCGATTCCGAGCGCATCCTGACCCAGCTCCGCTCGGAAGGTTATGACATCGTCCCGTCCTACGATTCGGCCGACGTGGTGGTGGTCAACACCTGCGGCTTCATCGATTCGGCGGTGACCGAGTCGCTGGACGCCATCGGCGAGGCGATGAACCAGAACGGCAAGGTCATCGTCACCGGCTGCCTGGGCAAGCGCCCGGAGCAGATCCGCGAGGCGTACCCGAACGTGCTGGCGGTGTCAGGCCCGCAGGATTACCAGAGCGTGATGGAAGCGGTGCACGAAGCGCTGCCGCCCAAGCACGACCCGTTCGTGGACCTGGTGCCGGACTACGGCATCAAGCTGACCCCGCGCCACTACGCGTACCTGAAGATTTCCGAAGGCTGCAACCACAAGTGCAGCTTCTGCATCATCCCGTCGATGCGCGGCAAGCTGGTCTCGCGCCCGGTGGATGAGGTGCTGCGCGAAGCCGAGCGCCTGGTGCGCGGCGGCGTGCGCGAACTGCTGGTGGTTTCGCAGGACACCTCGGCCTACGGCGTGGACGTGAAGTACGCCGAGAAGATGTGGCGCGACAAGGCCTACCAGACCCGCCTGAAGGCGCTGTGCGAAGGCCTGTCCGAACTCGATGCCTGGGTGCGCATGCACTACGTCTACCCGTACCCGCACGTGGACGAGGTGGTGCCGCTGATGGCGGAAAACCGCATCCTGCCGTACCTGGACATCCCGTTCCAGCACGCCAGCCCGCGCATCCTGCGCCTGATGAAGCGCCCCGGCGCGGTCGAGAAGACCCTCGAGCGCGTGCAGAACTGGCGCCGCATCGCCCCGGACATCACCGTGCGCTCGACCTTCATCGTCGGCTTCCCGGGCGAGACCGAGGCCGAGTTCGAAGAACTGCTGTCGTTCCTGGACGAAGCGCAGCTGGACCGCGTGGGCGCGTTTGCCTATTCGCCGGTCGAGGGCGCCACCGCCAACGACCTGCCGGACGCGGTGCCGGAAGAAGTGAAGCAGGAGCGCCTGGCGCGCTTCATGGAAAAGCAGGCGCAGATTTCCGCCGCGCGCCTGGAAGCCAAGATCGGCACCGTGCAGCAGTGCCTGGTCGATGCCATCGAAGGCGATATCGCCGTGGCCCGTTCCAAGGCCGATGCCCCGGAAATCGACGGCCTGGTGCACATCCAGAACGCCGACCAGGTGCCGCTGCGCGTGGGCGAGTTCGTCAATGTGGAGATCACCGAGAGCGACGAGCACGATCTGTACGGTGACGCGCTGCCCAGCGCTGCCCGCCCGGCGTTCGACCTCAAGGTGCTGTGACCGCAGCGACGGCCGCCGGCGGCGACGCAGGCGGCCCTCGTCGCTTCATCCCGCCGCTGCGTGCGGCGGTCGATGCGCGGGTGTTCGACCATCCGTTGTTTGCAGGCGTGCGCGGTTTCGCCGATCTGCTGGCCGGTCCCGGGTGGCCGGCCGTCTCCGTGCTGGATGCCCGGCTGGCGCTGCCGGGCGTGCAGCTGGTGGAGCAGGATGCGGCGCTGCTGGCCGACGGCCTGCACTACGAAACCCGTATTGCCCAAGGCCGCATCGCCACCCGCGCCGACAACTGGCACGACCTGTTCAACGCACTGGTCTGGGCCAGCCTGCCGTCGCTCAAGCGTGCGCTCAATGCCCAGCAGTGCCGACACATCGCGGCGATGGCGCCCGGCCAGCGCAACCGCGCGCAGGCCGCGCTGACCCAGTTCGATGAAACCGGTGTGGTCGTGCAGGTGCGCGATCCGGCCGTGCTGGCCGCGTGGGATACACATGACTGGCGCGCGCTGTTTGAACCGTCGCACTGGCAGGGCGGCGGCATCGGCATCGTGGCGGTGTTCGGCCACGCGCTGATGGAACAGGCGCTGCTGCCGGGCCGGTTGCTGGTGGGCAAGTGCGTGCTGGTGCAGGCTGAAGAGGAGGCCGCGTGCATCGACACGGTGGCGCGCGCCATCGGCGAGGGCAGGGTGCTGGGCGATCCGCTGCAGCTGCGGCCGCTGCCGTTGGCGGGTATTCCCGGCTGGCATGAGCAGCAGGATGACGCCTTCTACGGCAACGCCGACTATTTCCGCCCGCTGCGTGCCGGCCGCCAGTACCCGCCGCCGCTGCCGCTGCTTCGGTAGAGTCGACTGTTGGTAGAGTCGACTGTTGGTAGAGTCGACTGTTGGTAGAGTCGACTGTTAGTCGACTACATTGCCCTTGGGTCCATGAAAACCCCCGCGCTGCGCGCGATAGTCGACTAACAGTCGACTCTACCAACAGCGGCGCAGTCGACCGACCGTCGACGTTACGGCGCCGCGTACTCCACGCCGATCACCGCGAACGTGAACTGGCCGCCGGGCAGCTCAACCGCGAACTCGTCATCGATGCGCTTCTTCAGCAGCGCGCGCGCCAGCGGGGAGTCGATACTGATCCAGCCCAGCCCTGCATCGGTCTCGTCCGGGCCGACGATGCGATAGCGGCTGGTTTCGCCACTGTCCACGTTCTCCAGCTCCACCCACGCCCCGAAGAACACCGCCTGCGGGTCGGTCGGCGTGGTATCGACCACGCGCAGCGATTCCAGGCGCTTGGTCAGGTAGCGCACGCGGCGGTCGATTTCGCCCAGCTGCTTCTTGCGGTAGGTGTACTCGGCATTCTCCGAGCGGTCGCCCTCGGCGGCCGCGGCGGCCAGCGCCTTCACCACTTCAGGGCGGCGCACGCGCCACAGGTCATCCAGCTCGGCTTTCAACCGGGCGTGGCCGGCGGCAGTGATCAGGGCGGTGCTTTTTTCTGCGGGGGGACGCCAGCGGGACATGCGGTACGACTTCTTTTCTGGGTGACGAATAGGGGAATGGGGTCGGAGCCCTCCCTGGCGGGAGGGATCCGACCCCGGGGTCAGATCCCTTTCCAGCGGAAAAGGCTCTGACCCCGGCAGGAGCAGATCAGCGCTTGCCGCCGAAGATGCCGCCGAGGATGCCACGCACGATCTGGTTGCCCAGCTTGGTGCCGACGGTGCGCGTGGTCTGCTTGGCCATGGTCTCGATCATGCCCTGGCGGCGCTTGGTGCCGAAGATCGCATCCTTGATCGACTGGCCGAAGCCGCCTTCCTGTGCGTCATCCTGTTCGCGGCTGCGGGCGGCCGGGGCTGCGGCCTTCTCGGTGGCCTTCTGCGCGCGCTGGGCCAGCAGCTCGGCTGCCGATTCGCGGTTCACCGCGGTGTCGTAACGGGTGCCGACCGGGCTGCCCGCACGCACCTGTGCGCGCTCGGCCTCGGTGATCGGTCCCATCCGGCAGCGCGGCGGGGCGATCATCGTCTGCTGCACCGGCATCGGCACGCCCTTGTCCTGCAGCGTGGATACCAGTGCTTCACCGGTGCCGAGCTGGCTGAGCACCTTGGCCACGTCCAGCTTCGGGTTCGGCACGAAGGTCTCGGCGGCGGTCTTCACCGCCTTCTGGTCGCGCGGGGTGAAGGCGCGCAGCGCATGCTGCACGCGGTTGCCGAGCTGGCCGAGGATGTTGCCCGGCACGTCGTCGGGGAACTGCGAGCAGAAGTACACGCCCACGCCCTTGGAGCGGATCAGCCGCACCACCTGCTCGATGCGCTGCACCAGCGAGGCCGGTGCGTCGTCGAAAAGCAGGTGCGCCTCGTCGAAGATGAAGACCAGCTTGGGCTTGTCCAGGTCGCCCACTTCGGGCAGCTGCTCGAACAGTTCCGACAGCAGCCACAGCAGGAAGGTGGAATAGAGCTTGGGCTTGAGCACCAGCTGGTCGGCGGCGAGGATGCCGACCACGCCGCGGCCGTCGTGGTTGACCCGCATGAGGTCGGCCAGTTCCAGCGCCGGTTCGCCGAAGAAGCCTTCGCCGCCGTCCTGGGCCAGGCGCAGCACCGAGCGCTGGATGGCGGCGATCGACTGCGCGCTGACCAGGCCGTACTCGGTGGAGATGTCCTTGCGCTCCTCGGCCACCAGGCCGAGCAGGGCGCGCAGGTCATCCATGTCCAGCAGCAGCAGGCCGCGGTCGTCGGCCAGCTTGAAGACGATGTCGAGCACGCCGGCCTGGGTATCGTTCAACTCCAGGATGCGCGCCAGCAGGGTGGGGCCCATTTCGCTGATGGTGGTGCGCACCGGGTGGCCGAGCTTGCCGTAGAGATCCCAGAACACGGTGGGGCTGGCGGCCGGGGCATAGTCGGCCACCCCGATCTCGGCGGCGCGCTGCAGCAGCGCATCGGCGCCGGTACCGGGCACGGCCAGGCCGGACACATCGCCCTTCACATCGGCCAGGAACACCGGCACGCCCAGCCGCGAGAAACCCTCGGCCAGGGTCATCAGGGTCACGGTCTTGCCGGTGCCGGTGGCGCCGGCGACCAGGCCATGGCGGTTGCCGAGTTTCGGCAGCAGGGTGACGGCCACATCATCGGTGATGCCTTTGCCCAGCAGAATCGGATCCATGGTCCAGCCCTTGTGGTGAATGCGCCCAATGTTAACCGGCGACGGTCGCGGGCCGACGGCCGGGTTGCCCGGACCTTGGCGGCCCCGCTACTCTGCCTGCCTGTTTCGCACACAGTGCCACCAATGCCCGTTCCTGTCCTGATTTCCCGTGGTTGGCCGCTGCTGGCACTTGCCGGCCTGGTATCCCTGGCGCCCGACGCCCATGCGCAGCGTGTCTCGGCGCGGGACCAGGCGAAGGCCGAGGCGCTGCAGCAGCGCATGGCCACCGCCGAGAAACGCTACAGCGATGCCCTGCTGCTGGTCGCCAATTCCGACCCGAAGGGCAGCAACGAAGCCGACGCCGCGCTGGAGGACATGGAAGATGTCATCAGCGAATGCGTGAAGCAGAAGGGCTGCCAGATGAGCAACATGCTGGCCACCTACAAGCGCCTGCTCAAGCGTGATGCCGATGCGGCCGCCAGCGATGACGCCGCCGATGAAAGCGGCGACCGCCTGGAAGCCGACCCGGACCACGTTGGCCCGCTCACCGCCGATGTGCCCGAGGCGGCCCGCGCTGCGGCCCTGCTCAACGACAAGCGCCATGCCTTCGACAACATGGTCGATTACAACCCGGCCGTGCAGGCGGGCATCCGCCGCTGGCTGACCGACATGCGCCCGGCACTGCTGACCAGCTACGAGAACTACCAGAACCTGCGCGCGGTGATGTGGCCCGAGTGGGAAAAGCGCGGCCTGCCCGAGGCGCTGCTGTTCGGCATCATGGCCAAGGAATCCAATGGCCGCGTGCATGCCTCCTCGCGCGCTGGCGCTGCCGGCCTGATGCAGTTCATGCCCGCCACCGGCCGCCGCTTCGGGCTGGGCCCGGACGGCACCGGCTTCGATACGCGCTTTGACGCGCGCAGTGCCGCCGAAGCCAGCGCCAGCTATCTCAACGAGCGCCTGCGCGAACTGAACAACAACGTGGAAATGTCGGTGGCCGCCTACAACGGCGGCGAAGGCCGCGCCGCGCGCGTGTTCAAGCAGAGCGGCGGGCAGAGCTTCTGGACCGACAGCGTCTACAACCAGTTCCCCGGCGAGACCAAGGACTACGTGCCGATGGTGATCGCTGCCGCCTGGATCTTCCTGCACCCGCAGCAGTACGGCGTGGAGTTCCCGAAGATCAGCGCGCAGCCGGCCACGCTGCGCCTGGCCAAGTCCACCACCATCTACGAGCTGACCATCTGCCTGGGCAGCCACGGCACCCGTGATGGCTACATGCGCGTGCTGCGCAACCTCAACCCGCGCTATGAAGCCGATGGCTGGATTCCGGCCGGCACGCTGATCAATGCCACCACCCGCATTGCCGGCCTGTACCAGCGCAACTGCGTCAGCGGCCCGCGCGCGGACCTCGCCCGCACCCTCATCACTGCCGACCTGAACGCGGCCATCGTGCGCCCGACCGCCGCCAGCTACACCGGCAGCGTGGCGGTGGGTGGCGTAGTGCCGCTGGCCGACCCGAACGCCAGTACCACGGTGCCGACCGCACCGAGCGCGCCGGTGGCTGCGCCGCGTCCGGCTGCGCCCCGGGCCAAGCCTGCCAAGACCTACAAGGTCGGCAAGGGCGACACCCTGGGCCGCATCGCGGCGAAGTTCCAGTGCGAAGTGCCGACCCTGGCGCGCGCCAACGGCCTGAAGGCCCCCAGCTACAGCCTGCGCCCCGGCCAGGTGCTGAAGCTGCAGGGCTGCGACAAGTAACCGAACCGGAAGAGAGCCATGGACCTGGAAGCAACCCGCGATCTGTTCGCCAACCTGCGCGAGAACACCGACTGGGATCTCGCCACGCCCCTGCTGTGGGGCTATTACTTCGTGCACTCCACCCCGGACCGCCTGCAGGCGCTGGCGACCACCCTGGAAGCCCAGGGCTATGAGGTGGTGGAGCTGTTCGAACAGGAGCCGGAGGAGGGCGATGCGCCCTTCCACGTGCTGCACGTGGAGCGCGTGGAAATCCACGACGAGACCTCGCTGGACCTGCGCAACCAGGAGCTGGCCGCCCTGGCCAGCCAGACCGGCGTGGAAGACTACGACGGCGTCGACGTCGGCCCGGCCCCGACCCTGCAGTAGAGTCGAGCTTGCTCGACTGACCCGGCAGCAGTCGAGCAAGCTCGACTCTACGGACCCGGTGGTGAATCCATCCACGCATGGCGTGGATCTACCGCCCCGGTAGTGCCGGCCGCTGGCCGGCATTGTTGCCGCTTCCTCAGCGCAGCTTCGCCAGCGCCTGGCCCAGCTGCACCGGGCTTTCGGCGCCCAGCTGCGGCGCGAACTCGGCCACGTCCGGCGGCAGCAGCACGATCACGGTCGAGCCGTAGTTGAAGCGCGCCATTTCGGCAAAGCGCTCCAACTGGATGCCCTGGCCACGGTAATCCTTGCGGGTGATGCGGTCGCCGTAGGCCGGGATCTCTTCGCCGCTCCACACCGTTTCCACCCCGGACACCAGCAGCGCACCGACCATCACGCTGACCATCGGGCCGAAGCTGGTATCGAAGTGGCAGACCAGGCGCTCGTTGCGGGCAAACAGGCGCGGCACGCCGTTCACCGCGGCCGGGCCGACGCTGAACAGGCGGCCGGGCACGTGCACAGTCTCGCGCAGGGTGCCGGTCCAGGGCATGTGCACGCGGTGGTAGTCACGCGGGGACAGGTACACCGTGGCGTAGAGGCCGTCGTTGTACGGCTTGGCGTCCTCCTCGCTGCCCAGCAGCTCGGCGGCGGTGAAGGACTGGCCCTTGGCCTGGAAGATGCGGCCGGCCTCGATCTTCCCCAGCTGGCTGATGCGGCCGTCGGCCGGCATCACCAGGCTGCGCGGATCGGCGTCGGCCACGCGTGCGCCCGGCTTCAGGGCGCGGGTGAAGAACTGGTTGAAGGTCGGGTAGCTGCGCGGATCGGGGTTGGCCGCTTCGTCCAGGTTGACGTTGAACTTGCGGGTGACCGTATCGATCAGCCAGCGCGACACGCGCGGGTCGTCCGAGTACGCCAGCGAGCGCGCCATCGAGGACAGCAGGCGGTGGGGCAGGGCGTACGTCAGGGCGGTGGTCAGGCTCATGGGGCGGATTTCTCGGTCAGCTTCTGCAGGTCGCGGGCGATGGCCGGCGCGTTGAACGGGGGGCGCACCAGGCCGGCAAGCCGGCCCTGCGGGTCGAGCACGGCCAGGCTGGCCGAGTGCTCGACGGTGTAATCCTCGGGATTCTCGTCGAAATGCTTGCCCGGCACCTTCTGGAACACGAAGCCCAGCGAGGTGGCGAAGCGCTCCAGCGAAGGGATGTCGGCAGTGGCGGCCAGGGTGTCCTTGTGGAAGCCATGCACGTACTCGCCCAGGCGGGTGGCGTTGTCACGGTCCGGGTCCACCGAAACGAACAGCACGCGCGGGCGCAGGGTGTCGGGCAGGGCCTCCCACTGGTTCTGCGCACCGGCCAGCTCGGCCAGGGTGGTCGGGCACACGTCCGGGCAGAAGGTGAAGCCCAGGAACACCAGGGTCCAGTGGCCCTTCAGCTCGCCGGGGATGAGCCGGGTGCCATCGGACTGGGCCAGGTTGAAGTCGGGCAGCTCGCGGGTGTGCGGGTACAGGGTGATCGCTTCGGTGGCCGGCTGGTTGGCCGGCGGCTTCGGCGCGAACACCTGCTGCGCGGCCAGCAGGCCCAGGCCCGCCGCCAGGGCGATCAGCAGGATGATGCCGACGTTGCGATTGAACATGGGAGCCCCCGCAGGAAGTAATCCCCATCATACCGGCTGCAGCCTGATCGTTTCCGTCGCAACGGATGCCGCCGCGGGCGCCAGCCCCTATAATCGTGGGCCACTTTGCCCGCAGTACCGCCATGACCGCTGAAACGGCCGCCGAACTCCACACGATCATCGACCTGATCCGCTACGGCACCAGCCGTTTCAACGAAGCCGGGCTGACCTTCGGGCACAGCTACGACAACGCCCTGGACGAGGCCACCCAGCTGGTGCTGCACAGCCTGCACCTGCCGCACGACCTCGGCCCGGCCTACGGCCAGGCACGCCTGCTGCAGGCCGAGAAGCTGCGCGTGCTGGATCTGTTCCAGCGCCGCATCGACGAGCGTGTCCCGGCTGCCTACCTGACCGGTGAAGCCTGGTTCGCCGGCCTCAGCTTCAAGAGCGATTCGCGCGCCCTGGTGCCGCGTTCGCCGATCGCCGAGCTGATCGAGTGCGGCTTCGAGCCGTGGCTGGCCGGCCGTGATGTCAGCCGCGCGCTGGACCTGTGCACCGGTTCGGGCTGCATCGCCATCGCCATGGGCCACTACTACCCGAACTGGGAAGTGGACGGCGTCGACCTGAGCGATGACGCGCTGTCGCTGGCCGAAGAGAACAAGGAACGCCTGCAGGCACACAACGTCACCCTGCTGAAGTCGGACCTGTTCAACGGCCTGACCGGGCGCCACTACGACCTCATCGTCACCAACCCGCCGTACGTCACCAACGACGAGACCGATGCCCTGCCGCAGGAATACTCCTACGAGCCGGAAATGGGCCTGCGTGCCGGCGACGACGGCCTGGACCTGGTGCTGAAGATCCTGCGCGACGCCCCGCTGCACCTGAGCGAGGACGGCCTGCTGATCTGCGAAGTGGGTGAATCCGAGCAGCACCTGATCAAGCTGCTGCCGGAAGTCGATTTCGCCTGGGTTGAATTCAAGGTCGGCCAGATGGGCATCTTCGCGGTCGAATGCCGCGAGCTGATCGCCCACAGCGCCCGCATCACCGAACTGGCGGCGCAGCGCCCGTGAGTTCCAATTCGTTCGGCAAGCTGTTCACCGTCACCACGTTCGGCGAGTCGCACGGGCCGGCCATCGGCTGCGTGCTCGACGGTTGCCCGCCGGGGCTGGCGCTGGATGCGGCCGAATTCGCCCACGACCTGCAGCGCCGCGCCACCGGCAAGAGCCGGCACACCTCGGCGCGCCGCGAGGCCGACGAGGTCGAGATCCTGTCCGGCGTGTACGAGGGCCTGACCACTGGCACCCCGATCGCGCTGCTGATCCGCAACACCGACCAGCGCAGCAAGGATTACGCCAACATCGGCCAGCAGTTCCGGCCGGGCCATGCCGACTACAGCTACTGGCACAAGTACGGCATCCGCGACCCGCGCGGTGGCGGCCGTTCTTCCGCGCGCGAGACCACCATGCGCGTGGCCGCCGGCGTGGTCGCCAAGAAGTGGCTGGCCGAACGCTTCGGCGTGACCGTGCGTGGCTACCTGTCGCAGCTGGGCGGGATCCGTCCGGCTGGTTTCGACTGGTCGGCGGTGGAGGACAACCCGTTCTTCTGGCCGCATGCCGAGCAGGTGCCCGAGCTGGAGGCGTACATGGATGCGCTGCGCAAGTCCGGTGATTCGGTCGGTGCGCGCGTGGACGTGGTGGCCGACAACGTGCCGCCGGGCTGGGGCGAACCCATCTACGGCAAGCTCGACGGCGACCTCGCCGCCGCGCTGATGAGCATCAACGCAGTGAAGGGCGTGGAGATCGGCGACGGCTTCGCCAGCGCCGCGCAGAAGGGCACCGAACACCGTGACCTGCTGACCCCGCAGGGTTTTGCCAGCAACCATGCCGGCGGCATCCTCGGTGGCATTTCCACCGGCCAGCCGGTGGTCGCGTCCATCGTCCTCAAGCCGACCTCCAGCCTGCGCCTGCCCGGCCCGTCGCTGGATACCGAAGGCAACGTGGTCGAGGTGGTCACCACCGGCCGCCACGACCCCTGCGTCGGCATCCGCGCCACCCCCATCGCCGAGGCGATGATGGCGCTGGTGCTGATGGACCAGGCGCTGCGCCACCGCGCCCAGTGCGGCGATGTCGGCACCATCACCCCGCGCATTCCCGGGCAGATCGATGGCTGATACCCGGCCGACGGTGTGGGTGAGCCAGCCGCTGATCGACGCGGCCATCGCGCCGCTGCGCGATCGCGTGCAGCTGCTGGCCACCGATACCGTCACCGCCTGGTCGCCACAGCAGATCGCCGAGCGCCTGGCCTCGGTCGACGGTGCGATCGTCACCCTCAACGAGCGCATCGGCGCGGCCCAGGTGGCCGATGCCGCGCAGCTGCAGGTGATCGCCAACGTCGGCGTCGGCTACAACAACCTGGATGTCGACGCGCTGAGCGCGGCCGGCATCCTCGCCAGCAACACCCCGGACGTGCTCACCGAGACCACGGCCGACCTCGGTTTCGCCCTGCTGATGGCCACTGCGCGCCGCATCACCGAATCCGAACGCTGGCTGCGTGACGGGCAGTGGGGCCAGTGGTCGTTCCAGACCATGCTCGGCGCCGACATTCACGGCAGCACGCTGGGCATCCTCGGCATGGGCCGCATCGGCCAGGGCATCGCCCGCCGGGGTGCACACGGGTTCGGCATGAAGGTGCTGTACCACAACCGTTCGCGCCTGCCGGCCGAGACCGAAGCGGCACTGGGCGCGACCTACGTGGACCTGGACACGCTGCTGGCCCAGTCCGACCACCTGGTCACCGTGCTGCCGTACACCCCCGCCTCGCACCACATCATCGATGCGGCCGCGCTGGCGAAGATGAAGCCGTCGGCCACCCTGGTGAACATCGCCCGCGGCGGCATCGTCGACGAGCTGGCCCTGGCCGATGCGCTGGCCCATGGCCGCCTGGCCGCCGCCGGCCTGGATGTCTACGAAGGCGAACCGAAGGTACGCCCGGAACTGCTGGCGCTGCGCAACGTGGTGCTGACCCCGCATATCGGCAGCGCCTCGCTGGGCACCCGTACCGCCATGGTGCAGCTGGCAGTGGACAACCTGCTGGCCGGCCTCGGCCTGGCCGGCGAAGCAGCGCGCATGCCGAGCGCGATCAATGCCGACGCGGCCCTCGCCGCGCGTGCCGCGCTGGGCAAAAAAACCGGGAAACGATAGGGAACCTCTGCGCGCCCCGCCTGAGGAGGTTCCCCGAACCCAGCTGTCGTGCGTGAGTTTTTCCCCTTCCCGTTTTCGTGAGAGTTCCCCCATGAGCAATGCACAACGCAGCTTCCACGTCGCCATCGTCGGTGCCACCGGCGCCGTCGGCGAGACCATGCTGGCCATCCTGGCCGAGCGCAACTTCCCGGTCGGTACCCTGAGCCTGCTCGCTTCCGAGCGCTCGGCCGGCGGCGAAGTCGAGTTCGAAGGCCAGAAGGTGAAGATCCAGGACCTGGCCACCTTCGATCCCAGCGGCGTGGAGATCGCCCTGTTCTCGGCCGGTGGCAGCGTGTCCAAGGAATACGCGCCGAAGTTCGCCGCCGCCGGTGCGGTGGTGATCGACAACTCCTCGGCCTTCCGTTACGACGATGACGTGCCGCTGGTGGTGTCCGAGGTCAACCCGGACCAGGTCGGCAACCGTCCGCGCGGCATCATCGCCAACCCGAACTGCTCGACCATGCAGATGCTGGTGGCGCTGGCCCCGCTGCACCGCAAGTACGGCATCGAGCGCATCAACGTGTCCACCTACCAGTCGGTGTCCGGCGGTGGCCGTTCGGCGATGGAAGAGCTGGGCAAGCAGACCGGCCAGCTGCTGAGCTTCCAGGACATCGATCCGCAGCGCTTCCCGGTGCAGATCGCCTTCAACCTGATCCCGCACATCGACGACTTCCAGGACAACGGCTTCACCAAGGAAGAAATGAAGCTGGTCTGGGAAACCCGCAAGATCCTCGGCGACGAGAGCATCCTGGTGAACCCGACCGCCGTGCGCGTGCCGGTGTTCTACGGTCACTCCGAATCGGTGGCGATCGAGACCCGCGACAAGGTGACCGTGGCCGAAGCGCGCGCGCTGCTGGAGCAGTCGCCGGGCGTGGAAGTGGTGGACCGCCATGAAGCCGGTGGCTACCCGACCCCGGTCACCCACGCCTCGGGCACCGATGCGGTGTACGTCGGCCGCATCCG
The DNA here is from genome assembly GCF_003086915.1 of Stenotrophomonas sp. ZAC14A_NAIMI4_1. Taxonomy (NCBI): domain Bacteria; kingdom Pseudomonadati; phylum Pseudomonadota; class Gammaproteobacteria; order Lysobacterales; family Lysobacteraceae; genus Stenotrophomonas; species Stenotrophomonas sp. ZAC14A_NAIMI4_1. The sequence continues at coordinate 512,496 of NZ_CP026002.1, forward strand.
TGAAGACCTGTCGCACCCGCGCGGCCTGAACCTGTGGATCGTCTCGGACAACGTGCGCAAGGGCGCGGCGCTGAACGCCGTGCAGCTGGCCGAGCTGGTCGCCGCCGAACAGCGCTGATCACCCGTTGAGTAGAGTCGAGCCATGCTCGACTGCAGTGCCGGCCGCTGGCCGGCATTGCATGGTGGGCGGGTCTGCCCTTCGTAGAGTCGAGCTTGCTCGACTGCTTTGAAGGCAGTCGAGCAAGCTCGACTCTACCGGGTGCCGCTCCCCCGGTGGATGCGGACCGCGGTCCGCACGCTTTATAGTGTCGCCCATGAATAAACGGGCCAGGGGCGCATCGCGCCCGCTCATCTATCTCTCCGCCGCGCTGCTGGCACTGGCCAGCAGTTCGGCCATGGCCCTGGGCCTGGGCGACATCCGCGTGCTGTCACGCCCCGGCCAGCCCCTGCTGGCCGAGATCCCGGTGGTGTCCGCCGATCCTTCCGAGCTCGAGAACCTGCGCGTGGCGCTGGCCTCGGCCGCCACCTTCGAGCGGGTCGGCCTGCAACGGCCGACCGGCCTGGTCAGCGAACTCCAGTTCGAATTGACCACCAACAGCCAGGGCAGGGCGGTGGTGCGGGTGACCTCGCAGGCCCCGGTGGAGACCCCGTCGCTGAGCTTCCTGGTCGAAGCCGACTGGGGCCAGGGCCGCCTGGTCCGCGAATATTCCGCCCTGGTCGATGCACCGGCCAGTGCGCTGGCCGTGGCCGAGCCGGAAATCGTCGCCCCGGCCGGGGTGCTGGGCAACACCATCACCCGCGATACGCCGTCGCCGGCAGCGCAGGCGCCCGCCGCCGCCCCGTCCGCGCCGGCCACCGCCGCGCGACTGGCCGAGCCGCGGCCGCGGGCCGCCGCACCCGCTGCCCGCGCCGCTGCCGACGGCAGCATCACCGTGCAGCAGGGCCAGACCCTTTCGCAGATTGCCGGTGCGCTGGCCCGGGGCAACCAGATCAGCCGGGAGCGGGCGATGATCGCCCTGCTGCGAGCCAATCCGGAGGCCTTCATCCGCGGCAACGTCAACCTGCTCAAGCAGGGCGCGGTACTGCGCGTGCCGGGCAGCGAAGCCCTGGCCGCGATCGACGGCAACGAAGCCGCCGCATTGGTCCGCGAGCATGCCGCGCAGTGGCGCCAGGCGCGCACGGTGCCGCAGCCTGCCGGTACACCGGCGGTCGCGCCCGTGGCCGCCACCGCCACGCCCGCTGCTGCTGCCGCCAGCGCAGGGGCACGTCTTGAGATCGCTCCGGCGCTGGCGTCCGACGCCGCGCACGCGGGCACAACCACCGGCACCGGTGCCGGCAGCGAGGGTGACATGCTGGGCAATGAACAACTGCGGCAGGCCAGGGAAGACGTTGCCACCCGCGATGCCGAGATCGGTGAGCTGAAGCAGCGCGTGGCCGAGCTGGAGAAGCTGAAGGAACAGCAGCAGTCCTTGATTGCGATGAAGGACAACGACCTGGCCGCTGCCCAGCAGCGCCTGGCGCAACCGCCCGGCGCACCCGCCGGCGGCACGCCGTGGTACTGGCTGGGCCTGCCGCTGTTGCTGCTGGTGGCTGGTGCCGCCTGGCTGCTGCGCCGGCGCAAGCCCTCGCCGTTGCCGCCGCTGCGTGAGGAAGGCGACGCCGTGGCCCTGGCCGCAGCGGTGCCTGCCGGTGCCGCGCTGGATTCGCTGGCCGAGCAGTCGTCGTGGGCTGCTGGCCACGAAGAGGATGGCCGCCAGGAACCGTCGATGCCGGTCTGGGCCCTCGAAGACGACCGTGCCGCCCAGGTGCATGCCGACCAGGATGCGCTGCCGCCCGAGCCGGTTGAAGAGCCGATGGCACCGCCTGCTGCCGACGTCGAGGCGTCCTGGCAGGTGGGGGCGCTGGTGACCGACGAGGGCGACGAGGGCGACGAACTGCCGCCGGCGGTGAGCGACGCCCCGCGCTGGGATGAACCCGCGCCCGAGTTCTCGCCCGCCGCGCCGGAACCGGCCGATGAGGTCGGCGTGCCCGATTACGCGCTGCAGGCCGAGCAGCAGCCGGAGTTCCGTGGCGTGTTCGATCTGCCGGCCGAACCGGCGGAGGCTGCGCCGCCCGCGGCCGCACCCCTCGACGAGGCGGCGCCGGCCGATGGATCCGCCGACCCGGACTGGGCCCCGCGCGCGGGCCAGGAGCGGCTGGAACTGGCCATCGCCTACCTCGACCTGGGCGACGCGCAGACCGCGCGGACGCTGCTGGAAGAAGTCGCCACCGACGGCGACGTGCATTGCCAGGCGCAGGCGCGCGAACTGCTCGCCCGGCTGGACTGACCACTGGACCACAGGCGCCGCCCATGACCCGCGAAAACCGCATCGACTACGTTGAGTTCGCCTCGGCCGACCCGGCCGCCAGCCGTGCCTTTTTCGAGGCCGTGTTCGACTGGTCGTTCGTCGACTACGGCGAGGACTACACCGCGTTCGACGATGGCCGCCTGCAGGGCGGCTTCTTCCGTGGACAGCCGCAGCGGGCCGAAGCCGGCGCACCGCTGCTGGTGCTGTATGCCGATCTGCTGGCGCCGGTCGAAGCGGCCGTGCGCGCGGCTGGCGGCCAGATCGTCCGGCCCGTTTTCTCTTTCCCCGGTGGCAGCCGCTTCCAGTTCGTCGAGCCCGGTGGCAACGAGCTGGCGGTCTGGTCCGAACGCGACCCGGCCTGAGCGCCGTCCCACCCGCAACATCGAGGTAGCAGCACATGCGTTACGCGCTCGGCGTCGAATACGACGGCAGCGATTTCAGGGGCTGGCAGAACCTGGGCGAGGGTGGACCCAGCGTCCAGGCCAGCCTGGAGAAAGCCCTGTCCTCGGTGGCCGATGCGCCGCTGCAGGTGGTCTGCGCCGGCCGCACCGATGCCGGCGTGCACGGCCAGTGCCAGGTCGTGCATTTCGATACCGACGTGGTGCGCGATCCGCGCGCCTGGATGCTGGGCACCACCACCCGCCTGCCGCGCTCCATCGCGGTGCGCTGGTGCGTGCCGGTGGCCGACGATTTCCACGCCCGCTTCTCGGCGCGCGCCCGCCGCTACCGCTACCGCCTGCTCAACCGCGAGGTGCGCCCGGCACTGGACCGGCAGACCCTCAGCTGGGAACGACGGGCGCTGGACGAGACCCTCATGCATGCCGCCGGCCAGGCCCTGCTCGGCGAGAACGACTTCAGCGCGTTCCGCTCGGTGCAGTGCCAGGCCCTGCATGCGCGGCGCGAGCTGCAGTCCCTGCAGGTCAGCCGCCAGGGCGAGGTGATCGAGGTGGCGGTGCGCGGTAATGCATTCCTTCATCACATGGTCCGCAATATCGTCGGTTCGCTGATCCTGGTCGGCAGCGGCGAGAAACCGGTGGAGTGGATCGCCGAGCTGCTGGCCGGACGCGACCGAACCGTTGCCGGCCCTACCGCACCTCCGCAGGGGCTGGTGTTCCTGGGGCCGCTGTACCCCGACAACTGGCATCTGCCTGCCGAGGTCACCTTATGAGCCGCTCCTACTACCGTACCCGCATCAAGTTCTGTGGCATGACCCGCGCCGGCGATGTGCGCCTGGCCGGCGAACTGGGCGTGGACGCGGTGGGTTTCATCTTCGCCCGTGAAAGCCGCCGCCGGGTGGCCCCGGCCGAAGCCCGGGCGATGCGCCAGGCGATCGCACCGATGGTCGATGTGGTGGCGCTGTTCCGCAACAACAGCAAGGAAGAAGTGCGTGAAGTGCTGCGCACCGTGCGTCCGACCCTGCTGCAGTTCCATGGCGAGGAAGACGAAAGCTTCTGCCGCAGCTTCAACATGCCGTACCTGAAGGCGATCGCCATGGGCGGTCGCGAGGACGTCAATGCGCGCACCCTGCAGCTGCGCTACCCCAGTGCTGCTGGTTTCCTGTTCGACAGCCACGCCCCGGGTGGCGGTGGCGGCACCGGCGTGGCCTTCGACTGGGCGCGCATTCCGACCGGCCTGCACCGTCCCTTCCTGCTGGCCGGCGGGCTGAACCCGGAGAACGTAAAGGACGCCATCCTCGCCACCCTGCCGTGGGGCGTTGACGTGTCCAGCGGCATCGAGCTCGAGCCGGGCATCAAGGACGGCTACAAGATGCGCACGTTCGTCGAAGAGGTGCGCAGCGCCGACTGCACCGTGCTGGAGTGACCCGGCACGACCCCGCGCGCGTCGCCGCCTGCGGTTGGCGCGCGTCTTCACATTTGTCCCTGTACACCCTCTTCACATAGGATGAAGGGGAAGCCATGGCCATGAGGGCCGTGGCGGGATCGACGGAACCGCTCCCGGCGGATTCCGAACGTGGCGTCACGCGCCCATAGCCCAGGAAGGCAAAGCGATGCAGGAATTCCTCACCGTCGTGTTCGGCTATCCGACCCTGCCGTACAGCGTCCTGCTGGCGGTGTCGCTGGTCTATTGGGGGCTTGCCGCTTTTGGCCTGGTCGATGACGGGTTCGGCGATCTCGGCGCCGATGGTGCGCTGGACAGTGACACCGATCTCAGCGGCCTCTCGGCCCTGCTGCAGCGCTTCGGCCTCGGTGGCGTGCCGGTCATGGTCGTGGTCACCCTGCTGGGCTTCTTCGGCTGGGCCTTGACCTATTTCATCCATCTGTTCGTACTGTTGCCGCTGCCGGGCCTGCTGCGCTGGGGCTTCGGCACGCTCGTGGCCGTGCTCGCGCCGCTGCCGGCGGTGCCGATCACCGCGCTGCTGCTGCGGCCCATCCGCACCTTCCTGCAGCGCCTGCAGCCGGTCGCACAGGCCTCCCTGCTGGGGCGCGTGGGCGTGGTCGCCTCGCCCAGGGTGGATGCGCGCAGCGGCCACGCCACGGTCGATGACGGCGGTGCCGGGCTGGTGCTGCAGGTGCGCAGCGACATCGAGCTGCAGCGTGGCGAGCGCATCGTGCTGGTCGAGCACGTGGCCGAACACCATTACTACCGGGTGGTCCGCGCTGATGCGGTCGCCCTCGATTTCCAGGACAACCTGCTTCCGGGCAACAAGGAGAATCACTGATGAGTTTTGCTGGCGCGGCCCCCTTCCTGATCGGGATCATCGTCCTCGTAGGCCTGCTGCTCGGCCTGGCGGGACTGTTCAAGGCGTTCTACCGCAAGGTCGACCAGGGCGTGGCCCTGATCGTCAACGACATGAGCGCCACGCCCAAGGTGCACTTCACCGGTGCGCTGATCATCCCGGTGCTGTACCGCGCCGAACTGATGCGGATCAGCCTGATCACCCTGCAGATCGACCGCCGCGGCAAGGAAGGCCTGATCTGCCGCGACAACATGCGCGCCGACATCGCCGTGGCCTTCTACCTGCGGGTCAACGAGACCCAGGCCGACGTGCTGCGCGTGGCCAAGGCCATCGGTGCCGACCGTGCCTCGGACAAGCACGCCGTCGATGAGCTGTTCAACGCCAAGTTCTCCGAAGCGCTGAAGACGGTCGGCAAGAAGTTCGATTTCACCGAGCTGTTCGAGAAGCGCCAGGAATTCCGCGACGAGATCATCGCGGTCATCGGCAACGACCTGAACGGCTATGTGCTGGAAGACGTGGCCATCGACTACCTGGAGCAGACCCCGAAATCGCTGCTGGACCAGTTCAACATCCTCGACGCGCAGGGTATCCGCAAGATCACCGAGCTGACCGCCGCGCAGAACGTGGTGACCAACGAGCTGGAGCAGAACGAGAAGCTCGCCATCACCAAGAAGAACGTGGAAGCGCGCGAAGCCCTGCTGGCCCTGGAACGCCAGCAGGCCGAGGCCGAGGCGCGGCAGAAGCGCGAGATCGAGACCATCCGCGCCCGCGAGGAAGCCGAGACTGCCAAGGTGCAGGAAGAACAGCGCCAGCTGTCCGAGAACGCACGCATCGAAGCGCAGCAGTTGATCGACATCCGTGACCAGAACCGCCTGCGCGAAGTGGAAGTGGCCGAACAGAACCGCCAGCGTGCGGTGGCCATCGAAGCCGAGCGCGTGGAGCGCGCGCGCCAGCTGGAACAGGTCACCACCGACCGCGAAGTGCAGCTGCAGGGCGTGGAGCGTGACAAGGTGGTCGAGCAGGGCAAGATGGACGTGGCCAACATCACCCGCGAACGCATCTCCATCGACAAGACCGTGGCCCAGGAAGAAGAGCGCATCAAGGAAGTGCGCGAGGTCTCCGAGGCCGACCGCCAGAAGCAGGTACTGATCCTGGAAGCCGAAGCCAAGGCGCAGGAATCGCTGGTGCGCGAAGTGAAGGAAGCGCAGGCCCGCGAAACCGCCTCCAAGCACCGCGCGGTGGAACTGACCACCCTGGCCCAGGCCGAACACGAAGCGGCCGGCAAGCAGGCCGAAGCCAAGCGCCTGCTGGCCGACGCCTTCCGTGCCGAACAGGCGGCGCCGGGCCTGGCCGAAGCGCAGGTGCGTGAAGCCTCCGCACTGGCCATCGAGAAGGTCGGTATCGCCGAAGCCCGCGTGATCGAAGCCAAGGCCGAAGCCAACCTGAAGCAGGGCAGCAACGAGGCCCGCGTGCTGGCCGAAACCCTGCAGGCGCAGGCCCAGGGCGAAGAGAAGATGGGCCTGGCCCGCGCCACCGCCACCGAATCGCTGGGCAACGCCGAAGCCGGCGTGGTGCAGAAGAAGCTGCTGGCCGAAGCCGAAGGCCTGGTGCGCAAGTTCGAAGCCATCGCCTCGCTGAGCGACCAGGCACGTGGCCATGAAGAGTTCCGCATGATGCTGGACAACAGCCTGAAGCAGGCACTGGCCTCCATCGAAGCGGGCAAGGAAGTCTCGCGCGAGAACGCCAACGTCATCGCCAGCGCGCTGCGCAATGCCGACATCGACCTGGTCGGTGGCGACGGCGGCATGTTCGAGAACCTGGTCAAGGCCGTGTCGCTGGGCAAGTCGATCGAAGGCTTCGCCGGCAAGAGCCCGATCGTGCAGGAGCTGATGCAGCGCTACCTGGGCGTGGCCGTGGCCGAACCGGCACCGCGGCAGATCGCCGAGGACGCCGACGCGGCCCCGGCCGTGTCGGCCGCCGTGGTCGACAGCGCCCGTTGATGCACCGGGCGGTGGCCGCTGCGGCCACCGCCCGCCCGCGCCGGCCGCAACCACGGCCGGCCGTCCGTAAGCCGGAAGCCTGCTGATGTCTGAAACCCATCCGTCCGCCGAAACCACCGCGCCGGAGGCCGGCGGCAACACCGTCGACCAGGCCGTTGCCCAGGGCGGTGCCTACGAAGTCCTGCGCCGCCGCCTTGGCGAACAGGGCCAGCGCCTGCAGGCGCTGGCCGAAGCCCTCAACCGCCAGCGACTGGCCGAGTTCGGCGACAGCCGGCTGGAGGTGGTCGGTCGCTTCCGCATCCGCAGCGAGAACAACTGCGTCGGCCGTGACATCGTCCAGGTCGGGCCTGACCGCCTGCTGTTCGGCTACAACGTCTACATCGGGCTCAAGACCCATACCCGCATCGAGGATGTGTTTGGTCTGTACCGGCTGGTGCAGGGCAAGGACGGCTACGATGTGGCCGCGCTCGAGCTGAAGGGCAGCTTCCTCGACCAGCCTGGCTTCGTGCACGACTTCAACGAGCTGTACGCCTACTACAAGCATGCGCGCCTGCTGCAGCTGATCGTGGTCGGCGACAAGCTGCTGGCCTCGTTCCAGATCGGCGAGCGCAGCAGCGACGTGCGCGTGTTCCGCTGGGCGCTGTCGCGCGAAGGCGAGCTGACCTACCTCGATGCGCGCGGCGAACGCGATATCGCCCTGCCGCCGCCGTTCGATTTCGAATGGACCAAGGCCACCCGCGACCTCGCGGTCAACGGCCGCCACTCGCACCTGAACATCCTCGACACCCTGTTCGTGGAAACCACCGGTGGCGACCTGACCATCAAGGTCGAGAACAACACCGAAACCGGGCAGGGCATCTACAGCGAACCGGTGGAGGACAGCACGCAGTCGCTGGACGATGCCCAGTTCGAGTTCGCGCGCGTCGGTTCGCTGCTGCTGCTGAAGGTGCTGCCGTACCGCGAGACCGTCTGGCGCGGGCTGATCTACAACACGCTCACCGGCGATATCGTGCGCAACGACGCCATCGTCCAGGCCTGCGTGCAGCTGCCCGAAGACCACGGCGTGATCTTCCCCGGCGGCTATTACCTGCAGGGCGGCGAGCACAAGGCCTTCGATGCCTCGATGGCCGGCATGCAGTTCAAGCGCAGCATCCGCTCGCCCAACGGCGAGGACGTGCTGTACATCTTCTACGAGCGCGAAGGCGGGCGCTCGGCGCTGTTCGTCTACAACACCATCCAGCGCGTGCTGCAGAACCCGGTGTTCGGCCACGGCTATGCCTTCATGCAGGATGGGCGCATGGTGCTGTTCCATGCCGAGGGCGCCGAACCCACCCGCATCCATCCGATGCAGGTCTGGCAGACGCCGTTCAGCAGCGACGAGTTCGCCGCCAGCCGGCCGCCCGGCAACACCTTCATGGGCCGCATCGGCAATGCCGAGCTGGTGCGCGGCATCTCCAACCTGTTCAACCTGTCCCGCGAGATCGACGGCCAGGATGTCTCGGTGCAGCGCTACCAGCGCCTGGTGGCCGACACCCGCCGCCTGTTCGATACCCACCACTGGCTGGGGGACGAGGCCTGCGACGGCGCCGAAGCGCTGCTGCGGCAGATCAGTGCCACCGGCGAGTCGGTGCTGGACGAGTACGAGAAGGTCCAGTCCATCCGCGAGCAGTCGGCGCAGGCGATGGTCGAGGCGGAAGCGAACTACAAGGCGCTGCTGGGCCGCCTGCAGCCGCAGAACTGGAACGAGGTGCAGGCCTTCGTAGAGGCCCTGAACGAGATCACCGCGCTGCGCGGGCGGCTGCTGACCATCCGCGAGCTGCGCTACATCGACACCGCGCGCATCGAGGCGATGGCCGCCGAACTGGTGCAGGCGCAGGATCGCGTGGGCGCCGCCACCGGCGAGTTCCTGGCCGGCGATGCCGCATTGGCTCCACTGGGCAGCCGCCTGCAGGCACTGGATGAAGCCGCCCAGCAGGCCAGCAGTGCGCGCCAGCTGGACGAGCAGCTGGAAGGCATGCGTGGCATGGCCGCCGACCTGGACATGCTGTCCGAACTGATGGCCGGCCTGAAGGTGGACGATGCCACCGCGCGTACCCGCGTGGTCGAATCGATTTCCGCGCTGTACGGGCGGCTGAACCAGGCGCGCACGCGTGCCGAACAGCGCCGCCGCACGCTCGGTTCGGCCGAGGCCGTGGCCCAGTTCGCCGCACAGTTCGCGTTGTTCTCGCAGTCCATCACCAGTGCGCTGGCGATGGCCAACGATCCGGAAAAGGCCGACGAACAGCTGTCGCGCCTGCTGGTGCAGCTGGAGGAACTGGAAAGCCAGTTCGGCGAGCACGAGCAGTTCCTTGGCGACATCCTCAGCAAGCGCGAGGAACTGGTTGAAGCCTTCGAGACGCACAAGCAGGCATTGCTGGACGACCGCCAGCGCAAGGCGCGCTCGGTGCTCGACGCGGCCAACCGCATCCTCGACGGCCTGGCCAAGCGCACCGAGCGCTTCGCCACCGCCGACGAGCTCAACGCGTTCTTCGCCGGCGATCCGCTGATCCTCAAGCTGCGCGAACTGGCCGAGCGGCTGCGCGCGCTGCGCGACAACGTCAAGGCCGATGACATCGAGGCGCGCCTGAAGGGCGTGCGCGACCAGGCCGTGCGCCAGCTGCGTGATCGCAGCGACCTGTACGAAGCTGGCGGCAACGTCGTCCGGCTCGGCCCGCGCCACCGTTTCAGCGTGAACACCCAGGCGCTGGACCTGACCCTGCTGCCGCGCGGCGACACGCTGGCCATCCACCTCACCGGCACCGATTTTCTGGAAACCCTGCACGACCCCGAGCTGGAGGCGCTCAAGCCGTTCTGGCCGGTGACCCTGGATTCGGAATCCGATGCGATCTACCGCGGCGAGTACCTGGCCGGCAGCCTGCTGCTGGCCGCGCAGGACGGCCGCGATGGCCTGGACATGGCCCAGCTGCAGCACGATCTCGCCAGCCCCGAGGCGCTGGACCAGCGCGTGCGTGCGTTCGCCGCGCCGCGTTACCGCGAGGGGTATGAGCGCGGCATCCATGACCACGATGCCGCGCTGATCCTGCACGCCTTGCTGCCGCTGCAGCAGGCCGCCGGCAGCCTGCGCCATGCACCGCGCGTCCGCGCACTGGCCATGCTGTTCTGGGCCGCCGAGCAGCGCAACGAGGCCGTGGCGCAGTGGCCGGCGCGCCAGGCCGGTGCCGATGCCATCGCCCGCCTGTTTGGTTCCGACGAAGGACGCCAGGCGCTGCGCGCGGAGATGGCCGCTGCGCTGGATGCGTTCGTGCAGGCGCAGGCCCTGCCGTTCGACGCCGCCGCGATCGAAGGTGCCGCTGCCTACCTCGGTGACGAACTGAGCGCGGGCGATCCGGTATTCGCCAGCAGCCGCCATGCGCTGGCACTGCTGGAGGCATTGCAGCAGCAGCTGGAGCAGGCGGGACAGCGCGAAGCACTGGAACGCGCGCTGCAGCGTGGACAGGATCCGCTGCCGCTGCGCTGGGCGTTGGCCGGGCAGTGGCTGCGCGCGCTGGGCCGGTTGCCGGCGCAGGCCGCCCATGCCGGTTACACCGATGAGGCCGCCGCACTGCTGCTGGTGCAGCGGCAGCTGCGCACGCGCGCCAGCGATGCCACGCTGCGGGTGGAAGTGAACGGCCTGCTCGGCGAGCATCCGCGCATCGTGCAGGGAACCCTCGCGCTGTCGCTGGATGATTTCCTGGCCCGCCTGCACACCCACCTGCAGCAGTTCGTGCCGGCATTCCACGCCTACCAGGCGGTGCGCCAGGGCATCATCGGCCGTGAGCGGCAGGCCCTGCGCCTGTCCGAGTTCAAGGCGCGGCCGCTGTCCTCGTTCGTGCGCAACAAGCTCATCAACGACGTCTACCTCGGCGTGATCGGCGACAACCTGGCCAAGCAGATGGGCACGGTGGGCGAGAACAAGCGCAGCGACCTGATGGGCCTGCTGATGATGATCTCGCCGCCGGGCTACGGTAAGACCACGCTGATGGAATACGTGGCGCACCGGCTGGGCCTGGTCTTCATGAAGATCAACGGCCCGGCGCTGGGCCACGACGTGCGCTCGCTGGACCCGGAGCAGGCGCCCGACGCCACCTCGCGGCAGGAGCTGGAAAAGCTCAACCTGGCCCTGGAGATGGGCAACAACACCATGCTGTATGTGGATGACATCCAGCACACCCATCCCGAGTTCCTGCAGAAGTTCATTTCGCTGTGCGATGGCACCCGCCGCATCGAAGGCGTGTGGCGCGGCCGCACGCGCACCTACGACATGCGCGGCAAGAAGTTCTGCGTGGTGATGGCCGGCAACCCGTATACCGAGTCGGGCGAGGTGTTCAAGATTCCGGACATGCTGGCCAACCGCGCCGACATCTACAACCTCGGCGACGTGCTGGGCGGCATGGAAGCGGCGTTCACCCTCAGCTACATCGAGAACAGCCTGACCTCCAACCCGGTGCTGGCACCGCTGGCGACCCGTGACATGGCCGACCTGTACCTGCTGGTCGATCGTGCGATGGGCAAGGACGTGTCGACCAACGGTCTCAGCCATGCCTACAGCGGTGCCGAGATCAACGAGATCACCGCCACCCTGCAGCGCATGCTGCGCGTGCGCGACGTGGTCTACCGGGTCAACCAGCAGTACATCGCCAGCGCCGCGCAGGATGACCGCTACCGCACCGAGCCGCCCTTCCGTCTGCAGGGCAGCTACCGCAACATGAACAAGCTGGCCGAGAAGATCTCGCCGGTGATGAACGAGGACGAGCTGCAGCAGCTGATCTCCGACCATTACCTGGGCGAGGCGCAGCTGCTGACCACCGGCGCCGAGGAAAACCTGCTGAAGCTGGGCGAACTGCGCGGCGTGCTGGACGAGGCGCAGGCGCAGCGCTGGGCGCAGATCAAGCGCGATTTCCTGCGCAACAAGGCCATGGGTGCCGACGACAGCGATGTCGGTGGTCGCGTGGTCGCGCAGCTGGCCGACATCGCCAGTGCACTGCAGCTGCCGCCACCGGCGGCGCCGCTGGTGGCGGCTGATCCGGCACCGTGGCCGGCCTTGCTGGAAGCGCTGCAGCGCCTGGCCGAAGCACGCCCGGAAGCACCGGCCGCCGTGCAGCCTGCCGAGCCGGTGGTGATTGCCGCGCCCAGCCCCCCGGCCACGCCGCTGGCCGAGGACCTGCAGGCCGGGCTGGCTCCGCTGGTCCAACTGCTGGTGGCCTCGCAGGCACAGCAGGAACAGGTATCGCAGACCCTGGCGGCATTCGCCGGGTGGGCGCGGCAGCAGGTCGAAGGCGCGGCTGGCGGCAGCACCACCACCGCGCGTCGTCCGCGCGTGCGGCGGGCCAGCACGCCGGAGGAGCGCGCACTGGATGAGGCGTTGATGCGCCACTTCTACGGCGAGTCGCTGCCACCGGAAGCCACTGACGACGCCCCGGCGGGAAGCGCGCCGATGCCGCCGCCGTTGCCATGACCGACACGGCGCCCCTGCCGACGCCGCAGCGGCCGGACACGGCGGATGTCGCACGCCTGGCCGACTACGGCGCACCGCTGCTGCAGGCGTTGGCCGTGCGCGACGTCGCATTGCCGGCGACCGCCGGCGATGGGCTGGTCGAGGCGCTGGCACGCATCGCGCTGGCGCTGCAGGCTGCCGACCCGGCACGCCTGCGCCGGCAGGAAAGCTGGTGGGGCCGCCTGCTTGGCCGCGATGTCGAGCGTGAGGCCGCGGGCCGCGGCCTGCAGTCGCAGCTGGGGGTTCTCGCCCTGCAGGCACGCGAGCAGGCCCAGCAGTTGCAGCAGCACATGGCCATGCGTGCCACCGCGATCAGCGCGACCGGCCAGGCCGCCGAAGCACTGCAGGCCTGGGCGGACGCGGCCGCCGCGGACGTGCCAGCGCTGCAGGGCGCCGGCCAGGAAGCACTGGCGGCGCGCATCGACCACCTGCAGCGGCTGGCGGCACTGCGCCGCATCGAAGCCGGGCAGTGGCAGCTGCTGCAACAACAGGACGAGGTGCTGCTGCAGCGCTTCGCCCGCATCCACGATGTCCTGCTGCCAGCGTGGCGGCAGGCCGCACTGGCCGCGCAGGCCGCCACCGGCGCGGTCCGTGCCGGCCAGGCGGCCACGCTGCACGCACAGATCGACGACGAGGTCGCGGCGGCTCAGGCTAGACTGCGCTGAGCCGGCCGCCGCTGCCGCCAACCCACCTGCAAGGAGACTGCCCGATGACCCAGGACAGCCAGCACCCCGGCACCCTCGTGCCGACCCCGGCCACCCCTTCCGCACTCGATGAAGGCGCGCTGCAGGCGTTGGGCCTGGTCCGCGAGGACCTGCCGCGCATCGCCGAGATCCGCATGGAACTGGACGACCTGCGCCCGGGCAACCTGCAGGTGTTCGGCCGCGAGGCAGCGACGCGCACGGCAGCGTTTTCCAGCCAGCTGCTGGACCAGGTTCGCAACCGCGACCTCGATGCCAGCGGCGACAAGCTGGGCGAAGTGGTGCGCATTGCGCGCAGCCTGAAACTGGACGGTTTCGCCCAGCGTTCGAAGGTGCCGGTGATCGGCGGCCTGATCGATCGCCTGCGCGTGTCCAAGGGCGAACTGGTGCAGAAGTTCAGCGATACCAACGCACAGATCGAGCAGCTGCTGGGCGACGTGGGCGTGCAGCAGGCGCTGATGGGCAAGCGCGTGGGCGAGTTCGACCGCATGCACGAGATCGTGCGCGAGGAGCGCCACGCGCTGGGCCTGTACGCAGCCGCCGGCAAGCAGCGCCTGGCCGAACTTCACGCCGAGCAGCTGGCAGGGCAGGGCAGCGACGACCCGCAGCAGCGCATCCGCCAGAGCGAAGTCGACAACGCGATCCGCCTGATCGAAAAGCGCGTCTCCGACCTGCAGCTGATGCAGCATGCGGCCGACCAGTCGCTGCCGATGATCCGCCTGATCCAGGCCAACGCGCTGCAGCTGATCGAAAAATTCAACACGGTGCGCGAGATCACCATCCCGTCGTGGAAGCGCCAGTTCGCCATCCAGCTTTCGCTGGGCGAGCAGAAGGCCGCCGTAGAGCTGTCCACCGCCATCGACGATGCCACCAACGAGCTGATGCGCCGCAATGCCGATCTGCTGCGCCAGGCGTCGGTGGATACCGCACGCAGCAACCAGCGCGGCGTGATCGACGTGGCCACGCTGCGCCACGTGCACGACCAGCTGATCGCCACGGTGGAGGAAGTGCGCAGCATCCATCGCGAAGGCATGCAGCAGCGCCAGCAGGCCGAAGTCGAACTGTCGCGCCTGCGCGAAGACCTGCAGCAGCGGCTGGCCGCACCCACGGCACTGAGGGAGTCGTAGCGTCGAGCTTGCTCGACTGAGGTAGTCGTAGCGTCGAGCTTGCTCGACTGAGGAGATCAATGCCTGTCGAGCAAGCTCGACGCTACAGTTGCGCCATCGCCCACTCGGCCAGCGCATCCACGCGCGGGTCGGCCGGGCCGTCCGGCCGCGCCAGCACCCAGAACCCGCCTGTCGCCGAGAACCCCCAGGGCGCGATCAGCCGCCCTGCGGCCAGGTCCTCGGCCACCAGCGGCTCCGGCGCGATCGCTGGCCCCAGGCCCGCCACGGCCGCTTCCAGCAGGTAGTACAGATGCTCGAAGCCGGTGCCCATCTGCAACTGCGCCGGGTCCAGCTCGTGCGCCTGTGCCCAGGCCGGCCATGCCTGCGGGCGCGAGCTGGTGTGCAGCAGCGTCTCCTTCAGCAGTGCCGGGGGCGGCACATGGCGCAACCGCTGCGCGGCGGGATGCGAGGGCGCCACCACCACGCCCACCCGTTCCGGCGCCAGTTCGCGCACCTGCCAGCCACGCGGCCACGGTCCCTGCGCCAGCAGCAGGACCGCGTCCAGCGCCGCCTGCGCCTCGGTGAAGGCGCCATCCAGGGCCGACCATTGCAGGTTCACCCCGGGCAGGGCCGCCTGCAACGCGGGCAGCCGTGGAATCATCCAGCGCGCCAGCACGCTGCCACTGCAGCCCAGCACCAGCGCCGGGGAGCGCGCCGGTTGGCGCAGTTCGCGCACACAGGCCTCGATGCCGGCGAAGGCCTCGCCGCAGGCCGCGTGCAGGCGCTGCCCGGCCTCGGTCAGGCGCAGCCCGCGCCCGGCGCGCTGGAACAGCGGCAACCCCAAATGGTCTTCCAGCAGCTTCAGCTGCCGGCTCACCGCACCGTGGGTGACGTGCAGGGCCTGCGCGGCGCGGCCCACGCCGCCCAGGCGGGCGGTCGCCTCGAAGGCACGCAGGGCATTGAGCGGCGGCAGCAGGGAGGTGCTCATGTGAGATTTCCTGACGATATGCGCCAGATAATATCGATATTCCGGTCAGGATCCGTGCGCTAGAGTATCCACCTGTCTCGAACCAGCGGTCGCTTCCATGTCTGCCTCCCCCATTGCCGACTTCCACGCCTTCCCGGATGCCCAGGGCCACTTCGGCCGCTACGGCGGCAGCTTCGTCGCCGAAACCCTGGTCGGCCCGCTGCAGGAACTGGCCCAGGCCTATGACCAGGCCCGCCAGGACCCCGCATTCCAGCAGGCCTACGACCGCGACCTGGCCCATTACGTGGGCCGGCCGAGCCCGATCTACCACGCACAGCGCCTGAGCGACCATGTCGGTGGCGCGCAGATCCTGCTCAAGCGCGAAGACCTGAACCACACCGGCGCGCACAAGATCAACAACACCATCGGCCAGGCCCTGCTGGCGGCGCGCATGGGCAAGAAGCGCATCATCGCCGAGACCGGCGCCGGCCAGCACGGCGTGGCCAGTGCCACCGTGGCCGCGCGCCTGGGCCTGGAGTGCGTGGTCTACATGGGCGCCACCGACATCGAGCGGCAGAAGATCAACGTCTACCGCATGAAGCTGCTGGGCGCGACGGTGGTGCCGGTCACCTCCGGCTCGGCCACCCTGAAGGACGCGCTCAACGAAGCGATGCGCGACTGGGTGACCAACGTGCAGGACACCTTCTACATCATCGGTACCGTGGCCGGCCCGGACCCGTACCCGCGCATGGTGCGTGATTTCAACGCCATCGTTGGCCGCGAAGCGCGCGAGCAGATGCTGGCCGAGTACGGCCGCCTGCCCGATGCGATCACCGCCTGCGTCGGCGGCGGCAGCAATGCCATCGGCCTGTTCCATGCCTTCCTCAACGACCGCCAGGTCGAGATCTTCGGCGCCGAAGCGGCCGGTGATGGCATCCATACCGGCCGCCATGCCGCATCGATCGCGGCCGGCCGTCCCGGCGTGCTGCACGGCAACCGCACCTACGTGCTGTGCGATGACGATGGCCAGATCATCGAAACGCATTCGGTGTCGGCCGGCCTGGATTACCCCGGCGTCGGCCCCGAGCACGCCTTCCTGGCCGACAGCGGCCGCGCCACCTACCTCGGCATCACCGACGAAGAGGCGCTGCAGGCCTTCCACCTGCTGGCGCATGCCGAAGGCATCCTGCCGGCACTGGAATCCAGCCATGCGCTGGCCCAGGCCATCAAGCTGGCGCGCGAGCGCCCGCGTGACCAGATCGTGCTGTGCAACCTGTCCGGCCGTGGCGACAAGGACGTGCACACCATCGCCGCGCGCGAAGGCCTGGTGCTGTGAACTGCATGCTGCGCCACGGTGGCGCGCTGGTGCTGGCGGTCGGCCTGGGCGGCTGCACGCCGCCCGATCCGCCGGTGCTGGCGCCCGCGCCGGCCGCACCTGCGGCCATTGCCCCGGCGCGGCAGGTGGCCAGCAACGATGATGATGCGGCCCATCGCCCCATCGAGGATGCACCTGCACCCACGGCAGACGACGACGCGGGCGGCGAAACCGCCCCGGCGGTGGTGTCGGTGGCGCTGGACCACGCAGGCGAGGTGCTGATCGGCCAACCCTTCAGCGAGCTGGAGGGAGAGGCGCAGTGGCATTCGGCCGGCCTCGGCGAAGCCACGGCCGGGCGTTGCGAGTATTACGAGCGTGGCACGCTGCCCGAGGGCGTGGCGATGATGGTGCAGGACGGCGACGTGGTGCGTTTCGACCTGGCCCCCATCGACGATTCGGGCCAGGTGGTGGTGCAGCCGGGGCCGTTCGGCCTGCACCTGGACATGCCGCGCGCACAGGCCCTGAAGCTGCTGCCAGCGGGCGCCACCGCACGGCCCTATGGCGAAGATGCCGAGGCCGGCGAGACCCTGCTCTGGCAGGACCCCGGTTCCGACCTGGCGATCCGCGTGGAGATCGTCGACGGCACCGTATCCCGAATGTATTGGGGCGCCAGCGGCGCCGTTGACCTGATCGAAGGATGTACCTGACATGTCCGTTTCCCGACTCGATGCCTGTTTCCAGCGCCTGCGCGAGCAGCAGCGCAAGGCCCTGATCCCGTTCATCACTGCTGGCGATCCGTCGCTGGAGGCCACCGTGCCGGTCATGCATGCGCTGGTCGAGGCCGGCGCCGACGTGATCGAACTGGGCGTGCCGTTCTCCGATCCGATGGCCGATGGCCCGACCATCCAGCGCAGCTCCGAGCGCGCGCTGGCCCGCGGCGCCGGCAGCCGCTACGTGCTGCAGGCCGTGGCGCAGTTCCGCCAGCGCGATGCGCAGACCCCGGTAGTGCTGATGGGCTACCTCAACCCGGTGGAGATCCATGGCTATGCGGCGTTCGCCAAGGCCGCGGTCGAAGCCGGGGTGGACGGCGTGCTCCTGGTGGACCTGCCGCCGGAAGAAGCCACCGAAGCGCTGCAGGCGTTCGACGCGGCCGGCCTGGCGCTGGTCCTGCTGGCCTCGCCGACCACCAGTGAGGCCCGGGCCGACAAGCTGCTGGCGCTGGCCCGTGGCTACCTCTACTACGTCAGCTTCGCCGGCGTCACCGGCGCCTCCGAGCGCCTGGACAGCGAGGCCGCCAGCGCTCGCCTGCAGGCCCTGCGCGCGCGCGCCAGCGTGCCGGTGGTGGCTGGCTTCGGCATCAAGGATGCGGCCAGTGCCGCGGCCATGGCCCGCCAGGCCGATGGCGTGGTGGTCGGCAGTGCCCTGGTGGCGGCGCTGGCCGATGCCGCCTCGGCCGACGAAGCCGCCCAGCGGGCCGGCGCCTTCCTGGCCCCGCTGCGGCAGGCACTGGACGCGTAACGGTAGTGCCGGCCGCTGGCCGGCATGCCATGCAAGAGCGTGTCGACCAACGGTCGACACCTACCAGAGCGGGGATCGAGCGATGTCGGTAGCGCCGGGCCGTGCCCGGCGGTGGTAGTGCCGGCCGCTGGCCGGCATGCCATGCAAGAGCGTGTCGACCAACGGTCGACACCTACCAAAGCGGGGATCGAGCGATGTCGGTAGCGGCGGGCCATGCCCGGCGTTGGTAGTGCCGGCCGCTGGCCGGCATGCCATGCAAGAGCGTGTCGACCAAGGTCGACACCTACCAAAGCAGGGGGTTGAGCGATGTCGGTA
Source organism: Stenotrophomonas sp. ZAC14A_NAIMI4_1 (assembly GCF_003086915.1). Classification (NCBI taxonomy): domain Bacteria; kingdom Pseudomonadati; phylum Pseudomonadota; class Gammaproteobacteria; order Lysobacterales; family Lysobacteraceae; genus Stenotrophomonas; species Stenotrophomonas sp. ZAC14A_NAIMI4_1. The sequence goes on from NZ_CP026002.1 coordinate 530,997, forward strand.
GCGCCGGGCCATGCCCGGCGTTGGTCGTGCCGGCCGCTGGCCCGCATGCCAGCAAGAGCGTGTCGACCAACGGTCGACACCCACCAGAGCGGGGATCGAGCGATGTCGGTAGCGCCTGGCCCGCGTGTGCGCAAGGGGTTGCCGGCCAGCGGCCGGCACTACCTCCGGCGCTAAACGTACGTCCCAGCATGGTTTTTTCCTGCCGGCCCGTGCCGCGCAAGGGGTGCACGGGCGGGGGCAGCGGAGCTAGACTGTCCGCCTTTGCGGCCCTCGGGCCGCCCTGAACGGAAGTGTCCTCCCGCATGAGTTGGCTCAGCAAGTTGATGCCGTCCGGCATCCGCACCGACAACACCCCCAGCAAGAAGCGCAGCGTCCCCGAGGGCCTGTGGGAAAAGTGCAGCAGCTGCGGCAGCGCGCTGTACCGCCCCGAGCTGGAAGAGAACCTGGAGGTCTGCCCGAAGTGCGGTCACCACATGGCGATCCGCGCCCGCGCGCGCCTGGCGGCCCTGTTCGACGCTGACAGCACCACCGAGATCGGTGCGCGCCTGGGCCCGACGGACCTGCTCAAGTTCAAGGACCAGAAGAAGTACAGCGAGCGCATCAAGATCGCGCAGAAGAACACCGGCGAGTACGACGCGCTGATCGCCATGCGCGGCCTGCTCAAGGGCCGTCCGCTGGTGGCGTCGTCCTTCGATTTCGCCTTCATGGGCGGTTCGATGGGTTCGGTGGTCGGCGAGCGCTTCGCCCTGGCCGCTGAAACCGCGGTCGAGATCGGTGCCCCCTACGTGTGCTTCTCCGCCAGCGGCGGCGCGCGCATGCAGGAAGGCCTGTTCTCGCTGATGCAGATGGCCAAGACCTCCGCTGCGCTGGGCAAGCTGCGTGAAGCCGGCCTGCCGTACATCTCGGTGCTGACCCACCCGACCACCGGTGGCGTGTCGGCCTCCTTCGCCATGCTGGGCGACATCAACATCGCCGAGCCGCAGGCGCTGATCGGCTTCGCCGGCCCGCGCGTGATCGAGCAGACCGTGCGCGAGAAGCTGCCTGAAGGCTTCCAGCGCTCCGAGTTCCTGCTGGAACACGGTGCCATCGACCAGATCTGCGACCGCCGTGAAATGCGTGATCGCCTGTCCGACCTGCTGGCCATGCTCGGCCGCCAGCCGGCGCCGGCGCCGGAGGCTGCGTAATGGCAGGCCGCAGGTACTTCGGTACTGACGGCATCCGCGGCCGCGTCGGGCAGAGCCCGATCTCGGCCGACTTCGTGATGCGCCTGGGCAATGCGCTGGGCCGCGTGCTGGTCGACCAGCGCGGCCACGACGAGCGCCGCCCGATCGTGGTGATCGGCAAGGACACGCGCATTTCCGGCTACATGTTCGAAGCCGCACTGGAAGCCGGCCTGGTGGCCGCCGGTGCCGACGTGCAGCTGCTGGGGCCGATGCCGACCCCAGCGGTGGCCTTCCTCACCCGCACCCTGGGCGTGGATGCCGGCGTGGTCATCAGTGCCTCGCACAACCCGCACTACGACAACGGCATCAAGTTCTTCTCCGCCCAAGGCGAGAAGCTTGATGACGCCACCGAGCTGGCGCTGGAAGCAGCGCTGGACGTGCCGTTTACCACGGCCGAGTCGGAAAAGCTGGGCAAGGCGGCGCGCGCGCGCGAAGCGGTCGGCCGCTACATCGAGTTCTGCAAGGCCAGCGTGCCGCGCACTTTCGACCTGCGTGGCGTGCGCCTGGTGCTGGACTGCGCCCACGGTGCGACCTACCAGATCGCACCGCTGCTGTTCCGTGAGCTGGGTGCCGACGTGATCGGCATCGGTGCCGAACCCAACGGCGTCAACATCAACGACGGCGTGGGTTCGACCCACATCGACAACCTGGCGGCCAAGGTGCGCCAGACCGGTGCCGACCTGGGCATTGCCTTCGATGGCGACGGCGACCGCGTGCTGATGGCCGACGACCAGGGCAACCCGGTTGACGGCGACGACCTGCTCTACATCCTGGCCCGTGCATGGCAGGCCGACGGCCGCCTGCGCGGTCCGGTGGTCGGCACGCTGATGAGCAACTTCGGCCTGGAAAAGGCCCTGGGCGAACTGCAGATCCCGTTCGTGCGCAGCAACGTGGGCGATCGTTACGTGCACCAGGCGCTGGTTGAAGGCGGCGGCGTGCTCGGCGGCGAAGCCTCCGGCCACCTGCTGTGCCTGGATCGCGCAACCACCGGCGACGGCATCGTCAGCGCCCTGCAGGTACTGGTGGCCCTGCGCCGCAGTGGCCAGACCCTGCGCCAGGCCCTGCAGCCGCTGGCCAAGGTGCCGCAGAAGACCGTCAACGTGCGCCTGGGTGATGTCTCGGCCAAGACCACCGTGCAGGCGGACAGCGTGCAGTCGGCGCTGGCCGAAGCACAGCAGGCAGTGGCGGGGCGCGGTCGCGCGTTCCTGCGTCCGTCCGGCACCGAGCCGGTGGTGCGCGTCACTGTCGAAGCCGACGAGGCCGTGCTGATGCAGGACACGCTGGATCGCCTGTCGGCCGCAGTGAAGGCGGCAGCTTCCGCCTGAGGCCGCTGCGCTGGGCCCAGACGGAAAACGCCCCGGGAGACCGGGGCGTTTTTGTTTTCCGCAGCGAAGGTCGCGTGATCAGGGCCCCGGCACCATCTTCTTCTGGCGCGCCTTGAAGCCGTTGAAGAACGGCGCGATCAGCGGGTTGTAGCTCTGCGCGATGCGCTTGCGCAGCCAGCTGGCCGGGCGGTTGCGGATCGCGAAGCGGTAGATCCGCTCCGGATCGCCGCCGACCACGTTGCGGCCGAACGGATGGGTGGTGTGCAGGTAACGGAAGCCGTGCTCGCGGGCCACCTCGACATGATCCTGGTCGAAATCGCCATAGGGCCAGCACAGGGTGTCGGACACTTCGCCCAGCTTGTCCTGCAGCACCTGCCGCGAGATCGCCAGGTCCTGGCTGATGCCGGCACGGCGCTGCGCGCGGTCCAGGTCATCACGGCGCAGCCAGCGGGTGTGGGTGTGGGTATGGCAGTGCACTTCGAAGGTGCCGGCCTCGATGGCTGCGCGCGCTTCGCTCCAGCGCATCATCACCGTGTCGCTGCGGTCGTCCTCGAAGATCGCCGCTTCGCAGCCACGGTGGTCCGGCGTCGCCGGCAGCGTGGCCCCGGCGATGCCGGCATGCGGGCGTACGTCGCCTTCGCCCATCCAGCCGGTCACCACGAACACCACCGCATGCATGCCGTACTTCTGCAGGATCGGGTGCGCGTACACCCAGTTGTCCAGGTAGCCATCATCGAAGGTGATGACGATGGACCGGCGCGGCACCGGCTTGCCGGCCAGGAAGCCGGCGTACTGGTCCAGGGTCAGCGAGGTCCAGCCGTTGTCGGCCAGCCAGGCGATCTGGCTCTCGAAGTTTTCCGGCGAGACGGTGATCATCCCCGGCGAGGGGCTGACGTGGTGGTGCATCAGCACCGGAACAGTTCGCGCATCAGCCATGTCCCAGCTCCTTCAGCCACTGGTGGTAATAGGATTCGGTGGTTTCGCCATGCCCGGCCGGGCTGAAATCGTGCGCACTGCGCATCCAGTCCCAGCCTGCACGGCCCATCAGCTGCCGCCGCTGCGGATCGTCCACCAGCAGGCGCAGCGCAGCGGTCAGCGCGCCATTGTCGCCCAGCCGGGTGAGGATCGCATTGCTGCCCTCCAGCACCATTTCAGGCACGCCGCCCACCCGCGTGGCCACGATCGGCACGGCCACGTAGGCGGCCTCCAGGAACACCGTGCCGGCGGCCTCTTTGTGCGAGGCGAGGGCGAAGATGTCAAAGCCGGTCATCAGGCGGCAGGCGCTGTCACGGTAGCCGAGCAGGTGTACCTGCTGCTGCAGGCCATGTTCTTCGCGCATCGCCAGCAGGCGCTGCATGACCGCCTCGCCATTGCCCACCACCACCAGGTGCAGTCGCGGGTTGGCCTTGCACAGCGGCGCGATCGCGCGCAGCAGGTCGGCATGGCCCTTCGGCTCGCGCAGCACGGCCACGCACCCGACCACGATGTCGTCGTCGCTGAAGCCGAGTTCGGCACGGACCTCGGCGCGCACGTCCTGCAGGCATTGCCATGGGTCTTCCTTGCGCATGTCGGTCCAGCGCGGCGGTACCGCGATGGGCGGCACGATGCCGATGCTCCCGCCAGCGATGCCACGCTCGGCCAGCAGCTGCTTGACGAACCGGCTCACGGTGATGACCCGGTGCGGCAGCCCGGTATAGGTCAGCAGCGAGTTGACCGGGCTCATCAGGTGGCGCGAGCGCACCACCAGCGGCGTTCCGCCCAGGCGTGCGCCCGCAGCGGCGATCAGCGTGTCGCGCCGGCTGGTGGTGTTGACCACGTCGTAGCGCTCGCGGCGAACCAGGCGCGAGACCGACCAGATGCCGCGCATCAGCCGGGCCATGCCACCCATGCGCAGGGTGTGCACGGTGAAACCATCATCGCGGGCCAGCGTGCCCAGCCGCGCGTCGGGCTGGCACAGCAGCGCGACCTCATGGCCGCGCGCACGCATCACCTGCATGTGGCGAAGAATGTAGATCTCCTGGCCACCCATTCCCTTGGCGGCTTCGGTGTGGAGGATGCGCAGCGGGCGGTTCATCGTGAATCTGTCCTGGATTTCAACGGTTGCGGAAGCGCGTGAGCGCGTCCCATGCGGTGCGCAGTGCGGCCGGGTCCGGCGCCTGCTGCGGTAGGGGCAGGTAGTCCTGGTCCAGTGCGGTGGCGTTGCCGAACTTGTCGAACACGTAGATCACCTCGCCGTGGCGTACCGCGCGCTGTGACCAGCTCTCCACCACCAGCGAGCGCTGGCCCTGCGGCACGGCCAGCAGATCCTGGCCGGTACTGAAATCACCCAGCGCGTTCTCGCAGCCCAGCGCGTGCCGCATCAGCGTCGGCACCCAATCCTCGTGGGAGCTGGTGCGCGCGTCGTGACCGCTGGCTTCGCCCGGCCAGCGCAGCACGAACGGCACCTGCACCTGGTGGTTGGAGAAGTTGCCGTTGTGGCCCCAGTAGTTCAGGCCGAGGTCGTTGAATTCTTCGGCGTGGTCGCCGGTCACCAGCACGATGGTGTCCTGCTCCAGGCCCTGTGCGCGCAGCTGTTCGAGCAGCTGGCCGACCAGGCTGTCGGCGTAGTGCACGGCCGTGTGGTAGCGGTTCAACTCCGGCGCCGGATCATGGTCCGGGCCGAATTTGAGGAAGTCGATGTCGGCGGCCATCGGCGTGGCCACCGGCGGATAGCCGGCTGGCATCTGGTACGGCGCGTGGGTGGAATCGAGGAAGACGAAACCGAACCACGGCCGCTGCGCAGCCTGGCTGCGGGTGATGTCCTGCTGCAGGGACGCGACGATGCTCTGGTCGCGCGCGGACGGATCCAGTTCCGTCGGCCCCTGGTGCAGCTGGTCGCGCACATCGGCAAATGCGGTGCGGTCGAACTCGGGGCTGTACAGCGGCGCGCTACCGTACAGATGCAGGTCGTAGCCCTGCTGCTGCAGCACCTTGAACAGCTGCGAGCCGCGCTGCTCGTCCAGCATGCTCGGCCAGTAGCCACCCGGCAGGCCGTACAACAGGCCGAACAGACCGTAACGGGTCGCGTTGCCGGTGCTGAGGTGGTGGTCGTAGACGCGGGCCGAGCCAGCCAGCGCCGCGGTGTGGGGCATGTACTGCGGGATCAGCGCGTCGTGCCGCAGCGATTCCAGCACCACCATCAGCACGTTGGGCCGGCGGTGGCTCTGGCAACGCAGCGGCTGCAGCGGATACTGCAGCTGGGCGTGGCGCGGATCGGGCAGGCCGGCCTGCTGCTGGCTGTGTACGCCCAGCCGACGCATGAAACTCTTGGCGGTGATCGGCTGCGCCCAGGGCAGGTAGTTCCACTGGCTGATCACCGCGCGCTCGCCCAGCGCATCGTAGTAGGCGGTGGCGACCTGGCCGCCGCCCATCAGCAGCGCAATGGCGGTCCAGGCCTGCAGCACGCGGTGCCGGTGCGGCGCCGGCGAGAGCAGCTTCCAGCAGGCCCAGGCCAGCAGCGCCTGGGCAGCAAAGAGGGCCGCCACCAGGCCGGCCACCTGCAGCCAGGTCTTCCACGACAGGCTGACCTGGTCCTGCAGCGCGCCGCCAAACACCATGTTGGCGACCATCGCATTGAGATGGAACCGGTACAGGGCGAACACCTTGGCGTCGACCAGCAGCAGGCACAGCCACAGCCCCTGCAGTGCGATGGCTGAAAGTGTCAGCGTGCGCGCACTGCGCGGCCACAGGCCGATCGCCAGAGGCAGCGCGCCGGCCAGCGCGCCCAGCGCCAGCAGGTGGCCGGGCAGGGCGACGGCCAGATAGGCCAGGCCGAGGCCGCCACCGGGGTTGTCGCGCAGCGGCACGTTGCCCAGCGCGATCAGCAGGGCCAGCACGGCGTTGGCCGCGACAAACAGCGACCACCACGCCAACCGGCGCCAGCGGCGGTCGTTTCCGGAAAGCAGGGCAGGGGCAGCAGCGGGCAGTGCGACGGACATGGTGCAGGCAGCGGGCAGGGGTGCAGGGGACGTGCTGCATGGGCGCCCGGAGGGGCTGCCTGCTCGCGCGGGTGGCGCATTGTATCGGTTTGTTTCATTGTATCGGTGGCGTACCTGGGCCGATCTGTCACAATGTTCAGGCTGGCCGGCAGACAGCTGCCGGCCCATTGACCCAACGACAAGCCAGGAACCGCTGTGAGCCAGATCCCGACCCTCGACATCACCCGTTTTGACAGCGACCGCGAGGCCTTCGTGGCCGAGCTGGGCGCGGCCTACCGCCAATGGGGATTCGCGGGCATCCGCAACCACGGCATCCCGCAGGCCGACATCGACGCGGCCTACGATGTCTTCAAGGCCTTCTTCGCCCTGCCGGACGAGGTCAAGCGCCAGTACCACGTGGCCGGCAGCGGCGGCGCCCGTGGCTACACCCCGTTCGGCGTGGAAACCGCCAAGGGCTCCAAGCACTTTGACCTGAAGGAGTTCTGGCACATCGGCCGCGAGATCGCCGACGACTCCAAGTACCGTGACGTGATGGCGCCGAACCTGTGGCCGACCGAGGTCGAAGGCTTCCGTGAGCGCGGCTACGGCCTGTACCAGGCGCTGGACAACCTGGGCTCGCGCGTCCTGTCGGCACTGGCCCTGCACATCGGCCTGCCGGAAGACTTCTTCGCCGACAAGACCAACTTCGGCAATTCGATCCTGCGCCCGATCCACTACCCGCCGATCACCACCGACGACATTCCGAACGTGCGTGCCGGTGCCCATGGCGACATCAACTTCATCACCCTGCTGGTCGGCGCCAGCGCCGCAGGCCTGGAAGTGCAGTCGCATGAGGGCGAGTGGGTGCCGTTCACGTCCGACGCGGACACCATCGTGGTCAACATCGGCGACATGCTGCAGCGCCTGACCAACCACGTGTACCCGTCGACCATCCACCGCGTGGTCAACCCCCCGGGCGAGCTGGCCCGCCAGCCGCGTTACTCGGTGCCGTTCTTCCTGCACCCGAACCCGGATTTCCTGATCGACGTGCTGCCGTCGTGCATCACCCCGGAGAACCCGAGCCGGTACCCGGAGCCGATCACCGCCCACGGCTTCCTCGAGGAACGCCTGCGCGAGATCAAGCTGAAGTAATGAGAAAGCCGCCGAAAGGCGGCTTTTTCTTTGCAGGGCTGCGCCCTGCACCTGCAGAAGCCAAGGCCAGAGCCAGAGCCAAAGCGAAGCGGCTCTGGGTTTCTGCGTGGGGAGGCGGGGAGGTGTCGGATGGCGGGGACGCCGTAAACCCATCCCTGGGGGCTTGGCCGCGGCATCCATGCCGCGGACACCCCGCCATCCGACACCTCCCCGCCTTCGACAGTTTCCCGGTGACGGCAGTAGATCCACGCCACGCGTGGATGGAATCTGTCAGATCGACGTGGGGTAGGGGTCAGATCCCTTTTCCTGCGGAAAAGGGATCTGACCCCGGCGGCTCGCCGGAGTGCTGCTTCTGCTCTTGCCCTTGCTCTTCTTTTTTCTTTCCGTGGCGGGGGAACCGCCGGAATGTGTCAGAGGCCGGGCGGGGCAGGGGCGCGGGACCGCAGGCGCCATGGATGGCGCCTACGAGCCCCATGGATGGGTTCACGGCGTGTCCCGCGCCCCTGCCGCGCCCGGCCAAGCCAGCGCAACCAACCGGGCATTCCGCGACCCACCCAACCCAACCGACCCGCCACGAGGGGCTGCGCCGTTCGCTGAAAACCCATGTAACCGCTTACAAGCAAACGGGTTTTTCCCGTAACGGGTATCATGGGCGGCTGACTTCATACAGGAGCCACCCGCTCATGCGCCGCAAGATCGTCGCCGGAAACTGGAAGCTGCACGGCAGCCGTCAATTCGCCACTGACCTGCTGGGCCAGGTGGCTGCGGGGCTGCCCAAGGCCGGGGTGGAGGTCGTCATCCTGCCGCCGCTGCCCTACCTGGGCGAGCTGGTCGAGGACTTCGGCGAGACCGGCCTGGTGTTCGGTGCCCAGGACGTCAGCAGCAATGAGAAGGGCGCCTATACCGGGGAGGTCTGCGCCGCCATGCTGCATGAGGTCGGTGCCCGCTACGGCCTGGTCGGCCACTCCGAGCGCCGCCAGTACCATAATGAAAGCAGCGAGCTGGTCGCGCGCAAGTTCGCCGCCGCCCTGCATGCCGGCCTGGTACCGGTGCTGTGCGTGGGGGAAACCCTGGAACAGCGCGAGGCCGGGCAGACCGAGGCGGTCATCGCCGCCCAGCTGGCCCCGGTGCTGGCCCTGGTCGGGGGCGAGGGTTTCGCCACCGCCGTGGTCGCCTACGAGCCGGTCTGGGCCATCGGCACCGGCAAGACCGCCAGCAAGGAGCAGGCGCAGCAGGTCCACGCGTTCATCCGTGGCGAAGTGGCGCGCATCGATGCTAGAATCGCTGATTCACTGCCCATTCTTTACGGCGGCAGCGTGAAGCCCGACAATGCCGGGGAACTGTTCGCGCAGCCGGATGTCGATGGTGGGCTGGTCGGCGGCGCCTCCCTGGTGGCCGCGGACTTCCTGGCCATCGCGCAGGCGGCGGCTGCGAACTAACTCTACAAGTATTGTCCGAGGGCGGATTCCCAATGCTGATGTTGATCCTCAATGTCGTCTACGTGCTCGTGGCCGTGGCCATGATCGCGCTCATCCTGATGCAGCGTGGTTCGGGTGCGGCGGCTGGTTCGGGCTTCGGCGCTGGCGCCTCGGGCACTGTGTTTGGTGCGCGTGGCGCGTCCAACTTCCTGTCCAAGTCGACCAAGTGGCTGGCCGTGGTGTTCTTCGGCATCAGCCTCTTCATGGCCTGGTATGCCGGTCACGGCAGCCGTCCGGCGGCCGAGCAGGACCTGGGCCTGATGTCCGCCCCGGCGGCCAGCGCTCCGGCCGCTCCGGCAGGTGAACTTCCGGCCGTTCCGAAGGCCGATGCGGTCCCGGCCGCCCCGGTTCCGGCCGCGACTGTGCCGGCTCAGGCGGAATCTTCGGTTTCTGGTGAAGAAAAGCCTTCGGAAGGCTCCCAGAAAGACTGAAGACGGTTACAATATGCGGCGCATCGGGTTATCTGACTGATGTGATCGTTTGCCCAGGTGGCGGAATTGGTAGACGCACTACCTTGAGGTGGTAGCGACTTAGGTCGTAGGGGTTCGAGTCCCCTCTTGGGCACCATTTGTAAGTAAAGCGGGTTCTCCTGGCGCGCAATGCGCCAGCCGTTTCCCGTCCACTCCCCCATGCCAAAGCGCCTGCAGGCGCGGCGGCAGAGGCAAGAGAGAATCGCTGTGCTGGCCGAATATTTGCCGTCTCTGCTGTTTCTGATCGTCGCGACCGGTATCGGCATCACGCTGATGCTGATCGGTCGATTCCTCGGTCCCCGCCGCCCCGATCTGGAAAAGCTCTCGCCGTACGAGTGCGGCTTCGAGGCCTTCGAAGACGCGCGCATGAAGTTCGACGTGCGCTACTACCTGATCGCGATCCAGTTCATCGTCTTCGACCTGGAAATCATCTTCATCGTGCCGTGGACCCAGGTCTTCATGGAGCTGGGCGCCCGTTCGCTCGTCACCATGGGCCTGTTCGTCGGCATGCTGTTCCTCGGTTTCATTTACGTCTGGAAGAAGGGAGCGCTGGAATGGGAGTGATTCAGACTCTCGATGGCCTCATGAACAACCCGGTCCCGGAAGGGCGGGTTGATGACATCCTGCGGCCGGAGGGCGACAACCCGCTGCTGGAAAAGGGCTTCGTCACCACCAGCGTCGACGCACTGCTGAACTGGGCGCGCACCGGCTCGATGTGGCCGATGACCTTCGGCCTGGCCTGCTGCGCGGTCGAGATGATGCACGCCGGCGCCGCGCGCCTGGATCTTGACCGCTACGGCGTGGTGTTCCGCCCGTCGCCGCGTCAGTCCGACGTGATGATCGTGGCCGGTACCCTGGTCAACAAGATGGCCCCGGCGCTGCGCAAGGTCTACGACCAGATGCCGGACCCGAAGTGGGTCATCTCGATGGGCAGCTGCGCCAACGGCGGCGGCTACTACCATTACTCCTATTCTGTCGTGCGCGGCTGTGATCGCGTGGTGCCGGTGGACGTCTACGTCCCGGGCTGCCCGCCGACCGCCGAGGCGCTGGTGTACGGGATCCTGCAGCTGCAGAAGAAGATCTGGCGTACACAGACCATCGCCCGCTGACCCTTCCACACTACAAGAGCGCGCCAAGCCCCCATGGCAGAGCAAGCATCCTTCATCGACCGACTCTCCGCACGTTTCGCTGGTGCGAAGGTCATCGTGGTCGAACCCCGCGGCGAAGTGACGCTGGAGGTGCCTGCCGCCGAGTGGCATGCCACCGCGCTGGCGCTGCGTGACGAGTTTGGTTTCGAGCAGGCCGTGGATCTCTGCGGCGTCGATTACCTCGGTTATGGCTCCGACGAATGGGACACCGCTGACGTGTCCTCGCAGGGCTTCAGCCGCGGCGTCGAAGGCAAGGCCCAGGGCCGTTTCGCGTGGGGCGAGTTCCCCACCGAGGAAAACGGTGCCGATGGCGCGAGCCCGCAGCACATGCCGACCCAGCGTTTCGCCGTGGTCGCCCAGCTGCGCTCCTACCAGCACAACCTGATGTTGCACCTGCGCTGCTTCGCCCCTGACGAAGCACTGCCGGTGGTGTCCTCGCTGACCGGCATCTGGCCGGGCCTGAACTGGTTCGAGCGTGAAGCGTTCGACCTGTACGGCGTGATCTTCGAAGGTCACCCGGACCTGCGCCGGATCCTGACCGACTACGGTTTCGTCGGCCATCCGTTCCGCAAGGACTTCCCGCTCATCGGCAACGTCGAAGTCCGCTACGACGAAGAAAAGAAGCGCGTGATCTACGAACCGGTCACCTCGGTGGAGCCGCGTGTCGGCGTGCCGCGCGTGATCCGTGACGACGCCCGTCTGCAGACCGCAGAAGGTGAGCGCGCGCAGGAGGCAGTGAAGTGAGCCACGTACACCAGGCCGGCGAAGCTTTCGCCAGCAACCCCGCCGAAAGCCGGCAGGAAATCCGCAACTACACCATGAACTTCGGCCCGCAGCATCCGGCCGCCCATGGTGTGCTGCGCCTGATCCTGGAAATGGATGGCGAAACCATCATGCGCGCCGACCCGCACGTCGGCCTGCTGCATCGTGGTACCGAAAAGCTGGCCGAATCCAAGCCGTTCAACCAGTCGATCGGTTACATGGATCGCCTGGATTACGTGTCGATGATGTGCAACGAGCACGCCTACGTGCGCTCGATCGAGACCCTGATGGGGATCGAGGCGCCGGAGCGTGCGCAGTACATCCGCACCATGTTCGACGAAATCACCCGCATCCTGAACCACCTGATGTGGCTGGGCTCCAACGCGCTCGACCTGGGTGCGATGGCGGTCATGCTGTACGCCTTCCGCGAACGCGAAGAGCTGATGGACTGCTACGAAGCGGTCTCCGGCGCGCGCATGCACGCGGCGTACTACCGTCCGGGCGGCGTCTACCGCGACCTGCCGGACCACATGCCGAAGTACAAGGAATCGCGCTGGCACAAGGGCAAGGCCCTGAAGAACCTCAACGCCTCGCGCGAAGGTTCGCTGCTCGACTTCCTGGAAAACTTCACCAATGAATTCCCGGGTCGTGTCGACGAGTACGAGACCCTGCTGACCGACAACCGTATCTGGAAGCAGCGTACGGTCGGCATCGGCGTGGTCAGCCCGGAACTGGCCCACCAGTGGGGCATGACCGGCGTGATGCTGCGCGGTTCGGGCATTGCCTGGGACCTGCGCAAGAAGCGTCCGTACGCCAAGTACGATGCCGTCGATTTCGACATCCCGCTGGGCAAGGAAGGCGACTGCTACGACCGCTACCTGTGCCGCGTGGCCGAAATGCGCGAATCCAACCGCATCATCAAGCAGTGCGTGGCGTGGCTGAAGGCCAACCCGGGCCCGGTGATGGTGAAGAACTTCAAGGTCGCTCCGCCCAAGCGCGAGGACATGAAGGACGACATGGAAGCGCTGATCCACCACTTCAAGCTGTTCAGCGAAGGCTATTGCGTCCCGGCCGGCGAAACCTATTCGGCGGTGGAAGCTCCGAAGGGCGAGTTCGGCTGCTACCTGGTCTCCGATGGCGCCAACAAGCCTTTCCGCGTGCACCTGCGCGCGCCGGGCTTCGCCCACCTGTCCTCGATCGATTCGATCGTGCGCGGCCACATGCTGGCTGACGTGGTGGCAATGATCGGCACCTACGATCTGGTGTTCGGCGAGGTTGACCGGTAATGACGTCTGCCAAGCCAACGCCTGCTGCAGGCAGCCGGCGCAAGCCGGCGCCGCAGTTTCTGCAATTTCACGTTATGCATTTCGCTGAGGTCGGCCGATGAAGGCGACAGGTAATTTCGAGACGGCGCGCGACGTCGACCCGATGGTGGTGTTGAGCGACAAGACGCGCGCTCACATCGATCACTGGCTGTCCAAGTTCCCGCCGGACCGCAAGCGCTCTGCCGTGCTGCAGGGCCTGCACGCGGCCCAGGAGCAGAACGAGGGCTGGCTGACCGACGAGCTGATCGCCGGCGTGGCCAAGTACCTCGACCTGCCGCCGGTGTGGGCCTACGAGGTCGCCAGCTTCTACTCGATGTTCGAGACCGAGAAGGTGGGCCGCAACAACGTGGCCATCTGCACCAACATCAGCTGCTGGCTCAATGGCGCCGAGGACATCGTGCGCCATTGCGAGAAGAAGCTGGGCATCAAGCACGGCCAGTCCACCCCGGACGGCCGCGTCTACCTCAAGCGCGAGGAAGAGTGCCTGGCAGGCTGCGGTGGTGCACCGATGATGGTCATCAACGGTCATTACCATGAGCGTCTGACCCTGGAAAAGGTCGACGAGCTGCTGGACGGGCTGGAGTAAGGGCATGGCACATCACCACGAATCCAAGGGTCCGGTCGGCCCCGCGCCGCTGCCGCACCAGGTGGTCTACACCACCCTGCATTACGACACCCCGTGGTCGTACGAAAGCTACCTGAAGACCGGTGGCTATGCCGCCCTGCGCAAGATCCTCGAAGAGAAGATCCCGCCGGAGCAGGTCATCGAGATGGTCAAGGCCTCGGGCCTGCGCGGTCGCGGTGGCGCGGGCTTCCCGACCGGCCTGAAGTGGTCCTTCATGCCCAAGGGCAACATGCAGAAGTACATCCTCTGCAACTCGGATGAATCCGAGCCGGGCACCTGCAAGGACCGCGACATCCTGCGCTACAACCCGCATTCGGTCGTGGAAGGCATGGCGATCGCCTGCTACGCCACCGGCTCGACCGTGGGCTACAACTACCTGCGCGGTGAGTTCCACCACGAGCCGTTCGAGAACTTCGAACAGGCCCTGGCCGATGCCTATGCAAATGGCTGGCTGGGCAAGAACGTGATGGGCTCGGGCGTGGACATCGACATCTACGGTGCCCTGGGCGCCGGCGCCTACATCTGCGGCGAAGAAACCGCACTGATGGAATCGCTGGAAGGCAAGAAGGGCCAGCCGCGCTACAAGCCGCCGTTCCCGGCGAACTTCGGCCTGTACGGCAAGCCGTCGACGATCAACAACACCGAAACCTACGGTTCGGTGCCGGCGATCATCCGCAACGGTCCGGAGTGGTTCAAGGGTCTCAGCCTGACTGCCAACGGTGGCCCGAAGTGCTTCTCGGTCTCCGGCTGCGTGCAGAACGGCGGCAACTTCGAAGTGCCGCTGGGCACCACCTTCGACGACCTGCTGGCGATGGCCGGTGGCCTGCGTCCGGGCCGCACCCTGAAGGGCGCGATCCCGGGCGGCGTGTCGATGCCGGTGCTGACCGCGGCAGAGCTTAAGGGCCTGCCGATGGACTACGACACCATCCGCGCACTGGGCTCCGGCCTGGGTTCGGGCGCCGTCGTGGTGCTGGATGACAGCGTCTGCTGCGTCAAGTTCGCCTGCCGCATCAGCCAGTTCTTCCACAAGGAATCCTGCGGCCAGTGCACCCCGTGCCGTGAAGGTACCGGCTGGATGCACCGCGTGCTGGAGCGCATCGTCGCCGGCAAGGCCACGATGGAAGACCTGCACCAGCTGAAGGCGGTGGCCGGCCAGATCGAAGGCCACACCATCTGTGCGTTCGGCGAAGCGGCTGCATGGCCCATCCAGGGCTTCCTGCGCCAGTTCTGGGACGAGTTCGAGTATTACATCGTCAACGGTCATTCGATGGTTGACGGCAAGAAGGTGGAGGCAGCCGCTGCATGAGCGCGCAACCCGTAAATCCGAGCGTCCCACCCGATCACGTCACCATCGAGATCGATGGCAAGTCGCTGGTCGTGCCCAAGGGCTCGATGATCATCCAGGCCGCCGACAAGGCTGGCATCTCCATTCCGCGCTTCTGCTACCACGAGAAGCTGCCGATCGCCGCCAACTGCCGCATGTGCCTGGTGGACGTGGAGAAGTCGCCGAAGCCGGCGCCGGCCTGCGCCACCCCGGTGATGGACGGCATGAAGGTCGCCACCCGCAGTGAGAAGGCGCTCAAGTTCCAGCGTTCGGTGATGGAGTTCCTGCTCATCAACCACCCGCTGGACTGCCCGATCTGCGACCAGGGCGGCGAGTGCGAACTGCAGGACGTCTCGCTGGGCTATGGCCGTTCGGTCAGCCGCTTCAACGAGCGCAAGCGCGTGGTGCCGGACGAGGACATGGGGCCGCTGGTCGCCACCGAGATGACCCGCTGCATCCAGTGCACCCGCTGCGTGCGCTTCACCGCCGACGTGGCTGGCACCTATGAACTGGGTGGCATGTACCGCGGCGAGAACCTGCAGATCGGTACTTACGACGGCAAGCCGCTGACCACCGAGCTGTCCGGCAACGTCGTCGACGTCTGCCCGGTCGGCGCGCTGACCAACAAGGTGTTCCAGTTCCGCGCCCGCCCGTGGGAACTGACCGCGCGCGAATCGCTGGGCTACCACGACGCCATGGGTTCGAACCTGTTCCTGCACGTGCGTCGCGGCGAAGTGCTGCGCACCGTGCCGCGCGACAACGAAGCCGTGAACGAGTGCTGGCTGTCCGACCGCGACCGCTACTCGCACCAGGGCCTGTACAGCGAAGACCGTGCGGTCAAGCCGCTGCGCAAGGTCAATGGCGAGTGGAAGGAAGTGAGCTGGGCCGAAGGCCTGGCCGCGGCCGCCGAGATCCTCAAGGCCCACCAGGGTGACCACCTGGGTGTGCTGGTGCACCCGTCGACCTCCAACGAGGAAGGCGCGCTGCTGGCCCGCCTGGCCAAGGGCCTGGGCTCGAACAACATCGACCATCGCATCAACAACCGCGATTTCTCCGACGCCGCAACCGCCGAAGTGTTCGGCCTGCCGCTGGCCGAGATCGAAGGCGCCGACCGCATCGTCATTCTGGGCAGCAACATCCGCCACGAACTGCCGCTGCTGCACGCCCGCCTGCGCAAGGCGCAGACCACCAAGGGCGCGAAGATCCACGTCGTCAACCCGGTGGACTTCGACTTCGCCTTCAGCGTTGCCGGCAAGCAGATCGTCGCCCCGTCGAAGTTCGTCGACGCGCTGGCCAACGAAGAACTGCGTTCGGCAGTGCAGGGCGGTACCAACACCGTGCTGATCGTCGGTGGCATCGCCGAGAACCACCCGCAGGCCGCCGCGATCCGCGCCGCTGCGCGTGATTTCGCTGCCGCTACCGGTGCCAGGCTGTGCCGCATCCCGCAGGGCGCCAATGCCGTGGGCCTGGCCCGCGCCGGCGTGCTGCCGGCCGGCAAGGACGTGGCCACCATGCTGGCGCAGCCGCGCCAGGCCTACGTGGTGTACGGCCTGGAGCCGGGCCTGGACTTCGCCGATGCCCCGGCCGCGCGCAAGGCGCTGGTCGGTGCCAAGGTGGTGGCCTTCAGCCAGTTCGCCTGTGTCTCCACCCGCGACGTTGCCGACGTCATCCTGCCGATCGGTGCACTGCCGGAAATCGACGCCACCCTGACCAACCTCGATGGTCGCGAGCAGTCGGCCCGCGCCGGCGGCAAGCTGCCGGGCGAGGCCCGTGAAGGCTGGCGCGTGCTGCGCGCACTGGGCGGCGAGATGGCACTGGCCGGTTTCGACTTCACCGACCTGGCCGGCCTGCGTGCCAGCCTGGCGCCGGTGTCGGTCGCCGTGGCTGCCTCGGCCCAGCCGGCCGCTGCCGGCGAAGGCCTGGAAGTGGCTTCGACCGCTGCGATCTACCGCACCGATGCGGTGGTCCGCCGCGCCCCGGCGCTGCAGTCGCATCCGCTGAACAACGCCCCGCGCATCGTGCTGAACGCTGACGATGCCGCGCGCCTGCAGCTGCAGGAAGGGCAGATGGCCAAGGTCGGCACCGATGCCGGCAAGGCCACCCTGCCGGTGGTGGTCGACGCCCGCGTCGCTGCGGGTTCGGTCTGGATTGAATCGGGCCACGGCGCGACCGCGCCGCTGGGTGCCGCTCGCGTATCGGTGGTGGCTGCATGAACGAATTGCTGTTGAACGCGGTCGACCCGCTGCACCAGTGGCTGCTTGGCCTCGGTGATATCGGCGCGCTGATCTGGATCATCCTGAAGATCCTGGTGATCACCGTTCCGGTGATCGTCTCGGTGGCCTTCTACGTGGTCTGGGAACGCAAGCTGATCGGCTGGATGCACGTCCGCCACGGCCCGATGTACGTGGGCATGGGCATCTTCCAGGCCTTCGCCGACGTCTTCAAGCTGCTGTTCAAGGAAGTCCTGCAGCCGAGCAGCGCCAACAAGGCGATCTTCCTGCTCGCGCCGCTGATCACCCTGGCCCCGGCCTTCGCGGCCTGGTCGGTGGTGCCCTTCGACTCGCAGATCGTGCTGTCCAACGCCAACGCCGGCCTGCTGTACCTGCTGGCGATGACATCGCTGGGCATCTACGGCATCATCCTGGCCGGTTGGGCGTCCAACTCGAAGTACGCGTTCCTGGGTGCCATGCGCGCCTCGGCGCAGATGATCAGCTACGAAATCGCCATGGGCTTCGCCCTGGTAGGCGTGATGATCGCTTCGGGCAGCCTGAACCTGAGCAGCATCGTGATGGCCCAGGCCGGCAGCTCCGGCTTCTTCGACTGGTTCCTGATCCCGCTGTTCCCGCTGTTCGTCATCTACTGGGTGTCGGGCGTGGCTGAAACCAACCGCGCGCCGTTCGACGTGGTGGAAGGCGAATCGGAAATCGTCGCCGGCCACATGGTCGAATACTCCGGCGGTGCCTTCGCCCTGTTCTTCCTGGCCGAATACGCGAACATGATCCTGATCAGCTTCCTGATCTCGATCTTCTTCCTCGGCGGCTGGCTGAGCCCGATCCAGGGTTGGGTCAACTTCGGTGATGTCTCGCCGCTGGTCGACTGGATCTGGAAGGGCGGCGCACCGTGGCTGTTCGTCAAGGTGTTCTTCTTCGCCAGTGCCTACATCTGGTTCCGTGCCAGCTTCCCGCGCTTCCGCTACGACCAGATCATGCGCCTGGGCTGGAAGGTCTTCATCCCGCTGGCCATTCTGTGGATCGCGGTTACCGCCGTCATGGTGTTCTTCGGCGTGATTCAAAAGGGCGTCTAAAGTGATGAACAGGATTACCCATTACTTCAAGAGCCTGCTGCTGCTCGAACTGCTGGCCGGTCTCTGGCTGACGCTGAAGTACAGCTTCAAGCCGAAGTACACGATGATGTACCCGATGGAGAAGTTCCCGCAGTCGCCGCGCTTCCGTGGCCTGCACGCCCTGCGCCGTTACCCCAACGGTGAAGAGCGCTGCATCGCCTGCAAGCTGTGCGAAGCGGTGTGCCCGGCACTGGCCATCACCATCGACTCGGCCAAGCGCGAGGACGGCACCCGCCGTACCACCCGCTACGACATCGATCTGTTCAAGTGCATCTTCTGCGGCTTCTGTGAAGAAAGCTGCCCGGTGGACTCGATCGTCGAAACCCACATCCTCGAGTACCACTTCGAGAACCGTGGCGAAAACATCGTTACCAAGCCGCAGCTGCTGGCCCTTGGCGATCGTCTCGAAAACGAGATCGCCGAGCGTCGTGCCGCCGATGCCGCTTACCGCTGAGGTCGAGAGATGGATTGGGTAAATATCGCTTTCTGGGTGTTCGCCATCGCGGCAACGGTTTCGGCCGGTGCGGTGATCAGCGTGCGCAACCCGGTTCACGCCGTGCTCTGCCTGGTGCTGACCTTCTTCTCCATTGCCTGCGTGTGGCTGCTGGTGGGCGCCGAGTTCCTCGGTGTCGCGCTGGTGCTGGTCTACGTCGGCGCGGTGATGGTGCTGTTCCTGTTCGTGGTGATGATGCTCGACATCGATCCCACGAACCTGCGTGAGGGCTGGGTGCGCTACCTGCCGGTCGGCCTGATCGTTGCCGTCGCCATGCTGGTGCAGATGCTGATCCTGATCGGGGTGAAGGGCAGGGCGGTCAACGCCTTCCCGGCGGACAACGCTGCGGCCCTGGCCGCGGACACGTCCAACATCACCTGGCTGGCCCGCAGCCTGTTCACCGAGTACCTGCTGCCGTTCGAGTTCGCCGCCGTCATCCTGACCGTGGCCGTGGTTGCCGCCGTCATGCTGACCCTGCGTCGCCGCACCGGTGTCAAGGTCCAGAACCCGGGCGACCAGACCATGGTCAAGGCCTCGCAGCGTCTGCGCGTGGTCAAGATGGACGCTGAAAAGCCGCTGGTCCACAGCAACACCAAGCCGGTCGCGGGCGACGAGGAGACCCAGGCATGATCACTCTCGGCCACATCCTGGCGCTGGGCGCGGTGCTCTTCTGCATCAGCCTTGCCGGCATCTTCCTCAACCGCAAGAACATCATCGTCCTGCTGATGTCCATCGAGTTGATGCTGCTGTCGGTGAACATCAACTTCGTCGGGTTCTCGCGCCAGCTGGGCGATCCGTCCGGCCAGCTGTTCGTGTTCTTCATCCTGACCGTTGCCGCTGCCGAGGCCGCCATCGGCCTGGCGATCCTGGTGACCCTGTTCCGTACACGCCGCACAATCAATGTCGGCGAAGTCGATTCGCTGAAGGGCTGATCCACAGATGGAAATCACTCTCTCCAAGAGTCTGTTGATCGCAGTGGTGCTTGCACCGCTGTTCGGCAGCATCATCGCCGGCCTGTTCGGTCGCCAGGTCAAGCGCTTCGGCGCACAGACCGTCACCATCCTCGGCGTGGCCATCAGCTGCGCCCTGTCGATGTACACGCTGTACCAGCTGGTCTGGGGCGGTGCGCAGCCGTTCAACCAGAACCTGTACACCTTCTTCGAAGTGGGCCAGTACTCGGCCCATGTCGGCTTCATGGTCGACAAGCTGACCGCGATGATGATGGTGGTGGTGACGTTCGTGTCGCTGCTGGTCCACATCTACACCATCGGCTACATGGAAGAAGACCCGGGCTACCAGCGCTTCTTCAGCTACATCTCGCTGTTCACCTTCTCGATGCTCACCCTGGTGATGAGCAACAACTTCCTGCAGCTGTTCTTCGGCTGGGAAGCGGTGGGCCTGGTGTCGTACCTGCTGATCGGCTTCTGGTTCAAGCGCCCGACCGCGATCTTCGCCAACATGAAGGCGTTCCTGGTCAACCGCGTCGGTGACTTCGGCTTCCTGCTGGGCATCGCCGGCGTGCTGTGGGTGTTCGGCACCCTGGATTACTCGCAGGTGTTCTCGCAGGCCAGCGTGCTGTCCAGCCCGCAGGCGCAGATGCAGGTCTGGGACGGCACCGTGCTGGGCATGCAGCTGCTGAGCGAGCCGGTCGTCTGGTCGATCGCCACGGTCATCTGCATCTGCCTGTTCATCGGCGCCATGGGCAAGTCGGCCCAGGTCCCGCTGCACGTGTGGCTGCCGGACTCGATGGAAGGCCCGACCCCGATCTCGGCACTGATCCACGCCGCGACCATGGTGACCGCCGGTATCTTCATGGTCACCCGCATGTCGCCGCTGTTCGAGCTGTCGCAGACCGCGTTGAACTTCATCCTCTTCATCGGTGCCACCACCGCGTTCTTCACCGGCCTGATCGGCATCGTGCAGAACGACATCAAGCGCGTGGTCGCGTACTCGACCCTGTCGCAGCTGGGCTACATGACGGTTGCACTGGGCGTGTCGGCCTACTCGGCCGCCGTGTTCCACCTGATGACCCACGCCTTCTTCAAGGCGCTGCTGTTCCTGGGTGCCGGCTCGGTCATCATCGCGATGCACCACGAGCAGGACATGCGCAAGATGGGCGGCCTGCGCAAGTACATGCCGATCACCTTCATCACCATGTGGATCGGTACGCTGGCCCTGGTCGGTACGCCGTTCTTCTCCGGCTTCTACTCGAAGGACACCATCATCGAGGCGGCCGAGATCCACGCCCATATCCAGAACAGCTGGGTGGCCACCTATGGCTACTGGGCAGTGCTGGGTGGCGTGCTGGTGACCAGCTTCTACAGCTTCCGCCTGCTGTTCATGACCTTCCATGGTCCGGAACGCTTCCGCGATGCGCACCATGATGACCAC
This sequence comes from Stenotrophomonas sp. ZAC14A_NAIMI4_1, assembly GCF_003086915.1. Classification (NCBI taxonomy): domain Bacteria; kingdom Pseudomonadati; phylum Pseudomonadota; class Gammaproteobacteria; order Lysobacterales; family Lysobacteraceae; genus Stenotrophomonas; species Stenotrophomonas sp. ZAC14A_NAIMI4_1. Next base: position 552,012 of record NZ_CP026002.1, read on the forward strand.
GGCCATGACGACCATCATGCCGCCGATGCCCATCATGCCGACGCGCACCACGGCGATGCCCATGACGACCACGGCCATGGCCACGGTCCGCATGAGCCGCACGAAACCCCGTGGGTGGTGACCCTGCCGCTGATCCTGCTGGCCATCCCCTCGATCGCCATCGGTTTCTTCAGCATCGGCCCGATGCTGCACGGCACCGACTGGGCTGGCCACCACGCCCACGAGGCGATCAAGGGCCAGGCGACCACGTTCTTCACCGGCATCGTCGATTTCTACGATCCGGCCAAGAACACCGTCGGCTTCCTCGGCGAGGAGTTCCATGGTCCGGTGGCGTTCGCGCTGCACGGCATGATGCTGCCGCCGTTCTGGCTGACCCTGGCAGGCTTCCTGCTGGCCGCGCTGTTCTACCTGTGGAAGCCGGACCTGTCGGGCAAGGCCCGCAGGACCTTCGCTCCGCTGGTCTCGGTGCTGGAAAACAAGTACGGCTTCGACAAGCTGTGGATCGATGGCTTCGCCGGTGGCAGCGTCAAGCTCGGCAAGGTCGCACGCTGGATCGACAGCAACATCGTCGATGGCGTGGTCAATCTCTCGGCACGTGTTGTGGACGTCGCAGCCGGCGTGCTGCGTCGTACCCAATCCGGTTTCCTCTATCACTACGCCTTCGCGATGATCATCGGCCTGATTGCCCTCCTGGGCGTGCTGATGCATTACCTGCGTTGATGACCTGTACGGAATAAGAAGACGTGTCGAACTGGCCCCTACTCAGTGTCCTCATCTGGCTGCCGATCCTCGGCGGTGCCCTGATCCTTGCGATCCGTGATGCGCAGACCGCCCGCTGGGCGTCGATCGGCGTGGCGCTGCTGACCTTCGTTGCGAGTCTCTCGCTGCTCAGCGGCTACAACCCGGCTGCCGATGGCATGCAGTTCGTCGAGACCCATGCGTGGATCCCGGCGTACAAGATCGGCTACAACCTGGGCGTGGATGGCATCGCCATCGCGCTGATCCTGCTGACCACCCTGGTCGGCGTGCTGGCCCTGCTGGGCGCCTGGAGCGCGATCGACAAGCGCGTCAACCAGTACGTGGCTGCCTTCCTGATCCTGGAAGGCGTCACCGTCGGCATCTTCTCGGCCACGGACGCGATGCTGTTCTACGTGTTCTTCGAGGCGATGCTGATCCCGATGTTCCTCATCATCGGTGTCTGGGGCGGCCCGCGCCGCATCTATGCCGCGATGAAGTTCTTCCTGTACACCTTCCTCGGCTCCGTGCTGATGCTGGTGGCGCTGATCTACCTGTACATGAAGGGCGGCAGCTTCCAGCTGGCCGACCTGTACGCGCTGCCGTTGAGCGCCAAGGAACAGACCTGGATCTTCTTCGCCTTCCTGATCGCCTTCGCGGTCAAGGTGCCGATGTTCCCGGTGCACACCTGGCTGCCGGACGCCCACGTGGAAGCGCCGACCGCCGGTTCGGTCATCCTGGCCGCCATCGCCCTGAAGATCGGTGGCTACGGCTTCCTGCGCTTCAACCTGCCGATCGTCCCCGATGCGTCGAGCGAGTGGGCCTGGCTGGTCATCGCCCTGTCGCTGATCGCCGTGATCTACGTCGGCCTGGTCGCCCTGGTCCAGGACGACATGAAGAAGCTGATCGCCTATTCGTCGATCGCGCACATGGGCTTCGTCACCCTGGGCACCTTCATCGCCCTGTGGCTGGTGCGTGAAGCCGGCAACGCCGATGCCGCCCGCCTGGGCCTGCAGGGCGCCATGGTGCAGATGATCTCGCACGGCTTCGTGTCCGGTGCGATGTTCTCCTGCGTCGGCGTGCTGTACGACCGCATGCACAGCCGCCGCATCGCCGATTACGGCGGCGTGGTCAACGTGATGCCGTGGTTCGCCACCTTCGCCATGCTGTTCTTCATGGCCAATGCCGGCCTGCCGGGCACGAGTGGTTTTGCCGGTGAATTCATGGTCATCCTGGCTGCGTTCCAGCGCAATCCGTGGATCGCCCTGGGCGCCGCCACCACCCTGATCATCGGTGCGGCCTACACCCTGTGGCTGTACAAGCGCATCTTCTTCGGTGAAGTGGCCAACAGCCACGTGGCTGAGCTGAAGGACATCAACGGCCGCGAATGGGCGCTGCTGACCGTGTTCGCCATCGGCGTGCTGGCCCTGGGCATCTACCCCAAGCCGCTGACCGACCTGATGGAGCCCTCGATCGCGAAGCTGGCGATGCAGATCGCATCCAGCAAGCTGCTGTAATTCCAGGATTTGATGATGACCACCTCGCCGCTGTTGCCATTGACCGCCGCTGACCTGCCACCGCTCGCTCCCGAGCTGGTGCTGATCGGCAGCGCCTTCGCCCTGATGATCCTCGACCTGTTCGTCAGCAACCGGAACAAGATCGTCACCCACCTGTTCTCGGTCGCTGCCCTGGCCGTGGTGCTGTTCATGCTCGCCACCGGCGTGGGCGGGCAGGGTGAGGTCTTCCACGGCATGTTCGTGCGCGATACCGCCGCGGACGTGATGAAGACCGGGATCGTGCTGCTCAGCGGCCTGACCCTGGTCTACGGCTGGCGCTACCTGCGCGACCGCAACCTGTTCCAGGGCGAGATCCCGGTGCTGATCCTGTTCGGCACCGCCGGCATGATGATCCTGGTTTCGGCCGGCAGCCTGCTGATGGTCTACCTGGGCCTGGAACTGCTGGCCCTGTGCTCCTACGCCCTGGTGGCCAGCAACCGCGACAGCGGCCTGGCTTCGGAAGCGGCGATGAAGTACATCGTCCTCGGTTCGCTGGCATCGGGCCTGCTGCTGTACGGCATGTCGCTGATCTACGGCGCCACCGGCAGCCTGCACCTGGACGCCATCCAGGCCGCCATCCCGCATTCTGAGGAGCGTGTGCTGCTGATCACCGGTGCGGTGTTCATGATCGCCGGCGTCGCCTTCAAGCTGGGTGCCGCGCCGTTCCACATGTGGCTGCCGGACGTGTACCAGGGTGCCCCGGCACCGATCGCGCTGTTCATCAGCTCGGCACCGAAGCTGGCCGCCTTCGGCATGGCGTACCGCCTGCTGGAAATGGGCGTGGGTCCGCTGTCCACCGAACTGCAGCTGCTCATCGCCGGCCTGGCCGCCGTGTCGCTGGTCATCGGCAACCTGATGGCCATCGCGCAGAGCAACCTCAAGCGCATGCTGGCGTTCTCCACCGTCTCGCACATCGGCTTCCTGCTGATGGGCATCGCCGGTGGTGGCGCGCAGGGCTATGCCGCCGCGCTGTTCTACGCCCTGGCCTACGCCATCATGTCCACCGCCGCCTTCGGTGCGATCATCGCCCTGTCGCGCGCCGGCTTTGAAGCCGAGAACATCGAGGACTTCAAGGGCCTGAACGCCCGCAACCCGTGGATGGCCGGCCTGGTGCTGTGCATCATGGCGTCGCTGGCCGGCATCCCGCCGTTCCTGGGCTTCTGGACCAAGCTGGCCGTGCTCGGCGCAGCCGTCAACGGCGGCCTGCTGTGGCTGGCCATCCTGGGCGTGCTGTGCGCCGTGGTCGGCTGCTTCTACTACCTGCGCGTCATCAAGGTCATGTACTTCGATGAGCCGGTGGGCGAGGCCATGCCGCGCAACAACGACCGCGTGCTGGGCGTGGTGCTGGGCGTGAATGCCCTGGCACTGCTGGCTCTGGGCCTGGCCTGGAACCCGATCATGGTCTGGTGCCAGCAGGCATTTGCGCATCTTGCATAAAAGTTGACACAAAGCTGCGCGATTCGTGTAATATGCGCAGCCTGAGTTGTCACTGCAGCGGTTCAGCCAGAACATCGTTGCGGTAGCCCTCCTCGAAAGAGCAGGGCAGCAGTTCAAACACTTCCGGTGCGGGGTGGAGCAGTCTGGCAGCTCGTCGGGCTCATAACCCGAAGGTCGCAGGTTCAAATCCTGCCCCCGCTACCAAACATCGAAACGGCGCCAACCGATTTGATGAATGAGGGAAAGCTTGCATGTTTTGAAGTTATCACTCATAATTCCGCTTCTGATGCGGGGTGGAGCAGTCTGGCAGCTCGTCGGGCTCATAACCCGAAGGTCGCAGGTTCAAATCCTGCCCCCGCTACCAAGTAAAGAGATCGCCTTCGAAGTCCTGCTTCGAAGGCGTTTTTCTTTGGGGTCTTCCGTTTCTGTAGAGTCGAGCCATGCTCGACTACCTGCCGGAAAAGGGATCTGACCCCGGGCCCGCACCTTGCACCAGTGCGGTGCAGCCGCTATCATCAGCGGCCTAGGCAGTACCCCTGAAGGCGGCCTCCCATCGGGAGACCCGGTCCGGAAGGAGGGCTCGCAATCCGCTTACGCAGCGGGCTGCAACCGGAATCCAGTCACCGGAGTCTTTCCGGAAAAAGGGGCCCAGCGGGCCCTTTGTCGTTTCCGGGGCGTCATGTTTTCCCGCCGGCTGTGGCCGGCACCCAACCAAGAGATCAAGGCAGGCTGTGAGCGACAAGGCAACCGACATCGCGAATCTGCTCGCCCCGACCGTTGTGTCGCTGGGCCTGGAGCTGCTGGGCGTTGAGTATCTGCCGGCCCCCGGCGGTGCGACCCTGCGCCTTTACATCGACGTGCCGCTGGCTGAACAGCCCGAGCGCATCATCAACGTGGACGATTGCGAGCGCGTCAGCCGCGAAGTGTCCGCGCAGATGGACGTGGAAGACCCGATCAGCGGCAATTACACGCTGGAAGTGTCCTCGCCGGGCGTCGACCGTCCGCTGTTCAACCTGGAGCAGTTCACCCGTCACCTCGGCGAAATGGCCAAGGTCACGCTGAAGCTGCCGCAGGACAACCGTCGTCGCCTGCAGGGCCGCATCGAAGCGACCGACGAGGCCGCGGACACCATCACCTTCATCGTCGACAAGACCGAAGTGGTCGTGTCGGCCGACAACATCGACAAGGCCCGGATCATGCCGGACTGGGTTGCCCTGGGCCTGGCCCCGAGCAAGCCGACCGGCCCGGCGCCGAAGCGTCCGAAGCCGGACAAGAATTCTTCTTCCAACGAGCCGGCGGCAAAAAAGCCGCGCGCGGAGTGAGCCAATGAGCAAGGAACTGTTGCTGGTAGTGGACGCGGTCGCCAACGAGAAGGGCGTGCCGCGTGAAGTGATCTTCGATGCGATCGAGGCCGCCCTGGCTTCCGCAGCGAAGAAGCGCTATCCCGACGAGGAAGTGCTGGCCCGCGTGGTCATCGACCACAAGGATGGCAGCTACGAAACCTTCCGCCGCTGGGAAGTGGTGGCCGATGACGTGGTCATGGAATCGCCGGACCGGCAGATCCGCCTGATGGACGCCATCGACGAAGCCGAAGGCGTGGACGTCGGTGACTACATCGAAGAACAGATTGAAAACCCCGATTTCGGCCGCATCGCCGCCCAGGCCGCCAAGCAGGTCATCGTGCAGCGCGTGCGCGAAGCCGAGCGCCAGCAGGTCGTCGATGCGTGGAAGGATCGCGTCGGTGAGCTGATCACCGGTGTGGTCAAGCGCGCCGAGCGCGGCAACATCTACGTGGACCTGGGCGGCAACGCCGAAGGCTTCATCCCGAAGGACAAGGGCATCCCGCGCGACGTGCTGCGCGCCGGTGACCGCGTGCGCGGCTACCTGGCCGAAGTGCGTTCGGAACCGCGTGGCCCGCAGCTGTTCATCAGCCGCGCCGCCCCGGAATTCATGATCGAGCTGTTCAAGCTCGAAGTGCCGGAAGTCGGCCAGGGCCTGGTGGAAATCAAGGCCTGTGCCCGCGATCCGGGCGACCGCGCCAAGATCGCCGTGCTGGCCCACGATACCCGTACCGATCCGATCGGTGCCTGCATCGGCATGCGCGGTTCGCGCGTGCAGGCCGTGTCCAACGAGCTCAATGGCGAGCGCGTGGACATCGTGCTGTGGAACGACAGCCCGGCCAACTTTGTCATCAACGCGATGGCGCCGGCCGAAGTGCAGTCGATCATCGTCGATGAAGACAAGCACTCGATGGATCTGGCCGTGGCCGAAGACCGCCTGGCCCAGGCCATCGGCAAGGGCGGCCAGAACGTGCGTCTGGCCAGCCGCCTGACCGGTTGGCAGCTGAACGTGATGACCCAGGACCAGGTCACCGCCAAGTCCGAAGCCGAGCAGGCCTCGGCCCGCCAGCTGTTCATGGACAAGCTGGAAGTGGACGAGGAAATCGCCGGCATCCTGGTCAGCGAAGGCTTCGGCACGGTTGAAGAAATTGCATATGTCCCGGTCGGCGAACTGCTGGCCGTGGAAGGTTTCGACGAGGACATCGTCGAAGAGCTGCGCGCTCGTGCCCGCGATGCGCTGCTCAATGAGGCCCTGGCAGTCGAGGAAGGCCTTGAAGACGGCCAGCCGGCGCAGGACCTGCTGTCCCTTGAGGGCATGGACGAAGCCACCGCTTACGCGCTGGCCGGCCACGGCGTGCGCACCAGCGAGGAGCTTTCCGACCTGGCCGCCGACGAGGTCATGGACTTCGGCATCGAAGGGCTGGACCAGGAGCGCGCCGCGGCGCTGATCCTGGCCGCGCGTGCCGAGGAGATCGCCCGACTGGAACGCGGCGAATGAGCCGGCAATGAACAGGGCCCTGAGCCGATCAGGGCGTAGAATCCGCGCCACCTCCATCTGCGGGGGGGCGCCCACAAGATCATAGGATCCGAATGTCGCAGCAAACCACCATCCGCAAGCTTGCCGAACTGGTCAACACGCCGGTCGAGAAACTGCTGGAACAGCTGGCCGGTGCCGGCATGAAGTTCAGCGGTCCCGACCAGGTCGTGACCAGCACCGAGAAGGTGAAGCTCCTGGGCTTCCTTCGTCGTTCGCACGGCAAGCCCGAGCAGGCCCCGGAGGAGACTGATCAATCTGCAAAGAAGATCACGCTCAACCGCCGGAAACAGCAGGAAGTGACGGTCAATTCCGGTCGCAGCAAGACGACCGTGAATGTCGAGGTGCGCCAGAAGCGTACCTACGTCAAGGATGGTGCGCGTGCCATGACGCCGGACGAAGAGCGTGCCGACATCCTGCGCAAGCTGGAAGAGTCGCGCGCCCGCAACCTCGCCGAACAGCAGGCCCTGGCCGAAAAGGATCGTCTGCGCGACGAAGCCATCGTCCGTGCCCGTGAGGAAGAAGTTGCCGCCAAGGAACGCGCCGAGGCCGAGAAGAAGGCTGCCGAGGAAGCTGCAGTGGCCGCCAAGGCCGCCGAGGCCCTGGCTGCCACCAAGCCCAAGCGTGCGCCGATCGACGAAACCGCGCCGCGCCCGCCGCGTGCCCCGGCTGCTGCTCCGGCCGCACCGCGTGGTGCACCGCCGGCGCCGCCGCGCAGCGACGACCGCAACAACCGCAGCGCGCCGCGCAACGAGCGTGGCCCGGGCGATCGCTTCGCCGGCCAGATGCACCTGTCGGCTGCCGACCGTGCGCGTCGTGGCAACAGCAACAACAGCAACAACCGTGGTCGTCCGGGTGGCCGCAACCAGAGTGGCGGCCGTCGCGACATGTCGCGTGGTGGCAACAATGCCGGTCCGCACGGCTTCGAGCGTCCGACCGCACCGGTCGTGCGTGAAGTGGCGATCGGCGAAACCATCACCGTGGCCGACCTGGCGCAGAAGCTCGCGCTGAAGGGCGGCGAGGTGGTGAAGGCGCTGTTCAAGATGGGCGTGATGGCCACCATCACCCAGTCCATCGACCATGACACCGCCGCGCTGGTGACCGAAGAACTCGGCCACAAGGCGATCCGTGCCAATGACAACGATGCCGAAGACGCACTGCTGGCCTCGACCGGTGGAGACCAGGGCGAAGCCGTGCAGCGCCCGCCGGTGGTCACCATCATGGGCCACGTCGACCACGGCAAGACCTCGCTGCTGGATTACATCCGCCGCACCAAGGTCGCCCACGGCGAAGCCGGTGGCATCACCCAGCACATCGGTGCGTACCACGTTGATACGCCGAAGGGCGTCATCAGCTTCCTGGATACCCCGGGCCACGCCGCGTTCACCTCGATGCGTGCCCGCGGTGCCAAGCTGACCGACATCGTGGTGCTGGTGGTTGCCGCCGACGACGGCGTCATGCCGCAGACCAAGGAAGCGATCCAGCACGCCCGTTCGGCGGGTGTGCCGCTGATCGTGGCCATCAACAAGATCGACAAGTCCGGTGCCGACCCGATGCGGGTCAAGAACGAGCTGCTCTCCGAGCAGGTCGTGGCCGAAGACTTCGGTGGTGACATCCAGATGGTGGAGATCTCGGCCAAGACCGGCCTGGGCATCGACGACCTGCTGGACGCCGTCTCGGTCCAGGCTGAACTGCTGGAACTGAAGGCCGTCGACGAAGGCCGCGCCGCAGGCGTGGTGATCGAATCGTCGCTGGACAAGGGCCGTGGCCCGGTTGCGACGGTGCTGGTGCAGCAGGGCCGCCTGAAGAAGGGCGACTACCTGGTGTGCGGCATCCAGTACGGCCGCGTGCGTGCGCTGTTCGACGAAACCGGCAAGCAGCCGGAGTTCGCTGGCCCGTCCATCCCGGTGCAGGTCCTGGGCCTGTCCGGCGTGCCGGAAGCCGGTGACGATTTCGTGGTCGTCGAGGACGAGCGCCTGGCCAAGGACGTTGCCCAGCAGCGTGAGACCAAGCGCCGTGAATCGCGCTTGGTTGCCACCGCTGGCAGCCGCATGGAAGACATCATGGCGACCCTGGGCAAGGGCGAGGGCCAGCAGGTCCTCAACCTGGTCATCAAGGCCGACGTGCAGGGTTCGGTGCAGGCCCTGAGCCAGGCACTGGTCGCGCTGTCCAACGAAGACATCCGCATCAACGTGATCCACTCCGGCGTGGGCGGCATCACCGAGTCGGACGCCAATTCGGCCGCCGCTTCGAAGGCCACCGTCATCGGCTTCAACGTGCGTGCGGATGCTTCGGCCCGTCGCATCATCGAATCCAACGGCGTGGACCTGCGTTACTTCTCGATCATCTATGACGTGATCGACCAGGTGAAGCAGGTGGCCTCCGGTCTGCTGGGCGTGGAAATCCGCGAAGAGATCATCGGTATCGCCGAAGTCCGCGACGTGTTCCGCAGCTCCAAGCTGGGCGCCGTTGCCGGTTCGATGGTCATCGAGGGCGTGGTCAAGCGCAACAAGCCGATCCGCGTGCTGCGCGACAGCGTGGTGATCTTCGAGGGCGAGCTGGAATCGCTGCGCCGCTTCAAGGAAAACGTCGAGGAAGTCCGCAACGGTACCGAATGCGGTATCGCGGTGAAGGCCTACAACGACGTCAAGCCGGGTGACCAGATCGAGTGCTTCGAGCGTATCGAAGTGCCGCGCACCCTGTAATGCTGCAAGGTGGCCCGACCAACGGTCGGGCCCTACCGTGATGTAGAACCCGACCAACGGTCGGGTACCATGTAGATGTAGCGCCCGACCGTTGGTCAGGCGACCCTGTAGATGTAGCGCCCGACCGTTGGTCGGGCGGCCATTGAATCAAGAGTAGCGCCCGACCGTTGGTCGGGCGACAACTGAACCAAGAGCCTCTCGTGCCCAAGACTTTCCATCGAACCGACCGTGTCTCCGCCCAGCTGCGCCGTGAACTCGGCACCCTGGTGCACAACGCCGTGCGCGAGCACGGGTTGCCCTCGGTGAGCGTGTCCGACGTGGAAATCACCCGCGACATGGCCCATGCCAAGGTGTTCGTCACCGCGCTGATGCCGGAACGTTCGGCCGAAGCCGTGGCCGGGCTGAAGGAGCTGGGCTACCGCCTGCGCATGGACCTGGCCCGCGCGATGAAGCTGCGCCACGTGCCCGAGCTGCATTTCCACTACGACGACTCGGTCGACCGTGGTGAGCACATCGACAACCTCCTGCGCGACCTGCCCGATACACTGGCCGCGGAGAAGCGTCGCGAGAGCGACGAAGAATAAGCTTGCGCCGGGTGATGCCCGGCGTTTTCCATTCTGACCGTGTGAGGCCCGACGCTGGCCGCGCTTCGGCAGTCGAGCATGGCTCGACGCTACGAAATCCTGTCATGACCCGAATTCAGTTCCGCCGCCTGGATGGCATCCTGCTGCTCGACAAGTCGACCGGCATGAGCTCCAACGCCGCCCTGCAGGTGGCCCGCCGCCTGTTCCGTGCCGAAAAGGGCGGCCATACCGGCAGCCTTGACCCGCTGGCCACCGGCCTGCTGCCGCTGTGCTTCGGCGAGGCGACCAAGATCGCCGGCCTGCTGCTGGGCTCGGCCAAGGCCTACGACGCCGAGATCCAGCTCGGCCAGACCACCGATACCGATGATTCCGAAGGCCAGGTGCTGCTGCAGCGCCCGGTGCCGGCCATCAGTGCCGAAGCCCTGCAGGCCGCCCTGGCGCCGCTGACCGGCCGCATCCTGCAGCGGGCACCGATCTATTCGGCGCTGAAGCAGGGTGGTGAGCCGCTGTATGTGAAGGCCCGCCGCGGTGAAGCCATCGAGGCGCCCGAGCGCGAGGTGCACGTGCAGGCCATCGAGGTGCTCGAGCAGCAGGCCGATCGCCTGCGCCTGCGCGTGACCTGCGGTTCGGGCACCTACATCCGCAGCCTGGCCCGCGACCTCGGCGAGGCGCTGGGATGCGGCGCCCACATCAGCGCGCTGCGCCGGCTGTGGGTCGAGCCGTTCCATGCCCCGGCCATGGTCACCCTGGACCAGCTGCGGGCGATGGTCGAGGCCGGCGACGAAGCGGGCATGGACGCACTGCTGCTGCCGCTGGCCGCCGGCCTGGCCGAATACCCGCGCGTCGACCTCGACGCTGAACAGGCCCATCGCTTCTGTGTCGGCCAGCGCCAGCGCGACGCGTCGTGGCCGCGCGGCCTGGTGGCCGTGTACGGTCCGGACGATGCTGTCCAGGGCCTGGGCCAGGTCGACGACAGTGGCCTGCTGGCCCCACAGCGCCGGTTCAACCTCTGACCGGGGGAGGGCGGTTCAGCCCCGGTCCTTGTTCCCGGAGCCCCTGACCGTTACAATTTCGCGGCCGTTTTCCGGCAGCCTGCCTCGCGCAGGTTTCATCCTCGTAGTCCACGGCGAGCCTGGCGGTGCGCGAAGCGCGTTCCTGCCGGCCACGCATCACAGAGAAAAAAGAAAATGTCGATCGACACCCAGAAGGTCATTGAAGACAACAAGCGCAGCTCGGCTGACACCGGCTCCCCGGAAGTCCAGGTTGCCCTGCTGACCGCCCGCATCGAACTGCTGACCGGCCACTTCAAGACCCACAAGAAGGACCACCACAGCCGCCGCGGCCTGCTGCAGATGGTCAACCGCCGTCGCAGCCTGCTCGACTACCTGAAGAAGAAGGACGTCGAGCGTTACAAGGCCCTGATCGAAAAGCTTGGCCTGCGTCGCTAAGCAAAGAATCCCCCGCGGCGCAGCGATGCGCCGCGGTTTTGTTTTGTAGCACCGAAATACCGATTCAGACCGGAACGATCCGGTCACCCGCAGGCGGCAAGGGTCGCCGACGGTCCAAATTCGCAGACAGCATCCCCAAGGACACCCTCCGTGGCAAAAATCACCAAAACCTTCCAGTACGGCAAGCACACCGTCACGCTTGAAACCGGCGAAATCGCCCGTCAGGCCGGTGGCGCCGTCATCGTCAAGTTCGACGACACCGTGCTGCTGGTCTCCGCCGTTGCCGCCAAGAGCGCGCGCGAAGGCCAGGATTTCTTCCCCCTGACCTGTGACTATCAGGAGAAGTTCTACGCAGGTGGCCGTATCCCGGGTGGCTTCTTCAAGCGCGAAGGCCGCGCGACCGAGAAGGAAACCCTGATCTCGCGTCTGATCGACCGTCCGATCCGTCCGCTGTTCCCGGAAGACTACAAGAACGAAGTCCAGATCATCGCCACGGTGATGTCGCTGAACCCGGAGATCGACGGTGACATCCCGGCGCTGATCGGTGCCTCGGCTGCCCTGTCGCTGGCCGGTACCCCGTTCAAGGGTCCGATCGCCGCCGCCAAGGTCGGCTACAAGAACGGTGAGTACATCCTCAACCCGACCGTGTCGGAACTGAAGGATTCGGAGCTGGAGCTGGTCGTTGCCGGTACCGCCAACGCGGTGCTGATGGTTGAATCCGAAGCCGCACTGCTGTCCGAAGACGTGATGCTGGGCGCCGTGACCTTCGGTCACCGCGAAATGCAGAAGGTCATCAACGCGATCAACGAGCTGACCGTGGAAGCCGGCACCAAGCCGTCGACCTGGGTGGCCCCGGCCAAGAACGACGTGCTGATCAGCGCCCTGCAGGAAGCCATCGGCCCGCGCCTGGGCGAAGCCTTCCAGGTGCGCGACAAGCTGCAGCGCCGTGACGCCATCTCGGCGATCAAGAAGGACGTGGTTGAAACCCTGGCTGGCCGCGTGGCCGCTGAAGGCTGGAACCCGGCCGAGCTGTCGAAGGAATTCGGCGAGCTGGAATACAGCACCATGCGCAACTCGGTGCTGGACACCAAGGTCCGCATCGACGGCCGTCAGCTGGACACCGTCCGCCCGATCGCCGTGCAGACCGGCATCCTGCCGCGTACCCACGGTTCCTCGCTGTTCACCCGCGGTGAAACGCAGGCCATCGTGACCATCACCCTGGGCACCGCCCGTGATGGCCAGGTCATCGATGCCGTCTCCGGTGAGTACAAGGAAAACTTCCTGTTCCACTACAACTTCCCCCCCTACTCGGTGGGTGAGACCGGCCGCATGATGGGCCCGAAGCGCCGCGAAATCGGCCACGGTCGCCTCGCCAAGCGCGGCGTGCTGGCTGTGATGCCGTCGCTGGAATCCTTCCCGTACACCATCCGCGTCGTCTCGGAAATCACCGAGTCGAACGGCTCCTCGTCGATGGCCTCGGTCTGCGGTTCGTCGCTGGCCCTGATGGACGCCGGCGTGCCGGTGAAGGCACCGGTTGCCGGTATCGCCATGGGCCTGGTCAAGGAAGGCGATCGCTTCGTCGTCCTGTCCGACATCCTGGGTGACGAAGATCACCTGGGCGACATGGACTTCAAGGTTGCCGGTACCGCTGAGGGCATCTCCGCCCTGCAGATGGACATCAAGATCGAAGGCATCACCGAAGAGATCATGAAGCAGGCTCTGCAGCAGGCCAAGGCTGGCCGTCTGCACATCCTGGGCGAAATGGCCCACGGCCTGACCGCTCCGCGTGAAGAGCTGTCGGACTACGCGCCGCGCCTGCTGACCATCAAGATCCACCCGGACAAGATCCGCGAAGTGATCGGCAAGGGTGGCTCGACCATCCAGGCCATCACCAAGGAAACCGGCACCCAGATCGACATCCAGGATGACGGCACCATCGTCATCGCTTCGGTCAACGCCATCGCTGCCCAGGCCGCCAAGGCCCGCATCGAGCAGATCACCTCGGACGTCGAGCCGGGCCGCATCTACGAAGGCAAGGTCGCCAAGATCATGGACTTCGGTGCGTTCGTCACGATCCTGCCGGGCAAGGACGGTCTGGTCCACGTGTCGCAGATCTCCAGCGACCGCGTCGAGAAGGTCGGCGACGTGCTGAAGGAAGGCGATGTGGTCAAGGTCAAGGTCCTGGAAGTCGACAAGCAGGGCCGTATCCGCCTGTCGATGAAGGCCGTGGAAGAAGGCGAAGGCGCCAGCGCCGAGTAATCGACCTACGGTCGATTACGGTAGGTGAGGACCGTTGGTCCTCACGCCTTCGAAAATGAAAAAGCGGGCTTCGGCCCGCTTTTTCTTTGCCTGCGATTCCGTGGGTGAGGACCGTTGGTCCTCACGCTGCAGTCGAGCAAGCTCGACTCTACGACGCGTCCTCTTCGTCCTCGCCCAGCCACCACACCTGCCCCGGCGCCGGATCACTCAGCGGATGCTCGCGCTGCTCGATGGCCTGCAGCACGCGCCCCGGTGCCGCAGCGGTCCAGGTGGCCAGCAGCTTTTCCACCGCAGCCCGGCCCTGGGCTGCAATGCCCAGATCACGCTCGCGTGCCCAGCCACCGCCATCATCGTTGCCGGCGTCGTCGTCATGCCGGTGCGGCGTGCCGTAGCTGCAGCGGCGGCACAGCCGGCGCACGGTGGCGGTCCAATCCTCGACCGTGCCGATGCCGGGCAGGTTCAGGGCTTCCAGCGCCGCGATGTCCTCGGCCGCGTCGCACTGCACGAACACGGTGAAGGTCGCCATGTCCGATGCCTGCAGGCGCTGCATCGCGTTGAACACCGGCACGTCGCCGTCGCCGTAGGTACGGCGGCCGGTGGAGGCGCCGTCATGCAGCACGATGTCGCCGAAGCGGAAACCGCTTTCGGGCAGCGGCACGTTGTCGATGCGCGCGCGCACCGGGTCGATGCGGCTCATGTACACCACCTCGGCATCGGCCCAGGGTGCCAGGCGCACGCAGGCCACGCCGAAGTTGCCTGCGATTGCCCCCTCACCCTCGGGCAGGGTGATGCCACAGTGCGTCCACTGCCGGCGTGCCTCGGCCCAGTCGCCCAGGGCCGAGGCAGCGATGCCGGCATTCCAGGCCGTGGCCTCGTCGAAGTCGCCGCGCACCTGCGCCGCACGCAGGTTGTCCTGCAGCGAAGCAGGCCAGTTGCGCAGGTACTTGTGCGCCAGCCCGCGCATGTAATGCAGGTAGGGGATCTCTGGCGCATGGCCGATCAGCTCGCCGAGCAGGTCCGCAGCCTGCACCAGCTCGCCATCGTCGAACGCCGCATAGGCGCGTGCCTCCAGGGCCTGCAGTGCATCCTGGGTGTCATCGTGGGAGGCGTTGTCGTCTGTGCTCATGTCCGTGTGCGATTGAAGATCCGCGGCTACCTTAGCCGATGCCGGATCCGTGTAGAGTCGAGCACGCTCGTCTCTACCTACCGGGAGTTTCCATGTTGCGCCAGACCTTGGCCGGGCTTGCCCTGCTGATCGCCGCCGCCGTTCCTGTCGCCAGCCACGCGGCGCAGCCGCCGATCTACGGTGCCTACTACCCGGGCGGTTCGGCCGAGCGCTACCCGGTGTCGCGTATTCCAGCCGATCGCCTCACCCACCTGTTCTATGCGTTCTCCACCATCGAAGCCGGGCGCTGCACGGTCGGCGCCGAAGCGCCGGACAACTTCGCCGCGCTGGCCGAGCTGAAGAAGGCGCACCCGCACCTGCGCACGCTGATCTCCATCGGCGGCTGGGGCGCAGGTGGCTTTTCCGATGCCGCGCTGACCGAGGCCAGCCGCAAGCGCCTGGTCGATTCGTGCATGGCGCTGTTCTTCGACCAGTACGCGGGCAGCTTTGATGGCGTGGACATCGACTGGGAATTCCCGGTCAGTGGCGGCCCGAAGGAGCTGGCCCATCGCCCGCAGGACCGCGCGAACATGACCCGGCTCGCGCAGGCGTTCCGCGTGGCGCTGGATGCGCGCGGCCGTAAGCTTGGCCAGCCGATGCTGCTGACCGCCGCCCTTGCAGCCGGCCGCCTGCAGACCGATGGCCCGTATGATCCGGCCGCCAGCTATGACCTGCCGGCGCTGGCCAATGTACTCGATTTCATCAATCTGATGAGCTACGACATGGGCACCGGGTTCTCGGCGGTGTCCACCTTCAACGCGCCGCTGCATGAAGTGGCAGCCGACCCGCTGGCGCCGGAGCTGCGGCGCTGGAACAACGTGGCCGGCGCGGTGCAGTACTACCGCGACCATGGCGTGCCGGCCGACAAGCTGGTGCTGGGCGTGCCGTTCTACGGGCGTGGCTTCAAGGTGACCGGCGAGGCGCCTGATGGGTTGTACCAGGCCTACAGCACACCGGCCGATGCCGGCGACTGGCGGGTGATCAAGGCCCGTTACCTGGACCAGCCGGGCTGGACGAAACACTGGCAGCCGCAGGCGCAGAGCCCCTGGCTGTACAACGCGGCCAAGAAGATCTTCATCAGCTACGAAGACCCGCGTTCGATCGGCCTGCGTGCGCAGTTCGCCCGCGAGCAGGGCCTGGCCGGCGTGTTCATGTGGGAACTGACCGGCGATGACGAACAGGCCAGCCTGCTCAACGCCATGCTGGCACCGTGGCACAAGGCCCGCGTCGGCGATTGACCACGCTTTTGTAGAGTCGAGCTATGCTCGACTGCCTTTGGCGCGAAATCAACAGCAGTCGAGCATGGCTCGACTCTACCGGAGAGGCGACTGCAGTCGAGCAAGCTCGACTCTACCGGGGCGGTGCGTACCGGTAGCGCCGGGCCATGCCCGGCGGGTGCCTCAATTGGCCCACACGCTGTTGGGGTCGCCATCACGGGCACGGCGCTGGCTGGCCACCGCCAGCCGCGCAAAGCCGAACGCCATCGCCAGGGCCACCACGTCGATCCAGAACAGCGGCCACAGCCCGCGCGCGGCGGCCAGCCACGGCCAGTCGCCGTTGAGTGCGCCATGCATCACCGGCACCAAGGCGGTGCTGATGGCTGCGGCCCACAGCAGTTCACGCGCGGCCTGCGCCGGCCGGCGCAGGGCCGCCCACAGCGCGCACGCCGCCCAGGTGCCGAAGCAGGCCCAGCGGATGCCGTGGTCCACCGCGGCCGGGGCCACGCGTTCCAGCACCAGCGCGGTGACGAACGCCACCGAAATCGCCACGCACAGGCCGATGCACACGCCCACCGTCGCCCGCGCCATGTTCACTCCCGAACGCGGCTGCTGCGGCTGCCGGCGCTTGCGCCGCGATTCGATCCACAACAGGTTGCCCGAGTAGAACAGGAAGGCGCCGCCCAGCCCCAGCAGGAAGTACAGCCAGACCACCACGCCGTTGCCGAACTCGCCGAAGTGCAGGGCGTACGCCGCGCTGAGCGTGGCGTGGTTGGCATCGCGATGGCCGGGCAGCTGGCTGGCCAGCACGCGGCCACTGGCCACATCCAGTGCGACCGAGCCGAGCGGGCCGAGGGTGCCGCTGGATTCGCCGGTGATCTCGATGGTGGCGTTGGCATCTGCGCCATTGGCCAGCTTCAGGTAGGCCGGTTCGAAATCGGCAACGCCCTGTGCGCGCGCCACTTCCAGGGCGCGCGCGTGCAGCTCGCGCAGGCTGCCCGGTGCGGCCGGTACGCCCGCGGCCTCGCGCACCGGTGCGGTGTCCATTGCCGCAGGCACTACCTGCATGGCCTTGCCTTCGAAGATGAGCGGGTTGAGCAGGGCGATCTGGATGAACACCAGGCAGAGCAGGGCGCCGGTCACCGCGAACATCAGGTGGAACGGCAGGCTGAGCACGCCGATCACGTTGTGCGCGTCCTGCCACATCTGCTTGAGGTTGCGGCCCGGGCGCAGCGCGAACAGGTCACCCAGCAGCTTGGGCAGGTGGATGACCACGCCGCTGAGCAGGGCCATGCCGTACAGCAGGCTGACGATGCCCATCACGTAGATGCCGGCGACCGGCAGGCCAAGGCTGTAGTGCAGTTCGTTGACCAGCTCGGCCAGGCCGGCCTGCGGCGGCGTCGGGCTGCCGCCGGTCTGGCCGGGCCAGGCATAGCGCCAGCCGCCGTCGGCCCCTTGCCAGTAGGCCAGCGGCTGCGGGTGCTCGGCGCCGGGGAAGGTCATGCCGACATGGCGGCGTGCCTCCGGGTGCTTGGCCAGCACGTCGTCCAGCAGGTACTGCGCATCATCCAGCCCGGCCGGCAGCACGCTGGCCGCGCCCGGCGTCTGCCACATCGGCAGGTCGTGGTGGAACAGGGTGAGGGCACCGGCATAGAACGCCACGAACAGGCCGAAGCCGGCCACCAGGCCGACCCAGGTGTGCAGGGTGGTGAAGGTACGCAGGGTCTGCGAACTGAATTTCATGCGGTCGTTCTCATTGCACCGCGCCGCTCAGGCGCAGCAGCCACAGCGCGGCGAAGCCGCCGGCGGCACAGGCGGCGGGCACCAGCCAGGCGCGCGCCACCGTGCGGAAACTGAAGGCCCACAGCGCCGCCAGCATCCACAGCGGGACGAAGGCGATCAGGGCCGGCACCACCGCGCTCGGCCACGGCCCCGGCGGCAGCCAGGTCAGCAGGCCGGTGGCAGCGGCGGCAAGGAAGAAGCCAGCGAAGATGCCCGACAGGGCGCGCATCCACATCAGCGCGGCTCCCGTGCGCTGCCATCCACCGCCGGGCGGTGCCAGGCCGCCAGTGCCGGCAGCAGCAGGGCCACCAGCATCCAGGTGCACAGCATCGCCACCAGGCCGGCGGCAACACCCAGTTCGGCCATCCACAGCCACAGCGAGGCGACCGCCGCGACCATGCCGATCTGCCGGCCCAGGCGGCCGGCACGGCGCAGGCGTGGCCAGCGGCAGTGCGGCGATGCCGCGTAGAACGCCAGGGCGGAAAACATCGCCGACAGCATGGCCAGGCTGCAGAAGCCCAGCGTCGACAGGCCCACGGTGATCATTGCCGGGCACATGGCAGTACAAGTGCCTGTTTGAGGGCCACGTGCGTAGGGGCTGCGCAGGCCGGAAGGTACGCGGGACGCATGGTGGAGGGGTCCTGGTGTGGTCGGTAAAGCTGCCAACGGAGATGGCTGCGCGCACATGGTAATCATTGCGATTTCCCGCTGCCAGCGATCCCGGTTCAGCGGTGACCGGAGCTGCACCTTGGGCTTTGCCGCGCGCTGGTTTAAGATCGACGCAGAACCCTGACTGGAACAAGGTGGCCCGCGCCCAGCGCCGGCCGAGCGTGCGACATGAGCACTACCACCGCCCACCGCTGACCTGCCCCCGAAGGCCCTGTGTTTCCAGGCGCCCTCGCGGCGCTTTTTTATTGCCCGGGCACCGCCCGGAACGCTTTCCAGCCCGCCCGAGCGGGCCCCGCACGAAGCCATTGCGATGATCAATATCACCCTTCCCGACGGCAGCCGCCGCGAATTCGAAAATCCCGTCAGCGTCATGGACGTCGCCCAGTCGATCGGCGCCGGCCTGGCCAAGGCCACCATCGCCGGTTCGGTCGATGGCGTGCTGGTCGATGCCAGCGACGTCATCGACCACGATGCCCGCCTGCGCATCATCACCGCCAAGGACGAGGAGGGCGTGGAAATCATCCGCCACTCCTGCGCCCACCTGGTCGGCCATGCCGTCAAGCAGCTGTACCCCGACGTGAAGATGGTGATCGGTCCGGTCATCGCCGAAGGCTTCTACTACGACATCTATTCCGAGCGTCCGTTCACGCCGGAAGACATGGCCGCCATCGAGAAGCGCATGGGCGAACTGATCGCCCAGGACTACGACGTCATCAAGAAGGTGACGCCGCGCGCTGAAGTGGTCGAGATCTTCAAGGCCCGTGGCGAGGACTACAAGCTGCGCCTGATCGAAGACATGTCCGACGACATCCAGGCGATGGGCATGTACTACCACCAGGAATACGTGGACATGTGCCGCGGCCCGCACGTGCCGAACACGCGCTTCCTGAAGGCCTTCAAGCTGACCCGCATTTCCGGCGCCTACTGGCGTGGCGATGCGCAGAACGAACAGCTGCAGCGCATCTACGGCACCGCATGGGCCGACAAGAAGCAGCTCGATGCATACATCAAGCGCATCGAGGAAGCCGAAATGCGCGACCACCGCCGCATCGGCAAGCAGCAGGACCTGTTCCACCTGCAGGAAGAAGCCCCGGGCCTGGTGTTCTGGCACCCCAAGGGCTGGGCGCTGTGGCAGGTGGTCGAGCAGTACATGCGCAAGGTCTACCGCAGCACCGGCTACGGCGAAGTGCGCTGCCCGCAGATCCTGGACGTGTCGCTGTGGCAGAAGTCGGGCCACTGGGACAACTACCAGGACGCGATGTTCTTCACCGAGTCCGAGAAGCGTACCTACGCGCTCAAGCCGATGAACTGCCCGGGCCACGTGCAGGTGTTCAACCAGGGCCTGCACAGCTACCGCGACCTGCCGATCCGCTACGGCGAGTTTGGTGCCTGCCACCGCAACGAGCCGTCCGGTGCGCTGCACGGCATCCTGCGCGTGCGTGGCTTCACCCAGGACGATGGCCATGTGTTCTGCACCGAAGACCAGGTCGAGGCGGAAGTGACCGCGTTCCACCAGCAGGCGCTGGCGGTTTACCAGCACTTCGGCTTCGACGAGATCCAGGTCAAGATCGCCCTGCGCCCGGAGTCGCGCCTGGGTGACGACGCGACCTGGGACAAGGCCGAAGGCGCGCTGCGCTCGGCGCTGTCCAGCTGCGGCGTGGAATGGCAGGAGCTGCCGGGCGAGGGCGCCTTCTACGGCCCGAAGATCGAGTACCACCTGAAGGATGCCATCGGCCGTACCTGGCAGCTGGGCACCATGCAGGTCGACTTCATGATGCCGGGCCGCCTGGGCGCCGAGTACGTGGACGAAAACAGCCAGAAGAAGCACCCGGTCATGCTGCACCGGGCCATCGTCGGCTCGATGGAGCGCTTCCTCGGCATCCTGATCGAGCACCACGCCGGCCAGTTCCCGGCCTGGCTGGCGCCGACCCAGGTGGTGGTGGCCAACATCACCGACGCTCAGGCTGAATACGTCTCCAGCGTGACCAAGACCCTTGCGGAGCAAGGCTTCCGCGTCAGCTCGGATTTGCGTAACGAGAAGATCGGTTATAAAATCCGCGAGCATACGTTGCAGCGCGTGCCTTATCTGCTGGTCATCGGTGACCGCGAGAAGGAAAATGGAGCTGTGGCGGTGCGTACGCGTTCTGGCGAAGACCTGGGCAGCATGAGCCTGCAGGCCTTCATCGAGCGGCTCCAGGCCGAGGGCGCGTAAGCAAAGGTCCGGTCCGGGCGAACAGAAGCCCGGACCGGTTCGATACCCTTGGGAGAACGTAATATCAGCACCCCTGACAACAAACAGAACCGCAAGAATCAGGAAATCCGTGTGCCGCGCGTCCGCGTGATCGGCAGTGACGGAGAAATGATCGGCGTGTTGTCGCGCGACGAAGCGCTGTCCATGGCCGAAGATGAAGGCCTGGACCTGGTTGAAATCCAGCCGCAGGCCGATCCGCCGGTCTGCAAGATCATGGATTTCGGCAAGTTCAAGTTCGAAGCGCAGAAGAAGGCCAGCGAGGCCAAGAAGAAGACCAAGCAGGTCGAGATCAAGGAAGTGAAGTTCCGTCCGGTCACGGACGAGGGCGACTACCAGATCAAGCTGCGCAAGATGCGCGGTTTCCTTGAGGAAGGCGACAAGATCAAGGTCAACATCCGCTTCCGTGGCCGTGAAATGAGCCACCAGGAACTGGGTCGCGAGATGGCCAACCGGATCGAGACCGATCTGGGCGAGGACATCGTCATCGAATCCCGTCCGCGCCTGGAAGGGCGTCAGATGGTCATGATGATCGCGCCGAAGAAGAAGACCTGAAGCCTGACGGGCCGCCTTCCGGGGCGCCTGGCTGAATGGTTCAGGGTAAAGGGACGCCACGGGCGTCCCTTTGCTTTTGCGGTATCCCGGTAATTCATGCCGGAAAGGGTCGCAGGGGCTGGTGGCAGGGCGGTTTTGCCTGTATCATGCCCGGCTCGACCCACCCAGGACGGGTCGTACGCCGATCATGGCAGGACGGAAAGAGTGGCTGAAGCCACCGCCAGATCAGTCAGAAACCAGGGTCATATCCCATCAAGGACATTGCAATGCCCAAGATCAAGACCAACCGGGCAGCGGCCAAGCGTTTCCGCAAGACCGCCTCGGGCAAGTACAAGTGCGGCCACGCCAACCGTAGCCACATCCTCACGAAGAAAGCGACCAAGCGTAAGCGTAACCTGCGTCAGACGAACCACGTCCGCGCAGAAGACGCCGGCCGTCTGGACCGCATGCTCCCTTACCTCTGAGGAACTGAAAAATGGCACGAGTTAAGCGTGGCGTACAGGCGCGTCGCCGCCACAAGAAAATCCTTGATCTGGCGAAGGGCTACTACAATGCCCGTCGCAAGGTCTTCCGCGTCGCCAAGCAGGCGGTCATCAAGGCACAGCAGTACGCCTACATCGGCCGTAAGCAGAAGAAGCGCAACTTCCGTTCGCTGTGGATCACCCGTATCAATGCGGCTGCCCGCATCAACGGCCTGAGCTACAGCCGCTTCATGAACGGCCTGCTGAAGGCCGGCATCACCCTGGACCGCAAGGTCCTGGCTGATATCGCCGTGCACGACGCAGCTGGTTTTGCTGCACTGGCCGAAAAGGCCAAGGGCGCACTGGCGGCATAAGTCCTTCCCGATGCCGTTGCCGTTCAACGGGAACGGTGTCAGGTAGAGGCAATGCATGGGGAAGGGCGCAAGTCCTTCCCCATTCTTTTTTGGGTCCCGGCAACGCCGCAGGCGCGCGGTGCGGGGACCGGCGGTGGCGACAGGGGTCGGCCCTTCGCGCATCGCGATGGCAGACCGACTGGAGTTCCGGCCCCCCATGAGCGACATCCAATCCCTCACCACCCAGGCGCTGGCCGATGTGGCCGCCGCACAGAGCCCCGACGTGCTGGAACAGCTGCGCGTGGCCCTGCTCGGCAAGAGCGGCAGCATCACCGCCCAGCTCAAGCAGCTCGGCACCCTGCCGGCCGACGAGCGCAAGGCCGCCGGTGAAGCCATCAACCAGGCCCGTGACGCGCTGTCCAGCGCGCTGGGCGAGCGCAAGGCCGTGCTGGAAAACGCCGCACTGGATGCGCGCCTGGCCGCCGAAGCGATCGACATCACCCTGCCGGGCCGCAACGGCGACCGCGCCGGCCTGCATCCGATCACCCGCACCCTGGAACGCATCACCGGCATCTTCGGCCGGCTGGGCTACGAGCTGTCCGAAGGTCCGGAGATCGAGGACGACTGGCACAACTTCGAGGCGCTGAACTTCCCGCCGCACCACCCGGCGCGCGCCATGCACGACACCTTCTACTTCGGCGACGGCCGCCTGCTGCGCACGCATACCTCCGGTGTGCAGGTGCGCTACATGGGCGAGCACCAGCCGCCGCTGCGCATGATCGCCGCCGGCAAGGTGTACCGCAGCGACAGCGACCAGACCCATTCGCCGATGTTCCACCAGGTCGAAGGCCTGCTGGTGGATGAGCATTCCACCTTCGCCGACCTGAAGGGCACGCTGGCCGAGTTCGTGCGTGCCTTCTTCGAGCGCGATTTCGAAATGCGCTTCCGCCCCAGCTACTTCCCGTTCGTCGAACCCGGCGCGGAAGTGGACATCGCCTGGCAGCAGCCCGACGGCAGCACCCGCTGGCTGGAAGTGCTCGGCTGCGGCATGGTCCACCCGAACGTGCTGCGCAACGTCGGCATCGATCCGGAACGCTACACCGGCTTCGCCTTCGGGCTGGGCGTGGAGCGCTTCGCGATGCTGCGTTACGGCGTCAACGACCTGCGCGCGTTCTTCGAGAACGACGTGCGGTTCCTGAAGCAGTTCGCGTAACGGACCAGGTAGCGCCGGGCAACGCCCGGCGGACTCAACAACGCAGGCCCAGGCGCATGCGCCGGGCCCACCAGGGTGACCCCATGAAATTCTCCGAAAACTGGCTGCGCAGCCACGTCCCGACCTCCGCCTCGCGCGATGAACTGAGCGCGGTGCTGACCGCCATCGGCCTGGAAGTGGAAGAAGTGACCGCGCTCGGCAACGGCCTGCAGCACGTGGTCGTGGCACGCATCGTCGAGGCCGTGCGCCATCCCGAAGCCGACCGCCTGCAGGTGTGCAAGGTCGATGCAGGGCAGGGCGAACTGCTGCAGATCGTCTGCGGTGCGCCCAATGCGCGCCCGGGCCTGGTCGCGCCGCTGGCCATGGTCGGCGCGCAGATTGGCGACCTGAAGATCAAGCCGGCCAAGCTGCGCGGCGTCGAATCCAACGGCATGCTGTGTTCGGCCAAGGAGCTGGGCCTGGACACCGATGCCTCGGGCCTGCTGGAGCTGCCTGAGGATGCGCCGGTCGGCCAGACCCTGGTTGAATACCTCGGCCTGCCCGACGCCAGCATCGAGATCAAGCTGACCCCCAACCGCGCCGACTGCTTCAGCGTGCGCGGCATCGCCTACGACGTGGCCGCGGCCACCCGCAGCGAAGTGCTGGATTTCGCCGCCGACGCCATTGCGGCGGTCGGCAGCCGCGAGCTGTCCATCCAGCTCGACGCCGGCGCCGAAGCGCCGCGTTACCTGGGCCGTGTCATCGAGGGCGTCAACGCCGCCGCCAAGACCCCGCTGTGGATGGCCGAGCGCCTGCGCCGCAGCGGCGTGCGCCCGGTGTCGCTGCTGGTCGACATCACCCAGTACGTGATGCTGGAACTGGGCCAGCCGATGCACGCCTATGACCTGGGCACCCTGCAGGGCAGCATCGCCGTGCGCCGTTCGCGCGCCGGCGAAGCGATCAAGCTGCTGGACGGCCGCGATGCGGTGCTGGACGACAGCTTCCTGGTGGTGACCGACGCCGACCGTGCCGTCGGCCTGGCCGGCCTGATGGGCGGCTTCGATACCCGCGTCACCGACGACACCACCGCCGTGTTCCTGGAGGCTGCGCACTTCGCGCCGGCCGCCATCATGGGCCGTGGCCGCAAGCTGGGCCTGCACACCGATGCCGGCCACCGCTTCGAGCGTGGTGTTGATCCGGCGCTGCCGCGTACCGCCATCGAATACGCCACCCGCCTGGTGCTGGACCTGGCCGGCGGTACCCCGGCGCCGGTCACCGAGGCCGTGCGTGAGGCCGATCTGCCGCAGGCGGCAACGATCACCCTGCGTCGTGCCCGCATCACCCGCGTGCTGGGCATCACCATCGAAGATGCCGAGGTCGAACGCATCCTGCGCGCGCTGGGCATGGGCGTGACTGCTGCCGGCGAAGGCTGGCAGGTGACCGCGCCGAGCCGTCGCTTCGATATCGCCATCGAAGAAGACCTGATCGAGGAACTGGCGCGCATCCACGGCTACGAGCAGATCCCGACCACCCTGCCGGGTGGCGCGGCGCGCGTGGCGATGCCGACCGAGACCCAGCTGGATGTGCTCAGCGTGCGCCGCCAGCTGATCGCCCGCGATCTGCAGGAAACCCTGAATTTCGCCTTCGTCGATGATGCGCTGCTGACCCAGTGGCAGCTGCGCGACAACCTGGTGCCGCTGGCCAACCCGCTGTCGGCCGAGCTGGCGGTGATGCGCCCGGCGCTGCTGCCGGGCCTGGTCGCCACCCTGGGCCGCAATGCCGCCCGCCAGCTGGCCCGCGTGCGCCTGTTCGAAGTGGGCCGGGTGTTCGCCCAGCAGGCTGGCGAAGGCCAGCCGGCACCGCTGGAAACCCCGCGCGTGGCGGCCGCCATCTGTGGCGATGCGCAGTCCGTGCAGTGGGGCCTGCCGACCCGCAAGGTCGATTTCCATGACCTGAAGGGCGACCTGGAATCGTTGGCCGCCGCCAGCGGTGCCGTGCTCGAATTCCGCCCCTCCACCCGTGCCTTCGGCCACCCGGCCCGTTCGGCCGAGGTGTACCGCGATGGCGTGGTGATCGGCTGGATCGGCCAGATCCATCCGCGCCTGGCCAAGGCCATGGACATCGAGGCTGACGTCTATGCCTTCGAGCTGGACCTGGAGGCACTGTCCGCCCGTGCGCTGCCGCGTGCCGGCGAGCTGTCGCGCTTCCCGGCGGTGCGCCGCGACCTGGCGTTCCTGGTGCCTGAGCAGGTGGCCTGGAGCGACCTGGCCGCGACCATCCGGCAGGCCGCTGGCCCGCTGCTGCGCGAGCTGAACCTGTTCGACCGTTACGTCGGCCAGGGGGTCGAGCCTGGGTTCAAGAGTCTCGCTATGGGCTTGATTTTGCAGGACAAGTCGCGCACTCTGACGGACCGCGACGTGGAAGCGGTGGTGGCCGAGGCGGTCACTGCGATCGAGCGTGAACACCACGCCCGGATCCGCGGCTGAGCGGGAAGCACTCAGGGGTAGCAGGCAATGGCATTGACCAAGGCGGAGATGGCGGAAAAGCTGTTCGACGAAGTCGGTCTGAACAAGCGGGAAGCCAAGGAATTCGTCGACGCGTTCTTCGATGTGCTGCGTGAAGCGTTGGAACAGGGACGTCAGGTGAAGCTGTCCGGCTTCGGTAATTTCGACCTGCGGCGCAAGAACCAGCGCCCGGGTCGCAACCCCAAGACCGGCGAGGAAATTCCGATTTCCGCCCGTACGGTGGTCACCTTCCGTCCGGGCCAGAAGCTCAAGGAGAGGGTGGAAGCTTATGCTGGATCCGGGCAGTAACCGCGAACTACCGCCGATCCCGGCCAAGCGCTACTTCACCATTGGTGAGGTAAGCGAGCTGTGCGACGTCAAGCCGCACGTGCTGCGCTACTGGGAAACCGAGTTTCCCAGCCTTGAGCCGGCCAAGCGCCGTGGCAACCGCCGCTACTACCAGCGCCACGACGTGCTGATGGTGCGGCAGATCCGCAGCCTGCTGTACGAACAGGGTTACACCATCGGCGGCGCGCGCCTGCGCCTGGATGGTCCGGATGCACGCGAGGAATCGGCGCTGAGCAACCAGATCATCAAGCAGGTACGCATGGAGCTGGAAGAAGTGCTGCAATTGCTTCGCCGGTGATCCAAAACCCCGCGTAATCCGCTATACTTCACGGCCCGCCGCACTGGCGGGTACATCGCAGCATCAGTCGGGGCGTAGCGCAGCCTGGTAGCGCATCTGCCTGGGGGGCAGAGGGTCGTCGGTTCGAATCCGGCCGTCCCGACCACTGTGATGAAACAGAAAGCCTGCGCAGCGATGCGTGGGCTTTTTTGTTGTTTGTAGAGTCGAGCTTGCTCGACTCATCTTCGAGGCGGTCGAGCAAGCTCGACTCTAGCTGACAGGCCGCGTCATCACAGGGGTTCTCTGGCAGGGTCCTTGGTCCGCAGGCACTTGTGATCTATACGGCTCTGCCGTATAGTTGTGACATGTCGCTACTGACCGTGATCGAGTCCCCACTGTTCAGCAGGTATTGGCCCGACTATTGGACGGCCGAACAGCACAGCGATTTTGTTGCCTACATTGCCGGAACCCCAGAGGCGGGGGACGTGATCCCAGGCTCTGGTGGATGTCGGAAGGTGCGTTGGTCGGGTGATGGCAGAGGCAAGCGTGGAGGAGTGAGAGTGATCTATACCCTGCGCTTGGCAAATGGAGCTGTAGTGGCACTCACCATTTACGGAAAAGGCACCACAGAGGATATTCCCGCGCACATCCTGCGCGAACTGGCGGAGGAGCTTTGCCATGCCGATGAATAAGAAAGAACGAGAAGCCCGTGATGCTGGCCGAAATATTGGCGCAGAGCTGCTGGAGGCTGTTCGCTCGGTGAAGGCTGGCAAAGTGGGTGCTGTGAATATGGTGCCTGTGTCCATTGCTGCAGAGGCGCGTCAGCGGCTTGGCATGTCCCAGGCGCAGTTTGCCGGAATGCTCGGCGTATCGGTACGTACGTTTCAAGACTGGGAGCAGGGTCGTCGCGAGCCATCCGGCGCCGCAAAAACGCTTCTGAAGATCGCGGCGTTGCGTCCAGATGCAGTGCATGAGGCGCTGGCAGTCTGAGTTGTCGAATCACGAAGCCCGCCGGTAGGCGGGCTTCGTCTGCAGCCACAACGTTGCAGTGGCGCAGTCGAGCAAGCTCGACTCTACCGAGGGTGTGCGATACCGGGCGTTCAGGCCCGCAGCCCATACGGTCCGGTACTTCCCTTATCATCGGCGCACATCCGATTGCATCGGCATTCTCCTCGCACCCGCCACCGGCGGTTGCGGCGGGCGTGCAGGACGATGCGCGGACCACGACGACCACAGGGGGTTGCGTTGATCAGCAGTACCGTCATTCATCGTTCGGCCGACGCAGGCACGGACGGCGTCCGCGTCCTGGACACCACGTTCAAGGAAAAGCGCGTCTTTGTTTCATGGGGCCTGCGTGGCGAGGATCTCAGCCGCGAGGCCGAGCCGGCCGAAACCGTTGCCGCTCGCCAAGCGTTGCAGCGCGAGTCGCGGCAGGTTGAAGGGCCTCGCAGCGGCGAAGTGTTCATTGCCAACCAGGCCGCCGCGGCCATCAGCGTGTACCGCCTGCTCAGCGAGGCGCGCAGTGGTGATGCCGTGTTCTTCCTGTGCGATTCGCCGGCGGTGGTCGAGTGGCTGGTGACCGCGCTGGAAATACGCGAAGGCTGAAATGCGGGGTCAGATCCCTTCGCCCAGCGAAGGGCTCTGACCCCAGGGTCATGCATCCGTGCGGGGTCAGAGCCCTTCGCGTTGCGAAGGGATCCGACCCCTACGCCAGTGCGGCATCCACGGCGGCGCGTGCGTGCAGGGTGGTGGTGTCGAACAGCGGCACCGGACTGTCCTGCTCACGTACCAGCAGCATGATCTCGGTGCAGCCCAGGATGATCGCCTCGGCGCCACGGGCGACCAGTCGCGCGATCACGTCCACGTACACCTGCCGCGAAGCTTCGCTGACCACGCCTGCAATCAGTTCGCGGTAGATGATGTCGTGCACGTCGCGGCGGTCGTCGGCGTCGGGCACCAGTACCTCCAGCCCGAAACGATCGCTCAGCCGCCCACGGTAGAAGTCCTCTTCCATGGTGAAGGCGGTGCCGAGCAGGCCGACCGTGCGCAGGCCCGCCTGCAGGATCGCCTGGGCGGTCGGGTCGGCAATATGCAGCAGCGGCAGCGGGCAGGCGGCTTCCATCTGCGGGGCCAGCTTGTGCATGGTGTTGGTGCAGACCACCAGCAGGTCGGCGCCACCGGCCTGCAGGCGGCGCGCGGCATCGATCATTTCCGTGCCCAGCGCGTCCCAGTCGCCGTCGTGCTGCAACTGCTTGATGTGGGCGAAATCCACCGACCACAGCAGCAGCTGCGCCGAATGCGCGCCCCCCAGTCGCTGGCGGACATCCTCGTTGATGAGGCGGTAGTACTGCGCCGAACTTTCCCAGCTCATGCCGCCGATCAGGCCCAGGGTCTTCATGCGTATCTCCATGCTGGAACCGCCATTCCAGCACAGACCGGTGGCCGCGTGCAGGGCGTCATCTGTAACCGTCATTCGTGGCCCGCGCTGTACGTACCGCGGTGCGCCGCCAGCCCGTAAGCTGGTGGGCTCCCCGCGTCGAGAACAACAATGGCCCTGCATACCTGGTGGTGGTTCCTGGCCACGGTCTTCGTGCTGTGCGGCACGCCGGGCCCGAACATGCTGCATATCCTGGGCCGCAGCGTCGGGCTGGGTTTCCGCCGCAGCGTGCCGGCCATGGCCGGCTGCCTGTTGGCCATGCTGCTGGTGCTGGTCGCTTCGGCTGCTGGCCTGAGCGCGTTGCTGCGCTCCTCGCCAATGTTGTTCGAAGTGCTGCGTTACCTGGGCGTGGCGTATCTGGCCTGGCTGGGCATCAAGGCCTGGCGCGACAGCTGCCGTCCTGTCGCGACGGGCACCGGAAGCGAGCCGCTGCTGGCGCCGGTGCACGGTGCGTGGTCGGTCTTCCGCGGTGGCCTGCTGGTCGGGCTGAGCAACCCGAAGCTGCTGCTGTTCGCCGCCGCATTCCTGCCGCAGTTCGTCGATCCCGCGCGTGCGCAGGGCCTGCAGTACACGGTGCTGGTGGCCACTTTCGCCGCGTGCGAACTGTTCTGGTACGTGATGTATGCCGCGGGCGGGCACAGCCTGCGCCGTTGGTTGGCCAAGCCCTTCGCGCAGCGCTGGTTCGAACGGCTGGTGGGCAGCGTGTTCCTCGCGTTCGCTGTCGCGCTGCTGCGCTTCCGCCCGCGCTGAACGTTCACGCCGCGCGCGCGGCGCACTCACGGCACCCGCATCGGCGCCTGCCTAACCTGATCTCACCGTTATTAGTCCCTGTGGGGAAAGGATCGACATGATCAAGTGGGCCATCATTTTTGCCGTCATCGGCCTCATTGCCGGCGTGCTCGGTTTCGGCGGCATCGCCGGTGCCGCAGTCGGCATCGCCAAGTTCCTGTTCTGGGCGGGCATCATCATCGCGGTGATCCTGTTCCTGATCGGCAGGAGCGTGGCCAAAAAGGTCGCCTGACAGCCTGCCCCAGGTGGCCGGCGGCAGCGCGCTCAGTGCGCGCTGCTTTTCGAGAACAGATTGATGACCAGCACACCCGCGCAGATCAGGCCGATGCCGATCAGCGCCGGCGTGTCCAGGCGCTGCTTGAACACCAGCAGGCCGATCAGCGAAATCAGCACGATGCCCACGCCGGACCAGATCGCATAGGCGATGCCGGTGGGGATCGATTTCATCGTGAGCGCCAGCAGGTAGAAGCACACGCCGTAGCAGGCCAGCGCACCCAGCGTGGGCGCGATCCGGCTCATCCCCTCGGACGCTTTCAGCAGCGAGGTGGCGATCACCTCCAGCGCGATGGCGGCGGCCAGGTAGGCATAAGGATTCATCGCGGGCTCCAGGTCAGCCGGGCATGCACAGTTTCAGAGCTTCGCCCGCCATGGCCAGCGCATTGCGCCGTTCTTCCTCATCCAGCGGGCGGCCATAGGCCGTAGCCCAGTAGCCGTCGGCAGCGCAGCGCGCCGCGTACAGTCGCGGGTCGGTGGCCTCGCCGGGGAACTCGGCCAGCATGCCGCGCATCCATTCGCGCCAGTGCGCCAGCATGGCCGGTTCCAGCAGGTTGGCCATGGTCAGGCCGATATCGTTGTCCTGGGTCTGCTGCAGCAGGTGGTTGAAGCTCACCTCGACGTAGGCACGGGTGAAGCAGCCATGGCCGGGCGGCGCCTGCAGCATGTGCGCGCGCAGGTCCTGCTCGAACGCAGAAACCAGCGCGGTCAGCGTTGCGTCCAGCAGCGCCTGTTTGCTGCTGAAGTGATGGAACAGGGCGCCCTTGCTGACGCCAGCGGCACGGGCGACGTCCTGCACGGTCAGCGCAGCAAGCCCGCCCTGGCCGATCACGCGGGCGGTCGCGTCGAGCAGGGCCTGGCGCACGGCTTCGGGCGCCTTGCGGCGGGTGAGGGTGGGGGATGCGGACATGAATGAAGGAAACCGACTGGACGGTATGATTGTAGCGCAGCCGCGGCTCAGTCCAGGTAGACCGAAAGTCCGCTGGCCATCTGCAGGTCCGGGCTGTCATCGTCCAGGCCGACGTCGAACGAGATATCCAGCTGGACGCCCGGACGCACCTGCCAGCTCAGGCCCGCCCCTGCCAGCGTCTGGTCGGGCGCATCGCTGACGTCGAAGAAGCCTGCTTCCAGATAGGTGGACACCGTCGGGGTGGCCTGCAGCGACAGGCTGGGCGCCCACGTGGTCGTGCGTTGGCCCGCGCCGCGCTGATGCTCGGCAAACAGCCCCAGGCTCCATCGATCGGTCAGGGTCTGCTCCACGCTGGCCGCGAGTGTGTACTGCCGGCCGTCGCTGAACGCTGCGTCGCCGCGCGCCACCACGGCCGTGGCCAGCACCGCCCATGCGGTCCGGTCATTGCTGCCGGGGCCGGCCCACTTCACGCCGACGCTGCTGTCGCCCGCCCCGCGCAGGCGGGTGTCCTCGCCATCTGGCGCGCGCAGGCGCTGGCGATTCCACGGTGTGCCCGACACCTGCAGTTCCAGGCCGGGCGCCAAGCCGGTGCGCAGCAGCGCATCGCCGGACAAGGTCGTGCTGCGCACGCCCTCGGCGTCGGTTTCTCGCAGGTAGGAAGGAAGCCCGAACTCCAGCGCGACGGCGCCACGGCCTACCGTGTCGGTGCTGAAGCCGAGGCCGGGCCGATCAAAGGCGGGCGGGGCGGACGGTGGCTCTGCCCATGCGGACAGGCAGGCCATGGAAAGCCCGAACAGAACGATGCACTGGCGCATGCTGGCCGACGAGCTCGAGGGGTGTTGCCGAGCATGCGCGGGCCGCGCGTCGGGGCGCCGTGAACGCGGGCGTCAGTCGTCGATGCGGGCGAAGCGCGGCTGCGGGCCGTGCTCGCCGGGCACCTGCTCGACGAACATGGCGTACGGGCGTACCCACAGGCCACCTTCGCCGTAGAGGGCGCGGTACAGCACCTGCGGTTGCAGGGTTTCGCTGCTGCGCACGATATCGATCACTTCGTACAGACCGCCCTTGAAATGGCGGTAACGGCCCGGCTCGAGGCGGGGCAGGGGGCTGAGGGCGGACATCCGGGAATTCTACTTCCGCGCGGGCGTGGGCGGCAGCGCGCACCAGGCATCAATGGCCTCGGCGGTGTTGGCCAGGCCCTGGGCCTGGGCCAGCTCCCATGGCCGCTCGCAGCGCCCGCTGCGCTGGCACCATTGGTAGCCGGCCGAACCGATGCAGCCGTGGGCGTCGCGATCACCGCCGACCGCGGGCGCGGCGGCGGCGGCATCCCGGGCGGGCGCGGGTTCGGGCTGTGCGCAGGCACTCAATGCC
The DNA here is from genome assembly GCF_003086915.1 of Stenotrophomonas sp. ZAC14A_NAIMI4_1. Classification (NCBI taxonomy): domain Bacteria; kingdom Pseudomonadati; phylum Pseudomonadota; class Gammaproteobacteria; order Lysobacterales; family Lysobacteraceae; genus Stenotrophomonas; species Stenotrophomonas sp. ZAC14A_NAIMI4_1. The sequence goes on from NZ_CP026002.1 coordinate 584,161, forward strand.
AGCACCAGCAGCACCGGCAGAAGGGCAGTCTTCATCGGCATGGCCTCGGGTCCGGAGGCCTCAGTGTCGGCGGCTTCCGCGCCGGCAACAAGCGCTCAGCTGATGCTGGCGCGGACCAGCTCCTCAAGCAGGATCAGATAGCTGGCCACGAAGTAGAACTTCAGCAAGGTCGAACGCTGCAGCGGAAGCGAGGTGCGCATGTGGAAGGGGCCCCTGTTAGTGACGACAGTGTGAAGCCAGCCTGACTTCGTGACAAGGGTCACGCAAATCCTTCACTAAACGGACTCATAGATGTGATGGGGGTGGCGTTCTGACAGCTCAGTGCGGATTTTTCGTACTTATCTGATAGGCCTCCCCTCACCGGCTGACTAGGGTGGATGGCATCAGCAGACGGCCTCTGGCCCCTGCGTCTTCCACCACAGGAGTCCGTCATGGTCATTACCGTCAAATGCAGTGCCGCCCAGTGGTCGCTGCTGGATCCCGCTGCGGGCAGCGCCGAAGCGTTCTGTTCGGGGGCTGCCGCCTTCGATACCGCCGTCGAGCGGGCCGGGGATCACTATCGCCGCACCGGGCAGGAAAGCATCGTGCGCGTGGAAGCGCTGGGCAACAGCATCGACGCCGTGCGTTTCCAGGCGGTGGCTGTCGCGCCGGTGCAGGTTACGGAGCTGCATCCTGCGCCAGCGGCGTGACGCCAGCCGCATCCCGGCTCAGCGCCGGGGTAATGAAACGCCAGAGCCACGCTCGGCTGACGGTCTTGGCGTGGACGTGTTCGATCCGCCCCGGCAGAGCCCTGTCCTGCAGCAGTCGCTGCGGGTCCTCGGCCAGCACCAGGATGAGCAGGTCGCGGCGCAGGCAGCAGATGCGCCGCAGCAGGGGAATGCCATCGCTTTGGCCAATGGTAGGCATGAAGGGGTCGATGACCAGCACTTTGCAGGTCGGGTCGGAAATCCGTGCCAGTACTTCCGACGGTGAGCGGGCTTCGCGGGGAGCCTGACCCTGCAGGTGCGGGAAAATGCCGAGGACGAGCTCGCTGCGGACCCAGGGGTTTGCATCTGCGATGACCAGGGCGTGGGCGTGGCCGTACAGCCTGGGGGTGATGGCAACGGGGCATTCCGGGGTAAACCGATCGTCGTTGGCGGCGGGTGTGGCGGACATGTGGGCGTAGTGGGTGATGCGCGAGAGACGGTTCGGTGTCCGCATGTGCAGGTATCCGGTTGCTGGTTCTCCATCTGCAATGAGTGCGCTGCTCAGGAAGGCCGAGATGCGTTGCGCTGGGACATGTCTCGCCGATTCCAGGGCGTTGGCCGATGGAACGCCGCGCTTGCTTACGCCCGGCAGACCTCAGGCAACAGACTTTTGTTGTAGATGTTGCTCGTGCAGCGCCACTCGCCGGTGTGTTCTCTAACGAGCGAGATCGTGTCTGGCGAGAGTGACCAAGCCAGCTCGCAGATGATTTCCACCCGTGTGGGGTAGTTGAAATCATCCAGCTCAGTTGTGATGCGCTCACAATTGGAGGTGCTGAGTTCAAGGCCGATGTTGGATGGCTGTATCGTTCGACCCGGTTCCCCTTCCGCAAACAGTACCTCGACACCCGCTTTGCCGGGTGCGATCTCCGCAAGTGCGGCGGAATACTTCGCCCTTGTTGCGAATTTCTGGTATTGCGGCAGCGCGATCATTCCCAGTATGGCAATGATTGCGACCACGACCATCAGCTCGATGAGTGAGAATCCGTGTTGGGACGGGACAGGTGATGTGCTGCGCGCTTCATGCTTGGTCGTCATGATGGACTCCTTCTTGCTGGCATGAGAGGAAGCAGGCGACGCACTTCCTTGTGCATAGCGCCGCCCCTGCATTCAAAGGATCAGACCTTGCAACCTTCCGGCAACACCGTCTGCTCATAGATCGAGCTTGAGCAAGTCCAGCGACCCTGCTCGCTCCGCTCCAGGCTCAACGTCTGGCTTTTGCCGTACGTTGCATCGTCCGTCAGGTGGCAAACCAGACTGCTCTCGCCGGTGTCACTTACGCTGACATCGAAACTTGTGCATCTCTGCGAGACCACCGGCATGCCAAGCGCTGCTGCATCGATACCTGTGAGCTTGGCACCCTCAGCGAGGAGTGCCTCAACGCCAACCTTGCCGCTCGCCAGTTCGGCAAGGGCAGCAGCCACCTTCGACTTGGTCGAGAACTTCTGGTACTGCGGCAGCGCAATCATCGCCAGGATGCCAATGATCGCCACGACCACCATCAGCTCAATGAGCGAGAAGCCTTTCTGTCGGGAGTTTATGCGGGGTGCGCGGTGTGCGCGGAAACGGGAGGTGTCCATTTTTCTTTCTCAGTGACGTGGGTTATTCATCGAAGTGGCCGCGATAATTCGTACTTCGTGGCGTGGCGATAGATAATCACGGGCGTCTTTCCGGGTATATTCAATTAATGGGAAAATTGGACTTCAATCTGCGAGCTGTTCCATTTTTCCCATTTGTTGAATCAATACGCCAACCAAGGTTGGCGCCTACCGGAATTGCGGATGGCAGGCTGCTGGCAGCAGTTGCGGGTCGAGTACTTCAGCTACACAGCGCCAGGTGCCTTGTGGCGAGCGTTGCAGTGCCAACGTGCCGCGCGCGAGGCCATTGCCGCGCAGTTCGCAGCGCAGTCGTGCGTGGCCGGTGTCGGGCAGCTGCATGTGCAGGCGCGCGCAGAACGCCGCGCTGGCGGGCAGGCCGAGATGTTGGTCGCTGATCCGCAGATCGCCCTCTGCGTAGCTGGCTTCCACGGCCTGGATCACTTCGCCAAGGTGGGCGACGGCGGCGTGCAGGTATTCGCGTTCGCTGTTTCCGCCGAGTGTTGGCGCAGCCAGGACGACGGCATAAACAGCAGTGATGGCCGCCGAAATGGCGATGGCCGCCCAGGGTCTGGCCCGGGGCGGCAGTACGATGTCCCTGTGTTCCGGAGAAGCTGCATGCATGGCAGTGGCTCTCCCTCCTGTGTTCCTTGGGAGGAAGGCATCCCAGTGCCGGGGCCGCTCCTCCAGCGGCCCCGGCACGCCTTCCCCATGCACGTTTGCGTGGCGCTTTACAGCGCCAACGAACTTTCCACATCCAGCACCATGCGGCGGGCGAGGGCGAGGTTCGCCTTCTGCCGGTCCAGCACGACGTAGAAGAACAGCCCCTTCTTGGCCGACACCGGGCGCAGCACGTGGTAGGCGCGGCCCAGGGTGATGAGGATGTCCTCGATGCTGTCGTTGAGGTTCAGGGCTTCGGCGGTTTTCATCTTGGCGCGCAGCACTTCGGTGTTGCCGGCGGCGGCCAGCTCCATGTCCACGCCCGAGCCGGCGTTGCCCAGCAGCATGCCGCTTTCGTAGTCGACCAGTGCAACGGCTTGTGCGCCGTTGATCTGCATGAGCGTGTCCAGGCATTTGTTGATGGCGGTATTCATTTCAGTCGTCCGTTGCGGGTGTTTGGAAGAAAAGAGTCGTCTGAGCAGTGAGAGCGACATGCATCAGTTCGTGTTGTCGGCCAGCGTGCGCACGCACTGCTTGGCATGCCACAGGGCGTTGCCGATGACGCAGCTGTGGTCGCATGCGGTCATCAGCAGCCGCGGCTGCGATCCGGGAATGGCCAGCATCAGCACCTTGCCGTCGGCGGCGTCGAGGATCAGCGTGTCCAGTTCGCCAAAGCGCAGCTCGCGCCCCAGCGCGCTGGCCAAGCCCAGCATCGAGCTGGTCATCGCGGCCAGGCGATCGGCCACGTTGCCTTTCGGCCCGGCCTGGGCGAGCGCGAAGCCGTCGGCGCTGGCAACCACGATGGCCTGGATGCCTGGGACGTCGCGCGCCAGTGCATTCAATGCCGGTGCGGCGTGCAGGGCGTCACTCATGTGCGGCCGCCATCGCATTGCATTCGATCTGGCTCATCAGCAGGTCCATGGCGGTGATGGCCTGCTTCATGTCACGCGGGTCCAGCGGCAAGGCCGGCAGGTGCGGCGCCTGCTCGCTCAACCACGCCTGCCAGTGCGGCAGGATCGGATCGTCGGTGCGGCCGCACTTGGTGATGCCGATGACCACCGGCAGGGTGGGCGCGTGCTCGGCGATGGCCTGCAGGTGCTGGCCGGCGAGTGTGGCGTTGACGCTCTTGCTGCCATCCACCAGCACGATGGCGCCCTCGGCACCTGCCAGCAGGATCGGCCAGATGTAGGAAAAGCGTTCCTGCCCGGGCGAGCCATACAGGCGCAGCCGGTCGCCGCCCGGCAGGTCGATGTCGCCGTAATCCATGGCAACGGTGGTGTATTCCTTGCCCACGCTGGGGTCGGTGTTGCGGGCTTCGGTCACCACGGCTTTGCCGTGGGTGAGGGTCTGCACCAGGGTGGATTTGCCCGCTCCCAGCGGGCCCATAACGACGATCTTGTGCTCACGCACGCTCATGCACTCCAGCGGATACGAAGTTGGCGCCACAGATTGACGAGGCCATCAGTGGGCGAGGGGCGGACCGGTGCATCGATGCCCATCACCGGGAAAGCGTAGGCAGTGAGGAAGGCGGCATTGAAGAACGACTGCACCTGGCGTTGCGGCAGGTCGAGGATGTCGCAGCACGCCTGGACGGAGGCGCCCTGTTTGATCAACAGTGCGCACAGGCGGAAGTGGTCGTGGCGGTGGGCGAGGATGCGGAAATCCGGCCAGCGGCGCAGGCGCAGCTTGGCGTCCATCTGCAGCGGCAGCATCAAGCGGTCCAGACGTGTTGCGGCCAGCGCGATGTTCCAGAGCGTGGGACGCAGCGCCAGGTTGCTGGACACGACCGCGCGCTGCTCGAACACCTCCTGCGTGACCGGTGCAAGGCTCAACGCCGGGTGCTCCTCGGCCAGCAGTTTCTGCAGCAGTGTCAGCGTGATCGGTGCAGGCGCCGTGGTCATCATGCGGTCGTTCTTCGCATCCAGCCAGCAGACGGCCGTGTCGTCATGGATGATGGCGGCATAGGCGGACCTGCGCGGCATCGAGGTGTCGTTTGCCAGATGGATGCGCAGCTGCTGCACGAAGGGCAGCGCCGCGGTCGGCAGCGTCGCCGCTGGCGTCGACAGAGGGGCAGGCCGTGCCTCGAGATCATCGAAAGGATGGCGGCGGAATCGGACCATGAGCATCGGGCGCCATGAGTGATTGGAGGTGGATATATAAGTCGGTTTCTGTTTTTGTTTCCATGAAACTATTGGGAAAGTTGCAGATGCACGCGGGGGTCATGCAATTAATGGGAAGCCGTGTATCAGCGCGGATTTGCGATGAGGAATTGCATTTAGCGTTGTTAAGTTGACGAAGCGTTCAAGGGTTATTAGCGTTTTCCGTGCGCACTGCGGCGTGACCATTTACAGGCAATCACCATGCTCACTCGAATCGCCATCGCGGATGACCATCCGCTGGTGCTGTTTGGCACCCGCCTTGTGATCGAGGCAGAGGGGCGGCACAGCGTTGTAGCCGAGGCGCAGTGTGCGGAGGAGCTGCTCGACCTGCTCGCTACTGAAGCTGTGGATCTGGTGGTGACCGACTTTTCGATGCCAGGTGGCAAGCGGCCGGACGGGCAGGCGATGCTGCAGGCGCTGCGTCGTAATCACCCCAGGATTCCCGTGGTCCTGGTCACGATGATCACTAATCCGACCACGCTCAACATGGCCATGCGGACCGGTGTGCGTGGGTTGGTCTACAAGGGCAGTGGCGTGGATGGACTTCGCAATGCGGTTGATTCGGTCATGGGCGGCGGGATCTACCTGGACTCCGAGCTTGCCCCCTGCCTGCAGGAGGCCGGGCGCCAGCGGACCCTGTCCGTGCTTTCGCCCAAGGAGCTGGAAGTGCTGCGGCTGTATGTATCCGGGCCGTCGATCACCGAGATCGCCGCACAGTTGCGGCGGACGGTCAGTACGATCAGCCGGCAGCGGATCTCGGCAATGCGCAAGCTGGGCATCAGCAATGACGCCGAGCTGTTCGCGTTTGCGTTCGAGGAAAAGCTGGGGGCGCCGCTGGCGATGGCGGCCGCGGGAGAGTGATCGCCGGCGGATGCTGATCGTTTCTGGTCAGGCCCGGTTGGGTTGCTTGAACGGAATGCCAACCATGTCATGCGGCCCCTCTGTGCGGCGCGCCCGGAATCTCCGATGCTTGCGCCATCGTATTCATCTGGAGATGTGGCAATGGGCAAGGGATCGGGCAGGGGACTGGGCTGGGGAACCGTGGCATGCCTCGTGCTGCCGATGCTGGCGGCTGCAGGTGCCGCGCAGGCGCAGAACCGTGGCTATGACGACCGCTACGACAACCGTGGCGGCGGAATCGTGCGCTGCGAATCGGTGAAGAACCGTAGCAACGAGTGCCGGCTGGACGGCCGCGCGCGCCTGATCCGCCAGTTGTCCGGCTCGCCGTGCGTGGAGGGACGTACTTGGGGCCAGTCGCGTGGTGGCGTGTGGGTGACCCAGGGCTGCCGTGCCGAGTTCGTGGGTGAATCCCGTGGCGGCTGGGGCCACGGCGGTGGTGGTTGGGGCGGCAACGGCGGCCAGGTGATCGCCTGCCATTCCAATGACCGCCGGCAGAAGTACTGCGATGCGCGCATCCGCCGCGACGTGCGCCTGGTGCGCCAGGAGTCGCGCAGCCCCTGCGTGGAAGGTCGTACCTGGGGTTGGGACCGCCGCGGTGTGTGGGTCAGCGATGGCTGCCGGGCCCAGTTCCAGATCAACTGACGGCAGTGGCCCTCAGATTCAGATTAATCTGATGGCGGTCACATTTCATTCCTCGTATCGTCGGCAACCGGGGGCAGTGCGCCTCCCGGTGTGCCCACCGTCATCGATACGCTGTTCAAGGAGTGAGCAACGCATGTTGATCCGTCTGCAATGTGAGCAGCGCCAGTGGCGCGTGCTGCACCCGGACAAGCCGGAACCGATCGAGTTCCGCGACGGTGTCCGCGCCTTCGATTTCGCCGAAACCCTCGCGCGCCTGCACTTCACCGATACCGGCCAGCGTGCGGCCGTGCGCGTGGAAGCCAGCGGCGCGTTTGTCGAGGCGATCAGCTACGGTTGAGCGCCACCGACGGGGTCGGATCCCTTTCCGCAGGAAAGGGCTCTGACCCCTTATCCACGCATGGCGTGGATCTACTGGTTTGGTGGGTGCGGACCGTTGGTCCGCACGGATGAACCCATCCACGAGGTTGGGGTCAGAGCCCTTTCTACGGAAAGGGATCCGACCCCTCATCCACGCGTGGCGTGGATCTACTGGTTTGGTGGATGCGGACCGTTGGTCCGCACGGATGAACCCATCCACGAGGTTGGGGTCGGATCCCTTTCCGCAGGAAAGGGCTCTGACCCCTTATCCACGCATGGCGTGGATCTACTCAGCTGGCCGCGCTCAGCGGCGGCGTACCGCTTTCCAGCTTCGGCCAACGCTTGAGCACCGCCGCGCGGATGCCCGCAGCGTCGATGCCGGCTTCCGCCAGCAGGTCTTCGCGGCTGGCGTGGTGCTGGAAGGCGTCCGGCAGGCCCAGGTGCAGGATCGGGCGCAGCACGTCCTCGGCGTTCAGCAGCTCGGCCACGGCCGAGCCGGCACCGCCAGCCACCACGTTGTCCTCGATGGTCACCAGGCCGTCGTGGCTGTTGGCCATGGCCAGCACCAGCTCGCGGTCCAGCGGCTTGATGAAGCGCATGTTGACCACGCTCAGGCCCAGCTCGCGGCCGACCTGTTCGGCAGCGCTGACGGTGCTGCCGAAGGCCAGCAGGGCGATGCGGTTGCCCTGCACGCGCAGCTCGCCCTTGCCGATCGGCAAGGTGGACAGGTCGTTGCCGGCATCCACGCCGGTGCCGGTGCCGCGCGGGTAGCGCACGGCGGCCGGGCCGGGGTGCTGCAGGCCGGTGCTCAGCATCTGCCGGCATTCGGCTTCGTTGGACGGTGCCATCACCACCATGTTCGGCACGCAGCGCAGGAAGCTCAGGTCCAGGTTGCCCGCGTGGGTCGCACCGTCCGGGCCGACCACGCCGGCGCGGTCGATCGCAAACAGCACGTCCAGGTCCTGGATGGCCACGTCATGCACCAGCTGGTCGTACGCGCGCTGCAGGAAGGTGGAGTAGATCGCCACGACCGGCTTGCCACCCTGGGTGGCCATGCCGGCGGCCAGGGTCACCGCGTGCTGCTCAGCGATGGCCACGTCGAAGTAGCGCTGCGGGTATTCCCTGCTGAAGCGCACCAGGCCGGAGCCCTCGCGCATCGCCGGGGTGATCGCACACATGCGCGGTTCGGCAGCGGCGGCATCGCACAGCCAATCGCTGAAGACGTCGGTATAGGTCGGCTTCTTGGCGCCGGTCTTGGCCACCAGGCCCTTGTCCGGATCGAACGGGCCCACCGCGTGGTAACCGATCTGGTCGCCTTCGGCCGGCTCGTAGCCCTTGCCCTTGGTGGTCATCACGTGCAGCAGCTTCGGGCCCTTGGAGGCGCGCAGCGTCTTCAGCGTGGACAGCAGGGCGGGCATGTCGTGGCCGTCGATCGGGCCGGTGTAGTGGAAGCCCATTTCCTCGAACATGGTGGACGGCACGAACATGCCCTTCCAGTGTTCTTCCCAGCGCTTGACGAAGCGGGCAGGGTTGTTCTTCTTGTCGCCGAGGATCTTCTTGCCGCCCTCGCGCAGCGCGTTGAGCGTGCGGCTGCCGGTGGCGCGGCCGAGCATCTTGGTCAGCCCGCCGACCGCCTCGGAGATCGACATGTTGTTGTCGTTGAGGATGACCAGCAGGTTCGGTTCCGGGTCCATGCCGCCGGCGTGCATCAGCGCTTCGAAGGCCATGCCGGCGGTCATCGCGCCGTCGCCGATGACGGCCACGACCTTGCGGTCATCACCCTGCGACTGGCGCGCGATGGCCATGCCCAGCGCAGCCGAGATCGAAGTGGAGGAATGGCCGACGCCGAAGGTGTCGTATTCGCTTTCCTCGCGCTTGGGGAACGGCGCAACGCCGTCCTTCTGCTTGACGGTGTGGATCTCGTCGCGGCGGCCGGTGAGGATCTTGTGCGGGTACGTCTGGTGGCCGACGTCCCAGACCAGCTGGTCGTGCGGGGTCTGGTAGAGGTAGTGCAGGGCCACGGTGAGTTCGATCACGCCCAGGCCGGCGGCGAAGTGACCGCCGCTCTTGCCCACCGACTCGATCAGGTAGGCGCGCAGTTCATCGGCGACCGCGCGCATTTCGGATTCGTCGAACGTACGCAGGTCATCGGGCGTCTGGATGCGCGCGAGGCGGGGATAGCGGGCAGAGTCGATCATCGTGTTCGCACTTATTCTGAACGCCCATTTTCGCCCTCAATCGGGGGTGGGGCAAGCAAACGCCGCCGCCCGTGACAGGACGGTGAGGGTTGCCGGTGCCGGTGTTCAGGTGCTGAGCTTGGATCGCTTGGGCAACTGCGCCTTCAGGAAGGCCATCTGGTCGGCCAGGATGTTGCGGTTGGAGAGGATCAGGTGCTCGATCCAGCTGGGCCGGTAGGGGATGGCCAGCAGGGGCATGTTGGCCTGCTGCGGGGTGCGGTTGCTCTTGCGCGAGTTGCACTGGAAGCAGGCCGTCACCACGTTTTCCCAGCAATCCAGGCCGCCCTTGGACAGGGGCATGACGTGGTCGCGGGTGAGGGTGGGGCGGTTGAACTGCTGGCCGCAGTACAGGCAGAGGTGGGCGTCGCGGGCGAACAGCGCCGGGTTGGTCAGGTTCGGCGTGGGGTCCGGTGCGCGCGAGCGGGCATGGCCGCGGGCGGCGATGATCGGGTGCAGGTCCATGCCGCTCTGCAGGCCGCTGAGGCGGTTGGTGCCGCCGTGGATGTGCAGGCAGGGGTCGCCCAGGGTCCAGGAGACCGCGTTGCGGGCGTAGAGACAGGCTGCGTCCTGCCAGGTGATCCAATCCAGGACGCGTCCGTGGGCGTCAAGCGAGAGCAGGCGGACGGTGCCGGGGCGATGCAGCGGGCTGGCATTGGGCGATGACGCGGCGCCCGGAGCAGAAATCGAGGCTCCGGCTTCGATCAGACCCAAGCGTGTAGTGTCTGTCTCCATCGGGAGAACAGCTTATACCCGAATCATTGCGATTTGTGTATCGCCCGTGGGCGATACACAAATCGCAGGATTCGGGTCCGCGCATTCTTCCTATCCCCCGCGCCGTTGGCGCGCCCCCCTTAACAAAGGGGGGCTCTCCTCCAGATACATGGCGGGGGTCTGGGACCCTTATCCACGCGTGGCGTGGATCTACCAGCCGCGGGACTCTTTCAGAGGCGGGGCGGCGTGGCCTTGCAGGACCGTTGGCGCCATGGATGGCGCCATCGAGCCCCCAAGGACGGGTTTACGGCGTGTCCTGCAAGGTCACACCGCCCCGCCATCCGCCAGTAAGCCAGTTGTTGCCGTTGACGTTGCCTCTGCGGGTGCCGGGCGCAGCCCGGCTCAGGCGCCGAAGCGCTCGTCGTCCATGGCCATCAGTGGGGCGGCGCCGGCCTGCATGGCGGCGGCGTGGGCGAGGGTGCGCGGCAGGACGCGGGCGAAGTAGAAGCGGGCGGTTTCGCGCTTGCCCTGGGCGAAGGCGGCGCCGTGTGCGCTGGCGTCGGCGGCAGCCACGCTGCGGGCCCACCAGTAGGCCAGCACCACGTAACCCGAGTAGAACAGGTAGTCGTAGCTGGCTGCGCCCAGTTCGTCCGGGTTGGCGGCGGCGCGCTTGAGCACGTCCATCGTCAGCCTGCCCCACTCGGCTGCCTTGGCCTGCAGCGGGCCGATGAACTCGGCCAGCGCCTCGTTGCCTTCGTGTTCCTTGGCGAAGGCTTCGATCTCGGCCAGCATCAGCTTCAGGCCGGCGCCCTGGCTGGAGGCGGTCTTGCGGCCGATCAGGTCCAGCGCCTGGATGCCGGTGGTGCCTTCATACAGCGTGGTGATGCGTGCATCGCGCGCCAGCTGCTCCATGCCGTGCTCGCGGATGTAGCCGTGGCCACCGAAGCACTGCAGGGCGTTGTAGGTGTTCTCGATGCCCCATTCGGTCTGGCAGGCCTTGGAGATCGGGGTGAGGAAGCTGACCAGGGTGTCGGCGCGCTCACGCTCGGCGGCGTCGCCGGCGCTGTGTGCCACGTCGATGAGGGTGGCCGCGTGCAGGGCCAGCAGGCGGCTGCCTTCGACCAGCGACTTGATGGTCAGCAGCATGCGGCGCACGTCCGGGTGGACCAGGATCGGGTCGGCGGCCTTCTCCGGGAACTTGGCGCCGCTCAGCGCGCGCGACTGCAGGCGCTCGCGGCTGTACTTCAGCGCGTTCTGGTAGGCACGCTCGGACAGGCCGATGCCCTGCAGGCCGACGCCCAGGCGTGCGGTGTTCATCATGGTGAACATCGCCTGCAGGCCCTTGTGCGGCTGGCCGACCAGGTAGCCCTGCGCACCGTCGAAGTTCATCACGCAGGTGACCGAACCCTTGATGCCCATCTTGTGCTCGATCGAGCCGCAGCGCAGTGCGTTGCGCTCGCCGACGTTGCCGTCGCGGTCGACCTTGAACTTGGGGGTGACGAACAGCGAGATGCCCTTGGCGCCCGGCGGGGCGTCGGGCAGCTTGGCCAGCACCAGGTGCACGATGTTCCCGGTCAAGTCGTGCTCGCCGGCGGTGATGAAGATCTTGGTGCCGGTGATTGCGTAGCTGCCGTCGGCATTCGGCTCGGCCTTGGTCTTCAGCAGGCCCAGGTCGGTACCGCAATGCGGTTCGGTCAGGCACATGGTGCCGGTCCAGCGGCCTTCGATCAGCGGCTTGAGGAAGGCGTCGTGCTGCCACGCCTCGCCGTGCTGCTTCAGGGCCTCGATGGCGCCATGGGAGAGCAGGGGGAAGTTGCCCCAGGCCAGGTTGGCCGCGTTGATCATTTCGTTCAGCGGCACGCCCAGGGTGTGCGGCAGGCCCTGGCCACCCAGTTCCGGTGCGGCGGTCAGGCCGGTCCAGCCGCCATCGACGAACTGGTCGTAGGCCTGCTTGAAGCCGGGCGGGGTGGTCACTTCACCGGTGGCCTGGTCGAGCACGCAGCCGATTTCGTCGCCCACGCTGTTGAGCGGGGCCAGCACGCTGGCACTGAAGCGGCCGGCTTCTTCCAGCACGGCATCGACCACGTCGGCGGTGGCGTCGGTGAAGCCCAGGCGGGCGAACAGCGGTTCCACCTTGAGCACGTCGTGCAGGGCGAAACGGAGGTCGGAAAGCGGGGCGGTGTAGCTGCTCATCGGTGACGTCTCGATCAGGACAAAAGGGCGCGGCAGGCGATGCCGCGGCGAAAGGGGGATCTCAGCGCAGCACGCCGGGCAGGCCGGGGGCCTGGTTGAGGGTGCTGCGGCCGCTGATGTCGAAGCTGCGCTGCTTCTTTTCCTGCGGCGTGGCGGCCACCGTGCCCTTCAGCCCATAGGCCAGGGTGCGGTTGCCGGCCAGGGCGTCGGCCACCACCAGGCGCGCGCCGGAGCTGGGCACCAGGTCGAGGTTGATGACGTCGGCCGAGGTGCCGCCGATGGAGATGGCCGGCTTGGCCTGCAGGGTGCCTGCTTCGGTGTCGCCGACGGTCAGGGTCAGCGACACATCGTCGAAGGTCATGGGCATCGAGCTGTAGTTCTGCAGGCGCAGGGCGACGGTCCAGTTGCCGTCGGCGCGCACGGTGAGCTGCTGCAGGCTGGCCGCCGGTTCCGAAACACGCTTGACGATGCCATCGCTGCAAGCAGCCAGGGCCAGGGTGCACAGGACGATCAAGGCGAAACGGAAACGGTGGAGCATGGGCGCAGGTCCTTTGTAGGGGGTGCGTGGGATAAGCATACTACGGCGTATGGTGGAATGGATCGCCCATGGCGACCCGTCGCAGAGGGTAGCGCGTGAGCATGACCGGCAGGCGTGCGCAGGACGCTGCCAAGGGCGCGCCCGGGATGCTGGAGGGGTTGGGGTTCAGTCGGCCGGCGCGGGCGTCGGCGCGGGATCGCGCAGCGGGGCCATCACCCGCAGGGGCGCCAGGTCGTACCCCATCGCTTCGGCTTTGGCCTTGAGCTGCTCGAACAGGGCGCGGTCCATGCCGGGCAGGCGCGAGAGGATCCACAGGTAGCGGCGGTCGGGTTCGCCGACCACGGCCCACTGGTAGTCCGGGTCCAGCGCGATCACCCAGTAGTCGGCCCAGACCAGCGGCACCCAGCTCAGCCAGTCGGGGGCGAAGCGCACCTGCAGCTGGCCGGGCTGGCCTTCCACCGGGCGTGCCACGCCATCTGCGGCGATGCGCTCTCCGCTCTGCACGCGGCAGGCGTTGCTGACGCTGATGCGGCCGTCGCGGCGCAGGCTGTACGTCGCCGTGATATCGCCGACGCACTTTTTCTGGAAGGAGACGGGGAGGTGTGCGATCTCATGCCACTGGCCGGCATAGCGATCGATATCCAGCGCCTGGACCGACTGCACGTTGGCGGCGCCGGCGTGGGCGGTGGCGATCAGCAGGCAGGGCAGCAGCGCGTGGCGCAGTCGCATGGGACGTCTCCGGTCGAGACGTCGAGAGTAGGCGACTGGACGCTGGACCGGGCGTGAAAACCATCGTTCAGGTTCCAGCGGTCGCGCGAAGCGGCAAAAAAAAAGACCTGCATTTCTGCAGGTCTTCAAACTGGTGGCCGAGGACGGAATCGAACCGCCGACACGGGGATTTTCAATCCCCTGCTCTACCAACTGAGCTACTCGGCCAGTCTGGTTGGCCAACCGCGCGAACGCAGTGGCCGGAAAAAAAAGACCTGCATTTCTGCAGGCCTTCGAAAGTGGTGGCCGAGGACGGAATCGAACCGCCGACACGGGGATTTTCAATCCCCTGCTCTACCAACTGAGCTACTCGGCCACTTGTTTCGTTGCAGCGAGGTCGCTGCCAAGGACGCGCATATTACGGAGGTCGACTGCGTTCGGCAAGCGTTTTGGCAAAAAACCTTCACATTGCCGTCTGCGCGCGCGCAAGTGCTTGATCCTCGGTGCTCAGCAGGCGGCCGCAGTGGGTAGCGCGGGGCCGCGCCCCGCGAGCGCGCAGCGCGGCGCCGTTGGCATTTCGCCGGGCATGGCCCTGCGCTACCTGTACAGGCCAATGCGACTCACGGCGCGAAACGTACCTGCCGTGGGTCGCTGACGCTGATCTGCGTCTGGTAGTAGTACTTGCCGCTGGGCTGGCCGTTGCCGTCGATGAAATCGATGCGGACCTGGCGCGCGGTGCCACGCACCAGCAGGCGGCGGTTCTGCAGGTGGTCCAGCTTCAGGCCCAGCGCGCTTTCCAGCCCCGGCCGCAGGGCCGAGTCCAGGTTGAGGGTGATGTTCAGCGGGTGCCGGTAGTCGCGTTCGCTGTTGAGGTAGATGCGGCGATTGTCGTTGCCGATGGCCTGCACGGTCATGGCGAAGATGCCGGAAATGCCGCGTGCCGGATCGTCCTGTGCGGCGCGCACGGCTTCGTAGTTGCCGATGTAGCCGGGCATCGGCGGCGGCGCAGCGGCCAGGCGGTGGGCACAGCCGGTCGTGAGCAGCAGCGGGGCCAGCAGTGCGGCCAGCAGGGTGGGGCGGTACATGGCGCTTCCTTGTGCGTCGGTGATGTGCCGATTCTGGCCGCGCGAGCGTTGCAGCTACAAGCGCACTGTCCATCCCTCCCGCCGATGGGTCATGCTGCACGCTTGTCGCATCGACCAGGGAAGGACATGCCGAAGACCGCCGACGTTCATGCCATCGACTGGGCAACGCTGCAGGGTGCCTACGGCAACGCGTCTGAAGCGGGCGCACTGCTGGCATCGATGATGGACCCGCAGCACCAGCAGGACTGGAACGACATCTGGTCGCACCTGTGCCACCAGGGCACGGTCTATTCGGCCAGCCACGCGGCGCTGCCGGTGCTGCTGTCGATCGCGCGGCAGACCGGGCGCAGCGACCGTTGCCGCATGGCGATGTCATCCAGGCGTTGCGCAGCAAGGTGAACAAGCGCCTGCAAGGCACCGGCAAGGATGCGGTGCCGCTGTCCGACGATGGTCACGGTGAACGTGGCTGGCTGCGCCAGGCCTGGCTGGGCCTGAGTGGCGAGAAGGCCTGGTCGCAGCATCTGGACCGGCTTGCCGAAGGCGAGATCGTAGGCGAGTGCGTAGCGTGTTCGGCCGACCTGTACTGCACGCTGGATGCGGAAGCGCCGTACGTGTGCCATGAGGATCCGGTGTTCGGCGCGCCGTCGGCGACGACGGCACTGCTGCCGGGCGAACCGGTGGGCGTGGCCGAGCAATGGCTGATGCACCAGGTGCGCGACGATGGCGACCAGCGCGCCGAGCAGTTGCTGGCGCTGGCGTTCGGTCATTCCACCTGCAGCGCCTGCGGGCATCCCTTCGCCGTGCGCGAATGCGTGCAGGCCTGAACCTCACGTCACCCTGCACGCGGTGCTCGCGGCGGCCTGACCCGCGCATCACCGGCGCGCGTCTAGCGTGCGTTGACCGGGCCGGCCTGTTGCCGGCTGGAGCGCCCCCATGAACGACAAGCAGAACCCCAACCAGCAGCAGGCCCGCGAGGGTGCCCAGGAAAGCCGCCAGGATCGCCGGCAGGATGAGGTGGCAAAGCAGCGGCCGGGCCAGAACGACCAGCAGGTGCATGACGCGCATTCGCGCCGGCCGCAGCGCAAGGATGGCGGCCAGGACCCGGCCTGAGCGCGCCGGTGGCCGCTGGCGCCCGGCCTATGGCTGCGCCAGCAGTGCCGACACTTCGCGGATGCGCAGGTCGAGAAAGCGTGCGTCGCGCGCGGAGATGAGGCTCGAACGAACGTACGCTTCGTAGTTCTCCCCGGCGCATCCGCCCCCCGACAGGCAGACGGACGCCATCAGCGGTGAGCCGCTGCTGCAGTCATACCCCATGCGGCAGCCGACGATGCTCCACGCATGGCCCGAAATCGGATCGGAAGAGAGGTCCGCGTATCGGCCCGTGGCGCTGACGCCTGTGGGGTACGCCACCAGGTCGCCAAGCCGGAACACGGCGGCCGGGTCTTTCGATCTTGCAACATCGTCCATCAGGCGCGTGTAGGCGGCCGCGTCCGGTTTCTCACCGTTGAGCAACAGCAGCCGGACCTGGGCGGCGAGGTCGCCGCGGGTGGCTGCAGACTCAAGCCAGGCGCGGATGGCCTCGATCGGGATGATCTGGCCGCCGTCGACCTTCGCGCACAACGCCGCGGTGGAACGGGCAGTGCGCATCATTTCTGCCGTCTCCTCCGGGTACCGGCTGTGGCGGGCCATGACTTCGTAGCCCGGCAGGTAGTTTTCTGGTGCGATGTTGGCCGCGAAGCAGCGCTCGTAGAGTTCAGCCAGTTCACGCTGGGAAACCGCGTCCCCTGACTGCGCCCGTGCCTTGAGATCGCCGAACGCTAATGCCTGCGGGCGCGGCGGAGCGGCTGGCGCAGGGCCGGCAGCGTGCAGGCCTGGCGCGGCGGGCGCTTTCAGGGAGGCGTGGTCCGCAGCGGGCGGGTCACCGGCGGCGGTGCTGTGGTCACGGCCGTCGCCCGACCAGATGGCGTAGGCCCCGATGGCCAAGAGGGCAATCGCAGCAATCAGCGTCCGTGCGTTTTTCCCGATCACCCGCGTGTCCTCGTGGCCGATTCCGTTGCCAACCGTGCAACAAAAAAGGCCGGAAACCCTGCTGTTTCAGGACTTCCGGCCTTCTGCGTGCGTTGCCGCACTGAATAGTGGTGGAGCCAAGGAGGATCGAACTCCTGACCTCGTCATTGCGAACGACGCGCTCTCCCAGCTGAGCTATGGCCCCACGGCTGGGATCCAGTGTAGCGCCGCCCCCCGGGCTTGCCAAGCGGCGGCCCGGGGACGGCGGCTGACGGGGATCGGTGGCCGTCCCCAGCCGCTTCAACCCATGGCTTGGCGCAGCAGGGCACCGGCGCGCTGTACCGCCACGCCGGTGGAAGCGGCGACCCCCTGCAGGTGGATGCAGGCGTGGATCATCCCGGGCAGGCGCTCGAGCGTGCAGTCGATGCCCGCGGCCTGCAGGCGCTGCGCGTACTGTTCGGCCTCATCCCGCAGCGGATCATGCTCGCAGCTGAGCACCGAGGCCGGCGACAGTCCGCGCAAATCGCTGGCGAGGGCTGGCGAGGCCAGTACGGGCGGCGGGTCCATAGCGCCCAGATAGGCCCGCCAGCAGCGCTGCATCAGTTCGGCGCTGAGGTAGTAGCCACTGGCGTAGTCGCGGTAGGAGGCGCTCCCCATGCAGGCATCAAGCGCCGGGTACAGAAGCAGCTGGTGGCGTGGCTGCGGCAACCCGAGATCGCGCAGCAGCAGGCAGCAGGCAGCTGCGAGGTTGCCACCGGCGCTGTCGCCACCGATGGCCAGGCGCTGCGGATCCAGGCCCATTTGCACGGCGTTGGCCTGCAGCCATTGCCAGGCATCGGCGACGTCGTGCAGCGGCACGGGGAACGGGTGTTCCGGTGCCAGCCGGTAGCCGACAGCGACGATCACGCAGCCACTGGCATTGGCCAGTGCGCGGCAGGGGTTGTCATAGACCGCCAGCGAACACTGGAACCAGCCGCCGCCGTGGGCGAACAGCAGCGCCGGCAGCGGTCCCGCCGGCAGTCCTTCCGGCGTGTAGACACGCACCCGCAGTGGATGTCCGTCGCGTGCGGTCAGCGTGTGCTCGATCACGCGCGCAACGGCCTGCGGCGTGCCCTGCAGCTGCGGCAGTGCCTCCTCGCTGATCACGCGCAGTTGTCGCAGATCCTCCGGCAGCGGATGGGCGGCGATCGTATCGACGAACGTCTGGAGCGCCGGTTCAAGCTGCATGTCGTACCTCCTGCAGGAACGGCAGCAGCTGGGCCAGGAAGGCCTGCGGTGCTTCCTCCATGATGAAGTGGCCGCAGCCAGGCACCACGCTGCCACGTACGTCATCGGCATGTGGCTGCAAGGTCAGCATCGGCGCATCGCCGGTGGCATGCTCGGCGCCGATGGCCAGTACAGGCATCGGCAGGCGCTGCTGCGCGCGGAGCTTGTTCTGGCGGATCGTTTCCGGAATCGCGCGGTACCAGGCGAAGCCGGCGCGCAATGCACCGGGGCGACTGTAGGCAGCGATGTAGGTGTCTGCGGCCACCGCATCGCGCCGATACGACCAGCGATCAAACATGAATTCCAGGTAGGCGCGTTCGCGGCCGCTGATCAGTGCTTCGGGCAGGTCGGCGACCTGGTTGAACATGAAGTGCCAGAGGAAGATGTTGTCAGCCGGCGCGGCGAAGATGCCCGGTTCCGGGGCGAGGCCCGGAATCACCGCCTCGGTGACGGCCAGCTGGCGCACGGCCTGCGGCTGGTCGCTTGCCAGTGCATAGGCGATCCACATGCCGATGTCATGGCCCACCACCTGGTATCGGTCGTGACCCAGCGCCAGCATGGTCTGGTGCAGGACGGCGGCGGCACTGCCGGTGTCGTAGCCGTGGGTGGGGCGATCGGATTCGCCGATGCCCGGCGGATCGACGGCAATGGCTTCGAAGCCGGCCTCGGCCAAGGCATGCAGCACGTGGCGCCAGGCGTACCAGGTCTGCGGCCAGCCGGGGATGAGCAGCACCGGCTCACCGTGGCCGGCGGACACGCAATGCACGCGTTGGCCGTCGATGCGCAGGTAGTGGTGGCGCAGGGAAACGTCGCCGGCGGTGCCAGCGGGGAGGGAAGACGTCATGGGGTAGTGCTCCGGTAGGGCTCAGGCAATGCCGAGCATCTGCTGCATCTGTGCGGTGCTGATCGGTGCACCGGCGAAGTCGTCGAAGATCTTGTCAGTGACCGGAATGATGTGATCGCGGATGAACGCAGCGCCCTCGCGTGCACCGGCTTCCTGGTCCTTCAGGCAGCACTCCCATTCCAGCGTTGCCCAGCCCGCGTAGTCGTACTGGGCCAGCTTGGAGAAGATCGACTTGAAATCGACCTGGCCATCGCCCAGCGAGCGGAAGCGTCCGGCGCGTTCGGTCCAATCGGCGTATCCGCCGTAGATGCCCTGGCGGCCATTCGGGCGGAACTCCGCATCCTTGACGTGGAACATGCGGATCAGCGGGTGATAGATGTCCAGGTACTGCAGGTAATCCAGCTGCTGCAGCACGAAGTGGCTGGGATCGAACAGGATGCGGCAGCGTTCATGCTGGCCGACACGTTCGAAGAAGCGCTCGAAGCTGGTGCCGTCATGCAGGTCCTCGCTGGGGTGGATCTCGTAACAGAGATTGATGCCGTTGTCCTCGCAGGAATCGAGGATCGGCCGCCAGCGGCGTGCCAGTTCATCGAACGCCGCGTCGATCAGGCCGGGCGGGCGCTGCGGAAACGGGAACAGGTAGGGCCAAGCGAACGAGCCGGAGAAGGTACCCATGTCCTGCAGGCCCAGCCGGCGCGAGGCACGGGCGGCCAGGTGCAGCTGTTGCTGCGCCCATTCGCTGCGCGCCTTCGGATTGCCACGCAGTGCCTGCGGTGCAAAGCCATCGCAGAGTTCGTCGTAGGCCGGGTGCACGGCGACCAGCTGGCCGAGGATGTGGGTGGTCAGTTCGCTGATCTGCAGGCCGTGCTCGGCCAGGGTGCCACGTACGTCGTCGCAGTAGTCCTGGCTGTCGGCAGCCGTGGCGAGGTCGAACAGGCGTGCATCCCAGGCAGGAACCTGCAGCGCCTTGAAGCCGTGGCCGGCGGCCCACGCAGCGATGCCGGCGAGGCTGTTGAAGGGGGCCTGGTCGCTGGCGAACTGCGCCAGGTGCAGGCTGGGGCCCTTGAGGGTCTGCATGTGTTGCTCCAATTGTTTGTCGAGCGACAAAGAATAGGTTCCTCCCTCGCGGCGGTCAACACCCGCGTTACACTGCGCGCCTCACTGGAGCAGGCAGGCTGATGGCAGGGCGACCGCGCGAATTCGACAGGGACCAGGCGTT
Source organism: Stenotrophomonas sp. ZAC14A_NAIMI4_1 (assembly GCF_003086915.1). Taxonomy (NCBI): domain Bacteria; kingdom Pseudomonadati; phylum Pseudomonadota; class Gammaproteobacteria; order Lysobacterales; family Lysobacteraceae; genus Stenotrophomonas; species Stenotrophomonas sp. ZAC14A_NAIMI4_1. The sequence goes on from NZ_CP026002.1 coordinate 604,025, forward strand.
GCGCAAGGCGATGCTGCTGTTCTGGCAGCACGGCTACGAAGGCACCTCGATGTCGGCGCTGGTCGAGGCCCTGGGCATCGCCTCGGCACGCATCTATGCCGCGTTCGGCAGCAAGGAGCAGCTGTTCCGCGAAGCGGTTGCGCTGTACGAGGACGGCGAGGGTGGTTTTGCGCCGCGCGCGCTGGAGCAGGCGACGTTGCGCGAGGCAATCGGCACCATGCTGCGCGAAGCGGTACTGGCCTACACCCGGCGCGGGCGCCCACACGGTTGCCTGGTGGTGTCTTCGGCCAGCAGCGTGTCGCCCGAAGGCGAGGGCGTGCAGGATTGGCTGGCCAGCCACCGCCGCCAGCGGACGGTGGAGATCATCGCGCGCCTGCAGCAGGCCCAGGCCGCAGGCGAGTTGCCTGCTGGTACCGGGGTGCAGGCGCTGGGCGATCTTTTCGCCGCGCTTCTGCATGGCATTTCGGTACAGGCGCGGGACGGTGTCAGCCGCGAACGCCTGCTCGCACTGGTCGAGGCCAGCCTTTCTCTGTTGCCTGGACCGGAAGCCAGCAACTGAAGCAGGCCCACCGCAGTTACGCTGGGTAATTTCACCGCCGAGGAACCCCACATGACCGACTACCACCCGCTGGAGTGCGACCTGCGCGATGTGCTGGAAATCGCCTGCCTGCACCGCGCCCTGCTGCAGGTCGAACTGCGCGACGGCAGCCGTTTCGTGGCGCGGGCGCGGACCACCGAGAGCACTGCGGACAAGGAAGAGTTCCTGCTGCTGGATGCGCCCGACGGCGAGCGCCGCATCCGCCTGGACCAGCTGCACGCGGTGGCCACCGTGGGCGCTGATGGCACTGCCGGCGCACGCACGGTGCTGGGCCCGGGGCCCGCCGACGCCAGTGGCGAAGCTGAACAAGGTTTCTGAATCAATGGCTTGGCGCCGTCAATAACCAGATCCGGCTAGGCGGCGGGCGTAAAGAGGACCAGAACGGTGCCGTTAACGGGGGTGCGCTTTCGAGCACTCCCTTCCACGGATCCGTTTTTCCATGATGACCCCTGCTGCCTCCCGTTTCTCTGCCTCGCCGCCGCGCCGCTCGTTGACCATCGCCTCGCGGCTTGCCCTGTTGATGGCCGCGATCACCACCGTCGCCTTCGCCGCCCTGGCGGTCCTGATCTACCGCGACACCGCTGACAGTTACCAGCAGCGCGTGAGCGCTGGCCTGGACACCGCCACCGTGCTGATGCGCGATTCGGTGCAGTTGTACGACCGCAGCCTGAGCGAAAGCACCGAGCGCATCGCCGGTACCTTCCGCGCGATGCTGCCGCAGGGTGAGGCGCAGGCCGATGGCACCGCAACCATCGATGTGGCCGGCCGCAGTGCGCCGACGCTGCGCCTGGGCAGCCAGGCCATCGGCCCGGCGTCGACCGAAGTCGATCGCTTCGCCGACGCCACCGGTGGCGTGGCCACGGTGTTCGTGCGCGATGGCGATGATTTCGTGCGCGTGGCTACGTCGCTGCGCAACGCGCAGGGCGAGCGCGTGCTGGGCACCGTGCTTGACCACGCCAATCCCGCGTATGCGCGGGTGCTGGGCGGGCAGGGCTACACCGGTCCGGCGCACCTGTTCGGCACCGATTACATGACCCACTACATGCCGATCCGCGCGGCCGATGGCAGCGTGGCCGGCATCGCCTTCGTCGGCCAGGACTATTCGCAGGGCCTGGCCGCGCTGAAGGCGCGCCTGCGCGAGGCCACGCTGGGCCGCGAAGGGCGCTTCATCGTGCTCGATACCCGCGCCGGCAAGGAGCGCGGCCGCGTGGTGGCCGCTACCGACGGCGAGGGCGGGCTGCTGCAGGAGCGGGTGGCCGCGCAGGACCTGCCGGCGCTGCAGGCGTTGCTGGATGGCAGCAGCACGCAGGCGCGCCTGCATCTGAGCCCGGCTGCGGGTGGCAGCGAGCAGGCGTGGTTCGCCTCGGCACAGCGCTACGGTCCGTGGCAGTGGCTGGTGCTCGGCCTCGAGCCGCAGTCGGTGCTGGACGATGTGCTCAACGGCCTGATGCTGCGCATCGCGCTGATCTCGGCGCTGGCACTGGCCACGGTGGTGACCTTGATCGTGCTGGTGGTGCGCCGGTTGCTGGGACGCCCGCTGGCCGCCGCCGCGCAGGTCGCGCGTGACGTGGCAAGCGGGCGCCTGGACCGCGAGATCGAGGTGCGCCGGGACGACGAGGTCGGCCGCGTGCTGGGTTCGCTGCAGCAGATGCGCTCCAAGCTGCGGGAGATCCTGCAGGCGCAGGCGGCCATGGGCGAACAGCACGCGGCCGGCGTGGTCAGCCACCGCATCGACGAACAGGCGTTCGAGGGTGAATTCCGCGCCATGGTGGCCGGCACCAACGCGCTGGTGGCCGCACACCTGCAGACCCAGCAGCGCATGGTTGCGCTGGTCGAGCGCTATGCCGAGGGCGACCTGCAGCAGACGATGGACGTGCTGCCGGGCGAACAGGTGGCCATCACCCAGGCGCTCAATGGCGTGCGTTCGAAACTGCAGGGGATCAACGGCGAGATCAAGCGCCTGGTGGCGGCCGCTGCCGCTGGCGACTTCAGCGTGCGCGGTGATGCGCAGGCCTTTGCCAACGATTTCCGGCAGATGGTGCAGGGCCTGAACAGTGTGATGGGCACGGCCGATGAAAACCTGATGGCGCTTTCGGGGTTGCTGCGCAACCTGGCCGAAGGTGACCTGCGCCACCGCATCGATGGCCAGTCGCAGGGCGTGTTCGCTCGCATGCGCGGGGACGCCAATGCCACCGTGGGCGCGCTGACCGGCATCGTCGGCCGCATCCAGCAGGCGGCCGGCGCGGTGAGCCTGGCCGCAGCGGAGATCGCCGCCGGCAACGACGATCTGTCGCGTCGCACCGAACAGCAGGCGGCCAACCTGGAAGAGTCGGCGGCGTCGATCGAGGAGATGACCTCGGCCGTGCGCCAGAACGCCGACCATGCGCGCCGCGCCGACCAGCTGGCGAGCGAGGCGGCACAGGTGGCCGGGCGCGGTGGCGTTGCAATGGCGGAGATGCAGGCGACGATGGGCCTGATCGACGCGGCATCGCGGCGCATCGCCGAGATCATCGCGGTGATCGATGGCATCGCCTTCCAGACCAACATCCTGGCGTTGAACGCGGCGGTTGAAGCGGCGCGGGCCGGTGAGGAAGGGCGCGGTTTTGCGGTGGTCGCCAGCGAGGTGCGGGCGCTGGCGCAGCGCTCCACGCTGGCCGCCGCGGAGATCAAGGGGCTGATCGAGGATTCGGTCGCCCGGGTGGCCGAAGGCAACGTGCTGGCCGGTGATGCCGGACGGACCATCCAGGACGTGGTGGCGTCAGTGACCGAGCTGGGGGGACTGGTGGGCGAGATCGCCCATGCCTGCCAGGAACAGGCCGCCGGTATCGAGCTGGTCAACCAGAGCATCGTGCAGATGGACGGCGTGACCCAGCAGAACGCTGCGCTGGTGGAGGAGGCGTCGGCGTCGGCACGGGCGATGAGCAGCCAGGCGCATGCCCTGCAGGAGGCGGCCGGCCGCTTCGTGCTGGCACGTTCTCCGTTGGCTGCAGGCGTGTAAGGGGAGCAGGGCCCGGGGGCGGTGGTGTTCGCTGCCGCCCCCACTTTGCCGCAGTGGGCGGGAACCTGACTGCGACGGGGTGCGCAACGAAATCGTAACAATTCGGGCGATAATGAACGCTTGCGCAGTGTCTCCCTTTTCTACCGCCCGGCTCGCGCAGGCCGCACGGATGCCTCCTCAGAGCTCTCGATGCCTTCCCATACCGATTCCCGCCGTTCGTCGGGCATGTCGTCTTTTGTTTCTTTCCGTCGCCACCCGCTGGCCCTGGCCTGTGCCGGCCTGGCCCTGGTCGGCAGCTTCGGTGCCGCCGCGCAGGACAGCGCGCCGACCCCGACCGGTCTGGACACCATCACCGTGACCGCCGAACACCGTGAGCAGAACCTGCAGGAAGTGCCGGTATCGGTGGGCGTGGTGCAGGGCGAGCGCATGCGCGACTTCACCGCCGGCGGCGACGACACCCTGCTGGCGCTGTCCGGCCGCGTGCCGAGCCTGTATGCGGAAACCACCACCGGCCGCATCTTCCCGCGCTTCTACATCCGCGGCCTGGGCAACATCGACTTCTACCTGGGTGCCTCGCAGCCGGTGTCGATCATCCAGGACGACGTGGTGCTGGAGCACGTGGTGCTGAAGTCCAACCCGGTCTATGACGTGGACCAGGTGGAAGTGCTGCGCGGCCCGCAGGGCTCGCTGTTCGGCCGCAACACCACCGCCGGCATCGTCAAGTTCGACACCATCAAGCCGAGCGAAGACTATAGCGGCCGCGTCAGCGCCAGCTATGCCAGTTACAACAGCGTCTCGATCGACGGCGGCTTCGGTGGCCCGATCAACGATGTCGCCGCGTTCCGCGTGTCGGCCCTGTACCAGCACCGCGACGACTACGTCGACAACACCTACACCGGCCCCAGCGCCGATGGCACGGTCAGCCCGAAGAAGAACGCCATGGGCGGCTTCGATGACCGCAACGTGCGCGCGCAGCTGCTGCTGACCCCGAGCGACCAGTTCTCGATCCTGGCCTCGGCCCACGCCCGCGATTACGAAGGCACCTCGACCCTGTTCCTGCGCAACGCGCTGACCAAGGGCTCGAACCAGACCGACGTGCCGCGCGACAAGGTCGCCTACGACGAAGCCGACAACAACCCGCAGGCCTACAAGACCTACGGCGGCTCGGTGAAGGCGCGCTATGACTTCGGCGCGGTCGACTTCACCTCGATCACCGCTTACGAAACCACCTCCGGCTACAGCCGTGGTGACACCGACGGCGGCGCAGCGGTGAACTTCCCGGTCAACGGCGTGCCGAACGGCTACGGCCAGTCGATGGGCCAGATCCGCGACCTTGACCAGTGGACCCAGGAATTCCGCCTGGCCAGCCACGATGACAACGCCCTGCAGTGGCAGGCCGGCGCGTTCTACTTCAACGGCAGCGACACCACCGATTTCTACCAGCGCGCGTGGTTCCTGCAGGGCGCGGCCCGCAACCCGAACAACTGGGTGCGCCTGCGCAACAAGAACACCTCGTGGGCCGGTTTCGGCCAGATCAGCTACGCCTTCACCGACAAGTTCAGCATCACCGCCGGCCTGCGCCAGACCAAGGACGAGAAGCACACCCGCCTGCTGAAGACCGCTGACACCGCTGCCGGCGTGGTCACCTACAAGGGCCGTACGGACGTGAAGATGTCCGATACCACCCCGAGCTGGGACCTGAGCGCGATGTACCAGTTCAACCCGAACGTGAGCGTCTACGCGAAGGTTGCCCGTGGCTTCCGCGGCCCGACCATCCAGGGCCGTTCGGCGGTGTTCAATGCCGACTTCACCACCGCCGATTCGGAAACGATCCTGTCGTGGGAAGCGGGCGTGAAGAGCAGCCTGTGGGACAACCGCCTGCGCCTGAACGCCACCGCGTTCACCTACACCGTCAACGACATCCAGCTCAACGGCAACGATTCGGACGGCAACGGCGTGCTGTTCAACGCAGACAAGGCCAAGGCGTACGGCTTTGAAGCCGACATGGAACTGCGCCCGATCCCGAACCTGACCCTGAGCGCCGGCGTCAGCCTGCTGCACAGCGAAGTGCAGGACAAGCGCGTGTACGCGCAGGTGTGTGCGCTGAACGGCGCGGTGGTGTGCACCGTGAATGACCCGACCATCAAGGTCGGTGCGAACACCTTCGCCCAGATCGACGGCAATCCGCTGCCGAACGCGCCGAAGTACAACGTGAACTTCGCTGCCCGTTACGACTTCCCGGTCAGCGATGCCGGCACGATGTTCGTGTCCACCGACTGGAACAAGCAGGGTTACACCAGCTTCGTCCTGTACGACAGCAAGGAATTCAACTCCAAGGGTGATTTCGAAGGCGGCCTGAAGCTGGGTTACTCCGGCAACTACGGTGCCTACGAAGTGGCGCTGTTCGCGCGCAACATCACCAACGAGAAGAACCTCAAGGGCGTGATCGAGAACTACATGGCCGCGGTCTACAACGAACCGCGCACCGTGGGTGTCTCGCTGAACATGAACTGGTAAGCGCTGGCGTCATGCAGCCACCGGCAACGCCCCGCACTGCGGGGCGTTGTCGTTTCCGCGACCTGCGTGCCGCGACGGCGCGAAGGCACATGCTATGTTCGCGCGCCGTGTTGAATGGATCTCGACCATGCTGAAATCCCTGTACCAGGACCATGCCGACCCCATCACTGCGCTCGCGCTGCAGGCGCGCTGCGAAGCACAGGTGGTGAGCTGGCGCTGGGCGACCGCATCGATGGGATACATCACGCCGTTTCCGCGCGAGTCCACGGGCACGCCAGCGCCGCGCTGGGTGGCCGAAGCAAAGGCGGATGCGCGCAAGCACGTGCAGCACGGCCTCGATGGGGAAGGGCGCATCGTGTTCGAGCGCGGCCCGTCCGGTCGCATCGGCGTGTGGCTGCACCAGCAGGACTGCCGCCACTACCTCACTTTCCATGATGGCGGCCACATCAGCGACGCCTGGGAATTCCGCGAGGAAGGTGGGCGCCTGCAGGCACTGGACCTGGTGAACCATGGCCGCGGCATCGACCGCACCTACCACTGGCAGGGCGACCGGCTGCTGCGCGAAGTGATGTGCAACTGGAGCACGACCGGGCGCACCTGGTGGTGCCAGGATGTCTACAGCTACAACGATGCCGGCCAGCTGGACCGCATCGTGCTGGAGTACCTGGACAAGAATGGACGCGCCACCGGCCAGCGCCGGCTGCAGTACCAGCGGCCACGCCCGGGCGAGACGCTGGCCACGGTCACCGCTGACGTCGAGCGCCTGCTGATCGAGGCGATTGCGGCCCAACTGCCGCGCATCCCGCGCGATGAGCCGCTGTACTGCCTGCTGCTGTGCTTCACCGAAAGCGACTTTACCGCGGCCTGGCCGCCGTTCCTGGTGTGGGGCCGGCAGCCCTACCGGGAGGCGGTGCTGGCGCGTGGCGAGGACGTGGCCTATTACCTGTGGGTGCCGGATGAGATGCGAGGCGTGCAGGGCGATGCGCACGAGTGCTGGTTCGACGATGTTGCGCTGGTCGAGGCCTGCAAGCGGCATTCGCAGTACATGGAAATGCGCGGCAGCGATGCGTCGGCCAAGCGCGTGCTGAAGAACGTGGCGGCCTGGCTGGACGCACCCGAACGCCGCGCGCTGCTCGCAGCCACCGATGATTTCGTGGTGGCCGTGGCTGACAACACGGGGAGCATCGACCCGCTGCCCGGGCTGCGCCGGGCGATCGGGCCGGAGCGCTGGGGGCGGTTGAAGGAACGCGGTTACGTCTGAGCGACGGTGAGGACGGCGGCACGGTCGCGCTGCGCGCGATAGTCGACCAACGGTCGACTCTACCCATCCGGCCTCCGGTGAGGATCGCCGCAGGCCGGTAGAGTCGACTGTCAGTCGACTGCTCTGGGCGGTGCAGCAGAACACCTGCGCTGCGCGCGGTAGTCGACCAACGGTCGACTCTACCCAGCCGGCCTCCGGTGAGGATCGCCGCAGGCCGGTAGAGTCGACTGTCAGTCGACTGCTCTGGGCGGTGCAGCCGCACACCCGCGCTGCGCGCGGTAGTCGACCAACGGTCGACTCTACCCAGCCGGCCTCCGGTGAGGATCGCCGCAGGCCGGTAGAGTCGACTGTCAGTCGACTGCTCTGGGCGGTGCAGCCGCACACCCGCGCTGCGCGCGGTAGTCGACCAACGGTCGACTCTACCCAGCCGGCCTCCGGTGAGGATCGCCGCAGGCCGGTAGAGTCGACTGTCAGTCGACTGCTCTGGGCGGTGCAGCGGCACGGTCGCGCTGCGCGCGATAGTCGACCAACGGTCGACTCTACCCATCCGGCCTCCGGTGAGGATCGCCGCAGGCCGGTAGAGTCGACTGTCAGTCGACTGCTCTGGGCGGTGCAGCAGAACACCTGCGCTGCGCGCGATAGTCGACCAACGGTCGACTCTACCCAGCCGGCCTCCGGTGAGGGTCGCCGCAGGCCGGTAGAGTCGACTGTCAGTCGACTGCTCTGGGCGGTGCAGCCGCACACCCGCGCTGCGCGCGGTAGTCGACCAACGGTCGACTCTACCCAGCCGGCCTCCGGTGAGGATCGCCGCAGGCCGGTAGAGTCGACTGTCAGTCGACTGCTCTGGGCGGTGCAGCCGCACACCCGCGCTGCGCGCGGTAGTCGACCAACGGTCGACTCTACCCAGCCGGCCTCCGGTGAGGATCGCCGCAGGCCGGTAGAGTCGACTGTCAGTCGACTGCTCTGGGCGGTGCAGCCGCACACCCGCGCTGCGCGCGATAGTCGACCAACGGTCGACTCTACCCAGCCGACCTCCGGTGAGGATCGCCGCAGGCCGGTAGAGTCGACTGTCAGTCGACTGCTCCGGGCGGTGCAGCGGCACGGTCGCGCTGCGCGCGGTAGTCGACCAACGGTCGACTCTACCCAGCCGGCCTCCGGTGAGGATCGCCGCAGGCCGGTAGAGTCGACTGTCAGTCGACTGCTCTGGGCGGTGCAGCCGGCCCCAACCGGCGCCGCGCCATCAACGTGCCGGCAGCAGTGCCTGCAGGCGCGCTTCCAGTTCCTGCTGGCGCCAGCCAGCCAGTGCGGCGGGCCACTGGCGACGCTCCAGGTAGCTTTCCAGGTGCTTGCGCGAGGCCAGCACGCCGTCGGCCAGGCCCAGCTCGCGGCTGCGCTCGGCCACCGCATCCTGCAGCTTCTTCAGCAGCTGCTTGTTGGTATCGCTGGCCTGCATTGCCAGCGGTGCATCGGCTTCGTCGTCCAGCGGCGTGGACAAGGCCTGCCAGACCGCGCCGGCCAGCTTGCGCGGTGCCTTCGGGAACTGCTCGAACAGCTTGCCCAGCGCCGCCTCGTCGGCCGGCGGCGTGCGCGCCAGGGTGGCGGCCAGCTCGTTGTCCAGGATCCAGCTGCGCGGGCGGTCGCTGCTGCGTGCCTGCATATCGCGCCAGCGCAGCAGGCGCAGCAGGCGGCGCTGGGCCGCGGCATCGAGGAACTGCGCCGCGCGCATGCCCAGGTGTGGCCAGCGTTCTTCATCGTTGGCTACGCTGGCCAGCAGGCGCTCGCCATCATCGTGCAGCCACTGCTGGCGGCCCAGCGCCTGCAGCTTGCCGTCGATGGCGTCATGCAGCGCGAACAGATGCTCGACGTCGTCGGCGGCGTACTGCAGCTGCGAATCGGACAGCGGCCGGCGCATCCAGTCCGAGCGGGTTTCACCCTTGGCCAGGGCGACGCCGGTGATTTCCTGCACCAGCTTCTGGTAGCCCATGCCGGCACCGATGCCGGCCAGCGCTGCACCGATCTGGGTGTCGAACAGCGGCCGCGGCAGCACGCCGCAGGTCCACTTGAACGCCACCAGGTCTTCGCTGGCGCTGTGCATCACCTTCGTGATGGATTCATCGGCCAGCCACGGGGCCAGGGCTTCGGGCATGCCGGGAATCAGCGGGTCGATCAGCAGGATGTCATCGCCGACGGCCATCTGCACCAGCGCAAGCTGCGGCCAGAAGGTGCGTTCACGGATGAATTCGGTGTCCAGGCCGATGCGGCTCGGGCGCTGCTGGCGGTACGTGTCCAGCTCGGCGGGGGTGGTGATCCAGGTTGCCACGTGTCAGGGCCTACTACTCGGGTTTGCTCAGGCAGGGGAGAATAGCCTAACGTCGGTCCGCATCCGTGTTGAAGGAGCCCCCGCTTGCGTTTTCCGCTGTCGTCCGCGCTGTGCACCGCCCTGGCCGTTGCCCTGGCCGGCTGCACGCCGCCGCCCCCGGTGCCCGCCAGCGGGGCCGATGAGGAGCGTCCGGCGCAGGCCCAGCCCGCGGACGCGCCGGGGCAGGGCACCGTCACCATCGCCGATGATGACGCGGCCGAGGACATCCAGCAGTGGACGCCGCCCCGGGTGGACCGGCAGCAGCGCAGCCAGGCGCAGCTGCGCCGTGCTGCCGGGCAGGCCTTCGCCCGCGACCACCTGTACGAGGATGCCGACGCGGCCATCCCGCTGTGGCTGGCGGTGCAGGAGGAGGATCCGGACGATCGCCAGGCCCGCGATGGCCTGCAGCGGGCCCGGCAACGCCTGCTGCAGCAGGCCGACGCGCTGCTGGCGCGGCCGCTGAAGCAGCGCGAGGCGCTGGCTGAAGCCAGCCGGCAGGCGCTGGTGCTGTTGACCCTGGCGCCGAAGGACGACAAGGTGCGCGCGCTGCAGGGCCGGGTGGAGACCGCGCAGCGCGTGGTGGCCTACAACCGTGCCGGTGAGGATGACCTGCGTGCCGACCGCATCGGCGAGGACGGCGACGGCGCCATTCCCAATTTCCGGGAAGCGCTGGCCCTGGACAAGGACAACCGGCGTGCGCGGCAGGGCCTCGCGGCGGCGGAGAGTGGGCTGATCCGCCGTGCCGAGGACGCCGCGCGTGCGCGCGACTTCGCCAGTGCCGGTACCTGGCTGGCCGAGGCCAGCAAGGTGCGCGATTCCTCGCCGACCATCGCCGATGCCTTCGAGCGCATCGAACAGATCCGTGCCACGGCGCTGGTGCAGCTGCGTGACGGTGGCCTGCGCGACCTGACCACGCCGCAGGGGCTGAAGCCGGCGCGCGAGAAACTGGCCGAAGCGCTGCGCATCGCCCTGCCCGGTGACCCGGTGGTGGCGCAGCTGCGCGAGCGCATCGACCTGGCCACCCATTACGGCAGCTTCCGCCCCGGCCAGGTGTTCAGCGATGCACTGCGTGACGGCGGCCGTGGCCCGCAGATGATCGTGGTGCCGCATGGCGGCTTCCAGATGGGCGCCGGCGATACCGAGCCCGGTGCCACCGACGCCGAGCGGCCCTCGCACTACGTGCGCTTCGAGCGCGGCTTTGCGATGGCCATCACCGAAGTGACCGTGAGCGACTTCGAGCGCTATGTGAAGGCGACCAACGCCCGCCCGCGCGCGACCCGGCGCGGCCATTCGGTGGTCTATGACGAGCGCAGCGGCAACTTCATCCGCCGCAGCGGCGTGGACTGGCGCTCGGATTACGACGGCAGCCGGGCGATGGGCAATTCGCCAGTGATGCACGTGAGCGTGCGCGACGCCGAGAACTACGCCACGTGGCTGTCCGAGCAGACCGGTCGTTCCTACCGCCTGCCCAGCGAAGCCGAGTTCGAGTACGCGATGCGGGGCGGCAACAGTGGCCGCTACCCCTGGGGCGATGCCGGCCTGCCGCCGGAAGGCAACGGCAACTACACCGGCAGCCGCGATGTCTCGCCCTCGGGCCGGCACTGGCAGAACGCCTTCGTCGGCTACGGCGATGGCTGGTGGGGCCCGGCACCGGTGGCCACCTTCCAGGCCAATGCTTTCGGCCTGCACGACCTGTCCGGCAACCTCAGCGAGTGGGTGGCCGACTGCTGGCATGCCAGCTACCGGCGCGCCCCGTCCGATGGCGCGCCGTGGTTCAACCCGGGCTGCCGCTCGCGGGTCATCCGTGGCGGCAACTGGGCCAACGCACCGGAACAGACCCGCGCCGCCTGGCGCCAGTCGCAGGATTCGGACACCACCAGCGCGCGCATCGGCTTCCGCCTGGTGCGCGGCATCTGATCCCGCAGCGGCTTCACCCGCCCTGGGCGGCGGCGCACTAAGATTGCGCCGTGCCCGCCGGCCGGCGGGGTCTGCTGGAAGGCCTGTCGATGCGCAACGATCCCTTTTCCCGCTCGCCGCAACAGGGCCCCCGGCGCGGCCTGTTCGGCAACATCCGCTGGTGGGTGCTGCTGCTGGCGGCCGGCTATGCGGCGTTCTACTGGTTTTCCAACCGCTCGGTCGACCCCTACACGGGCGAGAAGGTGCTGATCGACAGCACCCTGGATGCCAGCCAGGAAAAAGCGCTGGGCCTGCAGGCGTACCAGGAGATCCTGTCGCAGGAGCGGCCGCTGGATCCGAACGCGCAGATTTCGCGCGACATCCGCGCCATCGCGCAGCGCCTGATCGCCAAGGTGGACGTGGTGGAGACCGCGCTGGCGCAGGAGCACGGCGTGCAGCCCGGGCACTTCTCGCGTGATTTCGACTGGGAGGTCAACGTCATCCCGTCCGACCAGGCCAACGCGTTCTGCCTGCCGGGCGGCAAGATGGCGGTGTACACCGGGCTGGTGCCGGTGGCGCGCACCACCGATGCGATGGCGGTGGTGATGGGCCATGAGATCGCCCATGCGTTGCTGCGCCATGGTGCGCAGCGCATGGCGCAGCAGAAGCTGACGCAGATCGGGCAGATGGCGGGCGCGGCCAGCGGCATGGATGCGCAGCAGCAACAGATGATGATGTCGGCGATGGGCTACGGTTATCTGCTGCCGTATGCGCGCAGCCACGAGACCCAGGCCGATGAGGTGGGGCTGATGCTGGCGGCGGCGGCGTGCTTCGACCCGCGCGAGGCGGTGCCGTTGTGGGAGCGGATGGGGCAGGCCAGTGGCGGGCAGTCGCCGCCGGAGTTTTCCTCGACCCATCCCAACCCGGGCACCCGGATCCAGAACCTGCAGGCGCTGATGCCGAAGGCACTGGAGTACCGGCAGAAGTTCTGCGAGCAGGCGAAGTAGGGTGTTGTTTGTTTTGCAGGGCTTGCAGCCCTGCACCTGCTCAATCAACGTCAACGTCAACGTCAAAAGCCGGCATTCCGTGGGTTGGCGGGGTGGGTCCGGTTGAGGGGGACGCCGTAAACCCATCCATGGGGGCTTGGTCGCGCCATCCATGGCGCTCACACCCCCTCAACCGGACCCACCCCGCCTTCGACAGTTTTCCGCGATCTGTCGGAACGGCATGACGCTGCTGTTGGTGGGTGCCGACCGTTGGTCGGCACGGGGTCGGCTCTGGTAGGTGTCGACCTTGGTCGACACGGATGAATTCATTCGATATCTGACAGATGTGTCGACCAAGGTCGACACCCACCAATCGCCGCCGTTGCCAGTAGATCCACGCCATGCGTGGATGATTCATTCGATATCTGACAGATGTGCCGACCAACGGTCGGCACCCACCAACCGCCGCCGTTGCCAGTAGATCCACGCCATGCGTGGATGTTTCATTCGACATCTGACAGATGTGTCGACCAAGGTCGACACCTGCCAAAAGCCGCGCGTTCCAGTAGATCCACGCCATGCGTGGATGATTCATTCGATATCTGACCGATGTGCCGACCAACGGTCGGCACCCACCAATCGCCGCCGTTGCCAGTAGATCCACGCCATGCGTGGATGATTCATTCGACATCTGACAGATGTGCCGACCAACGGTCGACACCCACCAATCGCCGCCGTTGCCAGTAGATCCACGCCATGCGTGGATGATTCATTCGATATCTGACAGATGTGCCGACCAACGGTCGGCACCCACCAACCGCCACCGCCCCGCCATCCCACGGATAGCCCGCTGTTGATCTTGACGTTGCCGGCCAGCGGCCGGCACTACCGCAGGTGCAGGGCTGCAAGCCCTGCCGAACAACCCCTTACTTGACCAGCACGTCGATCACGCCGTCACCGACGCGCGCCTGCAGGGCGTCCCCCGGCTGTACCTGCCCGACCTGCCGCACCAGCGTGCCGTCATCACGGCGCGTCAGGATGCTGTAGCCACGTGCCACCGTCGCCAGCGGGCTCACCGCCTCCAGCGAACGCGCCAGCCCACGCAGCCGCAATGCGTCCCGTTGCAGCAAGCGCTGCAGCGCCGCCTGCGGGCGGCCGCGCAGGGCGGCCAGGCGCCGCTGCATCTCGTCCAGCTGGCGCTGCGGATGGTGACCGCGCAGGATTGCTGCTGCGTGGCGCAGGCGCGCCGCACGGCGCTCCTGCTGCTGGTTGAAGGCTGCATGCAGGCGCCGGCCCAGGTCGAGCTGGCGGCGACGCAGCAGGTCCAGGCGCGCCTGCGGGCTCTGTGCGTTCAGGCGCAGCAGGGCGCGGTCGGCGCGCTGCATCGCCTGCTGCATCGTGTGCCGCTGCAGCTGCACCATGCGCGCGGCGGTGCGGCGCAGGCGCAGGGTCAGTTCGCGCTGGTCGGGCACCAGCAGTTCGGCGGCCACCGACGGCGTCGGCGCGCGCAGGTCGGCGGCGAAATCACTCAGGCTGAAGTCGGTTTCGTGACCCACCGCCGACACCACCGGGGTGCCGCTGGCGGCGATGGCGCGGGCCAGTGCCTCGTCGTTGAAGGACCACAGATCCTCCAGCGAACCACCACCACGGGTCAGCAGGATCACGTCGTAACGCCCACTGGCATCGGCGGCCTGCAGCAGGCGGGTGATCTGCGCGGCGGCCGTGCTGCCCTGGACCAGGGTCGGCAGCAGGTCCACTTCCAGCAGCGGGAAACGGCGGGCCAGCACGCTCAGCACGTCGCGCACGGCGGCGCCGGTGGGCGAGGTGATCACTGCCAGGCGCTGCACGTGCGCCGGCATCGGCCGCTTGCGTGCCGGGTCGAACAGGCCCTCGGCCTCAAGGCGTGCCTTCAGTTCCTCGAAGGCGCGGCGCAGCGCACCTTCGCCGGCTTCCTCCATGTGGTCCAGCACCATCTGGTACTCGCCACGGGCGTCGTACAGGGTGACCTTGCCGCGCACCAGCACGCGCATGCCTTCGCGCGGCACGAACTTCAGGTACTGCGCCTTCATCCGGAACATGGCGGCGCGCAGCTGCGCGCGTGCGTCCTTCAGGGTGAAGTACAGGTGCCCGGAGGCGGGGCGGGCCACGCTGCCCAGCTCGGCTTCGACCCAGATCGCCGGGAAGCTGCCTTCCAGCAGGTCGCGGGCCAGGGTGTTGAGCTGGCTGGGGGTGAGGACGTCGTTGTTGCGTGGCTGCATGGGTACGGCGGATGGCGGGCGGAGCAGGGCGCTCAGGATCGCACGTCAGCGCGCGCCGTGCTGGGCCAGCGCCCATTGCACGTGCTCGCGCACCAGCGGCGAAGGATCGTCGACGCGGGTCTGCAGGGCGGCCAGTGCCTCGGCCGAGGCCGGTGCATTGCCCAGGGCCACCGCGATGTTGCGCAGCCAGCGTTCATGGCCGCTGCGGCGGATCGGGCTGCCTTCGGTGCGGCGCAGGAATTCGGCCTCGTCCCAGGCGAACAGCTGGTCCAGGCGCGCGGTATCGAGGTTGTTGCGTGTACGAAAATCCGCCTCGTCGGTGCGCTTGGCGAACTTGTTCCAAGGACAGACCAGCTGGCAGTCGTCGCAGCCGTAGATGCGGTTGCCCATCAGCGGCCGCATGTCCTCGGGGATGGCGCCGTCGTGTTCGATGGTGAGGTAGGAAATGCAGCGTCGTGCATCCAGCCGCTGCGGGCCGATGATGGCCTGGGTGGGGCAGATGTCGATGCAGCGCGTGCAGGTGCCGCAGTGGGCGGTGGCAGGCGCATCGATCGGCAGCGGGATGTCGATGTAGATCTCGCCGATGAAGAACCATGAGCCGCCGTGGCGGTCGATCAGGCAGGTGTGCTTGCCGATCCAGCCCAGCCCGGCATTGCGCGCCAGCG
The DNA here is from genome assembly GCF_003086915.1 of Stenotrophomonas sp. ZAC14A_NAIMI4_1. Lineage (NCBI taxonomy): Bacteria > Pseudomonadati > Pseudomonadota > Gammaproteobacteria > Lysobacterales > Lysobacteraceae > Stenotrophomonas > Stenotrophomonas sp. ZAC14A_NAIMI4_1. The sequence goes on from NZ_CP026002.1 coordinate 619,563, forward strand.
CACGTTCCAGCACCGGTGCCGAATCGACGAACACGCGGTAGCCCAGCGGCGCCACTTCATCGTTGATCTGCGTGGCCAGCTTCTGCAGGCGGTTGCGCATCAGCTTGTGGTAATCGCGGCCCAGTGCGTAACGCGCGACGTAGGCGCGGCCCGGATCGGCGAGGGTGGCCCAGGCTTCGGTGTCGTCCTTGTGGCTGTAATCCATGCCCACCGATATCACCCGCACGGTGCCGGGCAGCAGCTCGGCCGGGCGTGCGCGCAGGGTGCCGTGGCGGGCCATCCAGTCCATCGTGCCGTACAGGCCCTTGCCCAGCCAGTCGGCCAGGTGCGCCTCATCCTCGCCCAGCTCGATGCCGGCGATGCCACAGCGCTGGAAGCCGTGCGCGCGGGCCAGGTCACGGATGCGCGAGACGGCCTGGGCCGGATCGAGGGGGGCGGGGACGGGGAACATGCGCACCAGTATAAAATCCCGGCATGCCCGATCTCTCCCTTCTCTTCGATTCCGCCGCTGCACGCACGCTGGATGCACGCGCGACCGCGCTGGCCGGCGACGACGGCTGGGGCCTGATGTCCCAGGCCGGTCTGGCCGCGTGGCAGTGCCTGCTGCAGCAATGGCCCGATGCCCGCCAGCTGTGCGTGGTGGCGGGCAGTGGCAACAACGGGGGCGATGGCTACGTGCTGGCGACGCACGCCCTGCAGTCAGGCCGGCAGGTGCGCCTGTTCGCGCTGGCCGGGAAGCGGCCGGCCACGGCGCTGGCCCGGCAGGCGGCCGCAGCGTTCACCGACGCAGGTGGCCAGGTGGAAACCGTGGACGGCGCGCTTCCGGCGTGCGATCTGCTGGTGGATGCGTTGTTCGGGCTGGGACTGGACCGCGCACCGGAAGGTGATGCCCGCGCGCTGATCGAGGCGATCAATGCCCAGGATGCGCCGGTGTTTGCGCTGGATGTCCCCAGTGGCGTGGACGCCGATCGCGGCCAGGTGCCTGGCGTGGCGGTACGCGCGCAGGTGACCCTGCAGTTCATCGCCAACCACCGGGGCCTGTTCACCGGTGGCGCGCTGGACCATGTCGGCCAGCGCCGGCTTGCGCCGCTGGAGCTGGATGGCGCGGCCTGGGAAGGGGTGAGCGCCAGTGCGCAGCGCTGGGCGGCCGATCGCCTGCCGCGCCTGCTGCCGCCGCGCCGCGCCAATACCCACAAGGGTGAATCCGGCCATGTGCTGTGCGTGGGGGGCAACCACGGCAGTGGCGGCGCCATCGCCCTGGCCGCCGAGGCGGGCCTGCGCGCCGGTGCCGGCCTGCTCAGCATCGGCACCCGTGGCGACCACGTCGGCCCGCTGCTGTCGCGGCTGCCGGAGGCGATGGTGCATGCGCTGGAAGACGGCGACGTGCTGCCGAACCTGCTGGACAAGGCCCGTGTCGTGGCGATCGGCCCCGGGCTGGGCCAGGACGACTGGGCCCGCGCCCTGTTTGCCCGCGTGCTGGCCTGTGGCAAGCCGCTGGTGATTGATGCCGATGCCCTGAACCTGCTGGCCCGCGACCCGCGCGCGCTGCCCGATGCCATCCTGACCCCGCACCCGGGCGAGGCCGCGCGGCTGCTTGAATGCACGACGGCCGAGATCCAGGCCGACCGCTACCGCTGCGCACAGGCGCTGGCCGAGCGCTACCACGCGGTGGTGGTGCTGAAGGGGGCGGGCAGCATCGTGGCCGCCCCGGGCCAGACCCCGCGCCTGATTGCCGCCGGCAACCCCGGCATGGCCGTGGGTGGCATGGGTGATCTGCTCACCGGCATCATCGCCAGCCTGCGCGCGCAGGGCCTGGAGGCCTTCGACGCCGCCGCGTGCGGTGCCCTGCTGCATGCGCTGGCCGGCGATGCCGCCGCCCTCGATGGCGCACGCGGCCTGCTCCCTACTGATCTGCTGGCGCCCCTGCGGCGGCTGGCCAACCCGGAACTGCCGCAATGACTGAATTCTTCCTGGCCGACAGCGAAGCCACCGAGCTGCTGGGCCAGTGGCTGGCCGCCACCCGTCCGCCGCTGGCGCTGGTCGAGCTGCGGGGCGATCTCGGCGCCGGCAAATCCACCACCGCACGCGCGCTGCTGCGCGCATTGGGCGTGCAGGGCGCGATCCGCAGCCCGACCTACACCCTGGTCGAGCGCTACCCGCTGGCCAGCGGTGGCGAAGCGTGGCACCTGGACCTGTACCGCATCGGCCAGGCGGGCGAGCTGGATTTCCTTGGCCTGGACGAGGGCAGCGCGGTGCTGTGGCTGGTCGAATGGCCCGAGCGCGGCGCCGGCGCCCTGCCACGCACCGATCTGGTGGTGGCGCTGGAGATCGAGGGGCAGGGCCGACGCGTCCGTCTCACTGGGGCCAGCGACGCCGGGCGTGAATGGCTCGGTCGGCTTCCCGACGGGGGCGACTTGCAGGCCATTTCTGTGGGCTGACGAGAACAAACACCGGCAGGTTACGGATTATTAAGGAAAAAAGTGTTGCATTCCGTTCAGCGCGGTGATTGAATCCTGACCATGCGCCTGGGGAACCGTCTCATCGCCATCTGTGCCGCCGTCGGACTGGGTCTGGCGAGCGTCTGCGCGTGGGCCGGTGAGGTCCGCCAGGTCCAGCTGAACACCGGCGCGACCGGCACCCGTGCGGAAATCTCACTGGTTGGCAGCGGCGGCTACAAGACCCTGTCGCTGTCCTCGCCGAACCGCCTGGTGATCGATTTCCCCGATTCCAGCGCCGTGCACAACCTGAAGATGCCGGCCGCGCAGGGCGTGGTCACCGCCGTCCGTACCGGACAGCCGGTTCCGGGCACTTTCCGTGTCGTCTTCGACCTGGCCGCATCGGTGGCGCCGTTCCGCCCGCAGATGCAGCGCGAAGGCAACGAATCCCAGCTGGTGATCGAATGGCCGGGCGATGGTCCAGCCACCGCCGCCAGCCGTGCCGCGCCTGCGGCCACTGCTCCCGTCGCCCCGTCCACCGCCAGCACGGCCGCCGCACAGACGGCGCAGTCGCGTGGCGAAGCCGCCCGTGCCACCGCGCTGTTGACCGCGCAGGTGCAGCAGCAGGCCAGTGCTACCGCCGCCGCACCGGTTGCGCCGGCCCCGGCCCCGACCACCACCCCGGCCCAGGTGGCCGCTGCGGGCATCAGTGCCGGCAGCACGCCGCCGCCGTCTTCGTCGTCTTCGCCGGCCGCGATCCTTGCTGGCCAGCCGACCCGTACCGTGGTGGCCGCCGCACCGGCGCCGACGCCTGCGCCCGCCGCTGCGCCGGCCGAAGCACCGCGGCCGGCCATGCCCAGCGATGCCTCGCGCATCCGCATGCAGCCAGGCATGCGCCACCTGGTGGTGGCCATCGATCCGGGTCATGGCGGCCAGGATCCGGGCGCGATCGGCCCGACCGGCAAGCGCGAGAAGGACGTCACCCTGGCGGTGGCACGTGAACTGGCCCGCCAGGTCAACGCCACGCCGGGCCTGAAGGCCTACCTGACCCGCGACAGCGACGTGTTCATCCCGCTGCCGATGCGTGCGCAGAAGGCGCGCGCGAACAAGGCCGACATCTTCATTTCGATCCATGCCGACGCCGCCGAGAACCGTTCGGCCACGGGTTCGTCGGTCTACGTGCTGTCCACCAAGGGCGCCTCTTCGCAGCGCGCGCGCTGGCTGGCCGACAAGGAAAACGCGGCCGACCTGGTCGGTGGCGTGCGCCTGCAGCAGACCGAAGGCACCCTGGCCAACGTGCTGCTGGACCTGGCCCAGAGCGGTTACATGAAGGCGTCCGAAGACGCGGCCGGCCACGTGCTGGGCGGCCTGAAGCGGATCGGCAACAACCACAAGCCGAACCTCGAGCGCGCCAACTTCGCCGTGCTGCGCACTTCGGACATGCCGGCGATGCTGGTGGAAACCGCCTTCATCTCCAACCCGGACGAAGAGCGCCGCCTGATCGACCCAGCCTACCAGCGCAAGGTCGCTGGCGCGGTGCTCGACGGCGTGCACACCTTCTTCAGCCGGCAGCCGCCGCCGGGCACGCTGTATGCGGCCCGCGCCCAGGCCGAGATCGACGCCGCCGCCACCATGGCCGGCGGCAGCAAATAACCCGCGGATCGAGCGGTCGGTAGCGCCGGGCCGCGCCCGGCGGACGTGTGCCTCCGTTATCATCCCCGCATGACGTCTGCTACCCATCCGCGCCCGATCCGGCCGTTGCCGGAAATCCTCATCAACCAGATCGCTGCCGGCGAAGTGGTCGAGCGGCCCGCGTCGGTGGTCAAGGAACTGGTCGAGAATGCCATCGATGCCGGCGCCAGCCGCGTGGACATCGATCTGGAGGAGGGCGGTGTGCGCCTCATCCGCATCCGCGACAACGGCAGTGGCATCGCCCCCGAGCAGCTGCCATTGGCCGTCTCGCGGCACGCCACCAGCAAGATCGCCGACCTCGACGACCTCGAATCGGTGGCCACCCTTGGCTTCCGCGGCGAAGCGCTGCCGTCGATCGCCTCGGTCAGCCGTTTCACCCTGGCCTCGCGCCGCGCGCATGACGAGCACGGCTCGGCGCTGCAGATCGAAGGCGGCAAGATCGGCGAAGTGACCCCGCGTGCGCATGCACCGGGCACCACGGTGGAAGTGCGCGAGCTGTTCTACAACGTGCCGGCGCGGCGCAAGTTCCTGCGTGCCGAGCGCACTGAAATGGGCCATATCGAAGAGTGGCTGCGCTCGCTGGCGCTGGCCCGCCCCGATGTCGAGCTGCGCGTCTCGCACAACGGCAAGGCCTCGCGCCGCTACAAGCCGGGTGACCTGTATTCCGATACGCGCCTGGCCGAGACGCTCGGCGAGGACTTCGCCAACCAGGCTGTGCGCGTGGACCACACCGGTGCCGGCCTGCGCCTGCATGGCTGGATCGCGCAGCCGCATTATTCGCGGGCCAGCGCCGACCAGCAGTACCTGTACGTCAATGGCCGTTCGGTGCGCGACCGCAGTGTCGCCCACGCGGTGAAGATGGCTTACGGCGACGTGCTCTACCACGGCCGCCAGCCGGCCTACGTGCTGTTCCTGGAACTGGACCCGACCCGCGTCGACGTCAACGTGCACCCGGCCAAGCACGAAGTGCGCTTCCGCGATTCGCGGCTGGTGCACGACTTCGTCTACCGCACCTTGAAGGATGCGCTGGCCGATACCCGCGCTGGTGTCTCTGCACAGGAGATCGGCGCCGGTCCGGCCCATCCTGCCGATGCCAGCGGCGCGCCGATGCCGTCCAGCGCGGGTGCGTCGGGCTTTGGCCTGGTGCGCGGCGCGGCCCCGGGATCGGGCGGCGGTGGTGGCGGTTTCTCCGGTTGGCGCCCGCAGCAGCCGCTGGGCCTGCAGGTCGCCGATGCGCCCGCCGCCTATGCCGCACTGTATGCCGCACCCGGTGCAGGCGAACGCAGCAGCGCGCTGCCGCCGATGCCAAGCGAGAACGGCCTGCCGGTGACCAGCGCCGATGCCGGCGTGCCGCCGTTGGGCTACGCCATCGCGCAGCTGCATGGCATCTACATCCTGGCCGAGAACGCCGAAGGCCTGATCGTGGTGGACATGCATGCCGCCCACGAGCGCATCGGCTACGAACGCCTGAAGAACGCACACGATGGCATCGGCCTGCAGTCGCAGCCGTTGCTGGTGCCGATCACGTTGGCCGTGGGCGAGCGCGAGGCCGACACTGCCGAAGCCGAGGCGGAGACGTTGTCCGCGCTCGGTTTCGAGGTCACCCGTGCCGGCCCCGGCGCGCTGCACGTGCGCAGCATTCCCGCGCTGCTGGCCAACGCCGAGCCGGAAGGCCTGCTGCGCGACGTGCTGACCGACCTGCGCGAGCATGGCCAGAGCCGGCGCATCGCCAGTGCGCGCGACGAGCTGCTGTCGACCATGGCCTGCCACGGCGCCGTGCGCGCCAACCGGCGCCTGACCGTGCCGGAAATGAACGCGCTGCTGCGCGATATGGAAATCACCGAGCGCTCGGGCCAGTGCAACCACGGGCGACCGACCTGGGCACGTTTTTCGCTGGCGGAGATCGACCGCTGGTTCCTGCGCGGCCGTTGAGCGGCGCAACATCGAGGGAGCATCCATGCGTTATCGGGGAGTGGGCGGACTGCTGGTCGCCTTGTTGCTGGCCGCCTGCAGCCCGTCACCGGAGCCTGTGGCGGTGGTGAAGGAAGATCCGGCGTTCGCGGCCGCGCAGCAGCAATGGCGCGTGCAGCGCTATGAAGACCTGACCCGGCCCGACGGCTGGACGGCGCTGGTCGGCCTGCACTGGCTGCAGTACAAGTCGCACTTCATCGGCAGCGGCGCCAGCAGCGGCATCCGCCTGGGCGTGGGCCCGGACAAGCTGGGCCTGCTGCGGCGCGAAGGCGACCAGTGGTGGTTCAGTCCCGAAGCCGGCGTGGATGTCAGCCAGGACGGCCAGCCGGTGCGTGGCCGCGTGCGCATCAACACCGACAAGGATCCGGCGCCCACCGTGCTCGCCTTCGATGGCGGCAAGGGCCATCTGAGCATCATCCGGCGCGGCCCGCGCGATGCGCTGCGGGTGAAGCATGCCGACGCCGCGGCGCGCCGCGATTTCGCCGGCCTGCAGTACTGGCCAGGCGGTGCCGGCTGGCAGGTGCAGGCACGCTTCATCGCCCATCCCGCTGGCAAGACCCTGCCGATCGTGGACATCACCGGTCTGACCACCGAAATGCCCAATGCAGGTGCGGTGGAATTCGAACGCGACGGGCGCAGCTGGCGCCTGGAAGCGATCGGCGCGCCGGGCGAGCCCCTGTTCCTGGTCTTTGCCGACCGCACCAGCGGCCACGGCAGTTACCCGGCCGGGCGCTACCTGGACATCGATGCACCGGCCGCCGATGGCAGCGTGCGCATCGATTTCAACCACGCCTACAACCCGCCCTGTGCTTTCACCCCGTATGCGACCTGCCCGTTGGCACCGCCGGAAAACCGGCTGGACCTGCGCGTGGACGCTGGTGAGAAGGCGTATCACCTGCCTGAAGGAGAAGGCTGACCATGTCGATCAGATCATTGTTGCGCGGTGCCGTGCTGTTGCTGGCCTGCGCGGTCGCTCCCCTGGCCGCCGCCCGCGGCGCACCGGCCGAAGCGCCGGCCGCCAAGCCGCCGGTGCCGTTGCTGTGGAAGGTGACCGGCCCGGGCGATGCCCGCGTTTACCTGCTTGGCTCGTTCCACCTGCTCAAGCCCACCGATTACCCCTTGTCGGCTGATGTCGAGCAGGCCTTCACCGCGTCCAAGCGCGTGCTGTTCGAAGTGTCGCCGGAGGAGATGGAATCGACCCAGGCCGCCACCCAGATGGTGCAGACCGCCATCCGCCGCGATGGCAGTGAACTGAAGCGTGACCTGGATGATGCCACCTGGCAGAAACTGCAGGCCTATGCCACGCAGAACAAGCTGCCGCTGGCGCAGCTGCAGGGCATGAAGAGCTGGTTCGTCGCGCTCAACATCACCATCGGGCAGATGCAGAAGATGGGCCTGGATGCGAACCTCGGCCTGGACCGCTACTTCATGGCGCAGGCAAAGAAGGCAGGCAAGCAGACCGGCGGGCTGGAGGACATGCAGAGCCAGATCAACCTGCTCGATGGCATGAGCCTGCAGGAGCAGCGGCAGATGATGGCCGAGGCGCTGGACCAGGCCGAGAAGGGCGATGCGCAGTCGCTGATGCTGCACGACGCCTGGCGCCGTGGCGATGACCGCCTGCTGTGGAACAAGATGGCGGTGGAAATGCGCCAGCAGTACCCGCAGCTCTACCAGCGCATCAACACCGCGCGCAACGATGCCTGGGTGCCCAAGCTGCTTCCGTACCTGCAGGATGGGCAGGGCGGCACGCTGGTGGTGGTCGGCGGCCTGCACCTGCTGGGCAGCGATGGGGTCGTGGAAAAGCTGAAGGCCAAGGGCTACAAGGTCGAGCGCGTGTGCACGGGGTGCAAGCCGAAGCGTTGAGGGTAGAGTCGACCGTTGGTCGACTGCTTTTCGGTCGGATGGCGGAAATGCCCGCGCTACGCGCATAAGTCGACCAACGGTCGACTCTACCGAAGAGCAGTCGACCAACGGTCGACTCTACCCGCTGGGATGCCGGCATCCAAAACAAAACGGCGCGCCTCAGGGCGCGCCGTCTTCGTTTCGGGCTGGGCAGTGGTCTCAGCGCCGGGTCTTGCCGCCGGTGCCGGTGCCGGTACCCGGCTCGTTCGGCTTGGTGCCGGTGCCGGTGCCCGTACCGCCGGGGCGCGGGCCGCCGAAGCCGGTGCCCATGTTGCGCTGGAATTCCTGCCAGAGCTCGAGGTTGCGCTCGGTCAGCTGGTTCATCATCGCCCACGGGGTCTGGCCCAGCAGGTTGCCCATCTGCTGGCGGAACTGCTGCTGCTGGTCGAGGAAGACCTGCATGCTGCGCTCCAGGTAGTTGCCCATGAAGCCCTGCAGCGAATCGCCGTAGAAGCGGATCAGCTGGCTCAGCAGTTGAGTGGACAGCATCGGTTCGCCGTCCTGTTCCTGGTCGGCGATGATCTGCAGCAGGACCGAACGGGTCAGGTCATCGCCGCTCTTGGCGTCGCGGACCTCGAAGTCTTCACCGTCCAGGATCAGCTGGCGCACATCCTCTATGGTGATGTAGCTGGAAATTTCGGTGTCGTAGAGACGGCGGTTCGGATACTTCTTGATGATGCGGGTCGCAGCCATGAAGCGGTCACTCGTCACTGTAGATGTGCAGCATGGCGCAGTGCACAAGCCTTGGCAACCGCCGCAGCCCCCGCCGGGCTTGGGTTTCACGCCCGATCATGTTGCGCAGCAAGGGTTTGCGTGCTGCGCAGCATGACCAACGGCAGGGGGCCTTCGCGTGCCCGCTGCCGGTGCCTGCGCGGCCTTACCAGCCCATGTGGTGGCCGCCGTTGATGTCCAGGTTGCTGCCGGTGATCCAGGCGGCCTCGTCAGCCACCAGGAAGGACACGCCGTAGGCGATTTCCTCCGGCTTGCCCAGGCGCCCGGTGGGGATGTCGGCGATGATCTTGGCGCGCACTTCCTCCGGCACCGCCATCACCATGTCGGTGGCCACGTAGCCCGGCGAGATCGTGTTGACGGTGATGCCGAAGCCGGCGTTCTCGCGCGCCAGGGAGATGGTGAAGCCGTGCATGCCGGCCTTGGCCGCGGCGTAGTTGGCCTGGCCGTACTGGCCCTTCAGGCCGTTGATCGAGCTGATCTGGATGACCCGGCCCCAGCCGCGGCGGCGCATGCCTTCAATGACCGGACGGGTGACGTTGAACACCGAATTGAGGTTGGTGTTGATCACGTCGTGCCACTGGTCCGCGCGCATGCGGTGGAAGGTGGTGTCGCGGGTGATGCCGGCGTTGTTGACCAGGATCTCGACCGGGCCCAGCTCGGCTTCAACCGCGCGGATCAGCGCTTCGGCGCTGACCGGGTCGGACACATCGCCGGGGAAGATCGACACGTTGTAGCCGCGTTCGGTCATGGCCTGCTGCCAGGCGCGGGCCTTGGCCTCGTCGCGGTAATTGGTGGCGACCCGGTGGCCCTGGTCGGCCAGGCGTTGGCAGATGGCGGTGCCGATGCCGCCGGTTCCGCCGGTGACCAGTGCGACGCGAGAAGTCATGGAATGCTGTCCGGGTTTCAGGTGGGGGAAAGGGGATTCTGCAACATCGGCGCGGAAAGTGCGCCCGGTGGCAGCAGGATGTCGCTGCGTGGCAGCCGCTGGGGGTCGAAGGCCCGGCGCGCGGCGGCCAGCAGCGCGTGTACCTCGTCGATGCCCTCCAGCGCAGCCGGCGCCTGGCCCAGCAGCTGCCATAGCTGGCGCAGCACCGGTACCGGCCGCGCGCTGTCTACCGGCAGCGCGGCCAGCGATTTGGACAGCTTGTGGCCGGGCGCATCCAGCAGCAGGGGCAGGTGCCAGTAGCGCGGCACCGCCAGCCCCAGTGCCTGCTGCAGCAGGATCTGCCGCGCGGTGGAATCGAGCAGGTCGGCGCCGCGCACCACTTCGGTGACGCCCTGCGCGGCGTCGTCCACCACCACGGCCAGCTGGTAGGCCCAGCAGCCATCGGCGCGGCGCAGCACGAAATCGCCGACGTCGGCGTGCACATCCTGGATCTGCAGGCCGCGCAGGCCATCCTCGAACTGCACCACGCTGCCCGGTGGCACGCGGAAGCGGACGGCGGGGTCCGGTCGCGGTTGCCGCGCCACGCAGCGATGGTGGATGCCGCCGCTGGCGGCCACTTCGCTGCGGCTGCAGTGGCAGACGAAGGCCAGACCGCTGGCCAGCAGCACGTCCAGCGCGGCCTGGTAGGCATCGCCACGTTCGCTCTGCCAGAGCACGTCGCCGTCGTGATCCAGGCCGAAGGCGGCCAGCGCCTGCAATTGTGACTGCGCCGCGCCCGCGACGGTGCGGGGTGGGTCGACATCCTCGATGCGCAGCCGCCACAGGCCGCCGTGATGGCGCGCAAGCAGCCAGCTGCCGAGGGCGGCGAGCAGGGAACCGGGGTGCAGCAGGCCGGTGGGCGAGGGCGCAAAGCGGCCGCAGGGGATAGGCGAGGTCATGCTGGCTGAATCGTCGGTCAGGTTGGCGCTTGAATTCAAGCTGACTGCACCGCAAATTGGCAGATATCGACCCCTTCCGAGCCGGAATTCCCCATGTTTACCCGCGTAGCCCTTTTCCTGGCCACCAACCTTGCGGTGCTGATCCTCGCCGGCATCGTGATGTCCATCCTGGGCGTGGACTCCCGTTCGATGAGCGGCCTGCTGGTCATGGCCGGCATCTTCGGCTTTGGTGGCTCCTTCATCTCGCTGCTGCTGTCCAAGTGGATGGCCAAGCGTTCCACCGGTGCGGTGGTCATCACCGAACCGCGCAACCCGACCGAGCGCTGGCTGCTGGCCACCGTCGAGCGCCAGGCCAAGGCGGCCGGCATCGGCATGCCCGAAGTGGCCGTGTATGACGGTCCGGAAATCAACGCGTTCGCCACCGGTGCCAACCGCAACAACGCGCTGGTGGCGGTGTCCACCGGCCTGCTGCACAACATGAGCGAAGACGAGGCCGAGGCTGTGCTGGGCCACGAGATCGCCCACGTCGCCAACGGTGACATGATCACCATGGCGCTGCTGCAGGGCGTGCTGAATACCTTCGTGATCGTGCTGGCCCGCGTGGTCGGCGGCGTCATCGACAGCGCGCTGTCGGGCAACCGCGAAGGCGGCGGCCGTGGCTTCGCCTACTTCATCATCGTGTTCGTGCTGGAGATGGTGTTCGGCCTGTTCGCCACGATGATCTCGATGTGGTTCTCGCGCCACCGCGAGTTCCGCGCCGACGCCGGTGGTGCCTCGCTGGCCGGCCGCCAGAAGATGATCGCCGCGCTGGAGCGCCTGCAGCTCAATCACGGCCAGAGCACGCTGCCGACCCAGATCGCGGCCTTCGGCATTGCCGGTTCGACGGCGAAGAAGCTGTTCATGAGCCACCCGCCGCTGGAAGAGCGCATCGCCGCGCTGCGCGCTTCGACCGCCGCATAAGCGTCGGGCTGAACCTGGAAACACGAACGCCCGGCCTTGTGCCGGGCGTTTTTGTCTGCGGCGCTGGCAATGCGCCCGTGGTAACGTCCCAGCGCCGCATATCGGCAATGCTCAAGGACAGAGATCCATGCGATACGCCAGGGTTTGGCTTCCGTTGCTGTTGGTGGCAAGCGCATCGGCCGCTGCGCGTGACAAGGGGCCGGATGGCCCGTCTCCCCCGTTTCCGCCTTCCATGCACTCGTTCTGCCCCGAATTGATCAGGGACAGCGAGCGGTACGGCGTCATCAGCCTGCGCCACGCGGGCAAGCGCGGCGGCAACGTGATGACCATGGAGACCTGGAACAACGTTCCCTGGCAGCACCGCTATCTTTTGGCGCATTGTTCGGCGTACGTGCTGACCGGCAGCAGCGATGCACCCCCCGCGGGGCTGCGCATCATCGACGAGCGCTCCGGCAAGGTGCAGGCGGTGCTCGACGAGCAGGGCTTCCGCGATATCGATCCCTGAACGCAGACGCAGTCGAGCATGGCTCGACTCTACAAAGGGTGCGCGGCACAAACAGAAACGGCACCCTCTCGGATGCCGTTTCAGTGAGCCGCGCTGCCTGGACGCTTAGAACTTCGCGTCGAACTCGGCCGCGTAGCCGGTGTTGACCAGCACCTTCTGCAGCGACTCGGCCACCTTCAGGTTGCCGGCGACGACCTGCTGGGTGTCCGGGCCACGGTTGTCCATGCGGGCCAGGGTCGCGCCCTTGAAGTCGCAGACCTTGCCGCCGGCTTCGCGGACCAGCAGCACGCCAGCAGCGATGTCCCAGGCCTTCACGCCGGCTTCGAAGTAGGCGTCGGCGCGGCCACAGGCCACGTAGGCCAGGTCCAGGGCGGCCGAACCGCTGCGGCGGATGTCCTCGGCCTGCACCAGCAGGGCGTCGACGGCCTTCAGCTGGGCGCTGGCACGGGCGCGCTCACGCGGGGCGAAGCCGGTGTGGATCATGGTGCCGCCCAGGTCCTTGCGGTCGGCCACGCGGATGCGGCGGTCGTTGAGCACGGCACCGGCGCCACGGCTGGCGGTGAACAGTTCATTGCGCAGCGGATCGAAGATGACCGCATCGGTCGGCTCGCCGTTCTCGACCAGGGCGATCGACACGCAGTAGTGCGGCACGCCGCGCAGGTAGTTGCTGGTGCCGTCCAGCGGGTCGATGACCCACATGTTGCGGTGGCCACCCTGCACGCCGCCTTCTTCGCCGAACACGCCGTACTCGGGGTAGGCGCGCTTGAGTTCCTTGACGATCACCTTTTCAGCGTCGGCATCGACTTCGCTGGCGTAATCCATCCGGCCCTTCTGCACCACATTGAGCGCCTCGAGCTTGTTGATGTTGCGCAACAGGACGTTGCCGGCGAGGCGGGCGGCCTTGACCATGACGGTGACGGCGGGTTTCTGCATGGCGTGGGCTCCCGGAAAGGCAGAAGAGGTAGGGCTGGCGGGGGAAAAGAGCGGGTCCGGCGCAGTGGCCGGCCGCACAGTTTACCATTGGTCTTCGTCCAGCTCGACATTTCCCTGTTCATGTCCCAGTTTTCCGCCGCCACCCGCCTCCGATTCGTCCTGGTCGGGACCCAGCACCCCGGCAACATGGGCGCTGCCGCCCGAGCCCTGAAGACCATGGGCCTGGCCCGCATGGTCCTGGTCGCCCCCGAGAAGCCGCTGGACGAGGAGGCCTTCCGCCGCTCGGCCGGTGCCGAAGATGTGCTCGGCGACGCCCCGGTGGTAGCCACCCTGGCCGAAGCCGTCGCCGACTGCACCCTGGTGCTGGGCTGCACCGCGCGTGCACGCCGGGTCCAGCTGGAGGAGTACCTGCCGTCCGACGCCGCCGCCCGGGCCGTGGCCAAGGCCGGCGAGGGCGCCGAAGTGGCCCTGGTGTTCGGCCGTGAGCGCACCGGCCTGACCAACGAAGAGCTGCAGCTGTGCCATGCGGCGGTGCATATCCCGTCCGACCCGGCGTTCAGCTCGCTCAACCTGGCAGCCGCCGTGCAGGTGCTGGCCTATGAAACGCGCATGCAGCTGCTTGGCGCGCAGCCGGCGGTGGAGGCCGAGGCCGGTTCCCGTGAACCGGTGGCCAGCCATGAGCAGATGGAGAGCTTCTTCGCCCAGCTCGGCGACACCCTGGACGAGATCGATTTCCACAAGGGCCGTGCGCCCGAATCGGCCATGCGCAAGCTGCGCCGCCTGTTCCTGCGCAGCGAGCCGAGCGAACAGGAAGTGCGCCTGCTGCGCGGCATCCTGGCCGACGCCCAGCGCATGGCGCGGCTGGCCGGGAACCACGGCAAGGAAGGCTGACGACGTTCTCATTTTTTCGGGTAGTCTGTCTGGATACCCTGGGGGGATGATGCTTGTGTCGGCTTCATGCAAGGCAACGCAGTGGGGATTGCTGAGCCTGGTTCCATGGCGGCCTGTCCGCGCGGCCACGGCTGCGGCGGAGATGCTTCGGGCGTGGTATCGGATCGACAAGGTCACAGAAACAATGAAGGGCCGGGCGCTGCTGCAGCGTCCGGCGGCCGCGCATGCGCGGTGGAGTGGATTGGAATGGGCAGTGCAGTCGGGACACGTACGGATGGAAGTGGCATGAAGTGGCTCGGCTCGGGGATGCAGGCCCGTTTCCTGCTCGCGATGGGCGGGGCGATGCTGGTGGTGGTGGCGATCCTGGCGGTGTTGCTGGGCCGCCAGGCGACGATGCAGAGCGAGGTGAAGAGCCTCAGCGGCGGCGTCATCCATGAACTGTTCGACCGCAGCGTGCGCAGCCGCGGCGAGGCGTTGGCGCGCGAGCTGTCCGATTCGCTGGCCAACCCGCTCTATTACAACGACCTGGGCCAGGTGGGCGCGCTGGTGCGCTCGACCTCGCGGCAGCCGGTCATCCGCTATGTGCTGGTGTTCGACGGCAAGGGCCGGCTGGTGCATGACGGCTCGGTCGGCGTGCCCGGCTTCGGCAAGCCGATGACCGACCCGCTGGCCGCGGCGGCGACCGCCGCGCAGGGCCTGGTGGTACAGCAGTCGGCCACCGTGCTCGACAACACCATGCCGATCATGGTCGGCAAGCAGCGCATCGGCGGCGTCCGCGTGGGCATGGCGCTGGATGAAGTGCGGGAGCGCGAGCTGGCCGCCAACGCCACCCTCGGCGAGCGCCTGCAGCAGGTCGGCAGCCGCCACCTGGGCTGGCTGCTGCTGATGCTGGGCCTGCTGGTGGTGATCGGGGTGGTTGTCATCCTGTATGTGCAGCGCACCCTGGTGGCGCCGATCCGGGACCTGGCCGCCGCCGCGCGCCGCATCGAGGCCGGTGACTACCAGGCACCGCTGCGGGAAAACACCCGTGACGACGAGGTCGGCGAGCTGGTGCGCGGGTTTGCCCGCATGCGCGATGCGATTGCCCGCCACGACCGCGAAGTGCGGCACATGGCCTACACCGATGCGCTGACCGGGCTGACCAACCGCCTCGCGTTCCGTGAGGCGCTGGACCACCGGCTGATGGCCGCGCGGGCATCCAAGCACCGGCTGGGCCTGCTGTTTGCCGACATCGATGATTTCAAGCGGGTCAACGACACGCTGGGCCACGAGGCGGGCGACGAGGCGCTGCTGCAGTTTGCCCAGCGCATCGGCCATGCCGTGGCCGAGGCGGGCGGCGACGACGCGCTGCTGGCGCGTTTCGGTGGCGACGAGTTCGTCATCCTGGTCGGCGATGGCGACGTGGCTGCCAATGCCCGGCTGCTGGCCGAAGTGCTGGTGCGCGAGCTGGGCAAGCCGCTGGTGGTGCAGGGCAGGGAGCTGTTCCTGGGCACCTCGATCGGCGTGACGCTGTACCCGGACGATGCCGCCGACGCTACCACGCTGCTGAAGAACGGCGACATCGCCATGTACCAGGCGAAGATGGCCGGCAAGAACTGCTACCGCTACTACAGCCGGGCGATGGACCACGCGGTCGAGCGCCGCGTGCACATGGAGCAGGAGCTGCGCGGTGCCTGGGAGCGCGGCGAGCTGCGCCTGGCCTACCAGCCGATCTTCCGCATGCGCGACCGCCGCCTGGTGGGCGTGGAAGTGCTGCTGCGCTGGCAGCACCCGACCCTGGGCACGATCCCGCCGTCGGTGTTCATCGAAGTGGCCGAGCAGAGTGGCCTGATCGAGGTGATCGGCCCGAAGGTGCTGCGTGCGGCCTGCATGGAGGCCTCGCAGTGGCCGCGTGGCGCAGCCGGCGACGAACTGTTCGTGTCCGTGAACGTGTCGCCGCGCCAGCTGCGTGGCGGCGAACTGCCGGCGCTGGTGGCGCAGTGCCTGCACGAATCGGGGCTGCCGTCCTCGCGCCTGCACCTGGAGCTGACCGAAACCGCGGTGATCGGCGACGAGATGCTGGCCGCGCAGCTGCTGGACAAGCTGCACCGCACCGGCGTGAAGGTCTGGCTGGATGACTTCGGCACCGGCTTCTCCGGCCTCAGCCACCTGCGCCAGGTGCCGGTGGACGGCGTGAAGATCGACAAGAGTTTCGTGGCCGACATGCAGCGCGACCCGGACGACCTGGCGCTGACCACGGCGATCATCGCCATGGCCCATGCACTGGGCATCACCGTGGTGGCCGAGGGCATCGAGCAGGAAGCGCAGTTCGAACTGCTGGCCCAGCGCGGCTGCGACCTGGGGCAGGGCTACTGGCTGAGCCACCCGGTCACCGCCACCGAAGTGGTGCGGATGATCGATTCGGGCCTGTAACGGATGGCGTGGCAGTAGAGCCACGCCATGCGTGGCTGCTTTTCCCCGGAAACCCATCCACGCATGGCGTGGATCTACCGGCCCGGCGCGTTCCGGGTTACACCGGGCGCTTGCTGGGGTCGCCGGGCAGCTCGCGCACCAGCTTGGGGATCAGATAGCCGGACAGGCGTGCGGTCAGGCCGGCGATCAGGGCCTTGGCCCGGGTGTCGTCCACTTCGAAGTGGGCCACGCCTTCGACCTTGTCCAGCTGGTGCAGGTAATACGGCAGCACGCCCGCGGCGAAGCTGCGCTCGCTCAGGTCCTGCAGTGCCTGAACGCTGTCGTTGACCCCGCGCAGCAGCACGGCCTGGTTCAGCAGCTGTGCGCCGAGGCCGCGCAGGCGTGCCATCGCGGCATCCACGCTGGCATCGAATTCGTTGGCATGGTTGGCATGCACCACGATGGCCAGCGGCCACGGCAGGCTGCCCAGCCAGGCCACCAGCTCCTCGTCCACGCGCTCGGGCAGCACGATCGGCAGGCGGGTGTGGATGCGCAGGCGACGGATGTGCGGTATCTGGCGCAGGGCGTCGGTCAGCTCGGCCAGCTTGTGCGTGGCCAGCGACAGCGGATCGCCGCCGGACAGGATCACCTCGTCGATGTCCGGATCGGCCGCAATGGCCGCCACGGCCTCCTGCCAGCCACCCTTGGCGGCGTTTTCCGCGCCGTAGTCGAAGTGGCGGCGGAAGCAGTAGCGGCAGTTGATCGCGCAGCTGCCGGTGGCCACCAGCAGGGCCCGGCCGCGGTACTTCTGGATGACCCCGGTGGCCTTCTTTGCCGCGCCATCGCCCACCGCGTCGAAGCTGAACCCGGGCGCCGGACGCATTTCCTCGTCGATCGGCAGCACCTGGCGCAGCAGCGGGTCGGCGGCATCGCCGGGGCGCATGCGCGCCACGAAGCCTTCCGGCACGCGCAGGGCGAACTGGGCCATGGCCGCCTCCGAGACCCCCAGCGCCGCCGGGTCCAGCTGCAGCCGGGCCAGCAGGGCGTGCGGGTCGCGCAGCGCCTGGCGCCAGAGCTGCTGCCAGCGCGCGGGCGCGCCTGGCGACTGGGGCCGGGGGAAGGCGGAAAGCTGCATGGAGAGGGGGCCTGCGGTTATCATGGGGGCATAAACAGTTGCCCACCGGGGTTCCGGTGGGTTTTCCATTCTACCGGCTCGCCGCACGCGCGGCGGTTTCGCCATTTGAGGAGCTTGAGCATGGCCACTGCGGGCATGAACGATGTCAAGAACGGGATGAAGATCCTGGTCAACAATGAACCGGCCGTCATCTCCGAGACCGAGTTCATCAAGCCGGGCAAGGGCCAGGCTTTCACCCGCGTGCGCTATCGCTTCATCCGCTCGGGCCGCACCGTGGAAATGACCATGAAAGCCACCGATGACGTGGAAGTGGCCGACGTTGTCGATACCAACATGGATTACATGTACAGCGACGGCGAGTACTGGCACTTCATGGACCCGGAAACCTTCGAGCAGGTGCAGGCCGACAAGGCCGGCATGGGCGGCGCCGAGAAGTGGCTGAAGGGCGAAGAGTCCTGCATCGTCACCCTGTTCAACGGTTCGCCGATCTTCGTGCAGCCGCCGAACTTCGTCGAGCTGAAGATCACCGAGACCGATCCGGGCGTCCGTGGCGACACCTCGGGCGGCGGCGGCAAGCCGGCCACCCTGGAAACCGGCGCCGTGGTCCGCGTGCCGCTGTTCGTCAACCAGGATGAAATCGTCAAGGTTGATACCCGCTCGGGCGAATACTCCGCGCGCGTCAAGTAATCCGGCGCAGCCGGATTACCTGTAGAGCCGGCCGCTGGCCGGTAACCCCGGCGCCGGATTACCTGTAGAGCCGAGCCCACGCTCGGCTTTCCGGGCACCGCCCGGAACCCGTTGCCGGCGCCGATGGCGCCGCAACGGACGGCCGCCGGGCATGGCCCGGCGCTACCGCCTCCCGCCAGGCCCTTCTCCAATAGCCAGTGAGCCCGCATGAGCGATAGCCCGCACCTCCCCGAAGCCTGCGACCTGCTCATCGAAGCCGGTTATGTCGTTCCGATCGAGCCGCATGCGGTGGTGCTGGAAGATCATGCCGTCGCCGTGCGTGGCAGCGAAATCGTCGCCATCCTGCCGCGAGCCGAGGCCCGCGCGCGTTTCCGCGCCACCCAGGTGGTCAGCCGCCCCGACGCGGCGCTGATGCCCGGCCTGGTCAACGCGCACACGCACAACCCGATGACCCTGCTGCGCGGCGTTGCCGACGACCTGCCGCTGATGACCTGGCTGCAGCAGCACATCTGGCCGGTGGAAGCGGCGGTGATCGGCCCGGAATTCGTCGCCGACGGCACCACCCTGGCCATCGCCGAGATGCTGCGCGGCGGCACCACCTGCGCCAACGAGAACTACTTCTTCGGCGACGTGCAGGCCGCGGTCTACAAGAAGCACGGTTTCCGCGCGCTGGTCGGCGCGGTCATCATCGATTTCCCCACCGCCTGGGCCAAGACCGACGACGAGTACTTCGCCAAGGCCGGTGAACTGCATGACCAGTGGCGCACCGATCCGCTGATCGGCACCGCGTTCGCGCCGCATGCGCCGTACACGGTCAACGATGCCAACTTCGAGCGGGTGCGGATGCTGTCCGACCAGCTCGACATGCAGGTGCACCTGCACACCCACGAGACCGCGCAGGAGATCAACGATTCGATCAAGCTGCACGGCCAGCGCCCGCTGGCGCGGCTGGATCGCCTCGGCCTGGTCAACGACCGCCTGATCGCGGTGCACATGACCCAGCTGACCGACGCCGAAATCCACCTCTGCGCCGAGCGTGGCGTCAGCGTGGTGCACTGCCCGGAATCGAACCTGAAGCTCGCCTCCGGTTTCTGCCCGGCCTGCGCCCTGCAGCGCGCCGGCGTGAACCTGGCCATCGGCACCGACGGCTGCGCCAGCAACAACGACCTGGACATGTTCAGCGAGAACCGTACCGCGGCGATCCTGGCCAAGGCCGTGGCCGACGATGCAACCGCGCTGGACGCGGCCACCACGCTGCGCGCCTCCACCCTGGGCGGTGCCCGCGCGCTGGGCTTCGGCGAACGCATCGGCTCGATCGAAGTCGGCAAGCAGGCCGACCTGGTCTGCGTCGACCTGTCCGCGCTGGAAACCCAGCCGCTGCACAACGTGCTGTCGCAGCTGGTGTACGCCACCGGCCGCCAGCAGGTCAGCGATGTCTGGATTGCCGGCAAGCCCAAGCTGGTGCAGCGCGAGCTGGTCGGCATGGACCTGCCGGGCATCATCGCCAATGCGCGCCAGTGGCGCGAGCGCATCCGTCATATCCGCGCCTGAACCCCGGCGCTGCAAGGACTTTCTCATGACTGCCCCCCACGCTTCCTCCAATTTCGATCAGGCCGAGCTGGACAAGTTCGCCGCGCTGGCCAACCGCTGGTGGGACGCTGACGGCCCGCAGAAGCCGCTGCATGCGCTGAACCCCGTACGCCTGAAGTACGTGGCTGACCGCGTGCAGTTGCGCGGTGCACGCGTGCTCGACATCGGCTGCGGTGGTGGCCTGCTGAGCGAAGCACTGGCCCAGGCCGGCGCCGACGTCACCGCGATCGACCTCGCCCCGGAGCTGGTCAAGGTGGCGCGCCTGCATGCGCTGGAAAGCGGTGCCAAGGTCGATTACCGGGTGCAGGCCGCCGAGGACCTGGCCGCCGAACAGCCGGGCAGCTTCGACGTGGTCACCTGCATGGAAATGCTCGAGCACGTGCCCGATCCGGGCGCGATCATTGAGGCCTGCAAGCGGCTGCTGAAGCCCGGTGGCCACCTCTTCCTGTCGACCATCAACCGCACCGCTGCCGCGTTCGCAGTGGCGATTGTCGGCGCCGAGTACGTGGCACGGCTGCTGCCCAAGGGCACCCACCACTACCAGGAATTCATCAAGCCGGCCGAGCTGGCACGCTGGCTGCGCGAGGCCGATGTGCAGCTGGTGGATGTGAGCGGCATGGCCTATGAGCCGTGGCGCAACCATGCCCGCCTGAGCAGCCGCACCGACATCAACTACCTGGCCTACGCGGTCAAGCCTGCATGACCACGGCCAGCTTCCCGCGGGCGGTGCTGTTCGACCTGGACGGCACGCTGCTGGACAGTGCGCCGGATTTCGTCGCCACCTGCAATGCGATGCTGGCCGAGCGCGGGCGTGCGCCGATCGACCCGGCGCAGCTGCGCCCGGTGGTGTCCAAGGGCTCGCGTGCGATGTTGACCGCCGCCTTCCCGGATCTGGACGCGGCCGAGCGCGATGCCCTGATTCCCGAGTTCCTGCAGCGCTATGAAGCGCTGATCGGCCAGCACGCGGTGCTGTTCGACGGCGTGGCCGGCATGCTCGCCGCGCTGGACGCCGCAGGTACCGTGTGGGGCATCGTCACCAACAAGCCGGAATACCTGGCGCGCCTGATCCTGCCGCAACAGGGCTGGCAGCAGCGCTGCGCGGTGCTGGTGGGCGGTGACAGCCTGGCCGAGCGCAAGCCGCATCCGCTGCCGCTGCTGCATGCCGCGCAGGCGATCGGCATCGCCGCCGAGGACTGCGTGTATGTAGGCGACGACGAGCGCGACATCATCGCCGCACGCGCGGCGGCCATGCCCTCGGTGGCAGCGCTGTGGGGCTACCGCCTGCACAGCGACGATCCGCTGGCCTGGCAGGCCGACGTGCTGGTGGAAAACGCCGAACTTCTGCAACTGGCCAGTCTCTGGCCGACCCGGCCGGCAGCCCCGGCCCAGCCGTAAGGAATGACGTAGTGAGCAGTACCGCGCTGGACAGTTTCCTCGACAAGTGGCGCAGCCGTTGGCCGGAATGGTCGGTGGCCGCCCCGTTCGTGGCCGAATCGCAACGCGAGCTCGCAGTGGCGTGGTTTGCGCTGCTGCAGGAGTTCGACGACATGCTCAACACCAGCGGCGACCCGCTGCCGGCCGACGCCAAGCTGGCGTGGTGGGGCGAGGAGCTGCGCAGCTGGGCGGGGCAGCGTTCGCGCCATCCGCTGGGCCGCCTGCTGGAGCCGGTGCGTGCGCCGTGGGCGCAGCTGGCCGGGACGCTGCCGGACCTGGTCGAGGCGCGCACGGTTGCCCTCGATGCCGCCAGCGCCGAGCGCGCGCTGGCCAACTACGCCGAAGCGGTTGCCGCCGTGGAAGCGGTGCTGTTCAACGACACGCCGCGCAACGGCGCCAGCCGTGCAGTGCAGCTGCAGACCCTGGCCCAGCGCCTGCAGGATGCCGGCGTGGCCGGTGTGCCGCGCAGCCTGCTGGACCAGGACGCCAGCACCGCCGCGCAGCGGTGGGCACAGGCTCTGCTGAAGGGCTGGGGCACCCGCGTACCCGGTCCGCGCGCGCGCCGCGTCTGGGCCAGCCTGGCCCGCGCCCGCGTGGCCGCACAGGCGGCCGGCAAACCGATTGAAGCGACCCCGGTGCGCACGCTGCTGCGTGTGTGGTGGGCCGCCCGCGGTTGATGCCGCTGCCGCTGCGCTCGCCGGGCATGGCCCGGCGCTACCGGGCGCGGTAATCGGGTAGCGCCGGGCCATGCCCGGCGGATATCGGTTCGTTCATGCTTCGGGTAGTGCCGGCCGCTGGCCGGCAACCAGGGTGCAAGGCCGTTATTTGCGCTCCAGCACCAGCAACGGATCGATGCGGGTGTCGAACCAGTTCATGCCCCAGTGCAGGTGCGGGCCGGTGGCACGGCCGGTGGCGCCGACAGCAGCGATCACCTGGCCCTGGGTCACCCGGTCGCCGACCTTCACGTCGATGCGTGACAGGTGCAGGAAGTTCGAGCTGACGCCGTAGCCATGGTCGATCAGCAGGGTGCCGCCGGTGAGGTACAGGTCCGGGCCAGCGAATGTCACCACGCCGGCGGCCGGTGCCTTCACCGGGGTGCCGGTGGGCACGGCGATGTCCATGCCCGAATGACCGGCACCGGGCTGGCCGTTGTACACGCGTGCATTGCCGAAGCGACCGCTGATGCGGCCCTGCACCGGCCAGATGAAGGTCTGGGTGAAATCGGTACGGTCGTCATCGCGGGCACGCGCAGCGGTCACCTGCGCCTGTTCGCGCTTGATCCGCTCGGCAATCGCCGGTGGCGGATTGACCGTCTTCGGCGGCACGCCGTTGACGCGCTCGGTCGGCCAGTCGCGCGCGGTCACGGTGATGGTGGCCGTCTCGCTGCCACCGTCGGGGCGCTGCACCTGTACCTGCAACGGACCCTTCTCATCGCGGCCGATGCCGAACACCACGCTGCCGTAGCTGCTCACCCGCAACTGCCGGCCGGCGTACTGCACGCGGCTGCCGGCGGGCACCTTGCCGATCACCAGCGCGCCCTGCGAAGCGCTGGCCGGGAACACCACGCGGCTGTCGATCAGGCTGCCGATGCCATCCTGTGCCTGCGCCTGGGGTGCGGTGAGCAGGGGCGCGGCCAGCAGCAGCGCCCCGATCATCAGTGCCGAACGCATCAGCGGTCGTAGGTCATGCGCTGGCCGGCGGGTTCGCCCACCAGCTTGCTGCCGTCCCACACCAGCTGGCCGTTGACCCAGGTGGAGGCCACGCGCGAACGGAAGGTGGTGCCTTCGAACGGCGACCAGCCGCACTTGGACAGGACGTCCTCGCGCTTGACGGTGAACGGCACGTCTTCCACCAGCACCAGGTCGGCGAAGTAGCCTTCGCGCAGGAAGCCGCGTTCTTCCACGTCGAACAGCTGCGCCGGGGCGTGGGCGAACTTCTGCACCACCTGTTCGCGGGTCAGCTTGCCTTCGTGCACGCGCTCCAGCGCGGCCACCAGCGCGTACTGCACCAGCGGCAGGCCCGACGGTGCCTGCGCATAGGGCTTCTGCTTCTCTTCCCAGGTGTGCGGGGCGTGGTCAGTGGCCAGCACGTCCAGCACGTCATCGGCCAGCGCGGCGGTGATCGCCTCGCGGTCGGACACTTCCTTGATGGCCGGGTTGCACTTGATCAGGTTGCCCTTGGTCGCGTAATCCGGGCGCGCGAAATGCAGGAAGTGCACGCAGGTTTCGGCGGTGATCTGCTTGCGGCTGCCGTCGGCGCGGATCAGCGGGCCCTTCTCGAACAGCGCCAGCTCGTCGGCGGTGGAGATGTGCAGCACGTGCAGGCGGGTGCCGTGCTTGCGCGCCAGCGACATGGCCAGGCGGGTCGACTTGATGCAGGCCTCGCGCGAACGGATGTCCGGGTGCATGTCCGGGGTCAGCGCATCGCCGTACTTCTCCTGGAAGGCCTTGAGGTTGGCATCGATCATCGGCGTGTCTTCGCAGTGCGTGATGATCGGGGTCGGGCATTCGCGGAAGATCGCATCCAGCGTTTCCGGGTTGTCCACCAGCATGTTGCCGGTGGAAGCGCCCATGAACACCTTCACGCCCGGTGCCTTCTTCGGGTCGAGCGCGCGGATCGCTTCCAGGTTGTCATTGCTGGCGCCGTGGTAGAAGCCGTAGTTGGCCCAGGCGCGGCCGCGTGCCAGCTCGTACTTGGCTTCCAGGATGGTCGAATCCAGGGTCGGCGGGTTGGTGTTGGGCATGTCCATGAAGCTGGTCAGGCCACCGGCCACGGCGGCCGCCGATTCGCTGGCGATGTCGCCCTTGTGGGTCAGGCCCGGCTCGCGGAAGTGCACCTGGTCATCGATCATGCCGGGCAGCAGCCAGCGCCCGGCTGCGTCCACCACCTGCTCGCCGTCGCGCGGGGCCAGGCCACTGCCGATCTGCGCGATGCGGCCGTTCTCGATGCGCAGGTCGCCGTCGAAGGTTCGGCCTTCGTTGACCATGCGGGCATTGGTAATGAGGGTGGAGGACATGTCAGTGTTTTCCTGTGCAACGGCAAGAGGGGGCGTTGGGCGATTCGGGCACCGGATCGAAGCCGCCGGGGTGGAACGGATGGCAGCGGCCGAGGCGGCGCGCGGCCAGCCAGCTGCCACGCAGCGGGCCATGCATCGAGATGGCGTCCATGGCGTATTCAGAACAGCTGGGCACAAAACGGCAGCGCGGCCCCAGCAGGGGGCTGATGAAGCGCTTGTAGAAGCGCAGCAGGGCAATGAGCAGGCGCGAGATCACCCAGTCATCTTATGCCAGTTGGCATGAAGCCCGCATTTGTGCAGGATGGGCCGTTGGTCGCATGTCGCCCATGGCCTGCGACCGGTACCGGCACCGTGAGGTGCCGGCCAGGTTCCGTACCGCGCAAGGCGGTCCAGGTTCGCCGGACCGTCGCTTTGGGCCGCTGGCTCCAGGACTGAATGGAGCAGGCCCCCAAGGTTGCTGCTGCGGGTCGGGTAGGCTATAAAGGCCCGCTTTCCCGGGCCCCGGGGAATCCAAGGAAGAGCGTTTCGTGGCTGCTAAAAAAACTGCAAAGAAGGCCGTCGAGGCCGCCAAGAAAACCGCCAAGCCTGTTGTGAAGAAGTTGGCGGCCAAGCCTGTTGCCAAGAAGCCGGCCAGCAAGGCGGCCCCAAAGGCAGCATCCTCACAACCGGCGGCCAGGAAGGCCACCGCAACGAAAACACCGGCCAAGGCCAGCAAGCCCGCGGCAAAGAAGGCCGCAGCGCCGGCCAAGTCCAAGCCAGCGGCGGCCAGCAAGAAGGCGCCGGTGGCAAAGAAGGCTGCCAGCAAGGCTGCACCGGTCAAGAAGGCCGTGGCCAAGCCGGCACCGAAGAAGGCCGCCGCCAAGCCCGCACCGAAGCCGGTGGCAAAGAAGGCCGCGGCCAAGCCGGCAGCCAAGCCGGCGGTGAAAAAGGGTGCAACGGCTAAACCCGCCGCCACGCCTGCCGCTGTAAAGAAGGTAACCAAGAATGTCGCCAAGCCGGCTGCCAAGCCGGCCCCGGCCCCGGTAGTGAAAACCGCACCGAAGCCCGCCGCCAAGGCAGCTCCGGCCAAGTCTGTCCCGGCCAAGACCGCGGCAGTGGCAGCAGCCAGACCGGCTTCCAAGCCGGCCCCGGCCGCCACCCCTGCAGCATCGACGGCCCCGCAATCCAAGAATCCCGTGCCCGTTTCGAAATCGCCTGCCAAGACCGCTGTGAAAACTGCCGTGAAACCAGATCCCGCTCCGAAGACCGTGTCGCGCCCAGTGGGCAAGGTTGCCGTGGCTGTGACCGCCCGTTCGGCGGCGCCGGCCCCGCGCAGCAAGTACAAGGTCGTCGAATACAAGACCGACGAGGCCACCGGCCGCCCGATCCTGCCGACCGGCTACAAGCCCGGCTCGGACGAGGAGTACATGAGCCCGCTGCAGCAGGAATACTTCCGCCAGCGCCTGCAGAACTGGCGCGCCGACCTGGTGGAAGAGTCCAAGCAGACCATCGAGAACCTGCGTGAGGAAGTGCGTGACATCGGCGATGAAGCCGAGCGTGCGACCCGCGAGACCGAGAACTCGCTGGAACTGCGTACCCGTGACCGCTACCGCAAGCTGATCGGCAAGATCGACAGCACCCTGAAGCGCCTGGAAGCCGGCGACTACGGTTACTGCGTGGACACCGGTGAGGAAATCGGCCTGGAGCGCCTCGAAGCGCGCCTGACCGCCGAGCGCACCATCGACGCCCAGGAGCGTTGGGAGCACCTGCAGAAGCAGCAGGGCGACTGATTCCAGTTCGTTGTCTGGTCATGCGAAAAACCCGGCCTCGACCGGGTTTTTTGTTGGGTATTCCTGGCTCTTGTAGAGTCGAGCCATGCTCGACTGGCTCTGGAAAGCAGTCGAGCATGGCTCGACTCTACAAAGAAGCCAGCCGAGCATCGGCTCGGCTCTACAGGTTCATTGCAGGTCGCGCAGGTTCAACTTTCGCAGCGTCGGGTTCTTCCACGCCGTGATCCCGGCCACGCTCAACACGGCAAACCCTCCCAGCACCACCGCCGGCACCAGGCCCAGCAGTTTCGCCATCGTGCCGGCGTAGAACGCGCCCAGCTCGTTGGACGAGCTGATGAAGATGCCGTTGATGGACGACACCCGCCCGCGCATTTCCTCCGGCGTGGCCAGCTGCAGGATGGTCGAGCGCACCACCACCGAGACGCCGTCGAAGGCGCCGTAGAACAGCAGGATCAGCGCCGACAGCCAGAAGTGCTGGGACAGGCCGAAGCTGACCACGCACAGGCCGAAACCGGCCACGGCGAACAGCAGCACGCGGCCGGCATTCTTCTGCAGCGGGTGGCGGGCCAGCCACAGGCCCACCGCGATCGAACCCAGTGCCGGCGCCGCGCGCAGGATGCCCAGGCCCTCGGGGCCGTAGTGCAGGATCTCCTGCAGGAAGGCCGGCAGCATCGCCACCACGCCGCCCAGCAGCACCGAGAACATGTCCAGTGCCATCGCACCGACCATGATGCGGTTGCCGACCACGAAGCGGGCACCCTCGGCGATGCTCTTGAAGATCGGCGCGGCCGGGCCGTCGTGCACCGGCTCGCTCACCTTGAGCGTGGCCAGGCAGCCCATCGCCACCACGGCGAAGGCGGTGGCCACGCCATAGGACAGGCCCTTGCCGCCCCAGCCGACCAGGATGCCGCCCAGCGCCGGGCCCACCACCATGCCCGACTGGAACACCACGCTGCCCAGGCCGGCGCCGCGGGCGAACTGGCTGCGCTCAAGCACGCGGGCGAACAGCGCGTTGTAGATGGGCGACAGGAACGCGCGCACCATGCCGGTCAGCGCGATGGCGGCGTAGATCGGCCAAACGCCCTGGAACGGCAGCCAGCCGGTGGCCACGCCGGTCAGCACCACGGCGGTGGCGACCAGGCCGGCGCAGGCGACCATGCCCAGCCGGCGGCGCGGCAGGTGGTCCACCAGGTAGCCGGCAAACGGCGCCACGCAGAAGAACGGCAGTACCTCGGCCAGGCCGACCAGGCCCAGCGAGAATGGATTGCGGGTGACTTCGTAGATGTGCCAGCCGACGGTGACGGCCACCACCTGGTAGGACAGCATCGCGAAGATGCGGTACGCCAGCAGCTTGGCAAAGCCCGGCCGGCCCAGCAGGGCCAGCGCGCCTTCGTCCCCGGTGGCGGCGGCGGTCACGGTTGTTCGCGCTGCAGCTGGGCCTGCGCGGTCTCGCGGATGAAGGCCAGCATCGCTGCCACGCCGTTGCTGCGGGTGGGCGAGAGGTGGCGGGCCAGGCCGATGTCCTGGATGTAGCTCGGTTCGGTATCGAGGATCTCCTGCGCCGAACGCCCGGAATACACGCGCAGGGCCAGGAAGATCAGGCCGGAGACGATGGCCGAATCACTGATGGCGTGGAAGCGCAGCGACTGCGCGTTGCCTTCGGGCACGATCCAGACCATCGACTGGCAGCCCAGCAGGCGGTGCTCTTCGGTTTTCCAGGCGTCGGCGAAGGCCGGCAGCTTGCGGCCCAGGTCGATCAGGTACTGGTAGCGCTCGGACCAGTCGCCGAAGAAGGCAAATTCCTCGGCGATGGCGGCCTGGGCCTCGGCGGCGGTGGGTTCAAGCGGGAACGGGGAGTCGGTCACAACGGTCTCTACAGTGGGGGCGTGGCCGGACGCGCCGGCCACGGGGCAGGGCGGGTCAGGCGCGCTTGCGCACCCAGCGCACGCCCTGCGGGGTGTCTTCCAGGACGATGCCTTCGGCGGCCAGCTGGTCGCGGATGGCGTCGGAGCGGGCGAAATCACGGGCCTGCTTGGCGGCGGCACGCTCGTCGATGAGCGCCTGGATGCGCGCATCGTCGTCGCCTTCGCTGGCGGCGGTGCCGAACCACTGCGCCGGGTCGGCCTGCAGCAGGCCCAGCGCCAGGCCGGCACCGAGCAGCTCGCCCTTCAGGCGCGTGCGCTCGGCCGGATCGGTCGCGCGGCGCGCCTCGCCGGCGATGCGGGCCACTTCGGCCAGCGCCTGCGGGGTGTTCAGATCGTCGTCCAGGGTCGCCTCGACGGCGGCCGGGATCGCCGCCGTGGCGGTCACATCGGCCAGGTCGCGCAGGGTGCCGTACAGGCGGTCCAGGGTGCGCGCGGACTGTTCGATCAGCGCATCGGACCAGTCCAGCGGCTGTCGGTAGTGGGCCGAGAGCAGGGCCAGGCGCAGCGCCTCGGGCGGATGCTGGCGCACCAGGTCATGCACGCGCTCGATGTTGCCCAGCGACTTGCTCATCTTGGCGCCGCCGAAGTTGAGCATGCCGTTGTGCATCCAGAACCGGGCGAAGATCCTGCCGCCATGGGCGCACTCGCTCTGCGCGATCTCGTTTTCGTGGTGCGGGAACTGCAGGTCCACGCCACCGGCATGGATGTCGATGGTCTCGCCCAGGTGGGCAGCGGCCATCGCCGAGCATTCGATGTGCCAGCCGGGGCGGCCACGGCCCCACGGCGATTCCCAGCCGGGCAGGTCGTCACTGGAGGGCTTCCACAGCACGAAATCGCCGGCATCGCGCTTGTACGGGGCCACCTCGACGCGGGCACCGGCCAGCATTTCCTCCGGATCACGGCGCGACAGCTTGCCGTAGCCATCGAAGCTGGCCACCGCGAACAGCACGTGGCCCTCGGCGGCGTAGGCGTGCCCGTTGGTGATGAGCTGCTCGATCATGGTGATGATCTGCGGCATGTGCGCGGTCACTTCCGGCTCGATGTCCGGCGGCACCACGCCCAGCGCGGCCATGTCTTCACGGTAGGCGGCGGCGAACCTGTCGGTGATGGTGCTGATCGGCACGCCCTGCTCGCGCGCGGCGTTGTTGATCTTGTCGTCCACGTCGGTGATGTTGCGCGCGTAGCGCAGGCCACCAAAGCGCCGCCGGAGCAGGTCGGCCAGCACCCCGAACACCACCGGGCCGCGGGCATTGCCGATGTGCACGTAGTTGTAGACCGTCGGGCCGCACACATACAGGGTCGGACAGGCCGGGTCGATCGGGGTGAACGGTTCGAGCTGGCGAGTCAGGTTGTTGTGCAGGCGCAGGGACATGGGTCTGTGGCTGGGGGACAAGCCTGTGATTTTAGAACGTGTCGGGCCCCAATGGGGGGATGGCTGGCGGCGGCCGGGCGGGGCAGGGGGGCCGCCGAGGGGTGGGCAGGAGCTGCGCGGACGGGTAATGTTCAGCCCCTCGCGGTCGTCACTGCCTACACTATCGCCGTGCCCTTTCTTCCATCGCCAATGAAATCCACCGCGTTGCTGACCCTGGCCTGCCTGTCGGCGGCGCCGGTCGTGGCCCAGGCCCAGGAGGCCGAACCGCGCAACCGGGTGGTGATCGTGGAGAACGTGAAGTTCGACTACGCCCAGGTGCTGAACGTCGAGCCGGTCTTCCAGACCCTGCGCGCGACCCGCACCGAGGAGCACTGCGAGCCGGTCTCGACCCGCACCCTGGCCCCGGTCAACGTGACCGGCGAGGAGCCGGTGGAGGAAAAGGGGCGGATCGGTCGCTTCTGGGACTCGGTGCGCTCGATGTTCAAGCACAGCGACGAGGAGGCCGCCCAGGAGGTGGTCGCCGAGAATCCGGCGCCGGCCCCGGCCAACAATGGCCCCATGCTGACCCGCGACTGCAAGATCGTGCCGGTCGGCCGCGAGTTCCGCCGGCCCATCGCCTACGACGTGGACTACGTCTACAAGGGCACCAAATACCGTTCGCGGCTGCCGGAAGACCCCGGCAACCGGTTGAAGATCCGGGTCTCGATCACCCCCTGGGTGGGCCCGGAGCAGGCGGCGGCCAGTTCCCCCTGACCGGCCGGGGCTGTGCGCTGCCGGCAGCGCGGGGTCTTGCGCCCACCCCGCCCCCATGCAAAGATAATCGACCATGAAGCTCACCGACTTCCAGCACGACAGCAGCGCCGCCCGCCAGGCCACTGGCATGACGTCGCGTGCCCGTCGACCGGAACCCCACATCCTCGCTGGGTAACCGGAGCTTTCTGCTGTTCGTCCGATGAAAACCCAGCCTCCCGGCTGGGTTTTTTCGTTTCCGCGTTCCGAAAGCTTCATCTGAAACTTTTTCGTCCCACCCTGTTCCCTGTTCTCCCTTCCACCGCGCCGCACCCCCGGCGCCGCCACGCAAGGAAAGATGATGTCCCCCAAGCACTTCCTGAACACCCAGGACTGGAGCCGCAGCGATCTTGACGCGCTGCTGACCCAGGCCGCGCTGTTCAAGCGCAACAAGCTCGGCGACCAGCTCAAGGGCAAGTCGATCGCGCTGGTGTTCTTCAACCCGTCCATGCGCACCCGCACCAGCTTCGAACTGGGCGCGTTCCAGCTCGGTGCCCACGCGGTGGTGCTGCAGCCGGGCAAGGATGCGTGGCCGATCGAGTTCAACCTCGGCACGGTGATGGACGGTGACACGGAAGAGCACATCGCGGAAGTGGCCAAGGTGCTGGGGCGTTACTGCGACATCATTGCCGTGCGTGCGTTCCCCAAGTTCATCGACTGGGCCTACGACCGCCAGGACATCGTCCTCAACAGCTTCGCCAAGTACTCGCCGGTGCCGGTCATCAACATGGAGACCATCACCCACCCGTGCCAGGAACTGGCCCACGTGATGGCGCTGCAGGAGCACTTCGGTACCCAGGACCTGCGCGGCAAGAAGTACGTGCTGACCTGGACCTACCACCCCAAGCCGCTGAACACCGCCGTGGCCAACTCGGCGCTGACCATCGCCACCCGCATGGGCATGGACGTGACCCTGCTGTGCCCGACCGCCGACTACATCCTCGACGACCGCTACATGGGCTGGGCCGAGCAGAACGTGGCCGAGAGCGGTGGTTCGCTGAAGATCAGCCATGACATCGACAGCGCCTACGCCGGCGCCGACGTCGTGTATGCCAAGAGCTGGGGCGCGCTGCCGTTCTTCGGCAACTGGGAGCCGGAAAAGCCGATCCGCGACCAGTTCAAGCACTTCATCGTCGACGAACGCAAGATGGCGCTGACCAACAACGGCGTGTTCAGCCACTGCCTGCCGCTGCGCCGCAACGTCAAGGCCACCGACGGCGTGATGGACTCGCCGCAGTGCATCGCCATCAACGAAGCCGAGAACCGCCTGCACGTGCAGAAGGCGATCATGGCGGCGGTTGCCGGGCGCTAGATCTAACAAAGGGTCGAGCCGACCGTTGGTCGGCTGCTCCCACAGCGGTGCATCCAACATTCCAGCCGACCAACGGTCGGCTCTACCGAATTCCCATCCCCCAAGTGGACCCGATCCCCATGAGCAACAAAGACGTCGTTCTCGCCTTCTCCGGCGGCCTGGATACCAGCTTCTGCGTGCCGTACCTGCAGGAGCGTGGCTACAACGTGCACACCGTGTTCGCCGACACCGGCGGCGTGGATGATGAAGAGCGCGATTTCATCGAGAAGCGCGCTGCCGAACTGGGCGTGGCCAGCCACCAGACCGTCAACGGTGGCCCGGCCATCTGGGAAGGCTTCGTCAAGCCGTTCGTGTGGGCCGGCGAAGGCTACCAGGGCCAGTACCCGCTGCTGGTCTCCGACCGCTACCTGATCGTCGACGCCGCGCTGAAGCGTGCCGCCGAACTGGGCACCAACATCATCGCCCACGGCTGCACCGGCATGGGCAACGACCAGGTCCGCTTCGACCTGGCCGTGAAGGCGCTGGGCGACTACCAGATCATCGCGCCGATCCGCGAGATCCAGAAGGAACACACCCAGACCCGCGCCTACGAGCAGAAGTACCTGGAAGAACGCGGCTTCGGCGTGCGCGCCAAGCAGCAGGCCTACACCATCAACGAGAACCTGCTGGGCCTGACCATGTCCGGCGGCGAGATCGACCGTTGGGAAGCCCCGGGCGAGGGCGCGCGTGGCTGGTGCTCGCCGCGCAGCGAGTGGCCGGAACAGGCCCTGACCGTGACCCTGAAGTTCGTCGAAGGCGAAGCCGTCGAACTGGACGGCAAGGCGCTGCCGGGTGACCAGATCCTGGCCCAGCTCAACAAGCTGTTTGCCCCGTACGGCGTCGGCCGCGGCGTCTACACCGGCGATACCGTGATCGGCCTGAAGGGCCGCATCGTGTTCGAGGCCCCGGGCCTGGTCTCGCTGCTGGCCGCGCACCGCGCCCTGGAAGACGCCGTGCTGACCAAGCAGCAGAACCGCTTCAAGCCGGACGTGGCGCGCAAGTGGGTGGAGCTGGTGTACGAAGGCTTCTACCACGACCCGCTGAAGACCGACATCGAGGCCTTCCTGAAGTCCTCGCAGGCCAAGGTCAATGGTGAAGTGGTGCTGGAAACCCGTGGCGGCCGCGTCGATGCGGTGGCCGTGAAGTCGCCGCACCTGCTCAACACCAAGGGTGCCACCTACGCGCAGTCGGCCGACTGGGGCGTGGAAGAGGCCGAAGGCTTCATCAAGCTGTTCGGCATGAGCTCGACCTTGTACGCGCAGGTCAATCGCTGAGCGATTGACCACGCATTCCGCCTTAACCCTGCGCCGTTGGCGCGCCCCCTTCAACAAGAAGGGGGCTCTCCACCAGACGCATCACGGTAGCGCCGGGCCATGCCCGGCGGAATTCCACAGGATTGTTGATTCATGCTTGAACAGACGCTCGATCACCTGCAGGCCCTGGTGTCCTTCGACACCCGCAACCCGCCGCGTGCGATCACCACCGGTGGCATCTTCGATTACCTGCGTGCGAACCTGCCCGGCTTCAAC
This sequence comes from Stenotrophomonas sp. ZAC14A_NAIMI4_1, assembly GCF_003086915.1. Classification (NCBI taxonomy): domain Bacteria; kingdom Pseudomonadati; phylum Pseudomonadota; class Gammaproteobacteria; order Lysobacterales; family Lysobacteraceae; genus Stenotrophomonas; species Stenotrophomonas sp. ZAC14A_NAIMI4_1. The sequence continues at coordinate 652,396 of NZ_CP026002.1, forward strand.
GTCGAGGTGATCGACCACGGCGCCGGTGCGGTCAGCCTGTATGCCGTGCGCGGCACGCCGAAGTACCTGTTCAACGTGCACCTGGATACCGTGCCCGATTCGCCGCACTGGAGTGCCGACCCGCACGTGATGCGCCGCCTGGACGACCGCGTGGTCGGCCTGGGCGTGTGTGACATCAAGGGCGCCGCTGCGGCGCTGGTGGCCGCGGCCAATGCCAGCGAGGGCGATGCTGCGTTCCTGTTCTCCAGCGACGAAGAAGCCAACGACCCGCGCTGCATCGCTGCGTTCCTGGCCCGTGGCCTGCCGTACGAAGCGGTGCTGGTGGCCGAGCCGACCATGAGCGAGGCCGTGCTGGCCCACCGCGGCATCAGCTCGGTGCTGATGCAGTTTGCCGGCCGCGCCGGCCATGCCTCGGGCAAGCAGGATGCGGCCGCCAGTGCATTGCACCAGGCCATGCGCTGGGGCAACCGCGCGCTGGACCATGTGGAATCGCTGGCCTCGGCGCGCTTCGGCGGCCTCACCGGCCTGCGCTTCAACATCGGTCGCGTCGAGGGTGGCATCAAGGCCAACATGATCGCCCCGGCGGCCGAAGTGCGTTTCGGCTTCCGCCCGTTGCCGTCGATGGACATCGATGCGCTGCTGGCAACCTTCGCCGGTTTCGCCGACCCGGACGCCGCACTGTTCACCGAAACCTTCCGTGGCCCCAGCCTGCCGGCCGGTGACATCGCCGAAGCAGAACACCGTCGCCTGCTGGCGCGTGACGTGGCCGATGCGCTGGACCTGCCGATCGGCAACGCCGTGGACTTCTGGACCGAAGCCTCGCTGTTCTCCGCCGGTGGTTACACCACGCTGGTGTTCGGGCCGGGTGACATCGCCCAGGCCCACACCGCCGATGAGTTCGTGACGCTGGACCAGCTGCAGCGCTATACCGACGCCGTGCACCGCATCATCGCCGCCGGCGCCTGATACCTACCTTCTGACGAAACCGAAATGTCTCCTGCCCTCCAGCCCCACCGCCAGACCCGCCAGACCATCGTGCGCCTGCTTTCCAGCATGGCCAGCGCGAAGGAGATCAGCCAGTACCTCAAGCGCTTCTCGCAGCTGGACGCCAAGCGCTTCGCCGTGGTCAAGGTCGGCGGCGCGGTGCTGCGCGACGATCTCGAAGCGCTGACCTCCTCGCTGTCGTTCCTGCAGGAAGTCGGCCTGACCCCGATCGTGCTGCACGGCGCCGGCCCGCAGCTGGATGCCGAACTGTCGGCGGCCGGCATCGAGAAGCAGACCGTCAACGGCCTGCGGGTGACCTCGCCGGAAGCGCTGGCGATCGTGCGCCGCGTGTTCCAGCAGTCCAACCTGCGCCTGGTCGAGGCCCTGCAGCAGAACGGTGCGCGCGCCACTTCCATCACCGGCGGCGTGTTCGAGGCCGAGTACCTGGACGTGGACACCTACGGCCTGGTCGGTGAAGTGAAGCGGGTCAACCTGGCCCCGATCGAGGCCAGCCTGCGCGCCGGCTCGATCCCGGTCATCACCAGCCTGGGCGAGACCGCCGGCGGGCAGATCCTCAACGTCAACGCCGATTTCGCCGCCAACGAGCTGGTGCAGGAACTGCAGCCGTACAAGATCATCTTCCTCACCGGCACCGGCGGCCTGCTGGACGAGTCGGGCAGCGTGATCGATTCGATCAACCTGTCCACCGAATATGACCACCTGATCGCGCAGCCGTGGATCCACGGCGGTATGAAGGTGAAGATCGAGCAGATCAAGGATCTGCTGGATCGCCTGCCGCTGGAATCGTCGGTGTCGATCACCCGGCCGGCTGACCTGGCCAAGGAACTGTTCACCCACAAGGGCTCGGGCACGTTGGTGCGCAAGGGCGAGAAAGTGCTGCGCGCCACCGGCTGGGACGAACTGGACCTGCCGCGCCTGAAGGGCCTGATCGAATCCAGCTTCGGCCGCACCCTGGTGCCGGACTATTTCGAGAAGACCAAGCTGCTGCGCGCCTATGTCAGCGAGAACTACCGCACCGCGGTCATCCTCACCGACGAAGCCGAAGGCGTGTACCTGGACAAGTTCGCCGTGCTCGACGATGCGCAGGGTGAGGGCCTGGGGCGTGCCGTCTGGAACGTGATGCTGGAAGAAACCCCGCAGCTGTTCTGGCGCTCGCGCAACGGCAACCCGATCAACCATTTCTACTACGCCGAGTCCGACGGCTGCTACAAGCAGAACACCTGGAAGGTGTTCTGGTTCGGCGCCGATGGCATCGACCGCATCAAGACCTATGTGGACCACTGCGCGGCGCGCCCGCCGAGCCTGCAGGACTGAGTGCGATGAGCCACGCCGACGCCTGGACCACCGTTCCCACCCTGCGCGGCCAGCACGTGATGCTGGAGCCGTTGCAGCGTGACCACGTGCCCGGCCTGGCGGCGGCATTGCAAGGCAGCGGCCTGGACCAGCTCTGGTACACCCAGGTGCCTTCGCCGGAGCAGGCAGGGCACTACGTGCAGGCTGCGCTGGACGTGCAGGCCGAAGGCAAGGTGCTGCCGTTCGTGATCCGCGATGCGGCCGGCGACATCGTCGGCAGCACGCGCTTCTATGCGCTGGAGCCGGGCGTGCCCCGGCTCAGCCTCGGCTACACCTGGTACGCCCCGCGCGTGCAGCGCACCGGGGTCAACACCGAGGCCAAGCTGCTGCTGTTGCAGCACGCGTTTGAGACCCTGGGCTGCATCAGCGTGGTGCTGGAAACCAGCTGGTTCAACCACACCTCGCGCGCCGCCATCGCCCGCCTGGGCGCCAAGCAGGACGGCGTGCTGCGCAACTACACCCGGCATGCCGACGGCACGCCGCGTGACACCGTCATCTTCTCCATCATCGACGCGGAATGGCAGGGCGTGAAGCGCCACCTGCAGCACCGCCTGGACCATCACGCATGAACGATTCGACTTTCACCCTGGGCATTGTCGGTGCCCGCGGCCACACCGGCGCCGAGCTGATCAAGCTGGTGGCCGCGCACCCGCGCCTGCAGCTGGCATTCGTGTCTTCGCGCGAGCTCGCTGGCAAGCGCCTGGCCGATCATCACCCGGAGTACCAGGGCGAGCTGCACTACGAGAACCTGGACGCCGATGCCGTGGCCGCCAAGGGCGTGGACGCGGTGATCCTGGCCCTGCCCAATGGCCTGGCCGCCCCGTTCGTGGCCGCCCTGCAGGCGGCCAAGCCGGACACCGTCATCATCGACCTGTCGGCCGACTACCGCTTCGACGGCCAGTGGTACTACGGCCTGCCGGAGCTGACCCGTGGCCGCTACCAGGGCCAGAAGCACATCAGCAACCCGGGCTGCTACGCCACGGCCATGCAGCTGGCGATCCATCCGCTGCTGGACCTGCTGGCCGGCCCGCCGCAGTGCTTCGGCGTGTCCGGCTACTCCGGTGCCGGCACCTCGCCCTCGGACAAGAACAACCCCGAGCTGCTGGCCGACAACCTGATGCCCTACGCGCTGACCAATCACATGCACGAACGCGAAGTGTCGGCGCAGCTGGGCGTGCCGGTGGAGTTCATGCCGCACGTGGCGCCGCATTTCCGTGGCATCACCCTTACCGCCAACCTGTGGCTGAACCGCGCGCAGACCCGCGAGCAGATCGTCGAGCGCTTCCAGCAGGCCTACGCCGCGGAAGAACTCGTGGAAATCGTGGATGAAGCGCCGTGGGTCAGCCGCATCGCCGGCCGCCATGGCGCGCAGGTGGGTGGCTTCACCCTGGCCCCGGGCAACAAGCGGGTCGTGGTCGTGGCAACCCTGGACAACCTGCTCAAGGGCGCCGCGACCCAGGCCATGCAGAACCTCAACCTCGCGCTGGGCATCGACGAACTGACGTCGATCCCGCACTGATACCGCCCAGACACCGCCTTCCCGGAGCCCCCCATGGCAGACCTTCTTTGGCAGAAGCCCGGCGTCGCCGTCGACGCCCAGATCCAGACCTTCCTCGCCGGCGATGACGTGATCCTCGATCGCGAATTCTTCCTGCACGACATCGCCGCCAGCGCCGCGCACGCGCAGGGCCTGCAGCACATCGGCATCCTCAGCGCCGACGAGCTGGAAGGCCTGCTGCGCGAACTGGAGGTGCTGGCACAGGACTTCCGCGCAGGCCGTTTCGTGCTCGATACGCAGTACGAGGATGGTCACTCGGCCATCGAAGCGCGCCTCACCGAGCGCCTGGGCGATGCCGGCCGCAAGATCCACACTGGCCGCAGCCGCAACGACCAGATCCTGGTGGCCACCCGCCTGTGGCTGAAGGAAAAGTTGCAGCGCGTTGCCCAGCTCAGCGCCGAAGTGGCCAAGGTCGCGCTGGACCGCGCGCAGGCCGAGAAGGACGTGCCGCTTCCCGGCTACACCCACATCCAGCGCGCCGTGGTGTCCTCGGCGGGCATGTGGTGGGCCGGCTGGGCCGAAGCCTTCATCGACAATGCCGTGCGTGCGCGTGACACCCACGCACTGGTTGATGCCAACCCGCTGGGCACCGCCGCTGGTTACGGCGTGAACCTGCCGCTGGACCGCGAACACACCACGGCCGCGCTGGGCTTTGCGCGCATGCAGATCTCGCCCATCTACGCGCAGCTGTCGCGTGGCAAGTTCGAGCTGGCCGCGCTGGAAGCACTGGGCGGCGCCACCCTGGACCTGCGCCGCATCGCCTGGGACCTGTCGCTGTTCACCAGCGCCGAGTTCGGCTTCGTCGCACTGCCGGCGCAGTACACCACCGGCAGCTCGATCATGCCCAACAAGCGCAACCCGGACGTGATCGAGCTGATGCGTGCCACCCACGCCAGCGTCGCCGCCGCGCGCACCGAGATCGAGCAGCTGCTGTCGCTGCCCTCGGGCTACCACCGCGACCTGCAGTCGTCCAAGGGCGCCATCTTCCACGGCTTCGGCCGCGGCCTGGCCGCGCTGGAACTGCTGCCGGCGCTGCTGGCCAACCTGGAATGGCGTGACGACAAGCTGCGCGCGGCCATCGATTCGGGCATGTACGCCACCGACGTCGCCGTTGAAGCCGCCGTGGCGGGCGTGCCGTTCCGCGAGGCCTACAAGGCCGCTGCGGCCGGTGCCGACAGCGCAGGGCAGGGCCGCACGCCGGAAGGCAGCCTGGCCGCGCGCGTGTCGCCCGGTTCGGCCGCCGACCTGCGCCTGGACGAACTGCGCACGCGCTGGCAGGCGCTGGCCTGATGGCGGGCACCGTCTACCTGGTGCTGGCCATGCGCCGGCCCGACTTCAACGCCGCCGCCGTGCAGCCGCACCTGGATTTCCTCGATGCGCTGCGCGCGCAGGGCCAGCTGCAGCTGACCGGCGGATTCACCGATGGCAGTGGCGGCGCCTACGTGCTGTGCAATGTGGCCAGCCTGGCCGATGCACAGGCCATCGTCGCCACCGATCCGCTGGTGACGATGCAGGCCTCGCACCTGACCGTGCACGAATGGAACACCCGCTGAGGCGCACCTGATGACCCTGCACGCCACCCACGTCGCCTCGCCGTTCCCCGAACAAGCGCTGCCGCCGTGGCGGCGTGCGGTGCTCAAGGTGGGCAGCAGCCTGCTGGCCGCCGACGGCGGTGGCCTGTCGCCGCGGCATGCGCTGGGCCTGGCGCAGTTCGTGTCGGCCAACGTGCTGGCCGGGCGCGAAGTGGTCATCGTCTCCTCCGGCGCGGTCGCCGCCGGCCGCGCCATCCTGCCGCGCGCCGACGAGCCCGGCGCGGCGATGGCCGCGCGGCAGGCACTGGCCGCGCTGGGCCAGGCACAGTTGATCGGCCTCTGGCAGCGCTTCTTCGAGCGCCCGGTGGCCCAGGTGCTGCTGACCCACGACGACCTGCGCAACCGCCGTCGCTACCTCAATGCACGCGCCACGCTCACCGAGCTGCTGCGCCTGGGCGCGTTGCCGGTGGTCAACGAGAACGACACCGTGTCGGTGGACGAACTCAAGCTTGGCGACAATGACAACCTGGCCGCCACCGTGGCCGCGCTGGTCGATGCCGATGCGTTGTTCATCGCCACCGACATCGACGGCCTGTACAGCGCCGACCCGCGTACCGTGGCCGATGCGCGCCCGCTGCATGACGTGCCCGAGCTGGATGACACGGTGCTGGCGATGGCCGGCGGCGCCGGTTCGCGTGCCGGTACCGGTGGCATGCGGACCAAGCTGGAAGCCGCGGCGAAGGCCGGCCGGCTCGGCATCGAAACCTACCTGTTCAACGGCCGCAGCGGCGATGTCGTGCGCGCGCTGGCGCAGGATCGCCTGTTCGGCACCCGCATCCATGCCGCGCGCAGCCGTGAGGCCGCACGCAAGCACTGGCTGCGGCATGCACCGCTGGCCGATGGCGCGATCCTGGTCGATGCCGGTGCGGCGCAGGCGATGCGCGAAAAGGGTGCCTCGCTGCTGCCCGGCGGCATCACCGGTGCCGACGGCGATTTCCGCCGCGGCGACATGGTGCAGGTGTGCTGGAACACGCCGCAGGGCCGCCTCTGCGTCGCCCGTGGCGTCAGCCAGTACGCCGCCGATGATGTGCGCCGCATCGCTGGCCGCCATTCGCGCGACATCCAGGCCGTGCTCGGCTACAACTACGGCGGTACCGTCGTCCATCGCGACGATCTGGTGCTGCCATGACCGGACAGCAGGACACCCCCATGAGTGAGATTGAAGCGCAGGCACGTGCCTGCCGTGATGCGGCCCAGGTGGTCGCTGGCCTGGACAGCGCCGCACGCGGCAAGCTGCTGCAGGCGATGGCCCAGGCACTGGAAATGAACGCCGGGCTGATCCTGGCCGGCAATGCCCGTGACCTGGCGGCGGCACGCGAGAAGGGCGTCGGCAGCGCAATGCTCGACCGCCTGGCACTGGACCCGGCGCGCCTGTTCGCGATGGCCGAGGCCGTGCGCGAAGTGGCCGCACTGCCGGACCCGGTGGGGCAGGTGACCCGCGACGACGTGCGCCCCAATGGCATCCGCGTACAGAAGGTTCGCGTGCCGCTGGGCGTGATCGCGATGATCTACGAAGCGCGGCCGAACGTGACCGCCGAAGCGGCGGCGCTGTGCCTGAAGGCCGGCAACGGCGTGATCCTGCGCGGCGGCTCGGAGGCGATCCATTCCAACACCGCCATCGCCCAGGCACTGGCGGCGGCCCTGCAGGCCAATGGCGTGCCGCCGGCCGCAGTGACCGTGCTGACCGACCTGCGCCGCGAGGCGATGCTGGAGCTGCTGCAGCTGCACGAACTGATCGACCTGGCCATTCCCCGCGGTGGCGAAGGGTTGATCCGGTTCGTGGCCGAGCACGCGCGCGTGCCGGTGATCAAGCACTACAAGGGTGTCTGCCACTTGTTCGTGGATGCCAGCGCCGACCTGGACAAGGCCATCGGCCTGCTGGTGGATGGCAAGTGCAGCCGCCCGGCGGCCTGCAATTCGCTGGAAACGCTGCTTGTCCACCAGGACGTGGCTGACACTTTCCTGCCGCGCGCGGCGCAGGCACTGGGCGAACGCGGCGTGCAGCTGCGTGCCGACGAACGCGCACAGCCGCTGCTGCCCGGCAGCAGTGCCGCCACCGATGAAGACTACGCCGCCGAGTTCCTCGACCTGGTGCTGGCGGTACGGGTGGTGGATGATCTGGACGCCGCCATCGCCCACATCCGCACCTACACCTCCGACCACACCGAAGTGATCGCCACCGAAGACAGCGGCCATGCCGAGCGCTTCGTCAACACGCTGCGTTCTGCCGTGGTGATGGTCAACGCGTCCTCGCGTTTCTCCGATGGCGGGCAGCTGGGGCTGGGCAGCGAGATCGGCATTTCCACCACGCGCCTGCACGCGTATGGGCCGATGGGCCTGGAAGCGCTGACGGTGGAACGTTTCGTGGTTCGCGGCGAAGGGCAGACGCGGTAGGGGTTTGTCTTGCAGGGCTTGCAGCCCTGCACCTGCTGCAATCAACGGCAACGTCAACGTCAACGTCAAAGGCGGGCATTCCGTGGGATGGCGGGGTGGGTCCGGTTGAGGGGGACGCCGTGAACCCATCCATGGGGGCTTGGTCGCGGCATCCATGCCGCTCACACCCCCTCAACCGGACCCACCCCGCCTTCGACAGTTTCCTGCGATCTGTCGGAACGGCGTTCTGCTTTGGTGGGTGCCGACCGTTGGTCGGCACGGGGTCGGATCCCGTTGCTGCGCAACGGGCTCTGACCCCAGATGAAATTCGATATCTGACAGATGTGCCGACCAACGGTCGGCACCCACCAACAGCCACCGGCCAACCGCCCCGCCATCCCACGGAATGCAGGCATTTGACGTTGACGTTGATTCGGCAGGTGCAAGGCTGCAGGCCCTGCAAAAAACACCCACCCCTTACAACAGCGGCTGCCGCGTCAGCCCCACCGGCCGTGCGTTGTCATCCATGTGCAGCGTCACCGCCTTCGCGTGCATCAGCTGCTCGGCCAGCGCATCGCTCGCACCCAGTGCGCGGGCGATGTCCTGGCGGCTGGAATCCTCGCGCGGCGCACGCCGTTCCTTGCCACCAAACCGGAAACGGTTGTACTCGGCCCAGGCGATCAGCAGCAGCGAGCAGCAGACCAGGATCACCGGCAGCGCGATCATCACGAACGGATCCACGTGCTGGCTGTGCTGGTACAGCTGCACGTAGGCCAGGTGCCCGCCCAGCAGCCATGAAACCAGGGTCACCAGCGGTGCCCACAGGTAGAAGTAGAAGCCCCAGAACGCCAGGGTGACGAAGCCCCAGGCCGTGCGCTGCAGGCGCGGCTGCTGGCGCGACTTCTGGATCAACCGCGAATCGAAGCGGTTGGACGACTTTGTCTTGGTGGTGCCGCGGACGGTGCTCATCGGATCCCCCGGTCAGGGCTGACCCAGGTGGCACGCTTGCCGCGGCGCTTGAACAACGTCTTCGGCAACGCCACCAGGGTGGTGAAGAGGCTGATCAGCCAGTACGCCATCGGGTACCAGATGACCCAGAAGTAGTTGCGTCCAATGTGTGTTTCGTAACGACGATCGATGATCAGGCTGCTGGCGAACTGCAGCAGGCAGACCAGCGCCAGGATCACACCGTGCCATTGCGGCAGCAGCGTGTCGATGTACAGCGGGGCCGGCAGCGGCATGAACTTGCCCAGCGCCCACAGCACCACGATCAGCAGCATGGTGTACGCCCAGAACACGCTGAGGATGTACTCCAGCAGCACGCCCCACATGCGCCGCTTGCGCCAGCTGAACAACGATGCGCCGTGCCGCAGCAGTACTTCCACGCCGCCCTGCGCCCAGCGCAGGCGCTGCCGCCACAGGCCCTTCAGCGTCTCCGGCATCAGGATGAAGCACAGCGCGTTGGGTTCGTAGCGGATGTCCCAGTGGTCCAGCTGCAGGCGCCAGCTGATGTCGATGTCCTCGGTCACCATGTCGTCGGCCCAGTAGCCGATGCGGTGCAGGGCCGTGCGACGGAACGCGGCAATCACCCCGGACACGGTGAAGATGCGCCCATACACGCGCTGCGCGCGCTTGATCATGCCGATGATCGAGGAGAACTCGGCCACCTGCAGGCGGCCCAGCAGCGTGGAGCGGTTGCGGATGCGCGGGTTGCCGGTCACCGCACCCACGCGCGGGCCGCTGGTCAGGTGCCAGACCATCCAGTGCATGGCGTACTCTTCCAGCATCGCATCGCCGTCGATGCACACCAGGTACTCCGAGCGCGAGGCCAGGGCGCCCATGCGCAGCGCATTGGCCTTGCCCAGGTTGCGGTCCAGGTGCACCACCCGCAGGCGCGGGTGCAGGGCGGCCAGTGCGTCCAGGCGGGCGCCGGTATCGTCGCTGCTGCCATCGTTGATGGCGATCACTTCGAAATCCGGATACCGCTGCGCCAGAGCCGCGCCGATGGTGTCGTCCAGGTTGTCCGATTCGTTGTGGCAGGGAATCAGCAGCGTGGCGAACGGGTAGCTGTCCATCGGCGGCGGATCGTTGCGCGGTCGCGACCTCCGCTCGCGCCGGAAGAAGTAGTACAGGCCGCCTGACATCCAGAAGAACGCCATCACCATCGGGTAGAAGAAGGCGAACTGGAACAGGGCATACAGCCAGGGGCTCATGTCCATGTCACTTCTCCGGGTACGGGAAGTTGCGCGCGGACATCGCGGCGCGCGCGTCCGTGGTCGACGGCTTGTCGGCGATGAAATCGTCCGGGTACCACGCGAAATGGCGCACGCCCTGCGCCTGCAGGCGGCGTACCTGCGCGCGCAGGCGCTGGCCGCTGATCGGCGTCTGCGTGCGCCAGTCCACGGTCTGCAGCTCGAACAGCGTGTGCTTCAGCTCGGGGTCGTGCGCGCGCACGGCGGTGACCAGGCGGTCCAGCCAGCGCTCGGGGTGCTTGCTGCCTTCCATCCACGGCATCGCCATCAGTGCAGTGCGGTCATAGGCGTGGTTGAACAGGTCCAGGCGCTGGGCGAACCAGCTGGCGCTCTGCGGTTCCAGTACCGGCTGCGCGTACAGGTTGCGCACGGTGCCCAGCTTCGGCCGCCAGCGCTGGGCGGTATCGCGCAGCTCCAGGGTGAAGTCGATCAGCGCCTGGGTGCGGCCGCCATCGGCGCCTTCCTGCGGCAGCTGCGCCAGTTCGGTGTCGCGCACATAGGCATCGTCATGGAACAGCAGGCCTTCGAAGTACGAGTTGATCGCCAGGTCTTCGTAGATGTCCTTGATGATCTGCCGCGCCTGCGGCTTGGTGAAGTCCAGGCGGTACATGCCGTCGCGTTCCGGGCTGGCGATGCCCAGCGCGGTGCGCTGCGCCGCATCGGGCAGCTCGTAGCCCAGCACCGGCAGCCAGGCGTAGACCTTCACCCCGGCGCGGGTCTTCAGCTGCCACGCCACGCGGTTGAACAGGTCCGCGCGCATCGGCATGTGGCGGTTGGGGAAGTACAGCGCGTCTGCGGTGTTGTTGCCATCGGGATCGGCGAAGGCCTGCAGGTAGACGTGGGTCGGGCCCACCGTCTTGACGCGGTCGATCAGCTTGTCGAGGTTGCGTGCCAGTTGTGCCGGGTCCGGGTCGTAGACCGCATCCAGGTCGATCTGCAGGGCACGGGTACCATCCAGGCTGACATTGCGGCGCAGTTCGAAAGCGAGCGAGCTGACGTTCGGGTTGTTGGTCACCAGCAGGCGGGCCAGGCCATGCAGGTCGGAAGTGACCGGTGTGCTGCGGCCCTCCAGGTCGAACGACACCGGCATGCCCAGTTGTTCGGCGATATCGTTGCTCAGCTGGTTGTAGGCCGCATACGGCCACACGATCGCCTTCGGGGTGACGCCCAGTTCCTTCTGGATGCGCTTGACGCTCAGCGAGAGGTCGTCGCGCAGGCGCTTTTCATACTGCTGCGTGGTCTCGTAGCGCTGCGTCTGCGGGTCGTACGTGCGGGTGATCACCGCCGGGGTCTGGTTGCCCTGCGGGTTGGACTGCACGCCGTGGTGCTGGTTGTCGGTGTGGCTGGCCAGTTCGATCAGGCCACTGGCCTGCATTTCCCGCAGCTGGTCCCAGGTCAGGAAATCATCGTGGCCGAACGGGCGGTAGCCGTAGTCGATGGTGCGGCCCGGGGCCATGTCGACGTAGTCGGTGATCACCGCCACCAGCGCCGGGTAGTTGTAGGCGCGCAGCAGCGGGTAGACGCGGCTGTAGACGCTGCGCAGGCCATCATCGAAGGTCAGCAGGACCGGCCGCGGCGGCAGCTGGGCTTCGCCGCGCGAGGCCTTGATCAGCTGCGACAGCGAGATCGGGTGGTAGCCGTGCGCGCTGAGCCAGTCCAGGTGCGCAGCGAAGTTCTGCGTGCTGACCGCATAGGCATCGGCATCGCCCTTCTCACGCACATCGTCGCGGATGTCGTGGTAGCTCAGCACCAGCAGGCCGTTGTCGGCCGAATCCAGGTCGCGCTCCTGGGCAGCGGCCGGCAGGGCCAGCAGCACCAGCCCCAGCAGCAGCACGGTCATCAGGTTTCGAAGCATCCGTTCCATCTCACTCTCCCCAGCGCAGCGCGGCATCGAAGCCGATGTGACGTTCACGTTGGCCGTCGTAGACCGGCCGCGACCAGCTCACGCCGTACTCCAGTATCCTGCCCTGGCCGAACTGCCACTCGTGGCGATAGGCCACCGTGGGGATGAGCGAACTGCCGAACCCTTCCTGCCAGTAGTCGCCCAGCGACACCGTCAGGCGGTGCCGGAAGTGGCGTTCGTAGTGGCGCCACAGCTGCTGGTCGATGCGCAGGCCGATTTCCACCGAGCGGTCGCGCGAGGGATTGAAGTAGGGCGCATCGTCGAGCGAGCCGCGGCTGGTGTAGAGGCTGCCAAGGCCGTCGACCACCACGCGCGGGCGGGTCAGCAGGCGCTGTTCGATCGCGGTGTTCAGGGTGTCGCGGCGGTTGCCGTCGTCGTAGCGGAACTGGCTGCCACCCAGGCTCCAGTGCGTGCGCTCGTTGCGGGTGTAATCAACCGCCACCGCCACGCTGTCGGCGGTGATGCCCGACACGCGCGCCTGCATCGACGCTTCCGGATCGTTGCGCGCGGCGGTCACGCCGGCGTGCCACTGGTCGTTGAACTGCCAGCCGAAGCCGCCGCGCAGGCCGGTGTCGCCGATGCTGTCGTTGGGGCGCAGCACGGCGGCCTCGGCATCGACGCGGCCGAAGCGGTAACGTGCGCCCGCGCCCATCCACAGCGGGTTGATCTTCTGGTCCTGGAAGGTAACCGAACGACGGTCGGCGAAGGCGAACAGGCGCCAGCGGTCGTCGAGGATCGGCGAAGCTACTTCGGTGCCGTAATGCAGGTCGTCGTTGCCCAGCGGCGAACTGCCGCCGCCGCCGGAACTGCGGCCGCCTTCCACCGTGGCCTGCAGCTGCCAGCCGCGGTGCGCGCGCCAGTCGCGGTCCATGCGCTGCACCGAGGGCTGGTTGGGGTAACGCTCGAGCAGATCGTCATGCAGCGGCCGGGCGAGGTCGTCGCGCTGCAGCTGCACGTAGGATTCGTACATGCCGATCCGCGGCGACACGTCGCGCGGGTCCAGCGTGTAGGCCATCTGGTGGCGCTCCAGCGCCCGTCGCGGCCAGCCGCGCATCTGGTAGACGCTGCCCAGTGCGGTCTGCAGGCCGCCGTTGCCGGGCCCGACATCGACCAGGGCTTCCAGCTCGCGCTGTGCGGTGGGCAGATCGCCGCTGTAGGCGCGGATCATCGACAGGTTGAGGTCGGCCTCGTAGCGCGCCCAGTTGGCATAGGGGCTCTTGCCGCCGCCCCAGCGCCATGCCGGCTCATCCTTCTGCCAGGCGTCCAGGTAGCCGATGGCCTTCTCGGCCTGCTCGGTCTCGAGGTAGGCGTAGGCCAGCTCGGAACGGGACTCGAAGCGCGAAGGATCGTTCTTCACTGCCGCTTCCAGCAGCGGAATCGCCTCGTCCGGGTGCTGGGTGGCCATCATCGAATCGCCCACTGCCGGCAGCACGTAGTCGGGCAGGGCATGGCCTTCGTGCTGCAGGGCCCGCGCTTCGTCGCGCACCTGGGCATGGCGTGACAGGCGGTTGAGCAGGATCAGGCGGTCCATGCGGATGCGCAGGGGAGCCTGCGCCAGCGGCGTGCCATCGCGCTGCACGTACTGCTCCATTTCCGCCAGCGATGCTTCGGCTTCGTCCAGGCGGCTGTCCTCGCTCTGGCCGTAGGCCAGGCTCCAGTTCACCCGCTTGGCGATGTAGTTCGCTTCCAGTCGTGCCTTCTGGTCGGCATCGAACAGGTCGGGCCGCGCCTGGTACAGGCGCCAGGCGCGGTCGGCGTTGCCGATATCACCCAGGGTCAGGACCTGCAGCTTGTACAGCAGCGGATCGTTGGGCTCCTGCAGCTGCGAGCGCTCGATGGCGGCCAGGGCATCGACCCAGCGGGCCTGGTCACGGTAGTGGCCGATTTCAGCCAGCCGGTCAGCGCGGCTGGCGGCGGGTGGCGGCGAAGCGGCATGGGCCCCGAACGCCAGCGCGGCGCAGGCCAGGCCGACGCAGAGCGCCAGCGGACGGTGGACAATCATGAAACCCCCTTAGCATCCCTACTTCAACGATGTGCTTAAAGTGTGACGCACATCACATGCCAACTGTGCCTGGCCGTCTCCCAAGCTGGCCAGAGCCTGCCTTTACAGCTAAGACGCAATAGTCCCGCCAGACCGGTCAAACTCATCGCAACTCCCTGACAACCAAACACTTTTTCAGGTCTTTCAGCGGCGCCCAAGGCGCCCGCCGGGCGCCGCCGCGCCCTGACCCGGTGTCTGGAGCCGCCCAGAACGGCAGCCCCTCCGCGTCATGATTGGACACCCTACGTCAGCAGATGCCGAAGCGATGTGTAGAGTCGAGCTTGCTCGACTGCGTTTTGCCGGAACAGTCGAGCAAGCTCGACTCTACCCCGGCGGTGGTTTACCAGAGGTCTTCCAGCTTGCGCGGCTTGCACGCCACCCACGACGCGCCCAGCATCAGCGCCGCGCAGCCGAACAGGAAGCCGAACGGCAGCCCCCAGCCATTGCTGACCGTATGCAGCCAGCCCACCAGGAACGGCCCCAGGCAGCTGAAGCTGTAACCCACGCCCTGCATGAAGCCGGACAGCGCCGCCGACCCGGTAGGCGTACGCGTGCGCAGGTTGATCAGGGTCAGCGCCAGCGGGAAGGTGGACGGCCCCACGCCCAGCAGCGCCGCCCACAGCAGCGGCGCCTTCAGCGGTGCCAGCAGCAGGCCGGTGAACGCGATGACGAACGCGAAGAAGCCGATCAGCACCAGCGGGAACGGGTTCGGCAGGCGCACCGCCAGCGAGGGGATGACCAGCGACGGCAGCAGGCCCAGCGCCGAGAACACCGCCACCATCACGCCACCGAACGCCGGCGTGGCGCCGGCCTCGACCACGATGCGCGGCAGCCAGGTGAACATCGAATAGGTCATCAGCGAGGTCATGCCGAACATCAGCGTCATGCTCCAGCCCAGCGACGTGCGCCAGACCTTGCCGTGCGGCTGCGCGCTGGGGTCGCTGCTGTCCTGCACCGGCCTGGGCGCACGCTTGGCCAGCAGCAGCCAGGGCAGGGCGGCGGCCAGGGCCAACAGCGCCCACATGCCCAGCGACACGCGCCAGCCAGCGGCATTGGCCACCGGCACCGCCAGCAGCGCCGGGGTCATCGTGCCCAGCTGCAGCACGCTGATGTACAGCGTGCTCATCGTGCCCACCTTGTTGGCGAAGTAGCGCTTCACCAGCGGCGGCACCACCACGTTGCCGATGCCCATGCCGGCCAGCGCGATCACCGAACCGAGCAGCAGGGTGCCGACATTGCCCGCGCTGGAGCGCAGCAGCAGGCCGGCCATGGCCAGGGTCATCGCCAGCAGCGTGGTGCGCTCCAGGCCCAGGCGCCGGGCCACGGCCGGGGTCGCCACGCCGAACAGCGCGAACGAGGCCGTAGGCAGCATGCCCAGCACGCCGGTCATGGTGGTGCCGAAGCCGAACTGCTGGCCCAGCACGTCCAGCAGCGGGGTGATGGAGGTGACCGCCGTACGCAGGTTGACCGCCGCCAGCAGGATGGCAACGAAGGCCAGCAGGCGGCCATGCAGCAGCGAGGGTGAGGGCGAAGTGGGGGACGTCATGCGGGGGTCCTTGCAGGTGGCGCACGCCGCAACGTGGGCGTGCAGCGCCGCACCGGACAGTGCCGGTGAGGTGGGTGGGGGAAAGGTGGCCATTGTACGTGGCGCGATGCGCCCGGTCCTGTCGGCGCTGACTGTCGCGATCCGCACATCCTGATGTCCGTTGTCGCAGCGCGCCGGAAATTCGCTCTGTTCCAGCGAATCCGTTGTGCTTACAGCGTTTGCGCGGCGCACGCCCAGCCAATGGGAGGGCACGCTGCGCTGCGCTCAAGTGCAGGCTGTTTGCGCCATTGCTAGGTTCGGGCCGAATCCAATACGGAAGGATGGTGGGGTGGCAAGGACGTTGATTGTGGTGGGGGATGCGACCAGCAGCGGGGGCCGGGTCATTACCGGTTCGCCTGCGACCGACATCGAGGGCAAGCCTGTTGCACGGGTAGGTGACAAAGCCACCTGCCCCAAACATCAGGTCGTGGCCTCCATCGTCAGTGGAGATTCCACCCTCGTGTTCGAGGGCCAGCCGGTGGCGCGTGACGGCGACAGGCTGTCGTGCGGATGTTCGCTCATCGCTGGGCAGCAGTCCCTGGTGTTCGTGGATGCGGGCGGCGGTGGCGCGGACCGCGGGCCGGTGGCGCAGACCGCGCAGGCGGCGGGTGCCACTTCACCCGCAGCGCTTGCGCCTGCCGCACCGATGGCTGACAAGGCGCCGGTGTGCGAGGCCTGCCTGTTGGCCGGTGCCCGCGCTGGCGCAACCTTCCTGGGGCGCTGATGAACCGATACGTCATTGTCGATGCCGCGGCCTACGCCGATACGCCCAAAGCGCTGGCCTGGTACGCCCAGGACCTGCCACACCGCGCACTGCTTGCGCGCCAGCCCGAGGCCGCCCACGCATCCGTCGGCCCGTGGCTGCTGCAGTTGCCCGCACAAGCCCACACCCAGGTGGATGGATGGCTGCGCGCGCTGGAAAGGGACAGGCCAGTGGTGGCCTGGCTGCGCAGCGACGCCGGCTTTGAAGCGGTGTACCAGCACCTGGAAACCTGCCTGGACCTGCGCCGCCCCAACGGCACGCTGGCGCTGCTGCGCTATTGGGATGGCCGCGTATTCCTGCGCCTGCAGGCCGCCTTCACCCTGCAGCAGCGCAGGCAGTTGATGGGCCCGCTGCGGCAATGGCGTTTCCAGATGCTGGGCGAGCGCTACACCCTCGATCGCCAAGCGCTGCATGCAACGGAGGCCGGCTGATGTTTGAGATCACAAAGGAACAGGAAGCCCTGCTGCGCCTGCCTGATCCCTCCACGTTCTTCCCGCTGTTGTGCCGGGAGATCCGCGCGGAGCACCCCCGCCAGGTCGGCCATCTGAGCGATGCGGCGCTGATGGACGACGCGGTGAAAAGCCACGACCACGCGGCCTATGTGCTGCGTATCACCCACCTGCCGGTGCTGGTGCGCTGGGTGAAGGCGGACGTGGCATGGGCGCGCGGTCTGCGGGCTGTCCCAGCAGCGGACATGTGGATGCGCAGCGCAAAGAACCCGAATCTGGCAGCGGCGGATCTGCTGTCGAATCTGGCAGGACACTAGGAGCAACGATGGGCACCAGAATCATCGGCCCGCGGCCCTGGCTTGGGCCCGGCATGGGAGGCGGTAACGGCAGCGTGGATGAAGACGGCAACCCGGTGGACCCCTATGGCGGGCCAACTACCGGTGACGTGGCCGATGGCATCCGCGATGTAGTGGGCGGTATCCAGCGGCGGGTGCGCGGTGAAGCCAAGCCGGATGCGCGCGCTGAGCCGACGGCCAAGGCGCGGGACGTGGACTGCTCGCAGATGCCCGACGAGACCGCGTGCAACGAGTGCCTGCTGAAGGAGGGGTTCATTGGACCGCCGATCACACCGCGCTTCGTTACCCAGGACAATCTGATCAACTACGAGTACCAGCTATACATTGCCAACCTTCGCTCGGCGCCGCTGCGATTTGGATTCATGGTGGCGGACAAGGCCGATCCAGATCGGCGGTTGTTCTCGGTGGATACACTGTTTGACTACCTTGAGCGCGATGGGTTCTCCCGTACCGTGCAGGAGTGGCACTTCAACGCCTGTGAGTTTGATGGGTTCTGGTTGAAGGACTGCACGGTGGTGGAGGCGAAGGGAAGGTATGAGCAGTTTCTGGATGAGAAAGGTAGGCCAAAGTACAACTTTGTAGAGGATGGTGTTTTTGTTCCCTTTAGGGACGAGATGATGAGACAGCGCGCTGCAATTGCTATTGCCGGTCCGCAAGCGAAGCTCTTGTGGTGTTTTATGCAGGCACGGACGATGCAAGCTGCCATCGCTCTTGGCCGTGTCGACCCCGTGATCTGCAGATACGAGCCCTTCTCGGGAGGAGGTCTATGATTATCGATGCGCAAACCAACTTCTGCACAACACCGGGGTCGCGATCACCGGAGCAGGTTCTGACTATGGCTGTGAACATTACCAAGGGCCTGGCAAGGATTTGTCCTTCGATGACAGACTGGTACGCGCTTCCTTCCAGCCGGGAGGAGAGGACGGTGTCGCTAAAGGATTCAGAGGCGATCCTAATGAAAATGGCGAGAAAGATTGAAGGCCTTCGCACTCGATTTGGTGATTATGAAGAGCTCGGTGCCTCCATCATTCTGAGTAACGTTGACAACAATCGGGACTGGCGCAAGCCTGGGGTTGTAGTTCTTTCGTTGAATCCGAGAAACGGCTCTAGCTACTTTAGGATAAGTGGGATTGAGCCTTTCGGAGAAGCCGTCTCGTCGATCATGCTCAACGCGATGATTTGCTTGGTAAAGGAGATGAAGCCTGCGTTCGCCTGCACGGACGTCAAAGCCGAAACTCCCGATAAGGGCCTTGTGGCCTATCAATTTGACAGGCGCCTGTATCAACACCGGGAATTCTTCGGTTGGATGGGCTTCGTGCCCGCGCAGATCACCCACGCGCAGATACGCGACGCGCATGCTGTCCACCCGGTTGATGGCCTGGGTACGGTGATCGTCTCGGTGCCGGGCGTGTTCGACCCCACCGATGATGCGCAGGTGGACAAGGTGCACCGCGTTGAAATGGATCTGGCCAGCTACGATCTGTTGCCGGTGACAGATCCGAGCATCAAGGGTTGAAGAGCACGCATATGATCATTGGCGCTCAGATAAATCTACGCACTCCGGCTGCGTGCCGTACACCGGAAGAGGTGCTGATCAAGGCCGTCGATCTGACAGAAAGACTGGCCCGCCTGCACCCTTTGATGAAACGCTGGTATTCGTTGCCCTCGCGAAGGAAGGAAAAGTGTATTGCCTTGGAAGACTCTGCGGCAATGCTGTACATGATGGAGCGGGATATCCAGAAGACGCGGAGGAGATTCGGAGGTTTCGAGGGGTTTGGCGCTTCATTGTTGCTGGCCAACGTAGACAATGACCGTGACTGGCGTAAGCCCGGGGTAGTTGTGCTCGGCGTGCGTCCTGGTCTTGGGAGGCATAGTTTGAGCATTGATGGGCTGGAGCCCTTTGGAGATGAAATCTCTTCAATCGTGCTTGGCGCAATGATCGAATCGGTCAAGGTCATCCAGCCTGATTTCGCCTGTACCGATGTCAAGGCGCGATCGCCTGAAAGCGAATTGACCTACTACCAGATACACAGACGCCAGTATAAGCATCGGGATTTCTTCGGCTGGATGGGGTATGTCCCGGCTCGGGTCGATCAGACGCAGCTCCCGGATGCGCACGCAGTCCATGCCGTCGATGGCCTGGGTACGGTCATCGTCTCCGTGCCAGGCGTATTCGATCCCTGCGATGACACGCAGGTGGAGCGCGTTCATCGGCTCGAAAGGGATCTGGCCTGCCGCGATCTGTTGCCGGTCACCGATCCTCACTTCAAGGGCTGAGCACGACCACCGCCAGCCCTGTTCCCCACCCGAAGCGCTTCCGTCGCGTATCCATGGAGGAAGCAGATGATCATTCGTGCTCAGGAAAATCTGTGGACCACTCCCGTCTCACGTTCACCGAGTGAGGTGCTGGGCTTGGCCTTGCTAACAGCACAAAGCCTCGCACTACTGCACCCATTGCTGAAAAGATGGTATGCACTGCCTTCAAGTCCCAAGGAAGAGTGTATTTCACTCGACGATTCGAGTGCGCTCCTGGCTCGAATGGAAAAGGATCTTGACAAGGATCGTAGACGGTTCGGTGATTTTGAAGAGTTGGGTGCTTCCGTGACGCTGGCCAACGTGGACAATGATCGGGACTGGCGCAAGCCGGGATTGGCCGTGTTGGATTTGAACCCAACAACAGGATTCAACTCTTTCAGTCTTGTCAGGCCCGAGCCCTTTGGGGAGGCAACTCCTTCCCTGATGGTCAACGCTTTAATTGGGCTGGTGAAGACAATACGGCCGAATTTCGCGTGCGTTGATGTGAAGTCCAGAACGCCCGAGAAGGGGCTTGTGACCTATCAAATAGACCGGCGCCTGTATCAACACCGGGAATTCTTCGGTTGGATGGGCTTCGTGCCCGCGCAGATCACCCACGCGCAGATCCGCGACGCGCATGCCGTCCATCCGGTCGAGGGCTTGGGTACGGTGATCGTCTCGGTGCCGGGTGTGTTTGACCCCACCGATGACGCGCAGGTGGACAAGGTGCACCGCGTCGAAATGGATCTGGCCAGCTACGATCTGTTGCCGGTGACAGATCCTCACTTCAAGGGCTGAGCACGACCACGGCCGCCCCTCATCCACCCGAAGCGCTTCTACCGCGCGCAGTGTGTCGTAATCCGCACGACCCCCATCCTGCCGCGCGGCACAACGGCGCTTGCGGCTTAACACCTGCCAAGCCTTTGCGCCCCTAGGTTCTGGACGCCCGCAGACGCTGTGCAACAATGTCGCGAATCGTACGAATTGTTGCAGTGGCGCGTTTGCCCATTGGCACATCGTGCGCTGGCGTTTACACCTTCGCATGCCACCGGAAAAGGGTGGCCGGGACTGCAAACCCGAGCTTCAGCGTGTTTTACGCTTGCCAGCCGGCGTCGCTTCGCGCGGCGCCGGCTGGCAATCCGTCCGCGTTCCATGGCGGGCGGTGCGTGGGGGTGTGCGCGAGCACATCCGCCCGAACGCTGAAGCCGGGTTTTTGCAGCCACGTATCGCCCGCCGCCTTTGTCCGGCGGCATCACCGTGTTCCTTGCATGGAGAATGCCCATGAAGACGTCTGATACTTCCTTCCCGCCCACCGGTCACGCGTCGGCCAATGCCGATACCTCGGGCGAGCCCATCACCTTCGTCGCGCAGTTGCGTGGCATCGACAGCGGCGGCGCATCCGATGGCCGCCCCTGGCCGGAGCGGCAGCTGGCCCCAGGCCGGCGCATCGCGCTGGCCGATCTGGATTGTGCGCTGGTGGGGCTGCGCACCGTGCATGACATCCTGCTGGCGGCCGAGCGGGCGCGGCAGGATGGCGGGCCGGACCAGGATGTGGGCGAGCGCATCGTGGAGGGGCTGATGCAGGCCTGCCGGGCGCTGGCCATGTATGCCAGCCTGAACGTGCGGCCCTGCTGAAGGAACGCGGCGGGGCAGGGCGGCTGCCTTGCCCCGTTGCAGGCCCGGGGCGACAGGCACAAAAAAACCCGGAGGACTGTCGTCTTCCAGGCTTCTTGGTGACCACTGAAGTGGTCGGGGAGACAGGATTCGAACCTGCGACCTCTACGTCCCGAACGTAGCGCTCTACCAGACTGAGCTACACCCCGAAGGGAGCCGCCTATTCTATCCATTCACCCCGATGGCGGCAAGGGGTAAATGGTGTTTCTTCACATTGCCGGGGCAATGGAACCCTTCAGGGAACAAAAAAGCCTGGAAGACTTCACCAGGCTTCAATGCGACCACCGAAGTGGTCGGGGAGACAGGATTCGAACCTGCGACCTCTACGTCCCGAACGTAGCGCTCTACCAGACTGAGCTACACCCCGAAGGAGCCGCCTAAGATACCGTGTGAAGGCCAAGGCGGCAAGGCTTTTTTACAGCTCAGCGACTGTTTTCTTTCTCAAGGCGGTTCCGCTCGCGCGATTCGAACCACATGCCGTTGAGGATGGCCACGGTGGAGGCCAGGCCAGTACCGAGGATCCAGGCGAAATACCACATGCTCGTATCTCCTTCGTTCGGGGCATGTGCCGACCGTGGCCGGCACAGAGTGCTCATGGTGGGTGCCGACCGTTGGTCGGCACATAGGCAATCCATCAATACGCGTTCGGGTTGTCGCCCATCTCTTCAACCGTCGTCTTGCCCTTCAGCACGCGGTACACCCAGGTGGTGTAGGCGAGGATGATCGGCAGGAAGATGGCCGTGGCCAGCAGCATGATCCACAGCGTGAGGTGGCTGGACGAGCTGTCCCAGACGGTCAGGCTGGAGGTGGGCTGGCTGGAGGACGGCAGCAGGAAGGGGAAGATGGCGAAGCCGACGGTGAGGATGATGCCGGCGATGGAGGCGCCCGAGGCGATGAAGGCCAGGCCGCCGCGGCGTGCACGCAGCAGCACCGCACTGGCCAGCGCACCCAGCAGGCCCAGCACCGGGAACACGATCGTGGCTGGCATGCTGCTGTAGTTGCGCAGCCAGCCACCGGCAGCGGTGCCGATCGCTGCGGTCTTCAGCAGCGGATTGGTCGGGCCATCGGTCACTACCTGCGAGGTGATCTGGTAGCCGGGCAGGCCGAAGGCCACCCAGACGCCCGCCACGGCGAACAGCACGAAGCTGATGAGCGCGGCGATGCTGCCGTAGCGTGCGGCACGTTCGGCCACCGGGCCGTCGGTCTTGATGACCAGCATGGCCGCACCGTGCGACACCAGCATGGCCACGCTGACCAGGCCGGCGATGAGCGCGAACGGCGTGAGCAGGCCGAAGAACGAACCGGTGTACGTCACGCGCAGGGTGTCATCGAAGTGGAACGGCACGCCCAGCAGCACGTTGCCCACCGCCACGCCCGCAATCAGGCCCGGCAGCAGGCCACCCACGAACAGCACGCGATCCCAGTTGTCGCGCCAGCGCTTGGACGGCATCTTGCTGCGGTACTTGAAGCCGACCGGCCGCAGGATCAGGCCGAACAGCATGGCAAACACCGCCAGGTAGAAGCCGGAGAAGCTGACCGCATACAGCGGCGGCCAGGCGGCGAAGATCGCGCCGCCTCCCAGCACCAGCCAGACCTGGTTGCCTTCCCAGACCGGGCCGACGGTGTTGATCACCAGCCGGCGTTCTTCATCGGTTTTCGCCACGAACGGCAGCAGGGTGCCAACGCCGAGGTCGAAGCCGTCCATCACCGCCCAGCCGATCAGCAGGATGCCGAGCAGCAGCCACCAGATCACGCGGAGCGTGGTGTAATCAAGTGCAATGAATTCCATCTGGATTCTCCTGCCTCAGGCCTGTCCGGCAGCGGCTGCAGTGGGGGAAACAGGCCGGATGTCAGCCTGCAGCGTCGGCAGGATGTCGTCCGGGCCGGTGCGGATCGCCTTCAGCATCAGATTGATCTCGATGATCAGCAGCACCGTATAGAGCGCGGTGAACACCGCCAGCGTGGTCAGGATTTCATGCAGGGCCAGGCCCGATGCCGCGTAGAAGGTGGGCAGCACGCCATCCACCGCCCACGGCTGGCGGCCGTACTCGGCCACGAACCAGCCGCATTCGATCGCAATCCACGGTGCCGGCAGGCTCCACACGGCCAGCCTCAGGAACCAGCGCTTGTCCTGGAAGTTGTTGCGGCACGAGTAGTAGAACGCCAGGGCGAAGAAGGCGATGAGGTAGAAGCCCAGGCCCGCCATGATGCGGAAGGTCCAGAACAGCGGTGCCACGCGCGGCACGGTATCCATCGCCGCCTTGGAGATTTCCTCCGGCGTGGCGTTGAGGATGTCCTCGCGGTAGCGCTTCAGCAGCAGGCCGTGGCCCAGGTCCTGCCAATGGCGGTCGAACATCTCGCGCGCCTGCAGGTCGGTCTTGTCCTTCTTGATCCGCTCCAGCGCGCCATAGGCGATCTGGCCACCGCGGATGCGGTGCTCGGCGCGTTCCACCAGTTCCAGGATGCCGGGAATCGGCTGGTCCAGCGAACGGGTGGCGATCAGGCCCATCAGGTACGGGATCTTGATCGCGTAATCGTTCTGGTGGGTGGCCTGGTTGGGAATGCCGAAGGCGGTGAAGTCGGCCGGCGCACGCTCGGTTTCCCACATCGCTTCGATCGCGGCCAGCTTCATTTTCTGGTGCTCGCTGGCGGCGTAACCGCTTTCGTCACCCAGCACCACCACCGACAGCGAGGACAGCAGGCCGAAGGCTGCGGCCACCGCGAACGAACGGCGGGCCATGTCCTTGTGCTTGTTGCGCAGCAGGTACATGGCGCTGATGGACATAACGAAGATGGCGCCGGTCACGTAGCCGGCACTGACGGTGTGCACGAACTTGGCCTGTGCCACCGGATTGAGCAGCACGGCGGCAAAATCCACCACTTCCATGCGCATCGTGTCCGGGTTGAACACCGCACCGGTCGGGTTCTGCATCCAGCCGTTGGCGATCAGGATCCACACCGCCGACAGGTTGGTGCCCAGTGCCATCAGCCAGGTGACGGTGAGGTGCTTGACCGGGCTCAGGCGCTTCCAGCCAAAGAAGAACAGGCCGATGAAGGTGGCTTCCAGGAAGAAGGCCATCAGGCCTTCGATGGCCAGCGGCGCACCGAAGATGTCACCTACGTAGTGGCTGTAGTAGGACCAGTTCATGCCGAACTGGAATTCCATCACCAGGCCGGTGGCCACGCCGATGGCGAAGTTGATGCCGAACAGCGTGCCCCAGAACAGGGTCATCTGCCGCCAGACCTGCTTGCGGGTCATGACGTACACGCTCTCCATGATGGCCACCATGAAGGACAGGCCAAGCGTGAGAGGGACGAATAGGAAATGGTACATCGCGGTCAGAGCGAATTGCAGCCGCGACAGTTCTACGACTGTCTGATCAATCATGGCCTGGCTACCTCGTGGATAGTGCCGTTGCGGGTGGCGGGAAGGGTGGTCTACGGGTAAATGATGTGACCGACTACTTCAAACAGCCTTGATCCAGATCAATGTATGAATGGGAACCCAAGAGGATCGTATGCCATTCCCGTGACCACTGCGACCGCCGGCCGCAGGGGGACACTGTTGCCTGCGCCTACAATGCGGGGCATTCCCTGCCATCTGTGAAGACCTTGAGCGCTGCCCAACCCACTGCTGCCGAGCCACCTACTGCAGAAGAAGCATCGGCCCTGCAGCGGCGCGCCCGCACGGCGTGGCTGGCCGGCCTGGCCCATGCCGCGCGCGGCCGGCAGCGCTTGGCCGCCCTGTGCATCAGCCTCTCCGGCGCGCTGCTGGTCGGCCAGGCCGCCGCGATCGCCTGGCTGGTGCAGACCGTGCTGGTGGAACGCGCGCCCTTGGCCAGCGGCCTGCCGGTCCTGGCCGCGCTGGCCGTCATCCTGGTGCTGCGCACGCTGCTGGGCAGCGCCACCCAGGCCGCCGCCGGTGATGTGGCCGATGCCGCCCGGCTGGCCCTGCGTGAGCGTGTGTTCGCGCGCCTGCTCGGCCACGGCCCGCTGTGGCTGCGGCAGCGCCGCACCGGTGAGCTGGGCGAGCTGATGCTGCACCACGGCGATGCCATCGAAAGCTATTACAGCGGCTTCCTGCCGGTGCGTACCGAAGTGGTGGTGGTGCCGCTGCTGATCCTGGCCGCGGTGGCCTGGGTCGACTGGGTGGTGGCGCTGATCCTGCTGTTCACCGCGCCACTGGTGCCGTTCTTCATGATGCTGGTGGGCTGGGGCGCCGAAGCGGCCGGCCGCGCACAGCTGGGTGAACTGGCACGCATGAGCGGCCACTTCGCCGATCGCATCAAGGGACTGGGTCTGCTGCGCCTGTATGGGCGTGGCGAGGCCGAACTGGCTGGCATCGAAGCGGCGGCCGAGGGCGTGCGCGTGCGCACGATGAAGGTGCTGCGCATCGCGTTCCTGTCATCCACCGTGCTGGAATTCTTCGCCTCGGTGAGCGTGGCGATGGTCGCGCTCTACCTGGGCCTGAGCTACCTGGGCCTAATGTCGCTGCATGCAGCGGTGCCGACGCTGGGCGCGGGCCTGTTCTGCCTGCTGCTGGCCCCGGAGTTCTACGCGCCGCTGCGGCGGCTGGCCGCGCATTACCACGACCGCGCCAACGCGCTGGCCGCAGCGGCCGAGGTGGAGCGCCTGCTGCTTTCGCTGCCGGATGAGCCGGTGATGGCCGAGGTGCCGGTCGCACCGCTGGCGGTGGAGCCGGCCGAGGCGGCCTTGCCGCCGGTGCTGGCACAGGGGCTGGTGCTGCGCCCCTTGGGTGCCCCGCAGGATGTGCTGCAGGGCGTGGACCTGCGGCTGGAGCCCGGGCAGCGGCTCGCGCTTGTCGGCCCCAGTGGCTCGGGCAAGAGCACGCTGCTGGAAGCGCTGGCCGGGTGGCTGCCGCCGCGTGCGGGGCGGGTACAGCTGCGCCCTGGCGTGCAGGTGGCCTATGCCAGCCAGCGTCCCTATCTGTTCCATGGCTCGATTGCCGACAACCTGCGCCTGGCCGACCCCGCGGCCAGCGATGCACGCCTGCGCGCGGTGGCCGAGGCGGCGCAGGTGCTGCAGTTCGCCCAGCGCCTGCCCGATGGGCTGGACACCGTGATCGGTGAGCGCGGCTTCGGCCTGTCCGGCGGCGAAGCCCGGCGCATCGGCCTGGCCCGGCTGCTGCTGCGCGACCCGCAGGTGCTGCTGCTGGACGAGCCCACGGCCTTCCTCGACGCCGATACCGAAGCCGCGTTGCTGCGCAGCCTGGCCGCGTACGCGCGCGGCCGCAGCGTGGTGGTGGCCACCCACAGCCCGGTGGTGATCGCCTGGGCCGACCGTTGCCTGCTGCTGCCCGAAGGACGCCTGGTCGACCCGGCACAGGCGGTGCGCGCATGAGCCGTTCGCCCGATTCGCTGCGCGCGGTGTTCCTGCGTCACC
Organism: Stenotrophomonas sp. ZAC14A_NAIMI4_1; assembly: GCF_003086915.1. Taxonomy (NCBI): domain Bacteria; kingdom Pseudomonadati; phylum Pseudomonadota; class Gammaproteobacteria; order Lysobacterales; family Lysobacteraceae; genus Stenotrophomonas; species Stenotrophomonas sp. ZAC14A_NAIMI4_1. The sequence continues at coordinate 678,998 of NZ_CP026002.1, forward strand.
GGCCGCGCCTGCTGCTGACGGTGCTGCTGTTGTGGATCACCATGCTGGCCGGTACCGCGCTGCTGGGCCTGTCCGGTGGTTTCCTCACCGCCGCCGCCTTGGCCGGTGCGGCAGGGCTGGCGCAGGGTTTCAACTTCTTCTCGCCTTCGGCCGGCATCCGCGGGCTGACCATGGCGCGCATCGTGTCGCGCTATTTCGAAAAGCTGGTCGGCCACGATGCCACGCTGCGCATCGCCCGCGACCTGCGCGTGTGGTTCTTCCGGCGCGCGCTGCCGCTGGCACCGGCGCGGCTGGGGGCCACGCGCACCGGTGAACTGCTGGCCCGCCTGCTGGGCGATATCGGCGAAGTTGATGGCCTGCTGGTGCGCGCCATCGGGCCGCTGGTGGCGCTGGGTGCGCTGTCGCTGGTGGCGGTGGGCGCGGCGGCGATGATCCTGCCCTCGGCCGCCGCGCTGCTGGCCGTGCTGGCGCTGCTGATCGGCTTCGGCGTGCCGTGGCTGGGCGTGCGCGGCCATGACAATGAAGAAGCTGATCGTGCCGCGCATCGCGCTGCGCTGCGGACGGCTGCATTCGAAGGACTGGAGGGTGCGGGCGACCTGGCCGCGCTGCATGCCGATGCCGCGTGGCAGTTGAAGGTGCGCGTGGCGGCCAAGCAGCTGGCCTCGCGCGACCGGCGCCGGCGCTGGCGGCTGATCGCGGCGTCGACCCTGCATGGCCTGGTGGCCGGGCTGGGCCTGGTGGCGATGCTGGCGCTGGCCCTGCATGCGGCAGAACAGCAGCGCGTTCCTGCGGAGATGGCCGCCGGACTGGTGTTCCTGACCGTGGCGATGATCGAGTTGTGGGCAGGCATGGGCCTGGCGTGGCAGTCGCTGCAGTCCGGTCGCATCGCCGCGGACCGCCTGCAGTCCATCGTCGAGCAGGCGCCGACGGTGGAAGATCCGTCGCTGCCGCAGGCGGTGCCGCAGGCCGCCACCGTGCGGTGGGAAGACGTGCATTTCCGTTGGCCGGGCGCGGCGCGGCCGGTGCTGTCGGGCCTGCAGTTGTCCCTGGCACCCGGTGAGCGCATCGCCATCCGCGGCGACAGCGGCAGTGGCAAGACCACGCTGTCCAGCCTGCTGCTGCGCCTGTGGGATCCGCAGCAAGGACGGTTGAGCTACGACGGACACGATCTGCGCGGGTTCGCCCAGGCCGATTGGCATCGGCAGCTGGCGTGGTTGCCGCAGAACGCGCCGGTATTTGCCGGCACGGTGGCTGAGAACCTGCGGCTGGGCGACCCCGAAGCCGGCGATGACGCCCTGTGGGCGGTGCTGCGCCGCGTGCGCCTGGGTGAGTGGGCCGAGCGCAATGGCGGCCTGCAGGCGTGGGTAGGCGAGAACGGCGCGACGATGTCGGCCGGGCAGGCGCGGCGCCTGGCATTGGCGCGGGCGCTGCTGCGCAACGCGCCGATCCTGCTGCTGGACGAACCGACCGAAGGCCTGGATGTGGATACCGCGCGCGCGCTGCTGCAGGATCTGGCCGGCCTGCTGGAGGGCCGCAGCCTGTTGATGATCACCCACGACGACCTTCCCGACGGCGTGGTGGATGCGCAGTACCGGTTGCGTGACGGCGTGCTGGAGCGCGAAGCGTAATCGCCGCGGATTTACGTGTGCCGTCCTCCCGAGGTAGCGCCGGGCCATGCCCGGCGGCCGTTTGCGTGATGGCGTGCCGGCCGGCACATCCACGCATGGCGTGGATCTACCCATCCGGGTGGTTACCGCGCGAATTCGCGCAGCATCACTGCGATCGATGCGACGTTCGCCACCACGCACAGCCAGAACACCCACTGGAATTCCGCCTTGCGGTGCTTGTGGCGGAACAGCGCCTGGCCCAGCAGCGCCCCGGGCCAGCCACCGGCGAACGCCAGCAGCTGCAGCGTGCGTTCGGGAATGCGCCACTGCTTGCGCTGTGCCGCGCGCTTGTCATGCCCGTACAACCCGAACGACACCGCGCTGGCCAGCAGGCACCAGCCGCCCAGCCACAGCGGCAGCACAGCGCAGAGCGTCAGCGCGACCAGCGCGCCGAACGCGGCCAACGCCAGGTTGCGCCGCCAGGCCACTTACAGCGCGTCGAGGAAGCCGCGCACGGCCGGGCCGAAGCGGTCGAAGTCGACCAGGAAGGCGTCGTGGCCCTGCGGTGAATCCAGGCCGATGAACTGCGCATCGGCGCCGCCGGCACGCAGGCCGTCGGCGACCTGTTGCTGCTGCTGCACCGGGAACAGGATGTCGGTGTTGGCGCCGATGGCCAATGCCTTTTCGACACGGATCTGTGCCAGCCCCGCCAGCACGTCCCCATCGGCATACTCGGCCAGGTCGAACCAGTCCATCGAGCGGCTCAGGTACAGGTAGCAGTTCGGATCGAAGAAGCGCACGAAGCGCCGTGCATGGCCTTCGAGGTAGCTTTCGACCTGGAATTCCAGCCCGAACGGATCATCGTCGGTCTGGTCCGAATCCAGCCGCACGCGGCCGAAACGGCCATCCCATTCCAGCGCGGAGCGATAGGTGATCACGCCCAGCTTGCGCGCCATGCGCATGCCCGATTCGGGGTAGTCGGTTTCGGTGTAGCGCCCACCGTTCCACTGCGGGTCCAGGCGGATGGCTTCGCGCTGCAGCGAGCGGATGGCGATGGAGAACGGCAGTGCCTGCGCGCTGCCGGAAATGTTGACGTGGCTGCGGGCGATGCCCGGCTGCAGCATCAGCACGGCCAGTGCGGTCATGCCGCCCATCGAATTGCCGACCACGCAGGCCAGTTGCGCGATGCCCAGGGCATGCACCACCTCGATGGCGGCGCGCGCACCGTCTTCCACCGACAGTTCCGGGAAATCGAGGCGATAGGGTTCGCCGGTGGCCGGGTTCTGCGACGCCGGGCCGGTGGAGCCCTTGCAGCTGCCCAGCGAATTGACGCAGACCACGAACCAGCGGTCGGTATCGATCGGTTTGCCGGCGCCGACCATTGCTTCCCACCAGCCCGGGGCCGGGTTGCCGGCGTTGGCGGCGGCGTGCGCGTCCGGCGACAGGCCGGTGACGATCAGGATCGCATTGCGACCGTCGGCAGCCAGGGTGCCCCAGGTTTCGTAGGCCACGCGCGCGCCGTGCAGTGCGCCGCCGCGCTTGAACGGGAAGGGCGAGGGCAGGGCATGGAAGCGGGTGCCGGGCGGGATGAATTCGGTCATGCGGGCATTCTAGCGGGGCCGCCCGTGCAGCTGGCGACACGCTGGTTTCCATTGGGGCCGCATGCATCCGCCGGGCATGGCCCGGCGCTACCGGGGGTGGGTACGTGGGTAGCGCCGGGCCATGCCCGGCGGGCGCAGCGGTGCACGTTACGGGAAGCGCAACTCGACCACGCCGTCATGCGGCAGCTTCACCCGCACCACGTCGCTCTGCAGGTCGCCTTCGCTGCGGTTGGCGCTGCCGCTGCGCGAAATGCGTGCCAGCACCTCCACTTCGGCGTGCGCCGACAAAGGGGCGGTCGGCATCGGGCTGTCACCGTCACCCAGCCCGACCGTGGCCGGGAAATCCGCCAACGGCAGCTTGCGTGCGGCCACCGGCATCGGCGGGCCGCCTGCGGCGCGGGCCAGCACGAATACCTGGGTGCTGGCCGGCCAATCGCCCTGCGCCAGCGATGCGGGCAGGTGTACGCGAACCTGCAGCAGCGCGGGCGCATCCGCGGCCGGTGCCTGCGGGGCCTGGCCCGCGGCCTCGCGGGCGATGGCGATCTGCGCCTGCAGGGCCTGTGCAGCACCGGGCTCCAGGCGCGGCAGCAGGCTGCTCCAGACATCGGCCGCCTCGGCGTTCTTTCCGCGCTGGCGCAGGGCGATGCCGAGCAGCCAGCTGGCGCGCTCCGCGTCCGGTGCCAGGCGACGCGCCTGTTGCAGCCAGTCCATCGCGGTATCGTCGAACTGCTTGCCGGCATCGGCCTGGGCGCGCGCCTGTGCGGCTTCCACCAGGACACCGGCATCATCCGGGGCGAGGGCCACGGCGCGGGCGAACGCCTCGGCCGCTGCAGCGGTGTTGCCCAGCTCACTCTGCGAACGGCCGAGCAGTGCCCAGCCATCGGCACGCTGCGGATCGCGCTCAAGTGCCTGCTGCAGTGCGCTCACGCCATCACGCAGGGTGGCCACCGATGGTGCCGGTTGCATGCGTGCGGCGCGCGGGTCGCCCACCAGCACGTACAGGCAGGCGCCCACTACGCCCAGTGCCAGCACGCCCAGCATGAAACCGCGACGGCCCTGCTGGCGCAGCGGCCACAGCACCAGTGCGGCCATCAGCGCAGCCACCAGGCCAGCCAACACCGGCAATGCGTTGCTCACCAGCCATCTCCTTCGTCGGTGTTGCCGGCCGGTGCAGGCGCCACGTTGCGGCCACGGCGGCGGACGATGCCCAGCACCACCAGGCCGCCGGCACCCAGCAGCAGCAACGGGCCACCCCACAGCAGCCAGGTGCCCGGCTGCAGCGGCGGCTGGTACAGCACGAACTCGCCGTAACGGGCCACCAGGAACTGCTTGATCTGCGCGTCGTCGTGGCCCTGCTGCATCAGCTGCAGCACCTCGCGGCGCAGGTCCTGGGCGATCTGTGCGTTGGAATCGGCCAGCGACTGGTTCTGGCACTGCACGCAGCGCAGCTGCGCGGCCAGGTCGTGGAAGCGCGATTCTTCGGCAGCGTCGCGGAAGGCGAGAGGGCGCGGGTCGTGCAGCGGCTGCTGGGCCAGCGCCGGCAGCGCTGCGGCCATCAGCAGCGCAAGCAGCAGCCCGCGGCCGCGCTTATGGATTGCCGTGCAGGCCGGCATCGGCATTGCCCTGGGCCTTCTCGATCTTCTGCAGCGCCGGGATCAGCTTCTCGTCCACCACCTGCTGGGTCATCGCGCCGCTGTACTTCCAGCGCACGATGCCACTGCCGTCGACCAGGAAGGTTTCCGGCGCGGCGGTCACGCCCCAGTCGATGGCGGTGCGGCCTTCAACATCGCTCAGCACGACCATGAACGGGTTGCCCAGCGTTTCCAGCCAGTGCAGCGCGTCGGTCGGTTCATCCTTCCAGTTGTAGCCGATCACACGTACGCGCTTGCTTTCGGCGAAGCGCGTCAGCACAGGGTGTTCCTCGCGGCAGGCCGCGCACCAGCTGCCCCACACGTTCAGCAGGTAGGGCGCGCCGCGCAGCTCTTCGCTGCGCACGGTCATGCTGGGGTCGTGCAGCACCGGCAGCGCAAAGGCCGGTGCCGGCTTGTCGATCAGCGCCGACGGCAGCACGTCGCGCTGCGGGTCGCCCGATTTCATCACCCCGTAGATCATCAGCCCCAGCAGGCCGAAGAAGAACAGCACGCCGATCACGATGGCTACCGGCGGCAGCGGGCGGGAAGGACGCGGGGCGGGGGACTCGGACATGGAAACTCCTACGGACGGCGGAAACGGCGGTCGGCGGCGGTGATGAATCCGCCCAGGGCCATCAGCAGCGCGCCCAGCCAGATCCAGCGCACGAACGGCTTGATGTGGACCCGTACCGCCCATGCATTGTTGCCCAGCGGCTCGCCCAATGCCACGTAGACATCACCGCTCAGGCGTGCATCGATGCCGGCCTCGGTCATCACCTGGCCACCGCTGGCGTACTGGCGCTTTTCCGGATGCAGCAGGGCCAGCTCGCGACCGTTGCGGAACACCCGCAGGTGGCCGCGATCGGCGGTGAAGTTGGGGCCCTCGCGATGGTCCACGCCCTCGAAGCGCACTTCGTGGCGACCGACCACCACCTGCTGGCCCGGCGCCAGCGCGACTTCGCGCTGCACGTTCAGCGCTTCCACCAGCAGCGCGCCGGCCAGGAAGACCGCGATGCCGGCGTGGGCGACGATCATGCCGAGCATTTCGGCCGTGAAGCGGCCATTGCCGCGCAGGCGCTGCCAGACGAAGCGCGCGGTACCCAGCCCGACCCAGGCGGCGGCGGCCACGCCGAGGCCGGCCTTCCAGCCGTTCTGCGGCGCCTGCCACCACGCCAGCGCGCCCAGCAGCACGGCCAGCCCCAGCCACGGTGCAAGCAGCGCGAATGCACGCGATGGCTGGTCGCGCTGCCACTTCACCAGCGGGCCGAACGGCAGCAGCAGCACCATCGGTGCCATCAGCAGCAGGAACAGGCTGCCGAAGTAGGGCGGGCCGACCGAGATCTTGCCCAGCGACAGCGCGTCGGCCAGCAGCGGGTACAGCGTGCCCAGCAGCACCATCGCGCAGGCCGTGGCCAGCAGCAGGTTGTTGGCCAGCAGCAGGGTCTCGCGCGAGGTGGCGGTGAAGCCACGGCGCGGATCACCGGCGTCCACGCTGAGGCCGCTGGCGCGCAGCACGTACAGCAGCAGGCTGCCGCCGACCAGCAGCGAGAGGAAGACGAGGATGAACAGGCCGCGCGAGGGATCGGCGGCGAACGAGTGCACGCTGGTCAGCACGCCCGAGCGCACCAGGAAGGTACCGAGCAGGGACAGGGCGAAGGCGGCGATGGCCAGCAGCAGGGTCCAGCTGCCGAACGTGCCGCGCTTTTCAGTGACGGCCTGCGAGTGGATCAGCGCGGCGCCGACCAGCCACGGCATGAAGCTGGCATTCTCCACCGGGTCCCAGAACCACCAGCCGCCCCAGCCCAGCTCGTAGTACGCCCACCAGCTGCCCAGCGCGATGCCCAGGGTCAGGAAGCCCCAGGCCACGTTGGTCCACGGCCGCGTCCAGCGCAGCCAGCGCGCATCCACGCGGCCTTCCAGCAGGGCGGCCACGGCGAAGGCGAACGGCACCGCAAAGCCCACGTAGCCCAGGTACAGCATCGGCGGGTGGATGATCAGCCCCGGGTCCTGCAGCAGCGGGTTGAGGTCGCGGCCCTCCAGCGGCGCCGGATTCAGGCGCAGGAACGGGTTGGAGGTGAAGATGAGGAAGGCGAGGAAGCCGACGCTGACCACGCCCATCACCGCCAGCACGCGCGCCTGCACCGGGGCGGGCAGGTGCCGCGAGAACAACGCAACAGCGCCGGTCCACAGCGCCAGCACCAGCGCCCACATCAGCAGCGAGCCTTCGTGCGCGCCCCAGACCGCCGAGTAGCGGTAGATCATCGGCAGCAGTGAATTGGAGTTCTCGGCCACGTAGCGCACCGAGAAGTCCTGCTGCACGAAGGCGGCAGTCAGCACCGCGAACGCGCCGGCCACCAGCAGCAGTTGGGCGAAGGCGGCCGGGCGCGCCACCGCCATCCACGCCGCATTGCCGCGCTGCGCGCCCACCAGCGGCAGGCCGGCCTGCAGCAGCGAGGCCAGCAACGCACACAGCAGCAGGATCTGGCCCAGCTCTGGCAGCACTCAGCGCACCTCGGTGGCCGGTACCGGCACGTCGTGCTTGCGATGGGCATCGCCCATCTTGTCGGCCACTTCCTTCGGCACGTACTTCTCATCGTGCTTGGCCAGCACTTCATCGGCCACGAACACGCCGTCCTGCAGGCGCCCGCTGGCGACCACGGCAGTGCCCTCGGCAAACATGTCCGGCAGGATGCGCGAGGTGAGCACGGCCAGCTGGGCGTCGCCGTCGGTGACCTCGAAACGCGCATCGAGCGAACCGACCGGGCGGTTGAACGAGCCCTTCACCACCATGCCGCCGAGACGGAAGCGGGTCTGCGCATCGACGTCGCCACGCAGAACTTCGGACGGGGTGTAGAGGTAGGCGATGTTGCGTTCCAGTGCCATCGCCACCAGCGCGGTGGCCAGGCCGGAGGCGAGCAGGGCCAGCAGCACCCAGGCCAGACGGCGGCGCTGTACCGGGGTCATCGTTCCAGCTCCGCCGACAGGGTCGGTGCGGCCTGCTGGGCGGTCTGCCGCGCCTGCTGCCGCTGCTGGCGCGATTGTGCCTGGCGGCGGGCGGCGCGCAGGCGCAGCCACGAGCCGATGGCATCGGCCAGCAACACCAGCACGAACACCGCATAGGCGCCGATCACGAAGGGCAGGTGGGTCATCGCTGCGTCTCCTCCACGCGCTGGCCGACCCAGGCCTTGCCGGCCTCGCGGTCGAGGTTGTCGGCGCGTGCCTTGGCCAGCACCGAGCCGGCGAACCAGAATTTGGTGCCGATCACCATCCACCACAGCGGCGCGATCATCGCGCTGCTGATGGCAGAGTCACCGAAGACGCTGATCGACTGGCGCTGGTGCAGGCCGCCCCACCAGTCCACCGAATAGCGGATGACCGGCAGCAGGCTGACGCCGACGATCGCCAGCAGGCCGGCCGCACGCGCGGCGCTGCGGCGGTCCTCGATGGCGTGGTACAGGCCGATGACGCCCAGATAGAGGAACAGCAGGACCAGTTCGCTGGTCATGCGCGGGTCCCAGTCCCACCAGGTGCCCCAGGTGCCCTTGCCCCAGATGCTGCCGGTGAGCAGGGTGATGAGGGTGAAGCCAGCGCCCATCGGCGCGCAGGCCATCGCCAGGATCTCGCAGATCTTGATGCGCCAGATCAGCGCGATGGCGGCATACAGCGCCATCAGCGCGAACACGAACAGGCTCATCCAGGCACTGGGCACGTGGATGTAGAGGATGCGGAAGCTGTCCAGCTGGCGTGCCTCCGGCGGAACCACCAGCAGTGCCTGCCACAGGCCGACCAGCAGCACTGGCAGCGCGGCGATGTAGAACACACGCGACCAGCGGGCAGCGAAACGATCAAACGTGGGCGGCGAACCGAGTTGATGGAACCAGCGGACGATCGGATTCATGCGTGACGGCTATCCAGCAAGGGTGGATTGGCTCTCTGCCCGTTCAACTCAGGGAAATACGGATGGCCGCAGCCGTCGCCAGCGGTGCCAGCAGCAACGCGACCACCAGTCCTGCGCCCAGCATCAGCAGCGCACCCACCGGATCCTGCCCGCGACTGGCCGCCGCCAGGCTGCCCGCACCAAACACCAGCACCGGTACGTACAGCGGCAACGACAGCAACGCCACGAGAATACCAGAGCGCCGGATGCCTACGGTCAGCGCGGCGACCACGCCACCGATCAGGCTCAGCACCGGTGTTCCCAGCAGCAACGATGCCAGCAACATCGGCAGTTGGTCATGTGGCAGATGCAGCATTTCCGCCAGCAGCGGGCTGACCACGATCAGCGGCAACGCGGTGGTGGCCCAATGCAGCAGCACGCGCACCAGCACCAGCCAGGCCAGCGGCACCGGTGCCAGCAGCCATTGTTCCAGCGATCCATCCTCGGCATCGGAACGGAACAGCGAATCCAGCGCCAGCTGCCCGGCCAGCAGCACCGCCAGCCACAGCACCGCACCGGCAGTGGCGGCCAGCGGCTGCGGGTCGCGGCCCTGTGCCAGGGCGAACAGCACCACCACCAGCAGGGCGAACAGCACCGGCTGCAGCGCATCACCACGACGGCGCCACAGCAGGCGCAGGTCGCGCGAAAGCAGGGCGCGGGCGGTCTGCCACAGGCCCGGCTCGGTACCCGGGGCGATCATGCCGCAGCTCCCTGCGTGGTGGCGGGCGGTTGCCCGGGCGCACGCAGTTCCAGCAGGCGCGTGCGCACCGGCGGCGCAGCATAGGCGCCGTGGGTGGTGACCAGGGCGGCACCGCCGCCGCGCAGATGGGCCGAAATCATCCGGTTGACCAGGTTGATGCCATCCAGATCGAGGTTGGCGTAGGGTTCGTCGAGCAGCCACAGCGGCGCCGGTGACAGCCAGATGCGGGCCAGCGCCAGGCGGCGTTTCTGGCCGGCCGACAGGTGGCGCACCAGGGTGTCCTCGTAGCCGGCCAGGCCGACGATGGCCAGCGCGCTGCCGGGCATCTGCTTGGCCCGGCGGCCATGCAGGCCGCAGAGGAAATGCAGGTTCTCCAGCGTGTCCAGGTCCGGCTTCAGCGCCGGCAGGTGGCTGAGGTAGGCGACATAGCGGGCACGCTCGGCATTGCTGGCCTGCTTGCCGTCAATGCGGACCTGGCCGGCGCCCGGCCGGGCCAATCCCGCCAAAACGCGCAGCAGGGTGGTCTTGCCGGCACCATTGCCGCCCTGCACCAGCAGCGCCTCGCCGGCGTCCACGTGGAAATCCAGCGGGCCGAACACGGGTTCGTCATTGCGGGAGAAGCTCAGGCCGCTGGCGGCCAGCAATGCTGGGGTGTTCAAGGGGCAGGGGTCTTCGTGCCGGAGTGCGGCGGCAATTGTAGCGATGAAACCTGCCCCGGTAGCGCCGGGCCATGCCCGGCGGCGGCAGGGAATATGCAAAGAGCCGCCGGGTATGACCCGGCGCTACCGGCTGAGCCCACGGGCAGGGCGTGGATTTCGTACACTTTCAGACCTTGTCTCCCCATTCCCCCAGGCCGATGCAACCCACCACCAAGCTGCCCAAGGTCGGTACCACAATCTTCACCGTGATGTCCCAGCTCGCCGCCGAACACGGCGCGGTCAACCTGGGCCAGGGTTTCCCGGATTTCTCCGCGCCGCAGCGCCTGATCGACGAGACCACCAAGGCGATGGCCGCCGGCCTGAACCAGTACCCGCCGATGACCGGCGTGGCACCGCTGCGCCAGGCCATCGCGCAGAAGTCGCTGGACCTGTACGGTGCGACGATCGACCCGGACACCGAGATCACCGTCACCAGCGGTGCCACCGAGGCGATCTTCAACGCCATCCACGCCGTGGTGCGTGCCGGCGAGGAAGTGATCGTGCTGGACCCGGCCTACGACTGCTATGAACCGGCCATCGAACTGGCCGGCGCCATCGCCGTGCACGTGCCGCTGGATCCGCAGACCTTCGCCGTGGACTGGGACCGCGTGCGTGCGGCGATCACCCCGCGCACCCGCATGCTGATGGTCAACACCCCGCACAACCCGTCCGGCGCGATGCTGGACGAGGCCGACATGCAGGCGCTGGCCGACCTGCTGCGTGGCACGCAGATCTACCTGATCTCCGATGAAGTGTACGAACACATCATCTACGACGGCCGCCGCCACGAATCGGCGCTGCGCTACCCCGAACTGCGCGAGCGCACCTTCGTCATCTCCAGCTTCGGCAAGACCTACCACTGCACCGGCTGGAAGATCGGCTACGCCGTGGCGCCGCCGCTGCTGACCGCTGAGTTCCGCAAGGTGCACCAGTACAACACCTTCACCAGCTTCGGTCCCGCGCAGTATGGTTTCGCCGCGATGATCCGCGACGAACCGGAGCACCACCTGGAGCTGGGTGCGTTCTACCAGGCCAAGCGCGATCGTTTCCGCGAGCAGCTGGCCAGCACCCGCCTGAAGCCGCTGCCGGTGCCGGGTGGCTATTTCCAGCTGGTCGACTACTCGGCCATCAGCGATCTGCCCGACCACGAATTCGTGAAGTGGCTGACCATCGAGAAGGGCGTCACTGCCATCCCGCTGTCGCCGTTCTACGAAACCGCGCCGGTCGGCCAGCGCCTGGTGCGCCTGTGCTTTGCCAAGAACGAAGCGACCCTGGACGCGGCGATCGAACGCCTGCGTCTGCTGTAATGGGAGCCGGCCGGGCGGCGGACAGGGAGAGATTCTTCGAGCTTCTTGAGTCGGAGTTCTTTCCGCGCCTGCTGGAGGCGGGGTTCGTTCGCAAAAGGCGGACCTTCCGCAGAATCCGCGCCCCGCTGATTCATGTCGTCGAGTGCCAGCCCGGGTCCAGTGGGGAGGGGTGCTACCTGGAGATGGGGGTGCATCTGGCGTTCCTGCCTCAGCACGGCGGTGGCGAGTTTTCGCCGACGACGATTGGCGAATCCGGCTGTGTCTTCCGCGAGCGGCTTGCCGGTGATGGCGCGATTGTGGGAGGTGGCTGGGCCTATGGGGATTCCGAACAGGAGAGTGTCACCTCAGCGAAAGCGCTCTGTTCCGCATGGGATAGCGCTGGCAGCGACTTCTTCACAGCTCACCAGACCTTCCCCGACGACTACCAGGCCATGTTGGACAAGGCAGATTTCGAGCAGGCTCGGGCCATCGAGCTGCTCACTTTGGCGCGCATAGCGGCCAATCTGCAGCGTAAGGAACAGGCTCTGGCACTGGCTCACCAGGGGTTGGAGCGGGCGGCTCCGGCTGCAAGCTCGCTCAGGGCGCAGTTGCGCCGATTCATCGAAAACGAAGGGTGATGTCGCGTCGTTTGATCGCGTCAACGCCACCTACTGCACCTTCATACTCTGCGAATCCATGATCATGAATGACCTGCGCATTTCCCTCGTCCAGGGCGACACCCGCTGGCATGACCCGGCGGGCAACCGTGATTACTACGGCGCGTTGCTCGCGCCGCTGGCCGGCAGCACCGACCTGGTGATCCTGCCGGAGACCTTCACCAGCGGCTTCTCCAACGAGGCCATCGCCCAGGCCGAAGGCATGGACGGCCCGACCGTCGCCTGGGTGCGCGAGCAGGCCCGGGCGCTGGACGCGGCGGTGATCGGCAGCGTGCAGCTGCGCGATGGCGAAGGCGTCTACAACCGCCTCTTGTTCGCTACGCCCGATGGCGGGCTGCAGTACTACGACAAGCGCCACCTGTTCCGTTACGGCGGCGAGCACGAGCGCTATGCCGCCGGGCGCGACCGCCTGAGCGTGGAATGGAAGGGCTGGCGGATCAATCCGCAGGTCTGCTACGACCTGCGTTTCCCGGTGTTCTGCCGCAACCGCTACAACGTGGAGCGGGCAGGGCAGATGGATTTCGACCTGCAGATCTTCGTGGCCAACTGGCCGTCGGCGCGCGCCTATGCGTGGACGACCCTGCTGCGCGCGCGGGCGATCGAAAACCTGTGCTTCGTGGCCGCGGTCAACCGCATCGGCGTGGACGGCAACCAGCTGCACTACGCCGGCGACAGCGCGGTGATCGACTTCCTCGGCCAGCCGCAGGTGGAGATCCGCGAGCGCGAACAGGTGGTCACCACCACCATCTCGGCCGAGGCCCTGGCCGCGCACCGCGCACGCTTCCCGGCGATGCTCGATGCCGATGCGTTCCACCTGGACGAGCGCGCCTGAGCGGGCGCTCGACCGGCGGCTGAACGCTTGCCGCACCGGCGCGCGTGCCTGCATCCACCGTGCACGCGCGCGCTGCTAGATTCGCCGGCAGTCCGACCTGAAGTGGAAGTCCTGCCGATGAACAAGCCCCTTGTCCTGCTGCTGGCGTTGGCCGCAGCCTCGCTGGCCCCGGCCGCCCATGCCGGTGGCAACCTTGATTGCCAGCTGCGCTACAACCTGTCCGGCTGGTCGCTGATCTACAAGACCGCCTCGGGCAACGGCACCATCCAGTGCAGCAACGGCGCCAGCATGCCGGTGCACATCCAGCTCAAGGGCGGCGGCCTGACCGTGGGCAAGTCGAAGATCAGCAACGGCCGCGGCAGCTTCACCGGCGCGGTGGGCATCAACGAGTTGCTGGGCACCTACGCTTCGGTGGGCGCGCACGCAGGCGCTGTGAAATCCAGCAACGCGCAGGTGATGACCAAGGGCGACGTTTCGCTGGCCCTGTCCGGCACCGGCAAGGGCTGGGACCTGGGCGTGGACGGCACCGCGTTCACCATCAGCCGTCGCTGATCCCGGTCCATCCACGCATGGCGTGGATCTACCAGGAATCTGTTCCACCGAATAAAGAAAAACCCCGGCCGGAGCCGGGGTTTTTCATTTCAGCACGGCGTGCGATCAGCCGCCGCGCGGGCCGCTGCGGCGCGGGCCACCCGGACCACGGTTGCCGCCGGGGCCGCCCGGGCCACGGTTGCCACCCGGGCCGCCGGGACCACGGTTGCCACCGGGACCACCCGGGCCACGGTTACCGCCCGGACCGCGATTGCCGCCCGGACGTGCATTGGCGTTGCCGCCCGGACGACCGTTGCCTGCCGGACGCGTGCTGCCGTACGGGCTGAAGCCCGGATTGGCGTGGTCGGACGGGAAGTTCGGGGCGTTGCCCGGATGGCCGTAGGGGTGCTTGTTGCCCTGGCCCTGCGAGCGGTTGCCCGCACCGGCCGGACGACCCTGGCCGCCACCGGCGCCACCACGGCCTTCACCGCCGAAGCTGCCGCGACCCTGGCCGCCACCTGCACCGGCGCCCGGACCCTTCGGCTTGCCGTACGGACGGCCCTGGCCACCCGCGCCAGCGCCCGGACCACGGGCACCCGGGCCACGTGCGCCCGGACCGGCGTTGCGGTGGCCGCTCGGGCCGGTGCTGACACCGTCCGGCACGTACCAGGTACGGAACGCGGCCGGGTTGCCTTCCGGCAGCGAACGGTCGTTCTTCGGCGCGCGCTGCTTGAACGGCTTCTGCGACTGCTTGGCGGCTGCTTCGCCGCTGACGGTCAGGCCGCCCTTGAAGCCGCCACCCTTGCCACCGCGACCACGGCCGCGGTCTTCGCGCACGTTGTCGAAGCGGCGCAGTTCGCGACCTTCATCGGCGGTGCTGTGGCCGTTGACGTAGGCATTGCCACGACCGCCTTCGCGCACGCGCACGGTGGTCTTGGCAGCGCGACGCTGGCCGATCACCGGCTGCAGGGTCAGCGCCGACGGCGCGCCTTCTTCCAGCTTCAGCTGCGCGCGCAGGGCTTCGACCTGGGCGGTCGGCAGTTCCACCGAATGGCCACGGACCAGTTCGCGCGGCAGGCTGACCTTGCCGTAGCGGGTGCGCTTCAGGCGGCTGACCTGGCAGCCCTGCGATTCCCACAGGCGGCGCACTTCGCGGTTGCGGCCTTCCTTCACCACGACGCGGAACCAGTCGTGCGAGTCGGTGCCGCCGATGCGTTCGACCTCGTCGAACTTGGCCGGGCCGTCTTCCAGTGCGACGCCACGGGCGAGGCGGTCGACGATGGCGTCGGAGACCTTTTCCTCACCTTCCGGGGCACGCACGCGCACCACGTACTCGCGCTCGACCTCGAACGACGGGTGCATCATGGCGTTGGCCAGTTCACCGTCGGTGGTGGCCAGCAGCAGGCCGGTGGTGTTGATGTCCAGGCGGCCGATGGCGATCCAGCGCGCGCCCTTCAGCGGCGGCAGGGATTCGAACACGGTCGGGCGGCCTTCGGGATCTTCGCGGGTGGTCACTTCGCCTTCCGGCTTGTTGTAGACCAGCACGCGCGACGGCTCGGCCAGCGCGGTGGCGACGAAGCCACGGCCATCCAGCTCGATCTTGTCGCCGCTCTTGACCGACATGCCGGTCTGCGCGACTTCGCCGTTGACCTTGACCAGGCCTTCGGCGATGCGCTGTTCCAGCGCGCGGCGCGAGCCGAGGCCGGCCTGGGCCAGCACCTTGTGCAGGCGCTCTTCCAGCTTGAACTGTTCGGAGGTGGCTTCGCGCTTCAGCGAGAGCTTGTTACGGGGGGTGTCACTCATCAGTTTTGCTCCGGCCGACGGTTTCGAGGTCGGCCTCTGGTTCGGAATCGGCTTGGTCAACAGCCACGGTCGTCGTCGCGACGGCGTTGTCTTCGCGTTCGTTCACTGGCACCGCGCGCTCGCCCGGCGCGGAATCGGGGTGCCCATCATCGAGGGGCGAAGGTGCTTGCTCATCGGTGGCCGGCGCAGCAGCTGCGTCGGCGGAATCGGGGGTGTTGCCATCGCCGCCCTGCAGGCCGGCGTCATCGTTGGTGGCCGCGTCGGGGTCGGCGCTGATGTCCGGGCCGGCGGCACCGGCAACGGCGGGACCATCACGGTCCAGCGCCAGCTGCGGTTCCAGCTCGCCCAGGTCTTTCAGTTCCGACAGCGGCGGCAGTTCGTCCAGGCGCTTCAGGCCGAAATAGTCCAGGAAGCCCTTGGTGGTGCCAAACAGCGCCGGCTTGCCGGGCACGTCGCGGTGGCCGACCACGCGGATCCACTCGCGCTCTTCCAGTGCCTGGATGATGTTGCTGCTGACCGCCACGCCGCGCACCTGCTCGATCTCGCCACGGGTGATCGGCTGCCGGTAGGCGATCAGCGCCAGGGTTTCCAGGGTGGCGCGGGTGTAACGGGTCTTGCGCTCGGTCCACAACCGGCTGATCCAGCCGTGCACTTCGCCGGTCACCTGGTAGCGGAAGCCGGAGGCGACCTCGACCAGCTCCACGCCGCGGCCTTCGCAGCCCTCGCGCAGGCGCTCCAGCGCACGTTCGATGCTGCCCGGCGGTGCCGGTTCCTCTTCCGGGAACAGGTCTTTCAGCTGGGCCAGGGTGAGCGGCTGGCTGGAGGCCAGCAGGGCACCTTCGACAATGCGGTTGATCAGCGTCTGGTCCATCGGCAGTCAGCGCTCACTCGTTTTCATTGGCGGCGTCGTTGTCGTCGAACTCGCTGCTGAACTGCAGCGGGGCGTTGGTGTTGCCGGCGGCCAGGGACTTCACGTAGATCGGCGCCAGCGGTTCTTCCTGGACCAGGTCCAGCAGCTGCTCCTTGGCCAGTTCCAGCACGGCCAGGAACGTGACCAGCACGCCCAGCTTGCCTTCTTCGGCGGTGAACAGCCCTTCAAAGCGGTAGAACCTGCCGTCTTCAAGCCGGCCGAGCACTTCACCCATGCGCTGCCGCACGCTCAGGGCCTCGCGCTTGATGGCGTGGCCGCTGAACAGCTCGGCGCGCTTGAGCACGTCGTGCAGGGCCAGCAGCATCTCCTTCAGGTCCACCGGCGGCGGCAGCTTCACCGTCGCCCGCTCGGGCATGAAGGCGTGCGCCACCGTGGTGTCGCGGTCCTGGCGGGGCAGGGCGTCGATATCCTCGGCAGCCTGCTTGAAACGTTCGTACTCCTGCAGCCGGCGCACCAGCTCGGCGCGCGGGTCGGCTTCATCGCCTTCCTCGCTGACCGGGCGCGGCAGCAGCATGCGCGACTTCACCTCGGCCAGGATCGCGGCCATCACCAGGTACTCGGCGGCCAGTTCGAAGCGCAGCTCGCGCATCACGGTGATGTATTCCACGTACTGCCGGGTGATCTCGGCCACGGGAATGTCCAGCACGTCCAGGTTCTGCCGGCGGATCAGGTACAGCAGCAGGTCCAGCGGACCTTCAAAGGCATCCAGGATGACTTCCAGCGCATCCGGCGGGATGTACAGGTCCTGCGGGATCTGCAGGACCGGTTGCCCATGCACCACGGCCAGCGGCATTTCCTGCTGCTGGGGGGCGGGCGGCCGGGTTGGCGGGTTCGCGTCGAGCGCGAGTTCGGAAGTCATCTAATGGACAATAGGATTGCAACGGACCAGTCGCGGTACCGGACCTGCCGGGCCTGCGCCACGGCGCCCCAGGCACCAGTCACGCCGGGATCGGCGCGATTCCACACATATCAAACAGCAGGACGCGCCGCAGGAAACGGCGGCGACGGAACTACGGGGAGGTCGTCTACGTGGCCCGGCCGGTTGGCCCGGTTCGAAGCAGCGGTACGGTCGTCGGGGGCTGCGTTGGCCGCAAAAACCGACGGGCTGCTGCATCAAGCCACGTGCAATGGTGCCTAGGGTACGGCTTTGCCGGGCCAGTGTCCAGCCGGGCCGGTGGCGGTGGCCCATTGGCTAGAATCGACGCACCGCAACATGAACGAGGAATGCCCGTGTTCTATGTGATTGAAGGTTACGACGGCCAGGATGTCCTGGCGCAGCGGCTGCAGGCCAGGCCCGAACACCTGGCGCGGCTGCACGCGCTGCGCGACGAAGGCCGCCTGCTGCTGGCCGGGCCGTGCCCGGCGATCGACAGCGAGGATCCGGGTCCGGCCGGCTTCAGCGGATCGGTGGTGATTGCCGCGTTCGACTCGCTGGCACAGGCCCGGCAGTGGGCCGATGCCGACCCCTATGTGGCAGCCGGCGTCTACACCCGCATCGACGTGCGGCCGTTCCGCAAGGTGCTGCCATGAGTGCGCAGCGCATCGATCTGATCCGTGCTGCGCTGCAGCAGGCATTGGCGCCAAGCACGCTTGAGATCGAAGACGACAGCCACCGCCATGCCGGCCACGCCGGTGCACGTGACGGGCGGGGCCATTTCAACGTGCTGGTGGTCAGCGAGCAGTTCGCCGGCATGGCTCCGCTGGCGCGCCATCGCGCGGTGTATGCCGCGCTGGGCGGGCTGATGGAGACCGATATCCATGCGCTGTCCATCCGCGCATACACCCTGTCCGAGCAGGGCTGATGGCCTGTCCCGCAAAGTCCTGCCAGGTCCAGCAACAGACCTGTCCACGTCAGATTTCTGTGTCCATCCGGGGACATTCGTCTAACGGAGTGTTTACAAGCGCAGATGGAAACGCTTACATTCCGCGCCAAGCTGGTAGGTCCAAGCCGTGGAGGGCGGCTTCGTGAACAAGGCAGCCATAACAATCAAAGACGTCGCTCGAGAAGCCCGGGTCTCCGTGGCCACGGTTTCCCGCGCGCTGAACGGGCATGAGAATGTCGCCGAACCGGTCCGCCAGCTTGTGCTGGAGGTCGCCGCGAGGCTGCGTTACACCCCGCACGCCGCCGCACGCAGCCTGAGCAGCCGCCGCACCAATACGGTGGGCGTGGTGCTGCCCGATCTGTACGGCGAATTCTTCTCCGAGCTGATGCGCGGCATCGACAACGTTGCCCGCAACCGTCGCCAGCACCTGCTGGTGTCCAGCTACCACGGCGACCAGGTACAGCAGGGCGCCGCCCTGCGTGCCATGCGCGGCCGCGTCGATGGCCTGCTGGTGCTCTCGCCCTATGCCGAGAGCCCCGGCTTCCTCACCGACAACCTGCCGCAGTCGCTGCCCACGGTCCTGATCAATACCTATCTGCCGGGGCAGGATCACCCGGTCCTGAGCATCGACGATCACGCCGGTGCGATGGCCATGACCCGCCACCTGCTCGATGCCGGCCACCGCCGCATCGCGTTCATTTCTGGCCCGGATCTCAACTTCGACGCGCGTGAGCGCCTGCGCGGCTTCCGTGACGCGCTGGCGGCTTTTGGCAACGGCGCCGAAGGCATCGAGTTGCCCGGTGATTTCGACGAAGCTTCCGGCCATCGCGCCGGTCAGGAGATGCTGGCAGCCGGCGCGCTGCCCGATGCCGTGTTCGCCGCCAACGACATGATGGCCCTGGGTTGCCTCTACGCATTCGCGCAGGCAGGCATCCATGTGCCCACCGATGTCGCCCTGGCGGGTTTCGATGACATTCCACTGGCGCGGTTCGTACACCCCTCGTTGACCACCATGCAGGTCAGTATCGCCGAGTTGGGCGATAGGGCGATGACGCGTCTGATGCAGTTGATGGACGGCAACACCCCCGAAGGGGCAGGTGACAAGCAGACGCTCGTTCCCCGCCTCATCGTTCGCGATTCCACCACTCCGCCATCGGGCCATTGAAGCCAGAGGCGTTCCTTCTTTCTTGATTGATCGCAGGTACCGCATTCGCGGATACCGCCACCCGGAGATTGAGTTGATGATGCATTCCACGATCCGCATGCCGGCCCGCCGGCTGCTGAGCACCGCACTGGTCAGCTGCCTGATGCTGGCCGCCGCCCCGAACGTCATGGCGCAGTCGGCCAACGCCAGCCTGCGCGGCCAGGTGGCCGGCGCCCAGGCCGGTTCGGAAGTCACCGCTACCAACGTCGCCACCGGCACCGTCCGTCGCGGCACCGTGCGCGCCGATGGCACCTATTCGTTGATGGGCCTGGACCCGGGCACCTATGACGTGGCCGCCAATGGCCAGACCCAGAAGGTCACCGTCACCGTGGCCTCGACCTCCACGCTGAACTTCAGCGAGGCCGCCGCCGGTGGTACTGCCGGTGGCAGCGCCGCGACCAACCTGGACACCGTCAACGTCGTCGCGCCGACCCTGCTGCAGGAAGTGCGCACCTCTGAAGTCGGCAAGACCGTCAGCCTGCAGCAGATCCAGACCACCCCGCAGGTGTCGCGCAACTTCCTGGAGTTCGCCGATGCCGTGCCGGGCCTGATCTTCACCCGTGATGCCAAGGGCAACACCTCGCTGCGCGGCGGTGCCACCAATTCCGACGGCACCAACGTCTACATCGACGGCGTGGGCCAGAAGAGCTACGTCAAGGGCGGCGGCGTGGCCGGCCAGTCCGGCAGCGCCGGCAACCCGTTCCCGCAGCTGGCCATCGGCGAATACAAGGTCATCAGCGGCAACTACAAGGCCGAGTACGGCCAGGTGTCGAGCGCCGCAGTGACCGCTGCCACCAAGTCCGGTACCAATGAATTCAAGGGTGAGGCGTTCTACCGCTACACCGATGAAGACATGCGCGCCAAGACCCCGGCCGAGCGCCAGGGCGGCAAGGACAAGATGGTCTCGGCCGAGAAGGAATACGGCTTCGCCCTGGGCGGCCCGATCATCCAGGACAAGGCGCACTTCTTCGTGACCTACGAAGCCAAGCGCTTCGACCTGCCGGTCACCATCGCTCCGGACGGTGCCGTCACCGGTGCCGCCAGCCTGCTGCCGCCCGCGGGCGCCGCCGGCCTGGGCCCGGCCAGCCAGCCGTTCCAGCAGGACCTGATCTTCGGCAAGATCGACTTCGAGCCGACCGACAACGACCGCATCGAGCTGACCTTCCAGGACCGCGACGAAACCCAGTCGCAGTTCAGTGGCCAGACCTCGCCGGAAGCCGGCCGTGAAGTGGTCAACACCGACCGTCGTTACGCCCTGCGCTGGAACCACAGCGGCGAGCGTTTCTACAACGAAATGATGGTCACCCATGAAGATTCCTTCAACAACCCGACCCCGCTGACCCTGGCCAACGGCATCACCTACACCGCACCGGACGGCACCGAAGACCGCACCGTGGTGAAGATCGGTGGCGCCTCGGCACTGGATTCGCAGGTGAAGGGCCAGAAGGGCTGGTCGATCGAAGACAACCTGACCCTGGACGGCATCCAGTGGGCCGGCGACCACACCATCAAGATGGGCGTGAAGTACAAGGCCATCGACCTGTACGCCTCCGACGCGGCGCAGATCAACCCGACCTTCACCTACAGCCTGGGCGATCCGGACTTCCCGGATTCCATCCCGTACAAGGCGCAGTTCGTCAAGCCGGTGACCGGCGTGGACGGCGTGTCGGGTGAAGTGCGTTCGAAGTCCAAGCAGTACGGCGTGTTCATCCAGGACGACTGGCAGGTCAACGACCACCTGCAGATCAACCTCGGCCTGCGCTGGGACTACGAAGTCACCCCGTCCTACCTGGACTTCGTGACCCCGCAGGCCGTGGTCGATGCGATCTACTCGCAGGATCCGCGCGCTGCGGCTGGCCAGACCTACGCCGATTCGCTGGCGCTGGGCGGCCTGGACATCAGCAACTACATCAGCAACGGCCACAACCGCAAGGCATTCAAGGATGCCTGGCAGCCGCGCCTGGGCTTCTCGTATGACATCAACGCCGACGAGCAGCACGTGATCCACGGTGGTGCCGGCCGTTCGTACGATCGCGACCTGTTCGACAACCTGCAGCTGGAAACCACCAAGCTGGCCCTGCCGCAGCCGACCATCTACTTCCGCAACCCGGCCACCGGCACCTGCATCAACGGCCAGGCCGCCTGCTATGACTGGAACCCGAACCTGCTCAACGGCATCGGCAACCTGCAGGACCTGGTCGGTTCGACCAGCAATGCCGGCCTGGAAGTCGACCTGCTCAACAACAAGCTGAAGGCGCCGTACTCGGATCAGTTCAGCCTGGGCATGAGCAACCAGATCGGTGACTGGCTGACCGACGCCACCATCGCCCGCACCCTGAGCTACGACGGCTTCGCCTTCACCCTGGGCAACCGTTACCCGACCGGCCAGTTCTTCGATGACCCGCGCCTGTGCGGTGGCACCGAGGCGGGCCTGAGCCAGGCCTGGAGCTGCAACGTGCCGGGCTTCGGCAGCCTGATCATCGGCCAGCAGGGCATCAAGACCCGTGCGACCCAGGTCCTGCTGTCGGCGCAGAAGCCGTTCACCAAGGAAAGCGGCTGGGGCACCTCGATCGCCTACACCTGGACGACCGCGCGCCACAACCGCGACATCAACGAGAAGTACGCCTTTGACCGCGGCCTGATCGGCGACTACCCGACCATCCGTTCCAACGGTGCACCGCGCCACCGCCTGGTGATGACCGGTTCGTACGCTGGCTTCTGGGGCATCACCTTCGGTGGCAAGATCACCCTGGCCACCCCGACCGCCGTCAACGACTGGTACCCGGTGCCGCAGGCCAGCGGCTTCAACCTGCCGACCCCGCAGGCTGCCGTGCCCAATGCCAATGGCAAGTTCCTGCTGGGTGGCAAGATCTTCGGCTACCGTTCGGTCGACCTGCAGGCGACGAAGACGTTCAAGATGCCGGGCGACACCGAGATGTACGCTCGTATCGACATCATCAACGTGTTCAACTTCGACAACTTCTCCACCTACAACTACGTCAAGACGAACGGCAAGCTGCAGGCCAGCTACAACGAGACCGGCGACATCATCGGTACTCCGCGCCAGGTCAAGGCCGAAGTGGGCTTCCGCTTCTAAGCAACGACGTACGCACCACCCCGTTGCCAGCGGTCCGCCGCTGGCAACGGAACCTGGCAATGGCCGGCCTGCGGGCCGGTCCATTGTCCAGCCCCCTGCGGCGTCGCTGCGGCGCTGCATGGGACTGGACAATGCCTGTGTTGAATCGGCCACGAATGCGTGGTTTTTTAAGAGTCTGGTTTGTAAACGATTTCAGGCCATTGGACGTTATGCTTTCCCATCGATCAGCCCACTGGAGGAACCGCGCCATGCAGGCACGCCACCTGTTGACCGCCGCTGCGATGACCCTGGCCATCGCCGCCTGCAAACCGGCCCAGCAGGAGCCTGCAAAGCCCAAGCCGCCGGTGATCCTGCTGGAAGCAGACGCGCCGCCGCGGCCGATGAAGCCGGAACTTCCGCCGCTGTTCGATGACATCGAGCGCCGCACGTTCCAGTTCTTCTGGGACACCACCAACGAACTCAACGGCCTGACCCCGGACCGCTACCCGTCGCGCCCGTTCGCCAGCATCGCCTCGGTCGGCTTCGCGCTGACCGCCTACCCGATCGGCATCGAAAACGGCTGGGTCAGCCGCAACCAGGCAATCGACCGCACCCTGACCACGCTGAAGTTCTTCCGCGACGTGCCGATGGGCCCGCAGCGCACCGGCAAGGCCGGCTACAAGGGCTTCTACTACCACTTCCTGGACATGCAGGAAGGCCGCCGCTACGACAGCTGGGTCGAGCTGTCCTCGGTCGACACCGCGCTGCTGATGATGGGCGTGCTGTTCGCCCAGTCGTACTACGACGGCGACGACCCGCGCGAAAAGGAAATCCGGCAGATCGCCGACCAGCTGTACAAGCAGGTCGACTGGCCGTGGCTGCAGCAGCGTGCGCCGCTGATCTCGATGGGCTGGTTCCCCGAGAGCGGCTTCATCGACCACGACTGGATGGGCTACAACGAGGCGATGATGGTCTACATCCTCGCCCTCGGCTCGCCCAGCCACCCGGTGAGCCCGGATGCGTGGACGGTGTGGACGCGCACCTATGACAACGACTGGGGCGTCTACCAGGGCCAGGAATACCTGTCCTTCGGCCCGCTGTTCGGCCACCAGTACAGCCACGTCTGGATCGATTTCCGCGATATCCAGGATGCCTACATGCGCGAGCGTGGCAGCACCTACTTCCTCAACAGCCGCTCGGCGGCGCTGGCGCACCGCGAGTACGCCATCGCCAACCCGATGCAGTGGAAGGACTATGGCGAGAACGTGTGGGGCCTGACCGCCAGCGACGGCCCGCAGAACACCACCCAGGAATACCGCGGCGAGCAGCGCCAGTTCCGCCATTACTCCTCGCGCGGCGCCGGCCTGCGCGAAAACTTTGATGACGGCACCATCGCCCCGACCGCAGCGATCTCCTCGATCGTGTTCGCGCCCGAGGAAGTGATCCCGGCCACGCTGGAGATGCACAAGCGCTACGGCGACTACGCCTATTCCAGCTATGGCTTCCTGGATTCGTTCAACCCCAGCTTCAACTACGACATCCCGATCAAGACCGGCCGCATGGTGCCGGACCGCGGCTGGGTGGCCAGCGATTACATCGCCATCGACCAGGGCCCGATCCTGACGATGATCGCCAACTACCGCGATGACTTCGTCTGGGAAGTGATGAAGAAGAACCCGTACATCCGCAAGGGCCTGGAACGGGCCGGTTTCAGCGGTGGCTGGCTTGCCCCGGAAGGGTCGTTCCAGCCCCTGGTGCTGGAAAAGGATGAGAAGGCTGCGGCGGCACGCGCGGTCGGTATCGCAGAATCGCGCGCGGCTGCCGCGCAGGAACAGAAGAACAATGCCAACCGCAACACGGGCCAGGGGAAGTAACAAGGTGCACGATTGGATTGACCGCCTGCGACGCTGGGCCCTGCCTGCGATGGCCGCACTGGCCATGGCCGGCTGCGCGCGCACCGAGCAGGGCACCACGACGGTCCGCTTCTGGGCCATGGGCCGCGAGGCCGAAGTGGTCAGTGAACTCATCCACGAGTTCGAGGCCGAGAACCCCGGCATAAAGGTGGATGTGCAGAACATTCCCTGGACGGCCGCGCACGAGAAGCTGCTGACCGCCTTTGCGGCCGACGGCCTGCCCGATGTCTGCCAGCTCGGCAACACCTGGGTGCCCGAGTTCGCCGAACTCAATGCACTGACCCCGCTGCAGCCGTTCGTGCAGCAGTCGTCCGTGGTCGATCCGAAGGACTACTTCCAGGGTATCTGGGATACCAACGTGATCCACGGCGAGCTGGTGGGCGTGCCGTGGTACGTCGACACCCGCCTGATCTTCTACCGCAAGGACCTGCTGGCGCAGGCCGGCTTCGACCATCCGCCGCGCACCTGGGCGGAGTGGGACGAGCAGATGGCCGCGATCAAGAAGATGCAGGGCCCGAACCGCTATGCGGTGCTGATGCCGATCAACGAGTTCGAGCAGCAGCTGTCGCTGGCCCTGCAGCAGCCCGATCCGCTGCTGCGCGACGAGGACACCCGCGGCAATTTCTCCAGCCCTGGTTTCCGTCGCACCCTGGCCTTCTACGCCAACATGTTCGAGCAGGGCTGGGCGCCGAAGATGTCCGAGACGCAGATCTCCAACGTCTGGGATGAGTTCTTCCGCGGCTTCAACGTGTTCTACATCTCCGGCCCCTGGAACATCCGCGAGTTCAAGAAGCTGCAGCCCAAGGAACTGGAAGGGAAGTGGGGCACCGCCGCCCTGCCGGGCCCGGACGGCCCGGGCGCGGGCATCGCCGGTGGCACCAGCCTGGTGATCTTCCGCAAGTCGCAGCAGAAGGAAGCCTCCTGGAAGCTGATCGAATTCCTGTCGCGCCCGGAAATCCAGGCCCGGTTCCACTCGATCATCGGTGACCTGCCGCCGCGCCGCAGTACCTGGAACGCCCCGTCGCTGGCCAACGATCCGCTGGCCGCCGCGTTCCGTGACCAGCTGGAGCGCGTCAAGCCCACGCCGAAGGTGCTCGAGTGGGAGCGCATCGTGCAGGAAATGCGCATCGTCACCGAGAAGGTGGTGCGTGGCGGCATGCCGCAGGACAAGGCCGTGGAAGAGCTGGACCAGCGCGTGGACAAGGTGCTGGCCAAGCGCCGCTGGATGCATGAACAACAACGCCTGCAGCGCAGCGATGCCCCCCCGGGCTCGACCAGTGCAGTCGCGGCCGGGAGCCCGCAATGAAACGTTCGTCCCTCGCCGGCTGGATCTTCGCCGGCCCCTCGCTGATCGTGCTGGGCGTGTTCTTCGGCCTGCCGGTGGCATCGGCGCTCGCCCTGAGCGTGACCGATTTCGACCTGTACGCGCTGGCTGACGGCGGCAACCTGCGCTTCGTCGGGCTGGGCAACTACGTCGACCTGCTGCAGACGCCGATGTTCTGGAAGTCGCTGTGGAACACCACCTATTTCGTGGTGATCGGCGTGCCGTTGTCGATCGGCGTGTCGCTGGGTGCGGCCATGCTGCTCAATGCACCGGCCGCGCGCTTCAAGGCCCTGTTCCGTACCGCGCTGTTCGCCCCGGTGGTGACCACCCTGGTGGCGGTGGCGGTGATCTGGCGCTACCTGTTCCATACCAGCTACGGCCTGGTGAACTACGGCCTGGGCCATATCGGCATCAGCCCGATCGACTGGCTGGGCGACCCGAACTGGGCGATGCCCACCATCATGCTGTTCGCTGTGTGGAAGAACTTCGGCTACAACATGGTGATCTTCCTGGCCGGCCTGCAGGCCATCCCGCATGACCTGTACGAGGCCGCGCGCATCGATGGCGCCTCGCGCTGGAAGCAGTTCCTGCACATCACCCTGCCGATGCTCGGCCCGGTGCTGCTGGTGGTTGGTGTCATTACCGTGTCCGGCTACTTCCAGCTGTTCGCCGAACCGTACGTCATGACCCGCGGCGACCCACTGCAGAGCACCGTCAGCGTGCTGTATTTCATGTTCGAGGAAGGCTTCAAGTGGTGGAACCTGGGACGCGCCTCCGCCGTGGCGTTCCTGCTGTTCCTGATCATCCTGGCGGTGACCACCGTGATGCTGCGTTTCGGCCGCAAGAGGCAGTTGGTATGAGTCGTGAGATCGGCCAGTCGCGCTGGCACCCGTGGATGATCAATGGCACGTTGCTGGTGCTGGCCCTGGTCAGCCTGGCACCGCTGTTGTGGATGCTCTCGGTGTCGTTCATGCCGCAGGGCGAGGCGACCCATTTCCCGCCGCCGCTGCTGCCTTCGCACGTCACCACCCACAACTACACCGAGCTGTTCGCGCGCACCGGCATGGGTGGCAACTTCGCCAACAGCCTGCTGGTGTCGGTGGCGATCACCTTCGGTTCGCTGCTGCTCAACACCATGGCCGGCTATGCGTTCGCCAAGCTGAACTTCGTCGGCCGCGAGCGCCTGTTCCAGGTGCTGATGGCGGCGCTGGTGATCCCGGCGCAGGTGGCGATGCTGCCGCTGTTCCTGCTGATGAAGCAGCTGGGCCTGGTCAACAGCTTCGGCGGCGTGATCGTGCCGGCGCTGGCCAGCGTGTTCGGCATCTTCCTGGTGCGCCAGTACGCCCGTTCCATCCCGGACGAGCTGCTGGAAGCGGCCCGCATCGACGGGGCAGGGGAGCTGCGCATCTTCTTCCAGATCGTGCTGCCGATGCTCAAGCCGGTGCTGGTGACCCTGGCGATCTTTACGTTCATGGGCGCGTGGAACGATTTCATGTGGCCGTTGATCGTCTTGACCGATCAGGAGCACTACACTTTGCCGGTGGCGCTGGCCACCCTCTCGCGCGAGCACATCATGGACGTGGAAATGATGATGGCCGGCGCGGTGGTCACCGTGGTTCCGGTGCTGGCCCTGTTCCTGGTGCTGCAGCGGTACTACATCCAAGGTCTGTTGCTGGGGAGCGTCAAGGGATGAAGCGAGCGATCGCCGTTGGATTGGGCCTGTTGTGGACCTCCCTGGCGATCGCCGCACCACCGGCGCTGCCGGCGCCCAAGGTGCTGGACGACTTCGATGACATCAGCGCGTGGAAGCTGGTGCTGTCCGACCAGGTCAGCGGTTCGCTGCGGCCGGTCAGCGGCGCCGGTGGCGGCCGCGCGCTGTGCCTGGACTACGACTTCCACAAGGTTTCCGGCTATGTCGGCCTGCGCCGCGCGCTGAACATCGAGTACCCGGCCAATTACCGCTTCGGCTTCCAGCTGCGCGGCGATTCCCCGCGCAACGACCTGCAGTTCAAGCTGATCGATGCCAGCGGCGACAATGTGTGGTGGGTCAACCGGCCGGGCTACAGCTTCAGCAAGGCTTGGGCGCCGGTGGAGTACCGCCGCCGCCAGATCGACAAGGCCTGGGGCCCCTCGGCCGAGAAGGAGATGGCGCGCAGCGCCGCGGTCGAGTTCACGATCTACAGCAAGGTCGGTGGCCGCGGCACCGTGTGCTTCGACAAGCTGACCCTGCAGGGCCTGCCGCCGCAGGACGAGTCGGCGCTGATGCCGTCGGTGATCGCCGACACGGCCACCGCGCTGCAGGACCGCATGATCGATGGCAAGAGCGATACGTTCTGGGTCAGTGGCGGGGTCAAGCAGCAGACCATCAGCCTGGATCTGCACAAGAGCCGCGAGATCGGCGGTGCGGTGATCGACTGGCTGCCCAACCTGGAGGCGACCCGCTACACGGTGCGCACCTCCGAGGACGGCCGCGACTGGCGTACGGTGCGCGAAGTCACCGGTGGCGGCGGTGGCCGTGACTGGCTGGCGCTGCCCGATACCGATGCGCGCTACGTGCGCTTCGATCTGCAGGATGGGCCGAACTGGCGCTATGGCATCCGCGATATCGCGCTGAAGCCGCTGGCCTTCGCGGCCACGCCCAATGCCTTCCTGTCCTCGGTGGCCGCCGACCTGCCGCGCGGTGCATTGCCGCGTGCCTACGTGGGCGAGCAGCCGTACTGGACCCTGCTGGGCCTCGACGGTGGCCAGGAGCAAGCGCTGATCAGCGAGGATGGCGCACTGGAGCCGGCCAAGGGCAGCTTCAGCATCGAGCCGTTCATCCGCATGGACGGCAAGCTGCTGGACTGGTCCAGCGTGGCCACCGCGCAGTCGCTGCAGGACCGTTACCTGCCCATCGCCACGGTCGACTGGGTGCATGAGAAGGCCGGCCTGTCGGTGACCAGTTTCGTGCAGGGCACGCCCGAGCGCGCCCAGCTGATCGGCCGCTACCGCCTGAGCAACCCGGACAAGGTCGCCCACGAATACACCCTGGCGCTGGCGATCCGGCCCTGGCAGGTCAACCCGCCGACCCAGTTCCTCAACACCACTGGTGGCTTCAGCCGCATCGAAGCGCTGGACGTGGGCGAGCAGCTGGTGCGCGTCAACGGCGAACCGCGCATCTACCCGCTGCAGGTCCCGGACGCGCGCTTTGCCACGACCTTCGACGGCAAGCTCGATGCGATGCACCTGGCGTCGGGCAACTTCCCGGCGACCACGGCGGTGAAGGACAGCACGGGCCTGGCCTCCGGCGCGATGCTGTACACCATCAAGCTGGAGCCGGGGCAGAGCCGGGAGGTGGCCGTGGTGCTGCCGCAGACCGGCGGCTGGAAGCCGCAGGCGCTGGACGTGGCCAAGGCGCAGCAGCAGGTGGCGGCGATGTGGCGCGACAAGCTGGGCGTGGTCAACCTGCAGGTACCGGCGGCCGGCCAGCCACTGGTTGAAACCCTGCGCACCGCCGTGGCGCACATGCTGATCTCGCGCGTGGGCCCGCGCCTGCAGCCGGGCACGCGTTCGTATGCACGCAGCTGGATCCGCGATGGCGCGATGATTTCCGAGGGCCTGCTGCGCATGGGCCGCAGCGATGCCGTGCGTGATTACGTGACCTGGTATGCGCCGTTCCAGTTCGAGAATGGCAAGGTGCCGTGCTGTGTCGACGCCCGCGGCAGCGACCCGGTACCCGAGAATGACAGCCACGGCGAGCTGATCTACAACATCGCCGAGTACTGGCGCTACACCGGCGACGGCACGTTCCTGGAACTGATGTGGCCGCACGTGCAGGGCGCCTACAATTACATGGAGCAGCTGCGCGCCAGCGAGCGCACCGAGGAGAACCGCGCACGCAACCCCGCTTTCTACGGGATGATGCCGGCCTCGATCAGCCATGAGGGCTATTCGGCCAAGCCGATGCACTCGTACTGGGACAACTTCTGGGCGCTGCGCGGCTACAAGGATGCTGCGCAGGTGGCGGCACAGCTGGGCAAGGTGGAGGCGATGCAGATCAGCGAGTCGCGCGACCAGTTCCGCGATGACCTGCAGGCTTCGCTGCTGGCCGCCATGCAGCAGCACAGGATCGACTACCTGCCCGGTTCGGCCGAGCTGGGTGACTTCGATGCCACCTCCACCACCATCGCGCTGGCGCCGGGTGGCGAGCAGGGCCGGCTGCCGCAGGAGGCGCTGGAGGCGACCTTCGAGCGCTACTGGAACGAGTTCGTCGCGCGCCGCGATGGCAAGCGCGAGTGGAAGGACTACACGCCCTACGAATGGCGCAACGTGGCGGCCTTCGTGCGCCTGGGCTGGCGCGATCGTGCCTGGCAGGCCACCCAGTTCTTCTTCAAGGACCGTGCGCCGCAGCCCTGGAACCAGTGGGCCGAAGTGGTCTCGCGCACGCCGCGCAAGCCGTTCTTCGTCGGTGACCTGCCGCATGCCTGGGTAGCGTCGGACTTCGTGCGCTCGGCCTTGGACATGTTCGCCTACAACCGCGACGCCGATGAGGCGCTGGTGCTGGCGGCGGGCATTCCAACCGCCTGGTTCCAGGGGGATGGCATCGCCGTGCAGGGCCTGCGCACGCCGCAGGGCCAGTTGAACTACCGCCTGAAGCGCAGCGACAAGCAGCTGGTGCTCGAGCTGCAAGCGGGCCTGGTGCCGCCGCCCGGTGGCGTGGTGCTGCCGTGGCCGTACAGCGGCGATCCGGGTGAGGCCACCATCAATGGCGAGCCGGCCGAGTGGAACAACCGCGAACTGCGCGTGCACCAGTTGCCGGCGCGGGTCGAGATCGACGTGCCCAGCGCGGTGCGCCGCGCAGAACGCAAGGGACAGTAAGCATGGCGTTGAAGCAGGGGAGGGCGCGCGTGGCATTGCGCGGCCTGGGGCTGGCAATCGCACTGGCCCTGCCGGGGCTGGCACCGGCGCAGCAGGCGGCAGAGGCGGCGCCGGTCGCGGCCGAGGTGTCCACTGCGCCCGGCATGGGTATGGTGACGTTCAACCTGCACCACGACCGCGAGGACTGGCCGACCCGTCGGCGCACGATCCTGGCCGAGCTCAAGCGCCTGCAACCCGATGCCATCGCGCTGCAGGAAGTGATCCAGCGGCGCAATGTGCGCAACCAGGCGCAGTGGCTGGCCAGCCAGCTCGGCTACAAGTACGTGTTCGTTTCCACCGATCCGGTGGGGGCGCCCAAGCGCTACGGCAACGCGCTGCTGACCCGCCGCCCGATCCTGGCCCATGGCGAGCACCTGCTGCAGCCGCTGGATGACTACCGCACCGTGGCCCATCTGCGCATCGACGTGGACGGACAGCCGGTGAACGTCTATGCCACGCATCTGAACGAACGCAGCGACGAGCGTGGCCAAGGCATCCGCCGCAGCCAGGTGGAAGACCTGCTGCGCTTCATCACCGGGACATCGGCGGGCGCGCCCGTGGTGATCGCCGGTGATTTCAACGCGCTGGTGGACGCGGGCGACCTGAGCGAGCTGCGCAGCCATTACGGCGACAGCTATGGCAGCGTGCACGTGAATACCGACCTGGCCGGTGTGAGCACGTTGAACCGCCACTATTACCAGGCGCCCTCGCGTATCGACCACATCTTCTTCCAGCAGGACCGGATGGTCGCGCGCGAAGCGAAGATCCTGTTCGACCAGCCCGACGACAGCGGCCGCTTTGCCTCGGACCATTACGGCGTCTGGACCCGGTTGCAGTTCGCCCCGGCGCGCTGACGCCGCGGGATTTCATGCTCTGGCAGGTGCCAACGTTGGTTGGCACGGGCGCGTCCGCGTGCGTTGAATCAACGGCGCTCTGGCAGGTGCCAACCTTGGTTGGCACGGGCGTGTCCGCGCGCGTTGAAGCAACGGCGCTCTGGTAGGTGCCAACCTTGGTTGGCACGGGTGCGTCCGCGTGCGTTGAATCGACGGCGCCAACCAAGGTTGGCATCTACCAGGGTGGTGCCCGTGCTCCGGCAGGGCCGGCGTGCGTTGAATCAAAGGCGCTCTGGTAGGTGCCAACCTTGATTGGCACGGGCGCGTCCGCGTGCGTTGAATCGACGGCGCCAACCAAGGTTGGCATCTACCAAGGCGGTGCCCGAGCTCCGGCCCTCTGGCAGGTGCCAACCTTGGTTGGCACGGGCGTGTCCGCGTGCGTTGAATCAACGGCGCCAACCACGGTTGGCATCCACCCATGCAGTGCCGGACGTACAAACAAAAACGGCGGGGATCATCGATCCCCGCCGTTTCGTTTCAAGCGATCAAAGAACGATCAGTTCGCCGGCGGCGTGCGCTTGGCGGCCTCTTCGTCTTCGTCCGATGCCTGGGCATCGGCGGCCTGGCTGGCCGAATCGGCGTGGCCGTCGGCCACCGGGTCGATGGACGGCGTCACCACGGCTTCGGCCACCGGTGCGGCAGCTTCAACCGGCGCGGCTTCGACAGCCACCGGCGCGGCCGGCTGCTCGACGATCGGTGCGGTTTCGACCACCGGGGCGGCCTCGACGACCGGCTTTGCTTCAACCACCGGAGCGGCTTCCACCACCGGAGCGACGTCCGCCACGACCGGTGCGGCTTCAACCACCGGGGCGGTTTCAGCAATCACCGGCTTGGCTTCGACGACCGGAGCCACTTCAACCACCGGAGCGGCTTCGACGACCACCGGTGCCGGCGCGGCCACAACAGCGGCCTCCTCGACAACCGGCTTGGCCTCGGCGACCACGGCCACCGGCGCTGCCGGCTGGGCCGGGGTTGCGGCGTCGATCTCGTCCAGCATGCTGGTCTGCACCGGCTGCGGCTTCGGCTCGGCCTTGGCGGCAGATTCCTGGGCGGCAGCATCCTGCGGGGCCACCGCGTCGACCACGGCGCTGCTCACGGCAACCACCGGGGCGGCAGCGGCAACAGCCACCGGCGCACGGGCCGGCTTCCCGGCTTCCACGGCCACCGGCTCGACTTCGTCATCGAAATCGAATTCCGGCTGCGAACGGCCCGCCTGCGCGGCAGCGACCGGGGCGGCCTCGGCAGCGTGGTCGGCGACCTGTTCGGTGCTGTCGTTGTCGTTGTCATCGCTTTCGTCACCGTCGTCCTGGTCATCGCCCAGGGCATCGGTACCGGCGGCATTCTCGGCGCCACCGCGACGACGACGACGGCCACCGCGACGGCCACGACGGCGGCGGGTCGCGCCTTCGCCTGCCTGCTCGCCCGAGGCGTCGGTTGCTGCGTCTTCGCCGGACACGGCCGTCGCGTCGGCGTCAGCGCCTGCGTTGGCGACGGCATCGGCGGCCGGTGCGGCATCAGTCACCAGCACGTCGGCGGCCGGTGCAGCCGGTGCCACCGGAGCGGCCGGTGCAGTGCCTTCCTGCGCGGTCACCGCATTGGCGGCGACGGCGGTGGCGGCGACAGCGGCCGCTGCCGTTGCGGTATCGACCGGTGCTTCGGCGGCGGTGCGCTGCGGCTTCTCGGCCGGCTTGTCGCCGTCCTGCTGCGGACGCGGCTGCTTGGGCTGCTTCAGCTTCGGCTGCTGCTGCGGGTTCTGGCCCTGCTGCTCGTTGCGCGGCGGCTTCTGCTGCTGCGGCTGCTGCTGGCCATCCTTCTGCTGGGCGTCCTTCTGCTTGCCCTGCTGCGGCTGCTGCTGGGCGTTGCCGTTGTTGTTGCCGCCCTGGCGGCCGTCCTTGCGCTGCTCACCGCGGTCCTTGCGGTTGCCGCCGTCCTTCTGCTGCTGGGCATTGGCGTTGCCGCCATTGCCACGGCTGTCGTCGCGACGGTCCTTGCGGTCCTTGTTGCGATCCTTGTTGCGGTCCTTGCGGCCACCGTCCTGCTGCGGCTGGCGGGCAGCCGGAGCCGGCGCGGCGGCCGGAGCCGGTTCGCCACCGAAGATGCGCTTCAGCCAGCCGACCACGCCGCCACTGGCGGCCGGTGCCGGGGCTGCGGCGACCGGTGCCGGGGCCGGAGCGGCCACCGGTTCGGCTTCGGCACGCACCGGGGCCGGTGCGGTGTGCTTGACCTGGGTCACCGCCGGCGGCGGGATGTTCAGCTGGCCCTTGGTCAGCGCGTGCACCGGCAGCTTGCGCGGGGTGCCGCGCTGGTAGCTCGGCTTGTTGCTCTCTTCACCCAGCTCGTTCTCGCGCAGGCGGGTCACGGTGTAGTGCGGGGTGTGCAGCTGTTCGTCGGCGACGATCACGATCGGCGCCTCATGGCGCTTCTCGATCTCGCGCAGGGCGCTGCGCTTCTCGTTCAGCAGGTAATTGGCGATCTCCACCGGGGCCTGGACCAGCACCTGCCCGGTGTTCTCCTTCATCGCATGCTCTTCGGCGACGCGGATGATCGACAGCGACAGCGACTCGACGCTGCGCATGCGGCCGTGGCCGTCGCAGCGCGGGCAGACGATCTGGCTGGATTCACCCAGGCTCGGGCGCAGGCGCTGGCGGCTCATTTCCAGCAGGCCGAAGCGCGAGATGCGGCCGACCTGGACGCGCGCGCGGTCGTACTTCAGCGCGTTGGCCAGGCGGTTCTCGACCTCACGCTGGTGCTTGTTGGAGGCCATGTCGATGAAATCGATGACCACCAGGCCGCCCAGGTCGCGCAGGCGCAGCTGGCGGGCCACTTCCTCGGCCGCTTCCAGGTTGGTCTGGAAGGCGGTGTCCTCGATGTCGCTGCCCTTGGTGGCGCGCGAGGAGTTGACGTCGACGGCGGTCAGCGCTTCGGTCTGGTCGACCACGATCGAGCCGCCTGACGGCAGGCGCACGTTGCGCTCGTAGGCGCCTTCGATCTGCGATTCGATCTGGAAGCGGTTGAACAGCGGGATGTCGTCCTTGTAATGCTTGAGCTTGCGCAGGGTCTGCGGCATCACCTGCTGCATGAACTCGCGGGCGTGCTCGTACATCTCCTCGGTGTCCACCAGGATCTCGCCGATGTCGGCGCGCAGGTAGTCACGCAGGGCGCGCACGATCAGGCGCGATTCCTGGTAGATCAGGAACGGTGCCGGCTTGCTCAGGGCCGCCTCGGCGATCGCGCGCCAGACGTTCAGCAGGTAGTCCAGATCCCACTGCAGTTCTTCGGCATCGCGGCCGACGCCGGCGGTGCGGATGATCACGCCCATGTCGTCGGGGATGTTCAGCTTGTCCAGGGCGTCCTTCAGGGCAGCCCGGTCTTCGCCTTCGATGCGACGGGAGACACCGCCCGCGCTCGGCGAGTTCGGCATCAGCACCATGTAACGGCCGGCCAGCGAGATGAACGTGGTCAGGGCGGCGCCCTTGTTGCCACGCTCTTCCTTGTCCACCTGGACGACGATTTCCTGGCCTTCCTTCAGCAGCTCGCGGATGCCGGCCTTGTTGTGGTCGACACCGGCCTGGAAGTAGTCGCGGGAAATTTCCTTCAGCGGCAGGAAGCCATGGCGGCCACCACCGTATTCGACGAAGGCCGCTTCCAGCGAGGGCTCGATGCGGAAGATCCGGCCCTTGTAGATGTTGGACTTCTTCTGTTCCTTCGCCGGCTGCTCGATATCGATGTCATACAACGACTGGCCATCGACGATGGCAACACGCAGCTCTTCAGCCTGCGTGGCGTTGATCAGCATTCGCTTCATTGTTGCGTTCCTCGCAAGCGGCTACCGCGCGGAACGCCATGGGGTTTCGCCTCTGGACACGGTTCGCCGCCCATTCGCGCATGCGCGGGGAGGGCGGCTTGGGTTTCCAGCGCTACGACACCACGGCAGGCCGCGGGAGCGCTTCACTTTTCTGGTTTTGGGGTGTTGCAGGGCCGGCGGCAGCTGTCAGCCAGGCTGGAGCGCCGCGCGGGACATGTTCAGCACGGTTGCGTGTCAGGCATCCGGCGATGGCCGGGAAGGCCGGTGAGCCGCTAACATGGCCGCCCCGCGGGCGGTGGTCGCGCACTGTGCCGGATTCGTCGGAAGCTGGGCTTCTGGCCCTGAGTAACTTCCAACAAAATCAATCCCTTATCTCGCCCCCCGAGTGTAACAGAATAAACAGCCAGATGACTGCCTCAGACCCTACCAAGCCAGCCGGCGACAAGCCTTCCGTGCGCATGATCACCGTTCCCGAGGACCGTGCCGGGCAGCGCCTGGACAATTTCCTGCTGGGCCAGCTCAAGGGCGCCCCGCGCAGCCTGGTCTACAAGCTGGTGCGCAGCGGCCAGGTCCGCGTGAACGGCGGCCGCGCCAAGGCCGAGCGCAAGCTGGAGGCCGGCGACGAGGTGCGTGTGCCGCCGGTTCGTCTCACTGAAGAAGGAGACAAGGCCGGTCCGCCCGAGTCCTTCATGCGCCGCCTGGAGCAGGCCATTGTCTTCGAGGATGCGCGCCTGCTGGCCCTGAACAAGCCGACCGGCGTGGCCAGCCATGGCGGCAGCGGCATCAGCTTCGGCGCCATCGAGACCCTGCGCGCCCTGCGCCCGGGGCAGACCCTGGAGCTGGTCCACCGGTTGGATCGCGACA
Source organism: Stenotrophomonas sp. ZAC14A_NAIMI4_1 (assembly GCF_003086915.1). Lineage (NCBI taxonomy): Bacteria > Pseudomonadati > Pseudomonadota > Gammaproteobacteria > Lysobacterales > Lysobacteraceae > Stenotrophomonas > Stenotrophomonas sp. ZAC14A_NAIMI4_1. The sequence continues at coordinate 715,030 of NZ_CP026002.1, forward strand.
CCTCCGGCCTGCTGATCGTGGCCAAGAAGCGTTCAGCGTTGAGCGAGCTGCAGGCACTGCTGCGTGAAGACCACGGCGCCGGCATCCGCAAGCGCTACCTGACCCTGCTGGCTGGCCGCATGCCCGACGGCGTGATGACGGTCGACGCGCCGCTGCACGTGGGCCTGCGCCAGGGTGGCGAGCGCCACGTCCAGGTCAACGCGATCGGCAAGGAGTCGATCAGCCACTTCCGCGTGCTTGAGCGCAAGGGCGGCCATTCGTACTGCGAAGTGCGCATCGAAACGGGGCGTACCCACCAGATCCGCGTGCATGCCCAGCATCTGGGTCATCCGGTGGCCGGTGACGACAAATACGGCGATCCGGCAGTGAACAAGCGGCTTCGTGAGCAGATCGGGCTGAAGCGCCTGTTCCTGCACGCGGCCTCGCTGGAGTTTGCGCTGGACGCCGGCAAGACCCCGTACGTGCTGAACGCACCGCTGGCCGATGAGCTGGTCGAAGCGCTGGACCGGCTGAAGTAGGGAACCTTTGTAGAGTCGAGCCACGCTCGACTTACGCGCGCAGCGCGCGCTTCGCTCTTCAGTTTTTTCATCGCGCGGCTGGCGTGCACGGAAAAATGACGGGGCACGGGCGGGGTCGGCTTGCAGGGGTGTCTGCGGCATGGATGCCGCGGACAAGCCCCCATGGATGGGTTCACGGCGTCCCCTGCAAGCCGGCCCCGCCCGTGACCTCGACCGATGCTCTAGATGGCCGGCCGCGAGGGGGCTCAGCCCGTTGGCCGGGAACCGATCACCATTTGAACAACACCAGGCTGATCGCCAGCGTGCCCATGCCCGCCACGAGCCCGTACACCGTCTCGTGGCCCTTGGCATAGCGCTTGGCTGCAGGCAGCAGCTCATCCAGCGCCAGGAACACCATCACGCCGGCAATCAGCCCGAACACCCAGCCGAACGTGGCGTGCGACAGCGAGCCCTTCAGCAGGAAGTAGCCGAGCACCGCGCCCACCGGCTCGGCCAGGCCCGACAGCAGGCTGGCCAGGAAGGCATGCAGCTTGCTCTGTGTGGCGAAGTACACCGGCACCGCGATCGCGATGCCCTCGGGAATGTTGTGGATGGCGATGGCGAAGGCGAGCGGCATGCCCACTGACGGGCTTTCCACGGTCGCGAAGAAGGTCGCCAGGCCCTCGGGAAAGTTGTGCGCGGTGATCGCCACGGCGGTCAGCAGGCCGACGCGCTTGATGTAGGCCTTGTTGTTGTCGAGGAACGCCGGTTCCTTCGAATCCAGCGTCTCGTGCGGGTTCGGGATCAGGTGATCGATCGCCACGATGGCCAGCACGCCCAGCAGGAAGGCGATGGTGCCGTAGGTGAAACCGCTGCGCTCGCCATAGGCCAGTGCGAACGATGCGATCGATTTGTTCAGGATTTCCGACAGCGAGACATACACCATCGCGCCGCCGGCAAAGGCCAGGCCGAAGGCCAGCAGGCGGGGGCTGGGCCGGCGCGAGAACAGCACCAGCAGGCTGCCGATGGCTGTCGCCAGGCCGGCAGCAAGGGTGACCGCAAGCGCGATCCAGAAGTTTTCCGGGGAGATCTGCAGCATTTACCGACGCGTTCCTGGTCATTCAGCAACCGCCCCGGGCAAGCCGGGGAGGCGGGGGCGAGGCGGGCGTCGGCTGGCCTCGTCGCTACGCGGCCTTCAGCCGCCGCGGCGCATCCGCTCTTCGATGGCGAAGCACTGGTCCGGCTTCGGCTGCGGCGGGTTGAAGCTGACCGGTACCTGGATGGTGGCGGGCACGGCCTGGCCGTTGCGGGTGGCGGCCTTGAACTCCCAGGCCTGCACGGCGGTCCGGGCCAGGTCGTCCAGCTGCGCGTTGCCGGCGCCGGTCAGCAGCAGGACCTCGCTGGGGCGGCCATCGGTGCCGATGGTGACCTTGAAGGTGCTGGTGCCGCCCACGCCGGTGCAGGCCAGTTCCATGGGGTACTGCGGCGGCGGGGTTTTCACTGCCGCCACCTCGGTGGGCGGGGCGGCCGGCGGCGCCGGCGGCTCGGACGAACCACAGCCGGCCAGGCCGGTGGCGGCGAGCAGGGACAGGCTCAGCAGTCGAACATTCATTTCACGTGCTCCGTCAGGGCCGAGGTCTTGGCTGCGCAGATGAAGTCGTTCTCGCTCAGCCCGCCCACGTCATGGGTGGAGTAGCGCACGACGGCGCGGTCGTAATGCACGCCCAGGTCCGGGTGGTGGTCCTCGTGGTGGGCGATCCAGGCCAGCGCGTTCACGAAGGCCATGGTGGCGTAGTAATCCTTGAAGCGGAACGTGCGCACCAGCGCCTGGCCGGCCTCGGCCAGTTCCCAGCCCGGCACCTGCGGCAGCAGTTCGGCCAGGCGGGCCTCGCCCAGCTTGTGATCGCTGCCCTTGCGCGGCACGCAACGCGCCTGCGCCAGCGGAATCAGGTCGGACATGGGTTCCTCCACCTCGTGTTGACTGAACAATGCGCCGGGCGGTGTATAAACCGTATGAGCGACCGACGCTGACTTGGCTAGAATAGCCTGATGATCCAGATCTCCGACACTGCCCAGACCCACTTCCGCAAGCTGATCGAACGCGAGGGCGTGCCCGGCATGGGCGTGCGCCTGAGCGCCGTCGACCCCGGCACCCCGCGCGCAGACGCCCGCCTGGAGTTCGCCGAACCCAGCGACCTGCTCGGTGACGAGTGGGCGGTGGACTGCGATGGCTTCACCCTCTACGTCGACGCACTCAGCGTGGGCTGGCTCGACGGTGCCGAGATCGACATCGTCCCGGGCAACGCCGGCACCCAGCAGCTGACCATCAAGGCCCCGCGCATCAAGGGCGAAGCGCCCGGTGAAGCCGCCTCGCTGGTCGAGCGCGTGCACTGGGTCGTGGAAAACGAAGTCAACCCGCAGCTCGCTTCGCATGGCGGCAAGGTCGCGGTGCAGGAAGTCTCGGCCGATGGCGTGGTGCTGCTGCGCTTCGGCGGCGGCTGCCAGGGCTGTGGCATGGCCGACGTGACGCTCAAGCAGGGCATCGAGAAGACCCTGATGGGCCGCGTGCCGGGCGTCACCGCCGTGCGCGATGCGACCGACCATGACAGCGGCCACGCGCCGTACATCCCCCGCGGCAACGCCGCCTGATCGCCAACGCGTGCCTCTGCCCAGAGCCGAGCAACTCATCGATCTGCTGCTGGCGCGCCAGCAGCACCCCCTCATCCTCGAAAAACGCACGCGCCTGCCGTATGGCTGGGCGATCTGGCTGCGCTCGCTGAAACCGATCGCGCGGCCGTTCCACGCCGGCGATGTGATCGCAGTGCTGCTGCCACGACCGCTGCCCGGTCGTCCCGGCGTGCTGCCGGCGCTGGGCCCATGGGGCGCCGCGCGGCGCCTGCTGTGGCAGGACTGGGAACCGGCCCCGCGCGACCAGCGCTGGATGCGCTGGACCTCGGCCGTGGCCAGTGCGCTGCTGCACCTGCTGTTCTTCCTGCTGCTGTTGTGGGTGGCAGTGATCCGCACCCGTGCGCCGGAGGATGCCGGTGCCGAAGGTGAGCGCGTGCAGATTGAATTTGTCGGCCGTGGTGCGCAGGAGGGCGGCGGCGACCAGCCCGGCGCCGAGGCGGCGGCCGCTGCCGAAACCGGTGCCACCGCCAGTGGGCAGCCGGCGGGCGAGGCCAGTGCGCCACGTCCGCAGCCGGCCGCGCCTGCCGTCGCCGCCCCGGCCGTGGCCGCCAGCGCCGCGGTGACCCCGCCACCGCCGGTGCAGAGCGAACCCGCGCCGCAGGCTTCGCCCCCGCCGACACCGGTGCAGGCCACCGAAGTGGCCGAGGCCACCACTGATTTCGTGGTACCACCGGTCAGCGTGCCGCGCACCGAAGTGAACATCGTGCCGCGTGACACCACGCCCGCCGTGCGCGAGCGCAGCGTACAGACCGTGCAGGCGCCAGCCGTACCGATGCAGGTGCGGCAGGTGCCGCTGGCCGTGCCTGCCCCGGCGGTCCGCGAGGTGCAGGTGCAGGAGCGTGAGGTCGCCACGCTTGAAGCTCCGGTGGCGCCGCAGCCGTTGCGCAGTGCTGACGTGCAGGTACGCCTGCCGCAGCAGCGCGAGGTGCAGGTGCGCGAGCGCGAAGTGCAGGCGGTGGTCGACCCGCAGGTGCGGATGGCGGCCGTGCCTGGCCGCGAACCCAGTGTGCGTGCGCAGACCGGTCGTGAGGTGCAGGTGCGCGAACGCAGCGTGGCTAACGCGCCGGTCGCTGCGCCGTCGCCCTCCAGTGGCGCCAGCAATGCACCGACGCCGGCCCCGGCCGGCAGTGCGGCCCGCCAATCCAGTACGGCATCGGCGCGACCGGCCACCAGTTCGGCGACCCCCGCGCAGGCCGGTGCGCGTCCTGCGCCGGACCCGGGCAACTGGGCAACGCCGGCAAAGGGCGATGATTGGGGTGCCTCGGACCGCAACCGTGACGGCGCGCGCAGCGGTGCAGCGCAGGCCAGCACGCAGGGTGCGGGGCAGGGTGCGGGGCAGGGGCTGTTCAATGCCGATGGCAGCGTGAAGGTGCCGGGCGGGGAAGGCAAGGGTGAGGCCGAGCGTGGTGCCCCGGGTGGGGCCAACGATGGCTGGACCAAGGAGCGCATCGCCGAGTCGGGCCGATGGCTGAAGCGGCCGCCGTACGACTACACGCCCACCTCGTTCGACAAGTACTGGGTGCCGCAGGAATCGCTGCTGGCCGAATGGGTGCGCAAGGGCGTCAAGGCGATGGAGATCCCGTTGCCGGGTACCAGCACGAAGATCTCCTGCGTGATCTCGATCCTGCAGGCCGGTGGTGGCTGCGGCCTGACTGACCCGAACATGCAGGACCAGCCGGCGGTGGCAAGGCCGCCACCGGACATCCCGTTCAAGAAAGAGCTGCAGGAAGATAACGGCAGCCGGTAACGGCGGACTGTACGCCGCATGCCGCGCTGCGCGCTCGCCGGGCGTGGCCCGGCGCTACCGTTTACTCGCTCTGCGAGAGGAACACCCAGAACGGCACGTCACGCCCGACCCAGTCGCGGCTGGCTTCGTCCATCACATCCAGCAGCGTGTCGAAATCCTTCGCCGCGCCTGCGCGCAGCGCATCCACGTCGGCCAGGAACAGTGCATAGCCCGGTGCGGGCAGCCACTGCAGGTCGCGCAGGTTGTCGGCCAGCGCATCCCAGTTGCCGCCGAAGCCTGCCGGGAAATCGAGCTGTGCGGCCAGCCGCGCCAGCAGGGTGCGCTTGTCGGCCACGCCGTGCAGGTCGATGCGGATCACCTTCAGCGAAGCATCGCGCATGGCCGCAGCCAGGTCGCTGATGTCGCCGGTGTCGATGGCGTAGACGCCGGCGTTGTTGATGTCATGCAGGCCGAGGCCGAAATCGTCGTGGCTCATGGGCGTTCTCCCGGGGCCGGTACGGTGAAGCTGCGGAACGAATCGTAGTGATCGTCGGTGTAGTACCACGCCTGCGGCGGATCGCCGCCGGTGATGATGCGGCGCGCGCCACGGTTGGAGGCACCGGGGGTGTCGACCGTGTACTCGCGGTAGTAGCCGCGCGGCCGCTGCGGCAGGCGCTGCTCGCGGTTGCCGAAGGTGGTGCCGTCCTGGCGGTGCGGGTAGGGCCCGCCGCGCTGGATGAGGGGGATCGTCTGGCGCGCCTCGGCCGGCAGGAAGGCGGGCAGGCCGTCGTTGCGGTCGCCGCCGCTACGCGCAGCCGGTGTGCTGCGGTTGGCCGTGCCCTGCAGGTCCGGTGCGAACTGCGGTGCCGGTGGCCGCTGCAGGAAATGGTTGGCGACCAGGCCGAGCAGCAGCAGGGCGATGGCGGTGATCAACAGCCGGGGGTTGCGCATGGGCGGGCGGGCGAAGGGAATGCGTGCACTGTAGCGCCTGCGCGCTGCACCGTGCATGAGGATCGGCCGATGCGTCACCGCTGCGTAACAATTGCCAGTGCAATCACCTGCAGGACGCAATTTCCTTTACATCCCCCTTGGTAATCTGGCGGTCTGTCCCCATCATTCAACGCGCACCGCCCGACGACGCCGTCGGGTGCCCTCGCTATCAGGAGATGCATCATGGCCTACACCCTGCCCAAGCTGTCCTACGCCTACGACGCGCTGGAACCGAACATCGATGCGGCAACGATGGAAATCCATCACACCAAGCATCACCAGACCTACATCAACAACGTCAACGCGGCACTGGAAGGCACCGAGTACGCTGACCTGCCGGTCGAAGAGCTGGTGAAGAAGCTGAAGTCGCTGCCGGAGAACCTGCAGGGTCCGGTGCGCAACAACGGTGGTGGCCACGCCAACCACTCGCTGTTCTGGACCGTGATGGCTCCCAACGCCGGCGGCAACCCGGTCGGCGACGTGGCCAAGGCCATCGACAAGGACCTGGGCGGTTTCGACAAGTTCAAGGACGCCTTCACCAAGGCCGCACTGACCCGCTTCGGCAGCGGCTGGGCCTGGCTGAGCGTGACCCCGGACAAGAAGGTCGTGGTGGAAAGCACCGGCAACCAGGACAGCCCGCTGATGGAAGGCAACACGCCGATCCTGGGCCTGGACGTGTGGGAACACGCGTACTACCTGAAGTACCAGAACCGTCGCCCGGAATACATCGGCGCGTTCTTCAACGTCATCGACTGGAACGAAGTCGAGCGCCGTTACCAGGAAGCGATCGCCTGATTGCCGTAACGGCATGAAACGAAGAGGCCGGGGGAAACCCCGGCCTTTTTGTTTTCGTGCGACCGCATCCGCCGGGCATGGCCCGGCGCTACCTGATACGGGGGTAGCGCCGGGCCGGAAACGGGGTGACGCGGCGCCGGAAACGGGGGTAGCGCCGGGCCGTGCCCGGCGAGCGCAGCGGTGCGTTCATTCGGTTGCAGCCTGCACACCCTGCAGCCGCAGCGTGGCCATCACTCCCAGCCGCAGGCCGGGCAGGTCGCCGTCGGCGGGCAGCAGAATCGGTTGCTGGCGGATGCCGCCGAAATGCTTGACCTGGAACAGCACGTCCAGGCCGTGGCCGCTGGCGCCGCCGCCGCTGGCGGCCGGTGCTTCCGGCTTGCCGCCGGGGTTGCGCCGGGCCGGCTGGAAGCCGGGCGTGCTGCGTACCAGTTCGCTGGTGCCGGCAGCGAAATCACCGGCGATCAGGCTCGGCATGCCCTCGGAAGTGGCGCCGATCCAGGTCATCAGGTCACTGGTCTGGTGCTGGCGTGCCGTGGCCTCATCCGGGTCCGGGCGCAGGCGGGCCACGTAGACGTTGAGCTGGGCATCGCCCAGCCGCACGCGCATCATGCCGGCCGCACTGAAGGTGCCTGGCGGGTGCAGCAGGGTTACCCCGTCCTCGCTCACCGGCAGGCGGGTCAGCATGGCGTTGCCATGGCGCAGGGGCTGGCTGGGCGGGTCGGCGGTGACGAAATCGCAGCTGTAGCGCAGCCGGCTGGCCAGCCAGCAGGCGGGGTTGCGGCCCTGCTGCTGCAGTACCTGCTGCACCGAGATCACATCCGGCTGCAGTTCGGCCAGCAGCTGCAGCACCTGCTCGCGGCGCTGCTTCCACAGCGCGTCATCGCGGCTGGGCAGTTCCAGTGCGGCCACGGTCAGCTGGCGGCCCTCGTCGCCCGCGCCGCCGGCCAGCGGCGTCGCCTGCGGTCGCGCCCACGCGGGCACGGCCAGCAGAAGCACGAAGCAACCGAGCAGGAGGCGGGCAGGGGGAAGGCGGCGCATAACGATAAGTTTACGCTTTTGCCGTGCATGTGCCGTGACTTCCGGCAGGGTCGCGGCGGCCTGCCATGGATCGGCGGCGCTGTCATGCAGCCCTGCAGCGTGCTTCGCAAGCACGCCTTCCGTAAACTTGCGCCTTTCGCTTTGCAGGAATGCCTTACAGGATGAGCCACGACGCAGTCGCCCCCATCGCCGGCCAGGGAAAGATGCCGCGCCAGATCCCCTACATCATTGGCAACGAGGCCTGCGAACGGTTCAGCTTCTACGGGATGCGCAACATCCTGGTGCAGTTCCTGATCACCTCGCTGCTGCTGCAGGAAATCACTGCAGAAGGCCGCGCCGGTGAAGCCAAGGACATCATGCACAGCTTCATGATCGGCGTGTACTTCTTCCCGCTGCTCGGTGGCTGGCTGGCCGACAAGTTCTTCGGCAAGTACCACACCATCCTCTGGTTCAGCCTGGTCTACTGCGCCGGCCACCTCTGCCTTGCGCTGTTCGAGAACAGCCGCGAGGGCTTCTTCCTCGGTCTGGGCCTGATCGCGCTGGGCGCCGGTGGCATCAAGCCGCTGGTGGCCTCGTTCATGGGTGACCAGTTCGACCAGAGCAACAAGCACCTGGCCAAGTTCGTCTTCGATGCCTTCTACTGGATCATCAACTTCGGCTCGCTGTTCGCCTCGCTGCTGATCCCGCTGGTGCTGAAGAACTGGGGCCCGCAGTGGGCGTTCGGCATCCCGGGCATCCTGATGTTCATCGCCACCTTCGTGTTCTGGCTGGGCCGCAAGCGCTACGTGCTGGTGCCGCTGCCGCCGAAGGATCCGCATTCGTTCGCCAACGTGGTGCGCACCGCGCTGACCACGCACGTGGCCGGGCAGGGGCGTCCGGGCCTGGCCATCGCCGTGGCCGGCGTGGTCCTGGCCGTGGCCTCGCTGGGGCTGGTCGGCAGCCTGGGCATCGTCATCTGCCTGTGCATCGCGCTGGTGCTGATCCTGGCCGGCATCGGCGGCGGTACCTGGATGCAGCTGGACCGCGCCCGTGCCCAGCACCCGGCCGAGGCCGTGGAAGGCGTGCGCTCGGTGCTGCGCGTGCTGGTCATCTTCGCCCTGACCACGCCGTTCTTCTCGCTGTTCGACCAGAAGGCCTCGACCTGGGTGCTGCAGGGCCAGCAGATGCAGATGCCGAGCTGGTTCACCGCCTCGCAGATGCAGGCACTGAACCCGCTGCTGGTGATGATCCTGATCCCGTTCAACAACCTGGTGCTGTACCCGGCCCTGCGCCGCTTCGGCTTCGAGCCGACCGCGCTGCGCCGGATGACCGCAGGCATCGCCTTCAGCGGCCTGGCCTGGATCGTGGTGGGCGGCATCCAGGTGGTGATGGATGGCGGCAACGCCATGTCCATCTTCTGGCAGATGCTGCCGTACGCGCTGCTGACCTTCGGCGAGGTGCTGGTCTCGGCCACCGGCCTGGAGTTCGCCTACAGCCAGGCGCCGCAGGCCATGAAGGGCGTGGTGATGAGTTTCTGGAACCTGACCACCACCATCGGCAACCTGTGGGTGCTGCTGTCCAATGCAGCGGTGCGCAACCACACGGTGACCGAGAAGATCGCCGGGACCGGCCTCAGCGAGGCGGCGTTCCTGATGTTCTTCTTCGCCGGGTTCGCGTTCGTTGCGGCGTTGGCCTTCGGTTGGTATGCAAAACGCTATCGTATGGTCGACAACTACCGCACTGCCTGAGCCTGAGCTGACATGACCCCCGTCAATCTGCTGTTGATCGCCATCACAGCCGTCCTGTCGTGGATGGCGTTCAACAACCGCAAGCTGGCCGACCGCCTGATCCTGTGGCCGCCGGCGGTGGATCGCCACCGCCAGTACGACCGCCTGATCACCTACGGCTTCATCCACGCCGACTGGTCGCACCTGATCTTCAACATGATCACGCTGTTCTTCTTCGGCGGGCAGATCGAGAAGGTGATGCTGGCGTTGACCGGCAGCTGGCTGACCTACCCGGCGTTCTACCTGGGCGCGCTGCTGGTATCGATCCTGCCCAGCTACCTGAAGAACCAGAAGAACCCGAACTACCTGAGCCTGGGTGCGTCGGGCGCGGTGTCGGCGGTGCTGTTCGCCTTCATCCTGCTCAGCCCGTGGACGATCATCCTGGTGTTCTTCATTCCGGCGCCGGCCATCATCTATGCCGTGTTCTACGTCGGCTACAGCATCTGGATGGACAAGCGTGGCGGTGACCGCATCAACCACAGCGCGCATCTGGCCGGTGCCGCCTTTGGCGTGATCTTCATGCTGGCCATGCAGCCGGCCATCTTCAGCCACTTCCTGGCCCAGCTGTCGAACCCGACCTTCGGGTTCGGCCGCTGAGGGGCACGGGTCGGATCCATCAGGATCCGGCCCGCGTGGCGGCTCAGGCCGCCCGGGTCTGCTGGCCGTAGGTGTCGAGCAGGCGCGAGAACACTTCCTCGCCGATCCGCTGGAAATCCTGGTCGTCGGTCTGACCTTCCACTGCCAGCTGCAGCAGGCCCTCCAGCAGGGCGTGGTCGGTGTCGGTGTGGGAATCGCTGGGGTGCATGGCGGGCCTCCAAAGGCATGACACAGGGGCAACATTCGCAAGGGGCGTGCCAATCGGGCCGTATCCCTCCAGAGGGGTTAGCGACCGCCATTGCTGCAGCTTGAGGGCGGGATATGACGCAAACCGTCCAGACCTGCCCCTGTTCAGGCTTCACGCGGTCATGGCGCCCCGCTGCGCACCATGCGCGCAGTCGTCGCAGGAGACAGTCCCATGGCTTCGGTCACGCCCCCCGGTCTGGCCTACGAGGTCGAGCACGACCAGGCCAACCACCGTTTCATCGCCCATGTGCGTGGACAGCGGGCGCTGCTGGACTACCAGATCAAGCGCAGGCGCATGGTCATCACCCATACCGAGGTGCCCGAGCCGATCGCCGGCCGCGGCATCGCCGGTGAGCTGACCCGCGTCGCGCTGCGCTTCGCCCGCGAGCATAAGTACAAGGTGGTGCCGGCCTGCGCCTACGCCGAGGCCTTCCTGCAGCGCCACGAGGAGTTTCACGACCTGCTGGTAGGCTGAATGCAGCGGGCCACGCTTCAGCCATCGCAGGCGATGATGTACGAACATGAACAGGGGATCCCGATGAAGACTGGAAACAACCGGCCACTGCGTGCGAGCGCGCTGGCCGGCGCAATGGGCGTGCTGTTGCTGGCCGGTTGCCAGCGTGGCGAAGAGGCGGCTCCGGCCCCCGAGGCGGCGCCGGCGGCAGAAGCCACCGCGGCCGAACCCACGCCTGCCACTGAAGCACCGCTGGATCTGCGCGATGTGGTGGAGAACAACGAACGCGAAGTCGTCGGCATCAGCTACCCGGCCGGCATCGACCGCTACCCGGGCCTGGCGCGCGCGCTGCAGGAATACGCCACCTCCGCCCGCGGCGATCTGCAGCAGGCGCTGGACGGCCTGGGCAACGACAAGCCGACCATGCCCTACGAGCTGTCGCTGAGCTTCGAGAAGGTGCTGGAGACCCCGCAGCTGGTGGTGGTCAGTGCCGATGGCAGCCGCTATACCGGTGGCGCCCACGGCGAGCCGCTGGTGGCGCGCTTCGTATGGCTGCCGCAGCAGCAGCAGATGCTGAGCGCCAGCACGCTGGTGGCCGATGACAAGGGCTGGAAGGCGATCAGCGATTTCGTTGCCGACCAGCTGCGCGAGCGCGTGGCCACCCGCCTCAGCGGCGAGGACATGGAGCCGGCGGACCTGCAGGAATCGCTGCGCAACGCCTCGCGGATGATTGCCGAGGGCACCGGCCCGCAGGCCGAGAACTTCAGCCAGTTCCAGCCGCTGACCGACGACAAGGGCCAGATCACGGCGCTGCGTTTCGTGTTCCCGCCCTACCAGGTGGGCCCGTATTCGGACGGCACGCAGACGGCCGATGTGCCGGCCGCAGTGCTGCTGCCGCACGTGGCCAAGGATTACGTGGCGCTGTTCGCACGCGGGTAACCGCAGACGGAGGACGCGTGGACACAGGGTTGCAGGAGCGGGTTGCCGACCTGCTCCAGGAAGCCGGGGTCCGCATCGGCGGCACCCAGCCACAGGATATCCAGGTGCATGACCCGCGCTTCTTCGCGCGGGTCATGGGCCACGGCTCGCTCGGCCTGGGCGAGAGCTACATGGACGGCTGGTGGGATGCCAACGTCCTGGATGATTTCCTGGTCCACCTGATGATGGCGCACCTGGACGAACGCGTGCATGGCTGGCGCGAGGTGGCCGATGCGCTGAAGGCGCGGCTGTTCAACCTGCAGGCCGGGCAGGGCAGCTATGAAGTCGGCCGCCGCCATTACGACCTTGGCAACGACCTGTACCGGGCCATGCTGGGCAGGCGCATGGTGTACAGCTGTGGCTACTGGCGCAATGCCGCCGACCTGGATGCCGCGCAGGAGGCCAAGCTCGACCTGGTCTGCCGCAAGCTGGGCCTGCGGCCGGGCCAGCGCGTGCTCGACATCGGCTGTGGCTGGGGCGAGGCGTTGAAGTTTGCTGCTGAGCGCCATGGCGTCAGTGGCGTGGGCGTGACCATTTCGCAGGAGCAGGCGGCCTACGCGCGCGAGCTGTGCGCTGGCCTGCCGATCGAGATCCGCCTGCAGGATTACCGCGAACTGGACGAGCCGTTCGATGCGGTGTTTTCCATCGGCATGTTCGAGCACGTGGGTGACAAGAACTACGACAGCTTCTTCGAGGTGGCCCGGCGCTGCCTGTCGCCCCGTGGGTTGCTGCTGTTGCACAGCATCGGCACGAATGTGTCGCGGCACCGCACCGATCCGTGGATCGCCCGCTACATTTTTCCCAATTCGATGCTGCCTTCGGCGGTGCAGATCACCCGGGCCTTCGAGGGGCGCTTCGTGCTGGAGGACTGGCACAACTTCGGCACCGACTACGACCTGACCCTGCAGGCCTGGCGGCGCAACGTGGAAGCGGCGTGGCCGCAGCTGGATGCGCGCTACGACGAGCATTTCCGCCGCATGTGGCGGTTCTACCTGGCCGGGTCGATGGCCACCTTCCGCTGCCGGCATGCGCAGCTGTGGCAGCTGGTGCTGTCGCCGGAAGGTGTGCGCGGCGGGTACGTGGCGCCGCGTTGAGTTCATGGTCGGGGTCAGAGCCCTTTCCGTTGGAAAGGGATCCGACCCCGGGGTCAGATCCCATTTCATGGAAATGGGCTCTGACCCCGGCGGATGGAAAAAAACCGCCCGGTTTCCCGGGCGATTTTCGTTTCACGCGACTGCGCGGGCGATCAGTTGCCGGCGCCGGTCAGGCCACGCTTTTCCAGCAGCGGTTCGATCTGCGGCTCGTGGCCGGCGAAATCGCGGAACAGCTGCATGGCATCCACGCTGCCGCCCTTGGACAGCAGGGTGGCGCGGAAGTGGTCGCCGTTCTTGCGGCTCAGGCCACCGTTGTCCTTGAACCACTTCTGGGTGTTGGCGTCCAGCACTTCCGACCAGATGTAGGCGTAGTAGCCGGCCGAGTAGCCGCCCATGATGTGGCTGAAGTACGGGGTCCGGTAGCGCGGCGGAACCGGCGCGTAGTAGATGCCGTCCTTCTCCAGCGCGGCGCGCTCGAAGGCCATCACGTCCTTGGCCGCCGGCACCTTGTCGGCGGCCAGCTGGTGCCAGTTCTGGTCCAGCATCGCTGCACCCAGGTACTCGGTGGTGGCGAAGCCCTGGTTGAACTTGGCCGCGGCCAGCACCTTGTCCAGCAGCGCCTGCGGCATCGCCGAGCCGTTCTGGTAGTGCTTGGCGTAGTTCTTCAGGATGGCCGGGTTGTCGGCCCACATTTCGTTGACCTGCGAGGGGAACTCGACGAAGTCGCGCGGCACGGCGGTGCCCGAGAAGTACGGGTACTTCACGTTGGAGAACATGCCGTGCAGGGCGTGGCCGAACTCGTGGAAGGTGGTGCTCACCTCATCCCAGGTCAGCAGGGTCGGCTGGCCGGCCGGCGGCTTGGGGATGTTCAGGTGGTTGGCGACCACCGGCTTGAAGCCGGTCAGCTTGGACTGCGAGACGTAGGAGTTCATCCAGGCGCCACCGCGCTTGGATGCACGCGCGTACGGGTCGAAGATGAAGATCGCCAGCTGGCTGCCGTCGGCATCGAACACGTCATAGACGGTGACGTCGTCGTGGTAGACCGGCAGGTCGGTGCGCTGCTTGAAGGTCAGGCCGAATTCCTGGTTGGCGGCGAAGAACACGCCGTTCTCCAGCACGTTCTTCATTTCGAAGTACGGCTTGAGCTGGGATTCGTCGAAGTTGTACTTGGCCTGGCGCACCTTCTCGCTGTAGAACGCCCAGTCCCACGGCTCGAGGGCGAAGGTCTTCTTGCCGGCGGCCTTCTGTTCCTTGTCGATCATCGCCTGCAGGTCGGCGGCTTCGCGCTTGGCGTTGGCCACGGCGGCCGGGGCCAGCTTGCCCAGCATCGCGTTGACCGCTTCGGGGGTCTTGGCGGTCTGGTTGGTCAGGTTGTAGGCGGCGAAGTTCGCAAAGCCCATCAGCTTGGCCTTGTCGGCACGCAGCTGCATGATGCGCGAGACCAGTGCGGTGTTGTCGAACTCACCGCCGCGGCTGCCGCGGGTGATCGAGGCTTCGTAGATCTTCTGGCGCAGCGCGCGGTTGGCCAGGTTGGTCAGCGGCGGCTGGCCGGTGGTGTTGAGCAGGGTGATCACGTACTTGCCGTCCAGGCCACGGGCCTTGGCGGCTTCGGCGGCGGCGGCGATCTGTTCCTGGGACAGGCCGTCGAGCTGCTTGACGTCGTCGACGGTGATCGCCGAAGCGTTCACTTCCGACTGCACGTTCTGGCTGAACTTCGTGCCCAGGTTGGCCAGCTCGGCGTTCATGCCCTTCAGCGTGGCCTTGTCGGCCTCGGACAGCTTGGCGCCGGCGCGCACGTAGTTGTCGTAGTACTTCTCGACCACGCGCACGCCTTCGGCGTCCAGGCCCAGCTGGTTGCGGGTGTCATACAGCGCCTGGATGCGGGCGAACAGCTTGCCGTTCAGCGCGATCGCATCGCTGTGCGCGGCGAACTTTGCCGAGTAGTCGGCCTGCAGCTTCTTGCGCGCATCGTTGGTGTCGGCGCCGACCAGGCTGAAGAACACGGTGGTCGCGCGGTCCAGCACGTCACCGCTCTTTTCCAGGGCGATGATGGTGTTGTCGAAGGTCGGCTTGGCCTTGGTGTTGGCGATTGCCTCCACTTCCTTCAGCTGCTGCGCCATGCCGGCGTCGAAGGCCGGGGCGAAGTCGCTGTCCTTGATCTTGTCGAACTGCGGGAAGTGCAGCGGCAGCGGGCTTTCGGCGAAGAACGGGTTGGCCTGCTGGGCGTTGGCAGCAGCGGCCGGGGTGGCGGCGCTGGCCGAATAGGCGGGCAGGGCAAGGCCGAGGGTCATGGCCACGGCAAGGGCAAGGCGGGTGGTCAAGGCGGTACTCCGGTAAGGCAAACAAGTGCCCGAGGGTAACCCGCCGGGCGCGGGCGCCACTTGTGTCAAAAGGCATGCCCGGCAGCGCCAACCGGCACGGCCTGCGATTACCATGGGACACCCCACCCGGACCGCATGCCATGCCCAACGCCTTCGACTTCGGTTTCGTGGACCTGGACGGCCAGCCGCAGGCGCTGGCGCAGTACCAGGGCCGCCCGATGCTGCTGGTCAACGTCGCCAGCCGCTGCGGCTTCACCCCGCAGTACACCGGCCTGGAGCAGCTGTGGCAGGCGTACCGCGATCGTGGCCTGGTGGTGATCGGCTTCCCCTGCAACCAGTTCGGTGGGCAGGAGCCGGGTGACGCGGCGCAGATCCGCCAGTTCTGTTCGCTGGACTATCCGGTCAGCTTCCCGCTGTCGCAGAAGATCGAGGTCAACGGCGAGGGCGCCGACCCGCTGTGGACGTGGCTGTCGCACGAGAAGCGCGGCCTGCTCGGCATCGCCCGCATCAAGTGGAATTTCAGCAAGTTCCTGCTCGACCGGCAGGGGCAGGTGGTGGCGCGCTATGCGCCGACCACCGCACCGGAGCAGCTGCGCAGCGCGATCGAAGCGCTGCTCTGACCGTCATCCGCCGGGCATGGCCCGGCGCTACCGATGAAGCGCTCCTGTAGAGCCGAGCCCACGCTCGGCTGCTGTTTGGCGAACGATGCAGGCGCGCTGCGCGCGCAAGCCGAGCGTCGGCTCGGCTCTACTGACTCATCCGCCGGGCATGGCCCGGCGCTACCGCGGCGGCTTACTTTTCGACGAAGGCGCGTTCGAACACGTAGTGGCCCGGCTGGCCGATACGCGGCGACACCTGGAAGCCACGCGCATCCAGCACGGTGCGCAGGTCGGCCAGCATCTGCGGGCTGCCGCAGATCATCGCGCGGTCGTTTTCCGGGCTCAGTTCGGGCAGGCCGAGGGTGCGCTGCATCTCGCCGCTTTCCATCAGCTGGGTAAGGCGGCCCTGGTTGGCGAACGGCTCGCGGGTGACGGCCGGGTAGTACAGCAGCTTGTCGCCGATCATCTCGCCGAGGAACTCATGCTCGCGCAGTTCCTTCTCGAAGTAATCGCGGTAGGCCAGGTCCTTTTCGTAGCGCACGCCGTGGCAGAGGATCACCTTCTCGAAGCGCTCGTAGGTTTCCGGGTCCTTGATGACCGACAGCCACGGTGCCATGCCGGTGCCGGTACCCAGCAGGTACAGGTTCTTGCCCGGGTGCAGGTCGCTGATCAGCAGGGTGCCGGTGGGCTTCTTGCCGACCAGCACCTTGTCACCCGGCTTGATGTGCTGCAGGCGCGAGGTCAGCGGGCCGTCCTGCACCTTGATGCTGAAGAACTCCAGGTGCTCTTCCCAGTTGGCGCTGGCGATGGAATACGCGCGCAGCAGCGGCCGGGCCTCGGTTTCCAGGCCGATCATCACGAACTGGCCGTTCTCGAAACGGAAACCGCTGTCGCGGGTGAGGGTGAAGCTGAAGTAGGCATCGGTCCAGTGGCGGACCTCAAGCACCGTTTCGGCGCCGAAAGCGGAAGACATGGGGGCACATTCAGGCAATGGATTCGTCCCCGCCATTCTACCTCAAATGAGAGGGGTTCTCATTATCCGGAACGAGAGGCGTTCTCAGGGCCGTTCAGCGGTAGCCGGCGGCCTGCAGTTCGAACAGCTCGGCGTAACGCCCGCCCTGGGCCATCAGTTCGTCGTGGGTACCGCTGGCTTCCAGCCGGCCCTCGGCCAGCACCAGGATGCGGTCGGCCATGCGTACCGAGGAAAAACGGTGTGAGATCAGCACCGCGGTGCGCTTGTCGGCCAGTTCGCGGAAGCGCTGGAACACCTCGAATTCGGCGCGTGCATCGAGTGCGGCAGTCGGTTCGTCGAGGATCATCACCTGCGCGTCGCGCATCCAGGCACGGGCGATGGCGATCTTCTGCCACTGCCCGCCGGACAGGTCCACGCCCTGCTTGAAGCGGCGGCCGATCAGCTGCCCGTAGCCACCGGGCAGGGCATCGATCACTTCTTCGGCCATGCCCCGGCGTGCGGCATCGGCGATGCGCGCCTGGTCGGCCATCGCCTCCACCTGGCCGACGCCGATGTTCTCGCCAGCGGTCAGGTTGTAGCGGACGAAGTCCTGGAAGATCACGCCCAGGTTGGCGCGCAGGTCGTCCAGGTCGTAGTCGCGCAGGTCGCGGCCATCGAGCAGGATGCGGCCTTCGTCCGGTTCGTACAGGCGCGCCAGCAGCTTGACCAGGGTGGTCTTGCCCGCGCCGTTCTCGCCCACCAGGGCCAGCACTTCACCGGCGTGCAGCTGGAAATCGAGGTGGCGCACCGCCCATTGCTCGGCATCCGGGTAGCGGAAGCCCACGTTCTCGAACACGAAGCCCTCGCGGATCGGCCGCGGCACGGCCACCGCGCTCTCGCGCGAATGGATTTCCGGTTCGATCTGGAAGAACGAATACAGGTCGTCCAGGTACAGCGCCTGGCTGGCCACCTGCGAGAAGCCGATCAGCAGGCCTTCCAGCAACTGGCGCAGGCGCAGGAAGCTGCCGGCGAGGAAGGTCAGGTCGCCGATGGAGAAATCACCGCGCACCGTGCGCCAGGCGATGTAGGCATAGGCGGTGTAGTAACCCAGCGTGCCCAGTGCGGCCAGCACCGTGCCCCAGAACGCGCGCCGCCGCGCCAGTGCCCGGTTGGCCAGGAACAGCGCCGCCGACAGCCGCCGGTAGCGATCCACCAGGAAGCGGTGCAGGTTGAAGATCTTCACTTCCTTGGCCGTTTCCACGCTCGCGCCAAGCTGGCGCAGGTAGTCCAGCTGGCGCCGTTCGGGCGTCCACAGGAAGTTGAGGCTGTAGCCGGCTGCGTTGAAATGCGATTCGCCGATGAAGGCAGGCACCAGCGCCAGGGCCAGCAGCAGGATCAGCCAGGGTGCGTAGACCAGCAGGCCCACCGCCAGGCTGGCCACGGTGATCGCATCCTGCACCTGGCCGAACAACTGGCTCATCAGGTTCATCCGGCCCATGGTCTGCCGCCGCGCGCGGTCCAGCTTGTCCTGCAGGTCGGGGTCTTCGAAGTCCTCCAGGTCCAGGGTGGCGGCGTGTTCCATCAGGCGCACGCTGGTGGCGTTGGCGAAC
Source organism: Stenotrophomonas sp. ZAC14A_NAIMI4_1 (assembly GCF_003086915.1). Taxonomy (NCBI): domain Bacteria; kingdom Pseudomonadati; phylum Pseudomonadota; class Gammaproteobacteria; order Lysobacterales; family Lysobacteraceae; genus Stenotrophomonas; species Stenotrophomonas sp. ZAC14A_NAIMI4_1. Next base: position 733,381 of record NZ_CP026002.1, read on the forward strand.
AGTTCCGACAGCAGGGCATCGGCATAGCTGACCAGCCGGCCGAGCAGGTCCGAGGCGATGGCCAGGCCGAATTCCAGCGCCAGCAGGCCCAGCAGCGGATTGAGTAAGCCGCTGGACAGCGCCTCGCCCAGCGGCGGGAAGCCGGCCTCGTGCTGGCTCAGGTGCAGCGCGGTATCGATGATGAGCTTGCCCACGTACAGCATCGCCACCGGCAGCAACGCGCGGATCAGGCGCAGGCCGAGGCTGGTCAGGGTCAACGCGGGGCTGGTCTGCCACACCTGGCGCAGGAAGGGCGGCAGGTTGCGCATCGCCTTGAAGCGCTGGCGCAGGCTCGGTTTCTTCTCGGGGGCAGCAGGCATGCCGCCATTGTGCGCGCGTGCGGCGTGCAGATGGGGTCGTGGAGATGGGGTCAGATCCCTTTGCATCGCAAAGGGCTCTGACCCCACTACCGCGCTTCGGGGTCAGAGCCCTTCGCCATGCGAAGGGATCCGACCCCACCGGTGCAGATGGGGTCAGATCCCTTTGCGACGCAAAGGGCTCTGACCCCGTTCGCCTCTTACGGCAGCGGCGGCAGCAGCCCTGCACCCAGCCGGTTCCAGGCATTGATCACCGCAATGCCCATGCTCAGGTCGCTGATGCCCTTCTCATCGAAGTGCGGTGCCAGCGCATCGAATGCGGCCTGCGAAGGTGCGCCTTCGGTCAGCCGGGTCAGGGCCTCGGCCCAACCCAGCGCGGCACGTTCGCGCGCATCGAAGAAACGGCTTTCATGCCAGGCCGGCAGGGTGTCCAGCTTGCGCGGCTCGATGCCGCCCTTGCGCAGCGCGGTGCCGTGCATGTCCATGCAGTAGCCGCAGCCATTGAGCTGGGACACGCGCAGGAACAGCAGTTCCATCAGCGTCGGGTCGATCGAACTGTCATGCACCGCCTTGCTGGTGGCCAGCAGGCCCTTGAAGGCCTCGGCGGCCAGGCGGGTGTAGGGGACGCGGGGAGAGGCGTGGTCGGACATTTTCAGCTCCACGACGGCCACGGTGGCCGTCTTTCATTACAAGGACGCCGCACCGTCCGCGTTCGTGACAGTCCCGTGCAGCTTTTCCGGATTCAGCACGCTGTACACGTTGGCGATGCGGCCATCGGCCACTTCGATGGTGGTGACCGAGTGCAGGCGATCGCCCTGGAAGCGCAGGATCGCCGGCTCGCCATTGACCCAGCCCAGCTGCGCGGTATGGCCCAGGCCGCGGCGCGCGATGGCCCAGAACAGGCGGCCGATGCGCTCGGCGCCCAGCAGCGGGCGCACCGCCGCGGTGACCACGCCGCCGCCATCGGACACCAGCCGCGCGTTGGCATGCAGCAGCGCCTGGATGGCCTCGCTGTCGCCTTGCTGGGTGGCATCCATGAAGCGCGCCAGCAACTGCCGGTGCTGGCCGGCGTCGGCGTTGAAGCGCGGCCGCCCGGCCTGCAGGCGCTGTTTTGCCCGGTGTACCAGCTGGCGGCAGTTCGGTTCGCTGAGGCCGAGCAGGGCGGCGATCTGCCGGTAGTCGTGGTCGAAGGCCTCCTTCAGCAGGAAGGCGGCCCGTTCCTCCGGGCCGAGCTGCTCCAGCAGGGTGAGGAAGGCCACCGACACCTCATCGGCGCGGGCATGGGCCAGGGCCGGGTCGCTGGACGGTTCAGGTTCCAGGCTGATCTCCAGCGGCTCGGCCAGCCACGGGCCAACGTAGTGGACCCGCTCGCGCCGGGCCGCGCGCAGCCGGTCCAGGCCCAGCCGGGTGGTGGTGGTGACCAGCCAGGCCTCGGGGTCGCGGACGGCGGACGCATCGGCGCCGGACCAGCGCAGCCAGGCATCCTGGACCACGTCCTCGGCATCGCTGCGGCTGCCGAGCAGGCGGTAGGCCAGTGCCATCAGGCGCGGGCGATGGGTCTGGAAGGTGGCTTCAGTGTTCATGCGACCAGGACGCCGGGGAGGTGGCAAGCGTGACAGAGAGTGTGGGGTCGGAGCCCTCTGCAAGGGATCCGACCCCGCGATTGTGATCCTGCGGCCGGGGGAGGGGGTAAAATGGGCGGATTACCCCCCGCCAGCCTCGAGCAAGCGAGCAAGCCGTGACATCGATCAAGCAGGAAGACCTCATCCAGTCCATCGCCGACGCGCTGCAGTACATCTCGTACTATCACCCGGTCGACTACATCAAGAACCTCGCCGCCGCCTATGAGCGCGAGGAGTCGCCGGCCGCGAAGGAAGCGATGGCCCAGATCCTGATCAACTCACGGATGTGCGCCGAAGGCCACCGTCCGATCTGCCAGGACACCGGCATCGTCACCGTGTTCCTGGAAATCGGCATGGACGTGCGCTGGGATGACGCGACCATGGGCGTGGAAGACATGGCCAACGAGGGCGTGCGCCGTGCCTACCTGCACCCGGAGAACAAGCTGCGCGCCTCGGTGCTGGCCGATCCGGCCGGCAAGCGCGTCAACACCAAGGACAACACCCCGGGCGTGGTCAACGTCAAGGTGGTGCCGGGCAACACCGTCGACGTCATCGTCGCCGCCAAGGGCGGTGGTTCGGAAGCCAAGACCAAGTTCGCCATGCTCAACCCGTCTGATTCCATCGTCGACTGGGTGCTGAAGACCGTGCCGACCATGGGCGCTGGCTGGTGCCCGCCGGGCATGCTGGGCATCGGCATCGGCGGCACCGCTGAAAAGGCGATGCTGCTGGCCAAGGAAGCGCTGATGGAGCCGATCGACATCACTGAGCTGCAGGCCCGTGGTGCGTCCAACCGCATCGAAGAACTGCGCCTGGAGCTGTACGAGAAGGTCAACGCGCTGGGCATCGGCGCACAGGGCCTGGGTGGCCTGACCACCGTCCTGGACATCAAGATCAACGATTACCCGACCCACGCGGCCAACCTGCCGGTGGCGATGATCCCGAACTGCGCGGCCACCCGCCATGCGCACTTCACCCTGGATGGCAGCGGCCCGGTGATGCTGGACCCGCCGTCGCTGGAAGACTGGCCGAAGCTGACCTACGACGCGTCCAAGGGCACCCGCGTGGACCTGGATACGATCACCCCGGAAGACGTGGCCAACTGGAAGCCGGGCCAGACCCTGCTGCTCAACGGCAAGCTGCTGACCGGCCGCGACGCCGCGCACAAGCGCATGGTCGACATGCTCAACAAGGGCGAGGAACTGCCGGTCGATCTGAAGGGTCGCTTCATCTACTACGTCGGCCCGGTCGATCCGGTGCGCGACGAAGTGGTGGGCCCTGCCGGCCCGACCACGGCCACCCGCATGGACAAGTTCACCGAGCAGGTGCTGGCACAGACCGGCCTGCTGGGCATGGTCGGCAAGGCCGAGCGGGGCCCGGCCGCCATCGAGGCGATCAAGAAGCACAAGTCGGCCTACCTGATGGCCGTCGGTGGTTCGGCCTACCTGGTGTCCAAGGCGATCAAGGCGGCCAAGGTCGTCGGCTTCGCTGACCTTGGCATGGAAGCGATCTACGAATTCACCGTGCAGGACATGCCGGTGACCGTGGCGGTCGATTCCACCGGCGAATCGGTGCACAAGACCGGCCCGCGCGAATGGCAGGCCCGCATCGGCAAGATTCCGGTGGTGGTGGAGTAATTCCACCGGGAGCAGAAGAACGGCGCCGCAGGGCGCCGTTTTTTGTTTAACGCCGCACGAAGGTCTGCATTGCTAGGCTCGGCTGGCGTTTTTCCGGTGTATTGAACAGGGAGTGTCCAATGTCATTGTTCCGTGGCTTTGTCGTGCTGTGTCTTGTTTCCCTCGCCGCCTGCAGCAGTGGCGGAGATCTGTACGACGGCGCACCCGGCAACAACGCCAGCGCGCAATGCGTGATGGCGTGCCAGCAGTACCGCAACGCCTGCCTGGCCCGCTCCGATTCGGACCGCCGCTCGACCTGCGATGCGCAGGCGGCGAGCAAGTGCGACCGGATCAAGGATGACGAGATGCGGCGTTCCTGCATGTCACAGGCGCAGGCCTGCATGGACCAGTCGCCGCTGATCAGCTGCAGCCAGAACGCCGACAGCTGCATGGCCTCCTGCGGCGGTGGCTGAGCCATTGGGCGCATAATCGGCGCTTCCCGCAACCGGAGTCGTCGCATGCGCACTACGCTGTATGGGTCTGTCAGCACCGCCTCGCTGGTGGTGCACTGGCTGCTGATCGAACTGGGCATCGAGCATGAGCTGGTGCTGCTGGATTTCGACAAGCGCGAGCACAAGGCCGCGCCGTACCTGGCCCTGAACCCGGCTGGCGTGGTGCCGACGCTGATGATCGATGGCCAGGTGCTGACCGAAGCGGCCGCCATTGCCCTGTACCTGGCTGACCGCTATCCCGAAGCGGGCCTGCTGCCGGCACCGGGTACGCCCGCGCGCGGCCAGGCATATCGCTGGATGTTCTGGTGCGCCAACACCCTGCAGCCCGCCTACCGCGCGTGGTTCTACCCGCATGAAGCCGCCGGCGAAGCCAACGTCGCCGCCACCCAGGTGATGGCGCGCCAGCGCCTGGAAGCTGCGTGGCAGCGGATGGCCGCGCACCTGCAGACGCAGGGGCCGTACGTGCTGGGCGAAGCGCCGAGCGTGGTCGATTTCATGCTGGTGATGCTGATGCGCTGGTCGCGCAACATGCCTACCCCGGCAGACAGCCTGCCGGTGCTGAAGGTCTACGCGCAGCGCCTGAAGGCGCGACCGTCATTCATCGAGACCTACCGCCGCGAAGGCATCACTGATTGGATGTGATCGCCAGCGTCTTGGGGGTAGAGTCGACCGTTGGTCGACTCCGCCGTGCTTGCGATAGCCGACCAACGGTCGACTCTACCTACAGCAGGTCGAGGACGCGCTCCGGCGGGCGGCACAGGCGCGTGCCCTTCGGGGTGCGCACGATGGGGCGGTTGATCAGCCGCGGGTGCTTGGCCATGGCGGCCAGCAGGGTGGCTTCATCGGCGCCAGCCAGGCCCAGTTCGGCGAACTGCGCTTCCTTGCTGCGCACCAGCTCGGTGGCGGCCAGGCCGGATTCGGCCAGCACCTGGCGCAGGGTGGCCACGTCGGGCGGGGCGCCCAGGTAGTCGACCACCACCGGTTCGATGCCGGCCTCGCGGATCAGCGCCAGCGCGCCGCGCGAATTGCTGCACGCCGGGTTGTGCCAGATCGTCACGGTCATCAGAACCACTCCAGCAGCGATACGCCCACGCCCACGTAGGTGGCCTTGTGGTTGTAGTCGATCATGCTCTCGCCGTAGCCATCGAACACCTGGATATGGCCGCGCAGCAGGTTGCTGATCGGGAAGCCGTAGTCGAGCTGCAGCGCGCCGTGCGAACGGTCGCCGGTGCGCAGCGAATGGCGCGCCATCAGCGCGACTTCATGGCCGTTGCGGTTCCAGATCAGGGTCGCGTCGCCGCGGCCCATGTAGTCTTCGATATCCGGATTGTTGTCTTCGCTGCGCGACTCGGGAATGCGGTACCACGGGCGCAGCACCAGCGCCCAGTTCTCACGGTCCAGGCCGATGTTGAGCATCACCCGGTTCCAGCTGCGCGACAGCGGGTCGGGCCGGCCGTTGGACTGGTGGTTGAGGCCGATGCCGGTCATCCGCCCACGCCAGCCTCCGATGGAGTAGCCGTTGCGGAACACCATCATCACTTCCGGCTCGTAGTTGGTTTCGCGGAACGGGCGCGAATTCTCGGCGTTGTAGGCCTGCCAGCGCGAACTCTGGGTATAGCCGGCCCAGATATCGCCGTTGTCGCCGAACAGGTTCTCGGCGATCTTGGTCTTGAAGCTGATCTGGAACTTCAGCTCGGTGCTGTCCAGCACCTGCGGCGTGGTTACGCTGTTGGCCGGGTTCGGCGACTGCGGCATCTGGTTCTTGTCGCTGGTCCAGAAGGCGGGCAACAGGTAGACCGGCTTGTAGGCGCGCAGCTGGAACGGGCCCAGCTTGGAGTCCTCGGCCAGTTCCCAGCGGCTGTCCAGCAGCGAGCCGCGGCCGGCGTTGGCCAGGGCGCTGTCGTCCGGCGCCGGGCGGAAGAGGTCGCCCACGCGGGTGCGCAGCTTTTCTTCGCCCTGGCTGAGGCGTGACGCCTGGCGTTGTTCGCGCAGGGCCTGTGCGGCCTGCTGGGCGGCGGCGTCAGCCTCGGCCGTGGCCTGGACGTTGCGGCCGAACAGCCGGTCGTAGCAGGCCAGGCGCGCGGCGTCACTGTCGACGGCGGCGCAGCCGGCCGGCGTAGCGGTTGAAGTGGGCGCGATTTCCTGCGCGGCAAGCGGCGCACTGGCCAGGGCCAGCGCCAGCGGCGCGAAGCGGGGGAGCAGCGTGGGGAGGGTCATTGCAGCAGGCCCTTCAGGGATGAATACGGGAAGACGCACAGTGTGGCGGCTGCCCGTGGCAACGGCCAGCCCCTTGGTTTATGCCCGGCGCGGGCGTGCGCGTGGCGTGAAGGCGGCGCGGTTACAGGAACCAGGCAAACGCGAACAGGCCCAGCATGGCGATCACCACGGCCAGCTTCAGCGCCAGGCCCAGCAGGATGCCCAGCCAGGTGGCCAGGCCGACCTTGGTCGAGCGCCCAAGCTCGCGGGTGTGCCAGTACTCGCCGAGCAGGGCGCCCAGCAGGGGGCCGGCAAACAGGCCGACCGGCATGAAGAACAGGCCCACGATGCTGCCGATGAAGGTGCCCCACAGTGCCTTGCGGCTGGCGCCCACCCGTTGCGCTCCGACCACCGTGGACAGGACATCGACCAGCAGGGACAGCGCGGTCAGCACGCCGAGGATGACCAGGGTGGGCCAGCCGACGTGTGCGAAGCCGTCGGCCCATGCCGCCAGCAGCAGTCCGACGAAGACCAGCGGCACGCCCGGAAGCGCCGGCAGGATGATGCCCGCGATGCCCACAAGGACAAAAATGACCGCTAGCAGATACAAGATGAATGAGAGGTCCATGCTGTCCAGTATGGTGGTCTTTTTGGGGTTGACAGTGAAGAATTTTGGCAGTTGCTTTTTCGTTTTGGTCGGGTTAAGTTGCAGTCGCTGAGCTTGGCAAGGTCACCGTGGATCGTGGCCTGATGAAGCAAGATCTCTTCGATCCGCTGCATCGTTGCACCTCGCTTCCCCCTTGCTTGTCAGCCGCCCAACAGGCGTTTCCAACAACAAGAGAGTCACCAGGGAGTGAGTGAGATGTCTGATCGCGAGACCGGTACCGTCAAGTGGTTCAACGATGCAAAGGGCTTCGGCTTCATCAGCCGTGAAAACGGCGAAGACGTGTTCGTGCATTTCCGTGCCATCCAGACCCAGGGCTTCAAGAGCCTGAAGGAAGGCCAGAAGGTCACCTTCACCGTCGTGCAGGGCCAGAAGGGCCTGCAGGCAGATGCCGTAGAGCCGGTCTGAACGGCCTGCAGCGTGCTGCACGAAAAAGGCCCGCGCAAGCGGGCCTTTTTCATTGCCACCGGCGCCTGCCGGATCAGCGCAGGACGACGCGGCCGTTGACCACGCGCACGTAGGTGTTCTCACGGATGCCGGCCAGGTCGCGCTGGTTGACCACGACGGTACGGCCATCATCCATGCGCACGGTGATGTCGTAGGTATCGCTGGTCACGTTCTTCTGGATCTGGTTGCCCGCCAGGGCACCACCCACCGCGCCTGCGGCGGCGGCGACGTTCTTGTTGCCCCGGCTGCCGCCGGTGTGGTCGGAGATCTCATGGCCGGCCACGGCGCCGACGATGCCACCGAGGATGGCGCCGGTCGCGCTGGGCGCGGTACGGCCCGAGGCCACGGTATTGATGCGGGTGACGATGCCGCAGTCGGCGCAACGGTTCTGGTTGTAGCCGCCGTTGTTGCCATAGCCGCCATTGTTGTAGCCACCGTTGTTGTAACCACCGCCGCCGTAACCGGGCGAGGTGGCGCAGCCAGCCAGGGCGAGCGTAGCGATGGCACTGGCAGCGATGAGCTGGATCTTCATGGGGCGTCTCCTGGCCGTGAAGGCGGATGGAAGGGTGGTACTGCGTCATGCAGCAGGGTGATCGAATCGTCCACTTTTCAACGTGAACAAGGTGCCAATCACGCCGGCCTTCCCCGGCTGGAAGATGAATCAGCGGAAGTCCTGGTGGCAGGCCCGGCAGTCGTCCTGCACGGTCTGCACGACCTTGCCCAGCGCGGCGCAGTCGGCGGGCGGGGCGGCCAGCGCGGCATTGAGGCTGGCCCGGTACTGGCTGGCATGCTGCTGGAAGCGCGCATCCTCCTTCAACCCGGGAAACGCCAGGTCCAGGTCGTTGGACAGCAGGCGCAGCGACTGCAGGCGCGGCACGCTGTCAGCCAGGCTGCAGCGGTTCTGCTGCTGGGCCTGCTGCAGCAGTTCGGCCTGCCGCTGCATCACGTGCATCAGGCTGTGCGGGAAGGGATCGCGGCCCGCCTGCAGGGCGCGGCCCACCATCACCGTAGCGACCAGGCCGATCAGCAGGCCCAGGCCGAGCACGAACAGGTAGCGCTGGGCGCTGGAGGGACGACGGGGCGGGCTGGCGTTCATGCTTGCTCCTCCGTGGGTGATGCGCGAATGGGTGATGCGCGGGCGTGCAACGGTGGGTTCGATGGCGGCCCGCTATGGCCGCCGCTGCCTGCACGTTAAAATAGCCCCATGAACGAACAGGTCAAACAACGCTTCGCCGGCATCGAACGGCTGTATGGCGTAGGCGCGCTCGAGCGCCTGCAGGGCAGCCGCGTGGCGGTGGTGGGCATGGGCGGCGTCGGCTCGTGGGTCGTGGAAGCGCTGGCCCGTTCGGCGGTCGGCCACCTGACCCTCATCGACGCCGATGACATCTGCGTGTCCAACACCAACCGGCAGCTGCCGGCGATGGAAGGCAACTACGGCCGCAACAAATCCGAGGCGATGGCCGAGCGCTGCCGCGCGATCAATCCGCAGATCGATGTCGATGCGGTGCAGGCGTTCCTCACCACCGGCAACATGGCCGAACTGCTGGACCGTGGTTTCGACCTGGTCATCGACGCCTGCGACAGCTTCCGGGTGAAGGTGGAAACCATCGCCTGGTGCCGCCGCCGCAAGCTGCCGCTGCTGACGGTGGGCGCCGCCGGCGGGCGTACCGACCCGACCCTGGTGCGCATCCGCGATGTCTCGCGTACCGAGCACGACGCAATGCTGGCGTTGATCCGCAAGAAGCTGCGCAGCGAGTTCAACTTCCCGAAGAACGCCAAGCGCTACTTCGGCGTGCCGGCGGTGTACTCGCTGGAAAACGTGAAGTACCCGCAGGCCGATGGCAGCGTCTGCGGCCTGCGGCCGAACCTGGGCGCCGATGCCGCGCTGAAGCTGGATTGCGGTGCCGGGCTGGGTGCGGCCACGCATATCACCGGCGCGTTCGCCTTCGCTGCAGCCGGCAAGGCGCTGGAAATGCTGCTGGAGCCGAAGAAGCTCAAGGCTTGACGGTAGTGCCGGCCGCTGGCCGGCTTCCGCGCTGATTCAATCATTCCTGGGTTGCCGGCCAGCGGCCGGCACTACCGGCGTGGGGCTGGCCGGCACTACCCTTGTGTGGCAGGCAGCGCGAACAGCCGCCGGGCGTTCTCGCTGGTGGCCTGTGCCACGGTTTCCACATCCGTGCCGCGCAGTGCGGCCACGTGGCGGGCGATCACCGACAGCCGCGCCGGTTCATTGCGCTCGCCACGGATGCCGGCGTCGGGCTGGTCCGGTGCGTCGGTTTCCAGCAGCAGCTGCTGCAGCGGCATCTCCCGCACGAGCCGCTGCAGGCGCTGCGCGCGTTCGTAGGTCAGCGGCCCGCCCAGACCGAGCAGGAAGCCCAATTTGTCCAGCTGTGCGGCCTGCTCCGGGCTGCCGGGGAAGCTGTGCACGACGCCACGCAGGCCGCCGATGCGACGGATCGCGGCGATCACCGCATCCACCGCGCGGCGCGCGTGCACGATCACCGGCAGGTCGAAGTCGCGGGCCAGCTTCAACTGGCCGATGAAATAGTCCTGCTGCGCCTGCGCGTCCAGCCCGTCGACGAAGAAATCCAGGCCGCACTCGCCGATCGCGCACGGACGCTCGCGCTCGATCCAGTCGCGCAGCTGGTCCAAGTGCCCGGGGCGGTGCTCGGCCAGGAACATCGGGTGCAGGCCGTACGCCGGGTACAGCCCCGGCGCCTGCTGGCAGACCTCGCGCAGCTTCGGCCAGCTGGCGGCGGTCACCGCCGGCACCACCTGGGCCTGCACGCCGGCCGCGCGGGCGCGTTCGATCACGGCCGTGCGGTCAGGGTCGAACTCGCTGGCATCCAGGTGGCAATGGCTGTCGACCAGCATGTTCAACGCTGTTCCAGCGGCGGTGGCGTCGCCGCGCTGCGGTTCTTCCAGTTGGCCAGCAGCAGGGTGCCCAGGCCCAGCACCAGTTCGTCCACGAACGGGATGGGGTCGGGGATGAACAGCGTCAGCGCGAACAGGCCGGCGGTCAGCTTGAACAGGGTGGGGTAGCGCAGCCGGCGTGCCCATTGCAGGACCGGCAGCAGCATCGGGTTGGCCATGGCGGGGCTCCACGTGGGCGAGGTGCAAACGCTACCACGGGCCCTGCATTTCCCGATGCTGAATGGGTTACGGCCATGAGCAGGAATTGTGGAGATTCCGTTCAGGCAGGCCATGCTGCAATCTGCATCGAGAACGTTGCGGACGGTCCGCAAGGAGCAGGTCATGAAAAGCACAACTACAACTGTCCTGGTCGCAGCGGGCGCGCTGCTGGTGGGTGGCATCGCAACCGCCGCCTTCATGAAGAGTGGTGACAAGGCCCCGGATTCGCTGGGCGCCGCCAATCCTTCCGAGTCGCGCCTGGTCGATGGCAGCGCTGCCGATGATGGCGCGCGCGGCGACGCGGTCGATGCCACTGCACCGCGCGGCCTGGAATACGCCGATGTGCTGAAGGTCGACCCGCTCACCGAAAAGCAGAAGGCGTATGCGACGGTCATCGGCACCGAGCCGGTGCGCGAGACGTCCACCACCCAGACCCCGCATGAGGTGTGCCAGGACGTGGTGGTGCAGGAGCGCCTGCCCGAGCGCGATGGCAACGTGGGCGGCACCGTGGTGGGCGCCGTGGTCGGCGGCCTGCTCGGCAACCAGGTGGGTGGCGGCAACGGCAAGAAGGCGGCCACTGCAGCGGGCGCCGTGGCCGGTGGCTTCATCGGCAACCAGGTGGACAAGCGCCACGTCGGTGGCCGCGTGGTCAACCGCACCGAACGCCAGTGCCACACTGAAACGGCGACCTCCGAGTCGAGCCGTGTCACCGGTTACAACGTGACCTACCGCAACGAAGACGGCACCACCGGCACCATGCGCATGGCCAGCAAGCCGGGCACGCGCATCGCCATGGGCACCAACGATGTGGTCAAGGGCTACAACGTGACCTACCGCTACGATGGCGCCGAGAAGACCGTGCGCATGGACAACAAGCCGGCCAGCGACCGCCTGCCGGTGGTGGATGGCCAGCTCGTCACCCAGACCGCAGCGGCCGGCGAAGCGGCGGCCAACCGCCAGTAACGTTTCTGCTGCAGCGTCCATCGGACAGGCCGGCTTTTGCCGGCCTGTTCCGTTTGCGGGCATCGTCACCGCGCCCGGATCGGCGATGATGGCCGGCCACGGCATATGACGGAGCCTGCATGAGCATCTTCGACCTGCGCATCGAAACCGAGCGGCTGATCCTGCGCCCGCCGCAGGCCCAGGACCTGGAACCCTACCTGGCCTTCTGTGCCGATGAAGAGGTGATGCGCAGCCTGGGCGGCGTGCAGCTGCCTTCGGTGGCCTGGCGCAGCTTCTGCAGCCTGGCCGGCGCCTGGCAGCTGTTCGGCTTCTCCATGTTCAGCGTCATCGAGAAGGCCAGCGGCGAGTGGGTCGGCCGCATGGGCCCGTGGCAACCCCTGGGCTGGCCCGGTCCCGAGGTCGGCTGGAGCATCCGCCGCGCCAGCTGGGGGCGCGGCTATGCCCCCGAGGCCGCCGCCGCCGCCATTGACTGGGCGTTCGACACGCAGGGCTGGGACGAGGTGATCCACACCATCGCCGAGGACAACGAGAAGTCCAAGGCGGTGGCGCGCAAGCTGGGCAGCGGCCTGCTGCGCATGGGCCGGTTGCCGCCACCCTACGAAGGCGGGCCGCTGGAGATCTGGGGGCAGTCGCGCGCGCAGTGGCGGCAACGCACGCGTTGATGCTGCACCCGCGCTTGGCATCGGCCGGCGTGCTTGCCAGACTGCGGGCAGCCGGCCGTCGGCCGGGATGTCCTGGAGCAGGCAATGGTGGAAGAGCGCGTTCCGTTGACGGTGCACGGCATGTCGGTGTCGGGCAACTGCCACAAGGTGCGGATGCTGCTGGAGCAGCTCGGCAGCCGCTACCGCTGGGTGGAAGTGGACAGCGCGCATGGGCAGACCCACTCGCCCGAATTCCTCGCGCTCAACCCGAATGCGAAAGTGCCGCTGATCGTGCGCGACGATGGCCGCGTGCTGACCGAATCCAACGCGATCCTGTTCTGGCTGGCCGAAGGCACGCCCTACCTGCCCACCGATGGCTGGGAACGGGCGCAGGCGCTGAGCTGGATGTTCTTCGAGCAGTACAGCCACGAGCCCTGCGTGGCCGTGGCGCGCTTCATCCGTGGCTGGACCGCACTGGACTCCCCGCGCCGGGCTGAACTGCCGCGCCTGCACGAGCGTGCCGCCACTGCGCTGGCGGTGATGGAGCAGCACCTGCGGCAGGCGCAGTGGTTCACCGGCAACGAGTACGGCATCGCCGACATCGCGCTGTTCGCCTACACCGATGTTGCCGCCGACGGTGGCATCGACCTGCAGCCGTTCGCGGAAGTGCGCGCCTGGCTGCAGCGGGTACGCGAGCAGCCACGTTTCGTGGCGATGCCGGCGGTGACCGCCGAGGTTCGCGCACGCCTGGACGGCCGCGGGTAGAGTCGAGCTTGCTCGACTGACTTCCAGGGCAGTCGAGCAAGCTCGACTCTACGAAAGCAGGGCCGTGAAGCCCGGCATGGTAGCGCCGGGCCGCGCCCGGCGAAACGCAACAACGACACGGAGGGTGTTCGATGTTCGCTGTGGTTCCCGATCCGATTCCCGCACGCATGCGCGCGCTCAACCGCGCCGAAGTGTGCGATGTCAATTTCCTCGAGGCGCTGCGTGGTTGGCGCGGGTTGCCACGGCCGAAGCCGGCCCCGGATGCGCCGATCCTGCCGGGCAGCACGCTCACCGCAGCGGCGTTCGCCGAGCTGTTCGATTCGCAGATGGCCAGCCGCCAGCTGGACCTGATGGCGCGCGTGCTGCGGTTGCAGAACAAGGTCTTCTACACCATCGGTTCGTCCGGCCACGAAGGCAACGCGCTGCAGGCGCGGGCCTGCCGGCATACCGATCCGGCCTTCCTGCACTATCGTTCCGGTGCGTTCATGGCCGAGCGCGCGCGCCAGGTGCCGGGCCTGGACCCGCTGCGCGATGCCGCACTGTCCTTTGCCGCCAGTGCCGACGACCCGGCCAGTGGTGGCCGCCACAAGGTGTGGGGCAGTCGCCCGCTGTGGGTGCTGCCGCAGACCTCCACCATCGCCTCGCACCTGCCCAAGGCGCTGGGCACTGCCCTGGCCATCGAGAGCGGCAAGCGCCTGGGCCAGCCGCTGCCGATCCCCGCCGACAGCATCGTGCTGTGTTCCTTCGGTGATGCCTCGGCCAACCATGCCACCGCGCAGACCGCCTTCAACACCGCGATGTGGTCGGCCTACCAGAAGCTGCCCGCACCGATCCTGTTCGTCTGCGAGGACAACGGCCTGGGCATTTCGGTGAAGACCCCGGAAGGCTGGATCGCCGAACGCTTCAGCCGCCAGCCGGGGCTGGACTACTACTACGCCGATGGCCTGGACCTGGCGGCGGGACATGCCCAGGTACAGGCGGCGGTCGAGCATTGCCGGCGTACCCGCCGGCCGACCTTCCTGCACCTGCGCACCACGCGGCTGATGGGCCATGCCGGCACCGATTTCGAAGTGGAATGGCGCGCGCTGGCTGACCTCTGCGCGGCCGAGGCACAGGACCCGCTGCTGCGGTCGGCACAGATCGCGCTGGAATCAGGCTGGATGGATGCCGCCGGCATCGAGGCCGCCTACGAGACGCTGCGTGCGCGCTGCCTGTCGGCTGCCTCCGATGCCGAAGGTCGGCCCAAGCTGCAGTCGCTGGATGAAGTGGTTGCGCCACTGGCGCCCTACACGCCGGCGGCAGTGATGGCCGAAGCCGGGCGCGCGGTGCCGGCCGAAGCACGCGAGGCGCTGTACGGAGGGGCTGACGCGTTGCCGGAGCGGCAGCCGCCGCGCCACCTGGCCGTGCAGATCAACCACGGCCTGCAGGAACTGCTGTGCAAGTACCCGCAGGCGTTGCTGTTTGGCGAGGACGTGGCGCAGAAGGGCGGCGTCTACACGGTCACCAAGGACCTGCTGCGCCGCTTCGGGCCGCGCCGGGTGTTCAACACCCTGCTGGACGAGACGATGATCCTGGGCATGGCCCAGGGCCTGGCCAACATGGGCCTGCTGCCGATACCGGAAATCCAGTACCTGGCCTACCTGCACAATGCCATCGACCAGCTGCGTGGCGAGGCCTGTTCGCTGCAGTTCTTCTCCAACGACCAGTTCCGCAACCCGATGCTGGTGCGGGTGGCCGGGCTGGGCTACCAGAAGGGCTTCGGTGGCCATTTCCACAACGACAACTCGATCACCGCGCTGCGCGACATCCCCGGCCTGGTGGTGGGTTGCCCGTCGCGCGGCGACGATGCGGTGATGATGCTGCGCACGCTGGCGGCGCTGGCCCGGGTGGACGGCCGGGTGGCGGTGTTCCTCGAGCCGATCGCGCTGTACATGAGCAAGGACCTGCACGCGCCCGGTGATGGCCAGTGGCTGTTCGACTACCCGGCGCCGGGGCAGGCGCTGGTGCTGGGCGAGGGCCGGGTCTACGCGCCTGATGCGGACGATCTGGTGGTCTTCACCTACGGCAACGGCGTGCCGATGGCGCTGCGCGCGGTGCCGGCCATCCAGGCGCAGACCGGTTGGCAGGTACGGGTGGTGGACCTGCGCTGGCTGGTGCCGCTGGATGCTGGTTTCATCGCCGCCCAGGCCGCCAGCGCGCGGCGGGTGCTGGTGCTGGACGAGGGCCGCCACAGCGGCGGGGTGGGCGAGGGGGTGGTCACCGCCCTGGTCGAGGCCGGGCATGGCCACCTGCCGCTGCGGCGGGTCTGCGGCGCTGATACCTACACGCCGCTGGCGGGGGCAGCAATGTTCGGCCTTCCAAGCGACAATGCGGTGATTGGCGCCGCCCTCGACCTGGCGCAGGAACCCTGATGCATGTGTGGATTGGCGGGAATGTTGTTGCCGGCGGCGCAGTCGCCGGCCGAGGTGCTGCAGGCGCAGGCGCTGGCCATGGGGCAGGCGCTGCACCACCGCGGGCCGGATGACGGCGGCACCTGGGTCGACGCCAGCGCAGGCATCGCCCTGGCGCACCGCCGCCTGAGCATCCTCGACCTGTCACCGCTGGGCCACCAGCCGATGGCCTCGGCCGACGGCCGTTACGTGATGGCCTACAACGGCGAGGTCTACAACTTCGCTGCGCTGCGTGCCGAGCTGGAACCACTGGGCCATGCCTTCCGCGGCCATTCCGATACCGAAGTGCTGCTGGCCGCGATCCTGCAGTGGGGCGTCGAGGAGACCCTGCAGCGCGCCAACGGCATGTTCGCCATCTCGCTCTGGGACCGCCACGAGCAGTGCCTGTGGCTGGCCCGCGACCGGGTGGGCAAGAAGCCGCTGTACTACGGCTGGGCCGGCGACACCCTGGTGTTCGGCTCGGAACTGAAGGCGCTGTGGCAGCACCCGGATTTCGACAACGACATCGACCGCGATGCACTGACCCTGCTGCTGCGGCTGGACTACATCCCGGCCCCGCACAGCATCCACCAGCGCTGCTACAAGCTGATGCCGGGCCGCGTGCTGCGGCTGGATGCGGCGATGGTGGCCGCCGGTGCGTCCGCGCATCGCCCCGAGCAGGCGCAGCGCCCGTACTGGGATGCCCGCGCGCGCATGCAGGCGGCACTGGCCGCGCCGTTCCAGGGCCGCATCGAGGACGCCGAGGAACAGCTGGACGGCCTGCTGCGCGATGCCGTGGCGCTGCGCATGGTGGCCGACGTGCCCGTGGGCGTGTTCCTCTCCGGTGGCACCGATTCATCGCTGGTGGCCGCGCTGATGCAGGCACAGAGCACGCAGCCGGTGCACAGTTTCAGCATCGGCTTCAGCGGCTCGCACCATGACGAGGCGCCGCTGGCCAAGGAACTGGCCGGGCACCTGGGCTGCGACCACACCGAGCTCTATGTGAGCGGCGCCGACGCGCTGGCGGTGGTGCCGCAGCTGCCGGCGATGTTCGACGAACCCTTTGCCGACGCCTCGCAGGTGCCGACCGCGCTGGTTGCGCGCCTGGCGAGGCAGGGCGTGACCGTGGCCCTGTCCGGGGACGGCGGCGACGAACTGTTCTTCGGCTATACCCGCTACGTGCGCGCGCTGCGCAACTGGCAGATGCTGGGCCGCGTACCGGCGCCGCTACGGCGCTGGATGGGCGCGCGTGCGCACCAGCAGGGCGAGGCCTCGCGCACCGGCGGCTTGGCTGCGCTGCTGGCCGAGACCGGCGCGCGCGGTATCGGCGATGTCTACCGCAACCGCATCTCGCGCTGGCGCGACCCGGCGGCGGCGGTGATCGGCGCACGCGAGGCCGGCAGCTTCTACGACCTGGCCGACCCGCTGCACGGCGCCGGCACCCCGGCCGACGCGATGATGCTGGCCGATTTTGTCAGCTACCTGCCCGACGACCTGCTGTGCAAGGTCGACCGCACCTCGATGGCGGTCAGCCTGGAGGCGCGGGCACCGCTGCTGGACTGGCGCGTGGCTGAATTCGCCTGGTCGCTGCCGCTGGCGTTCAAGCGCAGCGAGGACACCAGCAAGGTGCTGCTCAAGCGCGTGCTGGGCCGCTACGTGCCGCAGTCGATGGTGCACCGTCCCAAGCGCGGTTTCGGCGCGCCGGTGAGTGAATGGCTGAAGGGCGACCTGCGGCCGTGGGCCGATGACCTGTTGCAGCCGGCCCGGCTGGAACGCGAAGGCGTGCTGTCGGCCGCCGCCGTGCAGCCGCTGTGGCAGCAGTTCCTGGGTGGCCAGCGCAAGTGGCACACCCACCTGTGGAACGTGCTGATGTTCCAGGCCTGGCAGGACCATTGGCGGCAGGTGCGGGCGGGCGTGGCACGCGGCTGATCTTCACCGGGGCACACCGGGCCGGCCGCTAGGCTGGCCCTTTCCCCCGCCAGGAGTGTGTCGCCATGCCTGTTCCCACCATCGCCGTGTTCGTTGGCAGCCTGCGCAGGGAGTCCTGCAACCGCAGGCTGGCCCTGGCACTGGAAAAGCTGGCCGGTGATCGCGCGCGTTTCCAGTACGTGCGCATCGATGATCTGCCGCTGTACAACCAGGATTTCGACGGCAGCTACCCGGCGCAGGGCACCCGCCTGAAGGACGAGGTGCGCGGTGCTGATGCGGTGCTGTTCGTCACCCCCGAATACAACCGCTCGGTGCCGGGCGTACTGAAGAACGCCATCGACATCGGCTCGCGGCCCTATGGTGACAGCGCCTTTGGCGGCAAGCCGGCGGCGGTGATCGGCGCCTCCATCGGCCAGATCGGCACGGCCGTGGCCCAGCAGCACCTGCGCAACAGCCTGGCTTTCCTGGACATGCACGTGCTCGGCCAGCCGGAGGCGTTCCTCCATTTCAAGGACGAGCTGATCGGGGCGGATGGCACGATCCACAATGAAGGCACGCAGAAGTTCCTGCAGGGCTATGTAGACCGCTTCCTGCAGCTGATCGCGGTGCATGCCAAGGGCGATTGACGCTCCTTTCGGGGTCAGAGCCCTCTGCTGCGCAGAGGGATCTGACCCCATGCGATACAGCGGCGGGCTCTGACCCCATGCGATAATGGGTCTCCATAGGCCGGACAGGCACGTCGCACAGCGGCGGATATCCCCTGTTCGTCCACGGCTTATCCACAGGCTTGTCCATGGCCGCCGGGGTCGGCGCATGCCTACACTCGTCTGGCCCACTTTCGCAGGAAACACCGCAGCATGTCCGCCCGTTCCGGCTTCCGTTCCAACCGCAAAGAGCGCGGCGATGGCTTCGACCGCGATCGCGACGAATCGCGCATCGACCAGCTGCGCGTGCCGCCGCACTCGGTGGAAGCCGAACAAGCGGTGCTGGGCGGCCTGATGCTGGCGCCGGAAGCCTACGACCGGGTCAACGACCAGCTGACCGAGACCGACTTCTACCGCCGCGACCACCAGATGATCTACCGGGCGATCCGCGAGCTGTCCGAGCGCGAGCGCCCGTTCGATGCGGTGACCCTGGGCGAGTGGTTCGAATCGCAGGGCAAGATGGAACTGGTGGGCGACGGCGCCTACCTGATCGAGCTGGCCAGCACCACGCCATCGGCGGCCAACATCGTCGCCTACGCCGAGATCGTGCGTGACAAGGCGGTGCTGCGGCAGCTGATCCAGGTCGGCACCGACATCGTCAACGACGGCTTCCAGCCGGAAGGCCGCGACAGCAGCGAACTGCTGGCCTCGGCCGAGAAGAGCGTGTTCGCCATTGCCGAACAGGGCGCACGCGGGCGTACCGACTTCGTGGCCATGCCCGGCGCGCTGAAGGACGCCTTCGAAGAACTGCGCAACCGCTTCGAGAACGGCGGCAACATCACCGGCCTGCCGACCGGTTACACCGATTTCGATGCGATGACCGCCGGCCTGCAGCCGACCGACCTGATCATCCTGGCCGCGCGCCCGGCGATGGGCAAGACCACCTTCGCGCTGAACATCGCCGAGTACGCGGCGATCAAGTCGAAGAAGGGCGTGGCGGTGTTCTCGATGGAAATGTCCGCATCGCAGCTGGCGATGCGCCTGATTTCCTCCAACGGCCGCATCAATGCCTCGCGCCTGCGTACCGGCCAGCTGGAAGACGAGGACTGGAGCCGGGTCACCAGCGCGATCAAGATGCTGAAGGAAACCAAGATCTTCATCGACGATACGCCGGGCGTGTCGCCGGAGATCCTGCGTTCCAAGTGCCGCCGCCTGAAGCGCGAACACGACCTGGGCCTGATCGTGATCGACTACCTGCAGCTGATGAGCGTGCCGGGCAACAGCGAAAACCGCGCGACCGAAATCTCGGAAATCTCGCGCTCGCTGAAGGGCCTGGCCAAGGAACTGAACGTACCGGTGATCGCGCTTTCGCAGCTCAATCGATCGCTGGAAACGCGAACCGACAAGCGCCCGGTGATGGCCGACCTTCGCGAATCGGGCGCAATCGAGCAGGACGCGGACATGATCGTCTTCATCTACCGAGACGATTACTACAACAAGGAAAATTCGCCGGACAAGGGCTTGGCCGAGATCATCATCGGCAAGCACCGTGGTGGCCCCACCGGTTCGTGCAAGCTGAAGTTCTTCGGCGAATACACCCGCTTCGACAACCTGTCCCACGATTCGGTCGGTTCGTTCGAGTAACGGGTTCTTCCTGTGTATGCAGCGTGTAAATGACATGTAACGCGCTGCTTTTACGATTCCGCCGCTGCTGCTCTTCGACGCCGCCTTTCGGCGTCCAGCGTGCCCAAGGAATCCGCCTTCATGTCGCCCCATGCTCCGCTTCGCCGCAACCTGCTTGCCCTGCTGGTCTGTGCATCGCTGCCGTCGCTTGCTCTGGCTGAAACCGCTCCTGCCACTGAAGCACCGTCGGCGACGACCCTCGATTCGATCTCGGTGATCGGCCGCGGCGAGGCCCGCCAGGTGCAGCGTGTCACCGCGGAAGACATGAAGGTGCTGCCGCCGGGCGCCAACCCGCTGAAGCTGCTGGCCAGCAAGCCGGGCGTGCATTTCGAGTCGGCCGACGCCACCGGTGCCTATGAGTGGTCCACCAGCATCAGCCTGCGCGGTTTCAACCAGAACCGCCTCGGCTATACGCTTGATGGCATCCCGCTGGGCAACATGTCCTACGGCAACAGCAATGGCCTGCACATCAGCCGTGCCGTGATCAGCGAGAACCTGGGCGGTGCGGAAGTGTCCACCGGCATCGGCGCGCTCGGCACGCCGTCCACCAGCAACCTGGGGGGCGTTTTCCAGTTCTATTCGATCGATCCGTCCACCGAGTACGGCGTGGTGCTGGCGCAGGGCTTCGGCAGTGACAATGCGCGCCGCAGCTATGCACGGCTGGAGACGGGCGAGCACCAGGGCTTTGCCGCCTATCTGTCCGGCGCGTATTCCGAGGGCGACAAGTGGAAGGGCAAGGGATCGCAGGAGTCGAAGCAGTTCAACGGCAAGGCCACCTACCACTTCGGCGAGGACAGCAGGATCACCGCGCTGTTCAACGGATCGCGCCGGGTCGAGGCCGACTACCAGGATCTGTCGCTGGAAATGATCGATCGCCTCGGCTGGAACTGGGACAACTATGCGCCGGACTGGGATCGCGCGGTTGCTGCTGCGAACGGCCAGTACAGTGGTGGCGTCAACAGCCCATGGGACGCGTATTACTCCGGCCATGGCCTGCGCAATGACGACCTGTCCAGCATCGCTGGCGATTTCGGCCTGAACGAGTCGATGCGGCTGAAGGTCAACGTCTACAACCACAGCAATCGCGGCCAGGGCCATTGGTTCAGCCCCTCCAATCCGTCCAACCCGGGTACCAGCCGGGAAATTCCGATTTCGATCCGCACCACTGAGTACGCGATCGACCGTACCGGCGTGACCTCTGCGTTCACCTGGAACGTCGGCGGCCACGAACTGGAAGCCGGCCTCTGGTACGAGGACAACGGCCACAGCGTGCAGCGCAATTTCTACTACATCGACGGTCCCATCACCGACGATTTCTTCCTGCGCAATCCCGACCAGCGCGTGTGGAACCAGCAGTACACCACCATCACCCGCCAGTTCTACGTGCAGGACCGCTTCCGCCTGTTCGATGATCGCCTGACCATCGACATCGGAGCCAAGTCGCCTCACACCCGCACCAGCGTGCGTACGCCGCTGGGCAACTACGCGAACAACAGCAGCCTGACCGCGAAGAAAGGCCTGCTGCCGCAGGCCGGCTTCAACTTCAAGCTCAACGAAGGCAACGAGGTCTTCGGCTCGTTCGCAAAGAATGTCGCTGCCTATGCACTGGGCGTGGGCAGCCCGTTCAACGTGCCGCAGGCCGACTTCGATGCCAGCGCAGGCAACCTGAAGCCGGAACAGTCGCGCACGATCGAGCTGGGCTGGCGTGGCTACGGCCGCGGCTATGAAGCGTCGGTCGCGGTATATGACGTGAAGTTCGACAACCGCCTGCTGGCGATCGCCCAGTGCGTGGGTATCCTTGGCTGCCCGGCACTGTTCTCCAACGTCGGCTCGGTCACCAGCCGCGGCGCCGAGGCCACCCTGCAGTTGAAGCCGATGCAGGACCTGGCCTGGTCCAATGCGCTGTCCTGGAATGACAGCACTTACGACAACGATTACGTGAACAACGAAGTGGTGCCGACCCGCGGCCGCAAGACCGTGGACACGCCCGAATGGATGTTCGCCAGCACGCTCGCCTGGACCCCGGGTCCGTGGGACATGCGCCTGTCGGCCAACCATGTCGGCAAGCGTTACGTGACCTACACCAATGATCTTTCGGTGCCCAGCTACTGGCTGGTCAACGCGTCGGTGGCCTACGACTTCGGTGCGATGGGCCCGGCGCAGAACCTGACGGTTGCACTGAACCTGACCAACCTGACCGACAAGCGCTACCTGTCCTCCATCAACACCAATGGCACCTACGCCACTGACCCGACCCGCAGCCTGGCGACCATGCAGGTCGGCGCGCCGCGGCAGGTGATGGCCACCGCCACCGTCCGCTTCTGATGCGCGCGCCTGCCGATCCGGAAACCCGTCGCCGCCTGCTGCGCATGGCGTGGCAGGGCACGGGGGCGGCGATCGCACTGGCGGCGATGCCGGGGCTGGCCACGGCCGGCCCGCGGCCGCGGCTCGGGCGCGATCCGTTCACGCTGGGCGTCGCTGCTGGCGACCCGGATCCGCAGGGCGCGGTGCTGTGGACGCGGCTGGCACCGGACCCGCTCAATGGCGGCGGCATGCCCGCGCGGGCGGTGCCGGTGCGCTGGTACGTGGCTGAAGACCCTGGCATGCGCCGGCCGGTGCAGCGGGGTGTTGCTGCTGCCGTACCGGAACTGGCGCATTCGGTGCACGTGGAGGTCAATGGCCTGCGCCCGGGCCGTGACTACTACTACCGTTTCGCCTGCGACGGGGACGAAGAAAGCGCGGTCGGCCATTTCCGCACCGCGCCATTGCCTGATACGCAGCTGCAGCAGCTGCGGTTGGCCCTGTGCACCTGCCAGGCCTGGAACAGCGGCTACTATCCGGTACTGCGCGATATCGCGCGCAGCGATGTCGACCTGGTGCTGCACGCCGGCGACTACCTGTACGAATACAGCCCGCTGCAGAATGCACGCGGCAGCACGCTGGATGCAGCGCGCTTCAGTGGCGAGACCGTCAGCCTGGAGCGCTACCGTGACCAGTACGCGCTGTACAAGCTCGATCCGGACCTGCAGGCAGCGCATGCCGCGCATGCCTTCGCGGTGATCTGGGATGACCACGAGGTGCAGAACGACTACTCCGGCATCCACCCGGAGAAGCCCGGCGTATCGACGGAAGATTTCATCGTGCGTCGGGCGGCGGCCTACCGCGCGTTCTACGAACACCTGCCCATGCGCAGCACGCCGGCAGGCAATGGTGGCCTGCGCGTGCACCGGCGGCTGCGTTACGGTGATCTTGCACAGCTCAGCCTGCTCGATTGCCGCCAGTTCCGTCCCGCCAATCCCTGCGGGGTGGGCGAATCGGCGCGCTGCGAAGCGGCACTGGACCCGCGCATGAGCATGCTCGGTGTCGGCCAGGAAGCCTGGTTCGCCCAGTCGATGGTGGCCGCACAGGGCCTGCGCTGGAACGTGGTGGTGCAGCAGTTGCTGATGGCCCAGCTGCGGCTGGATGCAGGCACCCCACGCGAGCGCTTCTGGAACGACGCCTGGGACGGCTATCCGCTTGCGCGCAACCGTCTGCTGCAGGCGCTGCAGACAGGCGGGCAGGGCAACGCGATCGTGCTCGGCGGCGACTGGCATTCCACCTTCGTCAACGACCTGAAGCTGGATTTCGACGCGGCCAGCTCGCCGGTGGTGGCCACTGAATTCATCGCGCCGGCGATCAGCAGTGGCGGCGACGATACGCCGTATGGACCGTACTACGGACCTTCGATTCCGCAGAACCCGCATATCCGCTATTTCGACGGCGACCGTCGCGGCTGGTGGAAGCTGCAGCTGAACCGGCAGACCGTGGATGCCGAACTGCGCTTTGCCGACAGCGTGCTGCGTGCCGATGCCGAGGTGCGGGCCGCAGCGCGCTTCCAGGTCATCCACGGCCGACCGGGGGCCGTGCCGGTATAAGCCCCGGCCGGCGCTCAAGTTCCCCCGTCACCTGCCGTTACCGCACCGGTAACAGGGGGAAACATCACCGTCCATGACCCATCGCTGCACGCGCGGCGATGGAGCAGCGCGTGCGCCCCCTTCATTCATGGGGAACGGATCGATGTCGGCGGTAGCAGGGAAGAGTGGGGTGAGGCGCGGCGTCGCCTGGATGTGCGTGGTGCTGTTGCAGCTGCTGGCAGGTACGGGCGCTGCGCAGGCGGCGTCGGCGGCGTGCGAGGCCATCAACCTGATAGGTGCCACGACCAGCGAGATCCGGTCGTTCGCACAGGGTGCCTTCCTGCCAGGGGAGTCGCTGACGGTCCGTTTCACAGACAGCGGCGAGAACATCGGCAAACCGCCGAACTCGGCCGACGCCATCATTTTCCGCAGTTTGAGTTTCGGCCCGGGAGGCTACGACTACCGCAGCAACACCGGGTCTGCAGGAGCGCACAGCGGAACGGTCGACAGCAGCTTCCTGGTGGCCAACGGCCTGTTCATGAGCATCAAGACCGGAAGGTACATCAGCCCGGTCGAGATCCGCTGCACTTCCGCTGCCGCGCAACCGCTGCAGCTCGATATGCCGGGCGTCCAGCAGTTCACCGTCGGCAGCGCTGTGGATTTCAACCTGGCCGCAAGCGGCGGCAGCCTGCCTTACAACTTCAGCATCAACAGTGGCACCTTGCCCGCCGGGCTGGTGCTTGAGCCGACGGGGCGCCTGCATGGCACGCCGCAGGTCGCGGGCACGTTCAGCGTCAGCGTGGAGGTCACCGATGCCGCGGCCGCCAGCGCGCACCAGCCGTTGTCGGGCAACATCGCGGCCATCGCGCCCGATGCCCCCGGCCAGGTCGTGGCCGTCGCCGGCGATGGCCAGGCCGTGGTCAGCTTCACCGCACCGGCGCAGACCGGCGGCGCGCCCATTGTCCAATACGCCGTGATGGCGTCCACGGGCGAGTGGGTGCTCGGCACGCAGTCGCCGATCACGGTGACCGGCCTTGCCAACGGCATGCCCGTGCAGTTCCAGGTGATCGCCAACAACGGCAGCCAGACCAGCCAACCGTCGCAGCCAAGCGCCGCGGTCACGCCGATGACCGGGCAGACGATCCAGTTCAATGCGCCCGGTGACCAGCCCTTGGGTTCGTTGCTGGTACTGGAGGCCACCGCGAGCAGCGGCCTGGCCGTCGAGTACGAGAGCCTGAATCCGCTGGTCTGCGTGCTGGAAAGTGCAGGCAACCTGCGCCTGTCCGCGCTCGGTACGTGCACAGTGCGCGCACTGCAGCCCGGCAACGCGGGCACGCGCGCGGCGCAGCCGGTGGAGCGCAGCTTCAACGTGGTGGCTGCCCGCGCGTCGGCGCCGACCCTGCGTCGCGTCGAACGGATCGGCGCAAGCAGCGTGGACGTGTACTTCGATGTACCCGCCAGCGACGGTGGCAGTGCCATCCTCTCTTACGAGGTGGCAGCGCGCCCGGGTGCTGCGGTGGTCAGCGGTGGCTCCAGCCCGGTACGCATGAGCCGCCTGCACGCAGGCACGACCTATACCTTCGCCGTGCGTGCGCGCACCGCGACAGGGCCCGGCACGTTCTCCGCTGAGTCCGACCCGGTGACGATGCCGACCGTGCCGCGCGTGACCGGCCTGCAGGTACCGGCCGACGGCCGCTACCTCGCCGGTGCCAGCCTCGATTTCATGCTGGTCCTGGACCAGCCGGCAATCGTGCAGGGCGTGCCCGAGCTGCTGCTGTCGATCGGCGGGCAGCGCGTAGCCGCGACCTATCGCGCTGGCTCGGGCAGCAACCTGCTGGCTTTCAGCTACGCCGTGTTGCCGGGCCAGTTGGACGAGGACGGCATCGGCATCGACGGCCTGCAGCTGGCCGGTGGCAGCATCCGCAATGCCGATGGCATCGACGCTGTGCTGGCGCTGGCAGGCGTGGGCGCTACCGGCGGCATCCTGGTGGGCGCGCAGCCGGCTGCGGCACCGTCCATCATCGGCGTGGTTGCAGGCGATGGCGTGGTGACGCTGCAGTTCGCAGCGCCCGCGCAGGATGGTGGCAGCCCGGTGCTGGATTACGTGGTGACCGCGCAGCCCGGTGGCCTGCAGCTGCAGGCGGCCGCTTCTCCGGCAGTGTTCACCGGCCTGCGCAATGGCACCGCGTATCGCTTCACGGTGACCGCGCGTACCGCAGCCGGGCTGGGCGCGGCGTCCATCGCATCGGACGACGTGGTGCCGATGGCGCAGCAGCAGATCCAGTTCGCACCCCTGGATGCCCAGGCTTTCGGCAGCACGCCACAGGTGCTGGCCAGTGCCAGCAGTGGCCTGCCGCTGTCGCTGTCCAGCAGCACGCCCCGGGTCTGCAGCGTCGCTGCCGATGGCCGGGTGACCCTGCTTGCGGCCGGTAACTGCAGCATCGACGCCGATCAGCCGGGTGACGCCGCGACCCGTGCCGCAACCCGCGTCAGCCGTTCGTTCGCGGTGCTGGCAGTCGTGCCGGGCGCGCCGCGCATCACTGCGGTCGTACTTGCCGCGGGCAGCGTAGACGTGAGCTTCCAGGCGCCGGCGTTCGAAGGCGGCAGTGCGGTCGACAGCTATCTGCTGCAGGCACTGCCAGGTGGACAGAGCGTGCGTGGCAACGGCAGTCCGCTGCGTATCGACGGGCTGCCCACCGGCATCGCCCATCGCTTCGTGGTGACCGCCTTCAATGCGGCGGGAGCCGGTGCGGCATCGTTGCCGTCCGATCCGCTCACCGTGCAGGGCGCACCGGCGGTGACCGGCGTGCAGGTGCCGTCCGTCGGCCGCTACCTCGCCGGACAGGTGTTGTCCTTTGCGGTGCAGTTCGATCAGGTCCTGCAGGTGGGCGCCGCACCGCAGCTGCTGCTGCGCATCGGCAGCCAGCGTCGGCTGGCCACGCTCTCGGCGGTGGAGACGGAGGTGCAGGGCAGTGTGCTGAGCTTCCAGTACACGCTGCAGGCCGATGACCGGGACGAGGATGGCATCGAGGTGGAATCGCTGCAGGCTGCTGCCGGCAGCCTGCGCAATGCACAGGGCACCGAGGCACGCACTGCGCTGGCCAACGTCGGGGCGACCACCGGTGTACGCGTCGGCGCCGACCTGCCGTCGGCCGTCGCCAATGTGCGCGGCGTGGCCGGTGATGGGCAGGTGCAGGTGCATTTCGATGCAGCGTCGGCCGGCAGTGGCGCCATCGTCGATTACACCGTGACCGCGCAGCCGGGTAGCATCAGCGCAACCGGTACGACCTCGCCGATCACCGTGCGTGGCCTGGCCAACGGCAGCGCCTATCGTTTCGTGGTGGTCGCACGCAGCGAATACGGCAGCGGCGTGGCGTCGGCCGCCTCGGCAGCGGTGGTGCCGTTGCCGGACCTGGCCGTGGCCGATTCCAGCATCGTCGTGCCTTACGGTGCCGCAGCCGTCGTGCTGCCGCTGTCGGTGGGCGGTGTGGCCGAGCAGGTGCAGCTGACCGTGGGCCCGCAGCATGGGCAGGTTGACGTGCAGGGCACGACGCTGCGCTACACACCGGCCGCAGGCTATGCCGGCAACGACAGCATCAGCTACACCGTCAGCGATGCCTTCCGCACGTCGGCGCCGGCCACGATCACGATCACCGTGGGTACGCCGACCGTGGTGCTGCAGTCGGCCGTGTTGCCGTTGGGCGTGGCTGGCACGGCGCTCGACGCGCAGCTGTCCAGCAGTGGCGGCGCAGCCCCTTACACCTACGCCATTGTTGGCGGCAGTCTGCCGACGGGCCTCCGCCTGGATCGCAGCGGACACCTGGCAGGTACGCCGGTGGCCGCAGGGCGTTTCGAGATCGAGGTCGAGGTGAACGACAGCAGCTCCGGCAGCGGTCCGTTCCGTGCGCGCCGCGCATTCGTGCTGAACGTGGCGGCTCCGCAGATCGGGGAAGTCGAAGCCCCGCTGCCTGCGGCAACCCAGGCTGGCCCGGTCAGCCTGCGCCTGCAGGCCCGTGGTGGTACCGCGCCCTATGCGTTCCGCCTGATGTCGGGTGCGCTGCCGCCCGGCGTGCTGCTGTCCAGCGACGGCCAGGTGCAGGGCGTGGCCACCGTGGCCGGCGTGTTCGATTTCGACGTGGAAGTCAGCGACACCTACGGCTTCACCGGCGTGGCGCGCTACCAGCTGAAGATCGCGCAGGCCGCGCAGGCGATCACCGGCTTCAGCGTGGACCCGGCGACGCCGGTCTACAGCGAGGGCGGCAGCTTCGAGGTCTCCGCGCTGGGTGGTGCGTCGGGTCAGCCGCTGCGTTTCGGCAGCAGCAGCCCCGCGGTCTGCAGTGTCAGTGGTACCCGCGTCGCCATGCTGGCGGCAGGGCGCTGCGTGCTGACCGTGGACCAGGACGGCGATGCCAACCATGAAGCGGCTGCGCAGCAACAACACGTGGTTGATATCGCGCTGGCCGTGCCGGTGCTGGCGTGGAGTGCGGACCTGCAGCGCCTGCTGGAACAGGGCAGTTTCGAACTGCCGCTGCCGACCAGCGCCAGCCCGGGTGCCTTCAGCTTCCATAGCAGCGACACCGCAGTGGCCAGTGTCGAGGGCCGCACCGTCCACGTGCACGGCGAAGGTCGTGCGGTGATCACCGCCGAGCAGGGCGCTGCCGGCAGCTATGGCGCGGCCAGTGTCGAGCTGGTGCTGGTGGTGAACATGCGCCCGGACCCGACCCGTGACCCGGGCGTGACCGGGCTGCTGCAGGCGCAGGTGGATGCGAGCGTACGCTTCGCCAACGCGCAGCAGGCCAACATCCGCGAGCGCTTGCGGCAGGTACGTGCGGGCGGCAATGCCGACAGCAACACGCTGTCGGTGTCGACCGGCGCGCGCGGCCCGGAGGCGGCGTCGCTGCCGCTGGGCCAGGCGATGGAGGACGGCCGTCCGCTGCTGCCCGCCGGCTGGGGAACCTGGGCGTCCGGCACGGCCACCTACGGCCGGGGTGGCCCGACCGGGGCAGGGCGGTATGACCTGCGCAGCGACGGCCTGACCGTGGGCGTGGATCGTCGTTTGGGTGACAGCGCACTGTGGGGCGTGGCCGGCAGCATCGGCCGCAACGACAGCGAGCAGGATGATGCCCGCACGCGCCTGCAGGCCGACCAGCGGTCGCTGGCGTTGTATGGCCTGTGGCGCGGCAACACGCACGTGTTCGTCGACGCGGTGCTGGCCACCGGCGACCTGCGCTTCGACCTGCAGCGCTGGAGCCGCGATGCCGGCGCGATGGCGGTGGCCCGTCGCGAGGGTTCGCAGTGGTTCGGTTCGCTGGCACTTGGCTATGAGCAGGTGCTGTCGGGCATGCGCATGAGTGGCTACGCACGGCTGGATGGCAGCCGCAGCACGCTGGATGCCTACCGCGAGCACGGCCTGGGCGAACTGGATCTGGCCTACGGCCGCCACGTCGTCGACAGCCGCGCGCTGGCGTTCGGCCTGGAAGGCAGCGCGGTCGAATCGGCTGAGGCGCGCATGCGCCCGTTCTGGAGCATCGAGTACCGGCAGGCGCTGCAGGACCGGGGCGAAGCAACGTTGAACTACGCCGAGTGGGCGCGTCCGCAGGACTACCGCCTGGCGATGCGCAGCTACAACGATGATCTGCTGTCGCTGTCTGCCGGCGTCGACCTGTC
This sequence comes from Stenotrophomonas sp. ZAC14A_NAIMI4_1, assembly GCF_003086915.1. Taxonomy (NCBI): domain Bacteria; kingdom Pseudomonadati; phylum Pseudomonadota; class Gammaproteobacteria; order Lysobacterales; family Lysobacteraceae; genus Stenotrophomonas; species Stenotrophomonas sp. ZAC14A_NAIMI4_1. Next base: position 762,537 of record NZ_CP026002.1, read on the forward strand.
CATCGCGCGCGGCTGGATCCTGTCGCTGCTGCTGGGCCATGAACAGGCCCGGGGCAGTGATCGTTCCAGCAGCATCGGCCTGCGCCTGAGCAACGGCAGCCGCTGAGGCCGCCAGCGCGATACTGCCAGCGGCGGCACGGGGCCATGCCCGGCGACCGCCGCTGCACCGGGTTTCATCGCCCCCAGCCCGGTTTCGTCGCAATCCGTTTGCGGCGGCCGCGGGCGCGCGGCACGGTGGTCACAGGCGGCAGGGTGCCGCCCAAGGAGACCGTCATGAAGACCTTGTTCGCGCTGGGCGTGTGGTGCCTGCTGTTCGTGCTGTGCTGGCCGTTGGCGCTGCTGGCGCTGATTGCCTGGCCGTTCGTCTGGCTGCTGAGCCTGCCGTTCCGCCTGGTCGGCATCACCTTCTCGGCGTTGTTCGCCTTCCTGCGTGCGCTGTTCATGCTGCCGGCCCGCGTGCTGTGCGGCCGTGCGGTGGCGGCATGAAGGTGCTGCTGCTGGTTGCCCTGGCGGCGCTGGCCGGCCCGGCACTGGCGCAGTCGCCGGCACCGTCCTCGGCGTGGTTGGAGCGCCAGCAGACGGCCGCTGCCGATGAGGCGGATGCGGCCGGGTCCAGGTCTGCGAAAGCGCCCGAGGCCAAGGAGCGCTGTCGGGTCGTGAAGCAATGGAAGGTGGGGGACACCGTGGTCAAGCATCGCGTGTGTGAGGACGCGCCAAAGCCCGCAGCGCCCGCCCGGCAGGGGTAGAGCCGAGCCTGCGCTCGGCTGCTTTTTTGCATCAGCCGCCGAGCATGGGCTCGGCGCTACATCAGGCCGCCTCGGCGCGCAGCGCCGCCTGCACCGCCGGGCGCGCATTGATCCGGCGCACGTAGGCGTCCAGCGCCGGCCACGCCGCAAGGTCGATGGCAAAGAAGCGGCACCAGCCGAGCACGGTGAACAGATAAGCGTCGACCACGCTGAAGGCGGCGCCCATCAGGTAGTCCTGTGCCGCCAGCGTCTCCTGCAGCAGGTCGAAGCGCTTGAACAGCTTCTGCCGGAAGATGGCCTTGGCCTCGTCCGGCAGCGCCGCATTGAACAGCGGCGCCGAGCCGGCGTGGATCTCGCTGGTCACGAAGTTCAGCCATTCCTGCAGCCGCACGCGCTGCCAGCTTGCAGGTGGCGGCGCCAGGCCGCTGTCCGGCCGCAGATCGGCCAGGTACTGGACGATGGCCGGGCCTTCGCCGAGCACCTGTCCGTCATCCAGTTCAAGTGCCGCGACATAGCCCGTGCGGCTGATGGTGCGGAAATCGCGGCCATCGCTGGTGCGCTTGGTCGCGTTGTCGACCTTCACCAGTTCGAAGGGAAGGCCGAGTTCGCGCAGCACGATATGGGGCGAGAGCGAGCAGGTCCAGGGTGCGTAGTACAGCTTCAAGGGGAGCCTCCGGTGGCAGGGAAATGGCAGGGGCCTGCCGATCCAGGGCAGTCTGCCCAGCTGGAGCGCGGTGGTAAAATTAATGTTCGACTTCATTGCCATAAGTTGAGCTACTGCATCACATGATGAATCTCGCGCATTGGCGGTTGCTGGTCGCCGTGGCCGACGAGGGCACGATCTCGCGCGCGGCTGACCGCGTCGGCATCACCCAGTCCGGCGCCAGCCAGGCCATCGGCCAGCTGGAGGCCACACTCGGCTTCCCGGTGTTTGTCCGCGAGCGCCGCCAGGTGGATGTCACGGCGCTGGGCCAGCAGGTGATCGATCACGCGCGGCGCATGCTGGACGGCCTGCAGGCCATCCGCGCGCTGGCCGACGACAGCCAAGGGCTGAGCGGTGCGCGCATCCGCCTGGCAACGTTTCCCTCGATCGTTTCGACCGTGCTGCCAACGCTGCTGCGCGACTTCCAGCGCCGCCACCCGGCCATCGAAGTGGTGGTGCTGGAGGGCACCGACGAGGAGGTCGAACAGTGGCTGGCTTCGGGTGCGGTCGAGGTGGGCGTGGTGCTGAACCCTGCGTCCGCGCGATTGCCGTTGGCCCTGGGGAGCGATGCGTGGGTGGCGGTACTCGCGCAGGCGCATCCGCTGGGGCGGCGCGCCACCGAGCGCGGAGTCGCGCTGGAAGAACTGGCTGCCGAGCCCTTCATCCTCGCCACAGGCGGGTGCACGGTGAATGGCCAGCGGCTGATGGAGGACGCTGGCCTGCAACTGACCGACGTGCGGATCACGGTGCGCGACTGGGCCAGCGCCTGCGTGCTGGTGCGCGAGGGCCTGGGCGTTTCGCTGGTGCCCGAATCGACGCTGCCGTTGGATCGTCAGGGGCTGCGGGTGCTGCCCGTCACCCCGGGCATCCGCCGCGCGTTCGGCCTGGTCTGTTCTCCGGCGGCGCCCGCATCGCGGGCCACGCAGGTCTTCATGCAGGTGCTGGGCGCGGCGGCTGCCGCCAGCGCGTCCGGATCAGCGTGAGCCCGCTGCCGGCGGTGCAGGGACGACCTGCTGCTGGCCATCGCTGTACATCATCATGATCTTCTCGCCGCGGTAGGGCAGCACGACTTCGGGCCGCCACGGATCGCCCTTGGGCGAGGTGGCCTTGGCCGTGACAGTGCAGCTGCTGTCCTTGACGCCGCAGCGGCGGATGGCGATCTGCAGGGTGCCGTCGGCGGAGCGGTAATCGACGCCAGGTGAGTGGAACAGGGTTTCGCCCGGCATGCTGTAGCGGATCCGGATCTGGTTGGCGCCGAGCGGGCTCACTTCAACCGGTTGCACCGAGGCCCTGCGGTAGTCGCCTTCCAGCGGTTCGGCTGCGCAGGCCAGCAGCGGAACCAAGGTTGCCATCAAGATCACCGCAGCGGTGCGCGACGTGCGGGCGAGGGGAGTCGAACGCATGGGCTTTCCTTCCTTGGTCAGATGCCCCGATCATTGAACCGCAGCATTGCAGGGTCAAGACACGCGGCGCTGTTGCGCGCAACCAAAAACCCCGCCGAAGCGGGGTTTTTGGTTTGCAGGCGAGTGCCGACCAACGGTCGGCACCTACCGTGATGCAGATCAGTTCGCCTTGTGGATGGCGCGCTTGCTGACCGCCATCGCCGCGTCGTGGATCACTTCCGACAGCGACGGGTGGGCGTGGCAGATGCGGGCCAGGTCATCGGCCGAGCCGCTGAACTCCATGGTCAGCACGCCTTCGTGCACCAGCTCGGAGACGTTGGCGCCGACCAGGTGCATGCCGAGGATGCGATCGGTTTCGGCATGGGCCAGGATCTTCACGAAACCTGCCGGCTCGATCATCGCCACGGCGCGACCGTTGGCGGCGAACGGGAAGCTGCCGGCCTTGTACGGAATGCCTTCGGCCTTCAGCTGCGCCTCGGTCTTGCCGACCCAGGCCAGTTCCGGCTCGGTGTAGATGACCCACGGGATGGTGTCGAAGTTGACGTGGCCCGGCAGGCCGGCGATCAGTTCGGCAACCGCGATGCCTTCCTCGAAGCCCTTGTGCGCCAGCATCGGGCCGCGCACGCAGTCACCCACTGCCCAGACGCCGTTGACGCCGGTGTGGCAGTGCGCGTCGACTTCGATCTGGCCACGCTCGTCGACCTTCACGCCGGTGCCTTCGGCCAGCAGGCCCTTGGTGGCGGCGCGACGGCCGACGGCCACCAGCAGCTTGTCCACGGTCAGGGTCTTCTCGCCTTCGCTGTCGGTGTAGGTGACAACGACTTCCTTCTTCTTGCCCTCGCCGGTGATCTCGGTCTTGGAGACCTTGGCACCGAGGCGGATGTCCAGGCCCTGCTTCTTGAATTCCTTGGCAGCGGTCTTGGCCACTTCGGCGTCGGCCACGGCCAGGAACTCCGGCAGTGCTTCCAGGATGGTGACTTCAGCGCCCAGGCGCTTCCACACGCTGCCCAGTTCCAGGCCGATGACGCCGGCGCCGATCACGGCCAGGCGGTTCGGCACTTCGGTGAAGTCCAGGCCGCCGACGTTGTCGACGATCACGTCGCCGTCGAACTTGGCGAACGGCAGTTCGATCGAATCCGAACCGGCGGCGATGATGACGTTGGTGCCCTTCAGTTCGACTTCCGAACCGTCGTGCTGCTTCACCTTGACCACGTTGCCCGGCTGCAGTTCACCGAAACCGTAGTAGGTGGCGACCTTGTTGGCCTTGAACAGCATGGCGATGCCGCCAGTGAACTGCTTGACGATCTTGTCCTTGCGGCCAACCATCGCTTCGACGTCGATCTTGGCATCCTTGAAGCTGATGCCGTGGTCGCCAAAGATGTGGCCCATGTTCCAGAACTGGCGCGAGGAATCCAGCAGCGCCTTGGACGGGATGCAGCCCACGCGCAGGCAGGTGCCGCCCAGTGCCGGCTTGCCGTCCTTGCCCAGCGCTGCGTCGATGCAGGCGGTCTTCAGGCCCAGCTGTGCCGCGCGGATGGCAGCGTGGTAACCGGCCGGGCCTGCACCGATGACGACGACGTCGAATTGTTCAGCCATTGAATTATTCCTTGATGCATTACCAGAACCCCTCCGCGCGGGCGCGGAGGGGCGGGAGGTCTCTTACAGGCCGAACAGCATGCGGCCCGGGTTTTCCAGCTGGTTCTTGATGTCCACCAGGAACTGCACCGAGTCCTTGCCATCGATGATGCGATGGTCGTAGGACAGGGCCAGGTACATCATCGGCGCGATCACGACCTGGCCGTTCTGGGCGATCGGACGCTCCTTGATGGCGTGCATGCCCAGGATGGCGCTCTGCGGCGGGTTGATGATCGGGGTCGACAGCAGCGAACCGAAGGTGCCGCCGTTGGTCACGGTGAAGGTGCCGCCCTGCAGTTCGTCCAGGCCCAGCTTGCCGTCACGCGCCTTCTTGGCGTAGTCGGCAATGGTCTTTTCGATGTCGGCGAACGACATGCGCTCGACGTTGCGCAGGACCGGGGTGACCAGGCCCTTCTCGGTGGACACGGCGATCGAGATGTCCGAGTAGCCGTGGTAGATGATGTCGTCGCCGTCGATCGAGGCGTTGACCAGCGGGAAGCGCTGCAGGGCGTTGGCAGCGGCCTTCACGAAGAAGCTCATGAAGCCCAGCTTGATGCCGTGTGCCTTGACGAACTCGTCCTGCAGGTCCTTGCGCGCGGCCGACACCTTGGACAGGTCGACTTCGTTGAAGGTGGTCAGCATGGCGGTGGAGTTCTTCGACTCCATCAGGCGCTCGGCGATGCGCTTGCGGATGCGGGTCATCGGCACGCGTTCTTCCGGACGTGCGCCACCGGCCTTGCCGGCGCCGCCGTTGCGGGCGAAGTTGACGATGTCTTCCTTGGTCACGGCGCCGCGACGGCCGGTGCCGTCGACGTCAGCCGGGTTCACGCCTTCGGTGATGGCGGTGAAGCGGGCACCCGGCGGCAGGGTGTCGGCAGCCGACTTGGCAGCCGGGGCCGGAGCGGCGGCAGCGGCCGGAGCAGCGGCGGCCGGGGCAGCGGCTGCAGCCGGAGCGGCTTCAGCGGCCGGAGCCGGGGCAGCAGCCACGGCGCCTTCTTCGATGATCGCCACGACCTGGCTGGAGGTCACGGTGTCGCCTTCCTTGAACTTGATCTCCTTGATCACGCCATCGACCGGCGACGGCACTTCCAGGACGACCTTGTCGGTTTCCAGGTCAAGCAGGTTTTCGTCGCGCTTGACGGCGTCGCCCACCTTCTTGTGCCAGGTGGCGATGGTGCCGTCGGCGACGGATTCGGGCAGTACCGGGGCTTTGACTTCGGTGGCCATTGCGGGAGCTTCCTGGTTTGTCTTCTAAATAGGGGGAGGGTTATTCAGCGAACGTGTCGTTGAACGGGTTGACCAGTGCATCGGCGACCAGCTGCTGCTGTTCGCGGACGTGGTCAGCCATGTGACCGGCAGCCGGCGAAGCCGAACGTGCGCGACCGGCGTAGTGCAGGTTCTGGCCCTCGGCCAGGCAGAACTGCAGGTGGTGGCGGATCTGGTACCACGCACCCTGGTTCTGCGGTTCTTCCTGCGTCCACACCACGTCGGTGGCCTTGCCGTACTTCTTCAGTTCGGCGGCCAGCAGCGCACGCGGGAACGGGTACAGCTGTTCCACGCGGATGATCGCCACGTCGTCCTGGCCACGCTTGGTCTGGTCTTCCAGCAGGTCGTAGTAGACCTTGCCCGAGCACAGCACCACGCGCTTGACCTTCTTGGCATCGGCATTGGCATCGCCGATCAGGTGCTGGAACTCGCCGTTGGCCAGCTCGTCCAGGGTCGACACGGCCAGCTTGTGGCGCAGCAGCGACTTGGGCGACATCACCACCAGCGGCTTGCGGGTGGTCAGGTGCTGCTGGCGGCGCAGCATGTGGAAGGCCTGGGCCGGGGTGGACGGAACCACGACCAGCATGTTCTCCAGCGCGCACAGCTGCAGGAAGCGCTCCAGGCGCGCCGAGCTGTGTTCCGGGCCTTGGCCTTCATAACCGTGCGGCAGCAGCAGGGTCAGGCCGGTGATACGGCCCCACTTGGCTTCGCCGGCGGCGATGAACTGGTCGATCACCACCTGGGCGCCGTTGGCGAAGTCGCCGAACTGGCCTTCCCAGATGCACAGGGTGTTGGGATCGGTGGTCGAGAAACCGTACTCGTAGGCCATCACCGCTTCTTCGCTCAGCAGCGAATCGATGATGGTGGCCTTCTCCGGCGAATCCACCAGCTGCCGCAGCGGCAGGTAGTAGTTGTCGGTCTTCTGGTCGTGCAGGATCGCGTGGCGGTGGGTGAAGGTGCCGCGGCCGACGTCCTGGCCGACCAGGCGCAGGGCATTGCCCTCGTCCAGCAGGGTGGCGTAGGCCAGGTTCTCGGCAAAGCCCCAGTCGCCCGGGATATCGCCGGCGGCCATCCTGCGGCGGTCGTCGTAGACCTTCGACACGCGCGAGTGCAGCTGCACTTCTTCCGGCACGGTGTTGATCAGCTTGGCCAGCTCGACCAGCTTGTCCTTGTCCACCTTGGTGGAGATCTCATCGGACAGCTTGCCTTCCAGCAGCTTCGGCCAATCGACGAACAGCGGGCTGGTCGGCGGGGTCTTCTCGACCTTGGCCAGTTCGGTGGTCACTTCGCCACCGTCCAGCTTGTCGCGGTACGCATCGACCATCGCCTTGCCGGCGCCGGCGGCGATCACGCCTGCCTTTTCCAGCTGCTCGGCGTACAGCTCGCGGGTGGTCGGGTGCTTGCGGATCACCTGGTACATCAGCGGCTGGGTGATCGCCGGTTCGTCGGCCTCGTTGTGGCCCCAACGGCGGTAGCACATCAGGTCGATGACCACGTCCTTGGCGAACTTCTGGCGGAACTCGAAGGCCAGCTGCGCGGCGAACACGACCGCTTCCGGATCATCGCCGTTCACGTGCAGCACCGGTGCGGCGATCATCTTCGCCACGTCGGTGGCATAGCGCGTGGAGCGCGTATCCAGCGGGTTGGAGGTGGTGAAGCCGACCTGGTTGTTGACCACGATGTGCACGGTGCCGCCGACGGCGAAGCCGCGGGCCTGCGACATCTGGAACAGCTCCATGACCACGCCCTGGCCGGAGAAGGCCGCGTCGCCGTGGATGAGGATCGGCATGACCTGCTTGCGGGCGGTGTCCTTGCGGCGCTCCTGGCGCGAACGCACGGAACCGGCAACCACCGGGTCGGCGATTTCCAGGTGCGACGGGTTGAACGCCAGCGCCAGGTGCACCGGGCCACCGTCGGTGGCCACGTCGGCCGAGAAGCCCATGTGGTACTTCACGTCGCCGGCCGAGGCGTGCTCGTCGTGCTCGAACTTGCCTTCGAACTCGTCGAACAGCTTGCGCGGGTTCTTGCCGAGGGTGTTGACCAGCACGTTCAGGCGGCCGCGGTGGGCCATGCCGACGACCACGTCCTTGACGCCATCCTTGCCGGCGCTGCGGATGATGGTGTCCATCATCGGGATCAGCGAGTCGCCGCCTTCCAGCGAGAAGCGCTTCTGGCCGACGTACTTGGTGTGCAGGTAGCGCTCGAGGCCTTCGGCGGCGGTCAGGCGCTCCAGCGTGCGGCGCTGGGTGTCAGCGTCCAGCTGGTAGTTGCCACCGGCCAGTTCCAGCTTCTTGTAGATCCACTGGCGCTGCTCGACTTCGGCGATGTGCATGAACTCTGCACCGATCGAGCCGGTGTAGGTCGCCTTCAGGCGTGCCAGCAGGTCACGCAGCTTCATGCGCGGCTGGCCGCCGACGCCGCCGGTGCTGAACTCACTGTTGAGATCGCCGTCGGACAGGCTGTGGAACGGCAGGCCCAGGTCCGGGGTGTTGACCGGCGTGGTCAGGCCCAGCGGGTCCAGGCGCGCGTCGAGGTGGCCGCGCGAGCGGTAGGCAGTGATCAGACGACCGACATTGCGCTCACGCTCGTCGCCTGCACCCGTGCCGGTGCCGGCTTTCAGCGCATCCTTGGCCGCGTCCGCGATGTGGGAGATGACGGCCGAGTGCGGAATGTCGCCTGCTTCACGGCCCTTGAAGCCGTCGAAGTAGGTTTTCCATTTGGGATCGACACTATCCGGGGAGACCAGGTACTGCTCGTACAGGTCCTCGACATAGGAGGCGTTGCCGCCGGCGAGTTGCGAAGATTGCGCAAACTGCTTCAGTTGATTGTCCACGATGGAGGGTGCTGATTCGCTTTGTGGGGTATGGCTTCAGAAGGACCCTGCAGGAAAATGAATAGCCCTGCACGGGCGCGTTCAAACGGCCAAATTGTACCCCCATCCGGACACGAAGGGGCACCGCCAACGGCATTGCGCGTCCCCCGGTGTCGCTCCCAGACAGGTTTGTCCGGGACAGCGCGCTCAGATGCCGAGCGCGCGCAGTTCGCTGCAATCGCGCGAACGGTCCCAGACGCGCTGCAATTGCTGCTCGAACGGCTGCGAACGTGCGGGCAGCGCGATCCCGGCTTCGCCGTCCAGCCGATGGCCGATAAGACGAAAGTAGAAGTCGCCCGCGTCATTGACCAGGCAGGCCGAGGCCAGCGCACGGTCGATCGGATCGCTGACCTCGCGGAACTGGATCACACTGGGCAGGCGCTGGGCCAGCGCCAGCAGCGGGGAACCGGCAGCAGCAATCGCCGCCGCGTCGTGCACGATCACCCGCAATTGCTTGTCGTGGCGGGCGGTGACGAAGCGGCGCAGGGCCGCCTGCACCGGCGCTGCATCGAGCAGGCCGGGGTCGAGCTGGCGGCTGTGCAGCCACAGCTGGCGCCGCGCCCGGTGGATGATGGCGGTGGTGATGGCCACGGCCTCGGCGCGGCTGTCGATGGCGCTGGCCACGCCCAGCCGGCGGCGCATCTGCTGGTGGCCGATGCCGGCCTCCTCGAAGACCGCACCTTCGGGCAGGAAGCCCTGGCGGGCGTAGAAATCACGGGCCGGCAGCTGCGCATGCAGGTGCACCTCGGCCAGGCCGAGCGCGCGCCCGGCCTCGACCAGTGCGTCCAGCAGGGCCTCGCCGATCCCCTGGTTGCGGTGGCTGGCCAGCACCGCCATGCGGCCGATGCGGCCATCGGGAGCGAGCCGGCCGGTGCCGACCGGCTGGCCATCGGCGTCCAGGGCCAGCGCGTGGGCGCTGACCGGGTCCAGCGCATCACGCTCAAGCTCGGCCGCGATGCCTTGTTCCTGCACGAATACCCGCTGCCGCACGTCGTGGATGGCGGCGTGGGCGTCGGCGTGGTTGACCTGCTGGACCCGGATGGTGGCCATGGCTCAGGCGCGGCCGTCGTTGCTGTCGTCTTCGTCGTGGTCTTCGAAGTTGACGATGACCTCGATGCCGTCGTCGTGCACGTTTACGGTGTGCACGTCGTCGGAGACCACCTCGTCGTCGAGCTCGGCCACCTGGTCGTGGCCTTCGACCACTTCGCCCAGCACCGCGGCATCCTCGCCTTCGTCCTCGTCCTCGGCGTCAAACACCTCGTTCGGGTCGATCAGTTGGAACACGCCGCCGACCAGCAGCTGCTGCAGCACCGCGCGGCCCTTGTCGGACAGGCCACGATAGGCCGCCGCGTCCATCTGCTCGGCGCCGGCCAGGCGCTGTGCGTCCTTCACCGGCAGGGCGAAATCCTGGCCGCTGACATACAGGCTGGCGCCGCGCTTGGCTCGGCGCCAGGCCAGGCGTGCCCACGGATGGCGCTGCAGCAGCAGGCCCGAAGCCAGCGCCTGCACCACTTCTTCCGGTGCCGGTGCCGCCTGGTGGGCCATCACTTCGCCCGCCGCGCGGTAGGTGGTGATGAAGCGGCCGAACCAGTCGCCCAGCTTGTCCGGGTCGTTCATGCGGATGGCGTTGAGCGCGGTGATCACCCGTGCCATCGCCACCGTATCGATTTCGTTCGGATCGGCCGGGACCTTCAGGTCGGGATCCTGGTAACGGATGTTCTCGTCGGCATCGGCGATGAGCGTGTCCAGGTAGTCGCTGATCAGCTCGGCCGAGGCCGGCGCACGCATGCCGAAGGAGAAGGTCAGGCAGGGGTCTTCGGCCACGCCGTGGTGCGGCACGTTCGGCGGCAGATACAGCATGTCGCCCGGCGCCAGCACCCAGTCGTGGGTCGGCTTGAACACCTGCAGCAGCTTCAGTTCCACGTCCGGGCGGAAGCCCAGCGGGGGCCGCTTGCCCTTGATCGATTCGCTGGCGTCGATCTGCCAGCGGCGGTGGCCGTGGGCCTGCAGCAGGAACACGTCGTACTGGTCGACGTGGGCACCGACCGAGCCACCGGTGGCGGCGAAGCTGATCATCACGTCATCCATGCGCCAGCGCGGCAGGAAGCTGAAGTGCTCGATCAGGGCGCGCACGTCCGGGTCCCACTTGTCGACGTCCTGCACGAGCAGGGTCCAGTCGCGGTCGGGCAGGGCGGGGAACACCTCTTCCTGGAACGGGCCGCTGCGCACGCGCCAGCCGTCCTGGGCCTTGTCGTGCTGGATCAGGCGCGCCAGCACGCCTTCCTCGCAGGCCAGCCCGGCCAGGTCTTCCGGCTGCACCGGGGTCTGGAAATCGGGGAAGGCATTGCGGATCAGCAGCGGGCGCTTCTGCCAGAAGTCGCGCAGGAACGTGGCCGGGGCCATGCCCAGCGGCTTGCCGGGGCGGGCGGTGACTTCGATGAGGGGAGCGGTGGACTTGCGGGCGGCCATGGGGGATTCCTTGCAGCGGAAAGCGGGAGGGGCGGCGTGGCGGGCCGCCTGAGATCTCCATTGTCCGCCGTTCGTGGGGATTGCGCACGTGCGCGGGTTTGTCGCGGGGGTTCCGGCCAACGGCGGAGCCCCTCGTGGCGGGCTTTTGTAGGGTCGACTGTTAGTCGACCGGCTTCATGGGCTGGGCCGGGCGGGTGGGCTGCGCGGGGGACGCCGTGAACCCATCCCTGGGGGCTTGGCCGCGGCATCCATGCCGCGGACACCCCCGCGCAGCCCACCCGCCCGGCCCCTGACAGTTTCCTGCGCGGCCCGCCACGGAATGGAAGAAGAAAAGCAAAGGCAACAGCGGGTCGCGCGCTGCGCTTGCTCGTGTAGAGCCGAGCCCACGCTCGGCTTGCCGTTGTCCCCGAGAAAGGCAGCCGAGCGTGGGCTCGGCTCTACAACGGCGCCGAAAAACAAAGAGGGACGCGGCGAAGCCGCGTCCCTCTTTCAAATTCCGTCCCGACAACCCAATGCTCTTCGATCCGTCACCGGGAATCTGTCAGGGGTGGGGCGGGTTGGGTTCGCGGGACCGCAGGCGCCATGGATGGCGCCTACGAGCCCCCATGGATGGGTTCACGGCGTGTCCCGCGAACCCAGCCCGCCCCACCAAGCAAGGCATAACCCAGAGCCGCCTTTGACGTTGCTGTTGCTGTTGCCTGCCGCAGGCAGCGCCCGCGGCCGCCGCCGCAAAGGAACCCCTCAGATCTTGCGAGCCAGCGCCTCAGCCAGACCCGTGTAGCTGCCCGGGGTCATCTCACGCAGCGACTGCTTGGCATCCTCCGGCAGCGCCAGCGTCTCCACGAACGCCCGCATCGACTCCGCCGTGATGCCCTGGCCACGGGTCAGCGCCTTCAGCTGCTCGTACGGGTTCGGCAGGCCGTGGCGGCGCATCACCGTCTGCACGGCCTCGGCCAGCACTTCCCAGGCCGCGTCCAGATCGGCATCCAGGCGCTGCGGGTTCACTTCCAGCTTGCCCAGGCCCTTGGCCAGCGAATCCAGCGCCACCTGGCCGTGGCCGAAGGCGGTGCCCAGTGCGCGCAGCACCGTGGAATCGGTCAGGTCACGCTGCCAGCGGCTGATCGGCAGCTTCGCGCTGAAATGCTCGAACAGCGCGTTGGCGATGCCGAAGTTGCCCTCGGCATTCTCGAAATCGATCGGGTTCACCTTGTGCGGCATCGTCGACGAACCGACTTCGCCTTCCTTCAGGCGCTGCTTGAAGTAGCCCAGCGAGATGTAGCCCCAGATGTCGCGGGCCAGGTCGATCAGGATGATGTTGGCGCGGCGCGCGGCATCGCCGATCTCGGCGATGTTGTCGTGCGGCTCGATCTGCGTGGTGTACGGGTTGAACACCAGGCCCAGGCTGGTCACGAAGCGCTCGGCGAAGGCCGGCCAGTCCACGTCCGGGTAGCTGGCCACGTGGGCGTTGTAGTTGCCCACCGCGCCGTTGATCTTGCCGGTCAGCTCGACCGCGGCGATCTGCCGGCGCTGGCGCTCCAGGCGGGCCACCACGTTGGCCAGCTCCTTGCCCAGGGTGGTCGGCGAGGCGGTCTGGCCGTGGGTGCGCGACAGCATCGGCTGTGCGGCCTGGGCGTGGGCCAGGGTGCGCAGGGTGGCGGCGACGCCGTCCAGGCTCGGCAGCAGCACTTCGCGGCGGGCCTGTTCCAGCATCAGGCCGTAGCTGAGGTTGTTGATGTCTTCGCTGGTGCAGGCGAAGTGCACGAACTCCAGCGCCGGGGCCAGCTCGGCGTCGTCCTTCAGCTGCTCCTTGATGAAGTACTCCACCGCCTTGACGTCATGGTTGGTGGTGCGCTCGATCTCCTTCACGCGCGCGGCCTGGGCCGGGGTGAGGTTGGCGGCGAGGGCACGCAGGCGGGTGGTGGCCGCCTCGGAGAACGCGGCCAGTTCGACGATGCCCGGCTCGGCGCCCAGGGCCAGCAGCCATTCGACTTCGACCGTGATGCGGGCCTTGATCAGGCCGTATTCGGAGAAGATCGGGCGCAGGGCGTCGACCTTGCCGGCATAACGGCCATCGAGCGGGGACAGGGCGAGCAGGGCGTAATCGGACATGTCGGCAGGGCTGGGGCGAGCGGCGGGGGCCATATTCTACGACGCTGCGGGCTGCCGCGCTTCGGCGTTGCCGGCCAGCGGCCGGCACTACCGGTCGGACGGTGCAACCCATCGGCGGCGTCCCATGCTTCGGACAAGGGAGTATCGTTGGCATAGCCGCCAGCCCCGGGAAGCGACCCGCTGCCAGCCGCCGCTTCCCTTTCCCCAACAGAAGTAGTGCGGAGTTGATGCAATGAGCAAAGCTGCAAGCAAGGGTGGAACCGCGACGTTCCGTATCGAACACGACAGCATGGGCGAACTGCAGGTACCTGCCGACGCCCTGTGGGGCGCGCAGACCCAGCGTGCCGTGGAGAACTTCCCGGTCTCGGGCCAGCGCATGCCGCGCGGTTTCATCCGCGCCCTGGGCCTGGTGAAGGGCGCTGCCGCCGGCGTCAACGCCGAGCTGGGCCACCTGCCCAAGGTCGTGGCCAAGGCCATCCAGGTGGCTGCCGCCGAAGTGTCGGCCGGTCAGTGGGACGCGCATTTCCCCATCGACGTTTACCAGACCGGTTCGGGCACCTCCTCGAACATGAATGCCAACGAGGTCATCGCCACCCTGGCCAACCGTGCCGGCAAGGCGGGCAAGACCGTGGTGCACCCCAACGACCACGTCAACCAGGGGCAGAGCTCCAACGATGTGATCCCGACGGCATTGCGCGTGTCGGCGGTGCTGGCCGTGCATGAGCATCTGCTGCCGGCGCTGGTGCACCTGCGCAAGACCCTGGACAAGAAGGGCCGCAGCCTGCGCAAGGTGGTCAAGACCGGCCGCACCCACCTGATGGATGCGATGCCGCTGACCTTCGAGCAGGAATTTGGCGCCTGGTCCGCGCAGCTGGCCTCGGCACAGGAGCGCATCGAAGACAGCCTCAAGCGCGTGCGTCGCCTGCCGCTGGGCGGCACCGCCATCGGCACCGGCATCAATGCCGATCCGCGCTTCGGCGAGCAGGTGGCCAAGGCCCTCAAGCAGCAGACCGGTGTCAAGTTCGACAGCGCGGCGAACAAGTTCGAAGGCCTGGCCGCGCAGGATGATGCCGTGGAACTGTCCGGCCAGCTCAATGCCCTGGCCGTGGCCCTGATCAAGATCGCCAACGACCTGCGCTGGATGAACGCCGGTCCGCTGGCCGGGCTGGGCGAGATCGAACTGCCGGCCCTGCAGCCGGGCAGCTCGATCATGCCGGGCAAGGTCAACCCGGTCATTCCCGAGGCGACCGTGATGGCCTGCGCGCAGGTGATCGGCCACCACACCGCGATCACCGTGGCCGGGCAGACCGGCAACTTCCAGCTCAATGTCACCCTGCCGCTGATCGCGGTTAACCTGCTGGATGGCATCGGCCTGCTGGCCAACGTGTCCGTCCTGCTGGCCGACAGCGCGATCAAGGGGCTGAAGGTGCGCGAGGACCGTGTGGCCGAGGCGCTGGCGCGCAATCCGATCCTGGTGACCGCGCTGAACCCGATCATCGGCTATGAGAAGGCGGCGGCCATCGCCAAGCGGGCCTACAAGGAACAGCGCCCGGTGCTGGATGTGGCGCTGGAGGACAGTGGCCTGGACGAGGCCGAGCTGCGCCGCCTGCTGGACCCGACCGCGCTGACCGCCGGTGGCATCCAGGCCGGTGGTGGTGGTGCCGGCGGCTGATCTGGCGGCATCCACGCATCAAACGAAAACGCCGCCCCTGGGGCGGCGTTTTTCGTATCAGCGACGGTCGGCGACGATGTTGCCGAACGTCTCGGTGTAATCCTTGAACTCCGGGATGGCCTGCACCAGGTCCGGCGGAATCACCTCCATGCCCTCCGGTGGCTGGATCTTCACCGGCTGCATGTTCGGATCGGCCGGGGCCGCCACCAGGGTGTTCTGGCGCAGCACCTGCAGCTTGCCGAACATGGTCTGCAGCATCTGCCGCTGGCCATCGTTCAGCGGGATCTGGATCTCGTCCACCTTCATCGTGCCGTCGGGCAGGATGATGATGTTCGGCGCCGGCTGGCGGCGCACCGTCACCATGCTTTCGCTGACGGAGATCTTGGGCTTGCCGCGCTCGGCGCGGTGGTTGCGGTAGTCCTGGTCGCAGCCGGCCAGGCCCAGGCAGAGCAGGGCGACCAGCAGCAGCAACAGCTTTTTCATGGCGGTTCTATCGGGTGCATCGGGGGCCGCCATTGTAAGCCCGGGCGGCCCGCCACGGCCGGCAACGGGTCAGGTTGCCGGCCGGGTGCGGCGAAGTGTCACAGGGTCAGCGGTTGACCACGGTGTTGGTGTTGCAGTCGTCGATGTCGCGCTGGTCCATGGTGGCGTAGGGCTGGAACGCCGGCAGGTCGCGGGCCAGTGCCTGCTGGCTGGCCAGCATCGCCGGCAGCCGGTTGCACAGCTGCTTGGCCTGGGCTTCGATCTTCTCGGCCTCGGCATTGATGCGCTTCTCGATACCGTCGGTGTCGCCACTGAACACGCCCTTGATCGCTTCGCTGGCGGCGCTGGCGCCCAGCTTGGCACCGGCCACGCCGATCTCCATGCCGTCCTGGGCGATGCCGGCGATCTGGCCGCGATAGTCCAGCAGCTGGCGACGCTGTGCCGGCGTGGTCTCCACTTCCTTGCCGGCGATCAGCAGGCGGCCATCCGGGGTGATCTCCGCACGCGGCTGCTTGTCCGAGGAAATCTTGATGTTGCCCTTGGCGATTTCCTCGCGGGCCTTGTCGGTGGCTTCCTTGACGCTCTTGCCGATCTCGCCGGTGGCATCGGCCACGGCCTTGCCCGGCGACGTGTCCGACGGCGAAGAGGAAGACGAAGACGTACCGCCACAGGCGATCAGCGGCAGGCACAGCAGGACGGCAGGCATCAGGCGCAGCAGGTTCATTGCGTTCCCCTCAAGGCAATGGATGGATGGCTTACTTGCCGCGCGGCAGGGTGACCTTGCCGCCGATGTCGCGATGGCGGACGTCGCCGCTGCCACTGTGGTCGACGGTCAGGTTGCCGCCGGCGCCGTTGACGGTGATGTCGCCCGAGCCGTGGCTGCGCACGTGCACGTTGCCGCCGGTCTGGTCGATGTCCACGTCGCCGGAGCCGACCACGCCGATCTCCACGTTGCCCTTCACCTGGCGGAAGCCGATGTCGCCCGAGCCGACCGTTTCCAGCCGCGCGTTGCCGCGCACGTCGCTGATCTTCAGGTCACCCGAACCGACGGTGCCGACCACGGCGTCGCCGCCGATGTTGCGGGCCTTGACATCGCCCGAACCCAGCGACAGCAGGTTCAGCGATGCGGCGCCGTCGATGTCCAGGTCGCCCGAGCCGACCGCAGCATGCACGCTGCCCCGCGTGCCGCGGGCGATGCCATCACCGGAGCCGACATCCATGCTCAGCGACTGCGCGTTGTCCACGCTGGCATCGCCGGAACCGATGCGGAACTGCAGCGGCAGGTTGTCCGGCACGCTGCCACGGATGTCCAGCCAGGCATGGAAGTTGCCCAGGCTGATGCCGGGCCGGCTGTCACGGCGCAGGCTGACCACCAGCTTGTCGCCTTCGCGGCGCTGGTCCAGCCGCAGCTGGTCCAGCAGCTCCTGGCTGGACGCGCAGGCGCGGCCTTCCAGCTGGCCACCGCCGGCATTGGCGACCACCTTCAGGTCGTGCTGGTTGACCTCGAACACCACGGCCTTGGCACCGGCCGTGTCCAGCTTCAGCGAGCGCGGCGCGGAAAGCTTGCAGTTCGGTGCGTCGGCGGCCTGCACCGACAGTGGCAACAGCAGCAACAGGGCACTACAGGCGAGCAGGGTACGCATGGTGGTCTCTCCGGGAAGGGATCAGATTTCGCCGGCGCGCTTGCGCAGGCGGATGGCCAGGATGATGAAGGCGACGCCGAACGCTGCACCGATCCACAGATCGGGCATGGCCAGGGTCTTCAGCTGCTCGGCCGGGCTCATCAGCGCGGCCAGCGACTCGACGTTCTTGGCCTTGTCGTTCGCGCTGAGGCGGTAGACCAGGTCCACGCCGGGCACCGTGCCCAGCAGCAGGCGGGCGACGATGTGCTGCCAGAACCAGCCGGTGGTCATGTCGAACAGATGCATCAGCTTGGTGGTGCTGACGATGATGCCGGCGAACAGCGGCAGCATGACCGCCCACAGGAACGGCTTGCTCTTGGCCCAGGCCGAGCACAGCAGCAGCCAGCCGGCGGTCGGCAGCGCCCAGAGCGCGTACACCGGGATGGCGGTCAGCAGGCCGGCGCTCAGGGTCAGCGGGCTGGCCGGGCCCCAGATCAGGGTGGTCGCGCTGCCGCCGTGGGTGACCGCGACGATGCTGATGATCAGCAGGAAGCCGAACATGGTGGCGACGGCGGCCAGGGTGGCCACCAGCGGCGCGATGACCAGGGCGCTGATCACCTTGGACAGCACGGTCTGGGTGTCCGACAGCGGCAGCGACTTCCAGAACAGGATGCTGCGGTCGCGGCGGTCGTCGTAGAGGGCGCCCAGGCAGTAGAAGAACACCACGAAGGCCAGCACCAGGAAGGGCCAGGTGGAGCTGAGCAGCAGGGTCAGGTCCAGGCCGTTGCCGAGGTCGGCCATGTCCTTGGCGCTGATCTTCTGGGTCAGCAGGGCCAGGTCCAGGCCGTTGATGTTCACGTCCTCGCCATCGACGTGCAGGCCGCCGTCGCGGGCGGCGCGGTGCAGGGCGAACAGGCCCAGGCCGATGCCCACCGCGCTCATCAGCAGCGAGACGATGCCGGCGATCAGCGGGGCGTACAGGAAGCCGCCGCGGTTCTCCCAGTATTCGCGCTTGAGCAGCCAGCGCAGGGTGCCTGCGGGGCTGACCGGATGGTTGACGGCATTCATGCGTAGGTCCCCTTCATGACAGCGACGAACAGATCGGCCAGGCCCGCGTTGCGGGTCTCGCCCAGGGTGGAAAGCTGGCTGCGCGGCACGCCGTCAAACAGCAGCACGGTCTTGCCGAAGGCCTGGGCGCGCTCGTCGATCGGCTTCAGTGCGCGGGCGGTTTCCAGCTGGTCTGCACCCACCAGCAGCTCGGTGTAGCGTTCGCCCACCTCGTCCATCTCCGCGCTGAGGACCACGCGGCCATCGCGGATGAACATCACGTCGCTGAGGATGTGCTCGATCTCTTCCACCTGGTGGGTGGTGACGATGATCGTCTTCTGCTCGTCGAAGTAGTCCTCCAGCAGGCGCTGGTAGAACTCCTTGCGGTACAGGATGTCCAGGCCAAGGGTCGGCTCGTCCAGCACCAGGATGCGGGCGTCGATGGCCATCACCAGGGCCAGGTGCAGCTGCACGATCATGCCCTTGGACAGCTCGCGCACGCGCTGCTTGGGCTGCAGCTTGGTGTTGGCCAGGAAGCGTTCGCAGCGGGCGCGGTCGAAGCGCGGGTGCACGCCGGCCACGAAATCGATGGCCTCGCGCACCTTCAGCCAGCGCGGCAGCACGGCCACGTCGGCGATGAAGCAGATGTCCTTCATCAGTTCATCGCGGTGCGCCCGTGGGTCGCGGCCCAGCACCGACAGCTCGCCCTCCACCGAGGTCAGGCCGAGGATGGCCTTCAGTGCGGTGGTCTTGCCGGCGCCATTGGGCCCGATCAGGCCGACGATGCGGCCTGCCGGAATGGAGAAGCTGGCGTTGTCGAGGGCAACGGTGTTCTTGTAGGCCTTGCGCAGGCCCTTGGCGGTGATGACGGCTTCGCTTGCGACGGTACTCATCGGATCTTCCCCTGGGGCAGCAATTCGTCGAGGCTCAGGCCCAGGCGCTGGATGCGCTCCAGGACCACCGGCCATTCTTCATTGAGGAAGCGCTCGCGCTCGCTGCTGCGCAGCTGCGTGGCGGCCTGCTCGGTCATGAACATGCCCAGGCCGCGGCGCTTCTCGACCAGGCCTTCATCGGCCAGTTCCTGGTAGGCGCGCGAAACGGTGATGGGATTGAGCTGGTAGTCGGCGGCCACCTGGCGCACCGAAGGCAGGGCGTCGCCCGGCTTGAGGATTCCGTCGAGCATCATGGCGATCACGCGCTCCTTCAGCTGGCGGTAGATGGGAGCGCCGTCGCTCCACTGGATGTCGCTCATATTCAGCTCCGTGGGGTCAGCGGCTGTGCGAACGAGAAGTACGGCATGGACAGGGAGCTGTGCAGCCGACGCGGGGGAGGGGGAGAGGGTTCGGCGTTCCCGGCCGTGAAGGGTGCTGCGTCCTGCGGGGTGTTGTCGGGGGAGGAGGAGGGCGCCGGCGGTGCCGGCAGGGCCAGCCAGAGCAGGGCCAACAGCGTGGATACGGCCGTGACCGCAGGGGCGGCATGGCGGCGTCGCATCTGGATGTTCATGGTTTCCCCCTGTCTCAGGTGACTGGTGTTGTATGCAACTATAACACCGGCACGCTGTCGTGCAAGACCCGCTGCAACCCAACTGATGGCAGGGGTGGTCACACTTTTGAAGCTATCGAGTCAAGTGATTGATCTGATTGGAGAACGGGCTTCGCACAGCCGTGTTTTCCGGACCCGCTTCCATTCAGCAACATCGATGCTATGTCATCGGCGGTGCGCTGGCGGGACCCAGGGACGGCAGCCGCCACGCCGCGCAAAGTGAGGCGGCCCCTGCAACGGCAGGCGCTCCGGGCCCCGGTGCTATAGTTCGGCCGATTCCCGGCCGGAGCTGGCCGGAGCCCTGAAACAGCTACCGCGGAACGACCCTCATGCCTCTGCCGATTGCTCTCCCGCGCCGCCTTCGCGGCCTGTCCCTGTTGACCGTGCTGGCCTTCGGCCTGGCCGGGTCGGCCAGCGCCCTGGCCGCCGATCTGCTTGATGTGAGCTACCGCCCGTTGGCCGGCAAGCAGCAGGTCAACCTGGAAAAGCGCTACCACGGCCAGGTGCTGCTGGTGGTCAACACCGCCAGCAAGTGTGGCTACACCCCGCAGTACGAAGGCCTGGAGGCGCTGCACAAGCAGTACGCCAGCAAGGGCTTTGCCGTGCTCGGCTTCCCGTCGAATGATTTCAAGGGCCAGGAGCCCGGCGATGAGAAGCAGATCCAGGATTTCTGCACGCTGACCTACGGCGTCAAGTTCCCGATGTTCGAGAAGGTGCACGTGGTCGGTGCCGAGGCCACGCCGCTGTACCAGCGCCTGACCGCCGCCACCGGCGTTGCCCCGGGCTGGAACTTCCACAAGTACCTGGTGGGCCGCGATGGCAAGGTCATTGCCCAGTTCGCCAGCAAGGTCACTCCGGATGATCCGCAGCTGAAAGCGGCCATCGACAAGGCGCTGGCTGCGCCGGCCACCCATTGAATGACGGCACGCGCGCCTCGACATCTCCGGCGTGCGTGCGACAATGATTGCTTTCGCGCCGACGTCGGCGCCCAGACACTTCCAGGAATGCAGCGAATGAAGATGGGAATGCGCGGCGCAGCGGCGTCGGTTCTGATTCTGGCGATGGGCACCTCTGGTGTTGCCCTGTCGCAACAACCGGCCGCACCGGCGGCCGCCAAGGAGACCGCAACCTTGAATTCCCCCAAGCAGAAGCTCGGCTACGCCATCGGTCTGGATGTGGCCAAGTCGTTCGCACCGATCGCCGATGAAATCGACGTGGCCGCACTGCGCACCGCCGTCGAGCGTTCGTTCGAAGGCCTGCAGCCGCAGATCACCCAGGACCAGGCCAAGGCCACCGACGCGGCCCTGCGCCAGGTCGTGATGGCCCGCAGCGGTCAGCAGGTTCCGGGCATGGCACCGGGCTCGCAGCCGGCCAAGGTCGACCGCGTCAAGGTCGCTCAGATGATCGGTTCCTACTCGGTCGGCCCGTCGCTGGCGCAGCTGAAGGACGACATCGATACGGCCTCGCTGTTTGACGCGATCAGCACCGCTCTGAGCAAGGGCCAGCCGAAGATGACCGAAGCTGACGCGACGGCCACCATCCAGTCGTTCATGAGCACCAAGCAGGCTGAAATGCAGGCCAAGGCCGCCCAGGCTGCGCAGACCAACCGTCAGGAAGGCAACGCGTTCCTGGCCAAGAACAAGACCCAGCCGGGCGTGGTGACCACCGCCTCGGGCCTGCAGTACCAGGTGATCCGCCCGGGTAGCGGCGAGCGCCCGCTGCCGAGCAGCAAGGTGCGCGTGAACTACGAAGGCAAGCTGCTGGACGGCACCGTGTTCGACAGCTCCGCCAGCCGTGGCCCGGCCGAGTTCGGCCTGGACCAGGTCATCAAGGGCTGGACCGAGGGCGTGGCCCTGATGCCGGTCGGTTCCAAGTACCGCTTCTGGATCCCGGGCGACCTGGCCTATGGCGAGAACGGCACCCCGGGTGGCCCGATCGGCCCGAACGCCACGCTGACCTTCGACGTCGAGCTGCTGGGCGTTCTGCCGTAAGCCCCCAGGAGTCAGCACGGACATGCGCGTTGCGATTTTCGGTACCGGCTACGTCGGTCTGGTGACAGGGACCTGCCTGGCCGATGCCGGCCACCAGGTGGTCTGCGTGGATATCGACCAGGCCAAGGTGGACGGCCTCAACCAGGGCATCATCCCGATCTACGAGCCGGGCCTGGAGCCGATGGTGAAGGCCAACCATGCCGCGTCGCGGCTGGCGTTCACCACCGATGCCGCAGCCGCCATCGACCATGGGCAGGTGGTGTTCATCGCCGTCGGCACGCCGCCGGACGAGGATGGCAGCGCCGACCTGCAGTACGTGCTGGCCGTGGCCCGCACCATCGGCCGGCACATGAGCGTGCCGACCGTGGTGGTGAACAAGTCGACGGTGCCGGTGGGCACCGCCGACAAGGTGCGTGCAGCGATCGCCGCCGAGCTTTCCGCGCGTGGTGCGGACATCGCCTTCGACGTGGTGTCCAACCCCGAGTTCCTGAAGGAAGGCGATGCGGTGGCTGACTGCATGCGCCCGGACCGCATCATCATCGGCGCCACCAGCGCCGAATCGGTGGCGGTGATGCGCCGCCTGTATGCACCGTTCAACCGCAACCACGACCGCGTGGTGGAAATGGACGTGCGTTCGGCCGAGCTGACCAAGTACGCGGCCAACGCGATGCTGGCGACCAAGATTTCGTTCATGAACGAAATCGCCAACATCGCCGAGCGCGTCGGCGCCGACATCGAGCAGGTCCGCCAGGGCATCGGCTCGGACCCGCGCATCGGCTGGCACTTCATCTACCCGGGCGCCGGTTACGGTGGCTCGTGCTTCCCCAAGGATGTGCAGGCGCTGGCCAGCACCGCGCAGCAGTACGGCCTGGAGCCGAAGCTGCTCAACGCCGTCGAAGCGGTCAATGATGCGCAGAAGGGCCATCTGTTCGAACTCATCCAGCGCCATTACGGCACGGATGCGGGCGCCAGCCTGCGTGGGAAGACGTTTGCGGTGTGGGGCCTGGCCTTCAAGCCCAATACCGACGACATGCGCGAGGCATCCAGCCGCCGCCTGCTGGCCCAGCTGTGGGACGCCGGTGCGACGGTGCGTGCCTACGACCCGGAAGCCACCCATGAAGCGCAGCGCATCTTCGGGCAGCGCGACGACCTGGTGTTCTGCGGCAGTGCCGACGAGGCCCTGCAGGGCGCCGCTGCGGTGGTCGTGGTGACCGAGTGGAAGCAGTTCCGCAGCCCCGATTTCCAGGCGCTGCGTTCGCAGCTGAAGGACGCGGTGGTGTTCGATGGCCGCAACCTGTACGACCCGTCCGAGGTCGAGGCTGCCGGCTTGGCTTATTACGGCATTGGCCGGGGGCGTTCGTTGCATGTCTGAGTTGCCGAGTGAACGTGAGCAGGCGCTGGAAGCGCGCCTGGTCGAACTGGAGATGCGCGTGTCCTTCCAGGAACACGCGCTGGCCGAACTGAGCGATGCGCTGGCCGCTGCAAGCATGCAGGGCAGCCGCAATGCCGATGTGCTGCGCGTGCTGCTGGAAGACCTGGGCAAGGTCCGCAACGCATTGAATTCTTCCGATCCGGCGAGCGAACCGCCGCCGCCGCACTACTGATCCGATTCCTATGAGCGATACCCTCCGCGACCAGCTGATGGGCCTGGGCTTCAAGCCGGCACCCAAGCCCGAGCGCAAGAACGATGCCCCCCGCCGTGATGGCCGCCCGCAGGGCAAGGGTGGCAATGGCAATGGCAATGCAAGGCCGCAGGGCGCTGGCAAGGGCGAACACAAGCCCGGCGAGCGTCGTGGCCATGGCCGTGGTGGTGCCGGCAAGCCCGGCCCGTCGCGTGGCCCGGGCCAGCAGGGCCCGCGCAAGCCGCGCACTGCCGAAGAGATGGACCTGGCCAAGGCCTACGCCATCCGCGCGCAGAAGGAAAAAGAAGAGCGCATCGAGACCGAGCGCCTGAAGCAGGAAGAAGCGCGCCAGCGCCGCGAGGCCAAGGCCAAGCTGGAAGAACTGCTGAAGGACAAGGGGCTCAATGACGAGGCGGCCGACATCGCCCGTCACTTCCCCTACGGCGGCAAGATCAAGCGCATCTACGTGACCGCTGCGCAGCTGACCGCGCTCAATGCAGGTGAGCTGGGCGTGGTCCAGCTCAACGGCCGTTACCTGCTGGTGACCGCCGAGCTGCTGGCGCAGTCGGAGGCCGTGTTCGCCGCATCGGTGGCGCTGAAGGTCGATCCGAATGCACCGGCCGAAGAAGATCCGTATGCGGATCCGCAGTTCCAGGTGCCGGACGACCTGGTCTGGTAAGCAGGTCTGCAGGATGACGAGGAGGCCGGGCATTGCCCGGCGTTTTCGTCAGTGCGTGCCGGTGGCGCTGCGCCGCGCGCGGATCAACGGCAGGCTCAGCGCGAAGAAGCACAGCAGGGCGCCGACCAGGGCAAAGCCGCTGCCGGCGAGGAACGCGGTGCGGCCGTTGTCGATGGGCCACAGCTGGCCGGCGATGAGTGCGCCGAGCACGCCGCCGACACCGGACGAGAAGCCGTACAGCAGGCCCTGGCCGTGGCCGTTGAGCCGGCCCGGGAAATAGGTCGCCAGCATCTGCATGGCCGCGGCGAAGAAGGCGGCGAAGCCCAGCGCATGTGCGGTCTGCGCCACCAGCATCACCGGCAGGTTTTCCGGGAACAATGCGGTGACCGCCCAGCGCAGGCAGGAGCTGATCAGCGCGATCAGCAGCATCCAGCTGGCGTCGTAGCGGCGGAAGAAGCGGCCGATGGTGAAGAACACGCCCACCTCGAACACCACGCCGATGGTCCACAACAGGCCGAGGGTCGAGGTGCGGTAGCCGTGGTGGTCCATGTAGACCGAGAAGAACGTGTAGTACGGCCCGAACGACAGCTGTTCCATGAACGCGGCCAGGAAGAACGCGAGCACCGGCGGTCGGCGCACGATCTGCCAGAAACCGCTGGCGTCGCCCTCGGCCTTGCCGATGCCGCGTGCGTACTGGTTGCTGAAGGCCGAAGCCACCAGCAGGGCGAACAACGGCAGCATCATCCACGGCAGCAGCCCGGCGCGGCTGCCGCTGCCGTCGCCTTCGATCAGCCAGCCGAACAGGGTGACGATGGCGATGAAGCCCAGCGAGCCCCAGACCCGGATCAGCCCGTAACGATGGCTGTCGCTGCCCAGATGGGTGAGGGTGATCGACTCGAACTGCGGCATCACCGCGTTGTAGAAGAAGCAGAACACCACCATCGCCGGGTACATCCACGGCTGCGGCAGCGGCAGCAGGAACACCGCGAAACTCAGCAGCGTCAGCACGCAGCCCACCCGCAGCAGGCGGATCGGGCGTGGCGAGGCCGCCGCCAGTGATGTCCAGGTGCTGGGCGCGATCACGCGGGTGGCGTACCACAGGCCCATCATCACGCTGATGGCGGTGACGCTCATCCCGCGCGCGGTCAGGAACAGGCTCCAGTACGGCGTGAACGCGCCGAGCGCGGCGTAATAGAACAGGTAGAAGCTGGAGAGGCGGGCGGCGGGAACGGTCATCGCGGGAATAATGCACGTGGCGCCGGGGCATGCCCAGCGCTACCGCCTCATTCGGGGTCGTAGTCGAGGTTGGAGGCCAGCCAGCGCTCGGCCTGGGCGCGGTCGACGCCCTTGCGGCGGGCGTAGTCGCTGACCTGTTCGCGGCTGAGGCGGCCCACCACGAAATACTGGCTCTGCGGGTGGCTGAAGTAGTAGCCCGACACGGCGGCGGTGGGCAGCATGGCGAAGCTTTCGGTCAGCTCCATGCCGGCGTTGGACTCTGCCTGCAGGAGGTCGAACAGCCGGCGCTTTTCGCTGTGCTCGGGGCAGGCGGGATAGCCGGGCGCCGGGCGGATGCCGCGGTACTTTTCGTCGATCAGGGCTTCGTTGTCCAGCGTCTCGGCGTGGTCGTAGCCCCAGAATTCCGTGCGCACGCGCTGGTGCAGGCGTTCGGCCAGCGCTTCGGCGAAACGGTCGGCGAGGGCCTTCAGCAGGATCGCGTTGTAGTCGTCGTGGTCGGCTTCGAAGCGCGCGACGTGGGCGTCGATGCCGATGCCGGCGGTCACCGCGAAGGCGCCGATCCAGTCCTGCCGGCCACTGTCGGCAGGCGCGACGAAATCGGCCAGGCAGAAGTCCGGGCGCTCGGCCGGCTTGTCCACCTGCTGCCGCAGGAAGTGCAGGGTGGTTTCGCCCTGCGGGTGCTGCACGCGCACGTCATCGCCGACGCTGTTGGCCGGCCACAGCCCGAACACGGCCTTGGCCTGCAGCCACTTCTCGCCGACGATGCGGCCGAGCATCGCGCGTGCGTCGCGGTACAGCTCGCTGGCCTGGGTGCCGACGATCTCATCGGTGAGGATGGCCGGGTATTTGCCGGCCAGTTCCCACGCCTGGAAGAACGGCGTCCAGTCGATGTAATCGACCAGTTCGGCCAGCGGGTAGTCATCGAACACATGCAGGCCCGGCAGTTTGGGTGCCGGCGGTGTGTAGTTCACCCAGTCGCCCTGGAATTTCTGCCCACGCGCGTGTTCCAGTGAAACCAGGCGCTTGGCATCGCCGCGGTTGCGATGGCGGGCGCGGATGTCGGCGTAGTCGGCTTCGTTGGCGGCGACGAAGGCTTCGCGCAGATCGCGCGAGATCAGCGACTGGGCCACGCCGACGGCGCGCGAGGCATCCTTCACCCAGACGGTCGGCGCCTTGTAATGCGGGTCGATCTTCAGCGCGGTATGCGCGCGCGAGGTGGTCGCGCCGCCGATCAGCAGCGGCAGGTCGAAGCCCTGGCGCTCCATTTCGCGCGCCACGTGGCTCATTTCCTCCAGCGAGGGCGTGATCAGTCCGGACAGGCCGATCAGGTCGGCGTTGTGCTCGCGCGCGGCGTCGAGGATCTTCTGCGCCGGCACCATCACGCCCAGGTCCACGACCTCGAAGTTGTTGCAGGCCAGGACCACGCCGACGATGTTCTTGCCGATGTCGTGTACATCGCCCTTCACCGTGGCCATGATGATCTTGCCGTTGCTGCGGGCGGTGTCGCCGCTACGCGCCTTCTCCGCTTCGATGTAGGGCAGCAGGTAGGCCACGGCCTTCTTCATCACGCGCGCGGACTTCACCACCTGCGGCAGGAACATCTTGCCGGCGCCGAACAGGTCGCCGACCACGTTCATGCCGTCCATCAGCGGCCCTTCGATCACGTCCAGCGGGCGGCTGGAGGCCTGCCGCGCCAGCTCGGTGTCCTCCTCCACGAAGGCATCCAGGCCGTGCACCAGTGCGTGCGCCAGGCGCTGTGCCACCGGCTTTTCGCGCCAGGCGAGGTCTTCGGTTTTCGCCGCGCCCTTCTTGCCCTTGTAGCGCTCGGCAATCTCCAGCAGGCGTTCGGTGGCATCGCTGCGGCGGTTGAGGATCACGTCCTCCACGCGCTCGCGCAGCTCCGGCTCCAGCTCGTCGTAGATCGGCATGGCGCCGGCGTTGACGATGCCCATGTCCATGCCGGCGGCGATGGCGTGGTAGAGGAACACCGAGTGGATGGCCTGGCGCACCGTTTCATTGCCGCGGAACGAGAACGAGACGTTGGAGACGCCGCCGGACACATGGCAGTGCGGCAGGGTCTGCTTGATGATGCGGGTGGCTTCGATGAAGTCGACCGCGTAGTTGTCGTGCTCTTCGATACCGGTGGCGACGGCGAAGATGTTCGGGTCGAAGATGATGTCCTGCGGCGGGAAGCCGATCTCATCGACGAGGATGCGATAGGCGCGGGTACAGATCTCGACCTTGCGTGCGCAGGTGTCGGCCTGGCCGGCCTCGTCGAAGGCCATCACCACCGCGGCAGCGCCATAGCGCAGCACCTTGCGGGCGTGTTCGCGGAACAGCGCCTCGCCTTCCTTCAGCGAGATCGAGTTGACCACGCTCTTGCCCTGCAGGCACTTCAGGCCAGCCTCGATCACGCTCCACTTGGAGGAGTCGACCATCACCGGAATGCGCGCGATGTCCGGCTCGGACATGATCAGGTTGAGGTAGCGGGTCATCGCCGCTTCCGAATCGATCAGGCCTTCGTCCATGTTGACGTCGAGGATCTGCGCGCCACTGGCCACCTGTTGGCGGGCGACGTCCACCGCTTCTTCGTAGCGGCCTTCCTTGATGAGCTTGCGGAACTGCGCGCTGCCGGTGACGTTGGTACGTTCGCCGACGTTGACGAACAGCAGGTCCGGGGTGATGACCAGCGGTTCCAGGCCGGACAGGCGGGTGTAGGGCGAAGTGCTCATGCGGCCTGCTGCTCCTGTGCGCCGGGCAGGGCGCGCGGCGGCAGACCGGCCACGGCCTCGGCGATGGCGCGGATGTGGTCCGGCGTGGAGCCGCAGCAGCCACCGACCAGGTTCAGCAGGCCATCCTCGGCGAAGCCGCGCAGGGTGGCGGCCATTTCCTCGGGCGTCTCGTCGTACTCGCCGAAGGCATTGGGCAGGCCCGCATTGGGGTGGGCGCTGACGTGGCAGTCCGCCACCTGGGACAGGGTCTCCACGTGCGGGCGCATGGCGTCAGCACCCAGCGCGCAGTTCAGGCCGATCGACAGCGGGCGTGCGTGGGCAAGCGACGCATGGAACGCATCGGCGGTCTGCCCCGACAGGGTGCGGCCGGAGGCATCGGTGATGGTGCCGGAGATCATCACCGGCAGGCGTGCTCCGCGTGCATCGAAGGCCTCTTCCAGCGCATACAGCGCGGCCTTGGCGTTGAGCGTGTCGAAGATGGTCTCCACCATCAGGGTGTCGGCACCACCGTCGATCAGGCCTTCGATGGCCTCGCGGTAGGTATCGCGGAGTTCGTCGAAACTGGTGTTGCGGAAGCCGGGATCGTTCACGTCCGGGCTGATCGAGGCGGTACGGCTGGTCGGCCCGATCACGCCGATGACGAAGCGCGGCTTGTCCGGCGTGGTCGCTTCCACGGCATCGCAGCAGGCACGCGCGACGGCGGCGCCAGCCTTGTTCAGCTCATACACCAGGTGTTCCAGGTGGTAGTCGGCCTGGCTGACCGAGGTGGCGTTGAAGGTGTTGGTTTCCACCAGGTCCGCACCGGCCTGGAGGTAGGCGGTGTGGATATCGCCGATGACCTGCGGCCGGGTCAGCAGCAGCAGGTCGTTGTTGCCCTTCAGGTCATGGCCTTCCGGCGTGCCGTGGTCGCAGCCGGGGCCATGGCTGTGGTCGTAGCCCCCGGCGAAACGTTCGCCGCGGTAATCCGCTTCCTGCAGGCCATGGCGCTGGATCATGGTGCCCATCGCCCCATCGATGATCAGGATGCGCTCGCGCAGCGCGGCGAGCAGGGCATGGGCACGTTCGGGATGCAGCCAGGGCAGGGCGGACACGGCGACCTCAGGGCTTGTTGGCGATCAGCGAGATGACTTCAAAATGCGGCGGGCGCTTTTCACGGGTCACCGTTTCCAGGCTGGAGACCTGCAGCCCGGCCTTGTCGACGAACTTGCGCAGTTCCTTGTCGCTGAAGCCGAGGTTGACGTGGCCGTAGGCTTCCACCGCGGCCTTGTGCTCGTGGCGGGCCAGGCTGCACAGCAGCAGGCGGCCACCCGGGCGCAGCACGCGCGCGGACTCGGCCACGGCCTGCGCCGGCTTGCTGGCATAGGTCAGCGCGTGCATCAGCACCACCAGGTCGAACGTGCGGTCCTTGAAGGGCAGGGCGTGCATGTCGCCCTCGCGCACCTCCACGTTGGGCAGGCGGCGCAGGCGCTCGCTGGCGGCGGCCACCACGCGCGCGCTGGTGTCGATGCACACGTAGCGGCTGGCGTGCGGCGCGACCAGTTCGGCCAGCACGCCGTCACCGGAGGCGATGTCCAGCACGTCGCCGGTTTCCAGCAGCGGCAGTGCCGTGCGTGCCAGCGCTTCCCAGGTGCGGCCCGGGGAGTAGTGGCGCTCCATGTCGCCGGCCACGCTGTCGGCCCAGTTCTGGTCGGCGGCACGGCTGGCCATCACTGCGGCGACGCGTTCAGCATCCTGGCGCAGCAGCGGGTCATCGCTTCCGTTGCTCAAGGCATGCCACAATGCGCGTTGCGCCGGGTCCAGCTGGGCATCGTCGAAGCGGTAGTAGGCCGACACGCCGGCACGGCGGTCGCGGACCAGGCCCGCTTCCTTCAGGCGCGCCAGGTGGGTCGACACCCGCGGCTGCGCCAGCCGGGTGATCGCCGACAGCTCGGCCACGGTCAGCTCTTCCTGTTCCAGCAGCGCCAGCAGGCGCACACGGGTGGCGTCGGCGAACACCTTCAGGCGGGTCGACCAGTCTTCCAGATCCATAAATATCTACCTATCGCGATATAGAGATATATTCGCCGACGGCGCCTGTCCCGGTCAAGCCGCCACCGCCCCCAAGTCAGCCGCCGTTGCCCGGCCCCGGTACAATCGGCGCACCTGGGCACGCTGTGCGTGGCCCATATCATCATGTCCCTGGGAGGGTGTTGTGGATTTCAGCTTTACTGAAGAGCAGTTGATGCTGCAGGACGTTGCGCGGCGCATCGCGCAGGAAAAGATCGCCCCGAGCGCGGAGCACCATGACCGCACCGGCGAATTCCCCCTGGAGAACATCCGCCTGCTGGGCGAGAACGGCCTGATGGGCATCGAAGTGCCGACCGAATACGGCGGCGCGGGCATGGACCCGATTGCGTACGTGCTGGCGATGGTGGAGGTCGCCGCCGGTGATGCTGCGCATTCGACGATCATGTCGGTCAACAATTCGCTGTTCTGCAACGGCATCCTGACCCATGGCAGCGAGGCGCAGAAGCAGAAGTACGTGCGCGCCATCGCCGAAGGCGAGGCCATCGGTGCCTTCGCCCTGACCGAGCCGCAGTCCGGTTCGGACGCCACGGCCATGCGCTGCCGCGCGGTCAAGCAGGCCGACGGCACCTACATCATCAATGGCAAGAAGAGCTGGATCACTTCCGGCCCGGTGGCCAAGTACATCGTGCTGTTCGCGATGAGCGAGCCGGACAAGGGCGCACGCGGCATCACCGCCTTCCTCGTCGACACCGACAAGGCCGGTTTCGGCCGCGGCAAGACCGAGCCGAAGCTGGGCATCCGCGCCTCGGCCACGTGCGAGATCGAGTTCAACGATTACGTGGCCCAGGCCGAGGACGTGCTGGGCCAGGAAGGCGAGGGCTTCAAGATCGCCATGGGCGTGCTCGACGCCGGCCGCATCGGCATCGCCTCGCAGGCCATCGGCATCGCCCGTGCTGCCTATGAGGCAACCCTGGAATACGTGAAGGACCGCAAGGCCTTCGGTGCCGCCATCGGTACCTTCCAGATGACCCAGGCCAAGATCGCCGACATGAAGTGCAAGCTGGATGCGGCTCTGCTGCTGACCCTGCGCGCGGCATGGGTGAAGGGCGAGGGCAAGCGCTTCAGCAACGAAGCGGCCATCGCCAAGCTCACCGCGTCCGAAGCGGCCATGTGGATCACCCACCAGGCCGTGCAGATCCACGGCGGCATGGGCTATTCCAAGGAAATGCCGCTGGAGCGCTACTTCCGTGATGCCAAGATCACCGAGATCTACGAAGGCACCTCGGAAATCCAGCGCCTGGTGATCGCCCGCAACGAGACGGGCCTGCGCTGAGTTCGAGCGGCCGCACCGCTGCAATGGCGGCGCGGCCGTGCGTGGTTGCGCGCTGACGTTGGGCCGTGTGTAGATCCACGCCATGCGTGGATGGGCTCGGCTCTTATCTCTTCCGAGTCTGGCACCTTAGGTGCCGAGAGCCCGGCGCGGACGACCGTTCGGCTCTAGGTCTTTTCGATCGCTCTGTAGCAAGGATCTCCGCGCCGGTTTCTCCCTGATCCGCCCGCGGTTTCTCCCTGATCCGCCCGAACAGTTGATCGATGGTGGAAGGGAATGATGCCCCACCTGACCAATCTTGCCGACCATGCCGCCGAAGCCAGGAAAGGACCGTGCTGCGTCCCTGAATCCCGTAGCGCTCCTGGGCTTTTTTGTAGGTCAGTTCCCCGCGCTCGACCTGGTCGACCACCGACAACCTGAAGGCCAGCGAGTAATCCCGCTGGCTGCGCCTGATTGTTGATTTCATTGAACATTCCTTTTCCAGAGGGAAAAGGTGTCAACCCAATTCAGGACGGGTCAAGATAAATAAAAAAGGCTGCCCTTCGGGCGGCCTTTTTTATTTACCTGGCGCGGGACGCGAAGTGCGCTGCGCGCTTCGCCCCATGCGTTGCTGCGCAACGAATGGGCCCCTCCCTTTGCCTGCCTCTCCCCCCGAAGGCAGTAGATCCACGCCATGCGTGGATGGCGCGCCGCCCGGCAGCCCTTCCCCACCCGGCCCTACGCGCTATGGTCACGCCATGAAGACCCGCCCCTACCACCACAACGATCTGGCCGCCTGCCTGGCGATCTTTGACAGCAATCTGCCGACCTATTTCGCCCCGGAAGAACGCCCGGATTTCGAGTCGTTCCTGCGCGACCTGGCGGAGGAACACACCTATCAGGTCATCGAGCTCGACGGCAGCATCGTCGCCTGCGGGGGGCTGTCGCCACCCGCAAACGGCACCGCCGGGTTCTGCTGGGGGATGGTCGAAAAATCCCGGCACAGACAAGGTCTCGGCCGCCATCTTGCACGGATGCGCCTGCAGCAGGCCGCCACCGATCCCCGCGTGGAGCGCGTTGCGTTGAGCACCAGCCAGCACACCGAGGGCTTCTACACCGCGCTGGGCTTCCGCGTCACCAAGCGGGTGACGGACGGCCACGGCCCAGGAATCCACGCCGTTCACATGGAAGCACGCCTTCGGTAGATCCACGCCATGCGTGGATGGCGCACCCACAAACACCCCTGCCCCAAAAGCTGAACGAAACCTGAAAAATCGCTATCGTAGGCGACTTCAACCAATACCCGGCCCTTCGCCCGATGAACTCGACCGACAGCGTGCACGCCGCCCTGCCCGACGCCGGTTCTCCGGCGCATGGCACCTGCGAGAACTGCAACACCGCCCTGCATGGCCACTACTGCCACCAGTGCGGGCAGTCCGCGCACAACCCGCTCAAGCATGTCGGCCACGCCATCGAGGAAGTCTTCGAATCGTTCTGGCACCTGGACGGGCGCATCTTCCGCACGCTGCGCGACCTGTGGGTGCCCGGCCGCATTGCACTGAACTATCTCAAGGGCCGCCGGGTGGGCTACGTGCAGCCGTTGCGGCTGTTCGTCATCCTCACGCTGTTCACGTTCTTCATCGGCAAGATGTTCGTGCACGTTGACGATTTCAGCGTGGGCGCCAGCGGCAATTCGCTGTTCGGCAAAGCCACCACCGCCGAGCAGGTCGAGGCGGTGCGCGCGCAGCAGATGGCACTGATCGACCAGCAGGCCGGCACGGCCAATGCCGGCAACCCCGGCCTGGCCATTGCCAGGGCTGCCGTCAATGCAGCCGCGGCGCAGCGCAAGGCCGAACTCGGCACGCCCGCTGACGCCACCGCACCCACGGCCGGCGACGACCCCGGCACGTTCTTCAACTACAGCATCAACGGCAAGCCCTGGGATGCAGACAGCAATCCCATCGTGCTGGCCGGCCTGCCGCAGTTCGCCAACAACTGGCTCAACCGGCGCCTGCAGAACGGCAACGCCAACATCCAGCGCATGGGCGGCAAGACCGACCTGTACATGCAGGCGATCCTCACCGCCCTGCCCGGTGCGCTGTTCTTCCTGATGCCGGTGTTTGCGCTGGTCCTGCGCATCGCCTACATCCCGCGCCCGATGGGCTACCTCGAACACCTGGTGGTGGCGCTGTACAGCCACTGCTGGCTGATGATGGTGGTACTGGCGACCTTCCTGGTCGCCAGCATCAGCAACGCGCTGGCCTCACCCCTGATCACCACGCTCAGCCCATGGCTGCTCGCGCTGCTGTGGCTGTCGGTGCCGGTCTACCTGCTGTGGATGCAGCAGCGCGTCTATGGCGGCAACAAACTGCTGACCCTGCTGCGCTACGCCCTCATCGGCGGCGTCTACTTCTTCCTGGTCAACGTAGTGGTGATGTATGCGGCACTGGCAGGCATTTCCGCCTGACCGCCGCAGCTTCAACTACTGGAGAGCTTCATCAGCACCAGGCCGGAAACAATCAGCACGGCCGCACCGATGCGCATCGCGCTGACCTGTTCGCCGAGGAACACGATGCCGACCACAAAGGCACCGACCGCGCCGATGCCCGTCCAGATCGTGTAGGCGGTACCCAGTGGCAGCGTGCGCATGGCCACGGCCAGCAGCCAGAAGCTGGCGATCATGCCGACAAGGGTGATCACGCTGGGAGCAAGACGGGTGAAGCCCTCGGACTGCTTCATCGCCACGGCCCAGACGATTTCCAGCAGGCCGGCAAACAACAGATAGATCCAGGCCATGACGGCCCTCCTCTTGGTAGGGCCAGGCCGTCCTGGTCATTGATTCCCGATGCGGGGGAGGTCGTTCCTCCTGCGGCCGCATTCTAGCAACGCCGGATGCGCGGGGCCGTGCTGCGCGCACTGTGATTACACAGGGTTCAGGCGGAGCGGCCATGCCATGATGGCGCTTTCGTCCGGGGTGCTGCATGAGCGTTGAAGAGGATCTGACGACGTGGCTGGCTGCAACGTTGCGCGAACCACGCCCGGCATCGCTGCGCGGCTACTGCTTCAACCTGGTGGACGGTGCGGCCGCCGACGAAGCCAGCTTTACCCTGGAACTGGTCGGCTGCGAGCGCTTCGATGCCAATGACCCGGACTGGCCATGCGACGAGTGCTGGCGCCCCAGCCATCCGCCACTGGAAATCGCCACTGCGTTCACCGGGCCGGACTGGGAAAGCTGCCTGGAAAACATGCGCGGGCTGCTGTTGCCGTTGGTGCAGGAAGGCACGCCCGGTGCGCCATTGCGCATGGCCCAGGGCGTCGGCCTGGGCTTCGTGGACGGCGACCTGCACCTGCTGTGGCAACGCGGGGATTGAAAACCGCGCGTGACGCTGGCGCGTACCTGCCCGCCTGCGCTAGAATGCGCGCCTGCCATCGGCCAGCCGATGTGCAGTCCGGCTGTGGTCTCCGGCGCGCGACGCGCTGCTTCCCCTGATCCGTGAACCGGCCGCCCTTGGGCGGCCAACGTCTCTATGGTGGCCCCGTCGGCCCCTCGCGACGCTAGGTCGAAAATCCCGCCAGGGCCGGAAGGCAGCAACGGTATCGATCGACGCGGGCGCCGAGGTCAGCCGGCGGGGCCACCGCCTTTTTGGGCGATGCCCCGCCCGCCCGCGCTTCGCCGGGCATGGCCCGGCGCTACCGACGCCCATCGCTCAGACTCTGGTAGATGCCAACCTTGGTTGGCGCGCTTCGCCGTGCACGGCCCGGCGCTACCGGGCACTCGTTCTGATGCATTCCAGGCAGATGGACTGGCCCATGGCCGTCACGGCGGATCCTGCGCCAGCACGTGCGGCGCCGTCGGGGTCGCCAGCGGCACGCACTGCCCCGGCTGCGCCACGCGGTGCCCACGCGCGGCCAGCGCCTGGCCATCGGCCGCGCTGGCGTAGTGGTAGAGCATCATCCGCGACTGCAGCTCGGCGCTGTACTCGCGCTCCAGGTCATCCACGCCGGTGTGCGAAGGATTGCCATGCAGTCCGCAGTCGTGGGCGATCAGTTCGTTGTCGTTGGCAAAGCGCGCCAGCATCTCCGGAATCGGCCGGGTATCGCCGCTCCAGGTCAACGCGCCCTGCAGGCGCAGGCCATAGGCGGTCTCCGGCCAGTGGTGGCGTGCCGGGAACACTTCCAGGCGTACGCCCTCATGCCAGAACGCATCGCCCACCACGACCAGCTGGAAGGCATCCCAGAAGTTTGCACCGCCTTCGGCCAGCACGTTGGGGTAATCGCCCACGCGCTTGTGCAGCAGCGGCACCACGGTGGCCGGCACGTACAGGCGCACTTTGCCGCGCCGGTGCGTGTTGAAGAAGGTATCCACGAACAGCCGCTCGAAGCCGGCCACGTGGTCCAGGTGGACGTGGGTGACGAACAGCGCCTGCGGCAGGTGCCCGTAGTGCGCCTTGAAGGCGGTCAGGCCCTCGCCACCGCAATCGATGGTCAGCCACGGGCGGCCATCACGCTCGATGACCGACATGGGGGAACCCAGCTCGACCGCCGACGCATTGCCGACCCCGAGAAAACGCAACGACCAGTCCATCAGGTGCCCCGGTTCCAGGCCATGTCATAGGCGCGACGCAGCCGCGCGTAGTCCTTCTGCACGTCTTCCACGCTGCGCTCGCCGCGCAGCTTGACCAGCGAGCGCAGCAGGCGCTTGAGGTTGCGCTCGCGCCAGGCCGTGGCCGGGATGCGGATGACCCCGCGGTCGAAGTCGATCAGCCAGCCGTGGCCATTGCCATCGAACAGGATGTTGTGGGCGTTGAGGTCGGCATGGTCCAGGCCGGCGCGATGGAAGCGCGCGATCAGCCGGCCCGCCTCTTCCCACGGCGCGCCACGGCCGGCCACCAGCGCGCGGTCGGCCAGCGAGCGCACGCCCTCGATGCGTTCCATCAGGATGGCCGCGCGGTAGCGCATGCCTTCACGCATGTAGAAGGCCGCTATCGGCCGGGGCACCGGCAGCTTCTGCGCGCGCAGGGCGCGCATCAGCCGGAATTCGGCAAAACTGCGGGTACGGTCGGCGCCGCGCCAGATGTACTGGTCCCGGCTGAGCTTGGCTGCCAGGCCGCCGCGCAGGTAGTGGCGCAGCACCCCGGGACCAAAGGAGGCATCGACGAACCAGGCACTGCCCCGCCCGCCTTCACCCACCGGCCGGGCCTTGCTGCCCCAGTGCTGGGGCGAGAACAGGCCGACGTCGGCTTGCCGCAGCCGCTCGCGGTCGAACAGAATGGCCCCGATGCCGCGACCCTCGCGGCATGGCGTCAGCGCTTCATTGGCGTCAAATACGACCATTCCATTGAGTCTAACAACACATGGCATCAGCGTCCTCATCCTTGTGCCTCCTGCGCCTGTCTGCCCTGGGGGATGTCACCCACGTTGTTCCCCTGGTGCGCACCCTGCAGGCCGCGCGCCCGGACACGCCGATCCACTGGATCATCGACAAGGTCGGCCACAAGCTGCTGGATGGCCTGCCTGGCGTGGTGTTCCATGCGTACGACAAGAAGACCGGCATGGCCGGGGTCAAGGAGCTGCGCACGCAGCTGCCGCCGGGCCGCTTTGAAGCGCTGCTGCAGATGCAGGTCGCCTTCCGCGCGAACCTGCTTTCGGCCTTCATTCCAGCCGAGCGCCGCATCGGCTACGACCGCAGCCGTTCCAAGGACCTGCACGGACTGTTCATCAACGAACGCATTCCCGACCGCCCGGGCATCCACGTGCTCGATGCCATCGGCAGCTTCTGCGAACCCCTGGGCCTGCGCCAGACCGAAGTGAGCTGGGACCTGGCCGTACCGCCGTCGGCCTACGAATGGGCGGCAGCGCAGTGGGCCGATGATGGCCGACCGGTGCTGATGATCTCGCCGTGCTCCAGCCACGTCATGCGCAACTGGTACGCCGACCGCTATGCCGCCGTGGCCAACCATGCCAGCGCGCGTGGCTGGCAGGTGGTGCTGTGCGGCGGCCGCAGCGAGCTGGAGCGCAGCATGGCCGATGCCATCCTGACCCAGCTGACGACGCCGGCGCTGGACCTGGTGGGCAGGGACACGCTGAAGCAGCTGCCGGCCCTGCTGGCCCGCGCCAACCTGGTGATGACGCCTGATTCCGGCCCGATGCATATCGCCAACGCGATGGGCGCCAAGGTGCTGGGCCTGCATGCGGCCAGCAACCCGCACCGCAGCGGCCCCTATTCCGACCGGCGCTACTGCGTGGACCGTTACGACGATGCCGCGCGCAAGTACCTGGGCAAGACCGCTGCCGATCTGAAGTGGGGCACCAAGATCGAGTTCGACGATGTGATGGAACTGATCACCGTCGAGGACGGCATCGCCGCCTTCGAGCGCTACGTCGCCGATCACCTCGGCTGAGCGACCGGTGCGGGCCGCCCATGGCCCGCACCCTCCACGCAGGGCGTGGGGTTACTTGTAGGACTTCTCTTCCACGTACGCCGAGCCCAGCGCCAGGTTGATCGCCTTCTTGATGCGCGCGCGCTCGTCGTTGCGCAGGTAGACGCTGCGGGCCAGGTCGACGAACGCCTGGTCGAAGGCCTGCGCCTTTTCCTTCAGGCGGACCTCGTCCTCGATGTCCCACAGCTGCTCGTTGACCGCCTTCAGATCGGCACGCAGCTTGGCGATGTCCTTCACCGCGGCCGGGTGGCCCATCCAGGTGGTATCCAGCGCGGACAGTTCGCGGCGCACGTTGGCCAGCTTGCCTTCATCGCTGATGCGCTCGGACTTGATCTGCAGGATCGAGATCTTGTCCAGCAGCTCGCCGAAGGAAACAGGCACAAGGATTTCAGCGGTCATGGCAGCGCTCCAGCAGGTAATGGCACATGGTAACCCGCAGTGTGCGAACGGCATCCACGCACGGCGTGGATCTACTGACCTGCCGGAGGACTGTCCCGCGCCAGATCAAAAAAAACGGGCTGCCCTGAGGCAGCCCGTTTTTTTTAATCTGGCGGAGAGGGGGGGATTCGAACCCCCGAGGCGCTATAAACGCCTGCCTGATTTCGAGTCAGGTACATTCAACCGCTCTGCCACCTCTCCAGGTGTTCCCCGGCGAACCGGGGACGCGCATCATACGAGGAAGCGCGGCAGACCACAAGCCATTGCGGCCCATCATGTGAAAATTTTCTGACTGAACGCCTTGCCGGATGTCCGCTTGGCCGTGATGATGCCGTTCTCCCCGGCATGACCCCGCCCAGCAACCACCATGATTGAATTCGGACACCTCACCCACCCTGGCCTGCGCCGCGAGCTCAACGAGGACACCTATTACGGTGACAGCGAGCTGGCCCTGTGGCTGGTGGCCGACGGCATGGGCGGGCACGCCTGCGGTGAGGTGGCCAGCGCCCTGGCACGCGAGACCATCGTCCGCGAGATCCGCCGCGGCGCGCCGCTGGCGCACGCCATCCGCACCGCCGATGAAGAGATCATCCGCGCGTCGCGGCGGCGCAACGACACCCTGCCGATGGGCACCACCGTGGTCGCCGCGCGCGTGCAGGGCAACCGCTATGAAGTGGCCTGGGTGGGCGACAGCCGCGCCTACCTGTGGCGCGACGGCCAGCTGGCCCAGCTCAGCCAGGACCACAGCGTGGTGCAGGAACTGGTGGCGCAGGGCAACCTGACCGCCGAACAGGCGCGCGCCCACCCGCACCGCAACGTGGTCACCCAGGCCCTGGGCGTGACCGACCCGAACCATCTGAACGTGGCCACCACCAGCGGCGAACTGCGCCCGGGCATGCAGCTGCTGCTGTGCAGCGACGGCCTGACCGAAGACGTCGACGACCGCGACATCGCCCGTACCCTGGCCTACGACGACGCCAGCGCCCAGGAATGCGTGGACAGCCTGGTCGCCTCGGCATTGGACGGCGGCGGGTCGGACAACATCACCGTCATCCTGGTGCGCTGCCACTGATCCTGGAGCCGAGCATGGGCTCGGCTCTTATCTCTTCCGAGTCTGGCACCTTAGGTGCCGAGAGCCCGGCGCGGACGACCGTTCGGCTCTAGGTCTTTTCGATCGCTCTGTAGCAAGGATCTCCGCGCCGGTTTCTCCCTGATCCGCCCGAACAGTTGATCGAGCTGGCACTCGTACTGATAAGACTGGGCAAGCGGGGGGAGCTCTCGACCCTGTCAGCCTAGCGGAGTTGCCTCATGTTTGGGATCGGAATCGACGTCAGCGGTGAGAATCTGGATGTAGCCGTCCATGAACAGGCCTTCCGTCAGTTCAAGAACAACAAGCGGGGCTGGGCCAGTCTGATCAGGTGGCTGCAGCAGTGGCCAGCCAAGCAGGTCGTGCTGGAGGCCAGCGGCGGCTATGAACAGAAGGCGCTGGACGCCTTGCACGGAGCTGGCTTGCCGATGGTGCGGATCAACCCAGGCCGTGGCCGCAGCTTCGCCTCAGCCACCGGGAAGCAGGCCAAGACCGATCGCATTGACGCCATGGTTTTGGCTCACATGGCCGACGCTCTCAAGCTGACCCGCTACGTCCCGCCAGCGGCCTGGCAGCGCCGTCTGGGTGAGCTCTGCCAGCGTCGGCGCCATCTGGTGCAGATGCGGGTGAGCGAGCATCAGCGCATGCGCGCGTTCAGCGAACCCAGCCTGATTTCCATGCTGAATCAGCATCTGCGCGAGATCCAGAGGAGCATCAAGCAGCTCGATTCCATCATCGCAGCGCTCTTGGCCGAGCAGGATGGATGGCGTGATTTTGCCAAGCTCAAAGGCGCTGGCCCGGTGCTGATGGCAACCCTGGCCTGCGAGCTGCCGGAGCTGGGAAGGCTCAGTGGGAAAGCCATCTCGGCGTTGGTAGGGGTTGCCCCCATGAGCCGCGAAAGCGGCACCTGGAAAGGACGACGGAGTATCACCGGTGGCCGTGCCGTTGTACGCGAAGCGCTCTACATGGCAGCGCTGACCGCCAAACGCTATGAGCCCCGGCTCAAGGAATTCTTTGAATCCCTCGTCAACCAAGGCAAGCCAGGCAAGGTGGCCCTGGTCGCGGTGATGCGCAAGATGCTGGTGATCCTCAACGCCCGCAAGCGGGACGCGGAGGCCCAGATGGCCTCCGCCTAACAAGACAGTTGCTACAGTAGATCCACGCCATGCGTGGATGACGCGCCGTGGATGCCGGCCAGCGGCCGGCACTACCACTACTTACGCGCTTGCGGCCTCTTCCACCTTCGGGCCATCCCACAAGGCGTGGCCGGCCTTCTTGCGCAGGCGTTCCAGGCGCGCGGTGTGCGCCTCCAGCTCCGATGCCGTGGCCACCACGCGCGGGCGCGGCAGCAGCGCGCTGGTATCGAAGGCCAGCAGCGCGGCACCGTCGGCCCCGCTGTCGTCTTCCAGGCCGAAGCCGATCTCTTCCTGCCCCGAGGTCAGCGCGATGTAGACATCGCCCAGGATCTGCGCATCGAGCAGGCCGCCGTGCAGCGCACGGTGCGAGTTGTCCACGCCCAGGCGCCGGCACAGGGCGTCCAGCGAATTGCGCTGGCCGGGGAAGCGCTCGCGCGCCATCGCCAGGGTATCGATCACCGTGCAGCGGTCGGTGATCTTGCCGTACTGCGGCCCCAGCAGGGACAGCTCGTAATCCAGGAAGCCCAGGTCGAACGCCGCGTTGTGGATGATCAGCTCGGCGCCATCGATGAACGCCAGGAACTCATCGGCGATCTGCGCGAACTCGGGCTTGTCGGCCAGGAAATCCAGGCTCAGGCCGGTGACTTCCTGCGCGCCCTGCTCGAAGTCGACGTCGGGCCTGATGTACTGGTGGTAGTTGTTGTTGGTCGGGCGGCGCTTGAACAGCTCCACGCAGCCGATTTCAACGATGCGGTTGCCCTTCTTCCATTCCAGGCCGGTGGTTTCGGTATCGAGGATGATCTGACGCATGGGCTCAGTTTACCGGGCTGCCGTCGCGGATCTGGATCGCGGCATTACGCGCCAGGGTGTCGACCCGCTCATTGTCCGGGTCGCCGGAGTGGCCCTTCACCCAGCGCCAGTCGATCTGGTGCCGCAGCGTGGCCGCATGCAGGCGCTCCCACAGCTCGCGGTTCTTCACCGGGTCGCCGCCGGCCGTCTTCCAGTTCTTGCGGATCCAGCCCGGCATCCACTGGGTCAGGCCCTGCCGCACATACTGCGAATCGGTGTAGAGCACGATGTCGCACGGCTCGGTCAGCGTCTCCAGCCCGGAAATGGCTGCCATCAGCTCCATCCGGTTGTTGGTGGTGTGCGCTTCGCCGCCGCTCAGTTCGCGCTCGTGGCCCTTGTAGCGCAGCAGAGCGGCCCAGCCACCGGGGCCGGGATTGCCGAGGCAGGAACCGTCGGTGTGGATTTCAATGGTTTTCAATACAACTCCAGATCAGGTAGCAACGGTGCCGTGCCAGCGCACCGGCAGCGGGGTCGGCCCGGGCAGGGCCAGCGTACGTTTTTCGGCATGGAACAGGCAGGCCGCGCGCAGCGGCGCCCAGCCCGCGCGACGGCGGCTGCCAGCCCCCTGCCACAGCGGGCCCAGGTAGCGGGTGTCATCGCATTCCAGCCCATGGCGGGCCAGCAGCAGGCGCAGCCGCTGCGGCGTGCGCACCACCAGCCCATGCTGGCGCCAGCGGGTGCGGTACGGGCTGAACGGGTTGAGGCTGCTCAGCCACAGCTGGCCGCCGGGCATCAGCACGCGCGAGCACTCATCCAGCAGGTAATCGGCATCGGCGGCGGTCACGTGCTGCAGCACGATGGCGTTGACGCTCTCGTTGGCCAGCGGCAGCGGCAGCGCGCAGCGGGTATCACCGGCATAGCCGGCGCCGTCGCGGTACAGGCGCAGGCCGCGGCCGCCCAGCTGCGCATCCTCCAGCCAGGATGCCGTGGGGGCGATCCACAGCCAGGGCTGGGACGGCAGGGTGGCCAGCCGCGGCAGCAGCAGCTGACGCTCGAGCACGCGCAGGGCCGCCGCCGGCTCGCTGTCGAACCACGGCACCAGGCTCGCTTGACGGTGGCTCTGCAGCAGGGGCATGGTCCAATTCTATGCGACTGACTGCCCTGCCCGCATTTGCGGATAACTACATCTGGATGCTGATCGCCGACGATGGCGCCGCCGTGGTCGTCGACCCCGGCGATGCCGCGCCCGTGCTGGCCCTGGCCGACCAAGGCCTGCGCGTGGACACCATCCTGCTGACCCACCACCACGACGACCACATCGGCGGCGTACCCGCGCTGCAGGCGCGTTTTCCCAGCGCGCGGGTCATCGCTCCGGTCGAGGAGCGGATCCCGACTGCCACCGAGCGGGTGGGCGAAGGTGAACGCGTTCAGGCACTAGGCCGGATGTTCCACGTACTATCCGTGCCCGGGCATACCCGCAGCCACATCGCGTTTCACACTGCTGAACATCTTTTCAGCGGAGATGCGTTGTTCAGCCTGGGCTGTGGACGCCTGTTCGAAGGTACGCCGTCCCAGCTGCTGGCGTCGATGCGCAAGCTGGGTACCTTGCCCGTGCAACTGCTGCTTTGTTGCGCCCATGAGTACACCGTGTCAAATGCCGTCTTCGCGCGGCATGTCGACCCCGCCAACGCTGCCCTGTGGCAGCGCCAAGAGGAGGCTTTGGCCATGCGCCGCGATGACCGTTCCACCCTGCCGGTAACCCTGGCCAACGAACTGGACTGCAATCCGTTCCTGCGTGTGCACACCGCGCCGATCCGCGCGGCGGTGTCGGCGCACCTGGGGCGCGATGTCGTTGACGACGTCGATGTCATGGCCGGTCTCCGGCACTGGAAAGACGGCTTCCGCGCATGATGCGCCGAAGTCTGCCGCTGGCCCTGGGCCTTGTCCTGGGGCTGGCCGGAAACGCGGGCGCGCAGTCGCTGGGCGCCGGCATCAGCCAGAACCTGACCGCCGCGTCGGCCGTGCCGATGGACCCGGCCCTGCTGCCGGCCGCGTCGGTCCGCAACGGCCAGGAGATCTTCGCCAGCTTCCGCGAGGGCCTGGCCGAGCCGACCTGTGACGCTGACGCAACCAGCCCGCG
This sequence comes from Stenotrophomonas sp. ZAC14A_NAIMI4_1, assembly GCF_003086915.1. NCBI lineage: Bacteria > Pseudomonadati > Pseudomonadota > Gammaproteobacteria > Lysobacterales > Lysobacteraceae > Stenotrophomonas > Stenotrophomonas sp. ZAC14A_NAIMI4_1. The sequence goes on from NZ_CP026002.1 coordinate 805,712, forward strand.
CTGGCAGAAGCAGTTTGCCCACGCCCCCTCGCGCCTGGCCAACCAGGATGACGATGCGCTGGTGCTGTTCGGCTATGTGGTCGAAGAACTGCGCAAGGCCAGCCTGCCCACCGAATTTGCGCTCATCCCGTTCGTGGAGAGCGGCTACCGCCCCAACGCCCGCAACGGCAGCGGCCCCACCGGCCTGTGGCAGTTCATCGCCACCACCGCGCGCAACCACCGCGTGCCGATGGCCAACGGCTACGACGGCCGCCTCTCGGCGGTCGATTCCACCCAGGCCGCGGTGCGCTACCTGAAGACCCTGCACGGCATGTTCGGCGGCGATTGGCGCCTGGCGACCATGGCCTACAACGCCGGCGAGTACCGCGTGCTGCAGTCGATGCGCAAGGCGGGGATGAACGCCCAGAACGCCAAGCCGGCCGCCCTGCCCGGACTGTCGCCGGTCACCCATGCCTACGTCGAGAAGCTGCATGCCCTGGCCTGCGTGCTGGAAGACGTGGAAGACAAGCCCAGCGTGATGGCCTCGCTGGACCGCACGGTGCCGGTGCTGAAGGACCACACCCTGCCGGCCGGCACCAGCGTGCAGCAGTGGGCCGCGCAGCGCGCGTTGGACCCGGCACGCATCGCCCGCCTGAACCCGGCCCTGGCCGGCAGCGGCCGCCCGTCGGGCACCACCCGCGTGCTGGCCCCGGTCGCCGCGGCCTCCGCGCCGGTGTCCGATATTGCCTCGGTGGCCACCGCCGCGGGCGCGGCCACCGCCACTGCAAGCCTGCAGCCGGCCCCGCAGGTCGCCAAGGTCGTGGCCAGCGCCGCTGACCGCCCGCGCAGCCGTCGCCACACCGTGCGCAACGGCGAATCGGCGTGGACCATCGCCCGCCGCTACGGCATGCCGGTCAAGGCGCTGCTGTCGTTGAACGGCCTGAGCGGCAGCGCCGTACTGAAGCCGGGCGCCGTGCTGCGCATCGAAGACTGACCGCGGCACTCCGCTCTCTGTAGAGGTCGAGCCTGCTCGACCGATCTTCTGCACTTGTAGAGTCGAGCTTGCTCGACTGCTCCATCGCTCTTTGTAGAGTCGAGCCATGCTCGACGGCTCCATCGCTCTTTGTAGCTCGACTGCTCTTGGATGCCCAGTCGAGCATGGCTCGACTCTACAAAAACAGTCGAGCAAGCTCGACTCTACATACAGCGGACGCGCCAACAAAAAAGGCCCGGCATTGCCGGGCCTTTTTCGTCCTGCTCGCCGTGTGGCTTACAGGTTCGCTTCGGTGGTCTGCACCAGGAACTTCTTGCGCATCGCATCGATGTAGGCCTTGGCCGCAGCCATGCCGTCGATCTGGCTCAGCTGGTCCTTCAGCTGCTTCTGCTGTTCCGGCGTCACTTCCTTGATGTTGCCCGGGGTGACCTTGTTCACCACGAAGACCAGTGCGTGACCGTTGACGTCAACCTTGCCGTAGCTCGGCTTGCCTTCGGCCGGCACCGGCGCACCGAAGATGGCGCGGTTGATTTCCGGGGTCGGCACCGGCTGGCTGCGCGGCAGGCCCGGCATCGGGCTGACCTGCAGCTTGTCGCTGGCCACCAGCGACTGCAGGCTGGCACCGCCCTTCAGCTTGGCCAGCAGGGCATCCGCGGCCTTGTCGCTGGCCTGGCGCTGGCGGTCGGCACGGATCGCGGCGATGACCTGCTCGCGGGCCTTGTCCAGCGGCAGCGCCTGTTCCGGGGTGTGCGCGGCCACGCGGATCACGACACTGTGGTTGGTGCTGCCGCCCAGGGCGATCGGATCGCTGGACGTACCGTCCTGCACCATCACGTCGGAGAAGGCCGAACGCAGCACCGCCGGGTCAGCAGCAATGCCGCTGGCGGTGACACGGGTGATCGGACCCAGGGTCTGCACCGGCAGGTCCACCGACTTGGCTGCGGCGACCAGGTCGCTCGGGCTCTTGTTGATGGCGTCGACCAGGCGGCCGGCCAGATCGTTGAAGCCACGCTCGCCGTCAGCCTTCAGCTGTTCGGCGGCCAGCGTGTCGCGCACTTCCTCGAACGACTTGCCTTCGCCACCGCGCACGGCCGCGACCTTGATGATGTGGTAGCCGAAGTCGGTCTTGACCGGGCCGATCACGTCACCCGCCTTGGCAGCGAACAGCGCGTCTTCGAACGGCTTGACCATCGCGCCACGCTCGACCCAGCCCAGGTCACCGCCCTGGTCCTTGGAACCCGGATCTTCCGAGTTGGCCTTGGCCAGCGCGGCGAAGTCGGCACCGGCCGCCTTGGCTTCGGTCGCCAGCTTGGCGGCCTTGGCTTCGGCACCGTCGCCGGTGATCAGGATGTGCGAGGCCTGGCGCTGTTCCGGGGTCGCGAACTTCGCCTTCTCTTCCTCGTAGCGCTTGCGCAGGGTCGCCTCATCAGCCGGCACCGGCGCCGGCAGGTTGGCACCATTGAGCTCGACGTATTCCAGCGTGACCGACTCGGCCTGGCGGAAATCCTTGCCGTGGCTGTCGTACCACTGCTTGATCTGCGCATCGGTGACCGGCGCGGTATCGGCCGGCACTTCCGGCAGCGCGACCAGCTCGACGTCACGGGTTTCGCCCAGCAGCTTCAGCAGGCGCTCGGTCTCGGCCTGGGTGACGAAGCCGGAGTTCTGCAGGCCGGCCGGGATCACCGACTGCTGCAGGCTGGCACGCACTTCTTCCTGGAACTGCGCCGGGGTACGCGGCGGATTGCCACCGCCCAGCGCCAGCCGGTAGTTGTTTTCATTGAACTTGCCATCGCTGCCGAGGAAGGCCGGGATGGTCAGGATGTAATCGCGCACGGCACCATCGCCGACAACCACGCCGGCCTGTTCGCCCACCAGGCGCACGACCTGCTCGTCGATCAGCTGGTCGAGCACGGCCAGCTTGCTCTCGGTGCTCTCGAACGCGCGCGGGTCGAAGTTCTCGCCCTGCTGCTGGCGCTCACGCATGCGCTCCTGCTCGAAGCGGGTACGGAAATCCTGCGCGCTGATCTCGTGGTGCTGCCACAGCATGCGCACCGGCCACCACGACGGCGCCGAGCGCCACCAGGTCGGCGGTGCCGAAACCTTGGCCACGTTCTGTGCGCCGACACCACCGAGGTAGCTGTTGTCGATCACGAACAGGAACGGAATCATCAGCAGCCCCAGGATCACGGTGACGATCCAGCCTGAGGTCTTGTCGCGGAGTTTCTGCAGCATGGTGAGGAATCACATGGCCTGATTGGCGAGCCCGGCAGTGTAACCCGCTTCGCGGCCCGCACCAAAAACGGCGCGGAGGCAGGCAGGGCAAGGATCTGCGCCCCATGCGCGCTGTCCACGCCGCGCCTGCGATGGCCGCACGCGCAGCAGCCGGCGCATACTGGGCGGTCATGTGGGCGTCCTGTCCCGGCTGCGGCGCGTCACAGGCACAAGGAGGAATACGTCCATGCGCATCCTGGTCACCGGCGCCTCCGGCTTCGTGGGGGGCGCCCTGCTGCGCCGCCTCGCCGACGTGCCCGGGGTGGAGGCGCTGGGTGTCGCCCGCCGGCCGCTGCCCCTGCCCCACTACGCCGCGCTGGACCTGTCGCAGCCGTTCGAGCTGCCGTTCCGGCCCGACGTGGTGGTCCATGCCGCCGCGCGGGTCAGCCCCTGGGGCAGCCCCGCGCAGTTCCGGCAGCAGAACGTGGACACCACCGCGCAGGTGATCGACTTCTGCCGCCGCGCCGGCCATCCGCGCCTGCTGCTGGTGTCCAGCACCGCCGTGTTCTACCGCGAGGCGCACCAGTACGATCTGGACGAAGACAGCCCGATCGGCCCCGCCTTCCTGAATGAATACGCGCGCAGCAAGGCCGCCGCCGAACGCCTGCTGGCCGGCTACGACGGCCCGTCGTGCATCCTGCGCCCGCGCGCCGTGTTCGGCCCCGGCGATACGGTGCTGCTGCCGCGCCTGCTGGCGGCCGCGCGTCGCGGCGGCGTGCCGCTGCTGGTCAGCCCCGGCGGTCCACCGCAGATGGACCTGATCCACATCGACACCCTGGTGGAGTACCTGCTGCGCGCTGCCCAGGCGCCGCGGCTGGGCCCGGCCTACAACCTGACCAGCGCGCAGCCGGTGGACCTGCATGCCCTGCTGCAGCGGTTGCTGGCCGCCCTGCAGCTGCCACCGCCGCACCGCCGCGTACCGACCGCCCTGGCGCTGCGTGCCGCCAGCGTGGTCGAAGCCGGCTGGCGCGCCCTGCGCCTGCGCAGCGAGCCGCCGATCACCCGCTTCGGGGTGGCCGCCTTCGCCTATTCAAAGACCTTCAATCCGCAGCGCATGCTGGCCGACCTCGGGCCGCCACGGGTGTCGATGGAAGACGGTATCGAACGTTTCATCGACGAGCAGCGTGCGCAATGGGCGGCCTGAGCCTGAACGGGGTACCGCTGGCCAGCCTGGTGCTGGCGGCCCTGTACCTGCTGCTGATGGGCCTGAAGGCAGCCGGCGCGCTGCGCATCCTGGGCCAGCGCCCGCCCCGGCCGCAGGCACCCGCCGGGTACGACGGCAGTGGCGTGGCCATCCTGCAGCCCATCCTCGGCGGCGACCCGCTGCTGGCGCAGGTGCTGCAGCACAACCTGCGGGTGCTGCCCGGCGCACATTTCCATTGGCTGCTGGACGACGCCGACAGCATCGGGCTGGCCACCGCCGCCGCGCTGTGCGCGGCGCATCCCGGCCACCACATCACCTGCCTGCGCTGCCCGGCCGCGCCGGAGGGCACCAACCCGAAGACCTTCAAGCTGGATGCCGTGCTGCCGCAGGTGCGCGAGCCGGTGCTGCTGGTGCTGGACGACGACGCGCGCCTGTCAGCGGCGGCGCTGGCGCAGCTGGTCGATGAACTGGACGCGGCCGACGCCGATCTGGTCACCGCCCTGCCGTGCTACCGCGATGACGGCGCCGCCGGTGCGCGCTTGATGGCGCAGTTCGTCAACAACAATGCCGTGCTGACCTACCTCGGCCTGCTGCCGTGGCTGGCACCGCTGTCGATCAACGGCATGTGCTACGCGCTGCGCAGCGAGCGACTGCGCGCGCTGGGCGGATTCACCCCGTTGCTGCGGATGCTGGCCGATGACCTGGCGCTGGCCCGCGCGCTGCGCCGGCAGGGTGCGCGCCTGTTCCAGTCCACCGCGCCGGTGGAGGTGCAGACGCATGTGCCCACCCTGCAGCGCTATCGCCAGCAGATGCACCGCTGGATGCTGTTCGCCGTGCTGCTGCTGCGCGATGAATCACCACGCCTGCGCCTGCTGATCGGCGTACTGCATGGTCTTCCGCCGCTGCTGCTGTGGGCGCTGCTGATACTGGCCGCAGTGCCGCCGATCGGACTGCCGGCCCTCGTGGCCGCGCTGGTCGTGCTGCTGCGCACCTGCCTGCTGCGGCAGCTGCAGCGCCGCGCCGGTGGGCGCGCCCGGCATCGCCCGCTGGCCTCGCTGCTGGCCGAACTGCTGCAGCCGCTGCACCTGCTGCATGCGGCCTGCGTGCGCCGCATCCGCTGGCGCACCCGGCTGTACCAGGTGCGAGCCAACGATGATTTCCAGGGGGGTTGAGTCGATGCCGGGCACCCGCACGCCGCTGCAGCTGGCCTTCCTGACCGGGCAGAGCGATCCGGCGCGCTGCGCGCTCAGCCCGCAGCAGCGCGCCTTCGGCCAGGCCCTGCTGGCCCCGGGGCGGGTGCTGCACCCCTGCAATTTTCCTTACGACGCCGCCACGCCCGATCACCAGCCGGCCACACTGCTGGCCGCCAGCTGGCACAACACCCGCCATTACCTGCGCTCGCGCCACCCAGGCTTCGCAGCGGCCCACGGCCCCGCGCTGGCCCAGCTGCTGCAGGCCGCACCGCACACCCTGCTGCTGGCCGGCAGCTGCGGGCTGGAGGTGCTGGCCAACCTGGAGCTGCCGCCGGCCCTGTCGCAGCGCTGCAGCGTGCTGGCCTACGGGCCGGTGGCGCGCCGTGCACCGCGGGTGGCGCAGCTGCAGGTGCTGGTCGGGCGGCAGGACTGGGTCTCGCGGCTGGGCTGGCGCGGCGCGCGGCAGTGGATCGACAGCGGCCACATGGACTACCTGCAGCAGCCAGCGGTGCTCGCCATCGCCCGCGAACTTGCTGCGCGCCTGCAGAAGGAACCGGCATGAAGATCGAACTGCTCGCCCCGCCCTACAGCGGCCACCTGCATCCGATCCTCGCCATCGCCCGCCAACTGCAGCCGCAGCATGAGGTGACGGTGCTGAGTACGCCCGGCGCGCAGGCCGCGATCTCCGCCAGCGGACTCAACGGTGGCGTGTTGCTGTCGGCGGACCAGGAAGCGGCGCTGTGGCAGATCGCCAACCCGCCCACGCCGGTCAAGGCCAACCCGTTGCGGCTGCACGCCCAGCTGACCCAGGCGCTGCGCCTGATGGAACAAATGCGACAGGCGCTGCAGCAGCGCTGGCAGCACGCACGCCCGGACCTGGTCATTGTTGATTTCACCCTGCCACCGGCAGGCCTGCTGGCAGCCGAGCTCGGCATCCGCTGGTGGACCAGCCTGCCCTCGCCCTGCGTGCTGGACTGCAGTGACGGTCCGCCGCCGTACCTGGGCGGCCTCAGCCCGGCGCGCACGGGTTGGCAGGCGCTGCAGCACGCCTGCGGCCGGCAGCTGACCCGCGTGTTCAAGCGCGGCGTACACGCGTGGCAGCGCTCGGCCATGCAGCGGCTGGGGGTGCCGTCGATCTATCGCGCCGATGGCAGCGAGCGGGTCTATTCAGATGACTGCATCCTCGCGCTGGGCGTGCCGGAACTGGAATTCCCCCGCACCTGGCCACGGGCGCTGCAGTTCATCGGGCCGATGCTGCACACCCCACCCGGCACCCATGCGCCGCCGCCGTTCGTGCAGGATGCGCGGCATCTGCTGGTCACCGCCGGCACCCACCAGGACTGGATCAAACCGCGCCTGGCCGAGGCGGCGGCGACGCTGGCGGCGCTGCATCCGCAGTGGCAGATCCACGTCAGTGATGGGCACGCAGATGAAACGCGCAGCGCACCGCAGCCGCTGCCGAACCTGCACCGGCTGCCCTTCGTCGATTACGCGCGCCACCTGCACCGCTATGACCGGGTGCTGCACCACGGTGGCGCCGGCGTGATGTACCACGCGCTGCGCGCGGGCGTGCCGTCGCTGGTATTTCCGCTGGATTACGACCAGTTCGACCACGCCGCACGCCTGCAGGCCGCAGGCGCGGGGTTGTGGCTGCGTGATCTGGACCAGCTGCCGGCGCTGTTCGCGCGCGCGTTGCAGGCCGATGCGTTCCCGGGGCTGGCGGCCCTGCAGGCATCGGTGCAGCGGCATCTGGCGGTGGAAGCGGTGCTCGACCGCGTCGCATCGCTCGAGCGGTAGCGCCGGGCCACGCCCGGCGTAGATCGACCCCGAAAAAGCAAAATGCCCGCAGGTCCAGGACCGACGGGCATCTTCGTTGACACTTCAAACTCTGCTGGCGGAGCGGACGGGACTCGAACCCGCGACCTCCGGCGTGACAGGCCAGCATTCTAACCAGCTGAACTACCGCTCCACATGGGCAGAACTTTTTGGGATCCGGGATGGCGGAGCGGACGGGACTCGAACCCGCGACCTCCGGCGTGACAGGCCAGCATTCTAACCAGCTGAACTACCGCTCCACAGCACTTCCAGATACCCCTGCTTGCAACTTGGCGGAGCGGACGGGACTCGAACCCGCGACCTCCGGCGTGACAGGCCAGCATTCTAACCAGCTGAACTACCGCTCCACGTTTGCTGCAAACCTTTCTGTTTCTTCCGGCCGAGGCCGGTTGAAACAAGGCGCCCGGTTGCCCGGAAGCCTTTGAAACTGGCGGAGCGGACGGGACTCGAACCCGCGACCTCCGGCGTGACAGGCCAGCATTCTAACCAGCTGAACTACCGCTCCAGTTGTGTTGCTGTTTTCCCGCAGGGCGAACCCTTGAAGAAAACAAAGCCCCCAGTTGCCCGGGGGCCTCGCGTCAAAGTGGCGGAGCGGACGGGACTCGAACCCGCGACCTCCGGCGTGACAGGCCAGCATTCTAACCAGCTGAACTACCGCTCCACACTTAACTTTTACTGCGGTGCTGTGGTGGGTGCTGAGGGTTTCGAACCCCCGACCCTCTCCGTGTAAAGGAGACGCTCTACCGCTGAGCTAAGCACCCCAGCGAGCCGCTTAGTTTACAGCATCCTTCAGGGCCTTACCAGCCTTGAACGACGGATTCTTCGAAGCAGCGATCTTGATGGTGTCGCCGGTCTTCGGGTTGCGGCCGGTGCGGGCAGCACGGTCGCGGACCTGGAAGGTACCGAAGCCAACCAGGGTGACCGCATCGCCGTCCTTCAGCGCCTTGGTGACGGCAGCAACGACGGCATCGACAGCGCGGCTGGACTCGGCCTTGGTCAGGTCGGCGGCTTCAGCAACGGCATCGATCAATTCGGTCTTGTTCATTCTCTACAACTCCTTTGGCGGTGGGTTCCGCTTATTCGACAGGGAAGCAACCGCACGCGATGCGCGCACGGCCGCCATGTGGAAACTGTTCGCCGAATTCAGTGATCACCAGACTGCGATCACTCATTCGCGGGTGCTGCTTTTATACCAGCGCCCCTACCCCCACGCAAGGTGGAAAGCCAGCAACGACGCGGGTTTCAGGCATTTCGACAGCGCGCGTCAATGCTTGACGCGCGCGTTTCCACTCGGTTTGGCCTTGCTGCGCACCGTGACGCGCTGCGCACTCTTGCGCGCCTTCTTCGGTGCCAACGGACGCTCCAGCGCCAGGTCCAGCACTTCCTCGATGTACTTCACCGGCACGATCTGCAGATCGCGGGTGACGTTGGCCGGAATGTCGGCCAGGTCCTTGCGGTTCTCCTCGGGGATGATGACCGTGCGGATACCGCCACGCAGTGCCGCCAGCAGCTTTTCCTTCAGGCCACCGATGGCGGTGACGCGACCGCGCAGGGTGATCTCGCCGGTCATCGCCACGTCGGCACGCACCGGCACCTTGCTCAGCATCGACACCAGCGAGGTGACCATCGCCGCACCGGCACTGGGGCCGTCCTTCGGCGTGGCGCCATCGGGCACGTGCACGTGCACGTCGTGCTTCTGCAGGAAATCCGCATCGATACCGAAGCCGACAGCGCGCGAACGCACCACCGACAGCGCTGCCGACGCCGATTCCTTCATCACGTTGCCGAGCTGGCCGGTCAGGATCAGCTGGCCCTTGCCCGGCACCAGGGTCGATTCGATCTGCAGCAGGTCGCCGCCCACCTCGGTCCAGGCCAGGCCGGTGACCAGGCCGATCTCGTTGGCTTCTTCGGCGCGGCCGAAATCGAAGCGGCGCACGCCCAGGTACTTGTCCAGGTTCTTGCTGGTGACGCTGACCAGGGCCTTGGACTTCTTCGCGCCCTTCTTCGCCTTCACCGGCTGCGGGCCGGCCAGGGCGATTTCCTTCACCACCTTGCGGCAGATCTTGGCGATCTCGCGTTCCAGGTTGCGCACGCCGGATTCGCGCGTGTAGTAGCGCACGATGTCCTGGATGGCATCGCTGCCGATTTCCAGTTCCTCCGGCTTCAGGCCATTGGCCTTGATCTGCTTCGGCGACAGGTAACGGGTGGCGATGTTGAGCTTCTCATCCTCGGTGTAGCCGGGGATGCGGATCACTTCCATGCGGTCCAGCAGCGGGCCCGGAATGTTGAGCGAGTTGGAGGTCGCCACGAACATCACTTCGGACAGGTCCAGATCCACTTCCAGGTAGTGGTCGTTGAACGCGTTGTTCTGCTCGGGGTCGAGCACTTCCAGCAACGCCGAGGACGGATCGCCACGGAAGTCCATCGACATCTTGTCGATCTCATCGAGCACGAACAGTGCGTTCTTGCTGCCGACCTTGTTGAGGTTCTGCACGATGCGGCCCGGCATCGAACCGACGTAGGTACGGCGGTGGCCACGGATCTCGGCCTCGTCGCGCACGCCGCCCAGCGACATGCGCACGAACTTGCGGTTGGTGGCCTTGGCGATGGACTGGCCCAGCGAGGTCTTGCCCACGCCCGGCGGGCCGACCAGGCACAGGATCGGGCCCTTCATCTGCTTCACGCGCGACTGCACCGCCAGGTATTCCAGGATGCGGTCCTTGACCTTGTCCAGGCCGTAGTGATCGGCGTCCAGGGTGTCCTGCGCGGCCTTCAGGTCCTTGCGCACCTTGGTGCGCTTCCTCCACGGCACGCCCAGCAGCCACTCCAGGTAGTTGCGCACGACGGCAGCTTCGGCCGACATCGGCGACATCTGCTTGAGCTTGTTCAGCTCGTTGCGTGCCTTGGTTTCCACCGGCTTGGGCATGCCGGCTTCGGCGATCTTGCGGGCCAGTTCTTCCAGCTCGCCCGGCGCGTCGTCGAGGTCACCCAGTTCTTTCTGGATGGCCTTCATCTGTTCGTTGAGGTAGTACTCGCGCTGGCTCTTTTCCATCTGCGACTTCACGCGGCCGCGGATGCGCTTTTCCATCTGCTGCACGTCGATCTCGCCGTCGACCAGGCCCACCAGCATCTCCAGGCGCTCGCCCACGGCCAGCGTTTCCAGCAGACGCTGCTTGTCGGCCAGGCGCACGCTGATGTGCGCGGCGATGGTGTCGGCCAGGCGTGCCGGCTCATCGATGCCGGCCAGGGTCTGCAGCAGCTCCGGCGGCAGCTTGCGGTTGGTCTTGACGTACTGCTCGAACAGCGACATCAGCGAGCGGGCGATGGCCTCGATTTCGCGCGGTTCGCGCGGGTCGGCCGCGTCGATCTCCACGGCCTGGCCGTGCAGCGAGCCATCACGCTCGTCGACCTGGGTGACCTGCACGCGCGACAGGCCTTCGACCAGCACCTTGATGGTGCCGTCGGGCAGCTTCAGCAGCTGCAGCACCTGCGCCAGCGTACCGACCTGGTAGAGGTCGGCCGCATGCGGGTCATCGGTCTCGGCCGACTTCTGCGCCAGCAGCAGGATGCGCTTGTCTGCCTCCATTGCCTGTTCGAGCGCGTGCATGGACTTGTCACGGCCGACGAACAGCGGGATGACCATGTGCGGGAACACCACTACGTCGCGCAGCGGCAGGACCGGCAGGTCGAGGGTTTCACTTGGGGAACGGGCCATGGGGGCTCCAGGGAAGGGGAAAACCGCCTCCGGGAGGGCATCTTCCGGAGACAAAAAAAGCCGATGGCCCCGTTATGGGGCCATCGGCTTTCAGATGCAAGGCGTTCGTTTAAACTCCTTTCAAATCAAGGATTTGAAAGGATCACTCGGCGCCTGCGGCCTTCTGTTCAGGGGCCGCCGGGGTCTGGTAGATCAGGTACGGCTCGGACTTGTGCTCGATCACCGATTCATCCACGACCACCTTGCTGACGTTTTCCTGCGAAGGAAGGTCGTACATGGTGTCCAGCAGGACCGATTCGACGATGGTGCGCAGGCCACGGGCGCCGGTCTTGCGCTTGAGCGCCTTCCTGGCGATGGCCGACAGCGCGTCCGGACGGAACTCCAGCTCGACGTTCTCCATCTCGAACAGCTTCTTGAACTGCTTGGTGATGGCGTTCTTCGGCTCGGTCAGGATCTTGATCAGGGCCGGCTCGTCCAGCTCCTCCAGGGTCGCCACCACCGGCAGGCGGCCGACGAACTCGGGGATCAGGCCGAACTTGATAAGGTCTTCCGGCTCGACTTCGGCCAGCACCTTGCCCACTTCCACCTTGCGCTCGGCGCTCTTGACCTTGGCACCGAAGCCGATGCCGCCGGCGTCGTTGGAACGCTGCTGGATCACCTTGTCCAGGCCGGCAAACGCACCGCCACAGATGAACAGGATGTTCTTGGTGTCCACCTGCAGGAATTCCTGCTGCGGGTGCTTGCGGCCGCCCTGCGGCGGAACGCTGGCCACGGTGCCTTCGATCAGCTTCAGCAGGGCCTGCTGCACGCCTTCGCCGGACACATCGCGGGTGATCGACGGGTTCTCGCTCTTGCGCGAGATCTTGTCGATTTCATCGATGTAGACGATGCCCTGCTGCGCCTTCTCGACGTCGTAGTCGCACTTCTGCAGCAGCTTCTGGATGATGTTCTCCACGTCCTCGCCCACGTAACCGGCTTCGGTCAGCGTGGTGGCGTCGGCCATGGTGAACGGCACGTTGAGCAGGCGGGCCAGGGTTTCGGCCAGCAGCGTCTTGCCCGAACCGGTCGGGCCGACCAGCAGGATGTTCGACTTGGCCAGTTCGACCTCATCGTTCTTCTGCCGGCTCTCGATGCGCTTGTAGTGGTTGTAGACAGCCACGGCCAGGGTGCGCTTGGCCCGGTTCTGGCCAATCACGTACTGGTCGAGCACCTCGAGGATCTCGCGCGGCTTGGGCAGCGAACTGCGCGCCGACTGCGCCTTTTCCTCGAGTTCTTCACGGATGATGTCGTTGCACAGCTCCACGCACTCATCGCAGATGAACACGCTCGGACCGGCAATCAGCTTGCGCACTTCATGCTGGCTCTTTCCGCAGAAAGAGCAGTAGAGGATCTTGCCGGTGTCCGTGGAACGACCTTGGCGGTCTTCGCTCATGCTTCGCTTACCCAGTTACCCCACCCGCTGAACGGGGGTTCGATTCGAGAATAGCACAGGGCCGGAGGGACACCAGTCCCGGTCCGACCCTGCAGGAACGGGGCCTCCCTGGCCCCGTGAAGGCCGATCAACCGGCCTGGATCGACTCTTCCGGACGACGCTCCAGCACCTGGTCGACCAGGCCGTAGGCCACCGAGTCGACCGCGCTCTTGAAGTTGTCGCGCTCGGTGTCGCGGGCGATCGTCTCCAGCGACTGGCCGGTGTGCTTGGCCAGCACTTCGTTCAGGCGCGAACGCAGGGTCAGGATTTCACGGGCATGGATGTCGATGTCCGTGGCCTGGCCCTGGAAGCCGCCCAGCGGCTGGTGGATCATCACGCGCGAGTTCGGCAGCGCATAACGCTTGCCGGCAGCACCCGAAGCCAGCAGCAGGGCGCCCATCGAGGCGGCCTGGCCGACGCAGATGGTGCTCACGTCCGGCTTGATGTACTGCATGGTGTCGTAGATCGCCATGCCGGCGGTGACCACGCCACCCGGCGAGTTGATGTAGATGCTGATGTCCTTTTCCGGGTTTTCCGCTTCCAGGAACAGCAGCTGCGCCACCACCACGTTGGCCATGTGATCATCGATCGGGCCCACGAGGAAGATCAGGCGCTCCTTCAACAGGCGCGAATAGATGTCGTAGGCACGCTCGCCGCGGCTGGTCTGCTCGACCACCATGGGAACCATGTTCAGGGCTTTGGTCCGGTTGTCCATTTCGTGAGGTACCTGTCTTGGGGGAAACACCCCCGCGCCAGGGCAGGCGCGGGGTATGGGGAGATCCGCGCCGTATTACTGGCGGATCGCGTCCTGGAACGACAGCTTTTCTTCGGTGTGCTGGGCACGCTCGGCGATCCAGTCGATCACCTGCTCTTCCATCACGCGGTTCTGCAGGCCAGACATCAGCTGGGGGTCGTTGCGGTACATCTCAATGACCTGCTCCGGCTCTTCGTAGGTCGAAGCGATCAGACGCATCGTTTCATTCAGGCGCTTGGGCTCCAGGCGCAGGTCGTTGGTGCGGGCCACTTCGCCCACCACCAGGCCGACCAGCACGCGCTTGGCGGCGGCATCCTTGAAGCCTTCGTGGGCATCGGCCGGGACGTCACCGACGTTCTGGCCGTTGCGGCGGGCCTGCTCGACCTGCTGGGCCAGCATGGCGCGGGCTTCGTTCTCGACCAGGCGCGGCGGCATTTCCACCGACGCGTAAGCGGCGATCAGCTGCTCGCCCACTTCGCGGCGCAGGCGGTTCATCAGGGCGCCCTTCAGCTCGCGCTCCAGGTTGGCGCGGATGTCGCTGCGGAACTGCTCGACGTCGCCGCCCTTCACGCCGAAGCTCTTGATGAAGGCTTCATCGACGGCCGGCACGACCGGCTCGGACAGCTCGACGACCTTGACGGTGACCTGCACGGTCTTGCCCGCCAGCACCGGCACGCGCCAGTCAGCCGGGAACTCGACGTCCAGGGTCTTTTCTTCGCCCTTGGCCAGGCCGACCAGGCCCTTCTCGATGGTTTCGAACATCATGCCCTGGCCGAGCACGATCGAACCCTTCTCGGTGCCTTCGGCCGGCAGGCGCTCTTCGCCGGCCTGCGACCAGGTTTCCAGTGCGACCAGGTCGCCGTCCTGCGCGCCACGGGTGACCGGGGCCCAGGTACGACGCTGGTTCTGCAGGTTCTCGATCATCTGGTCGATGTCGGCGTCGCTGATTTCAGCGGTGTGGCGCACCACGGTCAGCTTGCTGACGTCGATGTCACCGAAGTCCGGCACCACTTCGACGGTGGCCACGAAGGAAAATTCACCTTCCTCGCCCTTGTCGATGCGCGGGCTGCCGACGATGCGCAGGTCGTGCTCGCGCACGGCGGCATCGAAGGTTTCGCGCAGCAGGCCGTCCAGCGCCTCGCCACGGACCTGCGCGCCGAAGCGCTGCTCGATCACCTTGGCCGGCACCTTGCCCGGACGGAAGCCCTTGATGCGGGTGGTACGGGCGATTTCGCCCAGGCGGCCGTTGATGTGGCTCTGCAGACGGTCTTCCGGCAGCGAGAAGCTCAGGCGGCGTTCCAGGTTGCCGATGGTTTCGATCGAAGCTTGCATGTTGACTCCTGCCACCGGTGGCCCACGCCCCCGGCTCGATGATTGGGATGAAACGGTTGTAAGGACACGACGTCTGGGACGCGCCTGCTTGCCGCAGCCCTTTAGTTTCGCCCAATTCGGCCTGCACTGCCAGCGCGTGGCGGTCAAGGGGCCGCAGGGAGCCCGATCAGGGCGGGGACAGGCCGGCACTGGTGCGAAAGGGGGGACTCGAACCCCCACGCCTTGCGACACTGGAACCTAAATCCAGGGCGTCTACCAATTCCGCCACTTTCGCGTGGCCGGCACAGGGGTTCATTGTCGCAGGCGGGACTGGAAAGCGAAAGGCGTGACAAAGCTGAATGCGAATTACCCCGTGTTTCGCGCAGACTCGCCGGATTGCCCTGGCCGGACATCCCGATGGAGCACATCAGCACTGCCCCGCCCTCCCCGCGCACCTGGAACGCCTGGTGGAAGGCCACCTTCTGGCTTCTGGGCCTGGCCGTGGCCGGGCACTTCCTGTGGGCCACCGCGCAGCGCTATGTGCAGGTGACGCCCGAGGCCTACGGCATGTTCTGGGACCGGCGCAGCTGGCTGTGGCTGCACATCACCGGCGGCAGCCTGGCCATGCTGGCGGGGGCCAGCCAGTTCGTGGCGGCGTTGCGCCGGCGCTGGCCCGCCCTGCACCGCTGGCTGGGGCGCACCTACCTGCTGGGCATCCTGCTGGGCAGTGCCGCCGTGGTCGGGCTGCTCATCACGACCCAGGGCTGGCTGGCACTGAAGCTCGCGTTTGCTGCCACCGGCCTTGCCTGGCTGATCACGTCATTGCGCGGCTACCGCACGATCCGCCGCGGCGACATCGACGCCCATCGGCGCTGGATGCTGCGCAGCTACCTGGTGACCCTGTCGCCGGCGGTTTTCCGCCTGTTCCTGCTGGCACCGGCGTTGATGCAGCTGGCATCGCCGCTGGTGATGGTGCCCAGCCTGCTGGTGCTGAGCTGGGCGCTGCCGCTGCTGGCCTACGAAACGGGACGCCGCCTGCCGCGACTGCGTGCGGCACCGATCCGGGCCCGGATGGCCTGAGCCACCACGGGCCCGGCGGGATTAGTGCGCTGGCTGGGCCGGCGCAGGCGAGGACGGCGTCGCTGCAGGATCGGCTTTACGCAGCTCGGCCGAGGAACCGTCCGCTGCGCGGGTGACCTCGACCGCCTCGGGCGTTGCGCCGTCTTTTTCCGATGGCACTGCCGGCTGTGCCGCCACACTTGCCGTGTCGGCATCACGCTCCACCGTCTGCGCGTGATTTTCAGCAGTCGCAGGCGGCTCGCCCGCCGTGCAGCCCACCAGCGCGAGCAGCAGCGCGCCAGACACGATCAGCCCTGCATTCCGTTTCATTGCAATCATCAACACTCACTCCACCTGCATGCGCCACTGGCGCGGAACATTCATTGGGAATGATGCGAAGTGCGATCGGTGAGATGCAGTGCACAGCATTGAAAACACTGATGACGCATGTAACCCAGTTTTAAGCATCGCTTCAGTAGATCCACGCCATGCGTGGATGCGCGCCGGCAGCCGATCACCTGATCACAGGCAAGAAAAAAGCCACTTGGCGAACCAAGTGGCTTTCATCTGGTGGGCTGTCAAGGATTCGAACCTTGGACCTATTGATTAAGAGTCAACTGCTCTACCAACTGAGCTAACAGCCCGAAATCGGGGCGCGAATTATGACCCCATCCGCCTGGGGGATGCAAGCGCTTCGTTCAACATCGTTGACGTCCGCACTGCTCCGGGTACCGCACTATCTGAAGAAAAAAGCCACCTGGCATACCAGGTGGCTTCCGTCTTGGTGGGCTGTCAAGGATTCGAACCTTGGACCTATTGATTAAGAGTCAACTGCTCTACCAACTGAGCTAACAGCCCGTGAAACTCAGACGCACATTGTAGCGTGCATTCTGTTTATTGCAATACCGTGTCGGCGTTGCCGATGCGGTTGAAACAGTGGGGTGGCTGAGGGGATTCGAACCCCCGACCACCGGAATCACAATCCGGTACTCTAACCAACTGAGCTACAGCCACCACTGAAACTTTGCTTCATCACCGATGCGGCTGGCGCTGAAGCCTGATACGTTGCCTTGAGTGGGCGGAAGCAGAAGTTCCGTCCCCCGAAGCGAGTCCGGCATTTTCCGGGAGTCGCGCGGGAATTGCAAGCACTTCTTCACATTGATGTGCAGGGGCCTGCCAGGGGCCGACGGCACCCGCCACTCAGGGATCGCTGGCCGAGATGACCCGGGTCGTTTCGCCTGCTTCATCCAGGAACGCCAGCGTCGCCTCGCCCTTCGGCGTGACCTGCAACTGCAGGCGCGGATTCCCCTTTGCATCCAGCAACTGCAGCATCGCGTTGCGCGAACCGGACTTGCCGAGGAAGACGCGACGGGTGATCGCCGCCTCGCCCGCCTTGGCCAGGCGCTCGTCATCGGCCGAAAAAATCGGGCGCTTCAGGCCATCGGCCACGTCGTTGAACATCAACCCCGCGTAACTGCCCTCCGGACCGTCCAGACCCAGCAACTGCAGCTGCTGGTCCTGCTGGTAACGATCAAAGGTGAGGCTCATCCCGCTGTCCGGGCGCCCGTCCTTGCCCAGCGCACCGTTGAAGATCAGGCCACCGTTCTCGGTGCCCTCGTCATTGAGGAACAGCATCCCGGCCATGGGCCGCTTGTGCGCGGTGATCTCCTCGCCCTTCATGAAGCCACCGGGGAAACGCGTGCGATTGGACACGACCAGGCGCAGGGTGCCGTCAGGTTCGCGGATGTTGATGCGCTGCGCATCGATGACATCGAACGAGGCATCGCGATGGGCGCTGGCCCCCATCAGCAGGCCGGCCACCGCCAGCAGGGTGACGCCGCCGCAGTACAGCGAAAGCCGCCGCTGGCTGCTGCGCAGGCGCTGCACTTCCGCGGCGAGGTCGTTGTCCCGGGCTGCCTGTTTCGTCATGCGTCTCACTCCTTTGATGGGGCACGAAATGCGGACAACGCGCTGCCCCGGACGGCCTTGTCCGAGCAATGACTGTAACGGGCGGACATGAAGTGGGCCATGCGCCGGAAGTCAGGAAAGCTTCCCTGCAATGGCGCGCCCGACAGGAATCGAACCTGTAACCGCCGGCTTAGAAGGCCGGTGCTCTATCCAGTTGAGCTACGGGCGCCCGAACCGGAACGGCGTCCAATCCGACGTAGTGGGATTGGTCGGGGTAGAGGGATTCGAACCCCCGACATCCTGCTCCCAAAGCAGGCGCGCTACCAGACTGCGCTATACCCCGGTGTTGCAATCCCCTCGGGCAGAGGCCCGGGGAGCTGGTCATTGTGAACAAGCGCGGTCCAGCCTGTCAACGCGGCCGGCCCGGCCACGTGCCACCGCTACGCCACCTTACCCGGCCATGGGCTATGCTCGCGGCAATCGGCCGGATGGCCGTAACCACCCCTTTCGCACGGAGATCTCGCATGCGCAGCGGCAACCCGGCTCTTTCCGAGTCGACTTTCCTCGATCTGGCCAGCGGCTCGGTGGTGACCCACCCCGACCAGGCGATGACCCTCAACGGCACCGTCAACAAGACCGGCATCCTGCTGCTGCTGACCGTGCTGACCGCCGCCTTCGCCTGGAACCAGTCGATCAACGACTACGGCCAGGTGATGGCCGGCGCCAAGCTGTACGCCATGGGCGGCGCGATCGGCGGCCTGGTACTGGCACTGGTGACCGTCTTCAAGAAGGAATGGTCGCCGGTCACCGCGCCGATGTACGCGCTGGTGGAAGGCCTGTTCCTGGGCGCCATCTCGGCCCTGTTCAACATGAAGTTCCCGGGCATCGTGTTCCAGGCCGTGCTGCTGACCTTCGGTACCCTGTTCGCCCTGCTGTTCGCCTACCGCAGCGGCCTGATCAAGGTCACCGAGAACTTCAAGCTGGGCGTGGTCGCCGCCACCGGTGGCATCGCTCTGCTCTACCTGGCCTCGTTCGTGCTGGGCTTCTTCAACATCAACGTGCCGATGATCCATGACGCCAGCCTGCTGGGCATCGCCTTCAGCCTGTTCGTGGTGGTGGTGGCCGCGCTGAACCTGGTGCTGGATTTCGACTTCATCGAGACCGGCGTGGCCCAGCGCGCGCCGAAGTACATGGAGTGGTATGGCGCATTCGGCCTGATGGTGACCCTGGTCTGGCTGTACGTGGAATTCCTGCGCCTGCTGTCGAAGATCCAGCAGCGCTGAGTCCAATCAGGCTGTAAACGACACGCCGCGATCCGCAAGGGTCGCGGCTTTTTCGTGGGTCTCACGCGGTAGAGTCGAGCTTGCTCGACTGCCTCCAATCCAGTCGAGCAAGCTCGACTCTACGGAACCCCCACCCCATGTCCGACACCTTCCACAGCTACCGCCCGGCCGACGGCCACCGCCTGCCGCACGATCCGTTCAACGCCATCATCGGCCCGCGCCCGATCGGCTGGATCTCCAGCTGCGATGCCGAGGGCACCCTGAACCTGGCGCCGTACAGCTTCTTCAACGCCTTCAACTACACCCCGCCGATCATCGGCTTCTCCAGCCAGGGCCGCAAAGACTCGCTGCACAACATCGAGGCCACCGGCGAATTCGTCTGGAACCTGGCCACCTTCGACCTGGCCGAGGCGATGAACGAAAGCTGCCGCGCGGTCGCGCCGGAGGTCGATGAGTTCAGCCTGGCGGGACTGGCGCCGCTGGCATCCACCCAGGTGCGCCCGCCGCGCGTGGCGCAGAGCCCGGTCAGCATGGAATGCCGTTGCACGCAGATCGTGCGCCTGCGCGATGCCGCCGGCCAGGACACCAACGGCTGGCTGGTGCTGGGCGAGGTGGTGGCGGTGCATATCGATGCGCGGCTGCTGGTCGATGGCATCTATGACACCGCCGCTGCCGACCCGATCCTGCGCGGTGGCGGCCCGGCCGATTACTTCCGGGTCAGCGCCGAACAGCGCTTCCGCATGTTCCGCCCGGCCTGAGCCTCAGCGCGACAGCAACACCGGCAGCGCCGAGCACAGCAGGGCGATGCCGGACGCGGTCAGCAGGCCCAGCACGATCTGCCGGAAGCGCGCCTCGCTGATGCCGATGTACAGGCGCGCACCGAGCAGGGTCGGCACCAGCATGGCCGGGGCCACGATGGCGAAGTACGGCAGCATCTGCCGGGTGACCATGCCATTACCCACGTAGGTGGCCATGGTCACCGCCAGCATGGCCAGGTTGAAGTTCTGGATGACCGCGCGCTGCTCATCCTTGCCGAAGCCGCGCAGCGTGCTCCACAGCGTCGGTACCGGCCCGGCGAACCCGCCGATGCCACTGAGCACGCCGCCGGCCATGCCGGCCACCGCGTCGCCGATGCGCCCACCGACCGTGATCGGCGGCAGCCGGCGCACCATCAGCATCACCGGGCACCAGACCGCCAGAAAACCACCCAGCAGCGCCTTGAACCAGGCCATGTCCAACTGCGGCAGCACCAGCACGCCCAGCGGAATGCCGGCCAAGCCGCCCAGCACGAACGGCAGCAGCAGGCGCAGGTTGAAGCCGCGCCGCACGGTGAACACCGCCAGCAGCTGGCCGGTGAGCGCACCGAATACTGACAGCGCCGCAGCCAGACGCGGGTCCAATCCCCACGCCCAGAAGGACATCGCCACCATCCCGAAGGCGAACCCGGCCAGCCCCTGTACGAAACCCGCGACGATCGCGCCGACCGCCACCAGCAGATAGACCGGATCCATCACGTTCCTCGTTGCCGCGGGGTGGCTACCCTGCCCCGCCCGTCCATGCAGCGTAGTGCGCCGCCAGGTGATCGACCAGCGCGCGCACTTTCGGTGCGAGTGCACGGGCATGCGGGTACAGCGCGAAGTAGCAGCGCTGGCCAGCATTCCAGGCCGGCAGCACGCGGATCAGGCGGCCGGCGCGCAGATCCTCCTGCACGGTCAACGCCGTGAACAGGCTGATGCCCATGCCGGCCATCACCGCTGCGTGCAGGGCCGGCGTGGCATCCACGCGCAGGCGCTGGCCGGCCTCGATGCTGGCGCTGGCACCGCGCGGACCCTGCAGCTGCCACGGCGCACTGGCGGCGGTCGGGCTGAAACCCAGCAGCGTGTGCTGCTGCAGGTCGGTGGCCTGACGCGGCAGGCCGTGCCGGGCCACATAGGCCGGTGCCGCAACCAGGATGCGCGGGCAACGGGCCAGCTCGCGCGCCACCAGCTGGCTGTCCGGCAGCGACGGCGCGATGCGCAGGGCCAGGTCGAAGCCACCGCCGACCACGTCGACCAGCTGATCGTCGGCGGACAGGTCCAGCGAGACCTGCGGGTAGCGGGCGAGGAAGCCGGGCAGCCAGTGCGGCAGTTCCTGGCTGGCCACCACCTGCGGCACGCTGATGCGCAGGCGGCCGCTGGGCTCGGCCTGCCCAGCGCGCGCGCGGTCATCGGCGGTCTGCAGGCGATCAAGCAGGCCTACGGCATCGCGGTAGTAGTCACGCCCGGCTTCCGTCAGCGACAGGCGGCGGCTGTTGCGGTCGAGCAGGCGCACCTGCAGGTGTTCTTCCAGTTGCCGCAGCTGCCGCGACATCGCCGAATGGGTGGTGCCCAGGCGCTCGGCAGCGGCAGTGAAGCTGCCCGCTTCGACGATGGTGCGCAGCGCGCGCAGGGCGGCGAAGTGGTCCATCGAGGGCAGCTCCCGGTAGCGGAGCCCGCGATCTGCGGGCCCCGCCAGCTTATCAAGCGCCGTCGCCGGCCCTGCGCACCGGCAGCGCCAGCAGCGCCTCGGTGCTGATGACCTCACCGAAGGCATCTTCGATCTGTGCCAGCGAGGCGTCGTGCAGCGCGCGATGACCGATGCGCTGGCCGCCGGCCAGATCCAGGTCGCGACTGGCGGTGGCATCACCGGCCACGATCACCCGGTAACCGCGCGGCGCCGCAGCGGCATCGCGCGCCGCCCCCACCACGCAGGCATGGGTCTGCAGGCCGGTGACGATCAAGGTATCGATGCCAGCGTCTTTCAGCACCGTGTCGAGCACGGCGGCCGAAGCACCGGCGAACACGCTGACATTGTCCTTCTGCACCACCGTCTCGCCCTGGCGCGGCAGCAGATCGCGATGGAATGCGGCATTGACGCTGCCCTGCGCGAACAGCGGCGCGCCGGCCGGCAGCACGTGCTGTACGTGGATCACCCGGATGCCATGGGCGTCGGCGAACTGCACCGCGCGCGCGGCCTGGTGCAGTGCAGCCACGCCATCGGGAACGACCATGCGCCCACCGGCGAAGCCCGGCGCGGCGCTGGCATCGAAGTATTCGTTCTGGAAATCGATGACCAGCAGCGCGGTCTTCGCCGCATCGAGAGATGTGGTCGAGGGGGCACCGGCCATGTGGCGGATGGTGGGATGGGCCGGCTCGGCGGCGGCGACCGGTGCGGTGGCGGCCATGCCGATCAGGCTGGCCAGGCCGAAGGCGGAAAGGTTCATGGAACAGCTCCTGTGCGGTGGGAAGTAGGCACAGGATGCGGAGTGCATGGCGCACGAACCAGCCGCGTCCGGGCACATGATCTGTGCGGGAAACGCACCGCTGCCCGTAAACGCAACGGGGCGCCCGAAGGCGCCCCGCTGTGGATCTACCGAGGTTGGCCGGCCGCTTACAGGCGGCTGGCGATGGCCTGGGCGAAGCTCATGGTGGTACCGGTGCCGCCGAGGTCGCCGGTCAGCGAATCCTTGGCTTCCATGGTGGCCACGATGGCCTTGCGCAGGCGCTCGGCGTTTTCCGGCTGGCCGATATGGTCCAGCATCTGTGCGGCCGCCAGCAGCAGCGCGCACGGGTTGGCCTTGCCCTGGCCGGCGATGTCCGGCGCGGTGCCGTGCACGGCTTCGAAGATCGCCGCGTCCTTGCCGATGTTGGCACCCGGGGCCAGGCCCAGGCCGCCGACGAGGCCGGCGCACAGGTCGGAGATGATGTCGCCGAACAGGTTGGTGGTGACGATCACGTCGAACTGTTCCGGACGCATCACCAGCTGCATGCAGCAGTTGTCGACGATCATTTCCTGGAACTCGATCTCCGGGTACTGCGCGGCCACTTCACGGGCGACGTTCAGGAACAGGCCCGAGGTCGACTTGATGATGTTGGCCTTGTGCACGGCGGTGACCTTCTTGCGGCCGACGCTGCGGGCCAGCTCGAAGGCGTAGCGCACGATGCGCTCGGAGCCCTTGCGGGTGATGCGGGTGCCGGAGAAGGCGGTCTCGCCGTCAGCCGAGACTTCCTGGCCTTCGGCCAGGTACGCACCTTCGGTGTTCTCACGGACGGTGATCAGGTCGACCTTGTCGAAGCGCGACTTGGTGTTCGGGAAGGTGTGGGCCGGACGCACGTTGGCGTACAGGTCGAAGTGGCGGCGCAGGCTGACGTTGATCGAGGTGAAGCCACCACCGACCGGGGTGGTCAGCGGGCTCTTCAGCGCGACCTTGTTGCGCGCGATCGATTCCAGGGTCACCGCCGGCATCAGGTCGCCGTGCTTTTCCAGGGCCGCCAGGCCGGCGTCCGCATCTTCGTACTCCAGGCCAGCGTTGAGCTGGTCGAGGACGAACAGGGTGGCGTCCATGATTTCCGGGCCGATGCCGTCGCCGCGGATGACCGTAATTTTCTGCGTCATTGATCGATGTTCCGAACAGGGGGGAATACGCCGTCCGGACGTGCCCGGAAACGCCGGCGCTAAGGAAGTTTCACCCGCAATTATGCCTTACCCGGCTCGGAGACCCCAAATAGGCAATTAGTCCGAGCCGGGTAAGGCAGAATTGCCCGCGCATTCCTCCTCTACCCCCGCCTGTCGGCGCGCCCCTTCAACAAGAAGGGGCTCTTGGGCTGAGAGATCGCGGGAAAGGCCCCGCGCGCAGACCAGAACACGGTAGCGCCGGGCCATGCCCGGCGGCCGTTTGTTCAGGTGTCCGCCGGGCATGGCCCGGCGCTACCTCAGTGCTCGTGCGCTTCCGGGGCGGCGGTGCCGCCTTCAAGCTGGTCGAGGAAGTCGACCGCGCGGCGCAGGTGCGGGATCACGATGGAACCGCCGACCACCAGGCCGACCGAGAAGGTCTCGAAGAACTCCTCGCGGGTCACCCCGGCGTCCTTGCACTGGGCCACGTGGTAGCTGATGCAGTCGTCGCAGCGCAGCACCATCGAGGCCACCAGGCCCAGCAGTTCCTTGGTCTTCACGTCCAGCGCGCCGGCCTGGTAGGTCTGCGTGTCCAGGGCGAAGAAGCGCCGCACTACCTGGTTCGGCTCGCCCAGGATGCGCTCGTTCATGCGCTTGCGGAAATCGGTGAATTCGGCGATGCGGTCCTTGCTGCCGTCGTCGGCCGCGCTCATGCCTGGCCCTGCCCGGCCAGCAGCGGCTCGAGCTTGCCTTCACGGTGCAGGGCCATCATGTCGTCGTAGCCGCCGACATGGACGTCACCGACGAAGATCTGCGGCACGCTGGTGCGGCGGGTCAGGGACATCATCTTCTCGCGCTCGACCGGGTCCAGGTCGATGCGGACCTCGGTCCACTGCTGGCCCTTGCTCTTGAGGAAGTTCTTGGCGGCCACGCAGTACGGGCAGACGGCGGTGGAATAGATGGTGATGGCGGGCGAACCGCCAGCGGGCTGGGCTGTCACGGGAAACTCCACGATGGATCGACGGTCCATATATGGTACCGGTGTGCTGGAATTTCCACGCCACGACCGCAACACTGTGGATTAACGAATGGTTGCCCCCTGCCCTGCCACGCTTGGCGCGCCCTGCCCGAGGACCTCCCGCTTGCGAGCCCTGCTGCTGTCTACCGCCGTCACCCTGGCCCTGGCCATGCCGTTGGCCCAGGCCCAGGAGAAGCTGCCGGACATCGGCTCGTCGGCCGGCGAGCTGCTGACCCCGGCACGGCAGGCCGAGTACGGCGCGATGATGCTGCGCGAGCTGCGCAACTACGGCTACCTGCTGGACGACCCACTGGTCAACGACTGGCTGCAGACCATGGGCACCCGCCTGGGTTCCAACAGCGACCAGCCCCGCCAGCCTTATACGTTCTTCATCATGAAGGACCGCCAGATCAACGCCTTTGCGACCCTGGGCGGCTACATCGGGGTCAACGCCGGCCTGGTGCTGACCGCCGAGCGCGAGGACGAGGTGGCAGCGGTGCTGTCCCACGAAATCGCCCACGTCACCCAGCAGCACGTGCTGCGCGGGGTCGAGCGCGCCCAGCGCGACCAGATCCCGATCCTGCTGGGCATGCTGGCAGCAGTGGTCGCCGCCCAGGCCAGCAACAGCTCCTCCTCCGGCAACGCGACCATGGCCGCGATCAGCTCGGGCATGGGCCTGATGCAGCAGCGGCAGATCAATTACACCCGCTCCAACGAATCGGAGGCCGACCGGCTGGGCATCCGTACCCTGTCCCGCAGCGGCTACGACGTGGACGCCATGGCCGGCTTCTTCGAGCGGATGTCGGCGGCCATGCGCGGCAACGACGGCGGCTACCAGGCACCGGACTTCCTGCAGACCCACCCGGTCAACACCACCCGCATCAGCGAGGCCAAGGCGCGCGCGCAGCAGATGAAGAAGGACACGGTGCTGCTGACCACCAGCACCCCCACCGGCGAGCGCAAGGAGCGGGTGAACCCGGCCGACCCCAGCCTGGGCGAGCCGCTGCTGCGTGGCAGCAACCCGCTGCTGCCCAGCACCGTGCTGCGCCTGCCGATCGGCCAGCTCAGCCGCGGCGCCAGCGGTGATTTCGACTGGGCACGCGAGCGCCTGCGGGTACTCAGCGCCGACACCACGCCGGACCTGGAGCGCGAGTACGCCGACCTGGCCCGGCGCCAGAAGGACGGCCTGACCGACGCCCAGCGCTATGGCCAGGCCCTGGCCGCCATGCGCGGCGGCCCCAGCGGCGCCAACCAGGCCCGGCAGGCCTTGGCCAGCCTGCTGCAGACCCATCCGGACAGCCTGTTCGTGGCCCTGGCCCTGGGTGAAGCCGAATCCCGTGCCGGCCAGCCGGTCCAGGCCAACGCGCGGTTCGAACAGATGCTGCGCGAGCACCCCAACAGCCGCCCAGTGGCGCTGACCTATGCCGAAATCCTGAATGAACAGGGTGGTCGCGAGGCCGGCCAGCGCGCGCAGGCGATGCTGCGGCCGCTGCTGTCGCAAAGCGGTAACGATCCGGTATTCCAGCAGCGTTACGCCCGCGCCAGCGAGCTGGCCGGGGACAGCGTGCGGGCCAGCGAGGCCTATGCCGAGGCGGCCTTCCTCGGCGGCCGCCCGGAGCAGGCGCTGATGCAGCTGCAGGCCCTCAAGCGCAACCCCGAGCTGGACTATGTCGGCCGCGCGCGGGTGGACGCCCGCATCGAGACGATCACCCCGACCGTATTGGAGCTGCGCCGCCAGGGTGTGCAGGACCCGGAGCTGGACCGGCGCTGAGCGCCGCATGACCGGGGCATGGCAATCAGCGCCGATCCCGGCCAGGTAGTCACAAACATGTCATCAAACCGTAGTCTACTGGCACCACTCCAGTAACCGAGCCCTACGGTGTCCTCGTGCAGAAACGCATCCTGATCGTCGATGACGAGCCCGCGATCCGCGAAATGGTCGCCTTCGCCCTCCGCAAGGGCGATTACGAACCTGTCCACGCCGGCGATGCCCGCGAGGCCCAGACCGCGATCGCCGACCGCGTCCCCGACCTGATCCTGCTGGACTGGATGCTGCCCGGCACCAGTGGCCTGGACCTGGCCCGCCGCTGGCGCAAGGAAACCCTGACCCGCGAAGTGCCGATCATCATGCTGACCGCGCGCGGTGAAGAGAATGATCGCGTCGGCGGCCTCGAAGCCGGTGTCGACGACTATGTGGTCAAGCCCTTCTCGGCACGCGAACTGCTGGCCCGCATCCGCGCGGTCATGCGCCGCGCCCGTGACGATGACGAGGACGGCAGCGTGGCGGTCGGCCCGATCCGCATCGACGGCGCCGCCCACCGCGTGTTCGCCAACGACCAGCCGGTGCCGATCGGCCCGACCGAATACCGCCTGCTGCACTTCTTCATGACCCACCCCGAGCGCGTCTACACCCGCGCCCAGCTGCTGGACCATGTGTGGGGCGGCAGCGTGTACGTGGAAGAACGCACCATCGACGTGCACATCCGCCGCCTGCGCAAGACGCTGGAACCGTTCAATGCCGAGAACATGGTGCAGACCGTGCGCGGCGCCGGTTACCGCTTTTCCAACGCGACTTGAGCCTCGTCGTGCCGGCACCGCGCACCTGCCGGTGCCGGTGTCGGCAACTCTGCTATAACCCTCGGTTCACCGCGTGAACCGCCGCCTCCAACGACGAGACCGCAATGCCCCGCCACATCCGCTCCGCCTGGTTGAAGACGCTGGCCTCCGTGGCAGCGGTATTGGTGCTGGCCGGCGTGGTCGGGTGGTTCAGTGGGCATCTGTGGCTGTGCATCGCGCTGGCCGCACTGGCCACGCTGACCTGGCATTACTGGCGCCTGCGCCGCGTGCTGCGCCGGCTGACCGCGCGCCAGCGCTGGGAAACCGCCGAGGAAGGGTCCGGCGTGTGGAACGAGCTGGACCGCCTGCTGTACCGCAACCAGGTGGAAATGCGCGTGCGCAAGCGCCGCCTGCTGGACATGTTGCGCAGTTACCGCGCCGCTGCTGCGGCCCTGCCTGATGCAGTGGTGGTGCTGGACCGCAACAGCCAGCGCGTGCAGTGGTTCAACGAAGCGGCCACCGCCCTGCTCGGCCTGCATCATCCCGGCGATCTGGGTGAAGCCCTGGTCGAACGCCTGCAGCCGATGCCGCTGGCGCACTGGCTGGCCGGCGGCCGCAATGCCGAACCGATCCTGGACGTGCCCTCGCCGGTGGATCCGGCAATCCGGCTGAACCTGCGCCTGATTCCGTATTCCTCCGATTACTGGCTGCTGATCGCCCGCGACGTCAGCAAGCTGCTGCGCCTGGAACAGGTGCGCCGCGACTTCGTCGCCAACGTGTCCCACGAACTGCGCACCCCGCTCACCGTGGTGCACGGCTACCTGGACATGATGGATCCGGAAGACTTCCCCGGCACCGGCCCGATGCTGGAAGAAATGCGCAAGCAGAGCCAGCGCATGGCCCAGCTGGTGGAAGACCTGCTGACCCTGTCGCGGCTGGAATCGCAGGAACACAGCGAAGCGGAGA
This sequence comes from Stenotrophomonas sp. ZAC14A_NAIMI4_1, assembly GCF_003086915.1. Taxonomy (NCBI): domain Bacteria; kingdom Pseudomonadati; phylum Pseudomonadota; class Gammaproteobacteria; order Lysobacterales; family Lysobacteraceae; genus Stenotrophomonas; species Stenotrophomonas sp. ZAC14A_NAIMI4_1. Next base: position 833,580 of record NZ_CP026002.1, read on the forward strand.
CCGTGGCGATGCAGCCGATGCTGGCCACCCTGCGCCGCGAAGCCGAAGCGCACAGCCAGGGCCGCCACCAGATCAGCATCGACGACCTGGCCGGCGTGGACCTGCTGGGCTCGACCAAGGAACTGCACAGCGCGTTTTCCAACCTGGTCACCAACGCGGTGCGCTACACCCCGGCCGATGGCCGCATCGCCGTGGAGTTCCGCCGCGAAGGCGACGGCGTCGTGCTGGCCGTGCGTGACAGCGGCTACGGCATTCCCGCCACCCACCTGCCGCGCCTGACCGAACGTTTCTACCGGGTGTCCAGCAGCCGCTCACGCGAGAGCGGTGGCACCGGACTGGGCCTGTCCATCGTCAAGCACATCCTCGGCCTGCACCACGCACGGCTGGAGATCGAAAGCGAAGTGGGCAAGGGCTCGGTGTTCTCCTGTCATTTCGATGCCGACCACGTGCGCCCGCGCGAGTCCGCCCCCCTGACCTCCATCGAAGAATGAAGCCATGAGCAGCCTCGGATCCCTCCCCCTCCCCGTGAGCCCGGACAACGATCCACTGCGTGACCCGGCGCTCTACATCAACCGCGAACTGTCCCAGCTGGATTTCAACTTCCGCGTGCTGGCACAGGCGATGGATCCGCAGGTGCCGCTGCTGGAGCGCCTGCGCTTCATGTGCATCTCCTGCACCAACCTGGACGAGTTCTTCGAGATCCGCGCCGCTGCCGTGCGCCACGCGCAGGAATTCGGCCTGCCGCCGGCCCCGGACGGCATGAGCCCGCAGACCATCCTCACCGCCATCCACGACCGCGCCGCCGAACTGGTGGACCAGCAGTACCGCTGCTGGAACGAGACGCTGCGCCCGGCGCTGGCCGAGGCCGGCATCGGCGTGCTCGGCCGCCACTCGTGGAACCACCGCCAGAAGCGCTGGCTGCGCGCGTACTTCCGCAACGAGATCATGCCGGTGCTGTCGCCGCTGGGCCTGGACCCGGTGCATCCGTTCCCGAAGATCCTCAACAAGTCGCTGAACATCGTCGTCGTGCTGAAGGGCACCGATGCGTTCGGCCGCGCCGGCCACCTGGCCATCGTGCGTGCGCCGCGTTCGCTGCCGCGCATCATCCAGCTGCCGGAAAGCCTGGGCGGCGGGCAGAACTTCGTGTTCCTTTCCTCGGTGCTGTCGGCCTTCGTCGACGAGCTGTTCCCGGGCATGGAAGTCCAGGGCGCCTACCAGTTCCGCGTCACCCGCAATTCCGAGCTGGTGGTGGACGAGGAAGAAGTGGAGAACCTGGCCCTGGCCCTGCGCGATGAACTGGTCGACCGCGGCTACCGGCCGGCGGTGCGCCTGGAGATCGCCGAGGACACGCCGAAGGACATCGTGCGCACCCTGCTGCAGAACTTCGGCCTGACCGAAAATGCGGTGTACCGCATCGATGGCCCGGTCAACCTCAACCGCATCATCCAGCTGTACGACCTGGTGCCGCAGCCGGACCTGAAGTACCCGCCGATGAACCCGCGCACCCTGCGCGACAGCGACGGCATCTTCGAGATCACCCGCCGCCAGGACCTGCTGCTGCACCATCCCTTCGATGCCTTCACCGCCGTGCTGGACCTGATCAAGCAGGCGGCGGTGGACCCGAACGTGCTGGCCATCAAGCAGACCCTGTACCGCACCGGCAAGGATTCGCTGATCGTCGATGCGCTGATCCAGGCCGCACGCAACGGCAAGGACGTGACGGTGGTGGTCGAGCTGCGCGCGCGCTTCGACGAAGAAGCCAACCTGGGCCTGGCCGACCGCCTGCAGGAAGCCGGCGTGCAGGTGGTCTATGGCGTGGTCGGGTTCAAGACCCACGCCAAGATGCTGCTGATCGTGCGCCGCGAGGGCCGCAAGCTGCGCCGCTACGTGCATCTGGGCACCGGCAACTACCACAGCGGCACCGCCCGCGCGTACACCGACATCAGCCTGATCACCGCCGATGCGGACATCGGCAATGACGTGCACCTGCTGTTCCAGCAGCTGTCCGGGCTGGCCTCGAAGATGAAGCTCAAGCGCCTGCTGCAGTCGCCCTTCACCCTGCACACCGGCATCCTCGCGCGCATTGAACGCGAGACGCGCATCGCCGCTGCCGGCCGCCCGGCGCGCATCATCGCCAAGATGAATGCACTGAACGAGCCGCAGGTGATCCGCGCGCTGTACGCCGCCTCGCAGGCCGGGGTGCAGATCGACCTGATCATCCGCGGCGCGTGCACCCTGCGCCCGGGCGTGCCGGGCGTCTCGGACAACATCCGCGTGCGCTCGATCGTCGGCCGCTTCCTGGAACACAGCCGCGTGTACTGGTTCGGCAACGACGGCGCGCCGGAGCTGTACTGCGCCAGCGCCGACTGGCTGGAACGCAACCTGCTGCGCCGGGTCGAGACCTGCTTCCCGATCCTCGACCCGGATCTGGCCAAGCGCGTGTACCGCGAAGTGCTGCAGAACTACCTGGACGACAACCTCAACGCCTGGGAGCTGGATGCCGAGGGCATCTACCACAAGCGCACCCCGGCCCACGACGAAGCGCCGCATTCGGCCCAGATGGCGTTGATGCAGGGCCTGTAGGCCGCCCCGGGACAATGCAGGGTCTGTGATCCGGTAGGTGCCGACCGTTGGTCGGCACAATGCAGGGTCTGTGATCCGGTAGGTGCCGACCGTTGGTCGGGACAATGCAGGGTCTGTGATCCGGTAGGTGCCGACCGTTGGTCGGCACAACGCGGCCATGCAGAAACAGCGGGGTCAGAGCCCGTTGCGCAGCAACGGGATCCGACCCCGTGCCGGCCAGCCGCCGGCACTACCGCACTCCCCCTACAAAATGTGAAGGCGATGCGGTGACGAGCACACCGCCCCTTCGGCTAACATTCGTCCATGCCGCATACCACCACGACTCCGCCCGCATTGCAGGATGGCGACCTGCTGGCCGCCATCGACCTTGGCTCCAACAGCTTCCACATGGTCATCGCGCGCTACACGCTCGGCCAGTTGCGGGTCATCGACCGCCTGCGCGAAACGGTACGCATGGCCGATGGCCTGGATGGCAAGGGCGGCCTGTCCAGCGCCGCACGGCAGCGTGCGCTGGAATGCCTGGCCCGCTTCGGCCAGCGCATCCGCAACGTGCCCCCGCACCGCGTGCGCGCCCTGGCCACCAACACCGTGCGCCAGCTGCGTTCGCCGCAATCCTTCCTGGTGCCGGCTGAAACCGCGCTGGGCCACGCCATCGAAGTGGTCAGCGGCCGTGAAGAAGCGCGACTGATCTACCTCGGCGTGGCCCATGCACAGCCGCCCAAGGCCGACCAGCGCCGCCTGGTGATCGACATCGGTGGCGGCTCCACCGAATTCATCATCGGCAAGGGCATGCAGACGCTGGAGCGCGAGAGCCTGCAGGCCGGCTGCATTGCCAGCACGCGCCGCTTCTTCCCCGGTGGCAAGCTCAGCCGCAAGCGCTGGAAGGACGCACTGGCCGAGATCGGCCGTGAGTTCCAGCCGTTTGCCAGCAAGTACCGCGCGCTGGGCTGGCAGGAGGCCCTTGGCTCGTCCGGCACGCACAAGGCAATCAGCGAAATCTGCGCCACGATGAAGCTGAGCAAGGGCGCGATCACCGCCGAGGCCCTGCCGCAGCTGCGCGACGAACTGCTGAAGGCCAAGAAGATCGACGACATCGTGCTGCCCGGCCTGTCCGCCGACCGCCGCCCGATAATCGCCGGTGGCATCCTGGTGCTGGAAGCCGCCTTCCAGGCCCTGGGCCTGGAGAAGCTGCTGGTCAGCAAGGCAGCCATGCGCGAGGGCATCCTGTATGACATCGTCGGCCGCGCCGGCGAGAACGACCCGCGCGACGAATCGGTGGCGGCGCTGACCCAGCGCTATGGCATCGACACCGTGCAGGCCGACCGCGTGCAGGACACCGCCCTGTCGCTGCTGGAGCAGGTGCAGGAGCGCTGGAAGCTGGATGCCGACGACGCCCGCATGCTCGGCTGGGCCGCGCGCCTGCACGAGCTGGGCCTGATGATCGCCCACAGCGGTTACCACGTGCACGGCAGCTATGTGCTGGAGAACTCCGACATCGCCGGTTTCTCGCGGCAGGAACAGCAGATGCTGGCCGCACTGGTGCGCAGCCATCGGCGCAGCGTGGGCAAGTCGGCCTTCGATGCCCTGCCCGAGCGCCTGCTGCTGACCGCGCGACGCCTGACCGCCCTGCTGCGGCTGGCCGTGCTGCTCAACCGCGCGCATGAAGACGCACCGCTGCCGGCGCTGGAATTGACCGCCGACGACACCCGCCTGTCGCTGATCGTGCCGCAGGCGTTCATCGACCCGCGGCCGCTGCTGCGCGCCGACCTGATCGGCGAGACCGAGGGCCTGGCCGGGCTGGGCATCCAGTTCCGCCCCTTCGTGGCCTGATCCGCGCTGCCGGGAGACCCCGGCCAGCCGCCACTGCCTGCCCTGACGACGGCCCCTGACGGGGCCGTCTTCGCGTACGCATTTGCGCATTCTGAAAAATGAACGGGCGTTCAGGCTCCGGCACTGTGCCGAATCTGGCGATTTCACCGTGACGCTAAGGCCTTGCTTTTATTAAATTTAGATGAAATTCAGCGGACAACTTTCGACATATTTTGCTGCAAGCCCTTTACATCGGGTTAACGAACGAGAATAAATCGAAGTCGCCGGCTCAATCGCTTTGATGCGAGCCGACATTTGCCGGGGCTCCTTTGGCCCTGCACCCGAAGCTTCTGAGAGAGAGAGACGCGATGACTTCACGCACCACCGTGCTGGGCAAGGCGATCCGCCACGCCCTGATCGTCGGCACCGTAACGATTGCGCTGCCTGCATTCGCCCAGGACGGCGCCCCTACGACCCTGGACCGCATCGAAATCACTGGCTCGCGCATCCGCCAGGTCGACGTGGAGAACGCGAACCCGGTGTTGGCCATCTCGCGCACCGATATCGAGCGCCAGGGCTTCAGCTCGGTGTCGGACATCCTGCAGAACGTCACCGCCATGGGCAGCCCTGCGATCAGCCGCGCCAATGTGCTCAGCGCGGGCGAAAATGCGGGTGGTACCTACATCGATATGCGCAACCTGGGCGCTCAGCGCACCCTGGTGCTGGTCAACGGCAAGCGCTTGGGCATCAGCACCTCCGGCTACCAGGACGTGTCGACCCTGCCGGTGTCGGCGGTGGAGCGCATCGAAGTCCTGAAGGATGGCGCCTCGGCCATCTACGGTTCGGACGCCATGGCCGGCGTGGTCAACATCATTACCCGCCATGACGCAAACGGCGTGACCGCCAACGTCTACCACGGCCAGTACAGCCAGGGTGACGGCGCCCGTGACCGCTTCGACGTGGTCGCCGGCTGGTCCAACGACCGTGCCTCGATCACCATTTCTGCGGAGCATTCCGAAGAAAAGGCCGTGTGGGCCAAGGACCGCGGGTTCAGCGCCTTCGGCAATACCGACCGCCACCCGACCGAAGCCTGGACCACGGTCAGCCAGTACGGCCAGATCACCGGCCTGAAGGGCCCGGGTTGTGCCGCTGCAGGTTGTGGCTACTCGCTCAACCGCGGCAGCGATCCGCTGAACCCGGCCAACTACCACATCACCAACGCCAGTGCCCCCGACGGCGACGTCAGCAACACCAACGAGCAGATGCACCTGAACTATCCGCTGAAGCGGGACTCGGTGTTCGTCGATGGCCGCGTGAACATCACCGATTCGATCCACTTCAGCACGCAGCTGGGCTACAACAAGCGTGATTCCAGCCGCCAGATCGCCGGCTATCCGCTGCAGTCGTCCACCGCTGGTATCGGTGCGATGTCGGTCAACAGCTACTTCAACCCGTTCGGCAGCCAGCACAACTATGCCACCCCGACCGCCGTGGCGTGGAACCACCGCACCTGGGAAGTGCCGCGCGTCAGCGACAGCTCGCTGAAGACCTATCGCGCCGTGGCCGCCTTCGGTGGCTCGTTCGATATCGGCGAACGCTACTTCGACTGGGAAGTGGGCTACCAGTACAACAAGAACGAGCTGCGCCAGCACGCTACCGGCAACCTGCACAAGCAGCGCGTCAAGGATGCCGTCGGCCCGTCGTACTACAACGCGGCCACCGGCAAGGTCGAATGCGGTACTGCCGCTGCACCGATCGCCAACTGCATGGTCTGGAATCCGCTGATCGCCGCAGGCGTGGTTGATCCTTACGGTCTGACCGGCAACCAGGCCCTGATCGACTACCTGATGCCGGCTGAGAATTCCACCGGCAAGACCGTTGGCAAGAACTTCTTCGCCTCCATCGCCGGCAGCATCGTCACTCTGCCGGCCGGTGACCTGGGCTTTGCGTTCGGCCTGGAAAACCGCAAGGAAACCGGTGAATTCATTCCCGACGCGCTGGCCCAGACCGGCGCCACCACCAACCTGGCCGCTGGCCCGACCGGTGGCGGTTACAAGGTGAAGGAAGCCTACCTGGAGCTCAACGTCCCGGTCCTGGCGGACCTGCCGGGCGCCAAGGAACTGAGCTTCAACGCCGCCACGCGCTTCTCCGACTACGACACCTTCGGCAACACGCTGAACAGCAAGTTCGGCTTCAAGTGGCGTCCGATCGACCAGCTGCTGGTCCGCGGCACCTGGGCGGAGGGCTTCCGCGCCCCGACCATCAACGATCTGTACGGCGGCGGTTCGGAAACCTTCACCACCGGCTACGCCGATCCCTGCGATACCGTCTACGGCCCGTCCAAGGACAGCGCAGCAGTACGCGCACGTTGCGCTCGCGACATCGCCAACGCCGATACCTACCGCCAGCTGAAGCAGGGCCTGGTACCGATCACCAGCAGCACTGACCAGACGCCGGTGCCGTTCACCAACGGCTCGAACCCGAACCTCCAGCCGGAGACCTCCAAGAGCAAGACGCTGGGCGTTGTGTGGAGCCCGCAGTTCATCCAGAACTTCAACGTCTCGCTGGACTGGTGGAAGATCCGCATCGACAACACCATCATCGCCGACAGCCCGAACCAGATCCTGATCGACTGCTACGAGCAGGGCATCGACGCCCGCTGCCTGCAGTTCACTCGTGATCCGGCGCTGGGCATCGTCAACAAGCTGACCTACGGCAATCGCAACGCCGGTTTCCTGGAAACCGAAGGTTACGACATGGACCTGACCCATCGTCTGGCAACCGACTCGATGGGTACCTTCTCCACCAACTGGTCGACCACCTACGTCAGCTCCAACGTATTCCGCTCGACCAACGACGGCAAAGTGGTGCCGACGCCGATCAACGGCATCGCCACCAACAGCGTCAGCGGTTTCCGCGTCCGCTCGAACCTGACCCTGGGCTGGGATCTGGGCGACTTCGGTATCAGCTGGACCGCGCGTTACTACTCCGGCGTGAAGGAACAGTGCCTGGATGTGGGCAAGCACGCAGACGAATGCTCCGATCCGGGCGTGCGTGCCCCCTGGTACCCGGGCTCGCGCAACTACAACGAGCGCGGCTCGGTCACCTTCCACGACGTGCAGTTCCGTTACAACCTGCCGTGGGATGCCACCGTTTCGGTCGGTGCCAACAATGTGTTCGAGAAGTACGGCCCGAACATGTACAGCAAGCCGAACTCGGTGTTCTCCTACTACGGTGGCTATGACATCGGCCGCTTTGTGTACATGAAGTACCAGCAGCGCTTCTGATCCATCGCGCCGCCGCATCTGTTGAACAACCACGGCCCTTCGGGGCCGTGGTTTTTTTGTCGCTAATGAACAGAAGGCGGCCGCGCCAGATCGACGGCGTGGCGTCTCCCGGCGCTCTCTCGTTTTGCACTGCAACGCACACAAGTTCTTGAACCTCCGCAGGTAACGCGGAATACGACAGCGCCGATGCAGCCACCGGTCGCTTTCTGCCTTTACGGAATTTGAACGCTGCGCGTTAGTGGCGTGCCGTCGCGATGAACGTCGTGGCGGCCGGACAAGCCCGCGCTTCGGGCGTCCGTTTCCGCACATCAGAGAGAGAAACCGCATGACGCCGAGCACCTCCCCGTTGGGTTGGGCGATCCGCTGCGCGCTGGCCACCGCCAGCACCGCGGCCGCCCTGCCCGCACTGGCGCAGGATTCCGCCGCCACGGCCGGACTGGCCCAGAATTCCCCCGCCCCGACCACGCTGGACCGCATCGAGATCACCGGTTCGCGCATCCGCCAGGTCGATCTGGAAACCGCACAGCCCGTGTTGACCATCAGCCGCGCCGACATCGAACGGCAGGGCTTCAACTCGGTGGCCGATATCCTGCAGAACCTGACCGCGATGGGCAGCCCCGCCGCCAGCCGCGCCAGCCCGTTGTCAGCGGGCGAGTCGGCCGGCGGCAGCTTCGTGGACATGCGCGGGCTGGGCGCGCAGCGCACCCTCGTGCTGGTCAACGGCAAGCGCATGGGCATGACCACCGGCGGCCTGCAGGACATTTCCACCCTGCCCGCCGCCGCCGTCGAACGCATGGAAGTGCTCAAGGATGGCGCATCGGCCATCTACGGGTCCGATGCGATGGCCGGCGTGGTCAACATCATCACCCGCCGCAACGTCGAAGGCATCAGCGCCAGCCTCTACCGGGGCCAGTACAGCCAGGGCGATGGCGACCGCACGCAGTACGACGTGGTGGGCGGCTGGTCCAACGACCGCGCCTCGATCAGCTTCGCTGCCGAACACGTCGAGGAGAAAGGCGTCTGGGCGCGCGACCGCTGGTTCAGCGCCTACACCAACACCGACCGTCATCCTGCCGATGGCTGGACCACGGTGGGCCAGTGGGGCCGCATCACCGGCTTCAATGGCCCGGGTTGCAGCAGCAGCCGCGGCTGCAGCTACTCGCTGGATCGTGGCGTGGCGCCCGGTGGCCCCGGCAGCGTCCACCTGAGCGACGACACGCCGTTCACCGGCGATGTCAGCAACAGCAACGAACAGATGCATGTGCAGACGCCGATCAAGCGCGACTCGATCTTCGTCGATGGTCGCGTCGCGCTGACCGATACGCTGCACTTCAACACCCAGCTGGCCTACAACCGACGCGAGACAACCCGGCAGATCGCCGGCTATCCGTTCCAGTCCGGCGCCGCGGGCATCAACCCGATGTCGAAGGACAGCTGGTTCAATCCGTTTGGCAGCCACCACGGTTACCAGGCTCCCAGCGACGTGAACTGGAACCGGCGTCTCTGGGAAGTCCCGCGCGTGAGCGTCAGCGACCTCACCACCTGGCAGGGCGTGGCCGCCTTCGAGGGCAGCTTCGAGCTGGGTGCGCACGGCTTCGACTGGGAAGCGGGCTACCAGTACAACCGCAGCGAACTGACCCAGCGCGCGACCGGCAATCTGCACAAGCAGCGCGTCGAAGACGCCACCGGCCCTTCGTTCTACAACGCTGCCACCGGCAAGGTCGAATGCGGCACACCCGGTGCGCCGATCGCAGGCTGCATGCCGTGGAACCCACTGGTGCCCTATGGCCAGCACGACCCCAATGGCCTGACCGGCAATCCAGCATTGATGGACTGGTTGTTCCCCGAGGAGATCAGCCGCGGCCGCACCACCAGCCGCAACCTGTTCGCCACGGTGAGTGGCACCGTGCTGGCCCTGCCGGCCGGCGACCTGGGCATGGCCGTGGGTGTGGAGAGCCGCCGCGAGGATGGCCGTTTCATTCCCGACCCGCTGGCCCAGACCGGCGCCACCACCAACCTCGCTGCAGGGCCGACCGGCGGCGGCTACCGCGTGGACGAAGCGTACCTGGAGCTGAGCGTGCCGCTGCTGCGCGACCTGCCCGCGGCGCACGAGCTCACCGTCAATGCGGCCACCCGCTATTCGGACTACAGCACCTTCGGCGATACCCTCAACAGCAAGTTCGGCTTCACCTGGAGGCCGATCGAACAGGTCCTGCTGCGCGGCACCTGGGCGCAGGGCTTCCGCTCGCCCACCATCGCCAACCTCTATGGCGGCGGCTCGCAGACCTTCACCACGGGCTTCCGCGACCCCTGCGATACCGTGTACGGCGCGGCGGCCAGCAGCCCGGAGGTGCGTGCGCGCTGCGCGGCCGACATCGCCAATGCCGACAGCTACCGCCAGCTGGGCCAGGGCAACGTACCCATTGAAAGCAGCAGTGGCCAGACCCCGCTGCCGTTCACCAACGGCTCCAACCCCGACCTGCAGCCGGAAACCGCAACCAGCCGCACCCTGGGCGTGGTCTGGAGCCCGGGCTTCGCGCCCGGCCTGAACATCGCGCTGGACTGGTGGAAGATCCGCATCGACGACACCATCGTGGCCGACCATCCCAACGACATGCTGCGCGACTGCTATGAACTGGGCATCGCCGAGCGCTGCGCCGGCTTCACCCGCGACCCGGCGCTGGGCATCGTCAACCAGCTGAAGTACGGCGTGCGCAACAGCGGCTTCCGCGAAACGCAAGGCTATGACCTGGAACTGAGCCATCGCTGGGAAACCGACTGGGGCACCCTGCGCACCGACTGGAAGAGCACCTACGTGGTGTCGTCGCGGGAACGCAGCACCAATGACGCCGGCGTGGTGCCAACACCCGGCACCGGCCTGGCCGGCGCAGGCGGGATCGGCTTCCGCACCCGCTCCAACCTGTCGCTGGACTGGGAGCGTGGCAATTTCGGCATCAACTGGGGCGTGCGCTACTACTCGGCAGTGAAGGAACAGTGCTTCAGCCCGCGCCTGCATGCCGACGAATGCTCGCACCCTGGCCAGCAGGCCCCGTGGTACAGCGGCGTGCGCAACTACAACCGCCGCGGCTCGACCACCTTCCACGATGTGCAGGTGCGCTACAGCCTGCCGTGGGACGCCACGGTATCGCTGGGTGCGAACAACGTGTTCGAGAAGTACGGTCCGATCATGTACACCCAGCCGAGCGCGAACTTCTCGTACTACGGCGGCTACGACATCGGCCGCTTCATCTACATGAAGTACCAGCAGCGCTTCTGATCCACGGCACGGCCCTTCGGGGCCGTGCTTCTGCGTACGGCGCGGCCGTCATCCGACGGTCGCAAAGCGGTAACAGGCACTACATGGGCAGGCCCGAGCATGCCGGAAAACCGGAGGCCCGCCATGCGCCATGCCATTGTCACCGAGACCTATCCGCCGGAAGTCAACGGCGTCGCACTCACCGTGCAGGGCCTGGAACTGGGACTGCGTGCGGCCGGCCATGAGGTCGACCTGATCCGTCCACGACAGGCCAGTGAAGCACTGGAATCGGCGCCCGGCACGCTGCTGGTGCCGGGCGCCGCCCTGCCCCGCTACCCGGGCCTGCGCTTCGGCCTTCCCGCGCCGATCCGCCTGGGCCGCCACTGGCAGAAGCAGCGCCCTGACGCGGTGTACATCGCCACCGAAGGCCCGCTGGGCTGGTCGGCGCTGCGCACCGCCCGCCGCCTCGGCATTCCGGTGGCGACCGGCTTCCACACCCGCTTCGACGAGTACCTGCCCGACTACGGTGTGGCCTGGCTGCAGACGGCAGCGATGCGCTGGATGCGCCGCTTCCACAACCAGGCCGATGCCACCCTGGTGCCGACCCGCGAACTGCAGCACTTCCTCACCGACCAGGGCTTCGAGCGCGTGCGCCTGCTGGCGCGCGCGGTGGACAGCCAGCAGTTCGATCCCAGCCGGCGCGATCCCGCACTGCGCGAGGAATGGGGCGTGGACGGCAACGGACTGGTCGCCATCTACGTGGGCCGCATCGCTGCCGAGAAGAACCTCGGGCTGGCGGTGAAGGCCTTCCGCCGCCTGCAGCAGGTGCGGCCGAAGGCACGCTTCGTGTGGGTCGGCGACGGCCCGGCGCGGGAGAAGCTGGCCCACGAGAACCCCGATTTCATTTTCTGCGGCATCCAGCGCGGCGACGCCCTGGCCCGCCATTTCGCCAGCGGCGACCTGTTCCTGTTCCCCAGCCGCAGCGAGACGTTCGGCAACGTGACCCTTGAAAGCATGGCCTGCGGCCTGGCCACCGTGGCCTTCGACTACGGCGCTGCGCGCGAGTACCTGCGCAACGGCGAGAACGGGGCCGCTGTGGACACCGACGAACAGTTCATCGAAGCGGCCGTGCAGCTGGCCAGCGACGATGCACTGCGGCGCGAGCTGGGCAGCAACGCCGCCCGCGCGATGAAGCGCCTGCACCCGCAGCAGGTGGTGGCCGAATTCGAAACGCTGCTGGCCGAACTGGCCCAGGCACGGAGGACCGGACATGCGCACAACGCCGCTTGAAGGACTGGCTGGCCGCGAAGCGCGGCTGTGCCGCCGGGCCAACCACTACTGCCGGCGCCGCCGCGTGCGTCGCCTGTTCTCGATCATCAGCCGCCTGGGTGATGGCGTCTTCTGGTACGTGCTCATGGGCGCGCTGGTTCTGGTCGATGGTTTCGACGGCCTGCGCGCATCGGTGCACATGGCCGCCACCGGCCTGGCCGCACTGCTGCTCTACAAGGGCCTGAAGCGCTGGACCCGGCGCCCGCGGCCGTATGCGGCCGACCTGCGCATCCGCGCCTGGGTGGCACCGCTGGACGAGTTCAGCTTCCCCTCCGGCCACACCCTGCATGCGGTGTCCTTCACCATCGTGGCGCTGGCGTACTACCCTTGGCTGGCGCCGCTGCTAGTGCCCTTCACCTTCGGCGTCGGCCTGTCGCGCGTCGTGCTGGGCCTGCACTACCCCAGCGACGTGCTGGCGGCCACCGGCATCGCCGCGCTGCTGGCCTCGGCCAGCCTGGCCTGGCTGCCGCTACCGGTGTAATTCCGGGGGGGCGGATCCCTTTCCTGCGGAAAGGGCTCTGACCCCAGCCCGACGCGCCGGTGTAACTCCGGGGGGTCGGATCCCTTTCCTGCGGAAAGGGCTCTGACCCCGGCCCGACGCGGCAAGCCGATGCCCTAGAATGCCTGCATGACGACGCTGTTCATTTCCGATCTGCACCTGGACCCCAGCCGTCCAGCCATCACCGACCTGTTCCTGCGCTTCCTGCGCGAGGACGCGCCCGGCGCGGACGCGCTGTACATCCTCGGCGATCTGTTCGAAGCCTGGATCGGCGATGACACGCCCTCGCCGGCCGCCGATGCGGTGGCCGATGCGCTGAAGGTGCTGTCCGACAGCGGCGTGCCGGTGTTCTTCATGCGCGGCAACCGCGATTTCCTGCTGGGCGAGGACTATGCGCGCCGTGCGGGCCTGCGCATCCTGCCCGACCCCTGCGTGATCGAGCTGTACGGCCGCCCGGTGATGCTGCAGCACGGCGACCTGCTGTGCACCGACGACATCCCCTACCAGCAGTTCCGCGCGCAGACCCGCGACCCGGTGTTCCAGGCCCAGTTCCTCTCGCAGCCGTTGGCCGCACGCATTGCGTTCGCGCAGAAGGCACGCGATGCCAGCCAGGCACGCCAGTCGGAAATGAAACAGGGTGACCGCGCGCAGTTCGAAACGGTGACCGACGTGGCCCCGGCCGAAGTCGAGGCCACCTTCGTGCGCCACGGCGTGGACACGATGATCCACGGCCACACCCACCGCCCGGCCATCCACACGCTGCAGGCCGGTGGCCGCAGCTGCACCCGCATCGTGCTGGGCGACTGGTACGAGCAGGGTTCGGTGCTGCGCGTGGATGCCGACGGCTGGCGCCTGGATTCGCTCAAGCGCGAATGACGGATTGCCGGCTGCCAACCAAGGTTGGCATCTACCAGAGCGCGCAGGCCGGTAGACGCCGACCCTGGTCGGCGGGTGCCATCCGGTAACCGCCTCAGCGGAAGCCGGCCACCGTGTGCTTGGTGGTGACCAGCACGCGCTGGTTGTCGGCTGAACTGGCAATGCCCATCGGGATGCCGTTGTAGCTGATGTTCGGGTTGGACCAGTAATTCAGGCGCGGGCAACCGCGGGTGCAGTCATAGGCCATGATCGTGCGCCAGCCGGTACCGGTGGCCGGCTCGTAGCGGTAGCCGTGGCCGAAGGCATACGGCGAGGTGCTCGGATCGTTGGCGATGTCATGCCGGGCACTCTGCAGGTGGCCGATCTCGTGCGCGAAGGAGTAGTACCCGGTCGCGCAGTCCCAGTACACCGCTGCGAACGCCGTGGCCGCCGTCGAGCCGATGCCCGACGCCAGGCCGCAGTAGCTGGTGTTGTTGATCAGCAGGACGCCGACATCGGCCGTCGTGCTGTTGCGGCTGGCATGGATGCTGTCCATGTAGCCGTCACTGGTCGTGCGGAAGCGGGCCAGGTCGGTGGTGAAGTTGCCCGACTCGGTATAGCTGGTGGTTTCATACCCGGCCAGCTGCATGGTGATGCCGACGTTGCTGTTGGCATACCCCTGGTTGGATTCGGCCACCGCCAGCTGCACCAGCGATTGCATGTTGCCACCATAGGCCGCCACGGCGGCATTGGTGGCCACCACCAGCACGCGGATGGTCGCGGGCGTGCCCGACGATGCCTGGGCGATGCCGATGCGATCCTGGCCCGCCATCGGAATATTCGGCAGCTGGTTGTAGTCGGCCGGGTGGTCGGCAGGCATCCGGCTTTCGTCCACCGCTACCAGGATGTGGCGATCGCCCAGCGGGCGCAGCCGGTACAGCTTGCCGTCCTTGCGGATCGAGCCGGTGAGCGTGTTGCCCGAGCGCACCACGATCAGTGAATTGCCCGGATCGTCCTGGCCATTGGAGGTCGCCTTCTGCAGGCGGTCCGACGGCGCGCGGATCTGCCCGTACCAGATGCTGCCACCGTCAGGCAGCGCCTCGACCCTGCTGCGGATCGCCTGCACCTTCTGCCCCAGCAGTTCGAATTCCAGCTGCGGCTGCGCGGTGGCGGCCGCGTCGATGCGTACTTCCTGTACCGTGGCCGTGGACGGCGTGGACAGCAGCCGGGCCAGTGCGGGATCGCTGCCGGCCGAAGCACGGCTGAGGATGGTCACCGGTTCGAACAACGGCGCGGCACTGGCCGCCGCCGCCACCGAAAGGCCCAACAACACGCCAACCGCCGTTCTACCCATCGATCTGGACATCATTCTGGTCGCTCCTGGAAGTGAGGTGGACAGCCTTGATGCATCACGACCCGGTTTGCCGGGTCTGGCCATTCGGCCTGTCCAGCGCATGTGAATTCAATAGAGGACAGGCGTCGGTATCCGGATCTGTGATCCACGGCCTCGGCGTTCAGGCAGGTCAAAAACGCCAGTACACTTCGCCAACACATGGCGTTCGCGCCACCGTGACGCGGCCACGACGGGGAACGCACATGGCACCAGGACAGCACCAGGCAGATGCGGACGCCGATCCCGGCGTGCTGCGCATTGGCCTGTTCTTCGACGGCACCCGCAACAACGCGCACAACCTCGCGCGCGGCCGGCCGCAGTCGCCGCAGCCACGCCCTGCCCTGCTCCGCGCCGACGATGACTCGACTTACCAGAGCCGGCTGACCAGCAGCTACGACAACGGCACCACCAACATCACGCGGCTGTACCAGCTGTACCCGGACAGCCGGCGCACGCCCGGCGTCGGTGCGTCGCTGGCGATCTACATCGAAGGTGTCGGCACCCGCGATGACGCCGAGGACGACCTGATCGGGCTGGCCTTCGGCGTGGGTGCCAGCGGCGTGCGCGCCAAGGTCCAGCGCGCGCTGCAGGTGCTGCTGCCGGCGGCCCTGGCCGCGCTTGCCGCGCAGCGGCGTACCCCGCTGCACAGCGTGCAGGTGGACCTGTTCGGCTACTCGCGTGGCGCGGCCGCCGCACGCGATGTCGCCAACCAGCTGCACGGCTGGGACGGCGCGCGCTGGCGACAGCTGCTGCAGCAGGCGGGCCTCGTGTGCGCGGTGGATTTCGCGGTACAGCGCCCGGCGCTGCGCTTCATCGGCCTGTTCGACACCGTGGTGGCGGTCAGCGGTGGCCGTGCCGATGAGCGGCCGCAGCTGGCCCTGCCTGCCGGCATCGCCGGCCGCGTGGTGCAGCTGGTGGCCCGCGATGAACACCGCCAGCACTACCCGCTGACCACGGTGGCACCGACGCATGCCGAGATCGTGCTGCCCGGCGTGCATGCCAACATCGGCGGCGGCTACGACCAGACCGAGGAAGGGCCGAAACTGCTGAGCCGGCCGCACCGGCAGCAGCTGCGACGCCCACCGGTGCCCGACTACCAGACGCCCTCACTGGCGCAGCTGCAGGCGACCACGGTGTACGCCGAAGCGCAGGCCGATGCCGAACGCTGGCGGCAGCAGCTGGGCCTGGACGAGAAAGAGGTGTGGGTGGATGTCTGGCACCAGTGGCAGCAGCAGCGCCGTGCCGGCAGCCGCAGCGTATTGCTGAGCCCCGTGATGTACGTGACCGCAGCGGTGGTGCTGCGCCGGCCCATCGACTGGCGCTACCAGCTGATCGGCCTGCAGGTGATGCAGCGGCAGGCCAGAGAAGCCGGCGTGCAGTGGACGGCCGAAGCGGCCGACGTGGCGGACTGGGCGTTGCCTGCCAACCTGCAGCCGATCGCACGGCGCTTGCTGGAGGGACAGGCACTGACCCCGACCCAGGAAGCGCTGCTGCGCCGCCGCTACCTGATGCAGTCGGCGCACTGGAACTTCGATGCACTGGGCGACACCGCGCTGACCTATGCGGCCGATGCCGGCGTGAGCGAGTTGCCGTACCGGCCCGGGCCCGGCCTGTTCTACATCAACCGGCCGACGGTGGACGGCAAGCGCGTGGTGCTGCCCAACGCGTGACGCGCATCCACGCGTGGCGTGGATCTACCCGCGACCCGGTGCGTGACGTGCATCGCGGCCCGGTACCTGAAGTAGATCCACGCCATGCGTGGATGGCGCCAGCGGCGTGATCAACCCGCCTGTTCGATCAGGTTGGCCAACTCGTCGGCATCGAAGCCTGCCAGCAGGCGCGCTTCCAGATTGAACGGACCGTGCAGGTAGCCGCCGGCATATTCCAGCAGCAGTTCCTTGAAGCGTGCGCGCGGCTCGACGCCGGCGCGTTCGCAGTACCAGCGGTACCAGCGCGAACCGGCAGCAACATGCGCGACTTCCTCGCGCAGGATCACTTCCAGCACATCGGCGGTTTCAGCGTCGCCGACATTGCGCAGCTTCTCGATCATGCCGGGCGTCACGTCCAGCCCGCGCGCTTCCAGTACGCGGGGTACCAGCGCCATGCGTGCCAGGCCGTCATGCGCGGTCTTCTCGCACATCTCCCACAGGCCGTTGTGCGCGGGGAAATCGGCGTACTCGTGGCCATGCACCTGCAGCCGCTCGCGCAGCAGCAGGAAGTGCCGCGACTCGTCGTCGGCGCAGCTCACCCAGTCGGCATGGAACGCCGCGGGCAGGCCACGGAAGCGATACACCGCATCCCAGGCCAGGTCGATCGCGTTCAGTTCGATGTGGGCAATGGCGTGGATGAAGGCGGCGCGGCCTTCCACCCCGCCCAGTCCACGCCGCGGCACCTGCCGCGGGTGCACCAGCACCAGCCGCGCGGGGCGGCCGGGCATGCGGATCGCTTCAGGCGGCGGCGCGTCGGCGGCCACCTTCAGGCGCCCGGCGCGGAACGCCGACGCGTAGGCCTGGGTCAGCGCCACCTTGCGCAGCGGGTCGGCTTCGGCAAGGCACTGCTGCGCAGCGCGCAGCAGGTCGCCACCGACGTCGGGGACATCGACCACGGCTGTGCCTCAGGCGCGGCGCTTGTGCTTGGCGTCGTCCGAACGCAGCTGCTGGATGCGCTCGAAGTAGCCCGGCTCGATGCCCGTCGGGTAATGGCCGTTGAAGCAGGACGAATCGAAATTGCGCAGCGCCGGATTGCCCTCGCTCACCGCCGCTTCCATGTCCTCGATGTCCTGGTAGATCAGCCAGTCGCAGCCCAGGTGGGCTTCGATCTCTTCCACCGTGCGGTTGTGCGCTACCAGTTCCTCGGCCGCCGGCATGTCGATGCCGTAGATGTTCGGGAAGCGCACCGGCGGCGCGGCGCTGGCCAGGTAGACCTTTCGCGCGCCCGCATCACGGGCCATCTGCACGATCTGCTGGCTGGTGGTGCCGCGCACGATCGAGTCGTCCACCAGCAGCACCACGCGGTTGCGGAACTCCAGGTGGATCGGGTTGAGCTTGCGGCGCACCGACTTCACCCGCTCACCCTGCCCCGGCATGATGAAGGTGCGGCCGATGTAGCGGTTCTTGATGAAGCCTTCGCGGTACTTCACGCCGAGCACGTTGGAGATTTCCAGCGCGGCATCGCGCGAGGTGTCCGGGATCGGGATGATGGTGTCGATGTCGTGGTCCGGGCGCAGGCGCAGGATCTTCTCGCCCAGCTTGATGCCCATGCGCATGCGCGCCTTGTGCACCGAGACGTTGTCGATCATCGAATCCGGGCGTGCGAAGTACACGTATTCGAAGATGCACGGGGTGTGCTCGGCCGGCTCGGCGCAGATTTCCGAGAACAGCTCGCCGCGCGCGGTGATCACCAGCGCTTCGCCCGGCTGCACGTCGCGCACGCGCTGGAAGCCCAGCACGTCCAGCGCCGCCGATTCGGACGCCACGATGTATTCGTCGCCTTCGGCGTGGCTGCGCTTGCCCAGTACCAGCGGGCGGATGCCATGCGGGTCGCGGAAGGCGACCAGGCCCAGGCCCAGCACCACGCTGACCACCGCATAGCCGCCCTTGCAGCGGCGGTGCACGCCGGCCACGGCACGGATCGCCGCTTCCGGGCTGAGCTGGCGCTGCTGTTCCAGTTCGTAGGCAAACACGTTCAGCAGCACTTCGCTGTCCGAATCGGTGTTGACGTTGCGGCGGTCCTGCTCGAACACCTGGCGGCGCAGGTCTTCGGTGTTGATCAGGTTGCCGTTGTGGGCCAGCGCGATGCCGTAGGGCGAATTGACGTAGAACGGCTGCGCTTCGTCCATGCCTTCCGAACCCGCGGTCGGGTAACGCACGTGGGCGATGCCGATGTTGCCTTCCAGGGTGGACATGGTGCGGGCGTCGAACACGTCGCGGACCAGGCCGGTGGCCTTCTGCACCCGCAGGCGGCTGCCGCTGGCGGTGGCGATGCCTGCCGCGTCCTGGCCGCGATGCTGGAGGACGGTCAAGCCGTCATACAACTGCCCGGCGACGTTCTGGTTGCCGACGATTCCGACGATGCCACACATGGTGCGAGGTCTCCGCTGGGCCGTGCCCAGTTACAAGGAAGGTGGCCGTACCTGGCCTGGGGTTCCGCCCGCAGCGGGCGCGGGCCGTGCCGGACGCTCGGGCGCCGGCTCGATGCTGCTGGGCAGTGCCGAAGCCGCGACGGGCTCCTGCTGTGCGTCCACGGGCCGCGGCCATCCGCCGCCCGCCACTACCTCGTTGAGGACGCCATTATCGCCTGTGATGCCCGGCTTGCCCAACACCTGCACAGCAGATGGGGCGTTTTCCGGCAGGGGCAAGGGCAGATGGTCGGGCAGCAGACCATCCAGTGGCAGGCCCTCCCCCCAGGCCGGCAGCTGCGCCTGCATCCAGGCGACGGCCGGCTGCAGCAGCGGCCGCAGCTGCGACTGCTGCCACGACGGCTCGCCCGGCAACGCAGTGAAGCCCGCCAGCAGCAGGAGCACGCTGGCCAGCAACAGCCCGCGCAGCAGGCCCAGCGCGCCGCCGAGCAGGCGATCCACGCCGCCCAGCAGGGTCAGCTTGATGGCAGCCTTGAGCAGCAGGCCCAGCAGGCCGACCACCACCACCGTTGCGATGAAGACGCCCAGGTAACCCGCCAGGTAGTGGCCACTGCCGGGCGGCTGCGGCGCGGCCCAGGCGTGTGCGGCCTCACTGCCGAAGGTGAAGGCCGCCCAGGCTGCAAGCAGCCAGGACAGCAGTGCGACGACAGTGCCGATGAAGCCACGCATCAGGCCGAACAGCACCGAGGCGGCAATCAGCACGCCCAGCACGATGTCGATCACGTCGCCCCCTCCTGCTTACGGCGGGCGATCGGCCGGATCATGGGTGTGGTCGGACCATGCCGGCCACGCCGACCTTGGCGGCGACCTGCGCCTTCAGCTGCTCGGCGTCGGCGCGGTTGGCCACCGGCCCGACGCGCACGCGATGCAGGGTGCCCTTCTCGGTGCGGACCTGCTCGACGAAGGCGCTGAAACCGGCGGCGCGGACCTTGTCGCGCAGCGCATTGGCATCGTTGGCCTGGCCGAATGCACCCAGCTGCACGGCAAAGCCGATGCCGCTGGCAGCCGGGGCTGCCGGCGTGGCCGGGGCCTCGGGCTTGCTGGCCGTTGCTTCCGGCTTCGGCTGCGGCTTGGCCGGTTCAGGCTTGGGCTGCGGCTTGGGGGCTTCCGGCTTGGGGGCCGGCGGCGTGGCGGCGGCCGGGGTGCTGGCCGGCAGGCTTTCGCTGCGTACCGGGTTGGCGGCAGCCGACGGCGACGGTGCAGCAACCGGCGTGCTGGCGCTCGGCGCGGCCGGGGTGGCAGCCACGGCCGAAGACGGCGCGGTGCTGGCATCCAGGGTGATGACTTCTGCCTTGACGTCACCGCGGACCTTCACCGCCTGCAGGCGCGCGGCTTCGGCCTGCGCACGGTCGGCATACGGCCCCACGCGCACGCGCCAGGCCGGGCGACCATTGATCGATGCGGTTTCGGTGAAGCCCGGCAGCTGCGAACGCTTCAGGTAGGCGATGACCGCATCGGCGTCGGCCTGGCTGCCGTAGGCACCGAAGGTGACGGCGTAGTTGCCGGCGGCGACGGCCGGCGAGGTATCCACGGTGGGCGGGGTCGCCGGCGCGGCGGCGTCCTCGACCGGCTTGACCTGGCCGCTCTGCAGGCCGGTGGCGCCACCGGCCGGGGCGACCAGCGGCAGTTCACGGGTTTCGAACTGGCCATCGGCCGGCGCGTCGGGCGCGGCAATGGGCACATTGGCCACGCCGCTGTCCGGGGCAGGCCCCTTGACCAGCATCGGCAGGAAAATCACGGCCAAGGCCACCAGGACGATGGCACCAATCAGACGCTGTTTCAGGGGCGTATCCACGTGAGGCAGGCGACAGGCTGGAGATGGGTCGATTATACGGGTGCCGGGACGAACGGCGTCGGCGCTGGCTGAACGTGGATCAGGGATGGTCCTGCAGCCACTGCAGCGCTGCCGCTGCGGTGTGGAACGAGCCGAACACCAGCACCCGGTCGCCGCGCTCGGCCTGGGCCAACGCCTGCTGCAGCGCCTGCTCGACGCTGTCGGCCAGCGCGGCCGTCGCGGCCGGGGTATCGGCCAGGCGTGCCTGCAACTGCTGCGCGCTCTGCCCACGGGGGCCTTCCAGCCCGGCCAGGGTCCACTGCGCGACGCTGTCCTGCAGCGCCTGCACCACGCCTGCGGCGTCCTTGTCCTGCAGCGCCGCGTACACCGCCAGGGTGCGGCCGGGCGCCACGTCGGCGTTCAGCGCGCGGGCCAGCTGGCCCGCGGCCTGCGGGTTGTGGCCGACGTCCACGCGGATCTGCACACCATCACGCTCGAAGGCCTGCATGCGGCCAGCGATGCGCGCGGCGGCGATGCCGGCGGCCCAGGCCGCACGCGGCACCGGCCGGTCCAGCGCGCGCAGCGCGGCGATGGCAGCACCGGCATTGGCCAGCTGGATCGGAGCGGCCAGCGACGGGGTCGGCAGTTCCATGCGCAGACCGACATCGCGCCAGCGCCAGCGCTGGGCATCGATCGGCTCATGGAAATAATCGCTGCCGCCGCGGATGGCGTTGGCACCCAGCCGATAGGCCCGGTCCAGCACGCTGGACGGCGGGTCGGTCTCGCCCAGGATCACCGGCTTCCAGCCGCGGATGATGCCGGCCTTCTCGGCGCCGATCGCCTCGCGGTCCTCGCCCAGCCACTCGGCATGGTCGATGTCCACGGTGGTGATGACCGAAACGTCGGCATCGATGATGTTGACTGCATCCAGGCGCCCGCCCAGGCCCACTTCCAGCACGGCCAGGTCCAGCCCGGCATCGGCAAACAGCTGCAGCGCGGCCAGGGTGCCGTACTCGAAATAGGTCAGGGTGATTCCACCGCGCGCGGCTTCCACCGTGTTGAACGCCGCGACCAGCGCGGCGTCCTCCACGTCCTGGCCATCGATGCGCACCCGCTCGTTGTAGCGCAGCAGGTGTGGCGAGGTGTACGCGCCGACCTTCCAGCCGGCGGCACGGCCGATGGCCTCGATGAACGCCACCGTGGAACCCTTGCCGTTGGTGCCACCGACCACGATGGTGCGCTTGGCCGGCGCGCCCAGGCCCATCGCGGTGGCCACGGCGCGCACGCGCTCCAGGCCCATGTCGATGGTCGCCGGGTGCTGGCGTTCGATGTAGTCCAGCCAGTCGGCCAGGGTGGTCGGGGTGTTCGTCACGGCAGGGGTTCCAGCAGAAGCAGGTGGTTCGGGATCAGAGCGCGCGGTGCTTGGCTTCGCCGAAGAACGGCGTGTGGTGGGCGCAGTCGTTCAGGCGCACCACTTCCAGGCTGTCCAGGTCGGCGCCTTCGAGCAGGTTCAGGGTGGTCGGGGCCTGGCGGAAGGTCCACAGGCGGGAAATCGGCAGGCCCAGCACCTTGCACAGGATCACCCGGTTGACCGCGTCATGGGCGACCACCAGCAGGGTGTCATGTTCGCCGAGGCCTTCGGCGGCACGGGCCAGGCCGCGCCAGCTGCGCTCGAGCACCAGGCGCAGCGATTCGCCGCCGGGCATCAGCACGGTATCGGGTTCCTCGCGCCAGGCCTTCAGGCGCGACGGGTCTTTATCGTTGATCTCGCTGGCCAGCAGGCCTTCCCACTCACCGTGGGCGATTTCCTGCAGGTCCGGTTCGGTCTGCAGCATGCCGGCGCGGTCGGCGCCGAGGGCGAGCTGGGCGGTCAGCTGGGCGCGCGACAGCGGCGACGCCACGGCACGGGCGATGTCCACCGAAGCGAGACGGGCGCCCAGGGCCTGGGCCTGGGCTTCGCCGATGGGCGAAAGCGGGATGTCGATCTGGCCCTGGTAGCGGCCTTCGGCGTTCCACGGCGTTTCGCCGTGACGGGCAAGCAGGATGCGCATGCGAACAAGGGGTCCTGGGGGGAGGAGGTTTCCGCGTTTCGTTCACATCCTGTGAAGTACGCGGAACAGGGATGATACCTGTTCGGCGGACCCGGCCGGTCGGGGCATGAAAAAACCCCGCGACCGGGGTCGCGGGGTTTCAGGTTGCAGACGGTTACCGCCAGCGTTGCCGGCCAGCGGCCGGCACTACCTTATTTGGCCAGGTCAGTAGATCCACGCCATGCGTGGATGATCCGCCCGGTGGAGTTGCCGGCCAGCGGCCGGCACTACCTTATTTGGACAGGTTCAGTTCCTTCAGCAGCTGCGGCGCCGGCGCCACTTCCTGCATGATCCACTGCATGTAACGGCTGTCCACGGCGATCATGCGGGTCATCACCGGGTCGAACACCCAGTTGGAGCTGACCGATTCCCAGTTGCCGTCGAAGGCCAGGCCGACCAGCTTGCCGTGCGCGTCCAGCACCGGCGAACCGGAGTTGCCGCCGGTGATGTCCAGGTTGGACAGGAAGTTCACCGGCACCGAACCGATGCGCTTGTCTTCCAGGCCGCCGTAACGCTTGGCCTTGACCGCATCCAGCAGCGCCTTCGGCGAATCGAACGGGTCTTCGCCGGTTTCCTTGGCCGCCACGCCTTCCAGGGTGGTGAACGGGGTGTACTGCACGCCGTCCTTGCCATAGCCCATGACGTTGCCGAAGGTGATTCGCAGCGACAGGTTGGCGTCCGGGTAGACGAACTCGCCCTTGCTCTTCTTGTAGTCGGCCACGGCCTGCAGGTACAGCGGACGCGCGGTCAGCGATTCGCCCTCGCGGATCTTGCGCTGCTCTTCCTGCTTCAGCAGCGCCGGCATGACGGCCACCGCGTACTGGATCGCCGGATCGGTGCTGGCTTCGAAGGCGGCGCGGTCGGCGTTGAACCACTTCAGGCGCGTGTCGAGGTTGCCCAGCTGGGTGCCCGACAGCTTGCCCACCAGCGACTTCACGGCGGCCTCGTTGCTGCCGCCCAGCCAGGTGTTCAGCACTTCGTTGTCACGCTGCGCGGCCGGCAGGGCCACGTACTGGTCCAGCCAGTAGGTCTGCAGCTGCTGGTCCATCTTCGCCACGTAGCGGCGGTCCATCTGCTTCAGGCCACCTTCGATGGTGGTCAGGTCGCGCTGCTGGTAGCCCGCTTCGCGCTCGGCGTCCGGCTTGGCGCGCTCGATCGACAGGCGGTACAGGGTGATGGCGGCGCTGACCGCCGAGGTGTTGTTGAACTGCGACACGAACAGGTCGCGCTCGCGCGTGGCCTTGCTGGTGTCCAGGTGCTGGAGCAGCTGCGCGTGCGCGGCCAGGGCCGGCTTGCCGGCGGTGCCCTGCTTCTTCAGCCACGCCAGCACAGCCGCTTCCTCGGCCTGCTTCTGGCCAGCGGCATCGATGCGCTTGAAGCCTTCCAGCTGGCCCAGGTAGTTCTTGGCCACGTTGTTCATGCTGGCAGCGGTGGCGGCGTACTTCACCTTCACGTCCGGGTCGGCCTTGCCGGCCTCGTCGATCATCTTCAGCACCGCGTTGTAATGGCGGGCGATGGTCGGGTAGGTGAAGCTGGCGGTCTCGTTGAACTCACCGGCCAGGGCGTAGCGGTTGGTGCGGCCCGGGTAACCGGCCACCATCACGAAGTCGTCGGCGCCCAGCGGCTGGTCGGCGAACTTCAGGAAGTGCTTGGGCTGGTAGGGCACGTTGTCGGCCGAGAACGCCGCCGGCTTGCCGTCCTTGCCGACGTAGGCGCGGTAGAACGAGAAATCGCCGGTGTGGCGCGGCCACATCCAGTTGTCGATGTCGCCGCCGAACTTGCCGACGCTGCCCGGGGGCGCGTAGACCAGGCGCACGTCCTTGATTTCCATGTTGCGGAACAGGCGGTAGGTGTTGCCGCCGCTGAACGAGTACAGGCGGCAGCGGAAGCCGGCGTCGGCTTCACAGGCGGCCACCTGGGCCTTGTCGAAGGCATCCAGGGCGCGGCTGCGGGCCAGCGGATCCTTGCCGGCGGCGGCGATGGCGGCCTTGGCCTGGGCCGTGACGTCGGTGATCTGGTCGAGCACGAACACGCGGGCGTTCGGGCCGGCGCTCAGTTCGTCCTTCTGGGTCGGCGCGTTGAAGCCGTCCTTGATCAGGTTCTTCTGCGCGGTCGAATTGAGCTGGATGGCGCCGTAGGCACAGTGGTGGTTGGTGACCACCAGGCCCTGCGGGGAGACGAAGCTGGCGGTGCAGCCACCCAGCGCAACCACCGCACCCATCGGGTCGCCGGTCAGGTCGGCCAGCTGTTCAGGGGACAGCTTCAGGCCGGCCTTCTGCAGCGGGCCGGCAATCTCCGGCAGCTGCTGCGGCACCCACATGCCTTCGGCGGCATGGGCGACCTGGACCAGCCCGAGGCTGGCGACGACGGAGAATGCAAGCAGGTTCGAGCGCATCGAGCGGCCCCTGGTGAAAGAACCGCCGAGTGTAGCCCAGCCCCCTGCCCCGCCCCGATGCCCGGAAGTCATGGGCCGGGCCACTGCTTCCGCCGGGCATGGCCCGGCGCTACCGGGGGCTCAATGCACCCGCAGCGCAACATGGGAATTCCGAGCAGCCCTCTATAATCCGCGTTTTCCCCCAGATGAGTTCCACCCGATGGCGCAGCAAACGATGAAGGCCCTGGTCAAGCGCGAAGCAGCCAAGGGCATCTGGCTCGAAGAGGTTCCGGTGCCGACCCCGGGCCCGAACGAGGTCCTGATCAAGCTGGAAAAGACCGCCATCTGCGGTACCGACCTGCACATCTACCTGTGGGACGACTGGAGCCAGCGCACCATCAAGCCGGGCCTGACCATCGGCCACGAGTTCGTGGGCCGCATCGCCGAACTCGGCTCGGCCGTCACCGGCTATGAAGTCGGCCAGCGCGTCTCGGCCGAAGGCCACATCGTCTGCGGCCACTGCCGCAACTGCCGCGGCGGCCGCCCGCACCTGTGCCCGAACACCGTCGGCATCGGCGTCAACGTCAACGGCGCCTTCGCCGAATACATGGTGATGCCGGCCAGCAACCTGTGGCCGATCCCCGACCAGATCCCGTCGGAACTGGCCGCCTTCTTCGACCCGTACGGCAATGCCGCGCACTGCGCGCTGGAATTTGACGTCATCGGCGAGGACGTGCTGATCACCGGCGCAGGCCCGATCGGCATCATCGCCGCGGGCATCTGCAAGCACATCGGCGCACGCAACGTGGTCGTCACCGACGTCAACGACTTCCGCCTGAAGCTGGCCGCCGACATGGGTGCCACCCGCGTGGTCAACGTCGCCAACCAGTCGCTGAAGGACGTGATGAAGGAACTGCACATGGAGGGCTTCGACGTGGGCCTGGAAATGAGCGGCAACCCGCGTGCCTTCAACGACATGCTCGACTGCATGTACCACGGCGGCAAGATCGCCATGCTGGGCATCATGCCCAGGGGCGCCGGCTGCGACTGGGACAAGATCATCTTCAAGGGCCTGACCGTGCAGGGCATCTACGGCCGCAAGATGTACGAGACCTGGTACAAGATGACCCAGCTGGTGCTGTCCGGCTTCCCGCTGGGCAAGGTGATGACCCACCAGCTGCCGATCGACGATTTCCAGAAGGGCTTCGACCTGATGGAAGAAGGCAAGGCCGGCAAGGTGGTCCTCAGCTGGAACTGACCGGCATACGGTAGCGCCGGGCCATGCCCGGCGTTGCGGCAAAGAAAAAGGCGCCCATCGGGCGCCTTTTTCGTGGGCAACAGCAGCGCCGGATCAGTTACCGATCGCGACGGTGAACACAACGCGGTTGTCGGCCAGCTTGCCGTTGTTGTCGCGGCCTGCGCCATCGGTGCCGTGGTAGGCCACGCCCAGGTTGAACATGCCGAACTGACGGGATACGCCGACGTTGAAATCGGTGTAATCCTTGCCGTAATCCGTTTCAAGCGTGGTGCGGCCGACGTTGGCGCTCAGCGTGAAGTCCTGCGGCAGGCCCCACTCCCCGCCAACGGCGTAGTACCAGCTCTTGGTATCCGAACCGGAAAGGTCGTTGGTGTAGGCCACGGTAAGCTTGTACTGCTCAGCAAACGTGGTGGTCGTGATCAACTCGTTGTAGTTCAGTTCGCTGGCACCGGGATAGGTGTAGCGGTTGAGCAGCACGTCGAAGTTGACCTTGTCGCTGACGTCGATGCCGTAGCCGATCAGGTAGTCCAGCTCGACGTTCGGGTCGCCCGGCCCGAAATCGACACCCGATCCCCACACACCGGCGTAAAGGCCAACCGGGCTGGTATAGGTGAAGCCGGCCTGCAGGGTGGGATCTTCATCAGTCTGGGAGACGCCACGGAACACGTAGTCGGACACGCCGGTCACGTTCCAGCTGTACGGCGATGCGGCCTCATCCTGGGCACTGGCGGCGAAGGGGGCGAGACAGAGGGCGGCGGCGAGGGCGAGGCAGCTGCGGGCAGGCTTCATGTGCATCTCCGGATGGCGGTGGCGGGGGGAGGCGGGTGGCGCGGCCGGCGGCATCGCTACCGGTTCACGGTTTTTTAACCTGTTTGATATTGCGATGCAACATGTGCCGGCCATGGCGATGGCCCGCCGCGGACGGCTGCCGGCCACCGTTGCCCGGTAGAATCAGCGGTTTCCCGTGCTGAGCCGTGCCCACGCCATGACCGAGACCTCCTCTGCCCTGACCCGCCACTACGCCGAGGAACTGGACGCCATCCGCGCCCAGGGCCTGTTCAAGTCCGAGCGGATCATCACCAGCCCGCAGTCGGCCGAGATCACCCTCGACGATGGCCGCACCGTGCTCAACTTCTGCGCCAACAACTACCTGGGCCTGGCCGACCACCCGGACCTGATCCAGGCGGCCAAGGACGCCCTGGATACCCACGGCTTCGGCATGGCCTCGGTGCGCTTCATCTGCGGCACCCAGGACCTGCACAAGCAGCTGGAAAAGCAGATCGCCGACTTCTTCGGCAAGCAGGACACCATCCTGTATGCGGCCTGCTTCGATGCCAACGGCGGCCTGTTCGAGCCGCTGCTGGGCGAGAACGACGCGATCATTTCCGACGCACTGAACCACGCCTCGATCATCGATGGCGTGCGCCTGTGCAAGGCCAAGCGCTTCCGCTACGCCAACTGCGACATGGCCGATCTGGAAGCGCAGCTGCAGGCCGCTGACGCCGCCGGCTGCAAGACCAAGCTGATCACCACCGACGGCGTGTTCTCGATGGACGGCTTCATCGCCCCGCTGGACGAGATCACCGCGCTGGCGAAGAAGTACAACGCCCTGGTGCACATCGACGAATGCCACGCCACCGGCTTCCTCGGTGCCAGCGGCCGCGGCTCGGCCGAAGTGAAGGGCGTGCTGGAGAAGATCGACATCATCACCGGCACCCTGGGCAAGGCCATGGGCGGCGCTCTGGGCGGCTTCACCTGTGCCAGCGCCGAAGTGATCGAGCTGCTGCGCCAGCGCTCGCGCCCGTACCTGTTCTCCAACTCGCTGCCGCCGCACGTGGTCGCCGCTGGCATCAAGGCCTTCGAGATGCTGGCCGCCGCCGATGACCTGCGCGACACCCTGGTGGAAAACACCCGCTACTTCCGCGAAAAGATGGTTGCCGCCGGTTTCGACGTGAAGCCGGGCGTGCACCCGATCAGCCCGGTGATGCTGTACGACGCACCGCTGGCGCAGAAGTTCGCCCAGCGCCTGCTGGAAGAAGGCATCTACGCGATCGGCTTCTTCTTCCCGGTCGTGCCCAAGGGCCAGGCACGCATCCGTACCCAGATCAGCGCCGCACACACGCGCGAACACCTGGACCGCGCCATCGATGCGTTCACCCGCATCGGCCTGGAACTGGGCGTCATCAAGGGCTGATGATGCCC
The DNA here is from genome assembly GCF_003086915.1 of Stenotrophomonas sp. ZAC14A_NAIMI4_1. NCBI lineage: Bacteria > Pseudomonadati > Pseudomonadota > Gammaproteobacteria > Lysobacterales > Lysobacteraceae > Stenotrophomonas > Stenotrophomonas sp. ZAC14A_NAIMI4_1. Next base: position 862,427 of record NZ_CP026002.1, read on the forward strand.
CGGGGTCGGATCCCTTTCCGCAGGAAAGGGCTCTGACCCCAGCAACAGCCTCCGCGCTACGCGCTCGCCGGGCACGGCCCGGCGCTACCGGCGTGACGCGCTACGCGCGTCACTTCTTCTTTTTCTTCTTGTCCTTGGGCTCGTCCTTGCTGGCCACCACCACCGGCTTGGCGGCGGCGTCCTGCGCATTGCCCTTGGCCACGCGGATGCCGTTGGCCTTCATCCAGGCATCGAACTCATCGGCGGTCATCTTGTGGTCGCCGTCGCTCATCATGAAGCGGTAACTGCCGCGGCCGTCCAGTTCCGGGGTTTTCACTTCCACCACCGGCATTTCCGCCGGGACTTCGGCCTTGGCCACTTTCTTGTGGCCACTGCAGGCGGCCAGCAGCGCAAGCGGCAGCAACAGGCCGGCGCAGCGCAGGGTTCGGTCGAGGGTCGGGTACATGGGCACGCTCCGTTCAAGTAAATCGAAAACCAGGCGCCCCCTACGCCTGGAACGGTGGCCGGCGACTGCCGGCCGTGGGCCGGACATCAGCCCGGTGCAGCGGCCCCCAGCCGCTGCTGGTCGCTGACCTCCAGTACCCGCCACTGGCCCTTGCCGAGATCGCCGAGCGCCAGCCCGCCGATCGCAACCCGGACCAGGCGCAGCACCTGCAGGTCGAAGGCCGCCAGCAGGCGGCGGATATGGCGGTTGCGTCCCTCTTCGAGGACCACCTCCAGCCATGCGGTCTTGTCGCCGCTGCGCAGCACGCGCACGGCCCGGGCGACCAGGAACTCGCCCTCGTCGTCGATGCCGGCCTGCAGCGCGGCCAGCGTGGCCTCGTCCGGCAGGCGGTCGATCTGTACGTGGTAGGTCTTGTCCGGCCCGGTCTGCGGGTCGGTGAGGCGCGCGGCCCACTGCGGGTCGTTGCTGAACAGCAGCAGGCCCTCGCTGGCCTTGTCCAGCCGCCCGACGGGTGCGATCCAGGGCAGCCCGGCGCCATCGAAGCAGCGGTAGACGGTATCGCGGCCGCGCTCGTCCTGCGCGGTGGTCACCACCCCGCGCGGCTTGTTGAGCATCAGGTACAGGCGCTTCGGCGCGCCCAGCGGCTGGCCGTCCACTTCGATGGGCGGTGCCGGCTGCGCGATCGGGAATTCGGGATCGCGGACGATGCGCCCGGACACCCGCACGCGGCCATCGGCGATCCAGCGTGCGGCTTCGGTACGCGAGCAGACGCCCGCCTTGGACAGCACGCGCGCCAGGCCATGGCGGACACCGGCGGGTGCGGCAGCGGGCTTCGCACGCCCACGCGGAGCGTGGGAGCGGGCGGCGGGGGTGGCAGGAGGGCGGCGCGTGCGCAAGCCTCTGCTCCCCGCGCGGCTTACTTCTTTTCGCCCGGCTTGGTCTCAGCCGGTGCTTCGGTGGTGGCCGGGACGGCAGCGGCAGCCGGCGCCGGGCGCGCCTTGACCACGCGCACGCCACGCGCCTTCATCCAGGCGTCGAACTCTTCAGCGGTCATGCGCTTGCCGTTCTGGCTCATGTCGAAGCGCCACGGCGTGTTGTCGAACTCGGTCTGCGGCTTGTAGGCGGCCGGATCGTTGGGCTTCACCGCCGGTGCGCTGGGGATGGCCTTGGCGATGTTCTGGCAACCATCGATACGCAGGCGCTGCAGCACCTGGTCCAGCGACTGCGAGGGATCGTAGCTGCTGCCCAGCACGCCGGCAGACATGCCCAGCTGGGTACCGCGGATGTACAGCTCATCGGCCACCGGCGCGATGGCCGTGGCCGGCAGGGGCAGCGGCGAGGCGCTGGTGTTGACCGAGCAATCGACCGCCGCGTGGGCGACGGGAACCAGGGCCAGCGCCAGGACGGCGGCCGATGCAGAGCGCAGCATGAGGGGCATCCACGAAAGGAAGTGACGCGGCGAGTTTAGCAATGCCGCGACAGCTTTCAAGCGCCACTTTCAATGAATACGGCAACTCATTGGTTTTGCGGGCAAAATACCGACGAACGGTTGCCGGCAGCGGGAGCGACCCGCGTTCCAGGGCCCACAAACAACAAGACCCGGCCGAAGCCGGGTCCTGCTGTGTCTTACTGGCAGAGCGTCAGAACTTAGTTCTGGACGTTCAGCTCGGTACGACGGTTCTTGGCGCGACCTTCCGGGTTATCCGAACCATCCGGGTTGGTGTTCGGGGCAATCGGACGGCTCTCGCCGTAGCCGATCGGGCCCTGCAGACGGCCAGCGTCCACACCGTTCTGGGTCAGGTAGTTGTACACGGCGGTGGCGCGACGCTCGGACAGCTTCTGGTTGTAAGCGTCGGTACCCTTCGAGTCGGTGTGACCGGCGACTTCAACGCGCAGGTCCGGGTAACGCTTCAGGATTTCCGAAGCTTCCGACAGGATGGCCACAGCGTCCGGACGCAGGTTCGACTTGTCGAAGTCGAAGTTCACGCCCTTCAGGTCGATCGACACCGGCACCGGGCAACCGTCCGGACCGATGGTCTGGCCCGGCTGCGAGTTCGGGCACTTGTCGTCGCAGTTGTTGACGCCGTCACCGTCGTCATCCAGGTCGGCGCAGCTCGGGGCAACCGGAGCCGGAGCCGGGGCAACAGCAGCCACCGGGGCCGGGCCCAGCGGGATCACGACGCCGACCGAAGCCAGCACGTCGCCGAACCAGTCTTCGTTCGGAGCAGCAATGCTCTTGTCGTCGAAGACAGCACGGTAGGCCACTTCGGCGCGGACAGCAACGCGCTTTTCGAAGGTGGTCTGCAGGCCGACGCCCAGCTTGGCCGCGGCATGACCGTCCTTGCGATCACGCGGGCCGTTCAGGCTGTTGGCCGGGTACTCTTCTTCCGACTTCTGGTAGCCCAGGCCACCGACGATGTACGGGTTCCAGCCGCGGCCTTCGCTGATGAAGTGGCGACGCAGGTCGAACGAGATGCCGTACTGCGACCAGTTCAGATCCTGGTTGGCATCGAAATTCGGGTTCTGGTAGTTCAGCTCACCGTCCAGCGACCACTCCGGGCTGATGAACTTACCCAGGCCCAGGGTGACGAACGGAGCATCGTTGGTCAGGCGGTCGCTGTCCTGGAAGTTGAAGCCGGCCGAACCGGTCAGGTACCAGCGGTCATCGAACTCCTGCGCGGACGCAGCCTGGGCGAAAGCCAGACCACCCAGCAGCGCTGCAGTAAGGATCTTCTTGTTCATTGAGTACAGCTCCTATTTCGGGGGTATGAAACCGGTAGAGGCATGGGCCAGCACTACTGCGTCGATGTTCGACAGCCGATTCAGCACGCCACCGCCGCGAACATTATGCTCAGGCGGGTGAAGGTCATGTTAACAGTCCCGTAACATGTGAAGCGTCGCACCCGACCAGCCACCGGTCCGACATTGAAACCCTATACAGGATCATGAAAATCCGCAAGACCCCCGTGCGACAAGGGTTTGGAGGGGATTAAGGGGAGTAAGCGACAGGTTTGCCGAACCGCTACATCGGGAGATTCAGCGCGCGCCCATTGTCGTGAGGAACCAAATGAGGCGGGCACATACTTCGCCGGCCAAGGGGTGAATGCCCCGGCGTCGAGCGATTTTCTTCTTTCCCGCCCCGGCCTTTGCAGCGTCGTGAACCGCAGGTCCGGGTTAACGCCATTCACGTCACTGGCCGCGTTGCCGCTGTACACGTGCATTGCTCCGCATCTGTATCTATAACGACGGCCAAAGCAGGACTACGGTGGGAACAGATTCCCCCTCCCCCGGAACCCCCATGCCCACCGCCCTCCCCCTGCGCCTGCTCCAGCTTGTCACCGGCCTGTTCCTGTATGGATTCGGCATCGCCCTGATGGTGCGTGCGGCCATCGGCGTGGCGCCGTGGGACGTGCTTTCACAGGGGATTACCCTGCATTCGCCGCTTTCGTTCGGCCTGGTCACCAACCTGGTCGGCCTGGTGGTGCTGCTGTTGTGGTGGCCGCTGCGGCAGAAGCCCGGCGTGGGCACCGTGCTCAATGTGCTGCTGATCGGCCCGTCCGCGCAGTTCGGCCTGTGGTTGCTGCCACCGGCAGCCGGCCTGGCCTGGCAGTTGCTGCTGTTCTGCGCCGGCCTGCTGCTGATCGCACTGGCCACCGGCCTGTACATCGGCGCACGCCTCGGCCCCGGCCCACGCGACGGGCTGATGACCGGCCTGCACGCGCGCACCGGCCGGCCGATCTGGCAGGTCCGCACCCTCATCGAAGGCAGTGCCCTGGCGGTGGGCTGGTGGCTGGGCGGCAACATCGGCCTGGGCACGCTGGCCTTCGCCGTGCTGATCGGCCCGCTGTGCGGCCTGACTCTGGGCTGGTTTGGCATCGGCCGCCCGGTGGGGGGTAGCGCCGGGCCACGCCCGGCGAGCGCGCAGCGCGGCCACGGATGACCGCGCCGCCGGGCATGGCCCGGCGCTACCCGACGCTGCGGCAGCCCTTGCCCCGGCCGAAGTTTCGCGGCACCCTGCGCGCTTCCGTACGCAAGCGTATCGACCATGTCGCCAGCCAACGAAACCGCCTATCCGCACCTGTTCTCCCCGCTGGACCTGGGCTTTACCCAGCTGCGCAACCGGGTGCTGATGGGCTCGATGCACACCGGCCTGGAAGATCGCGCGCGCGACTTCCCGCGCCTGGCCGCCTATTTCGCCGAGCGCGCCGAAGGTGGCGTCGGCCTGATCGTGACCGGTGGCTTCGCCCCGAATGTGGTTGGCTGGCTGAAGCCGTTCGGCGGCAAGCTGTCGTGGCCTTGGGAAGTGCGCCCGCACAAGCAGCTCACCGCCGCCGCGCACCAGCACGGCGCAAAGATCTGCCTGCAGCTGCTGCATGCCGGCCGCTATGCCTATCACCCGCTGTCGGTGGCGCCGTCCAAGCTGAAGGCGCCGATCAACCCGTTCACTCCGCGCGCGCTGTCGGCCAGTGGCGTCGAACGCCATATCGCCGACTACGCCCGCAGCGCGAAGCTGGCCCGCGAGGCCGGCTACGACGGCGTCGAAGTGATGGGCTCGGAGGGCTACCTCATCAACGAGTTCATCGCCCCGCGCACCAACACGCGCACCGATACCTGGGGCGGCGACGCGCGCCAGCGCATGCGCTTCGCGGTGGAGATCGTGCGCCGCATCCGTGAGGCCTGCGGCCCGGACTTCATCATCATCTACCGGCTGTCGCTGGTCGACCTGGTCGATGACGGCAGCAACTGGGAAGAGATCGTGCAGCAGGCACAGGCCATCGAAGCCGCCGGCGCGACGATCATCAATTCCGGCATCGGCTGGCACGAGGCGCGCATCCCGACCATCGCCACGTCGGTGCCACGCGCAGCCTTCGCCGGGGTCACCGCCAAGCTCAAGCCGCACGTGAAGGTGCCGCTGGTCGCCACCAACCGCATCAACATGCCCGAAGTGGCCGAGCGCATCCTGGCCGGTGGTGGCGCCGACATGGTGTCGCTGGCGCGCCCGCTGCTGGCCGACCCGCAGTGGCCGAACAAGGCCCGTGCCGGCCGCGCCGAGGCGATCAACACGTGCATCGCCTGCAACCAGGCCTGCCTGGACCACGTGTTCGAGAACAAGCTGGCCAGCTGCCTGGTCAACCCGCGTGCCGCGCACGAGACCGAGCTGGTCTACCACCCCACCACCGCGCCGAAGAAGATCGCGGTGGTCGGCGCAGGCCCGGCCGGCCTGGCCTGCGCCACGGTGGCCGCCGAGCGTGGCCACCAGGTCACCCTGTTCGATGCCGGCGCGGAGATCGGCGGCCAGTTCAACGTGGCCAAGCGCATCCCGGGCAAGGAAGAGTTCCACGAGACCCTGCGCTACTTCCGCCACAAGCTGCAGGAAACCGGCGTGCAGCTGCGCCTGGATACCCGCGCCGATGCGGCTGCGCTGGCCGGCTTCGACGAGGTGGTGCTGGCCACCGGCATCACCCCGCGCAAGGTCGATTTCCCCGGTGCCGACCACGCCAAGGTGATCACCTACCTGGACGTGCTGCTGGGGCGGGTCGACGTCGGCCCCAACGCGGCGATCATCGGTGCCGGCGGCATCGGCTTCGATGTCGGCGAGTTCCTCAGCCATGCGGGCCCCTCGCCCTCGCTGGACCCGCAGCGCTGGATGGCCGAATGGGGCGTGGACCGCCATTTCGAGGCCCGCGGCGCGCTGGCCAGCCCGCAGGTGGAAGCCTCGCCGCGCCGGCTGTGGCTGCTGCAGCGAAGCGCCGGCAAGCCCGGTGCGCGCCTGGGCAAGACCACCGGCTGGATCCACCGCGCCACGCTGAAGGCCAAGGGCGTGCGCATGCTCGGCGGCGTGGAGTACCTGGGCGTGGATGACGATGGCCTGCGCATCCGTGTGGATGGCAGTGAGCAGCTGCTGCCGGTCGACCACGTGGTGGTCTGCGCCGGACAGGAACCGAACCGCGCACTGCAGGCCGAACTGCAGGCCGCCGGCATCGCCGCGCAGCTGATCGGCGGCGCCGATGTGGCTGCGGAACTGGATGCAAAACGTGCGATCGATCAGGGCAGCCGGGTGGCCGCTGCCCTGTAGTCCGAGCCTGAATGGGGGGCGGAATGTGATTTCCGTCCCTCCGCCCGAACCTGAATGTCAAGCAAGCCGATTCAGGATGCGTTGGGTAATCCCCCCCTACCTTGCGCCGACTTTCTGCTCACCAGCCAGTTCCCGGTGAGCCGGCGCGGCCCCCTCGATCGGATGATCGTTTCTTTTGGGGCCGCCCACGGGGCGGCCCCGATGGCCGCCTCCCCATGACGCCAAGTCGTATCCCGGCCCGCAGCCCCCGCTGCTGGAACCCCGGGCTGCGGCCCACACGGAGCAAGGAGTTATATGAAACTGGCCTGGATTCTCTGGCTGTCGCAGTTGTTGCCGCAGCCGGCCGCTGATTCATTGTGTTTGAGCACCACCGTTTACCTGGAAGCCCGCGACCAGACCCTGCGCGGCCAGCAGGCCGTCGCCGAAGTCGCATTGCGCCGCCTCGACAGCGGCCTGTGGGGCGATTCGATGTGCCAGGTGGTCACCGCGCGCAAGCAGTTCGCCCCGACCATCGTCTCCCCCGGCACCCAGCTGGGCAACGACGCGGCCTGGAGCGAAGCGATGAACGTGGCCTTCGACGCCGAGCGCAACTGGGCGCTGCCGGCCGGCGAACGCCGCGAGATCGTCCCCGGTGCCAGCCACTTCGCCGCGCTGTCCATCGCCAGCCCGAACTGGCGCAATGCCTACCAGGTGGCGACCATCGGCGACCACACCTTCTATAAGGTGCAGAACCTCAAGCCTCGCCAGTCGTAACGATCTGTTGCCGGCGGCAGCGTTGCCGCACGCCGGCAGGCTCTGGGATAGTGGGCGTTTCCCGCCACACCCCGCCTGGAGTCCCCATGAAGCTGTACAGCAAGCCTGGTGCCTGTTCCACCGCCGACCACATCGCCCTGCAGTGGACCGGCCAGCCCTATGAAGTGGAACTGCTGGACAAGGACACCCTGAAGGGTCCGGACTTCCTCAAGATCAACCCGGCCGGCGCGGTGCCTGCGCTGGTCGATGGCGATTTCATCCTGCTGCAGAACGCAGCCATCATGGGCTACATCGCCGACACCTTCCCGCAGGCCGGCCTGGGCGGCGATGGCAGCGCGCAGCAGCGCGCCGAAGCCACCCGCTGGCTGTCCTTCGTCAATTCGGACGTGCACCCGGCGTTCTCGCCGCTGTTCGGGCCGGCCAAGTTCATCGCCGATGAAGGCCAGTTCGACGCCATCCGCGCCGCCGCGCGCAAGCGCCTGCGCGGCCTGTTCGAAACCGCCGACAAGCAGCTGGCCGACAAGCCGTGGCTGGCCGGTTTCCGCAGCTTCGCCGATCCCTACTTCTACATCACCCTGCGCTGGGCTGCGGCCGCCAAGGTCGACCTGGTCGGCCTGGACAACGTGGCTGCGTTCAAGACCCGCATGGAAGCCGACGCGGGCGTGCAGGCCGTGCTGAAGGCCGAAGGCCTGGCCTGAGGCCGGGACGGGGCCAGACGCGGGGTCGGATCCGTCTGCGCAGCAGACGGCTCTGACCCCGATGACCACGGGTCAATCAGTCGAGCAAGCTCGACTCTACGCATCTGCCGCGTTCGTCGCGCTCAGCCGATCTCGCGGATGACGGCACCCTTGCCGTCGCGCAACTGGGTCGGCACCACCTCGATGCGCAGCCTTGACCCCACCAGGTACAGGCCGCGTTCGGCCGGCACCGCTGCCATCGCCTGCAGCCCCGCCTCATCCAGCATCCAGTGCGCGCTGTCGCCTTCTACCTCTTCAACGCTGTCGCCATCGGCCGGGACGAACGTCCACTGCCGCTCACGGCTGACCAGCTCCAGCGGCTTGCCATGGCGCAGACGCAGGCCCAGCAGCTCGGACACGCTGGGAACCTGGCCGGCGCCCAGCACCAGCGTGGTCACGCCCGCCTCCTGCCGCCACCCCAGGGTCTCGATGAACAACATGCCGGTGGTCGAGCCTTCACGCTCACTGCCCTTCCGTGCCTGCGCGGCCAACGCAGGATCATCGAGCAGGTTGCCTCGGTGCAGGTCGGTGATCCACAGCGGCATCGCCGGCTGCAGGGCCTGCAGCACACCGCGGGTCGACCAGCGCCGGATCGCCTCCATTTCTTCGTCGGTCAAGCCGACCAGCTGCAGGAACTGCAGGTGCCCGTTGGCGGTATCGCGCGCCGGCAGCTGCGGATCGGCGATGAAGGCCAGATGGCAGAGCCGGGTGTCCGTCTCCAGTGCGATCGGGCCGTTGGCGTCGAGATGGTGGCCATCTTCGAACACGTTGCCGCTGCCGAACACATAGCGCGCCAGGTTCTGCAGCAGGTTCAACGGCCACACCGGCGGCGTGCTGCCGGCATGCTCGTCGGCGCTGGCTGCCAGGCGGAAGGTCAGCTCGAAGCCGTAGCCGCTGGTGCCGGCATCACTGCTTTCCTTCGCATACAGCTCGGAGAAGCCGTAGGTGATGTAGTGCCAGTGCGGCACGGGGGCGTCGGCCCAGTACACGCTGATGCCGTCCAGCGGATCCTGGCCACCCAGCGTGTAGGGCAACGCAGTGCCGTAGTGGCGCGGCTCCTGGCCGGCATACAGCGGTGCCAGCGCCGCATTGATGGCGTCCCAACCGGGCGTGTCGGTGGTGTCGTGTTCGTCCTGCACGCAGGCATCCTCGAGGGCAGTGGAGTCCACCGCCCACTTTACCCGCCACATCAGGCCTGCACGACCTCGCCCGCCGCCGGCGACAGCAGCACCTGGGTTTCCTGCCACCAACGCTGGGCCAGTGCCGGGCTGCGTGCCTTCGCCACCGCATCCAGCAGTTCCGGGCAGAGCCGCTCCAGCGACAGCGCATCCTTGCAGCGCTCGATCTTCAGCTGCATGAAGTAGCCCTTCAGGCCCAGATGGCGGCGTACTGCCTCGCTCATCGCCTCGTACAACTGCTGGTACAGCGCCGGGTCCTGTTCGCGGCCGCTGCTGAGGGCACGCGCGGCCACCGGCTCGACCGCGCCGCCGACCACTTCGATCAGCTCAAGTGCCGCCAGTTGCTGCAGCGCATCCGGCGGCGCGCGCAGGCCTTCGAGCAGGCCACGCAGTTCGTTGTCATCGCGGCGGCCATCGACCATCAACAGGATCGAACGCAATCCCGCCGGCAGGCGCCGGCCACGGTCTTCGATTTCCTGGCGGCCAGCGGCCGTCTTGGCGTGCAGCAGTGCCATGCATCCCCCCAATCCTTGATGCGCTTCATCTGCGCGCCCGGACGGGCGCGCCCCCTTTGGTCGCCATCGTCAGCGCCGGCGCAGCTTCCCCGAAGCGCAGGCTCTGTTGCAGATCGATGACAGGGCGAGCTTAGCGCATGTCTGGCGGATGGGTAGCGCCAGGCCATGCCTGGCGGCTTTTCCGCGCTTCGCGCTCGCCGGGCATGGCCCGGCGCTACCAGACCGCTTACCGCCCCAGCGCGCGGCGGATTTCTTCCAATGCCCCGGGGTCATCCAGGGTCGACAGGTCGCCCGGGTCGCGCTGCTCGGCCAGCGCCTGCAGCGAGCGCCGCAGCAGCTTGCCCGAGCGGGTCTTGGGCAGCGCGTTGACCACGTGCACGTGTGCCGGCCGGGCCACCGCACCGAGCGAGGCGGTCACCGCCGCCATCATCTCGGCCACTACCGGCGCCGGGTCCTCGCCGTTGAGCCCCTGCTTGAGGGTGACGAACACCAGTGGCACCTGCCCCTTCAGCTCGTCCTTGACCCCGATCACCGCCGCCTCGGCCACGCGCGGGTGGCCGGAGATGGCTTCCTCGATCTCGCGCGTGCCCAGGCGGTGCCCGGCCACGTTGATCACATCATCGGTGCGGCCGAGGATGAAGGTGTAGCCGTCGTCATCGCGGATGGCCCAGTCCAGCGAGCTGTACAGCAGTTCCTTGAAGTGGCTGAAGTAGCTCTGCATGAAACGCGCATCGTCGTTCCACACCGTGCTCATGCAGCCCGGCGGCAGCGGCGGGGTCACCACCAGCACGCCCTTCTGCCCGGCTGCGACTTCCTCGCCGGTGTTCTCGTCGATCACCTTCATGCGATAGCCGAGGTTGGGGAAGCCCGGCGAACCGAAGCGTACCGGCTTCATGTCCAGCCCCGGCAACAACGTCAGCGCGGGCCAGCCGGTTTCGGTCTGCCAGTAGTTGTCGATGATCGGCTTGCCCAGCGCCTCGCTGATCCAGTGCGCGGTGGGTTCATCCAACGGTTCGCCCGCCAGGAACAGGTACTTCAGCGCGTCCAGGTCGTGGCGGTGGATGAAGTCGGCATCGTGCTTCTTCAGCACGCGGATGGCGGTGGGCGAGGAGAACATCGTGCGCACGTTGTACTGCTCGCACAGCGCCCACCAGATGCCCGGGTCCGGGTTGGTCGGCAGCCCTTCATAGAGCAGCGAGGTGCAGCCACCGATCAGCGGCCCATACACGTTGTAGGAATGGCCGACGGCCCAGCCCACGTCCGAGGTGGAGAACATCACCTGGCCCGGCTGGCAGTCGAACACCGTCTGCATCGACTGCGCCATCGCCACGGCATAGCCGCCCACGTCGCGCTGCACGCCCTTGGGCTTGCCGGTGGTGCCGGAGGTATAGAGCAGGTAGCTGGGTTCGCTGGACTCGAGCCACTTCACCGGCACGTCCACTTCACCCACCTGCGCGCGCAGTGCGGCGTAGTCGACATCGCGGCCGGGCACGCGCGGCTCGGCCGGATCCAGGCCGCGCGAAACGATCAGCACGTGTGGCGGCGGGCTGGTCGCCTCGGCGCAGGCAGCGTCCACCATGGCCTTGTACGGGATGACCTTGCCACCGCGCATGCCGGCATCGGCGGCGATCAGCAGCTTCGGCCTGGCGTCGTCGATGCGCAGCGCCAGGTTGTGCGCGGCGAAGCCACCGAACACCACCGAATGCACCGCACCGATGCGCGCGCACGCCAGCATGGCGAACACGGCTTCGGCCATGTTGGGCATGTAGATGACCACGCGGTCACCGTGGCCCACGCCCAGGCGCTGCAGCACTGCGGCGAAGTCATTCACCTCGCGGTACAGCTGGCGGTAGGTGATTTCGCGGGTGATGTTGGTTTCGGTGGAGACCGCCACCAGCGCGAGCTGGTCGGGCCGATCAACGAGGTGGCGATCGACGGCGTTGTAGCAGAGGTTGGTTTCGCCCCCGACATACCAGCGGCGGAACGGTGGATTGCTGTAGTCCAGCACCTGCTTCGGCGGCACATGCCAGTAGATGCGCTTGGCTTCCTCGCCCCAGAACGCCTCCGGCTCGTCGATCGAGCGGCGGTAGGTTTCCTCGTAATTCATGACGCAGCCCTCCCAGACGAAGTCATGCATTCGAGGATAGTCCCGCGCTGGCATGCGGGCCGCCCTACCTTGGTAGGGGGTGGGGTTTTTCATGCAGGGCTGCCGCCCTGCACCTGCAGAAGCCGAAGCCGAAGCAACAGCAGAAGCGGGTTTCCTGAGAGTAGGCGGGGTGGGTCCGGTTGAGGGGGACGCCGTGAACCCGTCCATAGGGGCTTGGTCGCGGCATCCATGCCGCTCACACCCCCTCAACCGGACCCACCCCGCCTTCGACAGTTCCCTGCGATCTGTCGGGACGGCGCTCTGCTCTGGTGGGTGCCGACCGTTGGTCGGCACGGGGTCGGATCCCGTTGCTGCGCAACGGGCTCTGACCCCAGAAGAATTTCGATATCTGACAGATGTGTCGACCAACGGTCGACACCTACCAACAGCCGCACAGTCGCCGTTACCAACAGCCGAGTGAAATTGTCGAAGGCGGGGCACTGTGGGTTTGCGGGGTGTGAGCCGCATGGATGCGGCGACCAAGCCCCCATGGATGGGTTTACGGCGTCCCCGCAAACCCACAGTGCCCCGCCATCCCACGGAATGCCGCTCTGGCTTTTGACGTTGCCGTGGCTTGAAGCAGGTGCAGGGCGCAGCCCTGCCGAACCCACCTCCCCCTTAGAACGGAGCCGCGGACTCGAACGCCAGCGCGGCACCCGTCACCGGGTGGCTGAACGCCAGCGCGCACGCATGCAGGTACACCCGCTGCGCCGGCGTGGCGCCATACAGCACATCACCCACGATGGGATGGCCAAGACTGGCCATGTGCAGCCGCAGCTGATGGCTGCGCCCGGTCACCGGCTCCAGCGCCACGCGCGTGCGCTGCGCCTGCACATCGCGGGCGAGCACGCGCCACCGCGTCAGCGCCGGCTTGCCACGTTCGTGGTCGACCTGCTGCTTCGGCCGGTTCGGCCAGTCCACGATCAACGGCAGGTCCACCGCGCCGGCCTCTGCCTCCAGCAGCCCCTCCAGCACCGCCTCGTAGCGCTTGCTGACACTGCGCTGCTCGAACTGCATCGACAATGCCGCCTGCATCGCCTTGCCGCGCGCATGCAGCAGCAGGCCCGACGTCACCTGGTCCAGGCGATGCACGGTCAACGCATCCGGGTACAGCGCCTGCAGACGCGCCACCACGCAGTCCTGGTTTTCTTCGCTGCGGCCGGGCACGGACAACAGGCCGGCCGGCTTCTCGGCCACCAGCAGTGCGTCGTCGATGTAATGCAGGTGGATCATCAGTATCCCTGGCCCTCAAACAGCAACGGGGAAGCCTGAGCTTCCCCGTTGCTTGGTACCGACCAACGGTCGGCACCTACCTTCTGGATCACGTACCGACCAACGGTCGGCACCTACCTTCTGGATCACGTACCGACCAACGGTCGGCACCTACCTTCTGGATCACGTACCGACCAGCGGCCGGTACCTACCGGTCAACGCCGGTATCAGCCCAGCAGGTGGGCGACGCCGGAGCGCTCTTCTTCCAGCTCGGCCAGGGTCTTGTCGATGTACTTCTGGCTGAAGTCGTCGATCGGCAGATCCTTGACCAGGGTGTACTTGCCATTCTCGGTGGTCACGGCGAAGCCGAAGATCACGCCTTCCGGAATGCCGTAGGAACCGTCGGACGGCACGCCCATGGTGACCCACTTGCCGTTGCTGCCCAGCACCCAGTCACGCACGTGGTCGATGGCAGCGTTGGCGGCCGAAGCAGCCGAGGACGAGCCACGGGCTTCGATGATCGCCGCGCCGCGCTTGCCCACGGTCGGGATGAAGGTGTTGGCGTTCCATTCCTGGTCGTTGATCGCATCGGCGATGGAAGCACCATCGGCGGTGGCGAAACGGTAGTCCGGGTACATGGTCGGGCTGTGGTTGCCCCACACGACCAGCTTCTCCATGCCACCGACCGGCTTGCCGAGCTTGGTCGACAGCTGGCTCAGCGCGCGGTTGTGGTCCAGGCGCAGCATGGCGGTGAAGTTTTCCGGCTTCAGGTCCGGGGCCGACTTCATGGCGATGTAGGCATTGGTGTTGGCCGGGTTGCCGACCACCAGCACCTTCACGTCACGGCTGGCGACCTTGTTCAGCGCCGCGCCCTGGGCGGTGAAGATCTTGGCGTTTTCCAGCAGCAGGTCCTTGCGCTCCATGCCCGGGCCGCGCGGACGCGCGCCGACCAGCAGGGCGATGTCGGCATCCTTGAAGGCCACTTCGGCGTCGTCGGTGCCGACCATGCCGGCCAGCAGCGGGAAGGCGCAGTCTTCCAGCTCCATCATCACGCCCTTCAGGGCGGCCTGGGCCTTGTCGACCGGCAGTTCCAGCAGCTGCAGGATGACCGGCTGGTCCTTGCCCAGCATTTCGCCGGAGGCGATGCGGAACAGCAGGGCGTAACCGATCTGGCCGGCAGCGCCGGTCACGGCAACACGAACGGGTGCTTTCATGGGGGTTTCCTCTTGCTTGCAAGCGTTGGATGGAACGCCGCGGGCGTGGCACGCAGGCCTGGCGGGCGGCGGGGAACAGGGAAACGGCCACCGAGGGGTGGCCGTTTCGAAGGGGGATCAGGCGGCGAGGATCTTGTTCCACTCGGCGACGCGGTCGGCCTGTGCGGCCAGCGCGGCGTCGACGTCGCCTTCCAGGGTGATCGAATGGATCACGTCGCCCTGCTTGACCGAATCGACGATGGCCTGGCCTTCCAGGACCTTGCCGAAGACGGTGTGGCGGCCGTCCAGCCAGTCGGTCTTGATGTGGGTGATGAAGAACTGGCTGCCATTGGTGTTCGGGCCGGCATTGGCCATCGACAGCGAGCCGACCTCGTGCTTCACGCCGTTCTTCTCGTCCTCGAACTTGTAGCCCGGGCCGCCGGTGCCACGACCCTGCGGGCAGCCGCCCTGGATCATGAAGTCGGCGATCACGCGGTGGAAGATCAGGCCGTCATAGAAGCCCTGCTTGACCAGGTTGACGAAGTTGGCAACCGTCAGCGGCGCCTTGTCGGCGAACAGCTCGACCTTGATCGGGCCCTGGGTGGTGTCGAAAGTGGCGATGAGGGACATGAAGATCCTTGATGCAGATGGGGTTGCGTCTAGCCGCCTAGTTTACACCCGGCTCGTGGCAGCGGCGCCTTCGACCATGGGCCAACGGGACCGGTCCCGCCGGCCGGGGGGCACCGTTCAGCCAGCCCGGGCAGGCCCCTGAATGGGCCTCTGCCCGGGCCTGAAATCAAGGTTTTCGCGAATCGTCAACTTCGACGTATAATGTTGGACTTCTTTTTCCAAATCCGGCGCCGACTGGCCCCCTTTCGTATGTCCATCGAAAACCTTCGCAACATCGCCATCGTCGCCCACGTCGACCATGGCAAGACCACCCTGGTCGACCAGCTGCTGAAGCAGTCCGGCACCCTGTCCGAGCGTACCGTCCTCGCCGAGCGCGTGATGGACAGCAACGACCAGGAAAAGGAACGCGGCATCACCATCCTGGCCAAGAACACCGCCATCACCTGGGAAGACAAGAAGACCGGCATCAAGAACCGGATCAACATCGTCGACACCCCGGGGCACGCCGACTTCGGCGGCGAGGTCGAGCGCGTGCTGTCGATGGTCGACACCGTGCTGATCCTGGTCGACGCCATGGACGGCCCGATGCCGCAGACCCGCTTCGTCACCCAGAAGGCCTTCGCGATGGGCTTCAAGCCGATCGTCGTGGTCAACAAGGTTGACCGCCCGGGTTCGCGTCCGGAGTGGGTCATCGACCAGGTCTTCGACCTGTTCGACAAGCTCGGCGCCACCAACGAGCAGCTGGACTTCCCGATCGTCTATGCCTCGGCCCTGAACGGCTACGCCGGCCTGGAAGACACCGTGCGCGACGGCGACATGACCCCGCTGTACGAAGCGATCATGCAGCATGCGCCGAAGCCGGAAGTCGATCCGGAAGGTGCCTTCCAGATGCGCATCAGCCAGCTGGACTACAACAACTTCGTGGGCGTCATCGGCATCGGCCGCATCCAGCGCGGCACCCTGAAGAAGAACATGCAGGTCGCGGTCATCGACCGTGAAGGCAAGAAGCGCAACGGCAAGGTCGCGCAGGTGCTGGGCTTCCTGGGCCTGGAGCGCATCGAGCAGGACACCGCCGAAGCCGGTGACATCGTCGCCATCTCCGGTATTCCGGAGCTGACCATCTCCGACACCCTGTGCCACCCGGAAACCCCGGAAGCGCTGCCGGCACTGACCGTCGACGAGCCGACCATCTCGATGACCTTCCAGGTCAACAACTCGCCGTTCGCCGGCAACAAGGACCTGTCCGGTGGCAAGTTCCTGACCAGCCGCCAGATCAAGGACCGCCTGGACCGTGAAAAGGTCCACAACGTGGCCCTGAAGGTCGAACAGCTGGAAGACGCCGACAAGTTCCTGGTCTCCGGCCGTGGCGAACTGCACCTGTCGGTGCTGATCGAGAACATGCGTCGCGAAGGCTACGAGCTGGCCGTGTCGCGCCCGGAAGTCATCATCAAGGAAATCGACGGCCAGATGATGGAGCCGATCGAACAGCTGGTGGTGGACATCGAAGAAATCCACCAGGGCGGCGTGATGGAAAAGCTGGGCACCCGCAAGGGCCAGCTGAAGAACATGGAGCCGGACGGCAAGGGCCGCGTGCGCCTGGAATACTCGATCCCGGCCCGTGGCCTGATCGGTTTCCAGAACGAGTTCAAGACCCTGACCCAGGGTTCGGGCCTGCTGTTCCACGTGTTCGACCATTACGGTCCGAAGGAACAGGGCGCGATTGCCAAGCGAATCAACGGCGTGATGATCGCCAATGCGCCGGGCACCACGCCGGCCTACTCGCTTGGCCCGCTGCAGGAACGCGGCAAGCTGTTCGCCGCTGAAGGCGACAACGTGTATGAAGGCCAGCTGGTCGGTATCCACTCCAAGGACAACGACCTGACCGTCAACGCGATCAAGACCAAGCCGCTGACCAACATGCGCGCTTCGGGCAAGGACGATGCGATCCAGCTGACCCCGGCGATCAAGTACTCGCTGGAACAGGCCCTGGACTTCATCGAGGACGACGAGCTGGTCGAGATCACCCCGAAGGAGATCCGCCTGCGCAAGAAGTTCCTGACCGAAAGCGACCGCAAGAAGGCTTCGCGCGGCGGCTGAGCCTGACCCGTGAGCCAGAACGGCTACAACCCGGATCCGCACCGGCATCCGGGTCTCCACGTCATCGCCCTGCTCGAAGCGAGCAAGGCGATGCTGGCGTTGTTGGCTGCGACCGGGCTGGAAATGCTCGGTCCGCAGCCGCTTCGCGATGGGGTCAATGCCCTGATCCGGCGTTTCAGCCTGGACCCGGATCACGGCACCCTGCCCTCGCTGTTGAACATGATCAGTCCCGACGCGGTGCACCTGGCCGCAGCGGCGATGATCGGCTACGGCCTGCTGCACCTGGTCGAAGCCTGGGGCCTGTGGAAGGCCAAGGCCTGGGCCTCCTGGCTCGGCTGCCTGACGGCCTCGATCTACCTGCCCTTCGACATCTACGCGGTGGTCCGCCATCCCGGCTGGGCGTCCTGGAGCGTGCTGGCGATCAACCTGATCGTCGTCTACGTCCTCGCCCGCGACCTGCGCAAGCGCCGCCACTGAGCAGCCGCTACACTGACGATTGGAGCCGACCCAGCCGTCCGATGCGCCCGTTCCTGCCTTCCCTGCTGACCTGCCTGATCGCGGCCCTGCCCGCGCTGCTTGCCGTGGGCTGCAGTCCGGCCACACCCGCGGCGCACGCCGCCGCACCCGGCAGCAGCAACGTGCCCTTCCCCTACGCCGAAACCGACGTGGCCGACCTGCAGGCACGGATGGTCAGCGGTGAACTGGACAGCGCCACCCTCACCGCCGCCTACCTCAAGCGCATTGCTGCCCTGGACCGCACCGGGCCGCGCCTGCGCGCGGTGCTGGAGCTGAACCCCGATGCCCTGAAGGAAGCGGCCGAGCGCGACCGCGAGCGCCGTGCAGGCCGCCTGCGCGGCCCGCTGCATGGCATCCCGGTGCTGCTGAAGGACAACATCAACGCCGCGCCCATGGCCACCACGGCCGGCTCGCTGGCGCTGCAGGGCTTCAAGCCCGGCGATGCCTACCTGGTGCGCCGCCTGCGCGAGGCCGGCGCGGTGGTGCTGGGCAAGACCAACCTCAGCGAATGGGCCAACTTCCGCGGCAACGACTCGATCTCCGGCTGGAGCGCCCGCGGCGGCCAGACCCGCAACCCCTACCGCCTCAGCCATTCGCCCTGTGGCTCCAGCAGCGGCAGCGCGGTGGCCGTGGCCGCAAACCTGGCCAGCGTGGCGATCGGCACCGAAACCGACGGCAGCATCGTCTGCCCGGCGGCCATCAATGGCGTGGTCGGGCTGAAGCCCACCGTCGGCCTGGTCAGCCGCGAAGGCATCATCCCGATCTCCTTCAGCCAGGACACCGCCGGGCCGATGACCCGCAGCGTGGCCGATGCGGCCGCCGTGCTGACCGCCATCGCCGGCCGCGATGATGCCGACCCGGCCACCGCCACCATGCCTGGCCGCGCCGTCTACGATTACACCGCGCGGCTGGACCCGCAGGGCCTGCGCGGCAAGCGCCTGGGCCTGCTGCAGACGCCACTGCTGAAGTACCGTGGCATGTCGCCGCTGATGGACCACGCTGTGGCCGAGCTGCGCCGCGCCGGGGCAGTGGTGGTGCCGGTGGCCATGCCCAACCAGGGCGCCTGGGACGAGGCCGAGCGTACCGTCCTGCTGTACGAGTTCAAGGCCGGGCTGGAGCGCTACTTCGCCACCTACCAGGCCCCGATGCGCAGCCTGGCCGAGCTGATCGCCTTCAACCAGGCCCATGCGAAGCAGGAACTGGGGCTGTTCGGCCAGCAGCTGCTGCAGGAGGCCGACGCCACCGCCGGGCTGGCCGCCCCCGCCTACATCCGTGCACGCAGCGACGCGAGGCGCCTGGCGGGCCCTGAGGGCATCGACGCGGTGCTGGCGGCACACCAGCTCGATGGCCTGATCGCCCCGACCACCGGCATCGCCTGGCCGCTGCGCAGCAGCGGTGATGATTTCCCGGGCGAGAGCTACAGCGCCGCCGCCGTGGCCGGCTACCCCAGCCTGAGCGTGCCGATGGGGCAGATCGACGGCCTGCCCGCCGGCCTGCTGTTCATGGGCACCGCCTGGAGCGAGCCGAAGCTGATCGAGATGGCCTACGCGTACGAACAGCGCACCCGCGCGCGGCAGCCGCCACGGTTTGCCACCGACGCCCTGATCGACGCCGGCGACCCGTAATCATCTGGTAGCGCCGGGCCATGCCCGGCGGACGGCACGTGCCGCTGCGCTCGCCGGGCATGGCCCGGCGCTACCGTTCGGGTTCCGGCTCCCCCGGCACGATCGCCGCCTCACCATCCTCCGCACCCGGCGAACGCACGTCCGCCGTGCGCGCACGCGGCCCGCGCGGCATGTCCAGCTCATCCTCGTGCTGCAGGCGCGCACGCACCTGCGGCAGCGACTGCGGATGTTCGCGGGCGAGGAAATCCAGCATCCGTTCGCGCACCAGGCAGCGCAGGTCGAAGGCATCGCCGGAGCTGCGCGCACTGACCAGCAGGCGCACCTGGATCGCGCGTTCGCTGGTATCGGTCACCTGGGTCACGCACACGCGGCCATCCCACAGCGCCTCGCCACGGCAGATGCGCTCCAGCTCGGCACGGATCGCCGCGATGGGCGCGCGGTAGTCCAGCCAGAAGAACGCGGTGCCGAGCAGGTCGGCGCTGCGTCGCGTCCAGTTCTGGAAGGGGTTTTCGATGAACCAGGTCAACGGCACCACCATCCGCCGCTCATCCCAGATACGCACCACCACGTAGCTGCTGCCGATCTCCTCGATGCGCCCCCACTCGCCCTCCACGATCACCACGTCATCGAGGCGGATCGGCTGGGTCACGGCGATCTGCAGGCCGGCGATCAGGTTGCCGAACACCGGCTTGGCCGCGATACCGGCCACCAGGCCGATCAACCCGGCCGACGCCAGCAGCGCCGAACCGATCTTCGCCACCATGTCGAACTGCAGCAGCACCAGCGAGGCGCCGAGGACGATGATGCCGCCCATGATCACCCGGCTGAGCACACGGGTCTGGGTCTGGATGCGGCGCGCTTCGAGGTTGTCGGCTACGTCGATGGGATTGCTGCGCAGGATGGCGCGCTCGATGGCGCTGACACCGCGTACCAGCAGCCAGATGAAACACGCCACCAGGCTGATGTGCAGCACCCGTTGCAGATTGCCCAGCAGCGGATCCTGCAATGGCGTCGCCTGCAGCGCGGGAATCAGCAGCAGCAGCGGCAATGCCGTGGCCAGTGGCAGGCCGAGCACACGACCGATGCGCGCACGGCGCCGATCACGCCCTTTCAGCCGGTGATAGATCCACAGGATCACCCAGGCACCGATGCCGCCGATCACCAGCGCCAGTCCCAACGGCCACGCATAGGCCTGCATGTGCTGCCAATGCACGCTTGCCACCTCCACTCGAACATGCGAATGGACAGGGTCGCGCATGGCGCATGAGCGTGTTGTATGCAGGGTTGGCACCCTGCACCCGCAAACGTCAACGTCAACGTCAACGTCAACGTCAACGTCAACGTCAAAGGCGGGTTTACTGAGGGATGGCGGGGTGGGTCCGGTTGAGGGGGACGCCGTAAACCCATCCCTGGGGGCTTGGTCGCGGCATCCATGCCGCTCACACCCCCTCAACCGGACCCACCCCGCCTTCGACAGTTTTCCGCGATCTGACGGTACGGCACGGGGTCGGATCCCGTTGCTGCGCAACGGGCTCCGACCCCATTTTGAATATTGATATCTGACAGAAAGATCGTGTCGACCAAGGTCGACACCTACCAGCAGCCGGCGTTGCCAGTAGATCCACGCCATGCGTGGATGAATTCATTCGATATCTGACAGATGTGCCGACCAACGGTCGGCACCCACCAACAGATCGCAGGGATCTGCCAGAGGTGGGGCGGTGTGGGTGGGCAGGACCGTTGGCGCCATGGATGGCGCCATCGAGCCCCCATGGGTGAGGGCGCTTTGCTTGCGAAGTACTGCTTCGCAAGCGCCCGAACGCACAGCCGCCAGCGGCTGGGCCGGACCCCGGAGGGGGGTTTACGGCGTGTCCTGACCACCCACACCGCCCCGCCATCCCACGGAATGCCGCTTTGGCTTTGGCTTTGGCTTTGGCAGGTGCAGGGCTGCAAGCCCTGCAGAAAAAACCTACCGCGCCTGCTCCTGCTTGCGCACGATCGCCATCGCGATCTCCAGCGACTGCTCATAGTTCAACCGCGGGTCCACCGTCGAGCGATACGCACGCTCCAGGTCACGCTCGGTCAACTCGCGCGCACCACCGGTGCATTCGGTCACGTCCTCGCCGGTCAGCTCCAGGTGCACGCCACCCAGCCGCGTGCCCGCCGCAGCGTGCAGGTCGAAGGACATTTCCACCTCGCCCCGCACGTTGTCGAAGCGACGCGTCTTGAAGCCGTTGGCCGTGCTCTCGGTATTGCCGTGCATCGCATCACACACCCACAGCACGCGACGACCATCGCGCTTCACCGCGTCCAGCAGCGGCGGCAGCTTCTCGGCAATCTGCGCCGCCCCCATGCGGTGGATGAAACTCAGGCGGCCGGGTTCGTCGTCCGGGTTCAGCACGTCGATCAACCGCAGCAATTGGTCCGGCTGCACCGACGGGCCCACCTTGATCGCGATCGGGTTGCGTACGCCACGCAGGTATTCCACATGCGCGCCATCCAGCGCGGCAGTGCGCATGCCGATCCACGGGTAATGCGTGCTCAGGTTCAACCAGCCCTGCTGGCGCGGCACCTGGCGGGTCAGGGCCTGCTCGTAGGGCAGCAGCAGCGCTTCGTGCGAGGTGTAGAAATCGATGCGGTTGAGGTTGTGCACGCGGGCCCCGGCCAGGGTCTCCATGAAGTGCACCGCGTCGCCGATCGAGGCCACCATCTTCTGGTACTCGGCGGCCAGCGGCGAATGCCGCACCCACTCCAGGTTCCAGTACTCGGGGTGGTGCAGGTCGGCGAAGCCACCATCGATCAGCGCCCGCACGAAGTTCATCGTCATCGCCGAATGCGCGTGGGCCTGCAGCATCCGCTTCGGGTCCGGCAGGCGCGCAGCCTCGGTGAATGCCGGCGCGTTGATCACATCGCCGCGGTAGCTCGGCAGGGTCACACCATCGCGGGTCTCGGTGTCGGCCGAACGCGGCTTGGCGTACTGGCCGGCGAAGCGGCCAACGCGGATCACCGGCTGGCGCAGGCCGTGCACCAGCACCAGGCTCATCTGCAGCAGCACCTTCAGGCGGTTGGAGATCGTGCCCGATTCGCAGTCGCTGAAATTCTCCGCGCAGTCACCGCCCTGCAACAGGAAGCGCTTGCCCTCCTGCGCATCAGCCAGCTGCTGCTTCAGCGCCAGGATCTCCCACGAGGTCACCAGCGGCGGCAGCCGCTTCAGCTCATGCAGGGCCGCGTCCAGGGCAATCGGATCGGGATAGGTCGGCATCTGCAGGGCGGTCTTGCCACGCCAGCTCTCCGGCGACCAGCCAGCGCCAGCAGCGGTCGCAGCAGGATCAGAGACGGGCGGAACGGCGGACAGGCTCATTGCAGGATTCCGGGGGTGGGGGACGGTCATGGTCGCAGAGCCGGCCGCTGCCGCAAAGGCCCGGGCGACGCCTGCACATGGCTGAACGCCGGGGAAAGGTCAGCGCGAGCGGCCACAAACCGCATGCCCACAGCCCCCCGGACAGGCGCATGATTCGCTCCGCAGTGTTACGAAGTAACAATCCAGTCACCCCTACCGGCCCCTTCCACAGCCCATCCGCCATGAAGCCCTCCCTGCTCGCTACCGGCATCACTTTCGCCCTGGCCCTGGCCAGCCTGCCCAACCTCGCCCTGGCCGCCGATGCCGGCACCGACGCGGCGCCGGTGAACGACCTCGATACGGTCACCGTCAGCGCCCAGCTCGACCAGGCGCGCAACGCGCTGTCGCCCGACATCGGCAGCAGCCAGTACCAGATCACCGCCGAGGACATCCAGAAGCAGCCGCTGGGGGCGTCCGCGCCGCTCAGCCAGGTACTGCTGCAGGCGCCCGGCGTGGTCCAGGATTCCTACGGTGGCGTGCACGTGCGCGGCGACCACGCCAACCTGCAGTACCGCATCAACGGCGTGCTGCTGCCGGAATCGATCTCCGGCTTCGGCCAGACCCTGGATGCGCGCACGATCAAGAGCATCCGGCTGATGGACGGCGCGTTGCCGGCGCAGTTCGGCGAGCGCACCGCCGCGGTGGTCGACATCACCACCCGCAGTGGCGCCGAACTCGGCAATGGCGGCAGCGTCGGCATCACCACCGGCTCGTTCGGCAAGGTCAATCCGAATGCCTCCTGGTGGGGCTCGCAGGGGCGCTGGAGCTGGTTCCTGACCGGCAACTACGACCAGAACGAGGTCGGCCTTGAAAACCCGACCAGTTCGCGCAAGCCGGAGCATGACGATACCCACCAGGGCAAAGCTTTCGCCGACCTGACCTACCTGGTCAACGACACCACCCGCCTGAGCGTGTTCGCCGGCTTCGCCAACAACCGCTTCCAGATTCCGGTCAACCCCGGGCAGTCGCCGCAGTTCGGCTACCTGGACACGACCACCTTCGATTCCAGCCAGCTGGATGAGACCCAGCGCGAAACCACCCGCTTCGGCATGCTGGTGCTGCAGGGCACGCTGGGCGAGACCGCCTACCAGGTCTCGGCCGGGCAGCGCTACAGCGATGTTGGCTTCAATCCCGACGTGGCCGGCGACCTGGTGTTCAGTGGCGTCGCCTCGCAGGTCCAGCGCAGCAACCGCGCCAATACGCTGCAGGCGGATTTTTCCACGCCGCTGGGCGACAACCACACGCTGCGCTACGGCGTATACGGCAACCAGGAACGCGCCCGTGCCAGCACCAACAGCTGGGTGTTCCCGGTCGACGATGACGGTGCGCAGGCGAGCACCACGCCGCTGCAGATTGCCGACAACAGCGCGTTCAAGGCCACCACCCTGGCGGTCTACGTGCAGGACGAATGGAAGATCGGCGACGACTGGACGGTCAACTACGGCCTGCGCGGTGATCGCTACAAGTCCTTCGGCCAGACCGAGGGCCAGCTCAGCCCGCGCCTGGGCGTGGTCTGGACTGCCAGCGTCAGCACCACCGTGCATGCCGGCTACTCGCGCTACTTCACCCCGCCCGCGAGCGAGCTGATCGCCACCAGCGACATCAGCCTGTATGACGGCACCACCAACGCACAGCCGTCCGGTGGCAACAACATCCCGCTGGCCGAGCGCAGCGACTACTACGACATCGGTGTCTCCCAGCAGGTCGGCGACCACCTGACCCTGGGCCTGGATGCCTACGACCGGCGCGTATCGCGCCTGCAGGACGAAGGCCAGTTCGGCGCCGCCTACATCTACTCGACGTTCAACTACCGCCGCGGCCACATCCGTGGCCTGGAATTCAGCGCCGACTACAGCAACGGTCCCTTCAGCGCCTACTTCAATGCCGCCCTGAACAAGGCCATCGGCACCGACGTCATCACCAGCCAGTACAACCTCGACCCGGAAGCACTGGCCTACGTGGCCGACCACTGGATCCACCTGGACCACGACCAGAAGCTGACCTCGTCAGGCGGTTTCAGCTATGCCTTCGCCGGCCACAATCGCATCGGCGCGAACTACGTGTTCGGCAGCGGCCTGCGCTCCGATACCGACACCGTGCCCAACGGGGGCGAACTGCCGTCCTACCTGCAGTTGAACCTCAGCGCCGGCCACGACTTCAATGCCGACAGCGGGCATCCGCTGCACATGCAGGTGGCGTTGATCAATGCACTGGATCGCAGCTACCAGCTGCGTGATGGCGGCGGTGTGGGTGTGTTCGCCCCGCAGTGGGGCCCGCGCCGCGGTGCCTACCTGAGCCTGCAGCAGGACTTCTGAAGTAGAGCCGGGGTGTCTGGGGTCGGATCCCTTTCCGCAGGAAAGGGCTCTGACCCCGCAACGAATGGGGTCGGAGCCCTTTGCGATGCAAAGGGATCCGACCCCACCGTGTTTTCAGCGCTTGACCTTGCGCAGCGACACCACCAGCGCCCACAGCGCCAGCAGGACGAACCACACGCCCGACCACATCGGCATGGTCATGCCCAGGAAGGTCCAGTCGATGTTGCCGCAGTTGCCGGTGCCGGTCAGCACGGTGCGGAACACTTCCAGCGGTCCCATGGTCTCGCTCAGGAACGCCAGCGGCGGGCCGCAGGTGGAACCCATCTCCGGCGGCAGCATCTGCACGTACACATGGCGTGCTGCGATGCCGAACCCGACAGCAGCGGCAATGAAGGCGAGGATGCCGTAGGTCGCGCGGCCCGGCCGGTTGGAGGGACCGTGCAAAGCGCCGATCAGGAACAGCAGGCCCAGTGCAGCGAATGCCAGCCGCTGGAAGATGCACAGCGGACAAGGCTCCAGCCCCATCTTCAACTGCAGGAAGATGGCGAAGCCGAGCAGGCCCGCGCAGATCAGGAAGCCCAGCAGGAACTGGGCGCGGAAGGGCCAGCGCAAAGGATTCATCGTGAACGCTCGAACGGATCAGGCGCCAAGCGTAACCGAGAGCGCCTCCCGTTCGAACCGCCACACGGCACGCCTGTCGGAACGGTGTGGGTCAGATCCCCTTGCGCATGCCAAGGGCTCTGACCCGCTGTGCTGCCTGCATGGGGTCAGAGCCCTTTCCTGCGGAAAGGGATCCGACCCCTTGGAACGTGCGGAAAGGGATCCGACCCCTGGAAACGCAAAAGCCCGGCAGAGGCCGGGCTTTCGCTGTATCGCGTTGGAGCGGTCCGATTACTCGGCCACTTCCTCGGCCACGGCCGGACGGTCGACCAGCTCGACGTAGGCCATCGGAGCATTGTCGCCGGCGCGGAAGCCGCACTTCAGCAGACGCAGGTAGCCGCCCGGACGGTTCGCGTAGCGCGGGCCCAGGATGGTGAACAGGTTGCCCACGGCTTCGTTGTCACGCAGGCGGGCGAAGGCCAGACGGCGGTTGGCGACGGAGTCGACCTTGGCCAGGGTGATCAGCGGCTCGGCAACGCGGCGCAGTTCCTTGGCCTTCGGCAGAGTGGTCTTGATCAGCTCGTGCTTGAACAGCGAGGCGGCCATGTTCTTGAACATCGCTTCGCGGTGGGCGCTGGTGCGGTTGAACTTACGGCCAGACTTCATGTGACGCATGGTGATATTCCTTGGTTAATGATGAGGCTGTGTGGATCGTTGTCGCCATCCTGGCGTTGCTGCGCGGACTGCGGTTGGTCCTGGCCATCCGTCCTGGACGACCTGCCCGCGAACCTGCGGTTCGTCGTGGCATGTATGTTGCGTTGAAGGCCCCACCGCGAACGGTGGAGCCTCCAGGCATTACCGATATCAGCCCAGCATGCCGTGGCTGGCGACGCCGGCCGGCGGCCAGTTCTCCAGCTTCATGCCGAGGGACAGGCCGCGCTGAGCCAGCACTTCCTTGATCTCGGTGAGCGACTTCTTGCCCAGGTTCGGGGTCTTCAGCAGCTCCACTTCGGTCTTCTGGATCAGATCGCCGATGTAGTAGATGCTTTCGGCCTTCAGGCAGTTGGCCGAACGCACGGTCAGCTCCAGATCGTCGATCGGGCGCAGCAGCACCGGATCCACCCCGTTGTTGGCCGGCTTGGCTGCACCGCGGTCGCGGTGGGTGAAGTCACCGAACACCGACAGCTGGTCGCTGAGGATGTCGGCGGCGGTGCGCACGGCTTCCTCGGCGTCGATGGTGCCGTTGGTCTCGATATCGATGACCAGCTTGTCCAGGTCGGTACGCTGTTCGACACGAGCCGCTTCCACGGCATAGGCGACGCGGCGGACCGGCGAGAACGAGGCATCCAGGACCAGGCGGCCGATGGCACGGGTTTCTTCGTCCGGACGACGACGCGCGGCAGCCGGCTGGTAGCCGAAACCACGTTCGATCTTCAGACGCATGTTGATCGCCGTATCCTTGGTCAGGTGGCAGATCACATGATCGCTGTTCAGGATCTCCACATTGTGGTCGACCTTGATGTCAGCAGCAGTGACAACGCCCGGGCCCTGCTTGGACAGGGACAGGGTGGCGCTGTCGCCGGAATGCATACGGATGGCCACGTCCTTCAGGTTCAGCAGGACTTCGAGCACGTCCTCCTGCAGACCTTCGACCGTGGTGTACTCGTGCAACACGCCGTCGATTTCGACTTCCGTGATGGCGAAGCCCGGGATGGACGACAGCAGCACGCGACGCAGGGCATTACCCAGCGTATGCCCGTAACCCCGCTCCAAAGGTTCGATAACGACCTTTGCACGGGTGTCGGTAAGGCGTTCGATCTGCGGACCGCGAGGACGCAGAACCTGGTTGGCGGTAACCGTCATGTTGCGGGTTCTCCTAGTGAACCCCCGGCCGTCGCCGGGGGCTCTCCAATGATGAATTACTTCGAATACAGCTCGACGATCAGCGCTTCGTTGATGTCCGCAGGCAGATCCGAACGATCCGGAACAGCCTTGAAGATGCCGGTGAACTTGCCGGAATCCACTTCAACCCACGACGGGCTCAGGTCATGCTGGGCGGCGACGGTCAGGGCTTCCTGGACGCGCAGCTGCTTGGCAGCCTTTTCAGACAGAGCGATGGCGTCGCCAGCCTTGACCTGGTACGAAGCCAGGTTGACCGACTTGCCATTCACGGTGACGCCGCGGTGCGACACCAGCTGACGGGCAGCCGGACGGGTCACGGCGAAGCCCATGCGGTAGACGACGTTGTCCAGGCGGGTTTCCAGCAGCTGCAGCAGGTTCTCGCCGGTGTTGCCCTTCTTGGTCGAGGCCTTCTTGTAGTAGTTGCGGAACTGACGCTCCAGCAGGCCGTAGATACGCTTGACCTTCTGCTTTTCACGCAGCTGGGTGGCGTAGTCGGACAGCTTGCCCTTGCGGGCAGTGGCGCCGTGCTGGCCGGGCTTCTGCTCCAGCTTGCACTTGGAGTCCAGCGCACGCGCCGGGCTCTTCAGGGACAGGTCGGCGCCTTCGCGACGGGCGAGCTTACAGGTAGGACCGATATAACGAGCCATTTCTTATCGCTCCCTTTAGACGCGACGCTTCTTCGGCGGACGGCACCCGTTGTGCGGGATAGGCGTCACGTCGATGATGTTGGTGATCTTGTAGCCGACGTTGTTCAACGAACGCACGGCCGACTCACGGCCCGGACCCGGACCCTTGATGCGGACTTCCAGCGACTTCACGCCGTAGTCCAGCGCAGCACGACCGGCCTTTTCAGCAGCCACCTGGGCAGCGAACGGGGTCGACTTGCGCGAACCGCGGAAGCCAGCGCCACCGGAGGTCGCCCACGACAGAGCGTTGCCCTGGCGGTCGGTGATGGTCACGATGGTGTTGTTGAACGAAGCGTGGACGTGGGCAACGCCGTCGGTGACGACGCGCTTGATCTTCTTCTTGGTCTTAGCAGCAGGCTTAGCCATTTATAGGTCCCTTACTTCCTGATCGCCTTGCGCGGGCCCTTGCGGGTGCGGGCGTTGGTACGGGTGCGCTGGCCACGCAGCGGCAGGCCGCGACGGTGACGCAGGCCGCGGTAGCAGCCCAGGTCCATCAGGCGCTTGATCGCAATGCCGATTTCACGGCGCAGATCGCCTTCCACGATGTACTTGCCGACTTCGGCGCGCAGGCGCTCGATTTCCGGCTCCGACAGATCGCGGATCTTGGTGGTCGAAGTGACGCCTGCGACTTCGCAGACCTTCTTCGAACGGGTACGGCCGATGCCGTAAATGCTTTGCAACCCGACCCAGACGTGCTTCTGGGCTGGCAGGTTGACGCCTGCAATACGCGCCATGACGCGGTTCTCCAGCTGAGTGATGGCCGACAGCGCGCCTCAGGCACGCCAATCCGGCAGGATGGATCAAAAAAGTGAACTAGCGATACTAACAAGGTTCCGGTTTACATGGAAGCCCGTGAAACATTGAAGTTTCATGGACCCGGCCTGGGGAGTGTGCCCAGGCTCCGGCGCCGGACAAGGTTGGACCTGGGTTTCCCCGGGGCCGCCCGCGCTACTCCAGCGCAGGACCACCTCGCCACACCCCCACCCGGAACCGCTGCGGGGGCCGCCCTTCGTTTGTGTGGCCAGAGTCCGCGAAGCGGAGGACCATCACGTCAGGAAGACGAAAGTATAACAGGCTTATCAGCCGCGGGCAAAACCGCCGCGGTTGCCGCCCTTCAGGTTGGCCTTCTTCAGCAGGCTCTCGTACTGGTGGGACATCAGGTGCGCCTGCACCTGGGCGATGAAGTCCATCACCACCACCACGACGATCAGCAGCGAAGTACCACCGAAGTAGAACGAGGCGTTCAGCTGCGTGCGCATCAGTTCCGGCAGCAGGCAGACGATCACCAGGTAAGCCGAACCTGCAGCCGTCAGGCGGGTCAGCACGCCGTCGATGTAATCGGCGGTGGCCTTGCCCGGACGGATGCCCGGAATCAGCGCGCCCGACTTCTTCAGGTTGTCGGCGGTTTCCTGCGAGTTGAACACCAGCGCGGTATAGAAGAACGCAAAACCGGTGATCAGCGCAGCGAACACGATCATGTGCAGCGGCTCGCCCGGGCCCAGTGCGTTGGCGACCTTCTGCAGGGTCTGGCCGACGGCGCTCTGGTTGGCGGCCTGGCCGGACCACATGGCCAGGGTGGCCGGGAAGGCCAGCAGGCTCGAGGCGAAGATCGCCGGGATGACGCCGGCCATGTTCAGCTTCAGCGGCAGGAACGAGGTCTGGTTCATGTACGCGTTGCGACCGCCCTGGCGGCGCGCGTAGTTGACCGTGATCCGGCGCTGGCCGCGCTCGACGAACACCACGAAGAAGGTGAAGGCGAGGACGACGATGGCGATCAGCAGCAGCTGGATGAACTGGATGTTGCCGTCGCGGTAGGCGTCGAAGGTGTGGATGACCGCACCCGGCAGGCCCGCCACGATACCGGCGAAGATGATCAGCGACACGCCGTTGCCGATGCCGCGCTCGGTGACCTGCTCACCGACCCACATCAGGAACATGGTGCCGGCGGTCAGTGCGACCACGGCGGTGAGCACGAAGCCCATGCCCGGCGCGTAGACGACCGCAGCGCCCGACGGTGCCACCTGGTTCTGCAGCGCCAGGGCGATCGAACCGCCCTGCACCACCGCCAGCAGCACGGCGCCGATGCGCGAATACTGGGTGATCTTGCGGCGGCCGGACTCACCTTCCTTCTGCATCGCCTTCAAGGCGGGGAAGATGTGGGTGGCCAGCTGCATCACGATCGATGCCGAGATGTACGGCATCACGTTGAGCGCGAAGATGCTCAAACGGTGCAGGGCGCCGCCCGAGAACATGTTGAACATGTCCACGATGCCGCCGCCCTGCTGTTGCATCATGGCAAGCATGGCATCGGGATTGACGCCCGGCACCGGCACATAACAGCCGATGCGATAGACGATCAAAGCCCCGACGACGAACAGCAAACGTTGGCGAAGTTCAGTGAACTTGCCCATTCCGCCCGCGAGGTTACCGATGCCAGCTTGCGCCATGATTTTCTTACTCCGTCACGCTGCCGCCGGCAGCTTCGATTGCAGCCTTGGCACCAGCCGTGGCAGCAATACCCTTCAGGGTGAACGCCTTGGTCAGTTCGCCCTTGAGGACGACCTTGGCCTTCTTTGCAGTGCTCGGGACCAGCTTGGCAGCACGCAGGGCAGCGAAGTCGATCTCGCCGGCCGGCAGCTTGTCCAGCGCGTACAGCAGCACTTCAGCGGTGTCCTTCGCGATCGGCGAACGGAAGCCGATCTTCGGCAGACGACGCTGCATGGGGGTCTGGCCGCCTTCGAAGCCAGCCTTGATCTTGCCGCCACCCTTACGGGCGAACGAGCCCTTGTGGCCGCGACCGGCAGTCTTGCCCAGGCCCGAGCCGATACCGCGACCGACGCGGGTGCGCTCGGTGCGGGCGCCCGGTGCCGGGCTCAGTTCATTGAGACGCAGAGTCATGATCGATTACTCCTCAACCTTGACGAGGTAGTGAACGGTGTTGATCAGACCGCGAACCTGCGGGCTGTCCTTCAGTTCACGGACATCGTTGAGCTTGTTCAGGCCCAGGGCACGCACCGACAGGCGGTGACGCGACTGGGTACCACGCAGGCCGCGCACCAGGCGCACCTTCACAGTCTTGTTGGACTCATTAGCCATGGTTGAGTTCCTCCACCTTCTTGCCGCGCTTGGCCGCGATGCGAGCCGGCGACTGCGCAGCAGACAGGCCCTTCACGGTGGCACGCACCAGGTTGATCGGGTTGCGCGAACCGGTGGCCTTGGCCAGCACGTTCTTCACGCCAACCGCTTCCAGCACGGCGCGCATGGCACCGCCGGCGATGACGCCGGTACCTTCGGAAGCCGGCTGCATGAACACGCGGGCTGCGCCATGACCATCCTTGATGGTGTGCCACAGGGTGCCGTTGTTCAGGTCAACGCTGACCAGGTTCTTGCGAGCCTGTTCCATCGACTTCTGGATGGCGACCGGCACTTCGCGCGCCTTGCCATAACCGAAACCGACCTTGCCTTCGCCGTCGCCGACCACGGTCAGGGCGGTGAAGGTGAACTGGCGGCCACCCTTGACGGTCTTGCTGACGCGGTTGACCGCGACCAGCTTTTCGATCATGCCGTCGTCGACTTTCTCTTCGCGGTTACGGTCGCGATCGCGACCCCGCTGCTGACGTTCTTCTGCCATCTTGATTCCTTGGTAGTTTGGGTATGTACGGCTCGAGGCCGCTTATGGTTGTGAAGTACCGCGTTGGTGCGGTGGGCCGCTGCAGAAGAGCGGCGCCGCCCCGCCTCACTCAGGCGGGCGAGCAGGCGGACAGGGGACCAGAAGTCCCCTGCCCTTATCCCTTAGAACTGCAGGCCGGCTTCGCGGGCGGCTTCTGCCAGGGCCTTGATGCGGCCGTGGTAGCGGTAGCCCGAACGATCGAAGGCAACCTTCTCGACGCCAGCGGCCTTGGCACGCTCAGCGACGATACGGCCGACCTTGGCGGCGGCATCGGCGTTCTTGCCGTTCTTCAGGCCTTCCATGATGTCGGTCTGGGTGGTGTTGGCGGCAGCCAGCACCTTGGAACCGTCAGCGGTGAAGACCTGGGCGTACAGGTGCTGGCCGGTGCGCAGCACCGACAGGCGGGCGACGCCGAGCTCACGGATGTGGGCGCGGGTCGACTTGGCGCGACGCAGGCGGGCGATGTTCTTGTTCATGATTTTTTTCCCTTGAAAGCGGAAGAGCCTAATTAGGCCTTCTTGGCTTCCTTACGGATGATGACTTCGTCGGAGTACTTCACGCCCTTGCCCTTGTACGGTTCCGGCTTGCGGAACGCACGGATCTTGGCGGCGACTTCACCGACGACCTGCTTGTCAGCGCCCTGCACCAGAATTTCGGTCTGGGTCGGGGTGGTGATGGTGATGCCTTCCGGCGCCACGAACACGATCGGGTGCGAGTAACCGAGCGACAGGCTCAGATCCTTGCCCTGCATGGCAGCACGGTAGCCCACGCCGACCAGCTCCAGCTTGCGCTCGAAGCCTTCGGAAACACCCTTGACCATGTTGGCCAGGATGGCGCGGACGGTGCCGGTCAGCGGGACCAGGTCAGCGTTCTCGGTGCTCAGGGTGGCAACGCCGTTGTCGACGTTGATGGCAATGCCGGCCGGCTTCGACAGCGACAGGGTGCCCTTCGGGCCCTTGACGGTGACGGAATCGGCCTGGACGTTCAGTTCAGTCTTACCCAGGGTGACGGGCTTCTTGGCTACGCGGGACATAGTATTACTCCTTTCGCCTTAGGCCACGAAGCACAGGACTTCGCCGCCGACGCCCAGCTGGCGCGCCTGCGCATCAGTCATGATGCCCTTGGAGGTGGAAATGATGGAGATACCCAGGCCATTCATGACCTTCGGCAGCTCGCTCTTGCCGCGGTACTGGCGCAGGCCCGAACGCGAGAAGCGCTTCAGGGTCGCGATGACCGGCTTGCCTTCGAAATACTTCAGCACGATTTCCAGCTCGGACTTGTTGTTTTCCAGCTGGGTCACGCGCAGGTCGGTGATGTAACCCTCGTCCTTCAGGACCTGGGCGATCGCAACCTTGATCTTGGACGACGGGGCTTTCACCGTCTGCTTGCCAACCGCTGCCGCATTCTTGATGCGGACCAGCAGGTCGGCGATGGGATCAGTCATGCTCATATGAGTACCTTTGAGTGCACCGATATCCGCTTTCGCGAAAATCTGTTGTCTCCTGGAAACGGGCCAGGTCCCTTGTTGCAGCAGGCCGATGGCCTGCCCTGCTACCCCGTTTGCACAGAGCAAGACGCGGGAGTATACGCCAAAAGAGCCCGGCTTGCGCCGGGCTCTTCGGTTTTTTGCGTCGGGAAGGCTGAATGCCTCCCCTGCCCGGTTCAGGAACCCCCGAAGGGGCTCCTGATCACAGGGCCGGCTGGGATTACCAGCTGGCCTTGCGCAGACCCGGGACGTCGCCACGCATGGTGGCTTCGCGCAGCTTGTTACGGCCCAGGCCGAACTTGCTGTAGACGCCACGCGGACGACCCGACAGTTCGCAACGGTTGCGGTGGCGGCTCGGCGACGAATCGCGCGGCAGCTTGGCCAGCTTGGTTGCGGCGTCGATCTTCTCTTCGTAGGTCGCGTCCACGGAGGACACGATCTTCTTCAGAGCCGCACGCTTTTCAGCGTACTTCTTTGCCAGCTTTTCCCGCTTGATGTCGCGGTTGACCATGGAGGTCTTTGCCATTTCGGATTCCTCGACGGATCAGTTACGGAACGGGAACTTGAACGCTGCCAGCAGCGCCTTCGCTTCCGCATCGGTCTTCGCAGTGGTGGTGATGGCGATATCCATGCCGCGGATCGCGTCGACAGCGTCGAAGTCGATTTCCGGGAAGATGATCTGTTCCTTCACACCCATGTTGAAGTTGCCGCGACCGTCGAAGGAACGACCGGAAACACCACGGAAGTCGCGCACGCGCGGCAGCGAGATGTTGATCAGGCGATCCAGGAACTCGTACATCTTGTGGCGACGCAGCGTGGTCTTGCAGCCGATCGGCCAACCATCACGGATCTTGAACGACGCAACCGACACGCGCGACTTGGTGACAACCGGCTTCTGGCCGGAAATCTTGGTCATGTCGCCGACGGCGTTTTCCAGGATCTTCTTGTTGGTGGCCGCTTCGCCGACACCCATGTTCAGGGTGACCTTGACAAGCTTCGGCACTTCCATCGGATTGGTGTAACCGAACTGCTTCATCAGCGCCGGTACCACTTCTTCCTTGTAGAACTTTTCGAGACGGGAACTCATCTTCTCATTCCTCAGGCGTCAAGCGCCTCACCGCTGGAGCGGAACACACGCAGTTTGCGTCCATCCTCCAGCACCTTGAAGCCAACGCGTTCGCCCTTGCCCGAAGCCGGGTTCAGCACATTCACGTTGGAGATATGGATCGAAGCTTCGCGCTCGACCACGCCGCCGGCAACACCTGCCTGCGGGTTCGGCTTGGTGTGGCGCTTGACGATGTTCACGTTGCCGACGACCACACGGTCGCCGTCGACGCGGACGACTTCGCCCTGCTTGCCCTTGTCCTTGCCGGCGTTGACGACAACCTGGTCGCCCTTCTTGATACGGTTAGCCATGATTATCTCCTGTCGCTCACAGCACTTCGGGAGCGAGCGAGACGATCTTCATGAACTTCTCAGAGCGAAGTTCACGAGTCACCGGCCCGAAGATACGGGTGCCGATCGGCTCCTGCTTGTTGTTCAGCAGGACGGCAGCGTTGCCGTCGAAGCGGATCAGCGAACCGTCGGCGCGACGCACACCCTTGCGGGTACGCACCACGACGGCGTCATACACTTCACCCTTCTTGACCTTGCCGCGCGGAATCGCATCCTTCACGGTGACCTTGATGATGTCGCCGATGCCGGCGTAACGGCGCTTGGAACCACCCAGCACCTTGAAGCACATCACCTGCTTGGCACCCGAATTGTCCGCGACGTCAAGGTAGCTCTGCATCTGGATCATGATTCAGCTCCTTATTCAGCCGCGCGCGTGATGACTTCCACCACGCGCCAGTTCTTGGTCTTGGACATCGGAGCAATCTCGGTCACGCGGACGACATCGCCTTCCTTGCAGGCGTTGTCGGCATCGTGGGCGTGCAGCTTCGTCGAGCGCTTGATGTACTTGCCGTACAACGCGTGCTTGACCTGACGCTCAACCAGGACGGTAACCGTCTTGTCCATCTTGTTGCTGACGACACGGCCTTCGACCGTGCGCAGCGCCTTGTTTTCGATATTGTCGCTCATAGCGGCCGTCCTTACTTCGTGCTGCCGAGCAGCGTCTTGACGCGAGCAATCTCACGACGGACGCGGCGGATATCGTGAGTCTTCGGCAGCTGGCCGGTGACCTGCTGCATACGGACAGAGAACTGTTCCTTACGCAGGTCGATCAGGTGGGCCTTCAGTTCGTCAGCCGACTTTTCACGGAGAGTTTTCAGTTCCATCAGCGCACCGTCCGGGTCACGAAAGTGGTGGTGACCGAGAGCTTGGCGGCGGCCAGGCGGAACGCCTCGCGTGCCACTTCCTCCGAGACACCCTCGATTTCATAGATCATGCGGCCGGGCTGGATCTGGGCCACCCAGTATTCCACGTTGCCCTTACCCGAACCCATTCGAACTTCGATGGGCTTCTTGGTGATGGGCTTGTCGGGGAACACACGGATCCACATCTTGCCACCGCGCTTGACGTAGCGGCTGATCGAGCGGCGGGCCGCTTCGATCTGACGCGCGGTCAGCTGGCCGTGGGCGGTTGCCTTGAGGCCGTACTCGCCGAAGCTGACAGCGTTGGCGCTCCAGCTCAGGCCGTCGTTACGGCCCTTGTGCACCTTGCGGTACTTGGTTCGCTTGGGTTGCAACATTGTCGTTACCTCGCTTCACGAGCCGGGCGCTGACGGTCACCGCGGTCGCCGCGATCGTGACGATCGTTGCGCGACGGGGTGTCGTCCTGCTTTTCCTGGCCAACCTGGGAGAAATCAAAGACCTCGCCCTTGTAGATCCAGACCTTGATGCCGATGATGCCGTAGGTCGTCTTGGCTTCAGCGAAGCCATAGTCGATGTCGGCACGCAGGGTGTGCAGCGGCACGCGGCCTTCGCGGTACCACTCCGAACGGGCGATTTCTGCACCGTTGAGGCGGCCACCCACGTTGACCTTGATGCCCAGGGCACCCAGGCGCATCGCGTTGCCGACCGAGCGCTTCATGGCGCGGCGGAACATGATGCGACGCTCCAGCTGCTGGGCGATCGACTCGGCAACGAGCTGAGCGTCCAGTTCCGGCTTGCGCACTTCGGTGACGTTGATGTGCGCCGGGACGCCCATCATCTCGCTCACTTCCTTGCGCAGCTTCTCGATGTCCTCACCGCGCTTGCCGATCACCACGCCCGGACGGGCGGTGTGGATCGTCACGCGAGCGGTCTTGGCCGGACGCTCGATCAGGATCTTGCTGATGCCGGCCTGAGCCAGCTTCTTGCGCAGCATTTCGCGCACTTTCAGGTCGGCTGCCAGGTAACCAGCGAACTCGGCCTTGTTGGCGTACCACTTGGAGTTCCAGTCCTTGGAAATGCCGAGGCGGATACCAATCGGATGAACTTTATGACCCATGGTCTTTTCCTTATCCGCTTACTTGGCGGCGCCCACAACCACAGTGATGTGGCTGGTGCGCTTGAGGATGCGGGTACCGCGGCCTTTCGCCCGCGCCATGAAACGCTTCAGGGTCGGACCTTCATCAACCATGATGGTCTGAACCTTCAGCTCGTCGACGTCGGCGCCCTGGTTGTTCTCGGCATTTGCAATAGCCGACTCCACCACCTTCTTGATCAGGTGGGCAGCCTTCTTGTCCGAGAACTTCAGCAGGTTGACCGCACGTTCGGCCGGCAGACCGCGCACCTGGTCAGCGACCAGACGAGCCTTCTGCGGGGAGATGCGCGCAGTGCGCAGGATGGCTTTCGCTTCCATTGTCATCTCTCCTTACTTACCCGACTTCTTGTCACCACCGTGACCCTTGAAGGTCCGGGTGATGGCAAATTCGCCGAGCTTGTGGCCGACCATGTTCTCGTTGACGAGAACCGGGATGTGGTTCTTGCCGTTATGCACGGCAATGGTGACGCCTACCATGTCAGGCAGGATCATCGAACGACGCGACCAGGTCTTGATCGGACGCTTGCTACCCGCAGCGGCAGCCACCTTAGCAACCAGGTGGTGATCGACAAACGGGCCCTTCTTGAGTGAACGTGCCATGGTCGATTAGCCCCTACGATCGCGGACGATGAACTGCTGAGTGCGCTTGTTATGGCGCGTCTTGTAACCCTTGGTCGGGACACCCCACGGGGTGACCGGATGCGGATTACCCTGGCCGGCCTTGGCCTCACCACCACCGTGCGGGTGGTCAACCGGGTTCATGGCAGCACCACGAACGGTCGGGCGGACGCCGCGCCAACGCTTGGCACCGGCCTTGCCCAGCTTTTCCAGGCTGTGCTCGTCGTTGCCGACTTCACCGATGGTGGCGCAGCACTCGACCGGAACCTTACGCATTTCACCCGAGCGCAGGCGCAGGGTGGCGTAGATGCCTTCGCGGGCAACCAGCTGCACGGCCGCACCAGCGGCGCGGGCGATCTGAGCGCCCTTGCCGGGCTTCAGTTCGATGCAGTGGATGGTGGTACCGACCGGGATGTTGCGCAGCGGCAGGGTGTTGCCAGCCTTGATCGGGGCATCCGAACCAGCGATCACCTGATCACCAGCCTTCAGGCCCTTCGGGGCGATGATGTAGCGACGCTCGCCGTCGACGTAGCACAGCAGGGCGATGTGGGCGGTGCGGTTCGGATCGTATTCGATGCGTTCCACGCGCGCCGGGATGCCCAGCTTGTTGCGCTTGAAGTCGATGATGCGGTAGTGCTGCTTGGCACCACCACCGACGTGACGCACGGTGATGCGGCCATGGTGGTTACGACCACCCGAGCGGCTCTGCGACTCGACCAGTGCGGCGTGCGGAGCACCCTTGTGCAGGTCGGGGGTAACCACGCGCACGGCCGAACGGCGGCCGGGGGAAGTGGGCTTGAATTTCATCAATGGCATGGGATGTACCTCAGGCCTTGGCCGTTACATCGATCGACTGGCCGTCGGCCAGGCGAACGTAAGCCTTACGCCAATCGCCGCGGCGGCCAGCACGGTTACGGAAGGACTTGTTCTTGCCCTTGACGTTGACCACGTTGACAGCCTCGACCTTGACGCCGAACAGCTGCTCAACCGCGGCCTTTACATCGGCTTTGGTGGCTTCGTTCGAAACTTCGAAGGCATACTGGTTGGAGAGTTCCTGAATGCGAGCGGTCTTTTCGGAGACACGCGGGGCACGCAGCACGCTGAAGATTTTTTCGTTGCTGTTCATGCCAGCCACTCCTCGACCTTCTTGACCGCATCAGCGGTGATGACGACCGTGTCGGCACCGACCAGCGACACCGGGTCCAGACCCTGGACGTCACGCACCTGCACGTACGGCAGATTGCGGGCGGACAGGTACAGGTGCTCGGAGGCTTCTTCAGTGACGATCAGCGGGCGCTTGCCCACTTCCAGGCCGGCCAGCTTGGCGATCAGACCCTTCGTGTTGGTCACTTCGACATCGAAGGACTCCACGATGGTCAGACGGCCCTGACGGTTCAGCTCGGACAGGATCGCGCACATGGCGGCACGGTACTGCTTACGATTGACCTTCTGCTCGAAGCTGCGCGGCTTCGCCGCGAAGGTGACACCGCCGCCGACGAAGATCGGAGCCGTCAGTGCGCCATGACGCGCGCCGCCGCCCTTCTGCTTCTTCGACTTCTTGGTGGTACCTGCCACTTCGGAGCGAGTCTTCTGCGCCTTGGTGCCGGCGCGACCGGCGTTGCGGTAAGCAACGACGACCTGGTGGACCAGATCTTCGCTGAAATCGCGACCGAACACGGCGTCGGAGACCGAGACCTTGTTATTGCTACCCGTGATAACGAGTTCCATCGTCATCTCTCCTTATGCCTTGCTCGCCGGACGGACGATCACGTCGCCACCCGCCGCGCCCGGAACGGCGCCGCGAACCGCGATCAGACCGCGTTCGACGTCGACCTTGACAACTTCCAGGTTCTGGGTGCTCTGCTGCACGGAGCCCATGTGACCGGACATCTTCTTGCCCGGGAACACGCGACCCGGCGTCTGGCGCTGACCCAGCGAACCCGGCGCGCGATGCGACAGCGAGTTACCGTGGGTAGCGTCACCCATACGGAAGTTGTAGCGCTTGATGGTGCCCTGGAAGCCCTTACCCTTGGTGACACCCTGGACGTCGACGATCTGGCCGACTTCAAAGATGTCCGCCTTGACTTCGCCGCCAACGGCGAAATCGCCGAGCTGCGCGTCTTCAACGCGGAATTCCCACAGGCCACGACCCGCTTCCACCTTCGCCTTGGCGAAGTGGCCGGCTTCCGGCTTGTTGACCAGGGCAGCGCGACGAGCGCCGACGGTCACCTGCACGGCGCTGTAGCCGTCGGTTTCGACGGTCTTGATCTGCGCGATGCGGTTCGGGGTTGCTTCGATCAGGGTCACCGGGATGGAGCGGCCATCTTCAGTGAACACGCGGCTCATGCCAGCCTTGCGGCCCACGAAGCCCAACGAATACTTCTTCGTCATGGTCGTAGTCCTCAGGTCAGCTTGATCTGAACGTCGACGCCGGCAGCCAGTTCGAGCTTCATCAGCGCGTCCACGGTCTTGTCATTCGGGTCAACGATATCGAGCACGCGCTTGTGCGTGCGGGTCTCGTACTGGTCACGCGCGTCCTTGTCGACGTGCGGGGAAACGAGAATGGTGTAACGCTCGATCTTGGTCGGCAGCGGGATCGGGCCACGCACTTGCGCGCCGGTCCGCTTGGCCGTCTCAACGATCTCGCTGGCCGAACGGTCGATCAGACGATGATCGAACGCTTTCAGCCGGATCCGGATCTTTTGGTCCGCCATGGCGGTAGGTTCCTTCGTTAAAAGAGCGACAGACAAAGCCTCTGGGTTGCTTTGTCCCATGAAATCCCTGAATACGGACGGCCCGCACTCCTGCAGGCCGACAAGGTCAATCCGTAGACCTCAAAAACGTAGGCAGACCTAGAAACAGGCCTGCCCAGACGACGAAGCATAATGGCACGCAAGGCAGCTGTCAACAGTTTCCTGTTGACGCCGCCTGAATGGCATTGACCCTTCCTGGTCCGGGGAACACAAGGCACATCCTGTGCCTACTTTCCCGTTTGATACGCCCCGATGCCCTACCCAGGCAACATCGGGGCGCAGAGTGTAGCAGATTACTCGAGGATGCTGGCAACCACGCCGGCGCCGACGGTACGGCCACCTTCGCGGATTGCGAAGCGCAGGCCGGCGTCCATGGCGACCGGGTTGATCAGGGTGACAACCATCTTGATGTTGTCGCCCGGCATCACCATCTCGACGCCTTCCGGCAGCTCAACCGCACCGGTGATGTCGGTGGTACGGAAGTAGAACTGCGGACGGTAGCCCTTGAAGAACGGGGTGTGGCGGCCGCCCTCGTCCTTCGACAGCACGTAGACTTCGGCGTCGAACTTGGTGTGCGGCTTGATCGAACCCGGCTTGGCCAGAACCTGGCCACGCTCGACGTCGTCACGCTTGGTGCCGCGCAGCAGCAGACCGGCGTTGTCGCCTGCCTGACCCTGGTCCAGCAACTTGCGGAACATTTCGACGCCGGTCACGGTGGTCTTCTGCACCGGACGGATGCCGACGATTTCGATTTCTTCGCCGACCTTGATCACGCCGCGCTCGATACGACCGGTCACCACGGTGCCGCGGCCCGAGATCGAGAACACGTCTTCCACCGGCATCAGGAACGGCTTGTCGACGTCACGCTCCGGGGTCGGGATCCAGCTGTCGAGAGCTTCGACCAGCTTGATCACGGCCGGCACGCCGATGTCGCTCTGGTCGCCTTCCAGCGCCAGGCGGGCCGAACCCGAGATGATCGGGGTGTCGTCGCCCGGGAAGTCGTACTTGCTCAGCAGCTCGCGGACTTCCATTTCGACCAGTTCCAGCAGCTCGGCATCGTCAACCATGTCGGCCTTGTTCAGGAACACGACGATGTACGGCACGCCGACCTGACGCGACAGCAGGATGTGCTCGCGGGTCTGCGGCATCGGGCCGTCAGCGGCCGAGCACACCAGGATCGCGCCGTCCATCTGGGCGGCACCGGTGATCATGTTCTTGACGTAGTCAGCATGGCCCGGGCAATCCACGTGCGCGTAGTGGCGCTCGGTGGATTCGTATTCGACGTGTGCGGTCGAGATCGTGATACCACGAGCCTTCTCTTCCGGAGCGGCGTCGATCGCCGAGTAATCCTTGAATTCGCCACCGAAGCGCTCGGCGCCGATCTTGGTCAGCGCGGCGGTCAGCGTGGTCTTGCCATGATCGACGTGACCGATGGTGCCGACGTTGACGTGCGGCTTGGTGCGCTCGAACTTACCCTTTGCCATTGTTGTATCCCTTGATTGTCGTAAGTGGTTTCAGGAGAGGCTGAGCGAGGCTCAGCCCTTCTTCATGACGGCTTCGGCGATGTTGTTCGGCGCCGGCTCGTAATGGTCGAATTCCATGGTGAAGGTGGCGCGGCCCTGGGTCTGCGAACGCAGAGCCGTGGCGTAACCGAACATTTCACCCAGCGGGATCATCGCGTTGATGATCGAAGCGGAGCCGTCACCAGTGGTGTCAGAACCCTGCAGCACGCCACGACGACGGCTCACGTCGCCCATCACGTCACCCTGGTAATCCTCCGGGGTCACGATCTCGACCTTCATGATCGGCTCCAGCAGCACCGGCTTGGCCTTGGCGAAGCCCTGCTTGAAGGCCATCGACGAAGCGAGCTTGAACGCCATTTCCGAGGAGTCGACGTCGTGGTACGAACCGAAGACCAGCTTGACCTTCACGTCCACCACCGGGAAGCCAGCCAGCGGACCGCTGGTGATGGTTTCGCGCAGGCCCTTTTCGATCGAAGGAATGAATTCCTTCGGAATCACGCCGCCGGTGATGTCATTGACGAACAGGAAGTCGTCCTTGATGTTGGCCGACAGCTTGGCATCGGCACGGTCGGCAGCGGTCAGCGGCGACAGCTCGATCACGACGTGACCGTACTGACCCTTACCACCGGACTGCTTGGCGTGCTTGTAGTCCGACTTGACGTCGGCCAGGGTGATGGTTTCGCGGTAGGCAACCTGCGGCGCGCCGACGTTGGCTTCAACGTTGAACTCGCGCTTCAGGCGGTCGACGATGATGTCCAGGTGCAGCTCGCCCATGCCCGAGATGATGGTCTGGCCGGATTCTTCGTCGGTCTTGACGCGGAACGACGGATCTTCCTGCGCCAGGCGGCCCAGGGCCAGACCCATCTTTTCCTGGTCCGACTTGGTCTTCGGCTCGACAGCCATCGAGATCACCGGCTCCGGGAACGTCATGCGCTCCAGGATGATCGGCTGGTCGACCGAGCACAGGGTGTCACCGGTGGTGGTGTCCTTCAGGCCCACGGCAGCGGCGATGTCACCAGCCAGAACTTCCTTGATTTCTTCGCGGTTGTTCGAATGCATCTGCAGGATGCGGCCGATGCGCTCCTTCTTGCCCTTCACCGAGTTCAGGACGGTGTCGCCACCGTTCAGGGTGCCCGAGTAGACACGGAAGAAGGTCAGCGCGCCGACGAACGGGTCGGTGATGATCTTGAAGGCCAGCGACGAGAACGGAGCCTTGTCGTCGGACTTGCGGGTCATGGCGACGTTTTCGTCATCCACGTCGGTACCGGTCACGTCCGGCACGTCGACCGGCGACGGCAGCAGCTGGATCACGCCGTCGAGCATGGCCTGCACGCCCTTGTTCTTGAACGCCGAACCGCAGTACATCGGGACGATTTCGGTGGCCAGGGTACGGGTACGCAGCGCGTTGATGATTTCGGACTCGGCCAGCTCTTCGCCGCCCAGGTACTTTTCCATCAGCTCTTCGCTGGCTTCAGCCGCGGCTTCGATCATGAAGGTACGGGCTTCTTCAGCCTTTTCCTGCAGGTCGGCCGGGATGTCGCCGTATTCGAACTTCATGCCCTGCGAGGCTTCATCCCAATGGATGGCCTTCATCTTCAGCAGGTCGACGACGCCCTTGAAGCCATCTTCGGCACCGATCGGCAGCTGCATCGGCACGGCGACAGCGCCGAGCTTGGCCTTCAGCTGGTCACGGACCTTGTAGAAGTTGGCGCCGGTGCGGTCCATCTTGTTGACGAACGCAATGCGCGGCACCTTGTAACGGTTGGCCTGGCGCCACACGGTTTCCGACTGCGGCTGCACGCCACCGACGGCACACAGCACGAACACCGCGCCGTCGAGCACGCGCAGCGAACGCTCGACTTCGATGGTGAAGTCAACGTGCCCGGGGGTATCGATGATGTTGAAGCGGTGCTCCGGCAGGGACTTGTCCATGCCCTTCCAGAACGCGGTGGTGGCAGCGGACTGGATCGTGATGCCACGCTCCTGCTCCTGCTCCATCCAGTCCATGGTGGCGGCGCCGTCGTGCACTTCACCGATCTTGTGGCTCTTGCCGGTGTAGAACAGGATGCGCTCGGACGTGGTGGTCTTGCCGGCATCGATGTGAGCCATGATGCCGAAGTTACGGTAACGCTCGATGGGAGTGGAACGGGCCACGGGGAGCCTCTCAGATTTCTTGGATTTCGGATGGCCGAACGCCGCCTTGCGGCGGCCTTCGGATTGGCGCAGCCCTTCCGGGGCCGCGAGGCAGCACCGATGTGGTGCTGCCCTGCCTGTTTTACAAGGCCGTCAAACTCACCAGCGGTAGTGGGCGAAGGCCTTGTTGGCTTCGGCCATGCGGTGGGTTTCTTCGCGCTTCTTGATGGCGCCGCCACGGTTTTCCGAGGCGTCGATCAGTTCAGCAGCCAGCTTCTTCGGCATGGTGTTCTCACCACGCTTGCGCGCGGAGTCGATCAGCCAGCGCATGGCCAGAGCCATCTTGCGCGATGCACGCACTTCGACCGGCACCTGGTAGGTGGCACCACCGACACGGCGCGACTTGACTTCGACCGACGGAGCGACGTTGTCCAGAGCCTTCTGCACCAGCTCGATCGAGTTGGCGTTCTTCTCGGCGATGACGTCCATGGCACCGTACACGATCTTTTCAGCGACGGACTTCTTGCCGCTCAGCATGACCATGTTGATGAAACGGGCGATGGTTTCGCTTCCGTGC
This sequence comes from Stenotrophomonas sp. ZAC14A_NAIMI4_1, assembly GCF_003086915.1. Taxonomy (NCBI): domain Bacteria; kingdom Pseudomonadati; phylum Pseudomonadota; class Gammaproteobacteria; order Lysobacterales; family Lysobacteraceae; genus Stenotrophomonas; species Stenotrophomonas sp. ZAC14A_NAIMI4_1. The sequence goes on from NZ_CP026002.1 coordinate 906,681, forward strand.
TTCGGATCCGGCAGGACGGAACGCTGCGGAGTATTACCCTTACGCGACATAGTGGTCTCTCCTTATGCCTTCGGACGCTTGGCGCCGTACTTGGAACGGGCCTGGCGACGCTTGGCAACGCCGGCGGCGTCGAGCGAGCCACGAACGGTGTGGTAACGCACACCCGGCAGATCCTTGACGCGACCGCCACGGATCAGGACCACGGAGTGCTCCTGCAGGTTGTGGCCTTCGCCGCCGATGTAGGAAATGACTTCTTCCTGGTTGGTCAGGCGGACCTTGGCAACCTTGCGGAGAGCCGAGTTCGGCTTCTTCGGGGTGGTGGTGTAAACGCGCGTGCAGACGCCACGGCGCTGCGGGCACTTGTCGAGCGCCGGCGAGGCACTCTTGTACGTAGTAGCTTGCCGCGGCTTGCGGACCAGCTGGTTGATCGTCGCCATCAGTAGGTTCTTCTGATTGGTGGCCGGAAATCCGGCCAGAGATGCGGAAATGTTAAAGCAGGCCAAAATTCTGGCCTGCTGAGACAGACGATTGTAGCAACCTGTCAGGAAAGCAGTCAAACGCCTCCTGTCAAGCCCGTTCCTGATCCTGGAACGTTACTGGGGAGCCTCCATGAACCCCGTTCAGGTTGGCCGGGAGGATCGCGGACGACCCCCCTGCCCTATCCCAATCCCGTCGTTGGACCGACGGGGTGGTCCGGCCTCGCGGCCGGACCTGATACCTCATTCTTCGCCAGACGCCTGTTCAGCTTCGGCTTCAACGACCGGAGCTTCGACGGCTGCCGGGGTGCCGGTCAGGGCCTGCATCTCCGAGTCGGTGAGACCCGAAGCGCCGCGGCGGCGGCTGCTGTGGTACGACAGACCGGTACCGGCCGGGATCAGGCGGCCGACGATGACGTTTTCCTTCAGGCCGCGCAGGTTGTCCTTGGTGCCGCGGACGGCAGCTTCGGTCAGCACGCGGGTGGTTTCCTGGAACGAAGCGGCCGAGATGAACGATTCGGTCGCCAGCGATGCCTTGGTGATACCCAGCAGGACCGGATCGAAGTGCGCCGGCAGCTCGTTGCGGGTCGACAGGCGCGCATTCTCCTCGATTACGCGCTGGCGCTCCACCTGTTCGCCGTTCAGGAACTTGCTGCTGCCCTGGTCGGTGATCTCGACCTTGCGCAGCATCTGGCGGGTGATGACCTCGATGTGCTTGTCGTTGATCTTCACGCCCTGCAGGCGGTACACGTCCTGGATTTCCTTCACCAGGTAGGCAGCCAGCGGTTCGACACCCAGCAGGCGCAGGATGTCCTGCGGGCTCGGCTCGCCGTCCACGATGGTTTCACCCTTGGTGACATGCTCGCCTTCGAACACGATGACCTGGCGGTACTTCGGGATCAGCTCTTCGTGTTCCGAACCATCGGTGTCCTTGATGATCAGGCGCTGCTTGCCCTTGGTGTCCTTGCCGAAGCTGATGATGCCCGAACGCTCGGCCAGCACCGCCGGATCCTTCGGCTTGCGGGCTTCGAACAGATCGGCCACGCGCGGCAGACCACCGGTGATGTCGCGGGTCTTCGACGCTTCCTGCGGGATCTTGGCGACGACGTCGCCCACGCCCACGGCGGCGCCGTCCTGCAGGTTGACGATCGAACGCGGCGGCAGCAGGTACTGCGCCGGCAGATCGGTGCCCGGGATGGACAGGTCGTTGCCCTTGGCGTCGACGATGCGCACGATCGGGCGCAGGTCCTTGGCCTGGGTACCACGACGCTTCGGATCGGTGATTTCGCGCGACGCCAGGCCGGTCAGCTCGTCGGTCTTCTCGATGACGGTGATGCCGTCGACGAAGTCGATGAAGCGGATGAAACCGGCAACTTCCGACACGATCGGGTGGTTATGCGGATCCCAGTTGGCCACGGTCTGGCCAGCCTTCACTGCATCGCCATCCTTGGAAGCGATCATCGAACCGTACGGCAGCTTGTAACGCTCACGCTCACGGCCGTGGGCATCGAGCACCGAGATTTCGCCCGAGCGCGACACTGCCACCAGCGAGCCATTGGCGTGCTCGACCGACTTGAGGTTGCTGAACTTGACCGAACCGGTGGTCTTGACGGTGATGTTGTCGACCGCAGCCGCACGCGACGCCGCACCACCGATGTGGAACGTACGCATGGTCAGCTGGGTACCCGGCTCACCGATGGACTGGGCGGCGATGACGCCGACCGCTTCACCGATGTTGACGATGTGGCCACGGGCCAGATCGCGGCCGTAGCAGCGACCGCAGACACCGAAGGCCGATTCGCAGGAGATGGTCGAACGGACCTTGATGGTCTGCACGCCGGCATCTTCCAGCTTGGCCACCCAGGCTTCGTCCAGCAGGGTGTTGCGGGTGACGATCGGATCTTCGTCGTTGCCCGGCAGGAACACGTCCTCGGCAACCACGCGACCCAGCACGCGATCCTTCAGCGGCTCGACCACGTCGCCGCCTTCCACGATCGGGGTCATGATCAGGCCTTCGGTGGTACCGCAATCCACCTCGGTGATGACCACGTCCTGCGCGACGTCGACCAGACGACGGGTCAGGTAACCCGAGTTTGCGGTCTTCAACGCGGTATCGGCCAGACCCTTACGGGCACCGTGGGTGGAGTTGAAGTACTCCTGCACGTTCAGGCCTTCGCGGAAGTTCGCCTTGATGGGCGTCTCGATGATCGAGCCATCCGGACGCGCCATCAGGCCACGCATGCCGGCCAGCTGACGGATCTGCGCCTGCGAACCACGCGCACCGGAGTCGGCCATGATGTACAGCGAGTTCATCGACTTCTGGTCGATGGTCTCGCCCTTGGCGTTGACGACCTTCTCGGTACCGATGGTGTCCATCATCGCCTTGGCGATGCGCTCATTGGTGCGCGACCAGATGTCGACCACCTTGTTGTAGCGCTCGCCGGCGGTGACCAGGCCCGACTGGTACTGCTCCTGGATTTCCAGCACTTCGGCTTCGGCCTCGGTGAGGATGCCCTTCTTCTCGTCCGGGATCAGCATGTCGTCGATGCCGATGGAGACGCCGGCGCGGGTCGCGTAAGCGAAGCCGGTGTACATCAGCTTGTCGGCGAACACGACCGTGTCCTTCAGGCCCAGCTGGCGGTAGCTGGAGTTGATCAGGCGGCTGATGTTCTTCTTGGTCAGCTCGGTGTTGGCCAGCGCGAACGGCAGGCCTTCCGGCAGGATTTCAGCCAGCAGGGCGCGACCGATCGTGGTGTCCACGATCGAGGTCTTGTTCTGCTTGTTGCCTTCTTCGTCGGTCACCACTTCGGTGATGCGGACCTTGACGCGTGCGTGCAGTTCCACCACGCGGTTGTCGTAGGCACGCTTCACTTCGGCGATGTTGGCGAAGGCCATGCCCTCGCCCTTCTTGTTTTCCAGCGAGCGGGTCATGTAGTACAGACCCAGCACGACGTCCTGCGACGGCACGATGATCGGCTCGCCGTTGGCCGGCGACAGGATGTTGTTGGTCGACATCATCAGCGCACGCGCTTCCAGCTGGGCTTCCAGCGAGAGCGGCACGTGGACGGCCATCTGGTCACCGTCGAAGTCGGCGTTGAACGCGGTGCAGACCAGCGGGTGCAGCTGGATGGCCTTGCCTTCGATCAGCACCGGCTCGAACGCCTGGATGCCCAGGCGGTGCAGGGTCGGCGCACGGTTCAGCATGACCGGGTGTTCGCGGATGACCTCTTCCAGGATGTCCCAGACTTCGGCTTCTTCGCGCTCGACCAGCTTCTTGGCGGCCTTGATGGTGGTGGCCAGGCCACGACGCTGCAGCTTGGCGAAGACGAACGGCTTGAACAGCTCAAGCGCCATCTTCTTCGGCAGGCCGCACTGGTGCAGGCGCAGGTACGGGCCGACCACGATGACCGAACGGCCCGAGTAGTCGACGCGCTTGCCCAGCAGGTTCTGGCGGAAGCGACCCTGCTTGCCCTTGATCATGTCGGCCAGCGACTTCAGCGGGCGCTTGTTGGTGCCGGTGATGGCACGGCCGCGACGGCCGTTGTCCAGCAGCGCATCGACCGATTCCTGCAGCATGCGCTTTTCATTGCGCACGATGATGTCCGGCGCGCTCAGTTCGAGCAGGCGGCGCAGGCGGTTGTTGCGGTTGATGACGCGGCGGTACAGGTCGTTCAGGTCGGAGGTCGCGAAGCGGCCGCCATCCAGCGGGACCAGCGGACGCAGGTCCGGCGGCAGCACCGGCAGCACGGTCATGACCATCCATTCCGGACGGTTGCCCGATTCCAGGAAGGCTTCGATCAGCTTGATGCGCTTGGTGAGGCGCTTCAGCTTGGTTTCCGAACCGGTAGCGGCGATTTCCTCGCGCAGGCGGGTCATTTCCGACTGCAGGTCGATCGTGCGCAGCAGTTCGTACACGGCCTCGGCGCCCATGGCGGCGTCGAAGTCATCACCGTGTTCCTGGCGGGCGGTCAGGTACTGTTCTTCGGTCAGCAGCTGGCGGCGCTCCAGGGCGGTCAGGCCCGGCTCGGTCACCACGTAGGCTTCGAAGTACAGCACGCGCTCGATGTCACGCAGGGTCATGTCCAGCATCAGGCCGATGCGCGACGGCAGCGACTTGAGGAACCAGATGTGCGCGACCGGCGAAGCCAGGTCGATGTGGCCCATGCGCTCGCGGCGCACCTTGGCCAGGGTCACTTCGGTGCCGCACTTCTCGCAGACCACGCCGCGGTGCTTCATGCGCTTGTACTTGCCGCACAGGCACTCGTAGTCCTTGACCGGCCCGAAGATGGCGGCGCAGAACAGGCCGTCACGCTCCGGCTTGAAGGTACGGTAGTTGATGGTTTCCGGCTTCTTCACTTCGCCGAAGGACCACGAACGGATCAGGTCCGGCGAGGCCAGCGCGATCTTGATCGCGTCGAAGTCCAGCGTCTGGCGCTGCTGGTTGAAGAGGTTGAGCAGGTCTTTCATGGTGTTCTCCAGAAGGAGGAATGCTGTGTCGATGGGCTTTCAGTTGACTGCCAGCGGCGCGGCGGCAGACCGCCGCGCCGGCATGGATCAGTTGTCTTCCAGTTCCATGTTGATGGCCAGCGAGCGGATTTCCTTCACGAGGACGTTGAAGGATTCCGGCATGCCCGCGACCATCTCGTGCTCACCGTCGACGATGTTCTTGTACATCTGGTTGCGGCCCTGCACGTCATCGGACTTCACCGTCAGCATTTCCTGCAGGGTGTAGGCCGCGCCGTAGGCTTCCAGCGCCCAGACTTCCATTTCACCGAAGCGCTGGCCACCGAACTGCGCCTTGCCGCCCAGCGGCTGCTGGGTGACGAGCGAGTACGGACCGGTCGAACGGGCGTGCATCTTGTCGTCGACCAGGTGGTTCAGCTTCAGGTAGTGCATGTAACCCACGGTGGTGTGGCGATCGAACGCTTCACCGGTGCGGCCGTCATACAGCTGGGTCTGGCCACTGCTCGGCAGGTCGGCCAGTTCCAGCATGCGCTTGATTTCCGCTTCGGTGGCGCCGTCGAACACCGGGGTGGCCATCGGCACGCCGTCGGTGAGGTTACGGGCCAGACGCAGCAGTTCCTCGTCGCTGAACTGCGACAGGTCGACACGGTTGGCCACGTTGGTGTCGTCGTGGTTGTAGATGTCGTCCAGGAACTTGCGCAGGTCGGCAACCGCAGCCTGGGCTTCCATCATCGCCTGGATCTTGCGACCCAGGCCCTTGGCTGCCCAGCCCAGGTGCACTTCCAGGATCTGGCCGATGTTCATACGCGACGGCACGCCCAGCGGGTTCAGCACGATGTCCACGGTTTCACCCGAGGCCATGTACGGCATGTCCTCGACCGGCACCACGTTGGAGACCACACCCTTGTTGCCGTGGCGGCCTGCCATCTTGTCGCCCGGCTGGATGCGGCGCTTCACGGCCAGGAAGACCTTGACCATCTTCAGCACGCCCGGGGCGAGGTCGTCGCCGGCGGTGATCTTGCCGCGCTTGTCGGCGAAGCGACGCTCGAACTCCTTCTCGTGCGCCTGGATCTGCTTCTGTGCGCGCTCGATGGCTTCCGAAGCGTCCTCGTCCTTCATGCGCAGGGCGAACCAGTCAGCCTTCTTCAGGCCGTCCAGGTAGGCGTCGGAGATGACGTCGCCCTTCTTCAGGCCGGCACCACCGTTGACCACCTTGCCCACGATCTGCGAACGCAGACGCATGTAGATGGCCGCTTCCAGGATGCGGAACTGGTCGTCGAAGTCCTTCTTGACGCGCTTGATTTCAGACTCTTCGATCTGGCGGGCGCGCTTGTCCTTCTCGATGCCGTCGCGGGTGAAGACCTGCACGTCGATGACGGTGCCGTCCATGCCCGGCGGAACGCGCAGCGAGCTGTCCTTAACGTCCGAAGCCTTCTCGCCGAAGATCGCGCGCAGCAGCTTCTCTTCCGGGGTCAGCTGGCTTTCGCCCTTCGGGGTGACCTTGCCGACCATGATGTCGCCGGCGCGGACTTCCGCACCGATGTACACCACGCCGCTTTCGTCCAGGCGGTTCAGCGCCTGCTCGGAAACGTTCGGGATGTCGGCGGAGATTTCCTCCGGCCCCAGCTTGGTGTCACGCGCGACGCAGGTCAGCTCTTCGATGTGGATCGTGGTGTAGCGATCCTCTTCCACCACGCGCTCGGAGAGCAGGATGGAGTCTTCGAAGTTGTAGCCGTTCCACGGCATGAACGCGATCAGCATGTTCTGGCCCAGGGCCAGTTCGCCGATGTCGGTGGACGGACCGTCGGCCAGCACGTCGCCGCGGGCGATGACGTCACCCACCTGGACCAGCGGGCGCTGGTTGATGCAGGTGTTCTGGTTCGAACGGGTGTACTTGACCAGGTTGTAGATGTCGACGCCGGCGTCGGTGGCACCGACGATTTCTTCCTCGACCACCTTGACCACGATGCGAGCGGCGTCGATCTGCACGATCTCGCCACCACGACGGGCGTTGACGGTCACACCGGAGTCACGCGCCACGGCGCGCTCGATGCCGGTACCCACCAGCGGCTTCTGCGCACGCAGGGTCGGCACGGCCTGACGCTGCATGTTCGCGCCCATCAGTGCGCGGTTTGCGTCATCGTGCTCCAGGAACGGAACCAGCGCGGCCGCGATCGACACGGTCTGCATCGGCGAGACGTCCATGAAGTGGACTTCCGCCGGCGGCTTCAGCAGCGATTCGCCCTGGAAACGGCAGGGAACGAACTGCTCGGTCAGCACGCTGTCGGCATTGGTCAGGGCGTTGGCCTGCGCAATGACGTACTCGTTTTCTTCGATGGCCGACAGGAACTCGACTTCGTCGAAGACCTTGCCGTCCACGACCTTGCGGTACGGGGTCTCGAGGAAACCGTACTTGTTGGTGCGGGCGTACACGGCCAGCGAGTTGATCAGGCCGATGTTCGGGCCTTCCGGCGTTTCGATGGTGCAGACGCGGCCGTAATGGGTCGGGTGCACGTCGCGCACTTCGAAGCCGGCGCGCTCACGGGTCAGGCCGCCCGGGCCCAGGGCCGAGACGCGACGCTTGTGGGTCACTTCCGACAGCGGGTTGTTCTGATCCATGAACTGCGACAGCTGCGAGGAGCCGAAGAACTCCTTGATGGCAGCGGCGACCGGCTTGGCGTTGATCAGCTCCTGCGGGGTCAGGCCTTCCGACTCGGCCATCGACAGGCGTTCCTTGACCGCGCGCTCGACGCGGACCAGGCCGACGCGGAACACGTTCTCGGCCATTTCGCCGACCGAACGCACGCGACGGTTGCCCAGGTGATCGATGTCATCGACCACGCCGCGACCGTTGCGGATCTCGGTCAGGACCTTGATCACGTCCAGGATGTCGGAGCTGTCGCCGTGGGCGCCGACCAGGCGCTTGGACTCTTCGTCGTTGCGCTCGCCGAAGTACTTGCTGTCGTACAGCACGGCTTCGCCGGTGGTTTCCTTGCGGCCCACGCGACGGTTGAACTTCATGCGGCCGACCGCAGACAGGTCGTAGCGCTCGAAGGTGAAGAACAGGTTGTGGAACAGGTTCTGCGCGGCATCCTTGGTCGGCGGCTCGCCCGGACGCATCATGCGGTAGATTTCGACCAGGGCTTCCAGCTGGGTCTTGGTCGGATCGATGCGCAGGGTGTTGGACAGGTACGGGCCACGATCCAGGTCGTTCACCCACAGGGTGCCCACCGCATCGACGCCGGCCTTGCGGAAGTTCTGCAGCTGCTCGTCGCTGATCTCGTCGTTGGCCTGGGCCAGCAGTTCGCCGGTCGAGGCATCGACCACGTCGTGCGACAGGATGCGGCCGACGATGTAGTCGTCCGGCACGGCCAGGGCAGCGATGCCCGAGGCTTCCAGCTGCTTGATGTGGCGCGCGGTGATGCGCTTGCCGGCTTCCACGATGACCTTGTCGCCGTCGGCGAGGTCGAAGCCCAGGGTTTCGCCACGCAGGCGCTCCGGCACCAGCTCCAGCTGGACGCCTTCATCCGGGTTGATGTGGAAGGTGTTGATCTCGAAGAACTCGGCCAGCATCTCTTCGTTGCTGTAGCCAAGCGCGCGCAGCAGGATCGACACCGGCAGCTTGCGGCGACGGTCGATACGGGTGAACAGCGCGTCCTTCGGGTCGAACTCGAAGTCCAGCCAGGAACCGCGGTAAGGAATGATGCGGGCGCTGTACAGCAGCTTGCCCGAGCTGTGGGTCTTGCCACGGTCGTGGTCGAAGAACACGCCCGGCGAACGGTGCAGCTGCGAGACGATGACGCGCTCGGTGCCGTTGACGATGAAGGTGCCGTTCTCGGTCATCAGCGGGATTTCGCCCAGATAGACCTCCTGCTCCTTCACGTACTTGATGGCCTTGGTCGACGACTCGCGGTCGTAGATGACCAGGCGCACGGTCACGCGCAGCGGCGCGCCGTAGCTCATGCCACGCTGACGGCACTCACGCTCGTCGAAGACCGGCTCGCCCAGCTTGTAGCCGACGTATTCCAGGGCGGCATTGCCGCTGTAGCTGGCGATCGGGAAGACCGACTTCAGCGCAGCGTGCAGGCCGTAATCGGCGCGCTTGGCCGGATCGATGTTTTCCTGCAGGAAATCACGGTAGGAATCCACCTGGATGGCCAGCAGGAACGGCACTTCGAGGATCGAGCGCTGCTTGCCGAAATCCTTGCGGATACGCTTTTTTTCGGTGAACGAATAGGACGTCATGAGGTCTTCCACCTTGTTGTGCGGGCCGTGCGCCCACGACCCGAAGGAAACTTGAAATTGTCAGTTGGAAGTCGCTGGTATTGCCGGCACCAGCACGCCTTCTCTTGCTACTTCCAACTGCCAACTCGTCTGCATCTACTGCCCTGCTGCCGCGCGAGGCGCTGGCTGGCGAGGATGTGACCGCAGCCCGTGTTGGGCTTTTTTCGTACTTGGAGCAGTCGACTGACAGTCGACTCTACACAGTCGACCCAACCGATACCGCAACAACGACCAAAGGCCGGGGGCTTACGCCCCCAGCCTTGGCTGCATCGCCGTGAATCGATGACGATGCAAGGGAAGTGCTTACTTGACTTCGACAGTCGCGCCAGCAGCTTCCAGGTCCTTCTTCATCTTCTCGGCTTCGTCCTTCGAAGCGTTGTCCTTCAGGACGCCGCCGGCTTCGGCCAGGTCCTTCGCTTCCTTCAGGCCCAGGCCGGTGATGGCGCGGACGGCCTTGATGACTTCGACCTTCTTGTCGCCAGCGGTCTTCAGGGTGACGACGAATTCGGTCTGCTCTTCAACAACGGCAGCCGGGCCAGCCACAGCAGCGGCGACCGGAGCAGCGGCGGAGACGCCGAACTTCTCTTCGATGGCCTTGACCAGCTCCATCACTTCCATCAGGGACTTCTCGGCGATGGCGTCGACGATCTGTTCGTTGGTAAGGGACATGATAATTACCTTTGGATGATTTTCTGGGATGAGGTTCCGCAAGGAACCACTAAATAGTCGAAACTCAGGCGGTCTCGGCGGCCGGTTCAGCAGCTTCAGCGGCTTCGCCACCGTTCTGCTTGTCACCGATGGCCTTGATGGCGCGGGCGAACATCGTGACCGGTTCGGTCAGGACGCGTGCCAGCATTGCCAGGGCCTGGTCACGGGTCGGCAGCGAGGCCAACACGTCGACGTGGCTTGCCGGGAACACTTCGCCACCGATGGCGACGACTTTAGCCTTCAGCTTGTCGTTGCCCTTGGCGGCGTCCTTGATCAGGCGACCGGCTGCACCGGGCTCCTCGAGCGAGAACGCGTACAGCAGCGGACCAACCATCTGGTCCTGTGCGACTGCGAACTCGGTGCCTTCAACGGCACGCGAAGCCAGGGTGTTCTTGACAACTTTCAAGAAAACGCCGGTTTCACGAGCCTGCTTGCGCATCGCGGTCATCTGGGCGACCGTGGTGCCAGCGTATTCGGCTGCGATCAAGGAGTGTGCCTTACCAGCAATTTCTGCCAGCTCCGCGACTACTTCTTGCTTCTGGGACAGATTGAGAGCCATTGCACTCCTCCAATTGAACTCCGCTTACGGCTCCTGCCGTGCGCGGTCCTGTGCGGCATCCGTCCTGGACGCCGGGAACATCGGAATGATGTTCCGGGGGGTGGGCCGTTCCAGACCTGGATGGCAATCAGGGAAAATCCCGGAAATGCGTGAACCAGAAAAACTCCAGAAGGGCACCATCTACGCAGGTTGATTCCGAAGAATCGATTAAGCGGTCATTGCTGCTCCGGCGGCGACTCCCTGCCATATCGAGCTTCCGTGCCCGTCGCCGGTATTGCCACGACCGCGCCTGCGGTCTTTGACGGCTACCACCAGCGATGTACGGCTGGCGATGCCTTCAAATGTCACGGTCACGGTGCCCGAGGGTACCGTGACCGCTTGAAACAATTACTTCAGGGTCAGCGACGACTGGTCGACGGTGACGCCCGGGCCCATCGTCGAGCTGACCGAAACCTTCTGCAGGTACGTGCCCTTCGAGGTGGCCGGCTTGGCCTTGATCAGGTCCAGCAGCAGCGCGGTCAGGTTCGACTTCAGCGCGTCTTCGGCGAAGTCGGCCTTGCCGATGGTGCAGTGGATGATACCGGCCTTGTCGGTGCGGTAACGGACCTGGCCCGACTTGGCGTTCTTCACGGCTTCACCCGGGTTCGGGGAAACGGTGCCGACCTTCGGGTTCGGCATCAGGCCGCGCGGGCCCAGCACGGTGCCCAGCTTACCGACGACGCGCATGGCGTCCGGGGTCGCGATGACGACGTCGTAGTTCAGATCGCCGGCCTGCATCTTCTCGGCCAGGTCGTCCATACCGACGGCTTCGGCGCCAGCGGCCAGGGCTTCGTCAGCCTTGGCACCGGCCGGAGCGAAGACAGCGACGCGGACCGACTTGCCGGTACCCGCCGGCAGCACGGTGGAGCCACGGACCTGCTGGTCGGACTTCTTCGCATCGACGCCCAGGCGCACAGCAACGTCGATCGACTCGACGAACTTGGCCTTGGTGGCGGTCTTCAGGATGTTGATCGCGTCTTCGAAGGCGTACGACTTGCCCGGGACAACGGCGGCCTTGATGGCCTTTTCGCGCTTGTTCTGTGCCATCTGATTAACCCTCCACCACGAGGCCCATGGAACGGGCAGAGCCAGCGATGGTACGCACGGCGGCGTCCAGATCGGCGGCAGTCAGATCCGGTTCCTTCGCCTTGGCGATCTCTTCCAGCTGCTTACGGGTGACCTTGCCGACCTTCTCGGTGTTCGGGCGCTTGGAGCCCGACGAGATGCCAGCGGCCTTCTTCAGCAGGGTGGTGGCCGGGGTGCTCTTGGTGATGAAGGTGAACGTACGGTCCGAGTAGGCCGTGATGATCACCGGAACCGGCAGACCCGGCTCGAGCTTCTGCGTGGCAGCGTTGAACGCCTTGCAGAATTCCATGATGTTCAGGCCGCGCTGACCCAGCGCAGGACCGACCGGCGGCGAGGGGTTGGCCTGACCGGCCTTCACCTGCAGCTTGATGTAACCGACAACTTTCTTTGCCATGAGTATGCTCTCCGGGTGCTAGCGCCTTGCGACAACAGGCTCCCCATCGGACCGGGAATCACGCGTCCCGGCATCGCGTTTTGAAATCATGCTGAAGGCCACCTTGCGGCGGCCTCGTCCTGCTGGCTTCCCAGCGGGGAGCCGCGCACTATAACAGGTTTTTTCTTCACATGCCTGAAGCAGCATATAAACGAACGAAACCGGGCTGAGCCCGGTTCCTGGTTCCGTAGAGTCGAGCTTGCTCGACTGATCTGCAAAGTCGAGCAAGCTCGACTCTACCGACAGGTCAGACGGCCTTTTCGACCTGGCCGAACTCGAGCTCGACCGGAGTGGCACGACCGAAGATCAGCACCGAGACGCGCAGACGGCTCTTCTCGTAGTTGACTTCTTCGACGACGCCATTGAAATCGTTGAACGGGCCGTCGGTAACGCGGACCATCTGGCCCGGCTCGAACAGCACCTTCGGACGCGGCTTCTCGACACCTTCCTGAACGCGGTTCAGGATGGCTTCGGCCTCGGAATCGGCGATCGGCAGCGGACGATCGGCGGTGCCGCCGATGAAGCCCATGACGCGCGGGGTTTCCTTGACCAGGTGCCAGCTTTCGTTGTCGATGCGCGGGATGCCGGCTTCTTCGTGGGTCTCGATCTGGACCAGCACGTAACCCGGGAAGAACTTGCGCTCGGAACGGCGCTTCTGGCCGGCGCGCATCTCGACCACTTCTTCGGTCGGGACCAGGACATCGCCGAAGCGCTCTTCCATGCCATCACGGACGATGCGATCACGCAGGGCCTGCGCAACCGACTTCTCGAAGCCCGAATAGGCGTGAACGACGTACCAACGCTTCATGCAAATCTCCTTAGCGGGTCAGGAACAGCTGGACCAGCCGCTGAATGACGTAATCGAATCCACCCAGCAGCAAGCTGAGGATGATCACCACAACCATCACGACCCAGGTCATGCGGGTGGCTTCCTGGCGCGTCGGCCAGACCACCTTGCGCAGCTCGAAGCGCGACTCGGAGAGGAATTCGCGGGTATCACGACCCTTGCCTGTCAGCAGGAACACGCCGATACCACCGGCCAGACCCACGACGACGGCCAACGCACGCAGCTGACCCGTCCACGCGCCCAGCTGGGCAGCGCGACCAGAGTCAGCGGAGAACCAGAACCAGACGAACAGACCAGCCAGCACCAGCAGCGTGGCGAGGGCGTACTTGACGATATCCCCACCCTGGGTGGAGGTGTCCTTGGAGTGTTCGATCTTGCTATTCATCAGGCTATGTCTGCTTTAGCGGCCGAACCGCTGGGTAAGGTGGGCAGATGGCACGCCAGGAGGGACTCGAACCCCCAACCTGCGGTTTTGGAGACCGCTGCTCTGCCAATTGAGCTACTGGCGTACAGATTGAAACTTGCCTTCCCTTAGACGGCGAAGGCGGACCGAGGTTCCCGGCCCGCCACTCGCCCGACCGGCAGCGCTATGCAACCGCCGGCTTTGCAGGCTTACTCGAGGATGCTGGCGACGACGCCGGCACCGACGGTACGACCACCTTCGCGGATTGCGAAGCGCAGGCCGGCGTCCATGGCGACCGGGTTGATCAGGGTGACAACCATCTTGATGTTGTCGCCCGGCATCACCATCTCGACGCCTTCCGGCAGCTCAACCGCACCGGTGATGTCGGTGGTACGGAAGTAGAACTGCGGACGGTAGCCCTTGAAGAACGGGGTGTGGCGGCCGCCCTCGTCCTTCGACAGCACGTAGACTTCGGCGTCGAACTTGGTGTGCGGCTTGATCGAACCCGGCTTGGCCAGAACCTGGCCACGCTCGACGTCGTCACGCTTGGTGCCGCGCAGCAGCAGACCGGCGTTGTCGCCTGCCTGGCCCTGGTCCAGCAGCTTGCGGAACATTTCGACGCCGGTCACGGTGGTCTTCTGCACCGGACGGATGCCGACGATTTCGATTTCTTCGCCGACCTTGATCACGCCGCGCTCGATACGACCGGTCACCACGGTGCCGCGGCCCGAGATCGAGAACACGTCTTCCACCGGCATCAGGAACGGCTTGTCGACGTCACGCTCCGGGGTCGGGATCCAGCTGTCGAGAGCTTCGACCAGCTTGATCACGGCCGGCACGCCGATGTCGCTCTGGTCGCCTTCCAGCGCCAGGCGGGCCGAACCCGAGATGATCGGGGTGTCGTCGCCCGGGAAGTCGTACTTGCTCAGCAGCTCGCGGACTTCCATTTCGACCAGTTCCAGCAGCTCGG
>NZ_CP026002.1:920959-1103654 GCF_003086915.1 Stenotrophomonas sp. ZAC14A_NAIMI4_1
CAGTGGCCAGCCAAGCAGGTCGTGCTGGAGGCCAGCGGCGGCTATGAACAGAAGGCGCTGGACGCCTTGCACGGAGCTGGCTTGCCGATGGTGCGGATCAACCCAGGCCGTGGCCGCAGCTTCGCCTCAGCCACCGGGAAGCAGGCCAAGACCGATCGCATTGACGCCATGGTTTTGGCTCACATGGCCGACGCTCTCAAGCTGACCCGCTACGTCCCGCCAGCGGCCTGGCAGCGCCGTCTGGGTGAGCTCTGCCAGCGTCGGCGCCATCTGGTGCAGATGCGGGTGAGCGAGCATCAGCGCATGCGCGCGTTCAGCGAACCCAGCCTGATTTCCATGCTGAATCAGCATCTGCGCGAGATCCAGAGGAGCATCAAGCAGCTCGATTCCATCATCGCAGCGCTCTTGGCCGAGCAGGATGGATGGCGTGATTTTGCCAAGCTCAAAGGCGCTGGCCCGGTGCTGATGGCAACCCTGGCCTGCGAGCTGCCGGAGCTGGGAAGGCTCAGTGGGAAAGCCATCTCGGCGTTGGTAGGGGTTGCCCCCATGAGCCGCGAAAGCGGCACCTGGAAAGGACGACGGAGTATCACCGGTGGCCGTGCCGTTGTACGCGAAGCGCTCTACATGGCAGCGCTGACCGCCAAACGCTATGAGCCCCGGCTCAAGGAATTCTTTGAATCCCTCGTCAACCAAGGCAAGCCAGGCAAGGTGGCCCTGGTCGCGGTGATGCGCAAGATGCTGGTGATCCTCAACGCCCGCAAGCGGGACGCGGAGGCCCAGATGGCCTCCGCCTAACAAGACAGTTGCTACAGGAGCGTACGTGTAGAGCCGAGCCCATGCTCGGCTGCTTACTTTCACGCGCCGCCGGCAAACCCGTGCTGGCGCCAGGCCTCGTACATCACCACGGCCACGGTGTTGGACAGATTGAGGCTGCGGTTGTCCGGGCGCATCGGCAGGCGCAGGCGCCGGCCTTCGGGCAGGGCATCGAGCAGGTCCTGCGGCAGGCCGCGGCTTTCCGGCCCGAACAGGAAGGCATCGCCTTCTTCGAACGCCACGCTGTCATAGCGCACGCTGGCCCGCGTACTCAGGGCGAACAGCCGCTTGGGCGCGATGCGCGCCAGCGCGGTGTCCAGGTCGGGGTGCACCTGCAGGCGCGAATACTCGTGGTAGTCCAGCCCGGCGCGCTTGAGCTGCTTGTCTTCCAGTGCGAACCCGAGCGGTTCGACCAGGTGCAGCTGCGCGCCGGTGTTGGCGCAGAGCCGGATCACATTGCCCGTGTTGGGCGGGATTTCCGGTTGGAACAGGATCACGTGGAACAGGGGCGCGGCATTCATCGCTGCAGTGTACCTGCGACCGATGCCGCCTTTACGGCGCACGCCCTGCAGGGGCAGGGCGGACGCCGCTTACGGGCGCAGCAGGACCTGGGCGGTTTCGGTGGCCAGGGCCTGCAGGTCGGCAGCACTCGGGCGCACCTGCAGGGCCGGCAGGTTGGTGATGACCTGGTTGGCGACGCTGGTGGCGGCGGCGGCCAGGGTGGCGGCGTAGCGCTCGGCTTCCAGCTCGGCGGCCAGGGCCACGCGCTGTTCCAGGCTCGGGCGCACTTCGACGGCAGCCAGGGTGGTGATCGGCAGGGCGGCGGCGACCGGGGCGGCGATGAAGCCGCCGCGCTCGGCCAGCTGGTCGGTGCTGGGGCGCACTTCCACGGTGGCGAGGGTGACGATGCCGCTGGCCTGTTCCCAGGCCTGCTGGGCCAGCTGGTCGGCGGCCGGGCGGACCTGCACGGTGGACAGGGTCTTGATGGATTCGGAGGCCTGCACCGACGAAACAACCGCGGTGCCGGCAATCAGGGCGATGGCGATGGCAATGGTCTTGGCGTTCATGACGGGGCCTGTTTAGTGTTGGTGAGCGGTGGTGTGGTAGTAAGGTAGAACACCAATCCGGGGCTTGCAAGGAAAATTTTCAATTTCCTTCTTTTGTTCAGCATCCAGTCATTTTGGATCTGAAGCCCTTCCTGGCGCAGGAACAACAGAGCAATCCCCGTGCCAACTTCACGTCATTGATTTCAAAGGGTTTTGTAGGCGGCTTGGAGTGTCCGCGGGGCGGACACCTGTCCGTTCGAACCGCCGTGGACACTGTCCGGACGATGAATCCGGCCGCACGTGACCGTGTGGAAGGCAGGCCTGACGGTGCTGGGCGGCGGATACCCCCAGTGACTGGTGGCCGATACCCGGCCCCGCGCCCGCGCGCTAGGATCGCGATTCACCAACGTGACCAAGGACCCGGAAATGTCTCTCGCCCTGCGCCCGCGCACCGCGCTGCTGGCCGTCGCCCTCAGTACCGCCCTCGGCACGCTTGTGCCGACCGCGGCACTGGCGGCCAAGCCGGCCGCCGCCACCAAGGTCGATATCCCGTTCGAGCAGTTCACCCTGCCCAACGGCCTGCGCGTGATCGTGCATACCGACCGCAAGGCGCCGATCGTCGCGGTCAACATCTGGTACCACGTGGGCAGCAAGGACGAGCCGGCCGGCCGCACCGGTTTCGCCCACCTGTTCGAACACCTGATGTTCCAGAGCAGCGAAAACCACGACGGCGAGTACTTCGAGCCCTTCAAGCAGGTCGGCGCCACCGGCCAGAACGGCACCACCAACACCGACCGCACCAACTACTTCGAGAACGTGCCCACCACCGCGCTGGACATGGCGCTGTGGATGGAGTCGGACCGCATGGGCCACCTGGTCGGTGCCATCGACCAGGCGGCGCTGGACGAACAGCGCGGCGTGGTGCAGAACGAAAAGCGCCAGGGCGAGAACCAGCCCTATGGCCAGGTGTGGGAAAAGATCAACCGCTCGCTGTACCCGGTTGGCCACCCGTATCACCACAGCGTCATCGGCTCGATGAACGACCTCAACGCCGCCTCGCTGGATGACGTCAAGACCTGGTTCCGCACCTGGTACGGCCCCAACAACGCGGTGCTGGTGCTGGCCGGCGACATCGACCTGGCCACCGCCAAGGAAAAGGCCGCCAAGTACTTCGGCAGCATCCCGGCCGGCCCGACCATGGCCCAGCCGAAGGTGGACGTGGCCAAGCGCGATGCCGACACCCGTGAAGTGATGACCGACAAGGTGCCGCAGGCGCGCATCTACCGCGCCTGGAACGTGGCCCAGGTCGGCACCACCGACATCGACCAGCTGCAGCTGCTGGGGCAGATCCTCGGCGGCGCCAAGTCCTCGCGCCTGAGCCAGCGCCTGCAGCACCAGGACAAGCTGGTGGACAACATCAGCGCCGGTGCCTATGGCTCGCAGCTGGGCTCCAACTTCATGGTCATGGCCACGGTGAAGCAGGGCCAGGATCCGGCCCAGGTCGAGAAGATCATCGATGAGGAAATCGAGCGCCTGCTGAAGGACGGCCCGACCGCCGACGAACTGTCGCGCGCCAAGACCGGCTTCCGCGCCGGCTTCATCCGCGGCATCGAGCGCATCGGTGGCTTCGGCGGCAAGGCCGACGCGCTGGCCGAGTGCGCGGTCTACACCGGCGATCCGGGTTGCTTCCGCACCTCGCTGGCCAACATCGACAAGGCCACCGCCGCCGACCTCAAGCGCGTGGGCGCGCAGTGGCTGGACAAGGGCAGCCACACCCTGGTGGTCGAGCCCGGCGAACGTGTCGCCCTGCAGGAAGAAGCCTCGGCCACGCCGAAGCCGTTCAACGTGCCGGCCGTGGATGCGAAGTACAGCACCCTGCCGGAGCAGGTCGACCGCAAGGCCGGCGTGCCGCAGACCCGTGAGTTCCCTGCACTGAAGTTCCCGGCGCTGCAGCGCGCCACCCTGAAGAACGGCACCACCGTGGTGCTGGCCGAGCGCCACGAGATCCCGGTGGTGCAGTTCAGCTACCAGTTCCCGGGCGGCTTCACCGCCGACCAGGGCCGCAAGCCGGGCACCGCCAACTTCACCATGAACCTGATGACCGAAGGCGCCGGCAAGCTGGGCTCGCTGGCCTTCGCCGATGCCGCCGACGCGCTGGGCGCCAGCCTGGATGCGGGCGCCGGCCTGGACTCGGTGACCGTCGACCTGTCGGCGCTGAAGGAAAACCTGGTGCCGTCGCTGGCGCTGTACCGCGACCTGCTGCGCGAACCGCGCTTCGAGCAGGGCGAGATCGACCGGGTGAAGGCTTCGTGGATCGCCGGCATCAAGCAGGAGAAGGTCAATCCGAACGCCGTGGCCATGCGCGTGCTGCCGCCGCTGCTGTACGGCAAGGGCCACCCGTACGCCATTCCGTTCACCGGCAGCGGTGACGAAGCGGCGATCACCAGCCTGGGCCGCGAAGACCTGGTCGACTTCCACCGCGACTGGCTGCGCCCGCAGGACGGCACCCTGATCGTGGTCGGTGACACCACCCTGGCCGAGATCGTGCCGCTGCTGGACAAGCAGCTGGGCGACTGGAAGGCCAGCGGCGATGCTCCGGTGATCAAGGCCAGCACCGCCGTGGCCGTGCCCAAGGCCGCGCGCGTGTTCCTGATCGACCAGCCCGGTGCGGTGCAGGCCAACCTGTTCGCCGGCCAGGTCGTGCCGCCGTCCAGCGATGCCGGCTCGACCCGCTTCGACATCGCCAACGGCGTGCTCGGCGGCGACTTCACCTCGCGCCTGAACATGAACCTGCGCGAGGACAAGCACTGGTCCTACGGTGCCCGTACCAGTGCCAGCAGCACCGTGGGCCAGCGCCCGTGGATGGCCATGGCACCGGTGCAGATCGACAAGACCGGCCCGGCCCTGGCGGAAATGCGCAAGGAGATCGCCGAGTTCGCCGATGGCAGCAAGCCGGCCACCGAGGCCGAGGTCAACCGCATCCGTAACATCCAGACCCTGAGCCTGCCCGGCGCCTACGAGACCGCCGCTGCGGTTGCCTCGACCATCGGCGCCATCGTGCAGTTCAAGCGCCCGGATGACTACGTGGTGCGCCGCAAGGCCGAAATCGAGGCGATGACCCCGGCGCAGGTGCAGCAGGCCGCGACCGAGATCAAGCCGCAGGGCCTGACCTGGGTGGTGGTGGGTGACCTCAAGCAGACCGAAGCGGCCGTGCGCGCGCTGAAGCTGGGCGAAGTGACCGTGATCGATGCCGAAGGCAACCCGGTCAAGAAATAAGGCAATACCCGGCCCGCCATGTGGCGGGCCGGCTCCCCCGGTAGTGCCGGCCGCTGGCCGGCAACCCCGTCGTGCATCTGGGGTCAGAGCCCCCTGCGGGGGATCCGACCCCGGCCCCGGCTACCCCCGATTCAGGCGGTTCAGGCAGAATCGCCCCATACCCTTCCAGGATCTGCCCATGCGCCTTCTGCTGCTGTCGTCCCTGCTGCTCACCGTCACCGCCTGCACCTGGGTGCCGATGGAACCGGCCGGCAAGACCGTGCGCGTGCTCCCGGCAGGCCCGCTGCCCGCCGGCTGCATCACCAAGGGCGAGGTCGTGGTCACCGTGAAGAGCAAGGTCGGCTTCTACAACCGCAACCCCCTGCGCGTGCAGGAAGAGCTGGAAACCCTGGCCCGCAACGAGGCCCCCAGCGCCGGCGCCAACGCCGTCCAGGCCGCTGCGCCGCCCGCCGACGGCAGCCAGCGCTTCGCCGCTTTCCAGTGCCCGCCGCGCTGAAGCATTCACCATACGGCAGGGGCTGAATTCGTAAAGGTGCGGTGAAAGCCCTCGCAGTTATAGAATAGCGCCCCCTTTTGCCTGAGCCTTGGCGCTAACTTCGATGCTCTTCAAGAATGTCTCGATCGCCGGCCTGGCACACGTCGACGCGCCGCATACGCTGACGACCAAGGAAATCAACGAGCGGCTGCAGCCGACGCTGGATCGCCTGGGCATCCGCACCGACGTGCTCGGCGATATCGCCGGCATCCACGCCCGCCGCCTGTGGGACAACGGCGTGCTCGCCTCCGACGCCGCCACCATGGCCGGCCGCAAGGCGCTGGAAGATGCCGGCATCACCGCGGGCCAGGTGGGCCTGCTGGTCAACACCTCGGTCAGCCGCGACTACCTGGAGCCGTCCACGGCCTCCATCGTCTCCGGCAACCTCGGCGTCAGCGACGAGTGCATGACCTTCGACGTCGCCAATGCCTGCCTGGCCTTCATCAACGGCATGGATATCGCCGCGCGCATGCTCGAGCGCGGTGACATCGACTACGCGCTGGTGGTGGACGGCGAGACTGCCAACCTGGTGTACGAAAAGACCCTGGAGCGCATGACCGCCCCGGACGTCACCGCCGACGACTTCCGCAACGAGCTGGCCGCCCTGACTACCGGTTCGGGTGCCGCCGCCATGGTCATGGCGCGCTCGGAGCTGGTGCCCGACGCCCCGCGCTACAAGGGTGGCGTGACCCGCTCGGCCACCGAGTGGAACCAGCTGTGCCTGGGCAACCTGGACCGCATGGTCACCGACACGCGCCTGCTGCTGATCGAAGGCATCAAGCTGGCGCAGAAGACCTTTGCCGCCGCCAAGATCGCCCTCGGCTGGGCCGTGGAGGAACTGGACCAGTTCGTCATCCACCAGGTCAGCCAGCCGCACACCGCCGCGTTCATCAAGAACTTCGGCATCGACCCGAAGAAGGTCATGACCATCTTCGGCGAGCACGGCAACATCGGCCCGGCCTCGGTGCCGATCGTGCTGAGCAAGCTCAAGCAGTTGGGCAAGCTGAAGAAGGGCGATCGCATCGCGCTTCTGGGCATCGGCTCGGGCCTGAACTGTTCGATGGCTGAAGTGGTCTGGTAAGACCCCCTGTAGAGCCGAGCCCATGCTCGGCTCACGCGCCCAGCGCGGTTCCACTGCGGCCTGACCGGAGAGCAGCCGAGCATCGGCTCGGCTCTACACTGCGCCGCGATTCTCCCTAGGTGCTCCGCATGCGCGATCTTCCCGGTTACCCCGCCCACCCGCAGCGTTTCGAGGTCCGTCCCGGCCTGTCGATGAGCTATCTCGACGAAGGCCCGCGCGATGGCGAGGTGGTGGTGATGGTGCACGGCAACCCGTCGTGGAGCTATTACTGGCGCACGCTGGTGGCCGGCCTGTCGGACAGATACCGCTGCATCGTGCCGGACCACATCGGCATGGGCCTGTCGGACAAGCCTGATGACCGCCGCTACGAATACACCCTGCAGTCGCGCGTGGATGACCTGGACGCGCTGCTGCAGCACCTGGGCATCACCGGCCCGGTCACCCTGGCCGTGCACGACTGGGGCGGCATGATCGGCTTCGGCTGGGCGCTGTCGCACCATGCGCAGGTCAAGCGCCTGGTGGTGCTCAACACCGCCGCCTTCCCGATGCCGGCGGCCAAGAAGATGCCGTGGCAGATCGCGCTGGGCCGCCACTGGAAGATCGGCGAGTGGATCATCCGCAGCTTCAACGCCTTCTCGTCCGGTGCGTCGTGGCTGGGCGTGGAACGGAAGATGCCGGCCGACGTGCGCCGCGCCTACGTGTCGCCGTACAACAGCTACGCCAACCGCATCAGCACCATCCGCTTCATGCAGGACATCCCGCTGTCGCCGGCCGACAAGGCCTGGTCGCTGCTGGAGCGCGCCGGCCAGGCGCTGCCGTCCTTCGCGGATCGTCCGGCCTTCATCGGCTGGGGCCTGCGCGACTTCGTGTTCGACCACCACTTCCTGAAGGGCTTCCAGGCGGCGCTGCCGCAGGCGAAGGTGCATGCCTTCGAGGACGCCGGGCATTACGTGCTGGAAGACAAGCACGAAGTGCTGGTGCCGGAAATCCGCGCCTTCCTGGACGCGAATCCCATCTGAAGGATGTGCCGACCAACGATCGGCACCTACCGGGGATGGCATGGGTGGGTGCCGACCGTTGGTCGGCACACCGGATTACGCCGCGATCCAGGTGCGGGGTCGGATCCCTCTCGCAGAGAGGGCTCTGACCCCATCAGGGCAATCCGGGGTCAGAGCCGTTTCTGCGAAACGGATCCGACCCCGTGGCTCAGGCCGCGATCGGGTTGTTATCGCCGCCTTCCCAGTCCGCTGCGGTCAGCGGGTCCAGGCCATAGGCGATGCGGGCCTTGTCGCACTGCGGGCTGGCCTTGCCGTACTCCCACGACGCGTCCACCTCGCGGCACACGCTGGGCCGGTTGGGGTGGATGGTGCAGCGCGAATACACGCCGATCTGCGCGTCCAGCGCCACGCAGCGCACGGGCTTGGAGTGCGTTCCGCGCATGCACAGGCGGTGCGGGTCCAGGGTTTCGGTCAGCTGGTGCGGCACGCCGCCGGGGGTGACCTCGTCCGATTCCATCCAGTGGAAGGCCACACGGTATTGGGTGCAGCAGGCGCCGCAGGTCATGCAGGGGTGTTGCATGGGCAAGCCGCCTCGGGCGGCAGTGGGAATCGGGAACGAGGCTGCGGATTTTCCACGAAGCGGGCGGCCGCGCAAGAAATTCCGTAAGCGGCGACAATGAACGGATGAACGGACCCTGCAATATCGCCGCGCGGCTGCCTGAACTGGCCCGTGAGCGCCCTGACCAGATCGCCATCCGTTGTCCCGGCCGCCGTGGTGCCGGCAACGGCATGGCCGCCTATGACGTCACCCTGGACTACCGCCAGCTGGACGCCCGCAGCGACGCCATGGCCGCCGGCCTGGCCGGCTACGGCATCGGCCGCGGCGTGCGCACGGTGGTGATGGTGCGGCCCTCGCCGGAGTTCTTCCTGCTGATGTTTGCCCTGTTCAAGCTGGGCGCGGTGCCGGTGCTGGTCGACCCGGGCATCGACAAGCGCGCGCTGAAACAGTGCCTGGACGAAGCGCAGCCGGAGGCCTTCATCGGCATCCCGCTGGCCCACGTGGCGCGGCTGGCGCTGCGCTGGGCGCCGTCGGCCACCCGCCTGGTCACCGTCGGCCGCCGCTTGGGCTGGGGCGGCACCACCCTGGCCGCGCTGGAGCGCGCAGGCGCCAGCGGCGGCCCGATGCTGGCCGCCACCGATGGCGAGGACATGGCGGCGATCCTGTTCACCAGTGGGTCCACCGGCGTGCCCAAGGGCGTGGTCTACCGCCACCGCCACTTCGTCGGCCAGATCCAGCTGCTGGGCAGCGCCTTCGGCATGGAAGCGGGCGGGGTGGACCTGCCGACCTTCCCGCCGTTCGCCCTGTTCGACCCGGCGCTGGGCCTGACCTCGGTCATTCCGGACATGGACCCGACCCGGCCGGCGCAGGCCGACCCGGCACGCCTGCACGATGCCATCCAGCGCTTCGGCGTCACCCAGCTGTTTGGTTCACCGGCACTCATGCGCGTGCTGGCCAGGCACGGCCGGCCGCTGCCGACGGTGCGCCGGGTGACCTCGGCCGGTGCGCCGGTGCCGCCGGACGTGGTGGCCACCATCCGCCGCCTGCTGCCCGCCGATGCGCAGTTCTGGACGCCCTATGGCGCCACCGAGTGCCTGCCCGTGGCCGTGGTCGAAGGCCGCGAGCTGGAGCGCACCCGCGGCGCCACCGAGGCCGGCGTCGGTACCTGCGTCGGCAGCGTGGTCGCACCCAACGAGGTGCGCATCATCGCCATCGACGACGCGCCGCTGCCCGACTGGTCGCAGGCGCGCGTGCTGGCCACTGGCGAAGTGGGCGAGATCACCGTGGCCGGGCCGACCGCCACCGATACCTACTTCAACCGTCCGCAGGCCACGGCCGCGGCGAAGATCCGCGAAACCCTGGCCGACGGCAGCACCCGCGTGGTGCACCGCATGGGCGACGTCGGCTACTTCGACGCGCAGGGCCGCCTCTGGTTCTGCGGGCGCAAGACCCAGCGCGTGGAAACCGCGCGCGGGCCGCTGTACACCGAACAGGTCGAGCCGGTGTTCAACACCGTGCCGGGCGTGGCCCGCACCGCACTGGTCGGCGTAGGTGCCGCCGGCGCGCAGGTGCCGGTGCTGTGCGTGGAGCTGCAGCGCGGCCAGAGCGACAGCCCGGCGCTGCAGGAGGCCCTGCGCGCGCATGCGGCCGCCCGCGTGGCCGACGCCGGCCTGCAGCACTTCCTGGTGCATCCAGCGTTCCCCGTCGATATCCGTCACAACGCCAAGATCGGCCGCGAGAAGCTCGCCGTCTGGGCCAGCGCCCAACTGGAGAAGCGCGCATGAAGATCCTGGTCACCGGCGGCGGTGGTTTCCTTGGCCAGGCGCTGTGCCGCGGCCTGCTTGAACGTGGCCACCAGGTGCTGGCCTTCAACCGCAGCCACTACCCGGAACTGCAGGCGATGGGCGTAGGCCAGATCCGCGGCGACCTGGCCGATGCACAGGCCGTGCTGCATGCGGTGGCCGGCGTCGACGCCGTGCTGCACAACGGTGCCAAGGCCGGTGCCTGGGGCAGCTACGACAGCTACCACCAGGCCAACGTGGTCGGCACCGACAACGTCATCGCTGCCTGCCGCGCGCACGGCATCGGCAGACTGGTCTACACCTCCACGCCCAGCGTGACCCACCGTGCCACCCACCCGGTGGAAGGGCTGGGTGCCGATGAAGTGCCTTACGGCGAGAATTTCCAGGCACCGTACGCGGCGACCAAGGCGATTGCCGAACAGCGCGTGCTGGCCGCCAACGACGCCACGCTGGCCACCGTGGCGCTGCGCCCGCGCCTGATCTGGGGCCCGGGTGACCAGCAGCTGGTGCCGCGCCTGGCCCAGCGTGCCCGCCAGGGCCGCCTGCGCCTGGTCGGTGATGGCAGCAACAAGGTCGACACCACCTACATCGACAACGCCGCGCTGGCGCATTTCCTCGCACTGGATGCACTGGCCCCGGGCGCGGCCTGCGCCGGCAAGGCCTACTTCATTTCCAACGGCGAACCGTTGCCGATGCGCGAGCTGCTCAACAAGCTGCTGGCCGCCGTCGGTGCACCGGCCGTGGAAAAGACGCTCAGCTTCAAGACCGCTTACCGCATCGGCGCGATCAGCGAACGGCTGTGGCCGCTGCTGCGCCTGCGCGGCGAACCGCCGCTGACCCGTTTCCTGGCCGAACAGCTGTGCACGCCGCACTGGTACAGCATGGAACCGGCGCGTCGCGATTTCGGTTACGTGCCGCAGGTGAGCATCGAAGAAGGGCTGCGCCGCTTGAAGGCCGCGTCGTGACGGCAGCGTCACGGCGCTGAAGGCTTCATCAGCCGCAGAGATCGCCATCACCGGTTGCACACCGGCAGATGCGCAGGATGGACCCAACGCCACACCGGCCGGACCACCCGCGAGGAACGCCATGCTGCATTACGCCGTCATCTTTTTCGTCATCGCCATCATTGCCGCCGTGCTCGGTTTCTCCGGCATTGCGGGCGCCGCCAGCAACATCGCCTGGATCCTGTTCGTGGTGTTCCTGGTGCTTGCCGTGATCTCGATGTTCCGCAAGCGCGGCTAGTAGAGTCGAGCTTGCTCGACTGCTTTTCCCGCTTTTTCGTAGAGTCGAGCGTTGCTCGACTGCCTTTGTAGAGTCGAGCCATGCTCGACTGATGAAAATGCAGTCGAGCATGGCTCGACTCTACAGAAGCGGGTTACACCAACGCTCGATCGGCCGCGTGCCGCTCCAGCGCCAGTTCGATCAGCCGCGTGATCAGCGCGGTATAGCCCAACCCGCTGGCACCCCACAGCTTGGGGTACATGCTGATGTGGGTGAAGCCGGGCAGGGTATTGATCTCGTTGATGACGATCTGCCCCTCAGCGGTGAGGAACACATCCACCCGCGCCATGCCCGCGCATTCCAGCACCTGGTAGGCCTGCAGCGCGATCTGCTGGATGCGCGCCTGCGCATCTCCCTCGATCACCGCCGGCACCACCACGTCCGCGCCATCGACGTTGATGTACTTGGTGTCGTAGGCATAGAACTCATCGTGCACCACCACTTCGCCGCAGACACTGGCCTGCGGCTGGTCGTTGCCCAGCACCGCGCACTCGATCTCACGGCCGACCACGGCCGATTCCACCAGCACCTTGTGGTCATGGCGCAGCGCCAGCTGCAGCGCGTCGGCGAACTCACCGGCGTGCTTGACCTTGCTCACCCCCACCGACGACCCCTGGTTGGCCGGCTTGACGAACAGCGGCAGCCCCAGCTGTGCGATCAGTGCCTGCACATCCACGCCTGCGGCCTCGTGGCGGCGGATGCATACCCACGGCGCCACCGGCAGGCCCGCGTCGCGCAGCAGCCGCTTGGCCACGTCCTTGTCCATCGCCGCTGCCGACCCCAGCACCGGCGAACCGACGAAGGGCAGGTTGGCCATGCGCAGCAGCCCCTGCAGTGCGCCGTCCTCGCCCAGCGGGCCGTGCACGATGGGCACACCACGTCGATCTGGTCCAGCGCGGTGGATGCATCCACCGGCTGCAGCTGTGCGTGGCCCGCGCCCGGCCGCAGCGCCAACGCCGTGCCCGAGGGGCGCAGCGCGATGCGCGCCGGGTCATCGGCATGGACCAGGAAGGTATCGGGCTGGCTCAGGTGCCACTGGCCCTGCTTGTCGATGCCGACCAGTACCGGCTCGAACCGCTCGCGATCGAGCGCATCGAGGATGTTCTTCGCCGACTGCAGCGAAACTTCGTGCTCGGAGGACATGCCCCCGAAGATGATGCCGACCCGGGTCCGTGCCATGGGTGTTGTCCTGTGCAACAAGGCCACACAGCATGAACCTTCCGCAGCCGATCAGGTACAACCGGGTGCAGGCCGCTCAGTCGCCGTTTGGCGCCGCATCCCTCGTGCAGCAGGGTGATCGGCGGAGGGCGGAGCTTTCCCTCGGGGCGTGGTAGGGCCTACAGTCATCGCTTTTCCACGGGTGGATCCGGATGATGGAGTGGTCAAAAGGCGGCGCCGAGAACGTTGACCGCTGTCCTGCGTGTGGGGCCACTGCCTTCATGCCTGCCTACACCCGGCGGGACGATCTCCTCAGCATGCCGGACACGTGGGAAATGCCACGCTGCAGCAGCTGTGCGTCGGTCTTTCTTGCGGTGCGCCCCGACGCCACCTCGATCCACCGCGCCTACGAGGACTACCCGACCCACCATGACGGCGACGCCGATCAGGGGATCCCGTCAGGCGGCATCGTCGGAGCACTCATCCGCGGCTATCTGCAGCAACGGTTCTGCCTGGAGGTGCCGGGCAGGACGCTGCGCGCCGGTCACCTGCTGTTTTCGCTGATCGAGCCGTTCCGCCTGAAGCTGGACCGCTTCGGGCGACATGTCCACCTCAAGCGCGGGCGTCGCGCCGACCTGCGGCTGATGGACGTCGGCTGCGGAAACGGTGGCTTTCTCTCGCTCGCAGGCAGGATGGGCATCCAGGCCAGCGGCATCGATCCGGACCCCAAGGCTGCCGCGCTTGCGCAGCGCAAGGGGCTGGATGTCCGCCTGGGAGGCTTCGATCTGCTGGCGGCCGAGCACGAGCGCTACGACATCGTCACGATGAACCAGGTGGTGGAGCACGTCTTCGACCAGCGCGAGCTGCTGTCCAGCTGCTTCGGCGCGCTGAAGAAGGATGGGCTGCTGTGGCTTGCCTACCCGAACCCGGAGGCACTGGGCCTCAAGGTGTTCGGCAGCGCCTGGTGCGCTTTGCATCCGCCGTACCACATCTGCCTGACCACCCAGGCGCAGATGTGCCGGCTGCTCGCGGACGCCGGCTTCAAGGACATCAAGGTCCATCGGCGCGGCACCCATGCCAGGGTCCATTGGCGCGACAGCGCCGCAATCGCGCAGGCCCATGGCATCGCCCTGCCTTCGGCAGGCTTCAGGCATCTCGCGCGGTGGGCCTGCGATGGCTTGGCCACGCTGACGCCGCGGTGGGCGGAAGAGGTCGTCATCACTGCCGTGAAACCCTGAGCGCCCGGTGATGCAGCGGCGGGTGCCGGGCGCCCGGCCCAAGCCCACCACCCACGCAGGTAGAATGCACGCATGGCTCTCTCCCTGCTCTCGTCCCTCAAGCCGCTCGCCGGCCGCGCCCTGCAGACCGCCCTGAACCGCGCACTGGCGCTGGATCCGGATACCCGGCATGCCCTGGCCAGCCTCGATGGCCGCCACATCGACCTGACCCTGGACGCCCCGTCGCTGGCGATGCGCATCAGCGTGGCTGGCGACCAGCTGCGCGTCGGCCCGGTGGATGCACAGGAAGCCGACCTGGCCGTGCGCAGCAGCCTGGCCGGCGTGCTTGCCCAGCTGCCGCTGCTGGCCAATGCACGCCGCGGCAGCGACAACGGCAAGGGCCGCGTGCGCGTGGCCGGCGATGCCGAACTCGCGCGCCGCCTGCAGCAGCTGGCCAAGGGCTTCGACCCCGACTGGCAGCAACCCTTCGTCAGCGTGTTCGGTGAAGTGCTGGGCGTGCAGGTGGCCAACACCCTGCGCAGCGCCCTGCAGCACGCGCGCCAGGGCGCCATCGACCTGGCCCACAGCGCCGCCGAATTCATCACCGAAGAGTCGCGCGACGTGGTGCCACGTGCCGAACTGGATGCCTTCCACGACGACGTGGACGTGCTGCGCGACGACGTCGAGCGCCTGGGTGCACGCGTGCAGCGCCTGCGGGGTGCCGCATGAAGGCGCTGCTGCGGGCCAACCGCATCGGCCGCATCATCCTGCGCTATCGCCTTGACGATCTGCTGCAGGGCACGCCGGCCGAGCGCTGGCTGCGCCTGGCCAAGCCCTTCGTGCCGCGCGCCTCGGCCGGCATCGCCTCGCAGTCGCGCGGTGCGCGCCTGCGCCTGGCGCTGCAGGACCTGGGCCCGATCTTCGTCAAGTTCGGGCAGATCCTGTCCACCCGCCGCGACCTGGTGCCGCCGGACGTGGCCAACGAACTGACCCTGCTGCAGGACCGGGTCAAGCCCTTCGATGGCGACACCGCGCGCCGCATCGTTGAAGAGGCGCTGGGCCTGCCGGTCAGCGAAGCGTTCGCCAGCTTCGACACCGAACCGCTGGCCTCGGCGTCGATCGCCCAGGTCCACGCCGCGACCTTGTCCGATGGCCGCCAGGTGGTGGTGAAGGTGCTGCGCCCGGGCATCGAGAAGCAGATCGATGCCGACATCGCCCTGCTCAATTCGCTGGCTGCGCTGGTCGAGCGCACCCATCCGCGCGCCGACAAGATCCGCCCGCGCGAAGTGGTGGCCGAGGTCGAGAACACCCTGGCCGCCGAGCTGGACCTGCAGCGCGAAGGTGCCAATGCCAGCGTGCTGCGCCGCTTCTGGGAAAACAGCGACGACCTGTACGTGCCGGAAGTGATCTGGAGCCACACCGCCGAGCGCGCGCTGACCCTGGAGCGGGTGTGGGGCATTCCGTCCGACGACATCGCCGCGCTGGACAAGGCCGGCATCGACCGCAAGGCGCTGGCCGCCAAGGGCGTGCGGGTGTTCTACACCCAGGTGTTCCGCGACAACTTCTTCCACGCCGATGCACACGCCGGCAACATCTGGGTCGACACCGATCCGGCGCGCCGCGACAACCCGCGCTTCATCGCGCTGGACTTCGGCATCATGGGCCAGCTCTCGCAGGAAGATCAGTACTACCTGGCCGAGAATTTCATGGCCATCTTCAACCGCGATTACCGCCGCATCGCCGAACTGCACGTGCAGGCGCGCTGGATGCCGGACAACGTGCGCATCGACGATCTGGAAGCGGCGGTGCGTTCGGTGTGCGAACCGTACTTCACCCGCCCGCTGTCGCAGATCTCGCTGGCCGAGGTGCTGCTGAAGCTGTTCCGGGTGGCCCAGCGCTACCAGCTCACCCTGCAGCCGCAGCTGATCCTGCTGCAGAAGACCCTGCTGAACATCGAAGGCGTGGGCCGCCAGCTCGACCCGCAGATCGACATCTGGGCGGTGGCCAAGCCGGTCCTGGCCAGGATCCTGCGCGACCGCTACAGCCCGCGCCGGGTCGTGCGCGAGATCGGCAAGCGCCTGCCGGAAATCATGACCCACGCACCGGACATGCCGCGCCTGGTGCATGCCTGGCTGACCCAGCAGGTGGAAGGCCGCCACGAACTGGCGATGCGCTCGCGCGACCTGGTCACCCTTGATGCCAGCCTGCAGCGCCTGCAGAAGCGCGCGGTGGGGGCGATCACCGGCGTCGGCCTGCTGGCCATCGCCACGCTGATGTACGTGCTGCAGCCGCCCGGCTGGTACTGGGGCGACCTGCCGGTGCTGAGCCTGGGCGCGGCGGCGGTAGGGGCCTTCGCCCTGGCCCGCGCGTGGTGGCGATAAGCACCGCGCTTGCCACCCGCTCTGTTGGGTGACGACCAACGGTCGCCACCCACCGGATTCGCGTGCCGTGTACGCATGGCCCCCCATCACCGATAATCCACCGGTGAGCACCGAACCCGACATCCTCGCCGCGGTCGAGACTGAAACCGCCCCCCTGCAGCTGCTGCACCTGGACGAGCGCCTGGCCGTGGTCAACAAGCCGGCCGGGCTGATGGTCCACGACAGCAAGCTGGCCCGTGGCGAAGACGATTTCCTCGCCGACCGCCTGCGCGAGCAGCTGGGCCGGCCGATCTTCCTGGTGCATCGCCTGGACCGCGCCACCAGCGGCTGCCTGCTGCTGGCCTTCGACCGCGAGACCGCCAGCACGCTGGGAAAGGCCCTGATGGGCGGCGAGGTGAGCAAGGATTACCTGGCCATCTGCCGCGGCTGGCCGGCCGAGGAGGCCTGGCAGGTCGACCACGACCTCGATGGCGGCCCGGGCAAGCCGGTGAAAAAGCCGGCGGTGACCGATTTCCAGCGCCTGGCCACCGGTGAACTGTCGGTGCCGGTGGGCGACTTCGCCAGTTCGCGTTATGCGCTGCTGCGCTGCCAGCCGCAGACCGGCCGCTTCCGGCAGATCCGCCGCCACCTCAAGCATCTCTCGCATCACCTGATCGGCGATACCAGCCACGGTGATGGCCGCCACAACCGCAATTTCCGCATGCAGGGCGTGCACCGCATGCTGCTGCACGCCGAACGCCTGCGTTTCCCGCACCCCGATGGCGGCACGGTGGACGTGCGCGCACCGGTGGATGGCGAGTTCCAGAAGGCGCTGGACCTGTTCGGCTGGCAGGTCGCCTGATGTTTCCGGGGTCGGATCCCTTTCCCGCAGGGAAAGGGCTCTGACCCCATCCATCTGAAACGGCCGCGCTTCGCGCTCGCCGGGCATGGCCCGGCGCTACCGCCTCACTTCACTTCGGGCTCGTTGATGATCGCCTGCATGTCCTTCTCCAGGTCGGCCATCAGCGGCTTCATCTTTTCCTGGATGGCGATCATCACGTTCTGCATCAGCAGCGGGGTCTTGTCCAGCAGGCTCTGCCCGGCCGAGCTCTCGTAGAACTCGGCCATCGCCAGCACGTCTTCCTTGCTGAAGCTCTTCTTGTAGAGATCCACGTACATCGGCCGCAGCTGCTGCCAGGACAGCGCCTTGGTCAGGGTGGCGGTGGTGCGCTGCTGCATGCGCTGCAGCTGCTCGGTCTGCTGCGGGGTGAGCTGGCGCTGCCGGGCGATTTCCTCGAACTGCTGGCGCTGCATCGCCTCCAGCTGCGGCAGCATGCCGTCGAGCAGGCTCTGCGCACGCGAGGCGGCCAGCAGGCGGTTGATGTCGGCATCGGTGGGCGCTGCCGCCAGGGCCGGCGCGCTCGCCGCGGCCAGCGCCAGCAGCAGCACGGTACGGCGCAGCGCGGTGGACAGGGCGGGAATGAAGCGGGTCATGCGAAGCTTCCTGCGGTACATGGGACGGCCAGCATACCTGCTGGACAGGCGAAGGCGGCGTGTTCGGTGCCTGATCGGCGGCATACGCCACGCGATGGCAGCCACGGCAACGCAGCTGCCGCTACAATGCGCGGATGGGCAGTGGACCGGTCACCATCAGCGCGCAGCTTGAAATCCCCGACGGCGAGATCGTCGAGCGGTTCGTGCGTGCCAGTGGCGCCGGCGGGCAGAACGTCAACAAGGTCTCCACCGCGGTGGAACTGCGTTTCGACGTGGCCAACTCGCCCTCGTTGCCCGACCCGTTGCGCGAGCGCCTGCTGGCGCGGCGCGACCGGCGCATGACCGGCGAAGGCGTGCTGGTCATCGATGCGCAACGGTTCCGGACCCAGGATCGCAATCGCGAGGATGCGCGCGAGCGGCTGGCGGCCTTCATCCAGGCCGGGTTGAGCGTGCCCAAGCCACGCAAGGCCACCAAGCCGACCCTCGGGTCGAAACTGCGTCGTCTGGACGCCAAACGCGGGCGCGCGCAGATCAAGCGCGGGCGCTCATCACGTGACTGGGAGTGATTGCTTGAACAACCCGACGCCGTTGCTGCCGGCCGTTCCGCCGAGCATGCCGCAGGTCAAACCCAACGCCTTCCTGCGCTGGCTGGCGCGCTGCACGCTGCGCATGGGCGGCTGGAAGGTCACCGGTACCCTGCCTGACGTGCCCAGGCTGGTCTTCATCATCGCCCCGCATTCGTCCAACTGGGACGGCCTGTGGGGCATGGCGGCGAAGATCGCACTGGGCATGAAGGTGAAAGTGCTGGGCAAGGCCTCGCTGTTCTGGTGGCCGCTGGGCCCCCTGCTGCACAAGCTGGGCGTGATCCCGCTGGACCGCAGCGCGCCGCAGGGCACCGTCGGCCAGGCCGTGGACCTGCTGCGCAACAACGAGAAGATGTGGTTCGCCATCACCCCCGAAGGCACCCGCAAGGCCGTGAAGGACTGGAAAGCCGGTTTCCTGAAGATCGCGCGGATGGCCGACGTGCCGGTCCTGGCGGCGTACTTCCACTACCCGGAAAAGACCATCGGCA
Organism: Stenotrophomonas sp. ZAC14A_NAIMI4_1; assembly: GCF_003086915.1. Classification (NCBI taxonomy): domain Bacteria; kingdom Pseudomonadati; phylum Pseudomonadota; class Gammaproteobacteria; order Lysobacterales; family Lysobacteraceae; genus Stenotrophomonas; species Stenotrophomonas sp. ZAC14A_NAIMI4_1. The sequence continues at coordinate 939,652 of NZ_CP026002.1, forward strand.
TCGGCCCGCTGTTCCAGCCGACCGGCGATGACGCCGCCGACATGGCCGCCATCCGTGAGTTCTACCGGCCCTGGATGGGCAAGACCCGCGGCACGGTCTGAGCCGGCCACGGCCGGCAACCGAGGCGCCACGTCCGGCACATGCCGGGCGAGCGCGACAGGAGTAGGGTGGAGGGCTGGTATCCCATACCGTCCGCCCAAGGAGCGTTTTACATGTCGCGTACCGTAGTCCTGGCCGCCGCCATCAGCCTGGCGCTGGCGGCCTGTTCCGGCAAGGAGTCCACCCCCGTGTCCGAAGCACAGAAAGCCCCGGCCCAGCAGCCGGCCGAAGCCTCCACCAACCCGCTGCTGAGCGCCAGCACGCTGCCGTTCCAGGCGCCGCAGTTCGACAAGATCAAGGACAGCGACTACACGCCGGCCTTCGAAGAAGGCATGCGCCAGCACCTGGCCGATGTCCGCAAGATCGCCGACAACGCCGAGCCGGCCACCTTCGACAACACCATCGTGGCGATGGAGCGCAGCGGCGAGACCTTGAACCGCGTGTCGCGCATCTTCTTCGGCCTGGTCCAGGCCGATGGCACCGAAGCGCGCCAGAAGATCCAGGAAGACATCGCCCCGAAGCTGGCTGCGCACCAGGACGAGATCAACCTCGACCCGAAGCTGTTCGCCCGCGTGAAGTCGCTGTACGACCAGCGTGACACGCTGGAACTGGACCCGGTGCAGAAGCGCCTGGTCGAGCATTACTACGACGGCCTGGTGCGCGCTGGCGCGCAGCTGTCCGACGCCGACAAGGCGAGTCTGCGCAAGCTCAACGTCGAAGAGACCACCCTGTCCACCCAGTTCCACACCCGCCTGGTGGCTGCAACCGCCGCTGCGGCCGTGGTCGTCGATGACAAGACCAAGCTGGCCGGCCTGGACGAGAACGCGATCAACAACGCGGCCAACGCCGCCAAGGATCGCAAGCTGGATGGCAAGTTCGTGCTGCCGCTGCAGAACACCACCCAGCAGCCGGTGCTGGGCTCGCTCAGCGATCGCGACCAGCGCGCGGCCGTGCTGAAGGCCTCGGAAACCCGCGCCGAGCGTGGCGACAAGAACGACACGCGCGAGACCGTGCAGCGCCTGGCCCAGCTGCGCGCGCAGAAGGCCAAGCTGCTCGGCTTTGAAACCTTCGCCGATTACCAGCTGGGCGACCAGATGGCCAAGACCCCGGCCGCGGCGCTGAAGCTGCTGACCGACACCGTGCCGGCCGCCACCGCCAAGGCGCGTGCCGAAGCCGGCGAAATCCAGAAGGTGATCGACGCCCAGAAGGGTGGTTTCCAGGTCGCCGCTTCCGATTGGGACTTCTACGCCGAGCAGGTCCGCAAGGCCAAGTACGATCTGGACGAGTCGCAGGTCAAGCCGTACTTCGAACTGGACAACGTGCTGCAGAACGGCGTCTTCTACGCCGCCACCCAGCTGTACGGCATCACCTTCAAGCCGCGCACCGACATTCCGACCTACAACCCGGACATGAAGGTGTACGAAGTGTTCGACAAGGACGGCACCTCGCTGGCCCTGTTCTACACCGACTACTTCAAGCGTGACACCAAGTCCGGCGGCGCCTGGATGGACGTGTTCGTCGAGCAGGACGGCCTGACCGGTGCCAAGCCGGTGGTCTACAACGTCTGCAACTTCACCAAGCCGGCCGATGGCCAGCCTGCGCTGATCAGCTTCGACGACGTCACCACCATGTTCCATGAGTTCGGCCACGCCCTGCATGGCATGTTCTCGAACGTGAAGTACCCGTCGATCGCCGGTACCGCCACCTCGCGCGATTTCGTCGAGTTCCCCTCGCAGTTCAACGAGCACTGGGCGCTGGACCCGAAGGTCTTCGCCAACTACGCCAAGCACTACAAGACCGGCGAAGCGATGCCGCAGGAACTGGTCGACAAGATCCTCAAGGCACGCAGCTTCAACCAGGGCTACGCGACCACCGAGTACCTGTCGGCCGCGCTGCTTGACCTGGCCTGGCACACGCAGAAGGCCGATGCGCCGCTGCAGGACGTCGGCGCCTTTGAAGCCAGCGCGCTGAAGAAGTTCAAGGTCGACCTGCCGCAGGTGCCGCCGCGTTACCGCACCACCTACTTCGACCACATCTGGGGCGGTGGCTATTCGGCCGGTTACTACGCCTACTTCTGGGCCGAAGTGCTGGACCATGACGCCTACCAGTGGTTCACCGAACACGGTGGCCTGACGGCGGCCAACGGCCAGGAGTTCCGCGACAAGATCCTCTCGCGCGGCAACAGCGTGGAACTGTCGACCCTGTACCGCGATTTCCGCGGCAAGGACCCGTCGGTGGAACCGCTGCTGAAGTTCCGCGGGCTGAAGTAAGAAACAGAAAACGGCGGGGGCAACCCCGCCGTTTTTCTTTATGTAGAGTCGAGCCATGCTCGACTGGTCTTTGTAGAGCCGAGCCCGCGCTCGGCTGCCTTTCCGCGAAAAGCCAATCGAGCATGGCTCGACTCTACAGAAGCGCGTTACGTCCCTACGTGCACGCGATTGGCCTGTTCGGCCAACCCAAGGTGATCCAGCGCGATGTCCAGCGCCAGAACGTAACTCTGCGCACCGTAGCCGGCGGCGATGCCCAGGCGTTGGCCGACACCGGCCGGCAGGCACGGTTCGGCAACTGCACCGTCGTCATGTACTTCCACGTAGGCGTTGTGCAGGTACGGCAGCAGGCGCTGCAGGCGCAGGCTGTTGGCACACGCGCCCGGGTCGAGCAGCGTCACCTCGCCGCGGCTGTGGTCGGCCACGCGCAGTGCATCCAGCAGTTCCTGTTCCGAGCCGCAGGCGCGGATGGCCACGCTGGTGCCGGCGTCGATCGCGCGGTGCACCAGTGATTTCAGCACCGGCGCCGGCAGCGGCATCGCCGTGCGGATCAGGGTGCCGGCGGCTTCCGGGCCACGAATGATGAAGATCGACATGGCTCAGCCCTCCTGCGCCAGGCGGCGGCCAACGATGGCCAGCGACAACGGGTAACCGGCCTGCTGGCTGCGCTGGTCGACCACCACCGCGGCCGGACCGTGCTGCAGGCGCAGGCGCGCCTCCAGCCCCGGTTCGCTGCGCGACTGCAGTTCGATGTACTGCGCTGGCAGTCGTTCCAGCGCCGCCTGCAATGCGCCGCCCTCGGCCTGCCATTGCGCCTCGTCGGCCGCACCGACATCCAGCAGTACCCAGTCGGCCGAGCGCGCCTGCGGCTGGCACAGGCAGTGGCGCACTTCGGACAGGCTGGCGCAGTCGCTGCACAGCACGCAATGGCCGCTCAGCTGTGCCGGCAGCTGCGGGCGCGGTGCCGGCGAAGACGCGTGGCGGATCACCAGGAGGGTCATACAACACCTTGTGGAATGCGCCCTGTGGCGCGGTGGGCACACGATGCGCGCGGTGCCCGTAAAGGAGCGATGCCCGTTGCCGGGGACGCGCGTAAAACCTGCGTAACCCGTGCGGGAACCTCTCCCCCCATGTGTGGTCTGATAGCGCTACCGCCTACCCGGAACCTGCCATGGACGCTGTCACCCGCCCCCCGTTTGCCGAACGCGCGCTCACCTGGCTGAAGAAGGAAGCGCTGCCGCTGCTGGTCATGCTCGGCCTGCTTGCCGCTGCCCGCGACACCCTGGCCAACCACTACGTGGTGCCCAGCGGCTCGATGCAGCCGACCCTGCAGCCCGGCGACCGCGTGGTGGTGGACATGCGCGCCTACGGCCTGCGCCTGCCGTTCACCAGCCAGCAGCTGCTGGCCACCGGCACCCCGCAGCGCGGCGAAGTGGCCGTGTTCGATTCGCCGGCCGATGGCACCCGCCTGATCAAGCGCGTGGTGGCCGTGGCCGGTGACCACGTGCAGCTGCGCGGCGGCCACCTGGCCATCAACGGCCAGCCGCTGGAGATCGCCGACCTGCGCGACACCGAAGCCTTCGGTGAGCGCCAGGCCCAGCTTGACCTGGACATGGGCGGTGGCCCGGACATCGGCGACATGGTGGTGCCGGACGGCAAGCTGCTGGTGCTGGGCGACCACCGCGGCAACAGCTTCGATGGCCGCTTCTTCGGCTTCGTCGACGCCGGCAAGGTCTATGGCCGTGCCGTGGCGATCTACTACCGCAGCGGCGATGGCTTCGAATGGAAGCACCTGTAAGCTGAATTGATACGTCCTGCATATCGATCCTGACTCATCAGGTTATGGATCGACTGGATCGAGGGGCCTACGCTGGGACCCGTACCCCCACGCCGGCCGCCCCCACGGCCCTTCGATCCCATGACTGGCGAAACTGCGGCGTCCCTCAGCGGCCGCCCCCGCACTCCTGATTCCGTTGTCGACACCCGCATCCAGCAGGGCACCCCGGCGTTCCGGCGCACGGCGGTCGCGCTGTTCCTGGCGGGGTTCTCGACCTTCGGCCTGCTGTACACCGTGCAGCCCCTGCTGCCCGAGTTCAGCCGCCACTTCGGGGTGTCTGCCGCCGGCAGCGCGATGTCGCTGTCCCTGAGCACCGGCACCCTGGCCGTGGCCATGCTGCTGGCCGGCCTGCTGTCCGATGCTGTGGGCCGCCGGCCACTGATGATCGTCGCGCTGATGGCCTCGGCCCTGCTGTCGCTGTGCACCGCACTGGTCGATGACTGGACCACCATGCTGGTGCTGCGCACCCTGCTGGGCCTGGCGCTGAGCGGCGTGCCGGCGGTGGCGATGACCTACCTGGTGGAGGAAATGGACAGCCGCGCGCTGGGCCTGGCCATGGGCCTGTACATCGGCGGCAACGCCATCGGTGGCATGAGCGGGCGTCTGCTCGCCGGCATCATCGCCGACCACTGGGGCTGGCGCTGGGGCATCGGCGTGGTCTCGATCATCGCCGTGGCCAGCACCGTGCTGCTGTGGCTGCAGCTGCCGGCGTCGCGGCACTTCCAGGCACGCCGTGGCGGCCTGCGCCAGCTGCCCTCGCGCTGGCGCACGTTGTTCGCCGATCCGGGCCTGCCGTGGCTGTTCGCCACCTCGTTCGTGCTGATGGGCGTGTTCGTCACCCTCTACAACTACCTGGGCTACCACCTGCTGGCGCCGCCGTACCACCTCAGCCAGACCGTGGTCGGCCTGATCTTCAGCGTGTACCTGGTCGGCACGTTCAGCTCGGCGTGGATGGGCCAGCAGGCCACGCGCTACGGGCGTGGCCGCGTGCTGACCATTGCCTTCGGCCTGATCGGTGCCGGCATTGTGCTGCTGTCGATGCCGTGGCTGACCACGATGGCGCTGGGCATCGCCCTGGTCACCTTCGGCTTCTTCGGTGGCCATTCGGTGGCCAGCAGCTGGGTTGGCAGCCGTGCCGGTTCGATGCGTGCCGAAGCCTCGGCGCTGTACCTGTTCGCCTATTACCTGGGCAGCAGCGTGCTCGGCGCCGTCGGTGGCCTGGCCTATGCCGCGTGGGATTGGCTGGGCGTGTGCCTGTTCACCGGCGTGCTGACCGTGCTCGGCGGCGGCATCATCTGGGCCCTGCAGCAGCGCGCCCCGCAGCCGGTCACCGCCTGACGCCCGCCGGGCATGGCCCGGCGCTACCTGTGTGATGCGGCGGTAGCGCCGGGCCATGCCCGGCGAGCGCGCAGCGCGGCGCATCACCCCTCGGCGAACGCCCCGCGCAACAACCCGGCAAAATTGCGGATCAACGGCGTCACCCCTTCGCGGTGCCAGGCCAGCTGCACTTCCGAATGCGCCCCGGCATCGGCCAGCGCCACGAAGCGTGCGCCCTCCACCCGGATGTGGTCGCACGAGGAGGGCAGCACCGCCACGCCCAGCCCGGCGGCTGCCAGGCTGATCAGCGTCGACGCCTCACCGGCCTCCTGCACGATGCGCGGGGTGAACCCCGCCGCTGCGCACAGCGCGATCATGTGGTCATGGATGCCGGCCCCGGCACTGCGGCGGAACGCCACGAACGGCTCCTGGGCGAAATCGCGCAGCGCCAGCGTGCCCTGCTTCGACAGGCGGCGCAGGGCAGGGTGGTCGGCGTGCACGATCAACGCCAGCGGATCGACGAACAGGCTGTGCGCCACCAGTTCCGGCGGCAGCGCACGCTTGCGGATGATGCCCACGTCCAGGCTGCCATCGAGCAGGGCATCGATCTGCTGCAGGGTGTTCATTTCGCTCAGCTGCAGGCGCACCTGCGGGTACTGCTGGCGGTAGTGCAGGATCGAACGCGGAATCTGCGGCGACAGCGGCGTGGCCCGGGTCAGGCCGATATGCAGCTCGCCCTGTTCACCGCGCTGCGCGCGCTGCACCTCGTCCACCGCCGTTTCCACCTGCTGCACGATGGCCCGCGCACGTTCCTGCAGCAGCTCACCGGCGGCAGTGAGCTGCACGCGGCGATGGCTGCGCACGAACAGGCGCGCCCCGATCAGTTCCTCCAGCTGGCGGATCTGCTGGCTGAGCGGCGGCTGCGACATGCCCAGCCGCTCGGCCGCCTGGCCGAAGTGCAGCGTATCGGCAACGGCGAGGAAGTAGCGCAGGTGGCGGAGTTCGATGGACATGGGGCCAGTTTATTCATCGTCAGCCGGAAATGGGTCGGAAGTGGGGTCAGATCCCGTTGCGCAGCGGCGGGCTCTGACCCCGGTAGATCGAAGGCATCCACGCATGGCGTGGATCTACCTTTCCGAATGCCCGCTCTGGTCGTAATCGCGCGGGCTGAACAACTCCGGCTGGATCAGCTCGATGAACGCCCGCGCCTGCGCCGACAACGCTTTGCCCCGTCGCACGATCACCCCGTAACTGCGCTCCGGGAACCAGCGCTTCATCGACCGCGCCGCCAAGCGCTCATGGTCGCTCTCATGCAGGCACAGCGCCGGCACGATGGAAATGCCCATGCCCATCGCCACGTACTGCTTGATCACCTCCCAGCCGCCCACTTCCAGCGCCACGGTGTAGGCAATGCGGTGGCGCTGGAACACCTGGTCCACCAGCCGGTAGGTGATCTGCCGCTTCGGCGGCAGCACCAGCGGGTAGCGCGCGATGTCGGCCAGTTCCAGCTCGCCGCCGCTGGCCAGCGGATGGTCGTGCGGCGCGATCAGCACCTGTTCGAAGCGGTAGGCCGGCGCATAGGTCAGGTCTGCGGGTACGTCGGTCATCGAACCGATCGCCAGGTCGGCTGCGTCCTCGCGCAGCAGGTCGGTGCCATCGGCACTGATCGCGTTGTGCAGGGTCAGGCGCACGTCCGGGTGGTGCAGGCGGAAGCGTTCGACGATCTTCGGCAGCAGGTACAGGATGGTCGAACTGTTGGCGGCGATGTTCAGCTCGCCCGCATCCAGCCCGCGCACCTTGTCGCGGAAGCGCGCTTCCAGCCCGTCCAGGCTTTCCACCAGCGGCTGCGCCATTTCATACAGCACCTGGCCCTCGCGGCTGGGCACCAGGCGCCGCCCGCTGCGCTCGAACAGCGGCACCCCCAGCTCACGTTCCAGTGCCTGCAGCTGCAGGCTGATCGCCGGCTGGCTGACGAAAAGCGCCTCAGCGGCCCGTGAGACCGAGCCCAGGCGCACCGTCTGGCAGAACGCCCGGAGCGGCTTCAGCCGGTCGGATTTGTAGGAAAAACGCGGACTTGGCGGGCTGCGCGTGGTCATGGCGTCATAAGTATTAGCACACCTTATGTACAACATTGCAAAAACTGTTTTGCCAAATACTCCGCCCGGGCGGCACTTTGGGGGCGTTCCCCCACCGCTGGAGTCGCCCCATGTCCGCCGTCGCTTCCGCCGTTTCCTCCATCCCCGCCAAGGCCACCCCCGGCATCGCTCTGGCGACCCGTGTGGCCGGCCAGGAGACCGTGCTGCCGGCACCGCTGTTGGCGCTGCTGGTCTCGCTGCACCGGGCGGTGGAACCGGGCCGGCAGGCGCGGCTGCAGGCCCGCCGCGAGCGCCAGGCGTTCTTCGACCAGGGCGGCCTGCCGGACTTCCGCGAAGACACCGCCGCCATCCGCAGCGGCGACTGGCGCGTGGCGCCGCTGCCGGCCGCACTGCAGGACCGCCGCGTCGAGATCACCGGCCCGACCGACCCGAAGATGGTCATCAACGCGCTGAACTCCGGCGCCAAGGTGTTCATGGCCGACTTCGAGGATTCCACCTCGCCAACCTGGCGCAACCTGCTGGCCGGGCAGCAGTCGCTGGCGGCTGCCGTGCGCGGCGATCTGGAATTCACTGCGCCGGCTGCCAACGGCAAGCCGGGCAAGCACTACTCGCTGCGCCCCTTTGAGGAACAGGCGGTACTGATCGTGCGCCCGCGCGGCTGGCACCTGGACGAGAAGCACGTGCGCGTCGATGGCCAGTTCATCGCCGGCGGCCTGTTCGATGCGGCGGTGTTCGCCTTCCACAATGCGCGCGCGCTGCAGGCCAAGGACCGCGGCCCGTACTTCTACCTGCCCAAGCTGCAGAACATGGAAGAGGCCGCCCTGTGGGAGACCGCGCTGTCGCACATCGAAGGCATGCTCGGCCTGCCGCACGGCCAGATCAAGGTGACCGTGCTCATCGAAACGCTGCCGGCGGTGTTCGAGATGGACGAGATCCTGCACGCCCTGAGCGAGCGCATCGTCGGCCTGAACTGCGGGCGCTGGGACTACATCTTTTCCTACCTGAAGACCTTCCGCCGCCACGCCGACCGCGTGCTGCCCGAGCGCGGCCAGGTGACCATGACCCAGCCGTTCCTGAAGGCCTATTCGGAACTGCTGATCCAGACCTGCCACCGCCGCGGCGCGCATGCGATGGGCGGCATGGCCGCGCAGATCCCGATCAACAGCGATGCCGCCGCCAACGAACAGGCCATGGCCCGGGTGCGTGCCGACAAGCTGCGCGAGGTGAGCGCTGGCCACGACGGCACCTGGGTCGCGCACCCGGCGCTGATCCCGGTGGCGATGGCCATCTTCGACGAGCACATGCCCACCGCCAACCAGCACCAGGTGCTGCGCCAGGACGTGCGGGTGGGCCGCGATGAACTGATCGCGCGGCCGCCAGGCAGCATCACCCGTGCCGGTTTCGAGGGCAATGTCGAAGTCTGCGTGCGCTACCTGGCCGCGTGGCTGGACGGCAACGGCTGCGTGCCGATCCACCACCTGATGGAAGACGCGGCCACCGCCGAGATCAGCCGCAGCCAGCTGTGGCAGTGGCTGCACACGCCGGGCCAGCAGCTGGACGACGGTACCGCCATCGATCTGCCGCTGCTCGACACCGCCCTGGCGCAGCTGCCGGCGCGGCTGGGCGATACCCGCGCACTGCCTGGCGGCGCCCGCATCGGCGAGGCCATCGCCCTGCTGGGCGAACTGAGCCGCGACGACGAACTGACCGATTTCCTGACCCTGCCGGCCTACGCGCGCATCGACTGACCGCATCGTCCTTGCTGCCCCGAATCCATCCCAGCCGGGCAGCGCCCGGCTCTACAACACCGAACTGGAGAAAGACATGAGCACCCTGCCCACTGCCGAACAGATCCAGCACGACTGGGACACCCACCCGCGCTGGGAAGGCATCCAGCGCAACTACAGCGCCGCCGACGTGGTGCGCCTGCGTGGCACCGTCCACATCGAGCATTCGCTGGCCCGCCTGGGCGCGGAAAAGCTGTGGAAATCGCTGCACGAGCGCGAGTTCGTCAACGCGCTGGGCGCGCTGACCGGCAACCAGGCCATGCAGCAGGTCAAGGCCGGGCTGAAGGCGATCTACCTGTCCGGCTGGCAGGTGGCCGCCGATGCCAACCTGGCCGGGCAGATGTACCCGGACCAGTCGCTGTACCCGGCCGACTCGGTGCCGGCGGTGGTCAAGCGCATCAACAACACCCTGCTGCGCGCCGACCAGCTGCACCACGCCGAAGGCAAGGATGACATCGACTTCCTGCAGCCCATCGTGGCCGATGCCGAAGCCGGTTTCGGCGGCGTGCTCAACGCCTTCGAGCTGATGAAGGCGATGATCGAAGCCGGTGCCGCCGGCGTGCACTTCGAGGACCAGCTGGCCTCGGTGAAGAAGTGCGGGCACATGGGCGGCAAGGTGCTGGTGCCGACCCGCGAGGCCATCGAGAAGCTCAACGCCGCGCGCCTGGCCGCCGACGTGCTGGGCGTGCCGACCCTGCTGGTGGCGCGCACCGATGCCGAAGCCGCCGACCTGCTGACCAGCGACATCGACGGCAACGACCAGCCGTTCACCACCGGCGAACGCACCGTGGAAGGCTTCTACAAGACCCGCAACGGCCTGGACCAGGCCATCAGCCGCGGCCTGGCCTACGCGCCCTATGCCGATCTGGTGTGGTGCGAGACCGGCAAGCCGGACCTGGAGTTCGCGCGGAAATTCGCCGAGGCGATCCATGCGAAGTTCCCCGGCAAGCTGCTGGCCTACAACTGTTCGCCCAGCTTCAACTGGAAGAAGAACCTGGACGACGCCACGATTGCGAAGTTCCAGCGCGAGCTGGGCAGCTACGGCTACAAGTTCCAGTTCATCACCCTGGCCGGCTTCCACGCGCTGAACTACGGCATGTTCAACCTGGCCCACGGCTACGCGCGCCGCCAGATGAGCGCGTTCGTGGAACTGCAGGAAGCCGAGTTCGAAGCGGCCGAGCGTGGCTTCACCGCGGTCAAGCACCAGCGCGAAGTCGGCACCGGCTACTTCGATGCGGTCACCCAGGCCATCCAGCAGGGCCAGTCCTCGACCACCGCGTTGACCGGCTCGACCGAAGAAGAGCAGTTCCACGGCGGCCGCAGCGAACGCGCCGCCTGAGCCAACCTCGGACCCGTAGAGTCGAGCTTGCTCGACTGACGTGACCGCGCCCGAGGCCAGGACAGTCGAGCAAGCTCGACTCTACCCGGGCCCTCGGACCCATCAGGGTGGCCAGGGAAGGGCCAGACGACGCCGGCAGGTCGGGGGACCTGCCGGCGTCGTTGTATCCGGGCGCCGCCCGCGCGCGGCAACTGCCCTCATGAATGCGGGTTGCCCGCCTGTTCGGGCCCGATCGTGGTGTCTTCATGAAAAATGAGAAGACGCGCACAGTTTGATTCACTGCTATGCTCCGCTCCTCACCAGGGGACGCTGGCGGCGGGGAATGACCGGCAGGGGTGCGGCCGAGAACATCGACATGACAACCGGTATCGCCCAGGTGGCGATGGCCGAGATCGTGCACGCCGTGTTGTCGGACGCGGAAGTCGCCCTGTTCGCGCGGTTCGCGCGGCTCTCCCGGGTCGAGGCCGGGCAGTGGCTGTTCCATCGCGGCCATCGTGGCGAACGCATGTACGTCATCGTGGAAGGCCGGATCGAACTGGATTTCGGCGAGGACCTGGTGGTCAAGACCCTGGGGCGGCATGAGTTCTTCGGTGAACTCGGCCTGCTGGTGGGCGACCACCTGCGCAGTGCCGGCGCCCGTGCCATCGACGATTGCCAGGTGCTGGAACTGGGCCCGGCCGATTTCCATTGCCTGGTCGAATCCGATCCAGGGCTGGTGGCCTACTTCCTGCGCCGCACGATCATGCGCATGCTGTCCAACGAACAGGTGCTGATCAGCCAGCTGCGCCGGCGCAACCACGACCTGGAAACCGCGCTGGACAACCTGTACATCACCACCCACCAGCTCACCCACACGCGCGAACTGGTGCAGACCGATGAACTGACCGGCCTGCACAACCGCCGTGGCCTGACCCGGTACCTGCAGGACTGCCGCAGCCAGCCCGATGGCGCGCCGCAGGCGCTGCTGCTGATCGACTGCGACCGCTTCAAGCAGGTCAACGACCGCCACGGCCACCAGGCCGGTGACCGCGTGCTGCAGAGCATGGGCAACATCCTGCGTTCGATGGCCGGCGAGCACGACCTGGCCTGCCGGCTGGGCGGCGATGAGTTCTGCCTGATCCTGCGCCACGCCGACCGCGAGGCGGCCCAGCACGCGGCCGAGTTCATCCTCAGCGCGGTGCATGGCCTGCTCGAACGCAGCCATGGCAACCCGCACGTCACCCCGGCCAGCATCGGTGCCACGATGCTGGACGTGCAGGGCGACTGGAGCGAGTGGTACGGCCGTGCCGACCGCGCGCTGTACCAGGCCAAGCGCGACGGTGGTGATTGCGTGCGTTGGGCATTTGCATACCCTCCAGCAGGATAATGGCGAGCCCCACCGATGAAGGATGCCATCGGCTCCACCCCTGACAACACGCCCCAGGTGCGGGCACTGCTTTTCACTGATCTGTGCGATTCGCTGCACGTCGTGAACCGGCTGGGTGATGCCGCTGCCGCCGAACTGTTCCAGCAGCATGATCGCCTGGTGCTGACCCTGCAGCAGCGTTGGCGCGGGCAGCAGATCGATCGCTCCGATGGCTTGTTCATGATTTTCAAGCGTCCTGCCGATGCGGTCGGCTTCGCGCTGGACTACCAGCAGGGGCTGCTTGATCTGGGTGCGCCCCATCGCGCTCGCCTGCTGTGCCGCGCGGGCCTGCATGTGGGCGAGATCATGATCTGGACCAACAGCACCGACGCCATCGCACTGGGTGCCAAGCCCGTGGAAGTGGAGGGCCTGGCCAAGCCACTGGCGGCGAGGTTGATGCAGATGGCGCGGCCGGGGCAGTTGCTGCTTTCGGGGGTGGCCGAATCGATGGTCCGGCGGTCGCAGGATGCGCTGCCAGCCGAGGGTGCCGAACGGGTCTGGAAGTCGCACGGGCGTTGGCGCTTCCGCGGCGGCGATGCCGAACTGCAGGTGGTCGAACTGGGTCGCAAGGGGACTGCACCCCTGCGGCGCCCGCGCAGGAGCGCCAAGGCGTGGCCGATCCTGCCGCTGTGGCGGCGGCCGACGTCCCTGCTGGCCGAGGTAGCGGCGTTGGCCCTGGTGGCAACGATGCTGTGGACGCTGTTGCGGCCCGAGCCTGCCATCGCCTTCGCCGAACGTGACTGGGTGGTGCTCGCCGATGTGCGGAACCTGACCAACGACCCGCTGTTCGAGCAGGGCATGGACCAGGCACTGCGCATCAGCCTGGAACAATCCCGCTACGTCAATGTACTGAGCGACCTGAAGGTCCGCGACACGCTGCGCCGCATGCGCGCCGAGGATGCCCCGGCCATCGATCGCGACCTGGCGATCCAGATTGCGCTGCGCGACGGCGCGCGTGCCGTCGTGCTGCCCACCGTGCAGGAAGTGCATGGCCAACTGCAGGTTGCGCTGCAGGTCATCGATCCGGTCAGTGGGGTCGCGGTCTATTCGGAGCATGCCGAAGGCCGCGGCCTGCAGTCCGTGCTCGGGTCCACGGATCAGGTGGTATCGGCCATGCGTGCGCGCCTGGGTGAATCACTGGCATCGATCAGGAACGATTCGCGTCCGCTGCCGGAAGTCACCACGGGTGACCTGGATGCGCTGCGGGCCTATGCGCTGGGCCTGTCAGCCTATGCCGAGCACCGCACCCGCGAGGCACTGGAACATTTCGACCAGGCGGCGCGCATCGACCCGCAGTTTGCGTTCGCCTATGTAGGGAGCATGCGGGTGCACTACAGCCAGGGCAACATGGCGATGGCCCGCACGTTCTTCGAGCGGGCAATGGCCTTGCGCAACCGCATGAGCCCCCGCGATGCCCTGTACATGGATGCCTGGGGTACGGAGTTCAGCGGAGGGGCCTTCAAGGACATCGCGCGCCGCTGGGAAGCCCTCTCCACGCTCTACCCGGATCACTACGGGGCGCGTGCCAACTACGCCAATGCACTGGCGAGCGAGGGCAAGTACGCGCAAGCGATCGACGCTGCACGGACGTTGCTGGCATCGCAGAATCCGGCACGCGCCATGGCACTGGATTTTCTCGGCCGCATGTACCTGGCCGAAGATGATCTGGAACGCTCGATGTTCTACTTCCAGGCGGCCACGCATACGGGCGACTGGGCGGGCAGCCGGCAGATGGCCGCAGCGCTGGCCGCCAAAGGCGACCTTGATGGTGCAGAGGCACTGCTTGGGCAGCTTCCGCCCTCGCTGCCCAACAGCATCGAGCGCATCACGTTCGCCGCAGAACGTGGCCAGTGGGACAAGGCAGTGGCCCTGTCAGCCGGAAGCCTGGAGCGCTGCGGAGAGCCGGTGCTCTGCGAGCTGTTCACCCTGATCGACTTGAACGTTCGCTGGTCAGCCGGGGATGCGCCTTCTGCTGCAGAGTGGGACGCCGCCGCTGCGAAGGTGCAGGGCCCCGAGGACACGGTCGAACGCGAATCGAGGCTGTTCACTGCGATGGCAGCGGCGTGGCTGGCGCAGCGGGCAGGTCACCCGGGGGTCGCCAAGCGCTGGCTGCCCACCTACCGCAGCGTTGCCATCGCACTTGATGATGCGCGCGCCCGGCAGATGCTTGCGATTCTGGAAGCCGGCCAGCTGATGCAGGCGGGCGAGCCGGCCCGAGCGCTGGAGGCACTGCGGCCCTGGGACACGAACGAGGCACTGGTTGCGCTGCATGTGTCGCAACGGCAGGCGTACGCGATGCTGGGCGATGAGGCGAAAGAGCGGGGCGAGGCAGCGTGGCTGCAGGCACATCGCGGGCTGGCCTACGCTGATGTTGCAGGCAGCTATGGCCTGCAGACCCGGAACATCCTCGATACAGGGCCGGCCAGCAGGTCGGCCCCGAAGGTTGCTCAGCCCTTGGCGTCGATGAAGCAGTGAGGATTCATGAACAGCGCTTTTCCGGTCAGGTCGGCGAGCAGCGCATCGCGGGCTGCGGCAAACGCTTCCTTGCTGGCCAGCTTGGTGATCGGATCACAGTAGACGCCCGTCTGGTCCGGCGCCGCGCCCACGGAAGCCAGGGCCGCCTCGCGATCAGACAGGAAGCGGGCCCGGAAGTCATCGTCGGTCGCCAGCAGGTCGAGCAGGCGGGAAGCGACTTCAGTTGAAAGCGGAGACTTGGTGTCGGTCATTTTCTATCAAGCGCCTGGGTGGGAGTACGTAGAAAATCCTATCGGCGGCCCTGCAGCAAAATTGAGGCATTGCCCTGCCTTGCGGCCTGCGCCACTGTAGTTGTTTGGGCTTTCCGGTACATGACATGCGCTTTCGCCGTTGCAGCATTCTTTTCCTGGAGCCACGCGCGAGCCTGTCCTTCGATCTCACCGCGATGGCCGATGGCGGAGATGGCCTGCGCGAGGTGGTCCAGTGGTGGGCCCTGGCGCCGCACCTGGAGGCGCCCGTGCAGGTGGATGAAGCGGAAGCAGCGCTGCTGGGACGGGTCAGCCCGGGGCGCTGGCGGGACGTGGCGACGCTTGCCGAGCCAGATCGCGGGCATGTGACACGGCTGATCGACGTGGGCCTTCTGGTCGATGAAGCGGCACCCGGCGAGCCGGGATCCCGCGATGAAGCACAGCGGCAGGCGCACTGGTATCCCGCCGCCGCCCTGCTGCACCGGCAGTCGCGCTGGTCAGGGGAAGACAGTGCCGCTGCGATGGAAGCGCGGCGTCTTTTCACTGCGCGCGACCTGCGCGAGCAGCTGGGCCCGCCGGCACCCGAGATCGTCGAGCACGGTCATGGCGATCCCATCGCGCTGCCGCAGGGGCCTGCTACCCAGGCCATTGCGGGCAACCGGCGGGTCACCTGCCGCAATTTCGACACGCAGCGGTCGCTCAGCCCAGCGCAGCTGTCAGCGCTGCTGGCCGCCACGGTGATGGCGCATGCACGCGTGGAAGCCGAGCCCGGCGTTGCCTTCCTGAAGAAGGCGGTGCCCTCCGGTGGCGCGCTGCATGCCGCTGAATCCTATCTGCTGGTACAGCGCGTGGACGGAATCGATCCAGGGCTCTACCACTACCGACCGCTTGAACATGCGCTGGTGGCGATGCCGTGCCCACCGATGGAAGGGTTGGCCAAGCGCCTGCTGGCGGGCCAGCACTGGTTTGCAGACGCGCCGGTGCATCTTCTGCTGACCGTGCGCTATGCACGCGCCTTCTGGAAATACCGCAACCATCCCAAGGCCTACCGCGCCGCATTGCTGGATCTGGGGCACATCTCGCAGGCGATGTTCACTGCTGCAGGCGAGCAGGGCCTGGGCGCCTATGTCACCGCCGCGATCAATGAAGTGGATATCGAGCAGGCGCTTGGCCTGGAACCCCTGGCGGAGGGACCGTTGTTGGCCTGTGGTGCAGGCTGGAGGGGCGCCGCCCAGGTCACCCCGGAACTGGATCCCCTCGCTGTGGTGTGGCCCGGCTGAGTGCCGGGCCAGCCACGCTTACCCCGCCTCGAAATCCACCAGTACCGCACCGTCACCCACCTGGTCACCGGCCTTGGCGCGATAACCCTTCACCGTGCCATCCGCCGGCGCCTGCAGGGTGTGCTCCATCTTCATCGCCTCCAGCACCACCAGCGGCGTGCCGCGCTTCACCTGCGTACCGGCTTCCACCAGGGTGGCCACGATCTTGCCCGGCATCGGTGCCAGCAGGCTGCCCGCGTCGGCCACGGCGTTGTCCGATTCACCGACCGGGTCGTGCAGGGTGAAGCGGTGCTGGCCATCGGCGCCGAACAGATACAGCTGGTCGCCTTCGCGCAGCAGCTGCAGCTGCCAACGGCGGCTGTCCAGCTGCACGCTCAGGCGGTCGCCGTCGGCGCTGCCGAGCACCGTGGCTGGTGCAGCCTCGTCGCGCTGCACGCGCCAGCCGTCGGCCTGCGGCCACACCTTCAGCGTGTGCGTACGCTCGCCCTGCTGCAGCGGCAGCACGCGCGCCGCGGCTGCGCCCAGGCGCCAACCATCCTGTGCCTGCCACGGCGAATGCGGATCGCGCGCATCGCTGCCCGCACGCGCGGTGCTGGCCACGGCGGCGATGGCGGCCAGTTGCCACAGCGCATCATCGCTGTCGCCCACGGCGTTCAGTGCAGCCTGTTCGCGCTCGATCAGCGCGGTGTCCAGCTTCGCGTTCGCGAACGAATCGGTGTTGACCAGCCGGCGCAGGAAACCGGCATTGGTGGTCACGCCCACCACCTGGCAGTCGGCCAGGGCCTGGCTCATGCGGCGTAGTGCGGCCTCGCGGTCCACGTCCCAGACGATCAGCTTGGCAATCATCGGGTCGTAGTACGGGGTGATGCTGTCGCCTTCCTCCACGCCGGTATCCACGCGCACGTTCGCCGAGGGCGTCGGCAGGCGCAGGCGGCGCAGGGTGCCGGTGGACGGCAGGAAGCCACGGTCGGCATCTTCGGCGTACAGGCGCGCTTCGATGGCGTGGCCGTGGATGGCCAGTTGTTCCTGGCGCAGCGGCATCGGCAGGCCAGCGGCCACGCGCAGCTGCCATTCCACCAGGTCGGTACCGGTGATGTACTCGGTCACCGGGTGTTCGACCTGCAGGCGGGTGTTCATTTCCATGAAATAGAAATCGCCGTCCGGGCCGGCGATGAACTCCACCGTGCCCGCACCGACGTAGCCCACCGCGCGCGCGGCATCGACCGCGGCCTTGCCCATCGCCGCACGACGCTCGGCGCTCATGCCCGGTGCCGGGGCTTCTTCCAGCACCTTCTGGTGGCGGCGCTGCACCGAGCAGTCGCGCTCGAACAGGTACACCGCATCCCCGTGGGAATCGCCGAACACCTGGATCTCGATGTGGCGCGGGCGCTCGACGTACTTTTCCACCAGCACGTGGTCGTTGCCGAAGGCCGAGGCGGCCTCGCGCTGGCAGCTGGCCAGCGCATCGACGAAGTCCTCGCTGCGTTCGACCTTGCGCATGCCCTTGCCACCGCCACCGGCGCTGGCCTTGATCAGCACCGGGTAGCCGATGGCATCGGCCTGCGCGCGCAGGAACGCGGGCTCCTGCTGGTCACCGTGGTAGCCCGGGGTCAGTGGTACACCGGCCTTGGCCATCAGGGCCTTGGCCGCGCTCTTGTCGCCCATCGCGCGGATGGCGCTGGCCGGCGGGCCGATGAAGGTGATGCCGGCGGCGGCACAGGCATCGGCGAAATCGGCGTTCTCGGAGAGGAAGCCGTAGCCGGGGTGGATGGCCTGCGCACCGCTGCGGCGCGCGGCGTCCAGCAGCACGTCGCCGCGCAGGTAGCTTTCGCGCGCGGCGGCCGCACCGATGTGGATGGCCTCGTCGGCCAGGCGCACGTGGCGCGCGTTGCGGTCGGCATCGGAATACACCGCCACGGTGGCGATGCCCAGGCGGCGGCAGGTGGCGATGACGCGGCAGGCGATCTCGCCGCGGTTGGCGATCAGTACTTTGGTGAACATGGCAACGGGCTTCATGGGAGCTTGCTCGGTCATGGCACGGGTCACATGCGGAACACGCCGAAGCGCGTCTGCTGCGGGGCGGCGTTGAGGCTGGCCGACAGGGCCAGGGCCAGGACACGGCGGGTGTCGACCGGATCGATCACGCCGTCATCCCACAGGCGCGCGCTGGCGTAGTAGGGATGGCCCTGCTGTTCGAACTGGTCGCGGATCGGCGCCTTGAAGGCATCTTCTTCCGCGGTAGGCCACTGCCCGCCCTTGGCTTCGATGCCATCGCGCTTGACCGTGGCCAGCACGCTGGCCGCCTGTTCGCCGCCCATCACGCCGATGCGTGCATTCGGCCACATCCACAGGAAGTTGGGCGAATACGCGCGGCCGCACATGCCGTAGTTGCCGGCACCGAACGAACCGCCGATGACCACGGTGAACTTGGGCACCTTGGCGCAGGCCACGGCCATCACCAGCTTGGCCCCGTCCTTGGCGATGCCGCCCTGTTCGTACTTGCGGCCGACCATGAAGCCGGTGATGTTCTGCAGGAACACCAGCGGGATGTTGCGCTGGGTGCACAGCTCGATGAAGTGCGCGCCCTTCAGCGCGGACTCGGAGAACAGGATGCCGTTGTTGGCGATGATGCCGATCGGATAGCCGTTCAGATGCGCAAAGCCGGTGACCAGCGTGGCGCCGTAGCGCGGCTTGAACTCATCGAAGCGCGAGCCGTCCACCAGGCGTGCGATCACTTCGCGCACGTCGTAGGGCTTGCGCGTATCGGCCGGGATCACGCCGTACAGGTCGTGCGCCGGCAGCAGCGGTTCCTCGGAAGGCTGCACCGCCATCGCCGGTTCCGGCTTGCGCCAGTTCAGCTGGGCGATGATCGCGCGCACCCGCGCCAGCGCCTGCAGGTCGTTGTCGGCCATATGGTCGGCCACGCCGGAAATGCGCGTGTGCACGTCGGCACCGCCCAGTTCCTCGGCCGTCACCACTTCACCGGTGGCCGCCTTCACCAGCGGCGGGCCGCCGAGGAAGATCGTGCCCTGCTCGCGCACGATCACCGTTTCATCGCTCATCGCCGGCACATAGGCGCCGCCGGCGGTGCAGCTGCCCATCACGCAGGCGATCTGCGGGATGCCCTGCGCGGACAGGTTGGCCTGGTTGTAGAAGATGCGGCCGAAATGATCGCGGTCGGGGAAGACCTCGTCCTGCAGCGGCAGGAAAGCACCACCGGAATCGACCAGGTAGATGCACGGCAGGTGGTTCTGCTCGGCGATCTCCTGCGCGCGCAGGTGCTTCTTCACCGTCATCGGGTAGTAGGTGCCGCCCTTGACCGTGGCATCGTTGGCCACGATCACGCATTCGACGCCACTGACCCGGCCGATGCCGGCCACCACGCCGGCGGCGGGCACGGCGTCTTCGTACATGCCGTGCGCAGCCAGCGGCGCGATTTCCAGGAAGGCGCTGCCGGGGTCGAGCAGGGCATCGATGCGGTCGCGCACCAGCAGCTTGCCGCGTGCGGTGTGCTTGGCGCGCGCGGCCTCGTTGCCGCCCAGCGCGGTGCGCGCCAGCGTGGCGTGCAGGTCATCAACCACGGCCTGCATGGCGGCGCGGTTGCTTTCGAAGGTGTCGCTGCCCGGTTGCAGCTGGCTGTTGAGGACGGTCATCGCAGTGGCCTTACAGGGTGCGCTGGAACAGTTCGCGGCCGATCAGCATGCGGCGGATCTCCGAGGTGCCGGCGCCGATTTCATACAGCTTGGCGTCGCGCCACAGGCGGCCGGTCGGGTATTCGTTGATGTAGCCGTTGCCGCCCAGGATCTGGATCGCCTGGCCGGTCAGCCAGGTGGCTTTCTCGGCGGCATACAGGATGGCGCCGGCGGCGTCCTGGCGGGTGGTGCGGCCCTGGTCGCAGGCGCGCGCCACGGCGTAGACATAGGCGCGGCAGGCGCCCAGGCCCACGTACATGTCGGCAATCTTGGCCTGGATCAGCTGGAAGCTGCCGATGGCTTCACCAAACTGGTGGCGCTCGTGCACGTACGGCATCACCACGTCCATGGCCGCGGCCATCAGGCCCAGCGGGCCACCGGACAGCACCACGCGCTCGTAGTCCAGGCCGGACATCAGCACGCGCACGCCACCGCCCACCTGGCCCAGCACGTTTTCTTCCGGCACTTCGCAGTCCTGGAACACCAGCTCGCAGGTGGGCGAGGAGCGCATGCCCAGCTTGTCCAGCTTCTGCGCGGTGGTGAAGCCCTTCATGCCCTTCTCGACCAGGAAGGCGGTGATGCCCTTGGCGCCGGCTGCCATGTCGGTCTTGGCGTAGACCACCAGTACGTCGGCATCGGGGCCGTTGGTGATCCACATCTTGTTGCCGTTGAGCACGTAGCGGTCGCCGCGCTTGTCCGCGCGCAGCTTCATCGACACCACGTCCGAACCGGCGCCCGGCTCGCTCATCGCCAGCGCGCCGACCAGCGCGCCGCTGCACAGGCCGGGCAGGAAGCGCTGCTTCTGTTCCTCGTTGCCGTTCTTGCGCAGCTGGTTCACGCACAGGTTGGAGTGCGCGCCATAGGACAGGCCGATGCCGCCGGAGGCGCGCGAGATTTCTTCCATCGCCACCACGTGGGCCAGGTAACCCATGCCGGTGCCGCCGTATTCTTCTTCCACGGTGAGGCCCAGCAGGCCCTGTTCGCCCAGCTTCGGCCACAGGGCCAGCGGGAACTGATTGGTGGCATCGGCCTCGGCGGCCAGCGGAGCGACCTCGGCGGCGGCAAAATGGGCCACGCTCTGGCGCAGCAGGTCGATCTCTTCGCCAAGATCGAAGTTCAGGGATGGCACGTGCATTGCGGCGGCTCCACGAGGAAGGTGGGGGAATGGACGCACCCGTCAGGGGGAGGCTGGTGGCTGTTGAAGGCAGCGGCCAGCACGGGCGATGGCCCCAGCGTAGCGGGGTTCGGGAAAGAAGTGAACACAAATTCAAAAATTGAAACTAGAATCAGGATATGGCCTACAAACGCTCTGCATTGATGGAAGAACGCCTGGCCGGGGCCCGTGAACGGATCCTGCTGGCGACCCGCGAGCTGGTGGCTGCCGGCGGCTGGCGCAACGCCCCGGTGACCGCCGTGGCGACCCAGGCCGGGGTGTCCACCGGGCTGATCTACCGGCACTTCCCGTCCAAGGCCGAGCTGTTCGTGGAGGTGCTCAACGCCGCCGTGGCCCACGAGGTGGAGATCATGGAGCGCATCGCCAGCGGCCCCGAAGTGGCCAGCGAGCGCCTGCGCCTGGCCATCACCGCCTTCGTCCGCCGCGCCTTGGCCGGGCCGGGGCTGGCCCACGCCTTCATCGTCGAACCGGTGGACCCGGACGTGGAGGCCGAGCGCATGCGCGGGCGCCGCGCCTTCGGCGATGTGTTCCTGCGCCTGGTGGAAGAGGGCGTGGCGGCTGGCGAGCTGCCTGCGCAGGACGCGCATGCCACCGCCGCCTGCCTGGTCGGTGCCTTCACCGAAGCGATGGTCGGCCCGACCGCCCCCAGCCGCGAAGTGCACCGCGACGAAGGCGCGCTGGTGGATGCGATCTGCAGCTTCTGCCTGCGCGCGATCGGCGCCCCCGCAAAACGGTAGCGCCGGGCCATGCCCGGCGGCTGTTGCCGCGCTTCGCGCTCGCCGGGCGTGGCCCGGCGCTACCCGCATGCGGCCATGGCCGCATGCTGCGCCGTTGTCGGGGTCAGATCCCTTTTGCATCGCAAAAGGGATCTGACCCCATCGCCCAGGCATGCTGCGCCGCACCAGCATCGACGCCTGTTGTCGCACGCAAAGCGCGTTCTATACTCGGCCCATCACGCAGTCGCTCAGCCGTGGTCCAACGACTATCAGCCAGGGGTAACGAAGAGTGCGGAATTACGATCTGGAGTTCCTGAAACGCTTCTCCATGGTGATCGCGCTGCTGGCGGCCATCACCCTCGGTCTCATCCTCCTGGCGGCGTACATCCACACCCGGATTCCGCCCGAGGTATCGCCCACGGCGGCCAAGCGCACCGAGCAGCGCATCTCGCCCACCGGCGCGGTGTATGCCGGCAGTACCGGCGCCGCTGCGCAGGCCGCCGCCAAGGCCGCCGCACTGGCCAAGGCCGCGTCGCAGGTCGCCTACGGCGGCACCAAGGACGGCAAGGTCATCTTCGACAACCTGTGCACCGCCTGCCACACCACTGGCGTTGGCCAAGCGCCCACGCTCGACCACGCGCACTGGGACCAGCGCCTGGCGCAGGGCAAGGACACCCTCTACAAGCACGCCATCGAGGGCTACACCGGCCCGGATGGCGGCATCATGCCGCCCAAGGGCGGCAACCCGGCCCTCACCGAGGAGCAGATCCACGCCACCGTGGACTGGATGCTGGGCAACCTGAAGTAACCGCCGGAACGGCCAAACGGCGGAATGGGGGTAGAGTCGACTGTCAGTCGACTATCGCGCGCAGCGCGGGCTTTTCGGCGACGTAGCGAAGAGCAGTCGACTGACAGTCGACTCTACCTCCGCGCCCCCGCCGCCGGTTGCCGGCCAGCGGCCGGCACTACCCGTGCTTTTGCCTACCGAGGCCTGATCGCCCATCGTGCCCCGCGCTGCAAGCGGGCCTGCACATTTCGGGGTTAGTCTGTGCGCCCATTTCGTGGAGTCGCCCGTCGATGCGCCGCCGTTCCCTCGCCCTTGCCCTGTCCCTGCTGCTGCCGGCCACCGCCTTTGCCCAGGCCCAGCCGCAGGCCGCGCCGACCCCGACCGCCACCACCGCTCGCAGCAAGGCCCCGGTCGTGCTGACCACGGCCCCGGCCGACTGGCGCGCGCTGGACGGCCAGCACGTCCGCATCGCCGCCCCGCTCACCCTGGCCGGCACCGATGGCCTGGAACGCTTCGGCCAGCTCACCGTGGCCTTCGACGGCCGCCTCTGGCAGCCCACCGAAGTGGCCGCGCCGGGCACGGCCGGCATCGAGCAGGTGATGGCTGACAACCAGCGCCGCCGCCTGGTGCTGGATGACGGCAGCGATGCCCGCGACCCGGGCAGCGTGCCGTACCTGGCCGGCAACCCGGTGCTGCGCACCGGCATGCAGCTGCGCAACGTGGAAGGCATCGTGCGCGTGGACGCACAGGGCCGCCCCAGCCTGCAGGTAGAAGGCACGCTGACGCTGCCGGACCTGCAGCGCCCGGCAGTGCCCAAGGTGGCCGGCGACCTGCACATCGCCGCGTTCAACCTGGAGAACTTCTTCAACGGTGACGGCCAGGGCGGCGGCTTCCCGACCCTGCGCGGTGCGCGCACGCTGGACGAGCACAAGGCCCAGGTGGCCAAGCTGGTGGCCACCATCAACGCGCTGGATGCCCACATCGCCGCGCTGATGGAACTGGAAAACGACGGCTACGGCCCGCAGTCGGCCATCGCCGAACTGCTGGCCGCGCTCAACGCCACGCTGGAACCGGCCCAGCAGTGGGCGATGGTCGATGCGGGCGAAGGCCCGGGCACCAATCCGATCCGGGTGGGCATCATCTACCGCAAGGGCCTGTTCAAGCCGCTGGGCGCACCGCTGACCAAGCTGGACGGCCCGTTCGCCGAACACAGCCGTGCGCCGCTGGCCCAGGCGTTCCAGGGCAACGGCGCGCCGTTCATGGTGGTCGCCAACCACTTCAAGTCCAAGGGCTGCCGCGATGCTGCCGGCGCGGATGCCGACCGCAATGATGGCCAAGGCTGCTGGAACGCCACCCGCGTGGAATCGGCGCGGCAGCTGAACCAGTGGGTCGGCGCCGAGGCGGCGCGCCTGAAGGTGAAGGACATCGTGCTGCTGGGCGACTTCAACGCCTACGCCCAGGAAGATCCGATCCGCACCCTGCATGACCTCGGCTGGCAGGACGCCTTCAAGGTGGCCAAGGTCGAGCACCCCTACAGCTACGTCTACAACGGCTACACCGGCCGCCTCGACCACGCGCTGCTGAGCCCGGGCATGGCCAAGCGTCTGCGCGGTGCCGCCGAATGGCACAGCAACGCCGACGAACAGGACGCCAGCGGTTACCAGGGCCGCAACGTGCCGGGCCCGTGGCGCAGCTCCGACCACGACCCGCTGCTGCTGGGTTTCGGTAAGTAAGGATTCGCCGGGGCACGCCCGGCGTGTTGAACGGGTAGCGCCGGGCCATGCCCGGCGACCTTCTTTCACCCCCAGGCGATCAACCCGATCGCCAGCACCGCCAGCGCCAGCCCGGCGCGGTTCCACTTCGTGGTGGCCTCGCCGAAGGCGAACACGCCCACCAGCGCGCCCAGCACCACCACGCCGATGTTCATGCCGGCGAACACGGTGGCCGGGCTGTCCGGCATCGACTGGTGCGCGTGCACATAGAACAGGATGTTGCCGCCGTTGAGCAGGCCCAGCAGCGCGCCGGCGCCCAGGTTGCGCCAGGCCAGCCGGCTGCGGCCGCTGGCATGCCGCCACAGCTGCAGCGCCAGCATCAGCACGAAGGCCACGCTGAAGCTGGCCAGCACCGCCGCCATCGACGGCGTGCCCGACAGCGCCACCTGCTTGAGCAGCACGTCCACCACGGCAAAGCCGCCCCACACGCCCAGCAGCCAGCCCCAGCCACCGGGCGAGGCCGCCACCGCCGGCCCACGCGGGCGCAGGCTGATGGCCACCATCGCCAGCAGGCCCAGGCCCAGCCCGGCCAGCTTCCACGGCGTGGCCGTCTGGCCGAAGAACAGGAAGGCTGCGGCCAGCGACAGCAGCAGCGACAGGCGCTGGGCCACATCGCTGCGCACGATGCCGGCCACCGCCACCGCGCGGCCCAGCACCAGGAAGATCGACGGCAGCACCACCGCCAGCGCCAGCAGCGACACCCATGGCGCATGCGGCGCGCGCAGCGCCTCCAGCGGCGGCTGCAGCACCACGGCAGTGAGGGTGGCGGCCACCAGGTAGTTCCAGGTCACCATCTGCGGCACGTCCAGCGCGCGGCGGTTGGCCAGCTTCAACAACACCGAAACCAGCACACTGCAGATCACGGCCAGGGACAGGTAGAGCATGGGGCGGGGCACAGGGCAGGGGCGGGGGACGGTATCATGGTGCCATGCACAAGCCCTCGTTCCCCGTCGCCCCCGGCGAAACCGCCTGCCTCGTACTGGACGGCCCGGCCGGCCCGCTGGAAGTGGTCGTCGACCTGCCCAAGGCCGACGTGCCGGTGCAGCCGATCGTGGCCATCGTCTGCCACCCGCTGTCCACCGAAGGCGGCACCCTGCACAACAAGGTGGTCACCATGGCCGCCACCACCCTGCGCGAGCAGGGCATCGCCACGGTGCGCTTCAACTTCCGCAGCGTGGGCGGTTCGGCCGGCAGCTTCGACCATGGCGTGGGCGAACAGGACGACCTGAAGGCCGTCACCGCCTGGGTGCGCAGCCAGCGCCCGGACGACCGCCTGTGGCTGGCCGGTTTCAGCTTCGGTTCCTTCGTTTCGCTGAAGGCCGCGGGCGAACTGCAGCCGGAAGCGCTGATCTCGATCGCGCCGCCGGCTGGCCGCTGGGATTTCAGCGGCGTGCAGCCGCCGGCCCGCTGGCTGGTCATCCAGGGCGAGCAGGACGAGATCGTCGACCCGCAGGCCGTCTACCAGTGGCTGGAAACGCTGGATGCCCCGCATGAGCTGGTGCGCATGCCCGAAACCAGCCACTTCTTCCACCGCAAGCTGATCGACCTGCGCGGCGCGCTCACCCACGGCGTCAAGCACTGGCTGGGCGCGGCGGCATGAGCGAGCAGGCGTTGACCCCGTCGCAGCGGTACGCGGCCGGGGTTGCCAGCGGCGACTGGCAGGACGATCCGGCCCAGCATGCGGCCCTGGCCGAACTGGACCGCATCCACCTGGGCCTGGTCGACAGCGCCGAGGACGGCTGGCTGGACCGCCTGTCCTCGTTCTGGAAGAAGCCCGAGCCGGTGAAGGGCCTGTACTTCTGGGGCGGCGTCGGCCGTGGCAAGACCTTCCTGGTGGACCTGTTCTACGACGGCCTGCCGATCAAGCAGAAGTACCGCACGCACTTCCACCGCTTCATGCGCAGCGTCCACGAGCGCCTGCGCGAGCACCAGGGGCAGAGCGACCCGCTGGCGAAGATCGCCCAGGAATGGCGCAGCAACCTGCGCGTGCTGGTGCTGGACGAGTTCTTCGTCACCGACATCGGCGATGCGATGCTGCTGGCGCGCCTGCTCGAGCGCCTCTTCGCCGAGGGCGTGACCCTGGTGACCACCTCCAATACGGCGGTGGAGAACCTGTATCTGAACGGCCTGCAGCGCGAGAGCTTCATGCCGGCCATCGGCCTGCTGCAGCGCTACTGCGTGGAGCTGTACGCCGAGGGCACCGAGGATTACCGCATGCGCGCGCTGACCCGCTCGCCGGTGTACCGCGCGCCGCTGGCGGCCGACAGCGATGGCTGGCTGGCCAGCCGTTGGGGCGAACTGAGCGGCGGGCAGCCGGCCAAGGCCGGCAACATCGAGATCGAGGGCCGCAAGATTGCGGTGCGGGGCCGCGGCAAGAGCATCGCCTGGTTCGATTTCGCCGCCCTCTGCGAAGGCCCGCGCGGCCCGTCGGATTACATCGAGATCGCGCACGAGTTCAACACGGTGCTGCTGGGCGGCATTCCTGCCTTCGACCGCCTGAACGAAGATGCCGCGCGCCGCTTCGTGAACCTGATCGACGAACTGTACGACCGCCACGTCAACCTGGTCTGCACCGCCAGCACCTCGCCGGTGGAGCTGTATGCCGGCGAGCGCCTGCAGGGCGCGTTCGAGCGCACCGCCTCGCGCCTGATTGAAATGCAGAGCGCGGAGTACCTGGGCACACCGCACCGGGCGTGACCGGATCCGCTGGTTGTAGAGCCGAGCCTATGCTCGGCTGCTTCAAGTATTCCGGTAAGGGTGATTCATGAGCCAGGAAATCGACAAGCACGTTGCGCGAGCCCTCGTTGACCTCGCCATATTTCTCGAGTTTTCGGCGGATGATGTATTGGATCCCGATGCTGCAATCCAGCGGCTCGAACAACTGGCTTCGACACTGCAAATGATGGACTTGGAATCCCAATCATCGTTGTGCTCGCAGTTCAGAAGCATCGCAATGGACTATTCAGATGAGCAGGCAGTCTTTGTGAAAAGCCTGGGCGAAGCGCTGGGGCTGATCGAGAAGTAGTTCACTCGTCTCCAGGAGCCCAGATTCTTCTGGTATCCGGGCTGTCTGCCGGCCAGCGGCCGGCACTACCCCGCAGCGCCCCCGGTAGTGCCGGCCGCTGGCCGGCATCCACGCCGGGCTTACCGGCTATCGGGCATGAACGATTCTGTAGAGCCGAGCCTATGCTCGGCTGCTTCTGAATGACGTGCCGAAAGGCAGCCGAGCGCGGGCTCGGCTCTACAACAGCACGGCGCGGCTATCGGCTCGGCGCCACCGCATCGTCCTGCGGCTGTTCGCGCACGCTGGCCGCCGCCTGCAGGCTGTCGCTGCGCTCGATCAGCCGCAGCGGCTGCCCTTGGTAGCGCACCTCCAGCGCGTCGTGGGCCTCGGCCACGGCGGCCACCAGCGGGCACAGCGCCTGCGCCTTGGCTTCCAGCTGCTGGCTGCGGGCCTCCATGCGGCGGTCGACTTCCGCATCCAGGCGGTCGGCGCGGCGCTCCATGGCTTCGCCACGGCCGGTGAACACCTGCCACAGCACGCTGCGGGTCATCGAGCTGGCCATGCTCTCGGCCATCTGCTCGATGTGTTCGTCGAAACCCTCGCCGAAGGTGGCCTGTTCCCAGTAGCCGCGGCCCAGGCTGCCGTCGATCCAGCCCTCCATCTCGCCCCGCATCGCACGCATCTGGCGGTTGCGGCGCTTGCCGGTGATGGCCTCGAAGGCGGCATCCAGCGCATCGAAGGTGACCCCGCTCACTTCATGCGCCAGCGCCGTGGCCGCCGGCATCAGCTGCCGCGCCCCGGCCTCCATCTGCCGCAGGCGGGCGGCGTCGGCCTCGCTGACCGGCACGACCGTGTTGTCCAGGCTCAGCACGCCATCGTGGAACACCACCTCGTGCGGCGCCTGCGGGCCGTGCCGCAGCCAGACGCCGCCACTGTCCACCAGCACGTCGTAGTCGGTGCGCATGCCGCACTGGTCGGCGCTCAGCGTCGTGCCGTCGCCGGCCAACGCCGGGGCGGCGGCCAGGCAGGCCAGCAGGGTCAGGGGCAGGCGCATGGTGGAGTCCTTTCCGGTCAGAGCAGGGCCCCAGCATCCCGCGCCCGCAAGGCGCCGTCACCGGCCGGAAGTCACTGGCCGACGGTCATCCATCCGGCCATACCGGCTTTCCCACCGGCTGCCCACCACCTATCCACAGGGTTGTCCCTAGCCAGCTTCGTCACTGTCATGTGAAGCTGTCATTGTTCCGTTTCCGCAGCACGTTGTACCGCCGATGTGACGCCTTCCGGGCTTGACTGCGCAGCCCGTTCCGGCAGGTCCAAAGCGTCCAGACGCGGCGCCGATGGCATGATCCTTGCGCCGCAAGGGATTACCAAATTTCACTACATTTGGCGTTGACGGCCCCCATCACCCCCACTATCTTGTGGCCGTCGGTCGCAACGACCCCATGTCTTGGGGTCCGCAACGGGGCACTACCGCAGTACCCGCCAGCGATCGTCAACCGGCAGTGGAAGGCGCAGGGTCTCATCTCCTGCGACGCCGTCCTGCCACCCTGGGCTGTCATGTCCCGGGTCGAGCAACCCTGATGCATACAGCACCCCCAATCACGCCAAGAGGACACACGCCGTGACCACCGAATCCAGCGCCACCATCGAGAAGGAAAGCGAGTTCCTGCTGACGTCGCCGCCGACGGCCAACGCGATGAGCGTGACCAAGCGCAACGGCACGACCGAGCTGGTGGATCTGAACAAGATCGTGCGCGCGGTGCAGCGTTCCTCCGAAGGCCTGCACGCCGTCGATCCGATGCGCGTGGCCACCCGCACCATCTCCGGCCTGTACAACGGCGCCACCACCCGCGAGCTGGACGAACTGTCCATCCGCACCGCCGCCCTGCTGATCGGTGAAGAGCCAGAGTACGGCCGCCTTGCGGCGCGCCTGCTGGCCAACTACATCGCCAAGGAAGTGTCGGGCCAGGAAATCTACGCCTTCTCGCAGTCGGTCGGCCGTGGCCACGAAGTGGGCCTGATCAACGACCGCCTGCTGAACTTCGTGCAGACCAACGCACGCAAGCTCAACGATGCCATCGACATCTCGCTGGACCTGAACTTCGATTACTTCGGCCTGCGTACCCTGTACGACCGCTACCTGCTGCGCCACCCGCACACCCGCAAGGTGATCGAGACCCCGCAGCAGTTCTTCCTGCGCATCGCCAGCGCGCTGAGCGAGGACGTGGCCGAGGCCCTGGCGCTGTACAAGCGCATGGGCAACCTGGACTACCTGCCGTCCAGCCCGACCCTGTTCAACTCCGGCACCACCCACGAGCAGCTGTCCTCGTGCTTCCTGCTGGATTCGCCGCAGGATTCGCTGGAATCGATCTACTCCAAGTACGGCGACATCGCCCAGCTGTCCAAGTTCTCCGGCGGCATCGGCGTCAGCTACACCCGCGTGCGTTCGCGTGGTTCGCTCATCAAGTCCACCAACGGCCACTCCAACGGCATCGTGCCGTGGCTGAAGACCATGGATTCGTCCGTGGCTGCGGTGAACCAGGGCGGCAAGCGCAAGGGCGCGGCCTGCGTCTACCTGGAAACCTGGCACGCCGACATCGAGGATTTCCTCGAGCTGCGTGACAACACCGGTGACGAATCGCGCCGTGCGCACAACCTGAACCTGGCCAACTGGATCCCGGACCTGTTCATGAAGCGCGTCGAGGCCGACCAGGAATGGTCGCTGTTCGATCCGCGCGTCGTGCCGGAGTTCACCGACCTGTTCGGCGAAGCCTTCGAGGCCGCCTACCTGCAGGCCGAAGCACAGGGCAAGGCCAACCGCACCATCTCCGCGCGCAAGCTGTACTCGCGGATGATGCGCACGCTGGCCGAGACCGGCAACGGCTGGATGACCTTCAAGGACAAGTGCAACCGCGCCAGCAACCAGACCCTGCGCGCCGGCAACGTCATCCACCTGTCCAACCTGTGCACCGAAATCCTGGAAGTCACCTCGGCTGAAGAGACCGCAGTGTGCAACCTGGGTTCGATCAACCTGGGCAACCACTTCGACGGCAACGGCGAGTTCGATTTCGACAAGCTGGCCGACACCGTGCGCTTGGCCGTGCGCCAGCTCGACCGCGTGATCGACCTGAACTTCTACCCGATCGAATCGGCGCGCCGCGGCAACCTGCGCTGGCGTCCGGTCGGCCTGGGCTGCATGGGCCTGCAGGACGTGTTCTTCCGCAAGCGCCTGCCGTTCGATGGCGCCGAAGCACGCGCGCTGTCGAAGAAGATCGCCGAGACCATCTACTTCCACGCGCTGGAAACCTCGGTTGAACTGGCCCAGGAACGCGGCAAGCACCCGTCCTTCGCCGACACCCGTGCGGCCAGCGGCGAGCTGCAGTTCGATGCCTGGAACGTGGTGCCTGAAGATGCCGAGCGTTGGGATACCCTGCGCGAGCGCATCAAGGAACACGGCCTGCGCAACTCGCTGATGATCGCCATTGCCCCGACCGCGACCATCGCCTCGATTGCCGGCTGCTACGAGTGCGTCGAACCGCAGGTGTCCAACCTGTTCAAGCGCGAAACCCTGTCCGGTGACTTCCTGCAGGTCAACCGCTACCTGGTGAACGAGCTGAAGAAGCTGGGCCACTGGACCCCGGAAATGCGCGACGCCATCAAGCTGGCCGAAGGCTCGATCCAGGGCATCACCCAGATTCCGGAAACGCTGCGCCACGTCTACCGCACCGCGTGGGAACTGCCGATGCGTTCGCTGATCGACATGGCCGCTGACCGTGGCGCCTTCATCGACCAGTCCGCCTCGCTCAACCTGTTCATGGAAAGCCCGAACATCGGCGCGATGTCCTCCATGTACATGTACGCCTGGAAGCAGGGCATCAAGACCACCTACTACCTGCGTTCGCGCCCGGCCACCAAGATCGCCAAGACCACGGTCAGCCACACCGCCACCGCAGCGCCGGAAAAGGTGTTCAGCCCGGAAGAGGCCATCGCCTGCTCGCTGGAAAACCCGGAAGCCTGCGAGGCCTGCCAATAAAACGCGCCGTGCCGGCCCCGCCGGCACCTCGCACCTGTAGAGCCGAGCCATGCTCGGCTGCGGAAAAACACCCACGGTAGCGCCGGGCCATGCCCGGCGGCTCACCCAGGAATTCAAGGAAACACCCATGGCCGACAAGCCCAAGCAGATGCTGCTCGATCCCGGTTTTGAACTGACCCTGCGCCCGATGCGCTACCCGCAGTTCTATGACATGTACCGGAACGCGATCAAGAACACCTGGACGGTGGAAGAGATCAACTTCCAGATCGACATCAGCGACCTGCACAGCAAGATGTCGCCGGGTGAGCGCCACCTGATCCACCGCCTGGTCGCGTTCTTCGCCACCGGCGATTCGATCGTGTCCAACAATCTGGTGCTGAACCTGTACCAGCACCTCAACGCGCCCGAAGCGCGCATGTACCTGTCGCGCCAGCTGTATGAAGAAGCGCTGCACGTGCAGTTCTACCTGACCCTGCTGGACAACTACCTGCCGGATCCGGACGAGCGCGCCAAAGCCTTCGACGCGGTGGAGAACATCGACTCGATCAAGAAGAAGGCCGATTTCTGCTTCAAGTGGATCGATTCGATCCAGAGCCTGAAGCGCATCGAGACCCGCGAAGAGCGTCGCCAGTTCCTGCTGAACCAGATCTGCTTCGCCGCGTGCATCGAAGGCCTGTTCTTCTTCGCCGCCTTCGCTTACGTCTACTACTTCCGTTCGCGTGGCCTGCTCAACGGCCTGGCCTCGGGCACCAACTGGGTGTTCCGCGACGAAAGCGCGCACATGGATTTCGCCTTCGAGTGCGTGGACGTGATCCGCGAGGAAGAGCCGGACCTGTTCGACGACAAGATGAAGCAGGATGTCTACGACATGCTGGCCGAAGCGATCGAGTGCGAAGTGCAGTTCGCCGAGGACGTGCTGTCCGGTGGCGTGGCGGGCATCTCCACCCGTGACATGCGCCAGTACCTGCAGCACTGCGCCGACAACCATTTCCATCGCCTGGGCATGGAGCGCAAGTACAACGTGCGCAACCCGCTGAGCTTCATGGAACTGCAGGACGTGCAGGAACTGACCAACTTCTTCGAACGCCGCGCCTCGGCCTACCAGGTCGGCGTGCAGGGCGAAGTCGCCTTCGACATGAACTTCTGATCGAACCGGTCAGGTCTGTCGCAACGAGAAACCCCGGCAATGCCGGGGTTTTTTGTTTCTGTAGAGTCGAGCTTGCTCGACTGCTCTGCGCGAACGGCAGTCGAGCAAGCTCGACTCTACAACCTCGCCTTCGACACGAACTTCTGATCGCGCAACGTCGCGCGTCAGAACACTCACAAGTGGCGGTGCGCCACCTGCATGCGTTGACCGCACTGATCGCTGATGGCTTGGACGAATGCCAGCATGTCGTGGCCCGTGCCGCCTTCGAACTGGATGAAATGCCAGCCGATGCCCAGGCCTGCGTACCAGTCCAGATCCAGGATGCGGTACCGCGCATCTGCGTCGGGCGGGCTCCACTGCACATTGATGTCGTCGTAGGCCGCGCCAATGAAATCGGTGTGGTCTCCAAACGGTGGGAAGTCTTCGCGGTCCTCATGTTCGCCCGGCACACGCGGCGGCACCGTCCCTTCCCCCGCCACCACGAACGGCGGCTCGTCAGCGTGCACCTGGAACAGGCGGATGCTCAGGTCGTCAAGGTCGCCGTCGGGGTAGAGCGCGCGCATGCCCGGGCCTGCCCGGTAACGCGGGCTGTACCACGCGCACTGCGCGTGGTTGTCGAACAGCAGCGCAGGGTCCAGCGCAATGCCGTGCGCGCGCAGGTGCTGCACGCATGCCTCCACGCTTCCGTGGCAATCCACCTGCAAGCTGGTCGGCAGATTCCCCGCGCGGATGTGGCTGGCCACCACGTCGGCCGCGCACTGCCACGCCGGGTCATGGAGCCAGCCGCTGGCACCGGTCCCTTGGGCAATGGCATAGCTGAGCATGTGCAGGGCGTGGAACGGCACCTGGGCTCCCACGGGTGGAAGCAGGAGGCCTGCCTGCAGCATCCACTTTTCCAGCGCCTGTAGATCCGGCCCCGGCAGGTGGGGTGCTGCGGGAAAGACAAAACAATCGTGTTCGGACATGGACAACCGTAATGGCAACAGGGACTTGGCAGTGTTCGCACCACGCACGGCATGCGTCAACGACGCGGGTCGCAGGACGCGGCACTACGCTACCGGGTGGGCATTGACGCAATCCGCATCGATGGTCGATTGCGACGCAATGCGCCGGCTCTGCCGGCAATGTGCCGGCATGTCGCGTAAGCCACTGGAAACACGCGGTTTCCGCTGCACATCATGGCGCGCTGCTGGCGAACCAGCAGCCGGGACTGCAATCCCGAATCCTATCGACTGATACGCTCGTCAACCGTCGTC
Source organism: Stenotrophomonas sp. ZAC14A_NAIMI4_1 (assembly GCF_003086915.1). NCBI lineage: Bacteria > Pseudomonadati > Pseudomonadota > Gammaproteobacteria > Lysobacterales > Lysobacteraceae > Stenotrophomonas > Stenotrophomonas sp. ZAC14A_NAIMI4_1. The sequence continues at coordinate 973,383 of NZ_CP026002.1, forward strand.
GGCAACTGTCCGGCGGCGGTTGGCGACCCGTCGTACTTCTGCGGCGGGCGGTGCGTGGAGGCCTTGTGCCTTCCGGTTTTTCAGTCGATAGACCGGGATTGCAGCCACGCATCGTCCGCCACCCTCACCGGTGGCCTGATCCGTAATGGAGGCACCACCATGAGTACCGATCCGACGAACGCGCACGAACTCAACCACCTGCTGCTGCGCCTGCGCCGCCTGATGCAGGGCATCGAAGGCACCGCACTGCTGCTCTGCGACCACCAGCTTGCCCAGGCCAACGGCAGCACCTCGCCACTGCACGGCAAGCAACCGGCCGAAGCCACCCACGCCATGCTGTGTCTGGCCATCAACGGTCGCCGCTGCGCGGAAACCGTGGAACGACTGGTTGCCGGACCAACCGTGCACTGACGGTAGCGCCGGGCCACGCCCGGCGGGTTCCATCCGCCGCGCTGTGCAATTCGCCGGGCGTGGCCCGGCGCTACCGCCTTCCACACCCTCGGCGGGGCCCCGGTCTTACAATTGCCGCACCCCACACCGATGGCCCCGCCATGACCCCCATTCCCGAAACCGTGCCGCCCATCGAAGTGCGCATGGCCGAAATCGTCTTCCCCAACCACACCAACCACATGGGCACCCTGTTCGGTGGCCAGGCGCTGGCGTGGATGGACAAGGCCGCCTTCCTGGCCGCCGCCCGCTATTCGCGCCGCACCGTGGTGACCGCGCGCAGCGACCAGGTCGATTTCAAGCTGCCCATCCGCATCGGCCAGATGGTGGAAACCGTGGGCCGCATCGTCGAAGTAGGCCGCAGCTCGATGAAGGTCGAAGTGGAACTGATTGCCGAAGACCTGCACAGCGGCGAGCGCAAGCTGTGCACGCGCGGCCACTTCGTGATGATCGCACTGGGTGACGACGGCCAGCCGACCGCCGTGCCGCGCCTGCCGGGCACCCCGGCGGCCGACCCGGCCAGCTGACCACGCGCTTGCGGGGGTGCCCACGCGCCCCCATTTTGCTGTCATGACCCCGCCGCTGACCGATTTCATCGACCGTGCCCAACGCCTGTTCGTGCTGACCGGCGCCGGCTGCAGCACGGCCTCGGGCATCCCCGATTACCGCGATACCGACGGCCAGTGGAAGCGCACGCCGCCAGTGACCTACCAGGCCTTCATGGGCGAGGCGGCCACCCGCCAGCGCTACTGGGCGCGCAGCCTGCTGGGCTGGCCGCGCTTCGGCCTGGCCCGGCCCAACGGCACCCACCAGGCACTGGCCGCGCTGGAAGCCCGCGGCACGCTGCAGGTGCTGCTGACCCAGAACGTGGACGGCCTACACCAGCGTGCGGGCAGCCGGAACGTGATCGACCTGCACGGGCGGCTGGACCTGGTGCGCTGCATGGGCTGCGAACGCCGCAGCGGGCGCGAGGATTTCCAGCAGCGCCTGCTTGATGCCAACCCGGGCTGGGACGCGCTGGAAGCGGGCATTGCCCCGGATGGCGACGCGGATCTGGAAACCGACTTTTCCGCCTTCGTGGTGCCGGATTGCCCGTACTGCGGCGGCCTGTTGAAGCCGGACGTCGTGTTCTTCGGCGAAAACGTGCCGCGCGAGCGCGTAGCGGCCGTGCATGAGCACCTGCAGCAGGCCGACGCCGTGCTGGTGGTGGGTTCCTCGCTGATGGTCTATTCCGGCTTCCGCTTCGTGCAGGCCGCCGCCAAGGCCGGGCTGCCGGTGGCGGCGCTGAACCGCGGCCGCACCCGCGCCGATGACCTGCTGCAGTTCAAGGATGAACGGGACTGCGCGGAGGCGTTGGCGGGCTTCGTGACCCGGTAGAGTCGACTGTCAGTCGACTTCCGCGCGCAGCGCGGGGTGTTCGGGCGCATCGCGGAAAGCAGTCGACTGACAGTCGACTCTACCGTTCATCGCCCCGTGCAGCCGGTAGCGCCGGGCCATGCCCGGCGAGCGCGCGATGCGCCGCCGCGAAACAGCGATCCATCCAGATGGTTGATCCGCAGGCCGCGCAGCGGTGCAATACGCACCCCCTCCGCATGTCCTGACCGTCTTGAGCCAGCTGTTCTCGCCGATGTCCCTCGGCCCCCTGACCCTGCCCAACCGCATCGTGATCGCGCCGATGTGCCAGTACTCCGCCGAAGATGGCCGCGCCAGCGATTGGCACGCCATGCACCTGGGCAACCTGGCGCAGTCCGGCGCGGGCCTGCTGATCCTGGAAGCCACCGCGGTCGAGCCGCGCGGGCGCATCAGCTGGGCCGACCTGGGCCTGTGGGATGACGGCACCGAGGCCGCCCTGGCGCAGGTGCTGGCCAGCGTCCGCCGCTGGTCGTCGATGCCGCTGGGCATCCAGCTGGCCCACGCCGGCCGCAAGGCCTCCACCGCCCGTCCGTGGGACGGTGGCCGCCAGCTGCCGGCCGACGATGCCAACGGCTGGGCCACCGTCGCCCCGTCGCCGGTACCGTTCCACGCCACCGATCCGGCGCCCGAGGCGCTGGATGAAGCCGGCATCGCCGAGATCATCGCTGCCTTCGCCGCCAGCGCGGTGCGTGCCGAGCGCCTGGGCTTCGAGCTGATCGAGATCCACGCCGCGCACGGTTACCTGCTGCACCAGTTCCTGTCCCCGCTCAGCAACCGCCGCACCGACGGCTACGGTGGCTCGCTGCCGAACCGCCTGCGCCTGCTGGTGGAGGTGTTCGATGCGGTGCGTGCAGCGGTGTCGGACAAGATGGCCGTGGGCGTGCGCATTTCCGCCACCGACTGGGTCGACGGCGGCTGGGACCTGGTGCAGAGCGAAGCGCTGGCGCAGATCCTGGATGCGCGTGGCTGCAACTTCCTGCACGTGTCCAGCGGCGGCCTCGATGAGTGCCAGAAGATCAGCGTCGGCCCGGGCTACCAGGTGCCGTTCGCGGCGGCCATCAAGGCCAAGAAGCTGCGCATGCCGGTCATCGCGGTGGGCCTGATCACCGAGCCGGAACAGGCCGAATCGATCCTGCGCCACAACCAGGCCGATGCCATCGGGCTGGCCCGCGGCATCCTGTACGACCCGCGCTGGCCGTGGCACGCCGCCGCCGCGCTGGGTGACAGCGTGGTGCCGTCGCCGCAGTACCTGCGCTGCGAGCCGCGCGAAGCACGCAACGTGTTCCGCGCGCGCTGAACCTCAGACCTGCCAGTCCGGTGCCATGCCGGCCTCCAGGTGCTCGAACAGCGCGCGGATCTTCGCGGTGAAATCGCGGCGGTCGCTCACGCAGAAGAACACCTCCATCGGTGCCGGCTGCCACGCGCTGGCCGGGCCGAACACCGCCTGCAGGCGGCCATCGCGCAGGTACGGTTCGGCCACGAACGCGGCCAGCCGGGTGATGCCCGCGCCTGCTGCCGCCAGCTCGGCCAGCGCGTCGATGTCATCGCAGACCATGCTCGGCGGCAGCGCCGCGTCCACCGGCTGGCCGTCCTTCAGCAGGCCCCAGCGCAGCGGCCGGCCATCGGTGGGGAAGCGGTGCAGCAGCCCGCGATGGCCGTTCAGTGCGGCCGGATCGCCCGGCGTGCCGTGCGCCTCCAGGTAGGCCGGCGAGGCACAGAACACGAACGGGATGCGCGCCAGCGGCCGTGCCACCAACCCGTCTTCCAGCTGCGCGCCGATGCGGATGCTGGCATCCACCGCCTCCGGCCCGTGCTGTACGGCGCGATCGCTCAGGCACAGTTCCAGCTGCAGTTGCGGGTAGCGCTGCTGCAGGCTGGGCAGTAGCGGCGCCAGCACGTGGCGGCCGAACGCGCTGCTGCTGGCGATGCGCAGCGGCCCGGACGGTTCGATGTCGCCGGCGGTGACCATCGCCTGCGCGCGCGCCAGGTCGGCCTCGATGTGCCGCACCTGCGCCAGGTACACCGCACCGGCCTCGCTGAGCGCCAGCTGCCGCGTGCTGCGGTTGAGCAGGCGCACGCCCAGGTGGGCTTCCAGCCGGTTGATGTTCTGGCCCACGGCGGTGGCGCTGATGCCGAGGTGGCGGGCCGCGGCGGCAATGCTGCCGGTCTCTGCGGTGCGGGTGAAGCTGCGGATGAGCTGCAACAGGTTCATGACCGACCAGCTTGCCATGCGGAAGGGCAAGTATCGCTTGGGTCTGTGCCAAGCGTGGCGGCGCTGTGCGCGGGCCACCGCACCGCTAGCCTGCCGGCCCCCTTCACTCGATGCGATATGCCATGTCCTACCCCCGATCGCCCCGCTGGAAGCTGCACGCCCGCAGCACGCCGTTTGTCTTCGCCTTCTTCATGGCCGGCCTGATGGCACTGCTGATGTGCCTGGTCATCACCGCCGCCAACGCCGGGCTGGGCAGCGGCTATCTGGCGCGGGTGATGGCCGCCTACCAGATGGCCATGCCGGTCGCGTTCTGCGGCGTGCTGCTGGTGCGCCCGCTGGTGGTGCGGCTGGTGGCGTTGACGGTGCATCCGCACTGAAGATCGGTTGCATCTGACAGCATTGTGCATCGCGGCAGGATGCTGCCCTACACTCGGGCGATGCGCCCCGATTCCATTCTTACCCTGTCCTGCCCCGACCGCACCGGTATCGTCTACCGCGTCTCGGGGCTGTTGTTCGACCACGGCTGCAACATCCTCGACGCCCAGCAGTTCGGCGATGAGGAGAGCGGCCGCTTCTTCCTGCGCGTGCATTTCGACCGCGACGCCAGCCTGCCGCTCGACACCGTGCACGCGGCGATGGCTGCACTGGCCGCCGACTACGGCATGGACTGGCAGCTGCACGACGGCCGCCGCCGCGCGCGCCTGCTGGTGCTGGTCAGCAAGCAGGGCCATTGCCTGAACGATCTGCTGTTCCGCGCCCACAGCGGGCAGCTGAAAGTGGACATCGCTGCGGTGGCATCGAATCACGCCGATTTCGCGCCGCTGGCCGCGTCCTACCAGGTGCCGTTCCACCACCTGCCGGTGAACGCCGAAACGCGCGCCGTGCAGGAACAGCAGATCATCGATCTGGTCGAGCGCGAGCGCATCGACCTGGTGGTGCTGGCGCGCTACATGCAGATCCTCTCGCCCACGCTGTGCCGCGCCCTGGCCGGCCGCGCGATCAACATCCACCACAGCTTTCTGCCCAGCTTCAAGGGCGCGCAGCCGTACCATCAGGCGCACGCGCGCGGGGTCAAGATCATCGGCGCCACCGCGCACTACGTCACCGAGGATCTGGACGAAGGCCCGATCATCGAACAGGACGTGGCCCGCGTGGACCACGCCATGGCACCGCGCGAACTGGTGCGGCTGGGCAGCGATACCGAATCGCAGGTGCTGGCGCGCGCCGTGCGCCGGCACGTGGAGCACCGCATCCTGCTCAACGGGCACCGCACGGTGGTGTTCCGGTAACCAACCATCCCGCGTCCGCCGGGCATGGCCCGGCTCTATCAACGGGCGTCATCCGGTAGCGCCGGGCCATGCCCGGCGGCCAGGCGTCAGGCGATCGCAATCCCCGCCTTGCCCAGCGACTCACGCACCATCGCGTCGTTGGCTTCGGTCACCGGCCGGGTCAGGTCCCACAGGAACTTCACCCGGAAGCCGGATTTCATCGCGTCCTGTGCGCTCCACAGCACGCAGTAATCGCGCGCCAGGCCGCACACATGCACCTCGCGGATGCGGCGCTCATGCAGCCAGCCGGCCAGGCCGGTCGGCGGGCGTTCGCCCTCCGGGCCGTGGTTCTCGCGGAACGCGCTGTACGAATCCACCTGCTGGCGCGTGCCCTTGCGCAGGATCAGGTCGGCCACGGTCCAGTCCACGCCCGGGTGCAGCGCGGCGCCGTCGCTGCCCTGCACGCAGTGGTCCGGCCACAGCGTCTGCGGCTGTGCATGCAGCAGGATGCTCTCGAACGGGCGCGTGCCCGGGTGCTGGCTGGCGAACGAGGCGTGGTCGGCCGGGTGCCAGTCCTGGGTGGCCACCACCGTGCGGTAGTGGCGCTGCGCCAGCAGCTCGGCAATCGGCGCCACCAGCGCGTCACCCTGGTCGCAGGCCAATGCGCCACCGGGCATGAAGTCCGGCTGCAGGTCGATCACCAGCAGGGCGACATCGGCGGGCAGGGCGGTCATGGCAGGGTCCAGCACAACAGAAGGGGCGACCAGCGTGGCCGCCCCCCGCGCACACGTCAATCGCCCTGCGGCGTTTCAGCCTCCTGGCCGTAGTACAGCAGGCCAATCTTGATGCGCTCGCGGCCGGTTTCGCGGCGGTGGCGGTTGGCATCGCGCAGCGAGTACACGCAGCCGCAGTATTCCTGCTGGTAGAACTGCTCGCGCTTGCTGATTTCCACCATGCGGCTGGCACCGCCACCCTTGCGCCAGTTGTAATCCCAGTACTGCAGGCCCTCGTAGCGCGATGCGGCGCGGATGCCACAGTCGTTGATCTGCGCCATGTTCTTCCAGCGCGAAATGCCCAGCGACGAACTGATGGTGTCGTAGCCGTGCTCATGCGCGTACAGCGCGGTGCGCTCGAAACGCATGTCGAAGCACATCGTGCAGCGGATGCCGCGCTCGGGCTCGTTTTCCATGCCGCGCGCACGGCTGAACCAGTTGTCGGTGTCGTAGTCGCAATCGATGAAGGGAATGCCGTGCTGCTCGGCGAAGCGGATGTTCTCCTGCTTGCGCAGCTCGTATTCCTTCACCGGGTGGATGTTGGGGTTGTAGAAGAAGATCGCGTAGTCGATCCCGGAGGCGGTGATCGCCTCCATCACTTCACCCGAGCAGGGCGCACAGCACGAATGCAGCAGCAGGCGCTTGCCGCCGGCGGGCAGGGACAGGTCGGGGCGTTGGAACTCGGTCATCGTCGGGTGCATCTGGGCGTGGGCAACGGGTCTGGCCGGAAACCGTGAACAGGACGCGCGCGGCCACCCCGCCTGCACGCACAGGACGAAGACGGCCCCGGCAACCTCCCCGCGGAGATTCCAGGTCGAGTCAGGGGACGGTCGTGTCCCCCGGCCGGGGCCGGTATTCGGGCTGATGGACACGGGCCGCAGCCCACCTACTACCTGCCGCTTCCCAGGCGCGAGCCCAGTGCTGTTGGCAGGATTCGTTTCCATTCACCGCTGCGGGGCAGCTCCGGAATGGGCGCGCGAGGCGCCTTCACCGGATTCCCGTTCAAATCCCTGCCGTTGTCGCAACGACGGCAGGGATACCTTCGGCGTGCCCACGGTGGACGCGATGCTGGCGTGGGTCAAGGGGCAAGGGGATCCGACCCCAGCGGAAGGAAGGGGTCGGATCCCGCTGCCATGCAGCGGGCTCTGACCCCGGGCGGGAGGTACCTTCAACGCCCCGCCGCAGCCCGCGCGCGGATCTCATCCAGCCGCTGGTCGTACAGCAACCGGCCGTTCTCCCACACGGTCACCATCGCATCCTCGAAGCCGGCCGGCAGGGTCGGGTCACCGCTGGCCGGCAGCGCCACCGTGTGCAGGCTGCCATCGTCCAGGCGGCGCAGCAGGCGCATGCGGCCGCGCTTGCTGGTCTTGCCGGCGTCGGTGATCGGGTCCTTGTAGACGTCGATCCATTCGCCGTCCACCCGCGCGGCCGAGCACTTCAGCGCGAACTTCTGCGTATCGCGGTCCAGCCGCTGCAACAGTGCGCCGCCCATGCCGAAGGCCACGTTGTCGGCGGCGTAGCCGTCGCCGGTGATGCGCTGCAGGATGGCGCGGATCGTGTCCGGATTGATGCCATCGCCCTGGATCACCCGCACGTGGTTGAGCACGCGATAACCCTTGCCGTTGATCGTGTGGCCGAAGGCTTCATCCAGCCGGCGCAGGCTCTCGGCTACCACCTCCACCGGATCGCCCGAATCGGGCCGGATGACCAGGGTCGCGCCCGAGGCGATCACTTCATCGCGCAGGGTGGTGCCCCAGTGTTCGCTGATCGCGCGGTAGATGTCATAGCTGTCCGACACCACCGCGACGATTGCACCGGGCTTGCCGAACTGGCGCAGCATGTTGCGGTACGCATCCACCTCACGCTCGCGGCCCCAGCTGGTGATGGTGCTGTGCTCGGCAGCGGGAATCGAATAGCCGGCCATCGGCGCGTGGTAGTGCGCGCGGGCCAGGCACAGCGCCGAAACCGTATCGGTGCCGAGGAAGTTGACCAGGTGCGCGGCACCGCCCAGCGCGGCCGACTGCAGGCTGGACACACCGCGTGCGCCGAAGTCGTGCAGCTTGAACGGCAGCTGCCCCTGCGGGTCGTCGCTGGTCTGCTGCAGGAAGCCGGCGATGGTCTGCCGCGCATGCCAGCTGATGGTGGCCACGGTGACCGGGTACCACACGCGCAGCAGCAGGGTTTCCAGGTACGAGGGCACCCAGAACGCGGCCGGATCGGTCGATTCGATGGTCATCAGCGCCTGGTGCGTGGGCACCACGCTGCCCTCGGGCACGGCGCGGATGCGTACCGGCAGGTGGCCGCCAAGGCGGTCGACGATGTCGCGCCAGCCGGCTTCATTGAACGGTTCGCCATGCGCGGCGAACACCGCAGCGGCGTCGTCGATGTCGGCATGAGTGATGGGCCGTGCCAGCGCGTCCTTGAGGATCGCCTGCAGGCCGAAGAACACCGTGCGGTCGTGCAGGCCGCCGCGCGATTCCACGTAGAAGAACGTGGCATCGGTACCCGGCGGGTACTGCAGCCAGTGGCTGGCCTTGTAGCTGTCGGTGTCGAGGAGAAGATTATCGAGGTAGTGCATGACGGAAGCTCCTTCGCGTCGAGTGACACCGGCGGTCTATCCGCCGGTGGGGAGGCCGGACCTGTCAGCCGCGGCCGAGGAAATACTCCAGGATGTGCAGGTGGTCTTCGAACAGCTGCGGGCCCATCTCCAGGGCTTCGCTCACCGGAATCCAGCGCGCCTTGTCGGCGTCGTCGCCGCCGCGCACCGTCGGCAGGTCGCCGGCCGGGAAGTCGAAGTGGAAGCCGTGGGTGATGGTGCGGCCGCGCTGGCTGCGATCGGGGTGGTCGAACACCTGCTGGCTCTTCAGCGAGCCCTTCAGCACCGGCAGCGGAATCTTCAGCCGGGTTTCCTCGCGCAGCTCGCGCAGGCAGCTGTCCAGCAGGCTCTGTTCCTGGGCGACGAAGCCACCAGGCAGCGCCCACAGGCCCTTGCCCGGTTCCGACCGGCGGCGCACCAGCAGCACGTGGCCCGAATGCACCACCACCGCATCGGTGGTGACAAACGTGGGCGCGTACGGCGCGTCCTTCCAGGCCGCCTTGTACTGTTCGATGAAGCGGTACTCGGCCACCAGCTGGCCATAGGCTGGTGCACTTTTGCGGAACGCTTCGAGCATGTCGTACACCGGCGCCGGCACGTTGCCACGCAGCATCAGCAGCGCACCGTGGAAGTCGACGTCGCCGGCTTCGAACAGGTAGCGGCGCAGCTCGGTGGCCGACAGGGTGGCGGTGTGCTGCACGTCCACCAGCGGCCACTGCGGGAATTCGCGCAGGTAGTAGCTGGAGGCGTCCTTGTCCATGCCGATCAGGCCGACCTTGGCATCGGCGGCGGCGCCGTCGTTGCGCAGGGCTTCGGCCACCTGGCGCTGCACGTTGGCGATCCACTGGGCTTCGTTGTACAGGTGGTCGCGCAGCGGGCGGATCAGCAGGCGATCGGTGTGGCCATCGAGGGCCGCCTGGATCATCACGGCACGTTCGGCCACGGTCCAGGGATTGCGCAGGCTGCGGGGGGTGTCAGCAGAGCCGACCAGGAAGATCAGCTTGCGGGCCCGGCTCAGGGCCAGGCGGGCAACGGCGGCGTGGCCGTTGTGGAAGGGCTCGAAACGCCCGATGAAGACGAGATAGTCGAATTCCATGAGAATCCCTCATGTCGTTGTGGCAGCCGCGGGTCTGTCCCTTGGCTTGCTGTCGATGCTACGCCGATGGTGGTCAGGGTCAAGGGTCACCTTGATGAGGGGGAGGGGACGAGGTTTGATTGGGTTGCGCATAAATATTATGAAATTTCATTGGTGGGCTTTGGTGCAATTTCTTCATTGATCACTATGCCGTCATCAATTTTCTCCTCTTGTTCGCGGATCATGGTGTCTCTGCGCGTTGATAGAATCTTCGCAATTGAACCAAGGCCCGGAACTCTTGAAAGCGCTTCGACTGACTCTGAAAGGCGTGCGCTCTTCTCTAGTACATCCATCAAAGGATGATCTGCCTTGCTGTAGTCAGTAATGAGTTTTCCTGGATTCTCAGCGCTGACCTGTAGCACATTGAAAAGAAGCCTTGTCCTGAGCTCATCTTTGACGGTTCCCTCATTGGACAGACTTTCGATCTGGTTGGAAAGTCCTGAGAACGTCTTGCCGAGCACAGCCTTATGGGTGTACTCCTCAATCAAGCGTTTAGATAGGTTGAGGCGTTTGTTTGCAGAGTAAGCCAGCCAAAGGACAGGGAAGTACAGCGGTAGTATCGACAGCACTAGGCGTGGAGTTTCCTTAAGTACCGCAGTAAGCTCGGATCCATGCAGAAGTAGATATGAGTTAATTGCAAAAGGAATTACTGATATCCCGACCAGAAGCAATACCGCATAGTTGAAATTCCTCTCATGAGACTGAAGGAATTTTTCTTCCTCGCCCTTCTTGTTCTCATAGGCAGCACTCAATCCTGCAGCCAGTCCTCCGGGCAACAGTGCCTTGAGTTGATCCGAAACGCTTTCTATAGAGCTCTTCCCGCTCTCGAGAATGGTCGTGAACTCGGCAGTCTGACTCTTGCGAAATTCTGCATGCGAAACATCGACACTTTCAATTGCGCTATTTGCTTCTTCATTGAGCGATGAAATTCGAAGACTTAGTGCATCATAGGCTTTTGATAGGCCATCTTTAAGGCCATCCACCCTCTCTATATTTCCAGCTTCATCCTTAATCTCATGGCCGAAAATTTGGCGGTGAAGCTCATCCATCTCACCTTTTCTTCTGAGCGAGTGAGAGAGTAGACTTTTGATATTCTCGTTCTGTGCAGCAGCATCTGTCGACAGCTTTCGTATCCCTTCGAGTTCGGCGGGTACACTATCCGTTGTCTGTAATATTTCCCTCGTTTTCGTGAGTAGCTCTTGGATTGATTTGGTGGCATCCATCGCTCCGGACTCGGCGTTGGCAATAGCCTCGTGAAGGCGGAGCGATTCGCTTGATCTGGATGTGAGCTCTTCAGAATTCTTCAGAAATTTGTCTTTAGATGACGAGACACTCTCCATCGCGGCAGAGAGCTCTTTCCTTGCATTGACGATCTGTGCGTATGCCTCGTGCATTTCACGCGCCAGTTCTTCAATCTCTGCGCTTCGTTCTTTGGTTGAGTTGAGGGCAGCCAGTGCATCTGAGGCCGACTCCGCTGCTGTTTGGACGATGCGTGCTTCCAGTGTTGGAATCTGTGTGCCAAGAATGGCATTTGTCTTGACCTCAATGCCTACAAGTCGGCTCTCCACCGAGGCCTGAGAGCTTGTGAGCATGCCCAGTCTGCTCTCAATCGCTGCCTTGAACTGAGCGAACTCAGAAGGATCAACTCCGAAAAGACGCATTGTCATCCCCTAATGACGATATTATTCGTGCCGACTTGGCACGACCTGAGGATAGAGTGGCAGGTGCCTTGGTTCGCGGCAAGACTCACTTCAAAGGGGATTTCCTGCTGACTTGTGGTCTCAGTTGTCTCAATTTGTGAGATTCGTTCTTCGCAAAATTACTTGCACACACATGCTGGGGGTTGCGCAGTGGCAGACAAGTACTGCGATCTGGTCATGAAGGGCGGCATCACCAGCGGCATCGTGTACCCCAATGCGGTACTGGCGCTGGCCCGCGATTACCGGTTCAAGAGCATCGGTGGCACCTCGGCCGGCGCCATTGCGGCGGCGGTGGCGGCAGCGGCAGCGTATGGCGATCGCCGCCAGCAGGCGGGTGAGCACCTGGCCGACGGCACCGGTTACGGCGGCCTGTCCGCGGTGTCAGCGCAGTTGTCGCGGCGCGGCTTCATCTACAGCCTGTTCCAGCCGGCACGCGGCGCGCGGGCGGCCTACCGGCTGCTGGTGGCGCTGACCGGCGGCTACGGGTGGCCGCGCAAGCTGTTGTGCCTGGCGGTGGCCGTGTTCGAGATCGCCCCGCTGGAAGTGCTGGTGTCGCTGGCACTGCTGCTGGGCCTGGGCTGGTGGGGCGGTGGCTGGAGCGGCGTGGCCGCCACCCTGCTGCCGTCGCTGCTGTGTGCCTATGGCGCCGGCGTGGCCGGTGCCGCGCTGCGGGTAGCGCGGGTGGCACGGCGCAACCTGCTGGGCCTGTGCAGCGGCCTGGGCCGCGATGCACGCAAGCCGGCACTGACCGAATGGCTGCACCAGAGCCTGCAGGAGCTGTCCGGCAAGCCGCTGGACGCACCGCTCACCTTTGCCGATCTGCACGATGCACCGCGTTATGCCGGCGAGCCGGAGAGCCCGCATGCCATCAGCCTGCAGATGATCACCACCTGCGTGTCGCACAACGAACCGCGCACGCTGCCGCTGGGCGGTGCGCAGTTCTGGTTCCTGCGCGAAGAGTTCGAGCAGCTGTTCCCGGCCAGCGTGGTGCAGTGGCTGGTCGACCACGCCGGCACGCCGGTGGATGTGGAAGGGCGGCAGTACTACCACCTGCCACAGGGCCCGCAGTTGCCGGTGCTGGTGGCCACCCGGATGAGCCTGAGCTTCCCGCTGCTGATCAGTGCGGTGCCGCTGCACGAGCCGGCACGCCGCGAGCGCCGCTGCGCGCCGTCACCGGCCACCCCCGATGCCGAGCACAACGTGGCCGACAGCATGGAAGGCCTGACCAGTGCCGGCCAGTCCTGCGGGCCGGTCATCACCGCGTTCCGCATCTGCTGGTTCTCCGATGGTGGCATCAGCAGCAACTTCCCCATCCACCTGTTCGACGCGGCGATGCCGCGCTGGCCGACCTTCGCCATCAACCTGGTCTACCCGCAGCATGCCGAGGATGTCAGCCACGGCACCACCGGCCAGCAGGCGCTGGAGCGCGCCGTGGTGCTGCCCACCGAGAACCGCCACGGCTGGCAGCGCCATTACCAGTCCATCGCCACGCCGCTGGCCGCGGCCGAGCTGGGCCGCTTCCTGTTTGCGGTGGTGGCCACCATGCAGAACTGGCGCGACCTGCTGCAGGCGCGCGCACCGGGCTACCGCGACCGCATCGTGCACGTCAGCCTGCAGGGCGACGAAGGGGGCATGAACCTGGACATGCCGCAGGAGGTGCTGAGCCGCATTGCCGACAAGGGCAGCCTGGCCGGCGCACGCTTCTGCGCGTTCTCGTTCGAGAACCACTACTGGATCCGCTGGCGCAACCTCGCTTCGGCCTACCAGCGCTACACGCTGGAAGTGGCGCGTACCGATGACCCGGCGCAGCAGGTACTGGCCTACCGCGCGGCGTATTCCATCGTCGCCAATGGTGAGCCGGTGGCGCCGTCGTACAAGCTGGGTTCGGAAGACAAGCGTCGCGGGTCGCAGCAGTTGTGGGCGCAGATGGTGGAGCAGGGCCGCACGTCGGAAGACCTGGGCCCGGACCTGACCGACGGTGCACCGCGTCCGCTGCCGCAGATGAAGGTCACGCCGATCTACTGACCGCGCTGGATACAATCGCGGCCCCCACTGCAAGGAACGCTTCATGTCCTCCCGCAAACACCTGCTGGATCTGCTGGAACGACTCGATGCCCGTGATGCCGAGCACCTGCCGGTGGTCCCGCTGGCCGCGTACTTCGAAGGCAACGAATTCGAAGAGTGCATCGCACCGAACCAGTGGGGCTACGGCCGCCCACCGATTGCCGAGCTGTACGCACGCCTGGCCGCGATAGCCGCAAAGCCGGAAGTGGAGGGCGTGTACGTGGGCCTGCACCAGGACTGGGGCAGTGCACTGGAAGACGACAGCGAATGGCCTGCCGCCGAGAACGTGCACGTGCTGACCCGTGCCGACGCGGCAACCGTGGAAGGCTGGCTGCAGGGCCTGGAGTGCGACGGCGTTGGCGAAGGCTGGCCTTACGGGCAGCACATCGATGCCCCCGTGCCTTCCGAAGGCCACCATGTACTGACCGTGTTCTGGGACTAAAACCTGCCAACCAAGGTTGGCACCTACCAGAGCGACTTTCCGGATGGGGTCAGAGCCCGTCGCGTCGCAACGGGATCCGACCCCGTGCCGACCAACGGTCGGCACCTACCAGTAGAGCCACGCCACGCGTGGATGCATTTCGCGCACGGCCAGAGCGTGCCGACCAACGGTCGGCACCCACCATCAGCATCACCATCAGCATCAGCATCAGCATCAGCATCAGGTTCCAACAGCCGCGGGAAACTGTCGAAGGCGGGGTGGGTCCGGTTGAGGGGGTGTGAGCGGCATGGATGCCGCGACCAAGCCCCCATGGATGGGTTCACGGCGTCCCCCTCAACCGGACCCACCCCGCCATCCCACGGAAAGCCAGCGCTTGCTGTTGAGGTTGCCGGCCAGCGGCCGGCACTACCGCAGGTGCAGGGCGCAGCCCTGCAAAAACCCCTACCTCCCCGGCAACTGCGCAAACGCGCGCTGCATGCAGTCCTCGCGCGGGCACACCCGGCAACCCGGGCCGATCGACACCGAGTTGCCCGGGCTCTGCACATCCAGCCCCAGCGAATACACCAACCGCTCCGCATGCTGCAGGTCGCACCCCAGCGCCACCGCGAACGTCTTGCGCGGCTGCCCATGGCCCACCGGCCCGCTGCTGACCTGCCGCGCCAGCCAGAAGTGGCGTCGCCCATCGGGCATGCGCGCGGTCTGCGTCAGGATGCGCCCCGGCTGGTTGAACGCCTCGTAGACGATCCACAGCGGGCACGACCCACCCACCTGCGAGAAATGGAAATCGGTGGCCGAATGGCGCTTGGACACATTGCCCGCACGGTCCACGCGGATGAAGAAGAACGGCAGCCCCGGCGCACTGCGCCGCGCCAGCGTGCTCAGCCGATGACACACCGCTTCGAAGCCCACGCCGAACTGATGCGCCAGCAGTTCGATGTCATAGCTGCTGGCCTCGGCCGCACGCAGGAAGCGCATGTACGGCATCACCAACGCACCGGCGAAGTAATTCGACAGACCAATCCGCGCCTGCGCGATGCGCGCCTCATCGTGGAAGCCCGCGCGCGCGATCACCGCATCGATCTGCGGCAGGTAGCCGTGCAGGGCCAGCTCGGCGGCCATCTGGAACGCCTGCTGGCCCGGCTCCAGGTAATCGGGCAGCCACAGCCGTCGCGCCCCGGCATCGAACTGGCGCTTCTCGCGCCCGGCCTGCAGCGCGGCCACTTCCACCAGCACGCCGTGGCGGTCGGCCAGCAGCTGGCGCAGGCGCGGCGCCACGTGCCCGGGTGACAGTCCCCACTCGGCGAACAGGCGCTCGGCCAGTTCGTCCAGCTCGGGGATGTGGTTGTGCATGCGGTTGAAGAACTCGCGCACCTGGTCGCCGGCGGGCAGGGTGCTGCCGGCCTCGGGCTCGCCCAGCTGGAACTCCAGCGCGGCGGCGTGCTCGCGCAGGGCCAGGTGGCGGCGATGCAGGTCCAGCAGGGCGCGGCTGACCTGCGGCAGGTTGCCGGCCAGCGCCCGCAGCTCGGTCGCGCTCACCTCCGCCAGGCCGAGGTCGCGCAGGGTCTCGCCCAAGGCTTCCTGCAGCGCGGCGGGCTCATCATCGTCGAACAGGGCAGAAACGTCGCCCAACACCTCGCCCAGCTTCTTCTGCACGGCCGGGGTTAGCGGGCGCTTGTTGCGCTCGATCTGGTTCAGATAACTGGCCGACAGGCCCAAGGCCCGGGCCAGGTCCACCTGGCTGTAGCCGCGCTGTTCGCGCAGGCGCAGCAGGCGCAGGCCCAGCTGGCGTTGTGAAGGCTGGAAGTTCACAGAATTAACATGAATCGTCTGGCGTGTTGGCCAGATTAAGCGGATTCAGGCCGGAAATCGAGAAGGGTGCTGTGAATAATGCCAAGCATCTTTCGAGCCAGTGGGATTGTCGTCATGACTGTTGCAGCGCCCCGTATCCGCATGCTGATCGATGGCCAGTTCGTCGAATCGGCCACCTCCCACTGGCAGGACGTGATCAATCCGGCCACCCAGGACGTGCTGGCCCAGGTGCCGTTCGCCACCACCAGCGAAGTGGATGCCGCCGTTGCTGCCGCCAAGGAAGCCTTCAAGACCTGGCGCAAGACCCCGATCGGCACCCGTGCGCGCATCTTCCTGAAGTACCAGCAGCTGATCCGCGAGAACATGAGCGAGCTGGCCCACATCCTCACCGCCGAACAGGGCAAGACCCTGCCGGACGCGGAAGGCGATGTGTTCCGCGGCCTGGAAGTGGTCGAGCACGCCGCTGCCATCGGCAACCTGCAGCTGGGCGAGCTGGCCAACAACGTGGCCAACGGCGTGGACACCTACAGCATCATGCAGCCGCTGGGCGTGTGCGCCGGCATCACCCCGTTCAACTTCCCGGCGATGATCCCGCTGTGGATGTTCCCGATGGCGATCGCCACCGGCAACACCTTCATCCTCAAGCCGTCCGAGCAGGACCCGATGGTGACCATGCGCCTGGTTGAACTGGCGCTGGAAGCCGGCATTCCGAAGGGCGTGCTGAACGTCGTCCACGGTGGCGAGGAAGTGGTCAACGCGATCTGCGACCACCCGGATATCAAGGCCGTGTCGTTCGTCGGTTCCACCCGCGTCGGCACCCACGTCTACAACCGCGCCTCGCTGGCCGGCAAGCGCGTGCAGTGCATGATGGGCGCCAAGAACCACGCCGTGGTGCTGCCGGACGCCAACAAGGAACAGACCCTCAACGCGATGGTCGGCGCCGCCTTCGGTGCGGCCGGCCAGCGCTGCATGGCCGCCTCCACCCTGGTGCTGGTCGGTGAAGCGCGCAACTGGGTGCAGGACCTGGTGGCCAAGGCGCAGACCCTCAAGGTCAGCGGCGGCACCGTGTCCGGCACCGACGTCGGCCCGGTCATTTCCTGCAGCGCCCGCGAGCGCGTGGAAGGCCTGATCGCCTCGGGCGTGGAGCAGGGCGCCAAGCTGGTGCTGGACGGCCGCAAGCCGCAGGTCGACGGTTTCGAGAAGGGCAACTTCGTCGGCCCGACCATCTTTGCCGGTGTCACCACCGACATGCGCATCTACCAGGAAGAAATCTTCGGGCCGGTGCTGGTCATCCTCGAAGCGGAAACGCTGGACGAGGCCATCGCCATGGTCAACAGCAACCCGAACGGCAACGGCACCGCGCTGTTCACCCAGTCCGGCGCGGCCGCCCGCCGCTTCCAGGAAGACATCGACGTCGGCCAGGTCGGCATCAACGTGCCGATCCCGGTGCCGGTGCCGCTGTTCTCGTTCACCGGTTCGCGCGCCTCCAAGCTGGGCGACCTGGGCCCGTACGGCAAGCAGGTCGTGCTGTTCTACACCCAGACCAAGACCGTCACCGCACGCTGGTTCGATGACGAGACGCTGAGCCACGGCGTCAACACCACCATCAGCCTGAAGTAAGGGCAGGAGCAGCCATGAGCCACTCGATGACGACGGACCAGGAAGAAGCGCAGCAGGCGTACCGCGAAGCCGCGCGCGACTTCGCACAGGCCGAACTGGCGCCGCACGCCGCGCGATGGCATGCGGAGGGCATCTTTCCGCGCGAGGCGATCGCCAAGGCCGGTGAACTGGGCTTCTGTGGTCTGTACATGGACCCGGAAGTCGGCGGCAGCGGCCTCAGCCGCCTGGACGCCGCCGTCGTCATCGAGGAGCTCGCCAACGTCGATCCGTCGACCGCGGCGTACATCAGCATCCACAACATGGCTTCGTGGATGGTGTCCAAGTGGGGCCAGGCCGAACTGCGCGATGCGTGGGGCACCGACCTGTCCTCGGGCAGCAAGCTGGCCTCGTACTGCCTGACCGAACCGGGCGCTGGCTCGGATGCTGCTTCGCTGAAGACCACCGCCGTGCGCGACGGTGACTTCTATGTGCTGAACGGCTCCAAGGCCTTCATTTCCGGCGCCGGTGCCACCGAGCTGCTGGTGGTGATGGCGCGTACCGGCGGTGCCGGTGCGGGCGGTGTCAGCGCCATCGCGGTGCCGGCCGACCTGCCGGGCATCAGCTATGGCCGCAAGGAAGAGAAGATGGGCTGGAACAGCCAGCCCACCCGTGGCATCACCTTCGAAAACGTCCGCGTGCCGGTCAGCCACCTTCTGGGAGAGGAAGGCGGCGGCTTCAAGCTGGCGATGAAGGGGCTGGACGGCGGCCGCATCAACATCGCCGCCTGCTCGCTGGGTGCCGCGCAGGGCGCGCTGGATGCCGCACGCCGCTACATGGGCGAGCGCCGCCAGTTCGGCAAGGCGCTGGCCGATTTCCAGGCGCTGCAGTTCAAGCTGGCCGACATGGCCATCGAACTGGTGGCCGCGCGGCAGATGGTGCATTCGGCTGCGCGCAAGCTCGACGCTGGTGCCAGCGATGCCAACGTGTGGTGCGCGATGGCCAAGCGCTTCGCCACTGATGCCGGCTTCAAGATCTGCAACGAAGCGCTGCAGATCCACGGCGGCTACGGCTACATCCGCGAATACCCGATCGAACGCCTGCTGCGCGACAGCCGCGTGCACCAGATCCTGGAAGGCACTAACGAGATCATGCGGGTGATCGTTGCCCGCCACCTGCTCAACACCGAAGAGGAACTGCGATGAAGGATTGGCGTACCCAGGAGCACGTGGGCCTGAAGGTCGAGGCCGATGGCCACACCGCCGTGGTCACCCTGCACAACCCGCCGGCGCACACCTGGACCGTGCACAGCCTGGCCGCGCTGCGCGACCTGGTGGGCGCGCTCAACGCAGACCGCGAGATCTACGCGCTGGTGATCACCGGCGACGGTGAGAAGTTCTTCTCCGCCGGCGCCGACCTCAACCAGTTCGCCTCGGGCGACAAGGGCGCCGCACGCGAAGCCGCGCGCCGCTTCGGTGAAGCCTTCGAAGCGCTGTCCGCGTTCCGTGGCGTGTCGATCGCCGCCATCAACGGCTACGCCATGGGCGGTGGCCTGGAATGCGCGCTGGCCTGTGACCTGCGCATCATCGAAGACCACGCCCAGGTCGCGCTGCCGGAGGCCACCGTCGGCCTGCTGCCGTGCGCCGGTGGCACCCAGAACCTGCCGCGCCTGGTGGGCGAGGGCTGGGCCAAGCGCATGATCCTGCTGGGCGAGCGCGTCAACGCGGAAACCGCGCTGCGCATCGGCCTGGCCGAAGAGAAAGTCGGCAAGGGCGAAGCCAAGGCACTGGCGCTGGAATGGGCGAAGAAGGCCGGCAAGCAGAGCCCGACCAGCATCGCCGCCTGCAAGACCCTGGTGCAGTCCACCCGCACCGGCACCCACGCCTCGGCGCTGGTGGCCGAGCGCGAAGCCTTCGTCGATCTGTTCGACACCGCCGACCAGGTCGAGGGCGTGACCGCCTTCCTGGAAAAGCGCGCCGCACAGTGGAAGAACGCATGACCGCCGACACCGTTGCCGACGACGCACCGGTGCTGTTCGAAGAGCGCGTGGCCGGCAACGGCACGCGCATCGGCATCGCCACCCTCAACGCGCCGCGCACGCTCAATGGCTTCTCGCTGCCGATGGCACACCTGCTGCTGAAGCAGCTGAACGCCTGGGCCGACGATGATGGCATCGCGATGGTGGTGCTGCAGGGCGCCGGCGAAAAAGCGTTCTGCGCCGGTGGTGACCTGCACAGCCTGTACAAGGCCATGGTCGCCTTCCGCGAGGCTGGCCACGGCGATATCCGCGAAAACGACTACGCCGCCGAGTTCTTCGACGTCGAGTACCGCGTTGATTACCTCATCCACACCTACGCCAAGCCGATCCTGTGCTGGGGCCACGGCATCGTGATGGGCGGTGGCATCGGCCTGATGTCCGGCGCCAGCCACCGCGTGGTCAGCGAGCGCTCCAAGCTCGCCTTCCCGGAAATCACCGTGGGGCTGTTCCCGGATGTGGGTGGCAGCTGGTTGCTGCCTCGCGTGCCGGGCAAGGGCGGCGTGTTCCTGGCATTGACCGGCGCGCTGCTGAACCCGGGCGATGCGATCTACGCCGGCCTGGCCGACGTACACGTGAGCGAAGAACGCCGCAGTGCCGTGTTCGATGCGTTGCTGCAGGTCGCGTGGTCGGCCGATGCCGCACGCAACCACGAGCGGCTGTCGCAGCTGCTGCTGTCATTCGCCAGCGATGCCGTCACCGGTCCGCTGCTGGCCAATGCCGCGCAGGTCGATGCGTTGTGCGCGGGCGATGACCTCGCCATCATCATCGACCGCATCGCCGCCCTGCAGACCGATGATGCCTGGCTGCAGGCAGCGCAGAAGACGCTCGCCGCCGGTGCACCGGGTTCGGCGCGGCTGGCCTTCGAACTGCAGCGCCGCAGCGCGGGACAGGATCTGGCCAGCGTGTACCGGCTGGAATACATCACCGCATTGCATTGCGCCGCCCATGGCGATTTCGCCGAGGGCATCCGCGCGCTGCTGATCGACAAGGACCGCAACCCGCAGTGGAAACCGGCCACCCTGGCCGAGGCCACCGCCGGATGGGCCGACACCTTCTTTGCTTCCCCCTGGGCCGATGCCGCGCATCCGCTGGCCGACCTGGGCACCCCTGTCGTTGAAAGGAGCCTGGCATGAGCCGCATTGCATTCATTGGGTTGGGCAACATGGGTGGCCCGATGGCCGCCAATCTGGTCAAGAACGGCCACAGCGTGCGTGTGTTCGACCTGGTACCGGCCGCGGTGCAGGCGGCCGTCGATGCCGGCGCCAGCGCCGCGGCAACCGCACGCGAAACGCTGGCCGATGCCGAAGTGGTCATCTCGATGCTGCCCGCCAGCCGCCACGTCGAAGGCGTGTATCTGGGCGATGACGGCATTCTCGCTTCCATTCCCGCAGGTGCGCTGGTCATCGACTGCAGCACCATCGCACCTGCCAGCGCACGCAAGGTCTCTGAAGCGGCTGCCGCGCGTGGCCTGCAGATGATCGACGCGCCGGTATCCGGTGGCACCGCCGGTGCGCAGGGCGGCACGCTCACCTTCATCGTCGGTGGCGAAGAAGATGCGCTGGAACGCGCACGCCCGGTGCTGCAGGCCATGGGCAAGAACATCTTCCATGTCGGCGCCAGCGGTGCCGGCCAGGTCGCCAAGCTGTGCAACAACATGGCGCTGGGCGTGATCATGGCCGTCACCGGCGAAGCCATCGCACTGGGCGTGGCGCACGGGCTGGACCCGAAGGTGCTGTCGCAGATGATGGCGGTCAGCACCGGCCGCAGCTGGGCCACCGAAGTGTGCAACCCGTGGCCGGGCGTGCTGGAAAATGCGCCGGCCTCGCGTGGCTACAGCGGCGGCTTCGGCAGCGACCTGATGCTGAAGGACATGGGCCTGGCCGTGGAAGCGGCGATGAGCGTAGGTGCCTCGATTCCGCTGGGCGAAGTGGCGCGCAACCTGTACTCGATGAACCATCAGGCCGGCCGCGGCAAGCTGGATTTTTCCAGCGTCGTGCAGCTCATTACGAGCGAGAAGTGACCTGGTAGTGCCGGCCGCTGGCCGGCAACCTCATGCCCCCGTGCGGGACAACGAAGGTGGGATGGGCGGATGCCCGGTTTCGACCGGCATCCGCCCATTTTTTTGGGGTCGGATCCCTTTCGCGGCGCGAAAGGGCTCTGACCCCGAGGACGACGCGATGGGTCGGGATGGGGTCAGAGCCCTTTTGGCAAAGGGATCCGACCCCACAGCGACCCCGACCGCATCAGGCAACGATCAGCGTCACGTCGATGTTGCCGCGGGTGGCGTTGGAGTACGGGCAGACGATGTGCGCCTTCTGCACCAGCTCTTCCAGCTGTTCGCGCGGCACGCCCGGGGCGTTGATGGTCAGCTCGGCTTCGATGCCGAAACCGGTCGGGATCTGGCCGATGCCGACCTTGCCGGTGACGGTGGTCTCGGCCGGCAGGGCGACCTTGGCCTGGCCGGCCACGAACTTCAGCGCGCCCAGGAAGCAGGCCGAGTAGCCCGCCGCGAACAGCTGTTCCGGGTTGGTGCCCGGGCCGCCGGCGCCGCCCAGCTCGCGCGGGGTCGACAGCTGGATGTCCAGCACGTTGTCGGAGGAGACCGAACGGCCTTCACGGCCGCCGGTGGAGGTGGCCTGGGCGGTGTACAGAACCTTTTCGATGGACATGGGATGCTCCTGGTCAGTGGGTGGGTGTTTCGATGGGTCTACTTTGCCCGGTCCTGCAGGACGATGGGTGATAGTTCGTCCTGAATATTTGACACATCGTCCTGTCGACCTAGATCGTCCACTCGCGGTCGGTGGTGAACATGATGGTCAGCCAGCGGTCCGGGGACGCTTCGCCCAGTGCATCGCCGATCTCATCGCGCAGCTGGTCCCACTCCACCAGTGGCCGCGGCGGGTCGTCCTCGCGCACCACGAAGAACAGCTCGATCTGCTCGCCACGGCCGACCTGGGCCACGTAGCTGCGGTGTTCGACGAAGCCATGGCGGGCCACGATGTCGCGCGCCACGGCGTCCACGTGCGCCTGCAGGTCCGGCGGGGTCACCAGCAGGATGCCGGCCAGCGCCCGCCGCACCGTGCCCAGCGGCGCCACCATCACGAACAGGCAGACCACCGCCAGGATGGCCGGATCGATATAAGGCCCGACCCAGGCCAGCGATGTGCCCTGCACCAGCACCCCGCCCACGAACGCGGCCACGTAGCAGGCCGACATGCTGGCGGCGATCACCCAGTTCTTTGCATCCAGCGCGATGAAGTCCGAGCCGATGCGACGGTTGGCGCGCCACACGAAGGCGCCGAACGCGCTTTCCGCCAGCAGTGACACCACGCCGAACACAATCGCCGGCCCCAGCGCGATATGGCGACCGCCGGACATCAGCGCATCCACCGCGTTGACCAGCGCGTACAGCGCCGCGCCGATCATCAGCAGGCCGCTTACCCCCAGCACGATCGGCTCCAGGTGCCAGAAGCCCATGGTGAAACGCTGGTTGAGCCGCGACTGCAGCGCATCGGTCTGCGTGGACAGCGCGATCAGGCGCGCCACCAGCAGCGACAGCCAGGTCATCACCACGTCGATCAGGCCGTAGATGCCGTCGAAGATGATCAGCGAGGAATTGGCCAGCAGGCCGAACACCACCCCGGCCAGCGCGACCGCCAGCGAGAAGGCAATGGACAGGCGCAGCACGCCCTGTTCGGTGGCGGGGTCGAAGAAACGGGGAGAGGGCAGGGCCATGGCCCGATTGTAGGGCGCTGCCATGTCACGCTGCGTTCAATGCCTGCCCGCGCTACCGCCGCCGGGCGGCTTCCCGTAGACTGCGCGCCTCCCACGTACCGACACCCGCCTGCAGTGATCACGCCACCCTGACCCTTGCCGCACCTCGGCAGCCGGCCCGCCCGGCTCAGGAACCCGTGTCTTTCCACTGCAGCGCCACGTGGCCCTTTGCCCGTGCGCGCGGAGTTTTCCCATGCAAACGTCCTACCCCCTGCGCCAGCAATGGCTCGGCAACATCCGTGGTGATCTGCTGTCCGGCATGGTCGTCGCCCTGGCCCTGATTCCCGAGGCCATCGCCTTCTCGCTCATCGCTGGCGTCGATCCCAAGGTCGGCCTGTATGCCGCGTTCTCGATCGCGGTGGTCACCGCCATCGCCGGCGGCCGCCCGGGCATGATTTCCGCCGCCACCGGCGCCATGGCGCTGGTGATGGTCGATCTGGTCAAGGACCACGGCCTGCAGTATCTGTTTGCCGCCAGCATCCTTGCCGGCCTGCTGCAGGTGCTGGCTGGCGTGTTCAAGCTCGGCTCGCTGATGCGCTTCGTCTCGCGCTCGGTCATCACCGGTTTCGTCAACGCGCTGGCCATCCTCATCTTCCTGGCGCAGATGCCCGAGCTGATCGGCCGCGGCCCCACTGTCTATGTGCTGTGCGCCGCCGCGCTGGCCATCATCTACCTGCTGCCGCGCATCACCCGCGCAGTGCCGTCGCCGCTGGTCGCCATCGTCGTGCTCACCGCCGTGGTCATCGGCTTCGGCGTGGACGTGCGCAGCGTGGGTGACATGGGCCAGCTGCCCGACAGCCTGCCGCACTTCCTCATTCCCGATGTGCCCCTCACCTGGGAAACCCTGCGCATCCTGCTGCCGGTGTCGGCCACGCTGGCCGTGGTCGGCCTGCTCGAATCGATGATGACCCTGCAGATCGTCGAGGACATCACCGAGACGCCCAGCGAGCGCAACCGCGAATGCGTCGGCCAGGGCGTGGCCAACACGGTCACCGGCTTCCTCGGCGGCATGGCCGGCTGCGCGATGATCGGCCAGTCGGTCATCAACGTGACCTCCGGTGGCCGCGGCCGCCTGTCCTGCCTGGTGGCCGGCGCGCTGCTGCTGGTGCTGGTGGTGTACGGCAGCGACCTGGTGCGGCAGATCCCGATGGCCGCGCTGGTGGCGGTGATGATCATGGTCAGCATCGGCACCTTCAGCTGGCGCTCGCTGCGCGACCTGCGCACGCATCCGCGCAGCTCGTCTGCGGTGATGCTGCTGACCGTGGTGGTCACCGTGGCCACCCACGACCTGGCCAAGGGCGTGCTCAGCGGCGTGCTGCTGTCGGCGCTGTTCTTCGCCCGCAAGGTGGGCCGCATGCTGGACGTGCAGCGTGAGGACACCGCTGATACCCAGGTCTACCGCGTGCGCGGGCAGGTGTTCTTTGCCTCGGCTGGCCAGCTCGGGGCGGCCTTCGACTACCAGCACGTCGCGCCGAAGGTGCAGATCGACCTGTGCGACGCCCATCTGTGGGACCTCACCGCCGTGGCCGCGCTGGAGCGCGCACAGGAAAAGCTGGCCGCGCATGGTGCGCAGGTGACGGTGGTGGGCCTCAATGCCGCCAGCCAGACCCTCATCGAACAGGTGGGCGGCGCGCGCGGCGGGCACTGAGCCGTCGCGCGTACAACTGCAATTTTCCTGATGGATTGATGTCCCTGGGCAACCCATGCTGGTAGCGTGCAATCGCGCACACCTCATGGAATGAACAATGGCAGGACGCAGGAACATGTCGCTTCTTCTCGCACCGCTGCTGGCCCTTGGCCTGGCCCCGGTACCGGCCGTCGCGGGCGCCGGGACGCCGACGGCGTTCGTCGAGCACGTGTCACATCATCGGGCCGGTACCCGCCAAGCAACGGCGATCATGGGTTGGCTGGACGGTCTTCCAGATGCGGACCGCCGGGTGATGGAGCCGGGAAGGCTGACCGTGCGCCAACGCCGGGTCGGGTACGACGCCCTGGCTCGCGCGGGCGCGACGACGCCCGTTCCGCTGCCAGGGTCCGGTGCGCCTGGTGAGCGGATCACCATCACCAACGAATTGCCTGGCGGCTTCATCGAGACCTGGACGTTCCAATGGGTGTCGGGGGACGGCGGCGGTGGCTGGAAGCAGACAGACTACGAGATGCACGCGCCGGTGATCGAGCCGGAGCGCCCGCAGGAACTCTGACGGGATGCCAGCGCGGGCAGATTCAGCCACGCGGTGTAAACTATTGATCTCACTGGCAATGCCAGTCTCCACGATCAACACCCCGATGACGTCCGCCACCGCCCGTTACGCCGATTCCCTGCGCCTGTCCGTTGCCCCCATGATGGATTGGACCGACCGCCACTGCCGCGTGTTCCACCGCGTGCTGGCGCCGGGTGCGCGGCTCTACACCGAGATGGTGCACGCCAACGCGGTCATCCACGGCGATCGCGAGCGCCTGCTCGGCTTCGACGCCAGCGAACAGCCGCTGGCCCTGCAGCTGGGCGGCAGCGATCCGGCCCTGCTGGCGCAGGCCGTGCGCATCGCCGCCGACTGGGGCTACGACGAGGTCAACCTCAACTGTGGCTGCCCGTCCGACCGCGTGCAGGCCGGGCGCTTCGGTGCCTGCCTGATGCGCGAACCGGCGCTGGTGGCCGAGTGCGTGGCCGCGATGGTTGCGGCGGTGGACATCCCGGTGACGGTGAAGTGCCGCCTGGGCGTGGACGAGGACAACGATTACGAGGTGTTCGCCGGCTTCGTCGACCGCCAGGTCGCCGCCGGTGCCGCCATGGTCGTGGTCCACGCGCGCAACGCCTGGCTGAAGGGCCTGTCGCCGAAGGAGAACCGCGAGGTTCCGCCGCTGAAGTACGACTGGGCCTACCGCCTCAAGCAGGCGCGCCCGGCGCTGCCGGTGGTCATCAACGGCGGCCTGGCCACCGTGGAGGCGGTGCAGGCCCAGGCCGCGCACGTGGACGGCGTGATGCTGGGCCGCGCGGCCTACCACGACCCCTACCTGCTGCATCAGCTGGAAGCGCTGCAGACCGGCGCCGCGCTGCGCCCGCGTGGCGAACTGCTGCGCGCGCTGCGCCCCTACATCGAGGCCCGCCTGGGCGAGGGCCTGGCCCTGAAGCACATCACCCGCCACCTGCTGGGCCTGTTCCATGGCCAGCCGGGCGGCCGCGCCTTCCGCCAGGTGCTGAGCGAGGGCGCACACCGCCCCGGCGCCGACTGGGCGCTGATCGAGCAGGCGCTGGCGGTCACCGAGCGCGCATCGGACCGTGCTGCAGCGTGACCGCAGTCACGTTCCTGACTTGACAAGGCCCGTAGATTCGTCCCGAATGTTCACTTAGATGAACGACGCCGGAGAGCACCCGGAAAAGTTCAGATCGGATTCACCGCGCCAAACCAATCATTTGCAAAGGAAATGTAAAGGCCGGGTTCCGTATCCGGCGCTCCGGATTTACGACTTTTGAACGAATCGCCGTGCTCGGCTAGGATCGCATCGATGTCTTCCGCTCCCTTCCACCGCCGCATTGCTCTGGCCACCTGCGTGGTCCTGGCGGCTGCCCCCCTTTCTGCAGCGATGGCCCAGCAGCCACCGCGCGGTGGTGGTGGTGGCGGTGAGCCGCGTGCAGCCATGCGCGCGGACATGCGTACGGACATGATGGATCGTGGTGGCCGTGGCGATGATCGTTCGTTGTCCGATGCCGTGCGCCGGGTGCAACGCTCCACCGGTGGCCACATCCTCGGCGCCGAGCGCGTGCCGTTCGATGGCCGGGACATCAACCGGGTCAAATACATGGATGACCGGGGCCGCGTCCGCTACATGGACGATCCCGCCCCGGCACGTTCACAGCCGCGCACGCCGCGGTCGGATATGTCATCACTACGCGGCGATAACCCCTGAACAGGGATAGTTGCCGTAATACACCGTACCCACAGGCCTCCGGGCCACACCCAGGACACTAGGGAGAGTTCATGCGTATCCTTCTGGTCGAAGACGAAGCCCCGCTGCGTGAGACCCTGGCAGCCCGGCTCAAGCGCGAAGGTTTTGCCGTCGATGCTGCACAGGACGGCGAGGAAGGCCTTTATATGGGCCGCGAAGTGCCGTTCGACGTCGGCATCATCGACCTGGGCCTGCCCAAGATGTCGGGCATGGAGCTGATCAAGGCCCTGCGCGATGAGGGCAAGAAATTCCCGGTGCTGATCCTGACCGCGCGTTCGAGCTGGCAGGACAAGGTCGAAGGCCTCAAGCAGGGCGCCGACGATTACCTGGTCAAGCCGTTCCATGTGGAAGAACTGCTGGCCCGCGTCAACGCGCTGCTGCGCCGCGCCGCTGGCTGGAGCAAGCCGACCCTGGAATGCGGTCCGGTTGCCCTGGATCTGGCAGCACAGACGGTCAGCGTCACCGGCAGCAATGTCGACCTGACCAGCTACGAGTACAAGGTGCTGGAATACCTGATGATGCATGCCGGTGAACTGGTCTCCAAGGCCGACCTCACCGAGCACATCTACCAGCAGGATTTCGACCGCGACTCGAACGTGCTGGAAGTGTTCATCGGCCGCCTGCGCAAGAAACTGGACCCGGACGGCGAACTGAAGCCGATCGAGACCGTGCGTGGCCGCGGCTACCGTTTCGCGATCCCGCGCAACGAGGGCTGAGCCTTTCACAAGGCGATAAATGATGTCCGGCCGTCTGTGGTTCTTCCGACGCTGGCGGCCGCGCTCACTGCAGGCGCGCCAGCTGTTCGCCGCGTCCGTGGGCCTGGTCGCGTTCCTGGCCCTGGCCGGTTACGCGCTGGATGCCGCCTTCGCCGATACGGCGAAGGCGAACCTGCGTGAGCGTCTGAAGAACTACGCCACGGCCTACGCGGCCGGCATCGATTTCACCCGCGACCGCTCGCTGTACATCCGCGAGCAGCCACCGGATCCGCGCTTCGACGTGCCCGGCAGTGGCCTGTACCTGCAGGTGGTGATGCCGGACGGCAAGGGCAATTCGATGTCCGCCGAAGGCCCGATGCTGCCCACCGTGGGCGGCGGCCTGCTGGCCCCGCGCCAGGAAGTGTTCGAAGGCCCGCTGCCGATGATCCAGATCGACGGCAGCCAGGGCTCGGTGTACCGCTACGGCCTGGGCCTGGTGTGGGATGCCGACGCCGACCCCGCCACCGAATTCCCGTACACCATCTACGTGATGGAAGACTCGCGCGCGCTGGGCGCGCAGCTGCGCGTGTTCCGCAGCCGGGTCTGGTTCTACCTGGGCGGCATCGGCCTGATCCTGCTGCTGCTGCAGACCGTCATCCTGCAGTGGAGCCTGCGTCCGTTGCGCCGGGTCATCACCGAGCTGACCAAGGTGCAGCGCGGCGAGACCGAGCGCATGAGCGAGCGCCACCCGCGCGAGCTGGAACCGCTGACCGACAGCATCAATGCCTTCATCGAGAGCGAGCGCGAGAACCTCGAGCGCCAGCGCAACACCTTGGCCGACCTGGCGCACAGCCTGAAGACGCCCATCGCCGTGCTGCGCACGCAGATGGACAGCGGTGCCGGCGATGGCGCCCTGCGCGAGGAACTGGACGTGCAGCTGCAGCGCATGAACAACCTGGTGTCCTACCAGCTGGCGCGTGCTGCCTCGTCGGGCCACAAGCTGTTCTCCGCGCCGCTGCCGGTGGAATCCAACGCCGAGGAAATCGTGCGTGGCCTGGAAAAGGTCTACGCGTCGAAGGGCGTGCTGTGCGAATTCGACATCGACCCGGCCGCGCGTTTCCACGGCGAACCGGGCGACCTGCAGGAACTGCTGGGCAACCTGCTGGAAAACGCCTTCAAGTGGGCCAAGCGCCGCGTGCTGCTGACCGCACAGCCGCTGCCGGCACCCAACGCGCGCCGCGCCGGCCTGCTGCTGGCGGTGGACGACGATGGCCCGGGCATCGCCCCGGAAGACATCGGCAAGGTGCTGCAGCGTGGCGTGCGCGGCGATGAGCGCGTGCAGGGCCACGGCATCGGCCTGTCGATCGTGCAGGACCTGATCAAGGATTACCGCGGCGAGCTGCTGGTGGCCCGTTCCAGCGAACTGGGCGGCGCCCGCTTCGAAGTGCGCCTGCCGCCAGGACCGTAAACCCCGGCACTTCGATCCGCCGGGCATGGCCCGGCGCTACCGGTCGACGTGCACTTCGATCCGCCGGGCCATGCCCGGCGAACGGATGAATCAATCGGCCATTGCCGGCGGCTCGCCATAGAACCGCCGCAGGTGCGCGGCTACCTCCGGCAGCGCCTGCGCCAGCAGATCCGGCGCGGAGAAGTGGTACTCGCTGGCCACCGCGAAGAACTCCTCCGGCGCCTCGGCCGCATACGGGTCGATCAGCGTCTCAACGCCAGCATCCACCTGCGCGCAGAACGCGTCGTAGGACTGCTGGAACGCCGCCGCCCACTCGCGCTGCCACGCACGCGGCAACGGCGGGGTGCCATCCATCGCGCCATCCAGCGCGTCCAGCTTGTGCACCATTTCATGCACCGCCACGCAGTAGCCCTCGTGCGGCGCGGCCAAGTCGGCCTGCACGTCGGCCCACGACAGGATCAACGGCCCGCTGTCCCACGATTCGCCAATCAGCTCGTCATCCCATTCGTGCAGCACGCCGGCCGCATCCATGTGGCTGCGGTGCACGCGGAAGGCGTCGGGATAGACGATCAGCTGCGACCAGCCCTCCAGACCGACCTCGCCGAATTCCAGCAGCGGCAGGCAGCACAGCGCGGCCAGCAGCACGCCATCGGCCACCTGCAGCTGCAGCTCGCCAATCGGGGTGATGGTCTTCTCATGCAGGAAGCGGGTGGCCAGCACGCGCAGGCGCGCGCGGCGCGCATCGCCCAGGCCCCGCAGCCAGGCGGCGCGGCCGCAGGCTTCATTCCACACCGCATCTTCAATCGGCCGCGGCGCAGGCCGCAGCCACCGCAGCAACGACTTGATCAGCGGAACATGCCCGGCAGGTAGCTGTGCCACTTCGGCGCGCGGATGCGCTGCAGCACATCGTCATCGCTGCCACCGCCGCCACTGCTGGTGGCGCTGCTGGCCGCCGGCCGTACCGGCGCCGGCTTGGCCGCCGTGGCCGAAGCGGTGGACGTGGCGGCACGCTGCGAAGCCGCGTCCGGGGTGGAGTACACGCAGCCCCCGCGGCTGTCGTCCAGCGATGCCGTCGCCGACGCCGCAAAGGGCATCGTCAGCAGGATCAGGCAATGGGCATAACGGCGCATTGACGACATCCACGTTAAGGGAGGGTGAGTTCCCGATTCTAGCCCGAACCCGGCCCCGGATTGGAAGCCCCGCCCCTGGCACCCCGCGGGCGTCGCTGGCGGCTTTCCCGCATAATTCCGTTCTGACCTTGTGGAAGCTGCCGTGGACGATCGCCAATTGCTGGCCAAACTCGCTGCCGGTCGCCTGTCCGGCGACGCCCTGGCCCGTGAGCTGGGCCAGACCCGGGCGGCTATTTGGAAGCGCATTCAAGGACTTAGGGCTGCCGGTGTGGGCATCGAAGGCCGCGCAGGCGAGGGCTACGGCCTGAGCCAGCCGCTGGAGCTGCTAGACCCGGCGGCCATCCGCGCGCACCTGCCCGACGACGCCGTGGCCCTGTTGCATGAGCTGCAGGTGGCCTGGACGGTGGATTCCACCAATGCCGAATTGCTGCGTTGCAGCGCGCCACAGCGCGGCGTTTGCGTCCTGCTGGCCGAGCGCCAGACCGGCGGCCGTGGCCGTCGCGGCCGCAGCTGGGCCTCGCCGCTGGCTGCCCACGTCTATCTCTCGGTGCTGCGGCTGTTCTCCGGCGGCCTGGGCCGCCTGGCTGGGCTCAGCCTGGTGGCCGGCATCGCCGTGGCCGAGGCCCTGCACGACCTGGGCTACACCCAGGCGCAGCTGAAGTGGCCCAACGACGTGCTGGTGGACGGCCGCAAGCTGGTCGGCCTGCTGGCCGAGGGTGGCGGCGAGTACGCCGGCCCGGCGCGTGCCGTCATCGGTATCGGCATCAACGTGCACATGCCGCCGGCCTTCGCCGAACAGATCACCCAGCCGTGGGTGGACCTGGACGCCCTGGCCGGTACCCACGTGGACCGCAACGTGGTGGTGGCCGCCGTGCTGGCGCGCCTGCTGCCGGCGCTGGACGTCTTCGACCGCGAGGGCCTGGCCCCGTTCCTGCCGCGCTATGCCGCCTTCGACATGCTGGCCGGCCGCGAGGTGCGCGTGGAACTGGAAGGCCAATGGCAGCACGGCACCGCCCTGGGCCTGGCCGATGACGGCGCCCTGCGCGTGCGCATCGATGGCCACGAGCGCCTGCTGCACGCCGGCGAAGTGAGCGTGAGGAAGGCATGAGCGATTGGTTGTTCGACCTTGGCAATTCGCGCTTCAAGTTTGCGCCATTGCAGGGTGACCGTGCCGGCGATGTGCAGGCCTGGGCGCATGGCGCCGAAGGCATGGCCGCACAGCCGCCGCACAGCCTGCCCACGGGCGGCATCGCCTTTGTTGCCAGCGTGGCCGCACCGTCGCTGACCACCGCCATGCTGCAGCAGCTGCAGGCCCGCTTCGGCGATGTGCGCGTGGTGCGCACCAGTGCCGAATGCGCGGGCGTGCGCATTGCCTACGCCAAGCCGGAAAAATTCGGCGTTGATCGTTTCCTGGCCCTGCTGGCCGCCGCGACCGCGCGCCGCCCGGTGCTGGTGGTGGGCGTGGGCACCGCGCTGACCATCGATCTGCTGGACGCCGAGGGCCAGCACCATGGCGGCCGCATTTCCGCTTCGCCCACCACCATGCGCGAAGCGCTGCACGCGCGTGCGGTGCAGCTGCCGGCCAGTGGGGGCGACTACAGCGAATTTGCCAACGACACCGCCGATGCGCTGGCCTCCGGCTGCGACGGTGCTGCCGTGGCGCTGGTGGAACGCAGTGCCCGCCACGCGCAGGCGCTGCTGGGCGTGGCCCCCGCGCTGCTGGTGCATGGCGGCGGCGCACCCGCGCTGATGCCGCTGCTGGACGGCGCCGACTACCACCCGTCGCTGGTGCTGGACGGCCTCGCCCGCTGGGCGGTGCACCAGCCCGCAGGCTAGTATCGGCAGCATGCTGACCCGTGCCCTGATCGTCGTGCTGGCCATCCTCAACGTAGGCGTCGCCAGCTGGTGGCTGCTGCGCAGTGAACCCGCGCCGGCCACGCCGCCCCAGCCCGCCACCGGCGTGGCCGAGCTGCGCTGGCTGCCGGGCGGCACCGATGCCGCTGCCGTGGCCCAGACCAGCGCCGCCACGCCCACCGAGGCCCTGCAGGAGCGCGAAGCCGCGCCCAGCGCCGCCGTGGCGGCCACCGAGGCACCGGCACCGGCGACACCGCCGCCCGCCGAAGCCGCCCCCACTGCCAACGCAGTGCCCGCCGTGGCTGCCGCCGCCAAGCCCGCCGAGCTGGTGGCCGAAGCGCCAGCCGTAGCGAAGCCCGCTGCCGAGAAGCCCGCCGCACCGCCGCGCTGCGTCGCCCTGGGCCCGTTTGCCGACCGTGCCGCCGCCGTGGCCGCACAAGGCCGCGCCGGCAGCCTGCTGGCCCCGGCGCGCCTGCGCGAACAGCCCGCCGCCAGCGGCAGCACCCGCTACCGCGTGCTGCTGCCAGCCGCCGCCAGCCGCGAAGAGGCGCAGGCCACGGTCAAGCGCAT
The DNA here is from genome assembly GCF_003086915.1 of Stenotrophomonas sp. ZAC14A_NAIMI4_1. NCBI lineage: Bacteria > Pseudomonadati > Pseudomonadota > Gammaproteobacteria > Lysobacterales > Lysobacteraceae > Stenotrophomonas > Stenotrophomonas sp. ZAC14A_NAIMI4_1. The sequence goes on from NZ_CP026002.1 coordinate 1,006,312, forward strand.
CGTCGCCGCCGGTCTCAGCGATTACTACATCATCAGCCAGGGCGAAGAGAGCAACGCCATCGCCCTGGGCCAGTACCGCAACCGCGAGGGCGCCGAGCGCCGCATTGCCGCCGTGAAGGCCGCCGGCTTCCAGCCGCGCCTGGTTGCCAGTGGCGACGCCGGGCAATGGTGGCTGGAAGGGCAGTTGGCTGCCGGCAGCGAACCGAAGCAGGTGCAGCAGCGCAGCGGTGCTACGCAGCAGCGGTCGCTGGAATGCACGCGACTGCGCTAGCGGGCCTGGCGGTCCTGTGCGTAGCGGTAGGAGAGCAGTGACTTCACCAGGAAGGTCACCTGGGTGGTCGAGCGCGCATCCACGCGAAGCACCGGCAGGTGCATGCCTGCAGCGAACAGGGCATCGCGGAATTCCGGCAGAAGGAAGCCGGGGTGCTCATCGGTGCGGGTGATGCCCACGGCGAGGCTGGCCTGCGGTGCAATGCGCGCGAAATCCTGCAGCAGTTCCAGCGTGGTCGGCACCGGGTCCGGTGTGCCGGCACTGACCAGCACCACCACCCCCAGCGCACCGTCCGCCACCAGCGGCCACATGAAATCCAGGTAGCGCTGCCCGGGTACGCCGTAGACGTGAAGCAGCTCTCCATCGTCCAGCGCGATGGAGCTGTAGTCCATGGCAACGGTGGTTTCGGTCTTGTCGGCGGTGGCGTGCTCGCTCAGCGGCATTTCCGTACTGACCGGCTCCACATCGGAAATCGCGCGCACGGCGGTGGTCTTGCCCGCGCCCATCACGCCCACGAACACCAGCTTGTTGGCAGGCAGGTTCATGCGGCATGTCCCCGCGGCAGACCCAGCCCGAAACGACGCGCCAGGCGCAGCAGGAAGGGGGTATCGCCAGGTGCGGCGCGGCCTGCGCCCAAGGCGCTCTGGCTGACAGACGGCAAGACGGACTCCGGGGACAACGCCAACCCGCAGGCGGACGCGGCCGAAAAAAGGGATGCCATGGTGGCACGGGGAAGATGGCAATGCTGTGCCAGCGTGTCCAGGCTGCACGGACCCGCGTGCAGACGGGCAATGGCCGGCAGCCAGGCGCTGGGCACTTCGGCGGCGGCCAGATCAGGCCAGTGGCGCAGCTGCAGCGACGCCGGCGCGGCCGGCAGCAGTTCGGGCCGGTATTGGGCCATCGCAAAATACAGTGCTTCCAGCGATTGCCGCTGGGGCAGCCGATAGGCGTACTGGTGCTGGAAATCGGCGGGGTCCACCCTCTGCGCCGACCACGAGGTCGTATCCAGTTGCGCACAGACATCGGCAAGGCTGATCTGCATCGGCAGTGCGATGCTGCGCGTGTGCTGGTCCAGCAGCAGCCACATGGCGCCACGCTGCAGCAGGTGCAGCTGCGGTTCGCCTGCAGTGTTGGCCAGCTGCAGCAGCAGTGGCGCAGCTGCACCGCTGCTGGCCGGGGCATCGTGCGTGGGCGTGGCGGGCGTCGTGCCGAGCAGCTGGCGCACCTGCTGGTTGAAATCGCGCACGGTGGCACCGTGCGGCAACAGGCCATCCAGTGCCTGGGTCGCACGCCGCGACACGCGAAGCGCGGCGATGCTGGCCTCGTTCGCATCGGCCAGCACGCCACGGCTGTCGGGATGGTCCACATGCACGACCACCAGATCGGCCGGGGTACCGTCCCAGGGCCGTACGGCCACGTCCATGCGCTCGGAAAGCAGCAGCGAACAGGCCAGTTTCAAGCGGGTGTGGTGCAGCAGGTCCAGGCCGGCAGCAGCCACCTGGAACGAGCGTATCGGAGTGTTCATGGGGAAGGGGCGCAGGGTGGGGCACTGCCGCGCAGCGCCCCACTGGGACAGCAATCAGCTGAAATCGAGGGTCTTTTCGACGGACTTCAGTTCATGGCGGGCCATGGCCAGGTTGGACTTGCTACGGTCCAGCACCACGTACAGGAACAGCAGCGGGTTGCTTTCCAGTGGGCGGATCAGGTGGTACTGGCTGGACAGGGTGATCAGCACGTCTTCAATGCTGTCCGACAGGCCCAGCGATTCGGCCACGCGACGCTTGGCGCGCACCACTTCGGTGTTGCCGGCTGCGGCCAGTTCAAGGTTGATGTTGCCGCCGCCGAGCATGGCCAGCGCCATGCCGCTATCGCTGTCGACCAGTGCAGCGCCGACGAAACCGGCGATGCCATTGAGTTTTTCCAGGGTGAGATCGGGCACGAAAAATCCTTTTGAGTTCCAGGGAGAGCACACGGAAACAGCACAGGCTGGGCCTGCGCAGACGAGGTCGAACAGGGGCAATCAGGGCGTGCGGGCGTCCAGCAGCGGCAACAGCCGCTGCGCGCATTCGCGTGCGTGGAACAGCAGCACGGCCAGGTTCAATTCGGAGCGGCCGACGGCGGTCAGCGTCATCGGGCGGGCGGCGGCGATGCGGATCAGCACCACGTTGCCCATGCGCGTGCAGATGGTGGCGTAGTCGGCTTCGCTGAGCTTGAGCTCGCGCGAGACGGTCTCGCCCAGTGTCAGGAACGAATTGGCCATGGCCGCAATGCGGCGGCCGTCGGCATCCAGGCTGGACGCTTCGGCAATGGAGCGACCATCGGCGGTGGACAGCATCAACAGGCTCAGGCTGCTTTGCCGCTGGCGCGCCTGCGCGAACACCGCCTCGATGGCGGCAACGTCGTACATCGAACTTGCAGCCGGAGTTTCGCCCTGCGGGCGAACCAGCTGATGGATCGTACTGCGCTGCACGGCCATCTCCCCTGTGGACCGTCTGCGCGATCCGTGCGAAACAACAAAGTCAAGCAATCTACCGCTGAACTGTGAAATCTAGCACGCATTTGTCTTCATTCGCCCAAACGCTTGCTAAATGGTTTCGTCTGTTACCGATGTCAAGTCTTTGACGGGGCTGAGATTTCGGCACGCCGTGCGCCGCTGTCGCATCTGGATTCGCAGGCCAGGGCGCGACTACGCTAGAATCCACCGCGCCCCGCTGCATGCGGGCGCCATGCCGCTTTAGCTCAGTTGGTAGAGCAACTGTCTTGTAAACAGTAGGTCATCCGTTCGATTCGGATAAGCGGCACCAGATCATGCCCGACCATGGCGCAATGCGCGGCTCTTGGCCTCTGTGAGCATGCCGTGCGCGCTCGTATGGCTACCAGTGTTCAGGCTTTCGGATGGGCTTCCTTCCCGTTTGTACGCGCAGTGGCAGCAGGGCGCGTTTCAGTTCGTCGTCCAAGAGGTGTGTTCTTGTCCAGTCCGCCCTCCCATCGAGAGACGAACTCACTGACCTTCCCGCGGGGCCACCGCCATCCGGAGGGTGTCTTGGCGTCACTACGCCCAGTCGTATGTGAGGAAAGTCCTCTCGAATCGCCCTGAGCACCGGCTCAACGTCGCTGTCATTTGAACAAATAACCATCTGCGCATATCTCCCGGATGCTGCATCCCGATACATCGCCAAGGCGATGTTCACATCCGTCTGCTTCTCCTCAATTTTCCACACCCGTATGCGTTGCTTGCGGTCATAAGGGCCGTCTGGGTTGAAGACTGGAAGCAGTGTTCCCTTCCTCTCCATGCTGTGCCTGCCCAATGTCTTGAGGAATCGATCAGGGTGGAGATGTTCATGCGCGCGCAGGTAGCACGCTTGTGCTGCAACTGAAGCGCCGCCATGAGTAGCAAAGCGCCCCAATGCCATGGCTGTGAAATAGTGCACGTGCGCTAGTTCATTCGTCGGGTTCTGATCGTGGAGCAGGATCTCGAATAGCCTCACGACATCAATCCATTTAAAGCACGTGTTTCTGATGCGGCCGTAGTAGAGGTTGTAGCCGTCCACGTAGACCGCTGTCGTGATCGCCATATTTGCTTCCTGCAAATGTGAAAAAACCGCCTTTCGGCGGTTTTTTCGTCCTGAGCCGTTGAGTCAACCGAATGACGCGGCAAAGGAGGAGTGGTGCGGCCATTTTATATCGGTGCGCGCGTGCCAGTGCAAGGCAGATGCCGACATTCAAAACCCCGCCCACGGCAGCCCAGCCCCTCGCCACCCCCAGCCGCCTATTCAGTTGAGCCCGCCAGATTCGTCGCATCATGGGCCACGGTCTGCAACGGATGACGGACATGGCACGGAACTGGATTGTGATGGGGGACGTTACCTCCAGCGGCGGTCGGGTGATCACCGCCTCGGGTGACACCGATGTTGCCGGCAAGGGCGTCGCACGTATCGGGGACAAGGCAACCTGCCCAAGTCTGCATAAAGGCGTCTTCGCGATTGTCGAAGGCGATGCCACGCTGATGGTCGATGGCCAGCCGGTTGCCTTGCATGGCAGTGCGCTTGCCTGCGGCTGCCGGGTGCTGTCCAGCCAGCAGTCAGTGGTGCATGTCACCGGCGGTGGCGGTGGCGGCGCGGCCGCGGCCGCGGGCGGTGCAGGCGCAAGCTCAGGTGCCGCCGGCAAGGTCGCCGCCATCGTGGGCGCCGTGGCGCCGCTCGCCAGCAAGATGCTGCCTGCGTACGACCAGGCGGTCCGGTTCGTCGGCTCGCAAGGGACACCGTTGGCCAATGTGCCGTACACGCTGCATCTGGCCGATGGCCAGTCCATCAACGGCACCACCAATGAACAGGGCGAAACGGCGCGCGTGTCATCCGGCCAGAGCCAGCCCATCGCGCGTGCCGAGCTGCATCCACCCGAGCAGCCGACCGGCTGCTGCGCACGCACGTCGCCGGCCAGCGCCGACGCCAAGGAGGTCTTCGAGCTTGATGGGGTGATGACCACCTCCGATGAAATGGGCACCTCGGTCGTGCCGGTGAGTGCGCCGGGCCATGAGCGCAGCCTGACCCCGGGCGAGATCGAGATGGCACGGCTGGTGTTCGGCGATGCAGTCGACTACAGCAGCGTGAAGGTCCACAACCACGGGTATTGGCTGTTCTTCGGCTTCCAGGACAAGAACACCGCTGTTACCCCGAACGGCGAAATGTACTTCCCCAAGGGCATCTACCTCGATGACTTCTCCGCCGACAGCATCGGTAACCAGCAGTTCTTCATCCACGAGATGACGCATGTCTGGCAGTACCAGCTCGGCTACAACGTCAAGCTCGTGCGCGGGCCGAGGCCGGGCATGAGCTATGACTACGTACTGGATGAAACGCGCCTGTTCCACGACTACAACATGGAGGCGCAGGGTGACATGCTGGCCGACTACTTCCTCGTCACCTTCCGTGGCTCACAGTCGCGCATGAACAACACCCGATACCGCGCGGTGGCCGGCATCGGCGCACAGCTGGAACGCACGCTTTCCCCGTTCCTTGCCGACCGCAGCAGCAAGGACAACCTGCCGAGGACAACCCGATGATGCAACTGCGAGTGCCGGTCGCGCTGCTGGGCCTGCTGCTGCCGATGATGGCCAGCTGTTCGTCGCCCGCCGGGCGCTACCAGCAGGCGACCATCCAGGATCGTGGCGGCGTGCCGTGCTTCGGCGTGCCCGATACCCGCGAAACGCGCGCCAACGCGCCGCTCATCACCGGTGTTTCGGTGATGGAAGTCGGCACGGGCGGCGCGCCGATCTGGGAACGCGACTTCCTGCAGTCTGGATCTGCCGAACCGCCGCTGCCGCCGGGGCAGTGCCTGCCCTACGGCGAAGGCGGGCCGCCCGCGCCCGCGCTGCAGAGCGGCAAGCGCTACCAGGTGGAACTCTGGGGGCGCACACCGGGCACGCCGGGCAACAAGGACGAGGCGCAATCCCGCTGGTTCAACGGCCGCTTCTGCATGGTGGACGTGGCCGGAAAGGTGGTGACCAAGGCCGGCGAATCGGAGTGCGCTGCCTCACCCCGGCCGTGACTGCAGCGCCACATACTCGGCCAGCCCCCGGCAGGCCAGCATGAGCCCTTCGCGCGCACCGTCGCCGATATCGTCCTTTTCCTCGCCATCCACGCGCACCCGTTCGTTGGCGTGATACAGCTCCAGCAGTGCGACCAGCCCGGCGGCGCTGCGGTCCCGGCGCGCATTGTCGACGGCCTGGCCGGGCGTGCGGGTTGGCAACGGCCAGGGCTGTCCATCCGCGGCATCGCCGGCGGCAATGTTCAGCAGGCAGCTGCGCAGGGTGATGGTGCAGGGCACTTCATTTGCGGCAGCGAAGGCGTCCTCCAGTGGCTGGGCCAGATCGGGCGGCAGCTGCGTGGCGGCGTCGCCCAGGGTGGCGGCCAGGTACGGGTGGCGGGATTTGGACATGCGGGCATCCTCGGCAGTAACGGAGATGCCACCGACTGAGGGTGGCGGACGATGCGTGGCTTCCAAAACCGGGAATGATGAGCCGGCGGGCACAAGGCCCCCACGCACCGCCCGCCATACAGCCGCAGACGGATTGCCAGCCGACGCCGCCACATACAGGCGACGTCGGCTGACAAGCGCAAACTTGCTTCATCAAAACACGGGTTTGGAAGTCCCGGCCACCAGGTGCGGGTGGCAATTCATCTTGGGCACGCAAAGTCGTGACGCGCCAATCAATTGTTCGGATGAATCCGCTGTTTCCGAAAGGAAAAATGAATTATCGGGATTGGCCTGTTTTTCAGGCTCCGATGGCAAAAGCGACAACGTGCGCGAGCGTGTTCGAGGTGTGCTGACGCAATCAACTACATCGCAGCGCTTGAAGCCACGCCCCACATGCATTGCAAAGCTGGCTTAACAGCCGCGCCAAGCTATGCACACCCTCAGTGCGGTGCCAAGCAGAGCGTTACCGCTGCCCGGTATCGCCCGGCACCAGATGCGCCCACGGGAACACGTTCTTTTCGAAATGGCTGACGTAACCGCCCATGCCCGCCTGGATGACCATGAACTGCAACCCCGGCCGCAGGGCCTGAAGCGTCTGCAACTGCACGGCGCTGAGCGCGCTGTTGCGCAGGCGGAAGGTATGCACCGCTGCAAACGCGTCACTGGCGAACAGCCGTTCGTAGGCCGCAAACGGTGTCACCGCATCGGCCTGCCGTGCATCGGCCCAGGTGAACTGCAGTTCGGTGGATTCGCTGAAATCCAGCAGGCCCAGTACCGGCAGGTTGCGCGATGCGGCCAGGTGCTCGATGAAGTGCTGGGTGCCGTAGCCGCCGCCAATCTGCTGCACGTTCAGGTGGGGCAGTGGCACGTCGAAGAAGCGGGCATCCGGCGCGTTGGGCACCACCAGTTCGGTCAGGTGCGGGGCACGGCTGGCGAAGCGGGCGATCTCGCCCGCCTCTTCCATGATCGAGCCCGCGCGCTGGATCAGTGAGGTGTTGTGGTGCTCCGGCGCGGTGGGGCTGATCACCAGCGAACGCAGGCGCGGGAACTGCACGCTGCTGTCCAGCAGGGCAGTGAACTCCCATTCGCGGCTGCCGTTGGCACCTTCATCCCCGCCGGTGAAGCGCAGCGACATGACCGCAGCGGCCACGCCCGGATCAGACAGGCAGGCCAGCGTCCATTCGAACGGTTCGTCCCACGGGTTGCCGAAAAACTCCACATGCAGGCCGCCGCACAGCGGTGCCACGGTCAGCCGTGTCTGCAGCGCCAGCCACAACGGCCCGGCCGGATCGTCGATGTCCAGGTCGTACTCGCTGGCGGTGTCCAGGCTGAAGGCATGGATGCGCTGCTGCAGCGCCAGCAGCGATTGTTGGGCAAGCGCGAATAATGGACTGGCCATGGTCCGGGGCCTCTGTAAGGTGCCCGGATGATAGCCGTCCCGACATGGCCGGGGCGGCGTTGGATCACCTCAGCGTGGTAGCAGTGCGAGCACGCCGCCAGCCACACACGCCACGCAGGACCAGGTAAGCACCCGCATTGCGTGGGCCTGGTTGGTGAATGCGGGCATTCTGCCGATGCGCTGCCGATAGAAGACGATGAGCGCCATCAATACCACCGATGACAGCGTGTAGGCCCAAGGGATCGTGGCGGTGTCGCCGCTCTTGGCTCGCCAGCCCATTCCCATCCAGACGACTGCCGTGAAGGCGAAGACCAGCAGCGTACGGACAAGTATCCGGTTTCCATGCATCGGGAGCTCCGCTATTCCTTAAGGACGCAAAGAGAAGATCTGACATTGAACTCCTCCGGGGGTATAGGAGCAAGCAATGCGATAGCTGGTGTGTACGGGAGGCGTGTTCGGCCCAACCCAGCGTACGCCCAGTCGATTGAGCTGACCCACCATATCGTCCCCGGCGCCAAGGCCTGCGTCCGATTGAGGGAAGTCGTAGTTCTGGCTGGCCTGCTCCGAATTGGCGATATCTCTCTGCGCATCCGGGATTATATTTCCCACGGCGTCGCGCGCGGACCCGGGAATGTACGCGTAGTCACGAACATTCCAGTTGTAGGTCACCAAGATATATGATCCATCCGGAAAGGGAATTTTGTTTATGATTTTTATCGGGGTTGGAAGCAGGGTGGAGCTGATTGCCTGAGAGAATGAAGATATTGAAATTCTTGTACTTTCGATCGCGTACCAGAATGGTCCGAGGTTGCCGTAGCCCAACGATTTCTGTATTGCCTCGTGCCTCATGTGTGGGGTGGAAACTGCATCCATCGCGTTCATCCGAGCCGGAGTTTCGTTTCCGAACATCTCGACGGCCTGAACGCCCGCCTTTTCCACGCGACCATTCGGCATCATCTGTATTGCCACGTCAGCAACAGGCAGCGTATATGCGATGGTCGCCGAGCCACCGTTCACGTAATAGAGATTGACGCCCGCATTGAACATCGTGTGCTCATCCGCGGTCAACGCGATTTCTTTCACAACCGGCAGTCCGAGCGCGCGTGGACCAGAGCCGTCCCCCTTAACATTCATGTGATACAGGCGTCGATTCTTGAAATCCCAGAAATAGTAGTCCCCGGCGCCATGTTCGCGGGAGATGGTCTGCCGTTTACCGAGATTGCAATCGTCACAATCAAATGCTGCTGCAGCCTGAGCGGTGAAGTTGAAGAGCGATGACAAGCCCATTAGGGATATTTGAAGAATAATCCTTTTCATTTTTTCCAGTTCTATAAAAGGCATGCGGGGCGGTCGCCCCGCAGAACTGACAATTACTCGCCGATGGGTTGGAGTGGAAGGGCTGATCCCGACGCCTCTGTGATCCGAGTCGCAAAAGTGCATGGGTTTAAGTGATTTTCCAACAATTCGTAACTGTTTTTTCGTAATCGTGTTGCCTGCAGGCTTCCAACACGGGAGTTTGGAGGTCTGATCGACGTCTCAGCCTATCTTCGCGCTCTCCATACACGACGCCAGCCTCTTGATATTCCTCACAAACCGGCAAGCCCCTCCCGTCGCATACTGTCGCCATCCGCCCAACCGGGCCGCCTTGGGAGTCCATCATGCGTCGCTACGCTGTTTTCCTGACCGCTGCACTGGTGTGCTCCGCCTTCACGGCTCCGGCCATGGCCGCCGTGCCGTTCTTCAACGCGAGCTGCCCCGGTGGCCTGGATGTGCACGCCGACGAGGGCGGGCCGGTCTACGTGCAGGGGCGGGAGACGGCGCTGAAGCGCTTCAACGACCGCTATTTCGAAGCGCGCGATGCGCAGAGCGGCGTGACCCTGTCGATCACCACCGGTGACGACGGCACGCCGCAGATCAGCTACACCGGCCGTGGCGGCGCCAACGGCATCTGCCAAGTCAGCGGCAGCGATGCACCTGCCGCGACGGAGCGGCACGACCGCCACCACCACGATGACGATGAGGGGGCGGCGCTGCCGAGTGAGGTCACCTGCGAGTCCACCGACCAGCGCCAGGTGTCGTGCGGGATGGACACGCGCGGCAACGTGGAAGTTGCCCGCCAGATCAGCCGCACGCGCTGCGAGCAGGGCCAGAACTGGGGCCTGTCGCGGCACTCGGTGTGGGTGAATGGCGGCTGCCGCGCGGTGTTCCGCAACACCTCGCGCGCGGCATACAGCGCGCCCAGCGGTGGCAATGCGCTGGGGGCCTGCAACACGCGCAAGGGCGCACAGGGCACGCTGGTGACCCAGGTGCCGGTGGGCAGCGATTACCAGGAACTGATCATCGATTACCCCGATGGCCGCTTCCTGTGCATGCTGCGCAACAGCGGCGAAGTGCAGAGCGTGACGCCGGTGCGCCGCCGCAGGGGTTGAGTTCGTCGCGCCCACCGCCCTATGGTGGCCGCCCTTACTGACGTCGGGTGGCATCACCATGTCCCATCTTCTGGCCAAGGCTGCTGAAAAGGCGGATCTCGACCGGATCGATGCCTTGCTGGATGCAGGCGCCGATATCGAGTGGCAGCACAAGGGTACGGGGCGCACCGCACTGCTTTCGGCCGTAATTGCCGGAAAGCGGGATGCCGTAGCGCGTTTGCTGGATCGCGGTGCCAATATCGAGCATGCCTGCACGGCACTGGGCTACACCGCGCTGGGTTGGGCCGCCGAGCAAGGCGGTACTGAAATCGGCGGCCTGCTGATCGCACGCGGCGCCATGCTCGATCCTGCTTCACCGGAACAACGGCGTACGCCGCTGATGCTGGCGTGCGCAGGTGGGCACCTGGCGATGGTCGAACGGTTGCTGGACAGCGGCGCGTCCGTAGCACCGCTGGATTTCGAGGGCCGGAACGCTCTGGCGATGGCCGATGACCGCGGGTATGCCGAGGTGGTGGCACTGTTGCACGCCGCCGGTGCGACGCCGCCGCCTGTGTTGATGGAGGCACCGCCGCTGGAATGGCCCGAACCGGACGCGGCTGGGGAACCGGCGGCCGTGGTGCGCGGTTATCTGTTGGCCCACTACGCGTGGGAAACGCGCGGTTACCTTGATTCCCGGGCCGGCGGCACGCTCCTGCTCAGTCCGGGCTTCCAGGAGGAGAAGGCAAATCTCCTGGCGGCCTGGTGTACGGAGCGGAAACGGGCGTACGCAACCGGTGTTTCGGTCGGCAACCCCCGGCGGTATGTGCCTGAGGATCTGCTGGTGGCCGTTGCGCAGCCGACGGCCTCGAAGGCGGAAGTGCTGGTACGCGATGACCCGCAGAAGTCCCGCTCGCTGCGCTATGAACACTTGTTCGTGCTCAAGCGCGTTGGTGGCCAGTGGCGTATCGACGTGCTGAAGAAGCGCCAGTACCTCACCGAGGCCTGGACGGCGGCCATTCCCTGAGCGGCGAAGCGGCCAGGATCGCGGTGCTTTCCTGCTGCACCGCCGCGAGTGGTGTCACATCCCTCTGGCTAGACTGTGCTTCTTTTTCGCCTGCAGGAGGCACCCATGGCCCATCCCATTTCCGTAACCCTCATCGGCGTGCCCACCGACGTGGGCGCGGGCCATCGCGGTGCACGGCTTGGCCCGGAAGCCCTGCGCGTGGCCGGCCTGCCGGAGGCGCTGGAGGCGCGCGGCGTGGACGTGCGCGACCTGGGCAACCTGGACGGCCCGCGCAACCCGTGGACCACGCCGGTGCAGGGCTACCGCCACCTGGACGAGGTGGTGGCCTGGAACCGCGCGCTGATGGACGCCAGCTACGCTGAACTGCAGGCCGGGCGCATGCCGATCATGCTGGGCGGCGACCACTGCCTGGGCATTGGTTCGATCACCGCCGTGGCCCGCTGGTGCCGCGAGCAGGGCAAGACCCTGCGCGTGCTGTGGCTGGATGCACATTCGGATTTCAACACCAGCGATGTCACCCCGTCGGGCAACATCCACGGCATGCCGGTGGCCTGCCTGTGCGGGCTCGGCCCGGACGCGCTGACCCAGCTGGGCGGCAGCAGCCCGGCCATCACCCCGGCGCAGATGCACCAGATCGGCATCCGCTCGGTGGACCCGGACGAGAAGCGCCTCATCAAGACCCACAAGGTCGATGTGTACGACATGCGCTACATCGACGAGAACGGCATGAAGCGCACCGTGGAATCCGCACTGGCCGGCATCGACGAGAACACCCACCTGCACGTCAGCTTCGATGTGGATTTCCTCGACCCGAGCATCGCCCCGGGCGTGGGCACCACGGTGCCGGGCGGGGTGAACTACCGCGAGGCGCAGCTGGTGATGGAGATGATTGCCGACAGCGGCCGCATGGGTTCGTTGGACATCGTTGAACTGAACCCGCTGCTGGACAAGCAGAACGCGACCGCCGAGCTTGCCGTGGACCTCGTGGAAAGCCTGTTCGGCAAGTCCACGCTGATGCGCGACTGAGCGTCAGCGGCCTGCACCTGAACGGCCTGGAAGCCTGTTCACACTCGCTGCACGCGGCAGACGCCAGATTGCACTTCACGCAAGGCCACTCCACTGCGGGAATGGCCAAGCGCGATGAAAACCATGTAGTGGCGAACCCCAGGAGAAGACCATGAAGCGTGTAGTTGCCCTGATGCTGTTGTCGATGTTCTCGGTGGCCATGCTGGCTGGCTGCAACACCGTTGCCGGCGCCGGCAAGGATGTGCAGAAGGCAGGCCAGTCGGTTGAGGATGCCGCCAAGGGCAACTGAGCCCGGGGTGGTGCCCAATGAAAGAGGCCGGGACATTGTCCCGGCCTTTTTTGTGCGCGCTTTCCAGGGTGCAGGCGGAGTGAACCATTCAAGCAGGTGAGCACGCTTTTCATTGCAGGTTGACCGTTGGCCAACAGCTGATGCGCGAAGCTGGAACCACGGTAAGAACGCCGTTGCAACCAAGGGTTCCAGCAATGAACAAAGACATCATTTCCGGCAAGTGGTCGCAGCTCAAGGGCAAGGCACAGGCCAAGTGGGGCGATCTGACCAACGACGATTTCGATGTGGCCGAGGGCAACGCCGAGTATCTGGCCGGCCGTCTGCAGGAACGCTATGGCTGGGCCAAGGACCGCGCGGAGAAGGAAGTGCACGAGTTCTCCGACAGCGTCCGCAAGGATTATCCGGACTTCAAGTAAGTAAAGGTCCATCGCGCTTCCCCCACAGCGCGCCCCCACAGCCCGGCGCCCGTACCGTGATGGTACGGGCGTCGTGCTGTCTGCCTCAGCGCGAGGGAGGATCGGGCACGTAGCGGTTGGGGAAGGCCTGCGGTTCGCGCGGCAGGCGCGAGGGCGAATCCAGCACGATGCCGCGTGCGCGCAGGTTGCGTGCGCTGTCGTAGCGCAGTTCGCTGACGTAGGACGGATCGCGGCTGGCGCGGTCGAAGGTGGTGTCGCGCACCTGCGAGGTCTCGCGGTCGCCGTGGCCGGTGCCGAGTGCCGGTGCCTGCGACTTGGCCGCGTAGCCTCCGGCACGGCTGGCACGGGCACTGCTGTCGGCGGCTGCGGAGGCTTCAGCCATGGGTGCGGGCGACGCCGGCCGGCGCAGGATGGGGCGCGGCTCCGGCCGCCACTGGGTGCGCTCGTTGAACACCGCGATACCGATCACGCCCACGTTGTCCGGCCGCCCGGTGCGGCTGGCATAGCTGTTGCCAGGGCTGCTGAACACGAACTGGGCCACCTCGTCCTGACTCTTGCGCCAGCCGGTGATGTCCGCGCGCTGGCCGGGGTTGAGCACGTAGCCGGTCTGGGAGGGGTTGGCCTCCTCGCCGGAAATGGCATTGATGCCATCCACCGACAACACCACCAGCACCCGGCGCGGGCTGTCGTTGTACAGGCGCACCGCATAGCGGTGGCCACGATCGCCGGCCACCCAGCGCTGGCCGTCGGCCGGGTAGCTGCGCAGTTCGGTGCCGCGGTCGCGGTCGACCAGGGTCATGCGGACCGGGCCGTCCTGGGCGATCGGCGGCGGCAGCGGGGCCGGGCGGAAGCCGGCCAGGGGCAGGATCAGCAGCAGGGGCAGCAGGCGTTTCATCGGGCGTCTCCAGCGGGGTTGGGTGAACAAACGCGCCGCAGGCCCTGACGGGGTTGGTCACGGGCGCGGTAAACTGGCCCCGTTCATCGAAGGTTACCCCCACGCAGTCATGACGACCCGAGTCCTTACCGGTATCACCCCCTCCGGCACGCCCCACCTGGGCAACTACGTTGGCGCCATCCGTCCGGCCATTGCCGCCAGCCGCGCCCCGGACATCGAGAGCTTCTTCTTTCTGGCCGACCTGCACAGCCTGATCAAATCGCAGGACCCGCAGCGCACCCAGCGCGCGACCCTGGAGATCGCCGCCAGCTGGCTGGCCTGTGGCCTGGACCCGGAACACGTGTGGTTCTACCGCCAGAGCGACATCCGCGAGACCACCGAGCTGATGTGGTTCCTCACCGCCATCGCCAGCAAGGGCATCCTCAACCGCGCGCATGCCTACAAGGCGGCGGTGGACAAGAACCGCGAAGAGGGCGTGGATGAAGATGCAGGCGTCAGCGCCGGTCTGTTCATGTACCCGGTGCTGATGGCCGCCGACATCCTCATCTTCAAGGCCAACCAGGTGCCGGTGGGCCGCGACCAGATCCAGCACATCGAAATGGCGCGCGATTTCGCCCAGCGCTTCAACCACGTGTACGGCAAGGAGTACTTCCCGCTGCCGGACGTGGTGATCGACGAGCAGGTGGCGACGCTGGCCGGCCTGGACGGCCGCAAGATGAGCAAGAGCTACCACAACACCATTCCGCTGTTCGTGCCGCGCGAGGAGCTGAAGAAGCTGGTGTTCTCGATCCTCACTGATTCGCGCGCACCGGGCGAGCCGAAGGACACCGAGGGCTCGGCGCTGTTCCAGATGTACCAGGCCTTTGCCACCCCGGAACAGACCGCTGAATTCGCCAAGGCCTTTGCCGCCGGCATCAGCTGGGGCGATGCCAAGCAGCAGCTGTTCGAGCGCATCGACGGCGAGCTGTCGCCGCTGCGCGAGCGCTACAACGCGCTGATGGCCGAGCCGGAAAAGATCGAAGCGCTGCTCAAGCGCCGTGGCCAGCAGCTGCGCGAGCAGCTGGCGGCACCGCTGCTGGAAGAGCTGCGCCATGCCGTGGGCCTGCGTGACCTGTCCAGCGCCGGCGACATCGCCAGCGAGGACGCCGGCGTGGCCCGCGTGGCACCGCCGCTGTTCAAGCAGTACCGCGAAAAGGACGGCCGTTTCTACTTCAAGCTGACCGCCGGTGACGGCACGCTGCTGATCCAGAGCGAAGGCTTCGATTCGCCGCGCGATGCCGGCCAGTTGATCGCGGTGATCAAGCAGGCCGAGCAGGGCGACCAGCTGCAGAGCGAGCTGTTCAAGCTGGAAGCCGAGGTGGATGCCGTACTGGCCGCGCTGGCAGTGCTGCGCGCCGAATGACGGGTAGTGCCGGCCGCTGGCCGGCAACCGCACGGGACATGCCGGCCAGCGGCCGGCACCACCACGCCATTGCACCCATGGCATGATGGCCGCGCGCCCCCGGCGCGATGACATGGAGTCTGCGATGGCCTGGTTGTCGCTGCTGCTGTTCCTGCCCTGGTTCCTGCTGCTGGGCAGCCTGTACTGGCTGTTCCCGCGCCAGCCGCGCACCGCGCGGCGGCGCCTGTTCGATACCACCACCTTGGCGCTGGCCTTCGCCCTGAGCATCGGCTCGATGCTGTGGGGCTATCACATCGGCCGCGTGCAGCCCGGTGCCGGCCCGATCTGGCCGCAGGTGCTGGCCGTGCTGTATGCCTACGGCGCGTTCCTGGCGGTGCTGGTGCTGGCGTTGCTGCTGCGGCCCAGATACCTGGCCCGGTAAACCCGCTTTTGTAGAGTCGAGCCATGCTCGACTGCTTTTCCGTCCAGTCGAGCATGGCTCGACTCTACAGAAACCCCCTCCGACCAAAGCCGCATCGAACCGGGCCCGCGCTGGCGCCTACCATGGGGGTCTGTTCCTGATCCTGCCAGGTGCGTGCCGATGACCGCCGATCCCAGCATCCACACCATCGATACCGGCTTCCAGCGTCCTGACTTCGACGCGGCCTACCTCATCGTCGAGAACGGCCGTGCGGCGTTCGTCGACTGCGGCACCGGCCTGTCCGTGCCGGCCATGCTGCAGGCGCTGGCCGATGCGGGGCTGGGCGTGGAGGCGGTGGACTGGCTGTTGCTGACCCACGTGCACCTGGACCATGCCGGTGGTGCGGGCCTGCTGATGCAGCAGCTGCCCAATGCAAACGCCGTGCTGCACCCGCGCGGTGCGCCGCACATGATCGACCCGACCCGGCTGATTGCCGGTGCCACCGCCGTCTATGGCGCCGAGGAAATCGCCCGCAGCTACGGCCGCATCGAAGCGATTCCCGAGGCCCGCGTGGTGGTGGCCGAAGACGGCCACCGCATCGACCTGGCAGGCCGCGAGCTGTTGCTGCTGCACACCCCTGGCCACGCGCAGCACCACTACTGCGTGTGGGATGCACGCAGCCGCAGCTGGTTCACCGGCGATACGTTCGGCATTTCCTACCGCGAGCTGGACAGCGCGCAGGGCGCCTTCATCTTTCCGACCTCCTCGCCGGTGCAGTTCGACCCGGAGGCGATGAAGGCCTCGATCGAGCGCATGCTGGGCTACGGCCCGCAGGCGATGTACCTGACCCACTACGGTCGCGTGCAGCAGGTCGAGAAGCTGGCCGGCGACCTGTTCGAGCAGATCGATGCGATGGCGGCGATCGGCCGCCAGTGCGATGGCCGCGCCGACCGCCACCGTTGCCTGCTGGCCGCGCTGCAGGCGCTGTACCTGGAACGCGCGCAGCAGCACGGCTGCGCACTGGACCAGGCCGCGGTGGCCGAGGTGCTGGCGATGGACATCGAGCTCAATGCGCAGGGCCTGGCGTGCTGGCTGGACCGCGCACGACGCTGACCGGCACGGCTGCGCCGTGGTGTCACGACCACGTTACACTCTGGTGACTCCCCTTCCTGCCGTGGTATTGCCGTGAATCCGATGCGCGTGTTGCTGCTGTCGTCCTGCCTCTTCGTCGGGGGCCTGGCCCATGCGGCCAACGACCTGCCCGGCGGCGGCATCGATCCGCAGGCACTGTCGCGCCACGTGCGGGTGCTGGCCTCGGATGAGTTCGAGGGCCGCGCACCGGCCAGCGCAGGCGAAGAACGCACCGTGCAGTACCTGATCGAGCAGTTCCGCAGCTACGGCCTGCAGCCCGGTGGTGCCGATGGCAGCTGGGTGCAGCCGGTGCCGCTGGTGCGTGCGCAGCTGGATGGCCCGGCCAAGGCCAGCCTGCAGCTGAAGAAGGGCAAGCGCACGCTGGCCAACGGCGTGGACGTGACGCTGCAGAGCCTGCAGCCGCGCAAGCGCGTGCAGATCAACAACGCGCCGCTGGTGTTCGTCGGCTACGGCATCGATGCACCCGAACGCCAGTGGAACGATTACAAGGACGTGGACCTGCACGGCAAGATCGCCGTGGTGCTGATCAACGACGCCGATTTCGAAGCCGATGCACCGGGCGCGTTCGACGGCAAGGCAGTGACCTACTACGGCCGCTGGACCTACAAGTTCGAGGAAGCCGCACGCCGCGGCGCCGAGGGCGTGCTGATCGTGCACGAGACCGCGCCGGCCGCCTACGGCTGGGCCACGGTGAAGAGCTCGGGCACCTCGCCGCTGTTCGACATCGAACGCGGCCAGGCCGAAGCGATGGCCCAGCACACGCCGCTGCGTGGCTGGATGCAGCGCGAACTGGCCGAGGCGATCTTCGCCGACGCGGGCCTGGATTTCGACGCCGAGAAGCGCAAGGCCATGCAGGCCGATTTCCGCCCGATGGTGCTGGACAACGCGAAGCTGAGCGTGGATTTCGCACTGAAGCGCGAGCAGGTGGTGACCCGCAACGTGGTGGCCAAGCTGCCCGGTGGCGAGCATGGCGATGAGGCCGTGATCTTCTCGGCGCACTGGGATGCCTTCGGTATCGGCCAGCCCGATGCCAAGGGTGACCGCATCCGCCACGGTGCCATCGACAACGCCACCGGCGTGGCCGCCGTGCTGGAACTGGGCCGCGTGTTCGCGGCCGGCCCGCAGCCGCAGCGCAGCCTGTACTTCGTGGCCCTGACCGCCGAGGAGAAGGGCCTGCTGGGTGCGAGCTACTACGCCGCGCACCCGCTGGCGCCGCTGGAAAAGACCGCCGCCGTGCTGAACATCGAAATGTTCAGCCCGGACGGTGCGACGCGTGACATCGCGTCGTGGGGCAAGGGCCGGGTGTCGCTGGAAGGCGACCTGGAACGCGTGGCCAAGGCCCGTGGCCGCAGCTACAGCCCCGACCCGAACCTGGAAGCGGGCTTCTTCTACCGCGCCGACCACTTCGCCTTTGCCCGCCTGGGCGTGCCGGCCATCACCATCGGCCCGGGCCTGGACAAGCTGGACGGCGGCGTCGAGGCCGGCCGCGCGCTGCGCGAGAAGTACTTCGCCGACTGCTACCACCAGGCCTGCGATGCCTGGACCCCGAGCTGGGACCCGGCCGGCCACGCTGCCGACACCCTGCTGGTCTACGACCTGGGCGCCGAGCTGGCCAACAGCCGCCGTTGGCCGCAGTGGGAGAAGGCGTCGGAATTCCACGGTGCCCGCGAGAAGAGCGACGCCGCCCGTCGTTGAGGGGGGTAGTGCCGGCCGCTGGCCGGCAATCCGGTGCGACGACGGAGGTAGAGTCGACCGTTGGTCGACTACGCGCGCAGCGCGGGGTTCTTGGCAGCCTGATCGAAGAGCAGTCGACTAACAGTCGACTCTACCGGTCGCCGGTCGCCGGTCGCCGGTCGCCGGTCGCCGGTCGCCGGTCACCGGTCGCCGGTTGCCGGCCAGCGGCCGGCACTACCGTCGCTGGCGCAGCAGCTTCCATGCGCCCCAGCCGCTGGCGGCGAGAAGGGCCAGATAGCACACCACCATGGTGCGCAGGCCCACCGGAGCACCCGGGTTGATGCCGCGGTGCAGGCGCAGCTGCATCGAGCTGTGGCCGCTGCCCAGGTCCACCCCCAGCTGCAGCGCCAGCGCGGCACCGAACACCAGCAATGCCACCCCGAAGCCGATGCGCGGCCACCCGGCCTGCGCGCTGGGGCGGCGCAGCAGCCAGGCCACTGCCGTAGCTGCAGCCAGCACCACCGCCATCCACATCAGCGGCGACGCCGGAGACGCAGCAGCCACCGGCATTGCACCGGTGGCTGCCATCAACACAGCGCCCTTACTTGCGGGTGCCGTCGAGCCAGTTCGGGCCCTTGTTGGTGAGGAAGAAGACATAGACCACCAACGATACCGCGATCGTGGCGGTGACGTAGATGGCGAACCAGTCAACGTGGCCGGTCTTCAGCGCGCCCTGGTACAGCAGCGGCGCGGTACCACCGAACAGCGAGTTGGCCAGCGCATAGCCCAGGCCCACGCCCAGTGCACGGATGTGGGTGGGGAACAGTTCGGCCTTCACCACCGCGTTGATGGAGGTGTAGCCGGTGAGGATGACAAAGCCCAGCGCCAGGGTGAGGAAGGCGAGGGTGGCATCGTGCTGGTGCGGCAGCTGGGTGATCAGGTACCAGCTGTACAGCACGCCGCCCACGCCGAAGAACACCAGCAGGCTCTTGCGGCCGATGATGTCCGACAGCCAGCCACCGACCGGCTGCAGCACCATCAGGAACGTCAGCACGCCCAGGTTGACCAGGGTGGCGGTCATCGGATCATCGGCAGCGAAGGCGCTCTGGATCATCTTCGGGCCGTTCACCGAGTAGGTGTAGAAGGCAATGGTGCCGCCGGCGGTGATCAGGAAGCACAGCAGCAGCGGGCGCCACTGGTGCACGACCAGCTCGTACATCGAGCCGGACTTCTTCGCCTTGCCCTCGCGCGCGGCCTCGATCGACGACTCTTCCATCGTCTCGTCCATGCCCCGGCGAAGCCAGAACACCACGACCGCGGCGATGCCACCGATGCCGAAGGCGATGCGCCAGCCGAACTCGGAGATTTCCGGCTTGCCCCAGAAATTCAGCATCAGGAACAGGGTGAGCTGCGCCAGCACGTGGCCGCCGACCAGGGTGACGTAGTGGAACGAGGACAGGAAGCCGCGGCGGCCGGGAATGGCGGCCTCGGACATGTAGGTGGCGCTGGCGCCGTACTCGCCGCCGGTGGCGAAGCCCTGCAGCAGGCGCGCGAACAGCAGGATGATCGCCGCCCAGATGCCGATGCTGGCCGCCGTGGGCGTGATGGCGATGAGGAAGGAGCAGACGGCCATCAGGGTGACCGACACAGTAAGCGCCAGGCGGCGGCCGTGGCGGTCGGCAAAGCGGCCGAAGAACCAGGCGCCGATCGGGCGCATCAGGAAGGTGGCGGCGAAGATCGCCCACACGTACATCGTGGAGTTCTTGTCTTCGGGCGAGAAGAACTGCGATTCGAAGTACACGGCGAACACCGAGTACACGTAGACGTCATACCACTCCACCAGGTTGCCGGCGGAGCCTTTGAGGGTATTGGAGATCGAGCGGCGCAGCGCGGCGCCGTCGGTGCTGGGGACAGCAGGTTGGGACGTGGTGCTCATCTGGGTGAGGATCCTCGATGCGGTGCTTCCATGCGGGAAAGATCGGTGCCAGGGGCGCGCGTGGGGCGCTGCCAGCCAGCCTCCTAGGTACTGCATCCCACGTCAACGCCGGGTGCCGGAGGGGCGGGCAGGGCATGGGGACCGCACAGGGTGACAGCGTGAGGGGGAAGGGACCATAGCTAGATCGTCGTACGCGGTGGTCCCCATTTGTCACATGATCGACTCAATGAAGCGCTGAAGCCGAACCGTCGATCGGAGAAACGATGGCGTCTCTGAAGTTTCTCCTGGCCCAGGTCCTCAAAATGGCTGCACTCGCTGCCAGAAGTACCACCGACACCAGAAGCTGCCACTTCGGCACATCCACGTAGAGCAGGCGGATCGGCATTGCCGCCATTGAAGTGAACGGAAAGAGCGACATGGCCTGCATGAATAGGCCCTCCGGGGCCTGTAGCCCGCCAAAGCCGATCATGATCATGGTCAAAGGAAAGGCTGCGAGGGTGTTGCGGAATGCTGAATGGGGTGACCGGATTGCGGTAGCGCACGCGGCAAAGAACCAGTTCCACAGCATCAGACCCAGGAAACAGAATGCCAACAGGCCAGCTACGAGGCCCCAGCTCCGGCCGGAAATGTCTGCGAACATACTGGTCGATCCCGACATAAGCATCCAGGCGAAAGCCGTGTAAACGCCATAGATTGTGATCGTCTTCATTCCTTGGCAGATCGACGCTGCAACTTTGCAGTCGAGCCAGAAGCCCGGCGGAGACGCACTGAGGATCATTTCTGTCACATGAGCAAAGCGCTCACTGAGCAAGCCCTGAAACAACATGCCGAGGCAACCGAGAATGGCAAGTGTGGTCAGTACGACCATGCTGATCGAAATAGCGGTGAGTGATGAGTTCGGGAGAGCCGGTACTCCGAAGAGATCCACTACCCTGAGTGGTGCCGGTGACTCAGCATGCCGCAGCTGGTCGGCGGAAACTCCGAGCGCCTGAAGCGAGTGCTGACGCTGAAGCGAATCGAGACTGTGTTGCAGCTCCGCAATCCAGCCCGGCGACCGTGCGACTCGGAGTACGTAGTCACCGGACTCCATCGATAGCGTTGGCTGTCCATTAGTGGCGGTATCGCCCTTGGTGTTGGCGAACTGGAAGCGTCCCTCATTCATTCCGGCCACGGGAGTTCCTCCGGCAGAAACCTGGATGGTGGTCGCGGCCTCCTTCGCCAGAATGGCGTCGCCTCCCAGTTTCACCAAAGCAATCACTGCCAGCAGGAGCAGACCAACCAGCTCGCCTCGAATATCCAGGTGCCGTCTGAACTCAAAGCCGCTGACCCTGGCGTAGTGGCTCATGCGCATGCTCTGTCCTCCCATGACGTCGATGCCTGTGACGGGGGATCGCCAGTGTCATCCCGGTGATGAGAGCCCGCGGGCAGATGAAGGTCCTCAGCTTTGGCAGGCTGGAGTTGCGCGTTCTTGAGCACCAGGATCCTTCCACAGAATCGCTGCAGAAGTTCAATGTGATGCGCTGAAAGGACCACCGCTGCGCCTTGACGCGCTGCGGCCGAGATCAGCTCGACGACCGCAACCTGATTGGCCGGATCCAGTCCTGAAAAAGGCTCATCCAGTACAAGCACCTTCGGTGAATGAAGCATGCAGGCTGCAATCTGAAGCTTCTGCAGGTTGCCCTTTGACAGGCTGGAAACCCGGTGTGAAGCACGATCAAGAAGCCCGATCTTGCCCAGCCAAAGGTCACGTGCGCGGACAGCATCCGACCTCGTCATGCCTCTCATGGCAGACCAGAACTCCAGTGATCGGCCAACGGTAACCTCGGGGAACAGGCTCCGGGACTCTGGCAGATAGCCGATGTCACACCATGGCGCCCGCGCTCCGTTTTCACTCCCAGCAACTGAGACGACGCCGGAATCGGCCGGGATGAGGTTGCAGAGGACACGGAACAGCGTCGTCTTGCCGACACCATTGGCCCCTATGATTCCGACGATTTCTCCAGCATCGACCTGCATTTCCAGGCCATGCAGGACTACGCGTGATCCGTAATTTTTGCAAAGGTGTTCAGCGTGCAGCATCTGAGGCTCCCTTCTCAATTCTCTCGGCAATTTGACGAGCTCTGGATTGCATGAAACGGCTGTGACGGTTCTCCACCATTGCGATCAACTGCAGTGATGCCTCATGGCTGCGAGAATTTGCGACCAGTGCCTCCAAGGCAGCCATACGTACACGCTCCATTGGATGACATCGGAACACGTCTCTCAGCAGCTGCTGCGCCTCTCCATCCGCATCTCCGGCGGCAATCATGAACAGGGCGGATGCACTGGACCGATTGATGATCTGTGAGATCGTGCCTGTGCCAGGTTCAAATTCATACTGATCCATGGTTACGCTTCTCAAGGAGTGCTCCATGATGTTGATGCTGACGGAAAACTCATCGGGTGCCATTTGCTGGTGTACATCCCTGAATGCCCTGTACAGAAGCACGTTTCCCTTTTTCAACCGGGAGCGTTCGGTGAAGCGAAGATCCACGTTCTCGCCGGGAATTCCAGCCACCGAGGCGTAGTCGTACTCGAAGTAGTCGCTTTCGTATCCAGGTCCCTGGTAGCCAACCGTCAGAAAGTTGAAATTGTGATCATGCGGAACACCGTAGAAGAACGCCTTGGGGCCGCTCGCAGCAAGAATTTCGTCATTCTTCCCGGGCCAGAAGCACGCACGAATGAAGTAGCTCTGACCTGAAGACTGGGGGGCGTGAAGCATGATGACCTGTGGCGTGTAGTCGTTGTCGACCTGGATCTCCTTCGAATCCTTGAGCTCGGTGCAAATGGCATCGCTGAGAAATGTGCGGTTGTTTCCAAGCCTCTTGAGCATGGGGGCCACCGCTATCATCGAGTGTTGGTCACGTGGATCGAATAACGATTGCTCGAGGTGCTCCACAAGATCTGTCAGCGTGATCGAATCAGTAGACGGGTCTAATATCTGGATGGGCATGGAATTTTCATCCTTGTTCCATTGAACGGGCCGCGAGGCTTCTTATCTCATCACTAGGATCGTCTTCTCTCATCTCCGACAGGCGCGTAGATGCTGATTTCGGGTCGATCTGGTAAAGCGCCCGGAGGGCATTCCAGCGCACGAACGTCGTCGGATGATGGGATAGGTCAAGAAGCGAATTTGCAGCTCCGCTGCCCCCTAGCTGGGCAAGTGCCGTAGCGATGAGCTGGAGGCGGGAGTCAGTGATCCTGGCTGCTGTGCAGCCGACCAGTTGGCTGGTCCTGAGGGAGAAGTGCTTGGTTGCTTCACATCTCGGCAGCGCGGCGAGGCAAATGATCATCGACGTGGGCGCATCTCCTTGAAGCAGGCGCATTCCCTGTCTACCACCCTCTAGAAACACGAAATCTCCTGATTGGGAGTTCCCGCTGGAGGGAGGGCCAAGTGCTGGCGCCGCTGCATCGTCGCACTCAATGGAGAATGTCTGGTGGCTGACGTGCTCTGTCTGCGCGAACAGCACGAGAGAGTCCATCCCGATGATCGTGATCCCTGTCTCGGTGTCACCCTCTGGAGCTGCAATGAGCTGACGTGGCGGCCTGTGCATGTAATGAATCTGCACGTGCTCGTCCTTATAGATGACCATCCCCGCCAGAGGTTGCTTCACGAAGAATCGCCCGGGCGTTGTGTAGAGCGCGCTCTCAAGATGGTTCCGGCACTCCCTGCCGAAGTGCTGCTTCAAAGTCGGCAGATCGAACTCCCGACAGATGGATAGCATCAACTTACGATTCATCGCGGTGGCGCCGTCGCCGCGGATACATTTGCTCCAGCCACGAATTCGATTCGCTTGGCCTGTCGCTTCAAGTGCGCTGAGGAGTGAGGTATTCCTTCTATGAGCAGTCTTCAGTTTCTGAAGCTGGGAAGGATCATCAGCCAGGTCAAGCATTTGCCTCGGACGTTCCATGCCGCCTCCAGTGCGGTGGGCCGGGAATCCGGCCCGCCGCCGATTTACTTCAAATCGGGTGAATGCCACGATTGATCAGGATGCCGACGACGACGCCAACTGCTGCGCAGCCAGCTCCCGTTGTTTCGATCAGGATGCATGAGCCATGCATGCCAACCGGGTGCTGTTGCCTCGGAAGTGCGGTGGGTTTCATGTCTATATTCCTTATACGGGGAGAACGGCGATGACGATTGCGACGGCAATCGTTACTGGTTCAATCGGCGAGCAGAGCATTGAAGTGCCAGCCAAACCCACGGCTGGGGTGAGGGGGAGCGGAATGCCATCCATTGGTTTCTCCTTACAGATCGGTGGCCCAACTCATGCTGGGCAGATCCGTTTTCAATGATCGCGAAGAAGGTTTTTATGACCTGGATCCCAGTTGCTGGAGCTTCGATAGAAAGCGTCATGCTTCGCTTGTGAATTCCGTTCTCAGGGGAAGATCCCGCTCGGGTTTTAGCCCATGCGTGATGCCAGAAACTCTGATTGGGCCGTCGGCTTACGAGCTCACTTCCAGAACCGGGGTGATTTCCGTCACCCGAACCTTCTAGAATCCGTTTTCCCCTGCCTGCTGGTGCGTCATGTCGGCTTCCCCTGTTCCTTCTGCGGCTGCCCCCCGGGGTGGCCTTGTCGCGCTGGCGCTGCTGCTGGTCTACGTGGTCTGGGGCTCGACCTACCTGGGCATCGCCAAGGCCCTGCACGGTGGCGCGCTGCCGCTCACGATGGTGTCCGGCAGCCGCTTCATCATTGCCGGCGGCCTGATGTACCTGGCCCTGCGCCTGTTCTGGAAGATGCCGCGGCCGACCCTGCGGCAGTGGCGCAACCTGGTCATCATGGGCTTGACCATGCTGGTGCTGGGCAACGGCATGGTGGTGCTGGCCGAGCGCGAGGTCTCTTCAGGCCTGGCGGCCACGGCGGTGGCCTCGGTACCGCTGTGGATGGCGCTGTTCTCGGCGTTGCGCGGCCAGCACGCCAGCCGTGGTGAATGGCTGGGCATCGCGGTGGGCTTCATCGGCGTGGTCTGGCTCAACGCCGGCAGCAGCCTGACCGCCTCGCCGACCGGGCTGGTGCTGCTGCTGATCGCGCCGATCGGCTGGGCCTTCGGCTCGGTGTGGGCGCGCGGGCTGGACCTGCCCGGCCCGTTCATGACCGCCGCCGGGCAGATGATCTGCGGCGGCGTGCTGCTGGTGCTGATCGGCCTGGCGGTGGGCGAGCGCCCGACCACGCTGCCCGATACCAGCGGCCTGCTGGCCATGGCCTACCTGTGTGTCTTTGGTTCCATCGTGGCCTTCACCGCTTACGTCTGGTTGCTGCACAACGTGCGCCCGGCGCTGGCCGGCAGCTATGCGTACGTGAACCCGGTGATTGCGGTGCTGCTGGGTGCGGCACTGAACGGTGAGCATTTCGGCTGGCGCGACTTCCTGGCCATGGCGGTGATCCTGCTGGGCGTGGTGGTGCTGACCCTGGCGCGGACCTGGAAGAAATGAGCATGGACGAACAAGAACAACGCCGCGGCCTGCTGGTCACCGCCTCCACCTTCGTGCTGTGGGGGCTGGTGCCGGTGTACTGGCACCTGCTCAACGAGGTGCCTTCGTTCCAGATCATCGCCCACCGCATCATCTGGTCCACGGTACTGGTGGTGGCGTGGCTGCTGCTGAGCGCGCGCCTGGGCTGGTGGCGGAAAATCGCCGCGCAGCCACGCGCGCTGCCGATCCTGGCGGTATCCAGCCTGACCATCGCCTTCAATTGGGGCCTGTACATCTGGGCGGTCAACGCCGGGCATGTGATTGAAACCAGCCTGGGCTACTTCATCAATCCGCTGGTGAACGTGCTGCTGGGCGTGCTGGTGCTGAAGGAACGCCTGCGCCGCCTGCAGTGGGTGGCCGTGGCGATGGCCGCCGTGGGCGTGGCCTGGCTGACCATCGATGCCGGCACGCCGCCGTGGATCGCGCTGGGGCTGGCCTGTTCGTTCGGCCTGTACGGCCTGCTGCGCAAGCTGGTGTCGGTGGATCCGGTGGCCGGGCTGGGCGTGGAAAGCCTGTACCTGTTCCTGCCGGCGCTGGCGTTTGCGGTGTGGGCCGAGAACGGCCATGGCGGCGCGTTCTTCCATGGTTGGGGGTTGCGCAACGACCTGCTGCTGGTCTTCGGTGGCGTGGTCACCGCGGTGCCGCTGATCGGCTTCGCCTACGGTGTGAAGCGCATTCCGCTGTCGCTGGTCGGCATCCTGCAGTACATCGCGCCGAGCCTGCAGCTGCTGCTGGGCGTGTTCTTCTTCCACGAGGCATTCGACACCGGCAAGGCGATTGGTTTTGCGGTGATCTGGGCCGGGCTGGTGCTGTTTGTCGGCGAGAACGTGCGCGCGATGCGGGCGGCGAGGGGTCGGATCCCTCCGCAACGCGGAGGGCTCTGACCCCCGGGCTGAGCACAGAAAGGGGTCAGAGCCCTTCGCGTTGCGAAGGGATCCGACCCCGGTTCCGGCAAAAAAGAACGGCGCCCCGAGGGGCGCCGTTCTGCTTCCATCTCCGGCCAGGAGAGAGTTGGCCGGAACGGGAACGCGGGTGCAGGCTTAGAAGCGCTGCTGGTACTTCATGTACATGAAACGACCGATGTCGAAGCCGCCGTAGTAGACGAAGCTGCTGTTCGGCTGGCTGTACATGACCGGACCCTGGTGGTCGAACACGTTGTTCAGGCCCAGCGAAACGGTGCCATCCCACGGCAGGCTGTAACGCACCTGCAGGTCGTGGAAGGTGTTCGAGCCCACCTTGTTGGTCGGCGAGGCATCGGTGTAGGCCGAGCTGAAGCCCGGGATGTTGCACTCGTCCATGTAGGAGCACTTCTCCTTCATGCTGGAGTAGTAGCGCGCGGTCCAACCGATGCCCAGGTTGCCGTACTGCCAGTCCAGGTTGAAGGTCGAGCGCACGCGGAAGTTGCCGCCCCAGCTGGTCAGCTGCTCCACCGGCGTGGTGGCGGCGTTGTCGTTACGCTGCTCCAGGTAGTCGGTGTAGGTGGTGTTCCAGGTGACGGCGAACTTGCCGAACGCGGTTTCCGGCAGGCGGTAGCGCGCGCTGATGTCATAGCCGGCGGTTTCGCGGTAGCCGGCGTTGACCAGCGAGCGGTCCAGCCCGTTCACCTGGCCGTTGCTGCCGCGGGTGAAGCGGCCGCAGGCCGCATCCGAACCCTGCACGTAGCACTGTTCAAGGATGCTGGTGGCCGACTCGCCGACGATGGCGTTGTCGATGCGGATCTTCCACCAGTCCAGGCTGACGTCCAGGCCCTGCACGAAGTCCGGGCTGTAGACCAGGCCCACGGTCCAGGTCTTGGCGGTTTCCGGCTTCAGGTCCGGGTTGGAACCCGAGCTGAAATCGGTGGTGGCCTGCTGGCCCGGCTTGCTGGCGACGGTGCCGTCGCTGTTGAGCTGGCGGAAGTTGGCCGGCACGTTCAGGGCCTTGCAGCGTGCAGCAACCGCAGCGCTGGTGGCGGCGGTGCCGAACGAGGTGTCGCACGGGTCGGTGAACGAGTCACGGCTGCTGACGGTGCCGCCGTACAGATCGTCCACGGTGGGCGCACGGAAGCCGGTGCCGTAGGTGGCGCGCACCAGCAGGCTGTCGATCGGCTTCCACTTCACGCCGAACTTGCTGTTGGTGGTGGAGCCGAAGTTGTTGTAATCCGAGTAGCGACCGGCCACGTCCAGCGACAGCTCACGGGCGAAGGCCATGTCGGCCAGCAGCGGCACCTGCAGTTCCAGGTAGACCTCGTTGAGCGAGTAGTCGCCCTGGGTCGGCTTGCCGCTGGTGCCGGCGATCTGGCCGTTCTGCACCATCAGGTCCGGGGTGTAGCGTGCTTCTTCGGTGCGGTGCTCGAAGCCCATCGCGGTCAGCACGTCGCCAGCCGGCAGGGTGAACAGCGAACCGGAGATGTTGGCGCTGGCCACCTTGGTGGTGGTCTGGCTCTTGTCCACGAAGCGGGCGAACAGGTAGTCCTGCACGTCCTGGTTGCTCAGCGAGCCCGGGCCGGTGTAACCCATCGGCGCGGCCGGGTTCCACGGCACGCAGCCGGCGATGATCGCATCGGTGGTACCGCAGTAGGCCACGCCATCCTTGATGAAGGACGGGCCGACGGCCTGGTTCACGTTCGGCTGGAACATGCTGCCCGTGCCGATGCGCTCGCCTTCATTGCGGTTGTACGTGTAGTTGACGTTCCAGTCCCAGTAGCGCGAGCCGGTCTCGAAGCTGCCTTCCAGGCCCAGGCTGCCGCGCTTGGTTTCCAGGTTGTTCTCGGTGCCGCGCAGCAGTTCTTCGGTGCGGTGCGAGAACAGCACGTCCTGGCCCCACAGGTTGAACGCGCTGTCCTTGGACAGGGCGGCACGGGCGCCGCTGCGGGCCTGTGCGGCGGTGACCGAGTACGGGTAGCCGGCCAGGTGCTTGCTCGATTCGCGCTTGCTGTACAGCGCGTCGGCGACGATGCGCAGGTTGTCGTTGACCGAGAAGCCGCCGTTGGCGAACACCGAAGTGCGCTCCAGGCCGGTCAGCAGGCTCATGTTGGTCTTGGTGTTGGCACCGTCGGCCGGGTTCAGCGTGTGGAAGTTGGCTGCATCGGTCGGGTCGCCGCCCGGGCCGACCGTCACCGGCTTGCCGCCGACGGTGACGCTGCCCCACGGCGTGGTGCCGTTGAGGCCGTCGTTCGGGTGGCGCGGGCCGTTGACGTAGCGGCTGAACTCGCGCGCGCCGCCCATCACTTCGTCTTCCTTGGTGCGCTCGGCACCGACGCTGAACCAGCCGCGGTCGAAGGTCTTGCCGAAGGTGGCGCTGTAGGAGCGCTTCTGGCCGTCGCCTTCACCGTACTGGCCGACGTAGACGCTGGCTTCGCCACCGTCGAAGTTCTTGCGGGTGATGATGTTGACCACACCGGCGATGGCGTCCGAGCCGTACAGCGCCGAGGCACCGTCGGTCAGCACTTCCACGCGCTCGACGATGGCCGAGGGGATCGAGGCCAGGTCGGAGTAACCGCCGGCGCTGACGCCCATGCGGCGGCCGTCGATGAGCACCAGGCTGCGTTCCGGGCCCAGGTCGCGCAGGCTGACATACATGCCACCGAAGTCGCGCGAGGAGGTCAGCGAGGACGCGCGGCTCATGCTCGGCGAGCCAGCAGCGGTCACGTCCTGCAGGATGTCGGCGACGTTGACGTAGCCCTTCTTCTCGATGTCGGCGCGGTTGAGCGCGACCACCGGCTGGGCGGTCTCGACACTGGCCTGGCGGATGCGCGAGCCGGTGATTTCGATGCGGTCGAGGTTGGTGGTGTTGTCGCCCGCATCCTGTGCGAAGGCGGGGGTGGTGCAGCTGGCGGCCAGCGCGATGACGATCGCGTTGCGCAGCGGGGTGGTCTTCAGGGACATCCGTGAAATCTCGTGTTTCAGAAAAAAACATGCGCCCGTTCTGTGGGCGCGTGGGGTACTGCAAACCAACGTGGGGGGCGGGATTCTAGAGTGTTTTCATTCGTAACTGTTTGTCCCTGCGTGTTTCATCGCGTTGAAGATGAATCGCAACCAACAATCCACAGGAGGGCTGTGCGCAGCGTCACGCGCGCGCGGTTTTCGATGCGCAGAGGCACCGATAACGGCCGCAATCGCATGATCTGTAATGCACGGAGTGTGCGGACGTTCATCCACGCATGGCGTGGATCTACTGGAATGCGGACACCCGCGCGATCGACAGGCGCATCGGTAGATCCACGCCATGCGTGGACAAGGCACCGGTAGATCCACGCCATGCGTGGATAGGGCACCAGTAGATCCACGCCATGCGTGGACAAGGCACCAGTAGATCCACGCCATGCGTGGATAGGGCACCAGTAGATCCACGCCATGCGTGGATGAAGCACCGGTAGATCCACGCCATGCGTGGATAGGGCACCAGTAGATCCACGCCCTGCGTGGATGGCGCCCAACAAAAAAAGGGCGAAGCCTTCGCTTCGCCCCTCCACATCCATCATTCCAAACGCCCGCGCGCCGATCAGGTTTCGCGCAGCGCCGTGGTGATCGGCAGGCGCGCCGCGCGCAGTGCCGGGAACAGGCCACCGACCAGGCCGATGCCCAGCGCCCACTTCAACCCATTCCACAGCAGCTCCGGCGACACATGGAACTTGAACACCACCGCGCTGAAATTGCTGCCGATGGTGGACACGCTGTAACCGTTGAACAACAACCAGGCCACGGCGCAACCGAGCAAGCCACCCAGCAGCGCCAGCAGCATGGTTTCCAGCATCACCGCGGTCACCACCGGCAGGCCGCGGAAGCCGATCGCACGCATGGTGGCGATCTCGCGTGCACGCGTGGCCACGGCGGCATACATGGTGTTGAGCGCACCGAACACCGCGCCCACTGCCATGATCGTGCCGATCACCTTGCCGAGGATGTCGATCAGCTTGGTCAGGCCGCCGCCCTGCTTGCTGTAGTAGGCGCGCGTGGTTTCCACGTCCAGCTTCAGGCGCGGGTCGGCAGCCACCGCCGCCTTGAACTGCTCGAAGCCCGCCTTGCCATCGGTGCGCACGCTGATCGACTGCCATGCACCGCGCTGGTAGGTGGTGGCCAGCGTATCGGCGTCGGTCCACAGTTCCGAATCATGTGCATCGCCGGTGGCGAACACACCCACCACGGTCCAGGCCTGGTTGCCCAGGGTCAGCGTCTTGCCCACCTCCATGTTGCGGAACTGGCCCTGCGCCCCCTGGCCGACCACGATCTCGCGCAGGCCGGTGGCGAACTTGCGGCCCTGCACGATCCTGACCTTGTCATGCACCGCCCACGCCTGTGGGCCGACGCCGCGGAACTGCGCATTGACGTCGGTGCCATCGGCCCGCGACACCAGGTTCACCACCTGCGAGAGTTCCGGCGACAGCAGCGGCCGGCCTTCGCCATCGCGGGTGATGCCGGGCAAGGTGGATAGCGTGGGTACCTGTTCGCGGGTGATGACCGAGTTGGTCTCGGCCTGCGAACCACCCCGCAGCACGATGGCGGTCGTGTCATCGCCGGTGTTGTTGAGCGTGGCCTGGAAGCCTTCGCCCATCGCCAGCATCGCCACCAGCACGCCGACCACGCCGGCGATGCCGACCACGATCACCGAGGAGGCACCCCAGCGCTGCGGCAGGCTGGCGATGCCGATGCGGGTGGCCGCCAGGGCCAGGCGGCCGCTGCGGGTCAGCAGCAGCCACAGCGCCACCAGCACGGCCACGGCCAGCACGCCAAACCATGGCAGGCCGATCCACAGCACCAGGCCCACCGCCAGCAGCAGCACGGTCAGCGCGTTGCCCAGCCACTTCTTGAGCTTGTTCATTGGAAGTCCTCCTCAGCGACCGGCCAGCGCATCGACGATCTTCAGGCGCTTGGCCCGCAGCGCAGGCAGCAGCCCGACCACGATGCCGATCACCACGATCAGGCCCACGCCCACCAGCCAGGTGGGTGTGGGTACGTGCGGCGGCAGCATGCCCATGCTCTTCGGCGCGATGGCCGGCAGCACCAGCGCGGCCAGGCCCATGCCGATCAGGCCACCGAGGCCGATCAGCAGCACCGACTCGACCATCACCAGCGTCAGCACGGTGCCATCCTTGAAGCCCAGCGTCTTCAGCGTGGCCAGTTCGGGAATGCGCTCGCGCACGGCCTGGGCCATGGTGTTGCCGGTCAACAGCAGCAGGGTGAAGAACACCGCGCCCATGATCGAGGTGACGATCATGCCGATATCCGCGAACTGCTTGACGAAGGCCTGCTGGAACGCCGATTCGGTCTGGGTCTTGGTTTCGTGGTCGGAGTTGGCCGAGATCGCATCGATGGCCTGGGCCACCCGCGAGGCATGGTCGGGGTTGTCCAGGGTGATCGTGTACCAGCTCACCTGGTTCTTGATGTAGTCGTTGGATTCGTCGAAGTACTTCCAGTTCATCATCAACTGGCGTTCTTCGTTGCCCGCCTGCGCGCGGTCCTTGGAACGGAAGATGCCCTTCAGTTCCAGCGGCCAGTCGTTGCTGCCGCCGCGCGGGAAGATGGTGGCCTGCAGCGGGATGGTGTCGCCGATCTTCCAGCCGAACTGGTTGGCCAGGCTCTCGCCGACGATGGCACCGGTGCGGGTCTGCTTCCAGTCTTCCAGCTGCGCCGGGTCGATCTGCAGTTCGCGGTAGACATCGAAGTAGTTGGGCGACACCGAGAAATTCGGGAAGAAGTTCTTCGGGTCCTGGTAGATGCCGCCGAACCACATGCCATAGGCCACGTCGCGCACGCCGTCGACCTGGCGGATCTGCGTTTCCAGGCGGATCGGCAGCGACTGGGTGATCGACAGGCGCGATGCGGTGACCAGGCGGTTGGCACCTTCCACGCTGCCGCCGGAGTTGAATGCCACGCGTACCGAATCGAGCATGCCGAACAGCAGGAACGCGGCGACCACCGAGAGCAGGGTCAGCAGGGTCCGGGTGCGGCTGCGGAACAGCTGCGCCCAGACAAGGGAAAAATATTTCATCGCCGGGGCCTCCGTCAGTGGGCCAGCGGGGCGTCGGCCAGCTCGCCCTTGTCCAGGTGCACCGTGTGGGTGGCGTACTCGGCAGCCTTCGGGTCATGGGTGACCATGATGATGGTCTTGCCGTGTTCGCGGTTGAGCTGCTGCAGCAGGCCCAGGATCTCCTCGGCCGACTGCCGGTCGAGGTCGCCGGTGGGTTCGTCGCAGATCAGGAAGGTCGGGTCGGAGACGATGGCGCGGGCGATCGCCACGCGCTGCTGCTGGCCGCCGGACAGTTCGTTGGGGCGGTGGCTGCGGCGGTCGGACAGGCCGACCAGGGTCAGCGCGATCTCGGCATTGCGCCTGCGCTGGGCGGCGCTGAGGTGGGTCAGCAGCAGCGGCAGTTCCACGTTCTTCTGCGCGGTCAGCATCGGCATCAGGTTGTAGAACTGGAAGACGAAGCCGACGTGGTGGCTGCGCCAGGTGGACAGCTGGCCGCCGCTCATCTGGTCGATGCGCTCGCCTTCGATGCTGATCTCGCCGCCGCTGGGGTTGTCCAGGCCGCCGATGAGGTTGAGCAGGGTGGTCTTGCCCGAACCGGACGGGCCCATCAGCGCGACGAAGTCGCCGCTGGCGATGTCCAGGTCGATGCCGTGCAGCACCTGCACTTTTTCCGGGCCGCGTTGGTAGGTCTTGGTGATGTTGCGCAGTGAAACCAGGGTCGACATGGGTGGTTCTCCACGGAAGGCGGGAAACGGGGCACTGCGCCTGCGGTGGCCGCAGGCGTGCGTCGAACGGTGCTGCCGGCGGCGCCACGCGGGCGCCTGGCCGTTACTGCGCTTGTTTCTGTTGCACCTTGGCGCCATCGCGCAGGGTCTGCGGTGGGTTGACCACCACCGGTTCACCCGCACTCACGCCCTTGAGGATCTGGCGGTCCTTGCCCATCGCCTGGCCGGCCTGCACGGTGCGCTGCTGCACGCGGTCGGCATCGCCCAGCACGAAGGCCACGCTGGCACCTTCGCGCTCGACCACGGCGGTGGCCGGCACGCGCACGCCCTGCGGCTTGCTGGCGGCGGCCTGCGGCTGCGCCTGCTCCAGGAAGCTGACCCGCACGCCCATCTCCGGCACGATGCGCGGGTCCTTCACCTTCAGCGCGACGCGCACCTTCACCGTCGCCTTGCCACGGTCGGCGGTGGGGATGATGGCGATCACCTCGCCGGGGATCTTCCATTCCGGGTAGGCATTGAGCGTGGCTTCCACCGGCATCTTCGGCTGCACGCGGCCGATGAAGGCTTCGCCCACTTCCACTTCGATTTCCAGCGAATCCATGTCGACGATGGTGCCGATGCCGGTACGGGTGAAGCCGCCGCCGGCCGACAGCGGCGAGACGATCTCGCCCGGCTGCGCGGCCTTGGCGGTGACCACGCCGGAGAACGGCGCGCGCACGATGTTGTTGTCCACGCCGAGGTCGGCGATGGCGAGCTGGTCGCTGGCCACCTTGACGTTGCGCTGGGCGGTATCCAGCTGTGCACGCACGCTGTCACGCTGGGCCACGGCCTGGTCGTACTGCGAACGCGAGACCAGCTGCTGGCCCACCAGTGCCTGCAGGCGGCTGGCTTCGGCGGCGGCCTGGCGCTGCTGCGCCTGCAGGCCGGCCACCTGCGCACGCGCGGCCTGCACCTGCGACGCGGACAGGCTGCGCTGTGCATCGGCATCGATCGGGTCCAGCGTGGCCATGATCTGGCCGGCCTCCACCCGCATGCCTTCCTCGATCAT
This sequence comes from Stenotrophomonas sp. ZAC14A_NAIMI4_1, assembly GCF_003086915.1. Taxonomy (NCBI): domain Bacteria; kingdom Pseudomonadati; phylum Pseudomonadota; class Gammaproteobacteria; order Lysobacterales; family Lysobacteraceae; genus Stenotrophomonas; species Stenotrophomonas sp. ZAC14A_NAIMI4_1. Next base: position 1,040,813 of record NZ_CP026002.1, read on the forward strand.
CACTTCGCGCACCTTGCCGGTGATCTTGGCCGACACTGTGGCCATGCGTCGGGCCACCACGTAGCCACTGGCATCGAGCACCGAACTGCTGGCACTGCCCTGCTGGATCGCCACCGCCGGTGCGGTCTCGACCTCAGGTGCCGGCTCGCGGCCGAACAGCAGGAAGGCGCCGCCGGCCAGCAGCAGCACGATGACGACCAGGGCGATCCACAGCCAGCGGCGGCCACCCGGGCCATCCCCGGAGGACGGCGGCGGGTTCTTGCGGTCGATGCGGAGTTCCTTCAACAGCTCGGCAGAAGCGTTCATTGCGTTCCATCACAGGCGTTCGGGCGGGTATGGCCGGAAGGGCGACAGCGGCGGTTCCGGTGGGCAAGCGTGCAGCACAGCATGCAGGTGGCACGGGGCGGGATGGCAGTGACAGCTGTCACCCGATGGAGCTGACGGCGGCCACTGCGAAACGTGACCGGCGCGGCACAGGATGGCAACGTCCCCGCTACCGGTACCGCACCGATGGATCCGACCGCAGCCCCCACGACGGCCCCACTGGCCCGCCTGCACCAGGTGCAGGTGCATTACGCCGGCCATGCCGCGCTGCAGGGTATCGACCTGCAGGTGCGTGCCGGCCAGGTCCTGGCCCTGCTGGGCCGCAACGGTGCTGGCAAGAGTACCGCGATCAGCGTGCTGCTGGGCCTGCGCCGCGCCGATGCCGGGCAGGTTGAACTGCTCGGCGGCGATCCGCAGCAGCGCGCCAGCCGCCTGGGGCTGGGCGTGATGCTGCAGAGCACCAGCCTGCCGCCGATGCTGCAGGTGGATGAGCTGGTGGCGCAGGCCAGTGCCTGCTACGCCGAGCCGATGCCGCTGGCGGAGGTGCTGCAGCGCACCGGCCTGCAGGATCTGGCCCGCCGTCGCTATGGGCAGTTGTCCGGTGGCCAGCAGCGCACGGTGCAGTTCGCCATCGCGCTGTGCGGCCGCCCGCGCGTGCTGTTCCTGGATGAGCCCACCACCGGCCTGGACATCCAGGCGCGGCAGGTGATGTGGCAGGCGATCCGGCAGCTGGTAGCCGAAGGCTGCGGCGTGCTGCTGACCACCCATTACCTGGAGGAAGCCGAAGCACTGGCACAGCAGGTGGTGGTGCTGGAACAGGGCCGCGTGCTGGCCGATGCGCCGCTGGCCGAACTGCGCCTGGCCGACCGGCCGCGCCGCATCCGCTGCCGCAGCAGCCTGGCGGTGGAGGACGTGCAGCGCTGGCCGGGCGTGCAGCAGGTGCAGCGCGATGGCGCGCACCTGCACCTGTTGGCCAGCCCGGCCGAACCGGTGGTGGCCCGCCTGCTGGCCGCCGATGCGCAGCTGCAGGAACTGGAAGTACAGGGCGCGGCGCTGGCCGACGCCTTCCTCGACATGACCCGGGAGGCTGCATGAACACCGTGACCCGTTCCCTCGCTGCGCCGCGCCCATCGGTGCGTGCCGTCCTGCGCCCCTACATCGCCGAACTGCAGGCCGAACTGCGCCGGGCCTGGCGCACGCCGGCCTTCGCCGTGCCCTCGCTGCTGTTCCCGGTGCTGTTCTACCTGTTGTTCGGCGTGCTGCTGGGGCGTGGCCATGCGCCGCTGTACCTGCTGGCCACCTACTGCGTGTTCGGCGCGATGGCACCGGCCCTGTTCGGCTTCGGCGTGCAGTTGGCGCTGGACCGCGAGGGTGGCCTGCTGACCCTGAAGCGCGCGCTGCCGATGCCGGCCGCAGCGCCCCTGCTGGCGCGGCTGGCGATGGCGGTGCTGTTTGCGCTGCTGGTGGCCGGGCTGCTGGTCACCGTGGCCTGCACCCTGGGCGGCGTGCATCTGCAGGCGCAGCAGATCCTGCAGTTGCTGGCGGTGGCGGCACTGGCAGCGCTGCCGCTGGGCGCCATCGGCCTGCTGATCGGCAGCCATGCCAGTGCCAGCGCGGCACCGGCGATGGTCAACCTGGTGTACCTGCCGCTGGCCCTGCTGTCGGGGCTGTGGCTGCCGCTGTCGGCGCTGCCGAAGCTGTTTTCCACGATGGCACCGCTGTGGCCGACCTGGCACCTGGCCCAGCTGGCACTGCCCGTGGTGGGGCAGCCGGCGGTGGGCAGCATCGCCGGGCATCTGCTGGTGCTGCTGGGCGTGACCGTGGCGGCGCTGCTGCTGGCACGCCGCCGCCTGCGCCGGGTCGGCTGAACTGGCATGATCGGCAGCGAACGTTCCCGCCTGGATCCGCCCGTGCCCTCGAACCGGCTTGCGTCGCTGCTGCGCCCCGCGCCGGATTCGGCCGTGGCCGACCTGCTGCGGCGGGGCAAATCGCCGTGGAGCGGTGCGATCCACCTGCTCTGGTCGGTGTGGATCTTCCTCACCCCCGCGCTGGGCAACGGCTTCACCCTGCGCTGGCTGTTCCTCACCCTGGCCAGCTATCCACTGTTCCTGCTGCTGTATGCGCGGGTGATGCTGGCGCCGCGCCACCACGGCCCGCGCTATGCACTGGCGATGGTCGCGCTGTCGCTGGTGCTGCTGCCCTGGTATCCGTCCGGCCTGAGCTACTTCGTGTTCGGCTGCGTGATGATGCGCATGAGCGGGCGCAGTGGCTGGTGGATGTACCTGCTGCAGCTGACCGCGCTGAACATCGTGTTCTGCGCCGCTGCGCTGTACTTCGGCTACCCGTGGCAGGCGCTGGTGTGGATGCCGGCGGTGTCCTTCATCGTCGGCCTGGTGGTGAACGTGGAGGCGTTGAGCCAGCAGCGCGACGTGGCCCTGCAGCTGTCGCAGGAGGAAGTGCGGCGGCTGGCGACCACGGCCGAGCGCGAGCGTATCGGCCGCGACCTGCACGATCTGCTGGGCCACACGCTGTCGCTGATCACGCTGAAGCTGGAACTGGCGCGCAAGCTGTACGACCGCGATGACGCGCGTGCGCGGCAGGAGATCGGCGAGGCCGAGGCCATTGCCCGCGAAGCGCTGGCGCAGGTGCGCAGCGCGGTTACCGGCATCCGTGCCAGCGATCTGGCCGGCGAGCTGGCCTCGGCGCGGCTGCTGCTGGAATGCCAGCAGGTGCACCTGCATTACACGGTGCCGCCGCCGATGCCGGTGGAGGTGGAGCGCGGCCTGGCGCTGGTGCTGCGCGAGGCGGCCACCAATATCGTGCGCCATGCGCAGGCGACCCAGGCACGGGTGGAGTTCATGCAGGAAGGACGGCAGCTGGTGATGCAGATACGCGATGACGGACGGGGTGGCCTGCAGGCCGAGGGCAACGGCATGTGCGGCATGCGCGAGCGCGTGGCCGCGCTGGGCGGCCAGTTGCAGGTGCAGTCGGGCAAGGGCGAGGGCACGCTGTTGACCCTGCGCGTGCCGCTGGCGGCGGCCACCACGCCGGTCCCGCCGGCGTCGCTGGCACAGGGCGGTGCGGCATGATCCGCATCCTGCTGGCCGAGGACCAGGCGATGGTGCGTGGCGCGCTGTCGGCGCTGCTGGGCCTGGAACCGGACATCGAGGTGCTGGGCAGCGCTGCCGATGGTGAGGCGGCCTGGCGCATGCTGCAGCAGCTGCAGCCGGACATCCTGGTGACCGACATCGAGATGCCCGGGCTGACCGGCCTGGAGCTGGCCCAGCGCATTGCCCGCCATGAGCTGCCGATCAAGGTGGTCATCGTCACCACCTTCGCCCGCGCCGGTTTCCTGCGCCGCGCGCTGGAAGCGGGCGTGCTGGGCTACCTGTTGAAGGACGCCCCGGCGGAGAACCTGGCCGACGCGTTGCGTAAGGTGCAGCAGGGCATCCGCGCGATCGACCCGCAGCTGGCGATGGACGCATGGTCGCAGGCCGATCCGCTGACCGACCGCGAGCGGCGCGTGCTGCGCCTGGCCGGCGAAGGCCGCACCGCCAGCGAGATTGCCGAGCAGCTCGGGCTGTCGCACGGCACCGTGCGCAATTACCTGTCCGAATGCATCGGCAAGCTGGGCGTGGCCAACCGCATCGAGGCGTACCGGCTGGCCCGGCAGAAGGGCTGGTTGTAGGCGCGCGATGCGCCGGTAGCGCCGGGCCATGCCCGGCGAGCGAAGCGGCCGCCCTTGACCTGCACCTGCACGTGCGACGAAACGATCCGCCGGGCGTGGCCCGGCGCTACCGATTCGACGCGTCGCTTGATCCTTGCCGCGCCCGGCGGGCGAAGCGGCCGGCCTGCTGCCGTATTCTTGGCGCTCTCACGGACGGGGCTGTCGCGTTGAAACACCACTTTGCCGATTTCCTGGATCGCAACGGCGATACCTGGACCATCACGCCGAACGGGCAGCGCTGGTCCTGCCATGTCGATGACCTGGCTGACGTGCCGGAGGACACCGAGCGTCTGACCGTCACCGCGGGTGATCGCAACTGGCAGCGGATGCTGCAGTTGCCGCAGTTGCGCGAACTGACCCTGCACGAGCCCCACCGGGACCAGCTTCTCGCCCTGGCCCAGATGCCGCAACTGACCGCGTTGCGCATCAGCCATGCACGCCCGGCATCGCTGGCGATGCTGGAAGGCCTGTCGGCCCTGCGCGAGCTCGTGCTGGAGTACGTGTCGGGGTTCAGCGATCTTTCGCCCGTGGGGCGGCTGCCCGCACTGCGCGCGCTGCATCTGGAAAACCTGCGCCGGGTCAGTGATTTTTCCGGCCTGGCCGGCGCGCCCGCGCTGCGCAGCCTGACCGTGATGGGCACGCTGGACTGGAACCAGCCGGTTGCTGATCCGGGTTTCCTGGCGCGACTGCCCGCGCTGGAGGCGGTGAGCATCACCTGGTTCCGCAGCCCCTTGTTGTCCGGCATGCCCGGTTCGCTGCTGCGCGTGCCGAAGCTGCGCAAGGTGCATTTCAGCATGTCCGAGCTGCCGTTGGAGGATTTCGCGCGCATCCAGGCGTGGCTGCCTGGGGTCGAGGGTGCGGTGCGTGAGCCGTTCGTACTCTGCGGTGAGAATCAGCGCCTCATCGACCCTCGCGAGGACGCGGCTGCGTTGCCGCTGGAAGCTTTCCTGGCGGTGCCGGGGTTCTGGGTCGATGCGAAGGGCCGCCGTCGCGAGCACCTGGTCGACAGTGCCTACCTGCTGGGCAAGGGCGAGCGCATGGCCCAAGGCAGATCGGCCAGCGTGCTGGCCAAATGCGGGCAACATGCGCAGCGCTACCGTGCCCTGGTCGAACAGTTCAGCGGCGAAGGTGTTCCGGGCCAGTAGAGCCGAGCCCACGCTCGGCTGCTGTTCGTCGCTGCGCGCCGCCGCCCGGGCATGGGCTCGGGCGCTACCAGTTCGCGGCCCTGCTCAATCCTTTCCGCGCGCCATCGCCTGGAACACGCCATCGCGGCGCACCCACAGGTGGAACAGTGCCGCGCCCACGTGCATCAGCACCGTGGCGAACAACAGATACGCCAGCAGGCTGTGCGCGTTGCGCAGGGCCGCATACAGCGCCGGAGTGTGCGGCACGATCGGCGGCAGGTGCACGCCGCCCCACAGGGTGATCGGGTAGCCGCCGGCCGACAGCATCGCCCAGCCGATCAGCGGCATCGCCAGCATCAGCCCGTACAGCATCCAGTGCGATGCCTTGGCTGCCAACGCCTGCCACACCGGCAGGTCCGCCGGCAGCGGCGGCGGGCGGTGGCGCAGGCGGTTGTACAGGCGCAGCAGCACCAGCACGAGGATGGCGATGCCCAGTGGGCGGTGCAGGTCGACCAGCATCGGCCGCAGGTGCAGCGATGCGACCATGGTGACGCCGACGAACAGCATGGCCAGGATCATCACCGCCATGGTCCAGTGCAGGATGCGCGCGAGCAGGTTGAAGTGGCCGTTGCCGGTACTCATCGTGCGGCCTCCTTCTTCGGTTGTTCGACGTTGCCGGCGGCGCGTTCGCGTTCGCGGCGGTTGAAGGACTGCGAGTACACGGCCGAGCGCGCGGCCAGGATCGGGTCGTCACTGCCGCGCACGCCGCTGGGCAGGATCAACGGGTCGAAGTTGATCTGGCCGCAGGCGCCTTCCTCCTGCGATTGCATGCGGTCCAGGCTGAGCACGCCGGCCACCACCTGGTCGCGCGTGTCCGGCCATGGCGTGGACGGATCGTCGATGGCATCGCCGGGCGCGGCGGTGCTGACCACCAGGTTCCACTGCACCGGGCCCTTGGCCAGGCGCTGCTGCAGTTCCTGGCTGAGGAAATCGACGCTGGCCTGCTTGCGCGTGTCCGCATCCATCTCCACCACCGGCGCCAGCGGCTGCCAGCGCCAGCGCACCGCGCGCTTCTGTCCCTGCGCGTTGGTGAACCAGAAACTGTTGACGCTGTTGTAGGTGGTGTCGGCCCAGCTGCTGGTCCACGGCGCAGTCTTCGCCCATTGCTGGAAGGCCTGCGCGCTGGGATACCTGGCCAGCACGGCGGCCATCTTCTGCGGGTCGGGCTTGCCGGTGGCCGGGTCGGGGATGGACGCGCGGGTCTGCTCGTAGAACGCCTCGGCGTCGGGCACCGCGAAGAACGGGAAGCTGTTCATCGCCATCCGCCATTCCTGGCCATCGTCGCTGACCATCTGCACGGCCATGCTGCGCACGCGGGCGGTGTTGTCGGCGCCGTACGGGTCGCCGCCACCGATCGACAGGCGGCCCATCACCGGCACGCGGGCCTGGGAGAACACCCGCGCGCTGGACAGGGTGGGTGCCTGCGCGCTGGGTTCGAACCAGCCGCTCACGCAGATGCCCTTGCTGTGCGCGCGGCGGAAGCCCGGGTGGGCCGGGCCGGTGGCTTCGATGGTGTCGGTGAAGCGTTGCGCGGTGAGGCGGTTGCCGATCCAGCCGGCCAGCCAGGCGAAGGCCAGCGCGACGCCGCCCAGGATCAAGGCGATCAGGGCGATCCAAGGCAACGGGGAATGGGCGCGCGGTGCGCCGGGCGTCTGGCCGGCGCGGGTGTAGCGGAAGAGCGACATGGTCGGGTTCCTGCCTTCACGGATCGTGTGGGTGGTCGACCCGCACATCCTCGCAGAACCCGGCCGGGGCCGAAATTCAATTTTTCGTCAGATTTGCCAGCCCGGTCCCCGGCAGCGGTAGAGTCGACCGTTGGTCGACTGCTCTCCGACCGCCCCTGGAAAATCCCGCGCTGCGCGCCATAGTCGACTGACAGTCGACTCTACCGTGGAGCGCGTGCCGCCGCCCCGCCGCCTCACCGGCCAGGCCGGTGGGGCAGGGGAGCGCGCAGGCTCAGGTGTACCGCGCTTTCAGCATCGCCCAGGCCGAACGCAGGGCCAGGGCCTCGCCACCGGCCGGACGGCCCGGGCGTTCGCCGTCGTTCCAGGCGTACACGTCCAGGTGCGCCCAGCGCTGGTCGTTTTCCAGGAAACGTTCCAGATACAGCGCGGCGGTCACCGAGCCGGCCATGCGCGAGCCGGCATTGGCCAGGTCGGCCACGCCGCTGCTCAGGTAACGCAGGTACGGGCGCCACAGCGGCATGCGCCACACCGGGTCGCGGGTTTCATCGCCGGCCTGCAGCCACTGCTGGGCCACGGTGTCGTCATTGCTGAACAGCGCCGGCAGGTCCGGGCCCAGGGCAATGCGCGCCGCACCGGTGAGGGTGGCGAAATCCAGCACCAGGTCAGGCTTCTGCTCGCCGGCGAAGGTCAGCGCGTCGCACAGGACCAGGCGGCCTTCGGCGTCGGTGTTGTCGATCTCGATGCTCAGGCCCTTGCGCGTGGCGATGATCTCGCCTGGACGGAACGCATCGGGGCCGATTGCATTTTCCACCGCCGAAATCAGCAGGGTCAGGCGCACCGGCAGCTGCTGGGCCATCACCAGCCCGGCCAGGGCCAGCGCGTGGGCGGCGCCGCCCATGTCCTTCTTCATGTTGCGCATGCCATCGGCCGGCTTGATGTCCAGGCCGCCGGTGTCGAAGCAGACGCCCTTGCCGACCAGCGCCAGCGCCGGGTCGCTGTCCTTGCCCCAGCGCAGCACGATCAGGCGCGGCGCACGGTGCGAGGCACGGCCCACCGCATGGATGGCCGGGAAGTTCTGCTTCAGCAGTTCATCGCCGGTGATCGCTTCGACCTGCGCGCCATGGGTGTCGGCCAGCGCACGCGCGGCGTCTTCCAGCTGCTGCGGGCCCATGTCCTCGGTCGGGGTGTTGACCCAGTCGCGCACGCGCAGGCTGGCGGCGATCAGGTCGGCCACTTCCGCGCCGGGGCTGGCCAGCAGCTGCGCCGGTGCACGGTTGCGCTTGCGGTAGCGGTCGAAGCGGTAGCTGCCCAGGCCCCAGCCCAGCTGCAGCAGCGCCTGTTCGGCGGCCGGCAGCTCGGTGGCCAGCTGCCATACGCTGCCTTCGGGCAGGGCGTGCGGGGCATGTGCATAGGCGTAGGCATCGGCGCGGTCGCCCACCCCGATCACCGCACCGGCCAGGCCATTCTCGCCGGGCAGCAGGGCCACGCTGTGGGCGCCGGCGGTGAAGCCCTGTGCGTCCAGCCATGCCTGCTGGGCGGCCGGCTGGGCGGCCTTCCAGCGGGCGAACTGGTCGCGGTCCAGCACGTGCAGCGGCAGTGCGGCGGTGGCAGTGGCGGTGAAGCCGGTGATCTCGCTCATGCGTCAGTTACTCCGGTGTTCGTCGGCGGCATCAAGGTTGGCGTCCAACCAGTCGGCCAGGCCGGTAAGGGTGTCGAACTGCAGGTCCGGCTGCAGCTGCGGGTGGGTCCAGGTGGCGGCGTCGCGGTTGATCCAGCAACCGCGCAGGCCAGCGGCGATCGCCCCGGCCACGTCCATCTCGACATGGTCGCCCACGTGCAGCACCTGCGCCGGGGCCACGCCCAGGCGCTGGCAGGCGGCATGGAAGATGCTGGCCTCCGGCTTGGCCGCGCCGTGTTCGCGCGCGCCCAGTTGGAAGGCGAAAAGATGCGACAGGCCGATCCGCTCCAGGTCGGCGTTGCCGTTGCTCAGCGCTGCCACCGGCACCCGCGCGGCGATGCGCGCCAGCGCCTCCAGCGCGTCGGGGTAGTACTCGACCTGGTTGCGCGCGGCATAGAACACTTCGTAGGCCGGCTCCAGCAGGTCCAGGCTGGCGCCGCTGTTCTGCAGCGCCTCCTGGATCGTCAGCCGGCGCAATGCGCTCAGGTCGAAATGCAGGTGCGGGTTGTCGCGGAAGGAGCGCTCACGCAGTTCACGCATCGCCGCCACCGGGTACATGGCAGCGGTGGCGGGGCTGTGCTCGCACATCCATTCGTGCAGGACCACGTCGATGCGGGCGCCGATCGGCGCGAACGGCCACAGCGTGTCGTCGAGGTCGAGGGTGATGGCTTGGACTGGAAATTTCACCCGGCCATTCTACGCCTGCCCGCCGGGGCTTTCATTCCAGCAGCCGCGCCCAGCCCTGCATGCCTTCCAGGCGGGCCAGCACCAGCTTGATGCAGACCAGCAGCGGCACCGACAGCAGCAGGCCGACCATGCCCCACGCCCAGCCGAACACCATCAGGGCCAGGATCAGCACCAGCGGTGACAGCTTCATCTGCCGGCCCAGCACGATCGGGGTCACCAGCTGCCCTTCCAGCGTATGCAGGCCCAGGTAGGCCGCGGCCGGCAGCAGGGCCTGCAGCGGGTCGCGGAACTCGACGAAGCCCATCAGCAGCATCATCGCCACGCCGATCAGCGGGCCCACGTACGGCGCGAAGTTCAGCAGCGCGGCCACCGTGCCCCACAGCAGCGCCTCCTGCAGGCCGATGCCGAGCAGCATCAGCACGCCGGCAAACACCAGCCCCACCAGCGTGTTGATGACGCTGATGGTGAGCACGTAGCGCGAGACCTCGCGTTCGATCGAGCGCAGGATGTCCGTGGTGAACCGTTGTTGCTGGCGGTTGGGGAACAGCGCGATGGCTGCGCGTTGCAGGCTCTCGCCATAGATCATGAAGAACAGGGTGAGCAGCACCACCGCCAGCACCGATGCGGCGAGCTTGGGGGCCCGGGTCAATACACGATAAGGGTCGTCCAGCTGGGTGCGGATGACCTGGATCCTGCGGTTGCTTTCGCCGCCGGCAACGCGCGCGAAGTTTTCCGCCGCCTGGTTGGCCTGCTGCACCGGCTTGGTCAGGTCCTGCACCTGGCGGGCGACTTTGCGCAGCTGCTGCGGTGCTTCCTGGGCCCAGTCCATCGCCGGGCCGATCAGCTGCACGCCCAGTGAGCCGGTCACGCCCAGGCCGGTGCCGAGGATCAGCAGCGCACCGATCGCGCGCGGGATCCACAGCCGGCGCAGGAAGCGCAGGATCGGGTTGCCCACCAGCGCGAAGAACATGGCCAGCAGCACGGGCAGGATGATGTCCTGCGCAGCCCACAGGGTGAAGGCCACGGCGAGGGTGGCCAGCACCACCAGCGACATCGGCCCGCGTGGGCGCGACGGCGGCGGCAGGGGCGCCGCGTTGTCCGGTTGGGGTGCGGCAGGGGACAGCAGGGACTCGCTCATCGACGCACCAACCGGGAAGGGAGGCCCATTATCAGCCCGCCGCGATCAACGCGGCGGGTGTGTCAAGTCAACGCTCGGAGACGTCGGTGGCCGCTTCGGCCGGCTGTGGTTCGCGCAGTTCCGGTTCGGGCGTGGCAGCCGCGCGCGGGGCAGGGCGGGCTGCGGCCTGCGGGGCCATCTGCTCGGCCGCCTCATCGGCCTGGTCGGCGGCTTCATCGGCCGTATCGGCCGCGTGTGCAGCCATCGCGGCGGCAAACGCGGCCTGGCCACTGGCAAACAGGTTCGATACCGAGCCGATCATCTGCAGCCAGCGTGCACCGTTCACCTTGCCCGGTACTTCCAGCTTGCCGGCCAGGAAACCGCCGGCCAGGCCGACGGTGATGATGCGCAGCGGCGACCAGCCCTGCCGCCAGACCTGGCTGAGCACGGTCCAGTTGTCTTCGGTTTCGGCCATGCGCACGGCCATCACCTGTTCGCAGCGCTTCACCCGCCGCTGCAGCGCGCCGAACTTCATGGCTTGCCCTCCGGTATCTGCACCTCGGCATCGGGGTCGTCTTCGCTGGGCTCGTCGAACAGGCCCAACTTCGACAACTGGCGCCGCGTGGCATGCATGCCGGTGTGGTGGAAGAAGTAGGACACCCGCCAGATCGCATAGCCGGTCACGGCCAGGCTCAGCAGCGAGGTGATCAGCAGGGCCTGCAGCCAGCTCAAGCCCCAACTCTGCAGCAGGGCGATGAGGGTGGCGGCCATCAGCAGCCAGGCCGAGGCCCCGAAGACGATGCCCACCCCGGCCCAGGCCAGGGCGCGGCCGAATGCGCTGCGGGCCAGGGCGAAGTCGGCCGAAGCCAACCGCCGCAGCGAGCGCAGCGAATTCTTGGCCGAATCGGCGGCGGCCTTACCTGCCGCGCCGACCTGGCGGATGCTCTCGTCCAGCGGCGGGGTCGCCGCTGGATCGGGTGCTTGCGTGGTCTCTTCGCTCACGCCGCAGCTTACTTGTCGCTGCTGCTGGCCAGCTTGGCGATCAGCCAGCCAGCGGCGAAGGCCACGCCGAACGATGCCAGCGGACGCTCGCGGATCAGCTCGGCGGCGCTGTCGACCAGGTCCTTGCCCTTGTCCATCAGTGCGTCCACCTGTTCCTTGGCAGCGGCACCGCCGAACTCGGCAGCGGCCAGGCCGGACAGCGCGCTGTCGGACAGTTCGGCCTTGACGTTGGCCTTGCCGATGCGCAGTTCGTCGGTGGCGGCACCGGAAGCACCCTTGATCGCACCGCCGGCAGCGGTGGCGGCCTGCTTCAGGTGGGAACCGGCTTCACCCAGGTGTTCCTTCAGGTTCTCGGTATTGGTGGGGCTCATCGAATCACTCCTGTTGCGATGGGGGGACGAACGAAGGGTTCGGCCGATAGGGCGTACAGCAATAGCATCGGCCGGGTATAGGGGGTGTTACGGCGGGGCGATCAGCGCATCACCAGCTGGCCCTGCTGCTGGCCATTGTTGCGCAGGATGCGCAGTACCAGGTTGGCGGGGCGCTGCTGGAAGTTGGCACGCCAGCTGGCCAGGTCGGCAAATTCGCCCACCGTGGCCTCGGCGATGATGTCGCCCTGCTGCAGGCCGTTGCTGGCCGCGCGGCTGCCGCGCTTGACCTCGCTGACCAGCACGCCGCCCACGCCGGACTGGCGCAGCGACTCGGGCAGGTCGGTGAAAGTGGCGCCGGTCAGGCGCGGGTCCAGGCTTTCGCCGGTGACCGAGCGTGCCTGTTCCTTCAACGTGGCCTTGACCTGCACCGCCTTGCCTTCGCGGCGCACGTCCAGCGCCAGCACGCTGCCGACGGCGGCCAGGCCTTCGACGTTGTGCAGCGCTTCGGCGCTGTCCACGCGCTGGCCATTGGCCGACACCACCACGTCGCCCGGCTTCAGCCCGGCTGCAGCGGCGGCCGAACCGGCCAGCACGCGGGTGATCAGCGCGCCACGCGTTTCACCCAGGCCCAGGCCCTGGGCGATCTGCGCGCTCAGGTTCTGTGCTTCCACGCCCAGGGTGCCGCGCACCACCACGCCGTGCTTGACCAGCTGGTCGACCACGCTGCGCGCCAGGTTGGACGGGATGGCCAGGCCCAGGCCGATGTTGCCGGCCATGCTGCCCTGCGGGTTGAAGCTGGCCGTGTTGATGCCGACCAGCTGGCCCTGCAGGTTGACCAGCGCGCCACCGGAATTGCCCGGGTTGATCGACGCATCGGTCTGGATGAAGTTCTGGTAGCCCAGGCCGCGGATGCCGGTGCGGCCCACCGCCGAGACGATGCCCGAGGTCACCGTCTGGCTGAAACCGAACGGATTGCCGATGGCCACCACGAAGTCGCCCACCCGCAGCTGGTCGCTGTTGCCCAGCTTGATGTCGGTGAGGTTCTGCGCCGGGATGCGGATCAGGGCGATGTCGGTATCGCGGTCCGAACCGAGGAATTCGGCCTTCACCGTGCGCCCGTCGGCCAGGGTCACCTGCACGTCGTCGGCGTTGTCGATGACGTGGTGGTTGGTCAGCACCAGGCCCTCGCTGGCATCGATGATGACGCCCGAACCGAGCGATTCGTTGATGCGTTCCTGCGGCACGTCCGGGAACAGGCGGCGGAAGAACGGGTCGTTGAAGAACGGATTGCGCACCCGCACCACCTGCTTGGTGTTGACGCTGACCACGGCCGGCATGGCCTTTTCCAGCATCGGCGCCAGCGACGGGACCGCCTGCCCGGCAACCGCGGCCGGCAACGCGGCACTGGTCGGCAGCGCGGCGGGAAGCGGCGCGGCATCGGCGCGGTTGTCCAGGTGGGCGTTGATGCCGGTGGCGACGAAGCCGCCGAAGGCAGCGGCGATTGCGAGCGTGAGCAGGGTGGGAAGCGGTCGCATGGGAGTCGGTTCGCTGGCGGTGGAGTGGGGCCGTAGGGCTATACGGTAGAACAAGCTGAATGAGTGTGTCGCGATCCGGATAAATGGCCCATGAAAAATGACGGCCATGCGACGCGCGTGGCGACCGTGCAGGCGTGCCTCCGCAGCATGCCCGCACGCGCCGAACCTTGCGCAGTTCGGCGCATCCTGGCGTTGCCATGGCGCTTGCCGCGCATCTCATGCACGGGCCATGCAGCGCCACGGGCGGGATGCCCGTGCACACGCGGGCATCATCGCGTAGCACTTAAATAAAGGGGTTTTCTGAATGAAGGTCGGCCTGGCACTGGCTGTCGCTTACACCAGGGCCGTCGCATCCGATGCGATTGGATATGTGCGCCCCGTTCCACGATGGACAATGTCGGTATAGCATCGCCCCGTTTTGACAATCCAGGCCCCCAGGAGGGCAACATGAGCAACGGTAATGGTGTGTCGGTCGTGACCGACGCCGTCGAGAACGTTAAAGAAACCGCCGCCAACGTTGGCGAGACCATCGCCCACGCCGCCGAAGACGCCGTGAAGTCGGTCAAGAAGACCGTCAAGCGCGCCACCAAGGCTGCCGGTACCCGCGTTGCCAAGGCCAAGAAGGCTGTGGTCAAGGTCGAGAAGACCGTTGCCAAGAAGGCCGAGAAGGCTGCCAAGTCGGTCGGCAAGACCGTCGCCAAGGCGAAGCAGAAGCTGGAAACGGCCAAGAAGAACGCCAAGGCCGAAGCCGCTGCCCTGAAGAAGGAAGTGGCCAAGAAGAAGGCTGCTGCCGGCAAGGCCGTGACCAAGAAGGCCGCTGCGGCCAAGAAGACCACCAAGGCCGCCACCAAGGCTGCCGGCAAGAAGGTCGCCACTGTGAAGAAGGCCGCCACCAAGAAGGCTGCCGTCGCCAAGAAGACCGTTGCCAAGAAGACCGCGGCCGCCAAGAAGGTTGTCGGCAAGAAGGTTGCTACCGCCAAGAAGGCTGTGGCCAAGAAGACCGTCGCCGCCAAGAAGGTTGCCGGCAAGAAGGCTGTGGCTGCGAAAAAGGTTGTCGGCAAGAAGGTCGCCGCCACCAGGAAGGTCGCCACCAAGAAGACCGCCGCTGCCAAGAAGGTCGTCGGCAAGAAGGTTGCAGCCACCAGGAAGGTTGCCACCAAGAAGACCGCTGCTGCCAAGAAGGTTGTCGGCAAGAAGGTCGCCGTCGCCAGGAAGGCCGTCGCCAAGAAGGCTGCGCCGCTGAAGAAGGTTGCCGCCAAGAAGGCCCCGGCCAAGAAGGTCGTCGCCAAGAAGGCCGCTGCCAAGAAGGCTCCGGCCAAGGCCGTGCGCAAGGTCGCCAAGCGCAAGTAATCGCGCGGTGACAGAAGGCCCTTCCGCCCCCCGGGCGGGAGGGCCTTTCGCATTCCAGGGGCAGGCTTTGCGGCAAGATGCGGGTTCTTCCCGCTGGAGCCCCGGGCATGCGCGGTATCGATTTCAGTTCCTGGCAGGGCGTACTGTCCACCCTGGCCGGCCTGGTCCTGATCACCCTGCTGGGCGTGGGCATCCGCCTGCTGGTGATGCAGACCCTGCAGCAGCGCCGCGAGCGCGAGAACCGGCAGATCAACGAACGCCTGCGCACGCTGATGGCGGCCTACAAGACCCTGGGTGGTTCCTTCACCGGCGAACTGGGCGTGGACCCCACCCATCGCCGTGACCTGCGCCAGCGCGAAGAAGCCGAAGGCATCGCCGAGCCACGCTCGGACCGCGCCCGGCGCATCCGCGATGCCGTGGAAGCTGCCCTGTCCGACATCCTGCTGCTGGGCACCGACGAACAGGTGCGCCTGGCTGCGCGTGCCGCCGAGGAACTGGCACAGGGCCGGCCGGTGCACACCCACGAACTGGTGATATCGCTGCGTGACTTCGTGCGCGAGGCACTCGAT
Organism: Stenotrophomonas sp. ZAC14A_NAIMI4_1; assembly: GCF_003086915.1. Taxonomy (NCBI): domain Bacteria; kingdom Pseudomonadati; phylum Pseudomonadota; class Gammaproteobacteria; order Lysobacterales; family Lysobacteraceae; genus Stenotrophomonas; species Stenotrophomonas sp. ZAC14A_NAIMI4_1. Next base: position 1,056,042 of record NZ_CP026002.1, read on the forward strand.
CTGGCGCCCATCCCGGGCGATCTGCGCATTCCCCCGCAGGGCCCAACCCGGCCCGGTGGCAGTGGCGGTGGCAGCGGCAAGGGGCGCAACGACGGCGATGCCAAGGGCGGCCGCGGCGGTGGTGGTGGCATGGGCGGCGGCATGGGTGGCATGGGCCTGGGTGCCGGTGCCGCGCTGGGCGCCGGCCATGCGGCCGGAAGTGATGACACGGACGCGCGCTGAGCGCGCGCGCCCGGCCATCGGTGCTCAGGCGGTCAGTTCGTAGATCGGGATGAAGCCACCGTAGATCATCCGCGCACCGTCGAAGGGCATCGGGTTCTTTGCCGGATCCAGCCGCGGGTCTTCCATCATCTTCTGCATGCCGGCATCGCGGGTGGCCTTGTCCGGCCACTCGATCCAGGAGAACACCACCGTTTCCTCCGGCGTGGCCTTCACCGCACCGAAGAAATCGGTGGTCTTGCCGTGTGGCACATCATCGCCCCAGCACTCGACCACGCGCAGCGCGCCGTACTCGATGAACACCACGTCGCCGCTGCGCGCGTGGGCGAGGAATTTTTCCTTGTTGGCGGTGGGCACCGCCAGGACGAAACCATCGATGTAACTCATCGCTTGCCTCCGAGGTGGGCCGTGCCACATGCACGGCCTTCAATGACCCGACGAACCAGCGTGGGGGAAATCGACAACGGTGCTGGCAACACGCGGCAATCACGCCAGAGCTGCGTTCGCGACCGCGCGCGTATGCCTGAAAGTGCCTGAATCAAGGCAAAAAATTCAGCAATGCGAAGGTCGCTGTTTTCAGGGAGCGTTGTGGCGAATAACGGAGAATTTACATTCCCGATGCGATGGCGCCCTGGCGCTGCTGCACAACATAAGAAAGTAAAGGTGTACCCCCATGAAGAATTCGCTGATTGCCCTGGCGCTGGCCGCTGCCCTGCCGTTCACTGCCTCGGCCGCCGAGAACCTGTCCTACAACTACGCTGAAGCCGACTACGCCAAGACCGACGTCGACGGCATCAAGGCCGACGGTTGGGGCGTCAAGGGTTCCTATGGCTTCCTGCCGAACTTCCATGCCTTCGGTGAATACAGCCGCCAGGAAATCGACCACACCAACCTGAAGGTTGACCAGTGGAAGATCGGTGCCGGCTACAACGTTGAAATCGCCCCGTCGAGCGACTTCGTTGCCCGCGTCGCCTACCAGAAGTTCGACCCGAAGCACGGCCTGGACTTCAACGGCTACAGCGCTGAAGCCGGTATCCGCACCGCCTTCGGCCCGCACGCCGAAGTCTACGGCCTGGTGGGTTACGAAGATTACTCGAAGAAGCACGGTGTCAATCCGGAAGGCCAGTGGTACGGCCGCCTGGGTGGCCAAGTCAAGCTGAACCAGAACTGGGGCCTGAACGGCGAGCTGAAGATGAACCGCCACGGCGACAAGGAATACACCGTCGGCCCGCGCTTCAGCTGGTAATCGCACCGCCGCGCACCTGCGCGCTGGATATGCATCGACAGGCCCGGCATTGCCGGGCCTGTTGCGTTTGCACCGCTCGCAACGGCATGCGACCGTTTGTCGCGGATTCTGTTGCATTGCAAGAAATTGGATTCCGCTGCTGGCGGCGCGCACCTACGGTGGGGATCCTGTGCAACAGGACCCGACGCAATGCCACCTGCGCTACCTCCCTTGCTTCCCGATCAGCCGCGTCGCCTGGCGTTGCTGGATCCGCATCCGGTGCTGCGGCTGGGGGTGGAAGTATTGTTGAGCCAGCACAGCGGCGTGCAGGTCTGCGCCAGCTATTCCGACCCGGCACTGCTGCTGGCACGGCTGCAGCGTGACCCGCAGTCCGTGGACCTGCTGGTGGTGGATGCGTTCGCGCTGGGCGATCGTGGCGATGGCCTGGCCCTGCTGCGCGAGCTGGCCCAGCGCTGCCCCCACCTGCCGGTGCTGGTGCTGTCCGCCCACTGCAATGCCAGCACGGTGGCCACCGCCATGAAGGCCGGTGCGCGTGGCTTCATCTCCAAGGCCACCTCGCCGGACGTGCTGCTGCGCGCGTTGGATACGCTCTCGCGGGGCGGCCGCTTCGTGCCGCCGGAGCTGCGCACGCAGCTCAACCGATCGCGCACGCGGCGTGCGCCTGCGCTGGCGCTCACGCCCCTCAGCCGGCGCGAACGCGAAGTGCTGCGGCTGGTGCTGCAGGGCTGCAGCACCGGCGAAGTGGCACGGCGCTTCCAGCGCTCGGCCAGCACCATCAGCACGCAGAAGAAGACGGCCTACCAGAAGCTGGGCATCCGCAGCGATGGCGAGCTGTTCCGCATCCGCCACCTGCTGGACTCCTGTTGAAGCGCGGGCTTACTCGCCCTGGTACTGCTTCTCTTCCACCAGCGCCGAGCCGGCGACGCGGTTGATCTCGTTCTTCACCGCAATGCGTTCGCCATTGGTGCCGTAGACGCCGCGGGCCAGCTGGATGAACGCATCATCGAACACCTGCGCTGCTTCCTTGTCGCGCAGCTGGTCCTGGATGTCCCACATGCGTTCGTTGATGGCCTTGAGCTGGGTGCGCAGCGCGCCCAGCGCCGGCTGCGCCTGCAGCTGCTGCTGCAGCGACGGCAGCAGGCCGTCCAGTTCGGTGCGCACGTTGGCCAGCTTGGCGGCATCGTCGATGCGCTCGGCCTTGATCTCGAGAATGGTGATCTTGTCGATCAGCTCGCCGATCGATACCGGGGTCAGGATGGCGTCCACGCGGTTGGTTCCTGGAAACAGGCGGCCATGATACCCCGCCTGTTGCCGGCGCCCGGTCGCTTTACGGTGAATTTGCGCGTTGGGCGTGGCTGCGCCATCGATCCGTTACGGCGCTGCCGCCGACACTGCCGTCCCGGCGGCGCGACCGCCTTCGACGAGGAACACCACGCAGTGGACAGCAAGGGGATGAGCGCGGCCGTGGCCGCACTGGTGGCCGGCCTGCTCGGCATTGGCAGCGCGCAGGCGCAGCAGGTGCAGGCCAGCGGCAACATGGCCGTGACCAGCGATTACGTGTGGCGCGGCAGCTCGCAGACCGGCGGCGACCCGGCGGTGCAGGCCGGGGCGAAGCTCGCTCTGCCTTCAGGCCTGTATGCCATCGTGTGGGGATCGAACGTATCGTTCACCCCGGACATCGGTGCGCGCAGTGAATTCGATCTGGTGGCCGGCTGGTCCGGCGCGGTGGCGCAGGACTGGACCCTGGATGCCAACCTCACCCGCTATCTCTACCCGGGCACCGGCCGTGCACTGGACTGGACCGAACTGGGCGCCACGCTCAGCTGGAAGCAGCGGGCCTGGTTGCAGCTGGCCCATTCCAGCGATGCGCTGGCCGGTGGCCATCGCGGCACCTATGCACAGCTGGGGGCACGCCTGCCGTTGAACGAACGCTTCCGCCTGGAAGCGGCCGTCGGCCACTACTGGCTGGCCGACGCACAGGGCCCGGACTACCTGCATGGCCAGCTCAGCGCCATCGCCACCCTGGCACCGGCGTGGGAACTGCGGGCCACCGTGCATGACACCGACAATGCCGCGCGCCGGCTGTTCCCCGGCAATGCCGGCGGGCGCTGGGAGCTGGCCCTGCAGGGCAGCTTCTAGCGGGCGATGGCCGCCTGGCGCGCACGCCACGCGCCGGGCAGCCACAGCAGCAGGGCCAGCACGGCCACCGCGGCACCGGCCACGCATACACCGGCCCAGCCGAAGTGCTGGTAGACCTGCGCCGACAGCAGCGAACCCAGCGAGCCACCGATGAAATAGCCGGTCATGTAGCCGGCGTTGAGGCGGTTGCGTGCTTCCGGCTGCAGCGCATAGATCAGGTTCTGGTTGCTGACGTGCAGCAGCTGCGCGGCCAGGTCCAGCACCACCACGCCCACCAGCAGCGCCAGCAGCGAGTGCGCTGACAGGCCCAGCGGCAGCCACGACAGCAGCAGCATCAGCAGCGCGATGGCGGTGGCGCGGCCGGTCTGGCCACGGTCGGACATGCGCCCGGCCAGCCCCGCTGCCAGCGTGCCGGCGGCACCGACCAGGCCGAACAGGCCGATGGTGGCGTCGCTGTATTCGTAGGGCGGCTGTGCCAGCAGGAAGGCCAGCGGCGTCCAGAAGATGGCGAACATGGCGAAGCTGCAGGCACCGAGCAGGGTGCGCTGGCGCAGTACCGGTTCCTGCACGAACAGGGTGCCGATCGAACGCAGCAGGGCGAAGTAGCCCAGGCCGGCGCTGTGGTGGAAGCGCGGCAGCCCGCGCTGCAGGGCCAGTGCGGTCAGCACCAGCACGGCGGCGGCGATGGCATAGACCAGGCGCCAGTCGCCCAGGCTGGACAGCAGGCCGGCCACGGTACGCGCCAGCAGGATGCCCAGCAGCAGCCCGCTCATCAGCGTGCCGACCACCCTGCCGCGATGCTCCGGCGCGGCCAGGGTGGCGGCGAACGGTACCAGCACCTGCGCCACCACCGAGAACAGGCCGGTGATGGCCGTGCCCACCAGCAGCCAGGCCAGCGACGGCGCACAGGCACTGATGACCAGCCCGGTGGCCGAGAGCAGGCTCATCACCACGATCAGCCGCCGCCGCTCGAACAGGTCGCCCAGCGGCACCAGCAGGATCAGGCCGGCGGCGTAACTCAGCTGGGCAGCGGTCACCACCATCCCGATCTGGCCGAACGGCACGCCGAAGGCATCGGCAATGGTGTGCAGCAGTGGCTGCGCGTAGTAGTTGCTGGCGACCGCCACGCCGGTGGCCACCGACATCAGCAGCACCTGCCAGCGGTGCAGGGGAGGGAGGGACGGGCTCACGGGGCATTCCAGAACGTGGGGAGCACAGTGTCCTCCTGCTGCATTGATGATGGAAATGAATCATCATCATCCTTGGCATCTGGAAACCAGATGATGATGCGGGGCGGCACGCCGTGAACCTCAAGCAGCTTGAATTCGCCGTGGCCCTGGCCGAGGAGGGCAACTTCACCCGTGCCGCCGCGCGCTGCCACGTGGTGCAGTCGGCGCTGAGCCACCAGATCGCGCATCTGGAAGCAGAACTGGGGACGCCGCTGTTCGAGCGCCTGCCGCGCCAGGTGCGGGTCACCCCGGCCGGCGAGGCCCTGCTGGTGCATGCGCGGCAGGTGCAGGCCAGCCTGCGCCACCTGCGCGCCGATGTCGCCGCCGTGACCGGCACGGTACGCGGCACGCTGGCGATCGGGCAGATTTCCTCGCTCACCGACATCGACGTGGTGGCCATCCTCGCCACCTTCCGCGAGGCCTATCCGCAGGTGGAATTCCAGCTGCGCGTGGACAAGAGTGAAACCCTGATCGCGCAGGTGCAGGCGCGTGAACTGGACGTGGCCCTGGTCGGGCTGGCGCCCTCGGCCAGCCTGGAGGGCGTGTGCCACCAGATGCTGCAGGAGGAGGATCTGGTGGCGGTGGTGGCGCCGACGCACCGGCTGGCCGGGCAGGCGCGGCTGCCGCTGGCCCGGCTGCAGGACGAGGCGCTGGTGGATTTCGCGCGCGGGACCGGCGCGCGCCGGCAGACCGACGATGCGTTCGCCGCTGCCGGGCTGCCGCACCCGGTGCGTTTCGAGGTCAACCAGATGGAGTTGATCGAGCGCTTCGTCCGCCATGGGCTGGCGGTGGGCATCGTGCCGGTGCTGGTCGCCCAGGGCTTTGAAGGGGTGGTGCAGGTACCGCTGCAGCCCACCCCGACCCGGCGCGTGCACCTGGCCTGGCAACGCCTGCCCACGCCGGCGGCGCGGGCCTTCGTCGATGCCGTTCTCAGCCGCGCACGCGCAGGCTCAGGCCCTTGAGGAAGTTGCGCAGCATCTGGTCCAGGCAACGCCGGTAGTTGGTATGGCCGGGCTGGCGGAACAGCGCGCCGAGCTCGGATTTGGACACCTTGAAGCCGACGCTGGCGAAGATCTCCATCAGGTCCACGTCGCGCAGCTGGAAGGCCACGCGCAGCTTCTTCAGCACCAGGTTGTTGTCGATGCGGGTTTCCACCGCGCGCAGCGGCTGGCTCTCGTCGCGGCCCCGCAGGTGCACGATCAGGCCATCCAGGAAGTGCGCCAGCGCGCCATCGTTCATCGGTTCGAAGCCCGCCTCGTCGTCGCGCCGCAGCCAGGCCTTGACCTGCTCGGTATCGACCACGAAGGCCGGGTCGGCCATCTGGCACAGGGTCACCACGTGGTGGTCGCCCAGGTCCAGCGCGTAGCGCACGCTGCGCAGTACATCGTTGTTGATCATGGCCCATTGTACCGGCCTGGCGCGTGTCACCGGACTGTCATCCCGTCGTAGCAAAGTGTGCGCACTTCCGCTGAGACTTCGCCGATGCGCCGGTTCCTCCTGTCCGCCCTGCTGGTCGCCAGCAGCTTCGCCGCCACCGCCCAGGACCGCTTCGTGCCGGTCGAACAGCGCCTTACCGCGGCCCAGCTGGCCGAAGTGGGGCTGAGCCCGGCACAGCTGCAGGCGCTGAACCGGGTGATGCGCGAGGCGGAAACCGCAGCGCCGGCCCCCGCAGCCCTGGCCGCCCGGCCGGCGGCGCCCCTGCCGGCGAACGTTTCGGCCCCGGCCGCCATGCACCTGGGCCTGGAAGAAGGCCCGGTCACGGCGCGGGTGGTGGGCGATGTCGCCGGCTGGGAACCCGGCACCGTCTTCACCCTCGACAATGGCCAGCAGTGGCAGGTGATGAAGGGCGAGATGAAGCTGCGCAAGACCCTGCAGGCACCGCAGATCGAAGTGATCCCGGGCATCGCCGGGCGCTGGTTCCTGCAGGTGGACGAAGATCTGCCCAAGGCGCGCGTGTTCCGCCTGCGCTGAACCGTCGGGGTCGGATCCCTTTGCCACGGCAAAGGGCTCTGACCCCAGCCAGGGCCCCAGCCCGACCATCGCGGCCTGATCGGGCAACGCAGGCATCAGTCGACGGTGCCAGAATGGGGGTCTGGTTCCCCACGGAGTTGTCTGCATGACCCGCACCGTCCTGATTACCGGCGCCACCTCCGGCTTCGGCGCCGCCGCCGTCCATCGCTTCGCCCAGGCTGGGTGGAAGGTGATCGCCACCGGCCGCCGTGGCGAACGCCTGCAGCCGCTGGTCGACCGCTATGGCAAGGACGTGGTGCACGCTGCCGTGTTCGATGTGCGTGACCCGGTGGCGATGGAAGCCGCCCTGCTGGCACTGCCGCCGGCCTTCGGCGAGATCGACCTGCTGGTGAACAATGCCGGCCTGGCCCAGGGCACGGCGCCGGCGCAGAACGCCAAGCTGTCGGACTGGACCACCATGATCGACACCAACATCACCGCCCTGGTGACCCTGACCCACCGCCTGCTGCCGCTGCTGGTCGAGCGCAAGGGCGCGATCATCAACATTTCCTCGGTGGCCGGCGTGTACCCGTACCCGGGCGGCAACGCCTACGGCGGTACCAAGGCCTTCGTCAGCCAGTTCTCGCTGGGGCTGCGCTCGGACCTGCATGGCACCGGCGTGCGCGTGACCACGATCGAGCCGGGCATGGCCGAGACCGAATTCACCGTGGTCCGCACCCATGGCGACCAGGCCGCCTCGGACAAGCTCTATACCGGCGCCAACCCGATGACCGCCGAGGACATCGCCGAGCAGATCTTCTGGGTGGCCACGCTGCCGCCGCACCTGAACATCAATCGGCTGGAACTGATGCCGGTCAGCCAGTCGTTTGCCGGTTTCCAGGTCGCCCGCGAAAGCTGACCGCCGTCGTATTGCCTTTGTAGAGTCGAGCCATGCTCGACTGCTCTCGCTCGGCTGCATTCAGCGGCAGTCGAGCATGGCTCGACTCTACAAAAGCAAAAAAGCCGGGCAATGCCCGGCTTTTTTCATTCACATCCGCAACAACTTACTGCGCCTTGATCGCCATCGCCTGCAGCCCGGTGCCATCCAGCTTCTGCTTGGCTTCGGACAGCTCGCCGGCACTGCCGTAGGGCCCCATCCGTACGCGGTACACGGTCTTGCCGTTGATCTGCGCCGATTCCACCCGTGCCGCCAGGCCCATCATCGCCAGCTTGGCCTTGGTCGCTTCGGCATCGCCGGACGCCCCGAAGGCGCCGGCCTGCAGGATGTAGCGCGCGTTGTCGGCGGCAGCGGCCGGTGCGGCAGCGGCCGCCTGCGCGGCCTCTGCACGCGCGGCCGGCGTGGCCGCAGCGGTGCTGGTGCTGGCCGGTGCCGCCGCCGATGCCGACGGCGTGGCCGGGCGTTCGCTCAGCGGTGCCGGCAGCGGGCGTGCGGCAGGGGTGGCCGGGGTGGCGGTGGCCACGCTGGGGGTCGCCGCCGGTGCTGCAGCCGCAGCCGCCGGAACCGGCTTGCCTTCCAGTGCGGCCTGCGCGCGCTGCGCCTCGGCCTTGGCCCGGCGCAGTTCCTCGGCGCGCGTGCTGGCGGCCAGTTCGGCGTCGGACATTTCCACTTCCTTGCCCGGCAGCAGGGTGTAGAAGTCGTACTGGGTGGCTGCAGGCTTGGCCGGTTCGGCCGGCTTCGGCGTAGCCGGTGCTTCCGCCGGCTGGCTGCCGACATCGCTGTCGGCATCGGCAACCGGGGCCGGCTGCGCGTTCGGGTTCGGCTGCGGGCCCGCGCGCAGGAAGCCATCGCCTTCGCCCTTGAACAGGTTCGGCGCCGCCAGGAACACCACCGCAGCAATCGCCACGCCCGCAACCAGCCACACCCATCCGGGTGTGCCCTGGCTGCTGCTGTTGCGTCGTGCCTGGCTTTTGCCGCGTCGTGCTGCCATGTGTACTGCGTCTCCTGAGACTTACATTTTTTCCGGGGCGCTGACGCCCAGGAGGTCGAGGCCATTGGCCAGTACCTGGCGCGCGGCGCAGGCCAGGGTCAGCTTGGCATTGCGGTCGGTGGCGTCATCCACCAGCACCGGCGTCCCGTGATACCACGTGTGGAAGGCGTGCGCCAATTCACGCAGGTACTGCGCCACCAGGTGCGGTTCGAGCGCCACGCCAGCCGCTTCCACCACTTCCGGGTACCGCGAGATCTCGTTCATCAGCAGCAGCGAGGCGTCGTCAGCCAACCGGCCGAGGTTGCCCAGGCCGTTGCCCTGGTCGTACACCAGGCCCTTCTCCTGCGCCTGGCGCAGCAGGCTGCAGACGCGGGCATGCGCGTACTGCACGTAGAACACCGGGTTGTCGTTGCTCTGCTGGCGGGCCAGGTCGATGTCGAAGGTCAGCTGCGAATCGGGCTTGCGCGCGATCAGGAACCAGCGGGTCGCATCGCGGCCGGCTTCCTCGATCAGGTCGCGCAGGGTGAAGTAGCTGCCGGCACGCTTGGACAGCTTCACTTCCTCGCCGCCACGCATGACGGTGACCATCTGGTGCAGCACGTATTCCGGCCAGCCCTGCGGGATGCCCACTTCCATGGCCTGCAGGCCGGCACGCACGCGCGCCAGCGAACCGTGGTGGTCGGCGCCCAGCTCGGTGATCGCGCGCTCGTAGCCGCGCTGCCACTTGGACAGGTGGTAGGCCACGTCCGGCACGAAGTAGGTGAAGGTGCCGTCGGACTTGCGCATCACGCGGTCCTTGTCGTCACCGAAGTCGGTGCTGCGCAGCCACAGCGCGCCGCCTTCCTCGTAGGTGTGGCCCGAGGCCTGCAGCTTGGCCACCGCTTCGGCGACCTTGCCGTCGGCGTACAGCGAGCTTTCCAGGAAGTAGATGTCGAAGTCGACGCCGAACGCAGCCAGGTCCAGGTTCTGCTCGTTGCGCAGGTAGGCCACGGCGAAGCGGCGGATCGCGGCCATGTCGTCCGGATCCTTGGCGCCGACCACCATGGTGCCTTCCAGGTCCACGCTGGCGCCGGCCAGGTAGGCACGGGCGACGTCGGCGATGTACTCACCGCGGTAGCCGCCTTCGGGCCAGCCATCCTGGTCCGGTGCGATGCCCCTGATGCGGGCCTGCACGGACAGCGCCAGATTCTCGATCTGCACGCCGGCATCGTTGTAGTAGAACTCGCGCTTGGCGTTCCAGCCGTTGGCATCGAGCACGCGGGCCACGCAGTCGCCGATCGCCGCCGCGCGGCCGTGGCCGACATGCAGCGGACCGGTCGGGTTGGCCGACACGTACTCCACGCCCACCGTGCGGCCATTGCCGGACAGGTTGCGGCCGTAGTCGTGGGCTTCCTTGATGACCGAGGCGGCTTCGCGCTGGTACGCGGCCGGGGCCAGGTGGAAGTTGATGAAGCCGGGGCCGGCGATCTCGACCTTGCTGACGTCCTCACTGCGCGGCAGCGCTTCAACCAGCGCCTGGGCCAGTGCGCGCGGGTTGCTGCGCGCGGCCTTGGCCAGCAGCATGGCGGCATTGGTGGCGAAGTCGCCGTGGTCGCGGGTCTTCGGGCGCTCGACCACGAAGTCCGGCGGCAGGGAGTCGGCGGGCAGGGTGCCATTGGCGCGCAAGGCTTCGATGCCTTGGCTGATCAGGGCGCGGAGGAGATTTTTCACGAGGCCTGCTGTGAGAATGAGCGGCGGAATCGCCCATTTTAGCGCAGATGCCGGCGCGTACGCTGACCGAGGCCTGCCCATGTGAACGCGCGCGGCCTCCGCCGGCCGGGCGCCCCGGACCCTGGCCTCATCCGAACAGGCGCGGTTGCAGCTGCGGCAGGAGGCCGCGTTCAGCAAATGAAACCGGCCGCCCTTCGCCGATCACGAAGTGGTCCAGCAGGCGGATATCGACCAGGGCCAGGGCCTGCTGCAGCTCCTCGGTGATCCGTGCATCGGCGCCGGAGGGTTCAGGGTCGCCGGAGGGGTGGTTGTGGCTGAGGATGACCGCCGCAGCGTTGTGCAGCAGGGCCCGCCGCACCACCTCGCGGGGGTAGACCGGGGCGGTGTTGATGGTGCCGGCGAACAGTTCCTCGCAGGCGATCAGGCGGTGCCGGTTGTCCAGGAACAGCACCAGGAACAGTTCACGCGCCTGCCCGCGCAGCCGGTGCTGCAGGTAGCGGCCGACCGCCAGCGGGTTGTCGCCCACGCTCTCGCCGTGGGCCAGTTCGGCGGCCAGATAGCGGTGGGCCAGCTCCAGGCCGGCTGCCAGCGTGCAGCTGCGCGCCGGCCCCAGCCCGGGCAGGCGGGCCAGCTTGGCGGCGGGGCGGTCCAGCAGCACCCGCAGCGGGCCGTGGCTGCCGAGCAGGTCGCGCGCGGTCTGCACCGCATCGCGGCCACCGAAGCCGGAGCCGAGGAACAATGCCAGCAGTTCGGCATCGGACAGGGCAGTGGGGCCGCGCGTCAGCAGCTTCTCGCGCGGGCGTTCGTCGATGGGCCAGTCATGGATGGGCATGGCCACATGGTCGCTGCCGCCGCCCGCGCCAGCCATCGGCGTTTGCCGCCCGCGGCGGTCAGTCGATGCCTCAAGCGCGCTGGGCCTGCAGGTAGTCGTACAGCTCCTGGTTGTTGTCCAGGCCCAGCTTGCGCATGGCCTCGGCCTTCTGGCGGCTGATGGTCTTGGCACTGCGGCCGGTGTGTTCGGCCACGGCGTTCACGCTCAGCCCGTCGCCCAGCAGGTCCAGCACCTCCTGTTCGCGTGCCGACGGCGCGCAGGGCACCCGCTGCAGCAGCAGGTCGCGGGATTCCAGCAGGCGGCGCAGCTGCCTGGAAACGAACGTGCGCCCGGCGATGGCGGCGCGCAGGGCCCGTGGCAGTTCGGCGAAATCGGCGCTCTTGTCGATCAGCCCCTGCACGCCGTCGCGCAGCAGGCCATCGAGCAGGCCGGGATGGCGCGCGCTGGTCAGCACCACCACGGGCAACGCCGGGTAGCGGTGCCGCAGCGTGCCCAGCAGTTCGGGGCCATCGGGCCCGGTGCCGGGCATCACCAGGTCGGTCAGGACTGCATGGCAGGGTCGGCGGGCCACCAGATCCAGCAATGCCGCTCCGTCGGAGGCGGCACCGGCCACGCACATGTTGTGGCGTTCGAGCACGATGCGGATGCCGTGCAGTACGACCGGATGGTCGTCGGCGATGATGATGCGCGGTGGCACGGTGGGCTCCTCGGATAGCAGATGGCGCACCCGAGGGGGCCAGCATTGATTCTGCGGAAGCCGCGCCCGTTACAGGTATAGGAATGTTCTGAAACCTCAGCGCGACAATTCGGAAAATGAAGTAGTCGCAGCTCCATCTGCTGATAGCTGCGCGCTATGTGCGTTGTGTACCGGGACGTTACCGGCCATCGGGTAAGCTAGCGCCCTCGTTTGCACAGGATTTCCAGGTGGCTGATTCCCCCAACGCCCTCCCCGCGCCGGCCCGCGCGCTGGAAGGCCAGAAACTGCTGTTGTGCGTCGGCGGCGGGATCGCGGCCTACAAGGCACTGGAACTGGTCCGCCGCCTGCGTGACGCCGGGGCCCTGGTCCAGGTGGCGATGACCGCCGGTGCCCAGCAGTTCGTCACCCCCCTCAGCTTCCAGGCCCTGTCCGGCCAGCCCACCCGTACCACCCTGTGGGACAGTGCCGCCGAACAGGCCATGGGCCACATCGAACTGGCGCGCTGGGCCGACCGCATCGTGGTCGCGCCGGGCACCGCCGATCTGCTGGCACGCCTGGCCCAGGGCCACGCCGATGACCTGGTCAGCACCCTGTGCCTGGCCAGCACCGCGCCGCTCACCGTGTGCCCGGCCATGAACCACCGCATGTGGCTGCACCCGGCCACCCAGGCCAACATCGCCCTGCTGCGCCAGCGTGGCGCGCAGGTCATCGGTCCGGTCGACGGGCCGCTGGCCGAGGGCGAATCCGGTCCCGGCCGGCTGGCCGAGCCGGGCGACATCGTCGCCGCGCTGGCCAGCCTGGGCGGCACCGCCCCGGCCGCCCGGCCCGCCGCGCCGGAAACCCGCGCGCTGCAGGGCCTGCGCCTGCTGATCAGCGCCGGCCCGACCTATGAAGACATCGACCCGGTGCGCTACGTGGGCAACCGCAGCAGCGGCAAGATGGGCTTCGCCCTGGCCGGTGCCGCCGCCGCCCTCGGCGCCCAGGTGATGCTGGTCAGCGGCCCGGTGCAGCTGCCGACCCCGCCGGGCGTGCAGCGGGTGGACGTGCGCTCGGCCGCGCAGATGCGCGAGGCCGTGCTGAATGCGCTGCCGGCGGACATCTATATCGGCGCGGCCGCGGTGTCCGACTACACCCCGCGCCAGGTGGCGGCGCAGAAGCTGAAGAAGACCGCCGACAGCCAGTCGCTGGTGATCGAGCTGGTGCGCACGCCGGACATCCTGGCCGAGGTTGCCGCACAGACCCAGTCGCTGAAGCTGGTGGTCGGCTTCGCCGCCGAAACCCACGACGTGGAGAAATACGCGCGTGGCAAGCTGGTCGACAAGCGCCTGGACCTGGTGATCGCCAACCAGGTGGGCATCAGCGGCGGCGGTTTTGAAAGCGACAACAATGCTGCAACTGCCTTCTGGCAGGACGGCGAACAGGTATTCCCGGCCACCTCCAAGCGCGAGCTGGCCGAACAACTGCTGGCGCTGATCGCGCGGAGACTCCAGGCATGACCCAGGCAACATCCACCCCGGTGGCCCCTCTGCAGGCATTGCAGGTGAAGCTGCTCGACCCGCGCTTCGGCGACAGCTGGCCGCTGCCGGCCTATGCCACCGAAGCCAGCGCTGGCATGGACCTGCGCGCGGCGCTGGAAACCGCGCTGACCCTGCAGCCGGGCGACACCGCGCTGGTGCCCAGCGGCCTGGCCATCCACATCGGCGACCCGAACCTGTGCGCCGTGATCCTGCCGCGCTCGGGCCTGGGCCACCGCCACGGCATCGTGCTGGGCAACGGCACCGGCCTGATCGATGCCGATTACCAGGGCCCGCTGCTGATCAGCGTCTGGAATCGCGGCCGCGAAGCCTTCACCATCGAGCCGGGCGACCGCATCGCCCAGCTGGTTGTCGTACCGATTGCCCGCGTCAGCCTGCAGGTGGTGGATACTTTCACCGACAGCGTGCGGGGAACGGGTGGATTCGGCCATACCGGGGTGCGTTGACGGGGGAAACTGATGAGCGGCAGCGGGGAAGGACGGCAGAAGCAGTCATTGGGGCGCAACGCGCCGTTGCTCGGTGCAGCGCTGTTGTTGCTGGCCGGCTGGTTCGGCTGGAGCGCGGTGCAGCAGTGGCGGCAGCAGGCCAGCGGGGACACGCTGGCGCAGGTACGCGACGAGGCGGTGCAGGGCGTGCAGCAGGCCGCATCCGGCCAGTTGCAGCAGCTGCAGCAGCACCTCAAGGGTGACCGCGTGCAGCAGTCGCTGCAGGCCGGCGACGCCGCCGGTGCCGCGCAGGCCCTGCGTGAAAGCTGGTCCGGGGTGGAGCAGGTGGACGTGCTGACGGCCGGACTGGCCGATGCCTACGCCGATGCCGCGACCTTCGGTTATGCCCGCCTGGCGCTGCTGGAGTCGGTCCTGGCCGACGGCAAGCCGGGGCTGCGCGTGGTCCGTGATGGCGGTGGCAACCGCCTCGGCCTGGCGGCACCGGTGCAGCTGGGCTCGCTGGGCCCGGCCGTGATCTATGTACGGCAGCCGCTGCTGCGCCTGACCAGCCCGCTGGACCAGCTGCGCACGCCATCCAGTGGGTTCCTGTCGCTGCGCCAGGGCGCGCATGACATCGTTGCCCAGGGCAACACCAGTCTGTCCGACAGTGCCGAGGCAATGGCGCGGCCGATCAAGGGCACCCCGCTGCGGCTGACCGCCAGCGCACCCAACATCGACCCGGGCCCGCTGGGCCTGGGCGCCCTGCCCAGTGCCATCGTGGCGCTGCTGCTGGCCTTCATCGCCGTGCTGCTGGTGGTGGGCCGGGGCCGCCTGCCGAAGTCGCTGCCGTTGCCGGCGCGTCGTGCTGCTGCGGCCGAGGCCGATCACGGCCCGACCCTGCGCGAAAGCCTGCAGATGGCTGCACCAGCCCTGCCGGCCGCCGATGCGGACGATGCCGGAGCCGGCACCCCGCCGGCCGTGCCGCCGCCGCCGCCGGTGGATCTGCCGGCCGGCATCTTCCGCGCCTACGACATCCGCGGCGTGGTGGGCACCGAGTTGAACGCGCGCAACGCCGCGCTGATCGGCCAGGCCATCGGTACCGTCGCCCTCGAACAGGGGCTGCGCGAGGTAGTGGTCGGTCGCGATGGCCGCCTGTCCGGCCCGGAACTGTCGGCCAGCCTGGCCGAGGGCCTGCGCCGCGCCGGCTGTTCGGTCATCGACATCGGCCTGGCGCCGACGCCGCTGGTCTATTTTGCTGCCTTCCACCTGCGCACGGGCACCTGCGTGGCGGTGACCGGCAGCCACAACCCGCCCGAGTACAACGGCTTCAAGGTGGTCATCGGCGGCGAAACGCTGTCCGGCGACGCGATCACCGACCTCTACCAGCGCATCAGCGAAGGCCGCCTGGCACAGGCCGCTGCGCCGGGCGACTACCAGCAGCGCGAGGTCGCGGCCGACTACATCCAGCGCATTGCCGACGACGTGCAGCTGGACCGCCCGTTGAAGGTGGTGGCCGACGCCGGCAACGGCGTGGCCGGCGCGTTCGCCCCGCAGCTGCTGGAAGCGATCGGCGCCGAGGTCATCCCGCTGTACTGCGATGTCGACGGCACCTTCCCCAACCACCACCCCGACCCCAGCGAACCAGCGAATCTGGAAGACCTGGTGCAGACGGTCAAGCGCTTCGGTGCCGACCTCGGCGTGGCCTTCGATGGTGATGGCGACCGCTTGGGCGTGGTCACCGGCGAAGGCAAGATCATCTACGCCGACCGCCTGCTGATGCTGTTCGCCGCCGACGTGCTGATGCGCAACCCCGGCGCGATGGTGATCTACGACGTGAAGTGCACCGGCAAGCTGTCCGACCACGTACTGCGCAACGGTGGCAGCCCGCTGATGTGGAAGACCGGGCATTCGCTGATGAAGGCGAAGATGCGCGAGACCGATGCCGAGCTGGCTGGCGAGATGAGCGGCCACTTCTTCTTCAAGGAGCGCTGGTTCGGTTTCGACGATGGCCTGTACGCCGCGGCCCGCCTGCTGGAAATCCTCGCCCAGCGCGAAGAAAGCCCGCACGAGGTGCTGGAGGAACTGCCGGACATGGTGTCCACGCCGGAACTGAAGGTGCCGGTGGCGTCCGGCACGCCGCATGCGCTGGTGGCGATGCTGGTGGCCGCGGCGCAGTCGGAGGACAACCCGTACGCCGGTGGCCGCCTGTCGACCATCGATGGCCTGCGCGTGGACTACCCTGATGGCTGGGGCCTGGTACGTGCCTCCAACACCACCCCGGTGCTGGTACTGCGCTTCGAAGGCAACGACACCGCCGCGCTGGAACGCATCCAGGCGCTGTTCCGCAGCCAGCTGCAGGGCCTGCTGGGCGACACCCCGCTGGGCTTCTGATCAATCCTGGTGGGTGCCCACCGTTGGTCGGTACGGGGTCGGATCCCGTTGCTGCGCAACGGGCTCTGACCCCAGGTTCCAAATCGACGGCATCCACGCATGGCGTGGATCTACCCAGGTGCCGACCGTTGGTCGGCACGCCTCACCCCTTGAACCTCAACCCCACCCCCGGCTCGGTGAACAGGTAGCGCGAATCCAGCGCCGAATCACCCAGCTTGTGCCGCAGCTTGCCGACCAGGATGCGCAGGTAGTGGGTGTCCTGCTGGTGGGTCGGCCCCCAGATCTCCTGCAGGATCTGCGGCTGGGTCACCACCCGCCCGGCATTGCGCAGCAGCAGTGACAGCAGCGCGTATTCCTTGCGGGTCAGCGCCACCGGCTCGCCGTCGATCGCCACCTCGCGGCGCACCAGGTCCACATGCAGGTGGCCATCGTCGAACACCGGCGGGGTGCCATCGCTGGGCACGCTGCGGGTGCGCAGCAGCGCCCGCACCCGCGCCATCAGTTCCTGCGTGCCGAACGGCTTGGTCACGTAGTCGTTGGCGCCGGTATCCAGCGCCCGCACTTTCTCGTGCTCGCCCGCGCGCACGGTCAGCATGATCACCGGCACCTGGCTCCACTGCCGCAGCTGCGCCAGCACCTCGTGGCCTTCCATGTCCGGCAGGCCGATATCCAGGATCACCAGATCCATGTCCTCGCTGGCGGCCATGTCCAGGCCTTCCTGGCCCGTGGCGGCCTGGCGCACCTGGTAGCCCTGCGCGCGCAGGCTGATGTCCAGGAACCGGCGGATCTGGGTTTCATCGTCGATCACCAGCACGCGCGCGGCTGGCACGCTGGCATCAATCGGGGTCGGGCTCATCGTGGGCGGTTGGCTTGAGCAGGGGCAGGGTGATGCGGATCAGGGTACCGCGACCGTCGCGTCCCGGCAGCGCCTGCACGCTGCCGCCATGGGCGCCGATCATGCCCTGGCAGATGGTCAGGCCCAGGCCGGTGCCGTGGCGGCCGCGGTCGCCGCGCTCGACGCTGTAGAACATGTCGAAGATGCGCGCGCGCTCGTCATCGGGAATGCCGGGGCCGGCATCGATCACGTCGATGCGCAGCTGGCCATCCAGCTCCCGTGCCAGCACCTGCACCGGTGCATCGGGCGGCGAGAACTTGGCCGCGTTCTCCATCACGTTGAACACCGCCTGTTCCACCAGCGCCGGGTGCACCCAGATCGGCGCCAGCGTGGCCGGGATATCCAGTTCCAGCCGCACCTTGGGCTGGTAGCGCTGCAGGCGGCGCGCGGCCGAACCGATCAGCTCGTCCACGCCGATCCAGTCGCGCTGGATGGTCAGCCCTTCGTGGCCCAGCCGGGTCATGTCCAGCAGGTTCTGGATGTAGCGGTCCAGCCGCTCGCCTTCCACCAGGATGGTGTCCAGCAGCGCACGCCGGTCGGCCGCGTCCATCGCCGTGCCATAGCTGGCCAGGCTGTCGGCCGAACCGATCATCGCCGCCAGCGGGGAGCGCAGGTCGTGCGACACCGAAGAGAGCAGGGCCGAACGCAGCCGCTCGGTCTCGTTGCTCACGTGGGCCTGTTCCAGTTCGGCCACCAGCTGCGTGCGCAGCGCGGCCTGGGCGATGTCGTCGACCATGGCCTCGGCCAGCTGGCGCTGCTCGGGCAGCAGGCGGGCCTGCGCACCGGGCAGGTACAGCCCGGCAACGCCGACGGCGCGGTCTTCGCCATCCAGCAGCGGCAGGAACCACCACTGCGCGCCGGCCAGGGTATCGGTGAAGCGGCCGCTGGGCTGGCGATGGCGCAGGGCCCAGTCGGCGGCGGCCAGGTCGGTGTCGCCAGGCTGGGCGCCGCCGCCGGTGGCGGTGTCAGCGCCGATCCGCAGCCAGGCCGGCACGTCCATGGCCTGTTCCAGCGCCTGCCTGCCGGCCTGCGCCACCTCGCCGTTGCCGGCCGCGCTGGCCAGCTGCCGGCCCAGCTGCTGGCGTGCGCGCGCATGCCGGTTGGCCGCACGCAGCGCGATCACCTGCATGCGCAGCCGCGATGCCAGCCGTCCGGCCACCAGTGCGGCGGCCAGGAACAGGAACACGGTGATCACGCCTTGGCGTGCGCCGATGGCAAAGGTGAAACGGGGGGCGATGAACAGGAAGTTGTAGGCCAGGAAACACAGGATGGCGGCCATCACCGCCACGCTGGCACGGGTACGCGCGGCCACCAGCACCACCGCCACGATGAATACCATCGACAGGTCGGCCATCCCCACCCAGCGTTCGCCCAGCCACGCCACGCCGCAGGCCAGCGCCGTGGCCAGCAGTGCCTGCAGCGGCTCGTGGCTGATGCCGCGCATCGGTGGCAGCAGGCCTTCGCGTCGCGCGCGCGCACGCGCCTGCGGCGTGCTGATGATCGTGATCTCGTAGTGCGCGCCGCGCTGGATCAGCTGCTGGGTCAGGGTGCGGTTGAACATCCGTGCCAGCGGCCGCTCGCGGGTCCGCCCCAGCACCAGCGTCGACACGCCGTTGTGCGCGGCATGGTCCAGCAGGGCATCGGCGATGCTCGAGCCATGCAGCAGTTCGGCATCGCCGCCCAGCCGCCGGGCCAGCGCGAAGGCCGCATCGATCTCGCGCCGGGTCGCCTCGTCCTGGCGCCGGCCCTGCACGGTCACCACCGTCCACGGCGCATCGCGGCGTTCGGCGATGCGCCGCGCCACGCGCACCAGGTATTCGCTCTGGCCGCCTCCATCGATGGCCACCAGCACGCCGCGGCGCAACGGCAGGTTGCCTTCGCCGCGTGCGGCGCGGGTTTCGCGCAGGCTGCTGTCGACCCGGTCGGCGGCCTCCTGCATCGCCAGTTCGCGCAGCGCGGTCAGGTTGGCCGGCGAGAAGAACGCCTGCAGCGCCTGCGCAGCCTGTTCGGGCACGTACACCTTGCCCTGCTGCAGGCGCGCGATCAGTTCGCGCGGCGGCAGGTCCACCAGCACGATGTCATGCAGGCGGTCGAGCACGCCGTCGGGCACGGTCTCGCTCACCCGCACGCCGGTGATGCGCATCACCACATCGTTGAGGCTTTCCAGGTGCTGGATGTTGACCGTGGTCCAGACGTCGATGCCGGCGTCCAGCAGTTCCATCACGTCCTGCCAGCGTCGTTCATGGCGGCTGCCCGGCGCGTTGCGATGGGCCAGTTCGTCCACCAGCACCAGCGCCGGATGGCGCTCCAGCACCGCATCGAGGTCCATTTCCTGCAGGGCATGGCCGTGGTAGGCCACGCCCTTCAATGGCAGCTGCGGCAGGCCTTCCAGCAGGGCCTGGGTATCGACGCGGCCGTGGGTTTCCACCACCGCCACCACCAGGTCCACGCCCCGGCGCAGCTGTTCCTGCGCGCGGGTCAGCATG
Organism: Stenotrophomonas sp. ZAC14A_NAIMI4_1; assembly: GCF_003086915.1. Classification (NCBI taxonomy): domain Bacteria; kingdom Pseudomonadati; phylum Pseudomonadota; class Gammaproteobacteria; order Lysobacterales; family Lysobacteraceae; genus Stenotrophomonas; species Stenotrophomonas sp. ZAC14A_NAIMI4_1. Next base: position 1,075,745 of record NZ_CP026002.1, read on the forward strand.
GTGTAGGTCTTGCCCACGCCCGGCGCCGCGCCCAGGAACACCGTCAGCTTGCCGCCGGCTTCGCGCTGCAGGCCTTCCACCAGGGCATCGGCCTGGCGGGTACGTGCATCATTCATCGCAGCTGCTGTCATGGCCGCCATTGTGCGCGCCGCCGGTGCAGGCTGGCATCACGGCGCCCGTGCAGCGTGGTCCAGGACGAAGTTCAGGGTCACCACGTTCACCCGCGGCTGCCCGAACAGGCCCCACTGGCGGCCTTCGGTGTGCGCCTGCACCAGCGCCTGCACGCGCTCCACCGGCAGGCCGCGCGCACGCGCCACGCGCGCCACCTGCACCTGCGCGGCAGCCGGCGACAGCTGCGGGTCCAGGCCGGCGCCGGACTGGGTGACCAGGTCAGCCGGCACCTGTGCCGGACTCACGCCCTCGCGCGCTGCCACCGCAGCGGTGCTGGCCGCCACGCGCTCGGCCAGCGCCGGGTTGCTGCGGGCCAGGTTGGACCCGGCCGCGGCCATCGGGTCGTAGTTGGCCGCCGATGGGCGCGCCTGGAAGTAGCCATCGCCGGTGAACGGCTGCGCCAGCCACGCCGAACCGCGCACCTGGCCACTGTCATCGCGCAACAGGCTGCCTTCGGCCTGGGTCGGGAAGCTCAGCCCGGCAAAACCGGTGGCGATGCCGGCGTAGACCGCACCGGCCAGCAGCAGGGTGGCCAGGCCCAGGCCGATCGCCGGGCGCCAGGTGGCATCGTCCTGCAGGCGCGCCACGCGGGCCTCGGCCGCGTGTTCGCGGGGCAGGGAGGAAGAGGAGACAGAACGGTTCATGCGCCGGATACCAGGACAAGAAGGAGGTCGATGGCCTTGATCGCCACGAACGGCAGCAGCACGCCACCCAGGCCGTACACCAGCATGTTCCGGCGCAGCAGCGCGGTTGCGGTGGCCGGGCGGAAGCGCACGCCACGCAGGGCGAGCGGGATCAGGGCAGGAATCACCAAGGCGTTGAAGATCAGCGCTGCCAGTACCGCGTTGCGCGGGCTCGACAGCTGCATCACGTTCAAGGCGGCCATGGTCGGGACCGCAGCGGCAAACAGCGCCGGCAGGATCGCGAAGTACTTGGACACGTCGTTGGCCAGCGAGAAGGTGGTCAATGCGCCGCGGGTGATCAGCTGCTGCTTGCCCACTTCCACCACCGCCAGCAGCTTGGCCGGGTCCGAATCGAGGTCGACCATGTTGCCGGCCTCCTTCGCCGCCTGCGTGCCGGAGTTCATCGCCAGGCCGATGTCGGCCTGGGCCAGGGCCGGCGCGTCGTTGGTGCCGTCGCCGACCATCGCCACCAGGCGGCCACCGGCCTGCTCCTGGCGGATGCGTGCCAGCTTGTCTTCGGGGCGTGCCTCCGCGATGTAGTCGTCCACGCCGGCCTCGGCCGCAATGGCCGCAGCGGTCAGCGGGTTGTCGCCGGTGATCATCACCGTGCGGATGCCCATCGCCCGCAACTGCGCGAACTTCTCGCGCATGCCGTGCTTGACCACGTCCGACAGCTCGATCACGCCCAGCACGTGGCGGCCCTCGGCCACCACCAGCGGAGTGGCACCGTTGCGCGCCACCTGCTCGACGCGCCCGGCCAGCTCGGCCGGCACCGTGCCGCCCAGCGCCTGCACGTGGTTGCGGATCGCATCCAGCGCGCCCTTGCGGATCTGGCGCCCATGTTCCAGGTCAACGCCGGACATGCGGGTCTGCGCGCTGAAGGCCAGGTAGTCGGCCTGCTCCGGTTCGGCGGTGGCACAGCCCTGCTCACGCGCCAGGCGCACGATCGACTTGCCTTCCGGTGTCGGGTCGGCCAGCGAAGAGAGCAGCGCCGCTTCACGCAGCTGGCTGGCGTCGATGCCGGCCAGCGGGTGGAAGTGGCTGGCCTGGCGGTCGCCGTAGGTGATGGTGCCGGTCTTGTCCAGCAGCAGCACGTCCACGTCGCCGGCCACTTCCACCGCCTTGCCCGACTTGGCCAGCACGTTGGCGGCCAGCGCACGGTTCATGCCGGCAATACCAATCGCCGGCAGCAGGCCACCGATGGTGGTCGGGATCAGGCACACCAGCAGCGCGATCAGCAGCAGCGGATCGACCTGCACGCCCAAGGCCGCACCGATGGCCGGCAGGGTCGCCACCACCACCAGGAAGGTCAGCGTCATCGCTGCCAGCAGCAGGGTCAGCGCGACCTCGTTGGGGGTCTTCTGCCGGTTGGCCCCTTCCACCAGCGCGATCATCCGGTCCAGGAAGCTGTGGCCCGGCTCGGCGGTCACCCGCACGATGATCTGGTCGGACAGCACCTTCGTGCCGCCGATCACGCCGGAGCGGTCGGTACCGGCCTCGCGCAGCACCGGCGCCGATTCACCGGTCACCGCCGCTTCGTTGATGGTGGCCAGGCCCTGCACGATCTCGCCATCGGCCGGCACCAGCTCACCGGCACTGACGATCACATGGTCGCCCGGGCGCAGCTCGGCGGCCGGCACCTGCGCTTCGGCGGCTCCCGGCTGCGGGGCGGCCAGGCGGCGCGCCACCAGGTCCTGGCGGGCCCGGCGCAGTGATGCGGCCTGGCCGCGGCCACGTGCCTCGGCCACGGCTTCGGCGAAATTGCCGAACAGCACGGTCACCAGCAGGATCGCGGTCACTGCCAGGCCGAAGCCCAGCGGCGCGTTGCCGGTCAGGGTGACGATGGCGGCGACGATCGTGCCGGCCATCACCACCGCCATCACCGGGCTGCGCACCAGGTGCATCGGTGCGAGCTTGCGCACCGCTTCGACCAGCGCACGGCGCAGGCCGGCGCCATCGAGCAGGGCAGGGCGCGGTGCAAGGGAACTGCGGGAAGAACTTGCGTGGGTACTCATCGGGGTGTCCTTAGTGCAGTCCCAGGCTCAGGTGGTCGGCGATCGGGCCGAGTACCAGCGCCGGCATGAACTGCAGCACGGTCAGGATGACGATCACCGAGACCAGGGTCAGGGCGAAGGTCGGGGTTTCGATCTGCAGGCTGCCGGCAGACTCCGGTGCCTGGCGCTTGGCCGCCAGCTGTGCAGCCACCACCAGCGGGATGATCAGCAGCGGGAAGCGGCCCAGCAGCAGCACCAGCGAGCAGCTCAGGTTCCACCACGGCGTGGCGTCGCCCAGCCCTTCGAAGCCCGAGCCGTTGTTGGCATAAGCCGAGACGTACTCGTAGAAGACCTGGCTGATGCCATGGAAGCCGGGGTTGGAGGTGCCGGAAAGGCCGGGCACGGCCAGGGTGATCGCGGTGAACACCAGCAGGGTGATCGGCTGCAGCAGCACCAGCAGGGCCAGCAGGCGCACCTGCGGTGTTTCCAGCTTGCGGCCGAACAGCTCAGGCGTGCGCCCGGTCATCAACCCGGCCAGGAACACGCCGAGCAGCAGGTAGACGATGAACTGCTGCAGGCCGCAGCCGATACCGCCCCAGATTGCGCTGACCAGCATGTTGACCATCGCGATGCCACCGCTCAGCGGTGCCAGCGAATCGTGCATGCCGTTCACCGAGCCGTTGGAGACCTGGGTGGTCACGGCCGCCCACAGCGCGGTGCCGTCGGCGCCGAAGCGCACCTCCTTGCCTTCCATCAGCAGCGGCGTGGCTGCGCTGGCGCTGTGGCCCTCGCTCCACATCATCGCGCCGGTGGACAGCAGCGACATGCCGAGCATGCAGCTGAACACCAGGGCGCCGAAGCGGCGTCGGCCGGTGAACGCACCGATCATGAAGATCACCGCCATCGGGATCAGCAGGATGCCCACCACCTCCAGCAGGTTCGACACCGGGGTCGGGTTCTCCAGCGGGAAGCTGCTGTTCGGGCCGTACCAGCCGCCGCCGTTGGCGCCCAGCTGCTTGGCCGCGACCATCGCCGCCACCGGGCCCAGCGGAAGTTTCTGCTGCGCCATGCCGGCGCTGGCGTCGATCGGCGTGGCCTGCGGGCCGCCGGCCATCGTCGAGGGCACGCCCTGGCTGGTCAGCAACAGGGTCCAGACCAGGCACAGCGGCAACAGGAAGCGCACGCACAGGCGCACCACGTCCACGTAGTAGTTGCCCACCGGCACCTGCCGGTCGCCGCCGGCCGCGGGCGCCGCCACGGTCTGCGGCGCACGCGCGAACAGCGCCCGCAGCGTCGCCACCGCCAGCGCCAGGCCCATCATCGGCGTCACCACCTGCAGGCCGGTGATGCCGGTCATCTGCGAGAGGTAGGACAGCTGCGCCTGGCCCGAGTAGTGCTGCTGGTTGGTGTTGGTCAGGAACGAGATCATCGTGTGCAGCGCGGTGTCCCAGCGCATGTTCGGGATCTGGTCCGGGTTCAATGGCAGCCAGGCCTGGGTCATGAACACCGCCTGGGTCAGCACGGCCACCACCACGTTGCTCAGCACGAAGGCCAGCACGTAGCCGCGCCAGGACATCGAGCGCGTGGCATCCACGCCGAACAGCCGGTACAGCGGTTTTTCGATCCAGTGGAACAGCACGTCCACCTTCATCGGCGCGCCACGCATCACGCGCGCCAGGTACAGGCCCAGCGGCCAGGCCAGCAGCAGGCTGGCAGCAAGAATCACAAGCATCTCAGTCATGGCAGGCTCCGCTCAGAACGACTCGGGCCGCAGCACGACATAAAGGAGATAGGCGGCGGCAACCAGCACCAGCACGCCACAGAACAACGACAGCCAGGGGGACATGGGAAATGCATCCTGGTGGAACCCCTCCACCTCAGGCCGCCATCGTCGTCCTGCCCCCCATAAACGCACTACGCGCCGGACGGGGCCGGCGCGTAAAGAGTGCATAAATTCCGATGTCGCCGGGCCCTCAACCGCCCGGGGCCATGCCTTTCAGTTCGCGGTAGCGCTGCAGGCTGGCGTCGATCTCGGCCTTCAGCGTCACCTGCTGCTGCTCGAAGCTGGCCTGCAGGCGCTGCTGTGCCTGCAGCTGGGCGTGGCGCTGGCGGATCGCCTCGGCCTGCGTGTCGCCCACCTTGCCGCCGGCCAGCTCGCGATCGCCCGCCGCCCCCAGCAGGGTCACCAGCGAATCCCGCAGGCTGGTGACGTTGTAGCGGGCGGTGCTCAGGTTGTTGTCGAGCACCTCCTGGCGCTCGTTGAACACCTTGCGCAGTGCATCCTCGCTGCCGTAGGTCGACAACATGGCCTGCTCGGTACGCTGCTTGGTCTGCGCTGCCATCTGGTCCAGCTGCGCCTGCGCCGCCACGGTGGCGGCAGCGGCGCGTTCGGCGTCGGTCAACGCGCGCTGTACCTGCGCGTTGCGCACGCCGCTGTTGGCATTGAACTCCTCACGCGCGTTGTTGACCGCGTCGGCCGGCAGCGAATCGCTGCAGATCCGCTCCTTGCCCTCGTTCCAGCAGTACAGCTTCTTTCCCGGCGCGCCGGACTGGGCCAGCAGGCTGGCCGGCAGCGCCAGCAGCAGGCTGGTGGCAACGATGGCAGGAACTCGGAACATGCGACCTTCCCCTGGGTCAGCGTGCGGAACGGACGCCGTACTGGGCCCGATAGGCTTCCAGCGGCTGCCGGTAGCCCACAAGTTCCGGGTTTCCGGAGGCGAAATCAAGCAGGTCGGCCAGGGTCGCCACGGCGATCACCGGGATGCCGGCTTCTTCGGCCACGGCCTGTGCGGCCGAACGCGGGTCGGCTTCCGAGGCGATCTCCTGCCGGTCCAGCGCCACCACGATGCCGGCCGGGATGCCGCCCGCAGCGCGGATGATGGCCAGGGCTTCGCGGATGGCGGTGCCAGCGGTGATCACGTCGTCGACGATCAGCACGCGCTTGCCGGTCAGGTCGGCGCCGATCAGCTGGCCGCCTTCACCGTGGTCCTTCACTTCCTTGCGGTTGAACGACAGCGGCAGGTCGCGGCCACGCTGGGCCAGCTCGCAGGCCATCGCGGTGGCCAGCGGGATGCCCTTGTAGGCCGGGCCGAACACCACGTCGTACTTGATTCCGCTGGCGTCGATGGCGTCCGAATAGCAGGCGCCCAGCTGGGACAGCAGCGAGCCGGAGTCGAAACGACCGGCATTGAAGAAATAGGGGCTCAGCCGGCCGGACTTGAGGGTGAACTGGCCGAAGCGCAGGGCGTCGGCGGTCAGGGCCAGCTGCAGGAAACGGTGGCGGTGGTCGCTCATCAAACTCGATTCGTCTTCATTTGGAGCACAAATCCTAATCCAGCTGGGCGTTCCGCGCTCGCCTGAGGCCCTGTGAAGGCCCTGCCGGGCCCGGCAGGCGGGCTGCGCGGGCCGCCGGGCAACCGGTATGCTTGCCCGGTTTCCCGCCGTAGGTTCATCCGCATGCGCATCATCAGCTTCAACGCCAATGGCATCCGCTCGGCCGCCACCAAGGGCTTCCTCGACTGGTTCCGGGCCCAGGACGCCGACGTTCTGTGCATCCAGGAGACCAAGGCGCAGGAGGACCAGCTCACCGATCCGATGTTCCGCCCCGACGGCCACCATTGCTTCTACCGCGACGCCATCACCAAGAAGGGCTACAGCGGCGTGGCGATCTACAGCAAGCGCGAGCCGGACCAGGTCATCACCTCGCTGGGCTGGGCGCCGTTCGACGACGAAGGCCGCTACATCGAGGCCCGCTTCGGCAATCTCAGCGTGGTCTCCTTCTATATCCCGTCCGGCAGCTCGGGCGACCTGCGCCAGGGCTTCAAGTTCGAAGTGATGGAATGGCTGCGGCCGATCCTGGAGGAGTGGGCGCGCAGCGGCCGCGACTACGTCCTGTGCGGCGACTGGAACATCGTCCGCTCGGCGCTGGACATCAAGAACTGGAAGTCCAACCAGAAGAATTCCGGCTGCCTGCCCGAAGAACGCGACTGGCTCAACGGCCTGTGTGCCGACCACGGGCAGGCCACCGACGTGGCCACCGGCCGCGGCTGGGCCGACGCCTACCGCCTGCTGCACCCCACCGGCGAGGATTACACTTGGTGGAGCAACCGCGGCGCAGCCCGCGCCAACAACGTCGGTTGGCGCATCGATTACCAGTTCATCACCCCCGGCCTGCGTGACCGCCTGCGCAGCTGCTCCATCTACCGCGACGAGCGCTTCTCCGACCACGCCCCGTTCACCGTGGACTACGACCTGTGAGCGAAGCCGCTGCAAAGCCCAGCTACAAAGGCTGGGCCGGGATCAAGCGCGCCTTTGGCACGCCCTCGGCCCTGACCATGGCCCTGCTGGGCTTCGGCAGCGGCCTGCCGTTCCTGCTGATCGCCTCGCAGACGCTTTCAACCCGCCTGCGTGATGTCGGCCTGGACCTGGGCAGCATCGGCCTGATCAGCCTGGCCAGCTTCTTCTACCTGCTCAAGTTCGTCTGGGCCCCGCTGCTGGACCGCTACGCGTTCCCGCTGCTGGCATTCCTCGGCCGCCGCCGCTCCTGGCTGCTGCTGTCGCAGGTGGCGGTGCTGATCGGCCTGGTCGCGCTGGCCTTCGTCCGCCCCGAACAGGGCGTGTGGCCGCTGGTGGCCTGGGTGCTGGTGGCGTCCTTTGCCGGCGCCACCCAGGATTCGGTGGTCGATGCCTACCGCATCGAGATCGCCCCGGAAACCGCACAGGCTGCGCTGGCTGCCACCTATACGCTGGGCTACCGCATCGGCCTGATCCTGGCCGGTGCCGGCGCGCTCTACCTGGCCCAGTTCGAAGGCTGGATCGTCGCCTACCTGGCCATGGCCGGGCTGATGCTGCTGCCGATCATCACCACCCTGGTGTGCCGCGAACCGGATCGCCCGGCGCAGGCCGTGCAGCGCCGGATCGACGTCGCCGAAGCCTTCGTCAAGCCGATCACCAGCTTCTTCACCCGCAACGGCATCGGCCTGGCGCTGGGCCTGCTGGCTTTCGTCGGGCTGTTCAAGTTCCCCGACCAGGTCATCGGCGTGATGGCCGGCCCGTTCTATCTGGATTCGGGCTTCGACAAGGCCGACATCGCCACCGTCTCCAAGCTGTTCGGCGTGTGGATGGGTATCGGTGGCGCCTTCCTTGGCGGTATCGCCGTGGCCGCCTTCGGCTTCCGCCGCATGCTGCTGGTGGCGGCGCTGGGCGTGGCCCTGTCCAACCTCGCCTTCCTGCTGATGGCGCACAACCCGGGCCAGCTGTGGGCGTTCTACGCCGCGCTCAGCGCCGACAACCTGTTCCAGGGCTTCGCCGGCACCGTGCTGGTGGCCTTCATGTCCTCGCTCACCGACCGCAACTTCACCGCCACCCAGTACGCCCTGCTGGTGTCGCTGGCCAACCTGCCGGGCAAGTTCGTCGGCGGCGTGTCGGGCTATATCGTCGAAGCCAGCTCCTACAGCACCTTCTTCATGCTCAGCGCGGTCACCGTGGTACCGACCCTGCTGCTGCTGGCCTGGCTGTGGCCGCGCATCCACGACCGCAGCGCCCCCTGATTGCCTGACTGCGCAACCTGCGGGATGATCGCCCGGGACGCGCCGAGGGGGCGGTGCCTTGCGAACGGGGAGTGAGCATGGCCGATGTAGTGCTGCGGGACGTGGACCCGCTGCTGTATGAACGTATCCGAAGGGTGGCCGTGGCGCGCGGCTGGAGCCACGAGCAGGCCTGTTCGGTGCTGCTCGAACAGGGCCTGCTGAACAGCGAGCTGGAGGTCCGCTCCGGCTTCGGCGATCCCGAAGTGGACGCCCTGTCGGCGGCGATCGCCGCCCTGCAGGCGATGCCGGCGGGGCAGGGCTTCCGGTAGATCTGACACCGCGTCGCCGGGCATGGCCCGGCGCTACCGCGCGCCCTTGTAGAGTCGAGCCATGCTCGACTGCCTTGCCATCACGCCAGATGGATCGCCCCGAGAATCCGCGGCCCTTTCGCCCCGGTCACGCTCGGCAGGTTGCCGGCCAGCCCATCCATGGTCCGCTGTGCCAGCCAGGCAAAGCCCATCGCCTCCACATACTCCGGGTCCAGCCCGTGCACGGCGCTGGATTCCACCGCCACGCCCGGCAGCAGTGCCGCCAGCCGGCGCATCAGCTGCCGGTTGTGCACGCCGCCGCCGCAGACCAGCACCCGGCGGGTCTCCGGCTGGTGGGCCAGCAATGCATCGGCCACGGTTACCGCGGTCAGTTCCAGCAGGGTGGCCTGCACATCGGCGGCGGCGTACTCGCCTTCGCCCATGCGCGCCTCGGCCCAGGCCAGGTGGAACTGCTCGCGGCCGGTGCTCTTGGGCGGCGGCAGGTCGAACCACGGGTCCGCACGCCAGCTGGCCAGCAGCGCTGCATCCACCGCACCACTGGCCGCATAGGCCCCGTCGGCGTCGAAGGTGCGGCCGGTATGGCGCTGGCACCAGGCATCCATCAGCGCATTGGCCGGGCCGGTGTCGAAGCCGCGCGGCACGCCCTGCCGGGGGATCAGGGTCAGGTTGCCGATGCCACCCAGGTTGAGCACCGCGCGGTCCTCGCCGGCCGTGCCCAGCATCGCCAGGTGGAAGGCCGGCATCAACGGCGCCCCATGGCCGCCAGCGGCCACGTCGCGGCGGCGGAAATCGGCCACCGTGGTGATCCCGGTCAGTTCGGCAATGCGGTTGCCATCGCCCAGCTGCACGGTGAAGGCCGGGTCGGCCAGCGGCCGGTGGCGCACGGTCTGCCCGTGCGAGCCGATCGCCCGCACCTGGCGGCGGTCCACGCCGGCCTCGTCCAGCAGCTGGTTGGCGGCGGCGGCGAAGTTGATCGCGATGCGCGCATCCAGCTCGCCCAGCTCTTCCAGCGACTCCAGCGGCCCGCCTTCGCCCAGCGCCACCAGCCGCGCGCGCAGCACCGGCTCCCAGCGGGCGGTCAGGCCCCGCACGAAGCGGCAGCCGCCGCTGGCGGGGAACTGCACCAGCGCGGCATCGATGCCATCGGCGCTGGTGCCTGACATCAGGCCAAGGTAGAGGGGGGCATCAACGTCGACGGTCGTGTTCATGGCGGGCATAAAAAAAGGACGCGGCAAGCTTGGGCTGCCGCGTCCTTCCTCGTCAACGCAGCGCGGGTCAGCCGCGCTTGTGGCTGTTGCCCGGCTTGGCCTTGGCGCTGGCCACCTCGGTCGGCGCGGCCTCGCGGCTGCTCGGGGCCGGGCTGGCCTCGGCGTAGATCAGCTTCTCCATGCCCTGGATACGGGCCATGGCCGGCGCGGTCTGCGCACGGAAGGCCACCAGCTCGGCGCCCTTCAGCGGTTCCGGCGGCGGCATGGTCACCGTCAGCGGATTGCGGTGCTCGCCGTTCACGCGGAATTCGTAGTGCAGGTGCGGGCCGGTGGCCAGGCCGGTCGAACCGACATAGCCGATCACCGTGCCCTGGGCCACGCGCTGGCCGGTCTTGATGTTGGCAAAGCGCGACATGTGCCCGTACAGGGTGGTGTGGCCGCGGCCATGGTCGAGGATGACCACGTTGCCGTAGCCGCGCTGCACGCCGGCGAACTGCACGCGGGCGTCGCCGGCGGCCATGATCGGCGTACCGGTACGCGCGGCATAGTCCACGCCCTTGTGCATGCGCATCTTGCCCAGCACCGGGTGCTTGCGTGCGCCGAACGTCGAGCTCAGCCGCGCGAACGGGATCGGCATGCGGATGAAGCTCTTCTTCAGCGAACGGCCGTTGAGGTCGTAGTACTCCGACTTGCCACCGCGCTCGAAGCGGAAGCCCGAGTAGGTCTTGCCGCCGGTGGTGAAGGTCGCCGCCAGGATCTTGCTGGTGTCGACCTTCTCGCCTTCACGCCAGGTCTCGTCCATCACCACGCTGAAGCGGTCGCCCGGCTGCAGGTCCTTGGAGAAGTCGATGTCGTACTTGAAGATGTCGTCGGTCATCGTCGCGATCGCCGACGGCGACAGCCCGGCCCGGCGGGCTGCGGCATACAGCGAGCTGGTGATCTCGCCGCTGGTGACCACCGTGCGCGTGGAGGTCTCGCGCTTGGTCACCTTTTCCTTGATGTCATCGCCGGCCAGGCTCAGTTCCACCCGGTTGTCGCCATCGCGGTCGAAGCGGATGCTGCGCAGGTCGCCCGAGAGCGGCATGTCGAAGGCGATCTCGGCCCCGGGGCGCAGCTTGGTCAGCGAATCACGCGCGCCCGGATGGTCCAGCACCCGGTGCAGGGTGCTGGCGGGGATGCCGGCCTGGTCGAACAGATCGCTCAGGGTCTGCCCGCGCTGCACCCGCAGCACCTGCCAGCTGTCGCCCGGGGTCTGCTGCTGGCGTGCCAGCGACAGCGGCGGCAAGGGCAGGGCCAGGCTGGTGTGGCTTTCCTGATAGGGCGAATCGATGGTGTGCGAGAAACCCGGCACGATCGTCGCCACCAAGGCGCCGATGGTGGCGAACAGGCTCGCGTGCACCCAATGGCGACGCGTCCAGCGTTCATTGAATGCGGCGGGGAGGTGCTGCCTGAGCTTCCGGTGCAGGGCGTTGTCGTGCAGGACGTGGAGACGTTCCTGGAAGCGCTGCTTGCGTGCGCGCCCTTGTTCGGAATTTTGCATCAGTGGTTTTTTCCTGCGGCCCGGGAGCGCGGGCCTGATCGCCGGTTACCATAGACACCTGAGAAAACCGCGTCAAACCCTTGTGCCTATTGGCTTTTGTGAAGCCGGATGGGTTAACTTGGCGTTAACACCCCACACAAGAAACGGCATAGCCGGGAGTAGTCACCGTGTCCTCGATTGAAGAAGCCCTTGCCCTGATCGGCCGTGGTGCCGACGAGATCCTCAAGATCGAGGATCTGCGTGCGCGCCTGCAGGAAGGCCGTCCGCTGCGGATCAAGGCTGGCTTCGACCCCACCGCGCCCGACCTGCACCTGGGCCACACCGTACTGCTGAACAAGCTGCGCCAGTTCCAGGACCTTGGCCACCAGGTCATTTTCCTGATCGGCGACTTCACCGGCATGATCGGCGACCCGTCCGGCAAGAGCCTGACCCGCAAGCCGCTCAGCCGCGAGGACGTGCTGGCCAACGCCCGTACCTATGAAGAGCAGGTGTTCAAGGTGCTGGACCGCGACAAGACCCAGGTCCGCTTCAACTCGGAGTGGTTCAGCACGATGGGCGCGGCCGACATGATCCGCCTGGCCAGCCAGCACACCGTGGCCCGCATGCTCGAGCGCGACGATTTCGCCAAGCGCTACGCCGCCCAGCAGTCCATCGCCATCCACGAGTTCCTGTACCCGCTGGTGCAGGGCTACGACTCGGTGGCCCTGGAAGCGGACGTCGAGCTCGGTGGTACCGACCAGAAGTTCAACCTGCTGATGGGCCGCGGCCTGCAGGAACACCACGGCCAGAAGCCGCAGGTGGTGCTGACCATGCCGCTGCTGGAAGGCCTGGACGGCGTCAACAAGATGTCCAAGTCGCTGGGCAACTACATTGGTATCAGTGAACCGGCCATCGAGATCGTCACCAAGACCATGAAGGTCGACGACACCCTGATGTGGCGCTGGATCGAGCTGCTGTCCTTTGATATCAGCCAGGCCGAAGCGGTTTCGCTGCGTGAAGAGGTCGCCGCCGGCACTCTCAACCCGCGCGTGGTCAAGCTGCGCCTGGCGCGTGAACTGGCCACCCGTTTCCACGACGCGGCTGCGGCTGACCAGGCCATTGCCGGCTGGGAAGCGGCGGTGACCGGGCAGGGCGACATCACCCAGCTGCCGCTGCAGGACGTCGCCATCCCGGCTGAAGGCCTGCGTATTGCGGCTCTGCTGACCGCTGCCGGGCTGACCCCGAGCAACTCCGAGGCCAACCGCAAGCTCAAGGAGCGCGCGGTGAAGGTGGACGGTGAAGTGGTCGAGGATGGACAGCAGGTACTGCAGCCGGGCTTCGAAGGCCTGCTGCAGGTGGGCAAGCGCACCTTCGCCCGCGTCCGCCTGGTCGCTGCCTGACACCTCCCTTATAGAGATGTAGAGCCGAGCCCATGCTCGGCTGCTCCTCGCGGTATGCCTCCACGGGCGCGATGGATGAACGGATGCAACATCCGTTGAAAAAAATCGCCACACCCCCTTCACAAACCCTGTGGATGGGGGCATACTTCTCCTCCCCCGTCGCAGGGGCCGCCACCAAGGGGCTTCAGCGACAACAGGGCGCCCACCACCGCCGAACGAGATGATCGAACGAAGGTGTTGACGGACTGAAAAAGTCTGGCATAATGGGCGGCTCGCTACGAAGGAAACTTCGCAGCACACGGGAACGGCGCTGAGGCCACTTCCCAAGATCTTTGAAAGTATGCGCAGGTATCTTGTGAAGGCGCCTGCAGGAAGGATGATTGTCCATCTTGCAGACGTTTGATCAAGCACGTAGACCTCCAGCGCGGGCAGGGTGCCGGCATCGGCGCTGGACTGCGCGGCCACGGCGTTGACCTGCTCGCTGTGCCAGCTGGCCACGGTGCTGGCGTTGGGCACCAGCTGCTGGCGCTCGGCGAAGGCGGTGATGCCGTCGCTGGCCTCGGCCATGTCGGCACGGTGGAAGCGGAACGTGCCGCTGTCCGGCAGCTCCGCACCCGGCTCGAACACCACCAGGGTGTGCGCGGCTTCATCGCCCTGCGCCTGCTCGATGCGCCAGGCCAGGCCGGCTTCGGCCAGCAGCCGGGTGACGAAGGCCCAGTCGGTTTCGCGGTACTGGGTGGTGATCGCACGCACAGGCAGTTCGGCCTGCACGTCGAAGCGGAACACCGCCTGCGGGTAGTCGCCGAAGATCTGCTCGCAGATGGCGCGCGTATCCTGATCCTGGAAGATCACCGCATTGCGGCGCAGGCGCAGCAGGGCGGTCCAGGGTTCGAGGATCAGGCGGTAGCGGGCCAGGCCGCCATCGCTGCCCAGCTGCGCGGCCTCGGTACACAGGCCATGCCACTGCCGCAGCGCGCCGTCGGACTGGCGCAGCTGCAGGGTCAGCGGCTGTTCCAACCAGGGCGCGAGGTCGAGGAAGGCGTCAGTCGCCAGGCAGTCGATCTGCAGGCGGTTGTCGCCGCAGACCGATTCAGTGCCTTCGAAGCGCTCAACCACCAGGCCCTGTTCGGGGCCCTGCAGCTGGATCAGGCGTTCGCGGTGCGACAGCGAGGCGAGGGATGCAAGCAGGGAGGAGCTTGGGATGTCCATATCATCAGGCTCATGGCAGGGTAATCGTGATGTGGGCGGTGCGCTCGGGCATCTGCACCACGTCGTTGTAGGCGGCCAGCTGCTGGCGCGTCTCGTGGCCCAGGTAGGTGCGCACGCCGAAGAAGGCAACGATGCCGAAGCAGCCCACCACCACCGCCGGCAGCCACAACGGCACCACGCGGCGCAGGCTGTGGCGCACGTTGTCCGGCGGCAGCGCGTGCGGTGCGAAGCCGTGGCGCTTGCCCTTCAGGTAGACGATTTCATCGCCCAGTCGCGCGGTCAGGTAGCCCAGCTTCTCGGTGCCTTCCAGGCGGTACTTGCCCTCGAAACCCATCAGCAGGCAGTAGTGGTAGACCTCCAGCGACGGCAGGCGCGCGGCGCCCTGACGGCGCAGCTCTTCCAGGCGATCGAAGAAGTGCTCGCCGGCCAGGTGCTCGCCGAACATGCGCAGCTGCAGCGGGTTGCGCTCCCAGGTCTCGTGCAGCTGCGACGGCTGCGACAGGATCGCCTCGTCCACGGCGGCACAGAAGGCGTACTTGGCGGCATAGACATCTTCCGAAGCCACGCCCAGGCGCATCGCATTGCGTTCCACGCCATCAAGGAACTTCTGCACGGTCTGCACGAAGCCTTCGGCATCGTTCGGCAGCTGGCCGCGCTTGAGCAGCAGCAGCAGGTAGAAGCCGTCGGCCATCAGGTCCTGCAGGCTCTGCGGGTTGGCGGCCTGCGGCGTGGGGTTGGCCATCGCGCCGTTGGCGGTCAGCGAAGGCATCGGGCCCGGGGTCGGGGGCAGGGGGGAATTCATCATGAGGTCACCGCCACAAGTTCCATCTTCAGTTCGGCAATGCCGGCCGGCACGTAGATCATCAGCGACTGCGACTTGAGCATGCGCTCATACAGTGCGCCGCGTGCATCCAGCTCGAAGTAGTGGCTGCCCGGACGCACCGGAATCGCCGCGGGTACCTGCGCCGCGTGGACCAGCTTCACGCCCGGCAGCGCGGACAGCACGCACTTCTCCACGTCGTCCGGCGCGCCGACCTTGAAGCGGACCGGGACGCTCTGGATCAGCTCCTGCGCCGGCATCGATGCCGATACGGACAGGTAGAACGAGGCCTCGCCGTCGATGCGCTGCGAGTCCAGCCGGCCCAGGTGGTAGGACGGCTTGACCTCGTTGAGCGCGATCTTGAAGTAGCGCGTCGAGATCACCGTATCCAGCAGGGCACGCACGATCTCCAGCAGCTTGCGGAACGACGCTTCCGGCTGGTCGTGGCGGTACACCGGCAGGTCGCTGAGCTGGTAGGCGTTGGAGAAGGTCAGCAGTGCGCCCGCCATGCGCAGCAGCTCCTGGTGCAGGCGCTCGGGATGCAGCTGCGGATGGTGCAGCAGGTGGGCCAGCGCACTGAAGGAACTGTTGATGGTGTGCAGCAGCCAGAACGAGGCGATGTCGCCCGAGCGGAACTCGATGATGTTCTGCGACGTCTGCCGGTGCAGGCCGTAAAGCGCATCCACCTTCGCCTGCAGTGCATCGAGCACCGCCCGCAGTTCGCGGTGCAGGAACGGCGAAGCCTGCAGCTGCGCGGAGGGCGGAATGAACTCGTCATCCAGCTCGAAGCCGCCACTGGACGTGCGCCGCACGCGCGCCACCGCGACGGTGCTGTACGCATCGCGCGGCTGGTCGTCGGTAAGCAGCTTCACGGCCTTGCTCAGGTACGACAGCTCGGCCTCGACCGCGTCGGTGAACAGGTCCTGCGTGTCCCGGTTGGCCTGGCGGTACCGCGCCAGCACCGTGCCTTCGGCGTCAGCGCAGTTGGCGCCATCATCACGCAGCAGGGGCAGCGCCAGATAGACCACGGTGCTCTGGATGCCGGGCGGCAGCTCATGCAGTGACACGGCGTCGGGCAGGCTGTCGTGGGCGGGGGCGTCGTAGGTTTCGCCATCGGGGAACACCGCCGACAGGTCCAGCGGACGCAGGGTGCCACCGGACAGCGCGTGTGGATCGAAACGTACGCGACGCGCGCCCCATGCATACGGGTGCAGCGTCTGGGAAAGGTCCTGCAGTCGCGCCTCGTGGTACGCATCCTGGCGCTGGAAATGCTGGGGGCGCAGGAACAGTCCTTCACCCCAGAGAACCTTCGACATCCTGCTTACATAAGCCACGTTCAATCCTTGGAAATAGCTTGAAAAAAAAGCCCGCGCCAGCGGCGCCGCCGTTATCGTGCGGCAGGATGACAGCTGCCCGGCGCTTCAATGTGAAAGTGTGAAGCACTCCACATATTTACTTGTTCGAGGCCTAGCCTCGCGTGGCAGATACTATCCCATCGTGGAATTCGAGTGCCAGAATTCTGGCAGCCATTCACTTTGCCCCCGCGCAGCGGATGGATGCGAGGCTGCCGGGATCGCCGGAGATCCGCGTCAACAGGGCCTTGCTGTCACTGGTCAACGCGCAGGCATGCACGCCGATGGTGACGCCGTCCTGGGGAAGCGTCTTGCCCTTGGTGTCGAAGGCCAGGCGCCAACGGTTCTCGGCCGGGGCCCGGAACAGCGCCACCACGCCGAGGACTGCACTTCCTTCACTCAACTGCTCGGACAATTCCTGCCGCGCCCCGGGGGTCAGCACCACTTCATTGACCGAAAGCAGGTCCGCGCCCAGTGCGGCCTGTTCGCCGGCCTGGTCGAGGAAGGCATTGAACGGGGCCTGTTCGAAGCGGTGAAGGCTGCGCAGGTGGTAGATCTTCACGACGGCTGCGGAGGCGCGCTTGTCGTTTCCGGCATTGAGGTTGGTGCCGGCGTACAGGCGCAGGGGGATGACGGGTGGGGCTTCTGGCTTGTCCTCGCGGATGCCAACGACCTGCAGGGTCTTGTCCATCGCCTTGCCCAGCTTGCTGTCAGAGGCGCAACCGGAAAGGGAAGAGGAGATTATCAGTGTCAAAAACGTGACGGATATCACGCGTTGAAATGAGAGGGGCTGCACATTCATGTGGTTGGATGGGCTCTGATGGTGGGTTCAAAGTCACGCAAACAGCGTGTTTTCCTCGCGAATATCACATCGGCATGTGAAGAATGTGTCCAGCAAATCCGCCATATTCTTGACGAAATTCACTATACCGATGCGTATTCGCGAATGTACACTTCCGGCGAATGGGGCAGGAATCCCGTGCGTTGTACCCGCGGAGATTCGGCTTCCTTCAGGAATTAATTTCGACGAGGGATCACTATGGAAGTGAAGGCAATGGGGAAGGCTGTGTACCGGCCGATGTTCGCGCTGATGTTGTTGTCGGGCCTTGCAGCCTGCTCCTCGTCGCCGAAGAAGGCAGAAGTCGTTCCGTTCGAGACGACGCTGAGCAACGCTGAGGCGCAGGTGACCGTGGGTGGCGCCGATGCGGCGATCACCGCGTTCGAGGAAGCCGCCAAGGCTGACCCGACCCGCAAGGAACCGTGGGTGCGCATCGCGCAGCTGCAGTTCGACCAGGGGCAGTACGCGCGTGCCATCGTGGCAGCCGAAGAAGTCCTGCAGCGCGACCCGGAAGATCTGGTTGCCGATGGCGTGATCACCGTTGCGGGCTTCCGCGTTGCCAACCAGTCGCTGACGCGCCTGCAGGGCCGTGGTGCACTGGCATCGGATACCGCCCGCAAGGAAGCGCAGACGCTGGCCAACACCCTGCGCACCACGATGGGTGATGCGATCCTCGCCGACCCGACGCCCAAGCCCAAGCCCCGCGCCCGCACCCGCACGACGCGTCCGGCCGCGCCGGCTGCAAGTCAGCCCGCCGCCCAGCCGGCCAAGCCCGCTGCCCGTTCGAACAACTCCGATCCGTTCCAGAACATCGGCAACTGATCCGGAACCGGCCCCAGTCAGGAGACACACATGGCCAAGAAGGAAAGCATCCAGAAGCGGCTGCAGAAGATCCGCCCGCCGCGCGTCCAGCTCACCTACGACGTCGAGAAGGGTGACGCGATCGAGCAGAAGGAACTGCCGTTCGTAGTCGGCGTGATGGGCGACTTCAGCGGCAATCCGGAACAGCCGCTGCCCAAGGTCAAGGATCGCAAGTTCGTCAACGTGGACCTGGACAACTTCGATGAAGTGATGGAAGGCGTCGCGCCGCGCGCGGTCTACCGCGTGCCGAACAAGATCAGCAACGAGGGCGGCGAATTCGGTGTCGAGCTGAAGTTCAACTCCATCGATGATTTCCGTCCCGAGTCCGTCGTGCAGCAGATTGAACCGCTGCGCCGCCTGCTCGAATCGCGTACCAAGCTGGCCGATCTGCGCAACAAGCTGGCTGGCAACGAGAAGCTGGAAGATCTGCTGACCGATGTGCTCAACAACACCGAGCAGCTGAAGCAGCTCGGCGCGACCAAGGAGGACTGATCGATGTCAGCCGAAGCCAGCCAACTGGCCACCCAGGCCACCGAACTGGAAGACGTCGGTCTTCTCGACCAGATCGTCGAGAAGAGCAAGGTCGCCAAGTCGCAGACCGAGCACGACCGCGCCAAGGACATCATCGCCGCCCTGGCGAAGGAAGTCCTGGACGGCACCGTCGTGGTCTCCGACAACCTCAACCTGACGCTCGACGCGCGCATCGCCGAGATCGACCGGATCATCTCCGAGCAGCTCAGCGCGGTCATGCACGCCGAGTCCTTCCAGAAGCTGGAAGGCAGCTGGCGTGGCCTGCACTACCTGTGCCAGCAGACCTCCACCGGCCCGAACATGAAGATCAAGGTCTTCAATTCGCCGCAGAAGGACCTGGTGAAGGACTTCAAGTCCGCCATCGACTTCGACCAGAGCGCGCTGTTCAAGAAGGTCTACGAAGAAGAGTTCGGCACCTTCGGTGGTGCACCGTTCGGCGCGCTGATCGGTGACTACTTCCTCGGCCGCCAGCCGGAGGACATGTACTTCATCGAGCAGATGTCGCACGTCGCCGCTGCCGCGCACGCACCGTTCATCTCCGCCGCGAGTGAAGGCATGTTCGGCCTGGAGACCTTCACCGATCTGGGCAAGCCCCGCGATCTGGCCAAGGTGTTCGACACGGTCGAGTACGCGAAGTGGAAGTCGTTCCGCGAGAGCGAGGACAGCCGCTACGTCGGCCTGACCATGCCGCGCTTCCTGGGCCGCCTGCCGTACAACCCGAAGGATGGCACCACGGTCGAGGGCTTCAACTTCGTCGAAGAGATCGAAGCGGCCGACCACAGCAAGTTCCTGTGGTGCAACACCGCCTACGCCATGGGCGCGCGCTTGACCCAGGCGTTCGAGAGCTTTGGCTGGTGTGCGGCCATCCGTGGCGTGGAAGGTGGTGGCCTGGTCGAAGACCTGCCGACCCATACCTTCCGTACCGACGACGGTGAAGTGGCGCTGAAGTGCCCCACCGAAGTGGCCATCACCGACCGTCGTGAAAAAGAACTCAGTGACCTCGGCTTCATGCCGCTGGTGCACTGCAAGAACACCGACTACGCCGCGTTCTTCGGCGCCCAGTCGGCACAGAAGCCGAAGAAGTACAACACCGATTCGGCCAATGCCAACGCGATCCTGTCTGCCCAGCTGCAGTACATCTTCGCGGTCTCGCGTATCGCCCATTACCTCAAGGCGATGATGCGCGAGAAGATCGGCAGCTTCGCTTCGGCGGGGAACGTCGAGGAATTCCTGAACCGTTGGATCGCCCAGTACGTGCTGCTGGACGACAACGCCTCCCAGGAAGCCAAGGCCCAGTTCCCGCTCCGCGAGGCATCTGTGCAGGTTTCGGAGGTGCCGGGCAAGCCCGGCGTCTACCGCGCGGTGGCCTTCATCAGGCCGCATTTCCAGCTCGATGAGCTGTCTGTCTCGTTGCGTCTGGTCGCCGAACTGCCGGCGTCCGCGAAGAAGTCGTAACGATTTGCAGTACCTGAAGCGTCCAGGGGAGTTGACCCCCCGGATTGCAGTGACGCTTATTTCAAGAGGGCGTAGCCCCCCTTAACCGCCAGGCCCCCGCCTGGCACACCAAATCTCACGGAAGAACGGAATTTAGGAGACCAGATATGCAACACGCTTTCCTCTCGATTGACACCATCAAGGGCGAGTCGCACGACGACAAGCACAAGGACTGGATTGAAATCCAGTCGTTCTCGCAGGACCTGCTGCAGCCGCGTTCGGCCACCGCGTCGACCTCCGGCGGCACCACCGCAGCCCGCGTGAACCTGTCCCCGATCGAAATCACCAAGTCGATCGACCTCGCCTCCACGGCCCTGAACCAGGCCGCTTCCAACGGCACCACCTTCCCGAAGGCGCAGATCCAGTTCATGCGCGCCGACAAGGACGGCAACGCGATCAATTACTACATGGTCGAGCTGCTGAACGTGCTGGTCCACCGCGTCACCACCACGGTGGACAAGGAAGGCATGCCGCAGGAAGTTGTTCAGTTGAGCTTCGGCGCCATCAAGTGGACTTACCAGCAGCAGAAGCCGGAAGGCGGAGTTGGTGGCAAGACCGTGGCACAGTGGAGCGCAACCAAGAACATCCCGAACTACACCGTTTGATGTTGTGTCGCTGCGATGGCGCCTTGTGCGCCATCGCAGTCTGATCGTCAGGTGAGGCCAGGAACGGCCTCGCCTTTGCTGCACCGCTGCCGCCCGCACGGATGCCGAACCTGAGTGGATCGTCCAATGAAGGGACTCGAACCCAGCCTGCTGGAAAAACTGTTCGACGACGCGCCGAAGCAACCGGCCGGCGGGCCTGTATTCAAGTCCGTTTCGCTCGAGCAGTACAAGGAATCCATTGCCCGCGACCTGGAGGGGCTGCTGAATTCACGCGCCGCGTTCCAGGAAGGGGACATGAAGGAATTTCCCAATTGCCGTCAATCGCTGCTGACCTACGGGCTGGCGGATTTCTCGGCGATGAGCCTGGCCAATGCGTACGATCGCGCTGCGATCTGCCGTTCACTGGAGCAGGCCGTGGCGCGCCATGAGCGGCGCCTGCGCAATGTCAATGTCCATCTGGATGCAGGCAACCAGTTTGCAGGTGGCCTGCACTTCACCATCCATGCATTGCTCGACCTGGAGCCGGCCCGCGAGCCGGTCAGCTTCGACGCGATGCTGCAGCCTTCGACCCTGCAGTACCAGGTCAGCCGCGCACGTCGTACGCAGGCCGCCTGATGCAGGATCTGCTGCCTTACTACGAACGTGAGCTGGGCTACCTGCGTCGCTATGGGCGGGAGTTTGCGGAGCGCTATCCGAAGATCGCCGGGCGCCTGCAGCTGTCTGCCGACGGCAGCCAGGATCCGCACGTCGAGCGCCTGATCGAAGCTTTCGCACTGCTGACCGCACGCGTCTCCAAGCGCATCGAGGATGACTACCCGGAATTCACCGATGCGCTGCTGGACGTGCTGTACCCGCATTACCTGCGGCCGTTCCCGTCCTGTTCCATCGCCTGCTTCGACATGGAAGGGGTGGCGTCCAAGTTGAGCGCCCCGGTGCGGGTGCCGCGCGGCACCGCCCTGCAGAGCCGCCCGGTTCGCGGCGTGCCCTGCGATTTCCGCACCGCATATGACGTCGTGCTCGCGCCGATCGGCGTGCAGCAGGTGGTCTACCGCAGCGTGGCCGATGCGCCGATGGCGACGACCCTGCCGGCCGGTACCGGCGGACAGATTTCCCTTGGTTTCCAGCTGCTGTCCGACCAGCTGGGCTTCCACCAGCTGGGCACCGATCACCTCCGCCTGTTCCTCGATGGTGAGCCGTCGGTGCGCGCTGCCTTGCGCGACGCACTGATGCTGGGTGTGAAGGCGGCCTACGTCGAGTCCGATGGCGATGGCCGCTGGCGCCGGCTGGATACCGTGCCGCTCAGCCCGGTCGGCTTCGCCGACAACGAGGCGCTGATCGATTTCCCGGCGCGATCGCATCCGGCCTATCGCCTGCTGACCGAACTGTTCGCCTATCCGGAGAAGTTCGGCTTCGTCGACCTGCACCTGCCTGCACTCATCGCCAGTGCGAGCCGCCGCTTCACCCTGCACTTGGTGCTCAACGCGCAGGGGCAGGACCGCAACGGCACGATGGTGCTGGAGGAGCTGGGGCCGCACAACCTGCGCCTGGGCTGCACGCCCATCGTGAACCTGTTCAAGACCAGCGGAGAGCCGATCCGGGTCACCCATCGCACGGTCAACTATCCGGTGCTGGCCGATGCGCGTCGCGCGTTCGCCTATGAGGTGCATTCGATCGATTCGGTACACCGCATCCGGCAGACCCCGCAGGGCGAGCTGATCCAGGCGTTCCGCCCGTTCTATTCGCTGCAGCACGGTGAAGATCCCGAGCGCACCGGCCAGTACTGGGTGGCGCGCCGTGATGAGGACGTCGCGCGGCAGAGCCCGGGCTTCGAGATGGAAATCAGCTTCGTCGACCTGGCGTTCAACCCGGTGTTGCCGCAGACCGATACCGTCAGCCTGGAGCTGACCTGCAGCAATCGTGACCTGCCCAACCAGCTCGCCTTCGGCGTGGCCGGCGGCGACCTGAACATCGAGGGCGGCAGCCCGGCCAAGGCGATCAGCCTGCTGCGCAAGCCGACCAAGCCGCTGCGCTTCCGCCATGGCCGCAATGCCCAGTGGCGCCTTATCTCCCATCTTTCCCTCAACCAGCTTTCGCTGACGGCCAGTGGCCTGCCCGCGCTGAAGGAGATGCTGCGCCTGTACGACCTGTCGGGCAGCAACGTCTCGGCGCGCCAGATCGACGGCATCCTCGAACTGGAACAGACCCCGGTCACTACCTGGATGCACGGCCGCCAGTTCGCCTCGGTCGTCCGTGGCCTGGAGATCCGGTTGACCCTCAATGAAGCCCATTTCGTGGGTACCGGTGTGGCCGCCTTCGCCCAGGTGATGGACCACTTCTTTGCACTGTACGTGCATGCCAACAGCTTTACCCGACTGGTGCTGGTGTCCAGCGACAGCGGGGAGGAGATCGTCCGATGCCCAGCGCGCAGCGGCGAATCGATCCTGGCGTAGCCCAGCAGCTGCTCGCCGAGCCCCACCGCTTCCAGTTCTTCCAGGCGGTCCGGGTCCTCGAGCAGGTGTTCCAGCGGCAGGGCGTCAAGCCCGGCCAGGCCGTGCCCATGCGGGTGCGCTTCCGCAATTCGCTCTCGCTGGGCTTCCCGGCCACCGAGCTCTCGGCCGAGGGCGAGGTCTATTCGCTGCAGGGCGACCGGCTGCAGGGGCAGGAGGCGATCGAGGAGGCACTGCACGGCGAGACGCTGGCCGAAGTGCACCTGACCCCGCAGTTCATGGGCCTGCTGGGTACCGCCGGCGCGTTGCCGCTGCACTACACCGAAACCCTGCAGCTGCGCGAGCTGTACCAGCGCGATCGCACTGCACGCGCCTTCCTGGACATCTTCTCCAGCCGCGCGGTGTCGCTGCACTATGCCGCCTGGAAGAAGCATCGCCTGGCCGTGCAGTACGAGCTGGACCGGCGCGAGCGTTTCCTGCCGCTGGTGCTGTCGCTGCTCGGCATGGGCATGAGCGAGCTGCGCGATCGCCTGCACGAGGGCAAGGGCGACATCTTTGACGAAGCGGTGGCCTACTACGCCGGTGCGGTGCGCCAGCGGCCGGTGTCGGCAGCGCTGATGCAACGCGTGCTTTCGGACTACTTCAAGGTACTCCTGCACGTGGAGCAGTTCGTCGGCGCGTGGTACCGGGTGCCGGCGGGGCAGGCAACCCGCCTGGGCCAGGCCAACGCCGTACTTGGCGCCAGCGCGCTGGCCGGCGACCGGGTCTGGCAGCGCGACCTGCGCCTGCGCCTGCGCATCGGCCCGTTGCGCCGCGATCAGTTCGATGATTTCCTGCCAGGCGGCAGCGCTGCCGAAGCATTGGCCAAATGGCTGTCGCTGTTGACCGGCGGCATTCTTGAATACGAAGTACGGCTGGTGCTGCGTGCCGAGGATGTGCAGGGCAGCGCACTCGGCAGTGGCGGTGGCGCCCGCCTTGGCTGGGACAGCTACCTCTGCACCCAGCCGCAGGTGACTTCGCGTGAGGACACTACCTATGGCATCCACACGCTGCAATGACAACCTGTCGGTGGCCGTCGCGCCGCCGGCCCCTGAACGGTTCCAGCAAGGAGTGCGCGTTTCCGCATGAGCATCAACCTCAAAACCCTGATCAGCAAGCTGGACGACACCTGCCGCCAGGCGGCCGAGCGGGCCGCGAACCTGTGCATGGCGCGCGGCAACTACGAGGTGGACCTGGAACATCTGTTCCTGGCGCTGCTCGAGCAGCCGCAGAGCGATTTCGTGTTGATCGCGCGCCGCAGCGGGATCCTGCCCGAATCGCTGGAGCGTGATCTCAACGACGAGATCAGCCAGTTCAAGAACGGGAACAGCCGCACGCCGGTGTTTTCCCAGCACATTCCCAAGCTGTTCGAGCATGCCTGGCTGATCGCATCGCTGGATTCGGAAACCACCCGCATCCGCAGCGGCCACCTGCTGCTGGCGCTGCTGACCGAGCCCGATCTGGCGCAGCTGGCCTACCGCGGCTCGAAGCTGTTCGTGCGCTTCAAGCGCGATGAACTCAAGCACGACTTCGCCAAGCTGACCGAAGGTTCGCAGGAAGCCGTGCAGACGGTCCGCTTCGCCGACGCGTCGGCAACCGGCGAGCCGGCCGAAGGCGACGAGGTGGGGGCAGGGGAGGCCAAGGGCGGCCTGTCCAAGACCCCGGCGCTGGACCAGTTCACCACCAATCTCACCCAGCGCGCACGCGAGGGCAAGATCGACCCGGTGATCGGCCGCGACGGCGAGATCCGCCAGGTGGTCGACATCCTGATGCGCCGGCGCCAGAACAACCCGATCCTCACCGGCGAAGCCGGCGTCGGCAAGACGGCCGTGGTCGAGGGCCTGGCCAAGCGCATCGCCGACAAGGACGTGCCCGATGTCCTGCAGGGCGTCGAGCTGCACACCCTGGACATGGGCCTGCTGCAGGCCGGTGCCAGCGTCAAGGGCGAGTTCGAGAACCGCCTGAAGAACGTCATCGATGAGGTCAAGAAGAGCCCGCATCCGATCATCCTGTTCATCGACGAAGCGCACACGATGATCGGTGCCGGTGGCACGGCCGGCCAGAATGACGCGGCCAACCTGCTGAAGCCGGCACTGGCCCGCGGCGAGCTGCGCACCATCGCGGCCACCACCTGGAGCGAGTACAAGAAGTACTTCGAGAAGGATGCCGCCCTGGCGCGGCGCTTCCAGGTGGTCAAGGTGGAGGAGCCCACCGAAGCACTGGCTGCCGCCATGCTGCGTGGCATGGTCGGGCTGATGGAGTCGCACTTCAACATCCGCGTGCTGGACGAAGCCGTGACCGAGGCCGTGCGCCTGTCGCACCGCTATATCAGCGGCCGCCAGCTGCCGGACAAGGCGGTCAGCGTGCTCGACACGGCCTGCGCCAAGGTGGCGCTGGGCCAGAGTGCCACGCCGGCCATCATCGAAGACACGCGCAAGCACCTGGATCGACTGCACGCCGAGATCAGCGCGCTGCAACGCGAATCCGCCGGCGGCAGCGACCATGGCGAGCGCCTGGCGGAACTGCATGTCCAGCAGAGCGAAGCGCAGGCGGTACTGGCCAGCAACGAAGAGCGCCTCGGCCGCGAACGCGACCTGGCAACGAAGATCGCCGCACTGCGCCAGCAGCTGGAGCAGGGCAGCCCGGAACCGGTCGAGCGCGATGGCGCTGCCGATGACGGCGACGGTGATGTCGCCGTCGCCAAGCCTGCCGCCAAGCGTGGCAAGGCGGCGCCCGTGCAGTCGCCGCAGCATGCCGAGCTGGCACGCCTGCAGGCCGAGCTGCGCGAGCTGCAGGGTGAGACCCCGATGGTGCCGTTGCAGGTGGATGGCACGGTGGTAGCCGAAATCGTCTCTGCCTGGACCGGCGTTCCGCTGGGCCGCATGGTGAAGGACGAGATCCGCACGGTGCGCACGCTGGGCAACCTGCTGGTTGAACGCGTGATCGGCCAGGACCACGCGCTGGATGCCATCGCCCAGCGCGTGCGTACCGCCACGGCCCGGCTGGAAGACCCGAACAAGCCCCGTGGCGTGTTCATGTTTGTGGGTCCGTCCGGTGTCGGCAAGACCGAAACCGCGCTGGCCCTGGCCGATATCCTGTACGGCGGCGAGCGCAAGCTGGTCACCATCAACATGAGCGAGTACCAGGAAGCACACAGTGTGTCCGGTCTGAAGGGTTCACCGCCGGGCTACGTCGGCTACGGCGAGGGTGGCGTGCTGACCGAGGCGGTGCGTCGCAACCCGTACAGCGTGGTGCTGCTCGACGAAGTCGAGAAGGCGCATCCGGACGTGCTGGAAATGTTCTTCCAGGTGTTCGACAAGGGCGTGATGGATGATGCCGAAGGCCGCGAGATCGACTTCCGCAACACGCTCATCATCCTCACCTCCAACATCGGTTCCTCGCAGATCATGCAGGCCTGCCTGAACAAGCCGGCCGAGGAAATCCCCGCAGCCGATGCGCTTGGCGAGGCCCTGCGCCCGGTGCTGATGCGTACCTTCAAGCCGGCCTTCCTCGGCCGCCTGAAAGTCGTGCCGTACTACCCCATCAACGATGACGTGCTGGTGCAGATCATCACGCTCAAGCTCGGTCGCATCCGCGACCGCGTCATCGCCAATCACAAGGCCACCTTCAGCTGGGACGACAGCCTGGTGGAGGCCGTGCTTGCACGTTGCACCGAAGTGGACTCGGGTGCGCGCAACGTTGACCACATCCTCAATGGAACCCTGCTGCCGGAGATCGCCGAAAGCGTGCTGGCAGCAATGGCCGAGGGGAACCGGATCAACGCCATCAAGGTCACCGCCGGCAAGAAGGGTGACTTCAAATACAAAGTGTCATGACACTGAGCAAAAGGAGAACGCTGATGGAATTCTTTGGATTTGACCGCGAAGCAGCCCTGAACCACTGCGACAGCCTGGAACTGGGCCTGGGTCGTGAGCTGGACCGCGTCCGTTCGTGGAATCGGCTGCGCCCGGAACACGTGATCGAACTGCTGGACACCGCCGTGCCGGCTGCCCGCCAGGATGCCCGCAACATCGCTGCGCAGATCAGCCGCGGTTCCTGGCGCATCCACATGGATGCCCCGGTCGTGGGCAAGCCGCAGCTGGTGAGCAACGCACGTGAAGTGCAGATCACCGCCGGTGGCCGCGACTATCGCCTGAAGATCAGCGAAGGCGTGCGCCTGCAGCTGGAAGAGATCGTCCAGGCGGCCTGATCGCCGTGTGTGCCTGCGGCCCGGGAGGGGCGCAGGCCACGCGGAAGCGGGAAGCGGAGGCAACCGATGCGTACGTCGCATGCAGACCACCTTGAAGTCCGGGACGTCGGGGAAACACCATGGAACTGGTAAACAACCTGCGGGCGGCACTGGCCGGCCCGTCACACGCTCAGCGTTTCCTGCGACTGCATACGTCGCTGGGAAGCGATGTGCTGGTGGCCGAAACCCTCGATGGCGTCGAGCAGATCGACGGCATCGGCTTCCAGTGGACGATCACGGCGCTGTCGCTGGATGCGAGCCTGGCGCTGGCACCGCTGATCGGGCAGGGTGCGCTGTTGCAGCTGCAACAGGCCGACGGCAGCGTGCGGCCGCTGCATGGACGCATCACCGCCGCCGAGCGGCTGGGCAGCAATGGCGGCCTGGCGCGCTACCGGCTGCGACTGCAGCCCTGGCTGGCCTTCCTGTCGCAGCGCGTGGACAGCTACGTCTTCCATGACAAGACCGTGGTCGAGATCGTCGAAGACCTCTTTGCCGATTACGGCACGTTGGCGCCGGCCTGGCGCTGGTCGCTGGGCGATGCCAGCCAGTACGCGCGGCGCAGCCTGACCACCCAGTACCAGGAAAGCGACCTGGCCTTCATCCAGCGCCTGCTGGCCGAAGAAGGCATCTATT
>NZ_CP026002.1:1103764-1321124 GCF_003086915.1 Stenotrophomonas sp. ZAC14A_NAIMI4_1
GCGCTGGCCCGGTGCTGATGGCAACCCTGGCCTGCGAGCTGCCGGAGCTGGGAAGGCTCAGTGGGAAAGCCATCTCGGCGTTGGTAGGGGTTGCCCCCATGAGCCGCGAAAGCGGCACCTGGAAAGGACGACGGAGTATCACCGGTGGCCGTGCCGTTGTACGCGAAGCGCTCTACATGGCAGCGCTGACCGCCAAACGCTATGAGCCCCGGCTCAAGGAATTCTTTGAATCCCTCGTCAACCAAGGCAAGCCAGGCAAGGTGGCCCTGGTCGCGGTGATGCGCAAGATGCTGGTGATCCTCAACGCCCGCAAGCGGGACGCGGAGGCCCAGATGGCCTCCGCCTAACAAGACAGTTGCTACAGAAAGCGATCGCGCGCCCTTGCCCCGCTACAATGCAGCCCTTTTTTGCATGGAGCTGCTCGATGATCTATCGCGGTTGGGGATTCATGACGCTGGTGACGCCGATTGCAGGCATCCTGCTGCTGGCGTACTTCTTCCCGCACGACGGCCCGAAGGGCAACATTCCACTGCAGCAGGTGCTGCTGGGTGGGGGCATTGGTGCGGCCGTGAACGTGCTGCTGGGCCTGTGGTTGAACCGTGCGCCGCGGCAGAAGGGCGAGGCGGCGCCGCATCATGTCTTCTTCGTGCCCATGCAGTGGGCCGCGCTGGTGATCGTGGCGGTGTGTGCCGTGGTTGCGCTGCTGCGCTGAGGGACGGTCGTTGCTCTGGTAGGTGCCAACCTTGGTTGGCACGAATCCAAGGGCGCCAACCAAGGTTGGCGACTACCGGACGGTCGTTGCTCTGGTAGGTGCCAACCTTGGTTGGCACGAATCCGAGGGCGCCAACCAAGGTTGGCGACTACCGGACGGTCGCTGCTCTGGTAGGTGCCAACCTTGGTTGGCACGAATCCAAGGGCGCCAACCAAGGTTGGCATCTACAGTGGCCCCGCGATGCGGCAACAAAAAAGGCCCCGGATCACTCCGGGGCCTTTTCATTTCAACCTACCGCCGGATCAACGATCCGGACGGTGGGCGGCTTCGGCGTCGCGCTGGCGCTCCATGAACTCCTTGGAGGGCTCATCCAGCTTGTCGCCCAGCATGCGGCGCACGACCACGAAGAACACCGGGATCATCAGCAGGCCCAGCAGGGTGGCGAACAGCATGCCGCCGATCACGCCGGTACCGATGGCGTGGCGGGAGTTGGCGCCGGCACCGGTGGAGATCGCCATCGGGATCACGCCCATGATGAACGCGAACGAGGTCATCAGGATCGGGCGGAAACGCAGGCGGGCCGCTTCGATGGTGGCATCGCGCAGGGTCTTGCCCGCGGCACGCTGTTCCACCGCGAACTCCACGATCAGGATCGCGTTCTTCGCGGCCAGGCCGATCACCGTGATCATGCCGATCTTGAAGAAGATGTCGTTGGGCAGGCCGCGGATCATCGACAGGCCGATGGCACCCAGCACGCCCAGCGGCACCACCAGCAGCACCGCCACCGGGATCGACCAGCTTTCATACAGTGCGGCAAGGCAGAGGAACACCACCACCACCGACAGCACCAGCAGCAGCGTCGCGGCGTTGCCTGCCAGGATTTCCTGGTAGGACATGCCCGACCAGTCATAGCCGTAACCGGCCGGCAGGTCGTTGGTGACGATGTCTTCCATCGCCGTCATCGCTTCACCCGAGCTCTTGCCCGGTGCCTGCGAGCCGACGATGTTGATGGCCGAGTAGCCGTTGTAGCGGCTCAGCGATGGCGGTGCCGACACCCATTCCGACTTGACCACCGTGTTCAGCGGGATCATCGCATTGGTGCCGTCGGCATTGGTGGTCAGGCTGGAGGGGCTGTAGAAGCTCTTCAGCGATTCCTGGCCGGTGCGGTACGGCGCGTCGGCCTGCATGGTCACGCGCTTGATGCGGCCCTGGTAGAAGAAGTCGTTGACGTACACCGGGGCCAGCATCAGCTGGATGGTGCTGTACACGTCCGACACCGACATGCCCATCGACTGCGCCTGCACGCGGTCGACATGCAGCGCCAGCTGCGGGGCGTTTTCCAGGCCGTTCGGGCGCACGCCGGTCAGCTTGTCGCTTTCCTGCGCCGCCTTGCCCAGCAGGATGTTGCGCGCCTGGGTCAGCTGTTCGTAGCCCTGGCCACCACGGTCCTGCAGCCACATGTCGAAGCCGCCGAACTGGCCCAGGCCCTGCACGGTCGGCAGGTTGACCACGAAGATCTGCGCTTCCTTGATGCCGTAGAACGCGCCGTTCATGTTCTGGATGAACTCGGGCACGGTGACCTTGCGGTCGGCCCAAGGCTTGAGGCGGATGAAGCCCATGCCCACGTTCTCGCCCGAACCGACGAAGCTGAAGCCGGCAATCTGCATCAGGCCTTCGTAGCCTTCCTGGTCCTTCAGGATGCCGCGCATCTGCGAGAAGACTTCGTTGGTCTGGCCCTTGGTCGAGCCCGGCGGCAGCTGCACGATGGCCAGTGCGTAGCCCTGGTCTTCTTCCGGCAGGAAGCTGCCCGGCATGCGGGTGAACAGGAAGCCGCACAGTGCGGTGAGCACCACGGCCAGGATCATCCAGCGCGGCGCGTGCTTCACCGCCGAGGTGATGTGGCCGACGTAGGTGCCGCTGATCTTGTCGTAGTACTTGTTGAAGGTACGGTAGACGATGTTCGGGTTGTCGTTGTGGGTCGGCTTGAGGAAGGTCGCGCACAGGGCCGGAGTGAAG
The DNA here is from genome assembly GCF_003086915.1 of Stenotrophomonas sp. ZAC14A_NAIMI4_1. Taxonomy (NCBI): domain Bacteria; kingdom Pseudomonadati; phylum Pseudomonadota; class Gammaproteobacteria; order Lysobacterales; family Lysobacteraceae; genus Stenotrophomonas; species Stenotrophomonas sp. ZAC14A_NAIMI4_1. Next base: position 1,106,493 of record NZ_CP026002.1, read on the forward strand.
CCCAGCGCCAGGAACGCGGAGAACGCCATCGAGATGGCGATGGTCAGCGCGAACTGCTTGTAGATCTCACCGGCCGCACCGCCCTGCAGGGCCGAGGGGATGAACACCGCGGCCAGCACGACGGTGATGGCCACCACCGCGCCGGTGATCTGGGTCATCGCCTTCTGCGTGGCCGGCTTCGGCGCAAGGCCTTCCTCGGTCATGATGCGTTCGACGTTCTCGATGACCACGATCGCGTCATCGACCACGATGCCGATCGCCAGCACCATCGCGAACAGGGTCAGCTGGTTGATGGTGAAGCCGATCAGCCACATGCCCAGGAACGTACCCAGCAGGGCCACCGGGATGACCAGGGTGGGGATGATCGTCGCGCGGAAGTTCTGCAGGAAGATCAGCATCACCAGGAACACCAGCAACACCGCTTCGAACAGCGTCTTGACCACTTCCTCGATGGAGATCTTGACGAAGGTGGTGCTGTCGTACGGAGAGAACCAGCTGACGCCGGCCGGGAAGCTCGGCTGCAGCTCGTCCATCTTGGCGCGCACGGCATCGGCCACGTTCAGGGCGTTGGCGCCCGGCAGCAGCTGGATGGCGAAGGCACCGGCGGCCTGGCCGTTGTACTGGGTATCGAAGCCGTAGTTGTTGGCACCGAAGGCGACGCGGGCGATGTCCTTGAGCAGCACGCGCGAGCCGTTGGCATTGGCCCGCAGGATGATGTTCTCGAACTCTTCAGGCGAGCTGAAGCGGCCCTCGGCCGAAACCGTGGCGGTGAAGTGGCCATCCGGCGAGGGATCCGAACCCAGCGAACCGGCCGCGAACTGCACATTCTGCGCGCGCACCGCCGCCAGCACTTCGCTGGCCGACAGGCCGTAGCCCTGCATCTTTTCCGGGTTCAGCCAGATGTTCATGGCGTACTCGGAACCGAACTGCTGGGTGCTGCCGACGCCGGGGATACGCGAAACCTGGTCGAGCACGCGCGAACCGACGATGTCGTTCAGGGCGTCGCGGCTGATCGTGCCGGTGTCCGAACGCAGGCCGACCACCATCAGGAAGCCGGCGTTGGCCTTGGCCACCACCACGCCCTGCTGGGTCACTTCCGAAGGCAGTCGTGGCGTGGCCAGCGACACCTTGTTCTGCACCTGCACCTGGGCGATGTCCGGATCGGTACCGGTCTCGAAGGTCAGGGTGATCTGCGCACGGCCGTTGGAGGACGAGGACGAGCTGAAGTACAGCAGGTGATCGATACCGGTCAGCTGCTGCTCGATCACCTGGGTGACCGATTTTTCAGTGGTGTCCGCGCTCGCGCCCGGGTAGGTGGCCTGGACGGTCACCTGCGGCGGGGCGATGTTGGGATAGGACTCGACGCCGAGGTTGAGGATCGCGATCACGCCGCTGAGCGAGATCAGGATCGCAACCACCCAGGCGAAGACTGGATGTTCGATGAAAAATTTAGGCATGACGGAAGGTTCCCGTTACTGCTTGTTCGATTCGGTGGCGGCCGGCTCGGCCTTGTCGGCCGCCTCGGGCTTGGCCGGCGCCTTGTCGGCACCGCCTGCAGCTGCGGCTGCCGGGGCTGCACCGGCGGCGGCGGGCTGGCCGTTGGCATCCTGGCCCGGGGTCCAGGGCTTGGCCGTGGCCGGCGCCCCTTCCTTGACCTTCTGCACGCCTGCCACCACGACCTTGTCACCGGCGGCCAGGCCGTCGCTGACCATCCAGTTGCCGCCCTGTGCGCCTTCGGTCTTCACGTTCTTGCGCACGACCTTGCCGTCGGCACCGACCACCATCACGAAGCCGCCGGCGCTGTCACGCTGCAGGGCCTGCTGCGGGATCAGGAAGGCGTTGTTGCGTTCGCCCAGGTTGGCCTGGAAGCTGACGAAGGCGCCCGGCAGCAGGATCTTCTGCGGGTTGGGCAGCACCGCGCGCAGCGAAACCGCACCGGTGGTCGGGTCGACCGTGGTGGACGAGAAGTCCAGCGTGCCGGCTTCGCCGTAGGCGGTGCCATCGGACAGCTTGACATTGACGGTGGCCTTGCCATCGCCGGACAGCGCCAGCGCGCCACGCGCCTGCTGCGCACGCAGCTGGCTCAGTTCGTCCACGCTCAGCGAGAAGTTCACGTACAGCGGGTCGAGCTGGTCCACGGTGGTCAGCAGGGTCACGTCGCCCTGGCCGACCAGGGCACCTTCGGTGACCTGCTGCTTGTTGGCCACGCCGCTGATCGGCGAGGTCACTTCGGCATAGCCCAGGCTGATGCGCGAGGAGGTGACCGAGGCTTCAGCCTGCTTCACCGCTGCCAGCGCGGTGCGCTCGGCGGCTTCGGCGCTGTCCAGGTCGGACTTGGACACGTACTGCTGCGGCGCCAGCGAACGGGCGCGGTCGGCGGCGACCTTGGCGTTGGCGTAGGTCGCGCGGGCCGAGGCCAGCTGTGCTTCCGACGCGTTGAGGCTGGCGCGCAGCGGGGCCGGATCGATCAGGAACAGGGTCTGGCCCTGCTTGACCTCGCTGCCTTCCTGGTAGACGCGCTTGAGCAGCACGCCCGGCACGCGCGCGCGCACGTCGGCGCTGCGGAACGGCGACAGGCGGCCGACCAGTTCACGCTGCAGCGGCAGGGTCTGCGGCTTGGCGTCGATCACGCCCACCTCCGGCGGCGGGGGCGTCTGCTGTTCCGGCTTCTTGCAGGCGGCCAGCGCGACAGCAACGGCGCACGTCAAGGCAAGGGTGCGGAGTGGGGCGGTCATCAGGAGGAACTCCGGGGTTGGTTTGTAGTGGGGGCCACCGACGGCGTTGGCGCAAAGGCGCGCAGGAAGCTGTCGACGGAGAATTCTGCCCAGCGCCGACGCAGCTGCGCGTCATCGCGATGGGGGGTATGGAAACGCTGTTTGTCGAAATCCTGACCGGCAATCATGCTCAGCAGCAGTTCGGCCATGAAGTGCGGGTCGTCATGCCGGAGCTGGCCACGCATGCAAACGGTTTCAATCCATTCAGCAAGATGAAGCGTCAATGCGCCGGCACCGTGCCGGTACAGCGTACGCGCCTCTTCGGGAAACTGCGCCGCATCGGCGGCAATCACCCGGCAGGCCTGTCCCACGTGCGGCTGGTTGAAATGCTCCAGGAAGTCGGTGGCGAACTGCAGAAGGCTGGCACGCAGGTCGTCAGTGCGGAGTGCACGGACCATGGCCCCGGTAGCGTGGCCGACGTGGCGCTGCATGACCCGCCGCAGCAGGTCCTGCTTGCTGCCGTAGCGCGAATAGAGCGTCTGCTTGGAGCAGCCGGCATGCTGGGCCACCGCATCCATGCTGATCTGCATGCCCTGGTGGGCCAGCAGTTCGCGCACGGCATCGAACACGCGCTGATCGCGCGCATCCAGGGCAGCGGGGAGGTAGGCCGGGTTCACGCGGTGGACTATACCGTCCAGTTCAGGATTGTGGAATCGTGCCGATAGTCCTGTCCGTCCTGACAGCGGGCGCTGCGCGCGCTTATTCCGGTAACACGGTTTGCCGATCCTGTCGGTATCGCGTTGCCCAGTGCCGACGCCATACCGGTGCGAACTGAATAGGCGTCTAAACCGCAGCAAACCCGGCATTTCATTATTCCGTCCTGCAGCAAGGCCTTTTCCTGCAACAGGGCTACAATTTCATTTTCCCAACTGAGCAAGCGCCTCGCTCTGCCATGAAACCGCAAAAAACCGCAGCCAAGACCGTGAAAAACAAAACCAAGCCAGCTGAGTCGGAGGTCGCAGTGACCGCTGGTTTCTCCCTGGAGCCGGTGTACACGGCCTTGCGCAAGCGTTACCCCGCGGCCGCGCAGGCCGAGGCAGTGGCATTCGCAGCCGATTTCTACAAGCGCATGGAGTCGGACGAGTTCCCGCACCACACCGCTGACGAGTGGGCGGCGCTGGCGGCAGACACCCTGGAGTTCGCGCGTGCACGCAAGGCCGGCAAGGCCAACGTGCGCGTGTTCAACCCCACGGCCAAGGCCAACGGTTGGGAATCGCCGCACACCGTGCTGCAGATCATCAACGATGACATGCCGTTCCTGGTCGACACCGTCACCATGTCGCTGGCCGAACAGGGCGTGGGCGTGCACGTGCTGGGCCACCCGGTGCTGCGCTTCACCCGCGACAAGGCCGGCAAGCTGGCCAAGGTCGGCGAGGGCGATGCCGAATCGGTGATGCTGCTGGAGATCGACCGCCAGCCGGCCGAAGCCATGGCCGCCATCGAGCAGGCCATCAACAAGGCGCTGGATGAAGTGCGCGCCATCGTGCGCGACTGGCAGCCGATGAAGGACAAGGCGCTGGCGCTGGCTGACGACCTGGGCAGCCGCCAGCTGCCGGTCGACGATGCCTCGCGTGCCGAAGCGCAGCAGTTCCTGCGCTGGGCCGCGGACAACCACTTCACCTTCTTCGGCTACCGCGAATACCGCGTGGAGAAGCAGGGCAAGGAAGACGTGCTGGCGCCGCTGAACGACACCGGCCTGGGCCTGATGCGCGGCAAGGACAAGTCCGCCGCACGTCCGGTCAAGACCCTGGCCGCGCAGGGCCTGAACACCACGTCCGGGCTGAAGGACGCGCTGATCCTGACCAAGACCAATGCCCGTTCGCGCGTGCACCGCGCCGGCTACATGGACTACATCGGCGTGCTGGAATTCGACGCCAAGGGCAGGATCATCGGCGAACAGCGCTTCCTGGGCCTGTTCACCTCCAGCGCCTACAACCGCCGCCCGTGGGAAATCCCGCTGGTGCGCCAGCGCCACGAATACGTGATGAAGCAGTCCGGCCTGGCCCCGGCCAGCCACAGCGGCAAGGCCCTGCGCCACATCCTGGAAACCCTGCCGCGCGAAGAACTGTTCCAGTCCAGCGAGGACGAACTGTTCCGCACCGCCATGGGCGTGCTGGGCCTGCAGGAACGCGTGCGCAGCCGCCTGTTCCTGCGCCGCGACAAGTACAGCCGCTTCATTTCCGCGCTGGTCTACCTGCCGCGCGAGCGCTTCAACACCGACGTGCGCCTGCGCATCGAGGCGATGCTGAAGGAAGCGCTGCACGGTGAGTACGTGGACAGCTCGGTGGTGCTGGGCGAATCGCCGCTGGCCCAGGTGCACCTGATCGTGCGCCCGAAGCCGGGCGAAATGCTCGACGTCGATACCGCCGAACTGGAGCAGAAGCTGGCCCAGGTGCTGCGCAACTGGCAGGACGACCTGCGCGAAGCGCTGGTGACCCGCCATGGCGAGACCGAAGGCCTGCGCATCGCTGCCCGCATCGGCAAGGCGCTGCCGGCCGGCTACATCGAAGACAACAGCACTGCCGTTGCCGCCAACGATGTCAGCCAGCTTGATGCCCTGACCGGTCCGGACGACCTGCGCCTGAGCCTGCAGGCCGTGCCGCGCGAAAGCGGCGATGGCCTGCGCCTGAAGCTGTACCGCCAGCTGGATGACATCCCGCTGTCGGACGCGCTGCCGATGATGGAAAACATGGGCCTGCGCGTGATCGCCGAGCGTCCGTACCGCCTGTCGGTCGACAACGCCCCGGTGTACGTGCAGGACTTCGAGGTCGAATCGACCGCCGGCGCCATCGATGCCGCCCGCGTCGATGAAGCCTTCGGCGAGACCTTCGCCCGCGTCTGGCACGGCGATGCCGAGAACGATGGCTTCAACCGCCTGGTGCTGGCCGCTGGCCTGCATTGGCGCCAGGTCGCCATGCTGCGTGGCTACTGCAAGTACCTGCTGCAGACCGGCGTGCCGTTCTCGCAGGCGTACGTGGAAGGCACCTTCTCGCGCTACCCGCTGCTGGCCCGCCTGCTGGTGGAACTGTTCGAAGCCCGCTTCGATCCCGCCACCGGCCATGAGAGCAAGGACGATATCGCTGCCGGCCAGGCCCAGCTGAAGGCCCACTTCGATGTGCTGGCTGCCGCCGACGATGCCACCCTGAAGGTGCTCAAGACCGTCGTCGATGCGCGCAAGGGCGACCGCGATGCGCAGATGCAGGCCGCGCGCGAAGCGCTGCTGAAGCTGATGGACCGCGTGTCCAGCCTGGACGAGGACCGCATCCTGCGCTCGTTCATGGGCGTGATCGACGCGACCCTGCGTACCAGCTACTACCAGACCGATGCCAACGGCCAGCATGGCCATGTCATCAGCTTCAAGTTCGATTCGGCCCTGGTGCCGGACCTGCCGAAGCCGCGTCCGTACCGCGAAATCTTCGTCTACGGCCCGCGCGTGGAAGGTACCCACCTGCGCTTTGGTGCAGTCGCCCGTGGTGGCCTGCGCTGGTCGGACCGTCGCGAAGACTTCCGCACCGAGGTGCTGGGCCTGGTCAAGGCGCAGATGGTCAAGAACACCGTCATCGTGCCGGTCGGCGCGAAGGGCGGCTTCTTCGCCAAGACCCCGCCGGTGAACGGCGATCGTGATGCGGTATTCGCCAACGGCGTGGCCTGCTACAAGCTGTTCATCCAGGGCCTGCTGGACATCACCGACAACATCGTCAACAACAAGATCGTGCCGCCGGTGGATGTCGTGCGCCACGACATGGACGACCCGTACCTGGTGGTGGCCGCCGACAAGGGCACCGCGACCTTCTCCGACATCGCCAACGGCCTGGCCATCGCGCACGGCTTCTGGATGGGCGATGCGTTCGCTTCCGGTGGCTCGGTCGGTTACGACCACAAGGGCATGGGCATCACCGCCCGCGGTGCGTGGGAATCGGTCAAGCGCCACTTCCGTGCACTGGGCCGTGACAGCCAGAGCCAGGACTTCACCTCGGTCGGCGTGGGCGACATGTCCGGCGATGTGTTCGGCAACGGCATGCTGCTGTCGCGCCACATCCGCCTGGTTGCTGCGTTCGACCACCGCCACATCTTCCTGGACCCGAACCCGGATGCGGCCACCTCGTTCGTCGAGCGTGAGCGCATGTTCACCGTGCCGCGTTCAAGCTGGGCGGACTACGATGCCAAGCTGATCAGCAAGGGCGGCGGCATCTTCCCGCGCACCCTGAAGTCGATCGAGATCACCCCGCAGGTGCGTGAAGCGCTGGGCCTGGACGAGAACGTCAAGGCACTGTCGCCGAACGACCTGATGAGCGCGATCCTGAAGGCGCCGGTCGACCTGCTGTGGAACGGCGGCATCGGTACCTACGTCAAGGCCGCCAGCGAGCAGCACAGCGACGTCGGCGACCGCGCCAACAACGCCCTGCGCGTCAACGGTGGCGAGCTGCGCTGCAAGGTGGTGGGCGAGGGCGGCAACCTGGGCATGACCCAGCTGGGCCGCATCGAAGCCGCCCAGGCCGGCGTGCTGCTCAACACCGACTTCATCGACAACTCGGCCGGTGTGGACACCTCCGACCATGAAGTCAACATCAAGATCCTGCTCAACGATGTGGTGCGCGCCAAGAAGCTGACCGTCGAGCAGCGCAACAAGCTGCTGGCGTCGATGACCGACGAGGTCGCCGACCTGGTGCTCAACGACAACTACCGCCAGAACCAGGCCCTGAGCCTGATGGAGCGGATGGCGGTCAAGCGCCTGGGTTCCAAGCAGCACTTCATCCGCACCCTGGAACAACAGGGCCTGCTCGATCGCCAGATCGAGTTCCTGCCGTCCGATGCCGAGCTGTCGCAGCGCAAGGCACGCGGCCAGGGCCTGACCCGTCCGGAACTGTCGGTGCTGCTGTCCTATTCCAAGCTGGTGGCATTTGCCCAGCTGCTGGATTCGGACATCCCGGAAGATCCGTACCTGTCCAAGGAACTGCAGCGCTACTTCCCGACCCCGCTGCAGAAGAAGTACGCCGACGCGATGGAGCGTCACCGCCTGAAGCGCGAAATCATCGCCACGGCCGTGACCAACCAGACCATCAACCGCATGGGCGCCACCTTCCTGATGCGCATGCAGGAAGACACCGGCCGCACCATCGCCGAGGTCGCCAAGGCGTACACCATCAGCCGCGAAACGCTGGATGCCCGCGCGCTGTGGGCGCAGATCGACGCCCTCGACGGCACCCTGCCGGAGTCGGTGCAGATCGACGCACTGGAAGTGATCTGGAAGCTGCAGCGTTCGTTCGTGCGCTGGCTGCTGTCGCGCCCGGGCCCGATGCCGGGCATCACCGAGGCGGTCAACCGCTACCAGGGTCCGTTCAACGACATCCGCGTTGCTTCGGGTGTGCTGCCGGATTCGCAGCGTCCGACCTATGAAGCCCTGGTGGCCGAGTGGAAGGAAAAGGGCCTGCCGTCCGCGCTGGCCCAGCAGCTGGCCGAACTGCACTTCCTGGAGCCGGCGTTCGACATCATCGAACTGGCCCGCACCCGCAAGCTGAAGCCGGTGGACGTGTCCAAGATCCACTTCCGCCTGGGCGATGCCCTGCAGCTGCCGTGGCTGTTCGAGCAGATCGACGCGCTGGAGGTCAATGGCCGCTGGCATGCCGTGGCCCGTGGCGTGCTGCGTGACGAACTGGCCGCGCACCACCGCAACCTGGCCGGCCAGGTGCTGGGTACCAAGGGCAGCAGTGCTGAAGCCAAGGTCGCCAGCTGGATCGGCCGCGACGACAGCAGCCTGCGCTTCACCCTGTCGATGCTGGCCGAACTGGCCGAGCAGAAGACCCTGGACTACCCGACCGTGTCGGTCGCGGTGCAGCGCCTGGGCCAGCTGGCCGCGCATGGCGCGTAAGTGATGTAGTGCCGGGCGCTGCCCGGCAAGCGTGAAACGGAGCGGCCCCGCGAAAGCGGGGCCGTTCTGCGTTGTGGGCTGCTGTTCGCCGGGCATGGCCCGGCGCTACCGGGCGCGGGGGTCCAGGTAGCGCCGGGCCATGCCCGGCGAGCGCAGCGGCGCTCGGTTATGCTCTTGGCCAGCCTTCCCCCCGGATCCACCGATGAGCGACACCCCCCGCATCGCTTTCCTGGCCAGCACCGCCGAACCGGCGCAGATGGCCCGCGCGGCGATGGTTTCCCGCTACGGCGACCACGCGCCTGACCAGGCCGACGTGCTGTGCCCGCTGGGCGGCGACGGCTTCATGCTGCAGACCCTGCACCGGCACGGCCGCCTGGGCAAGCCGGTGTTCGGCATGAAGCTGGGCACCGTCGGCTTCCTGATGAACCAGTACCGCGCCGAAGACGATGTGGTTGCACGCATCGCCCGCGCCGAGCCGGCCAACCTGCGGCCGCTGGAAATGCTGGCGCTGACCGAATCCGGTGCGAGCACCGGTTCGCTGGCCTACAACGATGTCTCGCTGCTGCGGCAGACCCGCCAGGCGGCGCACATCGGCATCGATCTCAACGGCCAGGAGCGGGTGGCCGAGCTGATCGGCGATGGCGTGCTGGTGGCCACCCCGGCCGGCAGCACGGCCTACAACTATTCGGCGCACGGCCCGGTGCTGCCATTGGGGTCGCATACCATCGCCCTGACGCCGTTGGCCCCCTACCGGCCGCGGCGCTGGCGCGGTGCCATCCTCAAGGCCGACACCGAAGTGCGCTTCCGTGTGCTTGATCCCTACAAGCGCCCGGTCAGCGTCACTGCCGATTCGCACGAGACCCGCGACGTGGTGGAAGTCACCATCCGCGAGTCGAAGGAGCACCGGGTGACCCTGCTGTTCGACCCGGAACACAACCTGGAAGACCGGATCCTGAGCGAACAGTTCGTTTTTTGACGACAATACGCTGCCGGCCCCGCCGATCGCTTGAAGGACCCCCACCGATGGGCGACAACTCCCCCCGCCTGCTGACCGTCGCGGTGACCTCGCGCGCGCTGTTCGACCTGGAAGAAAGCCATGCGCTGTTCGAGAGCGATGGCGTAGCGGCCTATGCCGAGTACCAGCGCCAGCATGAGGACGACATCCTTGGCCCTGGCGTGGCCTTCCCGGTGGTGCGCAAGCTGCTGGCGCTGAACCAGGGTGCCAGCCCGGAGAACCCGCGCGTCGAGGTCATCCTGCTGTCGCGCAATTCGGCCGATACCGGCCTGCGCATCTTCAATTCCATCCAGCACTATGGGCTGGGCATCATCCGCGCGACCTTCACTGCCGGCGAGCCGACCTGGCCCTACGTGAAGCCGTTCGGCACCGACCTGTTCCTGTCGGCCAATCCCGAATCGGTGCGCAGTGCGCTGCGCCATGGCATCGCGGCGGCGACCATCCTGCCCAAGCCCCCGGGTGAAACCGCGGCGGCTGCCGCCGACCAGATCGATATCACGCGCCCGGCCGGACAGCTGCGCATCGCCTTCGATGGAGACGCAGTGATCTTCGGCGACGAGAGCGAGCGGATCTCGCGCGAGCAGGGGGTTGAGGCCTTCGGCCGCCACGAGCGCGAGCGTGCCCGCGAGCCGCTCAGTGGTGGCCCGTTCCGTGGCTTCCTGTCGGCCCTGCACACGCTGCAGGAAGTGTTCCCGGCGGGTGACAGCGCGCCGATCCGCACCGCACTGGTCACCGCGCGTTCGGCCCCCGCGCACGAGCGGGTGATCCGCACCCTGCGTGAGTGGGGCGTGCGCCTGGACGAGGCCCTGTTCCTCGGCGGCCGCCACAAGGGCCCGTTCCTGCAGGCCTTCGGCGCGGACATCTTCTTCGATGATTCGCAGCACAACATCGACAGCGCCCGTGAACACGTGGCCGCCGGTCACGTCCCGCACGGCGTGGCCAACGAGGGCTGAAGCGGATTCGACGGGTGGGTGCCAACCGTTGGTTGGCACTGCCATGCATCGGCGCCCACCAAGGTGGGCATCTACCACAGAGGGGCTACGGGCTTCCCGACATCCCCAGCTGCAGGTCCACTACCTTCCAGCGCAGGCCCTGCGGCTCCAGCACCACCTTCATCGGTGATTCGCCGGGGCCGCGCTGGACGTCGATAACGAAGCGGTCCAGCGCCTCGAAATGGTGTTCGGCATTCTTCAACGGCCGCGCCGGTTCGGTCGGGCCGAACGCATCGCCGCCCTGCAGTTCATTGCGGCCGCGCTTCCACAGCACGTGGCCCTGCAGCATCGCGCCGATGCCGGTTGGCGTGACCATGGTGTCCACCGCCGCACCTCCCAGCTGGTCACCCAGCCCGTACAGCAGCGCGCCGAACGGGCTGGCCGCCACGTCCGGCCCCGCCTGCCGCACCAGGTAATCGTTGAGCTGGGCGCGCAGGCTGCTGCGTACGCGCGGAAAATCCACGTAGCGCTCCAGCCGCGCGGTATCGCGCTGCTCGATGGCCTTGGACAGGCCGTGCACGGTCAGGTACGGGCCACTGAACCACCAGGCGGCCACGGCCAGGACAAGGGCAACCAGAATGCCGATGAGTTTCTTCATGGCGCCCAGACTGCCGCAACTGCGGCAGCCGCAGGTTAAGCGTCAGTGACTGGGTGAGCCGCTGCCATCGCCGAAGGCGGCCACCAGCCGCTGCCGATCGGCGCCATCCAGCGCCTCCAGGCGGGTTTGCAGCACCTGTTCGAGGCTGGCCACGCGGGTGGTGCCGAGGATGCCGCTGGCCACGCCGGGATGCTGCAGTACATAGGCGAAGGCGGTCTGCGCCGGCTGCTGGCTGTGCACCGATGCCACCGCGCGGCGCATCGCGCGTGCGCTGCGCATCAGTGCGCGGCTGCTCGGCTTCAGCCACGTGCGCGCCAGGTACCAGGCGTCGGCCAGCCGGGGCAGGCGTGGCCGGGCCGGCAGCAGGTGGCCCTGGGCGAGCACGGTGCCGGCCAGCACGCCGATGCCGGCTGCGGTGAGCTGGTCGATCAGCGGCTCGCGGTCCTGCTGCAGGGCGTTGTAATCCAGCAGGACCACGTCGAAGGCCTCGGGGTGGGCGATCATCCAGCGCAGCGTCACCGCCGAGTGCGTGTTGATGCCGGTGCAGCGCACCAGGCCGCGCTCGCGCAGGCGCTGCAGCGCCGCCAGCAGGTCATCGTTGATGTCGTGCTCGCTGGCGCCATGCAACTGGTAGATGTCCAGGTAATCCAGGCCGAGGTTGCGCAGCGACGCCTCGCAGCTGGCGGTGATCGCCGCCGCGGAGAAATCACGCTGTTCGGCACCGCTGATGCCGGCCTGGCCGGTCAGCGTGCCGCCCTTGCTGGACACCACCAGGGACTCACGCGGAAAGCGCGCCAGCAGCGGGCGCAGGATGCGGCCCAGCCGCGGCTCGGCATGGAAGCCGGAATAGTTGTGGCCGGTGTCGAGCAGGTTCACGCCCTGTGCCAGTGCATGCTCGACCACGGCGGCCGCAGCACCTTCAGCGAAGCGGCGGTGGCCCCAGAAGCCGGAACAACCCAGGCCGATCGGCGACACCTGCAGGCCGGTGCGGCCGAGCACGCGCCGCTGCCGGGCCAGGGGTAGTGCCTGCGCCATCAGAATTCCAGGTCCAGGGCGGCGCAGAGGTAATCGACGAACGGGCCCAGTGCGGCCAGATCCTTGCCCAGGGTGGACAGCAGCCGGGGGCCGGTCATGGTGTCGTCGTCCAGCGAGCGCCACATCACCCAGTTGCGATGCTTGAGGTCGTCGATGAACTCGAAGTCGGCGGGGAAGCCGCGCGGCGGCCGCACCAGTTTCTCGGTCTGCTCGAAATCAAAGCGCTTGCGCAGGGCCGGCGCGTGCGCGGCGGCCTTCCAGCTGCCCGGGTTGTCGAGGATGAAATGACGGATGCGTCGCTGCGTGTCCGGCTCCGGATGCCACAGGCCGGCGCCGACGAAACTCTCGCCCGGCTGCAGGTGGATGTAGAACGAGGGCGCAGCCACTTCGCGGCGGCGCTCGTGGAACAGGCGGGCGCCCTGCCAGGTCTTGTACGGCGACTTGTCGTTGGAAAAACGCGCGTCGCGGTGGATACGGAACAGCGAACCGCCGACACCGCGCGTGTCCGAACGGAAGTGGTCGCTGACCTCGGTCAATGCCGGTTGCAGGTCGCCCAGCAGGCGCAGGAACGGCTGCCGCACATGGTCTTCGTACTGCTGGCGGTGGTCGTTGAACCAGGCCTTTTCGTTATGCCGCGCCAGGCTGCGCAGGAACTTGAAACTGGCGTCGGAGAAATACGTGCTCACAGCGTCTCCTGCAGGTGGTGGCCCCAGTCGCGCAGCGACTGCAGCAGGCCGGCCCGGCGCGCGTCATCGGGCGCTTCGGCGGCCAGCGCGTCGATCTGCTGCTGGTACTGGGGCAGGTTCAGTTCGCCCAGGCCGCTCTCGCCGAGCAGGCGCTGGCGGCGGTAATCCTGCCAGCGCTCGCGTTCATCCGGTGCGAGGCTGTCGGGATGGTTGCGTGCGCGGTAGCGGAACAGCAGCTCGGGCAGGCGCGGGTCGCGGAAGCGGCCTTCCAGCGCGGCCAGCTGCTGCGGCGCGCTGGTGCGGGCCAGGGCCAGCAGTGGCTTGTCGCCCGCGCCGAGGAAGCCGTCATACAGCGAGGCGTCCACGTCGGACACGATGGCCGGCCGCGGCTGGTTGAAGACCTGGCGCGCCTTCTCGGCCAGCGCTGCGGCAACCGCGCGCAGGCGCTCGGCCTTGGCTTCGATCGCGGCCACGTCCAGGCCCAGGCGTGCGTGGTCGTCGGCGCGCAGGTGGTTCCAGGCCACCAGCGCCGGCACCTTGTTCAGATGCACTTCCTTCAGCGGCACGCGGGCCGCGCCCTCGGGCAGTTCACTGGCGCGCATGTACAGGCGCTGGGCGATCACTTCGGCCGGCAGCTCCAGCAGGTCATCGATTTCCCCTTCCAGGTCGAACACGATCACCCGGTTGTTGATGGTCGGGTGCATGGCCAGCGGCAGCACCGGCGCCGCACACAGGCGGCTGGCCGGGTAGCGCATGGAAATGTGCAGCACCGGGTTCATCGCGGCCACGTCCAGCAGGCTGCCGACGAAGCGCTTGTCGCGCAGCTTCAGTGCGTAATCCCACAACCGCGGCTGCGACTGCTTGAACAGCCGCGCCATGCCGATGGTGGCGCGCACGTCCGACAGTGCCTCGTGCGCATCGCCTTCGCGCACGCCGTTGGCTTCGGCCAGGTGCTCCAGCTTGAACGAGGTCGCGCCATCTTCGCGCAGCGGCCACTGGATGCCGTCCGGGCGCAGGGCACGCATCATCCGCAGCATGTCCAGCAGGTCCCAGCGCGAGTTGCCGTTGCGCCACTCGCGCTCGTACGGATCGTGGAAATTGCGGAACAGGCCGTAGCGGATGAACTCGTCGTCGAAGCGCAGGGTGTTGTAGCCGAGCGCGCAGGTGCCCGGCCGCGACAGCTGCTCGTTGATGCGATCGAAGGCCTCGGCTTCGCTGATGCCCTCGGCCATGGCCTGCTGCGGGGTGATGCCGGTGACCAGGGTGGCCATCGGCGACGGCACCAGGTCATCGGCCGGGCGCACGAAGAAACTGACCGGCGTGTCGATCACGTTCAGATCGGCATCGGTGCGCATCGCCGCGAACTGCGCGATGCGGGTGCGGCGCGGGTCCTGGCCGAAGGTTTCGAGATCGTAGAACAGGAAGCTGTCGGCCATCAGTGTGCGCCCTCCAGGACCGGCAGCTGCGCGTGGATCTGCGCTTCCAGCGTGGCCCAGTCGATGTTGTCCAAGGATTGGTGGCCTGCGGTGGCCGCCACCAGCATGTCGCGCTGGATCTCCGTGCGGCGCAGCGCTTCGGCATACGGCGTGTGCAGGAAGGTAACCATGGTGTAGTGCGGCACGAAGCGCGTGGGCCAGCGCCGCTGCAGTTCCTGTTCCAGCTCGCGCTGCAGCAGGAAGGCCGGATCGGCGACGCGGTCGCGCATCTCCAGGTAGTTCTCCAGCGCCATCTGCTGGATGGCACGCGCATTCGGCTTGCGCTCGGCCTCGAAGGCGGCGAAGGCGCCTTCCAGGTCGTCCGCCTCCTGCAGGTGGCGGGCCAGTGCCACGCAGTCCTCGAAGGCGCAGTTCATGCCCTGGCCGTGGAACGGCACCATTGCGTGCGCGGCATCGCCGATCAGCACGGCGCGGCCGGCCTGGTGCCAGCGCTGCAGGGTGAGCGTGCCCAGCAGGCCGGGCGGATGCTGCTCCCAGTCCGCGCGCAGGTCCGGGATCAGCGGCAGCGTGTCGGCGAACTCGCGGGCGAACAGTGCCTCGGCCTGCGCACCGGTGTTGACCGTGGCAAAGCTCGGCTCGCCCTTGTTGGGCAGGAACAGGGTGACGGTGAACGTGCCTTCGTGGTTGGGCAGGGCGATGCACATGTAATGGCCGCGCGGCCAGATGTGCAGCGCGTTGCGCTCGATGCGGAAACCGCCGTCGGCCGCAGGCGGGATCTCCAGTTCCTTGTACGAGTGGTCGAGGAAGGCAATGTCCTCGCCCAGCGGCGCACGCCGGTTCATGGCTGCGCGCAGTGCCGAACCGGCCCCGTCGGCACCGATCAGCGTGTCGAAACGGATGTCGTGCGGGCTGTCGTCGCGGTCATCGATGAAGCGCGCGTAGCCGGCATCGAAATCGACGGTGTGCAGGCGGCGATGGAAGTGCACGGTGGCGCCGGCCTGTTCGGCCAGTTCCAGCAGCGTGGTGTTCAGGCCGCTGCGGTGGATCGACCAGATCACTTCGCTGTCGTCGCGCCCGTAGCGCTGCAGCTGCGGTTCGCCCTCGCGCGGGTGCACCATGCGGCCGCGCATCATCACCGCGCGGGCCATCACTTCGTCTTCCACGCCGGCCTGGCGCAGCGCGTTGCGGCCGCGCTCGGCCAGTGCCAGGTTGATCGAGCGGCCGCTTTCGTAGTCGGCCACGCGCGGGTCGCCACGGCGTTCGTACAGGGTGATCCGCCAGCCCTGGCGGGACAGCAGGATGGCCAGCAGGGAACCGGCCAGGCCGGCACCGATGATGCTCAACGAGCGGGATGCATGTGCGATCAACGAACTGTCCAGCAAGAGGTGGGGGAGCGGCTTACAGGCCGGCCCAGGCTTCCACTTCCTCGACAAAGTGGTGCACGTCCAGGTAGCGGTTGTAGAGCGGGGTGGGCGAAATGCGGATCACGTCCGGCTCGCGCCAGTCACCCAGCACGCCGATGGCGCGCAGGTGTTCGAACAGGGCGCGGCCACGCTCGCGGCCGGCGAGTACCCGCAGCGAGAGCTGGCAACCGCGGCGTTCCGGTTCGGACGGGGTGACGATGTCCAATACCTGCGGCAGGCGCGCCCGCACCAGGGCGTCGAGCAGGCCGGTGAGGGCCAGCGACTTGCGGCGCAGCCCCTCCATGCCGGCCCGCTCGAACAGGTCCAGCGATGCACGCAGCGGGGCCAGGCCGAGGATCGGCGGGTTGCTCAGCTGCCAGCCTTCGGCGCCGATGGCCGGGGTGAACTGCGGCGCCATCTGGAAGCGGGTCGCCTCATCGTGGCCCCACCAGCCAGCGAAGCGGGGCAGGGTGGTGTCGCGGTGGTGGCGCTCATGCACGAAGGCACCGGCCACGGCGCCCGGGCCGCTGTTGAGGTACTTGTAGTGGCACCACACCGCGAAATCCGGCGCGACATCGTGCAGGTGCAGCGGCAGGTTGCCGACCGAATGGGCGAGGTCGAAACCAATGCGGGCGCCCTGCAGGCGCGCGATGCGGGTGATCGCATCGAGGTCGAAGGCCTGGCCGGTGCGGTACTGCACGCCCGGCCACAGCACCAGCGCCAGGCGCGGGCCGTGTTCGCCGATGGCGCGTTCGATGGCGGCCATCGAGATCGTGCCGTTGGCTTCATCCGGCTGCACTTCCACCAGGCAATCGGCCGGGTCGAAACCGTGGAAGCGGATCTGCGCTTCCACCGCATGGCGGTCGGTCGGGAACGCGCCGGCTTCCATCAGGATGACCGGGCGCTCGGCAGTGGGCCGGTAGAAGCTGACCATCATCAGGTGCAGGTTCACGCTCAGCGTGTTCATCGCCACCACTTCGCTGGGCAGCGCACCGACCACGCGGGCCAGCTGCGCGCTGACCAGGCGGTGGTAGGACAGCCACTGGGTGGGGCCGGTGAAGTGGCCTTCCACGGCCAGCTCGCCCCACTGCTTCATCACTTCCTGCACGGCGGCCTGCGCGCCACGCGGCTGCAGGCCCAGCGAGTTGCCGACGAAGTAGGTCTGTTCGCCGCCGCCATGGCGCGGAATCAGGAATTCATTGCGCAGCGGGCGCAGCGGATCGGCGGCGTCCAGGGCGATGGCGTGGGTGCGGCTGAGCAGGTCGGACATGGTCGGGCAACAGGCTGCAACGGGGCTGCCAGTGTAGCGCCTGGGGCCTGCGTGATGCCGCGCGGTGCGCTCGCCGGGCATGGCCCGGCGCTACCCGTAGATCATGCGCACCGGTAGCGCCGGGCCGTGCCCGGCGGATGCGTCAGGCGTCGCGATGCCCGGTAGCGCCGGGCCGTGCCCGGCGAACGTTCAGCCCGCCGCCGGTGCCGGCAACGGATCCACGTGCCCACATTCGCTGCAGGTGCGCAGTTCCAGGCTGGCCTGGTAGCGCGCGAACACCTTGGGCAGGTCGGTCTCGATGTTCTGCAGCGGGAAATACTCTTCGTGCAGCTTGTGGTTGCAGCGCTCGCAATGCCAGATCACGCCGTCCTTCTCATGCGGCAGGCGCTTGCGCTCGACCACCAGGCCGATGCCGCCAGGCGGGCGCCGCGGCGAATGCGGCACCTTGGCCGGCAGCAGGAAGATCTCGCCGGCGCGGATGGGGATGTCACGTACTGCGCCATCCTCCTGCACCTTCAGCACCATCTCGCCTTCCAGCTGGTAGAACCACTCCGGGCCTTCGTCGTAGTGGTAGTCGGTGCGCGAGTTCGGCCCGCCCACCACCATCACGATGAAGTCGCCGTTGTCGATCATCTTGTTGCCCACCGGCGGCTTCAGCAGGTGGCGGTGTTCTTCGATCCAGGCGTGCAGGTTGATCGGCGAGGCGAGCATGGTCGGTTCCCCTGGGAGGTCAGTCGCGCTTGCCCTTGCGCGGCACGTAGGACAGGGCCTTTTCATAGGCCGGCTGCAGCTCTTCCAGCGCGCCGACATCGATGCCCATCTCGCGCACACGGCCATCCTTCAGGCTGTAGACCCAGCCATGCACCATCAACTTCTGGCCCCGCGCCCAGGCGTCCTGCACGATGGTCGAGCGGCACAGATTGGCCACCTGCTCGATCACGTTCAGTTCGCACAGGCGTGCATGCTTGAGTTCGTCGGTTTCAATCGCGTCGATGATCGCGCTGTGCTTCTGCATGACATCACCGACATGACGCAGCCAGTTGTCAGCCAGGCCCACGCGGGTGTTGTGCAGGCAGGCGTGCACGCCGCCGCAGCCGTAATGGCCGACGATCAGGATGTGCTTCACCTTCAGCTGGTCCACCGCGTACTGCACCACGCTCAGGCAGTTCAGATCGGTGTGGGCCACGACGTTCGCCACGTTGCGGTGCACGAACACTTCGCCCGGTGCCATGCCGATGATCTGGTTGGCCGGCACGCGCGAATCGGAACAGCCGATCCACAGGTATTCCGGGTGCTGCTGCTTGGCCAGCTGGTGGAAGAACTCGGGGTCTTCCTTCTCGATGCGGTCGGCCCAGTCGCGGTTGTTCTGCAGCAGCTTGTGGATGTCTTTCATGTTCGGGTCCCTGGCGTCGGGTGGGCGAGGGGCGTGGCCGTCCGGCCGCGCCTTCGCGGGAAACAATGCGCTCAGTCGCTGGCGGCGGTCTGCGCGCGGTGCCAGCGCATCCACTGCGCCAGCTCGGTGAAATGCGGGGAGTCGAGCTTTTCCAGTTCGGCGATCACCGCCTGCTGGTTGGCCTCGGGGTGGTTCTGGCTCAGTTTCAGCTTCAGCTGCACCTGTTCGACCTGGAAGCGGAAGCCGATGATGCCGCGCAGCTGGCGACGGTGGTCGTCACGCTGCGGCTCGAACCGCCAGGCCTGGCCGACGCTGGCTTCGAAGCGGTCGCCGATATCGGAGACCAGTTGGGCCAGTTCGTCGGTATCGTCGAAACGCTGCAGCTGGCCACGCAGTTCGGCGGCGGCATAGTTCCAGGTCGGCACGCGCGAGGCGGCTTCCTTGTCCGGGTACCAGCTGGCCGACACGTAGCCATGCGGGCCGTCCACCAGCACCTTGGTCGCGCCGTCATGGCGCGCCTGCGGGTTGGCCCGGGCCCAGTGGCCGCGCAGTTCGATCTGGTCGCCGTTGCGCCGGTACAGCACGGGCACGCGGGTCAGTTCGGGCAGGCCGTCGTCACCGGTGGTCAGCACGGTGACGAACGGATCACGCGCCAGCAGGCGATCCAGCCAGAGCAGGTCGGTCGCGGCGAAGTCGCGTGGGGTGAACATGGTTGGCGCCTTACGCGCGCGCGCCCAGCGACTGCACCATGCGCCCGCGCAGGCCTTCATCGCTGCCGGCCTGCGGCGGCTGCACTTCGTGCAGGCTGAAGCCGCGCACCAGGGCGTCTTCTTCGTCCAGGCCGTCGTACTCGACGAACTCGGCGTCGAACAGCTGCGAACGCGCGGTGTCTTCGCTGTCATAGCTCAGCGTGTTGCCATCGCTGTCGAGCACTTCGGCGGTGCCGGCCGGGCGCACGCGCAGGCGGGCCCAGATCAGGGTGTTGCCGAGGCTGGCCAGCCACCAGCTGTCACGCGCGTCGTTGTTGTTGTCGTTCATGTGTGCGTTACCAGAGCGAAGCCACCCAGAGCAGGGCAGCCATGCCCAGTCCGGCCAGCAGGGTCAGCAGCGATACCCAGGCCGGCGTCGCCAGCCCGGACAGCGAACGGTCCGGCTGCTGGCGGTAATCGCGGCGCAGCAGCCAGGCCAAGGCATCGGGCTTGAGGAAGGCGCCATTGCCGAAGCGCGCGGCGAGCGCCGGATGGCGGTCGCGCACGTGCACCAGGGTCAATGGCCAGAAGATCACGAAGGCACTGAACCCGGCCACTGCGACGCCGACGAAACAGAGGGCGAAGAACAGGGTCATGGGGCAGTACCTCCGTGGTCGTTGGGGGTGGGCTTAGAAGTCCGCGCTGCCCGGGGCGCGCGGGTAGGGGATCGCATCGCGGATGTTGGACAGGCCGCAGACGTAGACCACCAGGCGCTCGAAGCCCAGGCCGAAGCCGGCGTGCGGCACCGAACCGTAGCGGCGGAAATCGCGGTACCAGCTGTAATGCTCGCGATCCAGGCCGAACTGGGCCATGCGCGCATCCAGCACGTCCAGGCGCTCTTCGCGCTGGCTGCCACCGATGATCTCGCCGATGCCCGGAGCCAGCACGTCCATCGCGGCGACGGTCTTGCCGTCGTCGTTCAGGCGCATGTAGAAGGCCTTGATGTGCTCGGGGTAGTTGGTCACCACCACCGGGCGGCCGACGTGTTCCTCGGTCAGCCAGCGCTCGTGCTCGGTCTGCAGGTCCAGGCCCCATTCGACCGGGAAGTCGAACTTCTTGCCCGACTTCTGCAGCAGGCTGACCGCATCGGTGTAGTCGATGCGCTCGAACGGTGCGTTGATGAAGTCTTCCAGCTTGGTGATCGCGTTCTTGTCCACGCGTTCTGCGATGAAGGCCAGGTCGTCACCGCGCTCGTTCAGCACGGCACGGAACAGGTACTTCAGGAACTCTTCGGCCAGGCGTGCGTCTTCGGCCAGGTCGGCGAAGGCGATTTCCGGTTCGATCATCCAGAACTCCGCCAGGTGGCGGGTGGTGTGGCTGTTTTCGGCGCGGAAGGTCGGGCCGAACGTGTAGACCTTGCTCAGCGCCAGGCAGTAGGCCTCGACGTTCAGCTGGCCGGACACGGTCAGGAAGGTTTCCTTGCCGAAGAAATCGCGGCTGAAATCGATCGCGCCCTTCTCGTCGCGCGGCAGGTTCACCATGTCCAGGGTGGACACGCGGAACATCTGGCCGGCGCCTTCGGCGTCGGACGTGGTGATGATCGGGGTGCTGATCCAGTTGAAGCCGTTCTCGTGGAAGAAACGGTGCACGGCCTGGGCCAGGCAGTTGCGGATGCGGGTGACCGCGCCGAACAGGTTGGTGCGCGGGCGCAGGTGCGCCACTTCACGCAGGAACTCCGGCGACATCGGCTTGGGCTGGATCGGGTAGGTGAGCGGGTCCTCGACCCAGCCGACCACCTCCAGCGCGCTGGCCTGGATCTCGAACGACTGGCCCTTGCCCTGCGACTTCACCAGGGTGCCGGTGGCGATGACCGAGCAGCCGCTGGTCAGGCGCTTGATCTCGTCGAAATTGGCCAGGGTGTCGTTGGCCACGACCTGGATCGGCGCGAAGCAGGAACCGTCGCTCACATTGACGAAGGCCAGATTCGCTGAACCGCGCACCGTGCGCACCCATCCGCGTACCGTGACTTCGCCGCCTTCCGGGATCTTCCCGGCAAGCGCATGTTCAACGCTGACCACCGTCATGACTTGAATCCTCTGCTGATCGACTCGATCTGTGAACACGGGAGTTTACCGGTTGCAGCGTTCTGCTTGCGAGGCATTTCTGCGCCCCTTGGCTCCTTATAATGTCCCCGTACCCTTGGAGTAAGCCTCATGGCCGTCAGCCTGACCCCCATCGCCTTCGAGCGCGTGCAGCGCTTCGTCGCCCAGACCCCCGGCGCCCTGGGCCTGCGCTTCGGCGTGACCAAGACCGGCTGCTCCGGCTGGGGCCACGTGACCGACCTGGCCCGTGACGAGCGTGACGGCGACACCGTGTTCGACCAGGACGGCGTGAAGATCTATGTCGACGCCAAGAGCCTGGCCCTGGTGGACGGCACCGTGATCGACTTCGGCAAGCACGGCCTGAGTGAGACCTTCACGTTCAGCAACCCGAACGCCACTGCCGAGTGCGGCTGCGGCGAAAGCTTCACCACCGACGCCGACAAGGCCTGAGCCTCGCCCAGAGCCTGCTCGGGTAGATGCCGGCCTTGGTTGGCAGGGAAGGAATCCACGGAATGGAACGACCGGTCTTCACCTATCACCCCAACGCCTACGCACTGTCCTTCGAGGATATCGACGGGGTCTGCGACTGCTGCGGCGAGCCGCGGACGCTGCGCTACCGGGGGCCGTTCTACACACACCTGCGCCCGGATTATCTGTGCCCGTGGTGCATCGCCGATGGCAGGGCCGCGGCCCGTTACGGTGGCGAGTTCACTGGCTGGAGTGATATCGAGGGGGTGTCGCCGGACCCGGCCGACCCGCCGCCGACCATTGCCCGCCCGCTGCTGCTGGAGATCTGCGAGCGCACTCCAGGTTATGCCTCCTGGCAGCAGTCGGTCTGGCTCAGCCACTGTGAACGGCCCTGCGCCTTCCTCGGCTATGCCGGCAGCGAAGACCTCCAGCCCATCCTCGACGAGGTCCGGCCGGACGTGGCCGAGGTCAACCCGCGCGACGCCGACTGGGTGCTGGAACATCTGAGCCGGGATGGCGAGATGGTCGGGTGCCTGTTCCAGTGCCTGGAATGCGGCCAGCACCGCCTTCATGTCGATCTGGGGTAGCCCGGGGCGGGTTCAGGTTGCCTGGCCCCGGCCGGTTGCCCGGCACCCCCATCTGCGCCATAATGCGCGGCTTCCTGCCTTCCTGGCGGGAACCCTTGCCCCACCGCGGTAACCACGGCGGGGGGCTGTCCGGCCGCAAGGCCACATCCGAAAGGTAGAAAAACATGAGTCGTCATTACGAAATCGTGTTCATGGTCCACCCGGACCAGAGCGAGCAGGTCCCGGCCATGATCGAGCGCTACAAGTCGCTGGTCGAGAACGGCAACGGCACCATCCACCGTCTGGAAGACTGGGGCCGCCGCCAGCTGGCGTACCCGATCCAGAACCTGGTGAAGGCGCACTACGTGCTGCTGAACATCGAAGCCGACCAGGCCGTTCTGAACGAACTGACCGAAAGCTTCCGCTTCAACGACGCCGTGCTGCGCAACCTGGTCATCAAGCGTGACGAGGCTGACACCGAGCAGTCGCTGATCATGAAGAGCAAGGACGAGAAGGGTGACAAGCCCGAGCGTGGTGAGCGTCGTCGTCGTGATGACGAAGAAGGCGAAACCACCCCCGCCGCTGACAACGATGCCGGCGACGACGCCGCTTCGGCCGCCTAAGGAGCACTGACATGTCCAAGTTCTTCCGTCGCCGCAAGTTCTGCAAGTTCACCGCTGAAGGTGTCAAGGAGATCGATTACAAGGATCTCAACACCCTGCGCCAGTACCTGACCGAGAACGGCAAGATCGTGCCGAGCCGCGTCACCGGTACCAAGTCGAAGTACCAGCGCCAGCTGGCGACCGCCGTCAAGCGCGCTCGCTTCCTGGCCCTGATCCCGTACACCGACAACCACGACGTCTGATGCCCGGCGGGGCGGCCCGGTGCCGCCCCCGCTGTGCCAGCTATTCGGACAGCCTTTGTTGCGGGGCATTGCCTCGCTAACGAATAACTTATCTGGAGCAATACCATGCAGCTGATCCTCCTGCAGAAAGTCACCAACCTCGGCAACCTGGGCGACCTGGTTGACGTGAAGCCGGGCTACGGCCGTAACTTCCTCGTGCCGCAGGGCAAGGCCGTTCCGGCCACCGAGAGCAACAAGGCCGAGTTCGAAGCCAAGCGCGCCGAATACGAAGCCAAGGCCCAGGCCATCCACGCCGACGCTGACGCCCGCAAGGCCAAGCTGGAAGGCGCGAGCGTGACCATCGCCGCCAACGCTTCGACCGAAGGCAAGCTGTACGGCTCGGTCGGCGCCCGCGAAATCGCTGATGCCTTCACCGCTGCCGGCTTCGAGCTGAACAAGAGCGAAGTCATCCTGGGCGAAGGCGCCTTCCGCAACATCGGTGAGTACGACGTCCTGGTGCACCTGCACGCCGACGTCGAAACCACCGTCAAGGTTGTGGTTGAAGCCGAAAAGGCCTGATCCCAAGCCGCAAGGCCTGGTGTCACCAGAACGGGCGCCCGCAAGGGTGCCCGTTTTGTTTTTGTGGGCCCCTGTCCGCGCGGCCGGGCCCGGGTAATGTTCCACGCCCCTCGTAGAACACAGCCACATCGGTATACTCAGGGCGTCACACCCGTTCCACGGCCAGCGATCCCAGCAGGATCAATGACTTGGAGGGTAAGCAGGCCGCTCGCCGGCCCCAGTCCGGAACCTCTATGCGTCTTTCCACGATCAAGCTGTCCGGCTTCAAGTCGTTCGTCGATCCGACCACCCTGCACCTGCCGACCAACATGACCGGCGTGGTGGGGCCCAATGGCTGCGGCAAGTCGAACATCATCGACGCCGTGCGCTGGGTCATGGGCGAAAGTTCGGCCAGCCGCCTGCGCGGCGACTCGCTGACCGACGTGATCTTCTCCGGTTCCAACGCCCGCAAGCCGGTCTCGCAGGCCACCGTCGAGCTGATCTTCGACAATTCGGACCACACGATTTCCGGCGAGTACGCCTCGTTCAACGAAATCTCGGTCAAGCGCACCGTCAGCCGCGACGGCAGCAGCAACTATTATCTCAACGGCACCAAGTGCCGCCGCCGCGATATCACCGATCTGTTCCTGGGCACCGGCCTGGGGCCGCGCAGCTACTCGATCATCGAGCAGGGCATGATCAGCCAGATCATCGAGGCGCGGCCGGAAGACCTGCGCGTGTACCTGGAAGAGGCCGCAGGCATCTCCAAGTACAAGGAGCGCCGCAAGGAAACCGAAACCCGCATCCGCCATACCCGCGAGAACCTCGACCGCCTGGGCGACCTGCGCGACGAGATCAGCAAGCAGCTCGAACACCTCAAGCGCCAGGCCCGGCAGGCCGAGCAGTACCAGGCCCTGCAGGAAGAGCGCCGGGTCAAGGATGCCGAGTGGAAGACCCTGGAGTTCCGCGGCCTCGATGGCCGCCTGTCCAAGCTGCGCGAAGGCCTGTCGCAGGAAGAAACCAAGCTGCAGCAGCTGATCGCCGACCAGCGTGACGCCGAGGCCCGCATCGAGACCTCGCGCGTGCGCCGCGAAGAGGCCGCCGACGCGCTCAATACCGCGCAGGCCGCCGTCTACCAGGTGGGCAGCACCCTGGCCCGCGTCGAGCAGCAGATCCAGCACCAGCGCGAACTGTCGCAGCGCCTGCACAAGGCGCGCGATGAAACCCGGCAGGCACTGTCCGAGCTGGGCCAGCACATCAGCGGCGACGAAGCCAAGCTGATGGTGCTGCGCGAGGCGGTCGACGATGCCACCCCGCAGCTGGAAGCGCTGCAGGAAGAAAACGAGATCAAGCAGGAAAGCCTGCGCGAGGCCGAAGACCGCCTGGCCAGCTGGCAGCAGCGCTGGGAGCAGCACACCTCGCAGAGTTCGGAAGCTTCGCGCGCCGGCGATGTCGAGCGCACCCGCGTGGACTACCTGGACAAGCAGATCCTCGATGCCGACCGCCGCCGCGAAGCGCTGGCCGCCGAGCGCGCCGGGCTGGATGTGGATGCGCTGGAGGAGGCCTTTGAGCAGCTGCACCTGCAGCACGAAACGCAGAAGACCGCGCTGGACGAACTCGGCGAGGACGTCGAGCAGCGCAAGCAGGGCGTGGCCGCCGTGCAGGAACAGCAGCGCACGGGCCAGAACGAACTGGCCGAGCTGCGCAAGCAGGCCAATGGCCTGCGTGGCCGCCTGGCCTCGCTGGAAACCCTGCAGCAGGCCGCACTCGGCCAGGAGCAGGGTGCCGCCGTGGCCTGGCTGAAGGCGCAGGGGCTGGATTCGGCCGCGCGCGTGGGCGAGCGCCTGGACGTCGACGCGGGCTGGGAAAATGCCGTGGAAAGCGCGCTCGGCCAGTTGATCGAAGGCGTGCTGGTGGATGATCCGGCGCGCCTGGTCGATGCACTGGGCGAGCTGGGCGACGGCCGCATCGCGCTGGTGGCCGACGATGCCGGTGAGTTGAAGGTGGCGCCGACGTCGCTGGCGGCGCGCGTACGCGGCCCGGTCGCGATCCGCCGCCTGCTGGCGCACCTGCACGGTGCCCGCGATCTGGCCGAAGCGAAGACGCTGCAGGTGGGCCTGCCCGAGGGCGATTCCATCATCACCCAGGGCGGCGAGCGCCTGGGCCAGGGCTGGCTGCGCGTGTCGCGCTCCGGTGCGGCCGAGCAGGGCGCGCTGCTGCGCGAACGCGAGATCAACGAACTGCGCGAGCAGATCGAGCAGCTGCAGGACCGCGAGGCCGAGCTGGAAGAACAGCTCGCTGGTTTCCGTGACCAGCTGCTGGCAGCGGAGCAGCAGCGCGAGGACGCGCAGCGCTCGTTGTACCAGGCCCATCGTGCGGTGTCCGAGCTGGCCGGCCAGCTGCAGGGCCAGCAGGGCAAGGTGGAAGCTGCGCGCACGCGCATCGATCGCATCGAAGGCGAGCTGGCGCAGTTGCTTGAAACACTGGACGTCAATCGCGAACAGGCGCGCGAGGCGCGCTCGCGGCTGGAAAACGCCGTCAGCAGCATGGGCGACCTGGAGTCGACGCGGCAGGGCCTGGAAGGCGAACGCCGCCAGCTGACCGATGCGCGCGACCTGGCCCGAGAAGCGGCGCGTTCCGTGCGCGAGCGCTCGCATGCCCTGGCCCTGACCCTGGAATCGCAGCGTGCCCAGGTGGCATCGCTGAGCCAGGCACTGGAGCGCATGAGCACGCAGCGCGGCCAGCTGGATTCGCGCCTGGGCGAACTGCATTCGCAGCTGGACGAAGGCGATTCGCCGGTCGAATCACTGCAGTCCGAACACCAGAACGCGCTGGAAGAGCGCGTTCGCGCCGACCGCGTGCTGACCGAAGCGCGCACGCTGCTCGATGGCATCGACGCCGAGCTGCGCAATTACGAACAGACCCGCCACCAGCGTGACGAGCAGGCGCTGGCCCAGCGGGAGCGCATTTCGCAGCGCAAGCTGGACCAGCAGGCGTTGGTGCTCAGCGCCGAGACCCTGCAGGGCGCGGTGGAAAAGGCCGGTTTCGTTCTGCAGGACGTGCTCAACGCGCTGCCCGACGATGCCCGCCTGGGCGACTGGGAACAGGCGGTGCACCAGATCGATGGCCGCATGCGCCGGCTGGAGCCGGTCAACCTGGCGGCCATCCACGAGTACGGCGAGGCCTCGCAGCGTTCGGATTATCTGGACGCGCAGCACACCGACCTGACCACCGCACTGGAAACCCTGGAAGACGCCATCCGCAAGATCGACCGCGAAACCCGCGGGCGCTTCAAGGACACTTTCGACCGGGTCAACGCCGGCGTGCAGGCGCTGTACCCGCGCCTGTTCGGCGGCGGCCATGCCTACCTGGAACTGACCGGTGAAGACCTGCTCGACACTGGCGTGACCATCATGGCGCGCCCGCCGGGCAAGCGCGTGTCCAGCATTTCGCTGCTGTCCGGCGGCGAGAAGGCGATGACCGCGGTGGCCCTGGTGTTCGCCATCTTCCAGCTCAACCCCGCGCCGTTCTGCCTGCTGGACGAGGTGGATGCGCCGCTGGACGAGGCCAACGTCGGCCGCCTGGCCAACATGGTCAAGGAGATGAGCGAGAAGGTGCAGTTCCTGTTCGTCAGCCACAACAAGGCAACGATGGAGGCGGCCCACCAGCTTTCGGGCGTCACCATGCGCGAGCCGGGCGTCAGCCGCCTGGTCAGCGTGGACCTGGAAGAAGCCGCGCGATTGGCGGGCGCGGCATGACGTGCCATTCTAGTTACCTGAATGAACTAGCCGGAGTACCTACCGAATGACCGACACGGCACTGTTGCGCATCGGCATCCTGGCCGCCGGCCTGCTGCTGGTTGCTGCGATCTTCCTGTTTGGCCGTCCGAAGAAGAAGCCGCAGGGACGTCGCGTGGAGAGCGCTGAACCGACTGCCGGCGAGCGCCGCGAGCCGGTGCTGGGCGAAGACGGCGTGGCCCTGGCCGAGACCCGCAGCGAGCCGGGCCTGGGCGATGAAGGCCAGCAGGCCGAGCTTGGCCTGGCCGATACCGATGCCGGCAGCAGCGATCTGGGCAAGCGCGCGACCCAGGACTTCGACAAGATCGTGTCGTTGTTCGTGGCCGCCCGCGCCGGTGAGCAGCTGCGTGGCGAGGACATCGTGGTGGCGGCCGAGAAGACCGGCCTGGTGTTCGGCCACATGAACGTGTTCCACCGCCTGGTGGAAGGCCATCCCGAGCGCGGCCCGATCTTCTCGATGGCCAGCATCATGAAGCCGGGCAGCTTTGACATGGCCAACATCCGCGCCATGGAAACCCCGGCAATTGCCTTCTTCCTCACCTTGCCGGCGCCGCTGACCGCGCTGGATGCCTGGGAAAAGATGCTGCCGACCGTGCAGCGCATGGCCGAGCTGCTTGATGGCGTGGTGCTGGATGACAGCCGCAACGCCCTGGGCCGCCAGCGCATCGCCCACATCCGCGACGAGCTGCGTGCCTACGACCGCCAGCACCAGGCCCCGCCGCTGACCAAGACCCCGCGCTGGTAAACGCCCTTCTGTAGAGTCGAGCCATGCTCGACTGCCTTTATGTAGAGTCGAGCCATGCTCGACTGCCTTTATGTAGAGTCGAGCCATGCTCGACTCCGCAAGATGGGTCGTGCGCGACCCGCCCTAGGGCGCGCTATCGAACCACCGGCACCAGGCAAACGGATGATCGCCGAGCTGGGCCGCCAGTCCGGCGCGGACAGGATTCGCTGCGATATAGAGCGCTTGGTTCTTCAAGGATTCGTCACACCGCACCGCATGGTCGTAGTAGCCACGCTGCCAGAGTGGTCCGTCGGTGCCGATGAGTCGGCTGCAACGCGATTTCATCATCTGCACCGACGCGGCAAGGGTTCCCGAGCGCAGTTGCATCAACCAATGTACGTGATCCGGCATGACCGCCCAGGCCAGGTTGAGACATCGGCTTTCCTGCTCGATCCACTGTAACCCCGCAACAATCACGGCTGCGTGGGCTGGATCATCAAAGTGCCGATGGCGCTGGTGGGTGACCGTGGTGATCGCGTAGACGTTCCGCAATTGCGACCAACGGCCTTTCAGTAGTTGTGGGCTGGGCATGACTCAGCATTGGCTGGCTGAGGCAGCTTGGGTATCGCTTGAATGCGGTCAAGCTTGTAGGGAAGGCCCCAGTCGAGCATGGCTCGACTCTACAGAGGGCCAGGCCGCGCCCCAGCTGAGCATGGCTCGACTCTACATCGGCACGCCGGTGACCTTCGCGAATGCGCGACGGAACGCGGCCATTTCCTCTTCGGTGCCCACGGTCACCCGCACGCGTTGCGGCCAGATCGGCCAGCTGCGGCCGATCACCACGCCGTCGTCGGCCATCGCCTTGGCGAACGCGTTGCCGTCGCGCTGCACATCCACCACGAAGCAGTTTGCTTCCGACGGCACGCAGCTGAAGCCGCGCTTGCCCAGCCAGGCGATGGTGGCCTGCCGGGCCTTCGCATTCTGCAGTCGCCGCTGCGCGATCAACCCGGGATCCTGCAGGCTGGCCAGCGCGGCCGCCAGCGCCGGCACCGGCAGCGGGTTCTCGCCCAGGCTGCCCAGTTCGCGCAGCCGGTCGGGGTGGGCCGCCGCAATGCCCAGGCGCAGGCCGGCCATGCCGTAGAGCTTGGAGAACGTACGCAGCACGATCAGGTCATCGCGATGGGCCACCTGTGCGATCAGGCTCGGCTGATCGCTGTACTGCAGGTAGGCCTCGTCCACCAGTACGCGGGTGCTGGTCGGCTTGTTGGCCAGCAGCCAGGCCAGTTCGGCCGCCGGGCTGATCGAGCCGGTGGGGTTGTTCGGATTGCATACGTACATCAGCCCCGTCGGCTGCGCATGCGCCGCAGCCACCATCGCGCGCAGGTCGTGCGCACCATCGGCGCGCAGCGGCACCTTCTGCACATGAGCGCCACGCGCAGCAGCCATGTCACCGAGCGTTTCGAAGGTGGGGTCGGCCACCACCAGCGCTGCCTGCGGGCCGGTCCACAGCGTGGCGGAGCGGTTCAACGGCTCGCTCGAACCCGGGTAGAGGCGCACATGATCGGCCGGGATGCCGGCCTGGGCGACGAAGGCATCGCGCACCTGCCCCGCCAGGGCGAACTGATACCGGCCGCTGCCGGCGATGCTGTCGCGTGCCGCCTGCTGGGCGGCGGGCGAGGGGCCATACGGGCACTCGTTGAAGTTGAGCAGGACCGGACCGGCGGCAGCGGGTGCGGCGGCGGGCTGGGCCTGGCCGAGGCGGGGCAGGCTGCTGCCGGCGGCGACAAGGCCGACCCCGGCCAGTTGCAGGAAGTGGCGGCGGGAAGCGGGCAGGGACACGGGGAGGATTCCGGAGGGCAACCGCAGCACGCTAACGCTGGTGGGGGCGGGCGGCAAGCGGGGTGTTTGTAGAGTCGAGCTTGCTCGACTGCTCTACCGGCCCAGTCGAGCAAGCTCGACTACAAAGGAGGCAGTCCACGGTCGGGGTCAGAGCCCCTTCGGGGATCCGACCCCGAGAGGTGCCAGCATGACGGGGCCTGGCGCCCGGGCGCGGTAGAATTCACGGCCATCCCAGAAACACCGGATCCCGATGAGCTCCAGCCCCGCCGAACGCGCCGAAGACCTCCGCCGGCAGATCGCCCAGGCCAACCGCGCCTACCACGAGCTGGACGCGCCGGAGATCCCCGATGTCGACTACGACCGGCTCGTACGCGAGCTGGAGGCGCTGGAACGCGAGCACCCGGAACTGGCCGTGGCCGACAGCCCCACCCAGCAGGTGGGTGCGCGTCCGTCCGGCCGCTTCGCCGAGGTGCGCCATGCGGTGCCGATGCTGTCGCTGTCCAACGCCTTCAGCGATGAGGAAGTGGCCGATTTCGTGCGCCGCATCGACGAGCGCCTCGGCCGCCGCAGCCTGCAGTTCTCGGCCGAACCGAAGATGGACGGGCTGGCGATCAGCCTGCGTTATGAATACGGCGCGTTCGTGCTGGGCGCCACCCGTGGCGATGGCAGCACCGGCGAGGACGTGACCGCCAACCTGCGTGAGATCAACGACATTCCCAAGCGTCTGCAGGGCCAGGACTGGCCCGACGTGCTGGAAGTGCGCGGCGAGGTCTACATGGCCCGTGCCGATTTCGAGGCCTACAACGATCGCGCGCGCCTGCACGGCGGCAAGGTGCTGGCCAACCCACGCAATGCCGCGGCCGGTTCGCTGCGCCAGCTGGATGCGAAGATGAGTGCACAGCGCAGGCTGAGCTTCTTTGCCTACGGCACCGGCGACGTGCAGGGCGGTGAACTGCCTGACACCCATTCGGGCACGCTGGCGCAGCTGGGGGCCTGGGGTTTCCCGGTGAGCGAGCTGTGCAAGGTGGTGGACGGCACTGACGGCCTGCTCGGTTACTACCGTGACATCGGCGAGCGCCGCGACGGCCTGCCGTTCGATATCGACGGCGTGGTCTACAAGCTCGACGATCGCGCCGGCCAGCAGGCCATGGGCTTCGTCTCGCGCGCGCCGCGCTGGGCCATCGCGCACAAGTTCCCGGCGCAGGAACAGAGCACCACGGTCGAGGCGATCGAGATCCAGATCGGCCGCACCGGTGCCGCAACACCGGTCGCGCGCCTGGCGCCGGTGGCAGTGGCCGGCGTGATTGTCTCCAACGCCACGCTGCACAACGCCGACCAGATCGCACGCCTGGACGTGCGCGTGGGCGACAGCGTGATCGTGCGCCGCGCCGGTGATGTCATTCCCGAAGTGGTCAGCGTCATCCTCGACCGCCGCCCGCAGGGCACCACGCCGTGGCAGATGCCGACCCGTTGCCCGGTGTGCGGCTCGGAGATCGTGCGCGAAGAAGGCGCTGCCGCGTGGCGCTGCTCGGGTGAACTGAGCTGCCCGGCGCAGCGCAAGGAAGCCATCGCGCACTTCGCCTCGCGCCGTGCGATGGATATCGATGGGCTGGGTGACAAGTACATCGAAACCCTGGTCGACGCCGGCATCGTCAAGCGCGTTGCCGACCTCTACCAGCTGACCCGCGACCAGCTGCTGCACCTGAAACTGGTGCTCGATGCCGAGGATCCCTCGGCGCTGGCCAACAGCCTCAAGCCGCACCTGCCGGCCGAAGGCAGTGGCGACGTGCTCAACGCCGTGCTCAAGCTCGACGGCCAGGACCCGGCATGGCGCGCGCAGGCGCTGGTGCAGCCGGTGGTGTTCGAATGGAACACGAAGAAGATCGCGACCAAGTGGGCCGACAACCTGATCGCCGCCATCGATGCCAGCCGCGAGGCCAGCCTGGAACGGCTGCTGTTCGCGCTGGGCATCGAACACGTGGGCGAGAGCACGGCCAAGGCGCTGGCGCTGTGGTTTGGTGATCTGGCGCTGATCCGCCGCCTGCCGTGGCCGCTGTTCAAGCGCGTGCCGGATATCGGTGGCGAAGTGGCGCGCTCGCTGGGGCATTTCTTCGAGCAGGACGGCAACCAGCAGGCCATCGACGCGCTGCTGCAGGTCGGCCAGGTCCGCATCCGCGATGGCCACCCGCCGAGCGCCAAGCTGCGCGAGGGCCTGGACCTGGCCCAGCTGCTGGTGGAAGCCGAGATTCCCGGCATCACCCGCCTGCGTGCGGAAAAGCTGGTGGCCGTGCTGCCCAGCGCACAGGCGGTGCTTGACGCCGAGCATGGCCAGTTCGTCAACGCCGGCCTGCCCGATGACACCGCGCGCGGCGTGGCCCAGTGGCTGGACACGGATGGCCATGGCGCGATGCTGCTGGCGGCGGAAACCGAGATGCAGCACATCCTGGCCAAGGCGCCGGCGCTGGCCGAGGTCGTCGCTGGTCCGCTGGATGGGCAGACCGTGGTGCTCACCGGCACGCTGGCCCAGCTCACCCGCGATGTCGCCAAGGATCGCCTGGAAGCGCTGGGGGCCAAGGTCTCCGGCAGTGTCTCCAAGAAGACCAGTTTCCTGGTGGCGGGCACCGAGGCCGGCTCCAAGCTGGACAAGGCGCAGTCGCTGGGGGTGCCGGTGTGGGATGAAGACCGCCTGCTGGCCTATCTGGCCGAACACGAGTAATGACCCCGCCGGGCGCCGCGTGCGCCCGGTCTGACGCATGAGAGGACAACCGATGCAGACCGCCCCGCTGGATTTCCGCCTGGCCACCCGTGCCGACGAGGCGCTGCTGATCGCGCTGATGCGTGAGTTCTACGCCGAAGACAAGATCGAATTCGACGATGCGCGCGTGCGCCGTGGCGTCGATGCACTGCTGGCCGACCCGCGCAACGGCGAAGTGCTGCTGTGGCTGGACGAGGCAGGGGAGGTCTGCGGCTACGCGGTCATCGCCATGGGCTTCAGCCTGGAGCAGGGCGGCCATTTCATGCTGCTGGACGAGCTGTACCTGGCGCACCGCGCGCGCGGCCGCGGCCGTGGCAAGCAGGCGCTGGCCACCTGCGAACAGCGGGCACGTGGCCGCGGTGTCAGCCGCCTGCGCCTGGAAGTGAACCACCACAACGAACTGGCGCGGCGCCTGTACCTGGCCAGCGGCTACATCGATGACACCCGCGATCTGCTGACCCTGCCGCTGGACCACCCGCGCCCGGAGGGCATCCTGTGAGCGAGGCCCTGCTGCGCGCGCTGCAGCAGCGTGCCGCGCTCAATGCGCTGGTGCGCCGTTTCTTCGCCGAGCGCGATGTGCTGGAAGTGGAAACGCCGATCCTCTCGGTGGCCGGTAACACCGAACCGAACATCGACAGCTTCCATACCGATTTCAGCGGCCACGTCGATGCCGGTGGCCGCCGCCGCTGGCTGCGCACGTCGCCGGAATTTCCCCTGAAGCGCCTGCTCGCCGCGGGCGTGGGCGATTGCTACGAACTCGGCCGGGTGTTCCGCAATGGCGAGGCCGGTGGCCGCCACAATCCCGAGTTCACCATGCTGGAGTGGTACCGCGTGGGCTGGGACCACCATCGCCTGGTGCAGGAAACGGCCGAGCTGGTGCGCCAGGCGTTGGCGCTGGTCGGGCGCACGGCAACACTGCGCGTGCTCAGCTACCGTGAACTGTTCCTGCAGCATGCCGGCGTCGATCCGTTCGATGCGGACGAAGGTGCGCTGCGCACTGCGCTGGGTGACGTGCACATCGATCCGGTGGGCCTGACCCGTGACGACTGGCTCGACCTGCTGATGACCCACCGCATCCAACCGCACTTCGATGACGCGGTCATGACCGTGGTGCATGACTGGCCCGCCAGCCAGGCGGCGCTGGCGCGCATCCGCCCGGGCACGCCAGCGCTGGCCGAGCGGTTCGAGTTGTACCTGGGGGCGGTCGAGCTCGCCAACGGCTATCACGAGCTGAACGATGCAGGCGAGCAGCGTGCGCGCTTCGAACATGACCAGCAGCGCCGGCACGAACGTGGCCAGGTGCAGCCGGCGCTCGATGAGGCCTTGCTGGCGGCATTGCCTGCGATGCCTGCCTGTGCAGGTGTCGCGGTGGGCGTGGATCGCCTGCTGATGGCGATGAACCGCACGCCGCGCATCGCCGATGTGCTGGCCTTCGATTTCGCGCATGCCTGAACGCATGCGCGTGCGCTGCGCCTGAACAAAACCGACGGATTTCGCGCTTGATTCAGCAAGCACGATGATGGTCTTATCACGCCTGATGCGGGACACTGGCATCGTGATTCATCCGCTCCGTTGGGGAATGCTTTGGTCAAGTGGTTTGCGGTCGTGGCGGCACCGGTGTACTCCATGGCGATATGGGGCGGCGTGCTGCCGTCGTCGGCGTCGGCCCAGCCGGCCGGCTACGAGGGCGAAGTGGTGACCTGCGAATCGCGCGACATGGGCTGGGTGCACTGCGATATCGACGTCAGCAACGGCGTCGACCTGGTGCGCCAGTTGTCGAGCAATACCTGCATCCGTGGCAGCGAGTGGGGCACCGACCGCAGTGGCGTGTGGGTGACCCTGGGCTGCCGTGCTGAATTCCGCGCGCGTTCCGCGCAGGGTGCCGCTGGCACGACTGCTGCCAGCGACGGCAAGGGCAAGCGCCTGGTGCGCCGCGTGGTGCGCTGCGAATCCAACGGCCGACCGCAGAGCTGCCCCGTGCGGCTGGATGGCGCGCCGGTTCGCCTGCTGCGCCAGCTTTCGGTGCTGCCATGCCGCGAAGGGCAGGGCTGGGGCTACAAGCGCAACGAGGTCTGGACCAGCCGCGGCTGCCAGGGCGATTTCGAGGTGGCCGACGATGACGGCCGGTTCGTCGACGTGGCACGCAAGCTGACCTGCGAATCCAAGTCCAAGCGGCGGCGCTTCTGCGGTGCCACCATCTCCACCGAGGCGAAGGTGATCAAGCAGTTGTCCGGCACGCCCTGCGAGGAAGGCAGGACCTGGGGCTGGAGCCGCAACGGCATCTGGGTGGATGGCGGCTGCCGCGCCGATTTCTCGGTGAATTGAGCCCGCTCAGGCTCCAACCGCGCCGGGCGTGGCCCTACAATGGGCCCATGAACACTGCCACCGACCTCGACTACGCCCGCTACGACCACATCCGCCCGATCCTGTGGACCGGCGATGCCCTGCAACTGCTTGACCAGCGCAAGCTGCCGTTCGTGGTCGAACACGTGGTCTGCCATGACAGCGACGAGGTCGCCAGCGCCATCCATGCACTCACCGTGCGCGGTGCACCGGCCATCGGCATCGCCGCCGCCTGGGGCGTGGTGCTGGCAGCACGCGACGTGCAGGCCGCTGATGGTGCGCATGCACTGCAGCAGATGGAACCGGCACTGCAGCGGCTGAACGCCTCGCGCCCCACCGCGGTGAACCTGGCCTGGGCGCTGGCGCGCATGCGTCGCTGCCTGACCGCCGCCGGCGCCGACTGGAAGGCGCTTCTGGAAGCCGAGGCCCAGGCCATCGCCGAGGAAGACCTGGCCGCCAACCGCCACATGGGTGCGCTGGGTGCGGGCCTGATCGAGGCCGGCAGCGGCGTGCTCACCCATTGCAATACCGGCTCGCTGGCCACCGCCGGCTTCGGCACCGCGCTGGGCGTGATCCGCGCCGGCATGGCCCAGCACCGCATCGCCCGCGTGTTCGCCGGTGAAACCCGGCCGTGGCTGCAGGGTGCACGCCTGACCGTGTGGGAACTGCAGCAGGACGGCATCGACGCCACCCTGATCGCCGATTCGGCCGCCTCGCACCTGATGAAGACCGGCGCGGTGCAGTGGGTGATCGTCGGCGCCGACCGCATCTGCGCCAACGGCGATACCGCCAACAAGATCGGCACCTACCAGCTGGCCATTGCCGCCCGCCACCACGGGGTGAAGTTCATGGTCGTGGCACCGTCCTCGACGGTGGACATGGAGACCGTGGACGGCAGCCAGATCGAGATCGAGCAGCGCGACCCGGGCGAGTTGTACGGCGTGGGCGGCACCCGCACCGTGGCCGAGGGCATCGCCGCCTGGAACCCGGTATTCGACGTCACCCCGGGCGAGCTTATCGACGCCATCGTGACCGAGCGCGGCGTCATCCTGAACCCGACCGCCGGGAACATGCGCGCGGCCTTCGGCGGCTGAGGCAGGCGGGTCCTGCCGGGGTCGGATCCCTTTCTGCAGGAAAGGGCTCTGACCCCTTGTTCGCCCCATCCACGCATGGCGTGGATCTACTGGTATGGCGCAGCCGGGCATGGGCTCGGCTCTACAGGGGCGGTATGGACCCCTAAGTTCCTGATTTGTGCCGGTAAAATCCCCGTAAAGGGAGGCGGAAAACGGCCTGTTGTGGTAGTATCCACAGGTTGAATCGAGGTTCCGGCACGACCCCCTCCCGCAGAGGGCTGCGCCGGACTGGACCGCTACCAGACAACGGAACCCGAATGGCAGAAACCGCCAAGGAAATCATCCAGGTCAACCTGGAAGACGAGATGCGCAAGAGCTACCTCGATTACGCCATGAGCGTGATCGTGGGCCGCGCGCTCCCGGATGCGCGCGACGGCCTCAAGCCGGTGCATCGCCGCGTGCTGTTCGCGATGAACGAGTTGAACGCGCACAGCAACAAGCCCTACTTCAAGTCGGCGCGTATCGTCGGTGACGTCATCGGTAAGTACCACCCGCATGGCGATCAGTCGGTGTACGACACGCTGGTGCGCCTGGCACAGCCGTTCTCGCTGCGTTACATGCTGGTCGATGGCCAAGGTAACTTCGGTTCGGTCGACGGCGACTCCGCTGCAGCAATGCGATACACCGAGGCGCGCATGTCGCGGCTCGCGCATGAGCTGATGGCGGACATCGACAAGGAAACCGTCGATTTCCAGCCCAACTACGATGAGAAGGAACTGGAGCCGACGGTCATGCCGACCCGGTTCCCGAACCTGCTGGTCAATGGTTCGGCCGGTATCGCGGTGGGCATGGCCACCAACATCCCGCCGCACAACCTGACCGAATCGATCAACGCCTGCATCGCGCTGATCGATAATCCGGAGATCGATATCGATGGCCTGATGGAGTACATCCCGGGCCCCGATTTCCCGACCGCCGGCATCATCAACGGCACCGCCGGCATCGTCGCCGGCTACCGCACCGGCCGTGGCCGCGTGCGCATCCGTGCCCGTGCCGATATCGAAGTGGCCGACAACGGCCGTGAATCGATCATCGTCACTGAAATTCCTTACCAGGTGAACAAGGCGCGTCTGATCGAGAAGATCGCCGAGCTGGTCAAGGAAAAGAAGATCGACGGCATCAGCGAGCTGCGCGATGAGTCCGACAAGGACGGCATGCGCATCTACATCGAGATCAAGCGCGGTGAATCTGCCGAGGTTGTGCTGAACAACCTGTACCAGCAGACGCAGATGGAATCGGTGTTCGGCATCAACATGGTGGCGCTGGTCGATGGCCGCCCGCAGCTGATGAACCTCAAGCAGATGCTCGAGGCCTTCGTCCGCCACCGTCGCGAAGTGGTTACCCGCCGCACCGTGTTCGAGCTGCGCAAGGCGCGCGCCCGTGCCCACGTGCTGGAAGGCCTGACCGTCGCGCTGGCCAACATCGACGAGATGATCGAGCTGATCAAGACCTCGCCGAACCCCAACGAAGCGCGCGAACGCATGCTCGCCCGCCTGTGGGAGCCGGGTCTGGTCGGTTCGATGCTGGGCGCCGCCGGTGCCGAAGCCTCGCGTCCGGAAGACCTGCCCAAGGGTGTGGGCCTGATCGAGGGCGGCTACCAGCTGACCGAGATCCAGGCCACCCAGATCCTGGAAATGCGCCTGCACCGCCTGACCGGGCTGGAGCAGGACCGCCTGACCGACGAGTACAAGCAGCTGCTGGAAGTGATCGCCGGGCTGATCCACATCCTGGAAGATCCCGACCGCCTGCGCCAGGTCATCCGCGAGGAACTGGTCAACGTCAAGGCAGAATTCGGCGACGAGCGTCGCACCGAGATCCGCCACAGCGAAGAAGACCTGGACATCCTCGACCTGATCGCGCCGGAAGACGTGGTGGTCACCGTGTCCCACGCCGGCTACGTCAAGCGCCAGCCGGTGAGCGTGTACCGCGCGCAGCGCCGCGGTGGCCGTGGCCGCAGTGCGGCAGCGACGAAGGAAGAGGATTTCATCGAACAGCTGTGGCTGGTCAACACGCACGACACGCTGCTGACCTTCACCAGTTCGGGCAAGGTGTTCTGGCTGCCGGTGTACCAGCTGCCCGAAGCCGGTTCCAACGCCCGCGGCCGTCCGATCATCAACTGGATCCCGCTGGAACCGGGCGAACGCGTGCAGGCCGTGCTGCCGGTACGCGAATACGCCGATGGCCAGTTCGTGTTCTTCGCCACGAAGAACGGTACGGTCAAGAAGACCCCGCTGAGCGAGTTCGCCTTCCGCCTGGCCCGCGGCAAGATCGCGATCAACCTGGACGAGGGCGATGCGCTGGTCGGCGTCGGCCTGACCGATGGCGAGCGTGACATCCTGCTGTTCGCCTCGAACGGCAAGACCGTGCGCTTCGGCGAGGACAAGGTCCGCTCGATGGGCCGTACCGCCACCGGCGTGCGCGGCATCAAGATGCCGGCCGGCGAGGAAGTGGTCAGCCTGATCGTGGCCGAGAGTGCCGGCGGCAGCGAGGATGAGAACGAGGACGACAACGGTGTCGAGGACATCGCAGCCAATGGCGATGCGGTGATCGACGGCGCCGACGACGCCAGCGTGCAGTACATCCTGACCGCCACCGAGAACGGCTACGGCAAGCGCACCCCGCTGCCGGACTACCCGCGCAAGGGTCGTGGCACCCAGGGCGTGATCGGCATCCAGACCACCGAGCGCAACGGCAAGCTGGTCGCCGCGGTGCTGATGGGTTCCGATGACGAGGTCCTGCTGATCTCCGACGGCGGCACCCTGGTGCGTACGCGCGGCTCGGAAATCAGCCGCGTCGGCCGCAACACCCAGGGCGTCACTCTGATCCGCCTGTCCAAGGAC
Source organism: Stenotrophomonas sp. ZAC14A_NAIMI4_1 (assembly GCF_003086915.1). Lineage (NCBI taxonomy): Bacteria > Pseudomonadati > Pseudomonadota > Gammaproteobacteria > Lysobacterales > Lysobacteraceae > Stenotrophomonas > Stenotrophomonas sp. ZAC14A_NAIMI4_1. The sequence continues at coordinate 1,145,622 of NZ_CP026002.1, forward strand.
GAGAAGCTGCAGGCGGTGGAGCGCATGGATGCCTCGATCGACGAGGACGAGGACGAGGTGCCTGCTGCCGCCCCGGCCACGACCGACGGCGCACCGGCTGCGGCCAGCAGCGAGGACGCCGCGCAGGAGTGATCCTGCCGCGATGAGAGGTACCCGACGACGCCGGCCTTGTGCCGGCGTCGTCGTATCTGCAGGCAAAGAACGCATTCATTTCACAGGCAGGGGCGGATAACGGTGGGTGAACCAGCGGACGATGCCGTCCGCAGTGGAGCCCCCCGTCCAACCGGCCACCCGGCCGCGCCCTGGAGCCTGAAATGCCTGCCGCCCCCGCTGCCGTTCCCCCCGAAGACCCCTCCCGCACGCCGCGTCGCCGGCACCCGGTGGCCACCCTCCTGTCCCTGCTGCTGATCCTGCTCGGCGCCGTCATCGGCGGCCTGGGTATCTGGCTGCTGACGCTGGGCGGTTCCTGGTACTACGCCATCGCCGGTGTGGCCATGCTGGCCAGCGGTGTGCTGCTGTGGGGCAACCGCCGCAGTGCCGCGCTGCTGTTCGCCGCCATTTTCATCGGCACGCTGCTGTGGACGTGGTGGGAGTCGGGCAGCAGCTACTGGCGCTGGGTGCCGCGGCTGGGTCTGGTGACCGCGCTGGCGATCGTGATGGCGCTGCTGGCCCCGACCCTGCAGCAGCCTTTTTCGCGTCGCGCATCGCGCGGTGTTGCGGCGGTCTTGATGCTGGTGTTCGTGGCGGCCTTTGCGCTCGCCTTCGTGCCGCACGGTGAAGTGCGCGGCGAGCAGCCGTTCCCCGATGCCGCCGCCTCGACCGGCATCGATCCCACCGAGGACACCACCGGCCTGCAGCCCTCCGACCGCCCGGCCGACGGCGACTGGGCCGCGTGGGGCCGCAACAATGCCGCCACCCGTTTCTCGCCGCTGCAGCAGATCACCCCGGACAACGTGGCCACGCTGCAGCCGGCCTGGCAGTTCCGCACCGGCGACCTGCCAGAGAACCGCTGGGGTGCGGAAACCACGCCGCTGAAGATCGGCAACCGCCTGTACCTGTGCACCGCGCGCAACCAGTTGATCGCACTCGACGCCAGCAGCGGCAAGGAAATCTGGCGTTTCAATCCGAAGGTGAAGGACGCTTCCATTCCCTACACCGCAGCGTGCCGCGGCGTGTCCTATTACGAACAACCGAGTGGCGCCGCCGTGGTCGATGCTGCTCTGGCAGATGCGGCGGCCGACCTCGCACTGCCTGCACCGCCGCCGACCGCAGGCGCCGCCAGCGTGCCCGGCAACCGCCCGGCCTGCACCGCACGCATCATCGAAGGCACCCTAGACGGCCGCATCATCGCCGTGGATGCCGACAGCGGAAAGCCCTGCGCCAACTTCGGCAACAACGGCCAGGTCGACATCACCCTGGGCATGGGCAACACGCCGCCGGGCTATGTGTCCATCACCTCGCCGCCGGCCATCGTGCGCGGCGTCATCGTGACCGGCCACCAGGTGCTGGACGGCCAGCGCCGCGATGCGCCGTCGGGCGTCATCCAGGCCTACGATGCGGTGACCGGCAAGCTGCGATGGGCCTGGGACATGGACCAGCCGGAACTGACCGGCCTGCCGGCGCAGGGCAAGGAGTACACGCGTGGCACGCCGAACATGTGGACCACCGCCACCGGCGATGAAAAGCTGGGCCTGGTCTATCTGCCGATGGGCAATTCCGCAGGCGACTACTGGAGCGGCTCGCGCACGGAAAACCAGAACAAATACGCGACCTCGCTGGTCGCCATCGACGTGACCACCGGCAAGCCCGCCTGGCATTTCCAGGCCGTGCGCAAGGATGTCTGGGATTACGACATGGGTTCGCAGGCCAGCCTGATCGACTACCCGACCGCACAGGGCAAGGTGCCGGCCATCCTGCTGCCGACCAAGCAGGGCGACATGTACATCCTCGACCGCCGCACCGGCGAGCTGCTGACCCCGGCGGAAGAACGCAAGGTGCCGACCGGCGGTGTCGAACCGGAGCAGCGCTCGCCCACCCAGTTGTTCTCGCTGTACCACACGCTGCGCCGCGAGCACGACCTGACCGAGCAGGACATGTGGGGCATCACGCCCATCGACCAACTGGTGTGCCGCATCCAGTTCCGCAAGGCGCATTACGAAGGCTTCTACACGCCGCCGAGCGCAGACCACCATTCGATCGAATACCCCGGCTACAACGGTGGTTCGGACTGGGGCAGCGTGGCCATCGATACGCGGCGCGGGGTGATCGTGGCCAACTACAACGACATGCCCAACTACAACCGGCTGGTGCCGCGCGCCGAGGCCGACCGCAAGGGCTGGCTGCCGCGCGAGGCGATCACCCATGACAAGGGCGGCGCCGAAGGTGCGGGCGACCCGCAGGTGGGCACGCCGTACGCCATCGACGTCAACGCCGGCTGGCGCCTGCCGTTCACCGGCCTGCTGTGCAAGCAGCCGCCCTACGGTGGCATCCGCGCCGTCGACCTGCGCACCGGCAAGCTGCTGTGGGATCGGCCGTTCGGCAGTGCGCGTGGCAATGGCCCGTTCGGCATCCGTTCCGGCCTGCCGATTGAAATCGGCACGCCCAACAACGGTGGCGCGGTGGTGACCGCCAGCGGACTGATCTTCATCGCGGCGGCCACCGACGACCTGCTGCGCGCCATTGATCTGAAGACCGGCAAGGAACTGTGGCACGCCAAGCTGCCGGCCGGTGGCCAGGCCAACCCGATGGTGTACGAGCAGGACGGCCGCCAGTACGTGGTGATCGTTGCGGCCGGGCACCACTTCATGGAAACGCCGAAGGGCGATTACGTGATGGCGTACGCGTTGCCGAAATGACGGGGTAGAGTCGAGCGTTGGTCGACTGCCCTTCGCGACCCAACTAGAACCCCGCGCCTCGCGCGGGGGTCGACCAACGGTCGACTCTACCCAGTCGGCGCCGGGTCATTTCCCTACGGGATGATTGGTCTCGCGCTGCCGAAATGGCGGGGTAGAGTCGACCGTTGGTCGACTGCCTTTCGCGACCCAACTAAAACCCCGCGCCTCGCGCGGGAGTCGACCAACGGTCGACTCTACCCAGTCGGCGCCGGGTCATTTCCCTACGGGATGACTGTTCTCGCGCTGCCGAAGTGACGGGGTAGAGTCGACCGTTGGTCGACTGCCCTTCGCGACCCAGCTAAACCCCGCGCCTCGCGCGGGAGTCGACCAACGGTCGACTCTACCCAGTCGGCGCCGGGTCATTTCCCTACGGCATGACTGTTCTCGCGCTGCCGAAATGACGGTGAGGGGCAGGGGGAGACGGAGGGTAGAGTCGACCGTTGGTCGACTGCCCTTCGCGACCCAACCAAAACCCCGCGCCTCGCGCGGGGGGCGACCACCGGTCGACTCTACCCAGTCGGCGCCGGGTCATTTCCCTACGGGATGACTGGTCTCGCGCTGCCGAAATGGCGGGGTAGAGTCGACCGTTGGTCGACTGCCCTTCGCGACCCAACCAAAACCCCGCGCCTCGCGCGGGGTCGACCAACGGTCGACTCTACTCAGTCGGCGCCGGGTCATTCCCCTATGGAATGACTGGTCTCACGCCGATGCCAGAACGGAGCCACCATGGGCATGTTCAACCACATGCCCAGTCCACAACTCCTCATCGGCCGCCGCTCCATCATCGGCAACGTGTACGCAATTACGATGATCTGCAGAGATCGTCGTCCCATCTTCGAAGACCCAGCCAACGCCGGCATCGCGATACAGGTGCTGGAGGCAATGGACCAACAAGGGCTGACCTCGTCGCTTGCGTGGGTGGTCATGCCCGACCACCTGCATTGGCTTGCCCAGCTTCGCGAAAAGTCACTCGGCTACTGCGTGCAGCGCTTCAAGTCACGCAGCGGTTTGCTGATCAACCAACATCGCGGAAGCGCCGGGGCCCTCTGGCAGGCGGGCTACTTCGACCATGCGATCCGCAGTGAGGAATCACTGCGAAAGCATGCGCGCTACATCCTGGCCAATCCCATAAGGGCAGGATTGGCAACCCGACTGGGCGAGTACCCGCAGGGATGGTGCCGCTGGCCGCTGGATGATACCGACCCAGGGTAGAGTCGACCGTTGGTCGACTGCGCTTTGCGACCAGGCCAAAAGGCCCCGCGCTTTGCGCGGTAGTCGACCAACGGTCGACTCTACCCGCTCGGCACGCGCCAGCGTTGGGCTAGGATGGCCGCACGACTCGTCTGCGAAGGAATCGCCATGTTCGTGCGCTGTCCCGCCGCCCGCCAACTGTTCTGGGCGCTGTTGATGCTGTTGTGCATGGGGGCCGCGCACGCTGCGCGGCCCGCCCCTGAGGCAAAACGTGCAGCCGATGACTGGCTGGCTGCCTTCAATGCCGGCAGCCTTGAAGGCTTGCAGGCGTTCGCCGACCGTTACGCCAAGAAGGAAGGCAGCACTCCGCAGGATTACCTGGAATTCCGCGCGTCGACCGGCCCGCTGAAGCTGCTGGAGGTGCGTGAGAGCACGCCACTGCAGGCAAAGCTGCTCGTGCTCGCGCAGCAGAGCGAGCGTGCGATGCTGGTCACGGCGGAGATGGACCCGGCCCATCCGCAACGACTGAAGCTGTTCCAGCTGGAAGGCACACCCACGCCGGAACAGTACCAGCCCGCACGCGTTCCCTTGCCGGCGCTGATGGCTGACGCCCGCGCCAAGCTGGACGCCTTGGCCGCTGAGGATGCGCTCTCCGGTACCGTGCTGGTGGCGCAGAACGGGCGCGTGCTGCTGGACTGGAGCGGTGGCCTGGCTGACCGCCGCGCGAACAACGCGGTCGATGCACGGACGCAGTTCCGCCTGGCCTCGTCCAACAAGATGTTCACCTCGGTGGCCATCCTGCAGCTGGTACAGGCCGGCAAGGTGAGCCTGGACGATACGATCGGCAAGCACCTGCTGGACTACCCGAACAAGGCCGTCGCCGATACCGTGACCGTGCGCCAGCTGCTGACCCACACCAGTGGCCTGGGGGATTTTTTCGGCGATGATTTCGAGCAGTACTCAGCCTCGCTGAAGACGCTCGATGATTACGTGCAGCGTTTCGCCAAGGATGCGCCGCAGTTCACGCCTGGCAGCCAGGACAGATATTCAAACTACGGTTTCATCGTGCTCGGGCGCATCATCGAGGCCGTGTCCGGGCAGTCCTACTACGCCTATGTCGATGAACACATCCTGCGCCCGGCGGGCATGACCGCCACCGGCTTCGAGCCGGAAACCGTGGACGTCGCGCAGCGTGCCGTTGCCTACACGAAGAAGGAAGGCCAATGGACGCGCGAAACCAGATCGCTGCCCTGGCGTGGCATGTCGGCTGGTGGCGGCTACAGCACCGCCGCTGACATGCTGAAGTTCTGCGAGGCGCTGCGCAGCGGCAAGCTGGTGTCGCCGGCACTGCTGCGCCAGGCCACCACCGCGCAGAATCACAAGGGCTGGTATGGCTTTGGATTCGTGGTGCAGGGGCAGGGCAGTCAGCGCCAGTACGGGCACGAGGGGGGTGCACCGGGCTCGAACAGTGCCATCGTCGTGCTGCCCGAGCAGGGTTACGTGGTCATCGGCCTGGCCAATGTTGATCCGGATGCGGTGGGCAACGTGGTCAACTACATCGCCCGGCGGTTGCCACTGTGAGGAGGTCCGATCGTAGGACAGGCGTGTTGACGCTGCACCGGCTGGCAAACCAGAATCGGACCATGAACCGATTCGTTTCCCTGATGTGTCTGGTCGGCGGCCTGGCGTTCCTGCTGCGCGGCGTGCAGGTGCTCTTCAATGTCATCCCGCTGATCGATGCCAGTGGCGCTAGCGTGGCGTACGCGCAGGGCTACCTGCACGGGCAGATCGCAGCGGGATGGCTGTTGATCGCCGCCGCCGGGAGTTGCGCGTTCATCGCATGGCGGCGCACACGCGTCGGACGTTGATACAAGGTGCCGCCTCAGCGCGGCACCCGCACCATCTTCGTCATCAAGTGCTCCACCACGCCCGCAGGGTCGGCGGTGCGGCCCACGTGCGTGCTGGACATCTGCACGATCGAACTGCGCTTGGCGGTAAGGAAATGGAAGCGCGCGCGTGCCGGCAGCTGTGCGATCGGGCCGGCGTTGGCGTCGCCGCGGCAGATGGCCACGATGGCATCCAGCCACGGTTGCAGGGCTTCCAGATCAAGCGCGGGGGCGAACGCCTGCAGGCGCGCCGCATTGATTTCGATGGCCGCTTCCAGGTGGCGTGCGCCGGGGCAGGACACGATCACCCCGACGTTGATGAACTCCTCGCGTTCCACCCGCGGTACCACGCGGATGACGGCATAGTCATACGTGTGCAGCGTGGGCACGGATGGCCTCCTGCACGAACACCGCACGCACCTTCAGGCGGTGCTTGAGGTAGTTGATGTAGCCCTGGCGGTAAGCCTGCGGACTGTCGAAGGCCGGCTCGTCCACCAGCCAGCTGTCCGGCACCAGGTCGACGATGCGCTCGATTTCCGCATCGGGCAGGCGTGCGGCCAGCTCGGCATCCACCTCGGCAATGCGGCTGGCAAACGGCAGCAGCACATGGTCACGGATCAGCACGAAGGGCTTTTCGCAGGCGTCGCCGGCATTGGCCCAGTCGTGGTGGAAGTACATCGCCGCACCGTGGTCGATCAGGTACAGCTTGCGGTGCCAGACCATCAGGTTGGGATTGCGCGTGGTGCGGTCGACGTTGCTGGTGAAGGCATCGAACCAGACCAGGCGCGAGGCCAGGTCGGCATCCACCGGCATCGCGGCAGGATCGTAGTTGATCGCGCCGGGCAGGTAATCCAGGCCCAGGTTCAGACCCTCGCTGGCACGGATCAGGTCCTGGATCTCCGGGTCCGGTTCGGTGCGGGCGAACTCGCTGTCCAGCTCCACGAACAGGATTTCCGGAATCGGCAGGCCGACCGAGCGGGCCATTTCGCCGGCGATCAGCTCGGCGATCAACGCTTTCGGACCCTGGCCGGCGCCACGGAACTTGAGCACGGCCATGCCGTCGTCGTCGGTCTCGACCACGGCGGGCAGGGAACCCCCTTCGCGGAGCGGGGTGATGTAGCGGAGGGCGTGGACGGTTCGCACGGCGGGCGTTGATGGATGGGTTGCGCGCAGTTTACCTTGGCCACCCGCGCACGGTACGCGCACGGGTGGATGGCAACGGAATGGAGCATTGCGATGGCGTGGGGTGTGGACGAAATCTATCTGGCCGCGACGGAACGGGCCGTAGCCTGGGCAGCAGGATCGCCGTTCGCACACATCGCCTACCTGTGGTGAAGGACCCGGTGGCATCCTGCGATGCACGGGGGGATGAGCATCGTCAAAGCGTTGGCGCGCAGGGCCTTCTGGTGCTTCACGGCGTAGGCAGCCCGCAAGGATTCCAATCCGGGCACATACCGGGGGCGGTGCATTGGGACGGGCTGCGGCCAGACGCCGGGGCAGCGCCGGTCGATGCCGCCGTTGGCGCGCAGCTCCAGGCGTACATCACGCAGATGGACATGCGCGGCCTGGAGGCGCCCGATGCGTTCCGCGCGTGGCTGCGGGAGGTGTCGCTGCGCCTGCAGCAGCCGCTGATGTTCTATACCGCTTCGACGTTCGGTGGCACCTGCGACTACGACTACGCGTTGACCTATACGCCGACGGAGCGCCTGCATGCAACGCGTTTCGAGGGCCTGCGGCCGTGCAGTCCGACGGCGCTGCAGTCCGGCCTCGCATGCCTGTCGATCACCCTGCCGACCAGCTATTTCGCACTGCATGAGCGCAGCTTCGATTGGGCTTCACGGGTGCTTGCGCAGTGAATCACGTCGGCGGCGCGCACGTCGGGGGCATCCAGGGGCGCATGGATGAATGCGTAGGTCGCCAGGCATAGGGCAGGCTGTCGCCAAACGTAACGGCCACTGTCTGACAGCGCGGCGGGCACGGCATTGCGCGCCATCTTCACTTCACACTGCCTCTGGCGATGGCAGCATTCATCCCCGGGGAGCATGAACCGGCCAGGATGGCCGTGGTGTACGAGAGCTGCCATCCTTCAAGCGTTTCCACGATGTTCTTGCAGGCTTTGGAGGTGCACCCATGAACGACGAATCCAATTCCCTGCTGCCGACCCTGGACGATGCCAAGGCCGAGCAGATGATCGGCAAAGTGGTACTGGTCGGTATCACCCGTTATGGCGGCGATGGCCAGATGCGGGACCAGCAGCAGTATTCGGGCACGGTGCTGCGCATCAGTGCCGAGGAAGGCGTCGTGCTGGCCGACGAGGCCGATGGCCACGAGCGTTACCTGCCACCGATGCTGGACCAGTACCTGCCGGCCGAGCCGGGCGAGTACCGGCTGCGCTCCGGTGGTGAGATCGTGGTCGACCCCGATTACCTGACCACCTGGGATCTGCACGCGCAGCAATGAGGCGAGGTGCGTGGCCGCCGGGCATGGCCCGGCGCTACCACAGACACCGGCGGATCAGTGGTAGCGCCGGGCCATGCCCGGCGTGCATTGCTTCCGGCCCATTCACAACCCTCCCCGGGGTGCTAGATTCGGCCGATGCCCGCTGTCTGGCGGGTGCCCAATCACACCCCTGGGGATCAAGGATGCTCATCCATCGCACCTCTCTGGCGGCGGCCATCGCCGTTGCCACCTTCGGCCTGCTGGCCGCTGGCCCGGCGCTTGCCGATTACGCAAAGCCGCCGGAACACCTGCTGAAGGTGCTGAAGGCACCGCCGCCGCCGGCACCGAACGTCGATCCGAGCGGCCAGCGCCTGCTGCTGACCACCGCGCAGACCTATCCGTCCATCGCCCGCGTGGCCCAGCCGTACCTGAAGCTGGCCGGTGTGCGCCTGGAGCCGAAGAACCGCAGCCGCCACGATACCCCCGGTGGTTACGGCATTCCGGCCTGCGTGGCCGATTTCAGCGTGGTTGAAATTGCCAGCGGCAAGACCACCAAGGTCGACCTGCCACAGGGCTGCGCCGGTGCAGCGCAGTGGTCGGCCGATGGCAGCCACTTCGCCTTCCAGAATGCGGTCGATACCAGCGTGCAGCTGTGGGTGGGCGATGCAGCCACCGGCCAGGTCAAGCAGGTGCCGGGCGTGCAGCTCAACCCGATCTTCGGCAGCACCGTGCAGTGGCTCGGCGGCAGCCAGAACCTGCTGGTGAAGCTGGTGCCAGCCAACCAGGGCGCGGCCCCCTCCGACGGCGGCGTGCCGACCGGCCCGGACGCGCAGGAATCGCTGGGCAGCAGCGGCGAAAGCAGCACCTATGAAGCGCGCGACACGCTGACCAGCGCGCATGACGAGAAGCTGTTCGCCTACTACGGCGCTTCACAGCTGGCCGTGGTCGACACCGCCAGCGGCAAGGTCCGCCCGGTCGGCAGCGCCGCCATCTTCAACGACGTCAACGCTGCGCCCGATGGCGTGCACGTGCTGACCGAATCGATCAAGCCGCCGTTCTCGCATGCGGTCACCTACCAGCGCTTCGCCAACGATGTGGCGGTGCTGGACATCACCACGGGCAAGGCCACCGCCATCGCCAGCCTGCCGCTGGCCGACCGCGTGCCGGTGCACGGCGTGCCGGAAGGCCCGCGTGGTTTCGACTGGCGCTCCACCGACCCGGCCACGCTGGTCTATGCCGAAGCGCTGGACAAGGGCGACTGGAAGGTGACCGTGCCGCACCGCGATCGCGTGCTGATGCTGAAGGCCCCGTTCAACGGCAAGCCGGTGGAAATCGCCCGCACCGCGCAGCGTTTCGAAGGCCTGGCCTGGTCGGCGGACCCGGCGGTGTCCTTCATGTTCGAGAACGACGAGAACCGCCACTGGGTGCAGACCCGCATCGTCGATGTCGACCAGCCGAAGAAGGAAGGCCGCCTGCTGTGGGACATGTCCAGCGATGAGCTGTACGGCGACCCGGGCAACCTGGTGTTCAAGCGCCTGCCCAACGGCGCGGCGGTCGTGCGCCAGGAAGGCAATTTCGTGTTCCTGCGCGGGCAGGGCGCATCGCCGCAGGGTGATCGTCCGTTCCTGGACCGCCTGGACCTGGGCTCGCTGAAGAGCGAGCGCCTGTTCCGCAGCAGCGCCGATGCCTACGAGCAGTTCCTGGGCTTCAGCAACACCCCGGGCCGCTACCTCACCTGGCACCAGTCGGTGGTGGACGCGCCGAATGCGTTCGTGCGCCAGCAGGGCGAGGCGGTTGCCGCCGCCAAGGAGGGTGAGGCGCAGTTCGCGTCCACGGCCACTGCACTGACCAAGCTGGTCGACCCGACGCCGGAAGTGCGCCAGATCAAGAAGCAGCTGGTGACCTACAAGCGCGCCGACGGCGTGGATCTGTCCTTCACCCTGTACACCCCGCCGGGCTACAAGGAAGGCCAGCGCGTGCCGGCGATCCTGTATGCGTACCCGGCCGACTTCGCCAACGCCGCCCAGGCCGGCCAGGTGTCCGGTTCGCAGCAGACCTTCACCCGCCTGCAGCCGTACCGCCTGATGCTGCTGGCCGGCTACGCGATCATCGACAACGCCTCGTTCCCGATCGTCGGTGACCCGAAGACCGCCTACGACACCTACCTGGAGCAGCTGGAAGCCGACGCCAAGGCGGCGGTGGACAAGGCCGTGGACATGGGCGTGGTCGATCGCAACCGCATCGGCGTCACTGGCCACAGCCATGGCGGCCTGATGACCGCCAACCTGATCGCGCACACCAACCTGTTCAAGGCCGGCGTGGCGACCAGCGGTTCGTACAACAAGACGTTCACCCCGTTCGGCTTCCAGAACGAGCGTCGCTCGGTGTGGCAGGCGCAGGACGTGTACCTGAAGGCGTCGCCGTTCTTCTACGCCGACAAGATCAAGCTGCCGCTGCTGCTGGTCCACGGCGAGGACGATGCGAACCCGGGTACCGAGCCGTTCCAGTCGCGCAAGCTGTACCAGGCCATCCGTGGCAACGGTGGCACGACCCGCCTGGTGATGCTGCCGAACGAACCGCACTGGTACACCGCGCTGGAATCGAACGAACAGCTGGTGTCGGAAATGCTGAACTGGTTCGACACCTACGTGAAGAACGCGAAGTAAGGTCGAGCCTGCTCGACTGCCCTTGTAGAGTCGAGCCATGCTCGACTGCTTTTGTAGGGTCGAGCCATGCTCGACTGCCTGCAGAAGACAGTCGAGCAAGCTCGACTCTACAAAGGCCCTGCCATTGCGTTGCCGCAAAGCTGCGGTACGCTGCAGCTCTGGTGTTCGCCACGGATGCGTCCAATGAAAGCCATCGTTCTTGCTGTGTCCCTGTCACTGGCCATCGCACCGGCCATCGCGCCGGCGCAGGAGCTGACCGGTGAACTGGCCGCGTTGGGCATTACCGCCGGCATGCCCTATGCCAAGGCCAAGCGCCTGCTTGATGCGGCCGGTTGGCGCGTCACGCCGCCGGAATCAGCGCAGGCCGCACTGCCGGACTTCCCCGAGATCGAATGCGGCCAGGGCCGCGATGCGGTGTGCTCGGCCGGCTTCCACAAGGACAATCAAACGGTGGCGATGATCATCGGCACCACCCAGGCGGGGCAGCCGTACGTACAAGGCACCTACTGATCGGTCACGGATACCGCCATGACATCTGTTGCAACCGGTCGTACCGGAATCGGATGGCTGCTGATCGGCCTGCTGTGCAGTGGCGTGGCTGCAGCGGGCTGCACGGTGCTGGGCCGGTTTGCGATACCGCAGTTCGTTGAGAGTTTTGCCGAAGCGGGGCAGCCCTTGCCCGTGATCACCCAGGTCTTTGCAGGCAGCTACGGGCTGGTCTGGCTTGCACCGCTGGCGGTGGTTGCCACCTGGCTGGCGGGGCGGGCACGCACGTCGGCGCTGATCGGTTGTATCGCGCTGATGCTGGCGACGCCGGTGGCCCTGTTCGCAGCCTATCTGCCGCTGTTCAAGCTGGGCACGCTGTTCTGATTGACGCGCCAGCAGAAGGCTGCGGTTCGTGACCCTGTACCGGTAACCATGACCTCCGGCCCGTCGCCGGGTGTCCGGCCGCGTACTACTCTCAGCGGTTCAAGGCGCGTGGGTGCCTCCTTCCACTGGAGTTGTCGATGTCCCGTTCGTTGCTGGTCGTCGTTTCCGCTGTATTGACGCTGTCCCCACTGCCGCTGCTGGCCGCCAGGGCACCTGCGCAGGACCTGGCCGCCGAGGTCAATCCGTTCATCGGCACCACCAACGCCGGCAACGTCTACCCCGGGCCGACGGTGCCCTTCGGCATGGTGGCCTTCAGCCCGGAAATGACCGCATTGCCGGGCAAGCGTTTCCCTATCGCCGCACCCGGCGGCTACGAGTGGCGCAGCAACGGTGTGCGTGGTTTCAGCCTGACCCACGTCAATGGCACCGGCTGCACCGGCGCCAGTGGCGATATCCCGCTGATGCCAGTGACCCTGCCAGTGGAGCTGTCGCCCTCATCCGCCGATGCCGGGGTGCGCTACACCAGCCTGCTGGACCACGCCAAGGAAACCGCCAGCCCCGGCGCCTACACGCTCACCCTGGACAACGGCGTGGCCGTCAGCCTGGCGGCCACCGCGCGCACGGCCGTGGGCCAGTTCCAGTTCCCGGCCGACAAGCCGGCCAACCTGCTGTTCCGCACGTCCGACAGCGAAGTGGGCAGCAGCGATTCGACGATCATCATCGACCCGGCCACGCGCACCGTGCGCGGTTCGGTCACCAGCGGCAACTTCTGCGGCTACCTCGCCGAGGACCGCCGCGAAAGCTATTACACCCTGCATTTCGTCGCCGAGTTCGACCAGCCGTTCGAGGTGGGTGGCACCTGGCGCGACGATACGGTACAGGCCGGCGCGCGTGAAGGGAGCGGTGGCACCACCTATGGCAGCAAGGGCCACCCGCCGGCCGGCAAGGGTGCGGGCGGCTGGATCAGTTTCGATGCCAGGCGCACGCCGCAGGTGACCGCACGCATCGGCATTTCGTACGTGGATGAAGCCGGCGCGCGGGCCAACCTGCGCCGCGAGAGCCCGCAGGGCACGACGGTGGTAGCAACGCAGGCCGCCACCCGTGCGAAATGGAACGAACTGCTGGGCCAGGTGCGGGTACAGGGCGGCACCGCCGACGAGCGCACCGTGTTCTACACCGCGCTCTACCACGCCATGCTGGCGCCCAACCTGCACAGCGATGGCGACGGGCGCTACCGCGGCATGGATGGCAAGGTGCATGGCCTGTCCAAACGACAGCAGGCGCAGTACGCCAATTACTCGGGCTGGGATGTGTATCGCTCGCAGCTGCAGCTGTTGACCCTGCTGCAGCCGCAGGTGGGCTCGGACGTCGCGCAGTCGCTGTTGAACCAGGCCGACCAGAATGGCGGCGTCTGGGATCGCTGGACCCATATCACCGGTGCCACCGGGGTGATGAACGGCGATCCGTCGCCGCCGTCGGTGGCGGCCATCCATGCCTTTGGCGGCCGCAGCTTCGACCTGCAGCGCGCCTACGCCTCGCTGAAGAAGGCCGCCACCGTGCCCACCGCGCGCGACCTGGACAAGCGCGGTTGCCCGGTGCTGTGCGTGGGCCAGCGCCCGGGCCTGGACCAGTGGCTGGCGTTGAAGTACATGCCTGAAGGCGCACCGGGCTGGGGCAGTGCGGCCGACACGCTGGAAATGGTCAGTGCCGACTTCGGCCTGTCCGAGCTGGCCCTGGCGGCCGGCGATGCGCAGGGCGCAAAGCAGTTCCGCGAGCGCTCCGGCTGGTGGCGCAATCTGTACAACCCCAAGGCCACCGCGCAGCAGGGCTACATCCAGCCGCGCAACGCCGATGGCAGTTGGCCGGCGTTCGACCCGGCCGCCGATGATGGCTTCGTCGAGGGCAGCGGCGCGCAGTACCTGTGGATGGTGCCCTTCGATCCGGCCGGTCTGTTTGCAGTGCTGGGTGGCCGCGACGCCAGCATCGCGCGCCTGGATGCGTTCTTCCGCAAGGAGGATGGTGCCTGGGCAGTGACCAAGTCCGGCCCGCTGCACGCCGAGCTGGACAACGAACCGTCCATCGCCGCGCCGTGGCTCTACAACTTCCTCGGCCAGCCGTGGAAGACCCAGGAAACCGTGCGCCAAGCGATGCGCCAGATCTGGACCAACACGCCCGAAGGCATGCCCGGCAACGATGACCTCGGGCAGATGTCATCGTGGTACGTATGGTCGGCGCTGGGCCTGTACCCGGTGTACCCGGGCCGCGCGGACCTGGTGATCGGCAGCCCGTTGTTCACCGAAGCGGTGATCACCCGCCCGGGCGCGAAGATCGTGGTGCGTGCACGCGGCGCAGCGATGGATGCGCCGTACGTGCAGTCGCTGCAGGTGGATGGCAAGGCCAGCAACGCGAGCTGGCTGCCCGCCAGTTTCGTGCAGCGCGGCGGCACCCTGGACTTCGAACTGGGCACCGCGAAGAACGAGCAGTGGGGCGCACAGGACGTACCGCCTTCGCACGGCCCCCGGTAAATCCGCACCATGCGTGGATGAACCTCCACACGGCCGGGCATCACCCGGCCGTGCTAGCCTGACCGTGCAACAGACAAGCGGCAGGAGGTTCCCATGGAAATTCCACAGGACGTGTACGAGCACGTACTGGGCGTGGCGGTCGAAATGGCCAATGCCAGCACCCACGGTGATACCCGCAGCCAGTGGCGGCTGCATGACGAACTGCGGCAGTACTGCGATGCGATGGCGGTGGAAGGCCGCGACCATCCTTTCCTGTGGGAAACCCTGGGCGACTTCACCAGCGACAGTGGCGTAGCGATCGGTTACTACGAACGCGCGCTGAAACAGGCGCGCCAGCTGGGCGTGATCGAGGGCGAAGCGTCGATCTGCCTGGAGCTGGCGCGGCGCCACATCGACCAGGGTGAAAAGGAGCGCGGCTACGAGTTCGCGTTGCGCGCCGACGAAGCCGCACGGCAGACCGACGACCTCGATCTGCGGCGCGAGATCAGCCAGTTCCTGCTGGAGAATTCATGAGCCACATCCTTCACGCCCGATGCTGCGCTGCCGCCCTGGCCCTGGCCATGACCGCGTCCTGTGTGCAGGCGCAGCCGCCGCAGGCGGTCAATCCACTGCTGGTGAAACCGGTCGACCAGGTCACCCCGGATGAGGTGCGCTACCTGCAGCAGCGCCTGTCCGACTGGCCAGAGCTGGCCCGCTACCGCGAGGCCAACGCGCGCGTACCGGCCAAGCAGGCCGGCGTGCCACGCGTGCTGTTCTACGGCGATTCGATCACCCAGGGCTGGGGTGAAAAAGATCCTGCGGCGTTCTTCCCCGGCAAGGGCTACCTCAACCGCGGCATCGGCGGGCAGACCACGCCGCAGATGCTGCTGCGCTTCCGCCAGGACGTCATCACTTTGCAGCCGGACGTGGTGCTCATCCTTGCCGGCACCAACGATATTGCTGGCAACACCGGCCCCAGCACGCAGGCGATGATCGAGGACAACCTGCACGCGATGGTGGAGCTGGCCCGCGCACACGGCATCGCCGTGGTGCTGGCCTCGGTGCTGCCGGTGAGCGAGTACCCGTGGATGCCCGGCATCGAACCGGCGCCGAAGGTGCGCGCCTTGAATGCGGCGCTCAAGCAGTATGCCGAGGCACAGGGGCTGGTGTACCTGGATTACTACACGGCCATGGCCAATGCGGCCGGTGGACTGGATCCTGCCTTGGCGGCCGATGGTGTGCATCCCACCGCGAAGGGCTATGCCGTGATGGCACCGTTGGCGGAGCGCGCCATCGAGCGCGCGCTGGCCGCCACGCCGCCTGGCGCGCGTTGATCGCATTCGCTGGGCATGGCAGCTGTTTCCAACAGGCTGGTCGAGACCGTGGCGCGCGCCGTGTTCAAGCGCAACCCGGTGCTGGTCACCGAGCTTTACTCGAGCGCCGGTGCGCAGCCGCGGCGCTACGCGTCGGCCGAGGCGCTCTGCGAACATGGCCGGGCCCTGCAGTGGGTGTCCGGCGGCATGCTGTTGATAGGCGTGCAGTACGCGGACATGGGCGGTGCCGTGCGCGTGCGCCCCTTCGACACCGGGCGTGGTGAATCTGCGCGCTTCACGGTCTCCGGCTGGGGGCTGATCTCGATCCTGCTGCCGATGGCCGTCGATGCCAACTGCGCTGCGAAGGTGCACGCCCTCACCGAGCGCGCTGCACTGGGCCGGGAGCGGGGCGCGCTGGATGTTCCGCCCGTGTGCGACTGGAACTGGAACGCGGTGGAATCGCACAAGCGGCGCTTGAAGGACGTGCTCCGGAAGGCGCTTTGACCGTCCTGCTCAGTCGTCGCCAGGCTTCAGGGACGCCAGCACCCACTCGCAGAAGCTGAGTACCAGCGGATCGCGGGCGCTGTCGTCGTGCAGCAACCAGCTCCATTGCGGCCCATCCACTCGATACGCGTGCAGTGGCTGCAGCAGCCCCTGCGCGCAGGCACTGGCGGCCAGCAGTTCGCTCACCAGCGCAATGCCCAGGCCCTGGCAGGCCGCATCCAGCAGTTGCCCCGGCTCGGAAAAATTAAGGCCCGCGCGCTGCTGCCCGACATCGGCGCCGCCCTGCACCTGCCACTGGCTCCAGTCCCATTCGCGCTCACCATGCAGGGTGGTGCGCTCGGTCGCCGGCTGCGCCATCACGCTGGGGTGGCAGGCCGGGTACAGGCGGTCCTGCAGCAGCACATGGTGCTGGCACTGCGGCTGTGGCTGCAGGTCATCGCCCAGTGCGATATCCACCGTCTGGCTGGCCATGTCCGGCGGCGTTTCACTGGTCAGCAGCCACAGGTCCGCTCCCGGGTGCCGCCTGCGGAAATCGCCCAGGCGTGGCACCAGCCAGTGGCGGGCGAAGGCCGGGCTGGCGCTGACGATCAGCTGGTGCGGCTTCCGGTACTGGTCCAGGCGACGGATGCCGCCGGCCAGCTGGCGCAACATGGCCTGGGTCGTGGCCAGCAGATCGGTGCCGGCATCGGTCAGGCTGACACTGCGTCCCTGTCGGAAGAACAGCGGCTGTTCCAGATAGTCCTCCAGCCCTCGGATCTGCTGGCTGATGGCCGACTGGCTCAGGTGCAGTTCCTCCGCGGCACGGTGGAAGCTGCCCAGCCGGGCGGCGGCTTCAAAGCCACGCAGGGCGGTCAGCGGGGGCCAATGCTTGAGCATGATTGATAAGGAAAACTGTTCAGTTGTGCGCTGAATCTATCGTTTGTCGCTGCGCGCAGACAAGCGCAGCATGGGTCATCGCGCTGCAGGCGCTGGTACCCACTCATCAGCTGGACTTCATCGTCATGTCGACCCGTCGTCACTTTCTCTCACAACTGGCTGGGGCCGCAGGCCTGGGTGGCCTGGCGGCGCTGGGCCTGGGCGCCACCGGTACTGTGCGGGCCGCCGTGCCTGCTGGCTGGCACATGCCCGACGAGCATGGGCCACAGGACCGCGTGTTCCTCGCCTTCGCCGCCCAGCCCCGGGTCTGGGGCGCGCAGGCCGCAGCGGTGAACGACGCCGTGGCCCGGCTGGCCCGCACCATCGCCCGCTACCAGCCGGTCAGCGTGCTGTGCCGCCCCGCGCAGCGCCGCCTGGCGCAGGACCGCTGTGGCCATGACAACATCGAATTCCTCGAGGTGCCATTGGATGACATCTGGGTCCGCGACTACGGCGGCTGCTTCGTCACCGACGGTCGCGGCGGGCTGGGCCTGGTCGATCTGAACTTCAATGGCTGGGGCGGCAAACAGTCCGCGCGCAACGATGGCGCGGTGGCGCCCTGGCTGGCGCAGGCCACCGGTGCCACCCTGCTGGAAAGCGATCTGGTGGGCGAGGGCGGTGGCATCGAAGTGGACGGGCAGGGCACCGCCATCCTCACTGAAAGCTGCTGGGTGAACCGCAACCGCAATCCGGGGTGGTCACGCGCCGATATCGAAGCCGAGCTGAAACACCACTTCGGCCTGCGCAAGGTGATCTGGCTGCCAGGCATCGCCGGCGAAGACATCACCGATGCGCACGTCGATTTCTATGCCCGTTTCGTGCGCCCGGGCGTGGTCATCGCCAACCTGGACAACGACCCGGACTCCTACGACCACGGCCTGACGCGCGAACACCTGCGCATCCTGCGTGCGGCAATCGATGCCGACGGGCGCCGCCTGCAGGTGCATACGCTGCCGCCACCGCTGGGCGGGCGCAGCAACGTGCATACTCGCGACAACGATGATCTGGCCCGGGGCTACATCAACTACCTGCCGGTCACCGGTGCGGTCATCGCCCCGCAGTTCGGCGATGCGGGGGCCGATGGCTACTGCCGCGACCTGCTGCAGGCGCTGTACCCGGGGCGGGTGATCGAGCAGGTGGACATCGATGCGATCGCCGGTGGTGGCGGTGGCATCCATTGCGTGACCAAGAACATGCCCCGGGCCTGAGCGGGTGTCGGCTCAGTGGTCGTCGCGCTTCAGTGCTGCATCGGCGGCGAGCAGCGCTTCGGCGGCCGCACTCAATGGCGGCGACGGCGGCGTATCGCAGCCGATGGCCGCCATCATCCGTTCCATGCCCACGAAGCTGCGCGCACGGCGGTCGTAGATGCCGGTGACCAGCAGGGCACGGGTGACGACTTTCTGCTCAGGCCCGACCAGCACGCGCTGTTCCATGATGATCCGCGTGCCGACCCAGCCGGCCAGCCGCGTTTCCAGGGTGAAGCGCTGGAACGGCTTGAGCTCGCGGCGGAACTGGATGGTGCCGGCGCCGACGATGGGCGCCCACTTCTCGCGCAGCGCCACCTTGCCCAGGCCCATGCGCAGGATCAGGTCCAGTCGGCCGAGGTCGAAGATGTTCCAGTAGCGCCCGTTGGTCATGTGCAGGTTGCTGTCCAGATCGTTGGGCAGCACGCGGAACGGCAGGCGCGAAACCCCGAACGGGGCCTGCAGCTTCGGCCGGAACAGGCTGCACAGCAGCAGGTGGAGCAGGCGGAACCAGAGATTCATGGTTATGACGACTGTTATAGAACAGCCGATACGCTAATCTATGACGACTGTCCTAGCAAGGAGAGCGGCATGAGCCCGCGAGCGTCCGAAGCCCCGCAGCGTGTGATCGATGCCGCCGCCCAGATGCTGGCGCGGGTAGGGCTCAATGCCACCAGCATCCGCGAGGTGACCAAGCTGGCCGAAGCACCGCTGGGCTCGACCTACCACCACTTCCCGGGGGGCAAGCAGGAACTGCTGGCCAGGGCGACCCACATGGCCGGTGACAAGGTGGAGGCGTTGCTGGTGGAGCTGCTGCGCGACGGCGCGGTGCAGGGCCTGCAGCAGTTCCTGGCGATGTGGCGCGAGCGCCTGCTGCGCTCGCAGTTCCGTGCCGGCTGCCCGGTGCTGGCCGCTGCAGTAGAAGAACCGGTCGACGCCGTAGCGAGCCAGCCGCGCGCGGCCGCCGCCGAGGTGTTCGTGCGTTGGCAGGGACACCTCGCCCAGGCGTTCGTCGCCGATGGGCACGCGCCGGAGCAGGCGGCCGGATTGGCCAGTCTTGTCATCGCCAGCGTGGAAGGTGCGGTGGCCATGAGTCGCGCGCTGCAGGACATTGCCCCGTTCGACCAGGTGACCGCGCAGCTGCTGACGGCCGCCGCGCCACCTGCACGCTAGAATCGACCCGAACGTACCCACGCTTGTCCGGCAAGGATGTCCGCATGCTGCACCACCTTTCCCTCGGCGTCCGTGATCTGGACGCCGCCGGTCGCTTCTACGACGCAGTGCTCGCCGCACTCGGTTACCGCCGCGTGTTCGAGGATGACACCGCGATCGGCTACGGCGTGGCCGATGATGAAGACGCGCTGTGCCTGAAGCTGCGCGACGATGCCACGCCGCCGGGCCCGGGCTTCCATCTGGCATTTTCCGCCGACTCTGCCTTGGCCGTAGACATCTTCCATGCAGCGGCCATGGCCACCGGAGGGCGTGACAACGGTCCGCCGGGCCTGCGCCCCGATTACGGCGATACCTATTACGCGGCGTTCGTGGTCGACCCCGATGGCCATCACATCGAAGCGGTGACCAAGGCGCTGCCAGCATGAAGCGGACCAGGCGTTTCGGCGGCAGCGCGCTGAAGCTGCCGATGACCCGCAGCAGCGAAGTCGCACGCGCGCGGCGGCAGCTGCAGCACCAGGGATGGCCGCGCCTGCAGATGGCGCTGATCGTGCTGCTGACCGGCGGCGCGGGCTTCCTGGCCTCGCATGTGCTGCGGCTGGCCGGACTGGACAGCATGCTGCTGCGTTACCCGCTGGCGGTGCTGCTGGCCTATGCCGTGTTCCTGCTGCTGATGTGGATCTGGATCCGCTGGCGCTGGGATGCGGTGGCCGACGGGGCAGGCGACGTCGCCAGCAATGCTGGCGGTGGTGGAAGTACGCCGCGCAGCGGTCCTTCCTGGGGCGGCAACGGCGGTCACTCCGGCGGTGGCGGCGCGTCGGCATCCTGGGGCGAGGCCTCGGCCGCCTCGGTCATGGACAGCGACGGCGCATCCCTGATCGATGCCGCCACCGAGCACGAGGCCGGCCTGCCGTTGCTGGCCGTGCTCGGCATTCTCGCGCTGGTGGCCAGCGTGTTGCTGGCCAGTGCCTGGGTGGTGTGGTCGGCGCCGGTGCTGATGGCCGAGCTGCTGGTGGACGCCGCGATTGTCGGCGGCCTGTACCGGCGCATGCAGGGCATGGGTGCGCAGGGCTGGTGGCGGTTGTGCCTGTCGCACACGTTCTGGCCGCTGCTGGGCCTGCTGGTGTTCTTCGCCGGGCTGGGCTGGGTGGCGCAGCAGCTGGCACCGGGCGCGGTCAGCCTGATGCAGGTGGTGCAGGCGCTGTAGCTTTCTGGGTGCGCCCGCACCTGCGGGCCGGCGGTTGCCGCTCAATCAAAACGCCAGCGCACCCCCGCGTAGACACCCCGGCCTTCACCCGGCGTGGAGCGGGCGACATCCTTGCCGGCATCGTCATAGCCCGGCGTCACCGTTGCGGCGTAGTGGCGGTCGCCGATGTTGCGCATTTCCGCCCAGGCCTGCCAGCGGCCGCCCGGTGCGTCGTAGCCGATGCGGCTGCCGAAGATCACATGGCTGTCGGCCCAGTAGCTGTTGGCGTAATCCACGGCAATGCGCGAGGCGTACTCGGTGTTGAGTGCGGCGTACAGGCCGGAGGCATGGTCGAAGCGCAGTTCGGCCTGGTAGCTGTGCTGCGGCAGGCCGGGCAGGCGGTTGCTGCCGAAGCGCGTGTCATGGCGGTAGCGGAAATCACTGAAGGTGTAGGCCTGGCGCAGTGACAGTCGGCCCGGTGCGCCCTGCCACAGCGTGGTGTCCAGGCCGGCCTCGATGCCACGGTGTACGGTGGGGCTGGCGTTGTTTTCGGCCACGAACAGGTTCGGTACCGGCTGCAGCTCCACGCTCAGCAGTTCGTGGTTGACGTGTGCGTAGTAGCCGGTCAGTTCCCAGCGGCCCAGCGCAGCATCGCCGCGCGCGCCCAGTTCCAGCGTGGTGGCAGTCTGGTTCTGCATCGCCACCGGCGTGCTCTGGCGGCCGGTGGATGGGCCGTTGCCCGCGCCGAAGAACTGGTTCGAACCCCAGATCATCGACCACGGGTGCGGCGCTTCCACCGAGCGGCTGAGGTTGCCGAACCACTGCGTCTGCGCACTGTGCTGCCAGGTGAAGCCCAGGCGCGGCGCGTAATCCCAGTCGTGGTCGCGCAGGCGGCCGCCGCTGGTGGGCGAGGTCACCTGCACATCGCTGCGGGTGTTGATCAGCGCCAGGCCGGTCTGCACGCGCAGGCGATCATTCACGGCCAGGTTGTTGCCGATGTGCAGCGTGCTGTTGGTACCAAGATGGCGGAAGTCGCGCGTGCGCGTGCCGGCGGCATAGCCATTGCTGGCAAAACGCAGCGACTCGCGAACGTTGGCATCCAGGTCGTGGGCCACGCGCAGGCCGACGGTGGTCTCGCTGTCGCGGCCGAACAGAGTGTGGCGATGGCGGTAGTCCAGCGTGGCGTTGAGGTCGGCGTAGTCCAGTTGCTGGCGGTACAGGCTCTCGCCCAGGTCCATCGGGTACCTGTGGTAGACCAGCCCGGCCTGCAGCGAAGAATCCTCGTCGATCTGCAGCGTGGTCATGTTGCCGATCCAGGTGCTGCCCGGCTGCGGGCGGCGCGCATCGATGGCCAGGTTGGCCGGGTTGGCCGCGCGCGGATCGTTGCGGATCTGCTCGCGGGTCAGGCGCCCGGGCGTTTCGTGATTGGTCTCGCGGTAGCGCACGAAGAAGCGCGTCTGCAGGTCCGGGCTGATCTGCCAGCCGATGTTGGCCATCGCGCCCTTGCCATCACCGCGCGCGTGGCGCTGGTAACCGTCGAATTCGCTGTCGGTGTAGGCCAGGAAGTAGTCGACATCACCACTGACGCCGCCCCGGCTTATCCCGCGCTTCTGGTAGCCGCGGCTGCCGGCTTCGTAATGCAGCTGCACGCCGGCCGAATCACGGCCGCTGCGGCTGACGTAGTCGATGGCACCGCCCAGCGCCAGCGCGCCGCGCTCGAAACCGTTGGCGCCGCGCAGGACTTCCACGCGTGACAGCCACAGCGGTTCCAGCAGTTCGTAGGGCGTGCCGCCCGGGCCGGTCAGCGGCAGGCCATCGAGGGAGACGGCGATGCCCGAGGCATGCGCACCCGGCCCGCGGTTGATGCCCGAACCGCGGATCGACACCTTGGTCCCCTCGTTGCCCGGCGACTGCGCACTGATGCCCGGCTGGAAGGCCAGCACATCGGCACTGCTGGACAGGCGGCTGTCCGCCTTGGCGACGTCGATGACATTGCTGGCACCGGGCACGCGCTTGAGCGCCTCGCGGGCCTGGGCGCTGGCATCGGCGGCGGTGACCTGCACCGCGTCCAGCGTGGTGGCCTGCGGGGCGGCGTGGGCGGTGGCGGCAAGGCTGAGGGAAACGGCCAGGAACAGCAGCGACGGGGTGGGGCGGCAGGACGGAAGCGACATGCGGACAGGCTGTAAACTACGAGAATGGCGCGCAAGTTAACAGGTCGCGGGCAATACGTCACCCACCGGCCGCGTATGGGGCGCGGTGTCTCTTGTAGAGTCGAGCCATGCTCGACTATCGCGCGCAGCGCGGGTTTTCCGTGGTCGTAAAGAAGAGCAGTCGAGCATGGCTCGACTCTACAGAGCCGTCTTCGCCAGCGCCTTCGACTTTGCGTACAACGCCTTTGCAGTCTCCGCATCACCCAGCGCCGCATGGCATTCGGCCAGGCTGTCCCACGCATTGGCGGACGCCGGGTGCAGCTCGGTGTTGAGGGCGAATACCTTCAATGCCCTGGCCGCGCCCAGGCTCTCGCGGATGGCGTAACCGCTGGTATTGATCGCGCGCTCGCGCTCGTCGCCGGTGATGCCGGGGTTGTCCTGCAGCCAGTCCTGCATCGCTGCGGCTGCGCCCGCATCTTCATCCATCGCATAGGCGATCAGCCGCTCGGACAGCACCGCATGCGGAAACTCCTTCGGCGCCGCCACCGCCATCGTGCTTTCCACCAGCGTGCTCGACCACACGTTGCGCGCGCTGCCATTGGTGAAATACACGAACACCCAGTATCCGCTGGCCAGGCTGCCCTTGTAGGCCAACCGTGCCCGCACGCGGGTGCCGCCATCGTGGCCGACCTGGGTGTAGCCATCACTGCGCGTGGTGTCCCAGCCGGTGGAGAAGAAATTGCTGCCGCCGTCGGCGAGTTTCTGTGGCTGCCAGAGCTTCTCCAGCGTCGCCGGACGTACCAGTTTCCCAGTGGCCAGGGCCTGCAGGAAACGATTGATGTCGCCCACAGTGGTCTGCAGGTCGGCATGGCCCCAGCCATAGCGCGGCCACGGATCTTCATTGGCGGGCTGCAACGCGCCGTCCTTGCCGATGTACGGCACCGCCGCGCGCGGCGCAGGCACGCTGGCCAGCCCCCACGAGGTACTGCGCATCTTCAGCGGCCGGAGAATGCGTTCGCGGGCGATATCCGGATAGGGCTTGCGGTAATGCGCTTCCAGCAACGCGGTCAGCACCAGGTAGTTGGCCTGGGTGTACTGCACGCGGCTGCCGGTGGCGAACTGCATCGGTGCTGCGCCGGCCACCTTCAGTGCAGCGGCAAGATCCGGCGCAACGCCGGGGTAGCCCTTGCTCACCCAGCGGTTGTCCACGCGCTCGTAGTACTCGGCGATGCCGGAACTGTGGTTGAGGAAGTCGCGCACGTGGATCGACTGCCAAGCCGCTGGCAGTCCGGGCACGTAGCGGCTGGCCGGTGCATCCAGATCCAGCTTGCCCTGGTCGACCAGCTGCATCACCAGCGTGCTGGTCAGCAGCTTGGCCATCGACTGCGCGGCGAAGATGCTATCGACGGTCGCCGCTGCATGTGTGGCCGGATCGCGTTCACCGCTGGCGCCCTGGTAGAGGATCTGGCCGTTGTGTGCAACCAGTACCGCCTGGCCGGCGATGCCGTAGCGCTCGCGGTTGATCTGCAGCTGCGTGTCAAACTGATTGGAAAGATCGCCAACGGACTCATGCGCTGAAACGATCGGAACGGCGAAGAAGGTGCAGAGCAATGCAGCAGCAAGCATGCGGTACATCGCGGTGTTCCATCAGCGGTGATGGCGCATGTTGGTCGGCGGCGGCCAGTGGGTCAAGCGGGGTGGGCGGATGTGTGAATGCGTGAATTTCCAGTCGCCTGTCGTAAACAGCTCTTAGCATCGGACGAAGCATCAGATATAAGAGCGCCTCAGTCCAAACCGACGAGATAGCCTTGCATGGGAGGGTCAATGGAGGAGGATGAGGATTTCGCGCTCTTCATCGAGAGTTTCGGAGAGGCAACTGAACACGATCCGGTGCCAGAGACCAGCTTCTCCAAGTGGATGGGCATCTTGCCTGAATCACTCTTGAGCTATTGGCGCCGGGATGGATGGGCGAACTATGGCAACGGACGGCTGTGGACGGTGAATCCCGAGGACTACGACGGCGTGATGCACACGTGGTTGGCGGGTACTCCATTTCCGCTGATCGATACCTACCATGTGTTTGCCAGAAGCGGGTTTGGACAGCTCTACCTGTGCGGCGAAGCATCAGGCGCTGGCTTGAGCATCAATCCGATTCGTAGTGAAGTATTTGCTCTTCACAACTGTTTGAGACCCAAGTCTCTGGCACGGCAGGATGGTGGCATCAAGGCGTTCTTCGCTTGCGCGGAGCTTGGCGACTTTGATCTGATGGATGAGACTGGGGAATTGCTGTTCGATACGGCTGTGAACAGGTCCGGACCCTTGTCGGCTGATGAGATGTATGGTTTCGAGCCAGCGCTGGTTTGCGGCGGCGAAGCCGGAATTGGCAACTTGCGCAGACTCAAGCTTCAACCGCACCTGCACATGCTGAGGGAGTTCGCCGCGCCCTCGTTTCCACGCTATGCGATTGATGTGAAGCCGCTGGCTCGGAAGTGATCCGAGCAGGGCGATTCATGTAGAGCCGAGCCCATGCTCGGCTGCCTCCGGATCAGGTGACGCGCACCCGGCAAGGGTGAGCCGAGCATGGGCTCGGCTCTACAGAAGCCTGCTCGATCAGCCGAGAATCCCCGGCAGATCCAGCCCCTTTTCCTTCGCGCATTCCACCGCAATCTCATACCCGGCATCGGCATGGCGCATCACGCCGGTGGCCGGGTCGTTCCACAGCACGCGGCCAATCCGCTTCGCGGCCGCCTCGGTGCCGTCGCAGACGATCACCATGCCGGCGTGCTGCGAGAAGCCCATGCCGACGCCGCCGCCGTGGTGCAGCGACACCCAGGTGGCGCCGCTGGCGGTATTGAGCAGAGCATTCAGCAGCGGCCAGTCGGACACCGCGTCGGAGCCGTCGGCCATCGCTTCGGTTTCGCGGTTCGGCGAGGCCACGCTGCCGCTGTCCAGGTGGTCACGGCCGATCACCACCGGCGCCTTCAGTTCGCCGTTGGCGACCATCTCGTTGAAGGCGAGGCCGAGTCGATCACGATCACCCAGGCCCACCCAGCAGATGCGCGCCGGCAGGCCCTGGAACTTGATCTTCTCGGCAGCCATGTCCAGCCAGCGGTGCAGGTGCGGATTGTCCGGAATCAGCTCCTTCACCTTGGCATCGGTCTTTGCGATGTCTTCCGGGTCGCCGCTCAGTGCGGCCCAGCGGAACGGGCCGATGCCCCGGCAGAACAACGGGCGGATGTAGGCCGGCACGAAACCCGGGAAATCGAAGGCATTGGCCACGCCTTCTTCCAGCGCCATCTGCCGCAGGTTGTTGCCGTAATCCACGGTGGGCACGCCCAGTGCGTGGAAGCCGAGCATGGCGCGGATGTGGTTGGCCATCGAGGCGCGCGCGGCTTTCTCTACTTCCTTCGGTGCAGAGACACGCTTCTCGTCCCACTGCTCGACGGTCCAGCCCTGCGGCAGGTAGCCGTTCACCGGGTCGTGCGCGGAGGTCTGGTCGGTCAGCAGGTCGGGCTGGATGCCGCGCTCCAGCAGTTCAGCCAGCACGTCGGCCACGTTGCCCAGCAGGCCCACCGACTTCGGCGTGCCGGCCTTGCAGGCTTCGTCGATCAGGCGCAGCGCTTCGTCCAGGTTGTCGGTCCAGGTGTCCAGGTAGCCGGTGCGCAGGCGCATGTCGATGCTGCTCTTGCGGCACTCCACGGCAAGGCAGGAAGCACCGGCCATCACGGCGGCCAGCGGCTGCGCGCCGCCCATGCCGCCCAGGCCGCCGGTGAACAGCCATTTGCCGGTCAGGTCGCCACCGAAGTGCTGGCGGCCCATTTCCACGAAGGTTTCATAGGTGCCCTGCACGATGCCCTGCGCGCCGATGTAGATCCAGCTGCCAGCGGTCATCTGGCCGTACATGGCCAGGCCCTTCTTATCCAGCTCGTTGAAGTGGTCCCAGTTGGCCCAGCGCGGCACCAGGTTGGAATTGGCGATCAGCACGCGCGGTGCATCGGCGTGGGTGCGGAACACGCCCACCGGCTTGCCCGACTGCACCAGCAGGGTCTGGTCGTCGTCCAGGCGCTTGAGCGTTTCGACGATGGCGTCAAAGCTTTCCCAGTCACGCGCGGCGCGGCCGATGCCGCCGTACACCACCAGTTCCTGCGGGCGCTCGGCCACGTCCGGGTGCAGGTTGTTCATCAGCATGCGCAGCGGCGCTTCGGTCAGCCAGCTCTTGGCGTTCAGCGTGGTGCCGGTGGGCGCGATGATGGTGCGGCTCGGGTCGTTGCGGGTCATGCGGCGCTCCGGTTGGTAGCGAATTCAAGGCAGGCGTTGAGCACGTGCGCCAGGGTGTGGCGCAGCGGTGCGGCGTGGTCGGGGTCCAGCGGGGTGGGCCAGCTGTGCTCATCCACCTGGTCCGGCAGGGGCTCGTGCATGTAGCCACGGCAGGCCAGCTCCATCTGCAGCGTGTGCACGCCGCCGGCGATGTCGCTGTAGTGGCGGGTGATCCAGCCGCCCTTGAAGCGGCCGTTGCGCACCTGGCTCATGCCGCTGATCTTCAGCAGGTTTTCCACCACATCGCTCAGTGCGTTGTCGCAGGAGGTGTCCGGCGCACCGGACGGGCCGGCCGTGCCCAGGTTGAACTGCGGCAGCTCGCCGTCGAACAGGTGCGGGATATGCGAGCGGATCGAATGCGCGTCATACACCACCACCGTGCCGTGGCGCTCGCGCAGGCGCGTGATCTGCGAAGCCAGTGCATCGTGGTAGGGCAGGAAATACGTGTCGCGGCGGCGGGCAATTTCCGCGTCATCCGGCTCGCGCCCGGCGTGGTACAGCGGCTGGTTGTCGAAGGTGGTCAGCGGGCACAGGCCGGTGGTGTTCTGGCCCGGGTACAACGACACGCCACTGGGGTCGCGGTTGAGGTCAATCACCGAACGCGAGATCGCCGAACGCACGGTGGTGGCGCCCATGCCGCGCACGAAGTCGTAGAGATCGTGTACCCACCAGTCGGCATCGCGCCGTGCCAGCCACGGCGAGTGGTAGTGGCCCATCAGCTCGTGCGGCAGCTCGCTGCCGGTATGCGGGAAACTGACGAGCAACGGGGCATCGCCCTCGTGTACCGTCAGCCATTCGGGCCGGGCATTCATGCCTGCGGCTCCACGGTCGGCAGCAGTTCACCCAGGCCCTGTGCCAGCGCGCCGCTGCGCACCAGGTTCGTGGCGGTCACCATGTCCGAGTGGAAGTAGCGGTCTTCTTCCAGCGTCGGCACCTGCGCGCGCAGGGTGGCGCGCACGGTCTCCAGCGCGGCGCTGGAGCGCAGCGGCGCGTGGAAGTCACAGCCCTGCGCGGCGGCCAGCAGCTCGATGCCGATCACGTTGGCCGCGTTCTCGGCCATCTGCATCAGACGGCGTGCGCCATGCGCGGCCATCGAGACGTGGTCTTCCTGGTTGGCCGAGGTCGGGATCGAGTCAACGCTGGCCGGGTAGGCGCGCTGCTTGTTTTCAGAGACCAGCGCGGCGGCGGTCACCTGCGGAATCATGAAGCCCGAATTGAGGCCGGGCCGCGGGGTCAGGAACGCAGGCAGGCCGGACAGCGCAGGGTCCACCAGCATGGCCAGGCGGCGCTCGCTGATCGAGCCGATCTCGCACACCGCCATCGCCAGCATGTCGGCAGCGAAGGCCACCGGCTCGGCGTGGAAGTTGCCGCCGGACAGCGCTTCGCCGGTATCGGTGAACACCAGCGGATTGTCGGACACGCCATTGGCTTCGATTTCCAGCGTGGTCGCGGCCTGGCGCAGGATATCCAGCGCCGCGCCCATCACCTGCGGCTGGCAGCGCAGGCAGTACGGGTCCTGCACGCGCACGTCGTTGTCGCGGTGCGACTCGCGGATGTCCGAGCCCTGGATCAGCGAGCGCAGCGTGGCGGCGGTGGCGATCTGCCCGCGCTGGCCACGGATGGCGTGGATGCGCGGGTCGAACGGCGTATCCGAGCCCTTCGCCGCTTCCACCGACAGCGCGCCGGTGACCAGCGCGGCCTGGAACACGGTCTCGATCTCGAACAGGCCCGCCAGCGCATACGCAGTGGAGAACTGCGTGCCGTTGAGCAGCGCCAGGCCTTCCTTCGCACCCAGTTCCACCGGCTGCAGGCCGGCACGCGCCAGTGCGTCCAGCGCCGGCAGGCGCTCGTCGCCGATGAAGGCCTCGCCCACGCCCAGCATCACGCTGGCCAGGTGCGAGAGCGGCGCCAGATCACCCGAAGCGCCCACCGAGCCCTGCGCCGGCACCACCGGCAGCACGCCCTTCACCAGCATCGCTTCGAGCAGCAGCAGAGTTTCCTCGCGCACGCCCGAAGCGCCCTGGGCCAGGCTTACCAGCTTCAGGGCCATCATCAGCCGCACCACGCTGGCCGGCATCGGCTCACCCACGCCGGCGGCATGCGAAAGCACGATGTTCCGCTGCAGGGTGGCCAGGTCTTCACGCTCGATGCGCACGTTGGCCAGCTTGCCGAAGCCGGTGTTGATGCCATACACCGGCGCGCCCTTGGCGACGATGGCGGCCACCGCAGCGGCGCTGGCGCGCACCACCGGCAGTGCGGCCGGGTCCAGCGCAAGCGGCGCACCGCGATAGGCCTGCCGCCACTGGGCGAGGGTGACATGGCCGGGGCGAAGAACCAGGGTGTTGCTCATGTGTTGCTCCAGGAAGCAGGCAGGTCGGGCTGCCCGCGCACCACGCGCGCGTGCAGCGGATTGAATCCCATGCGATAGACCAGGTCGGCCGGCGCGTCGATGTCCCAGATCGCCAGGTCGCAGTCCATGCCAACCGCCAGGCGGCCGATGCGCTCGCCGTGGCCCAGCGCGCGCGCTGCTTCACGGGTGAAGCCGGCGATGCATTCGTCCACGGTCAGGCGGAACAGGGTCGCGCCCATGTTCATCGCCAGCAGCGGGCTGGTCAGCGGCGAGGTGCCGGGGTTGCTGTCGGTGGCCAGGGCCAGCGGCACGTCGGCCGCACGCAGCGCGGCGATCGGGGGCAGGGTGGTATCGCGGGTGAAATAGAAGGCGCCGGGCAGCAGCACCGCCACGGTGCCAGCCGCGGCCATCGCGGCGATGCCGGCATCGTCGAGGTGCTCGATATGGTCGGCCGACAGCGCGCCGAAGCTGGCGGCCAGTTCGGCGCCATGCTGGTTGCTCATCTGCTCGGCGTGGATCTTCACCGCCAACCCGTTGGCACGTGCGGCTTCGAAGACCTGGCGCGCCTGCGCGGGCGAAAACGCGATGTTCTCGCAGAACACGTCCACCGCTTCGGCCAGGCCGTCGGCGGCGATGGCCGGAATCATCACGTTGCACACTTCGTCGGTGTATTCCTGGGCCTCGCGCCCCGGGGGCACCGCATGCGCACCGAGGAAGGTCGGCACCACGGTCACCCGGCATTCCTTGCCCAGGGCGCGTGCCACCTGCAGCTGCTTGCGCTCATCGTCCAGGGTCAGGCCATAGCCGGATTTGATCTCCACCGTGGTCACGCCCTCGGCACGCATGGCCAGCAGGCGCGGACGGCTTTCGTCGGCCAGCTGTTGCGGCGAGGCGGCGCGGGTGGCGCGCACGGTGGAGACGATGCCGCCGCCGGCACGGGCGATGTCGGCGTAGCTGACCCCCTGCAGGCGTTGTTCGAACTCGTTGGCGCGGTTGCCGGCGTAGACCAGGTGGGTGTGGCAGTCGACCAGGCCCGGCGAGATCCAGCGGCCTTCGCCATCGATGCGGGTGGTCGGCCGCAGGTGCGCGTCGCTGCCGGCAGTGCCGACGTGGACGATGCGCCCTTCGGCGCAGGCCAGCACGCCATCGGTGATGACACCCAGCCCCTCGCCATCGAGGGTCATCAGGTGGACGTTGGACCAGAGAGTATCGACGTGCATGGCATCCACAACGCGGCTGTGCTTATATGTCTATACAATATAGGCGTCCATTTCGGGTTGTCCAGCCATGTCCGATTCGCGTTCCCCGCAGAGTTTCCATGCCGCCCACGCCCTGCTGGGCGAGGGCTGGGCGCGCGATGTGCGCCTGCAGGTGCAGGGCGGCCGCATCGCCCGCATTGAAGCGGGGCAGGGCGCGCAGGACGGTGATACCCGCGTCGGCCTGCTGCTGCCGGGGCTGCCCAACCTGCACAGCCATGCCTTCCAGCGCGGCATGGCCGGCCTGACCGAGATCGGTGGAGGTGACGGCGACAGTTTCTGGAGCTGGCGCGAGCTGATGTACCGCTTCCTGGCCCACCTGCGCCCCGACGCGGTGCAGGCCATCGCCGCCCAGGCCTACATGGAAATGCTGGAAAGCGGCTTTACCCGGGTCGGCGAGTTCCATTACCTGCACCACCAGGCCGATGGCCAGCCCTACGCGTTGCGGGCCGAGATGAGTGCGCGCATCGCCGCTGCCGCCGACCAGACCGGCATCGGCCTGACCCTGCTGCCGGTCTTCTATGCCCACGCCGATTTCGGTGGCGCGCCGCCCAATCCCGCGCAGCGCCGGCTGATCCACGACGTGGACGGGTTCGCGCGGCTGCTGGAGGGGGCAAAGACCGCCTTGTCCACGTTGCCCGACGCGGTGCTGGGCATCGCCCCGCACAGCCTGCGCGCGGTCATCGGCGAGGAACTGGATGCGCTGCTGCCGCTGACCACCGGCCCGGTACACATCCATATTGCCGAGCAGGTGCGCGAGGTCGAGGCCTGCCTGGCCTGGAGCGGCCAGCGGCCGGTGCAGTGGCTGTACGAACACGCGGCGGTGGATGCGCGCTGGTGCCTGGTGCACGCCACCCACATCACCGATGCCGAGCGCGCGCAGATGGTGGCCAGCAAGGCGGTGGCCGGCCTGTGCCCGATCACCGAGGCCAACCTGGGCGATGGCCTGTTCCCGATGCAGGCGTTCGCCCGCGAAGGCGGGCACTTCGGCGTCGGCTCTGATTCCAACGTGCTGATCGACGCCGCTGAGGAGCTGCGCCTGCTCGAGTACGGCCAGCGCCTGGCCCTGCGTGGGCGCAACGTGCTGGCCCAGGATGCCTCGCGCAGCAGCGGCCGTTTCCTGTTCGAAGGTGCCCTGCACGGCGGCGCGCAGGCGCTGGGCGTGGCTGCCGGGCTGCAGGTCGGGGCCAGCGCCGATCTGCTTGAACTGGACCCCGCGCACCCGGCGCTGCAGGTGCGACAAGGTGACGCATGGCTTGACAGCTGGGTCTTCGCTGCACGTAATGGCGCGCTGCGTTCGGTCTGGCGCCATGGCCGCCAGGTCGTGGCCGACGGCCGCCACCTGCAGCGCGAGGCCATCACCACCGCCTTCGCCGCTGCCCTGCGTGGCGTGCTGGGCTGACCGCCTCCCGCTCATTGAGACCCCACACCCGTGAAGGCCAGCAAGTCCGCCACGCTCAACCAGCGTATCCGCAGCGATCTGGAAAGCCGCATCCTCAGCGGCGAATGGGCGCCGGGTTTCCGTATCCCGTACGAGCACGAGCTGATGGAGCAGTACGGCTGCTCGCGGATGACGGTGAACAAGGTACTGACCGCGCTGGCCGAGAGCGGCATGATCGAGCGCCGCCGCCGTGCCGGTTCGTTCGTGGCGCGGCAGCCCCCGCACCTGGAACAGGTGGCGCTGGAGATCCCCGATATCGCCATGGAAGTCGGCTCGCGCGGCCACCAGTACGCCTACCAGCTGCTGCAGCGCGACCTGCGCCTGGCCGAGCCCGGCAATGCCGGCGAGAGGGAGCTGGCCGGCGCTGAGCCGTTGCTGGCGATGCGCTGCCTGCACCTGGCCGACGGCCGACCACTGGCGCTGGAACACCGCCTGATCAGCCCGGTGGGCGTGCCCGAGGTGCTGGAGGTGGATTTCAGCATCACCGCGCCGGGCAGCTGGCTGCTGCAGAACGTGTCCTGGACCCGCGCCCAGCACCGCATCAGCGCGTGGGGCGCGGACGCGGCCGCTGCCAAGCTGCTTGAGGTGAAGCCGGGCACCGCCTGCCTGGTGATCGAGCGCCTGACCTGGCGCGGCGACCAGCCCATCACCCGCGTGCGGCAGATGTTCTTGGGCGATGCCTGGGACCTGGTGGCGCGTTTCGCGCCGGGCGCGCGTTAGGGCGAAGAGGGCATCCACCTGTCGCCTTGAACTCTGTCGGCGCGTGTGTACGATGTGTATCGTCCACGCATGAAGAGCGGGGACCTTATCCGGGAACTACGCGCGGCGGGATGGACCTGCCGACGGACTCGTGGATCCCATCACGTGTTTGTACATCCGCGTCGCCCGCACATCATTACTGTGCCCCATCCAAAGAAGGATCTGGGGACAGGCCTGGTAAAGGCGATCCGGAAGCTTGCTGGGCTGACGTAGAGGGTCCCATGCGATATCCAGTCTTGATCGAAGCCGGTGACGAACGTACAGCCTGGGGCGTGGTCGTGCCCGATCTGCCGGGCTGTTTCTCTGCTGCCGACACGCTTGATGAAGCGCTCAGTTCGGCGGAGGAGGCCGCGCTTGCCTGGATTGACGCCGCATTGGATGCGGGGAACTCCATCCCGACGCCGTCTGCGCCGCAGAAGCTCGTGGTCGAAGCTGCCACCGGCACGCGCTGGATTCTTGCTTACATCAACGTTGATCCAGCCCTGTTGGACGATACCGTCGAGCGGGTCAACATCAGCCTGCCGCGGCGGATCCTTGCAAGGTTGGATGCGCAGGCCAAGGCGGCCGGCGAATCGCGTTCAAGCTACATCGCCCACCTTGCCGCGTTGGGTTGAAGCCGCGGAATCGTTTATCCATCCACGCCATGCGCGGATGTTGCCCCATCAATACGTGGCGCACTGCCGCCAGCGCACCGGCTCGTCCACGCCGGGGCGGGCGTTGATCTGCACGCGCACGTTGCGCAGGGCGGGGTAGCGCAGCACTTCCTGGCACACCCGCGGCCACACCGCTTCCAGCTCGCCGGTGCGGTTGATGGCCAGGGTCTGACGGGTCAGCCAGACGCCGCTGGCAATGCCCGGCTGGCGGGACAACGCGCGGGCCATTTCGGCCTGGTAGCGGTCCAGGGTGGCCGTATCCGGATTGAGGTCGTTGCGGTCGCCATCGGCCGCTGCAGCGGGTGCGGCTGCGGTGGGTGCAGCCGGTGCGACCGGCGCAGCCACATCCTCCGCGCTCGCCATCGGCGTTGCGGCCGGTTGCGCCTCGGCTGCGGCGGGTGCGGGTGCGGGTGACGGTGCAGGGGCCGGTACTGGCGTGCTTTCCGCCGCCGTCGCAGTGGGTTCCACATGCAGCCCCTGCAGGCCCAGCCCGACCAGCAGGCCCAGGGTCACCGCGCCGAGCGCGGCAATGGCGATGCGGCGCAGGGCTTCATGCCGCGCCGTGGCGCGTACGCGCGTTTCAATCTCGCCCGGCAGGTAGGCCTGCAGCAGCGGCCACAGGCGCGGGCCGTCCAGCACTTCCACCGACTGCTTTTCCGCAGCGGCCAGGCCATCGCGCTCGACGCGGCCTTCGGTAATCAGCAGGCCGCCCTTGGCGCCGCCCAGGCGCGCGACCGCGCCCAGCTCGTTCACGGCAGCCGTACCGATGCGGTAGGCCAGGCCATGCTTGCAGGACACCAGCCAGGTGTTGGGGCCATCGCTCAGCAGGAAATCACTGCTCGGCTCGCGGACTTCCTCGGCCGGGTCGGCCACTTCGCGCAGGCCGCGCTGCTCGCGCAGCATCCGCTTGATCAGCGTCGAAAACTCACGCCAATGCATGCCCGCCAGGGCTTGCAGCCCCAGTTGCATTTCCGTTCGCCGCCGCTTGATCCACCACAGATAGACGATTGCCAGGGTGCAGGTAAGCAGGGCCGACAGCAGGGCCAGGATCCAAGGGAGCATGCAGGAAGAGAGCGGAAGGGGCGAAAACGGAAGACCACAGTGTAAAGGCCGCGCCGTCCGATTGCGTCAGGACGTTCCTGACACGGATTGTGATGCAGCCCGCAGATCCGCGTGGCGCAGGCACGAAAAAACCCGCCAATCCTGAAGCCGTGAGGGGAGGGAACAAACGGCAGGCGAAGCGATTGGCGGGTTCGTCGCGATTGTCAGACAATCTTTATTGCATTGCAACAATCGGCAGTCAGGGCACGCCGCCCGGCGATTGGTGGCTGCCCGGTGCGGGCGCATCGCTGCCCGAGGCGGCGCGGTTTTCCAGCTTGGCCAGGCGTGCATGCAGCACATCCAGGCGCGCTTCGAGCGCGGCCAGTTCATCGGCGGTGGGTACGTGCAGGCGCTTGAGGACCCCCTGTACCTGGTCATCGAATGCCTTCTCGACCTTGTTCCAGGTGCCGGACGCCTTTTCGCGGGCCTCGTCCAGCGAGGTCTCCACGTTGTCGCGCCAGCCCGGCCCCTGCTCACCGCTGCGTTCGCGGCGGCGGGCTTCCCAGGCTTCGCCTTCCTTCACCAGGCCATCGAAGAAGCGGCTGCCTTCGGCCTGTGCGCGGCCCAGGGCACCGAGGCCGGCCAGCCAGACCTGTTGTGCCGAATCGCTGAATCGGCGCGAAAAGCGCTCGGCCTGTTCGCCGAACGAAGCGTCGTCGTCGCGGCGGTCGTCATTCTCGTACTGGTTCATCGCGCTTCCCGGGGGAGTTGGACCTGCCCCCGAGGGTAGCGCGCACGAACGTTGCTGGGCCGTGATGGCCGCGGCCAGGGTTCAGCCCAGCTTTTCCTTCAGCACGCGCTGGATCTCGCTTTCCACCATGCCCTTCATGGCCGACAGCAGGAAGCCCAGCTTGGCGGTCACGCGCACCGCGCCCGGCTGCAGCTCGATGGCGCCGTCCACGCCGCTGCCGCTGAAGTTCAGCACGTCGGCGGCCCAGCTGGACTTCAGGCCGAAGCGCTCGCCCAGCTTGGCGGCAACCTGTTCGATCGCCTCGCGGGCCTGTGCATCGGGCAGGGCGTGGGCGTGGCGGACATCGATGGTGGACATGCAGGCTCCTGGCGCTGGGCGGGGATATCAAAGAGGGCGGCCATTGTGCGCATCGGCGGGCGCCACGCCAAGCGCCCGTCGCCGGTTCTTCTGCGTTGGCGAGCAACCTGCTAGTCTGCGCCGCGTGCAGAACCTGCTAGTTCACTTCAGTCAACAACAACAGCCCGACCAGCCCCTGCGGCCCGGGGTGCAGCGCATCGTGCGCCAGGCAAACGGCAGCGTGCGGCTGGGCGATCCCGGCCATGGCGCGCTCCTGCTGGCCCAGTTCTGCATGGACGACCGCGGCCTCTGGCTGCAGGTTGGCAACGGCATCCGCAGCATCCACGTGAACGGCCGCCCGGTGCGGCGCATGGCCCTGCTGCGTGCAGGCGATGCGGTGTATGTGGATGGCGTGGAAATGCTCCTGCAGGGTGAGGTCGAGAGCCTGCTGCAGGCACCGTCGCCGTCGCCGGCCAGCGAGGGCAACGCCGATGAGCAGCGCCTGCTGCGGGGTGTCGGCGGCCTGCACCATGGCCGCAGCTACACCCTGTCGCGCCCGCGTCTGGTGGGTAGTGGTGGCGACGCCGATATCGGGATTGACGATCCTGCGTTTGCCGAACAGCACGCGCGGGTGGAAGTGCACGGCGACCGCGTGCTGCTGCGCGACCTTGGCAGTGCCGACGGTGCCCGGGTCAACGGCGTGGCCGTGCGCCACTGCTGGCTGCAGCCAGGCGACCAGATCGTGTTCGATGGCCAGCACCGCTTTGTGCTGGAAGTGCCGCACGATCCGCGCCGGCGCCCGCTGCCGGCCGAGGACGACGCCGGCCAGGACGCCGAGCAGGTAGCCGATGCCCCCGTGGCCCCGCGCCGGGTACGGCGTTGGCCGTGGCTGCTGGCAAGTGCGCTGCTGCTGGCGGGCGTGCTCAGCCTGCTGCTCTGGTTCGGCGCGCGCTGATCTGCGTCCGCCGGGCATGGCCCGGCGCTACCGGTGCCGCGCGTGGAAAATGGATTCCAATGAAACCAAATTTCCCTTGCCGCGCCAGGCCGCAAGGCTGGTGCACTGCGGCATACTAGGCGTCTTGCCCCACAGGTGTGACATGACGCGCGCGTTCAACTTCAGTGCCGGCCCTGCAACCTTGCCGGAATCGGTCCTGCGCCAGGCGCAGGCGGAAATGCTGGACTGGCACGGTGCCGGCGCCTCGATCGTGGAAATGAGCCATCGTGGCCCGGAATTCATGTCCGTGGCCGCCGAGGCCGAGGCCGACCTGCGCCGCCTGCTCGATATCCCCGATGACTACGCCGTGCTGTTCCTGCCCGGCGGCGCCACCACCCAGCAGGCGCTCATCCCGCTCAACTTCGCCCAGGCCGGCCAGCGTGCCGACTACGTGGTCAGCGGCCACTGGGGCAAGACGGCGGTCAAGCAGGCCAGCCCCTATGTCGGCGTCAACATCGCCGCCAGCAGCGAGGCCGATGGCTACCGCGCGCTGCCCGAGCGCAGCAGCTGGCAGCTTTCCGGCGATGCCGCCTACGTCCACGTCACCGCCAACGAGACCATCCACGGCGTCGAGTTCCGTGATGTGCCCGACACCGGTGACGTCCCGCTGGTGGCCGATTTCAGCTCGTCCATCGCCAGCGAGCCGCTGGATGTGCGCCGCTATGGCGTCATCTATGCCGGCGCGCAGAAGAACCTGGGCCCGGTCGGCATCGCGGTGATGATCATCCGCCGCGACCTGCTCGAGCGCAGCGGCCAGGCCCGCGCGGACATCTTCGATTACCGCTCGCACGTCGCCCGCGATTCGATGCTCAACACCCCGCCCACCTGGAACTGGTACCTGGCCGGCCTGGTGTTCAAGTGGATGCTGGCCGAAGGCGGCGTGGTCGAGTTCGCCAAGCGCAATGCCGCCAAGGCCGCGCTGGTGTACGGCGCCATCGATGCCTCCGGCGGTTTCTATCGCAATGAAGTGGCGCACTCGGCGCGCTCGCGGATGAACATCCCGTTCTTCCTGCCCAGCGCCGATCTCGATGCCCGCTTCGTGGCCGAGGCCAAGGCCGCCGGCCTGCTGGCGCTGAAGGGCCACAAGGTGGTCGGTGGCATCCGTG
This sequence comes from Stenotrophomonas sp. ZAC14A_NAIMI4_1, assembly GCF_003086915.1. Lineage (NCBI taxonomy): Bacteria > Pseudomonadati > Pseudomonadota > Gammaproteobacteria > Lysobacterales > Lysobacteraceae > Stenotrophomonas > Stenotrophomonas sp. ZAC14A_NAIMI4_1. The sequence goes on from NZ_CP026002.1 coordinate 1,183,558, forward strand.
CCTCGCTGTACAACGCCATGCCGCTGGCCGGGGCCGAGGCGCTGGTCGCCTTCATGGCCGATTTCCAGCAACGCAACGGCTGAGCAATGAACGGCGCGCACCGTCGGGTGCGTGCCCCGCAACAAGGAATTCCGATGGCAAGCAAACCCAGCAAGAAGTCGCCGAAGAAGGGCGAGTCCGCCAAGGCCGAACCGGCCAAGGCCGCCGCCGCGCCCAAGGGCAAGGCCTCGCCCAGGACCACCCCGGTGCCGACCCAGGCGCCGCTGGCACTGGCCGACGTGCGCTCCAAGATCGACCAGATCGACCGTGACATCCAGAGCCTGATCGCCGAGCGTGCGCAGTTCGCCCACCAGGTCGGCAAGGCCAAGGGCAAGCTTGCCGCCGCCGTCGATTACTACCGCCCCGAGCGCGAAGCCCAGGTGCTGCGCATGGTGGTGGACCGCAACGAAGGCCCGCTCAGCGATGAAGTGCTGGTGCACGTGTACCGCGAAATCATGTCGGCCTGCCTGGCCCAGCAGGAACCGCTGAAGATCGGTTACCTCGGCCCGGAAGGCACCTTCAGCCAGCAGGCCGTGCTCAAGCACTTCGGCCGCTCGGCGCTGGGCCTGCCGATGGCCAGCATCGAAGAAGTGTTCCAGGAAGTGGAAGCGGGCAACGCCGATTTCGGCGTGGTGCCGGTGGAAAATTCGGGGCAGGGCACCATCCAGATCACCCTGGACATGTTCCTCACCTCCAACCTCAAGATCTGCGGTGAAGTGGAACTGCGCGTGCAGCAGTACCTGATGTCGCGCAGTGGCCGCCTGGAGGATATCGAGCGCGTCTACGGCCACCCGCAGTCCTTCATGCAGACCTCGGCGTGGATGCGCGCCAACCTGCCCAAGGCCGAGAAGATCCCGGTGGCCAGCAACGCCGAAGGCGCGCGCCGTGCGCGCAATGCCGACGACGCGGCCGCCATTGGTGGCGAAAGCGCCGGCCACGTGTACGGCCTGAAGAAGGTCGTCACCAAGCCCATCCAGAACGATGCCGACAACACCACCCGTTTCCTGGTGGTGGGCCGCAACATCTTCCCGACCTCCGGCCACGACCGCACCTCAGTGCTGGTGTTCATCCATGACAAGCCCGGCGCGCTGTTCGATGTGCTCAGCCCGTTCGCCCGCCATGGCATCAGCATGAACCGCATCGAGTCGCGCCCCTCGCACCACGGCAAGTGGGAATACGGCTTCTTCATCGACCTGGCCGGCCACATCGACGACGCGCCGATGCAGGCCGCGCTGGCCGAGCTGGAAGCGCACTCGGCGCAGATCAAGGTGCTGGGTTCCTACCCGGTGGCCGTGCCCTGATTGCCGTTGCGGCCGCGTGCCGCGCCCTTTGATGCACCGCCGGCGTGCCGGCGTTTACGGAATGATCGAACGATGAGCAACGCGCAACACTGGATTGCCCGCAAGGGCCAGCCGCTGCAGGGCAGCCTGACCATTCCCGGCGACAAGTCGGTCTCGCACCGTTCGGTGATGTTTGCCGCGCTGGCCGATGGCACCTCGCATATCGAGGGCTTCCTGGAAGGCGAAGACACCCGTGCCACCGCGCGCATCTTCAGCCAGCTCGGCGTGCGCATCGAGACCCCCAGTGCGTCGCAGCGCATCGTCCACGGCGTCGGCATCGACGGCCTGCAGGCACCCAGCGCGCCGCTGGACTGCGGTAACGCCGGCACCGGAATGCGCCTGCTGGCAGGCCTGCTGGCAGGCCAGGCGTTCGACTGCACCCTGGTGGGTGATGAATCGCTGTCCGGCCGGCCGATGCGCCGCGTCACCGGCCCGCTCGCGCAGATGGGCGCGAAGATCGACACCGAAAGCGATGGCACGCCGCCGCTGCACGTGCACGGTGGCCAGTCGCTTCAGGGTATTGATTTCGCCTCGCCGGTGGCCAGCGCGCAGGTGAAGTCGGCCGTGCTGCTGGCCGGCCTGTACGCACAGGGCGAAACCAGCGTGCTCGAACCGCACCCGACCCGCGATTACACCGAGCGCATGCTCTCGGCCTTCGGCGTGGACATCGAGTTCTCGCCGGGCAAGGCCCGCCTGCGTGGCGGCCAGCGCCTGCGCGCCACCGATATTGTGGTGCCGGCCGATTTCTCCTCCGCGGCCTTCTTCCTGGTGGCCGCCAGCATCATCCCGGGGTCCGAGCTGCGCCTGAAGCAGGTCGGCCTCAACCCGCGCCGCACTGGCCTGCTGCACGCGCTGCGCCTGATGGGCGCGGACATCACCGAAGAAAATCCGGCCGAGCAGGGCGGTGAACCGGTGGCCGACCTGGTGGTGCGCTACGCCCCGCTGAAGGGCGCGCGCATTCCCGAAGCGCTTGTGCCGGACATGATCGACGAATTCCCGGCCCTGTTCGTGGCCGCCGCCGCCGCCGAAGGCCAGACCGTGGTGACCGGCGCTGCCGAGCTGCGGGTGAAGGAATCGGACCGCCTGGCGGCCATGGCCACCGGCCTGCGCGCGCTGGGCATGCAGGTGGATGAAACCGAGGACGGCGCCACGCTGCACGGTGGCATCACCCTGGGCAGCGGCACCATCGAAAGCCACGGTGACCACCGCATTGCGATGGCGTTTGCCATCGCCGGCCAGATCAGCGGCGGCGAAGTGCGCATCAACGACATCGCCAACGTCGCGACGTCCTTCCCGGATTTCGACGGACTGGCCCGCAGCGCCGGTTTCAACCTGGCGGCATGATCGGTAGTGCCGGCCGCTGGCCGGCAAAAAAAGACGGAGGCCGAAGCCTCCGTCTCCCGATCACGAACCCCTCGCTCGCGATCAACGCTGCTCGGTACGGAAATCCACCGGCACGCGCACCACACTCGCCACCGCACGGCCGTCCTGCATGGCCGGCTGGAACTTCCAGCCCTGCACGGCGTTAAGCACCGAACGATCCAGGTCACGGCTGCGCTCGCCACTACGCGACACGATGCTCGCGTTGGTCACGTTGCCGCGGGTATCCACGTCCAGGCTGGCAATCACGCTGCCCTGCACGCCGTTGCGCAGCGCAGTGGGCGGGTAGCTCGGCTTGCCATTGCTGGCCAGCGGACGCGCCTCACGGTTGCGTACGGCCGGGGCCGCCTTGCGCTGCTCGCTGGCCGGGGCCGCGTTGCGGGCTGCCGGGGCCGTTGCCACAGGGGTCTCGCTGGCCGGCAGCATGCGCTCGCCCACCGGGGCCGGCGCCACGTCTTCCTGGCCCGAGAAACGCAGCCACATCAGCGCAGCAGCAAACATCGCCACGATGAGGGCCATCCACAGCCACGGCGACGTGCGCTGGGGGCGCTCGCTCACGTCCTGCTGCAGATGCGGGGAATGAAGGTGTTCATGGGTAGTAGCACTCATTGCAGACTCCTCGCGTCAGTAACGACGCCCAGAGTCTTGCCCGAGCCGGTGTAGTGGTGTGTCAGCGTTGCGTCAACGCAACCGGCAGGGTTCAGGTTGCCTGCCGGGATGCGTTCAGTTACTGCGGCTTGAAGTCAAACGGCACTTCAATGGAGCCCGGCACCGGCTGGCCATTGCTCAGCGCGGGGGTGAAGCGCCAGCGGCGCACCGCGTCGGTGGCCGCGCGGTCCAGGTCACGCGAGCCGCTGCGCTGGATCACCGTGATGTTGTTGGCGTAGCCGGTGGCATCGACGTCCACCCGCACCACCACGCTGCCGGACTCGCCACGACGCAGGGCGCCGGACGGGTAGGCCGGCGGCGGTGACTGGCCTGCCACGGGCATCGGCTGGCTGTTGCCCGTGGCAGGGGCGGTGCCGCCCGGTGCGGCCGGGGCCGGTTCAATGCTGGCCGGCGGCGGCGGGGCGGTTTCCACCAGCTTCGGCGCTTCCTCCTGCACCGGCGCCGGCTTGGCATCGGGCATGTCGCTGGAACCGGCCGCCGCGGCCAGGGGCTCGGGCAGCGGCTCGACCTGCGCGGTCTCCTGCGGGGTCTGCGTGGCCGGATCATCGGCGCGGAAGAATTCCTTGTCGCGGCCGGTCAACCAGACCACCACGAACAGCAGCACGCCCACGCCGAAGGCGATGCCGGCGATCTTCAGGGCGTTGCGCGGGATATGCACGGTGAACGACTTGGCAGGCGATGAGCGGGGTGCAGACATGGACCGGACCAGCAGGGAATGCCCCGATTCTGCCACGGCGGGAATGAACCGGGCGGCAGAAATCCGTATAACAGGCGATAATCCCGTCCCTGATACCCACCACGACACCTGCCATGCTTGATCCAGCCCTGCTCCGCCACCAGCCCGCCGACCTCGCCGAACGCCTGCGCACCAGCCGCGGCTTCGAGCTCGACGTGTCTGCCCTGGAGTCCCTGGAGGCCGATCGCAAGCGCATCCAGGTGCGGACCCAGGAGCTGCAGAGCCTGCGCAACAGCCGTTCCAAGGCCATCGGCCAGGCCAAAGCCAAGGGCGAGGACGTCTCGGCCATCATGGCTGAAGTGGCCGCGTTCGCCGATGAGCTGAAGGCCTCAGAAGTGGCGCTGGACGAGCTGCGCGAAAAGATCGACATCATCGCCGCGGGCATTCCGAACCTGCCGGCCGATGACGTGCCGGCGGGCGCCGATGAGAACGACAATGTCGAACAGGCGCGCTGGGGCACCCCGCGCACCTTCGATTTCCCGGTGCTGGACCACGTCGAGCTGGGCGCCCGCAACGCCGGCCTGGACGCGGAAACCGCCGCCAAGCTGTCGGGCTCGCGCTTCACCGTGCTGCGCGGCCAGATCGCGCGCCTGCACCGTGCCCTGGCCCAGTTCATGCTGGACCTGCACGCCGGTGAGCACGGCTATGAAGAAACCAACGTGCCGTTGCTGGTCAACGCCGATTCGCTGCGTGGCACCGGCCAGCTGCCGAAGTTCGAGGACGATCTGTTCAAGACCGCCGTGGGCGATTCCACGCGCTACCTGATCCCGACCTCGGAAGTGCCGCTGACCAACCTGGTGCGCGACGAGATCGTCGACGCCGAGCGCCTGCCGCTGCGCGTGACCGCCCATTCGATGTGCTTCCGCGCCGAAGCCGGCAGCGGTGGCCGCGACGTGCGCGGCATGATCCGCCAGCACCAGTTCGAGAAGGTCGAGCTGGTGTCGGTCTGCCGCCCGGAAGAGAGCGATGCCGAGCACACCCGCATGACCCGCTGCGCCGAAGTCGTGCTGGAAAAGCTGGGCCTGCCGTACCGCAAGGTGCTGCTGTGCACCGGCGACATGGGCTTCTCGGCCATCAAAACCTACGACCTGGAAGTCTGGCTGCCCTCGCAGAACACCTACCGCGAGATCAGCTCGTGCTCCAACACCGGTGATTTCCAGGCCCGCCGCATGCAGGCCCGCTGGCGCAACCCGGCCACCGGCAAGCCGGAGCTGGTGCACACCCTGAACGGCTCGGGCGTGGCGGTCGGCCGCGCGATGATCGCGGTGATGGAGAACTACCAGAACGCCGACGGCACCATCACCGTGCCGGACGTCCTGCGCCCGTACATGGGTGGCGTCGAAACCATCGGCTGAACCCGGTAGCGCCGGGCCACGCCCGGCGGCTTTCGGTGGGGAGCCGCGCATTGCGCGGTCCCGCATCCACGCATGGCGTGGATCTACTGAATTGGTCGCGCATTGCGCGGTCCCGCATCCATGCATGGCGTGGATTTAAGCGCCGATGCAGTAGATCCACGCCATGCGTGGATGAACCTCGCGATCACCCCAACGCCCGCACCTTCTCCAACGGCACCCACCCGGGCTCGCCCGTCTCCGGCACGCACCACGCCCAACCATTGAGCGTGCGCACCCCGCGCAGCCGCTGCCCCGGCTCGACATCCAGCTCGCGCGCGCAATAGTCCTCGGTGGCAAACGCGTCACCCTGCGCATTGCGCCCGATTACCGGTGCAGGCACGAACCCCGGTTCCTGCCCCTCGGCCTGGCACAGAAACCAGTCTTCCCAGCCCTCAGGGCCTTCATAACGCTCGCCCACCACCAGCGTCTGCCCACGGCGCAGGGTGATAGGGTGCGGAAATTCGCTGCTGTGCGCAGCCGTCACGATGTAGTTCATGACTCAGCCTACCGTTCTGATGAGTGCTATGCATGGCGCTGCATCCACGCATGGCGTGGATCTACTGCATGTGCTTCGGTAGATCCACGCCATGCGTGGATGGCGCACCGCTCAGGTCAGACACAAAAAAACGGCCCCGCAAAGCGGAGCCGTCGGGGTGGGCCGGGATGGGGGAGGGACTCCCGGCCCGCAATCAGCGCCCCCGACGAGGAGGGGGAAGGCGCCGATCGCTGGAACGCAGTACTTACGCAGCCACTTCTTCGGCAGCGTGCGACGGCAGGGCCGACAGCGCGCCGGCAATGGCGTCTTCGCGGTGCTTCGGCGAGTAGGCGATGCCCTCGGCGCGCACGAACTCGACGTTGTCGATGCCCATGAAGGCGAACACCTGGCGCAGGAAGGGCTCCTGGAAGTCAGCGGGCGAGTCGGTGTAGATGCCGCCACGGGCGCTGACCACGATCACGCGCTTGCCACCGGCCAGGCCCACCGGGCCGTTCTCGGTGTACTTGAAGGTGCGGCCGGCCACGGCAACGCGGTCGATCCAGGCCTTCAGCGTGGACGGGATGCTGAAGTTGTACATCGGCGCGCCGATGACCAGGATGTCCGCTGCCAGGAACTGCTGCATCACCTGTTCAGCATCGGTCGCCTCGGCGGCGTCCACACCGGCCAGCGAGCTGCTGCGCAGATGAGGTACCGGATTGGCGTCAAGATCGCGATAATCGACCTGCAGGCCGTCGATCTGGTTCTTGAACTGAGCGACCACCGCGGCGGTCAGCTGGCGGGAGACGGAGTTGTCGCCAAGCACGCTGGCGTCGAGATGCAGAAGCTTCATGGCAGTCACCTATGTTCTGGAAGGAGGGGCGGTGTTTGCCGCCGACGGAGAGAACGATAGGTTGTTGCATGGGCGGGATAAAGGTGGTTCAATGCCACGAATTGTTCTAGATATGGAACTCGGGTATGCATGACCTGAATGACCTTTACTACTTCGCCATGGTCGTCGACCACGGCGGTTTCGCCGCCGCCGAGCGCGCCCTGGGCATCCCCAAATCGCGCCTGAGCCGCCGTATCAGCCAGCTTGAGACCGACCTGGGCGTGCGCCTGCTGCAGCGCTCCACGCGCCGCTTCGCTGTCACCGACGTCGGCACCAGCGTGCACCGCCACGCGCAGACCATGCTGGCCGAGGCCCAGGCCGCGCGCGAGGTGGTCGACCGCCTCAGCGCCGAGCCGCGTGGCGTCGTGCGTGCCAGCGTGCCCGTCTCGCTGGCGCAGATGCAGCTGCCCAAGCTGCTGCCCAAGTTCCTCGAGCAGTACCCCAAGGTCCGCCTGCAGCTGAACATCAGCAACCGCCGCGTGGACATCATCAATGAAGGCTACGACGTGGCCCTGCGCGTGCGTTCGCGCCTGGACGATGACGGCAGCCTGGTGATGCGCAGCTTTGGCCAGGTGCAGGAACTGCTGGTGGCCAGCCCGAAGTACCTGGACCGCGCCGGCCGCCCGAAGGACCCGGAAGAGCTGACCCAGCACGTCACCCTCAGCATCAGCGAAGACGAGGCGCGCCAGCGTTGGGAACTCCATGGCCCCGAAGGCGAAGTGCGCCGGGTGGACCTGCAGCCGCGCGTGGCCGGCTTCGATTTCCCGCTGCTGCAGAGCATGGTGAAGGACGGTTTCGGCATCACCATGCTGCCGGAAACCGTCTGCGCCGAAGCCGTGCGCAATGGCGAGCTGGAAGTGGTGCTGCCGGACTGGTCGCTGCCGCAGGGCGTGTGCCACGCCGTATTCGCCTCGCGCCGCGGCCTGCTGCCGGCGGTGCGCGTGTTCATCGATTTCCTGGCCGAACACCTGCCGCCACAGTTGGAGGCCTCGCGCCTGGATTGCGGTGGCGCTTGTGAGAAGGCCAAGGAGAAGATCAAGGCCAGTGCGCTGGGTGCGCTGGCGGTGGATGCGGGCTGAGGCCTGCGCCCTAAACGCTGACGCGGATCTTTGAAAGGTAGCGCCGGGCCATGCCCGGCGTTGCTGTTTCCGGTGACTGTTACCTTCGCCCAAACAACCTTGCCCAGAAGCCGGGCCGCGCCTGTTCCACCGTTGCGGGCCTGGCGATGACCGGTGCCTCCAGCACGGCCATCAGCCCCGCGCTGCGTGGCTTCTTCAGAATGCGCGCGTAGTCCAGATAGCTGGTCACCTTGCTCGTGTGCAGGCTCTGGGGCATTGCCGGCAGCGCGGCGCCCTGCAGCAGCGCCCGTAATGCCTGCGGGCGGTCCAGGCGGATCGCCTCGAACAGGGCGGTACCGCCACAGCCGGGTTCGATCTGATTGGCCCGCTGTGGTGCATCCTTCAGGAGCGCGCGGAGCGCATCGGCGTCATCGCGCTTCACCGCTGCCACCAGTTGCGCCAATGCCTCGGCTTCCTCGGGCGCCAGGCTGTCGCGATAGGCCTGGTCGGCGATCTCACGCTCGTCGCGCCCATCACCGCCTTCGATGCACAGGAAATCGGTGACCAGTGCCACCGGGATGCCGGATGTATCCAGCGCCCAATAGCTGGGATAGACGCCATCGCCCCAGCCGCTGGTGAACACCACCAGCCCGTGCGGGGAATCCTGGCCCCAGGGGCGGTACTCAGCGCCTTCATCCAGGCCGTCGTGGTCGATCAGCGCATCAGACCATGCTTCGTCGCCCTGATCGATCAGCGCAAGCAGCGCCTGCTGGGTATCGGTGTCCATGAAACAACCGATGCCGGCGTCGACCGGGTAGCCAATGAAACTGTCCTCATCTAGGCCGGTCAGGTCCTGCGTCGTCCAGCGCGCCATCTGCCAGTGCAGCGCCGATACCGCCAGTGCCTGGCGCGGTTTGAACCAGACCACGGCCAGCGCCGGGCGGCCGCTGTGCACGATGATCTCGACCGGATGCAGGCCCACCGGGGCGGTGTAGTCGGCCAGCGCTGGGGCCTCGGCCTGGACCAGCGGATCGCAGACCACCAGATGCCCGCTGCTGACCGGCAGACTGCCGGCGAAGCTACGGGCCAGGGCGACCGCGGCCAGCTGGGTGTCGTCCAGCAGGCAGGTGCGCAGGTTCGCCAGATCGAGATGGGCCATGGCGGCTCCGGCTGCAGGTGATGCCCCACCGTGCCGGATGCGAAGGGCAGGGGCAAGGGTGCTCTTGGGCAAATGCGCGTCACGTGCGAGAATACGCCGCTGCCCGGGCAACCGGGACCCCGATTGGAGAGATGGCCGAGCGGTTTAAGGCACCGGTCTTGAAAACCGGCGAAGGGTTAAACCTTCCGTGGGTTCGAATCCCACTCTCTCCGCCAGATTTTTAAAAGGCCGCTAGAAATAGCGGCCTTTTTGTTGTCTCAAGATCCTTTGGCCGCCCAGCTAGCCTTCCACTTACAGCGGTCGATTCTGTTTGAACTGCTGCCTAACCCAGCCCTGCATCTCGGATTGTAGGCACAGTGCGCGGCGGCCGATGCGGATGGAACGAGGAAATCGGCCAGCCCTGATCTCGCCGTGGCTGAAGGTAATGCCCATGCCTGTCATCTGCCGCACGCGATCCAGCGACAACAGTTCTTCCATCCGCTCAGCAGCGCCCATAATTGCCTCCCGCGCGCTGCCGCTGAGTCGACTGATCTACCGGGCTGAGGTTGAATTGCACCACGTTGCCGGTGACTTCCGGTGCGGGCGGCGGGCGAGCGCTGCGGGCCACGCGGTTGATGCGGCGCCACTCGGCCAGCGCCCTTTCGGGATCCTGGCTCTTGCTGGTCGCACTACATGCGCACTCGACTAGGTGACCACCGTCGGCGGCGGGGCCGCGCAGGTCGTGGATGTGGCGCGCGCGATGGCCGGCGGCACAGTTCGGCAGGCCTTCTGGATGGCTGATGTGTTTCTTCGTCATGGCTTCTGGCACTGCAGGAAGAGGGCTTCGATGGCAGGGGCCAGACGCTGTCGGGCGAGCTGCTGATGACGCGCAAGGTGTGTGGCGGGTTGGACCTGGGTCAGGTAAGCGACCGCCGCCGGGCGGCGGACATCGGCCGGGATGAATCCACCTACCGTTCGAAGTGGCGCGGCGTCTACGAATGGCTGTCGCAGCGGATGACGGAGGCAGAGCAGGAGGCGGCGTGGGCGCTTATGATTACGCTGAGCAAGGGGGAAGGAGCTGTAGCGTAGATGGAACTGAAGGACAAACTTCGATTTTCTGCGTTGGCGGTAGGCGGCGGATTGGCCGCTCTCGCTCAGCGACCTTTTTTCATGCTTCTAGCAGCGCTTGGTCTCTACTCTGGAAGTGAGACCATTCTAGGTGTAGTGCCTCTCAAACCATTCGAGCTTTCAGAAGCGATGGCTGCCGCGCCGGAGGTTACGTTAGCCGCCGCCGGCCTCGTGGTCGCCATAGTGTCGGTGTCTGCGTTCAAGCACGCCAAGCGGTTGGATCTGGAACTGGCGGTTTCAGCTGAAATTTCATCGATAAGCAGTGATCTGATCACGGTTCTTACAAGGTATGGGATCTACTGCGAGAAGATCCTGGAAATAAAGAGCCGGTTCGTGTTTCGCTATCACCCGAGCCTGCACCCAGATGCTCGGGCGAAACTGGACGAGGATCTTAAGCAAGACTGGACGATACTGTTGACGCGAGTTCGAGAGATATCTGTAGATCGGGATGAGCTTTGGTCGCTAATCCGAAGGCTCATGGAAGTTTCCCAGAAGCATCAGCCGGTTCTAGGGTCAAGATTCCTGACTCCAATCATGCTTGAGCGGGCTCAGTTTCATCTCGAGGCTGTCGCAAATTCGGCCACGTTCCCGGTGCCAGAGCAGGACCACAACCTCGTCGAGTACATGCGTGTGTTCATTCTGTTCGGTATTCCGAGCGTCCATCGCTACATGCAGGTAGAGAGAAAGCATAAGATCAAGCTTCTGGGCTACTTGGGTGGAGCGTCTTCGATAGGATCCACCACGATCGCGCCCCGGTCGGTTTTGACCTCTGCACGCATGGCTTGGAAGCTGATGCGGCTGCGGGAGTGACATTCCCGCACTTTTAGGGGTGGTTTCACTACCATTGCGCACGACCCGACCCCGGCCATCCAGCCGGGGTTACTCATTTCCGGACCGACCATGATCCTAATCGCCTCGACAATTCGACAGGCGGTTGGCTGCAGCGCCGCCGATGCCGCCAGGTGGGCACGGCCATTGACCGAAGCCTGCATGGCGTTCGGCATCAGCCCCCCCGAAACGGGTGGCCGCATTCCTGGCAAAGGTAGAACACGAGTCCGGCAGCTTGGCCACAACCGTCGAGAACCTGAATTTCGGCTCGCAGGGCATGGCCGATACCTGGCCCAGTCGCTATGCCGTCGATCCCACCCAACACAAGAGCAGCCAGGCACTGTTCTGGGACACCGACAACTGTCTGGGACACCGACAACTGCAAGCGGTGCCACGACAGGAAGGTCGAAGATCCGATGAACGCATGGGTGCGGGCCGGGCGCGCTCAGCTGTCGCGTGGCCACTGACCGGCCGGCCGCGGCAGGCTAAGAGCAGGCCGGAGCCTCCTATGAGGCAGGCGGCCAAAGCGGCTAAGAATGCCCGGGTTAGCCGGAACATCCCCGTTCGTGCCAGGACGCGGGGTCGATCTGGCGCAGAATCAAGGCCAGCGATCTTGTCAGATACCGCCGTTCCATGGGTTCGTCCTTGCAAGGGGGGGGCGGGGAAGACTCTAGCGGCCGGTATCGGCCCTGGAGCGCCATAGATGGAAATGTGACTTGATCCGCGGAATGGGGTAAAAGGTCTTGACGTTGAAGATCGACGTTGCGGCATCGGGGGGCGCCGGAGATGCCTCCACCCAACAAGGACGCAGTGGGATGAATGTGGCAGTAGCACCTATGCAGCCCCCGGCTAAAGCGGCTGCCGGCTTGGATACTTCAAATCTACTTATCGACGACATAATTTCTCATCGAATCTACGCCAAGGATTCGAATAAGGTTGTAAAGCCTCCAAGTCTGAAGAACGCTCTGATGCACCTGCACACAGACGGGGTGGATGCTCTCCAGCAGCGACTTACAAAAGCCTTTGGAAACAAATCGCACGGAATTGAGCTTTCAATTGAAAAGTCGGACTCTGACAGCTTCTTGCAACATGCGGCGGACGCGATTGCTCGCACTCCAAAGAGTGGTTTTATCCAGACATCGAAACTGCTTGCCACCAAGCTTTCCGATGCACAGTCTAGTACCAGCGGGCTTTCTGGCGTGGTTTTCGTTATACGCGGGCGCATGGGACTCGCGCCTCGTCGCTTTATTTCCGTGATCAAGGCGGAAATGCATGACGGTTTTGGTGCTGCTGGGGATGGGGAAGATGCGGAGATTACATATCTAAAGAACCTAGCTTTGACGCCTTCTCAGCGTTTGTACAAGGTAGGGTTGCTGTTGGAGGACAAGCCTGCTCTTACTGTGAGCGTGGGATCTTATGATGAAAAAAACTATCGTGGTTTCTTGTTTGATCATCTAATTACGGCCACCGAAACTAGATCCGCCGCGGCGTATTTCTATCAAACCTTCTTGGGTATGGGGATTCAGAAATCCTCAAAGAAGTTAACTCAGGATTTCTATGAGCACGCGCAAGGTTTCATTGTTTCTTCGGCGATGCCGGAGGAGCAGCGATGGGAGCTTCGAGAGGCGCTTCGAGTAGAGCTGAGGAGTACCTCGGCTATCATCAATGTAAGTGATTTTGCGGAAGGCAACATTGAGGATGAAGATCTTCGCGATTCCTTTGTCGATTTCATGAGTGCTAGAGGATTTCCGTCAACTTCAGTGCCTAAGGATATCGATTACGTCAAGGCTAAACTTCGGCGCCCAAGGAAAATGAAGTTCACCAGTGGCGTTAGGATCGAGATACCTGCCGACGCCGACAAAGGTGTGGTTGAAGTTATTGGAAGAACTGAGGATGCTTCTACCATCGTAGTTCGCGGCGCCTTCTATGAGGAGTGATTTCGACATCGGTGCGTACATCGATGAGCATAGGCTTCAGCTTCAGGAGTGGGGTGGGGTGGTTGCAAGCGAGATTAGCGCCCTGCACGCCTCCCTTCTCAAGATGCCAGTGAGCCCTCGTGTTAAGGACGTGGAGTCAGCTCGGAAGAAGCAGTTTAAGAAAAAGTATGCGGATCCTGCTGTCGATATGACGGACTTGGTGGGCGTTCGATTCGTCGTCCTCACATCGGATGATCTCATTCCTATTCTTGAAACTATTAAGTCGTCCTCGCGTTGGAAGCATAAGCAAACGCGCAATCCGGATGATGAGGCGGCGACGGAGCCTGACAAGTTTGGGTATCAGTCGCACCATTATGAACTGAGGCCGCAGGATGGGCCTCCTTGGTGTTGCGAGGTGCAGGTCCGCACGCTTCTACAGCACACCATGGCAGAGCTTTCCCATGATGCGATCTATAAAGCATCGCAAGATCCGCCTTCTCAAGCTCTGAGACTAGTGGCGCGTAGTATTGCGCTTATGGAAACGACTGACGAATTGCTTTGCATGGCCATGGGTTCAGTGCGAGCCTCCCAAGCGCCATTTGAGGCTTTCCGAAAAGAGGCGTTGAGCCAAGCGGCCGCTGTGGGTGGTGGCGGTGCGGAGCTCCTGGATGACCTGTTTGGGACCTACCCAGCCTATTTTAGCTACGAGGCGATTAGCGACTTTAGGGACTTCATTGCTCGACGGGATTATATTTTTTCAAAAATATCCTCCCGAAGGGGGCGAGGAATTTTTGGTTTCCCTGCATCCTGCTTGGTGGTGTACTGGCTTGCGTCAAAGAGCGCACGAAGGGTGGAGAGGAAGTGGCCTTTTCCTGGGGCGATCGCAGAGTTGCGTCAGGTGTTTTCAGACATTGGAGAGTCCGCTTAGGCGGGCTCGATATGCTTCCGGCAGATGGTGGCCCGCTGGGTGATCATATTGCGCCCATTCTCTAGCGTACTACCTCGCTTGTAGGCGGCGTTCTCTTTGTCACGTATTCCGTGAGCCACGGCCGCCTCGGATAGGTCGTCGGGAAAGTCGGTGGTTTCGCCGGACCTGCCTTTGAACGTACCAACATCCGAGCCGACGCCGCGCACCTGCTGGACACGCTGGCTGCTGCCCTTTCCCAAGTGCAGACCAGTGGCATGGAAGTACGCGGCCACACCGATTCCAGGGGCGGGGATGCGTATAACCAGCAGCTTTTCGAACGGCGCGCCAGCGCTGTGCAGGCTGCGCTGCGCGAGCGCGGTGCTGGGCAGCCGATGGACGCCCGGGGCTATGGCGAGCGCGAGCCGGTCGCGCCCAATGAGTTGGAAGGAAAAGACAATCCGAGCGGCCGCCAGCTCAATCGGCGCGTCGAGATTTTCGTTCGCGCCTGACTGCTCCGGTCAAACTGCGGGGCGGATCTGAGGTGCGCAAGGCGGCCAAGGGATGGTGGCCGCCTCAGCGCGGGTTTTACCCCCGCTGGTAACGATCAGGCTTGTTATGGCACAACGGATAACTCGAACACGAACGGAACGCCCCATGCGGTCCATTCCGCTCCACAAACACCCCCACCTTGCACACCGGGCAGCGCTCTTCATTGATGGCCGCACCTGAAATCCCGGTCACTTCCACAACGCCTTCCTCCACCAGCTCATCCAGGAAGGGCGAGTGCTTGCCCTGCAGCGTGAACATCACCACCGACCGCCGCGCACGCGTCAGCGCCACATAGAACAACCGCCGTTCCTCGCTCAGCGGGTACGTATCCCCATCCGGCATTGCCAATGAAAGCACCGGGTCATCCGCGCGCAGGCTGGGGAATCCGCGATTCACCATGCCCGGCAGGATCACGTAGTCCGCCTCGCGCCCCTTCGATCGATGGGCCGTCAGGAACTCAACCTCCATCGTGCTGCCAAACAGTGTCTTCCAATCCGCAGGCACTGCGTTGCGATCCGCCCGGTAGCGCCCCAGCACGAACACCCGAACGCGACCATCGCGCCCCCGTGGTACGGCTCCAGAAACCAACTGCTGGTGCAGCTTGGCCAGGTACTGGCGAACACCGTCCTGCACTTCCTCACGCCGCGTCAGCTGGAACGCCTGCAGCACCGGCCCCATCGCCGGCGCAGAAGAACGCACGGCCTTGGCAATCTGTGCGGGATTGCGGCTGATGAAGCGGCTCGAGATATCGCACAGCGCCTGCGGGCAGCGGAAGGTCTGCTCGAGCTTCAGCACCTGGGCGTGGCCCATCCATTCGCGGAATCCGGTCATCACCGAAACATCAGCACCGGCGAAGCGGTTTATCGACTGCCAGTCATCGCCCACCGCAAACAGGTGGCGGCCCGGTTGGCTGACCAGCGCACGGCAGAGACGGGCGCGGGCGCGCGAGGCGTCCTGGAATTCGTCAGCCATCACCAGCTCGTAGGGCGACTGGTAATGCCCTTGCTCCAGGATGCCGGCGGCCATGTTGAGCATGTCCTCGAAGTCGATGCCGCGCTCGTCGGCCAGCGCGTTGTCCCAGGCCTGGAAAACCGGCGCGGCGATTTCCAGGAAGCGCCGATGGCGTTCCTTGAACTGGTCTTCGGGCATCTGCCGGAGGCGCGCGGCCAGATCGTCCAGCGTCAGGCTGTTGCTCTTGGCGTGAGCAATGAAGGTACGCATCAGGCCGATCAGGTCCGCGTCCGGCATCGGCTTGGCGCCCTCGTTGGGCAGCTCACGGTCGGGGTTCGGGTCGAGCCGGACATCGGAATCGCCGAGTTTCCCGGCAAGGTGTTCCAGTGCATGCCCGCTGCGCAGGCCAAACGAAGTCGTTTCGACCAGCGCGGTGCCGCGCGCTACGTGCTGCTGGCGTTTCCACTGCATGCCTTCGGCGTAGTTGTCGAAGTGCTTCGGCGGCTGGCCATTGGCATCCAGCGCAAAGTGCTCGTGATACAGCGCGGCGTCTGGGTAATAGAAGTCCGGTCGGTACTGGCGATGGGTATCGGTGGCGGTATCAAATTCGTAACGGCGCTCGTAGTCGTACGCCACGCCGTTGTAGAACAGCCAATCGGCAATGACGCACTCTTCCAGGCTCTTTACCCGCTCGCCCTGCAGGGTGCGGATGTAGGGTGTGCCATCGCGATCGTAGCCGTCGGCCATCATCTCGGCACCGAACGGCGGAAGATCGCGCCCGAACACCAGCCGGAACATGTCCCACTGGGTGCGGAAGTGGATCGAGCGATCCTTCAGGTCGTCCACCAGCTCGGCCAGCTTGTTGAAGCCCAGTGTGGCGTCGATGGCCCACTCGGGAATGTCGGGCTTGCGCCCGGTGGCCTTGCCGATGATCGCCAGGCCCAGCGCATGGAAGGTCCGCGCCTCGACCACGGTGTCGCCCATGCCGAGCCGGTCGAAAGAGCGCTGCGCGCGTTCCTCCAGCTCCTTGGCGGCATCCTTGTTGAAGGCCAGCATGACGATCCGCTCGGGCTCAACGAACCCGCGGTCAATGGCATAAGCGGCCTTGGCGACCATCGTGGAGGTCTTGCCGGAGCCCGCCGAGGCGACGACCTGCACGCAGTTGTCGAAGCAGATGACCGCGCGGGCCTGTTCCTCGGTCAGCGGCCTGCTTTCCACCCGGTCCAGGAAGTCCTTGGCCAGCACCAGTTCCCGCGTTGTCATGGTCGCATTGGCGTCTGCCCACACGGCGGGCCAGTCCAGCTGCCAGTCGTGCAGGGCATCCAGCGCGACGCGGTGGCTGTGCGCCTGCAGATCGTCGTGCACGTCCTCATCGAGGAACAGTCGCTCCAGCTCGGCCGGCGACAGGGGCAGGGCGGGGCGCTCGGCCAGCAGCGCCTGCTGCTGCTCGTGGGTGATCCAGCGGCGGCCCGCACTGCCGCGGTCGGTGAGTGCGTCGGCGTCAGCCAGCCATGACTGGATCTGCTCCAGAATGTCCTCAAAGAGCGCCTTGCGCCCGCGCGTGGTGCGCGCAAAGAGCACCTGCTGGACAGCGGCCGAGAGTTGCGAAGCCTGGCGGTTGGGCAGGCCATCCACGGACAGCGTTTCGCCGTCCTCGGTCTGCAGCGCCACCTTGGCCCAGAACAGGCCAGGAAGAACCCGCAAGCGCTCGTCGCCGTCCACGTGCTGCCGGTACTGCCGGCCCGCAATCAGAAGCTCGACATGCTCGCCATCCAGCCGCAGCCGCCAGTCCGGCGAGCGGGTCACACGCTGGCCCCAGCCCGAGGGGCGCCATTCCATAGACATCCAGATACTGCCTTGCGTACGTCACTGGGCGTAAAGCGCCCTTACAGCCCCATGATAAGGGGGCTTGATGCCGCGCGCAGGGCTTCTGGACTGGCGGGCCAGCTGCCAGCGATGGTGTTGCACCACCGCTGGCATAACAGGCGTCAGGCGTTCACGTCGACCACGATCCGCCCGCGCACCTTGCCCGGGATGATCTGCTCGTACACGTCCAGCACCTCGGCAAGGCCGATCTGCTGCACCGTGCTCTCAAGCTTCTGCGGGTCCAGGTCGGTGGCCAAGCGATCCCAGGCACGCTGGCGCACGTCCTGCGGTGCGTTCACCGAATCCACGCCGGCCAGGGTGACGTTGCGCAGGATGAAGGGCAGCACCGAGCCGTGCAGCGCATCGCTCTGTGCCAGGCCGCAGGCCGCTACGGCGCCGCGGTACTTGGTTTCGGCAAGCGCGTTGACCAGGGTCGGGCCGCCGGCCACGTCCACTACGCCTGCCCAGCGCTCGGCGCTGATCGGCTTTTTGCGCGGCTCGGAAAGCTCCGCGCGGTCGATGATCTCCGCCGCGCCCAGGCTGTGCAGGTATTCGGCATGTTCGGGGCGGCCGGTTGCGGCCACCACGCGGTAGCCCAGCTTGGAAAGAATGGCCACGGCGATCGAGCCCACGCCGCCATTGGCGCCGGTTACCAGCACATCGCCCTTTTCGGGGGTCACGCCCGCGTCTTCCAGCGCCAGCACGCACAGCATGGCGGTATAGCCGGCGGTGCCGATGGCCATGGCATCGCGGGTGGTCAGGTTGCCGGGAATTTTGTTCAGCCACTCACCCCGCACGCGGGCGCGCTGGGCCAGGCCGCCGTGATGGCCCATGCTCAGATCCCAGCCATTGAGCACCACGCGATCACCGGCCTTGAAACCGGCATTGCTGGATTCCACCACCACGCCGGAAAGGTCGATGCCGGGAATGAGCGGAAACTTCTGGATGACCGGGCGCTCGTTGGTCAGCGCCAGCGCATCCTTGTAATTGAGGGTCGAATAATCAACCTGCACCAGGACATCGCCGTCCATCAGGTCGGCCTCGTCAAAATCCACCAATTCGGTGGAAACACGGTCGTTGGTCTTGCTGGAAAGCAGAGCCTTGAACTTCATGAAGCGCCTCACGTTCAGTGGATGGCGCCATGCTAGGCTCGCACCGTTATTGCAACAAGAACGACGATTTTTCGTAGGTACTATGGTTTTCCGGAGTATGTATGCGCAGCAAGCGTTGGGATGGCAAGAGTGGGTGCGCGGTAGAGGTCACGCTGTCGGTGATGGGCGGCGTGTGGAAACCGGTCATCCTGTTTCACCTGATGAAGCGCAAGCGGCGTTTCATGGAACTGACGCGGCTGGTGCCCAACGCCACGCAATCGATGCTGACCAGCCAGTTGCGCGAACTGGAGGCGGACGGCGTGTTGATCCGCCATGTGTACCCGGAAGTGCCGCCGAAGGTGGAATACGAACTTTCCGAATTCGGGCGTTCGCTGGTGCCGGTGCTGCTGGCAATGCGCGAGTGGGGCGAAACCTATCGCGGGTACCAGAGCACGCGCGGGGACAGTTGAAGGCTGGGGGCCTGATGAAATTCCTGCTGCAACGGTTTATATGGCTACGCTCCTCTCATCAGGGAGGTAGCGAGGATGGGGGCACGTCCCCGCAGGTCACCACGATAGGCGTCAATTCGCGATCATTGGCGGATTGATGTAGGTGAAAGCAGGCTTTGAACACGCGTTTCTTTCCCACAGCTCCATTGTCTGGGTTGTCTGGCGTGTATCCGGAGAGGACCACCTGGTAGTACGCGCCAGCCTGCAGTAGCGGGGCAGGGGTGGGGCCGGACCCGTAGGGTATGCACTGGTCAGGTGGGAGCGCAGGTTCGGAAATGTGCTCGTCCATGAAGACCCGTTCCCACAGCGGGTAGAGTCCTTGCCCAGCAGCGCTTACCCCGATGGAGGCAATCTCAGGCGGCGCGGATCGCGTCTCGCGGGTGTCGGGAACGCCAAAGCACAGCCTGCCGTCGGACGTGCTGACCGTTGCCTTCTGATAGCGCCCGGGCGGTGGTGAGCAGCTGGCAACCAGCGGTAGCAACAACGCGCAGAGGGCCAATGACTGCCTGATCATTGTGTCGTCCTTGGAGGGGGCGCTGGTCGCCAGGCGGGTACTCCGCCACGTCGGCTGAGATGGCCGCTCACGGCACTACGCGAATCATTGGTTCTCTGCTCATGAAGGAGGGAGCGAAGATGTGGGCACCGTGCCGCAGGCCAACAGAACGGGCTTCAACTCGGAACTGCCGATGGACTGACGCAGATGGAAGCAGGTACTGAATACCCGCATCTTTCCCACGCCGCCATTATGTGGACTGTCAGGCGTATATCCGGAAAGGACCACCTCGTAGTACGCGCCCACCTGCAATGGCGGGGCAGGGTTGGGGCCGGAGGCGTAGGGTATGCACTGGTCAGGTGGGAGCGCAGGTTCGGGAATGTGCTCGTCCATGAAGACCCGTTCCCATATTGGATAGAGTCCTTGCCCAGCAGCGCTCACGCCGATGGATTCGATCTCAGGCGGCGCGGATCGATTCTCGCGCGTGTCAGGAATACCAAAGCACAGCCTGCCGTCAGACGTGCTGACCGTGGCCTTCTGGTAGCGCCCTGGCGGCGCTGAGCAGCTGGCCACGAGGGGTAGCAGCATCGCCCAAAGGGGCCATGACTCTCTGATCATCGGGTGGTCCTCGGAAGGTTGCGCTTATCGGCAGTTGAGACAAGAAACTGTGCAAGTGCGCGTTTCAACTGAGCATGGATGTCGAATGTGGTTCGGTACATTGTGTTGCTCATCTTGCCTTGTGAATCACGGAAGGCAACGACGAAGTAGTCCGCGACGATGTCGCCTTGCGCCTCCATGTTGTAGTCGTGGAGCAGGCGCGCGTCATCGAGCACATAGTCGTAGCTCATGTTCGGTCGCGGTACACGCACCAGCTTCACGTTGTAGCCCAGCTGGTACTGCCAGACGTGGGTCATTTCGTGGATGAACAGGTGCTGGTAGCGAAGGCTTGAAGAAGAGAAGTCATCTCTATACAGGTCTTTTGGGGAAATAGATCTCGCCATTGGGCGCAACCACAGTGTCCTCCGGTTGCATCCCCACCAGCATCCAGTAGCCATGGTTGTGAATTCTCACCAGGCTGTAGTCAATCGCATCGCCGAATACCAGCTGTGCCATCTCGATCTCGCCTTGTGTCAAGCGGCGTTCATGGCTTGGCACCTGCACCGGTACGATCGACGTTCCCAAGGTGTCAGAGGTGGTAATCACACCATCAACTTCAAAAATCTCTGCATCATCGATCCCGGCCAGCAGGGTCCGTTCGCAACAGCCGCTCGTGGTACTGGGCGGGCGCAACTCTGCGCGCACCACTGCCACGCTTTCCCGGGTTGATACACGTGAGGTCTCGCCCAGCGCGCTGGTGATGCCGGAGAAGGTCTGGCCGTCCGCCAGGTGGAGCGTGTAGGGAAGCTCCCTTAGCGGCATGCCCTGTGAGCCGGTGAAACGGATGGCCTGGTCGAACTGAAGGCGGCGGCCGCTGTCCAGCGGCGTTGCAGCAGGCTGCGTACTGGCTGAGTTGCGGCTGGCAGTTCCGCCTGTGGTGGCCGTATTGGATACGTACACCCTGAGCTGCTGGCTGGACATCACCCTGCAGCCACACGCGAGCGCGCATCCGTCCAGCGCAACGGGCTGGCCATCGATGATGATCGTGCTATCGCCTTCGACAATCGAATACACCCCTTTGTGCATCTGCGGGCAGGTCGCCTTGTCACCCACGCGTGCAACGCCCATGCCCTCGATATCGGTTCGGTTCGACGCGGTGATTACACGCCCTCCGCTGGAGGTCGGGTCTCCCATCACAATCCAGTTCCGTGCCATGAATCGCTTCCATTGCTGATCGGCCGGGAGAATCCGACGCAATCCGGAATCGATTCGAGTGTCTTTTGCGACATGCACGCCGGAACCGCACTGCAACGGGCGATTGCGGATTCTCTGGAGGCGCAGGCCTGCTCTCTGATGCCGGATCCGCAGGGTGTTCAAGGGTCGATTGCGACACCTGATCTGTTCCGACGTGAGCGGCTTCTAGGGAAAGGTGAGTCGGGTGTGTCGCGTTCGGCATTCCTGCATGCACGGCGGCATGCCATCTGCACGCGAACGTTCCCGACCCATCGGGTGCGTTTGATGGATAACTCGTCACCACATGACGCATGTGCCATGACCGCACGCGAATGCGGTATTTCCCTACTTTTCATCTACGAACGAGTACGCCAATCATCGCCTCGCCAAGGCATTCGCCCTGGCCGGGATTGGCGTCCCGAACTTACGTACCACTACCGGTCGCGCTTGCAGCCTGCGCTGCAGCTACGACAATGCACCGCCTGCCAGTCCATGGCGGACGGTGCGTGGGGATCTTTCGATCCGCCGGCTTTAGCGGTACGTATCCGGCACGCCAACCCGCACCGTCCGCCACCTTGCATCTGCAGGTGGCCACACCGTGAGGTTGCCGTCATGCCTGACCGTCTTCCCGATTATCCGCGCCTGCACGCGCTGCTCGGCGCTGCCCTGCGCGATCTTCCCAACACCCTCGCAGAGAAGCTCGAGGAGGCCCTCTGCGACTCTGCCGAGCGCGCCGTACCTTCCACATTCCTTGCCCATTTGAAGGGCCATGGCGCGAACCTGCGTGCCGATGGTGAACCCTGGACCGAAACCCGCCTCAGCCCCGGGCGCGCCTTTGATATGGCCTTGGCGACCCGCAGCGCCTCGGGCATTACCGCACTGACTGCCGTGCTGCACGCGGCGCATGTGGCGCGGGAGAGCGATACCCCCGACGGCTACCCTTCGGCTGCCGTGGTGGAGGGCCTGTTCAACGCCTGCCAGGTGTTGTCGTTGCAGGTGGAGCGCTGCCTGGTGCCTTGAGGCTCAGCCCGGGCATCGAACGGGTCTGTGCGGTGCGTTCCGGGCCGAATCGATTGTCATCGCCGGTTCCCGGCAGCAGCATCACCGGGAACAGAACGAACGCGCCCAACGGTACGAAAACGATCACCGCGTACCAGCCTGACTCGTCGATGTCGTGCAGCCGGCGCACGATCGCGGCCAGGGTCGGGATGAACAGCAACACGGCTGCCGCCATGCCCAGCAACCAGCCGGCGGCAGCCAGTCTGTAGGCGTTCTCCCCATGGGGCAGCTCGATCAGGGCATGGCATGCGCCGAACACCCCGAGTACGAACAGCAGGTACGACCAGAACTCCGTGCGGTCACAGCGGCCGGAGAAATCGAAGTAACGCCTGAGCGGCTCGAACGGGGGAAGCATCGGTGGTCGGCTCAATCCAATGGGGCAATCAGGTGTCCGCGTCATGGCATGGGCGGGGCATTCCGTTGCTGCGGCGGGCGAGGGCGCCACCGGCAGTTCCTGGCTGCTGTGTTAGCAGCCGGCCCTTGAGCACATCCTGAATCGCTAGGCCTGCTTCCATGCTGCGGTGCCGTCGCACGGTGCAGCGCGCGCGTAACCGGGGCCTCACGCAGTCTTTGCAACTTCGCGTCGAGCCATTGCTAAGTTCGCTGGGTATCCACTCCAGGAACTCTGCAATGACCCGGAAGTCTCCGCTTGTCCTGTTCTGCCTTTGCTTGGCCCCGGCGCTGGCCTTCGCCCAATCTGACCGCCAGGTGGCCGAAGACATGGTCACCCGCGCCGCCAATGTCTGCCCCGGCCACAGTACTGAACGCACCACGCCGACCGTGAAGAAGGTGCCGGTGGGTGCGCTGCGGGTGATGCTTGATCGCGGCCTGGTGATGTGCCCGGACCGCCGCCTTGATGCCGCTGCCCCGGCGGTGTTCTATGGCCGCGTGGGGGTGTTTGGCTGGAACCCGGAAGTGCCGGCGGCGGCGACGGTGGTGGTGGCGAAGATCGACCAGATGACCCGCAAGGATGAGTACCCGGTGGAGACGCTGGTGTGGGATGCCAAGGGCACCGCGCTGACCCAGCAGACGGTGCCGGCGTTTGAACCGCGGCCGGGTGCGGCGGCGTTGTACAAGGTGCGCTGAGGACAACGCGTCGTGGCAGACCCGCTCTGGTAGATGCCCACCTTGGTGGGCGCTTCGGCTTCGGCTTGCGCGCGCGGTGACGGAATCGTGCCCACCAAGGTGGGCACCTACCAGAGCGATGTGAGGGCGCATCCGCCACGGCGCTACTTCGCTGGCGTGTCCGCCGTCTGCGCCGCCACCATCGCCTGCTGCATCTCCTTCAGCGAGAGATAGCCGTCGCCATCGGTGTCCAGGCCGGCGAAGTACTTGGCGATCTCCGGCACGACGGCCGCTTCCTGCTTGCTGATCTTTCCGTCCTTGTTGGTATCCATTTCCTTGAACGCGGCGTCGATGGAATCGGCCTGCTTGCTGAAGCGCGCCTGCTGGTACTTCGCGTACTCGGCCTTGTCGATGCGGCCGTCGCCGTTGCTGTCCATGGCGGCGAAACTGGAATCAATGTAAGCCTGCTTCGGATCGTTGCTGGCAGCGTGGCCAAGCAGCGGTGCGGCGCAGAGGGCAATCAGTAGAGCGGTCTTGTTCATGCGGTGGTTTCCTTGAAGGCTGCGGGGCAGTTCAGCGGCAGGGATAGCTGTAGCCGTCCGAGCCGCGGTAGGTGTCGTTGCGGCGGTCGTAGTTGCCGTAGCGGCTCATGCAGTAATCGGCGCGCTCACGGTTCTCGCGTTCACGCTTGGCAGCGGCCGCGATGACGCCGGCCACCACGGCCGCGCCCACCACACCCACTACCACGCCCTTGGCCTTGGCTTCGTCACGGCGGTCGCGTTCCCGTTCGCGCTCGCGGCGCGCGCGTTCATCGCGCTGGCGGTCTTCGTAGCCGCGGTCCCATCCGGCGCGGTAGCCATCGCGGTGCTGCGCCTGCGCCGGGCCGGCATAGGGCAGCAGCACCAGAAACTGCACGGCGGCCGCCAGCAGCCATGCGCTGCGTCCTGTCTTCTCAACCATCGTTCCGCTCCTGTGCGGCTGTGTCGGTAGGGTCAGTACAGCGCGCGGACATTGCGCGAACCTGCCGTCACTGCAGCGTTCTGCATGCTGTTCAGCGGACCAGTGCTTCCACCGGGTCGAGCTGTGCGGCACGGCGTGCCGGCAGGAAGCCAAAGCCGATGCCGATCAGGCTGCTGCAGGCGAACGCTGCCAGGATCGAGGCGGAGGAGAACACCAGGCTGAAGCCGATATCGGCCAAGGCCAGCACCGCACCCAGGGCCAGCGCCACGCCGATGCCCAGCACGCCACCGAGCAGGCACACCAGCACCGATTCGATGAGGAACTGCTGCAGGATGTCGCTGCGCCGGGCACCCACGGCCATGCGCACGCCGATCTCGCGGGTCCGTTCGGTCACCGAGACCAGCATGATGTTCATCACGCCGATGCCGCCCACCACCAGCGCGATGGCGGCGATGGCGCTGATCATCAAGGTCAGGATGCGCGTGGTCTGTTCGATGGACTGGCGGATCTGCGCGTTGTTGCTCATGTAGAAGTCCGTGCGGCCATGGCGGCGCGCCAGCAGCCGGCTGATCGAGGCCTCCGCTGCCTGCATGCCCACCGCATCGGAGACGCGGACGGTGATGTTCGACACGTGGCTCTGCCCCAGCATGCGGGCCATGGCGGTGGTGTAGGGCACCCAGACCTGCAGCAGTGAAGCGTCACCCACGGCGCCGGCTTCCTTCTTGACCACGCCCACCACCCGCACCGGCACGTTGCCCAGCAGCAGGCTCTGGCCGATGGGATCCTCCTGGGCGGCGAAGAAGCGTGCGCGCGTGTTGGCGTCGATCACCGCCACCTGCTGGTGGCCGGCCACCGCAGGCTGGCCGAAGAAGCGGCCGGCGCCCAGCTTCAACCCGTGCACGCGGAAGTACTGCTCGCTGACGCCCTGGATCTGCACGTTTGCTGCACGATTGCCGCGCTGTGCGGTGCCGCTGCTGGCCACGCCGGGCGTCGCGCTGTCCACGAAGGGCTGCCCGGCCAGGGCAACGCTGTCGCCCGGGGTCAGCGTTTCCACCTGCGCGGCGTGTACATCGCCAAAGCCCGAGCCGGGGTAGATCTCGATGGTGTTGGTGCCCAGCGAGGCGATGTTGGACAGGATGGCCTGGCGTGCACCGGTGCCCAGCGCCACCACCGACACCACCGAGGCGATGCCGATGATGATGCCGAGCATGGTGAGGAAGGTGCGCATGCGGTGTGCGTTCATCGCGCGCAGGGCCATGCGGAAGGCTTCGGTGAAGCGGTCGCGCAGGGCCTGCCAGCCGCTGCCCTCGCTGCGGGCCTGCAGCGCGGTGGACGCGTTGGTACTGGCGGCCAAGGCGGCCGCGGTGGGGCGATCATCCACGATGCGCCCATCGCGGATCTCGATGATGCGCTGGGCGTGCTCGGCCACGGCCATGTCATGGGTCACCAGCACCACGGTGTGGCCTTCGGCATGCAGTTCACCGAGGATCTTCATCACCTCCTTGCCGGACTGCGTATCCAGTGCGCCGGTGGGCTCGTCGGCGAAGATCACCGCGCCACCGTTCATCAGCGCACGGGCGATGGACACGCGCTGCTGCTGGCCGCCGGACAGCTCGCCGGGCAGGTGCTGCATGCGCTCGCCCAGGCCGAGCCGCTGCAGCAGCGCCTGCGCGCGGCGGTGGCGCTCGGCCGCTGGCTGGCCAGCATAGATGGCCGGCACTTCGACGTTGCCCAGCGCGGTGAGGTCGGTCAGCAGGTGGTAGCGCTGGAAGATGAAACCGAAGTGCTCGCGGCGCAGTTCGGCCAGTTCATCCGGCGTCATCTGCGCGGTCTCGCGGCCGGCAATGCAGTAGGTGCCGGCCGAGGGCCGGTCCAGGCAGCCGAGGATGTTCATCAGCGTGGATTTACCCGAGCCGGACTGGCCGACGATGGCCACCAGTTCGCCAGCGCGGATGTCCAGGTCGATGCCATCGAGCACCACCAGGGTCTGCTCGCCCGCGGCGAACTCGCGGCGGATGCCGCGCACGCGCAGCAGCGCCCCGTCCATCGCGGCGTCGGTCATGGCTGTGCAGCGCCCGTGGCTGCCGGAGCGTCGGCAGTCTGTGCCAGCACCACCTGTTCGCCTTGCTGCAGGCCACTGCGCACCTCCACGTTGATCTGGTCATCCAGCCCGGTGGTGATGCGCCGCGCGGCTGGCCGGCCATCGGCGCCACGCACCTGCACGCTGTAGCTGCCATCGGCTGACCGTGCGCCCAGGGCGGCCGATGGGATGGTCAGCACCCCCTTGGCACGGCCGAGCACGATGCGCACCTGTGCGGTCATGTAGCTGCGCAGGCGGCCATCGGCGTTGTCCACGTCGAACTGGCCGTTGTAGTACATGGCGGTGCGGCTGGCACCGGCCGACGCGCCGGGCGCGGCGAAACCGGAGGTGTCTTCGTTGGTGATCGATTCCGGCGCCGGTGCGATGTCGCGCAGCGTGCTGCTGTAGCGCCGGCCGCTGTCGCCGAGGATGGTGAAGTACGCCTCCTGGCCCAGGGCGGTGTGCACTACGTCGGCCTCGGAGATTTCTGCGTAGACGGTCATCACGTCCTGGTTGCCCAGCATCACGATGGTCGGGGCGCTCTGCACTGCGTTGACGGTCTGCCCCTGGCGGGCGACCACGGCCAGCACGGTGCCGTCGGTTGGGGCAGTGATGCGCGTGTAGCCCAGGTTGGTCTGTGCCACGTCCACATCGGTCTGCCGCTGCACCACTTCGCCATCGAGGGCGGCGACCTGTTCGCGGGTGGCGTCGACCTTGGTTCTGGCTGCATCGTAGTCGGCACGCGCCACCAGTTGGCGGGCGACCAGTGCCTGCTGGCGCTGCAGGGTCAGCTGGTACTGGCGCAGGTCGGCAGCCAGGGCATCGCGGTTGGCGCGGGCGCTGCGTTGTGCGGCCTGGGCGCTCTGCAGCGCGTTGCGCTGGGTACGCGAGTCGATCTCGGCAATCAGGTCGCCGGCCTTCACCCGGTCGCCCAGCTTCACGTGCAGGGTTTCGATGCGCCCGGAAACCTGTGCACCCACGCTCACCAGGCGCGAGGGCTTCAGGGTGCCGGTGGCTTCGACCACCTGCTCGATATCGCCGCGTTGAACGGGCGACACCTCCAGTTCGGGCGGCGCGGCGGGCATCAGCCAGAGCACGGCCAGGGCCAGCAGGCACGCGCCAGCGGGGGCGGCGATCCACAGGCGGCGACGGGTGCGGGGTGCGGCGCTCATGGGCGCGTTGCCCGTTGTGCGGTGAACATCGGAAATCCTTGCAGGAATGACGGGCGTGCCTGTGCGTGCAGGCAGGGCCGAGTCTCGATGTCCAGGATTGCGCCAACCTTGCGGCGCCCGGCCTGCTCAGTGGCTGCCGACCTGCAGCGCCACGGCGACGGCCGCGCACAGGCTGCCCAGCACCAGCAACAGATGCCCTGTGATGCGATGCGTGCCAGCACGCAATTGCACGGCCACCGACACGCCGATGCAGGCCGCGCCCGCCAGCAACGCGGCGCGCGCGGGCGGGGACAGCAGCACCGCCTGCCCGGCCAGGGTAGCGGCCAACAGCGTGGCCGTTGCCACATGCAGCGGCCGCTGCCAGGGGCGATGGCGGCCGTGTGCAGTGAGCCATGCGTTGAGCAGCAGCAGGGCCACGCTGGCGCCGAGCATGGCGTTGGCGCCCGGGGCCGCGACCGTTGCGAACGGCAGCAGGCTGGTCCACGACAGCAGCGCCGGGGCAGGGGGTTCCAACCGTTGTGGCCACGGTGAAGACGTTCCGGTGCGGGCCTGTGACCACGCGGCCATGGCATGCAGCGTGGCGTGTGTCGCCACCAGCAGCAGTGTGGCCGCCGCCAGCGCTGCGCCTGCGTGCAGTGCCAAGAACACCACGAGGGCGGCGCCGGGCAGGGCCATGAACAGTGCGCCGAACAGTCGCGCCAGTGCGATCGGCCGCGCCGGCTCCGGCAGGTCACGCAGCCAGCGCGGCCAGTGTGCCAGCCCGCGCAGGCGCCGCGGTTGCGGGTGCCGGTTCCAGGCGGCGACGGTCAGCGAAGTGGCCGCGGCGCCCGGTTCGGATCGGGGCGTGTTTTTCGGCGGTGCAGCGGCGGCCTGCGGCATGGGCGTCCTTTCAGTACGGAACAGGGACGCGCACAGGCGCCCTGCGCCCGATACTGCGCAGCCAACATTGCCGCAAGCTTGCCGGCGCGTGCCGCACGCACCTGCAGACAGGTGGCAGTCACGCCGCCGGCGGGTTCGCACCGGGGTGCGGCGGAAACTCCACGCGGATCAACGCGCCACCACCGGGCGCGTCTAGAATCGTGACCTGCCCGCCGTGGCGTTCCACCACCTGCCGCACCAGGTTCAGGCCCAGGCCCGCGCCGCTCTGCCGGGGGCGCAGGCGCTGGAAAGGCTCGAAAACGCGTTCGCGTTCGGCCACCGGTATGCCGGGGCCATCATCTTCCACTTCCAGGCAGCTGCCCTGTACACGCACGATCACGTCGCGGCCACCGTGTTCGGCCGCGTTCAACACCAGGTTGGAGATCACACGCTCGATCGCGCCGGCTTCGCCCAGCACCGGGTAGTGCTGCTCCACCGACACCGCGACCGTGCGCTCGGACTGGATCAGCAATGGCGCCAGGTCGGCCACCGCGCGCTTGGCCACACGCGCCAGGTTCAGCGTTTCCTTCGGCCCGTCTTCGTCCATGCGGTGCAGGTCCAGCAGCTGCTCGGCCAGCGTGGCCAGGCGCGCCACCTCCAGGGCCAGGCTGCGTGAGGTGGCATCGTCGGCGGCGTCCAGCTTCACCCGCAGGATCGCGATGGGCGTGCGCAGTTCGTGGGCGGCCGCGGCAATGAAGCGGCGCTGGCGTTCGTGGCCCTCGTCCAGCCGGTCCAGCGCGTCGTTCACCGCGTTCACCAGCGGTGCGATCTCCACCGGTACCGCCGTGGCGGTGAGGCGGATGCCGCGGTGGTTGGCGGAAATCTTCCCGGCTTCGGCGGCGATGCGCTCCACGCCGGCCAGTGCGCGGCGCACGATGATCGGCGTCAGCACGATGGTCACCAGCGCCAGCAGCAGGAAGATCGGCACGGTGATGATGTGCGCGGCCAGCGCCATCTGCCAGGTAAGGGTATCCACTTCGCCATGGGCCATGATCGTCAGCTTGCCCGCCGGGCCGGTGTGCTGGCGCACCACCACCGCCAGGCCGTCGCCGCGTTCGCGCCCGCGCAGGTCTCCGTAGGGAATGCCGTCCAGCAGCCCCACCAGTGAGGCGTAGGCGGGCGGCACGTTGCCGAAGGTCACGTGGTGGCCGCTGTCATCCTGGGCGATGAACCAGGCGCCCGGCGCGATCTTCAGTTCTTCGGCCAGCTCCGGTGTGTTCTTCACGAACAGCCTGCCGCTGGCATCACGATGCACGGCGTCGGCGGCCACCGGCGCGAAGGTCTGGATGGTGTAGTAGCCACCGCTGTCCACGCGCACCAGCACCATCAGCAGCACGAAGAACGCCAGCAGCAGGGCAAGCAGATGGAAGATCAGCGGCTTGATGATCAGCGGCCACTTCAGCGAAGTACGCCGCGCCATTACTTGATTTCCCGCATCAGGTAGCCGACGCCACGGATGGCGTGGATCTCCACGCCGGCATCGGCCTCGGCCAGCTTGCGGCGCAGGCGCGAGACATGCGAATCGAGGGTGTTGGAGTGCACGCCATCATCGAAGCCATACACCGCCATCTCGATGGATTCGCGCAGCACGGTGCGGCCGATGCGCCGCGCCAGCGCGGCGAGGACGCGGATCTCGCGTCGCGGCAGGTCCAGTCGCTCGCCGCCCACGCGGGTTTCGCCGGACACCGGGTCGAAGCTCAGGCGGCCGACGGTGACGGTCTCGGCGTTGAGGCCGCTGGGGCGGCGGCCGACGGCGCGGATGCGGGCGAACAGTTCCTCCAGCGCGAAGGGCTTGGCCAGGTAATCGTCGGCACCTTCATCCAGCCCGGCCACGCGGTCGGGCAGCTGGCCCAGCGCACTGAGCACGATGATGGGTACGCCGGGGTTGTGCTGGCGCAGCAGGGCGATCAGGGCCAGGCCATCGCCGTCGGGCAGGGTGCGGTCCAGCAGCACCAGGTCGTGCAGCCCGCAGAGCGCCGCCTCGCGGGCCATCGCCACGGTGCCGGCCAGGTCCACCACGTGGCGCTCGCGCTGCAGCGCGCCCTTCAGCGTGGCGGCCAGTTCGGTTTCGTCTTCGATCAGCAGGATATGCATCGACGGTACGGCGTGGAGAGAGGGAGACGGCGGTGCCGCACCGTATTACAGGAACATTGCGTGAACATGGCGTGGCCCGGTGCGGTGGCAGCAGTTGGCAGGTGCCCGCCAAATGGGTGCCTACCGGTGATGCTGGCCCGCCTCGCTGATGACCTGGGCCAGCTGATTGAGTGAGTAGGGTTTGCGCAGCAGGGTAAAGCCGTGACCGGGGTCGCGTGCCAGCAGTTCGCTGTAGCCGCTGGTAAGAATGACGGGGAGCCGGGGGAACTGCTCGCGGACGCTGCGCGCCAGGTCCAGCCCGTTGACACCCGGCATCACCACGTCGGTGAACACCACTTGGAAGCGCTGGGCATCGCGATCGAGTTCGGCCAGCGCTTCGGCGGCATTGCGTGCCAGCACCACCTGGTAATCGAGCTCGCGCAGCGCCGCTACAGCAAAGTCGGCCACATCGACGTTGTCCTCGACCACCAGCACGCACAGACCATGGCCCTGCGCCAGCCCCTCGCGCTGCACGGGGCGCTGCGCTACCCCGGTGCTGTGGCACAGCGGCAGATACAGGGTGAAACGGGTGCCCGCGCCGGGCTGGCTGTGTACATCGACCTCTCCTTCGGACTGCTTGACGAAGCCGAAGACCTGGCTGAGACCCAGTCCGGTTCCGGCCCCGACATCCTTGGTAGTGAAGAAGGGCTCGAAGATGTGGTCCAGCACGGCCGGGTCGATGCCGGTCCCGTCGTCACTGACGGAGACTGCCGCGAAGTCGCCCTTCATCGGCGCGGCGAAACGCACGGACGGCACTGAGGTCACCCGCTGCACATCGATGCTGACCTTGCCATGGCCGACGATGGCATCGCGCGCATTGACCACGATGTTGATGAGCGCAGTGTCGAGCTGGCTGCGGTCCAGCAGCACCTGCAGCGGTGTGTCGGGCAGGGTGATGTCGACCGAAACACGAGCGCCCACCACCGTGGTGATGATGTCAGACAGTGCACGTACGCTCTCGCGCAGGTCGAACACCTCTGGCGAAAGACTCTGTCGGCGCGAAAAGGCCAGCAGCTGGGCAGTCAGCCGCGTCGCCCGCTCTGCTGCAGCAACGATGGAGTTCGCATACCTGCGGCGGGGGTCCTCCGCCTGGGCGGTATGCAGCAGCATGTCGGCCGAGCCGGTGATCACCTGCAGCAGATTGTTGAAGTCGTGCGCCACGCCGCCGGTGAGCTGTCCGATAGCCTCAAGCTTCTGCGCCTGGCGCAACTGCTCGCGAGCGCGGACAAGTTCCAGATGGGCCTCGCGGGCCTCCTGGGTAATGGCCGCAACCTGGCGGCTGTGCAGGGTGCGTTCGATCACCCGCTCGGTCTGTTCGCTCACCACGCATAACAGGCCGGCAACTTCGCCGTCTGCCATCCGCAGCGGAGAATAGGAGAACGTCCAGAAGGTTTCCTTCAGGGTGCCGTCGCGATCCATCATCAGCGGCAGGTTCTGGAAGCTGCGGCTCCTGCCGGCAAATGCATCGGCGATGGCACCACGCACGTCCTCCCACACGTCGGCCCACACCTGCTGCAGGCCGCTGCCCATCGCGCCGTGCAGCTTCTCGCCCAGCATCGGCAGGTAGGCATCATTGAAGAAGAACGTCATATCCTCGGCTCCCCAAGCGATCCAGAGCGGCTCGGGCGAATCCAGGATCAGGGACAGGACAGTGCGAAGCTCGACCGGGGCAGCCGCTGCAGCTGGGGAACGCGCCCAGTCACTGTCCTGCAGCAGGCGGTACGCGAGCTGCCCGGGATCGGACGCCGGGAGGGGGAAGGAAGACATGGCCGCTCTGGGCAGGAAGGTGCAACAGGGTAGCGGGTCGGGCGTGTAGCCGCTCTGCACGCAGCGGCACGGGACGTTCAGAGCCGCAGGGTCAGCACGGTACCCGTGTCACTGGAACTGGTCACCGACAGCGTGCCGCCGTGGGCCTTGGCAATCTGCGAGGCGATGTACAACCCCAGCCCGAGCCCGGCATCCAGCCGCCGCTCCTGTGGCCGCGCGAACGGCTCGAACATCTGCGCCAGTTGCGCCGCCGGAATGACACCCTGGTTGGCCACGCTGATTTCGATACCGTCGTCGGTGCTGCGGCCATGCACCCGTATCGGCTGGTCCGCCGTACCGTGCACGGCGGCGTTGATGACCAGGTTGGCCAGCAGCTGGCACAGTCGTGCGGCGTCGCAGAGGAAGGTCAACGGCAGCTGCAGGTCCACCTCGCAGGCGCGCTGCGGATAGGGGCGCATTGCTTCGCGGCAGGCCATGGCCAGGATGCCGGACAGGTCCGACCACGGCTCCAGCTTCAGTGCGATGCCGCTGCCCAGGCGTCCGCGTGTGAAATCCAGGGTGACATCGATCAGTTCGGCGATGCGGTCGGCACTCTCGTTGATATGGCCAAGCACCTTCTGCTGCGAATCGGACAACGCGCCCAGCGACAGCAGATCGACACCGGCGCGGATGGCCTGCACGGGATTGCGCAGATCGTGCGCCAGCACACCGATGAATTCCTCGCGCTGCTTGGCCACCCGCTGCAGTTCGGCATTGGACTGCTCGAACTCGGCCAGTTGGCGGCCGACCGAATCACCCTGCGCCTTCAGGCCATCGATGGTGCGGCTGTCGGCATCGTGGCTGAGGATGGCATCGATCTGCGCCGCCACGAGCGAGGCGAGGGAAATCATCGCCTGCACCTGCGGCTCATCCACCGGCTTCGGCTCGGGGTCCAGTGTGCACAGGGTGCCGAAGATGGAGCCATCGGTCAGCATCAACGGCACCGAGATATAGCTGCGGAAGCCGTACATGCCCGGTATGGGGTTGTCCTGGAACACCGGGTGGGCCAAAGCATCGCCAAACCAGACCGGCACGCGCGAAGATCGCACGTCCTTGCAGAAGGTACGGTTGATATCGAGGATCATGCCGCTGGAAATGCCCAGCCCCGCGCTGTCGATGCTTTGGATGGAACGCCAGGTGCTTTCACTGACTTCGCCGACCAGCGCCACGCGCATGCCGGTAACTGTGCATGCCAGGTCCAGCGAAGGCCGGAAGTCGATTCGGGTGGGCATGGCAGCTGTTCCGGGCAGCACGGAGGACGATCAAAGTATAGCGGCCGGATCCGCTGTTTCATCCCCCCTTCGCGCTTGCATCCTGACAATGCACGCCCTTCCCGAACCGCAAGGCATGCCGTGATCAGCAGTACGCTCCTCCAGACCTTCTCCGCCTCCCACCCGGCCGATGCGCGTGTGCTGCGCACCCGGTTTGGCGGCAAGGAGATTTTCGTGGGCTGCTGCGTGACCGGCATCGAACTGGGCCGGCCGGTGTTCGATATGGCCGGCGAGCAGATGCTGGATGCGCTGTTCGAGCGCGCCGGGCAGGTGAAGGTGGTGGTGCTGGGCAGCGCCTTCGAGTGCCCCATCCGTTTCCATCAGGAACTGCAGCAGGTGCCGGCCGATACTGCGTTGTGCTTCGCGTTTGGCGATGTCGTGGCGCTGGAGGAAGCGTTGCCGCTACTGCGACCGCAGTACACCGGTAGCGTGCTGGAGCGCTGCGGTTCGCTCGAGGGTGTCGGCGCGGCTGAACTGCTGGCCGCACGCGCCGCGTAACCGCGCGCAGAGACAGTCGAGCAAGCTCGACTCTACGCCTGGGAAGACTCGGTGTGTAATCGCGTGCTTCGTAGCGTCGAGCTTGCTCGACGGATTTTCACGCAGAGGCAGTCGAGCAAGCTCGACGCTACGCCTGGGCGGACGCGCCGCGGAATCGTTCGCTGAACGCTTCAGCCGTCATCGGTCGGGCCAGGGCAAAGCCCTGGATTTCATCGCAGCCCAGTGCCTGCAGCCGCGCGACCTGCTCGGCGCTTTCCACGCCTTCGGCCACCGCGGCATAGCCCAGGCGCTGGGCCAGGCCGATGATCGCCTCCACCTTCAGCGCGGCACGCGGGTCCAGGCACAGGCGGTCGATCACGGTCTTGTCCAGCTTGAGCGTGCTGATCGGCAGCTCGGTGAGGTAGCCGAAGTTGCTGTAGCCGCTACCGAAGTCATCCACGGCGATGCGCAGCCCCGCCGCCGCCATCTGCCGCAGCTGCTGGCCGGCGGGGGAGTCCACGCGCAGCCACTGGCTCTCGGTGATCTCCACTTCGATGTCCGCGCAGGACAGCCCTTTCTGTTCGATCGCGCGGATCAGTCGCAGCGCCGCATCTTCCTCGCCCATGTCGCGCGCCGAGTAGTTGATCGAAAGGGTCAGCAGGATGCCCGCCTCGCGCCAGGCAACGCACTGGTCCAGCGCCTGGTCGATCACCCAGCGGGTGATGCCCTGCATGACCGCCGTGCGTTCGAACACCGGGATGAACTCGGCCGGGCTGACAGCACCCAGTTGCGGGTGGTTCCAGCGGATCAACACCTCGGCGGCCACCGGTTCCAGGTCCGAGGCGCGGAAGCGCGGCTGGTAGACCAGGTGGAACTGCTTTTCCTGCAGCGCTTCGCGTGCATCGGTGGCCAACCGATAGCCGCGCCGCGTGCGCGCATCGCGCGTTTCGGAATACCAGCGGAACGGCGAGCGGCTGTTGATGGCGGCGTTCAGCCCCACCAGCATGCGGCGGATGGCCTCGTCTGCCGTGTGCTGGCCCAGGGTGACGCCACAGATGCCGGCGTGGAAGGAGGGCGACATCGGCACCTGCGCGGCCATCATGGGCCGCGTCAGCCGATCCTGCAGCTCGGCCACCAGGTCTTCCACGGCCTTCGACGATGACAGCTCGACCACGAAGGCAAACCGCGCCACACCCACGTGGTAAACCTCAGCCATGCCGTCCAGCGCCACCCGCAGGCGCACGCCGATGCGGCGGATCAATGTTTCCAGTGGCGCCATGCCCAGTACCTGGCCGGCCTCGGTAGCGGTGGTGGCATCGAAGACGTCGATCAGCACCGCATGCATGAAGGCGTCCGGCTCACGCGCGGCGTGGGCGTCGAAGTCCAGCGCGAACTGATGGCGGTCGGGCAGGCCGCTGACCGGATCGCGGCGGCCGGTCAGCGCACGCAGCTCGAGTTCGTTCATCGCCGCGCTGGCCAGGGTCTGCAGCTGGCGACGCTGCGCTTCGGAAAACTGCCGGGCCGCGTCGTCCATGATGCAGAACGCACCGATGGCCACGCCGTTGCGGGCAACCAGGGGCGTTCCTGCATAGAAGCGAAGCTGCGCATCGCCGGTCACCAGCGGATTGCTGGCGTGGCGCGGGTGCGCGCGCAGATCATCGATGACCAGCGTCTCGGCGATGCCGATGGCAGAGGCGCAGATCGAATCGCGGATATGCGTCTGGGTGACGTCCAGCCCCTTGCGCGAGACCAGCCGCTGGCGATCGACCTCCAGCAGCGACACGAACGCAACGGGCACGTTGAAAGCGTGCGTGGCGAGCTCGGTGAGGCTGTCGAGGGCGGCGCCGGAGACGTCGCCGAGCGCATTGAGGCCGGCCAGGGTGGAAAGGCGTTCTTGTTCGGGGGAGGGCATCAGGACCACATCAGAACGTACAGGGGGGCTGCATGGGAGGAACGACCGCGGCAGCGCAACCACAATGTCGCGCGGCAGGGATCGGGGGAAGGGGTGCAGGCCGCTGCCTGCTGAATGCTTCAGACCTGCGCCGCGATGGTAGTGCGGCGCCGATGCGGGCAGTGTGAGTGCCCGCATCGGTCCCTGCCGATCAGGCCGCGCGCCGGAGTGCGGTGGCGGCGTTGCCCGAGACGCGGAACACGGCGGCGGCCTGGTCCAGTTCCGCTGCCTGCCCGGCCATTGCGCGCGCGGCTGCACTGGCTTCCTCGACCAGCGCGGCATTCTGCTGGGTGGCCTCGTCCATCTGCGCGATGGTCTGGTTGACCTGTTCGATGCCAGCCGCCTGCTCGACGCTGGCCTGGGCGATCTGCTGCACCAGATGCCCGGTCTGGCCCGCGGCATCGGTCAGCTGCCCGATGGCGGCCTCGGTCTGGCGGGCGATGGTGATGCCCGCTTCCACGCTGCCGGTGGACTCATCGATCAGTGCCTTGATGTCCTTGGCCGAGGCCGCCGCGCGCTGGGCCAGGGTGCGCACTTCGCTGGCGACCACCGCGAAGCCGCGGCCCTGTTCGCCCGCGCGGGCCGCCTCGACCGCTGCATTGAGGGCCAGGATGTTGGTCTGGAACGCGATGCCGTCGATCAGGCTGACCATTTCGCCGATGCGCAGCGAAGAGGCGTTGATCTGGCCCATCACGCGCACTACGTCCTGCACCGCGTGCGCGGTCTGCTGCAGGGCCTCGCCGGCACTGCGCGAGGCTGCATCGGCCTGCTGCGCATGCTCGGCGTTCTGGCGGACGGTGGAGGTCAGCTCTTCCATCGACGCAGCGGTTTCTTCCAGGTTGGCGGCCTGGCTTTCGGTACGCCGCGACAGGTCGGCGTTGCCTGCGGCAATCTCATCGGACGCGCTGGCGATCGAACCGGAGGCCTGCTGGATGCGGCGGATGATGCCGGCGAGGTTTTCCGCCGTGCGGTTGGTGTCGCGCTGCATGGTGGCAAACACGCCCTGGAAGTCGCCATCGATGCGGCGGGTCAGGTCGCCCTCGGCCATCGCACCCAGCACTTTCGACAACGCACCGAGGCTGCCGTCAGCGGTGGCCATCAGGCGGTTGAGGTCTTCGATCATGCGGCGGAAATCGTGGCGATAGGCGGTGGCATCACCACGCACGCTGAAGTCGCCGGCTGCGGCGGCCGATGCCAGGCGCTGGATGTCCTGGTTGATGGCGTGCAGGCTGGCCTTGGCGGCATCCATCGATTCGTGCAGCATCGCGCGGCTGCCCGGCAGGCGCCGTGCGTCGCGGCTGAGGTCGCCCTGGGCATACTGGTTCAGTACCTCGATGGCGTCGACGATCGCGTCCAGGTGCTCGAACACCATGGTGTTCATGCCCTGCGCCAGCTCGCCGTACACGCCGGGGAAATCCACCGGCATGCGGTGGCTGATGTCCTCGGCTGCATGCTTGCCGATCATCAGCTGGGTCTGCTGCGAGAAGCGCTGCAGCAGTCCGACCATGCCGTCGGTGGCACGCAGCATCTGGCCCACTTCGTCGGGGCTGTCGTCCTGGTGGCGGATGCTGAGATCGCCGCGGGTGACCGCATTGATCGACGCCTGCACCTGCGCCAGTGGGCGGGTCAGGCTGCGCGAGATCAGCCATGCCGCGATGATGCCCAGGCCCAGGCTGAGCATGCCGAACAGGCTGAGCAGCGCGGTCGTGCGTGCGGCCAGTGCCTGCATCTCCTTGGCGGCTTCGTCGACCAGGGTCTGCTGCAGTTCGGCGAACTCGGCCAGCGCGGCGTTCCAATCGGCGGCAGCGGGGCCGGCACGGGTCAGCAGCTGCGTGCTGGCCGCATCGAAATCGCCGGCCAGCATCGCCGCATCGAGGTCGCGGTTGAGTGCAACGGTGGCCTGTTGCTTCTGGGCAACCTTTGCGCGCATCGTTTCGGCCAGCGGGCTGGTGGCCGGGCGCTCGGTGAAGTGGGTCCAGATCTGGTCGTAGCGCTCCGACATCGCATGCGCCTTGGCGATGTCCTCGCCCAGGCCCTGGCCGCGCTTGATCAGCATGTCGCGGCGCAGGAGCAGCAGTTCCTTGTTGATGATGAGCATGTCGTACAGCTCGCCCATGCGGGTGACGCGGACGTTCACGGCGTTGTCGAACTGTTGCCGCTGCTGGTAATTGCTGTGCAGGGCGATCGCAAGAATGGTGGCGATCAGGATGAGAAGGATGGAAAAGCCCGCAGTGAGGCGGGTGCCAACCTTGAAGCGGCGCAACGTGTTCATTTTGTGAAATCCGGTAGTCGTTGTAGGCCCGACTGCCGGGCGTGTCTGCACAGGAGAGAGTCCCGGCAAGCAGTACAACGGTAGCGGCGGCGCAGGCTGAAGCTTTAGCGCCGGGGACAGGATTTTTTTCGGAGGTGCCTGCAGGTCAGGCGATGCAGAGCACGAACACGGCCAACAGGGCGAGCATCAGCACGAATACCCGCCGGCTGAGGGCCAGGCAGGCCAATCCAGCGGCCAGCGCCCAGGCGCCGAGCAGCACGCACGCCAGCAGCCACAGCCCCATGCCCATCAACGAGCCGGACACCACGCCGGACAGCGCCAGTGCCTTGAACAGGCCCACGCCCAGCACGCTGCCCAGCATTCCGGCCTGCAGGGCAACGGCATCATGGCGGGCGGGGGCAGGGCGGTGATGCATGGGCTGCACTGTGCAGGAAGCCACATCCACGCCATGTGTTTTTTGCGGTTCAGCGAAGGTGGCGTAGGGGTCAGAGCCCTTGTCTTTGGCAAGGGATCCGACCCCGGGCTTCCGGTCGAGCGAAGGGGTCGGATCCCTTTCCAGCGGAAAGGGCTCTGACCCCGGTTCTCTGGTCAGGCGCTGGGGTCAGAGCCCTTGCCTTTGGCAAGGGATCCGACCCCAGGCCCCTCGCTCACGCGTCGTCGTCCAGCGCATCCCCATCCCAGTCGGCCGGCGCGTCATTGGCCTGCAGCCCGTCCGGGTCGACGGGTTCGAGCAGCGTGTAGTCATCGCGACGCGGGTCGCGGATACCGAGGCCGACGTACGTGGCTTCCAGTGCAGCGGTATGGGCATGCCGCCGCAGTTGTGCCGGCGTAGCCAGGGTGCCGCCGAGCCAGGCCGCAGCCGCGGCGGGCTCGAGGAACACCGGGCCATCGGGCGACAACGGGGCGGGGATGGCAGGGTTGCCATCGGTCAGGATCGAAAACGTATCGCGCTGCTGGCCCGCTTCATCCTGCCAGTGCTCCCACAGCCCCGCCGCCAGCAGCGCTACGCCATCCTGGCGCTGGACGAACATCGGCCAGGGCGGCCGCCGCTGCCGGTCCCATTTGAAGTAGCCGGTCATCGGCACGATGCAGCGGCGCTTGTTCCAGGCATCGGCGAAGATGCGGCTGCGTGGCGCGCGCTCCAGCCGGGCGGTAACCGTGGTGTAGGGGGTGGAGGGCTGCTTCGACCAGCGCGGCACCAGGCCCCACTGCATGTCCGCAACAACGGTGCCCGCGGCTGCATCGGATGCCCCGGCGGCCCAGACCCATGCGTGGCCGTCCTTGCCGATGTTGTAGCGCGCATCGGCACCGGCCAGCGCCGCAGACACTTCGCCGGGCAGGTCAGCGGAAAAGCTTTCCGCGTCGACGAAGGCCTGCACGAAGCGCCGCATGCCCGCCCCGCCGCGTCAGTGCGGCGCGTGCGCCTGCAGTACGTCGCGGCCGCGCGGGGTCAGGTCGATGTCACCGTCTTCGGCCTGCACCGCAAGCCCGGCTGTGACTGCCCAGGTGGCGTCGTCGCCCTTCACCGGCTGCGCATCGGCGATCGCGCGCAGGATCTGCAGCTGCCCGGCCGTCAGGGTCGCGTCCATGTTCATACACCCAGTACCCGCGGCAGCTGCCAGTCGGCCACGCGCGCATTGCTCACCGCCTGGTGGCAGCCGCAGTCATCGCAACGGAACAGGGTGCCACCGGGAAGATGCAGCAGGTTGCCTTCGGTGGACGATGTCGTGGCATCGCAGTGCTTGCAGGTCACCGTCAGCGCGGTAATGCGTTCGACGCCACCGGCCATGTTGAAGACGGCCTCGAAGGCGCGAATGGCGAAGTGACCGGTGTCCGACATGGGAAAGGGGCTGCCAGGAAGAAGGTGCATTCATCGTCACACTTTCCCCTGTGACGGCACCGTCAGCCCGATGCGGCGGCGAGGTCAACGCCGCCGTCGGCGGGCGCAGCCCCTGCCAGCGGCAAGGGCTGCGGTCCGGCGGCTCAGGCCGCCTTGCGGCGGCGGTCCACCAGCATCGACACGCCCCACAGCAGCAGGCCGCCGATGGCGGTGGCGGCACCGACATAGCCGGTGGTGGCCGGGCTGAAGCCGGCGCTGATGGCCATGCCGCCCAGCCACGGGCCCAGCGCATTGGCGGTATTGAAGGCGGCGTGGTTGGAGGCGGCGGCCAGCGTCTGCGCCTCGCCGGCCACATCCATCAGGCGGGTCTGCAGCACGGCTGCCAGCGCGCCCATGGTGCCCACGGTGATGATCATCGGGCCGATGGTCCACACCGATTGTGCGGCCAGCGGGTACAGCAGCAGCATCACGATGGACCACACCAGCACCACGGCCGCGGCCTTGAAGTGGAACTTGTCCACCAGCCAGCCGCCGGCGATGTTGCCGATGATCGCGCCGATGCCGAACACACCCACCGCCAGCGGCATCCACGACTCGGCCACGCCGGTCACCTGCACCAGAGTCGGTGCGAGGTAGGTGAACACGCAGAACATGCCCGCGAAGCCGACCGCGCCGATGGCCAGCGCCAGCCAGACCTGGGTGGTGTTGAACGCGCGCAGCTCACGCATCGGCGAGGTGCGCACCTCGTCCGGGTCGGGCAGCAGGAAGCGGGCGATCATCACCACGGTGGCGATGGCCAGCACGCTGACCAGGGCGAAGGCGGTGCGCCAGCTCAACTGCTGGCCCAGCCAGGTGGTCAGCGGGTTGCCGATCAGGATCGCGATGGACAGGCCCAGCAGCACCCGCGACATCGCCTGGCCACGCTGGCCGGCGGGGCTGATGGCTGCGGCCACCAGCATCGCCACGCCGAAGTAGGCGCCATGCGGCAGGCCGGCGACGAAGCGCGCGATCAGCATGGTGCTGTAGTTGGGAGCCAGGGCGCTGGCCAGGTTGCCCACCGCGTAGAAGCCCATCAGGGCCAGCAGCAGCTTGCGGCGCGGGAACGAGGCGCCGATGAACGCGAGGATCGGCGCACCGACCACCACGCCGATGGCGTAGGCGCTGATCAGGTGGCCGACCTGGGTTTCGCTGATCGACAGGCCGCGGCTGATTTCCAGCATCAGGCCCATGCTGGCGAATTCGCTGGTGCCGATGGCAAAGCCACCCAGCGACAGGGCGAGGATGATCCAGGTGCGCTGACGCGGCGTCAGCCGCGCGGCCAGGGGAGAATTGGGGCTCATGCGGGGGGCGGGCAGGGCGGAGGAAGCCGCCCATTGTACTGCTGCACCGCAACACCGACAGCTGCGCGGGGGTAAATCAGTGTTCGATGGGTGGATTGCTGCCGTGTTTCAGCCCAGGGGCGTGCCCGGTGTTACCGGTTGCCAGCGGGGCAGCGGCCCACAGGTGTCCAGGAAACGCTGCAGGATGCGCTCGGCGCTCTCGCCGTAAGGCGGCGTCCAGTCCGGCGTGCCCTTGTCGGTCCAGGTGTCGTAAGCATCCAGCTCCATCTGGGCTTCCAGTTCCTGCGAAACGATGCCGCGCACCTCCGCCAGCGATTGCAGCACCTCTTGGCTGTGCATGAACAGCAACAGCGCAGCGGCTTGTTCAGCTTCTTCCGTGAAGCCGGACGCGATGCGGTCAAGGCCGCACACCAGCGTATCCAGGCGCTCACCGGCTTCCATCAGCTGCACCAGGCGTTGGCGTGGGGCAGCCTCGTCGCGCTCGGCGCCAGGGCTGTAGCGCGGCGGGTGCAAGGGCGTGCGGCGGGCGCCGAGGGCGGCCAGCGCGTGCCGGTACTTGCTGCGCAGCCGCTCGGCGGTCGCCGCATCCAGGGCGGCCAGGCGCGCTTCGTCCGCGTTGTCGGCGATATCCGCCAGTTTCACCTTCAACGCCACCGGGTCGGCGGCGATGCGTGCGTAGTACGT
The DNA here is from genome assembly GCF_003086915.1 of Stenotrophomonas sp. ZAC14A_NAIMI4_1. NCBI lineage: Bacteria > Pseudomonadati > Pseudomonadota > Gammaproteobacteria > Lysobacterales > Lysobacteraceae > Stenotrophomonas > Stenotrophomonas sp. ZAC14A_NAIMI4_1. The sequence continues at coordinate 1,225,772 of NZ_CP026002.1, forward strand.
GTCGGCATCGGGTGCACTGTTGCGGCTCATCAGCTGCACCGCCCGCTGGATCGGGGCAGGGAAGTCGCCGACGCGGGATGCGTGATCGTCGCAGTCTTCCACCACGTCATGCAGCCAGGCCGTCGCCTGGGCGATCGGATCGTCCTCGATGGCGCCCGCCACGCGCGCCACATGCTCGATGTAGGGGCGCCCTGCTTTGTCCTGCTGCCCGGCATGGGCTTCGATCGCCAATGCGCGTGCTCGTTCGACCCAGTCCATCATCGCCTCCTGCAGGTGGGAGATCGATTATCCCCCAATCGTAGCCGCGCAACGCCCGCTGCCCGACAATGGCGGGCAGACGCACTGAACGGGATGCACCGTGAACTACCTCATCCGCCCTGAAACCCCGGCCGACGTCGCCAGCATCCATGCACTGACGGCCGCCGCCTTCGCCCACGCCGCGCACAGCAGCCATACCGAAGCGTTCATCGTTGACGCATTGCGTGCGCGCGGTGAACTGACGGTGTCGCTGGTGGCGGTGGACGAGAGTCGGCTGCTCGGTCACGTGGCGGTATCGCCGGTGTCGATATCCGATGGCAGCGCTGGCTGGTTCGGCCTGGGCCCCATCTCGGTTGCGCCGGCCTGGCAGGGGCAGGGCATCGGGTCTGCATTGATGGACGCAGCCATCGACGCACTGCGCCGGCAGCACGCGCGGGGCTGCGTGCTGCTGGGCGAGCCAGCGTATTACCACCGCTTTGGTTTCCGTGCCGAACCGGCGCTGGTGCTGCCGGGCGTTCCTGCCGGGTACTTCCAGGCGCTGTGCCTGCAGCCACCGTTGCCACAGGGCGAGGTGCGCTATTCCCCGGCATTCGAAGCGACTGCCTGAGTATCCAGCCCAAGGGCGCGATGCCCCGGGCCGCCATGGTTCAGGGCATTTCGTCGTCGCGCAGCGGCACCCATGGCACCGGCTCGGGTTCCGGCGGCGGAATGCGCCGGCCACCGATATGGGTCAACAGCGCATTGGTGCGCTGTTGTTCGGCCAGCAGCCGGGCCAGCAGCGAGCGGCACGAAAAAATCGCGAAGGGCACGAACAGCCAGACCGCGCCCATCACCACCATCAGCAGGCCCCACATCACTTCGCCTGGTTGCATCGTTCGTCATCCGTGTCGAGGGAGTGCAAACCTAGCATCCAGTGCACGGATTGTGGGCGTGCTCAGCCGCCGTAGCGCAGATGGATCAGCGGATACGGCCGGCCGTGGCCATCGACCGGCGAGCGGCCGGTTTCGACGAAGCCCAGGTGCCGATAGAAGCCCACGGCCTGCGCGTTCTGCGCGTTGACATCGGTGGTGAGCTGGGGGTGTTCGGCCAGCGCGTGCTGCAGCAGCACGCGGCCCACGCCGGAACCGCGCGCAGCGGGGTCGATGAACAAGGCTTCCATGTGGCTGCCGTCCATCAGCATGAAGCCAAGCGGGCGATCCTGGGCATCGGCGGCGACCAGCAGCGGCGCCTGCGGCAGGAATCCGGCCACTTCGGCATCGATGGCCTGGCGGTCATCGGCACTGAGGAAATCGTGGGTGGCATCGACCGAGCGGCGCCAGAGATCGACCAGGGCAGCGCCTTCGTCGGCGCGGGAGGGACGTAGTGTGGGCATGTGACTGTCCAAGGTGCTTGTGAAGGACGCGTAGTATGCTGCTGCCTCACCCGCAATTGAACAGCCCCAAGCGGGAGGAGAACCATGGTCGACACCCCGCTGGGCGTGCCTGTGCACGATGCCGATGAACACTGGATGCGCCACGCACTGGCCCTGGCCGAGCGCGCGCAGCACGAATTCGACGAAATTCCGGTGGGGGCGGTGCTGGTGGGCGCCGATGGCGCGCTGCTGGGCGAGGGCTGGAACCTCAACATCGCCTCCCATGACCCCAGTGCACACGCCGAGATCGTGGCCATGCGCGAAGGTGGGCGGGCACTGGCCAACCACCGGTTGATCGGCAGCACCCTGTACGTGACCCTGGAACCGTGTGCGATGTGCGCGATGGCCATCGTGCACGCGCGCGTGGCGCGACTGGTCTACGGTGCCAGCGACCCGAAGACCGGTGCCTGCGGCAGCGTGTTCAACCTGCTGGGCGATGCCCGCCACAACCACCGGGTGGAGATCCACGGTGGCGTGCTGGCCAAGGAGGCCAGCCTGCGCCTGACCAATTACTTCCGCGCCAAGCGCGGCAAGCCGCCGCTGCTGCTGGAAGACCACGCCGGCGAGGCCTGAGCAGCGAAAGGGTATGATGGCCGCCTCTTTCCTTTTCCGGCGGGCGCCCTGCCTGCCCAGCAACGAGGCGACACGATGGTGGAGAACGGCGCGGCCAACGAACGACTGATCTGGATCGACCTGGAAATGACCGGGTTGGATACCGACAACGATTCGATCATCGAGATCGCCACCGTGGTCACCGATGCCCAGCTGAACGTGCTGGCCGAGGGCCCGGAATTCGCCATCCACCACCCGCTGGAAACGCTGGAAGCGATGGACGAGTGGAACCGCAACCAGCATCGCCGTTCGGGACTGTGGCAGCGCGTGCTGGACAGCACCACCACCCTGGCCCAGGCCGAAGCGCAGACCGTGAACTTCCTCGCGCAGTGGATTCCGTTGGGTGTTTCGCCGATGAGCGGCAACTCGATCTGCCAGGACCGCCGTTTCCTGCACCGCCAGATGCCGCGGCTGGAGAAGTACTTCCATTACCGCAACCTGGACGTGTCCACGGTGAAGGAGCTGGCCAAGCGCTGGGCGCCGACCGTGGCTGCCGGGCTGGCCAAGAACAGCAACCACACCGCGCTGAGCGACGTGCATGATTCGATCGCCGAACTGCGCCACTACCGCCAGTTCATGGGCGTGCTGTCGGGCCTGCCGACGGCCTGAACAACGACGCCGGGCATGGCCCGGCGCTACCGGGGTCACGCGAACTGGTAGTGCCGGCCGCTGGCCGGCAAGGCGCCGGGGTCGGATCCCTTTCCGGCGGAAAGGGCTCTGACCCCTCTGTCGTGCCCGCGACAAACCGTTCAACTCCCTGGCGCTACTATCGGCCCCATGAACGAGCCGATCCTGCTGCCGCGCGATATCGCCCACGATGCCCAGGACTGGGCCGACCTGCAGCGGGCGGTGACCCTGCTGGAGGCGCCGACGATCACCGCGCGCATGGCCAACCTGGTCGGCACGCCGCTGGAGTTCGCGGTGAAGGCGCTGCCCAAGGCGATCTCCGGGCGCATCCATGGCGCCGTCGAGGCGGCGCTGTCGAAATCCGCACAGGCGGCGCTGTGGAGCATGGGCAACACGCCCGGCAAGTCGGCCTCCACCCGCTGGCACAAGGTGGCTGCGGCGACGTCGGGTGCCGTGGGCGGTGCCTTCGGCTTCGCCGCGCTGTTCATCGAGCTGCCGGTGTCGACCACCATCATGATGCGCGCCGTGGCCGACGTGGCCCGCAGCGAGGGGTTCGACCTGTCGCAGTTCAGCACCCGCCAGGCCTGCTTGGAGGTGTTCGCGCTGGGCGGCAATTCGCCACGCGACGATGCCAGCGAGACCGGTTACTACCTGGCGCGCGGTTTCACCACCGACGTGATGCGCCACCTGTCGGCCGAACTGGCCGGGCGCGTGGTGACCGGCCGCGACCTGACCCTGGGCGTGGCACCGAAGGAAGCCGGCAAGCTGCTGGCCAAGCTGGTGGAGAAGGTGGCTGCGCGTTTCGGCGTGGTGGTGACCGAGAAGTTCGCCGCGCAGGCGGTGCCGATCGTGGGCGCCGCGGCCGGCGCCACCCTCAATACGATGTTCACCGACTACTACCAGGACATGGCGCGCGGCCACTTCATCGTGCGCCGGCTGGAGCTGAAGTACGGCGAAGAGGTGGTGCGGACCTGCTATGACCGGGTGGCGCATGGTGCGTTGAAGATCGAGCCGACGCTGTAACCGGGCTCTGCAAACGGGGTCAGAGCCCTTTCCTGCGGAAAGGGATCCGACCCCGACCCTTAAAAGGGATCCGACCCCGACCCTTGCCTTCACGGCACAACTGTTTTGCCCGCGGGCGGCTGTTGCGCGCTGCGGGGCGTCCCCATCCTTGCGGTCAGTCCCCCGCAAGAGAATGCGCCATGTTGTTCACTCCCCACACCCTGGGCACGCTGGCCCTGCCGAACCGCATCGTGATGCCGCCGATGACCCGCTCGCGGGCGGCCGCCGGCAATGTCGCCACCGCGCAGATGGCCCAGTACTACGCCCAGCGCGCCGGTGCCGGCCTGATTGTCAGCGAAGGTACCCAGATCAGCCCGCAGGGCCAGGGCTATGCCTGGACCCCGGGCATCCACAGCGAGGCACAGGTGCAGGGCTGGCGGCAGGTGACCGATGCGGTACACGCCGCCGGTGGCCGCATCTTCGCCCAGTTGTGGCACGTCGGCCGTGTCTCCCACGTCGCCCTGCAGCCCGATGGCGCGGCGCCGGTATCGTCATCGGCACTGCTGGCCGAAGGGGTGAAGGTCTTCGTCGACCCGACCGGCGCCGGCCCCGGGTCGGGCGTGGGCGAGATGATCCAGCACTCGATGCCGCGCGCGCTGGCCGAGGGCGAGATTCCGGGCATCATCGCCGACTACGCGCAGGCCACCCGCAATGCGCTGGCCGCGGGCTTCGACGGCGTCGAGCTGCATGGTGCCAACGGCTACCTGATCAACCAGTTCATCGATTCGCAGGCCAACCAGCGCACCGATGGCTACGGCGGCGCGCTGCAGAACCGCCTGCGCTTCCTGCGCGAGGTGGTGGAGGCCGTGGCGGCCGTCGCCGGTGCGCAGCGCGTGGGCGTGCGCCTGGCGCCGCTGACGACCCTGCAGGGTGCGGTGGACGACACGCCGCAGGCGACCTACCTGGCCGCCGCGCATCTGCTGGGCGGGCTCGGCGTGGGCTACCTGCACATCGCCGAGGCCGACTGGGAGGATGCGCCGGTGATGCCGGTGGCATTCAAGCAGGCCCTGCGCATGGTCTACCCGGGCACGCTGATCTACGCCGGCAAGTACACCGCCGAACGTGCCGAGCGGGCGCTGGCCGAGGGCTGGGCGGACCTGATCGGTTTCGGCCGGCCGTTCATCGCCAACCCTGATCTGCCGGAGCGCCTGCGCAACGGGGCGGAGCTGAACCCGCCGGATCGCGCGACGTACTTCGGCGGCGGTGAAGCGGGGTATACCGATTACCCGGCGCTGGAAGAGGCCGTCGAAGCCTGACGTTGAACGTCCGCCGGGCATGGCCCGGCGCTACCAATGCTGCGGGTAGCGCCGGGCCATGCCCGGCGGAACCTGGAAGTCAGGGCTTGTCGCGCACCAGCGCCTCGGCCTCGACCACGCCGCCATCCTTGCCATGCAGGTACAGGTGCATGTCCTGCTGCGGGTAGGGCAGGTTGATGCCAGCCTTGTCATAGCCCAGCTTGATCTGTTCCAGCAGGGTGACCTTGGTACCGAACTGGTCGGCCGACTTCACGTAGCAGCGGATGCCCAGCTTGATGGCGTGGTCGCCCAGCTCGTACACCACCACGTCCGGCTCGGGCGAAGGCAGCACGCGGCTGTCGGCCTTCATCAGCGCGATGGCGGTTTCACGCGCCAGCTGGATGTTGTCCTCGTAACCGATGCCGATCACCAGTTCGACGCGGCGCGTCGGCTCGGCGGTGAGGTTGATGATCGGCGCGGCGGTGATCAGCGTGTTGGGAATGGTGGTGTGCTGGTTGTCCGCGCCGGTGATGACGGTCTGGAAGATGCGCACTTCGCGCACGGTGCCGGTCTGCCCGGCCACGGTCACCACATCGCCAACGCGGAACGGGCGCAGGGTCACCAGCATCACCCCGGAGGCGATGTTGGACAGCGAATCCTTCAATGCCAGGCCGACGGCCAGGCCGGCGGTGCCGAGCACGGCAAGCAGCGGGGAAATCGGTACGCCCAGCGTATTGATGGCCAGCACGACCACGATGACCAGCGAGGCCGAATACACCACGTTTCGCATGAAATTGCCGAGCATCGGGTCCATGCCGACCCTTGCCGTTGCACGCAGCAGGGTATTGGACACCCGTCTTGCAAGCCACATGCCGACCAGCAGCACCACGATGGCGGCAAGCAGCGGCACGCCGTAGGTTTCGAACAGGCGTTCCCAATCCAGCGAATGGAACCAGGTCGTGGCGGGGGCGGTGACAGCAATCATGCGGGTTCCTTTGCAGCAGGGGGCATGGCGTATGCGAACGCCAGAAACAAGCACGCCCCGCAGAGGCGGGGCGTGCATGCAGCTGCAGTATGGGCGGACGCCAATGAAAGCGACGTCAGCCCATCAATGGATCAACCATTGGCCTTGTGCTTGGCCAGGCGCAGCCAGGTGTCGACCACGGTATCCGGGTTCAACGACAGCGACTCGATGCCTTCCTGCATCAGCCACTCGGCCAGATCCGGGTGGTCGGACGGGCCCTGGCCGCAGATGCCGACGTACTTGCCCTTGGCGCGTGCGGCCTTGATGGCCATCGACAGCAGCTTCTTCACCGCCGGGTTACGTTCGTCGAACAGGTGCGCGACGATCGACGAATCGCGGTCCAGGCCCAGGCTGAGCTGGGTCAGGTCGTTGGAGCCGATCGAGAAGCCATCGAAGATCTCCAGGAACTCATCGGCGAGCAGTGCGTTGGACGGCACTTCGCACATCATGATGATCTTCAGGCCGTTCTCGCCCTGCTTCAGGCCATTCTGTTCCAGCACCTCGACGACCTTGCGGCCTTCTTCCAGGGTGCGCACGAACGGAATCATGACCCACAGGTTGTCCAGGCCCATTTCGTTGCGCACGCGCAGCACGGCTTTGCATTCCAGCGCGAACGCGGCCGAGAAGCTCGGATCGACGTAACGGCTGGCGCCGCGGAAGCCGATCATCGGGTTCTCTTCGTGCGGCTCGTAGTTGCTGCCGCCCACCAGGTTGGCGTACTCGTTGGACTTGAAGTCCGACAGGCGCACGATGACCGGGTTCGGGGCAACCGAAGCGGTGAGGGTGGCGATACCTTCAGCCAGGCGGTCCACGTAGAAGCTGACCGGGTCGCCATAGCCGGCGATCTTCTCGTCGATCTTCTTCTTGGTGGCCGCATCCTGGCGGTCGTATTCCAGCAGCGCGTTCGGGTGGATGCCGATGTGGCTGGCGATGATCATTTCCAGGCGGGCCAGGCCGATGCCGGCGTTCGGCAGCTGGCCGAAGTCGAAGGCACGTTCCGGGTTGGCCACGTTCATCATGATCTTCAGCGGTGCCGGCGGCATGTTGCCCAGATCGGTGGTGGTGCGCTCGAAATCGAGCTTGCCTTCGTAGATGAAGCCGGTATCGCCTTCAGCGCAGCTGACGGTGACCTGCTGGCCATCTTCGATGACCTTGGTGGCGTTGCCCGAACCGACCACGGCCGGCACGCCCAGCTCGCGCGCGATGATCGCGGCGTGGCAGGTACGGCCACCACGGTTGGTGACGATGGCCGAGGCGCGCTTCATCACCGGCTCCCAGTCGGGGTCGGTCATGTCGGCAATCAGCACGTCGCCCGGCTGCACGCGGTTCATGTCTTCCAGCGTCTTGACCACGCGGGCGGTGCCCGAGCCGATCTTGGCGCCGACGGCACGGCCTTCGGCCAGCACGTTGCCGCCCTTTTCAGTCAGCGCGAAGCGCTCGATCTGAGTGGCGTGGCTGCGCGACTTCACCGTTTCCGGGCGCGCCTGCACGATGAACAGCTTGCCGCTGACACCGTCCTTGGCCCACTCGATGTCCATCGGGCGGCCGTAGTGCTTTTCGATGACCAGGGCCTGCTTGGACAGTTCCTGCACGTCCTCGTCGCTGATGGAGAAGGTGCTGCGCAGTTCGGCCGGGGTGTCCTCGATCCTGACGCGCTCGCCGGGGACATCCGAATACACCATGCGGATCGCCTTGCTGCCGAGCGAGCGGCGCAGGATCGCCGGTTTGCCGGCCTGCAGGGTGGGCTTGTAGACGTAGTACTCGTCCGGGTTGACCGCGCCCTGCACGACCATTTCGCCCAGGCCGAAGGACGAGGTGACGAACACCACGTCACGGAAGCCCGATTCGGTGTCCAGGGTGAACAGCACGCCGGACGAGCCGACGCCCGAACGCACCATCAGCTGCACGCCGGCCGACAGGAACACGTCTTCGTGCTTGAAGCCGTGGTGGACGCGGTAGGCGATGGCACGGTCGTTGTACAGCGAGGCGAACACTTCCTTGACCTTGTGCACGACATCGTCGGCACCGGTGACGTTGAGGAAGGTTTCCTGCTGGCCGGCGAAGGACGCATCGGGCAGGTCTTCGGCGGTGGCCGAGGATCGCACTGCAACGGCCACGTCGCCGCCGCCGTTCTCGGCGCTCAGCGTGGCGTAGGCGCTGCGGATGTCCTGGTCCAGCTGCGGCTGCAGCGGGGCATCGATCACCCAGGTGCGGATTTCCTTGCCCGCGACGGTCAGCGCATTGACGTCCTCGACGTCCAGCGTGGCCAGCTTGTCGAAGATGCGCTTGGACAGGTCGTTGTGGGCAATGAAGTCCTTGAAGGCTTCAGCGGTCGTGGCGTAACCGCCGGGGACGGAGACCCCCAGACCGGCCAGGTTGCCGATCATTTCGCCCAGCGACGAATTCTTGCCGCCTACGCGGGCCAGATCGCCCAGACGCAGTTCGTGCAACCACAGGATGTTCTCGTTCAAGCGCGATGCTCCGTTTGGCCATCGCCCGAGGCGGGCTGAATGGCCGCGTCCGTAGGAAGAAGCCGATATGATGCCGGTCGCAGTACCGTCGGCACAAGCTTGTGCTGCAACCATTTTCAGCTTCAGAGGGGTGAAAACCGCCTATGTCGACCATCCGTCCGGTGTTCTACGTTTCCGATGGAACCGGTATCACCGCTGAAACCATTGGGCATAGCCTGCTCACGCAGTTCACCGGGTTCAGCTTCATCACTGATCGAATGTCGTTCATCGACGACCCCGAAAAAGCCCGGGAAGCCTGTGCCCGGATCCAGGCGGCGGGGGAGCGGTACCAGGTCCGGCCCATCGTGGTGAACTCCTGCGTGGACCAGAGCCTGAGCCTGATCCTGGGCGAAAGCGGGGCCCTGATGCTGGACGTATTCGCCCCGTTCATCGAGCCGCTGGAGCGGGAACTGTCCAGCCCGCGCCTGGCCCGGGTCGGCCAGGCCCACGGCATGGTGGACTTCGAGACCTACCACCGCCGCATCAACGCGATGAACTTCGCCCTGACCCACGATGACGGCATCGCGGTGAACTACGACGACGCCGACGTGATCCTGGTGGCGGTGTCGCGCGCGGGCAAGACGCCCACCTGCATCTACCTGGCCCTGCATTACGGGGTGCGCGCGGCCAATTACCCGCTGACCGACGAGGACCTGGAAAGCGACCGCCTGCCGCCGCGGCTGAGAAACTATCGTCGGAAACTATTTGGCCTGACCATCGACCCGGACCGCCTGCAGCAGATTCGCCAGGAGCGCCGGCCGAACTCGCGCTACGCCAACCTGGACACCTGCAAGCGCGAAGTGGCCGCCGCCGAGGTGATGTTCCAGATGGAGCGGATCCCGACGCTGAGCACCACCCATACCTCGATCGAGGAGATTTCCAGCAAGGTGCTGGGCACGCTGGGGCTGCAGCGCGAGATGTATTGAGGCGGCTGGTAGAGCCGGTCGCTGGCCGGCTGCCAGGGTGGCCGGCGGCAGCGGATTGCCGGCCAGCGGCCGGCACTACCCGAGGTTTCGGTCGGGCGTCCCGGGCGCGGCGGCGGTTGAACGCCCCCCTTTGGCCGGGCCCATGCAGCCCCCACGTTGTATGGCCAACGTGTAGGATCGACCCATGGCCCAAGCCTCGCCCCGCACCGAACGCATCCCCCGCCTGAGCCGGCTCAGCTGGCTGATGGGCCTGTATGCCGAAAACTACCGGCATCTGGTGCGCCTGTTCGCCCCGGCCGAACTGACCGCCGGCAGCTACGTCTCCTCCGTGGGCGACGGCCTGGACGTGCGCCTGGATGTGATCGAATGCCACCGCTACACGGTGGAGCTGCGCCTGACCTACGACCTGGCCGACCCGGTGACCGGCGAGCCGGACCCCTCGGCCTATGTGCGCCTGTACCGTGATGCCCGCCAGGCCGAGACCACCCACTGCTACGTGGGCCGCCGCTGGCAGGACACGATGGGCCTGTACCCGCCGCCGGCGGAGCTGATCAGCCATCGCATGCGGATGAACACCTTCCTCGGCAAGTGGCTGGAATACCTGGCCGAGCGAGGCCACGGCGTGGCCACCCTGCGCCGCGACCCGGAGGGCAGCGCGGCGCTGCCGGCCGAGCGCCGCCTGTCGCTGGTGCGCTGATCGGCCATAATCCGGGGCTGACCTGCCGCTGGATGCTGCCCCATGCCGTATACCCCGATCGTCGCCACCCTGGGCTACGTGCTCTCGCCCGATCGTCGCCAGGTGCTGATGATCCACCGCAACACGCGGCCCGGTGACCACCACCTGGGCAAGTACAACGGCCTGGGCGGCAAGGTTGAACCGACCGAGGACGTGGCGGCCGGCATGCGCCGCGAGATCGCCGAGGAAGCCGGCATCGACTGCACGGCCATGCGCCTGCGCGGCACCATCAGCTGGCCGGGCTTCGGCAAGCACGGCGAGGACTGGTTCGGCTTCGTCTTCATCATCGACAGCTTCGAAGGCAGCCCGCACGGCGGCAACCACGAGGGCACCCTGGAGTGGGTGGACGTGGACAAGCTGGACACGCTGCCGATGTGGGAGGGCGACCGCAACTTCCTGCCGCTGGTGTTCGATGCCGACCCGCGCCCGTTCCATGGGGTGATGCCGTACCGGGATGGACGCATGCAGAGCTGGGCGTTCAGCCGGCTCTGAGGGTATCCGGGGCGCCGCTGCGCTCGCCGGGCATGGCCCGGCGCTACCGATACCGCACCCGCCGGATCATCCGCCGCACCGTGGTAGCGCCGGGCCATGCCCGGCGGGGGTCAGCGCCGGTGCGCCAGCAACAGGTGGAAATGCTTGTCGCGCGCCTGCCCGTCGTTGCCCGCCGCCGTTTCCCGGTGGCTGCGCCAGGCCGAGACATTGAAGCCGGACACCCGCAGAGCCAGTTCCACGGCATCCAGCTCATGCAGCTGGAAATCGGCGGCGAATGGCAGGCTGCGCATGAAGGCGGCATCGCCGAAGGCCAGGCACAGGCGGCCACCACGGCGCACGACGCGCGCCAGTTCATCCAGCACCGGGGCCAGGTTGGGCCAGAAGTACAGCGTGTTGACCGCCAGCGCCGCGTCCACCGACGCATCGGCCACCGGCAGTGCGTGGGCATCGCCGTGGCGCAGGACGGCGCGATCGGCCAGGCCGGTGCCGGCCAGGTGCTGGTTGCCGGCATCGACCATCGCCGTGGACAGTTCAATGCCCAGGTAGCGGCTGTCGGCGCCCTGCAGCAGCAGCGGTGCAAAGGCAGCGTTGCCAGGCCCGATCTCCAGCACCTGTTCGCCCGGCGCCACCGCCAGCAGGGTGATGGCGGCCCGATTGAGCTCGCCATTGCTGCGGTTCATCGATTCGCCCACGGCCAGCGCGGCTTCGCCGTTGGGGTGCCGCAACTGCGCGGCCAGGGTGCGTGCGTCCAGCATCGACAACGTCCATGAAAAAGGAATCGGACGTGGCGTCGGCGGGTCCGCCGGTGACCATAGCGCCGGGTCGGCAACTTGGGAAGTAGGGAAACCCCTCGTCGAGGTGATCAGCAAATGGCCAGCGTCGCAGTCCCTGAGACCAGGTTGTCCACAGGGGGTGTGGATTACGCGTGGGCAACTTTGTGGATAAGCCCCGACAGGCGCCACCCCCCTAGGCTGTCAAGATGGGTGGCCAAAAATTCACCGCTGGTGATGAGCGGTGACGGGCAGGTGAAGGTCGTCGTCGGTCCGCGCTGTCGCCAGCAGCAGCGCTCGCGGTACCCTGTCCGCCTTGATCCTCCGTGAGACCCCATGAAACGTCATTTCTCGATGCTGCGTGAGTTCCAACTGGCGGACTGGTTCACCCTGGCCAACGCCTTCTGCGGCACCGGGGCCGTGTTTGCCGCCATGCGCTTCCTGCAGGACGGCGAGCGCGGCTACCTGATGTTCGGCATGGCGCTGATCCCGCTGGCCTTCATCTTCGACGCCCTCGACGGCCGCATCGCGCGCTGGCGCAAGTCCAGTTCCACGCTGGGCCGTGAGCTTGATTCGCTGTCGGACGTGATCTCCTTCGGCGTGGCCCCGGCGGCGCTGGCCTATGCCTGCGGCATGCAGGGCGGCTGGGACTGGCTGGTGCTGAGCTACTTCGTCTGCTGCGGCGTCAGCCGCCTGGCCCGTTACAACGTGACCGCCGAGTCGCTGTCCGGCGACGAGGGCAAGGTCAAGTATTTCGAGGGCACGCCCATTCCCACCAGCCTGGCGCTGGTGATCGTGCTGGCCATTGCCGCCGGCACCGACGCCATCGGCCACAACCTCTGGTTCGGCCAATGGCAGCTCGGCCCGTGGCAGCTGCACCCGATGGTGCTGCTGTTCGCCCTGTCCGGGTCGCTGATGATCAGCAAGACCCTGCACATCCCCAAGCCATGACCCAGCCCAGCGGAGGCCCGCGATGACCAGCTCGGCCCACGACGCCGGCAGCAGCGATTTCGAGAACCTGTCCCGCCAGTACTTCGGCGCCTGGGGCGATGCCCTGCGCCATGCCGCCACGCCGGGCGCACCGGCCGGGGAAGACCCGGGCAGCTGGCAGCGCCTGTTTGACTGGTGGGGGCAGCTGTTGCCCGAGCAGGGGCAGGGTGCCCCGGAAGATGCGCTGCGCCGCTTCCGCGAGCAGGCCGGCAGCTGGTACGGGACCATGCAGGAAGTGGCCGCGCGCTTTGCCGGGCGCGACGCCAGCAGCGCCGACGTGGCCCAGGCCTGGCGCGAAGCCGTGCAGGGGCAGGGCGATGGCATGCTGCAGTGGATGCTGCAGGGCGCACGCGGCAGCACACAGGCCGGTGCCTCGCTGCCCGAGTTCGCTGCCTGGCTGCAGCAGTGGCAGGTGCAGGCGGGCCCGTGGCTGCAGAGCCCGGCGTTCGGCCCCGGCCGCGAGCACCAGGCGCGCTGGCAGACCCTGCTGCGCGCGCAGGAGGAATACCAGCAGCATTCGCGTGCCTACGTGGACCAGATCAAGCAGGCGCTGGAAGAGGCCTTCGACCTGTTCGAGAAGCGCCTGGCCGAGCACGAACAGCCGGGCAGCCAGCTGACCAGCGCACGGGCGATGTTCGACCTGTGGATCGAGGTGGCCGAGGAGGCCTACGCCAAGGTCGCCCTGTCCGAGGCGTTCCAGCAGGTCTACGCCTCGCTGGGCAATGCGCAGATGCGCCTGCGTGCAGGCCTGCAGCGCGAGGTCGAGCAGGTGAGCGAACGCATCGGCCTGCCCACGCGCAGCGAGATGGACGCCGCCCACCGCCGCATCGCAGAGCTGGAGCGCAGCCTGCGCCGCCTGCAGGCGCAGGTGGCGGTGCTGGCCGGTACCGCCGAGGTCGACCCGGTGGCGCAGCCCGCCCCGGCCAAGGTGAAGCCGGCCGCGCGCAAGGCGGCGAAGAAGGCGGCACCGGCGAAGAAGTCCGCCGTGGCCAAGCCGGCTGCCAGGAAGGCTGCAACAAAGAAAGCACCGGCGAAGCCCGCCGCACGCCGCACCACTGCGCGGAAATAACGACCGATGAAAGGACCGCTGGGCTTCAACGCCGATGACCTGATGCAGGAAACCCTGGCCATGCAGCGCAAGCTGATGGAAGGGCTGAAGCTGCTGCCGCAGGTGGAGGACGTGGATTATGGCGCCACCGCCCGCGAGGAAATCTGGCGCGACGGCAAGGTGGTGCTGTACCGCTTCGTGGGCGAGCAGGCGCCGAGCCGCAAGCCGCCGCTGCTGATCGTCTACGCGCTGGTGAACCGGCCGTACATGGTCGACCTGCAGGCGGACCGTTCGCTGGTGCAGAAGCTGCTGGCGCTGGGCCAGGACGTGTACGTGCTGGACTGGGGCTATCCGGACCGCTCCGAGCGCTTCCAGGCCCTGGAGGACTACCTGCTGCGCTATATCGATGGCGCAGTGGATGCGCTGCGTGCACGCAGCGGTGGGACGGTGGACATGCTGGGCATCTGCCAGGGCGGCGTGTTCGCCCTGTGCTATGCCGCGCTGCGCCGGCCCAAGCTGGGCAACCTGATCACGATGGTCACCCCGGTCGATTTCCACACTGCCGACAACATGCTCTCGCATTGGGCACGGCAGGTGGACGTGGACCTGCTGGTGGACACGCTGGGCAACATCCCGGCCGATCTGATGAACGCCAGTTACCTGATGCTCAAGCCGTTCCGCCTGAACGTGCAGAAGTACGTGGGCCTGCTGGACATCCTCGATGACAAGGCCGCGCTGGAGGATTTCCTGCGCATGGAGAAGTGGATCTTCGATTCGCCGGACCTGGCGGGCGAGGCGTTCCGTGACTTCATCAAGCAGTTCTACCAGGGCAACGGGCTGGTGAATGGCACGGTGCGGATCGGCGAGGAAGCGGTGGATCTGTCGCAGGTGACCCTGCCGGTGCTGAACATCTATGCCGAGCAGGATCATCTGGTGCCACCGGATGCCTCGCGTGCCATGCGTGGGCGATTGGGCACGGCTGATTACACCGAATCCAGTTTCCGCGGCGGGCACATCGGGATCTACGTGTCCGGCCGCGCGCAGCGCGAAGTGCCGGCAACGATCGATGGCTGGCTGAAGGCCCGCGACCTGTAGAGTCGAGCCATGCTCGACTGCCTTGAAACGATGATGACCTACCGTATTCCATTGATCCTCGCCGCACTGCTGGCAACGCCGCTTGCCCATGCCGCCCCTGGCCCGCAGGCGCAGCGCGAGATCGCCCAGCTGATCGGCAGCCTTGACGGTTCGCAGTGCCGGTTCCAGCGCAACGGCAGCTGGCATGACGCGGCCGAGGCGCGCGCGCACCTGCAGCGCAAGTACGACTACCTGCTGAAGAAGGACAAGGTGGACAGCGCCGAGCAGTTCATCGAGCGCGCGGCCAGCCAGAGCAGCATGAGCGGCAAGCCTTACCGCATCCAGTGCCCCGGGCAGGCTGAACAGACCGCCGCGGCCTGGTTCGGCACCCGCCTGCAGGCGCTGCGCCAACGCACGCCGTAGACATGGCCCGGGTGTAGAGTCGAGCCACGCTCGACTGTGCCTTCTGATTCCCGAGGAGAACCGCCATGAACACCACGCCACGCACGCTGTCGCGTTCGTTGAACGATCGCATGATCGCCGGCGTGATGGGCGGCATCGCCCATCGCTTCGGCTGGAACCCGACCCTGGTGCGGATCGTGTTCGTGTTGATCTCGATCGGCTCGGCGGCTTTCCCCGGCATCCTGATTTATCTGATCCTGTGGCTGCTGATCCCGAACGAGGCCGATTGAACGCCGCCTCCCGGCCCTGGCCCCTCTGGCTGCGCGCGCTGCAGGTGCTGGGCGCGGCCTGGACCGTGCCCAATACGCTGATCGGCGTGATCGCTGGGCTGGCCGGTCTGCTGGGCGGGGCGAAGCTGCGCTGGAGCGGGCGCGACTGTGCGCTCATCTTCGACCACTGGCCCTGGGGGCCGGGTGGGGCGATCACGCTGGGCAATGTGATCCTGCACACCGGCCATGACCTGGGCATGTCGTGCCGCACCTATGCGCACCAGGCGGGGTGGGGAGTGGAGCCGTTGATTCGGCTGGATGACCACGAGCGGGCGCATGTGTACCAGTACCTGGTGCTGGGACCGCTGTACCTGCCGGTCTACCTGTTGTGTGGGGGCGTGAGTGCGCGCAACCCGTTCGAGCGGGCGGCGGATCGTTACGCGCGGTTCGGGCATGGCTGGTGGCCGTAGTGTCCAGCCAACGGCGCAGCCCCTCGTGGCTGGGGCGCGGTGATTCATGGGGGCTGGCCGGGCAGGTGGATTGCGCAGGGGACGCTGCAAGTACGTCCCTGTAAGCTCGGTCGCCGCATCCATGCGGCTCACGCCCCTGCGCAACCCACCTGCCCGGCCACGGACACGTTCCTGCGGCGTCCAGCCACGGAAGAGAAAAAGAACAGCAGAAGCGGGTCGCGCGCTGCGCTTGCTCGCAGCCAAGCATGGCTTGGCTCTACAGGAAGCAAAGAGCGGCCGGCCAGGCTGCTTTGCTTTTGATCTTCTTTTTTCTTTTCCGTGGGTGGAGGCACCCGGGAACCGTCAGGGGACGGGCGGGGTGGGTTCGCGGGACCGAGCCCCCATGGATGGGTTTACGGCGTGTCCCGCGAATCCACCCCGCCCGGCCCGGCTCGCAATGCCAGTCGCGTCACCACCACCCACGAGGGGCTGCGCCGTTGGCTGGAAACCCCCGTTTGTTAGCCGGAAGTTAAGGATCCGTAAGCGTTCTGCAGTGATCCGGCAGTCATCTGCATGCAACCGATCGTCATTAGCCTTCGTGACGTTCCAGTCAGCTTGATCGCGGTAAGCTCTATCCCGATGAGCTCGCAAGTACCGCTCATCGTGTGCAGTACGCAGTAGCAATTTGGAGGAAGACATCACATGGCAATCGTTCTTTATGTCGGTGGTAGCAAGGATGGCGAGAAGGGCGTGGTGCCCTACGGCTTCAGCAAATCCCGCGCCGACACCGCGCTGGGGCCGGAGTTCTACACCGAGCGGTTCATGGAACTGCAGGGTGTCGGCAAGGTCCGGTTGATGGCCCTGGAAAGCCTGCGCGACGACATCGTCATGCAGCGCGCCGCCCGCCACTACCGTTGACCCCGTAGCACGCGGCAGGGCGCGCCCACCATCGCGCGCCCGCGCCGGCATCCCAGCCCCCCCCGCCAGGATGCCGGCGTCCAGACCGGCCGCCGGAGGCTGAATCCCACCGCCTGTCAACGCCTTGTCCCGCTTGGCCGTGGGTTGCCAGAATGGGGCCTTCCCGTAACGCGGCCCAGACCTGAAGCAATGCACGACGCCAAGAACGCCCAGAGCGCGCTCGCCCAGCAGATCGCCCAGACCATCGCCGACGAGATCGGTGCCCAGTCCGCCCAGGTACGTGCCGCGGTCGGCCTGCTCGACGAGGGCGCCAGCGTTCCGTTCATCGCCCGCTACCGCAAGGAAGTGACCGGTGGCCTGGACGACACCCAGTTGCGCAACCTGGAAGTACGCCTGACCTACCTGCGCGAGCTGGAAGACCGCCGCGCCGCAGTGCTGGCCAGCATCGGCGAGCAGGGCAAGCTGAGCGACGCGCTGCGCAATGACATCCTCGCGTCCGATACCAAGAGCCGCCTGGAAGATCTGTACCTGCCGTACAAGCCCAAGCGCCGCACTCGCGCGCAGATCGCCCGCGAGGCCGGGCTGGAGCCGCTGGCCGATGGCCTGCTGGGCGACCCCAGGCAGGACCCGCAGGTGTTCGCTGCCACCTTCGTCGATGCCGACAAGGGCGTGGCCGATACCAAGGCGGCGCTGGAAGGCGCCCGCGCGATCCTGATGGAGCGCTGGGGCGAAGATGCCGCGCTGGTGGGCGAACTGCGCACCTGGCTGGGCGAAACCGGCGTCATCCGCGCCCGCGTGGCCGAGGGCAAGGAAACCGAGGGCGCCAAGTACCGCGATTATTTCGAGCACGCCGAATCGCTGGCGAAGATTCCTTCGCACCGCCTGCTGGCGCTGTTCCGTGCGCGCCGCGAAGAGATCCTGTTCCTGGAGCTGGATCCGGGCAGCGATGCCGAAGCCGGCCACCAGTACGCCGAAGGCCGCGTGGCACGCAAGGCCGGCATCGCTGACAAGGGCCGTGCCGGCGATCGCTGGCTGCTCGATGCCTGCCGCCTGGCCTGGCGCGCGAAGCTGCACACGCACATGCTGCTGGACCTGTTCAACCAGGCCCGCGAGAAGGCCGAGGCCGACGCCATTGCCGTGTTCGGTGACAACCTGAAGGACCTGCTGCTGGCCGCGCCGGCCGGGCCGAAGACCGTGCTGGGCCTGGACCCGGGCATCCGCACCGGCTGCAAGATCGCCGTGGTCGATGCCACCGGCAAGCTGGTGGCCACCGAGACCATCTACCCGCACGAGCCGCGCCGGCAGTGGGACCAGTCGCTGCAGACGATCAGGCAGCTGTGCGCCAAGCACAACGTCGAACTGATCGCGATCGGCAACGGCACCGCCAGCCGCGAGACCGACAAGCTGGCCGGTGAGGCGATCAAGGCCGCCGGCAACCCGAAGCTGCAGAAGGTGGTGGTCAGCGAGGCCGGTGCCTCGGTGTACTCGGCGTCTGAATTTGCGGCCAAGGAGTTCCCCGGCCTGGACGTGTCGCTGCGTGGCGCGGTGTCGATCGCCCGCCGCCTGCAGGACCCGCTGGCCGAACTGGTGAAGATCGAACCCAAGGCGATCGGTGTCGGCCAGTACCAGCACGACGTGGACCAGTACCGCCTGGCGCGGGCGCTGGATGCGCGCGTGGAGGACTGCGTGAACGCCGTCGGCGTCTACGTCAACACCGCGTCGGCCGCGCTGCTGTCGCGCGTGTCCGGCCTGTCGTCCACGGTGGCCGAGAACATCGTGCGCCACCGCGATGACAACGGCCCGTTCAAGCGCCGCAAGGACCTGCTGAAGGTCGCGCGCCTGGGCGAAAAGACCTTCGAGCAGTGCGCCGGCTTCCTGCGCATCGCCGATGGAGACCAGCCGCTGGATGCCTCGGCCGTGCACCCGGAAGCCTATCCGGTGGTCGAGCGCATCGTCGCCAGCACCGCGCGCCCGATCAAGGCGCTGATCGGCGACGGCAGCTTCCTGCGTGGCCTGAAAGCCGAGCAGTTCACCGATGCGACCTTCGGCGTGCCGACCGTGCGCGACATCCTCAAGGAACTGGAAAAGCCGGGCCGCGACCCGCGTCCGGAGTTCAAGGCCGCCCGCTTCGCCGAGGGCGTGGAGGACATCAAGGACCTGCGCGAAGGCATGGTGCTGGAAGGCGTGGTCAGCAACGTGGCCGCCTTCGGTGCCTTCGTCGACATCGGCGTGCACCAGGACGGGCTCATCCATATCTCGGCGCTGTCGGACACCTTCGTCAAGGATCCGCGCGACGTGGTCAAGGCCGGCGACATCGTCAAGGTGAAGGTGCTGGAGGTGGACGTGCCGCGCAAGCGCATTGCCCTGACCCGGCGCCTGGACGACACCCTCGGCCAGGCTACCAGCCGGCCGGGCCAGCGCGAGGAGCGCGGCCAGGGGCAGGGGCCGCGCCGCGATGCAGGCGGCCCGAACCGTGGCCAGAACCGCGGGCAGGGCACGGGTGGCCGCCCCGCGCAGTCGGCGCCACCGGCCAACAACGCCCTGGCCGACGCCTTCGCCCGCGCCAAGCGCAGCTGACATCCGCCCCCACCCGCGCTGCGGCCCGGGTGGGGGGACTTGTCGAGGTTCCCCCGCAGTGCGCACACTTGCGCCCATGGGGGGCCATCGGGCCGTCCCGACGTCGCCGGGGGAGGGCCGTGGCGCCAATCGTAGCCGCCAGCATCCACCAGGGTTGCAGCCCACTGCTGCGGCCGGCGCGCGCGCGTGCGCAGGGCACGGGGCGCTGATGGGCGGCCCCGGCAACAACGAAGGCACCCTGGTCGAGCGCCGCCTGCTGGAGCTGGCCGAAGACCGTCGCCGCCTGGCGATGATCATTGAAGGCACCGCCGCCGGCACCTGGGAATGGAACGTGCAGACCGGCCAGATGCGCATCAACGCGCGCTGGGCGGAGATTGTCGGCTACCGCCAGGAAGACCTGGAGCCGGTAAGCCAGGACACGTTCCAGGCACTGGTCCATCCCGATGACCTGGCGCGTTCGGATGCGGCGCTGGAAGCGCATTTCCAGGGGCACACCGATCAGTACGCGTGCCTGCTGCGCATGCGCCACAAGGACGGCCGCTGGATCTGGATCCACGACCGCGGGCGCGTGTTCGAATGGGACGGGCAGGGGCGACCGCTGTGGATGGCCGGCGCCCATGACGATGTGACCGAACTGCAGCAGGCCCGGCAGGACGCGGCGGAAATGCGCCAGCGGCTGCAGGCGCTGGTCGATGCATCCGACGAAGTGGCGGTGATGGCCACTGACCCGCAGGGCACGATCACCCTGTTCAACACCGGCGCCGAGCGCCTGCTGGGCTATTCGGCCGACGACGTGGTGGGCCGGGTCGACCCGGGCATCTTCCATGAGCCTGAAGAGATGGCCGTGTTCCTGGCGCCGCTGGCCGATGCCGAGGGGCGCCTGCCGACGATTTTCCAGGCCATGACCGCGCAGGCCCAAGGCCGCACGTTCTCGCGGCAGTGGACCTTCCTGCGCAAGGATGGCCAGCGCCGGCAGGTGCGCCTGTCGATCAGCCGCATGGACGGTGCCGACGGCCAGCGCATCGGCTACGTCGGCATGGCCATCGACATCACCGAGATGCAGCAGGCGCGTGCCGATGCGCGGCTGGCGGCGGACAAGTTCGCCGGTGCGTTCACCTCGGCGGCGCTGGGCATGGCCCTGGTCTCGCTCGAAGGGCGCTGGCTGGACGTCAACGAAGCACTGTGCCGCATCCTCGGCTACCCGCGCGAAGAGCTGCTGCAGGTCGATTTCCAGCGCCTGACCCACCCGGCGGACCTGCAGAACGACCTGGCCCTGGTGCAGGACCTGCTGGCCGGCCGGCGCAATCACTACCACCTGGAAAAGCGTTACCTGGACCGCGATGGCAATACCATCTGGGCGCGCCTGTCGGTCTCGCTGGTGCGCAACGAGCGTGGCGAGCCGCTGCATTTCGTGTCGCAGATCCAGGACGTCACCGCCCAGCGCAGCAGCGAGCAGCGCCTGTACGAAACCGAGCAGCGCAGCCGCATCACCCTGGATGCCGTGACGGACCTGGTGCTGAGCGTGACCCTGGAAGGACGTATCGAGTACGCCAACGCTGCAGCCGTGCGCATCCTGGCGGACGATAACGCGCTCGCCCTGGCCGGCCACAACGTGCAGGACGTGCTGTCGCTCACCACCGAATACGCGCCCGGCTCGGTGCTGGACGTCGCCGTGCTGCTGGACCCGGACAGCAATGCCGTGGACCTGCATGCCGACCTGCTGATGCGGATGGGCGCAGCCACAGTGCCGGTGGACCTGACCCGTGCCTGGCTGCGCGATGACGAGGGCCAGGTGCGTGGCGCGGTGTGGGTGCTGCGCGACGACACTCAGCAGCGTGCGCGCCAGCGCGAAGCACGCCATCTGGCCGAAATCGACCCGCTGACCGAACTGGGCAACCGCCGGGGTTTCGAGGCGCACCTGCAACAGGCGATCACCCGCGTCGAGCGCACCGGCCAGGCCGCCTCGCTGATGTTCATCGACCTGGACCGCTTCAAGCCGGTCAACGACACCTGGGGCCATCTGGCCGGCGATGCCGTGCTGTGGGCGGTGGCCAGCGTGCTGCGCCATGGCGTGCGCGATTCGGACATCGTGGCGCGGCTGGGCGGCGACGAGTTCGCGGTGATCCTGCCCGGCTGTGGCCCGCGCCGTGCCGCCCGCATCGGCCGCGAACTGCTGCAGACCCTGGCCGCGCTATCCATTCCGTGGGACACCGCACGGCTGCGCATCGGCGCCAGCATCGGCATTGCGCCGCTTGAGACGGGCATGACCGTGGATGAGGCGGTGGCCTCCGCCGATGCCCAGTGCTACCGGGCCAAGGCCATGGGCCGCAACAATGTGCAGGTGCAGGGCGAACTGGGCGAACTGCCCGGCGAGGACAACGAGCCGGGCTGAACCGGTACGTACCGGCCGCCCGCATGAAGCATGTTTCATTTGCCCGCACCAGCCGATTTGGCGAGCATGGGCGAGTCTGGACTTCAGCGGTGCCCATGTCGCGCGTATTGACCATCGAGGACGATGCCATCACCGCCCAGGAAATCGTGGCGGAGCTGGGCAACCATGGGCTGCAGGTGGACTGGGTGGCCGACGGCCGTGAAGGCCTGGTCCGTGCTGCCAGTGGCGACTACGACGCCATCACCCTGGACCGCATGCTGCCCGGGCTGGATGGCCTGGCCATCGTCACCACCCTGCGCCGCATCGGCGTGCAGACCCCAGTGCTGATGCTCAGCGCGTTGTCCGACGTGGATGAGCGCGTGCGTGGCCTGCGTGCCGGCGGCGATGACTACCTGACCAAGCCGTTCGCCTCCGACGAGATGGCTGCGCGGGTGGAAGTGCTGCTGCGCCGCCGCCAGCAGCCGGCCAGCAACGAGACCGTGCTGCGCGTGGGCGACCTGCAGCTGGACCTGCTGGCGCGCACCGCCCACCGGGGTGGCCGCAGCCTGAGCCTGCTGCCGACCGAGTTCAAGCTGCTGGAATACCTGATGCGCAACGCCGGGCAGGTGTTGACCCGGATGATGCTGTTCGAGGAAGTGTGGGGCTACCACTTCGACCCGGGCACCAACCTGATCGACGTCCATATCGGCCGCCTGCGGCGCAAGCTCGACCAGGCCGACCTGCCGTCGCTGATCCGTACCGTGCGCGGCAGTGGCTATGTCCTCAGCGAAACTGTCTGACGGCTGGCGTTCGTCCAGCAGCCGCCTGCTGGGGCTGTACAGCCTGTTGTTCGTGGCGTGGTCGTGCGTGCTGCTGGGCGTGCTGTACTGGCGGGTGTCGCTGTACCTGGACGAGCTGGCGCAGTCGGCGGTCCTGCAGCGGGCGCACCTGTTCGAACACTTCACCGGCGACGCGCTGACCGAAGCCCTGCGCGAGAACCGCCGCTACGACCTGCATGGCATCGACGCGTACGGGCTGTTCACCCCGCAGGGCCAGCCGCTGGCCGGGGTGCTGAAAACCCTGCCGGCGCAGCTGCCGCGCGATGGCAGCGCGCACCCGGTATCGGGGCTGCCGATCACCGATGCCAACGCGCAGGGCAAGCGTGGCTTCGGCCTGGCGATGCCGACCCGCGACGGCCGCATCCTGGTGCTGGTGCGCTACAGCGGTCCCTTGAACGAGGTGAATCACCTGATTCTTGATGCGCTGCTGTGGGGCGTGTCGCTGACCCTGGTGCCCGGCCTGCTCGGCTGGCACCTGTTGCGCCGGCGGCCACTGCGGCGCATCCAGGCCATTGAACAGGCCACCGCGCAGATCGTGGCCGGCAACCTGGGGCAGCGCCTGCCGTTGTCCAGCCGCCGCGATGAACTGGACATGCTGGCCTCGATCGTCAACGCCATGCTCGACCGCATCGAGCAGTTGATGACCGAGGTCAAAGGGGTGTGCGACAACATCGCCCACGACCTGCGCACGCCGCTGACCCGGCTGCGCGCGCAGCTGTACCGCATGCGCCAGCAGGTGGGCGATGGCGAACCGCAGGCGCTTGCGCTGGAGCAGGTGCTGGATGAGACCGATACGCTGATGGCGCGTTTCCGCGCGCTGCTGCGTATTTCCGAGCTGGAGGACCACCAGCGCCGCTCCGGTTTCGTCGCGCTGGCGCCGGAGGCGCTGCTGCAGGAGATCCACGCGTTCTACGCACCGCTGGCCGAGGAAAAAGGCCAATGGCTGGAGCTGGAACTGGCGGCGGACCTGCCTGGCGTGGTGGGTGATCGCGGGCTGTTGTTCGAAGCGATCGGCAACCTGCTGGACAACGCGATCCGTTTTGCGCCGGAGGGCGGCCGGGTGCGACTGGCCGCGCGGGTACAGGACGGCGCGACGTGCATCGTGGTGGAGGATTCCGGCCCGGGCATTCCCGAGGGGGAGCGCAGCCTGGTGTTCCAGCGGTTCCATCGGGCCGATGCGAGCGAGGGCGGGGGGTTCGGCCTGGGCCTGTCGATCGTGGCGGCCATTGCTGGCCTGCACGGGTTCCGTGTGACGGCCGGGGAGTCGCGGCTGGGCGGTGCCAGTTTCAGCGTGCTGTGCCGGCCGCAGGTGCTGTAGGGGTGTTCTTCTGCAGGGCTTGCAGCCCTGCACCTGCCGCAATCAACGTCAACGTCAACTTCAAAAGCCTGCATTCCGTGGGATGGCGGGGTGGGTCCGGTTGCGGGGGACGCTGCAAGTACGTCCATGTAAGCTCGGTCGCCGCATCCATGCGGCTCACGCCCCCTCAACCGGACCCACCCCGCCTTCGACAGTTTCCCGCGATCTGTTGGAGCCTGCTGCTGATGGTGGTGGGTGCCGACCGTTGGTCGGCACGGATGAATTCATTCGATATCTGACAGATGTGCCGACCAACGGTCGGCACCTACCAATAGCCGCGCGTCCCAGTAGAGCCACGCCATGCGTGGATGAATTCATTCGGTGTCTGACAGATGTGTCGACCAAGGTCGACACCTACCAACAGCCGGCGTTGCCAGTAGATCCGCGCCATGCGTGGATGAATTCATTCGATATCTGACAGATGTGCCGACCAACGGTCGGCACCCACCAACAGCCGCGTGAACCTGTCGAAGGCGGGGCACTGTGGGTTTGCGGGGTGTGAGCCGCATGGATGCGGCGACCAAGCCCCCATGGATGGGTTTACGGCGTCCCCGCAAACCCACAGTGCCCCGCCATCCCACGGAATGCCCGCTGTTGCTCTGGCTTTGGCCTTTGCATTAAGCAGGTGCAGGGCGCAGCCCTGCCGAACCCCACCCCTTTCATGAAAGATGTTTCATCCACGGCACAGCTTTGTTTTAACTGCCAGCGCCGATACTTTCCGGCCTGCGCTGCCCACGGTGGGCACACGCACTGCTGGAGAGCTGCATGCTCGGCTTGGTCAGGACCGCGCTCAACAAGCCTTACACCTTCGTGGTGATGGCCATTTTCATCTGCATCGTCGGTCCGCTCAGCGCCCTGCGTACGCCCACCGACGTGTTCCCCGACATCGGCATCCCTGTCATCGCCGTCGTCTGGCAGTACACCGGCCTGTCCCCCGATGCCATGTCCGGCCGCGTCATCTCGCCCTACGAGCGCGCGCTCAGCACCACCGTCAACGACATCGAACACATCGAATCGCAGTCGCTGGCCGGCATGGGCGTGGTCAAGGTGTTCTTCCAGCCCGGCGTGGACATCCGCACCGCCAACGCGCAGATCACCGCCATCTCGCAGACCATCGTCAAGCAGATGCCGGCCGGCATGACCCCGCCGCTGATCCTCAACTACAGCGCCTCCACCGTGCCGGTGCTGCAGATGGCGTTCTCCAGCCCGACCCTGGGCGAATCGCAGATCCGCGACCTGGCGCAGAACACCGTGCGCCCACCGCTCACCTCCATTCCCGGCCTGGCCATCCCCGCACCCTACGGCGGCAAGCAGCGGCAGATCACCCTCGACCTCGATCCGCAGGCGCTGGCCGCCAAGGGCCTGTCCGCCCAGGACGTCGGCAACGCGCTGGCCGCGCAGAACCAGATCACCCCGGTGGGCACGGCCAAGCTGGGCGGCAACGAGTTCACCGTGCTGCTCAACAACAGCCCCAGCGACATCGAAGCGCTCAACGATCTGCCGATCCGCACGGTCAATGGCGCGGTGGTCACCATCGGCCAGGTTGCCCACGTGCGCGATGGCTCGCCGCCACAGACCAACATCGTGCGCGTCAATGGCGGCCACTCGGTGCTGATGGCCGCGCTGAAGAATGGCGATGCCTCCACGCTCACCCTGGTCAGCCGCATCCGCGCCATGCTGCCGCAGATCGGCGAAACCCTGCCGCCATCGCTGAAGATCTCGCTGCTTGGCGATGCCTCCACCTTCGTGCGTGAATCGATCAGCAGCGTCGCCCGCGAAGGCATCATCGCCGCGCTGCTGACCAGCGTGATGATCCTGGTCTTCCTCGGCAGCTGGCGCTCGACGGTGATCATTGCAGCATCGATTCCGCTGGCGGTGCTCTCGGCCATCGCGCTGCTGTCGGTGGCCGGGCAGACGCTCAACGTGATGACCCTGGGCGGCCTGGCGCTGGCCGTGGGCATCCTGGTGGACGACGCCACGGTGACCATCGAGAACGTCAACTGGCACCTGGAACAGGGCAAGGGCGTGCGCGAGGCCATCCTCGATGGCGCCGCGCAGATCGTCGGCCCGGCGTTCGTGTCGCTGCTGTGCATCTGCATCGTGTTCGTGCCGATGTTCCTGCTCGATGGCATCGCCGGCTACCTGTTCCGGCCGATGGCACTGGCGGTCATCTTCGCCATGGGCAGTTCGTTCGTGCTGTCGCGCACCCTGGTGCCGACCATGGCGCTGTACCTGCTGCGCCCGCACCGGGTCGAGCATGGCGTGGGCCACCATCCCGAAGATGCCTTCCTCAACCATCATGAGGGCGATCATCCGCAGCACCGCCGTGCGCGCCTGGCCGCCACGCTGGTGCGCTGGCAGCAGCGTTTCGAAGCCGGGTTCTCGGCCGTGCGCGACCGCTACCACGCGCTGCTTGGCCTGGCCCTGGGCAACCGCCGGCCGTTCCTGATCGGCTTCATGGCCTGCGTGCTGGTGTCCTTCGCGCTGCTGCCGACCCTGGGCCAGGATTTCTTCCCGGCCACCGAGGCCAGTGCGCTGTCGCTGCATGTACGCCTGCCGCTGGGCACCCGCATCGAGGAAACCGCTGCTGCCTTCGATCGCATTGAAGCGCGCATCCGCCAGGAAGTCCCGCCGGCCGAGATCGATGCCATCGTCGACAACCTGGGCCTGCCGATGACCGGCATCAACATGGCCTACAGCGCCAGCGGCACCATCGGCCCGCAGGACGGTGACATCCAGGTCTCGCTGAAGCCCGGACACGGTGATGCGGCCGGGTACGAGCGTCGCCTGCGCGAAGTGCTGCCCGCCGCCTTCCCGGGCACCAGCTTCGCCTTCCTGCCGGCCGATACCAGCAGCCAGATCCTCAACTTCGGTTCGCCGGCGCCGATGGACGTGCGCATTGCCGGGCCCAACGCGGCCGGCAACCGCGCCTATGCGCAGGAACTGATCCGCCGCCTGCGCCACGTGCCCGGCCTGGTCGATCTGCGCCTGCAGCAGCCCGATGGCTACCCGACGCTGAAGGTGGACGTGGACCGCCTGCGCGCCAACGGCCTGGGCATCACCGAGCGCGACGTCACCAACAGCATGGTCGCCTCGCTGGCCGGCAGCGGCCAGGTGGCGCCGACGTTCTGGCTGAGCCCGAAGAACGGCATCTCCTATGGCGTGGTGGCCGCCACCCCGCAGTACCGCATGGACAGCCTGGCCGCCTTGAGCGCGCTGCCGGTCACCGGCAGCAGCGGCGTGCCGCAGGTGCTGGGCGGCCTGGCAGATATCCAGCGCGGTTCCAGTTCGGCGGTGGTGACCCACTACAACGTGCAGCCCACCCTGGACGTGTACGCCAGCGTGCAGGGGCGTGATCTGGGCGCGGTGGCCGCCGATGTGCAGAAGGTCATCGATGGCATGGCCAGCCAGCGCCCACGCGGCACCGAGGTCGGCCTGCACGGGCAGATCGATGCGCTGCATGTGGCCTTCACCGGCCTCGGCTACGGCCTGCTGGCGGCCATCGTGCTGATCTACCTGCTCATCGTCATCAACTTCCAGTCGTGGACCGATCCGTTCGTCATCATCACCGCGCTGCCTGCCGGCCTCGCCGGTGTGGTCTGGATGCTGTTCCTTACCCACACCTCGTTGTCGGTGCCCGCACTGACCGGGGCCATCCTGTGCATGGGCGTGGCCACGGCCAATTCGATCCTGGTGGTCAGTTTCTGCCGCGAGCGCCTGGCCGAACACGGCGATGCCGCCAAGGCCGCGCTGGAAGCCGGATTCACCCGTTTCCGGCCGGTCTGCATGACCGCGCTGGCGATGATCCTGGGCATGCTGCCGACCGCACTGTCCACCGAACAGAACGCGCCGCTGGGCCGCGCGGTCATCGGCGGCCTGCTGCTGGCGACCTGCGCCACCCTGTTGTTCGTGCCGGTGGTGTTTGCCCTGGCCCACTCGCGTAAGCCCCGCACCGCCCCCGCCGGAGAGCCCCTGCATGTCTGATGCTTCGCTGCCGCAGCGTTCGCTGCGCCGCCCCCTCATCCTGGGTGCCGCCATCGCGGTGGTCGTGGTTGCCGCCGGCCTGGCCCTGCGCGCGCAGCAGGCGCACGCCGTGGTGGAATGGACCGAGCGCCAGGCGGTGCCGGCCGTGCAGGTTGTCACGGCCGGTGCACAGGCGGCGGCGGGCACGATGACCCTGCCGGCGCACCTGACTGCCTGGACCGAAGCGCCCATCCACGCGCGCGTCGGTGGCTACCTCAAATCATGGAATGCCGACATCGGCCAGTCGGTCAAGGCCGGCCAGGTGCTGGCGGTGATCGACAGCCCGGAACTGGACCAGCAGATCGCCCAGGCCCACGCCCACCTGCTGCAGGCACAGGCCGATGCCGCGCTGGCCAAGGTCAGTGCCGAGCGCTGGCAGGGCATGCTGGGCAGCCATTCGGTGTCGCGCCAGGAAGCCGATGAGAAGCAGGCCAATGCGCTGGCGGCGCAGGCCAGCGTGGAAGCGGCGCAGGCCGACTATGTGCGGCTGCAGGAGCTGGGGCGCTACCGCACGCTGCGCGCACCGTTCGATGGCACCGTGACCTCGCGGCAGACCGACGTCGGCCAGCTGATCCGCGCCGATGACAGCGGCCGCGAACTGTTCAACATTGCCGATACGCGCCGCCTGCGCCTGATGGTGCCGGTGCCGCAGAACAGCGCGGGCAGCATCACGCCTGGGCTGCAGGCCAGCCTGCAGGTGCCGGGCCAGTCCGGCCGCCACTTCACCGCCACGCTGCAGGGTGACTCCAGTGCGATCGACCGCAGTTCGGGCACGCTGCTGGCGCAGTTCGTGGTCGACAATGCCGACGGCGCGCTGCTGCCGGGCAGCTACGCCGAAGTGACCCTGCCACAGCAGGGCGGCGGCGATGGCGTGAGCGTGCCGTCCGAGGTGCTGATCTTCCGCGCGAAGGGCACCCAGGTGGCGGTGGTCGACGGCAAGGACATCGTCCACCTGCGCGACATCCATATTGCCAGCGACCTGGGCAGCACACTGCGGGTGGACCGTGGCCTGAAGGCGGGCGAGCGGGTCATTCCCAATCCGCCGGATGCCCTGCGCGAAGGCGACCATGTCCGCGTGGTCGCCGGTGAGCAGGAGCCTGCACATGCGCGTGGTTGAACGCCGGCTGGTGCTGGTGCTGGGCGCGGTGCTGCTCGGCGGTTGTTCGCTCGCGCCGACTTACCAGGTGCCTGCCGTGGCGATGCCGGCCGGCTATGAAGGCGGTGGCGCATCCGCGGCCGCCTCGCCGTTGCCGGCTGCGTGGTGGCAGGCCTTCCAGGATCCTCAGCTGGACCACCTGCAGCAGCAGCTGGTCGAGGCCAGCCCGACCCTGGCGCTGGCCGTGGCCCATTACGATGCCGCGCGTGCCGCCGCCGGTGAAGTGGCTTCGGCGCGTGCGCCGCAGGTGGGCTTCAGTGCAGGGCCGATGCGCCAGCGCCAGTCCGATGACAAGCCGCTGCGCAGTGCCACCCAGCCTGCGATCTACGACAGCAACAGCGCGGCGTTCTCGTTGTCCTTCGACCTGGACCTGTGGGGACGCCTGCGCAATGCCGCCGCTGCAGCAGGGGCGCGCGCCGAGGCCAGCGGCGATGACCTGGCGGCGGCGCGGCTGAGCCTGTCGCAGCAGCTGGCCGGGCTGTACCTGCAGCTGCGCGGCACCGAGGCGCAGCAGGTGATCCTGCGCGACAGCATCGACGACTACCGGCAGGCGCTGGCCCTGACCGAAGACCGGTTCCGCGGCGAGATCGCCTCGGAACTGGACGTGGCCCGCGCGCGCCACCAGCTGGCCAGCGCGCAGGCCGACCTGGATGCACTGGATGCACGCCACGCGCTGCTGCGCCATGCCATCGCCGAACTGGTGGGGGCCCCGGCCAGTGGCTTCGTGCTGGCCGATGGCAATCTGCCGGCGCTGCCGCAGGTTCCCGCGGACCTGCCCAGCAACCTGTTGCAGCAGCGCCCGGACATCGCCGCAGCCGAGCGGCGGGTGTTTGCCGCCAACGCCGGCATCGGGGTGGCGCGTGCCGCCTGGTTCCCGCAGCTCAGCCTGACCGGGCTGCTGGGCGGGCAGACCTCGGGCAGCGCGTCGGTGCTGGACGTGGGCAACCGCTACTGGGCGCTGGGCCCGCTGGCGGCGCTGCCGGTGTTCGATGGCGGCCGCCGCAGGGCTGCGAAGGCGCAGGCCTACGCCGAGTTCGATGCGGCCTCGGCGCAGTACCGGGCCACTGTGCTGGCGGCGATCCGCCAGGTCGAGGACCAGCTGACCCTGCTGCGCCAGCTGGACGCGCAGCGCGGGCACGAGGACGACGCCGTGCAGGCCGCGCGGCGCGCAGAACAGATCGCACGCGACCGCTACGCCGGCGGCGCGGTGAGCTACCTGGATGTAGTGAGTGCGCAGACCGACGCGCGGCAGGCGCAGCTGGGCCTGCAGGACATCCAGGCCCGGCAGCTGCAGGCCAGCGCGGCGCTGATGGCGGCCCTCGGCGGCGGCTGGGCGCGCTGAGTCCGGCCACGGTCTCAACCTGTGAGAGGACGGGGCGGAACAATCGCCCCATCGCCACCTCAGCAGGGAAGTGCCATGAGCCGTTGGAACACCCACATCGTCGGCGCCTACGCGCCCGCCAGCATCGGCTGGCTGCTGGCCCTGGCCGGCGGCCTGCGCCTGGAACAGTTGCGTGCCGACCCGCTGGCGCAGTCGCTGGTGCCGGTGCTGCAATGGGGCGTGGCCAGCGCACTGCTGGCTACCCTGGCGTGCATCATTGGCGCCAGCGCCGTACTGTGGCGCAACGGGCGCAGGCCCCGCTGAGCAGGCGCTGTAGAGTCGAGCCATGCTCGACTGTTTTTGGCGCTGCAAGTCGAGCACGGCTCGACGCTACCAATGACGAGGTTGTTGATGTTTGCCTGGGATGAAACCGCCTTTATCGAATTGTTCGGCGTCGCACCGTCGGTGGACGCCTCCGACGGCATCGACGTGCAGGTGGTGCATGCGCAGGGAGGCGTCCGCCTGCTGTTGTCCTTCAGCGTGCTGAGCGGTGATGCACGCGTGCAGGTGTTTGCGGCGGGGCAGGGCGAGCCGGTGTTTGACGGCTGCCTCGCATCCAGCCCGGGCGCGCGCGTCGTCCGCAATGCAGGGGCCGAGTTCGTCGAGATCGGTGGGGCCGGCAGCTGGCCGCATGCGCGCGGCTACGACATGCAGCAGCCCTTGGAGCATGGGCTGCGCGTGTTCGTCTCGCCCTCGTTGATGGTCAAGACGTTCGGCAGGTAGAGTCGAGCTTGCTCGACTGTGGTGGCCAGGAGCAGTCGAGCAAGCTCGACTCTACTCCGCCATCCCGCTCAACGCAGTACCGGCTCCGCATCCACCAGCCGCACGTCATGCATCTGGTCGAGGTAGGCCTCGTAGTAGCCTTTATGCGAGGCACCGACAACGGCGAGCAATCGTGTGCCCGGGTGCTGCCCAAGCACGTCACGGATGTTGGCGACCATGCGCAGGTTGCGGGTTTCCCAGTAGCCCAGATAATTGCGCCCGAATGCTTCGGGGGAGGGGTCCTGCAGCGCAGCGCCGAAGTCTGCACGGTAGGCAAGTTCAGCCCATTCGGGGCGGTTGTAAGCGCGATACAGGGCAAGAACGCCATCTGGTGCGCCAAGCGCCGCATGCAGCGGCGTGTCAGCGTCCTTCATCGCCTGCACATGGGGGTTGTCCCACACCGCTTCCATTGCTTTACGGCTGGCTTCCGCCTGTTGCGGCGGCGTGGGTGAATCGGCCGTGTGGTCATCCACCGCCCACAGGCGGTCATGTCCCAGCCGGGCAGCAAGCACGGCAGCAAGCTGGTACGTTTCCTGCCGGCGCACCCCATGCGATTCAAGGGTCTGTACCAGAGCCGGCGTCAGCCCATCGCCAGCGTGCCGCTCCGATGCCTGGAGGCGAAGCCACTGCACCTGTGCAGAGCCGGGTTCGCCCGCTGCAAGCAGGATGGCAGCAAGATGGCGTCGTTGTGAGGGCGTCGCATCCTTGGGCAACGCTGCCAGCAAACGCTCTGCTTCGCCGCTTGCGACGGGGACATCCATGCCGGTGCCCGCCTGTGCCGCCGTGGTATCGAAGCAGTAGGTCTGCGCGGTTTCGGCATAGCGCAGCGGATTGCGGCGCATGAAGTCGCATTGCCTTCCAGACAGGTTCTCTGTGGCGATGGCGTCAGGCATCCAGGCCGCCAATCGCTCAAGCAGGGGCTGCAGCTGCGCCGGTTCGAAGGTCTTCGGCAACTGAGAAAGGTGTGGCGTGGCGAGTACCAGGACGTCGTTGCTGCGGCCCGACACCGGTCCCTTGTGCTCGCCCGGATGGAAGGCGGGGCGATAGGGCGCATCAGCGGCGCCGGCGGCGGCACTGCACAGGCTCAACAACAAGACACACGCGCAACGTCTGAACATGGGCTTCTCCCTGCAATGGATGCATCCGTGATGCAGGTGATGCTGCACGCAACGACGCGCGATGTAATGGGTCGTTGGTCATTGCAACCTTCCCGGCGCAGCGCGCATCGCTGTAACGGCGGTGGTGGTCCACAATGGCCGCTGCACCCTGGAAACGAACACCGACATGGACGCTGCACTCCCCATCGTGACGATCGCCGCACTGCTCGGTGCCATCATTGGCTTCGTCGGGCCGCTCGGCTGGCGCTGGCAGCTGCTGCGGCTGTCGCCGGCGCTGCTGCTGCCGGTGGCACTGCATGTCCTGCAGCACACGTCGTGGATCTTCGGTGGCGGCGGTGGCTGGGTGACAGCGGCGCTGCTTGTGTGGGTGGGCAGTCTCGGCTACCTGCCGGCCGTGCTGGCCATTGCCGTGCTGCGCTGGATGATGTGGCGTCAACGCTGACCGCGGAGGAACACGATGCTGGTAAGAGTCGGCAGTCTGGACGAAGCCCTGCAGGTGCTGCAGGGCGTAGGCGAGCTGGGCCAGGGACGCACCCATGCCACCTATGCGCAACGCCTGGCCGGGCGCCGCCACTTGGTGCTGGTGGCCGAGCAGGGTGGTGAACTGGTCGGCTTCAAGGTGGGTTACGCGCTCGATCGCAGGCGCTTCTACAGCTGGGTCGGCGGCATCCATCCGGCCCATCGCCGCCAGGGCATCGCCCAGGCGCTGCTGGAAACCCAGCAGCGCTGGGCAGCCGCGCAGGGTTACGGCTGCATCGAAGTGAAGACCTCGCAGGCCTTCCCGCAGATGGTGGCCCTGCTGGAGCGCAATGGCTACCAGGCCCAGGGCGAGGCCGGGGGCAAGCTGCTGTACCGCCGGGCGTTGTGAAGGCGCGGGCCGTGCAGATCGCCCTAAAGGTGGCGTCCGGCCCGCCGATAACCTGACTGGATCCCGCTCCTGCCTTTCGCTGCTGGACTCCAGGCTGCCCCCGACGGGTGGCCCGCGCTGTGTGTACCGCCTTCCGCAGTCCGCAGTCCAGCTTTACGCGCAAGACGAACAAGGACGCTTCCCCCCGCGCGTCTGCAAGTCCAGGCAATTGATGGCCCCGCCGGGCATCCGCCCGCCGGATTGCATTCTATTGGACTCCGAGGAACCCAAGATGCTGATGCCAGGCTTCACGGCGGGTGAGCAGACGCCGGCCGATTCCCATTCCCGTTACTCACCCTGGCGCCTGCTGCTGGGCGCGCTGGGTGCGCAGCGCACCACCACTGATGTGTCCGCGCAGGACCGCCGGCAGGATGAGCTGGCCGCACAGGTGGCTGCCCTGCACCGCGTGCAGGCGGTCATCGAGTTCGCCCTGGATGGCACCATCCTGCAGGCCAACGACAACTTCCTGCAGGCGGTGGGCTACCGCCTTGATGAGATCCAGGGCCAGCACCACGCCCTGTTCGTCGATCCCGAGCATGCCCGCAGCGCCGAATACCGCGAGTTCTGGGCGCGACTGGCGCGCGGCGAGTTCGACGCCGGCCAGTACCGGCGCATCGGCAAGGGCGGGCGCGAGATATGGATCCAGGCTTCGTACAATCCGGTGCTGGATCGCCAGGGGCGGCCGTACAAGGTGGTGAAGTTCGCCACGGACATCACCGCGCAGAAGCTGCAGGCCGCCGATTCGGCAGGCCAGCTGGCGGCCATCGACAAGTCACAGGCGGTCATCGAGTTCAGCCTGGACGGACGCATCCTGTCCGCCAATGCCAACTTCCTCGCCGCCACCGGCTACACGCTGGAGGAAGTGCGCGGCCGGCACCATTCCCTGTTCGTCGAACCCGACCAGCGCGAGAGCGCCGAATACCGCCAGTTCTGGGAAAAACTGGGCCGGGGCGAGTATGACGCGGGCCAGTACCGGCGGCTGGGCAAGGACGGGCGCGAGGTGTGGATCCAGGCGTCCTACAACCCCATCCTCGATATGAACGGTCGTCCGTTCAAGGTCGTGAAGTACGCCACCGATATCACCGCGCAGGTGCACGAAAACCAGGCCACCCAGCGCGCCGTGGCGCAGACCCGCGAAGTGGTGGCGGCCGCAAAGCAGGGTGACCTGACCCACCACGTGGACATGACCGACAAGCGCGGCCCGATCGCCGATCTCTGCGAGGGCGTCAACGCGCTGGTGGAGGCCATGGCCGGCATCCTCGGCCAGATCAAGTTCGCCGCCGACACCATTGCGGTGGGTGCGAGCGAGATCGCGCAGGGCAACAACGATCTGTCCCAGCGCACCGAGCAGCAGGCTGCCTCGCTGGAAGAAACGGCGGTGTCGATGAAGGGCCTGGCCGAAACCGTGCAGCGCACCGCCACCCATGCACGCCAGGCCAGCGAACTGGCCGGTGGCGCGGCGGAAGTGGCGGCGCGCGGCGGCACCGTGGTCCATGAAGTGGTCTCGACCATGGCGGTGATCAACACGTCCTCGCGGCGCATCGTCGACATCATCGGGGTGATCGACGGCATTGCCTTCCAGACCAACATCCTGGCCTTGAATGCCGCCGTGGAAGCCGCGCGCGCGGGCCAGCATGGCCGCGGCTTCGCCGTGGTGGCCACCGAGATCCGCGAGCTGTCGCAGCGTTCGGCCAGTGCGGCCAAGGAGATCAAGCAGCTCATCGACGCATCGGTGGCCAACGTCGGCGCCGGCACCGCGCAGGTGGAAAGCGCGGGACGCACCATGGATGAGATCGTGCGCGACGTGCGCCGGGTCAGCGAACTGATGACCCAGATCAGCACGGCGGCACAGCAGCAGAGCGACGACATCCAGCAGATGAACCAGGCCGTCGACCTCATCGACCAGGGCACGCAGCAGAACGCGGCGCTGGTGGAGGAGGCTTCGGCGGCGGCGCGCAGCATGGAGGAACAGTCAGCGCAGCTGCTGCAGACCGTGGCCGGGTTCCGGGTGGATGCGGGGCAGGGCGGCGCGGGCGCGCAGCGGATGCCGATGCTGCGGGTCGTGACCTGACGCCGGGGCGGTTGTGCCTGCAGCAACGCAAAAGGCCAGGTCGGTGACCTGGCCTTTTGTTCGATGGTGCCGGTGAAAGGACTCGAACCTTCATGGGGTCACCCCCGGCTGATTTTGAGTCAGCTGCGTATACCATTCCGCCACACCGGCAGCAGCGGGCTAGTGTAACCGAGCCCGGCGGACCTTCATAGAGGCGCCTCCGCACAGGGCCGGAAGCCCGTTGATTTGTCGGTAATGGCTGGGCGATGGCTATACTGGATCCGGTTGACAGGCGCCGGAGGGAGGCCCATGACTGCGTTGCAAGGCCTGCGGGTACTGGTGGTCGAGAACGATGAGATGAGTGCCGCCCTGCTGCAGATGCAGCTGGTGCAGGCCGGCGCCGTGGTGGTCGGTCTGGCCGAGACGGTTGCCCAGTCGTTGCGCCTGCTGCAGGACACCTCGCCGGACGTGGCTCTGCTGGATTACCGGCTGGCCCGCAACGAGACCAGTGAACCGGTGGCCGCGGCCCTGGCCGCACGCGGCGTGCCCTTCGTGCTGGCCACCGGCATGACCGCCGATCAGCTGCCTGCATCGATGCGCGGCGGCGTGCTGCTGGTCAAGCCCTACCTGTCGGCGGATCTGTCGCGCGCATTGGTGCGCGCGGTCGGCCGTTCCAGCGCCAAGGCCTGACCGCCGGGCTCAGGCTCAGGCCGCCTCTTCGTAGACGTAACGCAGATCCTCGCGGTCATCGAGGATCGCGTACTGCGTGGCCAGCTGGTCCGGATCGGGGTTGAGCCAGGCATCGAGGTGTTCCGGCCGGATCGGCACCACGCCGCGGTCATGACCGGCGGCAGCCACGTCGGCCGGCGGTGCGTCGGTGATCGCGGCGAAGGACAACAGCCGGCCTTCCGGGCCTTCCCACTCGGCCCACAGGCAGGCCAGCAGCAGATCACGTGGCGGGTCGGGGCGGAATTCCAGCACCACGTCCCGTTCCTTTTCTCCGGTATCCAGGCTGCGGCCGGCCATGGCATGGCGCGGCACGTGCTCGTAGAACGCGCTGACCACCACCACGCCGTGGCGCAGGCCGAAGGCGCCGCGCCAGTAACCTTCCAGGCTGTCGCGTCGCGCGTTGTAGGTGCCCGGGTAGAGAACGTCGTTGCGTGCGGGCTTGTCCGGCAGGCGGCACTGGTAGCGCATCGGCTTGATCACCCGCTGCCCGTTTTCGCTGACCATCACCGGCGCGTAGGTGCCGGGGAAGATGCGGTTGTCGCGCGGCAGCAGCTGCACCCGGTGCAGGTCGTCCAGGCGTGCCTGCGCGCGTTCGATGCGGTTGCTGGCCACGCGCAGGTCGTTGCGTGCTTTCTGTGTCGGCCGCGTGGCCAGGGTGGCGTGGGCGATGTCGCGCCGTTCGCTCTGCTTCGACAGCTCGGCCTGCAGCGCCTGCTGCTCCTCGGCATGCCACTGCTGGATCTTCGCCACGATGTCGCGGCCCTGCCCGGTGCGCGCGCCGGCAAAGCCATCGTCCATCGCCTTGGGTGTCTTCGGCCGCTTCTTGCCGGGATCGTGCGCGTACAGCTCGGCAAATTCTTCCAGCGACAGCACGGCGCCGTATTCACGGACAAGCTTGGCGTAGTCGGCGCGGATCAGGGCGGAGTAGCACATGGGCGTTCTGTGGGCGAAGGTCGCAGCGGCTGCGACGTGACTACGGCAGGATAGCCTGACCACTTGGAGATGACGCATGAGTGATTCGACGACCTGCCAGTTCCGCGACGGCGTAGCGACCGTGGAGGATTACTGCCAGTTGCGCCTGCTGGCCGGGCTGAGTGCGAAGACCGTCGAGGCCGCCAGCCGCGCGCTGCCCAACACGCTGTTCGGCGTCTGCGCCTACCAGGGAAGTGAGCTGGTGGCGATGGGCCGGATCGTCGGCGACGGCGGTTGCCACCTGCAGGTCTGCGATATCGCCGTGTTGCCGCGGTTGCAGGGGCAGGGGCTGGGCAAGGAAGTAATGCGGCGGCTGGATGCGTGGATGCAGGCGAATCTGCCGCCGTCGGCATATGTGAGCCTGCTCGCCGATGGCGAGGCGCATCGCCTGTACGCGCAGTTCGGGTTTGCACCCACCGCACCGGCGTCGGTCGGCATGTATCGGCGCTTCTGAACTCGATGCCTGGATGACAGGCAAAGAAAAACCCCGGCCGAGGCCGGGGTCTTCAAGAATTGGCGTCCCCACGGGGATTCGAACCCCGGTCGCCACCGTGAAAGGGTGATGTCCTAGGCCTCTAGACGATGGGGACGCACGAAAAACTTCAAGTTGTAGATCTTCGACGGCCTAATGTCGAAGTGGTGGAGCCAAGCGGGATCGAACCGCTGACCTCCTGCATGCCATGCAGGCGCTCTCCCAGCTGAGCTATGGCCCCATGAAACTCCGGATTGTCCTGCCGGGAGCAGGGTCCGTTTTGAAATTGGCGTCCCCACGGGGATTCGAACCCCGGTCGCCACCGTGAAAGGGTGATGTCCTAGGCCTCTAGACGATGGGGACGCACGAAAAACTTCAAGTTGTAGAACCTTCGACGGCCTAATGTCGAAAGTGGTGGAGCCAAGCGGGATCGAACCGCTGACCTCCTGCATGCCATGCAGGCGCTCTCCCAGCTGAGCTATGGCCCCGTGTTACCGAGCCGCCTATCTTACCAACGTATTCACCTTTGTGGAAGCTTTTTTTTTCGCTTTCTTCGTTCTGGTCCACCTGAGCCACAAGGGCAGGGGATCCACAACGCCACAACCTGAACGCCGGTAGGCGGTGAACAAAAAAGACCCGGTTATCGGCCGGGTCCTCGTTGTTCGTGATGAGTTGGCGTCCCCACGGGGATTCGAACCCCGGTCGCCACCGTGAAAGGGTGATGTCCTAGGCCTCTAGACGATGGGGACGCAGATCTCATCAATGTTCTTTTGCGACCTTTCGACGGCCTAATGCCGAAAGATTGGTGGAGCCAAGCGGGATCGAACCGCTGACCTCCTGCATGCCATGCAGGCGCTCTCCCAGCTGAGCTATGGCCCCACGTCGCTGAGGAGCGAAATAATAGCTGTGCCCCCGGGGGTTGGCAAGCGTTTGTTGCACTTTTCTTCACGTCCGTTGCGTCGCCGATGTCAGCCGGGCGGCAGGCGCTGTGCGCGCAGGCGCAGCGCGTTGCTGATGACCGATACCGAACTCAGGCTCATCGCCACCGCGGCAAGCATCGGCGACAGCGAAATGCCCCACGGCACCAGCACGCCAGCCGCGACCGGAATGCCCAAGCCGTTGTAGAGGAAGGCGAAGCCGAGGTTCTGGCGCATGTTGCGCACGGCCGCACGCGACAACTGGCGCGCACGCAGGATGCCGCGCAGATCGCCCTTCACCAGCGTGACCTGTGCGCTGGACATCGCCACGTCGGTGCCGGTGCCCATGGCGATGCCGACGTTCGCACTGGCCAGGGCAGGGGCATCGTTGATGCCATCGCCGGCCATCGCCACGACGCGACCCTGTGCCTGCAGCTGCTGCACCAGTGCGGCCTTGTCGGCGGGACGGCTTTCGCCGTGTACTTCGTCCAGGCCCAGCGTGGATGCAACCGCCTGTGCGGTCAGCAAACCATCACCGGTGGCCATGATGATGCGCAGGCCGTCGCGATGCAGTGCGGCGATGGCTTCGGCGGTGGTGGATTTGATCGGATCCGCCACGGACAGCAGTCCGGCGAGCTGGCCGTCCACCGCCAGGTACATCACGCTGGCACCGCGTCGGCGCAGGGCATCGGCCTGTTCCTGCAGTGCGGTCACCTGCACCGATTGCGCGGCCATCAATGCCGTGTTGCCCAGCCACATCGCGCGGCCCTCCACGCGACCCTGCACGCCCAGCCCGGTGATCGAATCGAACGCCTCCACCGCCAGCAGCGGCAGGCCACGGCTGCGTGCCGCGGCGACGATGGCTTCGGCCAGCGGATGTTCGCTGCCCTGGTCGAGACTGGCGGCCCACTGCAGCACCCGCCCATCCTCGAAACCATCGCTGGCATGCACGGCGTCGAACGCGGGCCGACCCTCGGTGAGCGTGCCGGTCTTGTCGATCACCAGCGTATCGACCTTGCCCAGTGCTTCGATCGCTTCGGCATCGCGGAACAGCACGCCGTGCTGCGCGGCGCGCCCGGTGGCAACCATGATCGACATCGGCGTGGCCAGCCCCAGCGCACAGGGGCAGGCGATGATCAACACCGCCACCGCGCTCAGCACGCCATGTGTCCACGACGGCTCCGGTCCGAACAGGCCCCAGCCGAACAGCGCCAGCGCGGCCACGGCCAGCACCGCCAGCACGAACCAGTACGCCACCTTGTCAGCCATGCGCTGCATCGGCGCGCGCGAACGTTGCGCCTGTGCCACCAGCTGCACGATCTGCGCCAGCATGCTGTCGTCGCCCACGCGCTCGGCTTCGATCACCAGCGCGCCCGAACCATTCAGGGTCGCGCCGATCACGCTGTCGCCGGCCTGCTTGGTCACGGGCACGGGTTCGCCGGTCAGCATCGATTCGTCCAGCGTCGAACGGCCTTCCAGCACGCGGCCATCCACCGGCACTTTCTCGCCGGGGCGCACCCGCAGGCGGTCACCCGCCTTCACCGATGCCAGCTCAACGTCATGTTCGCTGCCATCGGCATCGATCCGCCGCGCGGTCTTCGGTGCCAGGCCCAGCAGCGCCTTGATCGCCGCCGAGGTCTTGGCCCGTGCGCGCAGTTCCATCAGCTGACCAAGCAGGGTGAGCGAAATGATCACCGCTGCCGCCTCGAAATACACGCCCACGTGGCCGTGCTGCTGGAAAGAAGGCGGGAACACGCCCGGTGCGACCGTGGCCACCACGCTGTAGCCGTAGGCGGCGATGACGCCGGTGCCGATCAGCGTCCACATGTTGGGGCTGCGGTTGCGGATCGACTGCGCCCAGCGTTCGAGGAACGGCCAGCCGGCCCACAGCACCACGGGCGTGGCCAGCGCGCCTTCGATCCACACCCGCAGCGTGGGCGACAGCGCGTGCAGCAACGGGGTCATCGCCAGCATCGCCAGCGCCATCGTTGCCACGCTCAGCGGCAGCGAGACCCAGAAACGGCGACGGAAGTCGGTCAGTTCCGGATTCTCGCCATCGTCCAGGCTGGGCATCATCGGTTCCAGCGCCATGCCGCAGATCGGGCAGGTGCCGGGGCCTTCCTGCACGATTTCCGGGTCCATCGGGCAGGTGTACAGCGTGCCTGCAGGCACCTCCGGTGCGACGTAGGACGACGGATCGAGATAGCGCTGCGGGTTGGCGACGAATTTCTGCCGGCAGCCGCCGCTGCAGAAGTGGTAGTCCTGGCCCTGGTGGTGAGCGTGGTGCGCGGTGCTGGCAGGATCCACGTCCATGCCGCAGACCAGGTCCTTCACCGTGGCGGTGCCAGCGGCGGGCGCCGCATGCCCGCCGCAGCAGCCACCGGCCTTCTTTGTGGCGCCGGCTGCGGGCGTGCTGCCGTCGAAGGCGGCAGGGTCGGCCAGGAAGCGTTCGCGGCAGCGTGCCGAGCAGAAATGCCAGTCACGGCCATCGTGGTTGGCATGGTGGGCGCTGGTGGCCGGGTCCACGTCCATGCCGCAGACCGGATCCTTCACTGCCAGTGGCGCCTGCTTCGCGCTGCCGCAGCAGCTGCCGCCGCCCGTTGCCGCGCCGTGTGCATGTCCAGGATGCGGGTGCCCGCTGTTCATGCGTTGTCCTCGGTCAGGGCGGCGAGGATGGGACATTGCTCCAGGTCGCCATGGCCCGGGCAGGCGTCGACCAGCTGTGACAGCGCGGCGTGCATGCGCTGCAGCTCGGCCATGCGCTGCTCGATGTCGAGCAGGCGGGCCTGTGCGGTATCGCGCACGCTGGCCATGTCCTGCTGGTGGCGATCACTCAGCGTCAGCAGTTCGGCGATTTCCTCCAGGCTGAAGCCCAGCGCCTTGGCGCGGCGGATGAAGCGCAGGCGGCGCAGGTCCTGCTCGCCGAAGATGCGGTAGCCGCCGGCGGAGCGTGCTGCGGTGGGCAGCAGCTGCTGGCGTTCGTAGTAGCGGACGGTGTCGATCGGCACCCCGGCCTCGCGGGCCAGCTGTCCAATGTTCATGGCGCACTCCTGGATGACTGGGGCCATTGTCAACCCTGGAGTCTGGTCAAGAGTCAAGGGTTTATCCGCTTTCCCCATTCAGGTCACTTTGCAACTTTCTTCATAGCCCCGCTGTTGGGGCAGTTCCTACCCTCGCCTGAACTGGCCGCTCGACGGCCTGAACGAATGGAGGAGGGGAGTGTGGAGGGACTGAAGAACGAGGGCTTCGTCGAGGTGGCCGTGGTCGAGTACCCGGGAGGAGATCCTTCCGCGGCCTCTGTACTGGCTGAAATGGCCCATGTGGCCAACCGTCTTGCCCAGC
Organism: Stenotrophomonas sp. ZAC14A_NAIMI4_1; assembly: GCF_003086915.1. NCBI lineage: Bacteria > Pseudomonadati > Pseudomonadota > Gammaproteobacteria > Lysobacterales > Lysobacteraceae > Stenotrophomonas > Stenotrophomonas sp. ZAC14A_NAIMI4_1. The sequence continues at coordinate 1,267,558 of NZ_CP026002.1, forward strand.
AGCAGCGTCGCCCCAGCGCGCGCGTGCTGGTCACCCGCTGGATCGTGCCCGCCAGCCACCGCGGCGTGAACCGGGTCACAGGTGCGGACATGCTGGATGCGGCGATTCCTGCGGTGATCGCCCTGCCGGGCCAGGTCAGCCCGGTGGTTTCGGTGCGGGCCGAGGAAGTGTTGCTGGACTGGCTGCGTGCACATTACGACGGTGGCAGCCTGCTGTCGGCGGCGGCTGATGGCGTGGGGGTACTGGCACGGGCGGGCCTGCTGGCCGGGCGTACCGTGGCGGGTCCCGATCTGCGCCGCCACCCGGGCCTGCAGGGGCAGGCCGCCAGCTGGGCGCCCAGCGAGCGTGCGCTGGTCGATGATGGCGATCTGCTGACCGTGGCCGGCCAGCAGGCATGGCGCTATCTCGGCCTGCGCCTGCTGTACCGCCTGCACGGGCAGGGAGTGGCCAGTGCGGTGGCGCAGCAGCTGGGCATTGTCGTGCCGGCGGGCGTACAGCAGGACCTGGAACGGTTCAGTGCCAATTTCGCCCACGGCGACCGTGACGTGCTCAAGGCCCAGCGCTGGCTGCACACCACGTCGGCCCGCGGGGCGACCCTGCCGTCCATCTGCGAGGTTTCCGGTCTGGAACCGCGCACCCTGCAGCGTCGCTTCCTCAAGGCCACCGGGCTGCGTCCCATCGAGTACTGCCAGCGGCTGCGGGTGGCGAAGGCGCAGACCCTGCTGCAACAGGGCGCGAGCATCGACGAGGTGGCCTGGGGCGTGGGCTATGCGGACCAGAGTGCGTTCCGCCGCCTGTTCCTGCGCATTGTCGGCATGACGCCGGCCAATTACCGCCGTCACGTGAGCTGCAAGCGTCGAGAACGCGCACTGCCGGCGCCCGCTGCGATGGCGTCTCGTGCTTTGCCGGTCGTACCGGTCACCGGGCCGACGCTCGACGCGGCCTGACCGCCATGGTCGGAGCGCGGCGCTTGCAACACAGGCACAGCGCTCCGACCATGCAGGCCTCTGGAATGTAGTGCAGGTGATGCAATGCCAAGTGTGGGGCCGGTGCCGATGCCGGTTGTGGTGATCCTGGTCTGTCTGCTGCTGGCGATGGGCATCGCGCGGCTCTGGTCGTCGCGCCAGCCCGTGCCGCAGCGGCCCTCAGGCGCGGGCCGGGTGCTGGACATGCTGCTGGTGGGCCTGCTCTGTGGCCGCGTGTCCTTCATCGTCGCCAATTTCGCCTTCTATCGCGAAGCGCCCTGGAGCATGTTGCAGATTGCCGATGGTGGCTATCACGTGCCCGTGGTGCTGGTTGCAGCGCTTGGGTGGGGCCTCTGGAGCCTGCGCCGGCACCCTTCACTGCGTCTTCCGGTGCTGTGCAGCGCCCTTGCAGGCGCAGTGCTGTGGGGCCTGGGCAGCTACGGCCTGGCGCAGTGGCAGGCCAACACGTTGTCACTGCCCGCGGTGCAGGTGGTGGACCTGCAGGGCAAGCCGCTGGATCTGGCGCAGTTCCATGGCAAGCCGGTGGTGCTCAATCTCTGGGCAAGCTGGTGCGGGCCATGCCGGCGCGAAATGCCGGTTCTGGCCCAGGCGCAGCAGGCACACCCTGAGCTGCAGTTCGTCTTTCTCAACCAGGGCGAAAGCCTCGATGAGGTCCAGCAGTTCCTGACCGCGGAGCGCCTTGTGCTGCGCGACGTGCTGCTGGATGAGCCTGCCGCTGCCTCGACCGTGCTGGGCGTGCGGGCCTATCCCTCGACCCTGTTCTTCGATGCGGAGGGGCGCCTGCAGGATCTGCACCTGGGTGAACTGACCCACGCCGGTCTTGAACACAAACTGCGCAGGCTGCGGTAGCCTGCGCGGGCATTTCCCTTTGGAGTTCACATGCTGTCGATTTCCCTGCGCACCGCGCCTGCGGTCCTGATCCTGCCGATGCTGCTGGCCATTACCGCCTGCAGCCAGGCACAGACGCCGCCGGCCAAGACGCCTGCCGGGACTGCTGCAGCAGCCCCTGCGGCAGGCAAGGGTGAGCGTCCTGCGGTGCTGAAGGGCATCGAGAAGCACGGCTTCGAAGTCATTTCCGAGTTCGATGCGCCGGGTGGCCTGCGTGGCTTCGCCGGCGTGGTCGGCGGCCAGCAGCCGGCGGCGGCCTATGTCACCGCCGATGGCAAGCATGTGCTGGTGGGCAGCCTGTTCGATGCCGAGGGCAACGACGTGGCCGCCGAGGCGGTGGAGAAGCTGGTGGCCGCGCCGATGTCGGCCAAGATGTGGTCCAAGCTGGAAGGCAGTGCCTGGGTGCGTGACGGAAAGGCCGATGCACCGCGCGTGGTCTATACCTTCAGTGACGCAAACTGCCCGTATTGCCACAAGTTCTGGGAAGCGGCACGTCCGTGGGTGGATGCAGGCAAGGTGCAGCTTCGCCACATCATGGTTGGCGTGATCCGTGAGGACAGCCCAGCCAAGGCCGCAGCCATCCTGTCCGCGCGCGACCCCAGCGCCGCGCTGCTGGACAACGAACACCAGTTCGACCGGGGGGGCATCAAGCCGCTGCCGAGCATCAGCCGCGAAGTGGCGGGCAAGCTGGATGCAAACCAGGTGCTGATGGTGGAAATGGGCTTCCAGGGCACGCCGGGCATCCTGTTCCAGAATGAGCAGGGCAGCGTCGAACGCCGCGCCGGCCTGCCGCAGGGCGATGACCTGCAGAAGGTGCTCGGCCCGCGCTGAGGACGTTCCCGCACCGCAGTCGAATGACAGCAGGCCCGCATGGCAACGTGCGGGCCTGCTGCGTTCTGCGACAGTGCGGCTGGATACAGCTGCGCAGTAGGCGGTGCGGTTTCACTTGTGAATAGTGACTGAGATCAAGCATCGTGACTTGATCGCAATCAAGGCTGAAAACGACAGACCCGCTAGCCTTGACGCATGGATTTCAGCGTCAATACGACAGGGGCAGCGCCACGGAACTGGTTGGAGCAGGAGATTCGTGCGGCGTCATTCACGACACCCTCACTTCGGGCTTGCTACCCAGACGCCTGCGGTCGCCACCTCGCTGGCAGCGAAGCCGCAGTCGAGCCAGCCACAGAAAGAGCAGGGCGTTGTCATGGTCCTGTTGCCTGCAGCATGCAGGCTGCCTGCGGGCATCGACGCAGTACTCCGCAACCCAGCAACGGCAGGTCGCTGTCGGGAACGCGCAGGCGTCCCGCCCGGCAGAGCTCGGCAGGTGTTCATCCATGGAGGATGCAATGCGCTTGGCAGGACTGAGTCTGGCGTGCATGGCGGCGATGGCGGCAACGCCGGCCCATGCCGAAGAGGATGACGCGCAGGCTCTGCGGCGCGAGATCGTGACCCTGCGACAGGCACTGGAAGGCATGCAGCAGCGCCTGGACCGCCTCGAACAGCGCGAAGCCCTTGCCAGCGCGGCGACGACGGCGTCCGTTGCCCCGCCAGCCACCGCGCCCGTCACGTCAGTCGCGACGGCCGTGCTGCATCCCACCCAGGTGCCTGGCGTGGCATCGCCAGTGCTGCCACAGCGTGAATCGGTGGCCGATCCCTCCACTGCAGCGTCGCGCCCGGACAGCGCTGCGGGCCCGACCGATCCTGACCTGAAAGGCTTCTTCGCCATCCCCGGCACGGACACCGTCATCCGTATCGGGGGCTACGCCAAGCTCGATGCCATCGCCGATTCACGCGCGGCCGGTGATGAGGACCAGTTCATCCCCTCGTCGATACCGGTGGGCGGCAGCCACCGCGATGTGTCCAATTTCAACATCCACGCCAAGCAGACCCGCTTCAGCTTCGAGGCGCGGCGGCCGACTACGCATGGCAACCTGCGCTTCTACCTGGAAAACGACTTCTTCGGCAGCAGTGACGGCTACCAGTTCCGCCTGCGCCATGCCTATGGCCAGCTCGGCAATACCTATGCCGGTTACGGCTATTCCAGCTTCATGGATGCCGACAGCCTGCCAGACACCTTGGACTTTGCCGGGCCTGGCGGCGCGGGCTATCTGCTGGTGGCCGGCATCCACCACAGCTTCACGATGGGCAGGGGCAATACACTGACCCTGGCTGCCGAGGATCCGGACACCGAGCTGGCGGGGGCCAGCGAGACGCGGGCGGCCGCCAACCGTCTGCCCGACGTCAGCGTTACCGCCCGCATGGAACGCGACTGGGGCCATCTGCAGCTGGGTGCGGTGGCGCGCAGCCTGGCCTATGACGGTGAGGGTGAGCGCGACCGGCGCGTGGGCGGTGGCCTGCAGCTGAGCGGCTCGGCGGCGGTGGGCGAACGCGATCTCCTGCTGTTCGGTGTGCTGGGCGGACGCGGCCTGAGCCGCTATACCGCCGACCTCACCGGTTCTGGCCTGGATGCAGTGGTCGATGCCACTGGGCGGCTCGATGCGCTGGACCTGCACGGGGGCTTCGTCGGCTACACCCATTACTGGTCCGGGCTGTGGCGCTCGAACCTGATCTTCGGCCAGCTGACGCTGGAGCGGAACCGCGCGCTGGACGCCGATGCGTTCCGCGAGAGCCGCTATGGCGTATTCAACTTGATCTGGAGCCCGGCACCGTCGTGGACGATGGGCATGGAGCTGCTGTACGGACACCTGGAGCAGCAAGGTGGCGCGCGCGGCGACACCGTCCGTGTACAGGGCAGTCTGCAATACAACTTCATCAGATAGCCGCCGGCGCGGTCGACGCCAGCGCAGCCAGTCCCCATGCCCGGTGCTGCCGGGCCAATGCCAGCTTCAGGAGAGTGTCATGGCAGAAGCAAAGAAGATCGGGGTGGTCGGAGCCACCTTCCTCGTCGCCGGCAACATGATGGGCTCCGGCGTATTCCTGTTGCCCTCCAGCCTGGCGAAGATCGGTACCGCCTCCATCTGGGGCTGGCTGATCACCACGGCTGGCGCGCTGCTGCTGGCCTTCGTGTTCGCCAAGCTGGGCAAGCTGGCACCCAAGGCGGGCGGCCCGTATGCGTATGCGCGTGACTGGTTCGGGCCCTACATGGGCTTCCAGACCAACACCATTTACTGGTTCGCCAACTGGATCGGCAATGTCGCCATCCCGATCGCCGCCGTCGGCTACTTCAGCTACTTCTTCCCGATCCTGTCCGAACCACTGGTGCGCTGCATTGCGGTGCTGGCGCTGGTGTGGGCGCTGAGCTTCGCCAACATGATCGGGCCGGCCTTCGTGACGCGGGTGCAGACGGTCACTACCAGCTTCGCGCTGGTGCCGATCCTGGGCATCGCGATCTTCGGCTGGTTCTTCTTCGATGCGGACATCTTCAAGGGCGCCTACAACGTGTCGGGTGAGTCTAACTTCGGTGCGATCTCCAGCGCGGCGGCACTGACGCTGTGGGCCTTCATCGGTGTCGAGTCGGCCTCGGTGACCGCTGGCGTGGTCGAGAATCCGGAAAAGAACGTCGCCCGCGCCACCCTGGCCGGCGTGTTCTTGGCCGCCATCGCCTACATCGCCAGTTCCTCGGTGATCATGGGCATGGTGCCGAATGCGGAACTGCAGATGTCCGATGCCCCGTTCGCGCTGGCGGCAGCCAAGGCCGTGGGTGGATGGGGCGGGGCGCTGGTCAGCCTGTGCGCCTTCGTCGGCGCGGCCGGCTCGCTTGGCGGCTGGATCCTGCTGACCGCGCAGAGCGCGAAGGCTGCCTCCGATGACGGCCTGTTCCCGAGCATCTTCAGCAGGACCAACAAGGACGACGTGCCGGTAAAGGGCGTGCTGATCGTGGCCGTGCTGATGACCCTGGCGGTGCTGGTCACCTCGACGTCGGAAACTGCATCGGCGCAGTTCGATGTGATCACGTCGGCTGCCGTGGTGCTGACCCTGCTGCCGTACATCTATTCGTGCGTGGCCTGCTACTTCGTGGTCGAGCGCTCGCACACCCTGGTGCACACCGGTGCGTTCTGGACCCTGACCAGCCTGACCGTCGTGTACTGCCTGTGGGCGATCTACGGTTCGTCGGGAAGCATCGTGCAGTACGCCTTCCTGTTCGTGCTGTTCATCACGGTGTTCTATCCCTTCTTCAGCGAGGAGCGCCGCCAGCAGCGGCAGCGCGCCCGTGATGCATCGGCCATCGCCGCCGGCGCCCAGCGTTCCTGAGTTCGACAAGGAGAATCAACGTGTACTTCAAGTCCCTGGATTACCCGGTCATCGTCATCGACAACGACTACGAGTCGCCGCGCATCGGTGGCATCCTGATCCGCGCGCTGGTGGAGGAACTGCGTGGCAACGACCAGCGCGTGCTGTGCGGGCTGAACCTGGACGATGCGCGTGCCGGCGCGCGCACCTACGTGGCGGCTTCGGCAGTGCTGATCTCCATCGACGGCAGCGAAGAGGTGGACGGCGAGTTCCAGCGCCTGACCGCGTTCCTGCGCGAACAGAGCGCGCGTCGTGCCAACCTGCCGGTGTTCCTGTACGGCGAACGGCGCACCATCGAGAAGGTGCCGAGCAAGCTGCTCAAGCATATCCATGGCTTCATCTTCCTGTTCGAGGACACCAAGAGCTTCATCGCCCGGCAGGTGATGCGCGCGGCCGAAGACTACATGAAGAACCTGCTGCCGCCGTTCTTCAAGGCGTTGATCCACCACGCCGCCGAATCGAACTATTCGTGGCATACGCCGGGCCATGCCGGTGGCGTGGCCTTCACCAAATCGCCGGTGGGGCGCGCGTTCCACCAGTTCTATGGTGAGAACACCCTGCGCAGTGACCTGTCGATCTCGGTGCCTGAACTGGGCTCGCTGCTCGACCATACCGGTCCGATCAAGGATGCCGAGGAAGAGGCTGCGCGAAACTTCGGTGCCGACCATACGTTCTTCGTCACCAACGGTACCTCCACCGCCAACAAGATTGTCTGGCACGGCACGGTGGCCCGCGGCGACGTGGTCTTCGTTGACCGCAACTGCCACAAATCATTGCTGCATGCGCTGATCATGACCGGTGCCGTGCCGGTGTACTTCACTCCCAGCCGCAACGCCCACGGCATCATCGGCCCGATCAGCCTGGACCAGTTCACCCCCGAATCACTGCAGCAGCGCATCGCCGCCAACCCGCTGGCCAGCCAGGCCTACATCGCCGGCTCCAAGCCGCGCATCGCGGTGGTTACCAATTCGACCTACGACGGGCTGTGCTACAACGCCGAGAAGATCGCCGATGAGATTGGCAGCGCCGTCGACTACCTGCACTTCGATGAAGCGTGGTACGCCTACGCCGCGTTCCATCCGTTCTACGAGAACCACTACGGCATGGCCAAGGGCAAGCCGCGTGAGCAGGATGCGATCATTTTCACCACCCATTCGACACACAAGTTGCTGGCGGCTTTCTCGCAGGCATCGATGATCCATGTGCGCAACTCCGCACAGCGCAACCTGGACGCCGAGCGCTTCAACGAGTCGTTCATGATGCACACCTCGACCAGCCCGCATTACGGGGTGATCGCAGCCTGCGACGTGGCTTCGAAGATGATGGAGGGCGATGCCGGCCGTTCGCTGGTGCAGGAGATGCATGACGAGGCGATCGCCTTCCGTCGTGCGATGCTGCATGTGCGCGACGACCTCGGGCGCGAGGACTGGTGGTTCAGCGTGTGGCAACCCACCCAGGTCGAGCGCAGCCTGGACAAGGGCGATACGCCGGCGCCGCTGGTGGCCAAGCGTGAAGAATGGTACCTGCAGCCCGATGGCCATTGGCATGGCTTCGAGAACCTCGTCGACGACTACGTGCTGATCGACCCGATCAAGGTGACCCTGTTGACCCCGGGCCTCTCGATGGACGGCAGCATGGGCAGGCTGGGCATTCCGGCGGCGGTGCTGAGCAAGTTCCTGTGGAGCCGTGGCATTACCGTGGAGAAGACCAACCTCTATTCGGTGCTGTTCCTGTTCTCGATGGGCATCACCAAGGGCAAGTGGAGCACCCTGGTGACCGAGCTGATGGCGTTCAAGGAGCTGTATGACCGCAACGCGCCGCTTGGCCAGGCGCTGCCGGCGCTGGCTGCCGACTATCCGGTTGCCTATGCCGGCTGGGGCCTGCGTGACCTGTGCGACGCGCTGCACGCGTTCAATCAGGAATTTGCCGTGGCCAAGGTGATGCGCGAGATGTATGTGGATCTGCCCACCCCGGTGATGACACCAGCCGATGCCTACAACCATCTGGTGAAGGGCGAGATCGAGCGGGTCGACATCGAGCAGATCAGTGGCCGTATTGCCGCGACGATGCTGGTGCCGTACCCGCCGGGCATTCCGACGATCATGCCGGGTGAGCGTTTCGGTGCCAGCGATGAGCCGATCATCCAGTCGCTGCGGATTGCCCGCGAGCAGAATGCGCGTTTCCCTGGCTTCGAGTCGGATGTGCACGGGTTGATCACCGAGCACGACAGTGGTGGCGTGTCGTATCGGGTGGAGGTGCTGAAGGCCTGACGCGGAGGTAGAGTCGAGCCCGCTCGACCGCTGTGCACGGCAGTCGAGAAAGCCAGAACCTGCATCGGCTATCCCTGGTGCAGGTAGTACTCCACGGGCACCACCAGTTCCTGCGGCGCGTTCATCTCATCAGGAATGGGCGGCAGCGGTTGTGCGCGGCGGAAGGTCTGCAGCGCGGCTTCATCCAGCAGTGGCTGGCCGCTGGACTGCTCCAGGCGCAGGGCAAGCAGGCTGCCTGTGCGGTCCAGGCTGACCCGTACCCAGGCCGTGCCCTGCTGGCGCCGTGCGCGCGCGGTGGCGGGGTAGAAGCGATAGCGTTGCAGTCGCGCCATCAGCCGGGCCTCCCACTGGTCGCTGGCGGCGCCGGCCTGCAGGTCCGCAGGGGGGGCGTCCGGTGTGGGCGGTGCTGCGGCGACCGAGGCCGTGGCCGGTGCGGCGTTGGTGCTTGCGGCAGGCGGCGCAACCAGCAGCGGTAGGCGACCGCTGCCACCGGTTTCGCTGGCTGCGCGTTCGCCTTCGCGCGCGGCCGTGGGCAACGGCGGCGGCGGCGCTTTGCTGGGCTGCGGCGCACTGGCCTGCTGCGCCGGGCGGGGCGTATCGGCGTGGCGCTCCTCCACCGGCTGCGGCGGCGCGGCCGGTGCCAGCAGGCGCAGGCTGATGCGCATGTCCTGCTCCGGTGGCGGCAGTGCCGCCGGGGTCACCACCCAGTGCACGAGCAGCAACAGCGGCAACAGGTGCAGGCCGACGCTGATGGCGACGGCCTGCCAGTGGCCGCTGCGCTCACTCATCGGCGGTCACCCACAGCAGATCGGCGTCGCCAACGTCGAGGGTTTCGCCCGGCGCGGCCAAGGCGATCACCAGTGCCGGCGTGGCCGGCGGCAGGTAGCCGGGCACGCCGGTGCCACGCAGCACGTGCCAGCGGCCGGCGACCAGCAGGGCGGGTGCGGGCGACGTTGCCAGTACCTGGGCCATGCGCGTGTCGCGTGCCTGCTGCACGGCAAGCATGCCCTCCAGCATCGGCGCGGCCCCGGCATGCTGGGCCAGCACGACTGCTGACAACCGCTGCCGCGCGTCGGCTGCCGGGAACCGGACCGGCTCAGTCGATGCCAGCAGCGCATCGACTTCGGCACGCGACAGGTTGCCGCCGTGCAGGGCAATGCCTGCAGCGCAGGCGTCCTGCACAAGGCTGCCATACGCCTGCCAGGGCCAGCGGCTGTCCCAGCCCAGCAGTTCCTGCAGGCGGCTGCCGTCGGCCCGGTTGCCCTTGGCCAGCCAGCGTTGCACGCGCTGCAGGCGCGCCTGGCGTTCCTGCGCGATCATCTCCAGCACCAGCGCGCCCTGTGGCCGCTGCCGCTGCAGGGCCGCGAGCAGCCAGCGCTGCGCGGCGTGGTCGGCCTCGACATCGTGGCGCTCGCCCAGCAGCACGCGCTGCGCCCCGGCCACGCGCTGCGTGAAGCCTGCCTCATCCAGCGCCTGCCCAGTGGCCAGGTCGATGACGCGTCCCGGCATCGGCTGCGCCCCGGCCATGCCCGCCAGCGCGAGCAGGCACAGCAGCAGCCAGCGGCGCTCAGAACGCCACATTGATGCCCATCGAGACCGTCCGTCCACGGCCGTTGCCGCGATCCAGGATCGGGCTGAAGATGCTGTCGATCGAGGCATTGTTGTCATAGGCTTTGTTCTGCAGGTTTTCGATGTTCAGCCACAGCGTGGTATTGGCCTGGGGCTTGAAGCTGGCGTAGAAATCCAGCAGCACGCCGGTGCCGCCGGTCTTGCGGGTCTGGAAGAAGTCGTAGCCTTCCTCGGTGGGGCCGGAGTACTCGGCACGCACGCCGGCCTGCACGCGCTGCTGCCACCAGCTGCCACCCACGTCCAGCGTCCAGTAGCGGTCGGGCAGGGCGGTGATGTCTTCCAGGTTGACGTATTCGATGGTGGGCGCGCTGGTGTGCGACCGTGTCCAGCTCAACGTGGCGTGGTAGTGCTCGCTGGCGTAGTGGGCTTCCAGTTCGATGCCCCGCATGCGCACGATGCCGGGCTGGTTCATCCAGCGGGTGGTGGTGGTGAAGTCATCGGCATCGAGCACGTCGGTCCAGGCGCTCAACTGCTCGTCGCTGTCGATGGCCACCACCCGCGGCGCCACTTCCGGCGGATGCACCACCAGCAGGTACTGCGGCTTGATGTAATCGCGGATGCGGTTGTCGAAGCGGGTGACCCGCAGCTGGGCCAGGTCGCCGTCGACCAGCAGCGAGTCGGTACTGAGGTTGGCGCCGAACTGCAGGTTGCGCGAACGCTCGCGGCGCAGGAACGGGTTGGCGCCCACGCCATCGGCGTCGCTCATGCCTTCCAGCGGGATCTTCTCGAAGAACATCTCCTGCACGCGCGGCGCGCGCGAGGTCCGCGAGGCTTCAACGAACAGCTGCAGCCAGTCGTTGGCCTGCACCGAGAAGGCGAGGCTGGGGCTGAGCGCATGCTGGGTGCGGCGCACGTCGATGTCGCCGCCGCCGATGTCCGCACACTGGCCTGGCACATCCGAACAGACCGGGATGTGGCCGCTGATGCCATACCGTTCCTGGCGCAGGCCAGCGGTCAATGCGTAGCGGTCATGCTGCAGTTCAAGCGTGCTGAACACGCTGTCCAGCTGGCTGCGGCCCTGCGGGTTGGCGCCGCGCAGGGTGGGCGTGTCGGCCACGAAGATGTCCGACTGGTGCTTGATGCCGGTGTTCCAGCGCGCCTGCAACGGGCCGATCTCGAAGCGGCTGGTGTTGTCTGCGGTCCAGCTGCTCAGGCTGCTGTGCGTGCGTCGGCCGATGTAGCTGGAATCCTCCACCGGCGGGTAGTACAGATGCGTCTTGTTGCCGGCGAAGGTGACGCGCACGTCCAGCCACGGCGTGTAGGGCGTGTAGTGGTAGCTGGCGCGCTGGTTGCGCGCGGAAATCTGCCACGGGTAGTTGTGGTAGAAGTCGTTTTCATAGTGCATGTGGCTCAGGTCCAGCCGGTGCTGGTCGCTGGGCTGCAGGCGCGCCTTCAGCAGCCAGCTGCTGGGTTGCTGGCTGGCCGGGTCGGCGCTGTTCTTCTGTCCATTGGCGGTTGCGTATTCGCCGCTGCGGCTGCTGCTGGCCGCTGCCAGCAGTCCGAACTGGCGGTCGCCACCGTCCTCGCTGTGGCGCCAGGCGCCGGCGAACGTGCGGCCATCGCCGTAGCCGTTGTTGCCGTGGCGGTAACCGGCGCGCAGGCCCCAGTCGCGGCCTTCGGCCAGCAGGTCGTCGATGTCCAGCGTGCGGAAGTTGGCACTGCCGGCCAGCGTGCCGGCGCCGTCAGCACCGGCCACCGCGCCGCGCTGCACGTCAACGCCGGCCAGCAGGAACGGATCGACATAGGCGAACGGACCGCCGGAACCATGCCCGGCGTTGTTGCGGAAGGTCTGGGTCACGCCGTCGATCATGGTGTTGACCCGGCCGGCGCCGGTCATGCCGCGGATGTTGACCTGCAGCCCCGGCTGGCTGCGCGAGTGGAAGCTGTGGCTGCCGGGCATCGAGCGCAGCAGGCTGTTGCCGTCCTGGCGCTCGGCCATGGCAACGCGCTCGCTGCCGACCTTGGGGGTGAAGCCGTCGGCGAGGGGGGCGACGTACTGGCTGGTGCCGGCACCGGCAGCCGGCCCGCGCGAGGTGTCGCTCTGCACGCGCAGCGGACCTGTACGGCGGCTGCCGTCGTCGCGCTGGGGCGGCGCGGGTTCCAGGGTGGCATGGCGGGCGTCGATGAAACGCGGCCGCAGGGGGCTGCCGGCCAGCAGGCGGGTCAGCGCCTGGGCGTCATCGAAGTCACCCTGCAGGGCGGGGGCCACATGGCCGGCGGGGAGTGCGGTGGCCATCACCAGATCCACGCCCGTGAGGCGGCTGTAGGCATCCAGTGCCTGGGCCAGCGGCTGCGCGGGCAGATCGTAATGGCGTGTCGCTGCCTGTGCGCGGGCGGGTGCAGGCAGCAGTGGCAGGGCGCCGGCACACGCCAGCGAGAGGGCAAGAACGAGGGGGCGGTGGCACAGCATCGAAGGCTCCAGGGGATGACGCAGGGCGTCGTTCACCTGGGTAGACGCGGCGGCAGGGCCGATGTCAGGGTGCATCGCGCGGTTCGTCGTGCGGCGCCACCCAGACCTGCACGTCACCGGGCAGGCGCAGCACGCGCACGTGCAGCTGCGTGGCCAGCTGGTCACGGCTTTCGGCAGCGCCATCGGCATTGCCGAGCAGGGTCACCGGTTGCTGGCGGAGTGCGGCGCCGATGATCCAGGTGTGGCCGCCGTGCCAGGCATCCAGCCCCTGTGCGACCTTGGCCAGCGGTGCCGAGACCCAGTGCAGGCGTCGCTCGCGCCACGCCAGTGCGCCGCTTTCCATCTCAGTGGCTGCGCTCGTGCCATTGCCATCGAAGCGCATCTGCTGGCCTTCCTCCGCCTCGGCGTGGCCCGGGCCGCTGTCCACCCGTACCGTGTGCTCGGTGACGGCGACCCTGCTGGCGTGCTCGTCCACGGCGACATCGAAGGCGGTGCCCAGCGCGGTCACGGTGCCGTGGGGTGTGTGCACCTGGAATGGCCTGCCGGTGTCGGTGGCGACCTTGAACCAGGCCTGGCCGTGCTGTAGCTGCAGCTGGCGACGCGTGCCATCGATGCGCACGTGTACCTCGCTGCCGGGCGCAAGCTGCAGGTGCGAGCCATCAGGCAGGAGTTCGTCACGGATCTGTCCGGCGGCCGTGCGCACCACCTGCGCGGCGGGTGGGGTCACATGGCGGCTGTACAGGCCCAGCGCACACAGCAGCAGGACCGCGATGCCGGCGTCGCGCAGGCGGCGACGCTGCCGCCGCTGCTGCTGCCGCTGCATGCTGGGCAGGCCCGTGCCAGCCTGCCAGAGCGCCTGCAGGTGCTGGTACTGCGCGGCGTGGCGCGGGTCGGCCGCATACCAGCGGTCGAAGGCGTTCTCGTCGCGGTGGCCGTCGTGGCCATCCAGCCACCAGCGGGCGGCTTCCTGAGCGATGGCGTCGTGGCTCACGCCTGCGGTACCTGCTGCACGGCGACCAGTGCACGCAGCAGGTGGCCGTGCGCGGTCTGCCGGGTGATGCCGAGCAGGCGACCAATCTCGGCCAGCCCCATCTGCTCCACCCGTGCCAGCAGGAAGACCTGGCGCGACCGCGCCGGCAGGGCGGCGATGATCGCGTCGAGATGGCGCAGCTGCTCGGCATCGAGCAGGCGCTGTTCGGGCAGCGGCGCGGGGTCGGCGATGGCCAGCAGCTGGGCGTCGTCCAACGTTTCTTCGCGACGGCGCGTGCGCTGCCGGTAGTGGTCGGCGATCAGGTTGTGGGCGACGCGGTACAGGTAGGCGCGGCCGTTGCCCAGCAGTCCGCTGGCCGCGACCTTGATGACGCGCAGCCAGGTTTCCTGGACGACGTCATCGGCGTCGCTGCGTTGCGGGAGTTTGCGGCGGACGTGGGCATGCAGCGGCCGGTAATGGGCTGCGCACAGATGCGCGACATCCGTCGGTTCGACAGGCGTGGACACAAGGCGGGCGGGGGCAGTGTGGAGGAACAGCCCGCGGCGGCAAGGGCAGCGGCTGCACCTTACAGTAAAGGAGAATCATTTGCATCATCGCGGTCCGGCGAGGTGCGGCCGGGCGCCCGGTCAGGGGCCGCGGCTGGCGCTTCGCAGCTGCAGCAGCAGGCGGTGCGCCGGGAACGTGCGCAGCGTCGGGTGCCGGGATCGGTAGTACGCGTTCCAGTAGCTCGCTGCGCGCTGGATGCAGCGATCCACGAAGGCAGGGTTCGCTCGGACCAGGGGCAGGTAGGCAGCCAGGCCAATCTGCTGCGCCTGCTGTTCGACGGCTACGGCGATCTCCTCGACGTACTCGCCGAGCAGCGCAAGGTGGAAGGCCAGGACCCACGGTGCCGATGCCGCGCCCAGCGTTTCAAGCGCGTGCTGGCGCAGATGGCCGTCCGGGTGGCGCGTCGCCAGGCAGAGGCACAGCAGGCGCGCGTCGCCCTGCAGCGAGGAGGCGAGGCGCATCAGGCGCGTGCCATCGGCATAGAGGCGGCAGGGGAAGCGCAGCGCTTCTCCGTCGAGCTGGATCTGGTGCTGGGCAAGGTTCGGGTGGGGCGTTGCCTCGATGCGGCGCAGGCGGTGCTGCAGATCCGTGGCGATGTCGCGCAGATGGGCGGGTACGTCGAGCATCGGTCGAGTATCGCCGCCCCCGGCGGCCGGGCCAATGGCCAGGCCAGGCCGTTCAGAGTGGCCGGTACTGGATCTGTGCCGCCAGCACGCGCAGGCCATCGGCGCCACTGGACAGGATGCGCTCCTCGCCCACGCCCTTCAGGCGCTGCAGCTGGAAACCTTCTTCGGCGGGCAGGCGCGCGGCGAGGGCGTCCAGATGCTGCAGGGCGCCTGGGCCCTCGCAGTCGAACTGGCCCCAGTACTGGCCGTGGCGGTGGATGGTCAGGCGGTAGTGCATCACGGGGTCTCCGGCAGGTGCTGCAACCACTGCGCGAACATGGCGTTGGCTGCAGCGGCCAGTGGCGCGCCATAGCGACGGGCCTGCGCGCGCAGGTCGTTGGGGTCGATGCCGGCCTGGGCCAGTTCGAGGGTGTGGCCGATCAGCCAGCGCTCGAACTGGCGCGCATCCAGTTCCGGATGGCATTGCAGGGCAAGGGCATGGGGGCCGACGGCGAAGGCCTGGTGGCGGCAGGCCGGCGTGCTGGCCAGGCGCTGCGCGCCCTCGGGCAGCTCGAAGGCTTCGCCATGCCAGTGCAGCACCGGGATGCCCTGCAGGGCCTGCAACGGCGAGCGTTGGCCGTCTTCGGTCAGCAGCAGCGGGGCAAAACCGATTTCCTTGCCGCCACTGGCCGCGACCGTGGCGCCCAAGGCGCGCGCCATCAACTGCGCGCCCAGGCAGATGCCCAGCGTCGGCCGCTGCTGCTGCAGGCGGCGTTGCAGCAGGGCGATGCTGTCGGCCACGAACGGGTAGAGGGCCGTGTCATTGGCGCTGATCGGGCCGCCGAGCACGACCAGCAGGTCCGCGTGTTCGGCGGGCTCCAGCGGATCGACGCCGGCCTGCAGTACCTGCACGGCCCAGCCCTGCGCGTGCAGCAGGGGCTGCAGCGTGCCCAGGTCTTCGAAGGCAACGTGCTGCAGCACGACAGCGTGCCTGCCGGCAGCGGTCGTCATGCGGGTTCCCCGGCGCTGGGCCAGTAGAAGCTGTCCGGTGTCGCGCGCGCGCCGAAGATCGCCTGGCCGACGCGGACCACGGTGGCACCTTCTTCGATGGCGACCTCGAAATCACCGGACATGCCCATCGACAGTTGCGACAGATCGATGCCCGCCGGTGCGGTCTGCTGCAGCTGGTCGCGCAGTTCGCGCAGGCGCACGAAGCAGGCGCGTACGCGTTCGATTTCGGGGGTGAAGATGGCCAGGGTCATCAGCCCGCGCACGCGCAGGCGGTCGAAGGCGGGCAGCTGCTGTACGAAGGCCGCGACGGCATCCGGTTCCAGGCCGTACTTGCTGGGTTCGGCCGAGGTGTTCACCTGCACGAACACATCCAGGACGCGGTCTTCCAGCTGCAGCCGTTGCTGCAGGGCCTCGGCCACGCGCAGGCTGTCCAGTGCCTGGAATTCGCTGGCGAAGCGGGCGACATAGCGGGCTTTGTTGGTCTGCAGGTGGCCGATGACCGACCAGTGCACGCCGAGGTCGACCATCGACTCGGCCTTGCGCTGGGCTTCCTGCACCTTGTTCTCGCCCAGCGCGTGGCAACCGGCGGCCACGGCCATGCGGATGCGGGCTTCGTCGACGGTCTTGCTGACCGGCAGCAGGCGCACGCTGGCCGGGTCGCGGCCGGCGCGGCTGCAGGCCGTGGCGATGCGTTGGCGCACGGTGACCAGGTTGGCAGCGATCTGTTCGACGGATTGGGCGACGGGCCAGTCGGCGGCGGCAAGGGGCATGGGGGACCTCCAGTGCGGGTGGCCAGGGTGGGATACACTGGCACAGGACAAGGCTTAGTTTGGCATAGGACAAAATGAAAATCACCGGGCGTAGCGCCGAGGCCATCTTCGACAGCATCCGTGAGGGAATCGGCAGTGGCCAGCTGGCGGCGGGCAGCGTGCTGCCGCCGGTGCGTGAACTGGCCGAGCGGTTGGGCGTGAACCGCAATACCGTGGCGGCCGCCTACAAGCGGCTGGACGGTGCCGGCCTGGCCAGCACTGCCGGCCGCCGCGGCACGGTGGTGCGCGGGCCGGCACAGGCCATGGCCCGTGAGGGCAGCGCCCCAGGCCTGGCCCTGCGCGACCTGGCGGGCGGCAACCCGGACCCGCGCCTGCTGCCGGCGTTGCGCCTGCAGGCTGCTGCCCCCCGGCTGTACGGGGCAGACACGGTGGATGCGCGGATGCAGCGCCTGGCCCGTGCCTCGCTGGACCCGCATTGCCCGGCCGGCTATGCGCTGGAACTCACCCATGGTGCGGTGGATGGCATCGAGCGCCTGCTGGCGGCGTGGCTGCTGCCGGGCGACCGTATCGCCGTGGAGGATCCGTGCTTCCTCGGCAGCCTGAACGTGCTGGCGGCGGGCGGGCATGCGGTGCTGCCGGTGGCGGTGGACGCGCACGGCATGCAGGTGGAGGCGCTGCGCGCTGCGCTGGAGGCTGGTGCACGGGCGGTGCTGCTGACCCCGCGCGCGCACAACCCCACCGGCGCCAGCCTGGATGCGAAACGGGCGCGGGCGCTGCGCCAGCTGCTGGCGGGCTACCCGCAGGTGGCGGTACTGATCGACGATCACTATGCGCTGCTTTCGCAGCAGCCCTACCACTCGGTGCTGCCGGCCGATGACCGCCGCTGGGCGCTGCTGCGTTCGCTGTCCAAGGCGCTGGGACCGGATCTGCGCCTGGCGTGGCTGGGCTGCGACGCCGCCACCGCCAGCCGTCTGCGCCTGCGCCTGGCTGCCGGTACGGGCTGGGTCAGCCATCTGCTGCAGGATGCGGCCAGTGCCGTGCTGGAATCGGCGCCGCAGCGGGCGAAGATCACGGCGGCGGGCGAGCGGTACCAGCAGCGGTTGCAGTCGCTGCAGGCACAGCTGCGCGAACGCGGGATGCAGACGCCGCTGTCGATGGAGGGGCTGAACCTGTGGCTGCCACTGCCGGATGACAGCCACGCGCACGTGCTGGCGCTGGCCGCCCGCGGCTGGCATGTGCGCGGGGGTGAAGTGTTTGCGGTGGCGGCGCCGGCACATGGGCTGCGCATCACCTGCGCGGCGCTGGGGACGACCGAGCTGCGCAGGCTGGCCGATGACCTGGTGGCGGTGTGCGGCTTGTAGCGTCGAGCTTGCTCGACTTCGTTTGGATTGTAGAGTCGAGCTTGCTCGACTGGCTTCTGCCAACAGAAGTCGAGCATGGCTCGACTCTACAGAAGCGGAAGTCGAGCAAACTCGACTCTGCAGAAACATTTCCAGGCGATCAGGGCGCGGCGTTGGCGCCCGGCCGCACGTAGTAGGTCTGGCCGGTGTCGTCCAGGAACACCAGTTCCGGCTTGCCCTGCCACGAGGTAAGCATGGCGCCGGTGTTGTTCTGGTGGCGCACCATCAGGCTGGCACCGCGATCGGGATTGGCCACGACCTTGAACACTTCAGTGGTGCCACTGGCATCGTCCAGGGTCAGCAGTGCTTCGCCACCTCGGTCGCTGGTGCCATAGGCGCCGCGTTCGGAACCGTCCGGCCCGAGCAGGATCATGCCCGACAGTGCGGTGGCACGCGGGCTCTGCGGTTTGCCCTTGCTGAGCGGGTCGGGCACGGGAGCGCCGAGGATGACGCGCGCCTGGCCCTTGTCATCGTGGATGACCAGGCCACGGGCTTCGATCACCCGTTGTGGCGATTGGCTGTGATGCAGGTTCCAGGCGGTCCAGCCGGAAACGAGCAGGGCGAGGGTCGAAACCCCCAGCGTGGTCAGCATCAGTGCGCGGGCCATCGTTCGTCCTTCCTTGGATGTGCCGACGATAGCGGATGCAAAAGCGGATGGGTAGGGCCGGCCGGTCAATGGAAATCGCGGCTGTGGCTGCGCAGGCCCTGCAGCAGTTCGTCCAGGCACAGCATGCGCTGCACGATCACGTGCTGCACGCCATCGACGCGTTCCAGGCGGCCGTCGATCTGCATCAGCTGGGTATCGACCAGCACGCGGTGCTGGCGGTCGGCCACGTGCCGCCAGACCACGGCGTTGACCATGCCGGTCTCGTCTTCCAGCGTGAGGAACGTGACGCCGCTGGCGGTCTGCGGGCGCTGCCGCATGCGTACCAGTCCGGCGATGCGGACGCGGCGGCCATGGCCGTGGCCGCCCAGCTGTGCAGCGTCCAGGCACCCGCGGCTGCGCAGTTGCGCGCGCAGGAAGCTGATCGGGTGGCGGCCGAGCGTGGTGCCGGTGCTGCGGTAATCGGCCTGCATGTCTTCCCACGCACTGGGCAGCGGCAGCGCCACGCGTGCCTCGGCGGTGGCACGGGCCTGGTCGAACAGTGGCAGCCGGTTTTCCACGCCGGAAATATCCCAGCGCGCACGATGGCGATGCCCGCTGAGCCCACGCAGCGCGCCGGCGTCGGCCAGCAGCCCCTGCTGGCGGCGGTCCAGCCCGGTGCGCTGGCACAGGTCGCCGACATCGTCGAACGGGCGCCGCGCGCGCTCGCGCATCAGCGCCTGCACGGCGGTTTCGCTGCAGCCATCGACCAGGCGCAGGCCAAGCCGGATCGCCGCCGGGCCCTTGCTGAAATCCAGGGTGCAGTCCCAGTCGCTGTGGCGCACGTCCACCGGCAGCACCGTGATGCCATGCCTGCGCGCGTCCTGCAGCAGCTGGTCGGGGCTGTAGAAGCCCAGCGGCTGGCTGTTGATCAGGCTGGCGGTGAATGCAGCCGGGTGGTGGCACTTCAGCCAGCAGCTGGCATAGGTGAGCAGGGCGAAGCTGGCCGCATGGCTCTCGGGAAAACCATAGCTGCCGAAGCCCTTGATCTGCTCGAACAGGCGCTCGCCGAACTCCAGGCTGTAGCCGCGGTCGAGCATGCCGGTCAACAGTTTTTCGCGATGCGGCTCCAGCCCGCCATGGCGTTTCCACGCGGCCATCGAGCGACGCAGTGCATCGGCTTCGCCGGCACTGTAGCCGGCGGCATCCACGGCCAGCTGCATCACCTGTTCCTGGAACAGCGGCACGCCCAGGGTGCGCGCGAACACGCGTTCCAGCTGTGGCGGATAGAGTGGGTTTTCCGGGTCGTTCAAGGCTTCCGGGCCCTGTTCGCGGAGGATCCGCCGGCGCTCCAGGTAGGGGTGCACCATGTCGCCCTGGATCGGCCCCGGGCGCACGATCGCCACTTCGATCACCAGGTCGTAGAAGGTGCGTGGCTGCATGCGCGGCAGCATCGCCATCTGCGCGCGCGACTCGATCTGGAACACACCGATGGTTTCCGCGGCGCAGATCATGTCGTAGGTAGGGCCATCCTCGTCTGGAATCGCATCCATGCGCCCTGCGTGCAGGCCGTGCTGCTGCAGCATGGCCAGGCACTTGCGGATGGCGGTGAGCATGCCCAGCGCCAGGCAGTCGACCTTCATCAGGCCGGTGGCATCGAGGTCATCCTTGTCCCACTGGATGACGGTGCGCCCGGCCATGGCCGCGTTTTCCACCGGTACGAGGGTGGACAGCGGGTGTTCGGAAATGACGAAGCCACCCGGGTGCTGCGACAGGTGGCGGGGGAAGTCGATCAGCTCTTCGGTGAGTGACAGCAGCCGCCGCATCAGCGGCGTGTCCGGATCGAAGCCGCGTTCGCGCAGGGTGTCCGGCAGCGGGATGTTGCCGCCCCAATGATCCATCGCCGCGCCCAGCTCGTTCACCTGGTCCATCGGCAGGCCGAGCGCACGGGCGACATCGCGGATCGCGCTGCGGCCGCGGTAGCTGATCGCCACGGCGGTCAGCGCGGCGCGCTCGCGGCCATAGCGGTTGAACACGTACTGCAGCACTTCCTCGCGGCGCTCGTGTTCGAAATCGATGTCGATATCCGGCGGCTCATCTCGTTCATCGGAAATGAAACGCTCGAACAGCAGGTTGCTGCGCGCCGGGTCGATCTCGGTGACGCCCAGCACGAAGCACACCGCCGAATTGGCTGCCGAGCCGCGCCCCTGGCAGAGGATCTTCTGCTCGCGGGCGAAGCGGACGATGTCCTGCACGGTGAGGAAGTAGGAGGCGTAGTTCTTCTTGGCGATCAAGGCCAGTTCGTGCTCGATCTGCTTGCGCTGCGCCGGCTGGATGCCCCACGGCCAGCGCTCGGGAATCCCCTTTTCCACCAGCGCACGCAGCCAGCTGTCCGGGGTCTCCCCTTCGGGCACCAGTTCGCGCGGGTAGGTGTACTGCAACTGGTCCAGGGTGAAGTGGCAGCGCTCGGCGATGCGCAGGGTCTCGGCCAGCAGTTCGGGCGGATACAGCCTGGCCAGGGCGCTGCGCGGGCGCAGGTGGCGCTCGCCATTGGGAAACAGCCGCCAGCCGGCTTCGGCCACGCTGCAGCGGTGGCGGATCGCGGTCAGCGTGTCCTGCAGGGCGCGGCGGCGGCGCACGTGCATATGCACATCGCCGCTGGCCACCAGCGGCAACGCGTGGCGTTCGCCGAAGGCCTGCAGCTGCTGCAGGCGGCGCACATCGTCGTGTTCGTGGTGCAGTTCCACCGCCAGCCACAGGCGGTCGTGGAAGGCGGTGCGCAGCGTCAGCAGGTGGCTGGCATCGGGCTGCCGGTCCAGCCACAGGCACAGCAGGCCCCCGGCCAGGCCGTGCAGGTCTTCGCGCAGGCAGCGGTATTCGCCCTTGCCCGCGCGCCGCCGGCAGGTGGTGATCAGCTGGCACAGGCCGGCATAGGCATCCTGGTCGGTGCACAGCAGGGCGATCTTCGGCCCGTCCTCGACCTGGAATTCGGCGCCGACGACCAGCGCCACGCCGTGCGTCTTCGCCGCCTGCCAGGCCCGCACGATGCCGGCCAGCGAACACTCATCGGTGATCGCCAGGGCGCGGTAGCCCTGGCCGGCGGCGCGCGCGAACAGCTCGTCGGCGGTGGACGCGCCGCGCTGGAAACTGAAGGCCGACAGGCAGTGCAGTTCGGCATAGGCAGGGGAGGTGGCGGTCATGGCGGTTCAACCGAACCAGCCGTGCAGCATCCACGGTGCATGTGGGTCGTTGCGCGGGCGGAAGGCCCAGCCGCGCTGGCCGTGCGCGGTCTCCACCACGTAGTAGTCGCGGCGCGCATCGGCGTGGTCCCACCAGCCCGATTCGATCCGCTCCGGCCCGGCGACGATGCGCAGGCGCGGATCGCGCAGTGGCTGCGGTGCCTCCAGCAGCCAGCCGGGGCGCAGCGGCCAGTACGCAGGGGGCTTGGCCGCCGGCTGGGTGCCGCTGGCACATTCGGGGCGATGGTCGGCCTGCACCGCCAGTGGCTGCACGGCATCATCGCCAAGGCGCGCCCGCAGGCGCTCGCGCAGCTGGGTCCACGGCATCGCCTGCGCCGGGCGGGTGTCGAACAGATCGCGTGCGGCCGGCACGAACGGCGGCAGGTGTTCGGCCTGCAGGCGCAGCGCCCGGCTGCCGGCAGGCAGGGCGAAGGCCTCCATGCGGTTGCGGGCGATCTCGAACAGCAGCGCGGCATCGCGTTCGGGCGCCAGCAGGCCGATGGTCAGCACGCTGGCCGGCAGCAGGTCGTGTTCGAAATACAGGTCGAAGCGCTGCACGCCGCCATCGCGCGAACACAGGAACGCAGCCAGATCCAGCAGCAGGCGGCGCAGCGGAAACAGCAGCGCCTGGCTGGATTCGATCTCGTACTCGAATTCGATGCGTGCATCGAAACGGTCGGGAGGCTGGTAGTAGCGCAGTGGCGCGGTGGGCAGGCCGCGCAGCGCATCCAGCTGCTGCAGCACATCGGGTGCGAAGCGCCGGGCCAGGCTGTCGCGCGGCAGTTCGAGCACCGCGCCCAGCGTGCGCAGGCCGGAGCGGCCCAGCACGGTGACCGCCTCGGCGGGCAGCCCGCAGCGTGACAAGGGCAGCGGCGCCAGCAGGGCCGGCAACTGCTGCGCATCGATGCCCAGGCCGTCGTGCACGTTGGCCAGCACGCGCGCGGCATGCGGGGTGGGCGCGGCCACCAGGCGGTGGCGGAAGCCCAGCTCGTGCAGGCCATCGCGCAGGCGTTTCTCGATCTTCAGCCAGTCACCGAACAGGGCACGGCTGGCGCCGATTTCCATCACCAGCGCATGCGGAAAATCGAGGCTGACCTGCGAACTGTAGGCGTAGGCCCAACTGGCCAGCAGCTGGCGGGTCTGCTGCTCGGCGCTGGGGTCGTAGTCGTGCAGCTGCATGTCCTGCACCAGCACCTGTGCGGCCGACAGCAGCATGCCCGGGCGCAGGCCGGCCGCGCGTGCTGCCGGGCTGACCGCGCGCAGCACGCGGCGCTGCGCCGGCCCCTGCAGCAGCACCAGCGGCCGCTGCGGGTCCGGCTGCAGGCGCAGCACGCTGTCCAGCGCCAGCTGCGGCAACAACAGGCAGGCCCAGTGCATGGCGCGGCCTCAGTGGGCAACGGCCAGCGGCAGCGGTTGCGCCGGTGGCAAGCCGCCGCGGCACTTCAGCACCCGCACCTGGCCGTGGTCGAGCTGCAGGCGCAGGCTGGCCGGCGAGGGATTGCGCGCAGCGCGCACGTCGCGGAACACGAAGCCCAGGCACTGGCCGCTGTCGGCGGCGACCTGCAGGCGGCGCAGCGAGCGGTCATCGGCCTGCTGCGGCTGCGGCCAGCACAGCACCGCCGCACAGGCGGCCGAGCGCAGGCATTGTTCGGCCGCCCACAGCGCCTGCTTCGGCGTGGCGTGGATGATCTGCAGCTGGGCCAGGTCCAGCCCGGCCGCGGCCCAGGCCGGGGCGTGTGGGCGGTAGGGCGGGGCGACCAGCACGATGGGCCGGTCGCGCTGGCTCAGCCTGGCCAGCGCCGGCCAGACCAGGGCCAGTTCACCCACGCCGGGGGCGTCCTGCAGTACCTCGCACAGGCCGCTGGCGGGCCAGCCGCCGCCGGGCAGGCGGGCATCCAGCGCCGGGTGGCCGCTGGCCAGATGGTCGCTGGCCGGCCCATTGCGCGCCGGGCCACGCCACAGCTGTCGGCCGTCCAGCAGGCGGTCGAGCGCGACGACGGCACCCATCAGCCGGTCCCCCGGGGGAGGGGCCAATCAGGCTGGAAGCGACAGAAATGGACGGAAACGGCTGGCATGGAGCGAGTGTCGGCAGACCGGCATCAGGGGCTGGGACCAGACATGCTACTCGCCTTGTGAGTAGAATTACTAATGAAATTGGAGGGTCGGGTTTCAGGTTGCTGAAGCGGTAAAGCATCCACGCATGGCGTGGATCTACCGGGCCGATGAGTAGATCCACGCCATGCGTGGATAGAGAAAAGGCGACCGAATCGGTAGATCCACGCCATGCGTGGATGGGCAAAAGTGCGCCGCCGACCCAGGCCGGCGGCTACCCGCTCATCGGTGCTGCCTGGTTACGGGTGGACCGGCAGCGCAACCGGACGCAGCGGCGCGGCATCGCCGCCGCGGATCTTCAACGGGCCGCCAATGAAGGCGAACTCGTAGACCTCGTCGCGGGCCAGTTCGTCCAGCGCCACCAGTTCGATGATCGGTGCGCCCTGCTGGGCCAGCAGGTAGGTGTGCAGCGGCACGTAGTCGTCGGATACCTCCGAGGGGAAGGTCTCGAAGCTGAGGTTGTCGGCACCGACGATCATCGCGCCGCTGTCCTCGACCAGGAAGCGCGCCGCGTCCAGGCCCATGCCCGGCGGGTTGGCCATGTACGCCTTGGGCTGTTCGAACAGGCGCATGCGGCCGGTGCGGATCAGCACGATGTCACCCTGCTGCAGCTTCACCTTCTGGCGAGCCAGCGCTTCTTTCAGGTCCTGGCGGGTGACCCGGTAGCTGTCCGGCAGCATGTCCACGCCCTTGGCCCCGGCCACGTCGATCAGCACGCCACGCGCGATCAGCGGCGGGAATTTCTCGATGCCGGTGACGTTCCAGCCACGATCGCCGAGATGCTGGTCGGCCTCGAAGCCGTTCCAGATCTTCCCATGGATGCCGAAGTGGTTCAGCGCATCGATGTGGGTGCCGGTGTGGCTGTACATCGAGAATGCGGTGCCGGTGTAGCTGCGGGTGAGGTTCATGGTCTCGCCCACGCCCATCGGGTCGTCCATCACCGTGCCGCGCGGGGTATGGGTCATCCAGAACTGGTAGTGCGGGTCACCGGCGTCCTGCCAGCTGGGCATGCCGACGTAGTACTCGGTAGCCAGGTCATAGGCCTTGCCGCCGCTGACCCGCGACAGGATCGCCGCGCGCGAAGCCTCGGTGATCAGGTTGAGGCGGCCGATCTCATCCTCCGGCCCCCAGGGGCTGGTACCGACCTGCTGGCCGGAGGGAACGCGTTCATGCGCATGCACGGTGGTGGAGGCGGCGGTGCCGGCCAGCAGCAGGGCCAGCGCGGTGGCCAGGGGACGTGGGGTCATGGGGAATCTCCTTGCAGGGTGGGGGAAGGCGCGGCTCAGGCCGCGACCAGAGGGGCCAGGGCCTGGCGCAGCTGCGGCAACGGCAGGGTCTGCAGGCGCAGGCCGTTGCCGCCGATCACGGTGGGAATGGAGCGGATGCCGAGGGCAGCGGCTTCGCTGCGGTCGGCCTGCACGCGCCGGCGGACTTCGTCGCTGCGCATGTGGCCAGCGAAGGCGCCGCGCGGGTGGCCCAGCGATTCGGCGATGTCCAGCAGCACCTCGGCATCGCCGATGTTGCGGTGCTGGTGCAGGTGCGCCCACTGCACGGCATCGAACATCGCGCCATGGGCCTCATTGCCGCCCAGCAGCCCTGCAGCCTGGCAGGCCAGTGCGCCGAGCCAGCCGGAGGGATACTCGAAATCCTGTGCGCGCATGCCTTCGATATCGATGCGCGCGCTGTCTTCATGCGCGGCGCAGTCGGTCCAGTGGCGCAGGATGGTTGCCTTGGCGCGCTGCATCGAGCCGAACACCTCGATCATCTGCGCGCGCGAGTCCTGCAGCACGAAGCTGCGATGACGCACCTGGATGCCGAGTTCGGCGGAGACCTGCTGCAGGCGCGGGGCCAGCACGAAGCACCAGCCGCAGACCACGTCGTGGAAGAAATCGACCACCGGCGCTGCGGTGGCGGGGGAAGGAGCGGAAGACATCTGCCTGCCATCGGTGAGAGGGGAGGCGGCAGAGTAGGCAGCGCGGCATGCCCGAAACAGCACGCCGCAGGCAGCTCAGTTTTCGCTGGTGGTTACGAATCCAGGCCGGGGCAGCCAGGCAGCTCGGCGTGCAGGAAATCGATGAAGGCACGTACCTTGGGCTGCAGGTGGCGCGAGGTGGGGTAGACCGCATGCACGAAGCGCGGCGGATACTGGTGGTCGGGCAGCACCTGCTGCAGTTCGCCACGGGCCAGTGCCGGCGCCGCCAGGAACGAGGGCAGGGCGCCGATGCCCATGCCGGCCACCAGCAGGTCGCGCAGCATCAGGCTGTTGTTGGCGGTGACGCGCGCCGGCAGGGTGATCGTCACCTGGCCATCAGGGCCAAGCAGCGGCCAGCTGCCGGGTGAGTCGGACAGGCTGTAGGCCAGCACGCTGTGCGCCTGCAGGTCATCCACCGCCGCGGGTGCAGGGTGCTGCTGCAGGTAGGATGGCGCCGCGCACAGCACCTGCTGCAGCGAGGCCAGGCGGCGCGCCACCAGCCGCGAGTCATCCAGCTCGGCGCGCAGCCGCAGCGAGACATCGAAGCCTTCGCCGACGGCATCGAGCAGGCGGTCTTCCATCACCAGGTCCAGCGACACCTTCGGATGCTGCTGCAGGAAGCGCGGCAGCAACGGCGACAGCGTGCTCAAGGCAAAGGACTGCGGCGCATTCACGCGCAGCCGCCCCGCCACCTCACCACGCTGCTCGGCAATGCCGCGTTCCAGTGCGTCCAGTTCGTCGAGCAGGCGGCAGCACTCGCGGTAGTAGGTATGGCCCGTCTCGGTCAGGCTCATGCGCCGCGTGGTCCGTTGCAGCAGGACCACGCCCAGGTGCGATTCGAGCGCGCGCAGTTGCTTGCTCAACCCGGCCGATGACATGCCCAGGTCCTCGGCGGCGCGGGCCAGCCCGCCGCGCTCGACGATGCGACGGAAAGCGCGCATCAGGTTGAAGGAGTCCATGCCGGTCCCGGGCGCGAAGAAACCGCCATTGTAGATCCGCGCCATGCCCACCACGCGGTTGCGTCGTTTGTTCAAGCCAGCCCGCCGCGCGCGGCGCCACCCTGCAGGCCCCTCACGTTTCGGGTTGCCCATGAAGCTCTGGATCCTCCGCCTGTACGCCCCGCTGTTCCTGTTCGGCTTCCTCGCCGCCGCCATCGCCTGGGTCGGCCACCGCCACGGCGACCCGCTGTGGCTGCTGGCCCTTCTGGCCCTCGCCATTGCCGTGTCCTTCATGGCCGAACGCCTTTGGCCCTACGATCCGTCGTTCAACCACGACCACGATGATCGCGTGCGCGACACCCTGCATGCCCTGGTCAACGAAGGCCTGAACCTGCTGTCGATCGCGGCCGTCCCGCTGTTGGCGGCGATCATCCCGTGGCAGGTGTGGCCGCAGCAGTGGCCCTTCGCGCTGCAGGTGCTGGTGGCCATCATCGCCGCCGATCTCGGCATCACCCTGGTGCACTACGCCAGCCATCGCATCGGCTGGTTGTGGCGGCTGCACGCGGTGCACCACAGCGTCACCCGCATGTACGGGTTCAACGGCCTGATGAAGCACCCGCTGCACCAGGCGGCCGAGGCGGTGGGCGGGGTGCTGCCGCTGCTGGCGCTGGGCCTGCCGATGCCGGTGGCGGCGGTGCTGGCCTTTGCCATTGCCATCCAGCTGCTGCTGCAGCATTCCAACGTGGACATGCGCCCGGGCGTACTCGGCCGGGTGATGGCCTGGGCGCCGCTGCACCGCTTCCACCACATGCGCTACGGCACCGCCGGCGACGTCAACTTCGGCCTGTTCCTGACCGTCTGGGACCGCCTGCTGGGTACCGCGTTCGATGCACCGGGCTACCGCTTGGGCACGCATGACCTGGGCATCGGCAGCCAGCCGGATTATCCGCGCGGCTATGCCGGGCAACTGATGGCGCCGTTCCGCGAGCTGCCCCATGGGCAGGTGCCTGAAGTGCCTGAAGGCCTGCGCCGTCGTTGAGCCTGCGCCTCAGGTGGCGCGCAGCTGCAGCCCCTGCAGCTGTGCCGCGCCGATGCCGAACATACGGCGCAGGCTGCGCGACAGATGGGCCAGATCGGCGAAGCCCGCAGCGTGCGCACTGTCGGTCAGGCTGTGACCGTGCAGGTGGTGTGCCAGTGCGGAGCGCAGGCGCTGCCACAGCACCCAGCCACGCAGGGTCACCGCGAGGTCGGACTGGAAACGCCGGTGCAGTTGGCTGGTTGACAGATGCGCGGCCCCGGCGATATCGGCGGCGGGCACCGGGCCGGGCAGGTGCTGGGCGATGCGTTCCAGTGCCACCTGCACGCGGCGGTCCAGCGGCTGCGCGCGGCTCAGCTGCGGCAGTCGCTCGTGCAGGATGCTGATATCGGCGGGCAGCTGGTACAGGTGCTGCTGGATCTGTTCGAGATCGGCATGGGCCGGTTCGAGGAACAGGGTGCAGCCGTCCTGCGGCGCGGAGAGGATGGCATGCGGCACGAAGGATGGCAGCCACAGGCGTTGGCCGAGGTGCGGAACGCCATCGATCTCCACCTGCCAGGGCGCGCCGTCGCTGACCAGCAGCTGGTGGGCGTAGTGCGCGTGCGTGCCGCTGCCACCGGCATGGCCCTGCAGCAGGGCGGCGTGTGCATCCAGCAGCAGGGTGCCATTCCAGGGCAGGGCGGGGTGGGACATGCGGGCATTGTAGATCCACGCCATGCGTGGATGACCTCTACCGGAATTGAATAGCTCGTGTTGATTTGAAAAGCATCCACGCATGGCGTGGATCTACTGGCCACTAGCCAGCTGTCGAAGCCGCCCCATCACCGCCCGTGCGGGTCCGGGCGGTGGTGCACGTATTCGACCACGGTGCCATCGGGGTGCACTGCATTGAATGCCGCGCCAGTGGGCACGACCTGCAGCGGGAAGATGATCTCGGCGCCGGCGGCCACCAGCCGGTCGTGGTACGGCCGGACATCGTCGACCAGCAGGGTGCCGGTGGTGGAGGTGAACGGCGCCAGCGCGTCATCGCTGCCTTCGATCAGCAGGAAGGCGCCAACCATGGCCAGGCGCAGGCCCGCATCGGGGAACGGAAAGCCGGCATCGGCCACCACGCCCTGCAGCTGCTCGTAGAACGCGACGCTGCGCTCCAGTTCACCGGGGGTGACGAACACGCGGATGAGCACGCGCGGGCTGCGCTGGCTGGAAGTATCACAGCGGTCGCGCCAGAGGTGGTCGAAAGTGCGGTGTACGTTCATGGGCTCGGTCCATCGCCGGGGACTCCCATTATCGGTACGCCCCTGCGACCCGCTGATGACCGCCGGTGATGGCCTGATAACCATGCCGTCGCAGCGGCCTGTGACTTAGGTCCTGTTGACAGCCATCAATGCCCTCGCACAATCTTAACAAGATGGGTCGCTATGCGGCCCGGGCAGGCAGGTTGTCACGCCGGGAGGAGGGTCCCGCGCGCAGACCGGTCCGTCCCCTGGCCCGCGGTGTGTTGCCTGGCAACGCCCGCGCGGCATGAACGCTGCACCCTTCGGCGGCACTTTCCCTGGACCGATTGCCTTGGCAACGGAATTACGCCCGCCGATGAAAACGTTTACAAAGCCGCTCGCCCTGTCCCTTGCGCTGTCTGCCGCGCTGGCCGCCCCGGCCTGGGCCGACACGGCCGCCTTCACCGTGCTGACCCTGGAACAGGCACCGACCCAGGATGCGATCCCCGCCCTGGCTGCCCAGCTGAAATCCCTGAAAGTGGACGCGGTCAGCGTGCGCCAGGTGCAGCGAGGCATCGGCCAGGTCGATCCGCTGCAGCTGCTGGCCGATGGCCTGGGCTACGAATACCGCTTCATCGCCGCCGGCAAGGATGATGGCCAGACCCAGCAGGGCCAGGCCGTGCTGACGCGCCTGCCGATCGCCGCCGAATCCGGCCCCGACCAGCCGGGCCTGAACTACCTGCGCCTGGACGACGGCCGCCACACCGTGGCGCTGTACACCGATGCCGGCGCGGGTGCCGCCCGCCTGCCCGCCCTGGTCACCCGTTCGCGCCTGGGCGCACCGGCGGTGCTGCTGGGTGCGGTGGCCGGTGAGTCGGCCAAGGCGGCCGGCTTCGACCCGGCCCGCGTGGCCCTGGAAGCCGATGCCAGCTACTTCAGCGATGGCTTCCAGGCGGCCAGCAGCGCGCCATTCAAGATTGATGGCAGCACCCTGCGCGCGACCCTGCTGACCCTGGCCTACGTGGCCGACAAGGGCGGCGAGCAGCCGTGGATGGACAGCACCCTCAACGCCGACGCGCGCGCCGCGCTGCTGCTGAAGGCGATGACCGAGGACGAGAAGTTCCAGATGCTGCACAGCTACTTCGGGCTGGGCAAGGACGGTGGCCCGCTGCCGGAAGGCGCCGTGGGTTCGGCCGGTTTCGTGCCGGCAGTGCCGCGCCTGGGCATCCCGGCGCAGCAGTCGGCCGATGCCGGCGTGGGCGTGACCAATCCAGGCGGCATCCGCCCGGGTGACTTCGCCACCGCCATGCCGTCCGGCCCGTCCACCGCGTCCAGCTGGAACCGCGAAGTGGCCTTCGCCGGCGGCGCGACCATGGGCCGCGAAGCGTGGCAGCAGCGCTTCAACATCCTGCTGTCGGGCAGCGTCAACCTGCAGCGTGACCCGCGCAACGGCCGCAACTTCGAATACGCCGGTGAAGATCCCCTGCTGGCCGGCTCGATGGTCGGTGCGCTGATCCAGGGCGTGCAGAGCCAGCACGTGATCTCCTCGATGAAGCACTTCGCGCTGAACGACATGGAGACCCGCCGCAACTTCCACGACGTGCGCATCGGCGAACAGGCCATGCACGAATCGGACCTGCTGGCCTTCGAGATCGCGCTGGACGCCGGCCGCCCGGGTGTTGCGATGTGCTCGTACAACAAGATCAACGGCACTTACGGCTGCGAGAACGGCTACCTGATGAACCAGGTGCTGAAGCAGGAATGGAAGTTCCCCGGTTTCGTGATGTCCGACTGGGGTGGCGTGCACAGCGGTTCGAAGGCGGCGCTGGCCGGCCTGGACCAGCAGTCGGCCGGTGAAGTGTTCGACGCGGCAGTGTTCTTCGACGAACCGCTGCGCCTGGCCGTGCACGGCGGCGTAGTGCCGCAGGCGCGCCTGAACGACATGGTGGCGCGCATCCTGCGCACGATGTTCCTGCATGGCAACTTCGACAACCCGCCGCAGCACCAGAAGGTGGATGCCGAAGCCGGCTACGCCGTTGCCCAGCGCACGGTGGAAGAGGGCAGCGTGCTGCTGCGCAATGAAGGCAACCTGCTGCCGCTGGCCGACAGCGTGAAGCGCATCGTCATCATCGGCGGCCATGCCGACAAGGGCGTGATCGGTGGCGGTGGTTCGTCGATGGTCGGCGTGACCGCCAAGGGCACCAACGCGGTGCCCGGCGTGATGCCGACCACCTGGCCGGGCCCGGTGATCTTCCACCCGTCCTCGCCGCTGGAATCGCTGCGCGCTGCGCGCCCGGACGCGACCATCGAGTACGTGGACGGCACCAACGCCGCCGCAGCGGCCAAGGCGGCCGCGCAGGCCGACGTGGCCATCGTGTTCGCCACCCAGTGGGCGGCCGAATCGGTGGACCTGCCGGACATGCAGCTGCCGGACAACCAGGATGCGCTGATCTCGGCGGTGGCCAAGGCCAACCCGAAGACCGTGCTGGTGCTGGAAACCAACGGCCCGGTGCGTACCCCGTGGCTGGCGCAGGTGCCGGCGATGCTGCAGGCCTGGTACCCGGGCATCCGCGGTGGCGAAGGCATCGCCGCGCTGCTGACCGGCCAGGCCAACCCGTCCGGCCGCCTGCCGGTGACCTGGGTGGTGGACGAATCGCAGCTGCCGCGCCCGCACATCGACGGCCTGGGCTTCAAGCCCAAGAAGGAATTCGGCGACGTGTTCGATTTCGATATCGAAGGCGCCAACGTCGGCTACAAGTGGATGGCGGCCAAGGGCCTGACCCCGACCTTCGCCTTCGGCCACGGCCTGTCCTACACCTCCTTCGCCTATGAAAACCTGAAGGTGAGCGTGGAAGGCTCGCGCCTGGTCGCCAGCGTGGACATCCGCAACACCGGCAAGCGCGCCGGTGCCGACGTGCCCCAGCTGTATCTGAAGCTGCCGGCCGGCAGCACCACGCCGATCCGCCTGATCGGCTATGACAAGGTGCAGCTGCAGCCGGGCGAACAGCGCCGCATCCGCATCGAAGCCGAGCCGAAGACCCTGGCCCACTACGATGCGCAGGCCCGCCAGTGGAAGATCGACGGTGGCACCTACCAGGTGCAGCTGTCGCGCAACGCCGCCGAGCCGCTGCAGACGGTGGACGTGCAGCTGGTGGAGCAGGTGCTGCGCTGATGCGGCGCGAGACTGATGGTTGAAGACACGGCCCCATAAAGGGGCCGTGTCTGTTTGCGGACTTTCGCTGCGCTCGCCGGGCCATGCCCGGCGGACGCTGGAGAAGGGGACATCCGGCAGACCGTCATGTCGCTTCTGCCACTGGAGCCGTTCTTCCACTCAGTTAATACTGACCGGCTGCCGCAGAAGAACCAGCGAATGATCACGAGCGCATGGGCATTCAAGCAGTTGTGTGAAAACGAGTCAGATGCATCATTTGCCTGGCAGCAGGCCGAGGATCAGACGTGGATCGATATCCTTGCGGCCTACCCTGAGCTGGCGCGCTGTGTCGCCGGGAACAAAACAATTCCCGAGTTCATCATCGAACAGCTGGCTACCAGCGAAGACGTCGACGTTCGTTGGAGCATCGCGTGCAAACGTCGGCTGAGTGAGGGGCTTATGTCCCGTTTGGCGCACGATGTTGATGCGACCGTTCGGCATCGTATCGTCTGCAATCCCAAAGTGACGCCTCGGATTCTAGAACTGCTTTCCGCCGACCCGGACAAGATGGTGGCGGTCTCAGCGCAGCGAAGGCTCCAGTCCGAGTGATGTCTCCCAGGGTGTGCATGCGTGGAGGTTGCGATAAATGTCCTCAGCCAAACCACCCGCGCAGGAATTCAATCAGCTGCCGTACCTTTGGCGAGGGCTGCGTGCTGTGCGGGTAGACCGCGTACACGCTCTGCTGCGGGAAGCGGTGCTGGCGCAGTACCGGTCGCAGCCGACCCTGGGCCAGATCGTCCTCGATCAGCCAGCGTGGCAGCACGGTGACCCCGGCGCCGGCCACAGCGAAAGCGCGCAGGCTGCTGGCACCATCTACGCGCACCACCGCATTGCCCGGGTTGGTGGCAAACAAGGCGTCGCTGCCATCCGGCGCCACCACCGGCACATCGGCCAGGCGTGGGTAGCCCAGGCGGGGCAGGGTGCCCAGCTGTACAGGATCATCGGCCGCCTCGGTGGAGGGTAGGCGTGCCAGCAGGGATGGAGCCGCCACCGCGCACAGTGGGTGGCGCTCCAGTTCACTGGCGTGCAGGCCCGAATCTGGCAGGCGGCCGAGGCGGATCGCCAGATCGAAGCGTTCGGGAATCAGGTCGGCCGGTGCCGGTGAGGTCGACAGATGCAGCTGCAGCGCCGGGTGTCGTGCACGGAATGCCTCCAGCGCCGGGATCAGCCGCAGCTGCGCGTACTCCGGCGTGGTGGTCAGGCGCAGCGTGCCCTGCAGCTGGTGCTGGTCGCGGCGCGCGGCATCGATGGCCGCCTGCGCGGCCTCCAGTGCCTGCACGCAGTGCTGCAGGAACTCTTCGCCGGCCTCGGTCAGCGCCAGGTGGCGGGTACTGCGCAGCAGCAGGGTCACGCCCAGCTCCTGCTCCAGCCGTTTCAGGTTGAAGCTGACCACCGCGCGGCTCAGGCCCAGGCGCTCGGCGGCTGCGGTAAGGCTGCCGGCGTCGACCACGGCACGGAAGATGTCAAAGCGATCCAGGCTGACCATGGCGATTCATTGTCAAGAAAGATTTGACAGTGTTGCAGCTGGTGTCGTGTTTTTCCAACAGACTGCAGCGGGCATGCTGCGCGCTTCCCCGCTGGAGCGCCGCCGATGCCCTCTCCCCGCCTGCGCCATGAGGCGATCTTCCTGCTGGTGTTCGCGCTGGACCTGGTCAACATGTTCATCGCCACGGTGGCCTACCCGGCGCTGGCAGCCGAACTGCAGGCGGACATCAGCACCCTGGCATGGGTCGGCACGGCCTACATGCTCGGCTTGAGCGTGGTGATTCCGCTGGCGCCGTGGCTGGCCGCGCGCTGTGGTGAACGGCGACTGTTGCTGGCGGCCCTGCTGCTGTTCGCGTTGGCGGCGGCCTTGGCCGGTGCGGCGCCGGGTATCGGCTGGCTGCTGGGCTGGCGGCTGCTGCAGGGCCTGGCCGGCGGCCTGCTGATTCCGGTCGCGCAGGCCGCGGCCTACCGGCAATGCAGCCCTGAGCAGCGTGGCGCGCTGACCCGCCGCATCCTGCTGGTGGCGCTGCTGGTGCCAGCGCTGGCGCCGGCGCTGGGCGGGCTGCTGGTGCAGTGGCTGTCCTGGCGGGGCGTGCTCTGGGCCAGCCTGCCGCTGGCACTGGCG
The DNA here is from genome assembly GCF_003086915.1 of Stenotrophomonas sp. ZAC14A_NAIMI4_1. NCBI lineage: Bacteria > Pseudomonadati > Pseudomonadota > Gammaproteobacteria > Lysobacterales > Lysobacteraceae > Stenotrophomonas > Stenotrophomonas sp. ZAC14A_NAIMI4_1. The sequence continues at coordinate 1,301,730 of NZ_CP026002.1, forward strand.
GCGATGGGTCTGGTACTGGCCTGGATGCCGGCCGATGGCGAACGCACTGCGCCCCGCCTGCAGGCCTACGCGCTGGCCACCGCGATGAGCGCGCTGGGCGTGCTGCTGCTGGCGCTGACCTGGCTGGGCGAACCCGGCCACCGGATTGCCGGCGCGGTGCTGTTGCTGGTGGCGCTGCTGCTGGCGACCGCCCACCTGCGCCACGCGCGCCAGCAGGCACAGCCGCTGCTGCGCTGGTCGCTGCTGTCCCATCGCGGGCTGCGGCTGGCAATGCTGGTCTATCTGGGGGTGCCGGGCGTTTTCATCGGCAGCCAGCTGGCCAGCACGCTGCAGCTGCATCAGGCGGGCTACAGTGCCGCGCGCATCGGTGCTCTGATGCTGCCGTGGGCGCTGGCGTCGGCGGTGGCCATCACCTGCAGCCGACGCCTGCTCGCGCGCTTCGGGCCGGCAGCAGTGCTGCGCGCTGGCATGCTGCTGCAGGCCAGCGGCCTGATGTTGATGGCGCTGTTGCCGCAGCCCCCGTTTGCGCTGGCAGCGCTGTTGTACGCGTTGATGGGCGCCGGCGGCAGCTTGTGCAGCAGCACCGCACAGACGCTGGCCTTCCACGGTGTGGAGGGTGAAGCGCTGGGTGATGCCAGTGCGCTGTGGAATCTCAACCGCCAGCTCAGCTTCTGCCTCGGTACCGCCGCCATCGCGCTGCTGCTGGCCCTGGCCCTGCAATGGCTGCCGGCGCGGGCCACCGGTGTGGCGCTGGGCCTGGCCGCTGTCCTTACCCTGCTGCCGATGGCGCTGTTGCGCCGTTCGCAGCCACTGACCCTTGCGCAACCGGAGCGTGCCTGATGCAACACACCGCCGAACATGAAATCCACCAACTGCACGACATGCTGCAGGCCTGGTTCCGCGCCGAGGTGGGCGCCGAAGCACTCGACGATCTGATGGCGCACTTCTGCGCGGATTTCAGCATGGTCGGCATCGCCGGGCGGCGCTTGGATCGGCAGGCGGTACAGGCGTTGTTCGTCGGCGGGCATGGGGCACGGCCTGGCCTGCGCATCGCCATCGACGCCGTGCAGGCGATCGAGGCGCCGTCACCGCTGGCGGTGCTGCGTTACCGCGAAGGGCACGCCGTGGGAGACGCGGCGACCGCATGGCGGGAGTCGCTGGCGGTGCTGCGGCAGGAGCAGGGGCATTGGCGATGGTTGGCGCTGCATGAGGTTCAATCGGGCTGACGGATCCGCCGGGCATGGCCCGGCGCTACCTCGGGCGCGCGGATCGGTAGCGCCGGGCCATGCCCGGCGGGCGCTGCCCAGCACCGCTTGGCATGTGCCATCAGTCCTGCCTCCAAAGAGCGCGGAACGCAAAGCCCGCACACACTTCACCGGGCGGGGCAGGAGTACGCTTGGGTCTTTCCTGCCGGGAGGGGTTTCCATGCGTGTGCGTGCCGTTGCTGTAGCCATCGCCCTTTGCCTGTCCAGCACCGTGCTGGCCGCCGATACCCCGCCGATGACCCCGGACATCAGCGGAAAGCCCTTCGTGGCCCCCGATGTCGGCCGCGACTATGACAAGCGCGTGGTGATGGTGCCGATGCGCGATGGCACCAAGCTGTACACCGTCATCGTGGTGCCCAAGGGCGCGCACAACGCGCCGATCCTGCTGACCCGCACGCCCTACGATGCCGCCGGCCGCGCCAGCCGCACCGATTCGCCGCGCATGCGTGACATGCTGCCGCAGGGCGATGAAGTGTTCGTCGATGGCGGCTACATCCGCGTGTTCCAGGACATCCGCGGCAAGTACGGTTCCGAAGGCGATTACGTGATGACCCGGCCGCTGCGCGGGCCGCTGAACAACACCAAGGTGGACCATTCCACCGACGCCTGGGACACCATCGACTGGCTGGTCAAGCATGTGCCGGAAACCAACGGCAAGGTCGGCATGCTGGGCTCGTCGTATGAAGGGTTCACCGTGGTGATGGCGTTGACCGACCCGCACCCCGCACTGAAGGTGGCCGCACCGCAGAGCCCCATGGTCGATGGCTGGATGGGCGATGACTGGCTCAACTACGGTGCGTTCCGCCAGGTCAACTTCAACTATTTCGCCATGCAGACCGAGAAGCGCGGCAAGGGCACGCCGCTGCCCAGCCTCGGCTACGACGACTACAGCACGTTCCTGCGCATCGGCTCGGCCGGTGACTACGCCCGCTTTACCGGCGTGGACAAGCTGACCTGGTGGAAGAAGCTGGTCGAGCACCCGGCCTACGATGCGTTCTGGCAGGGCCAGGCGCTGGATGCAGTGATGGCGAAGACGCCGCTGAAGGTGCCGACCATGTGGCTGCAGGGCCTGTGGGACCAGGAAGACATGTGGGGCGCCAACCACGCCTACCGGGCGATGGAAGGCCGTGACACCGGCAACACGCTCAACTATCTGGTGATGGGACCGTGGCGGCACAGCCAGGTGAACTACACCGGCAACGAGCTGGGGGCGCTGAAGTTCGATGGCGATACCGCGCTGCAGTTCCGCCGCGACGTGCTCAAGCCGTTCTTCGATCAGTATCTGGTGGATGGCGCACCGAAGGCCGACACGCCGCCGGTGCTGGTCTACAACACCGGCGAGAACCACTGGGATCGCCTGCAGGGCTGGCCGCGCAGCTGCGAGAAGGACTGCACTGCGACCAGCAAGCCGCTGTACCTGCGTGCCGGTGGCAAGCTGGCCTTCCAGGCGCCGGCGGCGGGCGAGGGTGATTTCGAGGAATACGTGTCCGACCCGGCCAAGCCGGTGCCGTTCGTGCCGCGCCCGGTACGCTTCGGCGACCGTGACATGTGGACCACCTGGCTGGTGAAGGACCAGCGCTTCGTCGACGGTCGGCCGGACGTGCTGTCCTTCATCACTGAACCGCTGAACGAACCCCTTCGCATTGGTGGCGCGCCGGTGGTGCACCTGCAGGCCTCCACCAGCGGCACCGACAGCGACTGGGTGGTGAAGCTGATCGACGTCTATCCCGACCAGGAGGCATCGACGCCGGAGATGGGTGGCTACGAGCTGCCGGTGTCACTGGCGATCTTCCGTGGTCGCTACCGCGAGAGCTTCAGCGCGCCCAAGGCACTGGCCGCCAACCAGGTGCTGCCGTACCGCTTCGACCTGCCCAATGCCAACCACGTATTCCAGAAGGGGCACAGGGTGATGGTGCAGGTGCAGTCCAGCCTGTTCCCGCTGTACGACCGCAACCCGCAGACCTACGTGCCGAACATCTACCTGGCCAAGCCGGCCGATTACCAGAAGGCCACGCAGCGGGTCTGGCACAGCGCCGCACAGGCCAGTTACATCGATTTGCCGGTGTACTGAAGCGGACGGTGGTAGTGCCGGCCGCTGGCCGGCATGTCATGCAAGAGCGTGTCGACCAACGGTCGACACCCACCAGGTAGCGGCGGGCCATGCCCGGCGGGGTAGTGCCGGCCGCTGGCCGGCATGCCATGCCAAAGCAGGTCACCCTACCTTCGATGGCCCGGTGCGCCAGCGGCTGGGCACCAACCCGAAGCGCTTGCGGAAAGCGGCTGCGAAGTTGCTCGGGTGCCGATAGCCCGTAGCCGCCGCAGCCTGCTCCACGCTCCAGCCGCGCTCGCGCAGGCCTTGTTCGGCGTGGTGCATGCGCTGCTCGTGCAGGTAATCGAACACCGAGCAGCCGTACTGCTGCACGAAATGACGACGCAGCGAACTGGGACTCATGCAGGCGATCTGCGCCAGCTCGACCAGGCTGTGTTCATGGCTGGGGTCCTCGCGCAGGAACGCACGCACGCGTTCCAGCCGCGCGCGCTGGCCGGCACGCAGCGCACGGGGTGTGGCGGGATGAAGATCGTCGGCCTGCAGGCCCACGGCCAGGATCTGCAGGGCCAGGCCCTCGCGCCACAGCGCATCCAGTCCACCCTGCCAGGGGCTGTCGAACAACTGTGACAGCGCGGGCAGCAGCGTGTGCGGAATGGCCCAGTGCCGGCAGCCGACCCCGGGTCCGTGCAGCGCCTGCTGCAGCGCGGGTTGCTGCAGCAGCTCCACATCTAACTCCGCGGGCAGGCACAGGCTCACACCGCGCAGGCGCACGCTGCCCGGATGCACGCCGCGCATCTCGACCGGTTCGCGGTGATGGCTGGTCATCGCGGTACCCGCGCGCAGTCTGAATGCCTCACGCTGCGGCACCTGCACATCCACCTGCCCATCCAGCATCATCCGGATCGACAGGCCCGGGCGCTGCTCGGCAGTGGCCGTATAGCCCACGCGGTTGCACACATCCGTGGCAACCAGGCTGAGGCCACCGCGCAGGGTCTGTTCGTGCATTTCGCCACGACCGATCCATTGGTCATCGCGCAGGTCGCGCGGGTCGGCGCGATAGTCATAGCCGTGCCGATCACCGAAGCGACGGTAATCGGCAAACGTGAAATATCGGGACATTGCTAAGCCGCTCAGCTGGGGAGGAAAGTGCTGGCGTCGGCTCGCAACGATATTCTAGCGCGGGCCCGCCGCCGCAGCGACGGGCCGCAACGCTGGCTTACGCGCCCAGTGCAGGGTAGTCGGTGTAGCCGTGCTCGCCGCCGCCATACAGCGTGGCGGGGTCGAGATCGGCCAGCGCAGCACCGCTGCGCAGGCGGGCAACCAGATCAGGGTTGGCGATGAACGGACGCCCGAAGGCGACCATGTCGGCGTAGCCGCTCGCCACGGCCTGCTCGGCACGCGCAGCGTCGTAGCCGTTGTTGGCGATCCACGGGCCACGGAAACGCGCACGCAGGCCCGCGTAGTCGAAGGCGAGGTTGTCACGGTCGCCGCCGGTGGCGCCTTCGATCACATGGATGAAGGCCAGGCCGCCGATCGTGTCCAGGCGCTCCACCGCGCGGTCGAACAGCGGCTGCGGGTCGCTGTCGTGCGCATCGTTGACCGGCGTGACCGGCGACAGGCGAACACCGGTGCGCGCTGCGCCGATGGTTTCGGCCACGGCGCTCACCACTTCAAACAACAGGCGCGTGCGGTTCTCGATGCTGCCGCCGTAGGCATCGCTGCGGTGGTTGCTGCCATCGCGCAGGAACTGGTCGATCAGATAGCCGTTGGCCGCGTGCACTTCCACACCGTCGAAGCCGGCGGCGATCGCATTGCGGGCAGCGATGCGGTAGTCCTCGATCAGTGCCGGGATCTCTTCAATGGCCAGCGCCCTGGGCGCCGACACATCTTCGAAGCCATTGGCGGTGAAGGTCTTGCCATTGGCGCGGATCGCGCTCGGCGCCACCGGCACTTCGCCTTCGGGCAACAGGCTGGTGTGGGAGATGCGGCCGACGTGCCAGAGCTGCAGCACGATGCGTCCGCCTTCAGCGTGTACCGCGTCGGTCACTGATTTCCATGCAGCAACCTGCGCGTCGCTGTAGATGCCCGGGGTATCCAGGTAGCCCTGGCCGAGTGGGCTGATCTGCGTCGCCTCGGCGATGATCAGGCCAGCGCTGGCGCGCTGCTGGTAATAGGTGATGGCGAGCGGCGAGGGCACGCGGTCGGGCAGGGCCCGGTTGCGCGTCAGCGGTGCCATGGCGATGCGATTGGCCACGGCGATGTCGCCAAGGCGGGTAGGCGTGAACAGCAGATCGGCGGCAGGACTCATCGAAGGTTCCACAGGGGAGAGGTGTGGGCCTGAGCATAGGCGCGAACGCGTTGCAGCGATGGGAAGGATCGTTGCAGGCCGTGCGTGTCGATGGCGCCCTGGGATGGCATGTCCGTAACACGCGCGGGCGTAACGTCATCATCAGGCGGACGCGCTCCGCACGCCTTACCAACACGTGGAGAACACAGATGATCGATTACCAGCTCAAGGGCAAGACCGCCATCGTGACCGGTGGTGTATCCGGTATCGGCCTGGCGGTGGCCGAACTGCTCGCTGCATCGGGTGCCGGTATTTCGGTGTGGGACCTGAAGCAGGACGCGGTGGACGCCACCGTGCAGACCCTCACGGCCAAGGGCGTGCAGGCCATCGGCATCGCCCTGGATGTCACCGATGAAGCGGCGGTGGAAGCCGCCGTGCAGCGCACGGTGAAGGAACTCGGTGGCATCGACGTGGCGGTGAACAACGCCGGCATCGGCGGCCCGGCCGCGAGCAGTGGCGATTACCCGGTCGATGGCTGGAAGCGCGTGGTCGACGTGAACCTCACCAGCGTGTTCCTGTGCCAGCGTGCGCAGATCCAGGCGATGCGCGCGGCGGGCAAGGGCGGCAGCATCATCAACATGGCCTCGATCCTGGGCCAGGTGGGCTATGCCGGTTCCACCGCTTACGTGGCCGCCAAGCACGGCGTGGTTGGCCTGACCCAGACCGCTGCATGGGAACATGCTCCCGACGGCATCCGCATCAACGCGGTCGGTCCGGGCTTCATCGCCACGCCGCTGCTGGACAAGATGGATGCCAAGGTGCGGGCTACGCTGGAAGGCCGCCATGCGCTCAAGCGCCTGGGCACGCCGGAGGAAGTGGCCGCGCTGGTGGCCTGGTTGGCCAGCGATGACGCCTCGTTCGCGACCGGCACCTACTACGCGATCGATGGCGGTTACCTGGCGCAGTGATGCGCTGAGTGCAGACGGCGCCGGGCAACCCCCGGCGCGGGCGGGTGAACCGGCTGTGCTGGCGCCTTCACTGTGATGCCACGGCCCTCGCGCCACGCTCCGGGAAAACGCCCGGAGGCCGCCAATGGAACTTACCCAGGACGTATCGATCCTGCTGCGCGTGGCCGCAGCGATGCTGTTCGGCGGTGTGCTGGGCGTCGAACGCGAGATGGGCAAGCACGCCGCAGGCCTGCGTACCCATATGCTGATCGCCGGGGCGGCGGCGTTGATCGTCGGCCTCGGTGATTCGGTGGCCGAGCACTTCCAGCAGGAGCGCTACCGCGACCTGCTGCAGGTCGACCCGGTGCGCCTGATCGAGGCGGTCGTGGCCTGCGTCGGCTTCGTTGCCGCCGGCACCATCCTGCGCGGCAACCGCGAGGACCAGGTCAGCGGGCTGACCACCGCCAGTTCACTGGTGATGGCTGCGGCCATCGGCATTGCCGTGGGCATCGGCAAGTACGTGATTGCCATCGGCGTCAGCGTGCTCTGCGTGCTGGTGCTGGCGGTGATCCGGCGGGTGGAGAAACGGTTGTGAGTGCTCTGCAGGGAAATGGTAGGACCAATAATCCGTCCAGCCCTATGGTCTAATAGGCTCCACGCACGATCGACGGTCCAATCTGCGTCCAGTGGCTCGCTTTTTTCTTATTGGTACGACCAATAGGAATGAGGGCCACGACGAACCACCGGATGCGGTGGTGAACCCGTCCCCAGTCGAGAGCCTCCATGCAGCCCTGGCAACACCTGTACGACCCCGCCGGCAACCTGTGGTTGTCGAGCCTGATCGCGCTGCTGCCGATCGCGTTCTTCTTCGTTGCCCTGGCCGTGCTGCGCATGAAGGGGTGGCTGGCCGGCACGCTCACCGTGGCCATCGCACTCGGCGTTGCCCTGCTGTTCTACCGGATGCCGCTGGCGCAGGCGCTGGGCGCGGCGGGCTACGGCTTCGTCTACGGCCTGTGGCCGATCGCGTGGATCATCATCGGCGCGGTGTTCCTCTACAAAGTCTCGGTGAAAACCGGCCAGTTCGACATCATCCGCGCCTCGATCCTGTCGGTCACCGAGGACCAGCGCCTGCAGATGCTCATGGTCGGTTTTGCCTTTGGCGCCTTCCTGGAGGGCGCGGCCGGCTTCGGCGCGCCGGTGGCCATCACCGCCGCGCTGCTGGTCGGGCTGGGCTTCAAGCCGCTGTATGCCGCGGGCCTGTGCCTGATCGTCAACACCGCGCCGGTGGCATTCGGCGCGATGGGCATCCCGATCATCGTCGCCGGGCAGGTCACCGGCCTGGACGCGTTCGAGATCGGCCAGATGGCCGGGCGCCAGCTGCCCTTCCTCACCGTCATCGTGCTGTTCTGGATCATGGCCATCATGGATGGGTGGCGTGGCATCCGGGAAACCTGGCCGGCGGTCCTGGTGGCCGGTGGTTCGTTCGCCATCGCCCAGTACCTGACGTCCAACTTCATCGGCCCGGAACTGCCCGACATCACCGCGTCACTGGCCTCGCTGGTCTGCCTGACCCTGTTCCTGCGCCGCTGGAAGCCGGTGCGCATCTTCCGTTTCGACACCGCCACCAGTGCCGAGGCTGCCGCGCAGGCGCTGGACGCACCGCGCTACAGCGTCGGCCAGATCGCCAAGGCGTGGTCGCCGTTCCTGATTCTCACCGCCATGGTCACCCTGTGGAGCATCAAGCCGTTCAAGGCGTTGTTCGCAGCAGGCGGCCCGCTGCAGGGCTGGGTGCTGAAAATTCCGGTGCCGGGGCTGGACCAGATGGTGCAGAAGATGCCGCCGATCGTGCCGGCACCCCTGAGCTACGACGCGGTCTACACGTTCGACTGGTTCTCGGCTACCGGCACCTCGATCCTCCTCGCTGCAGTCATCGCCATCCTGGCCCTGCGCATGCCGGCCAGGGCCGCCGTGCAGACCTTCGGCGAAACCGTGCGCGAGCTGCGCGTGCCGATCTACTCCATCGGCATGGTGCTGGCCTTCGCCTTCATCGCCAACTACTCCGGGCTGTCGGCCACGCTGGCGCTGGCACTGGCCCACACCGGCAAGGCCTTCCCGTTCTTCTCGCCGTTCCTGGGCTGGCTGGGCGTGTTCCTCACCGGCTCGGACACCTCCTCCAACGCGCTGTTCTCGGCGCTGCAGGCGACCACCGCGCAGCAGATCGGCGTGTCCGACGTGCTGCTGGTGGCGGCCAATACCACCGGCGGGGTAACCGGCAAGATGATCTCGCCGCAGTCGATCGCCATTGCCTGCGCCGCGGTGGGCCTGGCAGGCAGGGAGTCGGACCTGTTCCGCTTCACGGTCAAGCACAGCCTGATCTTCACCACGATGGTCGGCCTGATCACCCTGGCCCAGGCCTACTGGCTGACCTGGATGGTTCCCTGAGCCATGTCGGGCAGGCTGACCCACCGCTGCATGCTTCGGGCGACAATGGCGCCATGAGCATGCAACGGGTTTCGGACAAGGTGGCCGCGCAGCTGCGCGTGCTGGTGCAGGAGCAGCAGCTGAAGCCGGGTGACCGGCTGCCGGCCGAGCGCGCGCTGGCGGTGCAGCTTGGGGTTTCGCGTACCGCGCTGCGCGAGGCGATCGCGCAGCTGGCCAGCCAGGGGCTGCTGACCGCCCGTGTGGGCGGCGGCACCTACGTGGCCGAGCCTGCCGCGCGGGCCCGGCAGGCGCTGGACGAGCCGCTGGCTCCGTATCTACCGCTGTTCCAGGGCGATCCGGAATACCGCTTCGACGTGCTCGAGATCCGCCACGCGCTGGAAGGTGCCACTGCCTGGCATGCCGCACTGCGTGCCACCGACGAAGACCGCGCGCGCATCGCGCAGGCCTTCCAGACCATGATGGATGCGCACGGCAAGGATGATCCGGCCGGCGAGGCCGAAGCCGATGCGGCGTTCCATCTGTCCATCGCCGAAGCCTCGCACAACCTGGTGCTGCTGCAGGTGATGCGCGGGCTGTTCGAGCTGCTGCAGACCAACATCTCGCAGAGCCGCGAAAAGCTCTACACCTCGGCCCGCACGTTCTCGCCGCTGTCCGACCAGCACCGCGAAATGATGGATGCGGTGCTGGCCGGCGATCCCGAACGCGCGCGCGCCGCCGCGCACGCCCACCTCGCGTTCGTGCACACCACGCTGCGCACCCTCGATGACAACGAGGCGCGGCGTGCACGCGCTTCGCGCCTACCTTCTCCGCATGGCTGATTACTTCCGGTTGACCCCATGATCATTTCCGCCTCCACCGATTACCGTGCCGCAGCGCAACGCCGCCTGCCGCCGTTCCTGTTCCACTACATCGATGGCGGCGCGTATGCCGAGCACACGCTGAAGCGCAATGTTTCCGATCTGTCCGACATCGCGCTGCGCCAGCGCATCCTGCGCAACATGTCCGACCTGAGCCTGGAAACCGAATTGTTCGGCGAGACGCTGGCGATGCCGGTGGCGCTGGCCCCGGTCGGCCTGACCGGCATGTACGCACGGCGCGGCGAGGTGCAGGCCGCGCGTGCGGCCGACAGTCGCGGTATTCCCTTCACCCTGTCCACTGTCTCGGTCTGCCCGATCGAAGAAGTGGCGCCGGCCATCCAGCGGCCGATGTGGTTCCAGCTGTACGTGCTGCGCGACCGCGGCTTCATGCGCAATGCGCTGGAGCGCGCACAGGCGGCGGGCGTGACCACCCTGGTGTTCACCGTGGACATGCCGGTGCCGGGCGCGCGCTATCGTGACGCGCATTCGGGCATGAGCGGTCCCAATGCCTCGCTGCGCCGCTTCGGCCAGGCCATCACCCATCCGCAGTGGGCCTGGGATGTTGGCCTGTTCGGTCGCCCGCACGACCTCGGCAACATCTCCGCCTACCGCGGCAATCCGACCGGGCTGGCAGACTACATCGGCTGGCTGGGCAGCAACTTCGACCCGTCCATTTCCTGGAAGGACCTGGAGTGGATCCGCGAGTTCTGGAAGGGCCCGATGGTGATCAAGGGCATCCTCGATCCGGACGACGCCCGCGATGCGGTGAAGTTCGGTGCCGATGGCATCGTGGTGTCCAACCATGGTGGCCGCCAGCTGGACGGCGTGCTGTCCACTGCACGCGCACTGCCGGCCATTGCCGATGCCGTGCAGGGCGACCTGAAGATCCTGGCTGATTCGGGCATCCGCAACGGCCTGGACGTGGTGCGCATGCTGGCGCTGGGCGCCGACACCGTGCTGCTGGGCCGTGCCTTTGTCTATGCGCTCGCCGCACAGGGTGAGGCCGGCGTGGCCAACCTGCTGGACCTGATCGCCAAGGAAATGCGCGTGGCGATGACCCTGACCGGCGCGCGTCGCATCGCCGATATCGGCCGTGACTCGCTGGTGAGCCTGCCATGAGTGGCCACGACGCCGTGCTGGCGCAGTTGCGCGACGCGGTCGGCAGCCGCCATGTACTGACCAGCGACAAGGCCACCCGGCGCTTTCGCCGCGGCTACCGCTTCGGTGATGGCCCGGTGCTGGCGGTGGTGCGCCCGGGCACGCTGCTGGAACTGTGGCGCGCGCTGCAGGCGGCAGTGCAGGGTGGGGCAGCGATCATCCTGCAGGCGGCCAACACCGGCCTGACCGGCGGTTCGACCCCGGACGGCGACGACTACGGCCGGCCGATCGTGCTGGTCAGCACGCTGCGCCTGACCGGCATCCAGCTGTTGAACGAAGGCCGCCAGGTGCTGTGCCTGCCAGGCGCAACACTGGACCGCCTTGAGCAGACGCTCGCACCGCTGGGACGCGAACCGCATTCGGTGATCGGATCGTCCTGCATCGGCGCCTCGGTGCTGGGTGGCGTCTGCAACAATTCCGGCGGCGCGCTGGTGCGCCGTGGCCCGGCGTACACCGAGCTGGCACTGTACGCGCAGGTCGATGCGCAGGGCACACTGCAGCTGGTCAACCACCTGGGCATCGCCCTGGGCGATACCCCGGAGCAGATCCTGCAGCGCCTGCAGGATGGGCAGTACAGCGCGTCCGATGTGGGTGACGGCGACGGTCGCGCCGCGTCCGATCCACGCTATGCCGAGGAGGTGCGGCGGATCGATGCCGATACGCCCGCACGGTTCAACGCCGATCCCAGCCGCCATTACGAAGCGGCCGGTTCGGCGGGAAAGCTGGCCGTATTCGCCGTGCGCCTGGATACGTTCGAAAAGGAAGCCGCCGAGGTCTTCTACATCGGCAGCAACCGCACCGCCACGCTCACCGCCATCCGCCGCCAGCTGCTGACCGGTTTCGAGCGCCTGCCGATTGCGGGTGAGTACATCCATCGCGACGCCTATGACATTGGCGAGCGTTATGGAAAGGACACGTTCCTGTTGATCGATCGCCTGGGCACCGCGCGCGTGCCGGCCGCATTCGCGCTCAAGAGCCGCGTCGATGGCTGGTTCGAGCGATGGGGCCTGCGCGGGGTGACCGACCGGGTGATGCAGGCACTGACCGGCCTGCTGCCCTCGCATCTGCCGGCGCGCATGGACGAGTTCCGCCAGCGCTATGAACATCACCTGCTGCTGAAGGTATCGGCACAGGATGCCGCAGAGACCGAGCGCTGGCTGCGCGGGTGTTTCGCCAACCACGAGGGTGGTTTCTTCCGCTGCACGGCCGAAGAAGGGCGCAAGGCGTTCCTGCATCGTTTCGCGGTCGCCGGTGCGGCGGTGCGCTACCGCGAAGTCCACCGTGCGCAGGTACAGGACATCGTGGCGCTGGACATCGCGCTGCGCCGCGACGACGCGGACTGGTTCGAATCCCTGCCGGCCGACATCGACGGGCGCCTGCTGCACAAGCTGTACTACGGCCACTTCCTCTGCCATGTGTTCCACCAGGATTACATCGCGCGCAAGGGCGAAGACCCGATGGCGATCGAGCACGCGATGTGGGCGCTGCTGGACCAGCGCGGTGCCGAGTACCCGGCCGAACACAACGTCGGCCACCTGTATCCGGCCAAGCCGGCACTGGCCGGCTTCTACCGGCAGCTCGACCCAAGCAACACGTTCAATCCGGGTATTGGCCACACTTCCAAGGCGAAGGGGTGGGGGAGCTGCGACTGCAACGGGCATTGAACATCTCCTGCGTTACCATCGCTGCATTCGCAAGGATGCGCTGCTGCGCAGAGGAATGCCTGATGAGTTACGCCCCCGTTTCCCGAGCGCTGTCTGCCGCGCTGCTGATGATGCCGCTGATTGCTGCGGCGGCCGCGCCCAGCGCAACCGGCAGCCGCCTGGAAGCACTGTTACCGGTGCCCGCTGCTGCAGACACTGCGGCGGACGGCGCCCGCTACTGCACCGAGGACCGCGCCTGGTGCGTGCAGGCGCTGCAGGCCGATGAGACGCCGTTTGCCACGCTGATGGTGGAAGAAACGATGGCCGGCGCACGCGAACCGCTGAACCGTGCGGTGACCGTGGCCGTGCCTGAAGGCGCACGCCTTGCGGTGTGGCCGAACATCATCCGCCTGCCTGCCCACCGCGTGGAAGGCAATGAGGTGCAGGATGTGCTGGTCGCCGCGGTCGTGCAGCAGGAGGGAAAGCCTGCCTGGCTGCACGTGGGCCAGGTTCGTCACCTGGCCGATGATGTGCAGACCGACAGTGATCTGCTGGTGGTGCCGTGGCAGGCGGGGGCCAGCCTTGAGGTCCAGCCGTCCACCGATGCCCTGCCGCAGTTGAAGTACCGCAGCGGCGAGCGTGCCGCGTGTGCCGCTGACCGGGTGTTCCGCAGCATCGGCGGCAGCTACGTGCCCGACAGGCCGCTGCCGGCCTGTGCCAACGTGGCCGGCCTGCCGCGGGCCCGCCAGGGCGCGGTTACTCGCAGCGTGCGGCAGTGATGATGTTGTTCTTGTCCATGTAGACCCGCAGGCGGTCCGGGCGGATGTCCTTGGTGGTGATGGTGGTCGGGCCGATCGGATTGACCAGGCCCGCGCCGCTCTCACGCGACAGCCGGCGCATGTTTTCTTCATTGCCCGGCTGGCCTACGGCCCACTCCAGCTGGCTGGCGTCGCAGAGGCCCGAGCCCTTCACCTGCGGGCCGGGCGTGCTGACACAGGCCGACAGCAGCAGCGGCGTGGCAAGGGCGGCAAGGGCGAGGCGGGCGGAACCGAAACGGGTCATGAGCGGCGCTCCTGCGAGATGGTGGCGCCACCATAGCACCCTGCCTGTGGCGACGGCATGCGTTGGATCAAAGCAGGGGCTCGTCTGCGCCGCATCTGTCGCTATTCACTGCAGACCTGGATCAGGTCAATGCCTGCCGGACCGCGATACCGCATCGTTACCTCGTCGAACTGCAGCTGGATCTTCTCGGTACGGACGGTGCCGTTCTGACCGGCTGGGCAGTCCCGTGTCGCGTCCAGTGCTGGCCAGGCAGCATGCGGCGCGACAGGAGCCGTCAATGTCGTGAAGCTGCCCTCCAATAGACGGATATAGGTTCCATCCGCACACTGGGCAAGGATCAGTCTATCGGTAACATCGAGATCGCCGTAGCTGCTTCCGAAGTAGGTGAGGATCGCGTCCTCGCGCCCGTCGTTGTTGAGATCGGGCGTGTCGCTCAAGAAGGTCTTTCCTTCCCGGGCGCTGTATGGGCAGTCCTCGTCACTTCCCGGCGGACACGCGCTGACGCGCTTTCCATCCACCGGTAACAGTTCGATCCTGTCATCGATGGCGGTCGAACACGCGCGTTGCAGCGCGCTGTGCAGCGGAGTGCGCGCGATGGAGACGTCCGCAGCAGCGGAGAGCGCCAGCAGCAGGAGGGCCTGATACAGGCTCTGGCATCGTGACGACGTCACAGTGAACTTCCGCGCTTGATCGCCTCCCACACCTTGTCTACGTGTGCGCGCAGCGCTGGCGCAGCCGAAGCCAGTGCAGGGTCGTCCTGCCGGTCGCCGCCGAAGGGTTCATCGCCTTCCACCTCCACCAGCGATTCACCACGTACTTCGTAGTACTGCTCCCCCTGGCGAAGGCCGATGCGCAGCTGCTGCGGGTCCACCCCACCGCCACAGAAGCTGTGGCTGGCCAGGGTCAGCTCGGCGCGGCCATCGTTGTCAAGGTCGGTCGCCGTCACCTGGTCGAGGAAATAGCCCGCGTCCAGGTCCAGGCCTTCGCATTGGATCGGGTCGTCCACGCTCCATCGCGACGTCCAGGCCGCCGCCTGGTCCGCACGCCTGTACAGCTCCGCACGCAGAGTGATCTGCTCCACCGGATCCTCCTCGCCTTCGGCCGGCAGGGTCTTTTCGCTGCGCGACAGCAGCAGTACACCGGCACCGTCGGCGTCCTGGAAAACCACCTGTTTCAGCAGCGTGCCGGAGTAGAGATCAGTCAACTGCGCGTCGCCCAGCGGCGGCAGCACCTCCAGCTTGGCTGTAGGGGCCGCATCAGCCTCACCGGACAGCGTAGCTGCATCTGCCGCAGCGGTACCTGCTGGCTCGGCATCGGGCGAGGTGGGTGCACCGCATCCCGCAAGCCCCAGCCCGATGGTGGCAATCAGGGCCCATCGCAGCGGTTCAGCGCGTGTTGTCGCCAGCCTTCTTGGCCACAACAATGCCAAGTGCCGCGTTGAGATCGGTGGCTGCCAGTTCATCGAGTTTGGATTCCTTGAGTTCCTTCTGCGCAAAAGGCAGATAGCTTTTTGGCACGTAGTAGCGCAGCGTGGCTGGATTGAAGCGGACGAAGTTGATCTGATCGCTCTGGTTTCCGCCCAGCAGTACCGGGCGGCCGCGCTCCATCGCGTAGACGAAGCCCACGTGCGATGTTCCGACCAGCGCCACTGCGCCGAACACCGGCCCATCGATCTGGCTGAAGCGGGTGGTGTCGGCAGCGAACGAACGTGCCCGGTAGGGGTGGGGCGAGGAAGTGGCAAAGCCAGCGCTGCGCAGGCACCAGTTCACGAACGAGGCGCACCACGCGTTCGAGCTGCCAGCAAGCGTAGTGAATTGTTTGCCGTAGCCAAGTTCCGAATGGAAATTGATCGTGCGGCTGATCTCGGCTTCCTTCTTTCCTGCCCATTTGCGTGCCTGTGCATAGGCATGCTCGACCCAGGGGGCGCGCTTCTGGGAGAAGGGAATGATCGAGATCGGATGGCCTTCGCCCTCGCGGCTGCGTGTGTCACGCGCCTGCACTGCCGCAGGTTGCCTGGTCGAAGTCCCCGCCGATGTGTTCGTCGGCTGCTTCACAAGGGAAGGGCGATCGCTCTTGCTCGCAGCCGCTGCACCGGTATTGCGTGTTGACGCGGTCTGCGACGCGGAGGACGCTGCTTTTGCGCCTGCAGGCAGGGTGATTTTCTGTCCCGGACTGATCCGGTTTGCATTGCTGATCGACGGGTTTGCGGCCATCAGCGCATCAACACTGGTGCCATGACGGTCGGCGATGCTGCCCAGCGTGTCGCCGGAGCGCACGCTGTATGCCGCCGAGGCACGTGCCGCCGGCGGTGCCGGCCCGCTGTCATTGGCGGCGCCGGCGGGTGCCTTGCCGTAGATCCACACCACGTGCCCCGGATAGATGCGGTTACGGTTGCGGATCTGGTTGTTTGCCACCAGTTCGTCCACCGAGGTCTTGAAACGGCTGGCAATGGTTGCCAGCGTATCGCCGGGTTGCACGACGTAGCGCAGTGACGTTCGCTTGTCCTTGCTGGCCTGCACCGGATTGTGCGGCTGGGAGTTTCCACCGACCGTCATCATGTTGCGCGCAAACACAAGGGATGCGGAGGCCTGCTGCAGCGCGAACTGTCCGATGCGCGTCCCGATCTTGCCGGATTCGTCCAGGAACAGCTCGATCATCTCGCCCGGCTGGCGGGTGATGAAGGCGGGCAGAGCGCCGTGATCGTTGGTCTTGACCTTTTTCTCACCGGCGGTGCTGCTGCGCACGATCACCGGCGTCGACGGCAGGGGGCGGGTACCATCGGACAGCGTGACCTGGGTCGCATGCACGATGCGCTCCTTGCGGGTCTCGGGCTTGGCGTTGAAGCCTTCGTACTGCTCCATCGCCCCGATCATCCCGTTGAACTGCTCGTCGGTCATGTCCTTGATGACCGTCTGGTCGGTGGCGCCGGATCGCTTGCGCACATAGGCCAGATAAGCGGCCGTATCGTTCTCCGATTCGGGCGCGTAGGTGTGCATGGCGTTGTACAACGTCATGTCGTTGTACTTGCGGCGCAGCAACGCGCGCTTTTCAGCCCGCCCATCCTCCGCTGTGGGGAACACAGCGAACTTGCCGCTCTTGGTATCGGCCTGCCCGATCATCTTCAGATACTTGCCGCCCGGGCGCAGATTGCCGGGGTTGTTGAGCAGCCATGCCAGCGAGCCGCCACTGCGGATGAGCTTGTCGCCGTTGTCGGCGGTGAACTCCACAGTGCGCGTTTCCTTGTTGAAAACAGCGCTGATATAGGTAGGCATTCCGTGTCTTCCTATCGGGACGGGAGCTTGGCCAGGGCTTGCGTCACATCGATGCCCTTTGCCAGCCGTCGGGTGGAGTCGAGCACCAGCACCCAGCGCTCTTCATCGGGTTGCTGCTTCAGCAGATAGCGTTTGAGCTCGACGGTTGCATCGTCGTCATATGGGGTGTCCTTGAACGTCAGTTCGGCGATGTACACGGACACCTTGCCCGCCTCGACTACTACACGGGCATCGCGCAAGGGAAAGTCAGCCGTCGCGGTCGCCTTTACCAGGAACTCCGCGGGCGGTGCCTCGCTGCGTGCCAGCAGTGGAAGCTGGTTCCACACTGAATCAGTGCCCGTCGGGCGGTACTGAAAGCTGTAGACGTGGAAGCTGTTCGCGTTGAAGTGGCTGACGTAGCCAGCGTTCACGCGCACCGTGCCTTGGCCGGCCTTGATGTCGGTGCTGCCGGGCGAGTACTGCTGTGCCTGGGCAAACGACGCCAGGCAGATGCCGAGCGGAAGCAGGAGCAGAAATGATCGGATGTTCATGTCGAGGATGGCGATTCGTTGAGAAGTTCCAGGATCTGTTCCGGTGTCAGCGTTCCGATTGCTTCCCTGCCGTCGAGATCGCCCAGGAAGGGATCATCGCCATCGGAATCGGGGGTATCACCGTCGTTCTCGGGCGCATTGCCTGCCGTCGAAGTCAACATCTCCCAACGGTCGTCGCCCACTTCCAGGGTCAGCGGGCGGCCCAAGCCGTCGGCCATCACCCGCGGCAACCTGCCGTCTTCACCGATGGTACCGCTGGCGACCTGTTCGCCTTCGTCGTTGAAGATACGGTACGCCTTGTCCTTCCATCCCATCTCCGTAGCCAGCGAGTCCGCACCTTCCAAGGCGAAGCGCAGGCTGTCCTTGAATGAAAACAGGCCACTCGGGAGGACCGGTATCGCAGGGGCGTCACTGCCGCCCCCCAAGAACGGATGCTCACCCGCCTTGACCTTGAACTCGCCCGGGCAGCTGAACGTGATGTTCCCGCCTTCCAGCGTGATCGCGCTGCTGCCGGCCTGCAGCACGACCTTGGTCTGCGCCAGCACGTCGATGCGGTCGTCGGTGGCGGTGATGGTCAATGCCTGGTCGCTCAGCAGCTCCAGCTCGCCGTCGTTGGCCTGCAGGCTGACCGGCCCCTGCGCGGCAATCACCCGCAGTGGGCCGCTCTGCGCGAACAGCGAAACATGCTCGCCGGACACGGTGGCGATGGTCTCGCCAGCGCTGACGTGCAGGTCCTGCTGCACGGTCATCTGCAGGTTCTGCCCGGCATAGGCCACTGCGCTGGCCGGGGTGGTCCAGGCCACATGGTGCGGGGCTTCGGCCAGCAACAACGGTTTGCCCAGCCGTTCCACCGGCTGTTCGCCGGGGCTGCGGCCATCGCTGCCGGGCTTCATCGCGTTCTGCCCGTTCACGTCGCCGGCATAGCGGCCCTGCGCCTGCGGATCGATCTGCTCGCGCAGCTGCTTGGTCCGCTCGAACTCGGCCAGGCCGGGCACCTGCTGCTGGCCCAGGGTCTGCTGCATCTGTTCCAGGCTGCGCTCGGCCCCCTTCAGCTGCGACACCACGCTGGCGTTGTCCATCACCGTGGAGCCGGCGCGCTGCTGCAGGCTGGCCGACAGCAGCAGGCCTTCGCCGGCGTGCACGTTGCCCCAGCCCTGGGTGGCCAGCTCGAAGCCTTCGCCGCGCAGGGCGCCGCGGGCGGTGTCCTGGTGGGCGATGAGGTAGCCCAGCTCCAGCCGGCTGTCGGCCAGCGAGCTGTGCAGGCGCGTGCGCAGCTGGCCGGGCGTGTCGTCGATCACCCACTGCTGGGTGCCGCTGCCGTCATGGGCCTGGGTGTGCAGGCCGCTGAGCACGCCGGGGTGGCGGGCGTTTTCGTCGATGCCGCCGCCGAAGGGCGGGGCCACTTCGCCGTTGTACAGCTGGCCGGTGATGCGCGGCTGGTCGATATCCCCGTGCAGGAATTCAACCAGCACCTCGGCGCCCACGCGCGGCAGGAAGGCGGTGCCCCAGTTGGGCCCGGCCACCCATTCGGCCACCGACACCCAGCTGCCGCTGGTGTGGTCACCGGGGGCATGGCCGGGCTGCGCGCTGCCGGTGTCGTTCAGGCCGCCCGGGTTGGGCTTGCTGCCGCGCTGCCAGCCGAACTGGATGCGCACCTGGTGTTCGCGGTTGGGGCTGAGCGCGGCATCGGCCACGCCCACCACGCGCGCGGTCTGCGGGCCGTGCAGGGTGGGGCGGTCCAGCGGCAGGGCGCGCAGCGGCACATCGGCGCCGGTGGCGATGAAACTGTTGCGGTAGGCACCGCGTTCCAGCGCGGTGTTGCCCAGCAGTTCGGCGATGCCCTGGTCCAGGTTGTTCACCGCCACGTGCTGCACGGCCAGCA
>NZ_CP026002.1:1321134-1813650 GCF_003086915.1 Stenotrophomonas sp. ZAC14A_NAIMI4_1
CTCCCTGGTGAAATTAGCGCTGTGGAACCACCCGATCCCATCCCGAACTCGGAAGTGAAACGCAGCTGCGCCGATGGTAGTGTGGCTCAAGCCATGCGAGAGTAGGTCATCGCCAGGGTTTATACCCAAAAACCCCGCTGCTAACGCAGCGGGGTTTTTCTTATTAAGTGAAGGCATCGCTTTTCCGGGTACCTTCCGCCCCAAGGGCAAGATCGCGAGCTGGCGCTGCAAGCGCTGCTGCAACCGTCTCCCTGGTGAAATTAGCGCTGTGGAACCACCCGATCCCATCCCGAACTCGGAAGTGAAACGCAGCTGCGCCGATGGTAGTGTGGCTCAAGCCATGCGAGAGTAGGTCATCGCCAGGGTTTACACCCCAAACCCCGCTGCTGACGCAGCGGGGTTTTTCTTTGCGCGCAGATCAATGCGGTAGTGCCGGCCGCTGGCCGGCAACGCATGAAGTCAACAGGCGGCGAACCAGTAGATCCACGCCATGCGTGGATGGACTGCCCACCCGCACACAAAAAAGCGGCGCCCTTACGGGCGCCGCTTTGACCTCAACACTGTTCAGTCGAGCAAGCTCGACTCTACTTTGCTGCGGCCGGAGCCTTGTTCTTCATCATCTCGTCGCGGGCGGCCTTGAAGGGATTGCCTTCATACCAGTTCGGCCAGCGATCACCGCCGGCCAGTTCCTTGCCCACGCCGTACATCAGCTCCAGGTCTTCCACGGTGCCATCCAGCTTCCACGTGCTGGCATCGAACTCATCCTTCGGCCCGTGGTAACGGTTGTTGCCGTAATCGGCAGCCGCCTTGCGGCCCGCTTCGACGCCGCCGTCGCGCAGGTCCTCGCCACCGTCGGCATACAGCGCCGGCACGCCGGCCTTGGCGAAGTTGAAGTGGTCCGAACGGAAGTAGAAGCCACTCTGCACCGAGGTCTCACCGTGCAGGGTGCGGTCCTGTGCGGCGGCCAGCGGCTTGAGGATGTCCTCCAGCTCCGAGCTGCCGAAGCCGGTCACCGTCACGTCCTTGGCACGCCCTGCCACCGACATCGCATCGATGTTGATCACACCGGCGATCTTGTCCAGCGGGAAGGTCGGGTGGGCCACGTAGTACTTGGAACCCAGCAGGCCGGACTCTTCCAGGGTCACAGCCAGGAACACCACCGAACGCTCCGGCTTGGGATCCTGGTGGGCCATGGCTTCAGCCACTTCGAGGATGCCCGCCACACCGGTGGCGTTGTCCACGGCACCGTTGTAGATGTTGTCGCCTTCTTCGCCTTCATGCTTGCCCAGATGGTCCCAGTGGGCCATGTACAGCACGGCTTCGTCGGCACGCTTGCTGCCCGGCAGCACGCCCACCACGTTGCGCGACTGCTTCTGCGCGATCTGGCTCTTCAGGTCGACGGCGGCCGTGGCCTTCAGCGGCACCGGCTTGAAGCCGCGCTTGCTGGCGTCCTTGTAGGCCTGCGCCAGGTCCAGGCCGGCACCCGCGAACAGCGCCTTGGCTGCCTCCGCGCTCAGCCAGCCCTGCACCGGGATGCGGGTTTCCGGATCATCCTTGGCAGGCAGGTCGTACTGCGGGCCGGCCCAGGAGTTCTTCACCACGTCCCAGCCATAGGACGCACCGGCAGTGTCGTGCACGATCAGCGCGGCGGCAGCACCCTTGCGTGCGGCCTCCTCGAACTTGTAGGTCCAGCGCCCGTAGTAGGTCATGCGCTTGCCGTCGAACAGCTTCTCGTCGTCGACGTGGAAGCCCGGGTCATTGACGAACATGACGACCGTCTTGCCCTTCCAGTCCTGGCCGGCGTAATCGTTCCACTTCTGTTCCGGCGCATCGACGCCGTAGCCGACGAACACCAGGTCGCTGGCATCGACCTTCACCTCAGCCTGGCCAGTACGGGTGCCCACCACCATGTCGGTACCGAACTTCAGCTCGGTGGTCTTGCCGCCCTGGGTGATCTTCAGCACGGTCGATTCGTCGGCCGTGGTCTCGGTCATCGGCACGTCCTGGAACCAGCTGTCACCGTTGCCCGGCTGCAGGCCGATGCGCTGCATCTGGTCGCGGATGTAGTTGACCGTCAGCTCTTCGCCCTTGCTGCCCGGGGCGCGGCCTTCGAACTCGTCCGAGGCCAGCGTCTTGACCATCTCGCTGAAGTCGGCGGCGTTGATGCCGGGCGAGAAGGTGTGGGCCGCCGGGGTGGCCGCAGCGTCGGGGCTGGCGGCCGCTGCCGGGGTGGAAGTGTCTTCGCCTTTGCAGGCGCTGAGCGCGGCCGCGGCGGCCAGGCACAGGAGGAGTTTGCGGGGCATCGTCGTTTCCTGGATACACGAGGGATGGCCACGCCGGGCGCGGCCTGTGAAGGGGAACATTCCCCGTACTGCAGCGCCGGGGACTCAGTCCGCCGGCGCGGTATCGGTGTCGAACGGGATCGGCTCGGCACCGGTGATCGGCCCGACGCGCGCGGTGCGGTGCACGTACAGCACCACCTCGCGTTCGAACAGCAGGGCGCCTTCGACCACGGCGTTCGGGCCGATGATCACGCGCGGCTTGCGGCTGGCGGTGAGCGAAACGCTGAAGTTCGGCTTGCGCACGCGCAGGCCACCACCGACCTGCGAGCCGATGCCCACGGTGATGTCGCCGTTGACCGTCTCCACGTCCTGGCGCACGCGGCTGTTGACCAGGCCGATGCCACCGTTGACTGTTTCCACGCCGCCCTCGATCTGGCTGCCGTGGTCGCTGAAGATGCTGCCGTTGACCGTGCTGACATCGCCGCGGGCGATGACCTCACGGCCCAGGCGCACGCTGCCGTTGACCGTCTCGATGCTGCCGGTGTGTGCGCGGTCGGCCACGGTGACGCCGCCGTTGACGGTGTCGATGCTGCCGGTCTCGACGCCATCACCGACGCGGATGCCACCGTTGACGGTGTCCAGCTTGCCGTAGCGCTGGCCCGGATCGGCGCTGATGCTGCCGTTGACCTTGCTGATGTTGTCCTGCGCGCCAAGCGGGCCGGCGACCAGCAGCGCGCCCAACAGCAGCGGAATGGAGAGCGTTTTCATGGGGGACCTCGTTGTTGTGCGGCTGGCAGGCCGCGTGCGTTGATGTCACCATTCCCGGGCACCCCCTGCAACTGCCTGAAGTCACTGGAAAGCCCTTGCGCGACAACGTCTTCCCCTCACGCCGACATCACGCCGCCGCTGCCCGCGCCGGGCGTTGCCTGTTGCTGGGGCTGGCCTTGGCGCTGGCGGTTCCCCTGCCGGGCAGCGCGCAGACCGCCTCCACCCGCGAGGCCGAGCGCAAGCTGCAGAAGCTGCGCACCGAACTGAAGGGCGTTGCGCAGGAGCGCCGGCAGATCGAAGGCCAGCGCGGGCAGGCCTCGCGGCAGTTGCGCGATGCGGATGAAAAGGTCGCTCGCAGCGGCCGGGTGCTGGCACAGACCGAAACCGCGCTGCGCGAGCAGAACCAGGCCCTGGCCGAGGCCGAGCAGCGCCGCGCGACCCTGCAGGCCAACCTGGCCCAGCAGAACCGCGAACTGGCCGGGCTGCTGCGTGCGGCCTACCAGCTGGGCAACCATGCCCCGCTGAAGCTGCTGCTGTCGCAGGACACGGTGGCCGATGCCAACCGCGCACTGGCCTATCACCGCTACCTGCAGCGCGAGCGCGCCCAGCGCATCGCCACCCTCACCGGCGACCTGAAGGAACTGGAGACGCTGCAGGCCCAGATTGCCGAGCGCAAGCAGTCCCTGCAGGGCGCGCAGCGCGACCAGAAGCAGCAGGCGGCCACGCTGGCCGCCGATCGCCGCGATCGCGCGCAGACCGTGGCCTCGCTGGAAGAACGCTTCAAGGACCGGCGCGAGAAGGAACAGGCGCTCGGCCAGGATGCCAAGGCACTGGAAACGCTGCTGGCCAACCTGCGCGCAGCGGCGGCCCGTGCCGAGGCCGAACGCCGCGCCGCCGCGCGCAAGGCAGCCGCCGAGAAGGCCGCTGCCGAGAAGGCGGCACGCCAGGCCAAGGCCGAAGGCCGCCCGCCGCCGCCGACCAAGGTACCGCCGGCCGTGGCCTCTGCGCCTGCGCCGAAGGTGGGTGGCCTGGGCTGGCCGCTGTCCGGCAACCTGCTGGCCCGCTATGGCGCCAAGCTGCCCGACGGGCGCACCAGCAGCGGCGTGCTGATCGGCGCGCCGGCCGGCAGCACCGTCACCGCCGTGGCCGATGGCACCGTCGTGTTCTCCGACTGGATGACCGGCTACGGCATGATCCTGATCGTCGACCACGGCAACGGCTACATGAGCCTGTACGCACACAACGACACCTTGCTGAAGGATGCCGGCGCGCGGGTCAGCCGTGGTGATGCGGTGGCCAAGGTCGGCAATTCCGGTGGCCAGGGCGTCACCGCGCTGTACTTCGAGCTGCGTCGTGGCGGGCAGCCAGTCAACCCGGACAGCTGGCTGCAGCGGCGCTGAATCAAAGGCACTGCGGGCAGGGCCGGATTCAACGGGAATTTAGCTACGCTTCGCGCATAATCGGGGAATGTGCCTTGGGCACGATGCCACCGTCGACAGGAGTGATCCATGCGCGCAGCCCGTACCGCCACCCTCTTGCTGGCCCTGATGCCAGCGCTGTCCTGGGCGCAGCAGACTGCGCCGGCCGCCACCGATACCTCCGGCCAGGCAGCGAGCAACGAGGAGGCGGTGACCTCGAAGGTGCCGCTGGAAGACATCCGTCGCTTCGTCTCGGTGTACAACGCGGTCCGCGCCGCCTATGTCGATCCGGTCGATGACAACAAGCTGATGCAGTCGGCGGTGCGCGGCCTGCTGCTGGACCTCGATCCGCACAGCACCTACTTCAACAAGGAAGACGCCGAGGCCTTCGACGAACAGGCCAACGGCGCCTACGAAGGCATCGGCGTGGAGCTGCAGCAGCAGCCGGACAACGCCAGCATGAAGGTCATCTCGCCGATCGACGACACGCCGGCGGCCAAGGCCGGCATCCTCGCCGGCGACCTGATCATCGCCATCGACGGCAAGCCGATCAGCGCCATCGATGCCAGCGAACCGCTGCGTGGCCCCGCTGGCAGCAAGGTGGTGCTGACCATCGTGCGCGACGGCAAGCCCAAGCCGTTCGACGTCAGCCTGACCCGGCAGACCATCCGCGTGACCAGCGTGAAGAGCCGCATGCTCGAACCGGGCTACGGCTACATCCGCCTGAGCACGTTCCAGGCCGATACCGGTTCTGATTTCCAGAAGCACGTGCAGCAGCTGCAGAAGCAGGCCGGGGGCCAGCTCAAGGGCCTGGTGCTGGACCTGCGCAGCAATCCCGGTGGCCTGCTGACCGCTGCGGTGCAGGTGGCCGATGACCTGCTCGACAAGGGCAACATCGTCAGCACCCGCGGCCGCATCAGCATCAGCGATGCACGCTTCGATGCGACCCCGGGCGACCTGCTGAAGGGCGCACCGGTGGTGGTGCTGACCGACGCCGGTTCGGCCAGCGCATCCGAAGTGCTGGCCGGTGCGCTGCGCGACAACAAGCGCGCGCGCGTGGTCGGCAGCCGCACCTTCGGCAAGGGCTCGGTGCAGACCGTGCTGCCGCTGGACAACGGCGATTCGGTCAAGCTGACCACCGCGCGCTATTACACGCCCAGCGGCAAGTCGATCCAGGCCACCGGCATCGTGCCCGACGTGGAGCTGAAGCCGGCGCCGACGCCGGAGGAAGATGCACTGCCGGCCAGCCTGAGCGATTACAGCGAGGCGACCCTGCCGGGCCATCTGCGTGGCGATGATGAAGGCACCGAGGGCTACCGCGCCGGCGCGGTGCTGCCGGGCGACGGCCCGATCAACGATGCCCTGGCCGAACTGAAGAGCCCGGGTTCGGTGGCTGCGCGGCTGAAGGCGGAGGCGGCCAAGGCCGATGCGGAGAAGGCGGCGAAGGCAGCGGCGGCAAAGCCGGCGCCGAAGCCTGAGGCGACGCCCGATGCGAAGGCAGAGCCGAAGCCCGAACCGAAGCCCGAACCGAAGCCTGCGGCCAAGCCGGCCGAAACCCCGGCCAAGCCCTGAGGTAGCGCCGGGCCACGCCCGGCGACACGGAGCTCGCCTCATGGATGACGCTGACGTTGCGACCCTGATCGCTGGACGGCTGGGCCGGGAGCCATGGGCGCCCGGTGCAGCCGGGCCTTGGCTGGACGCGCTCGCGCATCGGCACTGTATCGCTCCCGACCGGGTTCTCTGGTGGGACGGCGCACCGGCCACGCAGGTGCACGCCTGCTACGACGATGGCATGCAGGGGCTTGCCCGGCTCGAGGAGCTGCTGGCCCCTGCGCAGGGAGAGATCCAGCTGATCGTTTCCGAAGAGTGCGCACCGCCCTGGCCGGTGTGGTCACTGCAGGCGAGCGAGCTTCTGCCTCTGCTGGGCGAGCTGCCGTTCTTCGAATACGCCGTGGTGCTGGAAGGTGGCGCAACGCTGGTGTTCGATACCCACCACAACACGTTGCTGGTCAGCCGCGCCCGCAACCGCTGAGGGGGAGCCGGCCAGCGGCCGGCACTACCCGGTGCTCAGAAGCCGTGGCGCTTGCGCAGCTTGCGGGCGATGGCCGCGCGCACGTACACGCCGTACAGCAGGCCGAACACGAAGCCGCCGATGTGCGCCCACCAGGCCACCATGCCGAAGCTCGGGCCGATGTGGGCGAACACCACCTGCAGTGCGGCCCAGACGCCGATCAGCAGGTAGGCCGGGGCACGCACGAATTCCAGGAACAGGCCCAGCGGGATGACCACGCCCAGCCGGGCGGCCGGGAACAGGGCCAGGTAGGCGCCGATCATGGCCGACACCGCGCCGCTGGCGCCGATGATGATCTGGTCCGGGCTGCCCATGGTGTAGATCGCCACCAGGTTGGACACCGCGCCCCCCACCAGGAACAGCAGCATCAGGCGCCAGGGCCCCAGCACCCGTTCGGCGGGCAGGCCGAAGATGAGCAGGAACACCAGGTTGCCCAGCAGGTGTGACCAGTCCGCGTGCAGGAACAGGGCGGTGAACAACCGCAGCACGCTGCCGTCCTGCAGGGTCGCCCACCAGTCCAGCGGGTGGGTCAGGCCGGTGGACAGGGCGCCCCAGTCCAGCCAGAGGCTGTTGCGGGCGTCCCCCGGGCGCGAGATCGACCACAGGAACGCCAGCCACAGTGCCGCAAACAGCACGGGTGTAGCCCAGCGCAGCGTGGCCTTCTTGCGGGACGGGAGAGACACGAACATGGGCGCTAGCCTAGCGTGCCGGGACTATGCGCGGGCGTGGCGCCTGTTCAGTTTTCGCACCGGAAATACGGCCGCTGCTGTTATTGTTTCATTAACGGCTCTGGGTAATACTCGCATACGGCGTCGTATGTCGGGAGGGGAATCCGGCGCGTTCTGGCGGACCTTTGCGGGTCCGGTAGGCGCAGGCGCACTCAGAGCACCATCACCGCTTACCGGAGAGAGAACACGATGCAAACTGCTTCCACCATTGCCCGACTGACCCTGCTGGCCGTCGGCGTCGCCGGTGCGCTGGCCGCCGCCGATGCCAATGCTGCTGCCTTCCAGCTGAAGGAAAACAGCGCCAAGGGCCTGGGCCGTGCGTTCGCCGGCTCCACCTCCGCCGAAGGCGATGCCTCGGTGGTCGCCACCAACCCGGCCTCGATGCGCCTGCTCGACGGCACCCAGTTCCAGGGTGACGTCAGCGCCATCAGCTTCGGCGCCAAGTTCCGCGGCGAAGGCCAGTACGGCAACGGCGCCCCGATTTCCGGCGGCAACGGCGGCGACGCCGGCATGATCGCCCCGGTCCCGGCCGCGTACTTCCACGTGCCGTTCGGCGAGAAGGACAACATGCATTTCGGTGCATCGCTGACCGTGCCGTTCGGCTTCAAGACCGAATACGACACCGACTGGGTCGGCCGCTACAACGGCGTGAAGACCGACCTGAAGGCGATCGACCTGGGCGTCGCGTTCTCCTATGACATCAACCCGTACCTGTCGTTCGGTGTCGGCGTGTTCGCCGAGCGCCTGAACGTCGACCTGACCAGCGCCGTCGACGCCGGTACCGCCATCAACGCCAGCGCCCAGCAGCGTGCTTCGGCCGCCGTGCTGGCTGCCGGTGGCACCCCGGCCCAGGCCGCTGCCGCTGCCCGCCAGGCTGCCGCCCAGGCCGCCCAGCTCGGCTTCTCGCCGGGTTCGGCCGATGGCAACCTGCGCATCAAGGGTGACGAAGTGTCCGTGGGTTACACCCTGGGCATGACCGTCAGCCCGGTGGAAGGCACCAACATCGCCTTCAGCTACCGCTCGGAAGTCGAGCACAAGATCACCGACGGCAAGGCTGACTTCACCATGACCCCGGCTGCCGCCGCGTTCCTGGCACAGGCTGCCCCGGGCACCTTCATCGACAGCAACGGTCGCGCCACCATCACCCTGCCGGCCAGCGCCACGGTCAGCGTCAGCCACCGCGTGAACGACCAGTGGAAGATCATGGCCGACGTTTCGCGCACCGCGTGGAGCAAGTTCGACAAGGTCACCGTCGACTATGACTCCAACCAGCCGGACAGCGTGCTGCCGTTCAACTACCGCGACACCACCTTCGCGTCGATCGGTACCGAGTACCGCCTGAACGACCAGCTGACCCTGCGTGGCGGCGTGGCACTGGACCAGACCCCGACAACCGACGCCCACCGTGACGTGCGCGTGCCGGACACCACCCGCAAGTGGCTGTCGCTGGGCCTGACCTACGCCGCTTCGGAGAAGATGGAGTACAGCGTGGGCTACACCCACCTGTTCACCAAGGACCCGAACATCACCTCGACCTCGGCCACCGGCAACACCGTGACCGGCAAGTACAAGGTGTCCGGCGACGTGCTGGCCGCTTCGATGCAGTACAAGTTCTGATCCAGGCTAAGGCCTGAAGCAGCACGAGGGAGCCCCGCGCAAGCGGGGCTTTCTTTTTGTGGGCAGTCGCATCTGGCTGCTGCGTCCGCGGGGCGGCCTTGATACCTTGCCGCCTCACGTGAATGAGGAGAGTGGACGATGGTTGATCGTCGTTACCGGAAGAAGATGCTCCGCTACTGGGCCCGGGAGGAAGCCAAGGCCGATGCGATCCTCGACCGGGTATTGGAATCGGAGTGGTTCGACTACTGGCATACCCACCTCGACTGGAGAGGCCGGGGCAATCGCCACCCGACCGATCGGGCAGACGTCGCTGGCGCCTTGCTGCGGCTGCTGCAGCGGGCTGCATCCACGGGCAGGAAGGATGTCCAGTGCTGGGTGTCGCTGGCAACGGACACGGGCAACAGCGCACTGTTCCTGCATTCGTGCAATCCGCAGGGAACCCCTTGGCCGCACCCATTCGAGGGCACGCGCTGGGATGCCGATATGCCGGACTGGCTTGCGCCGCTGCTGCCGGAAGGCATGCAGGCCGGGAGTTGGGGAGAGGGCGAGCGCCAGGTGTGGATGGTGCGAAAGCGCGCGTCAGGAGACGCAAAGAGTACGCAGGAGAGGCAGGCATGACGCTCACGCGCAAGGGCGAACACTGGTATGGCAGCGGGGACGACGACATCCGGGCGGTCATCCAGAGCTTCAGTGAACGCAACGGTTACCCCGCGACCGACTACCGGGCTGCGGTCTGTGTCTGCGGATCGACGCTGTTCCGGTTGTTCGATGACGAGGAGGCGGGCGTCGCGCGCCGGGACTGCGTGGCGTGCGGGGAATCGCACCTGATGTTCGACAGCGCGGAGTATGCCGATGAGGCGGACCCTGAAGCCCATGAATGCCTGTGTGGCAGCGAGGCCCTTTCCATCCACTGTGGCGTGGCGCTGTACCCCGACTCGCGCGATGTGCGCTGGCTGTACATCGGCTGCCGGTGCCCGCAGTGCCAGTTGGTGGGGGTTTATGCCGAGTGGAAATGCGGGGGTGGGCCGGTGGAGGCCTTCATGGCACGCGTGTAAGGCCCATCCACGCACGGCGTGGATCTACATGCAGCATTTACGCAGGGCGTGCACGGAACGGATACGTGTGCCATCCACGCTCGCCGCGCGGATCAACGACAATGGCGCCATGAACCTGACCGATCCGAACTTCCAGCTGGAGCTGGCTGCCAACATCGCCGTCGCCGGCTCGATCCTGCTGGCCGGGCGCAACAACGTGCACACCTGGTGGATGGGCATCGTCGGCTGCGCCCTGTTCGCGGCGGTGTTCGAGCGTTCGCACCTGTATGCGGACATGGTGCTGCAGTTCTTCTTCATCGCCATCAGCGTGCTGGGCTGGTGGCAGTGGCTGCGCGGCGACCACGGCGCGCCCCTGCCGATCACCCCGGTGCGCCCGCGGGCGTGGGCCTGGCTGCTGCCGGGGGCGGTGGTGGCCACCGTTGCCTACGGCTGGATGCTGACCCGCCTCACCCATGCCTACGCGCCCTACATCGATTCGGCGGTGCTGGTGCTGAGCGTGATCGCGCAGATCCTGATGATGCGGCGCAAGCTGGAATCGTGGTGGGTGTGGCTGCTGGTCAACACCATCGCCGTGCCGCTGTACTACAGCCGCGGCCTGCACCTGACCTCGATCCTCTACATCGGCTTCTGGATCAACGCGCTGGTGGCGCTGCGCCATTGGCGCAACCTGATGCGTGCCGAGGCCAGGGCGGCCGATGCCGCTGCCTGAGCGCGTTGAGCGGGGGCTGGTGGTGGGCAAGTTCTGCCCGCTGCACCGCGGCCACGAACGCCTGATCGACTTTGCGGCCTCCCGCTGCCGGGCCTTGCTGGTGATCAGCTGGTCGCAGCCCGGCTTTGCCGGCTACAGCGCCGCGCGCCGCGAACGCTGGCTGCGTGCGCGCTTCCCGCAGGCGACGGTTGCGGTGCTGGACGATGCACGCCTGGCGGCGCTGTGCGAACAGCACGGCCTGCCACCGCGCGTGCTGCCACGGGACGATGACAGCGAGCAGGCGCAGCGCGACTTCACTGCCTGGCTGTGCCTGCACCTGTCCGGCGGGCCGGTGCAGGCGGTGTTCACCGGCGAGGACTACGGCGATGGCTTCGCGGCTGCGCTGGCCGGGCATTTCAACGCACCCGTGCAGCACCAGCGGCTGGAGCGCACCTGCGATGTCGGCCAGGCCAGCGGCACCCAGCTGCGCGCCGATCCGCATGCACACCGGCAGAGTCTTTCAGCGGAGGTGTACGCGGCCTACGTGCAGCGCGTGGCATTCATCGGCGGCGAGTCCACCGGCAAGACCACGCTGGCGCGCGTGCTGGCCGGACGCATGGGTACGCAGTGGGTGCCCGAGTACGGTCGCACGCTGTGGGAAGCGCAGGGCGGTGAGCTGCGGGCGCAGGATCTGCTGCGCATTGCCGAGGAGCAGCCCCGGCGTGAGGAGACGGCCGCGCTGGCGGCGCAGCGCTGGCTGTTCTGCGATACCACGCCGCTGGTGACCCTGGGCTACAGCGGCTGGATGTTCGGCACGGCCCCGCAGGCGCTGCTGCAGGCGGCGTTGCGGCCCTACGACCTGCTGTTCCTGTGTGCGCCGGACATTGCGTTCGACCAGGATGGCACGCGGGTGGGCGAGTCGTTCCGTGCGCAGCAGCATGCGTGGTACGTGCGCGAACTGCAGGCGCGGGGTGTCGCGTACATGCTGCTGGAAGGCGATCTGGAAACGCGCATCGCGCGAGTACAGGACGCGTTGGCCGAGCGCGCGGACCACCGGTTCAGCGTGGTGGCGTGATGGCACAAAAAACCCCGCTTTCGCGGGGTTTTTCGTTCACTGCATGACGCAGGCGATCAGTCGCCCAGGGTCAGCAGCGAGGCGTTGCCACCGGCAGCGGTGGTGTTCACCGTCACCGTCTTTTCAGTAGCGAAGCGCAGCAGGTAGTGCGGACCGCCGGCCTTCGGGCCGGTGCCGGACAGGCCCTGGCCGCCGAACGGCTGCACGCCGACCACCGCACCGATCTGGTTGCGGTTGACGTAGACGTTGCCGACGTGGACGCCGTTGCTGATGCGATCAACGGTCTCGTCGATGCGCGAATGCACGCCCAGGGTCAGGCCGTAGCCGGTGGCGTTGATCTGGTCGATCACCGCCTCCAGCTGGTCGCCCTTCCAGCGGATGACGTGCAGCACCGGGCCGAACACTTCCTTCTGCAGCTGGCCGAGGTCCTTCAGTTCATACGCACGCGGTGCGAAGAAGGTGCCGTTGGCTGCTTCGGCGGACAGTTCAGCAGCAGCGATCAGGCGCGCTTCGCGGTCCATGCGCTCGGCGTGGTCCTGCAGGATCTTCAGCGCATCGGCGTCGATCACTGGACCGACGTCGGTGGACAGCAGGCCGGGGTTGCCGACCTTCAGTTCCTTCATCGCACCGGCCAGCATGGTCATCACCTTGTCGGCGATGTCGTCCTGCACGAACAGCACGCGCGCGGCCGAGCAACGCTGGCCGGCGGAGGTGAAGGCCGAACCGATCGCGTCCTTGACCAGCTGTTCCGGCAGCGCCGAGGAGTCGGCGATGAAGGCGTTCTGGCCGCCGGTCTCGGCGATCAGCACGCCGATGGCGGCGTCACGTGCGGCCATCGCGCGGTTGATCGCACGGGCGGTGTCGGTGGAACCAGTGAAGGCCACGCCGGCCACGCGCGGGTCGGCGGTCAGCGCGGCACCGACGGTGGCGCCGTCGCCCGGCAGGAACTGCACCACTTCAGCCGGCACGCCGGCGTCGTGCAGCAGCTTCACCGCGTAGTAGCCGATCAGGTTGGTCTGTTCGGCCGGCTTGGCGATGACGCTGTTGCCGGCGGCCAGTGCCGCAGCCACCTGGCCCAGGAAGATCGCCAGCGGGAAGTTCCACGGGCTGATGCAGACGAACACGCCGCGGCCGTGCAGCTGCAGTTCGTTGGATTCACCGGTCGGGCTGGGCAGCTTCTCGGCGTGGCTGAACTGCTCGCGCGCCTGCTTGGCGTAGTAGCGCAGGAAATCCACGGCTTCGCGCACTTCGGCGATGCTGTCGGGCAGGCTCTTGCCGGCTTCCTTCACGCACAGCGCCATGAATTCCGGCATGCGCGCTTCCAGCTGGTCGGCGGCGTGCTCGAGGATGGCGGCGCGGCTGGCGGCCGGGGTGCGGTTCCAGGCCGGCTGTGCGGCCACGGCATTGGCCAGGGCCTTCTGCACGGTGGCGGCATCGGCGGCCAGCCACTGGCCGACCACCTCGCGGGTGTCGGCCGGGTTGGTCACCGGCAGTGCGGCGCCGGCCGGGTTGGCACCCGGTACCAGCGGAGCGGCCTGCCAAGGCTTCACAGCCGCGTTGATCTGCTCGGCCAGGGCGCGCAGTTCGTTGTCGTTGGCGAGGTTGGCGCCCATGGAGTTCTTCCTGTCGTGGTTCTGGCTGCGCAGCAGGTCAACCGGCAGCGGGATCTTCGGGTGGGGGATCGAGGCGAACGAGGCGACCATCTCGACCGGATCGCGGATCAGGTCGGCGATCGGCACGCGTTCGTCGGTGATACGGTTGACGAAGCTGGAGTTGGCGCCGTTTTCCAGCAGGCGGCGCACCAGATACGGCAGCAGGTCTTCATGCGAACCGACCGGCGCATACACGCGGCACGGCAGGCCCAGGCGGTCGGCCGGCACCACTTCGGCGTACAGGTCATCGCCCATGCCGTGCAGCTTCTGGTGCTCGTACACGCCGCCGTTGGCGATGCTGCGCACCGCTGCGATGGTGTGCGCGTTGTGCGTGGCGAACATCGGGTAGATCGCGTCGGCATGGGTGAACAGGCGCTTGGCGCACGCCAGGTAGGACACGTCGGTGTTCTGCTTGCGGGTGAACACCGGGTAGCCCGGGTAGCCTTCGATCTGCGCGCGCTTGATCTCGGCATCCCAGTAGGCGCCCTTGACCAGGCGCACCTGCAGGCGGCGACCGGCGCGGCGCGCCATGTCGGCCAGGTGGTCGATCGTGTAAGGGGTGCGCTTCTGGTAGGCCTGCACGACCACGCCGAAGCCATCCCAGCCCGCCAGCGAGGCATCGCCGAACACCTGTTCGATGATGTCCAGCGACAGTTCCAGGCGGTCGGATTCTTCGGCGTCGACGGTGCAGCCGATGCCGTAGCTCTTGGCCAGCTGTGCCAGTTCCAGCACGCCCGGCACCAGGTCGGTCAGCACGCGCTCGCGCTTGGCGTGCTCGTAGCGCGGGTACAGCGCCGACAGCTTGATGGAGATGCCCGGGGCGTTGTTGACGTCGCCGTCGGGACGGCCGCCGCGTGCCTTGTGATCGCCGCCGATGGCGTGGATCGCACGACGGTAGTCTTCCAGGTAGCGCAGCGCGTCCTTCATGGTCAGCGCGCCTTCGCCCAGCATGTCGAACGAGTAGCGGTAGCTGGCGTTGTCGCCCTTGTGCGAGCGCGACAGCGCTTCGCTGATGGTGCGGCCCATGACGAACTGGTGGCCCATGATCTTCATGGCCTGGCGCACGGCCAGGCGCACCACCGGCTCACCGACGCGGCCGACCAGGCGCTTGAAGGCGCTGGGGGCGTCGGCGCGGGTGGCATCGTTCATCTGCACCAGCTTGCCGGTCAGCATCAGGCCCCAGGTGGAGGCGTTGACCAGCACCGAGTCGCTGCCGCCCAGGTGCTTTTCCCAGTCGGCGTCGGCCAGCTTGTCGCGGATCAGCTTGTCGGCGGTGTCCTGGTCCGGAATGCGCAGCAGCGCCTCGGCCACGCACATCAGCAGCACGCCTTCCTCGCTGCCCAGGTCGTACTGGCGCATGAAGGCTTCGATCGCCCCCTGGTCCTTGGCGCGCACGCGCACCCGGCCGACCAGGTCGGCGGCCAGCGCCTGCACGCGGGCCTGCTCCTCGGCGGGCAGCCGGGCCTGCGCCAGCAGCTCGCGCACGTGGCTGGCCTCGTCCTTCAACCAGGCATCGGTGATGGCCTGGCGGAACGGGTTGGGGGACACCGGCAGTTCCGGCGACAGCAGCGCGCCCGGACGCGGGGCGTCGTGGGCGGCAGGGGAGGAGGAGGGTGCGTTCATGCCGATCCGGCCAGTGGAAAACTTGGCGATTTTAATCATTTTTGCGCCCTGCGGAAGTGCCCCGCAGACACCTTTGTAGAGGGCTGATAGCCCCTAGCGGTGGTGGATTCAGCGTGTTCAGCAAGCTCGACAGTATTTGTGCTGAATTCGTCATTCGCGCCGACGGGGTCATGCTGTATTGCAACATGGGAAAAAGTGTGAATGGACCCTTGCTACCGGTGAGAGGGCGGGGCTACCATCGAGACGTTTCCCGCGGCAGGAACGCGGTTGCGACATGATCGAGGTGCTTCCAGCTCCGGATGGGTCAGGTACGCAGCTGCGGCTGCGTCCCCCACGGGCGCTCGATGCCCGGCAGTTCATCCTGTTGTTTGCCGTGTTGTCG
The DNA here is from genome assembly GCF_003086915.1 of Stenotrophomonas sp. ZAC14A_NAIMI4_1. Classification (NCBI taxonomy): domain Bacteria; kingdom Pseudomonadati; phylum Pseudomonadota; class Gammaproteobacteria; order Lysobacterales; family Lysobacteraceae; genus Stenotrophomonas; species Stenotrophomonas sp. ZAC14A_NAIMI4_1. Next base: position 1,336,494 of record NZ_CP026002.1, read on the forward strand.
GGTGCGATGTGGCTGGTCTCCGCCCTCGGGTGGTTGGCCGGCAATGCATTCGCCCCCCTGTTCGCGCTGCTGTACAGCCTGTTGCTGGCAGCCGCCTTGCGCGCGTTGTGGCGCAGCGGTGAACGGCAGGAGGAGATCCGGGTCGTGCCGGCGTGCGTGGAGGTCATCCCCGTACCCGGTGGATCGCCGGTGTTCCGGGCCCACCCGCATTGGGTGCGCCTGCTCACCGACGACGAGAGGGTCCGGCTGGCATCCAGCGGACGGCAGGTGGAGGTGGGGAGTTTCCTCGCGCCGGCCGAACGCCAGACGCTCGCTGAAATGCTTGAAGGCTTGCTCGCCGCCAGCGATGGCGGCAACCGACGACGCTAAGGGTCTAGGCAATGAAGCAAAGCAGCAGGTGGGGCACGAAGTGCGTTGCAGCGGTCGCCAGCCTGGTGGCCGGGGGACTGGTTCCGGCATGGGCATGGGCGCAGGCCGCCGATCCCAAGCCGTGGCAGCTGAACATGGGCAAGGGGGTGACCCAGACCTCGCGCCTGGCCTGGGAGTCGAACAACCTGTCGTTGATCATCTGCACGGTGATCGGCGTCATCGTGTTCGGGGCGATGGCCTACGCCATCTTCAAGTTCCGCAAATCCAAGGGCGCGGTGGCCGCCACCTTCAGCCACAACACCAAGGCCGAGGTGATCTGGACGGTGATCCCGGTGATCATCCTGATCGTGATGGCGTGGCCGGCCACGGCCAACCTGATCAAGATGTACGACACCCGCGATGCCGAGATGACGGTGAAGGTCACCGGCTACCAGTGGATGTGGAAGTACGAATACCTCGGCGAGAACGTCACCTTCACCAGCCGCCTGGACCGCGAGTCCGACCGCGTGCGGCAGAGTGGGGTGGTGCCCACCCGCGAAAGCCACCCGCATTACCTGCTGGACGTGGACAACCGCCTGGTGCTGCCGGTGGACACCAAGGTGCGCTTCGTCATCACTTCTGATGACGTGATCCACGCCTGGTGGGTGCCGGCGCTGGGCTGGAAGCAGGACGCCATCCCCGGCTTCATCAATGAGGCCTGGACCAGCATCGAGCAGCCCGGCGTGTACCGCGGGCAGTGCGCCGAGCTGTGCGGCAAGGACCATGGCTTCATGCCGATCGTGGTCGAGGCGGTGTCCAAGGAAGACTTCAAGCAGTGGCTGGCGCAGCGCAAGCCGCCGCCGGCTGCGCCTGCCACGCCTGCGGCACCGGCCGAACCGGCAGCGCCGGCGGCACCGGCAGCGCCAGCCGCACCGGCGGCGGCTGAAGCCGGTACCCCTGCCACCGCGGCCAGCGGCGCGTGATGTAAAGCCCGCGGCCGTTCGCGGCCGTGGCGACAACCGATTCTGAGAGGTGTTTTGCGATGGCGCACTCGGCAGTTGGGCACGACGATCACCACCACCACCAGAGTTTCTTCGAGCGTTGGTTCTTCTCGACCAACCACAAGGACATCGGCACGCTGTACCTGGGCTTCAGCTTCATCATGTTCATCATCGGTGCGGCGATGAGCGTGGTGATCCGGGCCGAACTGGCGCAGCCGGGCCTGCAGTTCGTCAAGCCCGAGTTCTTCAACCAGATGACCACCGTGCATGCGCTGGTGATGATCTTCGGCGGCGTGATGCCGGCCTTCGTCGGCCTGGCCAACTGGATGATCCCGCTGCAGATCGGCGCGCCGGACATGGCCCTGCCGCGCATGAACAACTGGTCGTTCTGGCTGCTGCCGGTGGCCTTCAGCCTGCTGCTGCTGACCCTGTTCCTGCCCGGTGGCGCGCCGGCCGGTGGCTGGACGCTGTACCCGCCGCTGTCGCTGCAGGGCGGCTACAACGTGGCCTTCAGCGTGTTCGCCATCCACGTCGCCGGCATCAGCTCGATCATGGGCGCGATCAACATCATCGCCACCGTGCTCAACATGCGTGCGCCGGGCATCGACCTGCTGAAGATGCCGATCTTCTGCTGGGCCTGGCTGATCACCGCCTTCCTGCTGATCGCGGTGATGCCGGTGCTGGCCGGCGCGGTGACCATGCTGCTGACCGACAAGTTTTTCGGCACCAGCTTCTTCAACGCCGCCGGCGGCGGTGACCCGGTGATGTACCAGCACATCTTCTGGTTCTTCGGCCATCCCGAGGTCTACATCATGATCCTGCCCGCCTTCGGCGTGGTCAGCGAGATCATCCCGACCTTCAGCCGCAAGCCGCTGTTCGGCTACCAGGCAATGGTGTACGCCACCGCCGCGATCGCCTTCCTGTCGTTCATCGTCTGGGCCCACCACATGTTCACCGTGGGCATGCCGCTGGGCGGCGAGATCTACTTCATGTTCGCCACCATGCTGATCTCGATCCCGACCGGCGTGAAGGTGTTCAACTGGGTCAGCACCATGTGGCGTGGCTCGCTGACGTTCGAGGCGCCGATGCTGTGGTCGGTGGCCTTCGTCATCCTGTTCACCATCGGTGGCTTCTCCGGCCTGATGCTGGCGATCGTGGCGGCCGACTTCCAGTACCACGACACCTACTTCGTGGTGGCCCACTTCCACTACGTGCTGGTGACCGGCGCGGTGTTCGCGCTGATCGCCGCGGTGTACTACTGGTGGCCGAAGTGGACCGGGCGCATGTACAGCGAGAAGTGGGCCAAGGTGCACTTCTGGTGGTCGATCGTGTTCGTCAACCTGCTGTTCTTCCCGCAGCACTTCCTCGGCCTGGCCGGCATGCCGCGCCGCATCCCGGATTACAGCGTGGCCTTCGCCGACTGGAACCTGATCAGCTCGATCGGTGCGTTCGGCATGTTCGCCACGCCGTTCATGATGGCCGCGATCCTGCTGTCCTCGCTGCGCAACGGCGAGAAGGCCGAAGCGCGCAGCTGGGAAGGTGCGCGCGGCCTGGAGTGGACGCTGCCGTCGCCGGCGCCGGCGCACACCTTCACCACGCCGCCGACCATCCGCCCGGGGGATCTGGCCCATGACGACATCACGCATTGAGGTGGGGCATGCATAACGAGAGCCCGCTTCCGATCGGTAGGGTCGAGCCAGGTTCGGCTGACAGCGTGTCGTCCGGTCAAGAGCAGCCGACCAGCGGTCGGCTCTACCAGGCCGGAAGCATCGAGCAGCAGCGCCAGCGCGCCAGGCGCACCGCCCTGTGGGTCGGCGCCATCGCGGTGCTGGTCTACGTCGGCTTCATCCTCAGCGGGGTGATCGGCCGATGAGCGAGGCGCCGGCCACCGCTCCGTCCCGCAGTGCCGGGCTGCCGCGCCTGATCGGCGTGGCGGTGGCGGTGTTCCTGCTGACGTTCTCGCTGGTGCCGCTGTACCGCATCGCCTGCGAGAAGGTCTTCGGCGTGCGCCTGGAGCGCGGCCCCGGCAGCGAGGCCAGCACCGGCGCTGCGGCCGGCAAGAGCACCGTGCGCGTGGAGTTCGATGGCGGCGTCAATTCGCGGCTGCCGTGGTCGTTCCATCCCGAGCAGCTGACCATGGACGTGGTGCCGGGCGAACTCAACGAAGCGCTGTACTTCGCCCGCAACGACAGCGCCAACGCCGTGGTCGGCAGTGCGGTGCCTTCCGTCGCACCGGCGCGCGCGTCGGGCTTCTTCAGCAAGACCGAATGCTTCTGTTTCACCGCGCAGACGCTGCAGGCCGGCGAGAAGCGCGACATGCCGGTGCGCTTCATCGTCGATCCGGACCTGCCGCCGGAAATCAGGACGATCACCTTGTCCTACACCTTCTACCGCAACGACGCGCTGTCCGACCGGCTGGCACCTGCCGCCACCTCGGAAGGTGCGCACGCCGCTCCCTGACCCGGATACCGACATGGCCCAGACACCGACCGACGCCAACGTGTACTTCGTCCCGGCCCAGAGCCGGTGGCCGTTCGTGGGCTCCATCGCGATGATGGTGACCATGGTCGGCGTGGCCAGCTGGCTCAACGATGCCAGCTGGGGGCGCTGGACCTTCTACATCGGCATCGCGATGCTGGTGCTGACCCTGTTCTGGTGGTTCAGCGACGTGGTGCGCGAATCGCAGGCCGGCCACTACAACCGTCAGGTCGACGGCTCGTTCCGGATGGGCATGGTCTGGTTCATCTTCTCCGAAGTGATGTTCTTCGGTGCCTTCTTCGGCGCGCTGTTCTATACCCGCAACCTGGGCCTGTCCTGGCTCAGCGGCGAAGGCCGCGGGGTGATGACCAACGAGCTGCTGTGGCAGGGCTATTCCGCAGGCTGGCCGACCAACGGGCCGGCCGCCATCGGCGGTGCGTTCCAGACCATCCCGGCCTGGGGCCTGCCGCTGATCAACACGCTGATCCTGCTGACCTCCGGCGTGACCCTGACCATCGCCCACCATGCGTTGAAGGCCGGCAACCGCCGCCAGCTGCTGGTCTGGCTGGGCGTGACCGTGCTGCTCGGCCTGGGCTTCCTCACCCTGCAGGCGGAGGAGTACATCCACGCCTACAAGGAGCTGAACCTGACCCTGGGTTCGGGCATCTACGGTTCGACGTTCTTCATGCTGACCGGCTTCCACGGCGCGCACGTGCTGCTGGGCACGATCATGCTGATCGTGATGTGGCTGCGCTCGGCCAAGGGCCATTTCACCCGCGACAACCACTTCGCGTTCGAAGCCGCCGCGTGGTACTGGCACTTCGTCGACGTGGTGTGGCTGATGCTTTTCATGTTCGTCTACGTGCTTTGACCACGCTGGCGACGGCGGCCTCAGCCGCCGATGCCGTGCGGCTTGATCCAGCCCATGTAGATGCACACGATCACCAGTACGATCAGGGCCACCGACACCCCGATGCGGCGTGTCAGTGCGTTGACCGTGCGCTTGGTCTGGCCGCGGTCGACCAGCAGGTAATACAGGCCGGCGCCCAGATTCCAGACGATGACGATCAGAAACGCGATTACCAGCAGGGTCTTCAGCGAATCACTCATGCGCGGCTCGAGGGCAGGATGGATGCGCCTATCTGACCGCGTTTGCGCGGACTTGTCATGATGCGCCAGCACACGCGCGTGATCGGCTGGCTGATGGCGGTGCTGGCGATGGCCGCGTTCACCGCATTGGGGTTCTGGCAGCTGCAGCGCATGCACGCCAAGCAGGCGATGCTGGATGCGCAGGGGCCCGCGGCGGCGCAGGCACTGCCACTGGCGCAGGCCCTGGCAGCGCCCGGTGCGCTGCATGGCGTGGCCGACCATGGCCGCTTCCTGCCCGGGGTGGTGCTGCTGGACAACCAGATGCGCCACGGCCGTGCCGGGGTGAAGATCTATCGGCCGTTCCAGAGTGATGGCGGCAGCGTACTGCTGGTCGACCTCGGCTGGCGCGCGCTGCCGCTGGATCGCACGTTGCCGCAGCTGCCGGCGCCGCCTTCGCCGGTGGCGGTACGCGGGCTGCTGGCGCCGCCGCCCGCAGCCGGCCTGGCGTTGGGGCCGGCGCTGTCGCCCACCGGCGTGGCCGGGCGCTGGCTGGCCAGCCGCCTGCCGGCCGACGGCCTGGCCCGCGCGCTGGGGCTGGCCGCGCTGCCTGACCGGGTGCTGCGACTGGACCCGGCCCTGCCGTTTGGCGATGAGCGCGACCTCGACCTGCTGCCGAACACGCTGCCGCCACAGCGCCACCTGGGCTATGCCGTGCAGTGGTTCGGCCTGGCGCTGACCGTGCTGGTGGTGGCACTGGTGCTGGAGCGCCGCAGGAAGCGCCCCATGGCCCGGTAGTGCCGGCCGCTGGCCGGCATCCCCCGGTTTCCTGCTGCCGGCCAGCGGCCGGCACTACCGGCATCCCTTTCCCAACCGTGAGAAAATGCCCCGCATGAACACTGCTACGTCCCCGCAGGCGCGCGGTTCCGGCCGCCGGACCCTGGTGCTGCTGTTCGCCGTGTTCTTCGGGGCGATGGCGCTGGCCGCCGTGCTGCGCTTCACCGGCTGGCAGCCGACCGCGCACCGCAATGCCGGCCAGCTGCTGGAGCCGCCGGTGGACCTGCGCCAGCAGCCACCGACCCTGGCCAACGGCCAGGCCTATCCCTGGAACCCCGAAGCGCGGACCTGGCGCCTGCTGGTCGCCCCCGCCGGCGCCTGTGACGCGCAGTGCGTCACTTTGTCGCAGGGACTGGGCAAGGTGTGGCAGCTGTTCGGCCATAACGCCGATAATGTCGAGATCCTGTGGCTGGGAACGCCACCGGCGTCGATCGCCTCGCTGCCCGCGCTGCGGCCGCTGGCCCCGTCGCCAGCCCTGCGCGCGGCCCTGCCGGGCGTCGATGATCCGGCGGGACCGCCGGTCTACGTGATCGATCCGAACGGCTTCGTGATCATGCGCCATGCCCCCGGTTCCGACCTGGGTGGCCTGCGCAAGGACATGGCCACGTTGCTGAAACTGAAGTGAGTCCTGTTTGATGAGCCTTTCCGCGCGCCCGGCGCTGCATCGCAACTTCCACCGCCTGGCGTGGTTCGCCATGATCATGACCGCCAGCACGATCATGTTCGGCGCCTTCGTCCGCCTGTCCGATGCCGGGCTGAGCTGCCCGGACTGGCCGACCTGCTATGGCCAGGCCACCTGGCCGCAGCACGTGGAAGAAACCATCGGCCACCCCGCCGCCGAGATCCGCCCGCTGGAAACCCACAAGGCCTGGCGTGAGCAGGTGCACCGCTTCCTGGCCGGCGCGCTGGGCATCGAGATCCTCACCCTGGCCCTGCTGGCCACCCGCAAGCGGCGCTTCGGAAGCACGGCGGTGGTGACCGCCTGCGTACTGGTGGCCGCCGGCATACCGCTGTACATGATGGGCTGGCACGGCACGGCCAGCGCCCTGGCCCTGGTGGGCGAGGCGATCCTGCTGCTGGCAGCACTGCGCTGGAGCAACATCGACCTGGCGCGCGCGGCCCTGCTGACGCTGGCCGTGGTGATTTTCCAGGCGCTGCTGGGCATGTGGACCGTGACCCTGCTGCTGAAACCCATCGTCGTGATGGGCCACCTGCTGGGCGGCATGCTGATGTTCGCGCTGCTGGTGTGGATGGCCTGGCGTGCGACCCACCTGCCGATCACCTTGGCCGAAGCACCCAGGCTGAAGTGGCTGCTGCGCATCGGCGTGGCAGTGCTGGTCACCCAGATCGCCCTCGGTGGCTGGGTCAGCGCCAACTATGCGGCGCTGGCCTGCGGCGGCGGCAGCGCTTCGCTGGATAATTTCCCGCGCTGTGCCAACCAGTGGTGGCCGCAGCACAACTTCGCCGAAGGCTTCACCCTGTGGCGCGGCATCGGCGTGGATTACGAAGGCGGCGTGCTGGATGGCGCCTCGCGCATCGCCATCCAGATGGCGCACCGCCTGTTTGCGATCGTGGTGGCGGCCTACCTGCTGTGGCTGGGCCTGCGCCTGTTCCGCGTGCCCAGCATGCGTGGCTGGGCCAGCGCGCTGGTGGCGCTGCTGGTGCTGCAGGTCACCCTGGGCATCCTCAACGTGAAGCTGGCCCTGCCGCTGGAAGTGGCCGTGGCCCACAACGGCGTGGCCGTCGCCCTGTTGTTCGTACTGGTCAGCCTGCTGGCCCGCCTGCGTGCCCCGGACTGATTCCATGTTTTCCAATTACCGCCAGTACTGGGACCTGACCAAACCCAAGGTCGTGGCCCTGATCGTCTTCACCGCCCTGGTCGGCATGGTCCTGGCCATTCCGGGCGTGCCCAGCTGGGAACAGGTGCGCGCCGGTGCGCTCGGCTTCCTCGGCATCTGGCTGGCCGCTTCGGCTGCCGCCGCCATCAACCAGCTGCTGGATGCGCACATCGATGCGCAGATGGCACGCACCTCGTGGCGCCCGCTGGTGGTGGGCAAGGTCAAGCCGTGGCAGGTGCTGGTGTTTGCCAGCGTGCTGATCGTGCTGTCGATGGCGATCCTGCTGCTGTGGGTGAACTGGATCACCGCGGTGCTGACCTTCGCTTCGCTGATCGGCTATGCGGTGATCTACACCGTGTACCTGAAGCGTGCGACCTCGCAGAACATCGTCATCGGCGGCCTCGCCGGCGCGATGCCGCCGATGCTGGGCTGGGCGGCGATCACCGGAATGCAGGGTTCGTCGGACTGGGCGTACTCGTCGCTGCTGGTGCTGATCATCTTCATCTGGACCCCGCCGCACTTCTGGGCGCTGGCGATCTTCCGCCGCGAGGACTACGCCAAGGCGAAGATCCCGATGCTGCCGGTCACCCATGGCGTGGTGCACACGCGCAAGCAGATCATGGTGTATTCGGTGGTGCTGGCGCTGGTGTGCGTGGTGCCGTACCTGGTGGGCATGAGCGGCCCGTTCTACCTGGGCGGCGCGATCGTGCTCAACGCCGTGTTCCTCTGGTACGCCTGGCGCATGCTGAACCCGCCGGACGAGCTGTTCTCGATGAAGATGTTCCATTACTCCATCGTGTACCTGATGGCGCTGTTCGCTTTCCTGCTGGTGGACCACTGGATCCTGCCCTGGTTGTGATGTCGGGGTCGGATCCCCGCAGGGGCTCTGACCCCACCTGATCGCACGGACATCCCCGCATGACGTGGATCACCTTGAACCGCGCTCGTGGCGCCGCCATTGCTGTTCCTGACCCCAGGGAAAGGAAGCAGCAGGGATGCATTCGATCTTCCGTTGGACCACCGCGCTGATGCTGGCGCTGGGCATGGCCGTGACCGCGCATGCCGACGACACCGCCGCGCAGATCCGCCAGCACGCCGGCGACCATCGCATGCTGGTGCTGGGCGAATTCCACGGAACACGCGAGACGCCGCTGCTGGTGCGGCAGCTGTTGGACGACTACAGCCGCGATGGCACGCCGGTGCTGCTGGCGCTGGAACTGCCGCGCGGCGAGACCCCCACCCTGCGTGATTACCTGGCTTCCGATGGCGGGGCCGCGGCACGCCAGCAGCTGCACGGGCGTGCGTTCTGGACCGTGCCCGACGACCAGCACGATGGCCGTCGCAGCCGCGACATGCTGGCGTTGATTGAGAGCCTGCGCACGCTGAAGGCGCAGGGGCGTGTCATCGACGTGGTCGGCTATGACGTCAACAGCAGTGATGGCAACAACCAGACACGCGATGACCGCATGGCGGCCGAGCTGCGGCGGCTGTACCGGCGCCTGCCGGATGGTGCACGCATGGTCGTGCTGACCGGCAATGTCCACGCCATGCTGCGGCGGCCCGCCGATGCTCCGCCGGAAATGCAGACCCAGCCGATGGCATCGGCACTGCGTGACCTGGATATCTACAGCGTGCGGCTGGAAGCGTTGCGCGGCCACTTCTGGGGATGCATGGACCGCTGCAAGGCGCTGGCCCTGCTCGAACGGCCAGCGCGTTCGCCGGAGGTCAACGCCCATGCCGGCCGCCAGTACGACCTGTGGGTCTGGATGCCGGAACTGAGTGTCGGCACGCTGGTAGACCCGTAACGCCAGGCAGCCCATCCACGCATGGCGTGGATCTACTGCAGGTTCGCGCCATCCGTGGTCCGGTAGATCCACGCCACGCGTGGATGATTTCCCACGGGATCCATTGCACCCGGTGTCGGCTTCTGCTCGCGTGGGCCGCACTGCGGCCGTTGATGACTCGTCCTTCTGTGGAGCAAGGTGGTCGCAATGAACTTCAATCTTCTGCTTGTTGCCTGCATCCCGATCTCGGCAACTGCATGCGCATCCCAGGTTGATGCGGAAGCTGACGCGGTCGGACAATGGCTGCAGCTACGCGCCATGCAGGCGGCTGCACAGGCGAGCACGTCGCCTGTGGGCAGCTACCGCATCGTGCGATTGGCAGACCTGGATGCCCCCGACGCGGTGAAGCAGCAGCTTCGCGCTGACATCGAACGATCCAACGGTGTCGTGCAGGTTGCAGCAGGGAACATCCCAACGCAGGCCGAAATACTGGCTGCCGTGCCGCGTACTCAGCGTTCTGCGTCGGAACTACGCCAGCGTCTGCCGCAGCCTCCTAGCAGGCTGGACGCTACTCTCCTCGGACCAGCCGAGCTGATCGGCATGGAGCCGAGTGGTGCGTTGGACGGTGCAAAGTCCTCGGGCCTGAGCCGCTTCTACCGGCTGGAGGGTGTCGGCATCGTGGAGTTCAGCGAGAACAACTTCCTCGCTGCGGGCATGCAGCTCGAGGTCATTGCGGAGGCGCAGAACACCGAGGTGAACGGCAAGCCCGCTAACCTTGGAAAGGTTGTTGATGGTGCCGGCCGTACCCGGGTAGAGCTTGCCTGGACGGGAGACAGCAAGACCTACAGCCTGATTGCCACAGGCGAGCCGGGGAGTGACGTGGAGCGCAACGCCCGAGTGCTGCACGACATCGCTGCGGCCATCGTGGATTAGCGGCGGCGCGAGCGTCATCCACGCATGGCGTGGATCGACTGCGGGGTAACGCCATCCGCGGTTTGGTAGATCCACGCCGCGCGTGGATGGTGTCAGTAGATCCACGCCATGCGTGGATGGGGTTCCCGCAACAACCCGCGCGCCCAATCAGGGCGCGCGCTTCGCATACCGCTGCGCGATGACGCCGCAGACGATCAGCTGGATCTGGTGGTAGATCATCACCGGCAGCACGATGGCGCCCAGGCTGCCACCGGCGAACAGCACCTTGGCGATCGGCACGCCGGTGGCCAGGCTCTTCTTCGAGCCGCAGAACACGATGGCGATCTCGTCCTCGCGGTTGAAGTGCAGGCGGCGGGCCAGGAAAGTGATGAGCGGCATGGCGATGCCCAGCAGCACGGCGGCCACCACGGCCACGGCGAACAGGGACAGCAGCGGCGTCTTGCTCCACAGCCCCTCGGTCACGGCTTCGCCGAAGGCCGAATACACCACCAGCAGGATGGTCGCCTGGTCGGTGTAGCGCAGCAGCGCACGCTGCTTTTCCACCCAGCCGGCAATCCACGGCCGCAGCAGGTGGCCGGCCACGAACGGCACCAGCAGCTGCAGCATGATGCCGCCGATGGCATGCAGCGGGTCGTGCACCCCGCCGGAGGTACCGGCCAGTGCGGTCAGCAGCAGGGGCGTGAGGAACACGCCGAGGATGCTCGACAGCGAGGCGCTGCACACCGCCGCCGGCACGTTGCCGCGCGCCATCGACGTAAAGGCGATGGACGACTGCACGGTGGAGGGCAGGGTGCACAGGAACAGCACGCCCATGTACAGCTCAGGCGTCAGCAGCCAGCCGGACAGTGGCTTGAACAGCAGGCCCAGCAGCGGGAACAGGATGAAGGTGCACGCCAGGATGGTCAGGTGCAGCCGCCAGTGCAGCATGCCGCCGATGATCGACTCGCGCGGCAGGCGAGCGCCATGCAGGAAGAACAGTGCGGCGATGGCGACGGTGGTGACATCGTCCAGCACGATGGCGGCGGCGCCCTTCATCGGCAGCAGCGAGGCCAGGCCGACGGTGCACAGCAGGGCGAGGGTGAAATTGTCCGGTCGCAGGCGCGACCACCAGCGGGTCATGGTGGGCAGGCTCCTTGTTACAGGGGGTCAGGGATGGGAAACGGGTGCGGCCAGGCGTTGCCGGGTGGCCGCTTCCAGTGAGGTCAGGCCAGCGCGTTGGCCCAGCTGCAGGGCCTGCTCGGGGCTGGCGTGCTCGTAGCGGGCGTTGACCAGGCCGAGCACGGCGCCGGCACGGTTGCCCGACGCGCAGTGCAGCAGCACCGGGCCCTGGCTCTGCTGCAGTGCCTGGTGCACGGCGCGCACGTTGGCTGCATCCAGGCCCTCGGCACCGGCCACCGGGATGCGCACGTAGCGCAGGCCCAACGCCTCGGCCTGGGCGGTCTCGTCGAAACCACGGTCCTCGCCGGGCTGGCGCAGGTCGATGACGGTGCGCACGCCCTGCGCGGCCAGCGACTGCAGTTGCGCAGCGCTGGGCTGGCCGCCGGCATACAGGCCGGGGCGGACTTCATTGAGCGGGGTGTCCCCGGCCCAGGCGGGCAGGGACGTGCAGAGCGACAGCAACAGCAGGCAGGTCAGGCGCAGCAGCATGGTCTCTCCGTGGATGGGCTGCCGCTACAGGCGCAGGGTGGCGCGGGCCTTCAGCAGTTCGCGCAGTTCGTATTTGTCAGTATCGTCCAGGCCCTGCTGGCGCTGCTTTGCCAACAGCTCGTCCAGACGTTGCACCAGCAGTTGTTTCTCCAGCTGGGCCACCGCGTCGTGCAGTTCCTGGGTCCACATCGCTTCGTCGCCGGGCATGGTCTGCGCGGCCAGCGTATGCAGCGAGGCCTGTTCTTCGCGGCCATCGAAATGTTCCAGCAGGGCGCCGGTGCTGATGTCCGGGCGCTGTTCGACCAGGCCCAGCAGTTCCAGCAGCAGCTCCACGCCGGGCAGGCGCAGGCCCTGGAAGTGGTGCTTGCCGCCCAGGCTCATCGCGAGCGACGGCTGCTGCAGCAGCACGGCGATGGCGCCGCGCACGAGGCTGCGCTTGGCGATGGGCTGGATCTGTCGCGCCGGCGCGCGCTGCGGCATCGGTGCGCGTGCGGCTGCGGCGTTGCCACCGCCCAGGCCGGTCAGCTGTGCCAGCTGCTGCTTCATCAGGTCGCCGAAGGCACCATCGGGAATCTGCGCCAGCATCGGCTTGGCCCGCTCGGCCAGGCGTGCCTTGCCGTCCAGCGTGCCCAGATTGATCTCGCGGGTCAGTTCATCGAAGAAGAACTGCGACAGCGGCGTGGCCTGCTTCAGGCGCTCGTTGAAGACCTCGGCGCCTTCCTTGCGCACGATGGTGTCGGGGTCTTCGCCATCGGGCAGGAACAGGAAGAACGCCTGGCGGCCATCCTTCATGCGCGGCAGCACCGATTCCAGCGCCTTCCAGCCGGCACGGCGGCCGGCGGCGTCGCCGTCGAAGCAGAAGAACACGTCCGGTGCGTTGCGGAACAGCAGCTCGGCATGGTCCGGCGTGGTGGCCGTGCCCAGCGTGGCCACCGCCTGGGTGACCCCGAACTGGAACAGCGAGACCACGTCCATGTAGCCCTCGACCACGATCAGCCGCTCGATCTTCTGGTTGGCCTGGCGCACCTGCCACAGGCCGTACAGCTCGCGGCCCTTGTGGAACAGCGCGGTTTCCGGCGAGTTGAGGTACTTGGGGCCGTCGTCCTTCTCGAACACGCGGCCGCCGAAGGCGATGACACGGCCACGGCGGTCGAAGATCGGGAACATCACCCGGTCGCGGAACTTGTCGTAGACGTGGCCGCGGTCGTTCTTGGAAAACAGGCCGGCGCGGTCGAGCAGCTTCATCCGCCGCTCGTCCTTGCCCAGCGCATCGCGCAGGCCGCTGTAACCGTCCGGCGCGTAGCCGATCTGGAAGCGCGCGCGGTTTTCCTCGTCCACGCCGCGGCCGTCCAGGTAGGTGCGGGCCTTTTCGCTGCCTTCGAGGTTCTTCTGGAAGAACTTCGTGGCCGCATCCAGCGCGGAATACAGCTCGCGGCTGTCGTCCTGCTGCTGGGCGTTGCGCGGGTTCTCGCTGCGCGGCACTTCCATGCCGGCGCGCTTGGCCAGTTCATCCACCGCATCGAGGAATTCGAGGCGGTCGTAGTTCATCAGGAAGCTGATGGCGGTGCCGTGCGCGCCGCAGCCGAAGCAGTGGTAGAACTGCTTGGTGGGCGAGACCGTGAACGAGGCCGAGCGCTCGTCATGGAACGGGCAGCGCGCCGCATATTCCTTGCCCTGGCGCTTCAACGGCACGCGGCTGCCCACCACCTCGACGATGTCGGAGCGGGCCAGCAGGTCGTCGATGAATGCGTCGGGGATACGGGCCATGGGCAACAGGGCAGGGGCGCGGCCAGGGGCCACGCGAGGCGGACGATCAATCCGCCTAGTTTACTCCCTGCCGGGCAGTGGGCCGGCGTTGGCCGGATCGATGCCGGCAGCGGCCAGGTGGGTACGTGCGCGCAGGCGCTCGTCGATCACTGCGGTCATCAGTGCGCCGACGAAGAACACCACAGTGGCGTAGTAGATCCAGACCAGCGAGATGACCAGCGCGCCCATCGAGCCGTATGCGCTGCCGGGGGCGACGGTGGCGATGTAGACGCCGATGCCATAGCGGCCCAGCGCGAACAGTGCCGAGGTGATGACGCCGCCGATGAAGGCCTGGCGCCAGGCTACGCGTCGGTCCGGCAGGTAGTGGTACATGAAAGCGAAGCCGACCGCATACAGCAGCAGGCTGGTGAGATAGCCGATGGCCGGCAGGATCGAGGGCAACTGGGCGAAGGCCACCTGCAGCATGGTGGTGGCGGTCATCGACAGGATCAGCAGGAAGCCCAGTGCCAGCACCACGCCGAAGGAGAACACGCGCTTGCGCAGCCAGGCCTTGATGCCCTCGAGCCGCTCGCCGCTGGTGCGGAAGATCAGGTTCAGTGCGTTCTGCAGCTGGGCGAACACGGCCGTGGCACCGATGAACAGCAGCAGGGTGCTCCACAGCCCGGCCAGCGAACCGACATCGGGCTGGTTGTCGGCGTTCTTCAGTACGGTTTCGGCCACGGTGGCCGCGCTGCTGCCGGCGGCGGCGCTGATCTGTTCGACCAGAGCCTGCTGCGCGGGGGGATACAGCGACGCGGTCAGCCACAGCAGCAGCACCAGCAGGGGTGCCATCGAGAGCAGGGCGTAGAAGGAGACCGAGGCGGCCTGGGTGAGCACGTCGATCTCGACGAAGCGCTTGCCGACGGCCATGGGAAAGCTGTCCTGCAGGCGCTGGACGTATTTGCGTAGATTCACGGGGACAGGGGACGCGGGTTCAACCATGCGGCTGTTGTAACAGCCGGGGGTCGAAGGCGTGGTGAAGCATCGCGGCGACGCGGTCGCGGCGGTGGGGTCAGAGCCCTTTCGCGTGGCGAAAGGGATCTGACCCCGGGAATGCGGCATTGGGGTCAGAGCCCTTTCGCCACGCGAAAGGGATCTGACCCCGGGTGCTGGATTACGACAGCTGCTGCTTGACCAGCTTGGACACCAGGCCCATGTCGGCCTGGCCGGCCAGCTTGGGCTTCAGTGCGCCCATCAGCTTGCCCATGTCGGCCGCGCCGGTGGCACCGGTCTCGGCAATGGCTGCCTGGATGGCGGCCACGATCTCGGCTTCGCCCATCTTGGCCGGCAGGTAGGCTTCGATCACCACGATCTCGGCGCGCTCGATCTCGGCCAGGTCTTCACGGCTGGCGGCCACGAACTGGGTGACCGAGTCCTTGCGCTGCTTGACCATCTTGTCCAGCACGGCGATGACGGCGGTGTCATCCAGCTCGACACGCTCGTCCACTTCCTTCTGCTTGATGGCGGCGTTGATCAGGCGGATCACGCCCAGCTTGTGCTTCTCGCCCGCCTTCATGGCGGCCTTCATGTCGTCGGTGAGCTGCTGCTTCATGCTCATGAGGAACCTCGTGGTGTGTGGTGGGGCAGGGGCGGATGCCCGAGTCCGGAAACGCAAAAAGCCGGCGACGCTTGCGCGTGCCGGCTTCGGCTCCACTGCGACAGGCAAGCCCATCGCAATGAAGATGCGTCCGATCAGTACAGGCGCTGACGCTTGGTGACGTCGCGCGAGGAACGGCGCAGCTGACGCTTCACAGCAGCAGCAGCCTTGCGCTTGCGCTCCTGGGTCGGCTTTTCGTAGAACTCGCGCTTGCGGGTTTCGGCCAGCACACCGGCCTTTTCGCAAGTGCGCTTGAAGCGGCGAAGAGCAAACTCAAAGGGTTCGTTCTCGCGGACTTTGACGCTGGGCATGGAATCTCCGGGACACAGTAGAACCGGGTCACGCCCGGCGAGCCGCACATTATAGCGGCGAATGGACAAACTGCAAGCGTCCAACCCTGAATACGGGCGAGGCGTTTGCGTGCTATGGGATCTGCCGGTTCCCCGAGGGGGCGGCAGGGGCGTCATAATAGCAGGCATGCGAGTCCTTGGCATCGAATCTTCCTGTGATGAGACCGGCGTGGCGGTGTATGACACCGACCTGGCCGGCAGCGCGGCCCTGCGCGCCCATGCGGTCTATAGCCAGATCGCGCTGCACGCCGAGTACGGCGGTGTGGTGCCCGAGCTGGCCAGCCGCGACCACGTCCGCAAGCTGCTGCCGCTGGTGCGCCAGACCCTGGCCGAGGCCGGCCTGGGCGTGGGCGACATCGACGGCGTGGCCTATACGGCTGGCCCCGGCCTGGTCGGCGCCCTGCTGGTCGGCGCGGGCGTGGCCCGTTCGCTGGCCTGGGCGCTGGAGGTGCCGGCGGTGGGCGTACACCATATGGAAGGCCACCTGCTGGCGCCATTGATGGAAGACGACCCACCGGAAGCCCCGTTCGTGGCGCTGCTGGTGTCCGGCGGCCACACCCAGCTGGTGGCGGTGGACGCCATCGGCCAGTACCGCCTGCTGGGCGAAACCCTGGACGATGCGGCCGGCGAGGCCTTCGACAAGACCGCCAAGCTGATGGGCCTGCCTTACCCGGGCGGCCCGCAGCTGGCCAGGCTGGCCGAGCAGGGCACGCCGGGCGCCTACCGCTTCGCGCGGCCGATGACCGACCGCCCGGGGCTGGATTTCAGCTTCTCCGGCCTGAAGACCCAGGTCCTGATGGCCTGGCGCGACAGCGACCAGAGCGAACAGACCCGCGCCGACATCGCCCGTGGCTTTGAAGATGCGGTGGTGGAGACGCTGTCGATCAAGTGCGAGCGCGCGCTGGAAGCGGCGGGCACCAACGTGATCGTGGTGGCGGGCGGCGTGGGCGCGAACACGCGCCTGCGCGCGCGCCTGCAGCAGATGGCCGAGCGCCTGGGCGGCCGCGCCTGCTTCCCGCGCCCGGCGTTGTGCACCGACAACGGCGCGATGATCGCCTTCGCTGGCGCGTTGCGCCTGCAGGCCGGCCAGCACAACCCGCCGAAGGTGGAAGTCACCCCGCGCTGGGACATGGCGACCCTGCCGGCGGTCTGAACCGGTAGCGCCGGGCCGCGCCCGGCGGATGCATCACGGGCGTGCACCCAGCGGCGACGCAGCCAATACCGTCGTCGCCCGCTCATGGCGCTGCAGCCACCCCAGGGTATGCGGGCAGCGCGCATGGATCAGCCGCCCGATCGCGGCCAGGTCGGCACCGAGGTCGCGCTCGAGGATGGGTTCGTGGTGGGCGATGCGGTTGCGCAGGTGGCGGATGCGGTCGAGGTCGGCATGGATGGACCGACGCAGGACGGACAGCGGCGCCGAGGGTGCGTGTGGCAGCGCCAGGCTCATGGTCCCGGCCCAGATCGAATGCTCGAACCGTCGAGCGAACAATTGCTGCCAGAAGCCGAATCGCAGTTTGGCGATGACCTCCGGTACATCCCGCGGAGCTCCGGCGCTGCCGCGGACATCGCATAGCGAGGCAAGCGCGCCTTCGGCAGGAAGGCTGCGCAGTAGCGCTGGATGCCAAGGCCAGCATCGACCATAACGATGCACCAGCGCCATAGCGGCTGCATTGCGGATCACGACCTCGCAGATGTGCAACGGTGGCAGGAGAGCAGCACACATCTGCATGTTCCAAGCATAGAGCGTGGCTGGATCGACTACGCAACGCGAAGCAATGCGCTCGTAGGTCGACCATCTTTGCCGGGATAGCGCTGCCTGCAGGATCCTGCTTTCCTTCATCAACTCACTCCCTGGGAACGTGGCTTCACCTTGACTCTGGGAACGAGGCAGGAACATCAGGAAACGGCATCATGATCGTCAGTGATTTTTGTGTATCGGCTCGGTTTTTCACCCGGTCGTCTGCCGTGACGCATTTGCCAATTGACTGGGCTGGGTGGCGCTCCTAACCTTGCGGCGTGTGCTCCGGGACTCGCGGCTGGATTCCAGCTTCCCCTGGGGACGTTGAGAGGTACCAAAGGGCCCCGCTAGCAGGGCCCTTTGTCTTTTGAGGCACCGGCATAGTCGTAATCGCCTCTTGATCAGCAGGCCTGACCTGCTTCAATTTCAAATACTGCGCCACCGGGACTCGCGGCTGTTCAACAGCTCCCCCCGGGGACAAACGGTAGTACCAAAGGGCCCTGCTAGCGGGGCCCTTTGTTTTTCCCGCCACCACCCACGCCACCGCCCGTTCCGGGCAGGGTCACCGCCGTGCCGTTACCATGGCCACCTGTATCCGGCTGGTAACCGCAATGGACAAGGTTTTCATCGAAGGGCTGACGATCGACGCCCTGATCGGCATCTACGACTGGGAACGGCGGATCCGGCAGGACCTGGTGTTCGACCTGGAAATGGGCTTCGACAACCGCCGCCCGGCCGCGTCCGATGACATCGCCCACACCCTGAACTACAAGGCGGTGAGCAAGCGCCTGGAACAGTTCGTGCGCGAATCGGAATTCGGCCTGGTCGAGACCCTGGCCGAGCGCTGCGCGCAGATCGTGCTGGACGAGTTCGACGTGAAGTGGCTGCGCCTGAAGCTGAGCAAGCCCGGTGCGGTGCGCGGTGCGCGCGCGGTGGGCGTGATCATCGAGCGCTCTCGCGACTGACCGGTCGTGCCGGCCGCTGGCCGGCAAGCCCCGGTAGTGCCGGCCGCTGGCCGGCAACCCCAACAGCACTAAAGAAGGAGATGAAGGATGGTGGATGCGGTGGTGGCGGTACAGTGGCTGGAACAGCTGCAGATGACACTGGAACCCTATCCCGGCGCCTATCTGGCGTTGATGATCACGGCGCTGCTGGTCGCCGCCGGCCTGGCCAACTGGCTGACCAAGCGCATCCTGGTGCGCGGCCTGCGGCGCTTGCTGCAGCGCCTGCCCGGCGCGGAATCCGGGCGCGGCAGCCACCTGATGCGGGTGATCGCGCGGCTGTCCAACGTGGTGCCCAGCCAGGTGATCGCCTCGGGCATCGTCCTGATCCCCGACCTCCCGCCCGGCCTGGTCAACGTCATCATAAAGCTGTGCATCGTGTGGGCGGTGCTGACCGTGTCGCTGGCGTTCTCGCACGCGCTGGATGCGGCCAACAGCCTGTACGAACGCAAGCCCGATGCGCGCAACAAGCCGATCAAGGGCTACCTGCAGGTGGTCAAGATCGTGGTGTTCGTGGCCGCCGGCCTGTCCATCGTCGCCACCCTGCTGGGGGTGAAGATCGGCCCGCTGGTAACCGGCCTGGGCGCGGCCACCGCCGTGCTGATGCTGATCTTCCAGGACACCATCCTGTCGCTGGTGGCCAGCGTGCAGATCAGTGGCGATGGCCGCGTGCGCCTGGGCGACTGGATCGAGATGCCCAGCCAGAACGCCGACGGTGATGTCATCGATATCGCCCTGCACACCATCACCGTGCAGAACTTCGACAAGACCATCACCACCATCCCGACCAAAAAGCTGGTGACCGAGTCGTTCAAGAACTGGCGCGGCATGCAGGAGGCCGGCGGCCGCCGGATCAAGCGCGCGCTGTACCTGGACCAGCACAGCGTTGGCTTCCTGGACGCGGACGCGCTGCAGCAGCTGGGCCAGTTTGCCCTGCTGGGCGATTACCTGCGCGACAAGGCGCAGGAGCTGGAGCAGTGGAACGGGCGCCTGCGCGAGCAGGGCGTGGCCGAGGTGAACAGCCGCCGGGTGACCAACCTGGGCACCTTCCGCGCGTATGTGGAGCGCTATCTGCGCAATCACCCCGGCATCCATCAGGACATGACCCTGCTGGTGCGCCAACTGCAGCCGACCACCGAGGGCCTGCCGCTGGAGCTGTACTGCTTCACCCGCAGCACCGCCTGGGGCGAGTACGAGGCGGTGCAGTCGGACATTTTCGACCACCTGCTGGCGATTCTTCCGGCCTTTGGCCTGCGGGTGTTCCAGGCCTCCAGCGACGCCATGTTGATGGCGGGGCAGCGCTCACTGGCCGGGTCGGAGTAAGCTCCACCCTCGCGTCCGCCCCCGTATGGGCCGCCCAGACTGTGGGCGGGCGCACGAAACTGAATGACGAAACCTCTCGCCAAATGGCCCGGGAACGCTAGAATGCCGGGCTTGTAAACGTTTTCATAAGGACAGCTGGTGGCCTCCGATCGCATCGAATCCCTCATTGCCCAGATGACCGTCGAGGAAAAGGTCGGCCAGCTGGGTGTCTTCGCGGACATGGTCCGCCCGTTTGCCCCGGACGTGAACCCGGAAGCCAACGTGCGCAACGCCGACCAGGTGCTGCAGCAGGTGCGCGAAGGCAAGGTCGGCTCGCTGTTCAACGGCGTGGGCGCCGAGCTGGGCCGCCGCATCCAGCAGGTCGCCACCGAGGAAAGCCGCCTGGGCATCCCGGTCATCCTGGCCGCCGACGTCATCCACGGCATGCGTACCGTGTTCCCGATCCCGCTGGGCGAAGCTGCCAGCTTCGAGCCGGACCTGGCCGAGCGCACCGCCCGTGCCACCGCCGTCGAGGCGACCGCCGCCGGCCTGCACTGGACCTACGCACCGGCGGTGGACATCGCCCGCGACCAGCGCTGGGGCCGTGGTGCCGAAGGTGCCGGGGAGGACGTGGTGCTGGGCTGTGCCTTTGCCGCTGCCCGCGTGCGTGGCTTCCAGGGCGGCGACCTGCGCGCCGCCGATTCGCTGCTGGCCACGCCCAAGCACTTCGCCGCCTATGGCGCGGTGATGGCCGGCATGGAATACAACATGGTGGACATCTCGCCGCAGACCCTGCGCGACGTGCACCTGCCGCCGTTCAAGGCCGCGTTCGACGCTGGCGCGATCACGGTGATGTCCTCGTTCAACGACATCAACGGCGTGCCGGCCAGCGCCAACGCCGAACTGCTGACCGACATCCTGCGCGGTGAGTGGAAGTTCCCGGGCGTGGTGATTTCCGATTACACCGCCGACATGGAGCTGGTCGCGCACGGCTATGCCGCCGACGACCGCGACGCCACCGCCAAGGCCTTCACCGCCGGCCTGGACCTGAGCATGCAGAGCGGCTTCTACGCCGAACACCTGCCGGGCCTGGTCGAGAGCGGCGACGTGCCGATGACCGTGCTGGATGAAGGCGTGCGCCGCATCCTGTGGCTGAAGGAAACCATCGGCCTGTTCGACGACCCGTACCGCTCGCTGGACCCGGCGCGCGAAGCGGACACCTCGCACATCGCTGCCCATGACGAGCTGTCGCGCGATGCCGCGCGCCGCTCGATCGTGCTGCTGAACAACCGCGACAACGTGCTGCCGCTGCAGAAGACCGGGCAGAAGATCGCCCTGATCGGCCCGTTCGTGCAGGACCGCGAGAACATCGAAGGCTGCTGGACCCTGTTCGGCGACAAGCAGCGCTACGTGGACCTGGAAACCGGCGTGCGCGCCGCCATCGGCGATGAAGCGCTGCTGGAGATCGTGCCGGGCAGCGAGCTGGAAGCGGCGATTCCGGGTGGCACCGAAGCGGCCGTGGCCGCTGCACTGCGCGCCGACGTGGTGGTGCTGGCACTGGGCGAACCGCAGCGTTACAGCGGTGAAGCGCAGTCGCGCGTGGAGATCACCCTGCCGCCGGCACAGCAGGCGCTGGCCGAGGCCGTGGCGATGACCGGCAAGCCGCTGGTGGTGCTGCTGCGCAACGGTCGCGCGCTGGCCCTGCAGGGCGCGGTGCGCAACGCGCATGCCGTGGCGGTCACCTGGTACCTGGGCACGCAGACCGGCCATGCCGTGGCCGATGTGCTGTTCGGCGATTACAGCCCGTCCGGCCGCCTGCCGGTCAGCTTCCCGCAGGTGTCCGGCCAGCAGCCGTACTTCTACAACCACCCGCGTACCGGCCGCCCGGAACTGCCGACCATGTCGGAGTTCAAGGCGCGCTGGCGCGAGATTCCGAACGAGCCGCTGTACCCGTTCGGCCACGGCATCGGCTATGCGACCTTCGCCTACGGCGTGCCGCAGCTGAGCGCGGCCCAGCTGGGCTGGGACGACACCCTGACCGTCACCACCACGCTGACCAACACCAGCGCCGTGGCCGGTGAGGAAGTGGTGCAGCTGTACATCCACGACCGCGTGGCCAGCCGCGTGCGGCCGGTGCGCGAGCTGAAGGACTTCCGCAAGGTTGCCCTGCAGCCGGGCGAGTCGACCGATGTGAGCTTCACTCTGATCCGCGAGCAGCTGGCATTCACCGGCCGCGACGGCGTGCTGCGTGCCGAGCCGGGCCAGTTCGACGTGTGGGTGTGCGCCTCGTCGGCCGCTGGCGAAGCGGTGCAGTTCGAGCTGCTGAAGGCCTGACCGCGGAGTGGTAGCGCCGGGCAATGCCCGGCGTCCTCACCCATGGCAAACACGCCGGGCATGGCCCGGCGCTACCATCGGGGCATTCATTCGATGGAGCCCGCGCATGCGCAAGATTGCCTTCCTGATTCCGGCCCTGCTGTTGGCCGCCTGTTCGCAGCCGGCACCGCCGGCCGAGCCCGCGGCGGATGCACCGCCGCCGATGACCGGCTCCACGCCGGCCGAAGCTGCGGCGAGCACCACGCCTGACCCGGCTGCAGCGCCGCAGGCGGCTGCCGAACACGCCAGCGAGACTCCTGCACCCGCCGCCACCGCCGATGAAGGCGATGCGCGCGCGCGCATCGACAGCGTGCTGGGCGATGCCGCGCAGTACGAGAAGGTGTTCAACGCATTCAAGACCGCCGTGGTCGGCGGTGACCGTGCTGCCGTGGTGGAGGAAGTGCGCTTTCCGCTGAACATCGCCGGTGGCAAGAAGATCACCGGCCCGGGCGAGTTCCAGCGCAACTACGAAAAGATCATCACCCCGGCGGTGGTCAAGGCGATGTCCGGGCAGGAGTTCAGCAAGGTCTTCGTCAACCAGCAGGGCGTGATGATCGGCGATGGCCAGGTGTGGCTGACCGGCGAGTGCCTGGACAAGGCCTGCGCCCGCACCGAAGTGAAGGTCGGCACCATCCAGTAAACGCGAACGGCCCCGCATGATGCGGGGCCGTTTCATCAACGCAATGCCGGCCAGCGGCCGGCACTACCGGCATCAGGCCTTCGGAGTGAGCTTCAGCAGGCGGGCCTTGCTGCCGTCTTCCAGCAGCCACAGCGCGCCATCGGGGCCCTGTTCCACTTCGCGGATGCGCTCGCCCATGTTGAAGCGCTCGGCTTCGCGCGCGTTCTCGCCATCGAAGGCCACCCGCACCAGCGAGGTGGACGACAGGCCGCCGATGAAGGCGCTGCCCTTCCACTGCGGGAACAGGGTGCCGTTGTAGAACATCAGGCCGGCCGGCGAGATCACCGGGTTCCAGGTGACCTTCGGTGCGGCGAATTCCGGACGCGTGTCGTGGTCGGGAATCGGGCGGCCATCGTAGTGGTCGCCGTTGGAGACGATCGGGTAGCCATAGTTGGCACCGCGCTGGATCAGGTTCAGTTCGTCGCCGCCGGCCGGGCCCATTTCCTGCGCCCACAGCTTGCCGTTGGCGTCGAAGGCGATACCCAGCACGTTGCGGTGGCCCAGCGACCAGACCTGGGCGGCGACGCCGCCCTGCGAGGCGAACGGATTGTCCGCCGGCACGCTGCCATCGTCATTGAGGCGGATGATCTTGCCGAGGTTGCCGCTCATGTCCTGGGCCGGATCGAACTTCTGCCGCTCGCTGGAGCTGATCCACAGCTTGCCGTCCGGGCCGAAGGCGAGGCGGTGGCCGTAATGGCCCTGGCCGCTGACCTTGGGCGTCTGCCGCCAGATCACCTTCAGATCCTTCAGCGCACCGCCGCCATCGGCGTTCAGCGCCAGGGTGGCACGCGCCACGGCCGCGCCGCGGGTATCGAGCGTGCCTTCTTCGGCGTAGCTGACATAGACCACGTTGTTGCGGGCGAAGTCGGGATGCAGGATGACATCGCCGAAGCCGCCCTGGCCGCCGTAGGCCACCTTCGGCACGCCGGTGATCTCATGCTTCTGGCCGCTGGCCAGGTCCAGGTGCTGCAGCTTGCCGCGCTTTTCGGTGACCAGCAGGCTGCCATCGGGCAGGAAGGTCATCGCCCACGGCTGGTCGAAACGGCTGACCTCGGCGGCGGTGAACGGGCGCTGGTCGGCACTGGCCGCTGCAGGCGTGGCCTGCGCAGCGGTTGTCGCGTCTGGACCGGCGGCACTGCAGGCGGTGGTGGCGAGGATGGGCAGCAGGCCCATGGCGAGCAGCAGGGGCGCACGGTGTGAAAGAGGGGTCATGGGTATCTCCAGGGTGGGGATGCGGATGGCCAAGCCCCGTTGTACACCACTGCGGTTGCACGGGGCGTGGTCCAAAGGTCCTGCTGCCCCCTGTGCGGCGCGCGGCTGATCGACTACGGTGGGCCATCCGGGCAAAGCGTGCCCGTTGCCCGCCAAGGAACCGCAATGCATCCGACCGTCGTCTCCAAGCCTTCGCCCGCGTTCATCGCCGCCTCCTGGGTGGCCCTGCTGCTGGGCGCGGTGGCCTACCTGATCGGCCTGTTCAATGCCGAGATGGCCCTGAACGAGAAGGGCTACTACCTGACCCTGCTGCTGTTCGGCCTGTTCGCGGCGGTGTCGCTGCAGAAGAGCGTGCGCGACCGGGTGGAAGACATTCCGGTCAGTGGCCTCTACTACGCGCTGTGCTGGTTTGCCCTGCTGGCCTCGCTGCTGTTGCTGCTGGTCGGCCTGTGGAACGCGACGCTGGCCCTGAGCGAGAAGGGCTTCTATGGCATGGCGTTCGCGCTGTCGCTGTTTGGTGCGGTGGCGGTACAGAAGAACACCCGCGACCTGATTGCCGCCAATGGCGGTGAACCAGCACGCAAGGTGGCCATGCCGCCGCTGCCGGAACAGGACTGAGCGCTGGTTTGTAGAGCCGAGCCCATGCTCGGCTCAGGCTGGAATTGTAGAGCCGAGCCCACGCTCGGCTCAGGCCGCAAAGGTAGAAGCAGCCGAGCATGGGCTCGGCTCTACAGTGGCGCGGCGTGTCAGCCCAGGCGCCCCAGGCGCGGGTCCACCGTGTTCGCCTCATCCCAGCCACGGCGCACTGCCGCGCGGGCCTGTTCCCACTCCAGGCGGCTGCGGCCACGATCGCTGGCCCAGCGCGATTCCAGCTCACGCTCCACTTCTTCGTAGGCGCGGATCACCTGGTCGGCGCGGGTCTCGTGGAAGCGCGCCGCATGGCCGACCTGGTAGGCCGGCTCGTAGTCATCGAACAGCAGGCTGGCGTCGTAATAGGGCTCGGCGCTGTAGCGGTCGCGCCAGTAGTCGGAAATGGTTTCGCGCGGGGTGCTGTCATCCGGCACGCGGCCGGGAATCTGGTAATCGGGGCTCATCGGTCGGGCTCCGTGGTGGACGAAGCCTGATGGTGCCCGTGCGGCGGTTAACCGCCCGGGCCGGTTGCGTGAAGATCAGGTCGCGTCGGCCTTGCGCGGCAGCAGGTAGATCACCGCACCGATGGCGAAGGCGACCAGCGCAGCGGCGATGTTCTGCCAGCTGGCACTGGCGAACAGCGCCACGCACAGCAACAGTGCCAGCACCGGGATGAGCGGACCGCCGGGCAGCTTCAACGCGCCGGGCCGGTCGGCATAGCGCTTGGCCAGCACCAACACCGCCGCCGCCGTACCGATGTAGGCAAACAGGCGCGTGGTCATCGACAGCAGGGCCAGCTGCACGAACGAGCCGGTCAGGGCCAGGCCCAGCGCGATCAGCCCCTGGCAGAAGATTGCCGCGGCCGGCGTGCGGAAGCGCGGATGCACCTGCGCCAGCACCTTCGGGCCGTAGCCATCGCGGGCGAGGGCGAACAGGAAGCGCGGGCCCATCATCATCGTGTTGCTGTTGGTGCCGAGGATGGAGATGGTCGCGCCGACGGTGAGGATCAGCGCCAGCGCCTCGCCGCCGAAACCGGCGGCGGCATCGGCCAGGGGCGTGGCCGAACTGGCCAGGCCGGCCAGCGTGCCCTGCGCCACCAGCTGCACCGCGCCGTAGATGACCGTGACGGTGACGATCATGGTGATCAGCGCGAACGGGATGTCGCGGCGCGGGTTGCGGTATTCGCCGGCGGCGGCCGGGATGTTCTCGAAACCGGCGTAGGCGTACAGCAGCAGCAGCGCGGCTTCGCCCATGCGCTGCAGGTCGTGCGGGTCCGGGCGTTGGCCGGAGAACGCCAGCTTCGGGTCGATGTAGAACGCGCCGATGGCCACGAACAGCAGCAGCGGCAGCATCTTGCCGATGACCAGCACGATGCCGGTGCGCGCCGCCGAGCGCACGCCCATGATGTTGACCCCGGTGAGGAAGCCCAGCGACACCACGATCACCGCGATGCGGCCCATGCCGGCACCGGCCCACGGCCAGAACCGCGCGACCGCATCGGCCAGCGCATTGCTGAGTGCCGCAGCCGAACTGATGCGGGTCAGCCAGATCATCCAGCCGATCTCGAAACCGGCGAAGCGGCCGAATGCTTCGCGCGCGTACAGGTAGCTGCCGCCGGGTTCATCGAAGTAGCTGGCGGCCTGCGCGTAGCACAGCACCAGCAGGGCCACGACGATGCCGGCGGCGACTACGCCCCACAGGCTGAAGGGGCCGAGCAGGGCGACGGTGGCGGCGGGCAGCAGGTAGATGCCGCTGCCGACCACATCGTTGATGGACAGGCCGACGATCTGCCAGCGGCTGACCGCACGTTGCAGCTGCGGTTCGTCCTGCGCGCTCACTGGCTGGCTCCGGCGAGCGCGGGCAGCTGCCACTGCGCCTGCAGGCGCGTGTACTCGGCGCGCGGCAGCAGCACGAAGCGCGGCGTGTCCTGCGGGCGCAGCCAGTCCAGCAGTGCCTGCATGCGTGCCTGCGGCATGGCCGTGCAGCCGGCAGTGGCCTCACCGGGCTGGCGCCACAGGTGGGCGAAGATGCAGCTGCCCTTGCCGGGCTGGTTCTGCGGGTTGTGCGCGATCACGAAGCCTTCCTGGTAGCGCACGTCGCCCTTGTCGTGCAGGTCCAGGCGCATCGGTTCGGTGGACCCCTGCACGGCCGCGCGGCCGACCTTGGCCGCATCGACGATGCGGTTGTAGAACGGCGAGGCCGGCACGTCCATGCAGTAGCTGCTGTCGAGCATCGGCTGGTAGGGCATTGCGGTCTGCGGGCGTGTGCCGGCATAGCCGAACGCGCTGCCCAGGGCGAACACCCCGGCCGGGCTGCGGCCATCGCCTTCCTGCTTCTGCGGGCCATCGCCCTGCGCCGGGTGCAGGCCCAGGCCCCACGCGCTGCCGCTGCGGCCCAGCGCCACCGGGAAGGCCGTGCCCTGTGCGCGCCAGCCCTTGCCGTCGCGCACGAACGCCTGCAGCTGGCCCTGGGTGCTGTCCCAGCCCTCGCTGGTGACCACGATCAACTGCCGCGCGCCATCCAGCGGCGCAGCGTGGAGGGACAGCGACGCGGCCAGCAGCAGCGCAGCGGTGACAAGGCGGGACAGCGGCTTCATCAGCAGGCGCTCCGGTCAGGAATCGAGCAGGTGGTCAATGCGTTCCAGGTTCACCGCCAGTTGCCGCTGGCGATCTGGATTGGCGTGGCAGAGCAGCACGAACAGGAAGTCGAGCAGGGCATGCATGGCGCTACGGTACAGCAGCTGCGCCACCTGCGGCGTGCGGTCGTAGGCACACACCACCAGCGATGCATCGGCGTGCGCGCGCAGCGGGTTGGCGGTGTGGCGGGTGATCGACACGACCCTGCCGCCCATGTTCTGGAACTGCCGCGACAGCTGCGAGAGCTGCGGCAGGTTGCCGTATTCGGAGAACACCAGCAGGGCATCGCGGGGGCGCGCGGCCGACAGGTTGGCCAGCAGCAGGACCGGATCGGTGTGCGGCACCACCAGCAGGCCGAGCAGCGACAGCCGCATGGCGAACTCGCGGGCGAACAGGCCGTCATCGCCCAGCCCGTACACGAACAGCTTCGGCGCGCCGTCCAGCAGCTGCACGATGCGCTCGATCTCCTCGCGCGGGTTGGCCTGGCGGGTTTCTTCCTCGGCCTGGGCCTTGCTGCGGCGCAGGGCATCGCCCAGGCGCAGGTAGTGATCGCCGTTGTCCGGTTCGCTGGGGGCCTGCTGCGGGTCGGCGCCGGCGCGGGCCACGTCCTGGCCGATGGAATACTTCAGGTCCGGGTAGCCCTTGAAGCCCAGCTTCTGGCTGAACTTGACCACGCTGGACTGGCTGATGCCCAGCGCGCTGGCCAGCTGCTGGGAGGAGTAGTCGCGCAGCAGGTGGGCGTTGTCGAGGATGAAATCGGCGATGCGGCGTTCGATGGCCGACATCTGCCCGCGCTCGGTTCGGATTTTCAGCAGGGGCGGCATGCGGGGCGTCCGGGCGTGGGTAGGCGCGTTGCGGCTGGCAGCGTGGAGCGGATTATGGGGTGGGTCGCGCGGGTGGGGATTGCGGGGGACGCCGCAAGTACGTCCGTGTAGGCTTGGCCGCCGCATCCATGCGGCGGACACCCCCGCAAGCCCCACTCGCCCGCCCCCGGACAGATCGCGCGCGTGCCAGCCGCGAAGGGGTTACGGGGTGGAGCAGAAGCAGGTGCATCCACGCATGGCGTGGATCTACCGGGGCGCGGCCCTTGTAGAGTCGAGCCATGCTCGACTGCGCGGGTCAACCCAGCATCTCCAGCCCACGCACTTCGGTGATGCCCAGCCCGGGTACGTCGCTGATGCTGATCTCCGATTCGTTGAAATGTACACCGCCGCTGACCGGGTCGAACTGGCCCAGCGAGGGGCCATCGAGGTCGACCTTGGTGATCACATCGCTCTTGGCCACCGCCAGGTGTACCGCGGCCGCCACGCTGATGCTCGATTCGATCATGCAGCCGATCATGCACGGCACGCCGTAGATGCCGGCGATGTCTGCAATGCGGATCGCGTTGGACAGCCCGCCGGTCTTCATCAGCTTGATGTTGATGATGTCGGCCGCGCGCTGCTGGATCAGGTCCATCACCTGGCTTGGGCTGAACACGCTTTCGTCGGCCATCACCGGCGTGTTGACCCGATCGGTCACGTACTTCAGGCCGCTGATGTCGGCGGCCTTTACCGGCTGCTCCAGCAGTTCCAGCACCACGCCGGCTTCCTCCAGCGTGCGCATGGCATGCACGGCCTGCTTGGCGGTCCAGCCCTGGTTGGCGTCCAGGCGCAGCAGCGCACGACCCTGCACGGCGGCATGGATGGCCTTGACCCGCTCGATGTCCAGGCCGATGTCCTTGCCCACCTTGATCTTCAGCGACTCGAAGCCGCGCTCGATGGCCGACAGCGAATCGGCCACCATCTTGTCGATGTAGTCCACGCTGATGGTGATGTCGGTGGTGATGACCGGATCGCCACCGCCCAGCATCTGGTACAGCGGTGCGCCATGCAGCTGCGCCCACAGGTCGTACAGGGCGATCTCCACCGCCGCCTTGGCGCTGGTGTTGCGCTCCATGGCGGTCTGCACCAGCGTGCACAGGTGGTTGAGGTTCACCACGTCCTGCCCGACCAGGCGCGGGGCGATGAAGTGGCGGATCGCCTCGATGATCGAGCCGTGCGTATCACCGGTGATGACTGCGGTGGCCGGCGCTTCGCCGTAGCCGGTGTTGCCGGTGTCGGTGCGGATCAGCACCACCACGTCTTCCACGGTTTCCACCGTGCGCAGGGCGGTCTTGAACGGTGTCTTCAGCGGCACGCGCAGCATGCCCAGTTCGATGGCGGTGATCTTCATTCGGCAGTCTTCGCCCGCAGGCGCTGGATGTTGGTGATGCGGTCGATGTAGCGGACAGTATCGCTGGCCATCATCGGCTCCAGCGGGGTGACCGAGACACCATTGAGGTGGGCCTGCACGCGCTTACCGTCGGCACCGGACCAGCTGCCGCCCGCCGTATCGTGGATGACCCAGGTGCGGCCGTCGACGTGGCCGATGGCCATCATCACGTGGCCGGGGATGTAGACCAGGTCGCCCACCTGCAGCGCGCTCACGGCGCGGTCGCGCGCGGCCTTGCCGGCCTTTTCGGTGAACGGCAGGCGGTTCAGCGCCGGGCTGACCGCCTGGGCACTGGTATTGCGCGGCAGCAGCACGCCGAAGCTGCGGTAGATCTCGGACACGAACCCGCTGCAGTCGCGGGTGTCGTAGTCGTGGCCCCAGCCGTAGCGTTCGCCGAGGAACTTGAAGGCCTGCTGCAGCAGCAGGCGCGGGGTCAGCGCCAGGTAATCAGCGGCAGTGTCCTGCGAACGCGGCAGCAGCGCGGGCACCAGCTTCAACTGGCCATCGGCCTCGCGTACCGGCAGCTGCACCACCCAGGCGGCATGTGCCTGCTGGCCGTTGACCGGGGCGGCGGCGGGCCAGTCGGCCAGCACCGGCAGGCGCACGCCCATGTCCAGCTGCAGGCGCGACACGCGCGGCTCCTCCGGGGTGAACGCGGTATGCGCCACTGCGCCGGTCACGATGCGGTAGGGGCCCTGCGCGCCGTAGCCGAGCACGCTGGCTTTCTCGCCGGTGGCCACCGATTCGGCTTCGATCCACGCGCTGTAGCGTTCGCTGTGCACGAACAGCCATCGGCCATCGGCGCTGCGATGGACCACGGCCACCTTGTCACCGGGGAACAGCGCCGATTCCTGGAAGCGGTCGATATCGGTATCACCCGCGGTACTGAAGACGCGCTGGCGGGTGGGGAAGGTGCGCAATGCCGCGCGCTTCACCACCAGACCGTACTGCGGCGCCACCGGTGCGGCGATGGCCGTCACGCCCAGGTTGGCCTCGATCGACGCGCGCAGCGCTGCCGCGATGGGCTGGCCCTGGTCGTCGTACAGGGCCCGCGTCGGCCAGGCCGACAGCGCGCTGATGCTGGCGCGCACCTGCGCGGCGGTCAGCTGCGCGGGCAGGGCGGCGATGTCCTGGATGTGCGCGTCCTGGCTGCGCATGCGCGCGTTCTGCGCGTTGATCTGCGTGCGGTCGAGGATCGGGGTATCGGCGTTGTCCAGCCGCGCGGCCCAGTACTGCGGGGTCAGGTAGGCCTCGTGCAGGCCGATCACATACGGCAGCGGCGCGCCGGGATCAGGTGCGCGGGGGGCCTGCGCAAAGGCCGGTGCGGCCAGCAGGCACAGGGCCAGGGTGAAGCGGCGCGGCCAGTGCCGGGGTGCAGCGATCGATCGATTCATGCGCAACGCTCCCTATCGAATCCATTGGAACATGTGGCGGCGACCCGTGCTGGCCTCTACGGCGCGGCCGGCGCCTGCTGGGCGATCTGCGCATCCAGTGCAGCGCGGTCGGCCCAGACCGTGCCGCAGTGGCCGCAGCCCCAGATCGGCGGGCGCAGGGTTTCAACATGGCTGACCAGGCCGTCGCAGCCGGGTTCCGGGCAGGGGATGGCCGGTGTCGCGTCGGCGGTACTGGCCGGCGGGCGCTCACCGGTCTGCGGATCGAAATCGCCATAGCTGCCGCAGCGGGTGCATTCGATCATCACCAGGCGCATGCCTTTGGCGCGGGACTGCTGCAGCAGCGCAAGGCCTGCGGCAGCCGGTACGAACGTCGCGCTGCACTGGGGGCAACGCAGGTGAGTCTGTTCCATCCCGCACGGGCTCCGGTTGTTGGCGGACTGCTTTGGAATATTTATTCCTTTCACCCACGAAAGCAAGAATAAATAATTGACCCTCTCTCCGGCCCGTGTTACACAGCCGTTACCACCCGCGCTGGGGAAGTGTCGCTGTGGATCCCGCCGTTCGCAAACCGCGTCTGCCTGCCGCCGCCGGCCTGTGTGCCGCGCTGCTGCTGTGGCCGTGGGTGGCAGGCGCACAGGAGGCCGAGCAACAGGCTGCCGGCGAAACGCGGCTGGTCGACCTGGTCGACAGCGGCCGTTTCGCGCAGGCCGAAGACCAGCTGGCGCGCGGCGACCTGCCCGCCACGGCGGCCTACCAGCGCGAGCGCATGCGCCGCATCCGCCTGGACTTCAGCCTGGACGAAGCCGCAGCGAAATCCGCCGTACGCCGCTGGATTCCCGACCTGACCGATGCCGAGTTCGCGCGCTGGGATCAGCTCGGCCTGATCGAACACCTGGATATCGACGGCACCCGCTGGTACTTCAAGCGTGCGCCGTCCAACCTGTTCCTGCTCAGCGATGAAGCGCGCGCCCGCCGTCGCGCCGATGCGCCGATGCCAGCGCCGGGCCCGAACGAAGTGCTCAACGCGCACCACGCGCGCGTGGTTGCGGCCGCCGCGCAGCAGGGCCAGGCCTCGGTGCTGCCGCAGCGCATTGCCTTTACCCAGTCGCTCACGGTGAAGGCCGATGCCGTGCCGGCCGGTGAAACCATCCGCGCGTGGATTCCGTACCCGCGCGAAATTCCCGGCCAGCAGGAACGCGTGCAATGGCTGGGCAGCACGCCGGGCAAGGCGCGCGTGGCCCCGGCCAGCACCCTGCAGCGCACCGCCTATATGGAAGCCCGGGCGGTGGCGGGGCAGCCAACACACTTCGAAGTGCACTACGCGGTCACCCTCTACGCGCGGCATACCTCGATCGATCCAGCCAAGGTGCAGCCCACGCCGGCCGACCCGGCGCTGCATCCGTTCCTGGCCGAGCAGCTGCCGCATGTGCGCTTCACCCCGGCGCTGAAACTGTTCTCCGAGCAGGTGCTGCAGGGCGAGACGCGCCCGTATGAAGTGGTGCGCAGGCTGTACGCCGCGGTCGACCGCATCCCGTGGGCGGGTGCCCGCGAATACTCCACCCTCAGCAACCTCAGCGATTACGCCCTGCGCGCCGGCCATGCCGACTGCGGCCAACAGACCCTGCTGCTGATCGCGCTGCTGCGCATGAACGGCATTCCCGCACGCTGGCAGTCGGGCATGGTGTTCTCCGACGACGGCAGCGGCTACAACAACCTGCACGATTGGGGTGCGGTCTACCTGGCGCCGTATGGATGGCTGCCGATGGACGTGACCACCGGCGCGCTGGCCAGCGAAACGCCGGCGCTGCGCGACTTCTACCTGGGTGGCCTCGATGGCTACCGCATCGCCTTCAACGATGATTTCGGCCAGCCGTTCGTGCCGGCCAAACAGCATTACCGCTCGGAAACGGTCGACTCGCAGCGCGGCGAGGCCGAGTGGGCGGGCGGCAATCTGTACTTCGACCAATGGGGCTATGACCTCCAGTGGCGGGTACTGCCGTCCGGGCAACGCTAGCGCGATACCTCCACCACCACACCATTCAATTCTTGCAGGAGAGAGCAGGGGATGAAGGCTTACAGCATCAAGCGGGCGGCGTTGTGCGTCGCCCTCGGGGCGTGTCTGGGCATCATGCTGCCCAGCATGGCGATGGCGCAGAACGTGAGCGGCGCCGTGGCCGGCCGGGCGACGGCCGGTGACCAGGTCACCGTGGTCAGCAGCAGCACCGGGCTGACCCGCACCGTCACCGTCGGCGCCGATGGCAGCTACCGCCTTGGCCAGCTGCCGGTAGGCGACTACCAGCTGCAGCTCAGCCGCGAGGGCCAGAACCTGGGTGACCAGGTCGCCGTCAGCGTGGCGGTGGGCGGCACCACCACGGTCAACCTGGCCAGCGCCGGCGGCGTGACCAACCTCGATGCCCTGCAGGTGACCGGCACGCGCGTGGTCAACCGCGTGGATGTCTATTCCACCGAGACCTCGTTCAACATCAACCGCCAGGAAATCTCGCGGCTGCCGGTGGCGCAGGATCTGTCCGCCGTGGCGCTGATGGCGCCGGGCGTGGTCGGCGGCAACTCCTCGTTCGGCGGCCTGTCCTTTGCCGGTTCATCGGTGGCCGAGAACGCGGTGTTCATCAACGGCCTCAACGTCACCGACATGTACACGCGGCGTGGCTTCAGCACCGCGCCGTTCGCCTTCTTCAACGAATTCCAGGTCAAGACCGGTGGCTACTCGGTGGAATTCGGCCGCTCCACCGGCGGCGTCATCAACGCGGTGACGCGGTCGGGCAGCAACGAATTCGAGGGCGGCGTGGAAGTGACCGTCGAGCCCAGCGCCGGGCGCTCCAGTGGACGCGACCACTTCCATCGCGACGGCACCGCGCATTCCTATGGCAGCCGTGACAACAACTCGTTCCTGAAGACCAACGTCTGGGGCTCGGGCCCGATCATCAAGGACACGCTGTTCCTGTTCGCCATGTACGAAGACCGCGACGACCGCGGCCACAACACCTCGTCCGATGGCAGCACCTGGTTCAAGAACACTTCCGGCAACGGCTTCTGGGGCACCAAGCTGGACTGGAACATCAACGACAACCACAGCCTGGCGCTGCTGGCGTTCTCCGATGAGGGCGATGTCACCAACGCGTCCTACGGCTACGACTGGGATGACGACCGGATCGGCGCCTGGGGCGGTGATTCCATCACCGAGACCGGCGGCCGCAACTGGTCGGCCACCTATACCGGCCACTTCGGGCAGAACTTCACCGCCCGCGCCATGGTCGGCCAGAACAACCAGCGCGCGTTCACCAACTCGTCGCTGGACCAGGCCTGCAGCCCGGTGTTCACCGACAGCACCTACGGCCCGCGCCTGGGCAAGCTGCAGGGCCTGCGTCCCGGCTGCCATCCCACCGGCACGGCCGTGGCCGAGCGCGATGACACCCGCGATGTGGCGCGCCTGGATTTCGAATGGCAGCTGGGCGACCACCTGCTGCGCTTCGGCCTCGACCGCGAGCTGATGACCACCGACCAGTCGACCCGCTACCCCGGGCCGAGTGCGCTGAGCTACACCGCCTACGTGGCGCGGCCCGGCGATGAAGTGTGGGACGGCGCCAACGCCTTTGTGCCGGCCGGCGTCACCGAGATGCTGCGCGCGCGCAACCGCCAGTCGGGCGGCAAGTTCGAGACCGAGGCCAACGCCTTCTACCTGGAAGACATCTGGAACATCACCCCGAACCTGATGCTCAACCTCGGCATCCGCTGGGACCGCTTCGAGAACCGCACGGCCGAGGGCAAGGCGTTCATCAAGATGGATGACCTGTTCGCCCCGCGCCTGGGCTTCTCGTGGGACATGCGCGGCGATGGCAGCACCAAGCTGTTCGGCAACGCGGGCCGCTACTACCTGCCGGTCACCAACAACATCAACGTCAACTTTGCCGGTGGCCTCACCGACGAATACAGCTACTACGTGCTGGAAGGCTGGGAGCAGAAGACTTCGCCGACCGGTTCGGCGTACATGGCACCGATCATCGGCGCGCAGATCGGGCCGACCGACACCCGCATGAACACCGGCGGCGCCGACCTGCGGCAGAGCGTGGACCGCGACCTGAAGGCGGTCTACCAGGACGAGTACATCCTTGGCTTCCAGAGCATGATCAACGCGGCCTGGTCGTGGGGCGTCAACGCCACCTACCGGCGCATGACCCGCGCGCTGGATGACATCCGCATCAACTACACCCCGTGCGGCCCGACGCCGAGCACGCTGTGGCCGATCGGCAACCCCGGCGAGAGCCTGACCTTGTGGGGCGACCAGAGCATCGGCTGCGCCACCGAAGGCTGGATCACCATCGACACCGCCAACAGCGGCTACCGCAAGGGCGGCAGCGGCGAGGTCATCGGCTATTCCAAGCCCAAGCGCACCTACAAGGGCCTGGAATTCCAGATTGATCGCGCCTGGGACGAGAAGTGGATGCTCAATGCCTCCTACCTGTGGTCGCGCAGCGATGGCAACTTCGAAGGCCCGGTGAACTCCGATACCAACTACGGCGACACCGGCATGGTGCAGTACTGGGACCACCCGGCCACCAATGAACGCTACGGCGTGCTGTTCAACGACTTCCGCCACCAGATAAAGCTGCGCGCGGCCTATGCGCTGAACAAGCAGTGGTCGTTCGGCACCACGCTGCAGGTGCAGTCCGGCGGCCCGATCACCGCCTATGGCGTGATGTGGCCGAACGACACCATTGCCGGCGGCAGCACCTCCAGCGAAGGCAGTGGCGGCGGCACCGGCTGGCTGTGCGTGGCCAACTGCTCCGGGCCGTACGACCAGCGCCAGTTCGAGTACAGCCCGCGCGGCGCGTTCGGTCGCCTGCCGTGGACCTGGACGATGGGGGCCAACGTGACCTGGCGCCTGCCGGTGGAGGGCATCGATCTCAGCGCCCGCCTGTCGGTGTACAACCTGACCAACAACCAGAAGACCATCAACGTGCACCAGCGCTACGAAGCACAGCCGGGCCAGTACCGCGAAGCCACCTTCGCCACGGGCACCCGCTGGCAGGCGCCGCGCTACACGCAGCTGGTGGTGACGTGGAACTTCTGACCGGCAGCCCGGTAGAGTCGAGCTTGCTCGACTGCTTTTCGCGGGTTGCCCGCAGCCCGGTAGAGTCGAGCTTGCTCGACTGTTTTTTGCGGGTTGCCGGACGTCGTTCAGTCGAGCAAGCTCGACTCTACGGCTGCGTCGCTGCGCTGTGGCTTTTCCCGGCGGCGGCCACCGCCGCCATCGATGCCGATGTCGCCGCCGTGGTCCAGCACGCGCATCTGCCCGGGCTGGCCATGGCCGTGGTCGAGCAGGGGCGGGTGGTCTACCAGCACGCCGAAGGCGCGCGCGGTGATGGCGGCCGCATCGACGAAGACACGCTGTTCAAGATCGCGTCCAACAGCAAGGCGATGACCGCCGCGCTGCTGGCGCGCCTGGTGGAGCAGGGCCGGCTGCGCTGGGATGACCCGGTACGCAAGCACCTGCCCGGCTTCACCATGCATGACCCGTGGGTGGGCGAGCACATGCAGGTGCGGGACCTGCTCATCCACAACAGTGGCCTTGGCCTGGGCGCCGGCGACCTGATGCTGTGGCCGGAGCCCAACGCCTATACCCGCGCGGACATCATCGCCGGCCTGGCCCACCTGAAGCCGGTCAGCAGCTTCCGCAGCGGCTACGCCTACGACAACCTGATGTACGTGGTGGCCGGTGAAGTCGCGGCCGCCGCCGGCGGCAAACCCTATGACCAGTTGCTGCGCGAGCAGGTATTCGAACCGCTCGGCATGGACCGCTGCCAGGTGGGCGCATGGTCGGTGAAGCGCGTGGGCAACGTGGCCCAGCCACATGCGTGGCGCAAGGGCCGCAACGTGGTGATCAACGCCGATGGCACGACCAGTCCCGACCTGACGTCGATGGCCGCCGGTGGCATCCGTTGCTCGCTGCGCGACATGACGCGCTGGATGCAGGTGCTGCTGGACCCCGCGCTGGTGCCCGGCTGGCTGGGCAGCGACCAGCGGCGCACGCTGTGGACCCTGCACATGCCGCTGCCGCTGGGCGAGCGGCAGCGCCGCTGGGACAACGCGCACTTCATGGGTTACGGCTATGGCTGGCGTGTTTCGGACATGGACGGGCAGTGGAAGGTGGCGCACACCGGCACGCTGTCGGGCATGTACTCCTCGCTGGCCCTGCTGCCGGACCGCAGGGTGGGCGCGGTGATGCTGATGAACGGCGAGGGCGAGGATGCACGCACGGTGCTGATGCAGTCGCTCCTGAAGCGCTTCACCGCCCCTGCCGAGGGCCAGACGGCGCTGGGCTATCTGCAGGCGTTGGCCGATGAGCGGAGCCGGACCGATGTGATCGGCCACGTTGATGAGTATCTCGATCCGATCGCGCCCGCCGGTGCCGGCGCGCTGCAGGCGCAGCAGGGGCGCTACCGTGATCCCTGGCTGGGCGAGGCCACGCTGTGCCCGGTTGCGGGCACGCTGCGGTTCGAGGTGCTGCGCTCGCCGAAACTGGCTGCGACCGTGATGCAGCAAGGGCGCCGGTGGCGGTTGCACTGGGATACGCTGGAGGCATCCGCGCAGGCATGGCTGCAGCCCGGTGACGGTGACCCGCCCACGCTGCAGCTGCGCGCCATCGATCCGGACATCGACTTCAGCTATGACTTCCAGGACCTGCATTTCACTCGTATTGGCGATTGCCCTGGCGGGCAGCACGCACGCCGCTGAGCCACCGCGCATCTCGCCGGCCACCGATGCGGCCAGCGCCGGCCTGCTGGAGATCCGCACGCTGGCCCCGCAGATCGAGATGGACATCCGCTACGCCGGCCGCAACAACTTCACCGGCGCCCGCGTGCCGGGTTACGAGGCGCCCTCGTGTTACCTGCTGGCCCCGGTGGCGAAGGCATTGGCCGCGGTGGAGCGTGATCTTCGTGGGGAGGGTTACGCGCTGCGTATCTACGACTGCTATCGCCCGGTGCGTTCGGTGCAGGCCTTCATGGCCTGGGTGAACGATTCGCATGAGCAGTCGCGCAAGGCACTGCAGTACCCGGGCCTGGACAAGCCGCGGCTGCTGGCCGATGGCTACATCGCCGCGCGCTCGGGGCACAGCCGGGGGGCGACGGTGGACCTGGGGCTGCTGGATTGCCGGGCCGGCGCGTGCGTGGTGATGGACATGGGCACGGATTTCGATTTCTTCGGCGTACGCGCGCATACCGACGCGGCGGGGCTGACGGCGGCGCAGCGCGGGAACCGGCAGCGGTTGCTGCAGGCGATGGCGCGGCGAGGGTTTGCCAACTACCCGCAGGAGTGGTGGCACTACACGCTGCAGCCGGAGCCGGATGCCGGCACCGCGTACGATTTTCCCGTGAGGTGAGGTTTTTTGCAGGGCTTGCAGCCCTGCACCTGCCGAATCAACGTCAACTTCAACGTCAAATGCGTGCATTCCGTGGGATGGCGGGGTGGGTCCGGTTGAGGGGGACGCTGCAAGTACGTCCATGTAAGCTCGGTCGCCGCATCCATGCGGCTCACGCCCCCTCAACCGGACCCACCCCGCCTTCGACAGTTTTTCGCGACCTGTTGGAACGGCGTTCTGCTCTGGTGGGTGCCGACCGTTGGTCGGCACTGGGTCGGATCCCGTTGCTTCGCAACGGGCTCTGACCCCAGAAGAATTTTGAGATCTGACAGATGTGCCGACCAACGGTCGGCACCCACCAAAAGCCGCCGGCCAACTGTCGAAGGCGGGGCACTGTGGGTTTGCGGGGTGTGAGCCGCATGGATGCGGCGACCAAGCCCCCAGGGACGGGTTCACGGCGTCCCCGCACACCCACAGTGCCCCGCCATCCCACGGAATGTCAGCTTTTTGCTGTTGCTTCGGCTCTGGCTTCTGCAGGTGCAGGGCTGCAAGCCCTGCCGATACCCTTACACTCACTACCGCCTCCCAACTGCCCACCCGCATGAACCTTCCGCTGCACTTCGGCCTGCTCGGCTCGCTCGAAGCCGGTGCCATCGCCCTGCTGGTCGGGCTGCTGGTGTACTTCCTCTGGCATCACCTGTGCCGCGTGTTCCGCTGGTCCATGGGCCATGCCATCGGCTGGGCCTGCGTGTTCGCGGTGGCCATCTCCGCCGGCATCGATATGTGGAAGCTGTTCTACATGGGCATCGTGCGGCTGGAATCGCCGCTGTATGCGCGCATCTTCCTCTCCACCATCCACGACCCCAACGAACTGGGCAGCCGCGTGGTGCTGGAAATCGCCGGTGCGCTCTCCGGTGTTGCATTGGGATGGCTCTTGTTCAGTTCGCGGTCATCTGCGCAGAACGTCGATTGACGCAGGTTTTTCGTTGCGTGCCGGTTAAATCCGTCCGCGCTGAATGCTCGCCTTATGGAGCGCTCACTTTGCCCTAACCACCGCGCTAACGCATGCGTCGGGGCGAGTGGTTAATGAGGTGTATTCACGCCGGTTGCAGCCCAAAATCGATTCAGAAACGCGGTGGCAGGGTAGGTGCCGTGCGGAGACAACACCCCGCGCTCCACCACCCAAAGGAGATCCACCTGATGACTATTCGCAACCGCAAGCCCCTGCTCGCCCTGATCGTTGCCGCCGGTAGTGTGCTGGCCGTCCCGGCCATGGCGCAGACCGCCCAGCAGCAGGCAGCCCAGGCACAGAATCAGGCGGCGCAGGCCCAGCAGTCGGCAGCCCAGGCGGGCCAGGCGGCTGACCAGGCCTCCAGTGCGGCTGCATCGGCGCAGGCACAGGCCAGTGGCGGCGGCCAGACCTGGGCCAGCATCGATACCGATGGCAACGGCACCATCAGCAAGTCCGAGGCACAGGTGAACGCGGGCCTGGCCCAGGTGTTCGACCAGGCCGACACCAACAAGGACGGCGAGCTCAGCGCCGACGAGTACAAGGCCTTCGTGGCCGCCCAGCAGGCCGGGGCGGGTGCGGGTGCCGGCGGTGGCAACTGATCGCCGCCTGACCAGAACCGGTTGAACGGATCCGGTTGCGTTCGGGGCAACCGGTGCATGGGGCCCGGGCGGCGTTGGCCGCCCGGGTTTTTGTTGCCTTCGCCAGCGCTGTATCCTTGTCGCATGAACGCCTCCACGCCTGCGCGCTCGCGCGCCATCGGCCTGGTCGGTTTTGACGGTGACGACACGCTGTGGAAGAGCGAGGACTACTACCGCAAGGCCGAGCAGGATTACCTGGACCTGCTGTCGCGCTACGTCGATGTGCACGACACCCAGACCGCCCGCCACCTGCTGGAAGTGCAGCAGCGCAACCTGGCCGTGTTCGGCTATGGGGTGAAGGGCATGGTCCTGTCGATGATCGAAGCGGCCATCGACATCACCGGCCAGCGCATCGACGCCAAGGACATCCAGCGCATGCTGGACATCGGCCATGACACCCTGCGCCACCCGGTGGATCTCATCGACGGCGTGCGCGAGTCGGTGGCGGCCATCGCCGAGCTTTACCCGGTGGTGCTGATCACCAAGGGCGACCTGTTCCACCAGGAAGCCAAGATCAACGTGGCCAACCTGCGCGAGCTGTTCCCGCGCATCGAGATCGTCTCGGAAAAGGACCCGGAAACCTACCCCCGCGTGCTGGCCGAATTCGACCTGCCGATGCAGCAGTTCGTGATGGTCGGCAATTCGCTGCGCTCGGATATCGAGCCGGTGGTCACCCTTGGCGGCTGGGGCATCCACACCCCGTACGCGGTCACCTGGGCGCATGAAACCCAGCATGGCGTGGCCGACGACGAACCGCGCATGGTCACCGCCGATACCGCCTGGGATTGGCCGGCCGCGCTGGCCGCGATCGAGGCCAAGGCCGCTGCAGCGGCCTGACAGGGCCCGGCGGCTGCGGCAGAATCGGGGCATGAAGCGCTTTCCGACCCTGCTGCTGTCGCTCCTGTTGCTGGCGCCAGCCACCGTGCTGGCCCAGCAGACCGCCGAACGTTCGGCGGCCTACACGGTGGAAACCGGTGACCGTTGGCTGGATGCCCAGCTGCAGGACATCAACCACTACGCCGAGCGTTACCCCGATGCCTTCCTCGATGAGGTATCGCGCTACGCCAACGTGCCGCACGGCTATGTCAGCGCGCTGTTCACCACCCACGGCTGGCAGGCCGGCGATATCTACTTCGCCTGCTTCTGGGCCAAGGCCAGCGGCCAGACCTGCCGCGACAGCGTCCGTGCCTTCAGCCAGAACCCGGAAGGGGGCTGGGAGGCGGTGGTCACGCGGATGCCGGTGAAGCCGGACAACCTGCACGTCCGCGCCGTGCGCCACGCCATCGTGGCCAGCTACGAGCACTGGGACCGGCCGATCACCCTCGATGCCACCCTGAAGCGCCAGCTCAAGCGGTAGCGCCGGGCCATGCCCGGCGAGCGCGACGCGCGGCCCCGGAGTCCGCCGGGCATGGCCCGGCGCTACCGATGGTGTTCCCAGCGAGCGGCGGCGACAATACGGCCCTTGCCGTTCCCCGTTCCCGCATTCGAGTGACTGATGAGCGCCTCTTTCGTTTCGCCTGATGTGATCCGCCGCCTGTTCGCCCAGGCCATGTCCCGCATGTACCGCACCGAAGTGCCGCTGTACGGCACGCTGGTGGAACTGGTGGAGCGGATCAATGCACAGGTGCTTGCCCAGGACCCGGCGCTGGCCGCGCAGCTGCAGCGCAACGACGAGCGCGCACGCCTGGACGAAGAACGCCACGGCGCGATCCGCGTCGGCACCGCACAGGAGCTGGCCACGCTGCGCCGCCTGTTCGCGGTGATGGGCATGTTCCCGGTCGCCTACTACGACCTGTCGGTGGCCGGCGTGCCGGTGCATTCCACGGCCTTCCGCCCGCTCACCGGCGCGGCGCTGGCGCAGAACCCGTTCCGCGTGTTCACCTCGCTGCTGCGGCTGGAGCTGATCGAGGACGAAACCCTGCGTGCCGAGTCCGCGCGCATCCTCGAACGGCGCCGCATCTTCACCGAAGGCGCGCTGGCGCTGATCGACCAGGCCGAGCGTGCGGGTGGCCTGTCGCAGGCCCATGCCGAGCGCTTCGTTGCCGAAGCACTGGAAACCTTCCGCTGGCATGGCGATGCCACGGTCGACCTGCCCACCTACCACGCGCTGCACGATGCGCATCGGCTGGTGGCCGACGTGGTCAGCTTCCGTGGCCCGCACATCAACCACCTCACCCCGCGCACGCTGGATATCGACGCCGCACAGGCGGCGATGATCGAGCACGGCATGGCGGCCAAGGCAGTCATCGAAGGCCCGCCGCGCCGCGCCTGCCCGATCCTGCTACGGCAGACCAGCTTCAAGGCGCTGGAAGAGGCCGTGCATTTCCCGGGCGGTGAAGGCGGCGCTGC
Organism: Stenotrophomonas sp. ZAC14A_NAIMI4_1; assembly: GCF_003086915.1. Lineage (NCBI taxonomy): Bacteria > Pseudomonadati > Pseudomonadota > Gammaproteobacteria > Lysobacterales > Lysobacteraceae > Stenotrophomonas > Stenotrophomonas sp. ZAC14A_NAIMI4_1. The sequence goes on from NZ_CP026002.1 coordinate 1,378,794, forward strand.
CGGCACGCATACCGCGCGCTTCGGCGAGATCGAGCAGCGTGGCCTGGCCCTGACCCCGAAGGGCCGCGCGCTGTACGACCAGCTGTTGTCGCAGGCCCGCGATGCCGGCGGCGAAGGCAGCACCGGCGGTGACTACGGCCAGCGCCTGCAGGCGGTGTTTGCCAGTTTCCCGGATGACCACGACACCCTGCGCCAGGAAGGGCTGGGCTATTACCGTTACCAGCTGACCGAGGCCGGCCGCGCCGCGCCGGAACGCGTGGCCGATCTTCCGGCCGAAGTGCTGGTGGCCGCCGGCCTGGCCACGGCCGACCCGATCGTCTACGAGGATTTCCTGCCGGTCAGCGCCGCGGGCATCTTCCAGTCCAACCTGGGCGGCGAAGAGCAGCGTGCCTATGCCGCGCACGCCAATCGCGAAGCGTTCGAGCAGGCGATGGGCGTGGCGGTGAACGACGAGTTCGAGATCTACGAGCGGCTGCAGGCCGAATCGCTGGCGGCGCTGCGTATCGCGTGATCCGTGCCTGGGGTCAGAGCCCTTTCCGGTGGAAAGGGATCCGACCCCGACGTTGCGCATGACCGGGGTCAGATCCCTTTTCGGCAGAAAAGGGCTCTGACCCCTTGAACGCAATCAGCCCTTCATCGTGCCGGTATCCAGCCAACGCTGGTGCCACGACAGCGCTTCCGGCAGCAGGTGCGGGGTGTGCTTGCCGTAGCTATCGCGGCTGGCGCGGTCGAAGTAGTCCTGCAGCTGCGGGCGGAAATCCGGATGCGCGCAGTTGTCGATCAGTACCTGCGCACGCTTGCGCGGGGTCAGCCCACGCAGGTCGGCCAGGCCCTGTTCGGTCACGATCACCGACACGTCGTGCTCGGTGTGGTCGACATGGCTCACCATCGGCGTAATCGCCGAAATCGTGCCGTTCTTCGCCGTGGACGGGCTGAGGAAGGCCGACAGGAAACCATTGCGGGCGAAGTCACCCGAACCGCCGATGCCGTTCATGATCCGCGTACCCATCACGTGCGTCGAATTGACGTTGCCGTAGATGTCCACTTCGATCATGCCGTTCATGCCGATGCAGCCCAGGCGGCGCACCAGTTCCGGGTGGTTGGAGATTTCCTGCGTGCGCATGATGATGCGCTCGCGGTAGAAATCGATGTGCTCCTTGAACGTCTCGTTGGCCTGCGGGCTCAGCGCGAAGCCGGTGCACGAGGCATAGCTCAGCACGCCGTCGCGCAGCAGGTCGAGCATGCCGTCCTGGATGACTTCGGTGAACGCGGCCAGATCGCGGAAACCGCTCTTGGCCAGGCCCGCCAGCACCGCGTTGGGAATGTTGCCCACGCCCGACTGCAGCGGCAGCAGGTTCGGCGGCAGGCGGCCCTTCTTCACCTCGTGCTTGAGGAACTCGATCAGGTGCGAGGCGATCTGCTCGCTGGTCGCATCAATCGGGCTGAAGGGGCTGTTGCGGTCCGGGCCGTTGGTGCGCACCACCGCCACGATCTTGTCCGGGTCGCAGCGCAGCGCGGTATCGCCGATGCGGTCGTTGGCGTTCACCAGCGGAATCGGCTTGCGGTGCGGCGGCAGCGCGGTGCCGTAGTAGATGTCATGCATGCCGTCGACGCCGGCCGGCTGCCATTCGTTGACCTCGACGATCACCTTCTTGGCCAGGTCCAGCCAGGTCTTGTTGTTGCCCACAGAAGTGGAGGGCACCAGCGAGCCATCTTCGCGGATGGCCGAGACTTCGATCACCGCGGTATCGATATCGCCGTAGAAGCCGAACCACACGTGCTGGGCGACATGGCTGAGGTGGATGTCGATGTAATCCAGCTTGCCCTCGTTGATGCGGTTGCGCGCATCCGGGTCGCTCTGGAACGGCATGCGCATGGCGATGCCATCGGCCTTGGCCAGCGCACCATCGAGTTCCGGCGCGGTGGAGGCGCCGGTCATCAGCTTGATCTGGAAGGGCAGGCCCTGGGCGTGCACCGTCTCGATGCGGCGCGCCAGTTCCACGGGAACGGCCTTGGGGTAGCCGGAACCAGTGAAGCCACTCATGGCGACGGTTTCACCGGGCTGGATCAGCGCGGCTGCGGCCTCAGCGGAGACCACGCGGTCACGGAGACGCGCGTTGGCGATGCGATCAACAGACATGACGACACGTGTTTCAGGGGGGAATCCCGATTATCGGCCATCCCCCGGCGTACGGGGCGTTCTACCTTCGTGGAATGGCTTTTCCGGGCTGCGGGCTACCATACCCACCAGTTCTGTTTTGCAGTGCAGCGTGCAATGTCCTTCCGCAGCCCGCAGGATGGCCCTGCATCCCGACGTGGGGGAGGGAGCAGAGCCCGCTGGCAGTTCGCTGCAAGCGGGCTTTTTTATTGCCTGCTGCCCAAGCTGAATACGCAGGGCGCGGGGGTCGGATCCTTTTGCCACGGGCAAAAGGCTCTGACCCCAACCGCGGGACCAAAGGGGTCAGAGCCCTTTGCGGGAGCAAAGGGATCCGACCCCGGCCGGGTCGATACAATCGACCCATGACCCTCGCCCCCGCTGAACTGCCCGCCACCCTGCAGCCCCTGGTCGACCGCGCCCTGGCGCGCCTGGCCCACGTCCTGCCCGGGCCCATCCCCGCCGAGCTGCAGCCGCCACTGGCGCGCCTGGCGGTGGCCAGCGACTTCGCCCTGGACACCCTCGTGCGCCAGCCGGCGCTGCTGGCCCATCTGGCGCAGCCGGGCTGCCCGCCGCTGCCGGCGCCGGTGCTCGACCCGCAGCAGCCCAGCGACTGGCCGGCGCAGCTGCGGCGCTGGCGTGCGGCCATGTCCACCCGCCTGGTCTGGCGCGATCTGGCCGGCCTGGATGACGTGCCGCAGACCCTGGCCGGCGCCACCACCCTGGCCGAGGACTGCCTGCGCCTGGCGCTGGAGGCCCTGCAGCAGGAGTTCGCCCAGCGCCACGGGGTCATCCGCGATGACCACGGCCAGCCCATGCAGCTGGTGGTCTTCGGCCTGGGCAAGCTGGGCGGTGGCGAGCTCAACTTCAGTTCCGATATCGACCTGGTCTACGCCTACCCGCAGGGTGGTGAATCCGACGGCCCGCGCCCGCTGGCGGCCGAGGAGTACTTCGCCCGCCTCGGCCAGCGCCTGGCCAAGCTGCTGGACGACACCACCGTCGATGGCTTCAGCCACCGCGTCGACCTGCGCCTGCGCCCGTTCGGCAGCGCTGGCCGTGTCGCGCTGTCGTTCGCGGCGATGGACCAGTACTTCCAGCGCGAGGGCCGCGACTGGGAACGCTATGCCTGGCTGAAGGCGCGCGCGGTGGCCGGTGATATCGCCGCCGGCGAAGCGTGGCTGCAGACCCTGCGCCCGTTCGTCTACCGCCGCTACCTGGATTTCACCGCGCTCGACGGCCTGCGCGAGATGAAGGCGGCAATCACCGCCGAGGTCGCCCGCCGCGAACTGCACGAAGACATCAAGCGCGGTGCTGGCGGTATCCGCGAAATCGAATTCCTCTGCCAGGCCCTGCAGCTGATCCGCGCCGGGCGCGAGCCGGTGCTGCGCGAGCGCCGCCTGCTGGTGGCCCTGCAGGCGCTGGTCAACGCCGGCCAGATTGCAGCGGACGATGGTGCCGCGCTGCGCGAGGCTTACCTGTTCCTGCGTCGCCTGGAAAACCGCCTGCAGATGCTGCGCGATGCGCAGACCCACGTGCTGCCCAGCGACCCGCTGGACCGCCAGCGCATCGCCCTCGGCCTGGGCTATGGCGAATGGGATGAACTGCGCGCGGCCCTGGCCGTGCAGCAGCAGCGGGTCAGCACCGAATTCGCCGCGCTGCTGGCCCCGCGCAAGGGCCAGGCCGCCCCCGATGCGCTGGCCAGCTACTGGCGCAGCCTGCCCGAAGGCAGCAACGCCGAACTGCTGGCCGAAGCCGGTTTCCTCGATGCCAACGGCGCCGACCAGTCGCTGCGTGATTTCGCCCAGAGCACCGGCGTGAAGTCACTGTCCGATGCCGCGCGTGCGCGACTGGACCGCGTGCTGCCGGCGCTGCTGCATGCGGCCACGCGCTCGCCGCAGCCCGATGCCGCACTCAAGCGCGTGCTCGGCCTGTTGCAGGCCGTGCTGCGCCGAACCAGCTACCTGGCGCTGCTGGACGAGCAACCCAGCGCCCTGGCGCGGTTGGTGGACGTGCTGGCGCGCAGCGCGCTGCTGGCCGAACGCCTGGCGGCGTACCCCCTGCTGCTGGACGAACTGCTGGACGTGCGCGTGTCCGGGCCGATGCCCGACTTCGCCGGCATGCTGGCCGAGTGCCAGCAGGTGCTGCCGGTGGAAGATCCCGAATCGCAGCTGCGCTGGCTCAATGAAACGCGGCTCGCGCTCAGCTTCCGCATGGCGATGGCCACGCTGGACGGCCGCCAGGGCGCGGTGGACAGCACCCGCCAGCTGGCCGAGCTGGCGCAGGCGGTGGTCATCACCGTGCTCAAGCTGGCCGAGGCGGACATGCACGCCGCGCACGGTGCCGTGCCGGGCGGGCGCTTCGCCATCATCGGTTACGGCAGCCTGGGTGGGCTGGAGCTGGGCTTCGGTTCCGATCTGGATCTGGTGTTCCTGCACGACCATCCCGCCGGCGTGGAAGCCAGCGATGGCGCCCGCCCGCTGGAACCGGGCCGCTGGTACGCGCGCCTGGCGCAGAAGGTGATGGCCCTGCTGGGCGCGGTCACTGCCGCTGGCCGCCTGTACGACATCGACGTGCGCCTGCGCCCGGATGGCGGCAAGGGGTCGCTGGTGTCCTCGCTGGCCAGCTACACCGACTACCAGCGGGAACGCGCCTGGACCTGGGAACACCAGGCCCTGGTGCGCGCACGCGGCGTGGCCGGCGATGCCAGCCTGCTGGCCGATTTCGAACAGGTGCGCGCGCAGACGCTGGGCCGCGAACGCGACCACGCCACGCTGTATGCCGACGTATTGAAGATGCGCGGGCGCATGCGCACCGAACTGGACCGTAGCGATGCCGCGCGCCTGGACCTGAAGCAGGGCGCCGGTGGCGTGGTGGATCTGGAATTCCTGCTGCAGACCGGCGTGCTGGCACGCAGCGCGCAGGTTGCGGCGCTGCTGGAACCGCGCGACACGCCGTCGTTGATCGACGCACTGGCGGCGGCGGGATTCCTGCCCGAAGACACCGCACGTGCGCTGCAGGGCGCGCACGCCACCCTGCTGGATGTCGGCCTGGCCTGCACGCTGGACCGCCGCCCGCGGCTGGCGGCCACCACGCCTGCGATTGAGGGCGCATGTGCAGCGATCAGTGCCGCCTGCGTGGCCGCAGAGCTGCCGTTCGGCTGATGGGGTACCACGTGCGCCGTTGGTAGGTGCCGACCGTTGGTCGGCACACTCTGTCAGGTGCAATGAACCCAGAAGGATCGTGCCGACCAACGGTCGGCACCCACCAGAGCAATGATCGGGCGATGCCCCGCTATTGGTAGGTGCCGACCGTTGGTCGGCACACTCTGTCAGCTGCAATGAACCCAGAAGGATCGTGCCGACCAACGGTCGGCACCCACCAGAACAATGGCCGGGCGATGCCCGCCGTTGGTAGGTGCCGACCGTTGGTCGGCACACTCTGTCAGGTGCAATGAACCCAGAAGGATCGTGCCGACCAACGGTCGGCACCCACCAGAACAATGGCCGGGCGATGCCCCGCCGTTGGTCGGCACACTCTGTCAGCTGCAATCAACCCTGAAGGATCGTGCCGACCAACGGTCGGCACCCACCAGGGCAATGGTCGGGCGATGTCCCGCTGTTGGTCGGCACCATCAGCGCTGGCACCTATCGGGCGGGCAACACCTGTTCCACCAACGCCCGATCGCGCTGCCCGCGGCGCATGATCGCGCGGCGTTGCAGGGCATCGTGCAGGCGCGGGTCATCGGCGTGCAGGCCGTTGCGGTGGGCGATGTACAGCACCGTCTGCAGTGGCCACGCATAGAACGCGGCGTGGGCCACCACGTCGTCGATGAGGGAGAGCGATGCCGTACGCCAGGCCAGCGCCCGCGCCAGGCCGCTGGCCGAGAGACGCTCGACCAAGTGCAGGGCCAACGCGTCGGCGTCGTGGGTGCCGGCGCGCACGATGGCGCCGCTCTGGTCCGCAAAACCCGGCATGCCGCCACCGGATGATGTGGTGGCCATCAGCAGCTGTGGATTGAGCAACGCCGTCGGCGTGCCATCGGCCCACTGCTGGCAGAACGCCAGCGCCTGCGGGCATTGCACCGCCAGGGTTGCTGCCCAGCCACCTGCACCGCGCAGTGGCTGCAGCGACACGCTGGCGATCTCGGTGCGGCCGTCACGCAGTACCAGGCCCAGCCCGCGTGCTCGCAGGCCCTCGTGCTGGGCCGCTACGGCGCTGAGGTGTTCACGCACATGCCGTTCCACGGCGATCTTGTAAGCAGCGTCCGTTTCCATCGGCACAGCGTGGAGCAGGTGATGTGGCGGTGTCCAGCGTGCCGAGGTGCAGACGTGCCGACCAACGGTCGGCACCCACCAGAGCAATGGTCGGCACCCACCGGAGCGATGGTCGGGCGATGCCCCGCTGTTGGTAGGTGCCGACCGTTGGTCGGCACACTCTGTCAGCTGCGATGAATCCTGAAGGATCGTGCCGACCAACGGTCGGCACCCACCAGGGCAATGTTCGGCACCAACCGGGGTTCAGCGCATCTCGCTGCGCAGCGGCGCCATCTTCCACAGCAACGCGCGGAACGGTGCGAGCAGGCACACGCCGATGGCCAGCTTCACCGCCAGGTCGCCTGCGGCCCAGCTCACCCACGGCAATGCAGAACCGGCGAAGGCGATCGACCAGAAGATCGTGGTGTCCACCGTCGCGCTGCAGGTGGTGGCCACCATCGGTGCGCGCCACCAGCTGCCACGGCGCAGGCGGTCGAAGACCGTGATGTCCAGCAACTGGGCCACGATGAACGCCGAGCACGAGGCAATGGCGATGCGCGGGGTCGCCACCCATACCGACAGCACCACCGCCAACAGGAAACCGGTCCACGCCACCCGGCGGGCCGGGCCCGGGCCGAAGCGGCGGTTGATCAGGTTGCTCACCAGGAACGCCACCGGGTAGCTGAACGCGCCCCAGGTCAGCCAGTCGTTGATGGGGTACTGCACCAGCACGTTGGACAGCAGCACCACCGCGCCCATGGCCAGCACTGCCAGCACGAGCGCGCGCGGGGTCAGCGGGGCAAACACAGGGTCAGGACGCACGGACATGGCGAGCCAGGGAGGACGAGGGAATCGCCCATTATCCGCCCGGTGCCCGGCAAAGCCAAAACCGCCCGTAACCCGGTGGCGCCGGGCCATGCCCGGCGGTTCGCGGTAAAGGGCCGCCGGGCGTGGCCCGGCGCTACCCGAGGGCGAGGCGCGCGTGCACTTCCGCTGCCACCCGCGCGGTTTCGCGCAGCGGCTCGATGCGGTCGTACTGCCAGTCCAGCCAGCGCGCCTGCAGCCGCCCGCGTTCATGCAGTTGGCGCTGGAAGCGGGCCAGCCGCCCCTGCGCGGTGCCGGCCAGGGCCACCATCACCGGCATGCGCGTGGCGCTGGCTTCAGAGAGCAGGTTCACCGAATCCGGCGATACCACCACCCGGTTGGCCCAGCCCAGCAGGCCGGCATACGGGTTCACGCCGTCGCCGCCGTCGCCCCAGATGACATGCGGCAGATGCGCGAACTTTGCGCGCAGGATCTCGGCCAGCGCCGGCGGCGTGCGCCGCGAGGTGGTGGCCAGCAGGCTGCCGCCTTCGCTGCGGATCTGCTCGGCCAGTGCGTCGAACACGGCCACCATCGCCGCCTCGTCCCACGGCGCCAGCGGTGTCGGACCGCCCACCAGCAGCGCGGTGCGCGGGCCGGGCAGGGTGCTGAAACCGGCAAACGCGGCACGGCCCCAGGCCAGCCAGTCATCGTCCACCGGGTTCAGGCTGCCCACCAGGGTCAGCACGTTGCTGCCACGCAGGGCATCGTGTTCGGGCACCACCACCAGATCCCAATGGCGCGAGGGCAGGCGCGGGTCGAGGATCTGCACCGTGCGGCTGCCGCGCGCACGCAGCACGCGCAGCGCACCGGCGGCCTGGCGGCCACAGCCGATCGCCAGCGCAGGGGCCTGCGCGGCCAGCTCCGTGAAGTCCTCGCCGTAGCCGTTCACATCCCCGGGCAGGCGTCGCGGCGAGAGCCAGCGCCACGGCGCACGGGGCTGCAGGACCAGCGGGCGGTGGGTGCCCTGGCGCAGCGCCGAGGCCAGCGCGACCGCTTGGCGGACATTGCCGGCACGGCCGTCAGTGACCGTCCACGGCGCGCTCGATCGTTTCACCATTGGCATTAATTCGTTTCAGCCCTGCTGGGTGTTGCAACAGTCGCGACACTCTACACTCCTGATCGTCGTTTCGCCCCGCGTCGCCCGCGGGCACTCACTCCCTTTTGTTGCCCTGGAGATCCACCGATGTCCCACGCGCTCGACGCTGCTGCACTGGACCAGTTGTTCCGCACTGCCCGTACCCAGAACGCCTTCCTCGACAAGCCCGTGGAAGACGCCCAGCTGCATGCCCTGTACGAGCTGGTGAAGTGGGGCCCGACCGCCGCCAATGGCAGCCCGGCGCGCTTCGTGTTCGTGAAGTCTGCCGAAGCCAAGGCCAAGCTGGCCCCGGCGCTGTCCGAAGGCAACCACGACAAGACCCTGGCCGCACCGGTCACCGTGATCGTCGCTTTTGACCAGGATTTCCACGAAAAGCTGCCGTACCTGTTCCCGCACACCGATGCCAAGGCCTGGTTCGACGGCCCGCGTGAAGGCCGCCACGAAGGCGCGTTCCGCAATGGCAGCCTGCAGGGCGCCTACCTGATCCTGGCCGCACGCGCGCTGGGCCTGGATGCCGGCCCCATGTCCGGCTTCGACAACGCCAAGGTCGACGAAGCCTTCTTCGCCGGCACCAACATCAAGTCGAATTTCCTGGTCAACCTGGGGTACGGTGACCCTTCGGGCCTGTTCCCCCGTCTGCCGCGCCTGTCGTTCGACGAAGCGGCGCGCATCGCGTAAGTCGCTGTATCGGTTTCGGGCCGCCGCCTTGGCGGCCTCTGCTGCACCTTGTACCCACCCTACGATTCCGGAGAGTTCCTCAGATGAGCGCCACCCGTAAACTGCTGCTGCCGCTGGCCCTGACCCTGGCCATCGCCGCCTGCTCCAAGCCGGCCGACACCGCTGCCCCGGCCGCCGATGCTGCCGCCCCGGCGGCCACCGAGCAGGCTGCCGCCACCCCGTCGGCTGATGCCGCTGCCGCCGCCCCGGCCGCCGAAGCGATCCAGATCGCCTCGGGCACCTACAAGCTCGACCCGAGCCACACCGACGTGCTGGCCCAGTGGAGCCACTTCGGCTTCTCGCACCCGAGCGCGCACTTCGGCAACGCCGAAGGCACCTTGGTGTACGACGCCGCCGACGTGACCAAGTCCACCGTGGAAGTGAAGCTGCCGCTGAGCGGCCTGAACAGCTTCACCGCCAAGTTCGACGAACACCTGAAGAGCGCCGATTTCTTCGACGCCGCCAAGTTTGCCGATGCCACCTTCAAGAGCACCAAGGTTGAAGCGGCCGGCACCAACAAGCTGACCGTCACCGGCGACCTGACCATCAAGGGCATCACCAAGCCGGTCACCCTGGACGTCACCGTCAACGGCGGCGGCGAGCACCCGATGGCCAAGGTCCCGGCCGCCGGCTTCGATGCAACCACCACCCTGAAGCGCAGCGATTTCGGCGTCGGCGCCTACGCCCCGAACGTCAGCGATGAAGTGAACATCCGCATCACCACCGAAGCGACTGGCGAAAAGCCGGCCGCTTGATGTAACCCGCTCACTCGTCGTGAGAAGGCAGAAGGCCCGCTGAAAAGCGGGCCTTCTTTTTTTGGGGGGATGGGCCTGGGTGGAAACCTGCTTTGGGGCGGGGCTGCGCGGAAACCCGCTTGGGTTGGGCCTGCGCGGAAACCTGCTTTCGGTAGAGTCGACTGTCAGTCGACTGCTCTTCGCGGTGCGCCAAGATCCCGCGCTGCGCGCGTTAGTCGACCAACGGTCGACTCTACCCCGTCGTTGTTTTCCAGAACCCGTCGTTGCTTCCAGAACCCTGCCGGGATATCCGGAATTCTGCCGGCCAGCGGCCGGCACTACCGCCCTCAGCGCAGCGCAATCAGCCACGCCGCGCAGGCTTCGCTCGGGCTCTGCTTGGCCTTCACCGTCATGCCGCTGGCGCGCGCGAAGGTCTGTGCGGCCTGGGCCACCACGTTGCGGGCAATCAGCGCGGCCTGCTTGGTGGCCGCCTGCTGCTTGCGCAGCTGCACGATATGCACCGACGGACGCCCCGCCGGCGCGTACTTCTGGTCGCGGCGCAGGATGTCGGCCACCTGGGCCACTTCGAATTCGGCCTGCAGGAAACGGTGCTCGGCCTCCAGCAGCTCGCGCAGCGGTGCGCGCAGGGCGGCCGGGTCGGCGAAGGCGGCCAGGGCCGTATCGCAGGCCGCGTCATCGGCGAGGCGGGTGCGCAGCTTGTCGACGCCAGCCAGGGTCAGTTTGCCCATGGAGGGCCTCACAGGTGCAGGAAAGGAGCGCGATTGTGGCAGAGAACGTTGCAACGCGTTCCTGTAGCGCCGAGCCCATGCGCGGCTTGCCTCGCCAAAAGCGGCCGAGCATGGGCGCGGCCCTACAATGGACCGCTGTTTCACACCACGGAAGGCAACACCATGCAGGAAGCACAGTATTGGTTGAACGAATTCTGGGCCGGGTTGAGCGTGTTCGACCTGGCCCTGGGCAGCGTGCTGGGCACGTTGCTGGGGCTGCTGGCCGGCCTGGGCCTCTGGTATGCCCTGCATCGCCGGCGCTGGCTGCACCGGCAACGGCGCTGGCACCACTGGCTGCTGGCCAGCTACATGGTGCTGCTGCCGCTGGGCACGGCGTTCTTCGGCCTGCAGTTGGGATTCACCGCCGGTGCCCACCACGCGCTGCTCAAGCAGCTGGACCACTTCCAGCCGCACCTGCAGACCCTGGTGGGCACGTGGAGCCACGGCTTCACCGATTCGCTGGATGACCCGCGCATGCGCGAGGCGCTGCGCAGCCAGGGCACGGTGGGGGATATCGCCGATGCAGTGGCGTCGGCCTACCTCAGCGAACACCCGCTGCCGATGGCCGACCGCCTGGGCGAGGGCCGGGTGGGGCGCGCCAGCGGCTGGGTCATCGGCAAGGTGCGCGAAGGCGTGCTGCGCGGCCTGGTGGAAGACACCCTGGCGGACAAGGCCGGCGTGGTGGGCGTGGAGCCCAAGGTCGTGCGCGAGGCGCTGACCATGCAGGTGGACGAGCTGCTGCACACGCGCGGCGTGGTGCGGCTGGTCAAGGCGCAGATCAACGGCATGATGCCCGGCGTGTATTTCGGGCTGTTGCTGCCGTGGCTGGCCATCGTGCTGCTGATGGGGCTGGAGATCTGGGCCGCGCACCGGTTTGGCTGGGTGCGCCGGGCAATGCCCAGCGCGGTAGTGCCGGTCGCTGGCCGGCAACTGCAGGATCCGGCCGAGGGTTGATGAGGTTGCCGGCCAGCGGCCGGCACTACCTGGTTCTCACCCACCGAGCCTCAATCGCCGTCGGTTTCGGCTGGGTGCGCCGGGTAGCGCCGCCCTTGTAGAACCGAGCCCATGCTCGGCTTGCCGGTGAAGCAGCCGAGCATGGGCTCGGCTCTACAGGGCAAGGCAGTGCGGACCAACGGTCCGCACCCACCGAAGGTGGTGCGGTTCTCACCCTCCGAGCATCAATCGCCGTCAGTTTCGTCCGGGTGCGCCTTCCAGTAGCCGGTCGAGCGGATCCAATCGCGCGGCACGCCCAGGTGGCCTTCGATGAACTTGCGCATCATCCGCGCGCGGCGCGATTCGGTGGCGATCCAGTAGAACGTGTCGCCGTCGGGCGCTTCGAAGTCGGTCAGCATGTCTTCCAGCAGCGTGCTGCTGGCCGCGGGGAAGCCATTGCGCTCCAGCCAGTGGATGCGCACGTTCTCGTACTGCGGCAGGTCCTGGCGCTCGTTCTCGTCGCTCACTTCGATGTACGCCTGCACCTCGGCTCCGTCCGGCAGCACGTCCAGCCAGCGGGCGATGGCCGGCAGCGCGGTTTCATCGCCAATCAGCACGTAGGCGTCGTAGTCGTCGGCCACCACGAACGAGCCGCGCGGGCCGCCGATGGCCAGGCTGTCACCCGGCTGCGCACGCTCGGCCCACGGCCCGGCGATGCCCTGGTCGTGCAGCACGAAATCGATGGCCAGCTCGCCGGCCTCGTGGCCCCACCAGCGCGGGGTGTAATCGCGCGCCACCGAGTGCTCCTTGCCCTCTGGGTAGCGCGGGCCCTCGGCGGTCATCACCGGCAGCACCATCTCGCCGCTGCTGTTGGGGAAGAACAGCTTGATGTGGTCATCCGGGCCGGGCGAATCGAAACCGGCCAGATCGGCGCCGCCCAGCACCACGCGGCGCATGTGCGGGGTAACGGTCTCGGTGCGCAGCACGGTCAGTTGGCGGAAGCGCACATCCAGGCGCAGGCGCGAATTTTCATGTTGGGTCATTGCAGTACCTGTGCAGGTAGGCGCGCGGGGTCGCGCGCGTGGAAGGGGTGAACGACCTGGCGGGCTTCAGTCTGGCTCGGTCGGGGTAACGGGGTAGGGGCCATCGCCCAGCGCGCCGTTCAGCAGGGCAGACGCACGCGACAGCTGCGCGGCCACGGCTTCGGCCTCGCCCTCGCTCCAGCGGCCGTGGTGGCGCACCAGCGCCTGCTTGAACTCGCGCAGGGCGGCGGCCAGCGGCGGCGGCAGCGAGGCCTTGGTGATCTCGCGGGCACGGTCGAACGCGCGGCGCTGGGCCAGCCGCACCTGGGTGCGCTGCACCTTCAGCTCGAACTCGCCCGCGGCGGTGATGCGGAACACCCGGCGGCCATCCTCTTCTTCCGAGGCCACCCAGCCGGCCTGCTCGAAGCTGGCCAGCAGCGGGTACATGGTGCCGGCGCTGGGCGTGTAGGCCTGCATGAACAAGCCGCTGATGTGCTGGATCAGCTCGTAGCCGTGGCGCGGCTGCTCGCCGATCAGCGCCAGCACCAGCAGGCGCAGGTCGCCGCGGCTGAGCACGCGGGGCTGGCCGTTGCGGCGGGGAACGGCGGGTGCATCGTCTTCCTTGCGCACCTTGGCGGTAGAGGTCCGGGCCATTTCGATATATCGGTAACGAGTGTGCAAACGATATATCGATAAGCCGAACCGGACAAGTACGGTTTCGGCCAGACCGATGTGCGGTTTCGGCCACGGGGCCAGGCAGGGCAAGGGCACAGGGCAGGGCGTGCGCGCGCTGCAGGCCACCATTGCGTGGCCCGGCATCCGTGCCAGGCCACGCAACAGCGGTTGCGGGGGTGCCCCGGTGCTCCGGGGCGGGCAGACAAGCGGCGAACCGCGGGAAGGGGCCTGCTCGCGGCCAAAGTGCGCACCTGCGGGCGCCCCGGTCCAGAGCCAGACGCGACGGGTTGTCAGAAATTCAGCCGCGCACCGTCAGGCAAGCCTTACAAGGGCCCGGGCTGCCCCACTACGGTCATCCGTGGCGGTAACACTGCGTCCTGCACGTGGACGCAGCTGGCCGGAAACGACAGCCGGCGCGGGCCGATACGGCGGAAAAAACAGAGGGTTGCGGCCGCCTGTCCCGCCCCCCGCTGGCCCGGGACAGGCCTTGCGGACACTGGCCGCCTGCATCCATACGGCAGCGTAGCCAAACGACGAAAGCCCTTGGTGCGCTACACTTTGCGGTCTAGAAATCTATACAACAGTCGCGCGCGTGCGTGCGGTAATGGGAGCGCTAATGAACTGGTTGAACGAAGTGCTGAACAACGACACCAATCCTGTGGAAACCCAGGAGTGGATCGAGTCGTTGAAGGCCGTTATTGATGTCGAGGGCCCCGAGCGCGCGCATCAGCTGCTGGAAGGCATGGTGGAACTGACCCGTCGTTCGGGTGCGTACCTGCCGTTCTCTCCCACTACCGAATACGTCAACACCATCGATCCGCAGCTGGAGGCCAAGAGCCCGGGCAACGCGGAACTGGAATGGCGCATCCGTTCGATCATCCGTTGGAACGCAATGGCCACCGTCGTGCGTGCCAACCGCAAGCCGGGCGACCTGGGCGGCCACATCGCCTCCTTCGCCTCCGGCGCCACCCTGTACGACGTGGGCTTCAACCACTTCTGGCGCGCCCCGAGCGACAGCCACCCGGGCGACCTGCTGTTCATCCAGGGCCACAGCGCCCCGGGCATCTACTCGCGCGCCTTCCTGGAAGGCCGCATCAATGAAGAACAGCTCGACAAGTTCCGCATGGAAGTGGACGGCGGTGGCCTGTCGTCCTACCCGCACCCGTGGCTGATGCCGGACTTCTGGCAGACCCCCACCGTGTCGATGGGCCTTGGCCCGCTGGCCGCCATCTACCAGGCGCAGTTCATGCGCTACCTGGAAAACCGTGGCCTGATCGAGAAGTCCGACCGCAAGGTGTGGTGCTTCATCGGCGACGGCGAGAGCGACGAGCCGGAAACCCTGGGTGCCATCGCCCTGGCCGGCCGTGAAGGCCTGGACAACCTGATCTTCGTGGTGAACTGCAACCTGCAGCGCCTGGACGGCCCGGTGCGTGGCAACGGCAAGATCATCCAGGAACTGGAAGGCGTGTTCCGTGGCGGCGGCTGGAATGTCATCAAGCTGCTGTGGGGCGGTTACTGGGATGCCCTGCTGGCCAAGGACACCAATGGCGTCCTGAAGAAGCTGATGATGGAAACCGTCGACGGCGAATACCAGAACTGCAAGGCCTTCGGCGGCGCGTATACCCGCGAGCATTTCTTCGGCAAGTACCCGGAAACCGCTGCGATGGTCGCCGGCCTCAGCGACGACGACATCTGGCGCCTGAACCGTGGTGGCCACGACCCGCACAAGGTGTACGCCGCCTACCACCAGGCCGTGAACACCAAGGGCATGCCGACCGTCATCCTGGCCAAGACCGTGAAGGGTTACGGCATGGGCAGCGCCGGTGAGGCACTGAACCCGACCCACCAGACCAAGAAGCTGGACGACGAAGCGGTGCGCCACTTCCGCGATCGCTTCAACATTCCGGTGACCGACGCGCAGCTGGCCGATGGCCAGGTGCCGTTCTACCACCCGGGCCCGGATTCGCCGGAAGTGCAGTACCTGCAGGAGCGCCGCAGCGCCCTGGGCGGTTACCTGCCGCAGCGCCGCCGCAAGGCCGACAAGAGCTTCAATGCACCGAAGCTGGAAACCTACGAGCGCCTGCTGAAGAGCAGCGGCGAGCGCAGCTATTCCACCACCATGGCCTTCGTGCAGAGCCTCAACATCACCCTGCGCGACAAGGAACTGGGCCCGCACATCGTGCCGATCGTGGCCGACGAAGCCCGTACCTTCGGCATGGAAGGCCTGTTCCGCCAGATCGGCATCTACGCGCCGTTCGGCCAGAAGTACAAGCCGGTCGACGCCGACCAGCTGATGTTCTACCGTGAAGACCAGAGCGGCCAGGTGCTGCAGCAGGGCATCAGCGAGCCGGGCGCCATCAGCTCGTGGATGGCTGCCGGTACCAGCTACTCGGTCAGCAACGTGCCGATGCTGCCGTTCTACATCTACTACTCGATGTTCGGCTTCCAGCGCGTGGGCGACATTGCCTGGCAGGCTGCCGACATGCGTACCCGCGGCTTCCTGCTGGGTGGCACCGCTGGCCGCACCACGCTGAACGGTGAAGGCCTGCAGCACGAAGATGGCTTCAGCCACCTGGTGGCTGGCGGCATCCCGAACGTGCGCAGCTACGACCCGACCTTCGGCTTTGAAGTGACGGTGATCCTGCAGCACGGCACCAAGGCCATGATGGAAGACCAGGTAGACGAGTACTACTACCTGACCCTGATGAACGAAAACTACACCCACCCGGAAATGCCGGAAGGTGCAGCCGAAGGCATCGTGAAGGGCATGTACCTGCTGACCGACGCCGGCAAGCCGAAGAAGGGCGACCTGCGCGTGCAGCTGCTGGGTTCGGGCACCATCCTGCGTGAAGTGATTGCCGCCGCCGAGCTGCTGGACAAGGACTTCGGCGTGACCGCCGACATCTGGTCCTGCCCGAGCTTCAACGAGCTGCGTCGCGATGGCTTTGACGCCGAGCGTGCCAACCGCTTCCACCCGGAAGGCGACCAGCGCAAGGCCTATGTGACCGAGCTGCTGGAAGGCCGCCAGGGCCCGGCGATTGCCGCCACCGACTACGTGCGTGCGTATGCGGACCAGATCCGCGCGTTCGTGCCGATGTCGTACACCGTGCTGGGTACGGATGGCTTCGGTCGTTCGGATACCCGTGCGAACCTGCGTCGCTTCTTCGAGGTTGACCGGTACTACATCGCGCATGCCGCGATTGCGGCGCTGGCTAAGGACGGGAAGATGACCGGGAAAGATGTGGCCCGGGCGATCAAGCAGTACAAGATTGATCCGGAGAAGGCTAACCCTGTTGGGGTTTGATCTGGTCAATTAATTGACGCGAAAAAAGGGCGGCCATTGGCTGCCCTTTTTTTTAGTAGCATATAAGGTGCTGCGATCACGTTCACTGCCCTTGCCCGCTTTCGTGTAGATAAATAGCGCATCAAACGTTCCATCTGAAGGAGATTTTTAATGCTGAAGGTTCACAGTGTTGAGTTTGACAAGGTTGTCAAAAGCGCGTTCATTAGTGCTCAGGCTGACTATGATTTTGCACTGAATGAGTTGGTTCCGCTTGTTGGAAAGCTGGATATACAGCGCGAGGTGCAGAATCCAAAGTTCTATGATCGGTTGGCTCGAGATATTGTTGCGGGCTGCATAATGCCCCCGCTCACGCTGGCTATCGTTATCGATGATGATAACTTTCCCGAAGATTCCACAGCGGCCTCTGAGTTTCTTGAGAAGAACATAAAGAACTTCTTCGTCCTCGACGGCATGCAGCGTTTGAGTACCCTGGATCGCGCTAAAAAGCGTCATCCTGATGATTTTCCACTCTTAAGGCCTATCTTCCTCAATGCCCTGATCTGTAATTCTATGGACCTGCTTCTGTACAGGATGATCACTCTGAATAACGGTCAGAAGCCTATGACGGCGCGTCATCAGATCGAGATTATCGCTTCAAATATTTACGATTTTGAATCGGCTGGCGTTAATTTACAGGCAGAGAAGCGTGTTGGCGGCCAGAAGAGGAAGCGGGGTGTATTCAAGAAAGCAGATATGATTAAAGCGTATCTTGCATTCCTGAGTGAGAGTGTCAATGTGGATAACGACAAAATTATTCAGGAGAAGATGGATGATCTTCTTGCCTCGAAGATAATGAATTCAGGGCTTACATCATCTGAGACCAATTTTGAAGACGTCCTAGTGCAGATTGAAAGGCTTTATGAAATTCCTGAATGTAGGGAGTGGATTATGGCCCAGAATAATTTGATTGGATTCTGTGCTGGTGCGCGCTCTTCCGTTTCCGCATTGAAGAATCTGGATGAAGTCGCGATGCAGAAATCGATCACTGAATTCGAGTTGGCATTTGCTGGTATTAATGTTTCGAAGATTAAGCTGGGAAATGCTAGGCGGAGGGCTGTTAAATACTTTATTGATAATATAAAGCGCTTGAGCAAACGTGATTCCGATGAGATTTTGGATGAAATCAGTCAGGAGGTCTGATTCGTGTTTGAGAATGGAATCGTAACGGTAAAAAATTGTCTTCCTCTCAGGGATGAGTCTGCCTCGATCCAGCTCAAGCTCCATAAGGGTTCTCCGCCAGCTCTCGTTATATTTCGCATCTTGCTCGGCGGAGTTGATGTGCTCCTTCCAAGCGGGCGAGAGGCACGCCAGCTTAAGAACTTCCTGGTGCTTGGATGCCCTGAAATTCGCGGTTTCTCGATTAGCAATAGTATTCTCCAGGCCTTTCCCGGCTTGGGACTTCAGGATAGGGATGGAAACTTTCTATCCTATACAGTTCAGCGGTCTTTGGATAAGTATTTCAGATCAACCTCCACTAATAAGGGGTTCTTTGAAGTCATATTGAATGAGGTTTCCAGGTCGCTCGTCGCCGCCGGCCAGGGTAATAATCTGTCCGCGTTTGTCTACATTTATCGCGCGATTGAGCATATGAGCTACGCGTTGCCTTTCTTTCATGCAAGGCATTCCTCGAACTATCTAAAGGCTTTTAATGATCTGAGGAGCTTGATTAGTCAGGGCGACGGTGAGCTGAAGTTCTGTGAGAAATTTATCGCACACATCTATGATGGTGACGTTGTCGCTGCCACTTATAAATTCGAGATGACCTTCTCCGACCCCTATAGCGAGAAGATCATGAAGTACTTGAAGTCGGTTCATAGTAAACACTGTGTTGTCACGCCGACCCATGTGGAGGTTGATTTCTTGAAGGCCTTCGGATTTGTCGTGGATGTGAGAAATAAGTTCTTCCATCACCTGTCAGGTAGTAATCAGAGTGCGTCGTCGCGTCAGATACAGGATGCAGATGAGTTCTTTAAGCCCATCAATCAAGTTGCTATCTCTTTGGTTGCGCTAATTTTGGGGAAGATGATTGCAGCTGAGATCTGATTGATCCTGTCTCGTCTCGTGACCCTATCGTTGCCTATGGGCTGTCCCCATTGGGCTGCGTGGACGGGAAAGCGAGCGACGTGCCCCATCGCGAAACCTGAAGCTGCATTGGCTGCCCCAGTTTCCCGGCTGCGCAAGGGTATTGCTGGGCCCAGGTACTCTGATGTAGGGCTGGTGAAAAACAGGCCGGCGCGAGAGGTCCCACCGGGGGGGGGGCGGAGGGAGGGAGGCAGGGTGCGCCGCACAGCATTTAAGGGCCAGTTGCACTGCCTCAGTCCAGTCTGAGCTTCTGAGACTGTCTGAGGCTAACCTGCTCGCTGAGTGTTGGTCTGATCGGTGTAGGCGATTGTGATGCAAATGTATGCATTGTGATGCACAATAGTGTCAGTCCTAATGCTGGTGCCGCCGTGGCTCGACAATCACTCGATCCAGATCAAAAAACCATCCGGACGTCTGTAATGCTGACGGAAGACGTCCATATACAGATACAGGCCTTGGCTGACACAAATCAAGTATCTTCAGCCTGGGTGATTCGGATGGCGGTACAGCGGTTCCTGGACGAACTACATGGCCAGGATATTTTGCCCCTTCGTATGTCGCGTCAAGGATCTGATTCATGAGTAACAACGTAATTCTCCAGAAACTTGAGCGCTTGCGTTCTGGTGCTGCTCCCCGTGTTCTGGATCTTTTCGCTGGATGTGGCGGTATCTCACTTGGGTTTGAAGCTGCCGGCTTCGATCTCCGGGCCGCCGTCGAGTTTGATGCTGATGCCGCACGGTCCCATGGACTGAATTTCCATGAGGGCGCGCCTGAGCACAGTCAGGCCATCGACATCACCAAGACCACGCCGGAAGCGCTTTGCGAAAAATTGCGCCTAGGCAATGTTGAAGATGCGTTCGATATCGTTGTTGGTGGGCCGCCCTGCCAAGCCTTTGCTCGTGTCGGTCGCTCCAAGCTTCGCGAAATTGAAGAGCATCCTGAGGCCTTCATCCATGACCCGCGTGCTCAGCTGTACAAAAAGTATCTCGAGTACGTCGACGCATTTCAGCCGATTGCTGTGCTGATGGAGAACGTCCCAGATATTCTTAATCACGGTGGTCAGAATATCGCAGAGGAGACTTGTGAGGTCCTTGCCGATAAAGGCTACGTTTGCGGGTATACGCTGCTCAACGCGGCGTTCTATGGCGTACCCCAAATGCGTGAGCGAATGTTCCTCATTGCCTATCGCAAAGAACTCAATGTAAATGTTTCCTTCCCTGCCCCAACTAATTGGCTTGTGCTGCCGCCAGGCTACGAGGGGTCGCGTTCAGTGGCTCTGAAAACGCTGCGCAGTCTTGCAGGACAGGCGCATTCCTACATCTCGCCTCCCGTAGCGAGCATGGAGCTGCCTCCTGCCGTGACCGCCGAAGACGCACTCCGCGATCTCCCATCGATCGATGCAAGGCAGTTGCTGGCAACGGGTAAGCTGTCCAGGGGCGCTCGTCGGTTCGATGCAGCCTCTGGGTACGGTCGAAAGAAGCCCTCCGCATACGGCATGCTTATGCGTGAATGGTCGGGCCACGAAGCCCGCACGGATGGCCCTAACGATCACGTCATCCGCTATCTCCCGCGTGACTACGAGCTGTTCGCCCAGATGAACGAGGGAGACCAATATCCCCAGGCACACGCCCATGCGGTGCGAATGTTTGAGGGACGACTCTCCGCTGCCCGCAATGCGGGTGAGAAGATCTCGGATGGCTCCGCAAAGTACAAGGCACTCTGGGATTCAATTGTTCCCCCTTACGACGCAAGCAAATTTCCCAACAAGTGGCGGAAAATCTGGAGAGACCAGCCAGCGCGGACGCTGATGGCTCACCTTGGGAAGGATAGCTATAGTCACATTCACTACGATAGCTCTCAGGCAAGAACAATCTCGGTTCGTGAAGCGGCACGGCTTCAGTCGTTCCCCGATGGTTTTGTCTTCAGCGGTACGATGAATCCCGCATTCAAGCAAATCGGTAACGCGGTTCCTCCCTTAATGGCCAAGGCGTTGGCCTCGCATATCCTCAAGACAATCAGGCCAGAGGCCACGGATAGGGAAGCACAAGATGAGTCTCGTCGAACGGCAGAAGCAATTTCTTGAAGCGGCACAGAAGTATTTTGACACCCCTAAATCCATAAAACCCCGCGAGCTGTTCGGGGTATCCAATGGGGCCAAGATTCTGGAAGGCGGTATTCAAATTGGCGTGGCTAACCTAGATGCTGTTAGGGAAGACACAGATGGCATGATCTTTGGTTGTGTCCTTAAGTTTCCACCCGAAGATGAGGTTTACTTTGCGGTCCTGGTCCGTAAGGACAAGAACAGCCTTCTTTCCCGTTTGAAACGAATGAAGGATCTAGGGGTTGCTGCCAAGTCTCGCGCAGCAGCCGTGGATTCTTCTTCCACCTCGTCTTCGATAGAAGATGAGGATGAAGCGGGCGATTCAGAGTTCAAGTACAGCCACCGTAATAACCTGGTGCCAATCTACTTGGCAGCTGACGGCCGCCTATGGCTCCGCAATTCCGGATTCTGGAACAGCCTGAAAATCGATCTGTCCCCGTTCGGTCCTGCGATCGAACCTGACGAGATCGTTGTAGCGTTGTATCCGCCGGCTGCGTCAGCAAGGCGTAGTCTCCTGGCGCGCGAGTTTATCGGATGGCTCGGCAATCTAGTTGGAACCGAAAAGACGCATGAGCTCGCTGTCTGGTCGGACGTGGCCTCTCTCAGCGAGAGTATGCGTCGTCTGCCGTCATCAATTTCGATTGAGGAAATCGAGAACTCAATAAATCACCTCGGTGGGCACTATCCGAATGGTGAGATAGGGCGCTTCCATGCAGCTTTGAACTTTCTTGAGACTAAGCATTTCGTAATTCTTTCTGGGCTTTCCGGTACCGGAAAAACGCAGCTTGCACTGAAGTATGCGCATGCAGTTCATGGTGTTGATCAGAGTGGTGCCGACGATCCACTTCTGTTTGTGTGTCCTGTTCGCCCGGAGTGGACGGATCCTTCAGGACTTACCGGTTATCACGACGTTCTTAGCAATAGATATGTAGTTCCGCCGTTTCTTGAGGCTGTGCTTGTAGCCATTGCGCACCGTGAATCGCCTGTGTTCGTGATTCTGGACGAGATGAATCTCGCGCGCGTGGAGTATTACTTCTCAGATATCCTTTCGGCTATAGAGACTGGGCGCACTCTCCAGCTTCACTCGAATAGCGTTCCTCTCGAGGGTACAACTGGCACCTCTATTCGCGCAGAAGTGCCGCTTCCGCCCAATCTGTTCATCATTGGAACCATCAATATTGATGAGACGACCAATCCTATCAGTGACAAGGTTTTGGATCGCGCAACAGTAATCGATATGTCTGAAGTGGATGCCGCCGGATTCATAACCTCACTCGTTGGTAGGTACCCTGCTCTCCAAGCCGCAGCGAATTCGACTGGATCAAAACTCCTAGAGGTGCATCGGATCATGCAGGAGAGTGGCCAGGGCTTTGGATACCGCTTGCTTGAGGAGTCTTTGCGGTACCACGCCTACGTAGATATTCATATGCACAGTTCTTCGAGCAAAGTGACAGATGATCTTCTTGTGCAAAAGGTCTTTGTGAAGTTGCGTGGATCAGAAAGGCATCGATCACTGCTCAATGCACTTGAAAAAGTGTGCGAGGGGCTTCCTCGTAGCACTCAGTATCTCAGGCGGTTGAAGGACGATCTGGACGAATTCGGCTCATTCCAGGCTATGCGGTGATTCATGGCGTCGCTATTCATCCGAAGTGACGTTGACGGACAGCGCTGGAGGGTATGGCCGCTTGCCGAGCCGATTCCTCCTGGGGGAGTTCGAGAGGCGGCATCCTACTTCTTTGAGTTGCATGACTGTGAACGAGCGCAGGAGGTGGATCTCTCTATCGACGACGTACCTGCAGAAGCGCTTCGATCCCAGGAGCCTGGTACGGCTAGATGGCGCTGGACACCAGGCTTTCATGCGGGTTCTGTGGAGGTCGTCTTGCGCCTGCCAGGGTCTGCCAGTCAGCGCTTTGAAATAACTACTGACCCTGATCTCAGAAAGCTCACGCGCGATGATTTTGATTCGATGGTTCGTGAAATTCTTGAGGACACATTCTCGCTTTTCTCTCTGAGTTCTTTTCGCAAGGGAATTGCCAAGCAACGAACAGGTCGGCCGCCGCCTTTGGCTAGGCTCCAGTTCCTTCTTTCGCGTGTTGAGGAAGTTATAAAGGCCGTTGAAGAGATCAGTCGCGCTCCCAGGAGTTTTCTTAGGTCTGAGCAGACTAAGGTGCCCTTCTATCGAGTCCGACGAACAACTGGTCCTGAGGTTGCTCGCGCCTTCCGGAGTAGCGCGATCCTGAAAGAGACTCGGCTTCCATCGAGACTGCCAAATTTGCTCAGCGGTCGACTTCCTGCCGAGCTCATTGTCAGGAAACAACGTGCTAGTTCAGACATTACCGAGCACCGGCAGATAAAGGCGTGCCTTGGATCATGGGCTGCGTGGCTTACTGGTGTTTCGGATACGCTTGAAGCCACTTCAGGCAGGCTGGATCGGGATTCCGCAAGCTCATATCGGAGCTGGGCGGTGCGCTCTCGGCGAACCGCAAGGAAGTTGCTTGCCAGTCAGAATTCAGAGTTCTTCAGAGGGGTTGGCATGGATGCACCTGCGCTACAGCTCTCGCCGCTGTTTCGCAGTGCACCCGCATACGTGAAATTCTATCGCCTTTGGCAGGACATGAACTTGGGGCTAGCGGCCCTGTTCGGTGACTTCCTACAAATGCCTCTCGCCAGAACTTACGAGCTCTACGAGCTGTGGTGCTTCCTGAGACTGACCCGAGCGGCCGTAGAAGAGTACGGCGCGGAAGGGGTTGATCTCACCGAGCTATTCACTGGTGACGCCTCCGGTGGGCTGACTCTTGCGTCTGGCGCTGTTTCCGTAGTGATTGGAGATGGCATGGTCGTCAGCTTTCAGAGGCGCTACCGGGAGTACTGGAACGAAACAGATGGAGCAGGTAGTTTCAGTCGAACAATGATTCCGGATGTCGTCCTCGCCCACGTTGATGCTCATGCAGAGTCCGGTAGATCCGTCATCGTGCTTGACGCAAAGTATAGAATTGATGCTGGTCTGAACGAGGCCCTTGGTTCAATTCACACTTATCGCGACGCACTCGTTCGCGAGAGCTCTGATGGTGGAGTCGCTGGCATCGTAAGAGCAGCGTACTTGCTAACGCCGCACGTCCCGCAGTTCGGCGAGGACTACAAGGATGCTGCCGTTCCAGGGCGTCTCTTCCATCCAGGCTACAGAGAGAAGTTCAAGTTCGGAGCAATCACCTTGAGACCGGGAATGCGCTCGGACGAGATGCGGAATGCGTTGCGCATGATAGTTGCGGATTCGACTGGTCAGGCTTGACCGTGGACGTACTTACGCCCGAACAACGACGTCGTAACATGAAAAACGTTCGGGCTCGGGATACTAAGCCGGAGCTGATTGTGAGAAAAGGCTTGCATGCAGCCGGATTCCGCTACAGGCTCCACGGCCGAGATCTTCCTGGTAGTCCTGATCTGATTCTCCCTCGGTATCGGACGGTCATTTTCGTTCATGGGTGCTTTTGGCATGGCCACGATTGCAGTTTATTTAAGATTCCAGAGACTCGTCGAGATTTCTGGCAGAACAAGGTCGCGTTGAATAGAGCTCGAGACCAACGGGCTCATGAAGCTCTTCTACAGTTGGGATGGCGCGTCGTTGTAATATGGGAGTGCAGCCTCAAGGGGAGGGAACGATTGGGCCTGGATGAGATTGTAGGGCTCTGCCGGATTTTTCTGCTGTCTCAAAGTCAGCAGTCGCTCGAAGTTCGCGGCGGCAAGTGAACGACTTTCCATGTCCAATAAGTCGGAGTAGTTCTAGCTCTGCAGGTCGTCGCCTAGCGGATAAGGCCTAATCGCGCGTCTCATCAGCGGCTAGCAGATAGCTGCACTACAACCTCTCCGACGCTGCGCGATAAAGAGTCGACGTAAGCCGCGTGATCCATATAGCCGGAGTCAACTGAGGTCTGCCGGTGGCCCGCATCTCACTGTGCGTACTCGATGATTGTGCGGTAGCGTCGGGCTGGCATGCTACCCATCGCGTGTATCCTATGGAGATAGTATGTAGTGCCGGGGAAAGCCCCGGCGCTACAGTCTTCGGGGTACTTAAACCCGGCCCTGCGCCCGCTCAGTAGCCAGAATGGTCAGCGACAACACCGCCATCAGCAGCCCCTCCATCGAACGGTCGTCCAGGCAATCCCCCCGCGCGCCGTTCTGCCGCGAGCGCTCACCAGCTAGCGCCATCTCCGCCACCGTGCGCAGGCCGCACAGGGCGCAGTCCGCGTCGGCCATCTGCATGCGGCGCCCCAGGCTCAGGTGCAGCTCGGGCCAGGGCTGCCCATCGGCGGCGGCACCTGCGCCAATACGCCGCAGCGTGGCGACAAAGCTGTTGGGATCGGGGAACGGGTCTTCTTCGTGATCGTCGATGGCCGGTTCGGGTTGGATCTTCAGGACGGGGGCTTTCGTTGCGCTCATGGCAATGCTCCATGCAGAAAGACAGCAGGGCCACCCATAAGGTGGCGGGCGATGCGTGGCTCGAAAACCGGTCTATAGCGAATCCGGCGGGCCCGAAGACCCCCACGCACCGCCCGCCATAGAACGCGAACGGATTGTCAGCCGACGCCACCCGAAGGTGACGCCGGCTGACCAGCGCTTACACATCGCTATAGAGCAGCGGGTTTTCGACGCCCGCGCCACCCGTTTGAGGTGGCAGGCCAAGGTTTACTCGCTTGGCAGCGGGATGCCAAGAAACCGAAGTCCGAAGAGGCCGCAAGTGCTGACGCTTACGGCATTGTTGCACGCTGTCCATCGGCCGAATGCTTTGCCGTGCAATGGTTTCCGCCGTTGTTAAGTTGCCACCCGAATGCACCCCAAAATGCCCGGTTTACAAACACTTGTAAGCCCAATTACGACAGTCCCATCGCAGCACCAAAGCGCGAAAGGTGCCGATTGCGACACTACCTAACTGCGAGGAGGAATTCCTGGCCGCGGCCACAGCGCATCATCGCGCTCCAGGTCGTAGTCATTGCCAAACGCCAGTGCCGCATCACGCGGTGGCAGGTCTGCATACAGACGCAGCAACTGCGCATTCATGCCCGCATCGCCGTGATCGATGCCGAACAGATCGCGTAGTTCGTAGTCGAAGGTCTGCAGCCAGGTGGGGTCTATCGGGGTCATGGCCATCCTCACAGAAGGGCAGGGGAGGATGGTGTGGAGATGTCTCATAAGCTGGGATGGCGAACGGCCGGCCATCCCACTCCATCGCCGCTGAACGAGGATCAGAGTCTAGGCCGAACCCTGCGCGTAGCCTCCTCCGAGGCAGCCGGCAGACCCAGTTCGAGAGCACTTTGGCGCCACCGTTGCCGAATGCCGTCATCCGCCTGCTCAGGCCCTGAGGCATCCAGCAACAGTGCGCTGGTCGCACCTGTGTAACGGCAGAGGTTCCTCAGCAATCGCGTGCTGGGGTGCATCTCGAACGAAGAGTCGTCCGGATTGTCGTCAGTGACGCGCGGTTTGTCCTCCTCGCGCGCCAGATCGGCTGCATAGACCAGTGCAGACTCCAGCAACTGACTGCCGCTCATTGCACTGCCGGACCTGCAGGCGACGACCTCCTCCAGCAGTTCCTCCAGGTTGTAGCTTGGGCCGGTGGCCAGAAGGGGGAGCAGGTCTGAGGTCTGCCAGCGATGCGCGGGCGCCGTCACGATGGGCAGCGATGCATTCAGCAACGGATCTCGATCCATGAACGTTGCGCCGTGCGTATCGGTGCCGGGTGGGCCCGCAAGACCCGGACAGATCTCGTTGATGAACAGCGCACCCATGGCCCAACCCTTGCTCGCCAAGCCGTTCTGCCTGTTGAGCTGGTTGTGAAAGCGCGAAAACTTCGGCGGAGGGCGCTTTTTGTCCCATGGCAGGGGCGTGATAAAACCAGGTCGCTTCGCTTCTATACCTACGGCCTTGTAGAACTCGTCTACCTGAATGACCAGGATGGCATCAATGCCATTGGCTATTTCCTGGATCTGGTTAGGCTGGCGCGCCGTGAAGTAGCTGGTGCCACCCTGGGTCTTCCACATGTCGCGCGCGCGGGCCAGCCACGCGGCAACATACGCGCGCTCGTCAGCAATCGATTGCTGGTACAGGTCCACGCGCGTTGCGCAGTCGGCCAGATAGACCACTTTTGGAACCAACGCATGCATGACTACAGCTCCTTCGTAGTAGAGGGTGTGATCCTTCCATTCCGCAGACAGTGTTTCATGACGCGCCAGCCGATAATGTCCGGGCGATCCCTACAGCGAATGTAGGAAAACTCTGAGCCGATCCCAGTCATGTCTCGTAGCCCAAACTGCGGAAGGCCCGCCGTAGCGCCACAGCATCGAAATGCAAAATATCTCGATCGCGACACCACTCAACTATGCATCGCCAATCCCGGCATCGGCCACAGCAACGGCGTGCGGGCCAGATCGTAGTCATTGCCAAACGCCATCGCCGCCTCGCGCGGCTCCAGATCCGCGTAGCAGGTGAGCAGGTACTCATCCATGCCCGCATCGCTGTGGTCCACGGCAAACAGGCCCAGCAAGGCCTCGTCAAACTCTTCAAGCCACGCCGCGTCGATCTTGGTCATGGTCATCCTCCTGGGGCAGGGGAGGATGACGTGGGGGTGTCTCACCGGCTGGGACGGGGCGAGCTGCGGGCAAAGACCACGCGCACGCGAACCCGAACAGACATGGCCTGACCACCTGACGGGGCGGGCTCGAACCGCCATTGCCTGACCGCCGCAAGCGCGGCGCGGTCGAGATCGCGCAGGCGGCTGGAGACGGCGATGGAGACGCTCTGCACCTCCCCATTGCTCGCTACGTCGGCAAACACCACCACCTCCGAAGGGGAGGGGGAGAGGACGTCTGGCGGGATGCGGGGCAGGGGTGCATACAGCGCCTTGGGCACCTGGAATGACGGCCGGCCGGGATTGTCGGCGGCTTCCATCACTACGTGGGTGGAAACGCTTGGGTCCGCAACAGCGGTGGAAACCGGTGTGCCCAGGGCAAACATCAGGGCCAGCGTGTGTTGCCAACGCGCCATTGCAGCTTTCCAGTGAAAGAAACTGAGCGGGAAGAGTGAAGTACCGACTGGGGCAGGGGAGGATGACGTGGGGGTGTCTCACGGGCTGGGACGGGGCGAGCTGCGGGCAAAGACCCGACTAACCCGGCCCCGAAACGGCCTGGCCGACATCCCCTCAGCCGCCACCACCCCCGGGCCACACCCAGCCTTCAGGCAGCACCAGCTCGCTGCGCTCCAGGCAGAACGGCAGCACCCACAACTGCAACCCTTCACTGGAGGGGAAGTCGAACACCGGCAGCGGCTGATCGAACTGATCGGTACGCGGGTAGATCAGCACAACAGCCCCCTGGCCGCCCAGATAGCTGCGGCCGTAGGCATGCAGCTGATAGAAGTCGCCCTGGCTGAGGTCATACCTGCGCGGTCCGCCTTCCTCCGTCGAATCCAGCAGCTTCCACTTGGTGTCCATCACCAGCACGTCGGTCCCCTGGCGGCTGACCACCAGATCCGGGCGCAATTGGAACCAGTGGGCGCCTTCATGCCGTACCAGGTGGTGGCGCTTTGCCTGCGCATGCAGCCGGAAGGGGCCGGGCAGCTGCTTGTGCAGATGGTGGGCAACGTACGCCTCGAACAGCTTTTCCATGGGGAACAGCAGCGAGGGTGCCTGCTGGTCGCCAATGGCCGAGGTGGGCGTGAAGTCCCTCAGCACCATGCCCGCCCAGTCCAGCGCATCGCGGTAGCTGCGCATGTTGCGATCCAGCTGCACGCGCTGGAAGTCCTTTTCCGGGTCCTGGCTGACCGGTACATCGGTGAATGCAAACGCCAGCTCTCGGGCCAGCCGCTGATGATCTGCATCGCGCGAAACACCCAGCACCTTTCGCAGCGCCGCATGGATCAGGCGATTCTCGGGCCGGTCTGCGCTGAACTCGTCGTGCGCGGTGTGGAAGCGATCAGCGCGTGTCAGGTTGCGGCGGAGCTGCTGCGAGACCAGCAGCTTCCCACGCAGCGTAGGCAGATCATCCTCGCGTAGCTGGTAGGTGCTCCTCAGCCCGCCCCGCGTGACCGCCACCACCGCCCGCAGGAATTCGCCGATGAATACCTCCAGCATCGGCATGCGGTCGGCCGCAAGGTGTGCGCTGTTGAACCGCAGGCGCGAGATATGCGGCTGGCAACGCAGCATCTTCAACAGGAGGGCGCGCGCCTCCCCGGTGCCGGCTGCCCGTGCCCGGCCAACCTTGGGGAGGATCTCGATGAGGGTACCGCCAGGTGCGGCCACGACGCCCACGTAGCTGGTGACCTGCACGCCGCGGCGGCTGCGGCGCACCCAGGGCATCTGCTTGCCACCCACCAGCGCGATGGACTGCGCTTCCAGCCACGCGTACAGCTCGGGCGACACCACGCGGACGTTGCTGGGCGCAGGGCCCAGCAACGGTGCGGGCACGAGCACATCGTACTCGTGCAGCGTAAGGGAAGTCGCCACGTTTACGCGTGACCCAGCAGCGAGGCGTAGATGCGGACGTAGGCTTCCGGATCCAGCAGGACGCGGGTATTGCGGGTGTAGCGGGCGCGAACGCCGTGCGATTCGCCCACGGATCCTTCGCCGAAGAGGCGCGTCAGTGATTCGTCCTCGTCGCTGGATTCCTGCACGAACTGCAGATCTCTCGGCTTCTGGTTGTCGCCCAGCACGTGGCGGATCTTCTGCCAGTCATCGAAGAAGTACTCTTCCAGCAGCGGCAGGATCTGCTTGTCGAAGATCTTGCCCAGCTTGGCCATGCGCGCGATGCCATCTTCGTAGTCCTTCAGCTCGGTGAAGTACGAGTGGCCGATCAGATGGTCGCGATCGTACAGCGCTTCAATACGCTGGTTGATGGCCGACAGCATGTTGGGAATGTGGATGCAGGCACCCTTGGTGTTGACCCGCAGGCCCGCCAATGGGGCTACGCCCTCATCGGAGGTGTTGGGCAGCACTTCCTCGAACTCGAACCGGCGGCGCAGGGCCGTGTCCAGCAGCGCAAGCGATCGGTCGGCGGTGTTCATGGTGCCGATGATGCTGACGTTGGCGGGCACCGAGAACGACTCCTGGGAGTAGGGCAGTACGACGGCATGGCAGCCCTCCCTGCCAGTGCGCTTGTCCAGCTCGATCAGCGTGATGAGCTCGCCGAAGATCTTGCTGATGTTGCCGCGGTTGATCTCGTCAATGACGATGGCGAACATCTCGTCCGGGAAGCGGCGCGCACGCTCGCACAGCTGCTTGAAAACACCTGGGCGGATCTCGTAACGGACATTGCCCTGGTCGTTGCCTGCGTCGATGACCGGGCGCAGGCCTTCTACGAACTCTTCGTAGCCATAGGACTGGTGGAAGGTAACGAAGCTGAAGCGCTCGGCCGGGCCTTCGGCGAAGGAGGCATCTTCTTCGTCGGCAGTGAAGAACTCCTTGAGCACAGCGCCAAGGCCATGGGTCTTTCCGGTGCCGGGCGGGCCGAAATAGATGCGGTTGATGGCCAGCTCGGTGGCTACCGCTTTGCGGGGCCTGGCGTGCGGATCCGCGCCGTGGCTGGCAGCCGTTTCGGGGGCGCCCTCGTCCGTATCGAGGTCGTCGCCCACCTGGGCGGGCCACAAGCCGCCCCGTCCGTCGTCCGTGCGAACGAGATCCTCGAGAATCTCCTCGTCTGCATTCAATGCCGCTTCGATGCGGTCGACGATCTCTTCGGTGATGGGCTCTCTCACGAACCGGGCAATGCTTTCCAGTTCCGGGCGCCACGTTACCTGGCACGTGCGCGTGCCGCGTACCGCGCCGACCACAGCCACGGCGCGCCCGCTGTTGGGATTCTTACGGCCAAAGCGCAGATGCAGGCGCGTACCCGCAAACCACCAGTCCATGTCGGCCTCGTGGACCAGGCGGGCAAGGCGGCAGAACTGCGCGGTTTCCTGCGCGGACCAGCCGCTGCGCAGCTTCCGGAAGGCCTCGCTGATGTCAAAGTGCTTCAGTACCGCGTCTGCTTCCACATGGCCTGAAAGGCCGATGCGCTGGGCCACCTCGTCATAACTGATCTCGAAGCGCTCGATCGCCTGGATGCTCCATGCGGTCAGCTCGTCCAGGGTCATGGCAAGGCCTTCCTCGATCGGCAGCACGGCCACGAAGGGGCGTGCGGTGCCCGCGTCACGCAGGGCGCGATAGGCATCGCGCACCGGGTTCCCGTCGTGCAGCATCACCGTATCGATCTTGACGACAAAGCCCTCGCTGCCATTCAGGCCGACCGTGTAGGCCAGCGACGAGGGAGAGTCGGGCTCGGGATAGATCTTCGCCCAGTTGTAGGAGGCGAAGGTGTTGCCCTGGGTGGTCGGGCGGCGGCGGATGCTGAGCCGGCCGGAGGGGAACCGGGCCTGTTGGAGCTGCGTGGCCCACTCGAGCGTCACGTTGTACGCGTCGCGCAGCGTCTGGTAGCCGCGCTGCAGCCTGGGGTTGGCAGGATCATGCCGGGTACCGCCCAGTGTCTGCAGAAGATTGAAGTGTTCGTGGGTATAGAACTGGGACATTGAGGCTTCCGTCTCGTGGGTATGCGGGCAGAATCATTCCGACCCGATGTGGTTGTGGCACCCAATGCTGGGCGGCCACGGCTGCAGAAACTTTAGCGTTTTGAGCCTACGTTTCTGGGACAGTGATTTGCAGCGCGGCCTGGCAATTTTCTGATTCGTTGTAGATTCCCGAGCAGTGCCTCGTTGCTAGACTTCTGGCCATTGGCGGTGCAGAACGTGAGTCGGGAAATTGACGCGACACGAGATGTCGCATCGCTTGGGAGTATGGATTCCATCTTCCATACCGAGGCAGTTCGGCATGACCTTCATTCGACGCTCCGTGTTCCAGGCCGTCGCCATTCTGGCGTTGGCGGGATGGCTGGCGCTGTTCCATCGGCTGCCCTGAGGGCTGCAGAAGAAGGCGGTGTCGGCCGGGTGCGTGGGTGACCTGTTTACACCGGGCGGTCTGTGCCTATACTCCGCTTCGGCTGCGACAAACTGTGACGCAGTTCGCACGATTTAGGCCATGCATGGATGCAGGAGAAGACGACGAGGATGTTGTGCCCATCACGCCATTACCCCGCACCCGCCGGCAATGCCTGCCCGTGCCTGCGTTGGCGCAAGCCCCTCGATAACCCCACCGCCCTGCCAGCTGCAAGCCACGCTTGCCAGTGTTGCTTCGGCAATGCGCGCGCGCCGGGGATGACCTTTCAGACACACGCCCCACAGGGCCTTTGACACCACCCGGCTGAGTACAGCCAGCGAACCAGGAACAGGGGGAAAACATGAGCAGCCAGAGTGACCGCAACATGCCAGCAGCGCGGGTGAACCATGCGCGCCAGTGATGTGGGGGTAGTGGGGGTAGCCGATCTTGATGCCGGTTCGCCGGAGCAGATCTACAGCTATGTGACCAACGGCGTTCGGGATGTGATCCACGCGTTGGAGACGCAGGCTGCCGATGCGGACGATGAACCGGTGCAGAGCGAGATCCTCGCAGCGCTCAGCCTGATGCAGGCCCGTGTGGCCGGCAAGCAGGAGGAGCTCCGCGCCGCCGCTGACTGGAAGGACTTCACTGTCGCGTTGTATGGCGAAACGAATGCGGGCAAGTCCACCATCATCGAATCGCTGCGGATCCATCTGGGCGAAGCGGAGAAGCGTGCGCAGCGCGGCCGCTACGACGCGCTGATGGCATCGCACGGGCTGGACGAGGAATCGATCGAGGCCTCGCGCCGGTCGATCACCCGCGCCAGCGACTCGGCGGCCGCTGCCTTGCAGCGTGGCACGGAACTGGAAACGCAGGCGCAGAGCGAACTGCAGGCGCTCGAGCGCGAACTGGACGAGCAGAAGCAGGCCGTGGCCCTTGCTGCCGCCAGCCGCACGTGGTGGCAGCGGATGCTGGGCAGGTTCAAGCGCGACCCCCAGACGGCCGCGACGGCCGCCCTGCAGGCGCGCCTGGATGATCTCCGCACGCGCCAGGCGCAGGAGCGCCAGCAGCTTGAAAAGGAGAAGGCGGCCGCCGACGCCGCACTGGCCAGTGCCGAGAATGAGCTGGGCCGTCGCCTGCGCTCGTTGCCGTTGCTGGTGGAACACGCTGACGGCGCGATCATCGGCGATGGCCGCCCTGACTTCACCCGCGAAACGCAGCGCTATGTGTTCGACAACGGCGGTGCGCCGATCGTCCTGCTGGACGTGCCGGGCATCGAAGGCGGCGAAGCCGGCGTAAAGGCGCACATCGACCGTGCCGTGCAGACGGCGCACGCCGTGTTCTATGTCACTGGCAAGGCGGCACGCCCGCAGCACGGCGACAAGGAAGACGGCACGCTGGAGAAGATCAAGCGCCACCTGGGGCCGCAGACCGAGGTCTGGGCGGTGTTCAACAAGCGCGTGACCGCCGCGGTGCCGCTGCGAAAGCCGGCAGGCCTGTTTGCCACCGATGCCGATGGCATCGCCGATCTGGACACGGGCCTGCGCGAAGCGCTGGCGGGCAACTACAAGGGCGTGCTGCCGGTCAGTGCCTATCCGGCCTTCCTGGCCCTTGCAGACCGCCTGCCGCCGCCGGAGGCACTGGCCGACGCTGCGCAGGACCGGCGCGGGGCGCGGGCGAAGTTCCTTGCCGAGTTCGAGGCTGACGAGCTGCTGGACAAGACCGGCTTTGCCGCAATGGCAAGCCACCTTGCCAGCATGGCAATGGATGCGCCGCGCAAGATCCGCCAGGCCAACGTGTTCAAGGCGAACCAGTCGCTGCGCACCGTGGTGGAAGAGCTGGATCTCCACGCCACCAGCCTGGAAACCCACGCGCGCAAGGTGGTCACCGAGACCAAGGCCGCACAGGGGCAGGTGGACATGGCCGCAACGCGCCTGCGTTCAAGCCTTCGCAGTGACGCCTCTGATGCGCTGCGGACGTTTGAGACGAGCGTGCGCCAGGAGGTTTACGGGCAGATCAATGATGGCCTTTCCAACGATGCGCTGAAGGAACGCCTGCAGGCGAGCATGACCCGCAATGCGACGGCTCTGCAGGAGCATTTGGGCCAGGCGTCGCGCAAGTCGATGGAAACGTTCCATGACTCGATCGCCAAGACCACCGAGCGCTTCCAGAAGCACCTGAAGGACCTGGGTGAGCTTGCAAACAAGCAGATGCGCGGCGTGCAGGATACGGGCTTCTCGCTGGATCTGAAGATTGATAACGGCATCAGCGTCATAGGACTCGCCGCTTCTGCTGTCAGCGGCGTGTTACTGCTGCTCGGCGGACCGGCAGGCTGGGTATTCCTCACGCTGGGCGCGCTTGGCGTCGTGATCAGTGTGGTCAAGGCGGCGATGGGCTTCCTGAGCGAAGACTACAAGAAGGCCCAGCAGCGCAAGGCGGTGGACGAGAACCTCGAGAAGGCCCGTGCCTCGCTGAAGGACGACCTGGAGAAGAGCGAGCGCGCGGTGATGGAAGCGCTCGAAACCGCCTGCACCGAGGCCAAGGCGCGGCTGGGGCTTCCGCAGAAGGACATCAAGGCGAAGGCCGCCGTGCTGCGGCTTTCCACCACACGACTGGACGCGCTCAGCGCCCGGATCGACACCACACTGGCTTGAGGGGGCATCACCATGGATAACACGCTTGAACGATTCAAGGCGCAGCAGGAACGCGCTGCAGGGATGTTGCGGGAGCTGCTTGAGTTCCTGAAGGCCGGCGCCGATTTTGGCGTGACGATGGACGATGCATTCGAGCACAAGCTCGAATCCGCCATTGGCGCGGTGACCGGCGAACGGCTGAAAGTGGCGCTGGTGGGCGGGTTCTCGGAAGGCAAGACGTCCATCGCCGCTGCGTGGATGAACCGGCTGGACCGCCAGGGCATGAAGATCTCGCAGGCGGAGTCGACCGACCACGTGCTGGAGTATCCGGTGGGCGACGATCTGCTGCTGGTGGACACTCCCGGGCTGTTCGGCGAGCGCGAGATCGACGGTGAAACCTACAGGGAACTCACCCGCAAGTACGTCAGCGAAGCCAATCTCGTCCTGTACGTGATGGACCCGACCAACCCGATCAAGGAGAGCCACAAGACGGAACTGAGCTGGCTGTTCCGCGACCTGGCGCTGCTGTCGCGCACGGTGTTCGTGCTCAGCCGCTTCGACGCGGTGGCCGACCTCGAGGACGAGGACGAGTACCAGCGCCTGCTGGAAGTGAAGCGGAGCGCCGTGCGACAGCGCCTGGTGGAGCTGATCGGGCTCTCGTCGGCAGAGGCTGAAGCACTGAGCATCGTGGCCGTGTCGGCCAACCCGTATGACCAGGGCATCGACTACTGGCTGGCGAATCAGGACGAGCACCGCAAGCTCTCGCGCATTCCCTCGCTGCAGCAGGCAACCGTGGACCGCATCCAGTCCAGTGGTGGCACCGAGCGGCTGGTGGCCGACACGCGTACCGCCATCATTGCCGACGTGCTGAACAAGCACCTCCCGATCGCCGTCGAGCGCGGGGTGCTGATCAGCGCGGAACTGGAGCGCATGACCGACACGGTCCAGGACCTGTCCGGGCAGGTGACTCTCGCCACGCAGCAGGCGGAGGATGCGAAGGGCCAGATCCGCCGTTTCCTGGGGCAGTACTTCGCCGATCTGATCCTGCAGGCGCGAGGCGCGGACATGCAGACCTGGCCGACCTTCTTCGAGCGTGAAGTCGGGGCGGAAGGCATCATCATCCGCATGCGCCTGCAGGAGGAATACGCCAAGTCGCTGCGCACCGCCAAGCTTAACCTGGAGGCCGTGCAGGGCAGCTTCGTGGACGAGATCAATCACTTCAACACGGTGGTCTCTTCCATGGGCCAGCAGGGCGTCAAGTACCTGCTGGATGCCAAGCTGGTGAACAACAAATCCATCCTGATGATGCGCGACGGTGTTGTGTCGGCGGGCAAGATGGTCGGCTTCGACCTGGGCAAGAACCTGAAGTTCGCACCGTGGGGCGCGCACAAGCTGGCCGGCGGCGTGAATGGTGCGCTCGCAGGCTTGGGCATCGCGATGGAAGTGTGGGATTCCTACCAGAAGATCGAGAAGGAAAAGAAGTTCAAGGCGGGCGTGGAAGAGTTCGTGGCAACGCTGGAGGCCCAGCGCAAGTCGCTGAACGATGAGCTTGATGGGGTTGGCAGCGATAGTCAGTTCGTCCGTACCTACTTCCCGGATCTGCGCGAGCTCCAGGACATGCTGGCCTCGCTGAAGGCTGCACTGCAGGACATGTCGACGAAGAAGGTACGCTTCGACGGCTGGCACCAGAAGGCGGACGTGCTGAAGGGCGAATACAAACGGCTGCGTGCGGGATGAGCACGGCCACCCATGACGCGCTCGCGCGCCAGTGGGAGATGCTGCGGATGATCCGGCCCGCACCGTGGAAGATCACGGTGCGGGAGCTGAGGGAGCGGTTGGCGGTGGAGGGATTCACCACCACCAGCCGCACCATCGAGCGCGACCTGAAGGAGCTCTCCGAACGCTTTCCGCTGGCATCGGACGAATCAAGCCGCCCCTATGGATGGAGCTGGGCACGGGATGCCAACTTCGCCTTTGGTGCACGCCTGACGACTTCGCAGGCAGTGACGCTGCTGTCGGCACGCATGCATCTGCGCAATCTGCTGCCTCGCCTGGCCATGGCCGATCTCTGGCCGCTGTTTGACATGGCAGAGCGCGAGCTGGCCACGAGCGGTTGGCACGACTGGCACCGTCGCACGGCGATCATGCCGTCGGGCATGCCGTTGATTGCGCCGCTGGTTGAGCCGGCGGTACTGGAAGCCGTGCATTCCGCGCTCGGCCTGGGGCGATGCCTGGAAGGCGCGTACCAGTCGCGGGCGGCAGGCGAGGCCAAGCGGATGAAGATCCATCCGCTGGGTCTGGTCATGCGCGGTGCGGCGCAGTACCTGATCTGTACGCTTCGCGACTACGGCGACATCCGCAAGCTGGCGTTGCACCGCCTCAGCGACCTGTCCGTGACGGCGGAAGACTGCCAGCGGCCGGAGGGATTCAACCTGCAGGACTATGTGGCCCACGAGGGCCCCAAGTACCGGCCCGCCGGTCCGCTGAAGCTGAAGGCCCGCTTTGCCG
This sequence comes from Stenotrophomonas sp. ZAC14A_NAIMI4_1, assembly GCF_003086915.1. Classification (NCBI taxonomy): domain Bacteria; kingdom Pseudomonadati; phylum Pseudomonadota; class Gammaproteobacteria; order Lysobacterales; family Lysobacteraceae; genus Stenotrophomonas; species Stenotrophomonas sp. ZAC14A_NAIMI4_1. The sequence continues at coordinate 1,415,649 of NZ_CP026002.1, forward strand.
CCGAAGCCGCGGCGCATCTTCGGGATACGCCGTTGTCGGCCGACCAGCAGATTACCGGCGACGAGGGTGGCGCGGATGTCGAGCTCACAGCGACGGTCGAGGATGACCAGACGCTGCGCTGGTGGCTTCTGGGATTCGGCAGCCGGGTTGAAGTGCTGGAGCCGGCTGAGCTGCGCGCCGAGATTGCGGACCAGGTGAACGCAGCAGCTCATCGGTACAGCTGAAGCATGTGACGGCTGCCGGTTACCCCGGCAGCATCGGGTAGGCCACCTCGCCCAGCTCCGGCGCGCCATCCTGCAGCATCAACTGCAGGATGGCCGGCACCAGTTGGCCCAGGATGGCGGCACCGTCGCGCAGCTGTGCGCGGTTGGCCTGGCTGTCCCAGGTGGCCCCGCCATGCACCAGCTGGTTGCGCAGCACATACAGGCGGTCCAGCACGATGGAGAGCACGACCTCGGTGCGCCGCTCAACGACGGCCTGCAGCGCCGAGCGCTGATCCGTGGCGAAGCGCTCCGCCCAGCGGTTGCTGCTGTCGTGTTCGCGCAGCGCCTTCCAGAACCATGCGTACACGAAACGGTTTCCAATAAGCGTGCGGATGGGCCCGGGAAACTGCTTGAACAGGATGTCCTGCAGGCTGCCCTGCCGGTCATGTGCCAGCAGTGCCTCGAAGAACCTGCGCAGCTGTTCGCGCTCGGCGTTCTCGAAGCCGAATTCCTGAGCATAGGCTGCGTTGAGCGCAATCCACAGAAACAGGAAACGGGCATCCGTATCCTGGTCTTCCTGTTCAGCGCGGTTGAGCCAACTGATGGCGCGGTGCAGGCGCACGCGCGTGGAATCCGGCTGCGCATCGCGGACAAGGCGATGCGCTTCCTTCAGAGCAGTTGAATCCATGTTTCCCCCTGTTATCGCCACCATTATGCGGGGCGATCGTGGCAGGGGAACTACTCCAGACGTCGTGCCCTGCGCCATGCCTCGGGCAGCCCCTGCCAGAGGGTGTCGAGCGCGTTTGCATTGCCGCACTCCAGTGCGGTCGAACGGCACTCGGGGCAGCTGCGGAACCAGGTAAGCCCCTCGATGCGGACGTCGCCGGTGGGCGGCGTGACGCGCTTCCAGCCGCAGTCCTTGCAGTGATACGTCAACTTCTGTGCTCGGCCCCACATGGTCAGCCGGGCCTCAGTCATCTACGCCAACGTGCTGCTGTTCCACCAGCCAGCGGCCCAGTCCATACAGGGCGAAGCCGTAAACCACCGTTGCACCAATGATCTTGAACATGGAATTCCTTTCGTGGGTGGGTAGCTGGGGCATCCGTGCCCCGTGTCGATCCGTCGTTGTTCATTGTGCGGAGCGCTGCGACAGGCTGCGTCGCGTGATTCTGGTTGAAGGTCAGCTTTGTGGGGCTCCCGGCGCAGCTGGGGCAGGGGAGGCTTTGGCCGCTGTGCCCTTCGGAGCGCACTCGACGAACTTCGAAACCCGGTCGCTTGGAATGGTTCCAATGCCATTCGATTCGCTCTTCAGCCGAACGTAGTACCGCGAGGAGGTGGCCGCGCGCATCCTCAGCTCCTTCGTGATCTGCTGGGACTTGTCACCAGGATCAATGAAGCTGCCGAAATCTGACTTGTCGCCAGTGACCACCAGGCGCAGGCAATTCATACCGCCTGACGCGCTGTTGGAAACTACCCGCCCGGCCAACCAGCCTCCGGTTGGGGGAAAGATGCAGACGACGGCAATTATGATCAAACTTGCACGGAAGGCTCTCTCGACAATCTTGCCGTCCTTGCTGCCTGCTTCGATCAGCCGGAGCAACACAACTTGTACCAGCGCCATCATTCCCATTGAGAGCAGAAGCAACAGAAAGATCCAAACGGCGTTCTCGATGTGGGTTGACCGTTCCAGCACGCCCTTCATGACGAACAGCGCCAGCATCATCTGAATCAGGTTTGAGGCAATGGAAGACCAGGTTCGCTCAGCCCAATGGCGAATCTTGCGGTCGGGGTCCGGCCAGAAGGCGAAGACAGTGAACACGCCGCCTGCCAGGATAATGGCAACCGGAATACCCCATTTGTCGTTGCCAGGATAGGCCGCCAGTAGCATGACTGAGATCGCAAGTATCGCTCCAGGTAGCATGAGCCTCAGGATCCACTTAGCGATGTTGGCGACCATATTCTCCGAGAGCTTCAGCACATTTAAGCTGCCATCGCTTGCCGTCTGTGCTTCCTCGAACATCACCATGAGTGGCATGAGTGCAAAAGCAAACAGCGCCAGAGTGATCACGCAGATCATGACCAGCAGCGACGGCAAACCTGAAATGACATCAGATGAGAGAACGCTGAGTGGAATGTGCTCGGATTGAAGGTAACAAGACAGGCTGACGCTGGGCAGGGCAATGGACGCTGCGGTGAGCTTCACTGGATGCTTCTCGGCCCACGAAAATGCTTCAGCGAGCTGCTGAGTCCAGAGACGGGGTGCTGCATCGGAGTTCGGGGTGGGGTTGGGTGAAGATTGCGGTTCATCCGTCATGGCGCGTCCTTTCAAGAGTTCATAGGGCGAATCTGTGCCGAGCTGCGCAGGGGCGCAGCTTCAGGAACAAGATCGACCGTCACCGGCAAATTGTTAGCGATGGGTTTGCAGCGGGCAGCGCGGGCTGTGGGCCACGGTTCACCAGCGCAGGCCGCAGGCACCCGCTGGCATCTGGCACGCCCCTCCACGCCGCCCACCTGCTACCATTCCCCCGCTACCCAGCCAGCCCACCCTGCGCAGACAGTTGCAGGGCGGGCCGTCGCAGAACGGCCCAGCGAGCCAGGACACCCTCCCGTGCCCTTTCAAGGATGCTCGCATGACCCGTCATTCCGCTTTCCGCTCGGCCGCTCTGGCCGTAGCCATCTCGCTCAGCGTCGGCGCCCCGGCCGCATTTGCCGATAACGCGACCGCGGCACCCGCCGCCAGCACCGCCGTGCAGCGCCAGGCCATTGCCCAGGGCCTCTACGAGCTGGCCTACAGCCCCACCCAGAACGCCGTATTCGTGGCCTCGTCCGGCGGCTTCGGCGACAACGCCGGCCCGTCCCAGGTGCTGCGCCTGGACCCGGCCACGCTGGCCGTGCAGGCCCGCATCCCGCTGGAGCGCAAGGGCTTCGGCGTGGTGCTGGATGACGCCCACAACCGCCTGTATGTGGGCAACACCGTGGACACCTCGGTGACCGTGGTCGACACCGCGCAGAACAGGGCCATCGGCACCGTGCAGCTGATGGAAAAGAAGGTGGGCAAGGACGGCAAGGCCGGCTACACCCATGACCTGCGCGAGCTGGTGGTCGACAGCGCCGCCAACCGCCTGTATGTCACCGGCCATTCCGGCGAGGGCAGCGTGCTGTTCGTGGTGGACACCACCACGCTGAAGCTGATCGACACCATCCCGGGCCTGGGCAAGGCGAAGGCGCCGGGCCTGGCGCTGGATGCCGCCAACAAGCGCGTCTACACCAGCAACCTGCTGGCCGACCTGGTGGTGGTGGGCACCGATTCGAAGAAGGTGGTGGCCCAGCACAAGATCGCCGCCGAGCAGCCGATGAACATCGCGCTGGACCCGGACGGCAAGCGCCTGTTCGTGACCGACCAGGGCTCGGCGATGATCCGCGACTACGTGACCAAGAGCAGCGAGGGCTTCGTCAGCAAGCACCCGGGCCAGCGCGTGCTGGTGCTCGACCGCAGCACCGGCAAGGAACTGGCCAGCCTCCCGACCGATGCCGGCCCGCTGGGCATCCTGCTGGATGCACCGCGCAAGCGCCTGTACGTGACCAACCGCGAAGGCGGCACGGTGACCGCCTATGACAGCACCAGCTACAAAAAGGTGGCCACTTATGCGGTGCCGACGCACCCGAACAGCCTGGCGCTGGATGCAAAGAACAACGTGTTGTTCGTGAGCATCAAGAACGGCGAGAAGGATGCCAAGGGCTCGGAAGAGAGCGTGGCGCGCATCCAGCTGTAAGGCGGTAGCGCCAGGCCATGCCTGGTGATGAAGGAATGGGTAGCGCCGGGCCACGCCCGGCGGCTTCTACGTGGCGTAGCTGTACCGACGATCGGCGGTCATCCAGCGATTGGCGCCGGTGTGCACTGCCGGGCGAAATCGGCCAGATCCCTGGGGTAGAACGGCATGTCGCGGTAGCTTGAATCATCAATGCCGAGCACGATCGTGGTCGCGGCAGCTTCCCATGACCAGTAGCCGTAGAACATGACACCACTGCCTTCGTGCTGGTCGATGTAAGGCTCGCGGCGGCTGTGGTGGTACCAGTTGTCCAGATAGTCGACCATCAGCGCGGGCCGCTGCGCAGGCTCGGCGGCAAACACCTTGAACAGGCGCCGGTACGGCAGATGGCGGGTGGCTTTGTCTGGGATAGGCCGACCGGGTGCCCACTGGGCCACCAGTCGCTCCAGCAGACCATCGTGAATGCCCAGCTCGGCGTTGACGTAGTCCAGGAATGCCATCACGCGTGGCATCTTCTCCGCGTTGCCGGTCAACAGGCCGAAACAGACCAGCCGCAGGGCGACGATCCAGAACTCCTCATCTACCAGTCCAACATGCGGAACGCGCCGCCCGGAGGTATTCTCCGGTGACTCATCGTAGGCTGCATCAAAGCGGCCATACTCTTCGGCCCATTCCAAGGCATATGGCCAGATGTCGGCCAGCTGCTGGACCGGCGCACCGGCCGAGTATTGCAGACTAATCCAATCAAGCGTGCTCCACAGACGTTGCTGCGTAGACATCATCATTCCCCCCTTGCGCGCCCGATCTGCGTACTTGGGTAGATCCGTGGTCACCATCGCAATCCCCCCCAGCTTGTCAGCAAAACGGGATGCGTACATTTCGTGGCGCAGATACGGCTCGCGTCGGGCGTCAAACGCAGTCTCGGAAATCTTCCAACGATTCCATTCCTTCCAGTCGGGGATAGGCAGGTTCATGGTCAGAGTCACTCAAGTATCAAAGTGCTGGGCAGGATGAGTTCGGTCGCGATCTGGTGGCTCGCGGCGCTTTTGCCACATCGGCCAGCAGAGGAACCACGCGCCTTGGTCGTGCAGATTGTGGTTGGGCCCCACCACGGTGATGATGCTGCGGTCGTAGGGACATTGGACCAATGCATTGGACGGCCCGCCCTAGTCATCCATTACTGATTCGGCGCCGAACATGGAGGCGTTATCTCCCTATACCTGGATCGCGAACGCCAGCGATGCTTTAAGTAGCGATGCTTGTTGTGGTGATTCAGCCTAGCGCCGGGGGCGTCTGACCTGCGGCCCAGATCCAGAAGGTGTCACCCCAGTCGCCGTTGACGTCGGGAAGCACATCACCTTCCTCGAACAAGCGCCTCATGCCTTGGGCGGGGCTGTACCACCATCCCGATTGCGGGCAGAGTTGCCCCGCGGGAACCCGCGAAGGTCGTTGCGGCTGCGGTGCTGCGCACTCCCGCGCAAAGTCGACCAGATCCTTGGGATAGAACGGCATGTCGCGGTAGCTGGCGTCGTCAATGCCCAGAACCACTGTGGTGGCCGCAGCCTCCCAGGACCAGTAGCCGTAGAACATGACACCACTGCCTTCGTGCTGGTCGATGTAAGGCTCGCGGCGGCTGTGGTGGTACCAGTTGTCCAGATAGTCGACCATCAGCGCGGGCCGCTGCGCAGGCTCGGCGGCAAAGACCTTGAACAGGCGCCGGTACGGCAGATGGCGGGTGGCTTTGTCTGGGATGGGCCGACCGGGTGCCCACTGGGCCACCAGTCGCTCCAGCAGACCATCGTGAATGCCCAGCTCGGCGTTGACGTAGTCCAGGAATGCCATCACGCGTGGCATCTTCTCGGCGTTGCCAGTCAGCAGGCCGAAACAGACCAAGCGGAGCGCGACGATCCAGTAACTCGGTGACACGAGCGGAGCGTGCGGAACCCGTCTACCCGAGGTGTTCTCCGGTGACTCGTCGTAGGCTGCATCGATGCGCCCGTACTCTTCGGCCCATTCCAAGGCATATTGCCAGACGTCTGCCAACTGCTGGACGGGCGCACCGGCGGAGTACTGCAGACTCATCCAGTCCAAGGTGCGCCACAGGCGTCGGCGGGTGGACGTCATCATTCCTCCCTTGCGCGCTCGATCTACGAACCTGGGCAGATCCGTGGTCACCATCGCGATACCGCCCAGTTCGTCGGCAAAGAGCGTGGCATACATCTCATAGCGCAGGTAGGGCTCTCGCCGGGCAAAAAACGCGGACTCGGGAATCTTCCAGCAGTGCCAGTGCTTCCAGTCAGGCATAGACAAGGTCATAGGTGTCTCATTTTGGCAAGAGGGAGTTGGGCAGGATGAACTCGGTCGCGATCTGGTGGCTGGCCGTGCTTTTGCCGCACCGCCCGGTAGCCGGCCCACGTGCACGGTCGTGCAAATTGTGGTTGGGCCCCACCACGGTGATGATGCTTCGGTCGTAGGGACACTTGACCAATGTTTTGGACAATCCACCTTCGTCATTCACTACTGATTCGGCGCCAAGCTTGAACTCGCTGTCCTCCCACTTCTTGATCGCTGGCACCAACTTCGGTGCATGCGGATCCGTCAACTTCGCGTCACCAATCCTCTCGGCAATCCACATGTGACTCATCTGCACGCCGGACTTTGTTTCCCGATGATTGACCGCGCCACGCGCTTTGGATTCATCCTCCTCGCCCAGATAGGCATCAATGCCGTACTCCAGCGCTTCAAACACCGCGCGGGCCGTTTCCAGCTTGTGCATTGGCCCGGATGTTCCCTTTGTATCGCTGATGCGATAGCCGTTCGGTAGGCGGCGGCCGTACCACACATGGTCGATACCGTTATGTCCCGGCTGATGCATTTCGTACAGCACGCCTTTATGGTTCACTTTGCCGCGGCTGCCCTGCCGGCGTACGTAGTAGTAATCGGCAATGTGCTCACCCGACGCGCCAGTGCGCGATTTTGGCCCAGGGGACCGATCACTTTGTCGCTTGGTCGCCGTGGCTGATCCGCTGGCCGGGGTGGGCGTGCCGGCCGATGTCTGCCGCACCGCGCCACTACTGGACGTACGCGGTGTGGGGATACGAATTGCACCGGGGCTGATGGGTGCGCTGGCGGCGGTGCTGGGCAACGGGTCACGCAGTGCCGTGGTGTGGAGCGATCGCAGTTCTGCCATCGCGGCATCCACCTGCCTGCTGGCCGCATCACCTATCTGCCGGAGGCGGGCCACCAGTGCCTGCAGTCCTTTGCGATCGAGGATGTACTGGGTTGCACGACGCTCGAGCACCTCGATCATGCCGTTGATGATGCCGGTGACGTTGTTCTTGGTCTGCTGTGTATATGTTGCCCAGTCCAGCGTGCGGAACCAGGTATCGACGTTGCCGCGAAGATAGTTGGGCAGACTGTCGAGGATGCGCCCCATCCTTTTGCCGGAGCGCATCATGATGAATGCATTTTTTATGGCATCACCGAAGCCGGGAATGATCGCAACCAGTGACAGTACCAGTGAAATCCAGTGCTCGGTGTCACCGGGATTTTTGGTCAGCATCCAGAGGCTGCGCAGGATGTTGTAGACATCAATGGCCTGACCAACGTAGGGAATGAAGCCAAGAACCACCGACACCACCATCTGGGCGATGGAGGCACCGCGCCCCTCCACTACTTCCTGTATCCAGGTGAGAATTTCGGCCAGCGTGTCCTGCTCGGCCTGTTGCAGTGTGGGCGCGTCGCTCATGCGTTGCTCCCGCCCGACAGAGATTCGGGGAGGATGACCTCTGCGTGCTGCCCCGGATCGTTGCGATCGTCAATGCTGACAGGAACATCTTCGTCGTATGCATAGCTGTCGAGGCGATCTTCGTAGGGAACATCGTCGGCGCTGCTTGCCGCCACTTCATCCGGGAAAAAATTGTCTTCCATATAGTCGTCTTCTGCTTGGGCGTACTGGGCCAGCGAGGCGCATGCCTCCTCCGCAGAAGCAGGTACAAAGCCGAACAAGGGATTGGCAGGTCGAGGATGACGCGCTACGACGTCGCTCTGGTCATACCCCAGGAAAAGCTGCCCGGGCCCGGGCGGATTGTGCACGCGAGCCACGCCCTGCTCGTCGAGCGTTCCCTCGGCACAGGTGCCATTGTCGAACTGCACCCGGAACGGTGCACCGTTGATGGGCTTGAGATCGGAGTACGTGTACCTGAGCTCGAGCACGCGGGGCGACAGGCCGGTCGGCAGTGCGGTGAGTGCAGGCGCATTGAACTCCCCACCCAAAAACGGATGCTCACCCGCCTTGACCTTGAACTCGCCCGGGCAGCTGAACGTGATGTTCCCGCCTTCCAGCGTGATCGCGCTGCTGCCGGCCTGCAGCACCACCTTGGTCTGGGCCAGCACGTCGATGCGGTCGTCGGTTGCAGTGATGGTCAATGCCTGGTCGCTCAGCAGCTCCAGCTCGCCGTCGTTGGCCTGCAGGCTGACCGGCCCCTGCGCGGCAATCACCCGCAGTGGACCGCTCTGCGCGAACAGCGAAACATGCTCGCCGGAAACGGTGGCGATGGTCTCGCCGGCGCTGACGTGCAGATCCTGCTGCACGGTCATCTGCAGGTTCTGCCCGGCGTAGGCCACGGCGCTGGCCGGGGTGGTCCAGGCCACATGGTGCGGGGCTTCGGCCAGCAGCAGCGGTTTGCCCAGCCGTTCCACCGGCTGCTCGCCGGGGCTGCGGCCATCGCTGCCGGGCTTCATCGCGTTCTGCCCGTTGACGTCGCCGCTGTAGCGGCCCTGCGCCTGCGGATCGATCTGCTCGCGCAGCTGCTTGGTCCGCTCGAACTCGGCCAGGCCGGGCACCTGCTGCTGGCCCAGCGTCTGCTGCATCTGTTCCAGGCTGCGCTCGGCACCTTTCAGCTGCGACACCACGCTGGCGTTGTCCATCACCGTGGAGCCGGCGCGCTGCTGCAGGCTGGCCGACAGCAGCAGGCCTTCGCCGGCGTGCACGTTGCCCCAGCCCTGGGTGGCCAGCTCGAAGCCTTCGCCGCGCAGGGCGCCGCGGGCGGTGTCCTGGTGGGCGATGAGGTAGCCCAGCTCCAGCCGGCTGTCGGCCAGCGAGCTGTGCAGGCGCGTGCGCAGCTGGCCGGGCGTGTCGTCGATCACCCACTGCTGGGTGCCGCTGCCGTCATGGGCCTGGGTGTGCAGGCCGCTGAGCACGCCGGGATGGCGGGCGTTCTCGTCGATGCCGCCGCCGAAGGGCGGGGCGACTTCGCCGTTGTACAGCTGGCCGGTGATGCGCGGCTGGTCGATATCCCCGTGCAGGAATTCCACCAGCACCTCGGCGCCCACGCGCGGCAGGAAGGCAGTGCCCCAGTTGGGGCCGGCCACCCATTCGGCCACCGACACCCAGCTGCCGCTGGTGTGGTCACCGGGGGCATGGCCGGGCTGCGCGCTGCCGGTGTCGTTCAGGCCGCCCGGGTTGGGCTTGCTGCCGCGCTGCCAGCCGAACTGGATGCGCACCTGGTGTTCGCGGTTGGGGCTGAGCGCGGCATCGGCCACGCCCACCACGCGCGCGGTCTGCGGGCCGTACAGGGTGGGGCGGTCCAGCGGCAGGGCGCGCAGCGGCACGTCGGCGCCGGTGGCGATGAAACTGTTGCGATAGGCGCCGCGTTCCAGCGCGGTGTTGCCCAGCAGTTCGGCGATGCCCTGGTCCAGGTTGTTCACCGCCACGTGCTGCACGGCCAGCAGCTGGAAGGTCTGGCCGGCATGCTGCGGGTGCTGGGACAGGGCAAAGGTGGCACCTGCACCGAGCTGGCGCTCGCTGCCGCTGCCGCTGTAGAGCACCTGGCCCACGCGCAGCGCATCCAGCCGCGCCTGCGCCTCGGCGTCGGCCCAGCCGGGCTGGGCGAAGCGGCCGGCGCGCGGCTGCACGTAGACCTCCAGCGCGGGCAGGGTGCCGGCATCGGCGCTGGACTGCGCGGCCACGGCGTTGACCTGCTCGCTGTGCCAGCTGGCCACGGTGCTGGCGTTGGGCACCAGCTGCTGGCGCTCGGCGAAGGCGGTGATGCCGTCGCTGGCTTCGGCCATGTCGGCACGGTGGAAGCGGAACGTGCCGCTGTCCGGCAGCTCCGCACCCGGCTCGAACACCACCAGGGTGTGCGCGGCCTCATCGCCCTGCGCCTGCTCGATGCGCCAGGCCAGGCCGGCTTCGGCCAGCAGCCGGGTGACGAAGGCCCAGTCGGTTTCGCGGTACTGGGTGGTGATCGCTCGCACAGGCAGTTCGGCCTGCACGTCGAAGCGGAACGCCGACTGCGGGTAGTCGCCGAAGATCTGCTCGCAGATGGCGCGCGTATCCTGGTCCTGGAAGATCACCGCATTGCGGCGCAGGCGCAGCAGGGCGGTCCAGGGTTCGAGGATCAGGCGATAGCGGGCCAGGCCGCCATCGCTGCCCAGCTGCGCGGCCTCGGTGCACAGGCCATGCCACTGCCGCAGCGCGCCGTCGGCCTGGCGCAGCTGCAGGGTCAGCGGCTGTTCCAGCCAGGGCGCGAGGTCGAGGAAGGCGTCAGTCGCCAGGCAGTCGATCTGCAGGCGGTTGTCGCCGCAGACCGATTCGGTGCCTTCGAAGCGTTCGACCACCCACGCTTCATGCAGGCCATGAAGCGTGAGTTGGCGAGGGTGTCGGCTGCTGAGTGCAATGGCGCGTGCCAGTGCATGGATGGCGTCCATTGCCATGATGAGGGGTCAGCGAAGGTCAGGCGGTCACTGTCCGGCAAGGCTGCGGGGAGGGCCTTGTTGAAACCGTTCGAAGTGTGTGCAGATACGCAGATCGCCGCGCACGAACGTGCGGATAGCGACAATCGGCGATGCCGGATCTGGCTGGGAATCCGGCTGAACGCGACAAGCTGGCGTGGATTGACCTCGCGATCCGCCCGCCGCCGCACGTGTAGGCCGCGTCAGCGCGCCCGCCAAATCTCTCACGGGGTCTGACGCCCCGGCTCCCTAGGCTTGGGCCTTCCTTCCCCTGGGAGCTCCCATGACTGCTTCTTCCGTCCGCCTCCACATCGAAGACACCGGCGGCACCGGCCGCCCGGTCATCCTCATCCACGGCTGGCCGCTCTCGGCCGAGGCCTGGAAGGCACAGGTGCCGATCCTGCGCGACGCCGGCTATCGCGTGATCAGCTACGACCGGCGCGGTTTTGGCCGCTCGGAAAAGCCCACCGAAGGCTATGACTACGACACCCTGGCTGCCGACCTCGCAGCACTGATCGAAGAGCGCGATCTGAAGGATGTCAGCCTGGTCGGCTTTTCGATGGGCGGCGGCGAAGTCGCGCGCTACATCAACAACCATGGCGAGGACCGCCTGCACAGCGTGGTCTTCGCGTCAGCCGTGCCGCCGTACCTGTTGAAGACGGATGACAATCCGGATGGCCCATTGCCGCAGGCAAAGGCCGACGATATGCGCCAAGGCCTGGAGAAGGACCGCGAGGAATTCTTCGACGGCTTCACCCGCGATTTCTTCAGTGCCAACGGCAAGCTGAAGGTGACCGAAGAGGAACGCCAGGCAGCGATCGCGCTGTGCCACCAGTCCGACCAGACGGCGGCACTGGGGTGCATGAAAGCGTTTGCCACCACCGATTTCAGGGCTGACCTGAAGCGCGTGACGGTGCCTGCACTGATCCTGCACGGCGACGCGGATGCGACCGTGCCGTTCGAAGGCTCAGGCGAGCGCACGCATGCGGCGCTGGCCGGCAGCGAGCTGGTGCTGCTGAAGGATGCGCCGCACGGCTGCAACACCAGCCATGCTGATGATTTCAATCTGGCGCTGTTGAACTTCCTGAAGAAGTAACCCGGCACGCGCATACTGCCACCATGCCCACCGCACGCACGCCGCCCTGGAAAAAGCCCAACCCGAAGGGGCAGAAGAAGCAGCCGCTGTCTGACGCGCAGAAGGCGGCGGCGCGGCAGCGGGCCGAGGAGAACGGCCGGCGCTACCCGAACCTGGTGGACAACATGTGGGCCGCCAAGCTGCCGCGGGGCTAGCGCGCGGGCTCGTCTTCCTCCATCGGCCAGGATTCCCAGCCGTCTTCCCGCCAAGGCACCAACGTGCGCTGCTGCATGTGGATGTCCTGCTCGGGCAGGCCACTGGCCCTGGCCAGTTCGCGCCGCAGCACGGCGGGATCGGCGCGGATGGGCATGGCGACCTGCAGCACATCACCCTGTTGGCGCGCCAGCGGGGGCAGGACATCGGCGTGGTAACCGACGATGCGGGACATGGGCCCGCGTGAATAGCGCGGCAGGACGATGTACTGCGGGGTGCGCACGACCACGGGCGCCCAGCGCAGCAGCAGTTCGCCGTGCTGATGCTGCACGATGCGCACCTCGGCCACGTTGGCGGTGTAGCCGAAGGCGTTGCGAACCATCACGTTGAAGCGTGCCGGGTTGGGCATCAGCCACGCCCACACGGCGATGATGGTGATGAACAGGGCTGCGCCCACGAATGACCACCACCGTGGCGCTTTCGCCTGAACCTTGTAGGTCAGCGATTCCGGGTTCCTGCGCATGGCGCGCCAGTACCGTTTGCGTTGCCGGCGCGTGGGGCTGTGTGGCCCGAGCGGGGAGACCAGCACGCGGGGCGGCAGCTTGGCCAGCCGCGCATCGACCACCTTGATGAAGCCATACGCGGCCAGTGCGAAGGGAATGCCGCAGGTGACCAGGCAGGCAAGCAGGTACAGCGCGTAGATCTGTGAGTCGCTCATTGCGTGGTGCGTGCTGCCGTCCTGTGCAGGACGTACATGATGGCCGAGATGGCGGCCGGTGTCGCTTCTGCCTGCCGACAGCGCCGCGCTGTGCCGCTAGGATGCCCAACCTTTGCTGGGATGCACCGCGTGGCCTTCATGACTGCCCGCCTCAGGCGCCTCTGTGGCGCTGGACTGATGCTGTTCCTGTTGCACGGCCTGGCGCTGGCGTCGCTGGGACTGGCGGTTAGGCACTTCCACCACCGCACGCAGCTGCTGCTGGAACCCTTCCCGACGCCACTGCTGCCAGCATGTGGCGGCCACGACCCGGTGGCGCGCCTGCATGTGGCGGATCTGCTGCTGGCACGCGCGGGTGCGCTGGATGACTGGCAGCCTGTGTGCTGGGTGGTGGTGAGCGCCCTGCTGTCATCGCTGCTGGGCGCGCTCGCGGTGAGCGTGAACCTGCTGCGCCGGACACGGGGCGAGCCGTCGCGGGGGACGTGGGGCCTGTTTGGCCTGCATCTGCTGGTGCTGGCCCTGGCGATGCAGCTGCTGCGCCTGTACGAACAGGTGTGGACAGGCATGGTGACCGGCCTGCCGGCGGCATGCATGGCCGGCCCCACCGCCCTGGAGGAGGACGCGACGAGCGGGGGGCACAGCACCGTGCCGCAGATGCTGGCCGGCGCTGGCCTGCCGGTGCCACAGCTGCCGGATGGCCTGGCGATGGTGGTAAGCGCGCTGCTGCTGGCAGCGACGGTGGTGGGGATATGGCTGTGGCGGACGCTGCCGCTGTCGGCAGTGGAGTGATGCGGCGGATGGGCGCTGGCATTCGCCGCTGCAGTGCGTCAGGCTATGCCCATGGAAAAGGACATTTCCCTTGACCAGGCCAGCAGATTCCTGAGCCTGGTGCTGCGGCACGAACCGCAGAAGATCGGCCTGCAGCTGGATGCACAGGGTTGGGCCGGCATTGATGACCTGCTGCAGCGGCTGGGCCTGCATGGGCTGCCGCTGGACCGTGCGAGCCTGGATCGGCTGGTGCAGGAGAACGACAAGCGGCGCTTTGCCATCAGCGACGATGGCCTGCGTATCCGCGCCAGCCAAGGGCACTCGATTGCGGTGGACCTTGGGCTTGCGCCGCTCGTGCCTCCGCCGTGGCTGTACCACGGCACGGTGCCGCGCTTCCTGGAAGCCATTGCCACCGAGGGGCTGCGCCCTGGCCAGCGCCAGCACGTGCACCTGTCCCTGGACCGCGACACCGCCTTGCAGGTGGGTGCGCGGCGGGGTACTCCGGTGGTGCTCAGCATCGATGCCGGTCGCATGCATGCCGATGGCCATGTGTTCCACCAGTCGGCAAACGGCGTGTGGCTGACTGCGCACGTGCCGCCGAAGTACATCGCTGGATGAAGCGCCTCGCTGTTGCCCGTGGCCTGGGCCCGCCGTTGTTCCTGCTGCCGGTGCTGGCCCTGTGTGCACTGGCGCTGGCCGAGGGCGGCTTGCACTTCCGTGTGCAGTACCTGCTGGAACCCGCAGCGGGCGCCTGCGCGCACCCGGACCTGGCCTCGCGCAGTGCCGTGGTGATGGCGATGGTGGAGCGGGGCCGGGCGCTGCAGCCCTGGGTGGAGCTGCGCTGGATTCCCATTTCGGGTGTGCTGCTGGCGTTGCTGGCGGCCGTGCTGGCCGGCGTGTCTGCAGTGCGCCACGCAGCGGGCCGGGTGCGCAGGGTCGCCATCGCTTACGTGCTGCTGCACGCGGGCGCGCTGGGGCTGGCCGGTTGGGCGCTGTACCGCGCCGAAACCGCCTGGGCACGCATGGTGAAGCTGGCGCCGGTGGTCTGCGCGCTGGACCCGGCCAATCCGGATGTGCCCATTGCGCAGGTGCCGCAGCAGGCCTTCGCGCTGTTCATGGGCAGCAGCGCGGGCCTGCTGCACAACCCCGGGCGGTTGGCGATGGTGCTGGCGGCAGTGCTGCTGGTCGCGCTGGTGATGGGGGTGTGGCTGTGGCGCGGTGAGCGCAGGTAGAGTGTCGGTTCCCGCCGGAAACCGGATGTACTGATGCGTTCGTTGCTGCGTGCCGGGCCGTTGTTGCTGCTTTCGCTGGTGGCGCAGGCCGCTGAGGTGGATCGCCGTATCGCGGTGACCATCGACGACCTGCCGTGGGCGCGCCTGGACGAGATCGTGCCGCCTGATCTGCAGGCACGTCATGAGGCGCTGATGGCGCAGCTGCAGCAGGCGGGCGTGCCGGTGGTGGGCTTCGTCAACGGCAACAAGCTGGAAGTGGATGGCGTGGTGCAGCCGGCGCGGGTGCAGATGCTGCGCGACTGGCGCGATGCCGGTTACGTGCTGGGCAACCACACCTGGTCGCACATGGATCTGAACGCCAAGGGCGTGGCCGCGTTCCAGCAGGATTTCCTGCGCGGTGAGGACGTACTGAAGCCGTTGCTGGCCGAGCGCGGCCAGGTGCCGCAGTGGATGCGCCATCCGTACCTGCGGGCGGGCCGCACGCCGCAGGACCGTGCGGTGATGGATACCTTCTTCGCCGAGCACGGGTACCGCATTGCGCCGGTGACCGTCGACAACGGCGAATGGGTCTGGGCGTTCGCTTACGCCAACGTGATGAACGAACAGCCGGATTCACCCGAGCGCGCGGCCACCTTGGCGCGCCTGCGCAAGGGCTACGTGCCCTACATGCTGAACAAGCTGGACTACTACGAGCAGCAGTCGCAGACACTGCTGGGATATGCCCTGCCGCAGGTGTGGCTGATGCATGCCAACGAACTCAATGCAGCAACGTTTGCCGAGCTGGTGGCCGCCACCAAGCGCCGCGGCTATCGCTTCGTTTCGCTGGAAGAGGCGCTGCGCGACCCGGCGTATGCGCGCGGCACCCAGGGCTACGATGGCCGCTATGGCCCCAGCTGGCTGCACCGCTGGGCGATGGCCGAGAAGAAGCCGAAGGACTACTACGGCAACGAGCCGGCAGTGCCGCAATGGGTGAAGACGCTGGCCAGGGTCGATTACGAATGACGGCCGGCCGCTAGCCGTCAGCGCTTGACGGCCAGCACGCCGTCCAGCGCGAGCTCGGCCTTGAAGCCTGCTTTTTCCAGGCGCTTGGCGACTTCGCGCGGTACGTCGCGGCCGCTGGTCAGCTTGTTCGGCGCACCGGTGTAGTGGAACAGGCGGCCACCCTTGCGGATGACGCGCGCGAGGTGGTCGTAGAACGCCTGCGAATACAGCTCGCCGGCGATGCCGAAGCGCGGCGGGTCGTGCAGGATGGCATCGACGCTGTTGCTGGCCACCTGTTCGATCTGCTGCGAGACATCCCCTTGGCCGAACTGCAGGCGGCCACCGGCGGCGGCCGACTCCGGGTCGGGCGACCACGGGTTGAGCGTGCGCAGCCACATCACGTCGGCGTTCTTTTCGAACGAACGGATCTGGCCGACGCCGGCTTCCAGCGCGCAGGCGGCAAAGTAGCCCAGGCCACCGCAGGTATCGAGGATGGATTTACCTGCCGGGGCGACCAGTTCGACCTTGCGGCGGGCGTCCTCGAACGGCGACAGCTTGGAGGTCGGCAGCATCTTGATGCCATCGATCTCGAAGGTGGGCGCGCCCCACTCGGTGGGCACCAGCTTGATGAGCGAACCACTGAAGCGCGAGATCGGCGCGAAGTCCTCGCCATCCCAGTAGTACAGCGTGCGGTCCTTCAGCTTGCCCGGCCACGGGTACGGCCGGCCGCGGAAGCTGAAGCCCGCGGCGTCCAGGCCGACGGCATCCTGGCTGCGGCCCAGGTCGAGCGAGCCCTGCCAGTCGGCAGCGCCCTTGTCGTGCGCGCGGCGCAGGGCATCGGCGCTGTCGCGGGTGAGCAGGGGGCCGGTGTAATGGGTCACGGCGGATACCGGGGCTGGGCGGGGGAGGGCATGGTACCCGACCGGCCGTGAGCCCGGCAGGGACGGGCCGGGTATCTTTCAGGGGGCACTGCTGCAGCCAGAGCCGTGCGTGGTGCCCGGGCCGGCGAGAAAACTGACACCTTCGGAAGGACTACCGCCCTGCAGCGCGCAGGCGCGGCGATGCACGGCCTGGGTCGCGGGTGGCTGCCGCACGTATTCGTAGAGCATGCTGCCATCGTCGGTCAGGCGCATTTCGTCATAGGCACCGGTGGTGGTGACCGGCACGACGGCAAGCAGCAGCGACAGCAGCATGGCGTGGCCCCAAAAGCGGCCAGCCTCGGGTCTGCAGCAGCGCAACACCATCAGGAAAGTTGCAGATCAGTCGCACTTCACCGCATACACCGGCCCTGCACCGATCAGCAGCAGGGCCATGTAGTCGCTGTCGCCCGCCTTGGCCTTCAGCGAGGCGCCCCGCTTGGTGTGGAACAGGCCGAAGCCGCCAGCGCGACGGATCAGGGCGCTGTCGATCTGTTCGGCATCGTCGCGGAAGTAGCGGGCGATGTCGGTGCGGCTGGCCAGGGTCAGTGCGTTGGGCTCGCGTTGCCAGTGGCCGTCGCGCTCGAAGGAGACAAAGTACTGCCCGCCTTCCTTGTCGATGCGGAACTCGGCGGGTTTGCGCGTGCTGGTGGTGAAGCAGCCCTGCAGGGGATCGGAGGAGAACGGCAGCTGGGTATCGCCGGAACAGGCGCCCAGCAGCAGGAAGGTGCCGGGCAGCAGCAGGCGGAGCGCGCGCATGGGATGTCCCGACGGGGCAGGTGCCGCTAGTGTAGGGCGAGGGCAGGGCCTGCCCGTACCGATAATCGGCAAGAACCGGGGAGCTGCGATGGCACAGGGCAAGGCACCGTGGTGTGGGTTGGCAAGCTGGCTGGGGCTGCTGGCCGGGTGGGTCGCTGGTTGGCTGGCGGCGCTGGCCTTTGGCGGCAGCGCACCGGCGGCCGGGCTGAGCGTGGGGGTGCTGGCCTCGGCAGTGGTCGGGTTGGGGCTGGCCGTGGCGGCGCGGGCGCGGGATGAGCGCCATGCGTGGCTGGGCATCGGCGGCGCGCTGTTGAGCGCGCTGCCGTTGAAGCTCTACCTGTTGCGGATGCTGTTCAAGCTGTAGCCGCCCGCATTTGTAGAGTCGAGCTTGCTCGACTGCTTTGGCTTCGGGCAGGAGCAGTCGAGCAAGCTCGACTCTACGATCTGGCGCACTGCGGCATCACGCCGTGCGATGGATTTCCAGCGTCACGTGTACCAGTTCTTCGTGCACGGCGAGCGCCTGGCGCAGCTGGTCGGCATCCAGATCGACATCGCTGGTGACCACGCTGGCAGCCACGGCGTACTTGCCACGGCCCACCTGCCACACATGCAGATCGGCCAGGCGTGCCGGCCAGGGCCCCTGTTCGATCACTTCGCGTACTTCCGCGACCACCGGCGCGTCCATCTGCGCATCGAGCAGCACGCGGCCACTGTCGCGCAGCAGGCCGACGGCCCAGACCGTCACCAGCACGGCGCCAACCAGGCCCATCACCGGGTCCAGCCAAGCGGCGCCCCACAGCTTGCCGCCGAGCAGCGCAACGATGGCCAGCACCGAGGTCGCGGCGTCGGCCAGCACATGCATGTAGGCCGAGCGCAGGTTGAGGTCGTGGCCATGGGCAGGACCATGCGCGTGATCGTGGTGGTCATGGTCATGGTCGTGTCCATGGTCGTGGCCATGCCCGTGGCCGTGATGGTGGTGGGCATGGCCCGGGCTGTCGTGCAGCCACCACGCGCACAACAGGTTCACCCCCAGGCCGACCACGGCGATGAGGATGGCCTCGTCGTAGTGGATGGGCGCAGGCACCCACAGGCGCTGCAGCGACTGCACGGCCATCAGCGCGGCCACGCCGAGCAGGGCAATGGCACTGGTGTAGCCGGCCAGGATCTCGATCTTCCACGTGCCGAAGGCAAAGCGCGGGTCGTGCGCGTAGCGCCGTGCGCAGCGGTAGGCGAACACCGAAAGGCCGAGCGCCAGGGCGTGCGAGCTCATGTGCCAGCCATCGGCCAGCACGGCCATGGAGTTGAACCACCAGCCACCGAAGATCTCGATGAACATCATGCTGACGGTGAGCCACATGGCACGGCGGGTATTGCGTTCGGCCAGTGGATTGCCGTCGTCGAAGCGATGGTCGTGGCGGCGGGAGGCGGCGAGGGCGTCCAGGTGCATGGGGGCATTCATGAGTGGAAGGATACCCCCATAGGGTATACGATACGTCCATGGCACATGTACACAAGAACCGGAAACAACTGCTGACCCGGGTGCGCCGCATCGGCGGCCAGGTGGCGGCGCTGGAGCAGGCATTGGACCGCCCGGAGGGCGCGGCGGGCGACTGCGCGGACGTGCTGGTGCAGGTGGCCGCCGTGCGTGGCGCGGCGCACAGCCTGCTGATGGAGCTGCTGCACGAGCACCTGCAGGAACACGTGGTGGCCGCCGAGGACCCGCAGCAGCGGGCGGCTGAAGCCGAAGTACTGGTGGAACTGCTGCGCCGCTACGGCAAATGACCCGGTAGTGCCGGCCGCTGGCCGGCAGTCCGCCGGCTGCGTCGTGGCCATTTAATGTTATATAGTAACATTTCCATCCGCAGCCCTTCGCCCCGCATGAACCCTGTTTCCCGCGCCGACCGCCGCCTGCCGGTCACCGTGCTGTCCGGCTTCCTGGGGGCCGGCAAGACCACATTGCTCAACCAGATCCTGCGCAACCGCGATGGTCTGCGCGTGGCAGTCATCGTCAACGACATGAGCGAGGTCAACATCGATGCGCAGCTGCTGCGCGACGGTGGTGCCGAGCTGCGCCGCACCGAGGAAACGCTGGTGGAGTTCAGCAACGGCTGCATCTGCTGCACCCTGCGCGACGACCTGCTGCAGGAAGTACGGCGCCTGGCCGATGCCGGGCGCTATGACTACCTGCTGATCGAATCCACGGGTATCGGCGAGCCCATGCCGGTGGCTGCCACCTTCGCCGTACGCGACGAACAGGGCTTCAGCCTGAGCGACATCGCGCGCCTGGACACGATGGTGACCGTGGTCGATGGCAGTGCGTTCCTCGCTGATTTCGGATCGACCCTGCGCTTGGCCGAGCGTGGCCAGCAGGCCGGCCCGGACGATGACCGCGGCGTGGTGGACCTGCTGTGCGAGCAGGTGGAGTTTGCCGATGTGATCGTGGTGAGCAAGGTCGACCAGGCCGATGAGGACGTGCTGCAGGACACGCTGGCGGTGCTGCGCGGCCTGAACCGCGATGCGAAGCTGCTGCTGTCCACGTTTGGCGATGTGCCGCTGCGCGAGCTGCTGGATACCGGACGCTTTGACTTCGACCGTGCACAGCAGGCACCAGGCTGGGTGAAGGAACTGCGCGGCGAGCACACGCCGGAAACCGAGGAGTACGGCATCGGCAGCTTCGTGTACCGCTCGCGCCGGCCCTTCCACCCGGGGCGTTTCGCCCGCGCACTGCAGGAGGGCATGCCCGGGGTGATCCGCAGCAAGGGCTGGTTCTGGCTAGCCAACCGCATGGACTGGGTGGGCGAGCTGAGCAGCGTGGGTGCGGCGACGCGTACGCAGGCGGCTGGCTTCTGGTACGCGGCGCGCGAGCGCGTGCGTGCCGGCAATGAGGACACCACGCCGCTGTTGCCGCCGACACCGCTGCCGTACAGCGACCTGGGCTGGGCACGCCAGCAGGCCGACTGCTGGAGCGCGCCGCTGCCGGGGCGGGAGGAATTCCCGGATGGCGAGGCACACGCGGCGATGGCCCGCCTCTGGCACCCGCTCTGGGGCGACCGCAGGCAGGAGCTGGTGGTGATTGGCGTGCACATGGATGAGCGTGCGGTGCGCGCGGCGTTGGATGCGTGCCTGCTCAACGACAGCGAACTGCGCGCGGGGCCGTTGTTGTGGCAGCAGTTGCCGCAGGCGTTTCCGGTGTGGAAGCGATGAGGGCAGAAGCAGCCATGCGTGGATGTCGCGGTCATCGGGCCGGGGTCAGAGCCCTTTTGCGTGGCAAAAGGGATCCGACCCCGGGTCTGCTACAACGCGTCGCGCCACTGCCAGCCATCGCCGCCCACCTGCAGCACCTGCGTTGGCCGCAACGCACGCAGCAGGTGGTTGTCATGGCTGACCATCACCAGTCCGCCTTCCCACGCACCCAGCAGCGATTCCAGTGCCTGTAGTGCCGTCAGGTCCAGCGCGTTGCCGGGCTCGTCCAGCAGCAACAGCTGCGGCGCGGGTTGCGCGTAGAGCACGCTGGCCAGGGCACCCTTCACCCGCTCGCCGTCGCTGAGGCTGCTGGCGGGGCGCTGGATGCGGTGTGCATCCAGCCCGAGCAGGGCCAGCCGTGTGCGCAGCTCGGCCGGGTCTGCGGCCGCGTTGGCCGCCTGCACGGTATCGAGGATGCTGCGCTCGCCAGCCAGGGCCAGCAGTTGCTGGTCGAGCAGGGCCAGCGGTGCATGCCGCTGCACCTCGCCCGCACGCGCCTGCAGCTGCCCGGCCAGTACGCGCAGCAGGGTGGATTTGCCGCTGCCGTTGTCGCCCACCACGGCGATGCGCTGGCCACGGCGGATCTCCAGCTGCAGCGGTGCGCTGCAACCGTGCGGTAGCACCAGATCGTGTGCCTGCAGCAGGCGCGCGCTGCCACGCTCGCCATCGCTGGCAAACAGGGCAAGTTCGGGGGCGGCCTGCACGGCTGCCGCCGCACTGCGCAGCTGCTGCGCGCTGGCCTGCAGGCGGTCGGCCTGGATCTGCTGCGCGCGGCCCTGGGTGGCCTCCGCACGCTGCTTCTGCCCGCCCAGCAGGATCGGTGCCTGGTTGGCCTGCTTGGCATCGCGGTTGCCGCGCGCCTGCCGCTGCTGCTGGCGTTCGTGCTGTTCGCGCGCGCTGCGTTGCTGCTGGCGGTGCTGCGCGCGGGCATGGTCAAGCTGCGCGGCGGCGGCATCGCGCTCGGCCGCGCGCGCGTCGGCATAGTGCTGCCAGGGCCCGCCATAGCGGTGCAGCCCGCGTGCATCCAGTTCCACGATCTGCTGCATGTTGGCCAGCAGTTCGCGGTCGTGGCTGATGACCAGCAGTCCGCCCGGCCAGCGCTGCAGCTGCTGGTACAGCTGCTGGCGGTTGCGCGCATCCAGATGATTGCTGGGCTCGTCGAGGATGAGCCAGTCGGCACCGCTGGCCCATGCGCCGGACAGGGCCACGCGCATGGCCTGGCCGCCACTGAGGCGCGCGGCTGGCTGGGTGGGCTGCAGGTCATCGGGCAAGCCGAGGGCATGCCATTGCTGCTGCAGGCGTTCGCGCAGGTCCCAGCGGTCGCCGACGCAGGCGAAGTCCGCTTCGTCGATGCTGCCGGCTTCGATGCGCACCAGCGCTGCCAGTGCATCACCGACGCCGGCCAGTTCGCCGACCGAGCCGCGTGGCGGATAACCGGGCGTGGGCAGCAGGAAGACCCGGCCGCTGCTACGTACCTGGCCGCTGTCGGGCAGCAGTTGCCCGCCCAGCAGGCGCGCGAGCACGCTCTTGCCGGCGCCATTGGCGCCGACGAGGCCGGTGGCCACCGGTTCAAAGGAAAACGACAGTTCGGAAAACAGCGATCGGCCATCGGCCAACCGATAGGACACGCGATCGAGCGCGAGGGAATGCGTGGTCATGCGACCTCCATGGGATGCCTGGTTCTCCCCTGCGCACAGGGGCGGGAAGAGTCGGGCCGTCTAGTGGAAAGACGGCGGCATCACTGGCGCATCGGTCGCGAGCCTCTTGGAGGAATGAGGGGGGATTATAACGCCCGCAGGCATGCGAACTGTAGTCGAGCCATGCTCGACTGCTCTCGAAGCGCAGTCGAGCATGGCTCGACTCTACAAAGGCGGTCAGGGCACGGTATCCAGCCGCGCGCTGATGAAATCGATGAACACCCGCAGCTTCGGCAGCACGTGGCGGCCGGAGGGCCACAGCAGGTGGAAGGTGCCGCAGGAATGCACGTGCTCATCGAGCACGGTGACCAGGCGGCCCTCGGCGAGGGCATCGCGCACCGAGTGCACCGGCACGAAGGCCAGGCCGATATCGCGCAGGGCCAGTTCCACCCGTGCTTCGATGGTATTGGCGACCATGTGCACCGGCAGGTCCTGCGCAGCCTGTTCGTCCGGCCACTGCACCGGCCACGGCTCGAGCTTGCCGCTGCTGGGGAACTTGTAGTGCAGCAGGGTGTGCTGCAGCAGGTCGGCCGGCACCTTGGGCACGCCGCGCCGCTGCAGGTAGGAGGGTGAGGCGACGATGCGCCGTGGAAACACGCCCAGGCGCCGGGCATTCATCCGCGAATCGCTGGGTTCGCCGACACGCAGCACGGCATCGAAGCCTTCCTCGATGACATCGACCAGGCGGTCGCTGAAATCCAGGTCGAGGCGGATGTCCGGATAGGCAGCCATGAAATCGGCCAGCAACGGCAGGGTCAGGTCACCCACCAGCGGCAGGCTGATGCGCAGCGTGCCACTGGGTGCGGCGTGCGGCTGGGCCAGTTCGGTGCGTGCAGCATCGCGCTCGGCGAGGATGCGGCGGCAGCGCGCCAGGAACAGCTGGCCTTCTGCGGTGAGGGTGATGCTGCGCGTGCTGCGGTGGAACAGGCGTACGCCCAGCGCGTGCTCCAGCCGTGCCACGCACTTGCCGGCAGCCGAGGCGGAGATGCCCTGCAGGCGGCCGGTCTCGACGAAGCTGCGGGTGTCGGCGGCATGCACGAAGGTCTGCAGGTTGGCGAGGTTGTCGAGGACGGACATGGGCGGCGCAGCGGGAAAACCGCAGGGTAGGGCCAGTTGCAGCGTGCGGCTAGGTGGCCGTTGCAACACTGCGGTTCAACACCGCTGCGCTGGCAGCCCGCCCGTGCTGTCCGTGCGGGGCGCCGATTGCGGACCTGCCGGTCCGCGAAGCGCGGAGCGCCGCCCCGCTTTTTGCAGCGGCGCGCGCTGCCTAAGGTGGCGGCCCTCCCCCCAAGGATTGCCCCATGAATGCTCTTCCTGTCGACGCATCCACGCCCACACTGCCCGGCGTGGCCCACGTGCTGCAGCAGGCCCACCCGCAGCGCCTGGTGGGTGCGGTGGTGCTGGTGCGCGAACACGGCGTGCTGCGCCATGCCAGCGCCAGCGGCCTGGCCGACCGCGAGGCGGGTACGCCGATGCAGCGCGACCAGCTGTTCCGCCTGGCATCGGTGAGCAAGCCGCTGCTGACCACGGTGATCCTGCGCCTGGTGGCCGACGGCGTGCTCGATCTGGATGCGCCGGTGCAGCGTTGGCTGCCGGCGTTCCGCCCGGCGCTGGCCGACGGCAGCGTGCCGCCGATCAGCCTGCGGCAGCTGCTGAGCCATAGCAGTGGCCTGGGCTACCGCTTCCTCGAAGCCGACGCCACAGGGCCGTATGCGCGTGCCGGCGTCAGCGATGGCATGGACGCCAATCCGGTGAGCCTGCAGGACAACGTGCAGCGCATCGGCCAGGTACCGCTGCTGTTCGCACCGGGCAGCCAGTGGCTGTATTCGCTGGGCGTGGATGTGGCCGGTGCCGTGGCCGAAGCGGCGAGCGGGCAGACGCTGCAGCAGCTGTTCGATCGCCTGCTGGCACAGCCGCTGGGACTGCGCGATACCGGCTTCAGCACCGCGCAGGGCGCGCGGCTGGCCACCGCCTATGCCAGTGATGTGCCGCAGCCGCACCGCCTGCAGGAGGGCGAGATCGTCGCGCCGTTCGATGGCACCGTGGGCATCGAGTACAGCCTGGCGCGTGCCACCGATGCAAGCCGCTATGCCTCGGCGGGCGCTGGCCTGATCGGCAGCGCCGATGACGTGATGACCGTGCTGGAGGCCCTGCGTGATGTGCAGGCGACCGCCGTGCTGCCGCCGGCGCTGGTGGGCGAGATGGGCTGCCCGCAGGTGGGCGGGCAGGGGCCTGCCGATCCGCCGGGCTGGGGCTTCGGCCTCGGCTTTGCGGTGCTGCGCGACCCCGCCGCATCAGGCACGCCGCAGGGCGTGGGCACGTGGCGCTGGGGCGGTGCCTACGGCCACAGCTGGTTCGTCGACCCGGCGCGTGGCCTCAGCGTGGTGGCGCTCACCAACACTCTCTACGAGGGGATGCACGGCGCGTTCGTCGATGACCTGCGCGATGCGGTGTACCGCGATCTGGAGGCGGCGCGATGAGCGGCCATGCAATTGATGCATCGTCGCCTGCGGGTGAAGCCACGCGGTTGCCGTGGAACGGCCTGCTGGCCCTGGCCGGGGGCAGCTTCATCACGCTGTTGACCGAGACCCTGCCGGCGGGCGTGCTGCGGCCGATGGGGCAGAGCCTGGGCGTGAGCGATGCGGCCGTGGGCCAGCTGGTGAGCGTGTATGCACTGGGGTCGGTGCTGGCGGCGTTGCCCATGACCGCGCTGACCCAGCGGCTGCCCCGCCGGCCGTTGCTGCTGGCGGCGATTGCCGGCTTCGTTGTGGTCAACGCACTGACGGCGCTGACCAGCAACTACACGCTGCTGCTGGTGGTGCGCTTCCTGGCAGGCGTGGGTGCGGGCCTGCTGTGGTCGCTGGTGGCGGGCTATGCCGCGCGCATGGTGGTGCCGGCGCTGCAGGGACGGGCGATTGCGGTGGCGATGGTGGGTTCGCCACTGGCGTTGTCGCTGGGCGTGCCGGCGGGCACGCTGCTGGGCCAGCAGATCGGCTGGCGCTGGGCGTTCGGCCTGATGGCGCTGCTGGCGGTGCTGCTGCTGGGCTGGGTGCGCTGGGCGGTGCCTGCACTGCCGGCGGCGGGCGGCGGCCAGCGGGTGCCGCTGGGCACGGTGTGGCGCCTGCCCGGCGTGCGCAGCACCCTGCTGGTGATGGCGCTGTACGTGCTGGCGCACAACGTGCTGTACACCTACATCGAGCCGCTGGCGATCCTGGCCAACGCGCAGCACTGGCTGGACCGCGTGCTGCTGGCCTTTGGCGTGGCCGCCGTTGCCGGCATCGGCATTGCCGGCTGGGGCGTGGATCGCCACCTGCGCGCGCTGGTGTGGGCGGCGGTGGCCGGTTTCGTGCTGGCGGTGGCGGCGCTGCTGCTGTGGCCGGGCGTGCCGCAGGTGCTGCTGCTGGCCAGCGTGCTGTGGGGCGTGGCGTTTGGCGCGGTGCCGACGCTGTTCCAGACCGCCGTCGCCCGCCGTGCCGGTGCCGCGGCCGACCTGGCGCAGTCGATGCTGGTGACCGGCTGGAACCTGGCGATTGCCGCAGGCGGCGTGGCGGGTGGCGTGGTGCTGCAGTCGGTTGGCGCAGGGCAGCTGGCGTGGTTGCCGCTGCTGTTGCTGGCCGTGTGCGCGGCGTGGTTGTGGGCGCGGCCGAAGGCCTGGGTGTAGCGGCTGTTGCATGGGGTTGCCGGCCAGCGGCCGGCACTACCAGGGCTGCGTCATCCACGCATGGCGTGGATCTACTGAGCGCAGCGACCCGCGTTTGCCTTTGCTCTTTCTGTTGATTCCGTGGTGTGACGCCGCAGCAATGTGTCAGAGGACGGGGCGGTGGGGCTCGCGGGGGTGTCTGCCGCATGGATGCGGCGGACAAGCCTCCATGGATGGATTCACGGCGTCCCCCGCGAGCCCCACCGCCCCGGCCAAGCACGCGATCATTGCGCACGCCGCCCCGCCACGAGGGGCTCCGCCGTTGGCCGTCATTCTTCCGCGCCGGCCTGTTCGATCGGCACGCTGCGTGGGTTCTGCATGTCCTCGCGCGCGGCGCCGTAGCGCTGCTGGCGCTGGTGGTGGAAGGCGATGAACGCATCGCGCGGCAACGGGCGCGAGAACAGCCAGCCCTGCCCGAACTGCACCTGCTGGCTGTGCAGGTAGGCCAGCTGCGGTTCGGTTTCCACGCCTTCGGCCACCACCCACAGGCCCAGTTCCCTGGCCATGTCGATGATGTGCGGGGTGACCGGGCTGGTGGCGCTCTCCGTGCCGATGGCATCGACGAACGACTTGTCGATCTTCAGCGCATCCAGCGGCAGCTGTTCCAGGTACTGCAGGCTGGAATAGCCGACGCCGAAATCGTCGATGGCGATGCTGTGGCCGGCGCGCCGCGCGGCGGCCAGCATGGTGCGTGCACGGTCGGCATCAAGGAAGCCGCGTTCGGTGGCTTCCAGCCAGATCTGCTGCGGCAGGATGCCGCTGCCGGCCATGCGCTGGGTGATCGACTTCAACGCGCGGCCGCTGATGATGTCCTCGGCCGCGAGGTTGATGGCGATGTGCGCGCTGCGGTCCTGCACCAGCAGATCGCGCATGTCCGACACCACGTTCTCGATCACCAGGTCGGTGAGCGCGGTGATCAGGCCGTGTTCCTCGGCCAGCGGCACGAAGATGTCCGGCCGCACCTGGGTGCCGTCGGGGCGCTGCCAGCGCACCAGGGCTTCGGCGCCGACGCAGATGCCGGTCTCCAGCTCGATGATGGGCTGGTAGTGCAGGTACAGCTCGCGGCGGCGGATGGCGATGGCCAGCTCGCCACGCAGCGAGAGGCGGCGGCGCGACAACCAGATCACCACGCCGGTGCCGATGCCCGCCAGCAGCAGCCCCACCGGCACGAACAGCCAGGCCTGCTGGCGGAAGGTGGCCGCCAGCGCGGTACGCGGCCCGGTGGCGATGGCCAGCCACTCGTTGTTGCGGGCGGTGGCGTACAGGGTGTCGTTATCGAGACCCTCGCCGGGCTCGCGCAGCAGCCGCGCCAGCAGGGCCTCGTCGATGCCGCTCTGCTTGGACAGCAGGCGGCCGTCGGGGCTGGCCAGGGCCAGGCGCACCTGCGGGTCGGCGATGACATCGACGAAACGGCGCGGGTCGACCAGCGTGTCGTATGAGCCGTACTGGATGGACAGCACCTTGCGCTGCTCGGTGGCCTGCGGGCGCACGTCCACCTTGATGCCGGCGCCATCGCTGGTGACATGGTCCGGGGTGGGCTGGGCGACCTCCCCCTCGAACGCACCCCACGAGGTGCACCGCAGCTTCCCTGCCTCGAAATAGCCCATCTGGTCGACCGAGGGCGTGGTCATCACCAGCGTCTGCAGGCGCCGCACGTGCGCGGCGCTGCACGGGGGCAGGCGCGACGCTTCGGCTGACTTCAACACGGCCAGCGATTCCTGGTAGGAGACGTCGGCGCGACGCAGGGTGCGTTCGGCGATCTCGTGCAGGCGCCGCTGTTCCAGGCCGACGGCACTGTTCCAGGTGGCATAGACCATCGCGGCGATCGGCACGATGGCCACCAGGATCGACAGCACGGTCGCCCCGATGATGACGCCCAGGCGGCTCATGGCAGGGTTTCCAGCGGGCGGGGCAGGGCGCTGCGCATGGCGGGCCGGTCCTTGGTCGGATGCGCTATCTGAGCATGTTGCAGCGCCGGGGGAAATGGGCGGGGCCATGGAGGGGGCGCATTGGGATGAAAGCGCTGCGATTTGACGCGTTCACCCAGCGGGACGCTGGCGCCCGGCGCCGCAGAGGACTACCGTCGGGGACTTCACCCGCCCCTTCCCGCGCCCATGACCGAGCCCGCCACGCCCCCCGAACACCTGAGCCGCAGCCTGTCCAACCGCCACCTGCAACTGATCGCCATCGGCGGTGCCATCGGTACCGGCCTGTTCATGGGGTCGGGCAAGACCATCAGCCTGGCCGGCCCGTCCATCCTGTTCGTCTACCTCATCATCGGCGCGATGCTGTTCTTCGTGATGCGGGCGATGGGCGAGCTGCTGCTGTCCAACCTGCAGTACAAATCCTTCATCAATTTCTCCACCGATCTGCTCGGCCCCTGGGCCGGGTTCTTCTGCGGATGGACGTACTGGTTCTGCTGGATCGTCACCGCCATCGCCGATGTCATCGCCATCGCCGCCTATGCGCAGTTCTGGTTCCCCGAACTGCAGGCATGGATACCCGCACTGCTGTGCGTGATGCTGCTGCTGGGCCTGAACCTGGTGACGGTCAAGCTGTTCGGCGAAATGGAATTCTGGTTCGCGCTGATCAAGATCGTGGCCATCTGCGCGCTGATCATCACCGGTGCCGGCCTGGTCGCGTGGGGCTTCACCTCGCCCAGCGGGCATACCGCTTCGCTGTCCAACCTGTGGAATGACGGCG
Organism: Stenotrophomonas sp. ZAC14A_NAIMI4_1; assembly: GCF_003086915.1. NCBI lineage: Bacteria > Pseudomonadati > Pseudomonadota > Gammaproteobacteria > Lysobacterales > Lysobacteraceae > Stenotrophomonas > Stenotrophomonas sp. ZAC14A_NAIMI4_1. Next base: position 1,444,360 of record NZ_CP026002.1, read on the forward strand.
GCATGTTCCCGATGGGCCTGGTCGGCTTCTTCGCCGGTTTCCAGATCGCGGTGTTCGCCTTCGTCGGCATCGAGCTGGTGGGCACCACCGCCGCCGAAACCGCTGACCCGGAGCGCAACCTGCCCAAGGCGATCAACTCGATCCCGGTGCGCATCCTCATCTTCTACGTGCTGGCCCTGGTGGCGATCATGGCGGTGACGCCGTGGCGCCAGGTGGTGCCGGACAAGAGCCCGTTCGTGCAGCTGTTCGTGCTGGCCGGCATCCCCGCCGCGGCCAGCCTGATCAATTTCGTGGTGCTGACCTCGGCCACCTCGTCGGCCAACAGCGGCATCTTCTCCACCAGCCGCATGCTGTACGGCCTGGCCGAAGAGGGCCACGCCCCGCGCGGCCTGTCGCGCCTGTCGCGCGCGGCGGTGCCGGCCCGCGGCCTGCTGTTCTCGTGCCTGTGCCTGCTGGGCGGCACCCTGCTGATCTACCTGATCCCGAACCTGGTGACCGCCTTCACCCTGGTGACGACGCTGGCAACGGTGCTCTTCATCTTCGTCTGGTCGCTGATCCTGGTGGCCTACATGGTCTACCGCCGCCGCTACCCGGAACGCCATGCGGCGTCGATCTTCAAGATGCCCGGCGGCGTCGCCATGTGCTGGGCGTGCCTGGTGTTCTTCGCCGGCGTGCTGGTGCTGCTGAGCCTGCAGGCCGACACCCGCCAGGCCCTGGTGGCCAGCCCGGTCTGGTTCGTGCTGCTGGGCGCGGGGTATTGGCTGCGGAGGCGGGCGGGGTAGAGTCGACCGTTGGTCGACTATCGCGCGCAGCGCGGGGTTTTCGCGTTCTGATCGGGAGAGCAGTCGACCAACGGTCGACTCTACCGGCGGCGTCGATCTTCAAGATGCCCGGCGGCGTCGCCATGTGCTGGGCGTGCCTGGTGTTCTTCGCCGGCGTGCTGGTGCTGCTGAGCCTGCAGGCCGACACGCGCCAGGCCCTGGTGGCCAGCCCGGTCTGGTTCGTGCTGCTGGGCGCGGGGTACTGGCTGCGGAGGCGGGCGGGGTAGAGTCGACCGTTGGTCGACTATCGCGCAGCGCGGAGTTTCGCGTTCTGATCGGGAGAGCAGTCGACCAACGGTCGACTCTACCGGGATTCACCAGAATTTCGCAGGCGCGGCCGGATCATCCGGCCGCCATGACCCTCCGCCTCGTCCTCATTGTGCTGTTGCTGCTGCCGGGCCTGGCCAGTGCCCGCACGGTCTACCGTTGCGTGCAGGGCAACACGGTCAGCCTGGCCACCGCGCCGGAGCCGGGCTCCCGTTGTACGCCGAAGGAGATCGACGACAACGCCATCCAGGCCCCCAACCTGTGGGGCAACATGGGCGTCTTCAGCGGCGTGCTGTACGAACGCGAGCAGGACGGAGCACTGGTCTATTCCACCCGCAACCTGCCCGGTTCGCGCGTGTTCCTGAAATTCACCGTCGCCACCCCGCCCGGTGAGCCGGCCCACGAAGGCCTGGGCAGGGTCGGCAAGCCGCAGCTGGCCCAGCATGCCAAGCAGTTCAAGGCGGCCGCCAAGGCCACCGGTGTCGACGACGCCTGGCTGCGCGCGATCGCCCATGCCGAGAGCAACTTCGATGCGCTGGCCGTCTCCAGCAAGGGCGCGCAGGGGGTGATGCAGCTGATGCCCGATACCGCGCTGGAGTACGGCGTGCGCGATCCGTTCTCGCCGCAGCAGTCCATCGACGGCGGTGCCCGCTACATGCGTGCGCTGCTGCGGCGCTACAACGGCGATCGCGCGCTGTCGGCGGCCGCCTACAACGCCGGCATCGGTGCGGTCACCCGCTACAGGGGCGTGCCGCCGTATGCCGAAACCCAGGCCTACGTGGACAAGGTGATGGCGTTGTACGCGCGCTACCGGGAAGCGATGGGCATCCGCAGCGAAGTGCCGGCGAAGTAGCGCTTACTCGAAGGGGTAGAGCGCATGCCGCCCGCGCGTGCCGACGGCGGCGATGGCCTCGCGTACATCGCCGCGCTGCAGCAGCTGCTGCAGGAGCACGTCACGTTCGGCGGCCAGTGGCCACCTCGGAATATCACCGTACTGTTGTGCTTCCTGCAGCATGTTCTGCCGGGTATCCACACTGCGCAGACGTCGGATGATCTCTGCTGCGGCGTCGTCCTGGCGGCCCTGGGCCAGCAGCGCATGCAGGTAAGGATCGCGATCATTGCCCTTGCGACCGGCAATGGCGGCGGTCGCGCGCGCCACGGCCGCCGCGTCACCCAGTTGCTGGTAGGCCACCACCCGGACCAGATCGGCCACGCTCTTTCCGTAGTCGCTGATGTCGTGCAGTTCTTCCATCAGGGCCAGGGCCTGCGCGGGCTGCCGGTCATCGGCCAGCCACAGGGCCAGGTTCAACTGCTGGCCGACAGCGGCATGGCCATCTGGACCGAAGGACATGGCGTGGCGCAGCGTGGCGACCGCCGCGTCGGTCTGGCCGAGCCGGCGCTGCGCCTCCGCGCGCAGGTTGAGCAGCCAGGCCATCTCCATCATGGCCTCATCGTCGTGCACAAAGAACGCGGGCGTGGCGTCGGCGAACGGCGCGCTGGCCTCGAGCAGGCCCGTGTTGTCGCCGGCCTGCAGCAGGGCGGTCAGCAACGCAGTGACGCGGGGCAGCTGGTCGGGATGTGCCTGCACGTTGCCGCGCAGCAGAGCCACGTAGGCGGGCAGCGCAGCTTCGGCGGAGAGCGGTGTGGCGCGGGCCGCCATCGCGACATCGAAGCGGCGGTCAATGCTCAGGTGCAGCAGTGGCATCGGCTGATCGATACGCGCGACCGTGCGCTGCAGGGCCTCGGTCTGGCCGGCGTCGGCCTGCAGTTCGGCCAGCCGTTGCCAGCGGTGCTGGGGATCCTGGCCCTCATCGGTCCACTGCGCATCAAACAGCGCCTGCAGCAGCGGCTGAAGCGCTGCATTGTCGTCCCGCAGGGCCTGTGTCAGATGGTTGACCAGCACTGGCTCGAAGCGTGCAGTGGCATTGTCACCGTTCCACGCCAGGGCTTCGCACAGGGCGCGCGCAGCGTCGGCAGGGCGGCCGGCGCGCGCATAGAACAGCGATCGCGTGTCGCGCGGATAGGTCCGCTCCGGCGTGAGCACCTGCGCCTTGCGCAGCAGAGCCAGCGCCTCGTCGGTGTGCGTGTCCACGAGGGTCAGCCAGGCCTCCAGTTCGTAGGCGTTGGCCTGCATTTCGTTGCCGCTGCGCGCCAGTTGCGGGTAGGCCCGCAGGCGTGCCAGCAGTCCGCGGGCGCGCGTGTAATCGCCCTGCTGGGCGGCAGCCCAGCCCATTGCCAACTGCTCGGACGGGGTGGCCTCGGACATCGCGCTGGCCAGCGTCTGTGGCGGAAGATTCGCGGCCCATATCGCAGGCACGAAGCAGAACGAGAGTGCCAGCAGGGCGCGGGGAAACGGAGCGGACACACGAACTGGCATGCAGGCAACCCTTCCATGGAGTGCGCTGATTGAAGCCCGATTGCAGGACGAGCACAAGCGCCGTGCTCGACGCCGTTGCAACCAGCGTCTATCGTCGTGGCCTCTTTCAGGGAAGGGCGAACGCGAGCGATGGCACGGCGGCAATGGATGGCGGTGGGTGTGGTGGTGGTGGCAACGGCAGCTGCGCTGGCCGCGACCTGGTGGGAACGCCCCGCACAGGCGCCGGACACGCCCGTTGGCCCGCAACCCACGCCGCTGGCCTGGACCGCGCAGATCGAGCCGCTGGCCGGTGATGGCTACCCCGGCGACCGCGACGGCGCCTCGGCGCAGGCACGTTTCGCCGAACCCTATGCACTGCTGCGCAGCGCCGATGGCAGCGTGTACTTCACCGATGCCGGCGACAACAACCGCATTCGCCGCCTTCTGGCCGATGGCCGCGTTGAAACGGTGGCCGGGCAGGGCGAGGGCCTGTCCGATGGGCCGGGCCTGCAGGCCCGCTTCAATACGCCGTCGGGCATCGCCGCCGATGCGCAGGGCAACCTGTACGTGGCCGACACCGGCAACCACGCGATCCGCCGTATCAGCACCGATGGCCAGGTGAAGACCGTGGCCGGTGGCACCCAGGGCTTCGCTGATGGCCCGGCGGCGCAGGCGCGCTTCGATGGCCCGATGGGTATTGCCGTGGACGCGCAGGGCCAGGTGTTCGTGGCCGATACCTGGAACGACCGCATCCGGGTGATCGGCACCGATGGCAACGTGCGTACCCTGGCCGGTGGCGATCGCCCCGACTTCGCCGATGCGGTGGCGGGCGAGGCCCGCTTCGACACCCCGGTGGCGCTGGCCTTCGATGCGCACGGTGCGCTGCTGGTGGCCGACTTCTTCAACAACGCGGTGCGCCGCGTCGGCGCCGATGGCACGGTCAGCACCGTGGTCGGCAACGATGGGGTGATCAACGGACCGCTGTCGCTGGCCACGACCCACGATGGCGTGCTGTACGTGGGTGATTTTGCCGGGCGCCTGGTGCAGGTGACCCCGCAGGGCCACCAGGTGACGCTGCTCGGCAACGACCGCCTGCCACGCCTGGCCCGGCCCAGCGGGCTGGCCGTGGAAGACGATGGCAGCCTGCTGGTGGCCGACGCCGCCGGCTATCGCGTGCACCGCGTGCGCCCGCTGGCGGTGGGCGCGCTGCCCGCGCCTGCGCTGGTGGGCCCGGCTGCGGATGCCGCACTGCCCGACACCGGCGGTCGCTGGCCGCTGGCCCCGCAGGAGGGCTGGCATGAAGTGGTCGGCACGCTGGGCGAAGTGCGCGGCACCTTCACTGGCGAGAGCCGCCACCACCTGCACGGCGGCTTCGATGTGCGCGGCGACGTCGGCCAGACCGTGCTGGCCATCGCCGACGGCAAGATCAGCAGCCCGATCGCAGCCTGGAACCTGGGCGGCCAGGCCGAAGGGCTGGCGGTGGGGCGCTTGAACTACATCCACATGCGGGTGGGCCGCACGCCCGCCGGCCAGCCGTTCGACGCGCGCTGGCAGCCGCTGTACAGCGAGGACGGCAAGCTGGAGCGCATCCGCGTGCGTCGTGGCACGCGCATCCACGTCGGCGACCGCCTGGGCAGCATCAACAGCCAGGCGCACGTGCACCTGCAGGTGGGCACCAGCGGTTTCGAGACCAATGCGGTGGCGCTGGGCTTCACCGGTTACGCCGATCACTTCGCACCGCGCATCACCGATGTCGGCCTGCTGGATGACAACGACCAGCCGCTGGCCGCCGGCAGCGATGGCGTGGTGATGCTGGCCCGGCAGGGGCGTGGCGTGCAGATCGTGGTGGAAGCGTGGGACCAGGTGGACAACAACCTGCCGCGCCGCCGCCTGGGGCCGTACCAGGTGGGTTACCAGATCCTCGATGCCGCCGGGCAGCCGCTGCAGGGCTACGAGCAGCCGCGCTGGAACATCGTGTTCAACCGGATGCCGCCGCAGAAGCAGGCGGTGAAGGTGGCCTATGCGCCGGACAGTGGCATCACCGTGCATGGCAGTGCGGTCACGCGGTTCCGTTACCTGGCCACCAACACCGTGCGCGACGGGCTGATGGAAACCGGGCGCTGGCAGCCGGCTGCCTTGCCGCCGGGCGAGTACATCATCCGCGGCAGTGCGCGCGACTACAGCGGTAATGAAGGCATCGGCAAGCGCGAGATCAGGGTGCGGCTGCTGCCATAGCCGCCGCCGGTGCGCCGCAGCGTTCGCGCTCGGCGTCCATGTCTTCCAGTGGCCGCACCTCGATGCTGCCGAAGCGCGCCCACGGGAAATCGCGGGCGATGCGCATGGCTTCGTCGCGGTCGCGTGCGCGGATGAGGTTGAAGCCGGCCAGCAGTTCGCGGGTTTCGGCGAAGGGGCCATCGAGCACGCGGCTGTGGCCATCGCGCACGCGCAGGGTCTGGGCGGTGTCGACGGGTTGCAGTTTCTGCGCGGCGAGCAGGGTGCCTTCGGCCTGCAGCTGATCGGCGTGGGCGAGGCAGTCGCGCATCAGGGCATTGAATTCTTCGCTGGGCAGGGCCTGCAGCAGGGCGGGTTCGATGTAGATGAGGAGCAGGTACTGCTGCATGGCACGGTCCTGGTGGGGGCAGGGTTCCATGATGGCGCAGGTTTGCCTGCGGGCATGCTGCAGCGCGAAAGGCCGCCTGCGGCGGGGGATCGGCGAACGGCGGGGCCCCTCCGTGGTGGGGTTGGGTTGGTCGCCAGAAGCGGGGCTCTCCGGGCTTGGCCGGTCGGGGTGGGGGCGCGGGACACGCCGTAAACCCATCCCTGGGGGCTCGTAGGCGCCATCCATGGCGCCTGCGGTCCCGCGCCCCCACCCCGACCGGCCCCTGACAGTTTCCCGCGGCCTCCACCACGGAAAATCAACAGAAAAGAGCAAAAGCGGGTCGCTTCGCTCGCAAAGCCGAGGCCGCCAGCGCACTGCTTTGGCCGTTGCTTCTGCTTTTGCCTTTTTCCTTTGATCTTCCGGGGTGGACGCGCGGGAACGTGTCCGTGGCCGGGAGGGTGGGTTGGCTGGGGGCGTGAGCCGCATGGATGCGGCGACCGAGCCTCCATGGACGGATTCACGGCGTCCCCCAGCCAACCCACCCTCCCGGCCAACCCTCAGGTCCCGGGCTTTCAGCGACCCACCACGGAGGGGCTCCGCCGTTCGCCGATCCCCCGCCGCAGGCGCGCCTTCCGCGCGGGAAAAAAATTTCCAACTGACCTGTCGATTCCCGTCCCCCCGGTTCGTCGTACCAGATGAAGGGCACGCAGAACGCCGCCCACGGGAGACCCGCATGAAAGTCATGGTCATCGTCAAAGCCAACACCGATTCCGAAGCCGGCCGCCTGCCCAGCGAAGCGGAACTGGCCGAAATGGGCGCCTACAACGAACAACTCGTCGCCGCCGGCATCATGCTCGCCGGCGAAGGCCTGCACGCTACCGCACGCGGCCGCCGCATTCATTTTGGCGCCGCCGCCCCGCAGGTGCAGGCCGGGCCGTTCGGGCCGCCCAGCGAGCAGATCGCCGGCTTCTGGCTGTGGAACGTGCGCTCGCTGGAAGAGGCCATCGAATGGGCCAGCCGTGCTCCGTTCGGCGCCGGCGGCACCCTCGAGCTGCGCCCGCTGATCACCGCCGAGGATTTCGGCGAAGCCTTCACTCCCGAATTACAGCAGCAGGAACAGCGTCTGCGGGAACAGCTCGCAGATTGATCGGATTGATCCGACCCTTCGCCGGGAATGACCCGGCGCTTCCACCCAACGGAGCACTGCCATGAAACTGATTCCCTTCCTTGGCTTCAGCGGCCAGGCCCACGATGCGATGGCCTTCTATGCCAAGGCCCTCGGTGGCCAGGTTACGTCCGAGATGAAATACCGCGACATGCCGCCGTCCGATGGCTCGCCGGGCTGCAACGAGATGCCGGCCGAAACCCTCGACCATGTGGCGCACAGCCAGCTGGAGATCGACGGCGCGATCCTGATGGCGGCTGATGGCCCGGGTGGCGGCGAGGGCGGGTCGACCACCATCAATGTCGATGTCGGCAGCATCGAGGAAGCCGAGCGCGTGTTTGCCGCGCTGGCCGAGGGCGGGCAGGTGCAGATGCCGATTGCCGAAACCTTCTGGGCCCATCGCTGGGGCATGCTGATCGACCGCTACGGCAAGCCGTGGATGGTCAACTGCATGAAGCAGCCCTGATCCCATCCAATCACCCATCACCCGCACAGGAACCGCAACGATGAGCGCACCGCAACCGCAGATGATCTTCGTCAACCTGCCCGTGCAGGACCTGCAACAGTCCAAGGACTTCTTCAGCGCGCTGGGCTACAGCTTCAACCCGGCGTACACCAACGAAGATGCCGCCTGCATGGTCATCAGCGAGAGCATCTTCGTGATGCTGCTGGTCAAGCCGTTCTTCCAGCAGTTCACCAACAAGGGCATCGCCGATGCGCATGCGCAGACCGAGGTGATCACCTGCCTGTCGGCCGACAGCCGCAAGGCGGTGGACGTGATGGTGGACAAGGCGGTGGCCGCCGGTGGCAGCGAACCGCAACCGGCGCGCGATTACGGTTTCATGTACCAGCGCGGCTTCCAGGACCTGGATGGCCACCTGTGGGAAATCGCACACATGGAGGGCGAGCCGGGCTGACGGCGCGCCTCGAGGAGGAAGACCATGGCTTACGTGGACGCTTACGTGCTGCCGTGCCCGCAGGACAGGGTGGCCGACTACCGCCGCCTTGCCCGCAAGGCCGGCACGGTCTGGAAGGATCACGGCGCGCTGCAGTACATGGAATGCGTGGCCGATGATGTCGACCCCGGGAAGTCCACCTCGTTCCCGCGCGCGGTGAAGGCCAAGCCGGGGGAAACGGTCATCGTCGCGTTCGTGGTGTTCCGCTCGCGCGCTGCGCGCGACCGTATCAACGCCAAGGTGATGGCCGACCCGCGCCTGGCCAGCATCGGCCCCAAGGACATGCCGTTCGATACCAGGCGCATGTTCTGGGGCGGCTTCAAGCCGATTGTCCAGGCATGAGTGCTGGCGCTTGTGCGGGCACGGCCTGCGTGCTGTGATCGGCGCATGACCGAGCCCGCCCTGAGCCAGCGCCTGGAAACCCTCTGGCGGATGGAATCGCCGGTATTGATCGCGCGCCTTGCGCGGCTGCTCGGCGGTGATGTCGGCCGTGCCGAGGAGCTGGCACAGGACACCTGGCTGGCCGCGCTGGAGCGCTGGCCGGCGCAGGGCATCCCGGACAATCCCGGAGCCTGGCTGATGACCACTGCGCGCAACCGTGCCATCGATGTGCTGCGCCAGCACCAGCGCGTGGCGCAGCAGCATGCGCAATGGGGCGATGAACTGCACCCGGCGGCGTTGCCTGCGCCCGATGATACCCAGGCCCTGGAAGATGACCTCGGCGATGACCTGCTGCGGCTGATGTTCGTGGCCTGCCACCCGGTGCTGCCAGCCGATGCGCGGGTGGCGTTGACCCTGCGCCTGCTGGGTGGGCTGACCACCACCGAGATTGCCCGCGCCTTCCTGCAGCCCGAGCCCACCATCGCCCAGCGCATCGTGCGCGCCAAGCGCACCCTGGTGCAGAAGCAGGTGCCTTATGAAGTGCCGCGCGCCGAGGCGTTGCCTGAGCGACTGGCGTCGGTGCTGGAGGCGATCTACCTGGTCTTCAACGAAGGCTACGCGGCCAGTGCCGGCGATGACTGGATGCGCCCGGCGCTGTGCGAGGAGGCGCTGCGACTGGCCCGCATCCTGGCCCATCGGCTGCCTGCACCGCCGGTGCTGGGGCTGCTGGCATTGATGGAACTGCAGGCCTCGCGTGCCGCGGCGCGCGTCGATGCGCAGGGCCAGCCGGTATTGCTGGACGTGCAGAACCGCGCGCGTTGGGACTGGCTGCAGATTGAGCGTGGGCAGCAGGTGCTGCAGCGTGCGCTGGAGGCCGGCGGTGGCGACGACGCCTATGTGCTGCAGGCCCGTATCGCGGCCTGCCATGCCACTGCGCGCCGCGCCGACGATACCGACTGGGCGCGCATCGCCGCACTGTATGCACAGTTGCTGCAGGTGATGCCGTCGCCGGTCGTGGCCCTCAACCGGGTGGTGGCGGTGTCGCGCAGCGACGGCGCGTTTGCGGCCTGGGCGCTGCTGCAACCGTTGCTGGTCGATGCACGGTTGCAGGGCTATGCGCCCTTGCAGGTGGTGCGTGGCGACCTGCTGCAGCAGCTGGGCCGGCATGATGATGCCGCCAGCGCCTTCCAGCAGGCCGCCGCGATGACCGGCAATGCCCGCGAGCGCGCGCTGCTGCTGGCGCGTGCCCAAGCATCGGGGTCAGAGCCCTTTTCCACCGGAAAAGGGCTCTGACCCCTTCGTGAGTGTCGACCAAGTTCGACACCTACCAGAGTAGAACGCGGTTCCAACAGACCGCGGGAATCTGTCGAAGGCGGGGTGGTGTGGGTTTGCGGGGTGTGAGCCGCATGGATGCGGCGACCAAGCCCCCATGGATGGGTTCACGGCGTCCCCGCAAACCCACACCACCCCGGCATCCCACGTAATGCAGGCATTTGCTTTAGAAGCTGCCGGCCAGCGGCCGGCACTACCGCCTCTGCAGGTGCAGGGCGCAGCCCTGCCGAATCCCATTACACTCCGGAAGGATTTTCCTGCTGGAGAGAGCAATGAAACGAGCAGTACTGGGCGTCCTGGCCCTGTCGGTGTCGAGCGCACTGATGGCCGCCACGCCGAAGTTCGACGGCGCGCGGATCTCCGCCGACGTCAAGGAGCTGGCCTCCGACGCCTACGAAGGCCGCTCGCCGGCCACCGCGGGCGAAGAGAAGACCATTGCCTACCTCAGCAAGCAGTTTGCCGCTGCCGGCCTGCAGCCGGGTGGCGACCTGCAGGATGGCAAGCGCCTGTGGACCCAGGCGGTGCCGCTGCGCAAGGGCGACATCGTCGGCACCCCGCAGCTGGCCCTGCACCAGGGCGGCAAGACCCTCACCCTCGACCAGGGCAAGCAGATCGCCGTGCGCGCGGCCATGAACGGCGCCACCGACGTCGACATCAGCAAGGCGCCGCTGGTCTTCCTCGGTTACGGCGTGAAGGCACCGGAGCGCAACTGGGATGACTTCAAGGGCGTGGACCTGAAGGGAAAGATCGCCGTCGTGCTGATCAACGATCCTGATTTCGAGACCGGCAAGGGCGACTTCGACGGCAAGGGCATGACCTGGTACGGGCGCTGGCCGTACAAGTACGAAGAGGGCGCACGCCAGGGCGCACTCGGCGTGCTGATCGTGCACGAGACCGCACCGGCGTCCTACGGCTGGGCCACCGTGGCCGGCTCCAACACCAACACCATGTTCGACGTGGTGCGCGACAACCCGGCCGAAACCCACCCGCTGCTGGAAGGCTGGATCCAGCGTGACCTGGCCGTCGAGCTGTTCCGCGCGGCCGGGCAGGATTTCGAGGCGCTGAAGAAGAAGGCGCAGCAGCGCGACTTCACCCCGGTGGCGCTGACCGGCGCCAGCCTGGATGCGAAGTACGCAGTGAAGACCGAGGTGATCACCTCGCACAACGTGGCCGCACGCCTGGAGGGCAGCAGCCACCCGGACGAGACCATCATCTACAGCGCGCACTGGGACCACATCGGCGTGGGCGAACCGGATGCACGCGGCGACCGCATCTTCAACGGCGCGCTGGACAACGCCAGCGGCACCGCCTCGCTGATCGAGCTGGCGCGCGGCTTCGCCAAGGGCCCGCGCCCGCAGCGCTCGCTGCTGTTCCTGGCGGTGACCGCCGAGGAGAAGGGCCTGCTGGGTTCGGAGTACTACGCCACCCACCCGCTGTACCCGCTGGAAACCACCGTGGCGGCGATCAACATGGATGGCATGGCACCGTTCGGCCCGTCGCGCGATTTCGGCATCTATGGCACCGCGCGCTTCGAACTGCTGGACCAGCTGAAGGACGTCGCCAAGGGCTGGGACATCCGCTACACCCCCGACCCGAAGCCGGAAGCGGGCCTGTTCTTCCGTTCCGACCACTTCTCGTTCGCCAAGCGTGGCGTACCGGCGCTGTCCTGGTCGGCCGGCCAGGACTGGGTGAACGGTGGCGTGGCCGCTGGCAGGAAGGCATCGGAGGATTACACCGCCAAGCGCTACCACCAGCAGGGCGACGAGTGGCAGCCGGACTGGGTGTTTGCCGGTGCCGCGCGCGACCTGGAAGTGCTCTATACGCTGGGCAACCAGCTGGCCAACGCGCGCAGCTGGCCGAACTGGAGCACCGACGAGTCGTTCCGCGCCGTGCGTGACAGCAGCGCCGACCAGCGCAAATAAGGGATTGCGGGGCGCTGCCCCGCCACCCACCGGTAGCGCCGGGCCATGCCCGGCGTTCCCGTAACAGCTTCCATCCCCGCTTTCCGGGGCTTCGTCGCAGGCCGCTTGTTTGCCCGGTGGGCCGGCCTATGCTCGGCTCACCCCCTTCCTCCAAGGCGCCGCCGTGATCGCCAGCTTCACTCTCATCCTCCGTCACCTGTTGGCCTGGGCCGTCGCACTGCTGGTGGCCGGCATGGTCTGGAGTGGCATCTTCAGCGGCATGAACGACGGCCCTGGCTGGATCTTCGGCCTGCTGGCGATGTTCCTGATGATCACCGCGCTGGGCAGCGCCATCACCCACGTGCGCCGGGTGTGGCTGATCGCCGGGCGCCTGGATGGCAGCACCCTGTCCGGGCACCAGCGCCGCCAGATCGAAGTGCCGCTGGATGCCGGCCCGGCCTTTGCCCTGGTCGAGGCCGCCGTGGCCGAACTGCCGCGGGTGGAAGACGTGGAAAGCGCCGCCGGCAGCCTGCAGGTGCGCGCCTACGTGCGCCGCGTCGATCCGTGGAATGGCCGCCAGCCGTCGCGCTGGAACCTGCCGGCGCGGCTGGCCATCAAGCGCAACAGCGTGCAGGCCACGGTCACCCCGGGGCAGGGCACCAGCACGGTCACCCTGCTGTTCGAACCGGATGCCGGCTGGTGGGCCGATCTGCTGGCGCTGGATGAGGGCAGCAACTTCGAAAACGCCGAAGCGGTCACCCGTGCGATCACCCGCCGGGTGGCCGACCAGCGCCGCGACGAGCAGGCCGCCGCCGAACAGACCCAGGTGGAAAAGGAACTGTCGGTGGCCCGCCTGAACCTGCTGCACGCGCAGGTGGAACCGCACTTCCTCTACAACACCCTGGCCAACGCGCAGGTGCTCACGCGCACCGATCCGGGCCGTGCCGAACAGATGCTCGGCCACCTCATCCAGTACCTGCGCAGTTCCCTGCCGCAGGTGGATGAATCGGTGTCCACGCTGGGCGTGGAACTGGAGCGCACCCGCGCCTACCTGGAAATCCTGCGCATCCGCATGGGGGCGCGGCTGGCGGTGGAAGTGCAGGTGCCGAACGAACTGCACGGCGTGCACATGCCCGCGATGGCCCTGCAGACGCTGGTGGAAAACGCGATCAAGCATGGCCTGGAACCCAAGCCCGGCGGCGGCACGATCTGGATCCTGGCGCGTGGTTTCGACGACCACGTGACGGTGACCGTGGCCGACGATGGCCTGGGCTTCGGCCAGGGCACCAGTGGCACCGGCATCGGCCTGAAGAACCTGCGCGAGCGCCTGCGCCTGACCTGCGGCGAGCAGGCGGGCGTGGCGATCGTCGCCAATTTCCCCAGCGGCGTGGCCGCCACCATGACCCTGCCGCAGCCGGCCAAGGAACGCAGCCATGCCGCTTGAAGCCCTGATCGCCGAAGACGAGGAACTGCTGCGGCAGTCGCTGGTGGAACAACTGGGCCGGTTGTGGCCGGAACTGAAGCTGGTGGCCGAATGCGAGGACGGCGCCAGTGCGCTGGAACAGCTGACCGAAAAGCAGCCGGACATTGCCTTCCTGGATATCCGCATGCCCGGCATCAGTGGCATCGAAGTGGCCCGCGCGCTGTCCGGACTGAGCCCGCGCACGCAGGTGGTGTTCGTCACCGCCTATGACCAGTACGCCATCGATGCGTTCGAGCAGGGCGCGATGGATTACCTGCTGAAGCCGGTCAGCGACGAGCGCCTGCTGGCCACCCGCGAACGCATCCTTTCGCGCCTGCCCCACACGCGCCAGGACGATGCGGTGCTGGAACGCCTGCTGCAGCGGCTGGGCCCCTCACAGGGGGCGGCAGACCGCCCGCCGCTGGCCTGGATCACCGCCAGCAACGGCCGCGACACGCAGCTGATCATGCTCGAGGACGTGGTCTATTTCCGCGCCGACAACAAGTACACCACGGTGGTCACCAGCGCCGGCGAAAGCCTGTTGCGCACGCCGCTGCGCGAACTGCTGGAAGTGCTCGACCCGCAGCACTTCCGCCAGGTGCACCGTTCGACCATCGTCAACATGAAGGCGGTGGCGGCGGTCAGCCGCGATGACACTGGCCGCGGCGTGCTGCGCCTGCGCCAGCGGCCGGAGACGCTGGTGGTCAGCCAGCCGTTCATGAGCCTGTTCCGCGGCATGTAGAAAGAACAATGCCACCGTGACTGTGCACGGTGGCATTGTGGCTCCCCCCACTTCCCTGGATCGGTGCGCCTGTATCAGTACGCTGGCTGCAGGGTCAGATCGTGGTGGTGTTCGGTCTCGCCGACATGGTTGAGCCGGCCGACCAGTTCGGAGTGCTGCCGCATGCGCCCGATCTCGGTCATGATGCGGATGTCCTCGTGGCGCAGCTCGCGCCTGGAGGTGACGGCCTGCTTGTAGTCCAGCACTTCCGGGTAGTGCTCGGCCAGGTCCAGCGCCTCGGCCACGCACTCGACGCTGTCGGCCTTGGACGTGATGCGCGCGCGGCTGTTGAACGCCTTCATCCAGCGCTCGAAACCGGCCTGCTGGTCGAACATGTTGGCCATGAACCAGATCACGAACAGGATCGACACCCACGACCCGAACACCACGACCACGCGGGTGAAGGTGATGTGGTAATCGTCGCGCCAGAGGTAGTTGGCAATCAGGCCGAGGATGAGCAGGGACGCCGCCTGCCAGCCGATGATCGAGGCAATCAGCCATTGGCACTTGGCCTGGGCCAGCACTGCCACTTCATCGCGGATCTGCTGCTCGCTGAGGTTGCGCCAGTGCGCGACCTGTTTGTCGAACGGGCTGTGGTAGAGCTCGTTGTCGCGAAGCAGTAGTCCCAAACCCTTGAACAAAGCAATCATGGCTGGCTCCCTTGTGGAACGTGCGTCGATCAGCATTGGACGGTGTGGCGGATTCAGTTCTAGCACTTCCAGCGGGCCGTGCAATGGGTGAAATGCCTAGGGGCGTAAGGGTTTTGTCTGAATGGGTGAATGTTGCTGCGGCGCATCATCGCGCTCGGTGCCTGCGTCAAGATGTCGCAGGGTGAAATGTGCTGCGGCCGCACATGAAACTCCGGCTGACCCGCCAGGCTCGCCGCATCCGCCGTGATCGCCCAGAATCGAGGCTGACCGCGCAGACCGCGGCCGATTCCACCACCGCCTGGACCGAAGATGCCGCCGCTGCTGCACCGCCTTTCCCGCCCCGTCACCGCGCCGATCCGGCGCTGGGTGCTTGATGCCTTCCCGCGCGGCCAGAGCGGCATCGACTACGACCACCCGCTGGGCGACCCGGGCTGGTTCGGCCCGGACAGCGTGACCTGGCGCATGCACGCCGAGCTGCCCTCGATGCTGGCCGGCGGCCTGTGCGCGTTGATGCTGCAGACCCTGCACCCGCGCGCGCTGGCCGGGGTGTATGACCACTCCAACTTCCGCCAGGACCTGGTCGGCCGCCTGCGCCGGACCACGGCCTTCGTCGCCGGCACCAGCTACGCACCTGCAGGGGAAGTGGAAAAGCTGGTGGCCAAGGTGCGTCGCATCCATGCGCAGATCCGCGGCTGCACGGCGCAGGGCGAGGCCTATGCCGCCGACGATCCGCAGCTGCTGACGTGGGTGCACGTGACCGAGGCGTTCGGCTTCCTTCAGGGCTATCGCCGCTACGGGCGCGACGTGCCGGAGGCGATGGCCGACCGCTACTACGACGAGTACCGCTGCGTTGCAGAGGCCCTGGGTGCGGTGGACGTGCCGCGCAGCGAGGCGGAAGTGGCGGCTTACTTCTGCGCGCGGCAACCGGAGCTGCTGGCCGATGCGCGTTCGCGCGAAGTGCTGGCGGTGCTGTCGACGGTCAATCTGCCGGTGCCGATTCCGGGCCTGTCACGCGCGGTGTTCCTGGGGGCCGGGGCCGCGCTGCTGCCCGATTGGGCCGAGGCGATGCTGGAACGCAGCGCGGGGCAGCGCACGCAGGCGGCGGCCTCGGCCAGGCTGATGCAGGGCATGGCGCCGCTGTTCCGCCGCGCACTGCCCGATGGCCTGTCCACGCGCGCCTGTGCACGCGTAGGCGTGCCGGTGGACGTGCTGCGCGAGTGGCCCGAAATGCTCCGGTAGGTGCCGACCTTGGTTGGCACGCATTTCGCGGTTCCGCAAAAGCGCCAACCAAGGTTGGCATCTACCGTAGATCCACGCCATGCGTGGATGGCACGCCGCATCCCATGAAAAAACGGGCGCCTTGCGGCGCCCGTTCGCGTTACATCACCACACCTTGACCCGCTTGTCCGGGGCCAGGTACAGCTTCTGGCCTTCCTTCACTTCAAAGGCCGGGTACCACGCATCGATGTTGCGCACGGTCAGCGCACGGTACTGGCCGGGGGCGTGCACGTCGGTCAGCAGGCCGTTGCGCAGGGCCTGTTCGCGGCTCTTGCTGCGCCATGCCTGGGCGAAGCCGAGGAAGAAACGCTGGTCGGGGGTGAAGCCTTCCAGGGTCTGGCCCGGCTTGCCCTGCAGCGACATCTGGTAAGCGTCGTAGGCGGTGCCCAGGCCGGCCACGTCGGCGATGTTCTCGCCCAGGGTCAGCTTGCCGTTGACGTGCACGCCGGGGAACGGCTCGTAGCTGCTGAACTGCGCGGCCAGTGCATCACCGGCCGCGTTGAACTGCTTGAGGTCTTCGGCCGTCCACCAGTTGTGCAGCTTGCCGGTTTCATCGAACAGCGCACCGGCGTTGTCGAAGCCATGGCTGATCTCGTGGCCGATCACTGCGCCGATGGCGCCGTAATTCACCGCGTCGTCGGCGGCGCCATCGAAGAACGGCGGCTGCAGGATCGCGGCCGGGAACACCAGGCGATTCTCCAGCGGCACGTTCATCGCGTTGATGGTCTGCGGCAGCATCGCCCACTCGTTGTGGTCGACCGGCTTGCCCAGCTTGGCGACGTTGCGCGCGTACTCGAACTGCTCGGCGCGCTGTGCATTGCCCAGCGGGTCGTCACGACGGATCTCCAGGCCGGTGTAGTCGCGCCAGGTGTCCGGGTAGCCCATGCCCACGGTCAGGCCGGCCACCTTGGCCTTGGCGTGTGCCTTGGTCTGCAGCGACATCCAGGCCAGGGCGTCGATGCGCTTGGCGAAGGCGGCGATGATGTTCTTCGCCATTTCGTCCGCGCGTTCCTTGGTCTTGGCGTCGAAGTGCTTTTCCACGTAACGCTTGCCGATGGCTTCGCCGACGGCGTGGTTGGCATCGTCCACCGCACGCTTCCAGCGGTCGCTCTGCTGCGGGGTGCCGCTCAGTGCAGTGCCATGGAAG
The DNA here is from genome assembly GCF_003086915.1 of Stenotrophomonas sp. ZAC14A_NAIMI4_1. Classification (NCBI taxonomy): domain Bacteria; kingdom Pseudomonadati; phylum Pseudomonadota; class Gammaproteobacteria; order Lysobacterales; family Lysobacteraceae; genus Stenotrophomonas; species Stenotrophomonas sp. ZAC14A_NAIMI4_1. Next base: position 1,461,456 of record NZ_CP026002.1, read on the forward strand.
GCGAAGCGGGCATCGGCGAACGTCTTCGGCAGGTAGGCGGCGGCGCGGTCGAGCGCGTGGAAGGCCATGTAGTCCTTCCATGCGTCCAGCGGCTCGGTGGCCACCAGCCGGGACAGGCCGGCCACGGCCTTGGGCTGCCACACGATGAAGTCCTGCTGCTGGCCCAGCTTGGCCGCGTCCAGGAACGCCGCCCAGTCCATGCCCGGTGCCTTGGCGTTGAAGTCCGCCTGGGTCCACGGGTTGGCGCCCAGGGTCACGTTGTTGGTTTCTTCCTGGCTGGCGTGGGCCTGGGCGATCTTCGTTTCCAGCGCGAGGATGCGCTGCGCCTTGCCGGCCGGATCGGCCACGCCGGCCAGCTGCAGCACCTGCGCGATGTAGGCCTGGTACTGCTTGCGCAGTTCGGCCATGCGGCCATCGCCCAGGTAGAAATCACGGTCGGGCATGCCCAGGCCGCCCTGCACCAGGTACGGCGCGTTGCGGTCCGGCTGCAGCATGTCCACCGACACCCACAGGCCGAACAGGCGGTCGGTGTAGAAGTTGGTGGCGTTGAGCAGGTCGACGTCGGCACGCATGTCGCCGCCCAGCGCGCGTGCCAGGCCCGCCTTGTCGGTGATGCCGCTGATCGCTGCCAGCTGCGGCTGCACCGGGGCCAGGCCGCGCTTCTCGATGCCGGCCTCATCCATGAACGCGGCGTAGTAATCGCCAATCAGCTTGTCGTCGCCGCTGGCCTGCGCATTGCCGGCCGCGCCCTCGAGGATCGCGCGGGTATCGGCCTGGGTCTTTTCGGCGATGACGTTGAAGCTGCCAAAGCGCGAGCGGTCGGCCGGAATCTCGGTGTTCTTCACCCAGGTGCCGTTGGCGAAGCCGAAGAAGTCGTCGCCGGCGGCGATGCTGCGGTCCATGCCGCTGGCATCGAAGCCGAAGCTGCCCAGCATCGGCTTGGCCGGGGCAGGGGTGGCATCGGCCGGTGCGGGGGTGCCGGCGGCCGGTTCGGCCGGGCGGTCGCAGGCGGCCAGGGACAGGCTGGCGACGATGGCCAGCGCCAGGGTGGGACGGCGCAGCTTGGACATGGACTTCTCTTGCGGCGGGAAAACCCCAAGTCTAATCCCCTGCGCGCGTGCTGGACGCTCTGCTGCGGGGGCCGTGCTGTGCCCGATCTGGCTGAACACGCGCCGCCGATCTTCACGCCGTCATCGGCGTGGTGCATGCTGCAGGCTGGATACCGGCGCAGCCATGGGGAAGATGGCGTGCCGGACAGACCCAGGCGTCAAGAATGCCGATCTGCGGCCGCTCTGGTCGGGGATGTGGAGGAATCGTTCGCGCATGAAGCCAGTCGTCTGCACAGGGAATATCGACCGATGCCAGCGTTGAAGCGCGCCCTGGCCCGGCCACTGCGTGCCATCACCTGGGGCGGCATTGCCGTGGGCGTGCTGCTGGCGGTGGTGCTGGGGGTGATGCTGGCCAACGATTACCAGCGCCGGCTGGAAGCCGCGCAGCGGCAGAGCCGGGCCATGGCCGTGGGCACCGAGCGGCTGCTGGCGATGGAGCTGCGCAACCTGGAACGGGCCATGAGCGGTATCGCCGCCGATGCCGCCGAACTGTTCCGCCGCGTGCCGGCGCAGGCGCCCGCGCTGCTGGATGCGTCCATCGACGGTGTACTGGGCCGCCACGCCGAACTGCACAGCATCGTCGTGCTCGATACCTACGGCCGCGCGCTGACCGCCGGCAAGGGCGACCTGCAGCTGCCGCTGTGGATCGACCCGCAGCGGCGCGGGCAGGGCAGCGCGCTGTATCTCGGCCCGCCGCAGCAGGCCATCGATGGCAGCTGGGTGGTGCCGCTGGCCCTGCCGATGGCGGGCGACCGCTGGTTGCTGGCGCGCCTGCGCTGCGAGGAGCTGCAGCGCATCGTCGGCGGCCTGGACGTCGGCCCGCGCGGCCTGGTGTCGATCAGCGACGGCCAGGGCTTCATGCTCGCGCGGGTACCGGAGCCGGCCTCCACCGTGGGCCATCGCTACGTGCTGCCCAGCCGCGATCTTGTCGGCCACCAGGCGGTGGTCGAACTGGGCAGCATCCCTGGCGTGGTGGATGGCATTGCGCGGATTTCCACCATCAGCACGCTGGAACGCAGCCCGCTGGCGGTGCAGGTGGGCCTGGCCGACCAGGACGTGCTGGCGCCGTGGTGGCCGTACCTGCAGGCAGCGGTGGCGATCATGCTGGCCTACACCGGCGTGCTGCTGGTACTGCTGTATGCGATACGCCGCAGTACCCGCAGCCATCAGTCGATGGCCGAGGAACTGCGTACCGGCCACGCCGAGTTGGGCCTGGCCCACCACGCCGGCCGGGTCTGCACCTGGCACGTGGACGAGGATGCGGCGCTGCTGCACTGGTCGCCGCTGGCCCGCGAGATTTTCGGCCTGCACACCGACGCCATGCCGGTGGCCGAGTTCTTCAACCGCGTGCACCACGAGGACAGCGAGCGCCTGCAGCGCGCATTCAACCAGGCGTTTGCCGGCGATGAAGTGCTGGACGAGGAATTCCGCCTGGTGCTGCCCGGCGGCCAGGTGCGCTGGGTGGCGGCGCGCGGCCAGCGGGTGGAAGTGGCCGACCGCCAGCGCCGCATGATCGGCGCGCTGACCGACCAGACCGAGCGCTACCGCGCGCGCGAACAGATGAGCCAGGCCGAGCGCCGCTTCCGCCTGTTGTTCGACCGCAACCCGGCACCGTTCTGGGTGTTCGACCCGGACACCCTGCGCTTCCTCGAGGTCAACCACGCGGCGGTGCTGCAGTACGGCTACAGCCGCGAGGAATTCCTGGCGATGAGCATCCTCGACATCCGCCCGCGCGAAGGCTGGGACGAGGTGAAGGGTGCGATCGCGCGGGCCCGCGTGGGCGAAATGCAGGATGCCACCGTGCGCATGCACCGGCGCCGCGACGGCAGCGTGTTCGAAGTGCGCACGCACCTGTCCAAGCTGGATTTCGACGGCCAGCCGGCCTGCCTGGTGCTGGCCGAGGATGTCAGCGAGCGGCTGGCCTACGAGCGCGACCTGGCCTACCGCGCGCGGCACAACCCGGATACCGGCCTGCTGACCGTGCGCGCGCTGACCGAGCAGCTGGACGCGCAGGAAGGCGCCTACACCATCGCCTACGTGCAGCTGCGCGGCCTGCAGTTGGTGGCCGATACGCTGGGCCGCGAGATCGGCGATGCGGTGCTGCAGTCGATGGCCCTGCGCCTGGGCGGGCTGGGCGCGCGCTTCGGCACGCTGGCCTTCCAGCCGGCCGAAGATTTCGTGCTGGCCATCGGCGGCGAGCACACCGCACAGCGTGCGCTGGACGACCTGCTGCAGATCGTCTCGGCGCCGATGCGCGGCAAGGATTCCCTGCACCAGTTCGAGCCGCGCATCGGCGTGGCCGTGCATGCGGTGGGCGATGGCCACAGTGCCGAACAGGTGATCGGCATGGCCGCGCAGGCCGCGCACGCCGCGCGCGCCGAAGGCAACGTGGTGGCATGGTTCGACACCGCGGTGACCACCCGCCTGGCCGACCGCCTGCGCCTGGCCGCGCGCATCCATGCCGCCATCGACAACGAATTCCAGCTGTATTTCCAGCCGATCCGCCATGCCAGCGATGGCAGCCCGGCGGCGCTGGAGGCCCTGCTGCGCTGGCCGCAGGCCGACGGCAGCTTCATTCCGCCCAGCGAGTTCATCCAGCTGTGCGAGGACACCGGTCTGATCCTCGCGCTGGGGCGCTGGGTGATCCGCGCGGCCGCACAGGCGCAGCGGCGCCTGGTGGACGCAGGCTGGGGCGAGCTGTCGATCGCGGTGAATGTCTCGGCGGTGCAGTTCTTCAACAGCGACCTGGTGGCTGAGTTCACCCGCGCGCAGAAGGAGTTCGGCCTGGCCCGCGGCGCACTGCACGTGGAGCTGACCGAGAGCAGCCTGATGCGCAAGCCGGCACAGGCGATGCAGACCATGCAGCGCCTGCACGAGCAGGGCATCTGCGTGTCGCTGGATGATTTCGGCACCGGCTATTCCAGCATGTCCTACCTGCAGCACCTGCCGCTAGACATCCTCAAGATCGACCGCAGCTTCGTCGCGGATGTGGAAACCAACCCGCGCAACGCCTCGATCTGCCGCGCGCTGCTGTCGCTGGGCCACAGCATGGGGCTGACCATCATCGCCGAGGGCGTGGAAACACCGGGGCAGCTGAACTGGCTGGCCGCGCACGGCTGCGACCAGGTGCAGGGCTACCTGCTGGGGCGGCCGGCGCCGCTGGAAAAGATCATCGATTCGCTGGATGAAGTCGTCGCCTGACAGTGGTAGATCCGCCGGGCATGGCCCGGCGCTACCGTTCTGCAGCCGCCCCGGTAGCGCCGGGCCATGCCCGGCGAGCGCGAAACGCGGGCGTCACACCCCCGCATCCACCAGGTAATCGATGAAGCTGCGCACCTTCGGCGCCAGGTGGCTGCGGCTGGTGTACACGGCGAAGATGCCGATGGCGGGCACGTCCCACTCGGGCAGCACGCGCACCAGGCGGCCGTTGGCCAGCGCGTCCTCCAGCAGGAAATCCGGCTGCAGGATCACGCCCATCCCGGCGATGGCCGCTTCGCGCAGTACATCGCCGTTGTTGGCCTGCAGGATGCTGTTCACCGTCACCCGCGTTTCGCCGCCGGGCCCCTGCAGCGGCCACTGGTTGCCCGAGGCCCAGTAGCTGTAGCCGAGGCAGTCGTGCTGTTCCAGGTCCCGCGGGGTGCGCGGCATGCCACGCGCGGCCAGATAGGACGGCGCAGCACACAGGGTGATGCGGGCCTGGCCCAGCCGCCGGGCGATCAGCGCCGGGCTCGGTTCGCGGGTGATGCGGATGGCCACGTCATAGCCTTCTTCCACCATGTCCACCAGGCGGTCGGACAGCGCCAGGTCCAGCTCCACCTGCGGGAAGCGCTGGCGGTAGCCGGCCAGCAGCGGCCCGAGGCGGGCGATGCCCCAGCTGACCGGCGCGTTGATGCGCAGCATGCCCGAGGGCTCCAGTGCCTGGGCGCCGATGCTCGCTTCCAGCGCATCGAACTCGGCCAGCAGGCGCACGCACTGCGCGTAGTAGGCCGCGCCCGCGCTGGTCGGGCTGACCCGCCGCGTGGTGCGGTGGAGCAGGCGGGTGGACAGGCGCTTTTCCAGCGCGGCCACCTGCCGGGTCACCCCGGCCGTGGACATGTCCAAGGCCTGGGCGGCGGCACTGAAGCCATTGCGCTCGACCACCGCCACGAACACACGCATCGCATCCAGGGTGTCCATTGTTTCGCCTTTTGAAACAAATACGGTCGGATCATCGTATTTATCGACGATGGTGAGCGCAATAAGCTGTGCTCACTCCTTCCGAGGTGCCCGCCATGTCTGCCCCTTCCCGCTCGTTGTCACCGCTCGCCCCCTATGCCGCCACCCTGCTGCGGCTGGCGCTGGGCGGCCTGTTCCTGGCCCACGGCCTGACCAAGCTGCTGGTGTTCACGCCGGCCGGCACGGCCGCCTATTTTCAGTCGCTGGGCCTGCCCGGTGCGCTGGGCTATTTCACGATTGTTGCCGAACTCGGCCTGGCCACTGCCCTGCTGCTGGGCATCTACGCGCGCTGGATCGGCCTGCTGGGCGTGCCGCTGCTGCTGGGCACCATCGCCAGCGTGCACGGCGCCAACGGTTTCAGCTTCGCCAATGCCGGTGGCGGCTGGGAATACCCGGCGTTCTGGGCACTGGCCCTGGTCGTGCTGTTCCTGCTGGGCGATGGCCGCTGGACCCTGCGTTCGCGCTGATCGCCCCCTGAAAGAATTCCTGGAGGTTCCCATGTCCCGCCTGCCTTCGCTGTACATCTCCCATGGTTCGCCGATGACCGCCCTGCATCCGGGCCAGGTCGGCGTGCGCCTGGCCGAACTGGCCCGCGACCTGCCGACGCCGCGCGCGATCGTCATCGCCTCGGCGCACTGGCTGGCCCGCCAGCCGCTGGTGGGCACGCATCCGCAGCCGCCCACCATCCACGATTTCGGTGGCTTCCCGCGCGAGCTGTTCGAACTGCAGTACCCGGCCCCGGGTGACCCGGCGCTGGCCGAAGAGGTGGCTGGCCGCATCGCCGCCGCTGGCCTGCCGGTGGCCATCGACCCGCAGCGCGGCCTCGACCACGGTGCGTGGGTGCCGCTGCGCCTGCTGCGCCCGCAGGCCGACATCCCGGTGGTGCCGGTGTCGATCCAGCCGATGCTCGGCCCGCAGCACCAGTACGCGCTGGGCCGCGCGCTGGCGCCGCTGCGCGAGCAGGGCGTGCTGCTGATCGGATCGGGCAGCATCACCCACAACCTGCATGACTGGCGCGATTACCAGGACGGCAAGGAAGCGCCCTACGTGCGCCCCTTCATCGAATGGGTGGAGCAGCGCCTGGCCGCCGATGACCGCGACGCGCTGTTCGACTACCGCCGCCAGGCGCCGTTCGCCGAGCGCGCGCATCCCACCGATGAGCACCTGCTGCCGCTGTACTTCGCGATGGGCGCGGCAGGCGAGGGTGGCTTCGGCGCGCAGCGCATCGATGCCGGCATCGACGCCGGCATGCTGGCAATGGACATCTATCGCTTCGATGGCAGCGCCGCCGCGGTGGCCGCATGAGCGCGGTGCTGCCGATGCTGGAGCGGCCCGCGCAGGGCGCGGCCCAGGGGCTGGTCGTGCTGCTGCATGGCGTGGGCAGCAACGAGCAGTCGCTGGCCGGCCTGGCGCAGGCGCTGGACCCGCGCCTGCACGTGCTGCTGCCGCGCGCGCCGCTGGTGTTCGGGCCGCAGGCGTTCGGCTGGTTCACCGTGCGCTTCGGCGCGCAGGGGCCGGTGATCGACCCGGCCCAGGCCGAACAGTCGCGCCTGCTGCTGGGCGAGTGGCTGGCGGCGCAGCAGCAGCGGCTGGGTGTCGGCGCGCGGCAGACCGTGCTGGCCGGCTTCAGCCAGGGCGGCATCATGAGTGCCAGCGTCGCCCTGACCCAGCCGCAGCGGGTGAAGTCGTTCGGCGTGCTGTGCGGGCGCATCCTGCCGGAGATCGCGCCGCACGTGCCGGCCGATATCGCCGCTGCCGGGCTGGACGGATTGCTGGTGCACGGCCATGCCGATGACAAGCTGCCGTATGCACTGGCCGAGTCGGCCGCCCAGCGCCTGCAGGCGCTGGGCGTGGCCCACCAGCTGCGTGGCTACCCGGTTGGCCACACGCTGTCGGCGGACATGCAGCGGGACATCACCGGCTGGATCCAGCAGCGTTTGCTGTCGCTGCCCTGACGCGCATTCACACAGCGGGCCGCAGCGGCGGCCTGCTGTGTTAACTTTTTTTCCAGTCTCCGGCGCACACCGGTTTTTTCCGGCCCCACGCGCCGCTTCCTGGAAGAAGCATGCACACCATCGAAGTCGTCCTGGCGATGCTGGTAGCCGTTGTCGCCAGCGGTTACCTGGTTCGCGTCCTGCCATTCTCGTTGCCCCTGCCGCTGGTGCAGATCGCGCTGGGCGCGGTCATTGCCGGCGTGTTCAACCGTGGCCATGCGCTGGAACCGGAAGTGTTCTTCCTGCTGTTCCTGCCGCCGCTGCTGTTCCTTGATGGCTGGCGCATTCCCAAGCAGGGCCTGTTCCGCGATAAGGGTGCGATCCTCGAACTGGCCTTCGGCCTGGTGGTGTTCACCGTCATCGGCGCCGGCCTGCTGATCCACTGGATGATTCCGGTGATGCCGCTGGCCGTGTGCTTCGCGCTGGCCGCCATCGTCTCGCCCACCGACCCGGTGGCGGTGGGGGCGATCGCCGCCAAGGCGCCCATTCCCAAGCGCCTGATGCACATCCTGGAAGGCGAATCGCTGCTCAACGATGCGTCCGGCCTGGTCTGCTTCCGCTTCGCCGTGGCCGCAGTGATGACCGGCAGCTTCTCGCTTGCCACCGCCTCGCTGACCTTCCTGTGGGTGGCGGTGGCCGGCCTGGCGGTGGGCGTGGCGGTCACCCTGGGCGTGTCCACGTTCCAGCGCTGGCTGTGGCGCCGCTTCGGCGAAGAGCCCGGCGCGGCGATGCTGGTCAACCTGCTGATCCCGTTCGCGGCCTACCTGCTGGCCGAAGAGATCCATGCCTCAGGCATTCTTGCTGCGGTCGCCGCCGGCATCGCGATGAGCTACGTCGAGCTGACCGGCCGCGTGTCGGGCAGCATGCGCGTGCAGCGCGCCGGGGTCTGGAACATGCTGCAGTTCAGCTTCAACGGCATCATGTTCGTGCTGCTGGGCGAGCAGTTGCCGGGCATCGTCGAGCGCGCCACCACCACCATGAACGAGACCGGCCACCAGAGCGCCTGGTGGCTGCTGGTGTACGTGCTGGTCATCAACGCCACGCTGATCGCACTGCGCCTGCTGTGGGTGTGGCTGTCGCTGCGCTGGAACCTGCTGCGCGCGCGCCGTCGTGGCCTGGAGCGGGGCGAGGCCCCGAGCTGGCGCATCGTGGTGGCGACCTCGGTGGCCGGCGTGCGCGGTGCCATCACCCTGGCCGGCGTGTTGACCCTGCCGTTGTTCCTGCCCGATGGCAGCGCCTTCCCGGCGCGTGACCTGGTCATCTTCCTGGCGGCGGCGGTCATCCTGTTCTCGCTGGTCGGCGCCAGCGTGGCGCTGCCGCAGCTGCTGAAGGGCCTGCAGCTGCCGGCCGATTCGGGCGAACGCAAGGAAGAGGACCTGGCCCGCAAGCTGTCCTCCAAGGCCGCGCTGGCCGGGGTGGAGCGCATGCGCCAGCAGCTGGTGATGAACCAGAACACCGAGAACGTGCAGCTGTACAACGATGCTGCCTCGCGGGTCAGCCTGCTGTACCAGCGCCATCTGGAAAAGGACAGCGACGGCCCCGACGTGGACCCGGAGAAGGTCAACCGGATGGAGCAGGGCTACCGCCAGCTGCGCAGTGCCGGCCTGAACGCCGAGCGCGAGGAGCTGTTCCGCCTGACTCGGCGCGGGGTGATCTCCGATGAGATCTCGCGGCGCCTGATCCGCAACCTGGACCTGCTGGAATCGCGCAAGCGCGATTGACCCTGAAATGTAGAGTCGAGCCATGCTCGACTGCTCTCCGTTCCAGGCTCACGGCCCTGTGGAAAGAGCAGTCGAGCATGGCTCGACTCTACAAGATCCGGTTATTCCGGCTTCTGGTCCAGGAAATACGCCTCGACCTTGCCGTTGACCTTCATGGTCATCGGGTTGCCGCGGCGGTCGCGGGCCTTGCCGGCCTGCACGCGGATCCAGCCTTCGCTGATCGAGTATTCCTCGACGTTGTCGCGCTCGATGTCGTTGAAACGCACGCCCACGCCGCGCTCCAGGGCCTGGGCATCATGGAAGGGGCTGGCCGGGTTGATCGCCAGGTGGTCGGGAGGGGTATCGCTCATCGCTTCATTCACAGTGACGGCCAACAAGGCCGGCTTCAGCGGCACAGGATAAACCGTAGAATGCCGGCCTGCCCCAAGGAGTGCCCGCCATGCCTGACAACAGCGATTATTTCGACTTCGAAGAAGACGCCCACGATTTCGACGAAGACGACTTCGAGGCACGGGTCTGGAACCTGCTGGTTCTCATCAACCCGGGCGACGAGGAGCTGGCGCTGCAGCAGTTCAACCGCTGGCGCGAGCACCTGTCCGAGGATGGCCAGCCATTGGAAGCGGACAGCGACTGGGTGCCGGCGCTGTTCACGGCCATCGCCTGGCAGTCCGGTTTCGAGGTGGAGCGTGACGACCTGGAATCGCTGCAGTCGGCGGTGAACGAGCTGTCGGCGCGCTTCAACCTGCAGCTGGACTGGGGCGGTGACCTGGACGACGAGGATTTCGCCGCCGACCTGGACGGCGTGCAGCTGATGTCCACGGCCTTCGACCGCCTGCGCGAGCACAACTACACGTTGTGGAGCGTGGACGCGGGCAGCGACGGCTTCACCGGCTGGATGGCGTTGACCCGCGACGACGACGCGCTGCTGGCGCTGTGTTCGCTGCTGAACGTGGAAGTGCGGCTGGGCAGCGACCCGTTCTGAGCGGTAGCGCCGGCCGCTGGCCGGCGAGGGGTCAGATCCCTTTCCCACGGAAAGGGCTCTGACCCCGGTCCGACCATGTACCACCGGTAGCGCCGGGCCATGCCCGGCGGCTTCTCACCGCGCTGCGCGCTCGCCGGGCATGGCCCGGCGCTACCCGTACCCGTCTACGGCCGGTACTGCGCCCGTGCGTTGGCGATCACGGCCTTCACCAGGTCGCGGTCGGTATGCCGGGAAATGGCGCGGGCGCCGAGTGCGATCGCCTGCGCGCGCAGGTCTGCGTTGACATCGTAGTGAGCGCCGCTGGCCTTGTTCTGGAAGGCCCGTGGCGGAATGCCGAGCTGCGCCGCCATCGCGTGCAGCTCGGCCAGGGTGTCGGCCATCAGGTGCGCCCAGCGCTGTCCGCGCCAGGGATGCACCGCGTCATCGACGTAGACCGCCACCGCCGCGGCCGATTCAGGCCTGCGGCTTGCCGTCGGTGTCGGCGGCGTCGGCCGGAGCGGCCTCGGCGTCGGCGTCGGCAGCGGCTTCAACCACGTCGCCTTCAGCGGCTTCAGCGGCGTCTTCGCCTTCCTCGGCTTCCACGGTCTCGAACTCGGACACCAGCTTGTCCAGGTACTCGTCAGCGGTCTGGCCGGCTTCGGCCGCCAGGGTGTCCAGCAGCTTCTGCATCAGCTCGGAATACTCGAGGTTGACCTTGCGGCCTTCCTTTTCCTGCACGTTGGACAGGTGCTTGAGCATGGCCAGCATCGGCACCGGGTTGTCAGCGTTGCCCATGGTCTGGCCGCCGATGGCCAGCAGCCACTCGCGGCCCTGCAGGCCGATGGCAGCCACGGCCTGGCCGTCTTCGTTGGTCAGCACGGCGTGGTTCTGCACCTGCTGCTGGGCATTCAGGCGCAGGAACGGACGCTTGGCCTGCTGCTTCTTGCGCTTGTCGCGCTTGGCCTTGGAGTTCTGGGACATGGGGTGGGGTCACCTGGAAAGGGAAAGACCGCCATTGTACTGGGTGCCGCGCTGCGCGCTCGCCGGGCATGGCCCGGCGCTACCAGGGTGCCGCGCTGCGCGCTCGCCGGGCATGGCCCGGCGCTAGCGGATCGCAGCGCCCCGGGGTAGCGCCGGGCCGTGCCCGGCGTAGCGTCAGGGCGCTACCGCCGGTGTGGCGGCTTCACCCTGCGCGGCCTGCACATCGGGGTCGGCCACGGCTGCCGACAGCCCCACCTGCGGGCCGGCGCCGGCCAGGGCGGCCTCTTCGGCGGCCTTGGTCATCACCACGATGCTGATGCGGCGGTTGATCGGGTTCTGCGGGTCGGTTTTGTCGAACAGCACCGAGGAGGACAGGCCGACCACGCGGGTGATCTTGCTGTCCTCCATGCCACCGTCCACCAGCGCACGGCGTGCGGCATTGGCGCGGTCGGCGCTCAGTTCCCAGTTGCCATAGCCGCGCGCGGCCGAATACGCGGTGATATCGGTATGGCCGGTGAGGCTGATCCGGTTCGGCACGTGGTTCAGGTACTCGGACAGCTCGTGCAGGATCTGCTGGGTATACGGCTTCAGCGTGGCGCTGCCGAGGTCGAACATCGGCCGGTTCTGCTTGTCCACGATCTGGATGCGCAGGCCTTCCGGGGTCAGGTCCAGCAGCAGCTGGTCCTTGAACGGCTCCAGCGCCTGGCTGCGGCTGATCGCCTCCTGCAGTTCCTTCATCAGCGCTTCCAGCTGCTGCTTGTCGCGCTGCTGCTGGTCCACCGGCTGCGGCACGGCTTCCTTCTGGTTCTGGAAGGGGTCGTTGCTGTTGCCGCGGGACACATCGGTGGCGCCACCCAGCTTGATCATCGAGGTGCTGGCGCCACCGGGCCCGGCCATGCCCGGTGCGGGCGTGGGGCTCTGCCCGGCCAGCGGGCTGGGGTTGCGGAAGTACTCGGAGATCGCCGCGCGCTCGGGCTTGCTGGTGCTGGCCATCAGCCACAGCACCAGGAAGAAGGCCATCATCGCGGTCACGAAGTCGGCGTAGGCCACTTTCCACGAACCGCCGTGATGGGCGGCATGGCCGCCCTTCTTGACCCGGCGGACGATGACGGTGGGCTTGTTCTCGGCCATGGCTTACTTGACCGTCTTCAGGTGCTGCTCGAAATCGGAGAACGCCGGGCGCACGTTCGACGGCAGGGTCTTGCGGGCGAATTCCAGCGCGATCTTCGGGTTGTAGCCGCGCAGGCAGGCCAGCAGGGCGGTCTTCACCGATTCGTAGATGCGGCTGTCCTGCTCGGCGCGGGCTTCCATCGCCGAGGCCATCGGGCCGACGAAGCCGTAGCCCATCAGGATGCCGAGGAAGGTGCCCACCAGCGCGCCGGCCACATGGCCGCCAACCTCGACGATGTCGCCGCCGATCGAGCCCATGGTAATGACGATGCCCAGCACGGCCGCCACGATGCCGAAACCGGGCAGGCCGTCGGCCACCTTGTTCATCACCTGCGAGGGGGCCATCGCCTCGGCGTGGTGCTTTTCCAGCTCCAGCTCCAGCAGCGGTTCCAGCTCGTGCGGCTCGATGTTGCTGCCGATCATCAGGCGCAGGCAATCGGTGATGAAGTCGATCAGGTGGTGGTCGGCCTGCACCTTGGGGTAGTTGGCGAACAGCGCGCTTTCGGCCGGGCGCTCGACGTGGTCTTCCAGCGCCATGAAGCCTTCGCGGCGGGCCTTGTTGAGCAGTTCGTACAGCAGGCTGAGGACGTCGATGTAGTCCTGCTGCTTGTAGCGTGGGCCCTTGAACACGCCCACCATGGCCTGCAGGGTCTGCTTGACCGTCTTGGCCGGGGTGCCGACCAGGAAGGCGCCGAGTGCGGCGCCGCCGATGATGACCAGTTCGTAAGGCTGCCAGAGGGCACCCAGGCGGCCGTGGGCGCCCAGGTAGCCGCCGAGGACGCTGATGATGACGACCAGGAATCCAACGATGATGAGCATGGCGCGACGCAAGGAGAGGGGATATCTCCTTGTCGGCCTGACACCGGTGTTTCTGAAGAGGGAATTCTGTGAAGTCGGTCAGCGGGGGTGATCAGCCCGCCGTGCCGGCCTCGGCGCCTTCACGCTGCAGGGGATTGGGCCACGGCTCGCCGTTGCCGGCAAAGGAAAGTGAGACGGAGTTCAGGCAGTGGCGCTCGAAGGTGGGCGGCGGGCCGTCCGGGAACACGTGGCCCAGGTGGCTGCCGCAGCGGGCGCAGGTGATCTCGGTGCGGACCATGCCGTGGCTGGTATCGCGGATCTCGGTGACGTGCGCCGGGTCGTAGGGCGCGAAGAAGCTGGGCCAGCCGGTGCCCGAATCGAACTTGGTGCTGGAGCGGAACAACGGCAGCCCGCACATGCGGCAGCAGTAGACGCCCTCGCGCTTGTTGTCCAGGAACACGCCGCAGAACGGGGCTTCGGTACCGTGCTGCAGCAGCACGCGGCGCTCTTCGGTACTCAGGCCGGCCACCAGGGCGTCGGCCTGGGGGGCGGTGGGGGGCGTCAGGTCGAAAGCGCTCATGCCGGCTCTCCGTGGGGTCAGTGGCCTGGGGATGCCGGCAAACGTGGGGGTGCGGGCCCGCCGTTGCAAGTGTGATGGCCATTCATGGCCGGCACACGGCCCCCGGCGCATGGTGGACGTCTCACACGATGGAGCGTGCCATGAAACCGCGTCTCGTCCTTCTGTTGTCCGTCCTGCTGCCCCTGGCCGCGCAGGCGCAGGTGCCGACGTCCTCCAGCCCGACCGCTACGCGCAGCGCGAACAGCGTGAACCCGCCCCCGGTCGCGCCGCAGTCGCCGCCGCCACCGGCCAACCCGGCGCTGCCGGTGCAGGTGCCGCGCCAGCAGGCACAGCCGATCCGTTCAACCGGCCCGGCACAGGTGACACCGGCACCGGCCACGCGGGCGCCGGACAAGGTGTATGACCGCAACGGCCGCATCGTGCCCGGGGTGAAGCCGGCCGGCCCCAACCGCGTGTTCGATTCGCGCACCGGCCGTTACTACGACAGCGTACCGGCCGCTGACGGGCAGCAGATCAAACCGTAAGGCGCGCGCGCCCGGGCCTGAACCCACGAAAACGACGCCTTGCCGATCACTGTTTTTTCGCCTGCGATTAACCGCTCCGGGACCACCGTGGGCCTGCACCGGCAACCGCCGTTGCATGTCCTTCGTCCATTGGATCGCGATCATGAAAAACCAGCAGAACCGTCATCCCGGCAAGGAGCAGCAGAGCCAGAGCCGCAGCCCGCAGCAGCAACAGCAGCAGATGGATGCGCAGCAGCCGCAGAAGGGCGGCAAGCAGCAGGAGCAGCGCCAGCAGGGGTCGCAGAAGCACCCGCAGCAGCGTTGACCGACGCGTGGGTCAGAGCCCGCTGCGCGGGATCTGACCCCGACGCCCAAGGGGTCGGATCCCGCGCAGCGGGCTCTGACCCCATCCGGGCGCAGCCGCTCAGTCCGCGATCGGCAGGGCCCAGGTTTCCTTCACTTCTTCCATCACGATGTAGCTCTTCGATTCGCGCACATGCGGCAGGGTCAGCAGGGTGCTGCCCAGCAGCTTGCGGTAGCTGGCCATCTCGCTGATGCGCGCCTTCAGCAGGTAATCGAAATCGCCCGAGACCAGGTGGCACTCCAGCACGTTGGGCAGCTTCAGCGCCGCGCGGCGGAATTCTTCGAAGATGTCGCCGGACTTGTAGGCCAGGCTGATCTCCACAAACACCAGCAGGCTGGCCTTCAGCGCGGCCGGGTCCAGGTGCGCGTGGTAGCCGGTGATGATTCCTTCGCGTTCCAGCCGGCGCACGCGTTCGGTGCAGGGGGTGGTCGACAGGCCGACCCGTTCACCCAGTTCGGTGAAGGAAATGCGGCCCTCGGCCTGCAGGATGCGCAGGATCTTGCGGTCGATCTTGTCCAGCTCGCGGGGGCGTGTGGCCATGGCCGTCAACCTCTGGGGGTGAATCACAGGAAAACATCCTGCCTGTGAACCTGAAATCAGGCAAATCGTCTGGGAACGGGAGAATATACTTCCCCGATTATGCTCCCGGCGTGCTCAAACGCAGGGAATCATCGGGTTGGAGAGTTTCCATGCGAGTCCTCGTTCTCGGCAGCGGCGTGATCGGCACCACCAGTGCCTGGTACCTGCGGCAGGCCGGCTTTGAAGTCACGGTCATCGACCGCCAGCCCGGCCCCGCGCTGGAAACCAGCTTTGCCAATGCCGGCCAGCTGTCGTTCGGCTACACCTCGCCGTGGGCGGCCCCGGGCGTGCCGAAAAAGGCGATCGGCTGGCTGTTCGAGAAGCATGCGCCGCTGGCCATCAAGCCGGGCATGGACCTGGCCCAGTACCGCTGGCTGTGGCAGATGCTGCGCAACTGCACCCACGAGCGCTACGCCATCAACAAGGCGCGCATGGTGCGCATGTCCGAATACAGCCGCGACTGCCTGAACGAGCTGCGCGCGCAGATCGGCATCGAATTCGAAGGCCGCGACCTGGGCACCACCCAGCTGTTCCGCACCCAGCAGCAGCTGGACGCCTCGGCGCAGGACATCGAGATCCTGGCCCAGTACGGCGTGCCCTACGAAGTGCTGGACCGCGCCGGCATCATCCAGGCCGAACCGGCCCTGGCCCACGTCGATGGCCTGGTGGGTGCGCTGCGCCTGCCGCGTGACCAGACCGGCGATTGCCAGCTGTTCACCTGCCGCCTGGCGCAGATGGCGGCCGACGCAGGCGTTGAATTCCGCTACGACCAGGACATCAGTGGCCTGGAGTTCGATGGCGACCGCATCACCGGCGTGCGCATCGGCGGCCGGCTGGAAACCGCCGACCGCTTCGTCGTCGCGCTGGGCAGCTATTCGCCGCAGATGGTGGCGCCGCTGGGCATGCGCCTGCCGGTGTACCCGCTGAAGGGCTATTCGCTGACCCTGCCGATCACCGACCCGGCGATGGCACCGACCTCGACCATCCTGGACGAGAGCTACAAGGTGGCCGTCACCCGCTTCGACAACCGCATCCGCGTCGGCGGCATGGCCGAAGTGGCCGGTTTCGACCTGTCACTGTCGCAGCGCCGCCGCGAAACCCTGGAGCTGGTGGTGCGCGACCTGTACCCGAAGGGCGGCGACCTGGCCAAGGCCGACTTCTGGACCGGCCTGCGCCCGGCCACCCCGGACGGCACGCCGGTCATCGGCGCCACCCCGTTCCGCAACCTGTACCTCAACACCGGCCACGGCACCCTGGGCTGGACCATGGCCTGCGGCTCGGGCCGCTACCTGGCCGACCTGATGAGCGCGCGCCAGCCGCAGATCAGCACCGAGGGCCTGGATATCTTCCGCTACGGCCAGTACGGCCACGCCCCGCAGCAGGAGAGCCGCGCATGCGTCCTGCCCGCGCGCTGATCGACCTGGGCGCGCTGCGCAGCAACTACCGGCTGGCCCGCGAGCTGGGCGGCGGCAAGGCGCTGGCGGTGGTCAAGGCCGATGCCTACGGCCATGGCGCCGTGCGCTGTGCACAGGCGCTGGAAGGCGAGGCCGATGGTTTTGCCGTGGCCACGATCGAGGAAGCGCTGGAACTGCGCCAGGCCGGCATCCGTGCGCCGATCCTGCTGCTGGAAGGCATCTTCGAGGCCAGCGAACTGCCGCTGGTGGCCGAGCACGACCTGTGGTTCTCGGTGGGCTCGGCGTGGCAGCTGGAGGCGCTGGCCGCCTTCGACAGCCCGCGCCCGCTGACGGTGTGGCTGAAGCTGGACAGCGGCATGCACCGGCTGGGGCTGGACGTGGCGGGCTTCCGCGCCGCGCACGCACGGCTGTCGGCGCTGCCGCAGGTCGAGCGCATCGTGATGATGACCCACCTGGCGCGCGCCGATGAGCTGGACAGCGAGCGCACCCACGAACAGGCCGCGACCTTCAAGGCGGCCATCGAAGGCCTGCAGGGCGAGACCAGCGTATGCAACTCGCCGGCGCTGCTGGGCTGGCCGGACGTGCGCAGCGACTGGGTGCGGCCGGGCCTGATGCTGTACGGGGCCAACCCGTTGCCGGACGACACCGCGCTGACCGAGCGCCTGCGCCCGGTGATGACCATGCAGTCGAAAGTGATTGCCGAGCGCTGGATCGACGCCGGCGAGCCGGTGGGGTACGGCGCACGCTTCGTGGCCAAGGCGCGTACCCGTGTGGGCGTGGTCGCGCTGGGCTATGCCGACGGCTACCCGCAGTTCGCGCCGAACGGTACCCCGGTGCTGATCGACGGCCAGCCCGGCGGGCTGATCGGCCGCGTCTCGATGGACATGCTGACCGTGGACCTGACCGCGCATGCGCAGGCCGGTATCGGCAGTGTGGTGGAGCTGTGGGGCACGGCGCCGACCCTGGCCGAACTCGCCCCGCGTTGCGGCGTCAGCGCTTACCAGCTGCCGTGCGCGGTCAAGCGCGTGGCGCGGGTCTACCAGGGGTGAGGTGATGCCGGCCAGCGGCCGGCACTACCGGAATGCATGCCCGGCGGCCATTGATCAACGCGCGGCGGTCGCCTGCGTGGCCAGCTGGCGCTTCACCCAGTCATCGATCAGGCGCTTCTCGAAACGCAGCGGATCGTTGTCGCTGCGCACCCCGATGTTGTGCAGGTAGCCGCTGTCGCTCAGCTTGGCTTCGCCTTCATTGATGATGCCGCCGCTGGCGTCCTTCAGCGTGTACCGCAGGGTGATGCGCGGCGGGTAGATGTCGCGCATGATCCGGATGTCGTCGCCACGCGGGCCGTGCCACGGCTCGTAATCGCCGGCGCGCTTGATGTCCACCAGGGTCACATCGAGGGTCTGCCCGGGCTGCAGCGGCTTGGCCGCTGCGGTCTGCAGGTAGCGGGCCAGCTGCTGCACCCAGTCACCCCGCTGCGCCTCGAAGCGGTTGGTGCTCTGGCGGATCTCGGTGAAGGTGGCCGGATCGTCCCACTTCACGCTGACCGGGCCATTGGCCTGCAGGGCCCGCGGTGCCTGCGGATCGGTGACAGTGCGCGGCGCAGCGGTGGCGCTGCCCACGGCCAGGGCGCCGGCCATCAGCAGGGCGGCGCAGAGCGAACGGTTCATGACGGTCTCCTGCGTCCCGTGATCGGGACGGTCTGGGGCTACAGGCCGAGTGTGATCCTGCGCATGGCCGCCAGCAATGGCCGATTGCGTCAAATGCGTCACCAGTTGTCGCCAATTCATGGTCGTCAAGCGTGACTGACGGCGCTTGACGCTGTGAATACGCGTTCTGGAACATGCTGTACCTCCACCCGGTCTGCCTCCCACGCCCTTGTCTACCCAGCCGCCCATCGCGGAGCGCCCGCCCTTGACGGCGAAGGCGCCCGGACCCGACCTGCATCATCGCGTGCTCGAGCACATCAATGCCGGCTTCTGCGTGATCCAGGTGCTGTTCGAAGGCGACCTGGCGGTGGACTACCGCTTCCTGGAGGTCAACGAGGCCTTCGAGCGCCATACCGGCCTGAAGGGCGCGCAGGGCAAGCGCATGAGCACGCTGGAACCGCAGCACGAGAGCGACTGGTTCCGCATCTATGGCGAAGTCGCGCGCACCGGGCAGCCGGCGCAGTTCGAGATGGACGCGCGCGCGCTGGGCCGGTCGTTCGCCGTGGACGCGGTGCGCGTGGGCGAGCCGGGCGAGGACAAGGTCGGCATCCTGTTCTTCGACGTGACCGCGCGCAAGCAGATCGAAGTGGAGCTGGGCGAGAGCGAGGCGCGCTTCAGTGCGCTGGCCGATGGCCTGCCGATGCCGGTCTGGGTGCTGGACGAGCGCGGCCATGCCCGTTTCGTCAACAGTGCCTTCAGTGAATTCTTCGGTGGCGACGAAACCCGCGTGCCGGAAGATGTCTGGCGCGGCCTGGTGCATCCGGACGACGCCTCGGTGTTCGAGTACGAGCTGCAGGAAGCGCTGAAGGCACAGCGCTCGATGCATGCGCTGGTGCGCGCGCGGCGTGCCGATGGCCAGTGGCGCTGGCTGGAGATGAACGCGCGGCCGCGCTTCTCGCGCATGGGCCGCTTCATCGGCCTGGCCGGCAGCAGCCCCGACGTGACCGAGCGCCGCGAGATCGAGCTGGCACGCGAGGAGCTGCTGCAGTCCGAGCGTGCCGCGCGCAGTGCCGCGGAAAACATGGCGCGGCTGAAGGACGAATTCCTGGCCACGCTGTCGCACGAGCTGCGCACGCCGCTGACCACCATCCTTGGCTGGAGCGAACTGCTGCTGCAGCGCGTGGACAACACCAGCCCGCTGTTCAAGGGCCTGAACGTGATCGCCAGCAGTGCCACGGCACAGAAGCGCCTGATCTCGGACATGCTGGACCTGAGCAGCATGCTGCTGGGCAAGGTGCAGCTGGAAGTGGAAGTGCTGGACCTGCGCCTGCAGCTGGGCGAGGCGCTCGGCGCACAGGAACCGGTGGCCGAGGGCAAGGCGCTGGACGTCACCCTGCAGCTGCCCGAACAGCCCTGCCTGGTGCTGGGCGATGCCACGCGCCTGCAGCAGGTGCTCTGGAACCTGCTGTCCAACGCCATCAAGTTCACCCCCGCTGAAGGCCGCATCGAGGCGCAGCTGCGCGCCGATGGCGGCTACTGGACGATCACCCTGCGCGATACCGGCGACGGCATCGCGCCTGAATTCCTGCATCACCTGTTCAGCCGCTTCCGCCAGGCCGATGGCACCACCACCCGCCGCCATGGCGGCCTGGGCCTGGGCTTGGCCATCGTGCAGCAGCTGGTTGAACTGCATGGCGGCACGGTCAGCGCGGCCAGCGAGGGCCATGGCCACGGCTCCACGTTCACCGTGCGCCTGCCGCAGTACATCCCCGATGCCGACCGCCGGCCGCTGCGCGAAGTGTTCAGCGGGCCGATCCTGGAACCGATGGTGGTCGAGCCGTATCCGCTGCGTGGCCTGCATGTGCTGGCCGTGGAAGACCAGCCCGAAGTGCTGGAGTACCTGCGGCGCATGCTGGAGGAGCAGGGCGCCAGTGTCTCGGCGGTCAGTTCGGCCGGTGAAGCGCTGGCGCTGCTGGCCGACAGCGGCCACCTGCAGTACCACGTGATGCTCACCGACATCGGCATGCCGGGCATGGACGGCTATGGCCTGGTGCGGACGCTGCGCGAGGACATGGGCGTGGAGGCGGCGGAGCTGCCGGCCGTCGCGGTGACCGCGCTGGCACGCGCCGATGACCGCCGCCGCGCGCTGGCGTCCGGCTTCCAGGAGCACGTGGCCAAGCCGTATTCAGTAGCGCAGCTGGTCTCGGCGGTGCGCAGCGTGCAGCCCCTGCGCGCGGGCAGCGCATTGCACTGAGCATTCACGGCGGATCCGCGAACCTGCCTGCAAGGAGGTTCACCGATGTCCCGTATTGCTCCCCGCATCCATACCGACCCGGCGCAGATCGCGCGCCTGGAAGCCCTGTTGCCGCAGCTTGATGGCGAATGGCAGGTGCAGGTGACCCTGCACGATGGCCGCCGCCTGCTGGGCACCGTCGCCGTGCGCCCGACGCTGCAGCAGTACCGCAACGAGGCGGGCGATGAAGGCAGCAACGGCCAGTTGCGCCTGGACGACTACGACAGCCCGGTGCAGCAGCACCATGTCTGGCTGGACGAGATCGCCAGCGTCAGCCGCCTGCCGCCCAAGGCGCCCTGATCCGATGTAGAGCCGAGCCTGCGCTCGGCTGTCTGCCGTGCGGCTACGCCGCCGCCCGAGCATGGGCTCGGGCGCTACTGTAGAGCCGAGCCCATGCTCGTCTGATCACCGGGCGATCAATGCTCGAACACGGTCGGCGTCGCTTCGAACCGGCGCGCATACGCACGCTCGTCGGCCACGCGGGCCACCTCCTCGTCGGCCAGGTCCGGTGCGCCGTACACCGCGTAGGCCACGCTGCCATCGGCGCCATGGCCGACCTGGTGCAGGCGGTAGCGCGAATGCCCACCGCCGGTGTCCTCGGGGTAATGCACGGGCGGATGGCTGCCTTCCAGGTCCATTTCACTGTTGTCGACCACTCCACCGACGAACAAGGCGCGCATGCAGGTTCTCCTGGGGTTGCTGGGGGTGAGTCCCTACCCTGAACGCTTCGATGTTGTCGGCACATCAACAGCCCGTTGAAGTTTCGCAAAGCGGCCCACCGGGGCGGGCACGGCCAAGCCGGTACAATGGACGGCCCTACGCTTGAAGTACCCGCGCCGATGGCCTCCAGCAACGACGCCCCCCTGCAGACCCTGCTCCTGCCGTTCAGCAACGGCACCCTGCACTGGCCCGACGGCCCGGTGGCCTTCCTCCGTGCCCGTGATGGCTGGCCGCTGCGCGAGATCGCCGGCAACCGCGAAGTGCATTGCGAGCAGAGCTTCGCCCCGTTTGCCGAGCCGCTGCAGCAGGCCGCCGGCTGGACCGTCAGCGGCCAGATCGACGATGCCGCTGGCAAGGGCCGCTACCCGCTGGTGCTGGTGCTGCCGCCGCGCCAGCGTGAAGAGGCCCGCGCGCTGTTCGCCCGCGCCCTGGCCCTGGTGGCCGAGGGCGGCCGCATCGTCGCCTGCCAGTCCAACAACGAGGGCGCCCGCTCCGGCGAAGGCGACCTCAAGCAGTTGACCGGCCTGGGCGGCTGCCTGACCAAGAACCACTGCCGCGTGTACTGGACCGCCCCGCTGCAGGGTCAGCACGATGCCGACCTGGCCAAGCGCTGGAGCGCGCTGGACGCGGTGCGTCCGATCGTCGGCGGCCGCTTCCTCAGCCGCCCGGGCGTGTTTGCCTGGGACCGCATCGACCCGGCCTCCGCGCTGCTGGCCGAACACCTGCCGGCCGACCTGGCCGGCCGCGCCGCCGATCTCGGTGCGGGCTATGGCTACCTGTCGCGCGAGCTGCTGGAACGCTGCCCGAAGATCACCGCGCTGGACCTGTATGAAGCCGAGCAGCGTGCGCTGGCCCTGGCCGAACTGAACCTGGCACCGCCGCCGCGCGCGCTGCCGCTGCGCTTCCTGTGGCGCGACGTCACCGCCGGCATCGAGCCGGGCTACGACGTCATCATCAGCAACCCGCCGTTCCACACGCCCTCGCGCGCCGACCGCCCCGACATCGGCCAGCGCTTCATCGCCGTGGCCGCGCAGGCGCTGCGCCCGGGTGGCCGCCTGTACGTGGTGGCCAACCGCCACCTGCCTTACGAGTACACGCTCAACGAGAGCTTCGGCGCGGTGCGCGTGGTGGCCGAGCGCGATGGCTTCAAGCTGGTGGAAGCGGTGAAGGCGAAGGGGAAGGGCAAGTGAAGCTGGTCAAGCTGATCGCCAACCTCGGCTATGGCAGCCGCAAGCAGGTGCAGTGGATGTTCCGCGAGGGCCGCGTCACCGATGCCGATGGCGAAGTGCTGTACGCCGATGACCAGGTGCCGCACGAGGCGATCCGGGTCGACGGCGAGCCGCTGGACCCGCCGGTGGGCCTGTCGCTGGCGCTGTACAAGCCGGCCGGCTACACCTGCTCGACCAAGGACACCGGCCGCCTGATCTACGACCTGCTGCCGCCGCGCTTCCGCGACCGCGACCCGGTGCTGTCCACGGTCGGCCGCCTGGACCGCGAGACCAGTGGCCTGCTGCTGCTGACCGACGATGGTGGCCTGCTGCACCGGATCATCTCGCCCAAGTCGAAGCTGCCCAAGGTCTACGAAGTGGAACTGGCCGAAGACCTGCGTGGCGACGAAGTGGCGCAGTTCGCCAGCGGCACGCTGATGCTGGAAGCGGAGAAGACGCCCCTGCTGCCGGCTGAACTCGAGGTGCTGGGCCCGCGCAAGGCGCGCCTGGTGCTGCACGAAGGCCGCTACCATCAGGTACGCCGCATGTTCGCCGCCGTCGGCAACCACGTGCAGGCCCTGCACCGCAGCCGCGTCGGCGGCCTGGACCTGCAGGGGCTGGACGAAGGCCAATGGCGCATGTTGAACCCCACCGACCTGGACACCCTGTTCGCTCCATGACTTCACTCGCTGCGCTGCCGTTCCTTCCGGATGCCGTCATCTTCGACATGGACGGCCTGATGATCGACAGCGAGCGGGTGTCGATCGCCTGCTGGAGCCAGGCGGCCGCCGAATCCGGGCTGCCCCTGGATGAAACGTTCTTCGTGCGCATGGTTGGCCTGGGTGACCGTGACAGCCAGGCGCTGCTGCGCGGGCAGGGGGTGTCGGACGCGGTGATCGCGGCGATGGCCGCGCGCTGCCACGACCTGTACGAAGCGCGCACGCAGACCGGCCTGCCGCTGCGGCCGGGCATCGTGGAGCTGCTGGAACTGCTGAAGACGCACGGCATCCCGCGCGCGGTGGCGACCACCACGCGGCAGCCGCGTGCCAACCGCAAGCTGGCCGCCGCCGGCCTGCTGCCGTATTTCGATGCGGTCATCACCAGTGGCGACGTCGCCCACCCGAAGCCGGCGCCGGACATCTACCTGCTGGCCGCGCAGCGGCTGGGCAAGACACCGGAACGTTGCCTGGCGCTGGAGGATTCACCGGCCGGCACGCGCGCCGCCGTTGCGGCGGGCATGACCGTGATCCAGGTGCCGGACCTGGTGCATCCGGATGAAGAACTGCGTGCGCTGGGCCACCGCATCGTCGGCTCGCTGGTGGATGCCCACGCCCTGCTGGTGCCGCTGCTGCCAACCTGACGGTGGGACCACCGCTCCGGTGGGTGCCGACCGCCGCTCTGGTGGGTGCCGACCACCCCTCTGGTGGGTGCCGACCGTTGGTCGGCACGCTTCACCGCTTCCGCCGGGCATGGCCCGGCGCTACCGTTCTGGTGGGTGCCGACCGTTGGTCGGCACGCCTTTCAATCACACCCGGCCGAACACCAGCGCCGCGTTGGTGCCACCAAAGCCGAAGCTGTTGGACATCACCGTATCCAGCTTCTGCTCGCGGCTTTCGCGCAGGATCGGGAAACCTTCCACCGCCGGGTCGAGCTCGGTGATGTTGGCCGAACCGGCCACGAAACCATCGCGCATCATCAGCAGGCAGTAGATCGCCTCGTGCACGCTGGCGGCACCCAGCGAGTGGCCCGACAGCGCCTTGGTCGACGACAGCGGCGGCACGGCATCGCCGAACACTTCGCGGATCGCCCCCAGCTCGGTCACGTCGCCCAGCGGCGTCGAGGTGCCGTGGGTGTTGAGATAATCCAGCGGGCGGTCGACGTTCTGCAGCGCCATCTTCATGCAGCGCACGGCACCTTCGCCGGACGGCGCGACCATGTCGGCACCGTCGGAGGTCACGCCATAGCCGATCAGCTCGGCATGGATGCGCGCACCGCGGGCAACGGCGTGGTCGTAGTCCTCCAGCACCAGCATGCCGCCGCCACCGGCGATGACGAAGCCGTCGCGGTCCTTGTCGTACGGGCGCGATGCGCTGGCCGGGGTGTCGTTGAAGCTGGTCGACAGTGCGCCCATCGCATCGAACATCACGCTCATCGACCAGTGCAGGTCTTCGCCACCACCGGCGAACATGATGTCCTGCGCGCCGTGGCGGATCATGTCCGCGGCCGCGCCGATGCAGTGCGCCGACGTCGCGCAGGCAGCCGACAGCGAGTAGCTGACGCCCTTGATCTGGAAAGCGGTGGCCAGGCAGGCCGACACGGTGGAGCACATCGTGCGCGGCACCATGTACGGGCCGACCTTGCGCACGCCACGGGCGCGCAGCAGGTCCACGGCACCCACCTGCCATTCGCTGGAACCACCGCCGGAACCGGCGATCAGGCCGGTACGCAGCGCGCTCACCTGTTCCGGCGACAGGCCGGCATCGGCGATCGCATCGCGCATGGCGATGTAGGCGAAGGCCGCCGCATCGCTCATGAAGCGCTTCTGCTTGCGGTCGATCTGCGCATCCAGGTCCAGGTCGACGCGGCCACCGATCTGGCTGCGCAGGCCGGCTTCGGCGTGGTCGGGCAGCGCGGTGATGCCGGCGCGGCCTTCCCGCAGCGCCGAGGAAACGGTATCCAGATCATTGCCCAGGCACGAGGTGATGCCCATGCCGGTGATGACGACGCGACGCATCAGAAGCTCCCGGTTTCAGTGAACAGGCCCACGCGCAGGTCGCGGGCGTTGTAGATCTCGCGGTCGTCCACGTACATGCGGGCATCGGCCTGGGCCATCACCAGCTTGCGGTTGATGACGCGGGTGATGTCGATCTCGTAGCGCACCAGCTTGGCTTCCGGCAGCACCTGGCCGGTGAACTTCACCTCGCCGCAGCCCAGGGCGCGGCCCTTGCCGGGTGCACCCAGCCAGGTCAGGTAGAAACCGGTCAGCTGCCACATGGCATCCAGGCCCAGGCAGCCAGGCATCACCGGGTCACCGATGAAGTGGCAGCCGAAGAACCACAGGTCCGGGCGGATATCCAGTTCGGCACGTACCATGCCCTTGCCATGCGGTCCGCCGTCCTCGCGGATTTCGGTGATGCGGTCGAACATCAGCATCGGGTCGTTGGGCAGACGGCCGGCGGCGGCGCCGAACAGTTCACCGCGGGCGCTGGCCAGCAGCTGGTCACGGTTGAACGCGTGGAGACGAGTCATGGAAAGCGCATTCCTGGAAGCGAAAACAAGGCAACAAGTCCCCGAGGATGCACGACGGTTGCAACGGGAATCAAACCGCCGCACCGTACGCGTGCGTAGTGTTTTCCCCGGGAATCACGCATCCCGTTGATGCACAACGACCATACTTGGCCGTCTGGAGCGGTACGGTGCGGGTATGATGTCCGCCAACCATGAACGCACTGCGCAAGATCATCCACGTCGACATGGACGCCTTCTACGCGTCGGTGGAGCAGCGCGACGATCCGTCACTGCGCGGCAAGCCGGTGGTCGTGGCCTGGCGCGGGGCACGCTCGGTGGTGTGCGCGGCCTCCTACGAGGCCCGTGTGTTCGGCGTGCGCTCGGCAATGCCCGCCCTGCGCGCCGAGCGCCTGTGCCCGGATGCGATCTTCGTGCCGCCGGATTTCGCGCGTTACAAAGCCGTGTCACGCCAGGTGCGCGAGATCTTCCTGCGCCATACCGACCTGGTCGAGCCGCTGTCGCTGGACGAGGCCTACCTGGACGTGACCGCGCCGAAGAGCGGCATCGAACTGGCCACCGAGATCGCCCGCACCATCCGCGCGCAGATCCGCGAAGAGACGAACCTGACTGCTTCAGCCGGCATCGCGCCGAACAAGTTCCTGGCCAAGATCGCCTCGGACTGGCGCAAGCCTGACGGCCAGTTCGTCATCCCGCCGCAGCGCGTGGACGCGTTCCTGCTGACGCTGCCGGTGAAAAGCGTGCCGGGCGTGGGCAAGGTGATGGAAGGCAAGCTGGCCGAGCGCGGCATCGTCACCTGCGGTGACCTGCGCAACTGGACGCTGCCGGACCTGGAAGAGAATTTCGGCAGCTTCGGCCGCAGTCTGTACAACCGCGCCCGCGGCATCGACGAACGGCCGGTGGAGCCGGACCAGCAGGTGCAGTCGATCTCCTCCGAGGACACCTTTGCCGAAGACCTGCTGCTGGAAGACCTGGGCGAGGCCATCGTGCAGCTGGCCGAGAAGACCTGGAATGCCACGCGCAAGACCGAACGCATCGGCCACACCGTCGTGCTGAAACTGAAGACCGCCCAGTTCCGCATCCTCACCCGCAGTTTCACCCCGGACCGTCCACCGGAATCGATGCAGGAACTGCGCGACATCGCCTTGGCCCTGCGCGCCCGCGTCGACCTGCCTGCCGACACCCGCTACCGCCTCGTTGGCGTCGGCCTGGGGGGATTCCGCGATAAAGAACCTGTGGTGCAGGGCGAACTGTTCGGGCACGAACCGAACAATCCCACAGACATCTGATCATCAAACAATGGGGTCAGAGCCCGTTGCGCAGCAACCGGATCCGACCCCTGTCATTCCGACAGATCGCGGGAAACTGTCGAAGGCGGGGTGGGTCCGCCAACCCACGGATACCCAGCTGTTGCCGTTGCCGTTGCCGTTGCATTGAGCAGGTGCAGGGCGCAGCCCTGCAAAAAGAAACCACCTACCTCACGGCCACTGCATCTCGCCCTTGGCCACCTTCGCACTGAGCTCCAGCGACGCCACGCCCGCCAGCGCCGGATAGCGCGCCTGCATCGCCTTCACCAGCGCCGCACTGTCCTTCGCCTCGCCCGCCTCCGCATCGAACGCACGGATGTAGCCTGCAGTGAAACGCAGCGCGCTCGCATCCAGCGCCGCACCCGGCGCGTAATGGCCCGGCACCACCACCTTCGGCTTCAGCGCCTGCAGGTGCTGCAGCGTCTGCAGCCAATCAGCATGCGATTGCGGCGTCTGCGTATCGGCCATCCACACGTGCTCACCGGCCACCACCGGAATGCCACCGACGATCGCACGCAGCGACGGCACCCACAGCACCGTGCGCTCGGGTGTCGGCCCGTCCAGCCCGATCAGCGGCAGGCGCTGGCCTTCCAGCTGCAGCGCATCGCCGTCCAGCACCTGCGGCAGCACGATGCGCGCAGGCACGTCGGCACCCATTTTCGGGCCCCAGTAGGCCAACTTGCCGGCCTGGGTCTGCGTGATGTGGGCAACGGTCTGCGCCGTGGCGACGATGCGTGCCTGCGGGAACGCATCCTGCAGCGTGGCCAGGCCGAAGTAGTAGTCCGGATCGCCATGGCTGATGTAGATCGTGGTCAGCCGCTTGCCGCTGGCGCGGATCCTGTCGGCCAGCGCAGCCGCATCGCTGGCCGCGAACTGTGCATCGACCAGGATCGCGTCATTGCGGCCTTCGATCAGCACCGAGGACACGGAGAACATCGCCTGCGGCCCGGGATGGAAAGTCTGCAGGTGCAATTGTGAGTGTTTCGCCGCAGTGGCGGCCGCGGCGGCCGGCAGCGGTGCACCGGTGAAACCCGCGGCCAGCGCGAGGGGAAGCAGCAGGGCAGCAGTACGCATCAACGATTCCTCGTGTAGAGCCGAGCCCATGCTCGGCTGCAGTGGTTGCCTCGAGCCGAGCGCAGGCTCGGCTCTACAGGGGAAACGTATCGATCAATACGCCGCAGTGATGATCTGCTTCGGGTACTTGCCCGCTTCCAGCTCGGCCACGAACGCCGCACCGTAATCGGCGTAGCTGATGCGGCTGTGGCCGCTGGCATCGGCCAGGAAGGTCTTCGCCTGCACGCGGTACTTGCCGCGCTCTTCGCCCGGGCCGATTTCCGCGGCCGGCGAGAAGAAGGTCCAGTCCAGGTCCTCCACCGCCTGCAGGCGCTTCAGCGCTTCGCGCGCGGCAAGTGCGTACGGCTTGTAGGCGGCGGGGAAATCCGGGGTGTCGACCAGCTGCACGCCCGGCGCGATCTCCAGGCTGCCGGCGCCACCGACCACCACCACGCGCGGCATCTTGGCCTGGCGTGCGGCGGCGACCAGCTGGTCGGCCACGCTGGCGATCTGGCCGATGTCATCACCCGGGCGCGGGCCATAGGCGCTGGCCAGCACGTCATGGCCGGCGATCACGGCGGCCAGGGCGGCGGTGTCGTCCAGCGCGGCGATGGCCAGCTGGGCACCGGCCAGCTCGGCCGGCAGGTCTTTTTCACTGCGGACCACGGCCGTCACCTGGTGGCCGTGGGCGAGGGCGTGGCGGGCGATCTGGCGGCCGATGTTGCCGGTGGCACCGACGAGGGCGATCTTCATGGCTGAACTCCTTGGGGCGGAATGGGGTGGGAACAAGGCCACTGTAGGCCGCTGCAGTTGCTCGAAAAACAGCGTATAACGCGCTTGTTTGTTGCATGGATCGAGCAGATGGACCGATTGACCGCCATGACCGTGTTCGTCGAAGTGGCCGAGCGTGGCAGCCTGACCGCTGCCGCCGAGGTGCTGGACATGTCCCGCGCGATGGTCAGCCGCTACCTGGCCGAGGTGGAGGGCTGGCTGGGCGCGCGCCTGCTGCACCGGACCACGCGGCGGATCAGCCTGACCGGCGCCGGTGAAGCCGCGCTGGCGCGCTTCCGGCAGATGCTGGCCATCGGCGAGGAACTGCAGGGCGAACTGGCCAGCGACGATCCCGAGCCGCACGGCACCCTGCGCATCACCGCCAGCGTGTCGTTCGGGCAGAGCCACCTGGCACGCGCAGTGGCGGCCTTCGTGCAGCGCCACCCGGCCGCGCGCATCGAGCTGCTGCTGGTCGACCGCATGGTCAACCTGGTGGAGGAGCGCGTGGACCTGGCCGTGCGCATCGCCCGCCAGATCGATCCCAGCCTGATCGCGCGACGGCTGGCCACCTGCCGTTCGGTGCTGTGCGCCACGCCTGCCTACCTGCAGGCACACGGCACGCCCAGCGCACCGGAGCAGCTGCCCGCGCACAACTGCCTCACCCACCACTACGTTGGCAAGAGCCTGTGGCAGCTGCATCGCGACGGTCGCTCGCTGTCGGTGGCGGTGGGCGGCAACATCAGCGCCAACGAAGCCTCCCTGCTGCTGGAAGCGGTGCGCGCCGGTGCCGGCATCGCCATGCTGCCGACCTACCAGGTGGCACCGCTGCTGCGTTCGGGGGAACTGGTGCAGCTGCTGCCGGCCTATGCGCTGGACGAGCTGGGCATTCATGCCGTGTACGCATCGCGTCGACAGCAGCCCGCTATCATGCGGCGGTTCCTGGATTTCCTGGCCGAGTGTTTCGCCAGCCCGGCATTCCAGGATCTGGATTGGCGCCCACCGGTCAAGGAGGACACATGAACCATGGACAGGGATTGCTCGAGCACAACCGCGCGGCGTGGGACCGCCAGGCACGCGAGGCCAGCGACTGGTCGCGCCCGGTTGATGCCGAAACCATCGCTGCCGCACGCCAGGGACGCTGGCAGGTCCACCTGACGCCCCGCCCGCTGCCGCTGGACTGGCTGGGCGATGTGCGCGGCCGGCGCATCCTCTGCCTGGCATCGGCCGGTGGCCAGCAGGCGCCGGTGCTTGCCGCCGCTGGCGCGGTGGTCACCGTGTTCGATCTGTCCGACGGGCAGCTGGCGCAGGACCGCCGCGTGGCCGAGCGCGATGGGCTGTCACTGCGCACCGTGCAGGGCGACATGCGTGACCTGCATGCCTTCGCCGATGGCAGTTTCGATGTGGTGTTCCACCCCATTTCCAACCTGTACGTGCCGGATGTGCGCCCGGTCTGGGCCGAGTGCCAGCGCGTGCTGGCACGGGATGGCCTGCTGCTGGCCAGCTTCTACAACCCGGTGGTGTTCGTGGGCGCGCGCGATCCGCAGCTGCAGGAACAGGGCCTGATCCGCCCGCGGTACGCCATTCCGTATTCGGACCTGGAAGACCTGCCGGCCGAAGAGCGCGAGGCCAAGCTGGCCCGTGGTGAAGCGCTGACCTTCGGCCACAGCCTCGGCGACCTGATCGGTGGCCAGCTCGATGCCGGCTTCGTGGTCGAGCGCTTCATGGAAGACTGGCAGCCGCGCCCGCGTTTCCTGATCGACCGCTACCTGCCCACGTTCCTGGCCACCCGCGCCCGCCGGATCGGCTGAGGCGGATGCGGAAATGCCGGGGCGTACAATGGACGGCCCACGTCGTACAGGTAACCGTCCCTTGTCGTATCCCTATCCGTTGATTGTGTTTGATCTGGACGGCACGCTGGTGGACAGCGCGGCTGACATTGCCGAAGCACTGAACCGCACGCTGGAAGACATCGGCGTCGCGCGCGTGCCGGAAACCACCGTGCTGGGTTGGATCGGTGATGGCGTGCGGCGGCTGGTCGAGCAGGCGGTGCACGCCGCCGGCCGCGACGTGGACCTGGCCGAGGTGATGCCGACCTTCATGGTGCATTACCGCGAATGCCTGCTGCGCAGCCCGCGCCTGTTCGATGGCGTGCCGGAAGCCTTGGCGCTGCTGCGCGCGCGCGGCGTGCCGCTGGCCATCTGCACCAACAAGCCGGCCGCGCTGGTGCCGCCGTTGCTGCAGCACCTGGGCATTGCGGATGCGTTTTCGCTGGTGCTGGGCGGTGATTCGCTGCCGCAGCGCAAGCCGAGTGGTGAACCGCTGCGGCACATCGCCGCGCACTTCGGCCAGGCGGTGGACGCCTGCCTGATGGTGGGTGATTCGCTCACCGATTACCGTGCCGCCGAAGACGCCGGCATGCCGATCGCGCTGGTGCGCTACGGCTATCCGCGTGGCCTGGATCTGGACACCGCGGATGCCGTGGCGGTCATCGACGATCTGCGTGACCTCCCCGGCCTGCAGCGCTGACGCACTGGGTAGTGCCGGCCGCTGGCCGGCAACCCGTTGCACGCTGCCATAGACCATGAGGTTGCCGACCAGCGGCCGGCACTACCATGGCGGGCGCGCTTACTTCGGCTGGTAACGCACGCTCAACCGGCTGCGCGAACTCCCGGGCCTGCAGCGCTGACGCTGAGGGTAGTGCCGGCCGCTGGCCGGCAACCCGTTACACGCTGCCATAGACCATGACGTTGCCGGCCAGCGGCCGGCACTACCATGGCCGGCGTGGTTACTTCGGCTGGTACCGCACGCTCAGCTGGTACTCGCGGCCCGGCTGGTTGAACCACGCCACGGTCTCGTAGCGGCGGTCGAACACATTGGCTGCGCGGGCCAGCAGCGACCACGACGGCGTCAGCGCGTACTCCGCGCGCAGGTCCAGCGTGCCGTAGCCGCCCACCTTCACCGCGTTGCCGGCGTCGTCGAAGCGCTTGCCCGCACCCTGCACGGTCAGTCCGGCGCGGAAATCGCCGAAGCGGCGGTCCACGTCCAGGCGCGCGGTCTGCTGCGCGCGACGCGGCAGCCAGTTGTCGAACTGCGCGCTGCCAGCGGTGCGGTTGCGCGGGTCGGTGAAGCTCAGCTGGCCGTTGATGTCGAAGCCGGCCAGCACCACGCCTGCGGTCAGTTCGGCACCACGGATACGCGCCTTCTCGATCTGCTGCATCATGAAGGTTGCCGCGTCGTAGGTGATCAGGTCATCGATGCGGGTCTCGTACACGTCCACGCCCCAGTGCCAGCCCTGGCCCTGCTGTGACAGGCCGATGTTGGCGCTCTTCGACGTCTCCGGATCCAGCGTCGGCACGCCGCTCCACGGGTCGTACAGGTCGCTGAAGGTCGGTGCCTTGAACGCGGTGCCGTAGCTGGCATTCACGCGCAGGCCGTGGCCCAGGTCCATCGCCCAGCCAAGGCTGCCGGTGGCATGGTTGCCGAACTGCGCGTTGTCGTCGTTGCGCGCGCTCACCTGCAGCTGGTGGCGGCCGAAACGGCCCTGGTACTGCACGAACACGCCGGTGTTGCGGCGGCTGTCCACGAGATAGCCGGCGCTGCTGCCATCCAGGTTGTCCTCGCTCCAGTCCACGCCGGTACTCAGCAGCTGGCCCTCGGCCAGGCCGATATCGGCCTGCAGCGAGGCGTTGTCGCGGTGCGTCTGCGCGCTGCCGGACACGCCGAAGTCGCCGTAGTTGTCCGACTCGTTGTCGCTGCGGCCGACGCTGGCGGTGAAGGCCAGGCGCTCGGACGGTGTGTAGCGCACCTTGCCGGACATCACCTGCTGCAGCGTTTCCGAGTAGTTGTAGTAGCCGTCGTAGTGGTTCTCGCCTTCGGCACGCAGGGCGCTGCCTTCCACGCTCCACTGCTCGTTGAAGGTGTAGCCACCGCGCAGGCTCTTGGACAGGTTGCGGTAGCCATCGTGGTCGGGCTCATCGGCGAAGCAGCCGATGAACAGCGTGGCCGAGCCGCGGCAGGCGTTGATGCCGTCGGTGTGCTGGTAGGCGATATCGGCGCCGAACCAGCCGTGCTCGCCGCTGCCACCGATGCCACCGCTGGCTTCGCGCAGGCCATTGCTGCCGCCGCCCAGCTGGAAGTGCGGCGCAAACCCGCCCTGGTTGCGGCGGGTGAAGATCTGGATGACGCCACCAATGGCATCGGCGCCGTACAGGCTGGACTGCGGCCCGCGCACGATTTCCACGCGCTCGATCTGCGCCAGCGGCAGGTCCTGGTACATCGCCAGGCCAAGGTCGGCGCTGTTGATGCGCACGCCATCGACCAGTACCACGGTGTGCGAGGAATTGGTGCCGCGCAGGAACAGCGAGCTCTGCTTGCCGAGGCCACCGCTGTTGGTCAGGTTGATGCCGGCGCGGCCGGCCAGCAGTTCCTGCAGCGAGGTGGCCTGGCTGGATTCGATCTGTGCGCGGTCGATCACCTGCGCCGGTGCGATGCTGTCCTGCAGGGCGATGGGGGTGCGCGTGGCGGTCACCAGCACCTGGTCCAGCGCAGCGGTGTCATCGCTCGCCTGGGCATGGGCCAGGGCGGGCAGGGCGGCCAGCACGGCCAGGGACAGCATTTGGAACTGCAGCTTCATCGGGAGGACTCCGGGTGCCACGCACGCCCGCGTGGCGAAGGGGAGGAGCCACGAAGGCAGGCACGCGCCGAAGCCGCAGCAGATGCCGCGATCATCCAGCGCCATGCCCACCGCATCGCGACCTGAGGCTTCCGGGCCGGTCTCCGGGCTTGCCGCCAGGTGGCGCGAGGCCACCGTCCAGGCGCCTTCCCATGCCGGTGGCACAGTGGCGGTATTGCCTGGAACAGACGTGCTTACCGTTGCGGGGGCAGCGCCGGCCTGGCGTGTTGCCACGCGTCACCGGCTTCCCGTTTCAACCTGCCGGCCGCGGCCGCAGGTCACCTGGAAGTGGGCGCAGTCTACGGCATCGCCGGCGGCCCGTAGAGTCGAGCTTGCTCGACTGCCGTTGCCGCTTCTGCTCGACTGCCTTCGTCGCTTCCGCTCGACTGCCTCGGCTGTGCCCGTAGAATATCCCTTCGATACCCGTGGTGCCGTTGCCGATGTCCCGCTGTTTTCCGCTGTTCCCGCGTTGCCTGCACAGGACGCACGCATGATCCTCGACCTGGTCCGCCATGCCGGCAACGGCCGCGACGAGTTCCTCGATGGCCGCAGCGATCCGCCGCAGCTGGCCCGCCTGCCGCAGGAACTGGTCGACGCCTATGCCGGGCACGACTGGCAGCGGGTGATCAGCTCGCCGCGCCTGCGCTCGCTGCATACGGCGATGGCCCTGGCCACCCCGCGCGGGCTTGACGTGGACGCGGACGAGGAATGGGAAGAACTGGATTTCGGCGATTGGGACGGACAATCGCTGTTTGACCTGCCGGAGGACGCGCTGGCGGCCTTCCACGCCGATCCGCATGCCTACCCGCCGCCCAATGGCGAAAGCTGGGGCCACTTCGAACGGCGCATTGCGCGCGCACTGGATCGCCTGCTGGACGATGAGGATCCGCTGCCCACCGTGGTGGTCAGCCATGGCGGCCCGCTGCGCATGGTGCTGTCACAGGTCTGCGGGTTGCCGCTGTCACTGTGCTGGGCGCTGCGCATCGACCACGGCACGCGCCTGCGGGTGTGGCTGGAACGCGGTGAAGTGGGCCTGGTGGGCGAGCTGCTGGAACTGCAGCAGCCGTAACCGCGACCGCCGGGCATGGCCCGGCGCTACCGATCCCGCACGACCGCCACACCGTGGTAGTGCCGGCCGCTGGCCGGCATTCCCAGCAATGCGGACGCTCTAATCCTCGTCCGCGCTCTCGGCAAAGCGCTCTTCGCCGTCATCCTCGTTGTCGAAGCGCTGCTCACGCACCGGGCCCGATGCCGGGCCGGCCGCCTTCAACGGGTGCGCGGCGATGCGTGCCTCGTAGTCCTGCACCAGCGCTTCGCGCTGTGCTTCGCCCAGTTCCTGCCAGTGGCAGTCCAGCAGCGCGCCTTCCAGCGAATAAAGCAGGTTCAAGCTGGGCTTGAAGCCGGCGCGCTTGACCTTGACGAAGGCCCCGACGGCGCCGAGCGCAGCCAGGTCCTCGCGGCTGCGCAGGCCGACCTGGCGCAGCCACGCCGCACTCTTCGGGCCGATGTTGCGCAGCTTGGGTGCGCTCATCCCAAGGCCTCGACGAACACGCGGGCGATGGCTTCCAGTCCGGCCTGGTCCTCGGCATCGAAGCGGCCCACCTTCGGGCTGTCGATGTCGAACACGCCGATCAGCTCATCACCGCGCAGCAGCGGCACCACCAGTTCCGAGCGCGAGGCCGAATCACAGGCGATGTGGCCCGGGAAGGCATCGACGTCTTCCACGCGCTGGGTGACGCGCTGGCTGGCAGCGGCACCGCACACGCCCTTGTCCAGCGGGATGCGCACGCACGCCGGCAGGCCCTGGAACGGGCCGACCACCAGCTCCTTGCCGTCGTACAGGTAGAAACCCACCCAGTTCAGGTCGGGAAGGGAGTGGTAGACCAGTGCGGAGAGGTTGGCCGCGTTGGCGATGCGGTCGGACTCGCCGTAGACCAGGCCTCGGGCCTGTTCCAGCAGCTGGGCGTATTGTTCCGGCTTGCTGCCGGTGAGCGAGGCGTTGGCGAACATGCCTGCAGTCTAGCAAGCGTACGGGACCAGCGATAATGCACGCTCTGTTGCATGCCTGGAGCCATCGATGCCCCTGCCCACCCTGATGCCGCCGGCGGTGTTCGTCACCGGCACCGATACCGAGATCGGCAAGACCGCCAGCAGCACCGCGCTGCTGCATGCACTGCGCCGGCGCGGACTGCGCGCGGTGGGCATGAAGCCGGTCGCCAGCGGCAGCCGGGACCTGGGCCACGGCCTGCGCAACGAGGACGCGCTGGCGCTGCAGGCGGCCAGCTGGCCGGTGCCGGACTACGCCGATCTGAACCCCTATGCGCTGCGGCAGCCGCTGGCACCTGAACTGGCTGCGGCCGAGGACGGCGTGGAGGTGCAGCTGGCGCCGATCGTGGCCGCCTTCGAGCGCCTGCGTGCGCAGGCCGATGTGGTGGTGGTGGAAGGCGTGGGCGGCTGGCTGGCGCCGGTGTCGGCCACGCTGGACCAGCTCGACCTGGTGCGCGCGCTGCGCCTGCCGGTGCTGCTGGTGGTGGGCATGCGCCTGGGCTGCGTGAACCATGCACGGCTGACCGCGCAGTCGCTGCAGGCCAGCGGCGTGGAGTGCCTGGGCTGGATCGGCAACCACATCGATCCCACCATGCAGCGCCAGGACGAGAACATCGCCACGTTGCAGCAGCGCCTGCCGATGCCGTGCTGGGGCCGCCTGCCGTACCTGCCGGGCGCGGATGGCCAAACCCTGGGCGCACACCTGGGAGCGGAGCAGCGGTAGAGTCGACTGTCAGTCGACTATCGCGCGCAGCGCGGGGTCTGATCAGGAGCAGTCGACCAACGGTCGACTCTACCCGGCAACCCGATACGAACGGCACCGCGATTGCCGGCCAGCGGCCGGCACTACCGCGCTGCCAGCTTCCGCGCGATCGCGCCCAGCCGCTCCACCGCGCTGATGAAGCGCGCGTCCAGCGCCTGGCAGCACGACAGCCGCAGGCAATGCCGGTAGCGCGCGCCACGCGAATACACCTGGCCGGGCATGAACACGATGTCCTCGGCCAGCGCACGCTCGAACAGTTCACGCGTGTCCACGCCAGGCAGCTCCAGCCACAGCAGGAAGCCCCCCTGCGGCTCGGTGGCGCGGGTGCCTGTGGGGAAGTGCTCGGCCACCAGCTGCCGCAGGCGACCCACCTGTTCGCGGTACAGCCGGCGCATGCGGTGCAGGTGGTGCTCGTAGCTGCCTGCTTCCAGATAGGCGGCCACGGCATCACCCAGCAGCTGCGGTTCACCGCCGGTGGACTGGAACTTCAGCAGGGCGATGCGCTCGGCGAAGCGACCGCCATCGAGCCAGCCGATGCGGTAATCCGGTGCCAGCGTCTTGGAGAAGCCCCCCACCACCATCACCCAGCCATCGCGATCGAATGCCTTCAGCAGCGGCGCAGGCGGTTCGCAGAACTGCAGCTCGGCATACACCGCATCCTCGATCAGCGGCAGCTGGTGCGCGTTGACCAGTTCGGCCAGGCGCTGCTTGGCCGCCGTCGGCATGGTGCAGCCCAGCGGGTTGTGCACCGTGGGCATCACCACCAGCGCGGCCAGCGGCGTGTGCTCCAGCAGCGCTTCCAGCGCATCCACGTCCAACCCGTGCTGCGGGTGGGTGGGCAGCTCGATGGCCTGCAGGCCGAGGTTGGCCAGCAACGGGTACAGGTTGAAGTAGGAGGGGGCTTCGATGCCCACCGCCGCGCCCGGCTCGGTCACGGCACGCAGGGCCAGCTGCAGCGCTTCCATCGCGCCATGGGTCAGCAGCAGGCGGTCGGCGTGGGTGTGCAAGCCCAGCCGCGGGCCACGCCGCACGATCTGCGCCAGCAGGCGCGGCGAGCCGTTCGGGCGCGCATAGGTTTCCACCGTCTGCTGGCCGTGGCGCAGCACCTGCGCGGTGTGCCGGGCCAGCTGCGCGCCAGGGTAGAACTGGCGCCCGCGCGGCCCGGCGAATGCCAGGTCGATCACCCCTGGGCGGCGCTGCGCCTCGAGCACGCGGGCCATCAGTGCCTGCTGCAGCGGTGCGGTGGGCGCCGAGGGCGCATCGCGCAGTGATCGCTGCGGCACCGACAGGCGTGGCGCCACCTCGAAACCGGCCTTCGGCCGTGGCACCACCAGCCCTGCATCTTCCAGCTGCCGATAGGCGGCGATGACGGTGTTCAGGCTCAGCTGGCGCTGCGCCGCCATCTGCCGCAGCGAGGGCAGGCGGCTGCCCACCGGCAGGCGGCCGCCGTGGATCGCTTCGGCCAGTTCATCGGACAGGCGCTGGTAGCGCGGTGGGGCCGGGGTGGCGCGTGGATCTGTATCCATTGGACTGGCCTGCATCTGGAGCTGTACCCATGATGCCGCCGAGCCTAGCATGGTGCCGTCGGTGGGGCCTGATCGGGGCCTGGCCGATCCATTTCAAACGCACGGCCGCAGGGCCGTGCGTCTTTTTTTGTAGAGCCGAGCCCATGCTCGGCTGCTTTCCCGGCGCGGCAGCCGAGCATGGGCTCGGCTCTACAAAAGCGCGGTCAGCGCATCGGCACCAGCGAGGCCTGGCGCCGGTACAGCGCGGGGAACTGCCTGCCCAGCGCGGCCAGCTTCGGTGCGTCGTAATAGCGGATGTAGGCCGCCTGCGGGTAGTTGGCCATGTAGTTCTGGTGGTAGCTCTCGGCCGGGTAGAAGCGCTGGCCGCTGGCCACCTGGGTGACGATCGGGCCGCGGTAGCTGCCAGGCTGGCCCAGCTGGCTGATGTAGGCGCGGCTGGCGGCCAGTTGCCGCGCATCATCGCTGAAGATCGCCGAGCGGTACTGGCTGCCGTGGTCGGGGCCCTGGTAGTTCAGCTGGGTGGGGTCGTGCGCCACCGAGAAGAACACCTGCAGCAGCTGGCCATAGCTGACCTGGCGCGGATCGTAGTCGACCTTCACCGCTTCGGCGTGGCCGGTGCGGCCGCTGCTGACCCGCTCATAGCGTGCATCGGCGGCGCTGCCGCCCGCATAGCCCGCCACGGCATTGCTCACGCCTTTGACGTGCTGGAACACACCCTGCACGCCCCAGAAGCAGCCACCGGCAAACACCACGCTGGCGTGGGTGGCGTCATCGCTGAAGGCGGCGTCGCCGGCCGGTGCCGGCAGCGCCTGCACCGGCGCGCTGGCCGTGGCCGGCGCGGCCATCGCACCGTGATCCACCAGCAGCACGCCAGCCACCAGCGCCGTGGCGACCAGCCCGGCAATACCCGCCGCAATGCCCTGTTCAAAGGAGAATTTCATCGTGCCCTCCTGCTCTCAACCAAAGGTGAAGGCATAGGCCTGCACGCCCGCGTCGAGGAACTCGATCTCGAAGCGGTGCGGGCCGACCGTGCCGCGCTGGCGCACCAGCTGGTACAGACGGTTCTCGTTGACCACGCCACTGCCATCGGCGCCGACATCACTGCCGGCATCGGCGGCGGGCAGGGGCTTGCCATCCAGCCAGACGCGGAAGCGCACGGGCGTGCCGTCCTGCTTCGGCGCAAGCACCAGGTGCAGGTCGCGGGCGTGGAACTGGAAGGCGATGCGGCCGCCGCCCTGCTGCAGCTGCGCGGCTTCGTTGGTGATGGTCCAGTGCCCGGACAGGCCCCACTGGTTCAGTGCAAGGCTGGCCGGCAGCGTGTAGTCGAAGGCCGCATCGGTGCGCTGCCCGCCGGGCGAGGCGAAGTGCTCGGCGCGTGCATGGCCCAGGTAGGTTTCCGGCGAGCGCAGGTTGCCCATGTCGGCCTGCGTGGCCACGCCCTGCAGGTCGGCGGCGGCCGGGTCGGCCGGTGGCGGCAGGTCGGTCCGGCCGGCTTCGGCCAGCAGGCGGCGGATCACCTGTTCCGAATGCGCGTAGTTGCCTTCACCGAACTGGTGGGCGCGGATGTTGCCCTGTGCATCAACGAAGTACTGCGCCGGCCAGTACTGGTTGTTGAACGCGCGCCAGATCGAATACTGGTTGTCCAGCGCCACCGGGTACTCGACCTTCAGCTGCTGCACCGCCTTCATCACGTTGCGCGGGTCGCGTTCGAAGGCGAATTCCGGCGTGTGCACGCCCACCACCACCAGGCCATGGTCGCGGTAGCGGCGCTCCCATTCGTGCACGAAGGGCATCGCGCGCAGGCAGTTAATGCAGGAATAGGTCCAGAAATCGATCAGCACGACCTTGCCGCGCAGCTGTTCGGCCTGCAGCGGCGGGCTGTTGAGCCAGCCGGTGGCGCCGTCCAGGGCGGGCAGGGTGCCTTCCACCGGCAGGGGCGCATTGGCGGCGTTGGCACCGGCCATCATCATCATCGGCGGCGCGGCCGGCTGGGCACCGGGTACGGCTTCCAGCAGGCCCTGCTCGATGCGCGCGGTGCTGACCGAGGACAGGCGGGTCAGCAGGCCGGTATCCCAGCCCAGGCCGATGGCCACCACTGCCAGCAGCGCGGCCACACCCAATGCCTTGCGCAGCACGTCGCCCAGGCCGAGCCGCGCCTGCAGGGCATTGAACACGCGGCCACCGATCCACACCGCCAGCGCGAGCGCCGTCGCCGCACCCAGCGCGTAGGCCAGCAGCAGCCCACTGGTGCCCACGCTGGCGCCGTGCAGTGCCGCACCGGTCAGCACCAGGCCCAGGATCGGCCCGGCGCAGGGTGCCCACAACAGGCCGGTGGCGATGCCGATCAGCAGCGAGGTCCATGCCCCGCCACGGCCGGCATCATCGGCGGCATCGGCGCGCGCGCTCAGCCGTGCACCCACGCGCTGGAACGGCGCCAGCAGGTGGTCGGCCAGGCGCGGCCAGAGCAGTGCCAGAGCGAACACGGCCATCAGCACCAGGGCCATCCAGCGGCCGATCTGGTTGGCCTGGGCCACCCATTGGCTGCCCACGGCGGCCAGGCTGGCGACCACGGCGAAGGTCAGCGCCATGCCCAGCAGCAGCGGCAGCGTGCTGCGCAGGAACGGCCGGTTGGCGCGTGCGAACACGAAGGGCAGCACCGGCAGGATGCAGGGGCTGAGCAGGGTCAGTACGCCGCCCAGGTAGGCCAGCAGCAACAGCAGCATCATCAGGCTCCAGAAACACGGGAAGAACCGAGCGGCACGCGCCAGCCACCGTCGCTGTCCTGCCGGGCCGCACCGGGCTGGAACAGCAGGGCGGCACCGTTCATGCAGTAGCGCAGGCCGGTCGGGCGCGGGCCATCGTTGAAGACATGGCCGAGGTGGCCGCCGCAGCGGCTGCAGTGCGCTTCCACCCGCAACATGCCGAAGGTGGTGTCGCGGTCCTCGCCGACGGCGCCATGCAGCGGTGCCCAGAAGCTGGGCCAGCCGGTGCCGCTTTCAAACTTGGTGGACGAGGAGAACAGCGGCTGCTGGCAGCCGGCGCAGGTGAACGTGCCCTGCCGGTGTTCCCGATCCAGCGGGCTGCTGCCGGCGCGTTCGGTGGCCTGCTGGCGCAGCACCGCGTACTGCGCCGGGGTCAGCAGCCGGCGCCATTCGGCGTCGCTGCGCATCAGCGGGAACTGTCGTGCCGGGCGGTTCTCGGCGGCGGCCGTGGCGGGGCGGCTGCACGCGCCCAGGCCGAGCACGCCAGCGGCGGTGGCAAGACCACCCAGGCCCAGCAGGTGGCGGCGGGTGAGGGGCATGGCGGACTCCGGGAAGGGGCGACGGGGCCATGCTGCGCCTGCCCGGGTCAACGAATCCTCACGCAGGATTCAATTTTTCGTGAGGTATCGGTGGCCAAGCCGCGCCACAATGCGGGCAGCCTCCCCACTGGCCCTGAGTTGCCGATGTCCGCAAAACGCGTCCTGATCGTTGAAGACGATGCCCACATCGCCGACCTGCTGCGCATGCACCTGGCCGACGAGGGCTACGACGTCGCCCACGCCGCCACCGGCGATGCCGGCCTGCGCCTGCTGGAACAGGACGGCCCGTGGGACGCGCTGGTGCTGGACGTGATGCTGCCCGGCGTGGACGGACTGCAGATCTGCCAGCGTGCCCGGGCGATGGCGCGCTACGTGCCGATCATCATCATCAGCGCACGCGGCAGTGAAACCCAGCGCATCGTCGGCCTGGAACTGGGTGCGGACGATTACCTGGCCAAGCCCTTCTCGATGCCCGAACTGGTGGCCCGCGTGCGTGCGCTGCTGCGCCGTGCCGAAGCCATGGCGCAGAACGCACGCATCGATGCCGGTGCCGTGGAAGTGGGTGGCCTGCAGCTGGACCCGGTGGCGCGCACTGCCTCGGTCGATGGCAGCGCGCTGGAGCTGACCCCGCGTGAGTTCGACCTGCTGCTGTTCTTCGCCCGCCACCGCGACCAGGTGTTCGCACGGATGGAACTGCTCAACCAGGTCTGGGGCTACCAGCACGATGGCTACGAGCACACGGTGAATACCCACATCAACCGCCTGCGCAGCAAGATCGAGGGCGACCCGGCCAACCCGCGCCGGCTGCTGACGGTGTGGGGTCGCGGCTACAAGCTGGTCGATCCGGCCGGGGCGGCGGCATGATCACGCCCAACCTGTGGCAGAAGCTGGCAGCGGTGATCGCCGCGCTGATGCTGATGTGCTGCATGGCCCTGCTGGCCCTGCAGATGCGCGCCAGTACCCGCCACGAACAGGAGGTGGTGCAGCGGCTGTCGCTGGGCCTGGCCGAACACATCGCCCAGCGCAGCGAGCTGATGGACACCAGCGGCATGCGCGATACCGCGGTGCGCGCGCTGTTCGGCCAGTTGATGGCGGTCAATCCCAGCGTGGAGGTCTACCTGCTGGACGACCAGGGCCGCATCCTCGGCCACGATGCGCCCAGCGGCCACCTGCTGCGCGACCGTGTCGACCTGGCGCCGCTGCGCCACCTGCTGGCCGGTGCGCCGTTGCCGATCCTCGGCGATGACCCGCGCAGCACCGGTGGCCGCAAGGTGTTCAGCGTGGCCCCGCTGGTGGTGCAGGGCCGCCAGGCCGGCTACGTGTACGTGGTGCTGGTGGGCGAGCACCGGCAGATGCTGGCCGACGATCTGGCCGCCAGCAACCAGTGGAACACCACCCTGTGGTCGGTGCTGCTGGTGGGCGGGCTGGGCCTGCTGGCCGGGCTGGTGGCCTTCTACTGGGTCACCCGGCCGCTGCGCCGGCTGACCCGGCGCATCCAGGCCTTCGACATCGATGCACCCACGCCGTTGCCGGCGCCGGTGCCACTGCGCAGCGGCGAGCGCGATGAACTGAAGATCCTCGAGCATGCCCACGCGCAGATGGCGCAA
The DNA here is from genome assembly GCF_003086915.1 of Stenotrophomonas sp. ZAC14A_NAIMI4_1. Taxonomy (NCBI): domain Bacteria; kingdom Pseudomonadati; phylum Pseudomonadota; class Gammaproteobacteria; order Lysobacterales; family Lysobacteraceae; genus Stenotrophomonas; species Stenotrophomonas sp. ZAC14A_NAIMI4_1. The sequence continues at coordinate 1,504,008 of NZ_CP026002.1, forward strand.
CGGCTGGGTGAACAATGGCAGCAGCTGCGCCAGCAGGACCTGCAGCGCCGCGAGCTGGTGGCCAACATCTCCCATGACCTGCGCACGCCGCTGTCGTCGCTGCATGGCTACCTGGAAACGCTGGCGCTGAAGGAAGCCACGTTGTCACCGGACGAACGCCGGCGCTACCTCGGCATCGCGCTGGCGCAGAGCGCGAAAGTGGGCCGCCTGGCCCGCGCGCTGTTCGAACTGGCGCGGCTGGAGCACGGCGAGGTACGCCTGGAATGGGAGGTGTTCGCGCTGCCGGAGCTGCTGCAGGACGTGCTGCAGAAGTTCGAGCTGGCGGCGCAGGCGCGTGGCCAGCACCTGCACGCGGATTTCCCGCCGGGCCTGCCGCTGGTGCGCGCCGATCTCGGCCTGGTCGAGCGGGTGCTGACCAACCTGCTCGACAACGCGCTGCGGCATGCGCCCGAAGGCGGTGAGGTGCGCGTGCAGCTGCGCGCCATTGAAGGCAGCGTGGAAGTGAGCGTGGCCGACGACGGCCCGGGCGTGGCCCCGGCGCTGCGCGCGCAGCTGTTCCAGGCACCGGCGGCACTGGGGGCGCGACGTGGCGAGAACGGTGGGCTGGGCCTGCTGATCGTGCAGCGGATCGTGCAGCTGCACGGGCGCCGCATCGAACTGCGGCCGAGCGAGGCGGGGGCGCTGTTCGTGTTCGCCCTGCCGCGCGCCGACCACGCGGCGCCCTGACCGCGCCGCCGCGCTCGCCGGGCATGGCCCGGCGCTACCGGTCTCTGGGGCGTCGCCCGGCCACGCCCGGTAGATCCACGCCATGCGTGGATGCATTTCACCAGATCGCACATAACCGGTAGATCCACGCCATGCGTGGATGGGCTTCACCAGATCGCAGGCAAAAAAAGACCCGGCAGAGGGAGGGATCTGCCGGGTCCGGATTGCATGGGGGGAGGGACCCATGCAATGAGCGTGGGCGGGACGTCAGTGGCTGTTGCCGGTGGCGTCCGCCGTTGTATGTGCCTGGCCCTGCACCAGGTCGGACCAGGCGCGACCGGCCTGCAGGCCCAGATCGACCACGTCCTGCTGGGCCTGGCCCAGCCGCTGCAGGTTGTCCTGCCACAGCTGTGCGCCCTTGGGCAGCAACCCGGCCGGATCTTCGCTGCGGGCCAGTTCGCCCAGCCAGCCGCCGGTCGCGGTCAGGTTGCGTTCCATCGCCTTCAGCTGCACGCCGAACATGCTCTCGGCATTTTCCAGCGCCAGTCGGTTCGCACGCGTTGCCGCAGCCGCCAGCTGGCGGGTGGCATCACTGAAACGATCGGCGAAGGCGTTGGCCATAGCGGCATCGAAAGCGGTTGATGCAATGCAGCATACGCTGATCATGCCGCAATGCAACAAAAATCATGAAGGCGCTCGAGGCGCCTTCAGAAAGCCTTATGGATCAACGATTTGATCAGGCGGCCGGGCCGCGGTAACGGCAGCCGGAGGTGCAGGTTTCGTGCACGGTGATCTCGCTCAGCGCGGGCAGCACCGGCTTCAGCTCGTTCCAGATCCACACCGCCAGGTTCTCGCTGGTCGGGTTTTCCAGGCCGGGGATGTCGTTGAGGTAATGGTGGTCCAGGCGGTCGTAGATCGGCTGGAAGGCGGCTTTGACGTCGCCGAAATCCATGATCCAGCCGGTCTGTGCCCCCGGCTCGCCTTCCACCTTCAGTTCCACCCGGAACGAATGGCCGTGCAGGCGCGCGCATTTGTGGCCCGGCGGCACGTTGGGCAGGCGGTGGGCCGCCTCGAGCATGAAGACTTTGAAGATTTCCATGGCGCGATTGTACGCCGGCCCTGTCGTCGCGATCGTCCCGGATGTTGGGTTTCCGTAAAGGAATTCTTTCCATCCGGATGAAGAGATGATAGTTTCTCTTATATCCGTATGAAGAGATGTTATTGGTCGCACCCGACCTGGCATGGATTACTGCGGAACTTCCGTCGTCCACTACCACCCCCCACATCGTCATGCCCCAGCACACCCTGCTCGTGGCGGCCCTGGCCGTCGCTCTGGCCGCGCCTTTGTCTGCCGCCGCCGAAACCACCGCCGACGCCAGTGGCGAAGCCAGCACCCTGGCCGCCGTGCGCGTCACCGGTTCCAACATCAAGCGCACCGACACCGAAGCGTCCAACCCGGTGCAGGTGATCGGCCGCCAGCAGCTGGAACAGACCGGCAAGGCCACCGTCGCCGACGTGCTGCGCTCGATCTCGGCCAACACCGGCAATGCCAGCAACGAAACCACCAACAACGGCTGGGCGTCCGGCTCGGCCGGCATCGGCCTGCGCGGGCTCTCGCAGAAGAACACGCTGGTGCTGCTCAACGGCCGCCGCCTGGCCAACTACGGCTTCCCGGCCGGTGGCCTGTCCGACACCTTCGTCGACCTCAACGCGCTGCCGCTGGTGGCGGTCGAGCGCATCGAAGTGCTCAAGGACGGTGCTTCGGCCGTGTATGGCTCCGATGCGGTGGCCGGCGTGGTCAACATCATCACCCGGCAGAACTTCGAAGGCGCCGAGATCGGCGGCAGCTTCGGCGGCGCCGACCAGGGCGGCCTGCACGAGCAGAACCTGAAGTTCGTCGGCGGCCTCGGTGACCTGGACAGCGATGGCTACAACATCCTCTTCAGCCTGCAGGGCTATAACCGCGAACGCCTGGACCAGGACGAGCGCAACCTGACCAGGAGCGGCATCTACAGCGACCAGCCCGGCGGCCGCTGGAACGGCTGGTCGGCCAAGGGCGCGCGCTACCTCGTCAACGGCGTCTCGGTGCCGATGCTGGATGCCAACGGCAACTGCCCCACCGGCACCACCCGCGTCGCCAGCGCGCCCATCGACGGCCTGGCCGGTGATACCTGCGGCTTCAACCAGGCGCCGTACACCACTCTCATTCCGTCGACCAAGCGCTACCAGGCCTACGCCAACGGCACCTTCCGCCTCGGCGAGAATGTGGAGGCCTTCGGCGAAGTGCTCTACAGCCAGATCAAGAGCGCCGCGTGGTTCGGCAGCAGCCCGTTCTTCACCCTGGAAAGCGGCCGCTTCGCCTTGAACGCCGAAACCGGCCTTGCCGAACCGGTATCGTCCAACCTGCCGGCCAGCAGCCCGTACAACCCGTACGGCCGCGCCGTGCCGATCGAATACACCTTCTTCGACCTCGGCGGCACCATCAAGACCAACCGCTCCACGGCCTATCGCGGCGTGGTCGGCCTGCGCGGCAGCACCGCCGCCTGGGATTGGGAAGTGGCCGCGTTCGGCGCACGCAGCAGCGAGCGCGAAACGGTGTCCGGCGGCTTCGCCAACCGCTGGGCGCTGGCCGATGCGCTGGCCAGCGGCAGCTACAACCTGCTCAACCCGTCGGCCACCCCGCAGTCGGTGATCGATGCCATCAACATCTCCACCCTGCGCCCGGCCGAATCGGTGCTGCAGGGCGTGGACGCGAAGATCTCCGGCACCCTGGGCCGCACCTGGGCGGGCGACATCGGCTTTGCCGCCGGTGCCGAGTGGCGCCGCGAGAAGCTCGATTCCAACAATCCCTGGCAGATCGACGCCGGCCTGCAGGTGCGCCCGGCCATCGCTGAAGTGCACGGCGAGCGCAAGGTCAGCGCCGCCTATGCCGAAGTGAACGTGCCGCTGGCCTCGGGCCTGGAACTGTCCGCCGCCGCGCGTGCCGACCACTACGACGACTTCGGCGACGCGTTTTCGCCCAAGCTCGGCCTGCGCTGGCAGCCGCTGGATTTCCTGCTGGTGCGTGCTTCGGCGTCGAAGGGCTTCCGCGCGCCGTCGCTGTCGGAGAACTCCAACAGCACCAGCATCGCCTACGGCAGCGTGGTCGACCCGCGTGATCCGGACGTGCCGGGCTCGCGGCAGAACCCGACCTTCTTCACCGTCGGCAACAGCGAGCTGAAGCCTGAGCGCACCAAAAGCGTGAACTTCGGCGTGGTGCTCTCGCCCTGGGCCAACACCAACCTCAGCGTCGACTATTACCGCATCCAGCTGGACAACCTGGTCGGCACCAACAACACCCAGACCCTGGTCAACGACAACGTGGCCGGTGCCGTGCAGCGCGACGAGCGCGGCAAGCTGCAGGCCGTGTTCAACCGCTACCAGAACCTGAGCGAGCTGAAGACCTCGGGCATCGACGTCGAGCTGCGCCAGCGCATCCCGACTGCCGCGCTGGGTGACTTCACCCTGTCCTCGGCCTACACCCACGTGCGCGACTACCGTCGCCCCACCGTGGTGGGCGGCCCGCTGGTGGATTACGCCGGCAGCAATCTCGGCGCGACCCTGCCGAAGAACAAGGCGACCACCACGCTGGACTGGACCTACCGCGATTTCACCACCGCCATCACCTGGTACTACACCAGCGGCTACGACCAGAAGGCCAGCACCGCCGCCGCGGCCGTGCAGGACCGCGTCGATGCGTACAACCAGTTCGACCTGTACCTGGCCTACGCCGGCATCGACAAGCTGACCGTGTACGCCAAGGTGCAGAACCTGGCTGACAAGACGCCGCCGTACGACGCCTCGTTCCCGGGCATCCGCGCGCCGTACGACTTCAGCCAGTACGACCTGCGCGGCCGCTACTTCACCCTCGGCTTCGATTACCGCTTCTGATGCCATCGCCGCAGCCGGCCACCCCGTGTGGCCGGCCGCGTTGCCGCTGTCCTGTTTCCTGGGGAGTCACCGTGTCCTTCCACCGCCGTGCCGTTCTTCCGCTGCTGCTTGCCGCCGCCACCGCCTTGTCCTCACCGCTGCCGGCGCAGGCCCAGAGTGCGTACTTCTTCCCGCAGGCCACCGACGCTGCTGCGTTCGATGCCGCCATTCCCACCCCCGAGCAGTTCCTCGGCTACCCGATCGGCAGCCGCTACACCCGGCATGACCAGCTGGTGGCCTACTTCCAGGAACTTGCCAAGCACTCGGACAAGATCCGCGTGCAGCAGATCGGCCGCAGCTACGAAGGACGCCCACTGCTGATCGCCACCGTCACCGCCGCCGACAACCAGGCGCGCATCGAACAGATCCGCCAGCAGCACGCCACGCTGGTCGACCCAGCGCAGCCGCGCAGCGCGGCCGGCGACAGCCCGGTGGTGGTCTGGCTGGGCTACAGCGTGCACGGCAACGAAACCTCCAGCGGTGAAGCGGCGATGCTGACCGCCTACTACCTGGTGGCCAACCGCAGTGCCGAAACCCAGCAGTGGCTGCAGCAGTCGGTGGTGCTGTTCGACCCGGCGCAGAATCCCGATGGCCGCGACCGCGCTGCGAACTGGCACAACGCCTGGGCGTCCGACCCGGCGTCGGCCGACCCGGCCGACAAGGAACACGTCGAGCCGTTCCCGCAGGGGCGCACCAACCACTACTTCACCGATCTCAACCGCGACTGGCTGGCGCTGACCCAGCAGGACTCGCGGCCCAAGATCGACGTGTTCCACCAGTGGTACCCGAACGTGCAGATCGACTTCCACGAGATGGGCAAGGACAGCACGTACTACTTCGAGCCCTCGCCGAAGAGCATGCACAGCCCGCTGATTCCGGCGGCGTCCTACGAGTTCAACAAAACCCTGGCCAAGTACCACGCACAGTCGCTGGATGCGCTGGGCTCGCTGTATTACACCGGCGAAAACTTCGACAACTTCTCGCCGGTGTACGGCTCGACCTATCCGGACTTCCACGGTGCGGTCGGCGTCACCGTCGAGCAGGCCAGTTCGCGTGGCCGCGTGCAGGAATCGGTGAACGGCCTGCTGACCTTCCCGTTCACCATCCGCAACCAGGTGGCCACCGGCCTGGGCACCGTGCGTGGTGCGGTGACCGAGCGCAGTGGCCTGTTCGATCTGCAGAAGAGCTTCTTCCAGAGCGCCCTGAAGCAGGCCGCGCAGCAGCCGGTGAAGAGCTTCGTGTTCGGCGATGCGCATGACCCGGCACTGACCCGCCGCCTGCTGGAGCTGTTGCTGCTGCATCGCATCGACGTGCATGCACTGGATCGCACGGTGACGGTCGACGGCCAGCGCTTCGACGCCGGCAGCGCATACGTTGTGCCGGTGCAGCAGGCGCAGTTCCGCCTGGTCCATTCGATCTTCGCCGAGACCCCGTCCATCAAGGGCGACGTGTTCTACGGCAGCACCAGCTATGCCATTGCACCGGCCTACGGCGTGGCGTTCGCCGGCAGCCGCAGCCGCATCGATGGCGGCGCCAGCGTAACCGCGCTGCCGCCGCTGCAGGGCGCGGTGAACGGCGGCCAGGCAGGCTTCGCCTACGCCATCGACTGGCGCGACTACAATGCCGGCCGCGCGCTGGCCGCGCTGCAGGCCAAGGGGCTGAACGCACGCGCGGCATTCAAGCCGTTCAGCAGTGCCACCGCACAGGGCCAGGTCGACTTTGCCGCGGGCACCCTGATCATTCCGGTGGCCGGCCAGCCGCTGCAGGGTACAGCCCTGCTCGAAGCGGTGAGCGCCGCCGCGCGCGATGCCGGTGTGCAGGTACATGCCCTGTCCAGCGGCCGCAGCAATGAGGGCATCGACCTCGGCAGCGATGGCGTCAAGGCACTGCGCAAGCCGGCCGTGGCGCTGGTGATGGGCGAGGGCGTGGCTGCCACCGAGATTGGATCGGCCTGGTTCCTGCTGGACCAGCAACTGCACCTGCCGGCCAGCAAGCTGGACCCGCAGCAGCTGGGCAAGGTTCCGCTGGACCGCTACACCACGATCGTGCTGTCCGGTGGCACCTACACCGGCATCGACGCCACCGCCGTGGCCGCGCTGAAGCGCTGGGTACAGGCGGGGGGCTCGCTGGTGACCTACGGCAGCGCATCGAAGTGGGCGGTGGAGCAGAAGCTGGCCGATGGCGAGACGCTGGGCAAGGACGAGGAGGCGGGTGACGCTGACCGTCGCGCATTCGGTGACCAGCGTGACATCGCCGCGATCGAGCGGGTGAGCGGCAACATCCTCAGCGCCGACGTCGATACCAGCCATCCGCTGGCCTTCGGCGTGCCGCGCCGGCAGCTGGCGATCAACAAGGAAAACACGGTGACGCTGCAGCCGAGCGCGAACCCGTTCTCGACCGTGGTGCGTATCGATGCGACGCCGCGGGTGAATGGCTACCTGTCCGAGCGCAACCGGGCGCGGGTGGCGGGCAGCGCATGGCTGCTGGTGTCGGCGCAGGGGCAGGGCAACGTGGTGTTGTTTGCCGATGACCCGGCACATCGCAAGTACTGGCATGGCACAGATCGCCTGCTGATCAACGCGATCTTCTTCGGGAATCTGGTGAATCCGGCTAAGGCGCGAGGTTGAGGCTTTACGCGCCTTGACTGGTGCGTGTGGGGGAGGCCGGGCGGGCTGCGCAGGACACGCCGTAAACCCATCCTTGGGGGCTCGATGGCGCCATCCATGGCGCCAACGGTCCTGCGCAGCCCGCCCGGCCTCCCCTCGACGGTTTCCTGCGGGCGCGGACGCATCAAACCCAGGGCGGGGGCAAAAGCAAAAGCAAAAACAAAAGCAAAAGCAAAAGCAGCGGCTCCGGCTTTTGCTCTTGAATTTGAATTTGATTCTTCTTCTTCCAGCTACCCCGCGGGAAAAGAAGGCGCTGGAAATGTCTGAAGCGGATCGGGGCGGGGGGAGCGCGAAACCGCAGGCGCCATGGATGGCGCCTACGAGCCCCCATGGATGGGTTCACGGCGTGTTTCGCGCTCCCCCCGCCCCGATCCGCCCCACGCACAACCCACCGCAGGCTCTCAAGCCACCCAGGTAGCCCCAAAAAAAAGACGGCGCCTCAGCGCCGTCCCTCGGTAACCACCCCCGCGCAGCGGGAACAACCGTTAGAAGCTGGCGCGCACGCCCACCCTGTACTCGGATACGTCCTTGTCGAACTGGCCTTCCAGTACAACGCCCCAGGTATCGGTGAAGCTCACCTGCCCGCCCACCACGCCATACCAGCGCGCGTCCTGCCCATCGCCGCCGTTGGCGTAACCGCCTTTCAGCCAGCCTTCGAGCGTCTCGGTGAACCGGTTGCGCACACCCACCATGCCCAGCACCTCGTTGAACCGGGAGGTCTCGCGGAATCGCGCGTCGTCGAGGCGGTAGTCCGACTTCGCCGAACGGTGGTTCCAGGCGAACTCGCTGGTGAAGTCCAGGCCGTCGCTGATCGGCGCGTGGTATCCCACGCCCAGGTACGGAACGTCGAGCGTGGTCTTCACCCGCGCAGCGCCCGCGTGCTCGCTTCCGCTGACCCGCGAAGCGCCGACGATCACGTGGAACTGCGGCGCGACCGCGAACGAACCCCGCACGTAGCCACCATCGGCCGTGATGTCACCGGCGCTGCCGGCGTCCAGCTGCAGCCGGTTCCAGCCGCCCTCCACGTACGTGTAGCTGAGCTCGTCGCTGGCCGAGGCCAGCAGTGGCGTTGCAAGCAGCAGGCCGGTTGCCAGGAGCATCTTGCGCATCGTTCAAGTCCTTATGGGGTGCGAGGGGTGCAGGGCCGCGCAACCCCGTACCGCAGTACGGGGTCGTGCAGGTGCCTGGAAAACGCAGGCTTCAATCAGAAGCTGGCGCGGACGCCGACGCGGTACTCGGCGAAGTCATCGTAGAACTGGCCTTCGGCAACCACGCCCCAGGTGCGGTTGAAGCTGACCTGGCCACCGACGGTGCCGGTCCAGGTGCCTTTGAAGTGGTCGCTGCCGTCCATGTAGCCGGCCTTGAGCCACGCCTCGGTCTTTGCCGAAGGCTTGCCACGCACGCCGAAGTTGCCCACGGCGGTGTTGACGGAGGTCCTGGTGGAGTAGGTCAGGCCATCGGAATGGATTTCGCCCTTGCCCGTGCGACGGTTCCACGCGATGTCGGCGGTGAAGTCCACGCGCTCGCTCATCGGCATGTGGTAGCCGATACCCAGGTGGGGCTGCTCAAGCGTGGTCTTGACGCTGGAGAAGGCGTAACGGGTGGTGTCGCTCACGCGCGACCAGCCACCGAACACGTTGACCTGTTCGGCAATGGCGAAGGAACCTCGCACGTAGCCGCCATTGGCCTTCGGGTCGTTGAGGATGCTGGAGTTCATCTGCAGCTGGTTCCAGCCGCCTTCCACGTAGGTGTAGCTCATGCCGTCGTCGGCAAGGGCGGTCAGCGGAGCGGCGAGCAGCAACGTCGAGGCCAGGAAAATCTTGCGCATCATGCGGGTCCTTGTCATGCAGCGATCCAGACCGGGACATGCAGGGACGCGCCCCGGCTGCGACGTCGTGTCGCTGGCCGAGTCTATCCATATTTCACGCGCCGTGAACGTTCTGCGCCGCCGATGGCGCGGCGGGTATCCAATCATTCAGCAAGCGCGCCGCGGCCTGCGCCAACAAAAAAGGGACGCAGCTTGCGCGGCGTCCCTTCGTGTATTGCAGGCGTGGGCAATCAGCCCGCGCGACCGCCGCCGTTGCCGCCCTGGCTGCGGCCACGGCCGCCACCATTGCCGCCACCGCCACGACGCTGGCCCTGGCCGGCGCCCGCACCGGCGCGCTGCTGGCCATTGCCACCGCCCTCGCGACGGCCGCCGCCGGCCTTCTTCGGGCCTGCGTGCGCGTGGCGCGGCGCATCACCGTGCGGACGGCGTGCGTGGCTCTTGCGCGGTGCGCGCTCGCCGGTATCGTGCTCGGCCTTGCCCGGTGCACTGTTGCCCCAGCGGATCGGCGTCTGCAGCTCGAAGCCCGGCACGTCGCGGATGTCCATGTCGCGGCCCAGCAGGCGGGTGATCGCGCGCAGCAGCTTCACTTCATCCTGCGCCACCAGCGAAATCGCCTGGCCGGTGGAACCGTTGCGGCCGGTACGGCCGATGCGGTGCACGTAATCCTCGGCCACCATCGGCAGATCGAAGTTGATCACCTTCGGCAGTTCGTTGATGTCGATGCCACGCGCGGCGATGTCGGTGGCCACCAGCACGGTCACGCGACCGGCCTTGAAGTCACCCAGGGCACGCAGGCGCTGGCCCTGGCTCTTGTTGCCGTGGATCGCCGCGGTCTTGATGCCGGACTTTTCCAGGAACGTGGCCAGCTTGTCGCTGCCGTGCTTGGTACGCGCGAAGACCAGGGTCTGCTCGCGGCTGTCCTGCGCCAGCAGGTGCAGCAGCAGGTCACGCTTGCGGGCGCCATCGACCGGGTGCACGCGGTGGGTGATGGTTTCGGCCACGGTGTTCTTCGGCGTCACCTGGATCTGTTCCGGGTTGCGCATGAACTCCAGCGCGAGCTGGCGGATGTTGTCCTCGAAGGTGGCCGAGAACAGCAGGGTCTGGCGGTTCTGCTTCGGCAGCTTGGCGAGGATGCGCTTGATCGACGGCAGGAAGCCCATGTCGAGCATGCGGTCGGCTTCGTCCAGGATCAGCACTTCGATGCCCGACAGGTCGACGCTGCGACGCTCCAGGTGATCGATCAGGCGGCCCGGGCAGGCGACCAGCAGGTCCACGCCACGGCGCAGGATGTCCAGCTGGTTGCCCATGCCGACGCCGCCGTAGATGCAGGCGCTGGGGATGCGCAGGTACTTGCTGTAGCCGCGCAGGCTGTCATGCACCTGGGTGGCCAGTTCGCGGGTCGGGGCCAGGATCAGCGCACGCGGCTTGCGCGGGCCGGTGCGGACTTCCTGCGAGGCGGTGCCCAGGTGCTGCAGCAGCGGCAGGCCGAAGGCGGCGGTCTTGCCGGTACCGGTCTGCGCGCCGGCCAGCAGGTCGCGACCGGCCAGCGCCAGCGGGATCGCCTGCTGCTGGATCGGGGTCGGGTTTTCGTAGCCCTGCTCGGCGAGCGCGCGCAGCAGGAAAGGCGCGAGGCCCAGGGATTCAAAAGACATTGAGATTGCTCCAAGTACAAGAAACGCCTGTCCGAACGGACAGACGGGGGCAGATCAAACTGATCGGCTGACTCGGAGCGTTCCCGTGAACCGCGCTGCGAGAATTGGGTGCAGCCGGCACGGAGCGCAGGCTGGAATGCGTGACGAACGGCGTCGGAGTGGGGGCGGGCGAACAGGGCGGACCCAGGTCGCCGGCGATCCCGGAGGGAAACGGACGGCCGCTGCAGACCCCGCAAGTCTAAACGATCTTCAAGACTCCACGCAAAAACCCCTGTTCAGGAAGGGGGGAGGGTATCTGCAGGGCTTGCAGCCCTGCACCCGCCTCAGATCAACGTCAACGGCCGGAGCAACGGCAAAAGCTGGCTTCCTGAGGGTTGGCGGGGTGGGTCCGGTTGAGGGGGACGCCGTAAACCCATCCATGGGGGCTTGGTCGCGCCATCCATGGCGCTCACACCCCCTCAACCGGACCCACCCCGCCTTCGACAGTTCTCCGCGATCTGTCAGAGCTCGGGGTCGGATCCCGTTGCTTCGCAACGGGCTCTGACCCCAGAAGAATTTCGAGATCTGACAGATGTGCCGACCAACGGTCGGCACCCACCAACAGCCGCCGCAGGGATCTGTCGGGGGTGGGGCGGTGTGGGTGGGCAGGACCGTTGGCGCCATGGATGGCGCCATCGAGCCCCCATGGATGGGTTTACGGCGTGTCCTGCCCACCCACACCGCCCCGCCATCCCTCGGAATGCCGCTCTGGCTTTTGACTTGGACGTGGCTTGAAGCAGGTGCAGGGCTGCAAGCCCTGCCGAACCCCCCACTACGGTAGGGTGGGCCGATGCCGCGCTGCAGCTTGGCTACACCGTGCATTTGATTACACTTGAAACTTGTTTGCCCACGACTCCGGACACCCACCCATGAAGCTTGGTTCTTTGAAGGAAGGCGGCCGCGACGGCACCCTGATCGTCGTCTCGCGTGACCTGCGCCACGGCGTGCGCGCCACCGGCATTGCCGCCACCCTGCAGCAGGCCCTGGAGGACTGGAGCCACATCGCCCCGCGCCTGAACGCCCTGTACGAATCGCTGAACGCCGGCGACGCCGATGGCGTCTTCGACCTCGACCCGCAGGCGCTGGCCGCGCCGATGCCGCGTGCCTACGAATTCGTTGATGGCAGCGCCTACCTGCCGCACGTCGAGCGCGTGCGCCGCGCCCGTGGCGCCGAGGTGCCGGAAAGCTTCTACACCGATCCGCTGATGTACCAGGCCACCAGCGCCGGCTTCTATGGCCCGCGCGATGCGGTCAAGGTCGTCAGCGAGGAGTACGGCATCGACCTGGAAGCCGAGATCGTGGTCATCACCGACGACGTGCCGATGGCCGCCACCCCGGAACAGGCCGCTGGCCACATCCAGCTGGTCGGCCTGGTCAACGACGTCTCGCTGCGCAACCTGATCCCCGGCGAACTGGCCAAGGGCTTCGGTTTCCTGCAGTCCAAGCCGCGCTCGGCCTTGTCGCCGGTGTTCGTCACCCCCGATGAGCTGGGCACCGCCTGGCAGGACAGCAAGGTGCACCTGCCGCTGCTGACCCACATCAATGGCCAGTGGTTCGGTGCGCCGGAAGCGGGCGTGGACATGCAGTTCAACTTCGCCCAGCTGGTCGCGCATGCGGCGAAAACCCGTCCGCTGGGCGCCGGCACCATCGTCGGCTCGGGCACCATCGCCAACGAGGACACCAGCAGGGGTGCCTCCTGCTTCGCCGAGCAGCGCACCGTGGAAACCCTGCGCGACGGCAAGCCGAGCACGCCCTTCATGTCCTTCGGTGACGTGGTGCGCATCGAGATGCTCGACGCCGCCGGCAACAGCATCTTCGGTGCGATCGAGCAGCGCATCGAACAGGCGGCCCGGCCCTGAGCATGGAGGCGGCGATGGACATCCTGGTTGACGACGGCCTCGTGCTGTACACCTACTGGCGATCCAGCGCCGCCTACCGCGTGCGCATCGGCCTGTTCCTGAAAGGCCTGGCCTGGGAGGGCCGGCCGGTGCACCTGGTGCGCGACGGTGGCGAGCAGCATGCCGACGCCTATGCCGCGCTCAACCCGCAGCAGCTGGTGCCGGCGCTGCTGCATGAGGGACACACGTTCACCCAGTCGCTGGCGATCCTCGAGTACCTCGACGAGCGCTTCCCGCAGGTGCCGCTGCTGCCGGCCGATGCGGTCGGCCGCGCGCGGGTGCGGGCACTGGCCCAGCTGGTGGCCTGCGACATCCATCCGATCAACAACCTGCGGGTGATGCAGTACCTCGAACGCCGCCTGGAAGCACCGGCCGACGCACGCACGCAGTGGACCCTGCACTGGATGGCCGACGGCTTTGCGGCGATGGAGTCGATGCTGGCGGGCAGCGCGGATACCGGCGTGTTCTGCCACGGCGACCGCCCCGGCCTGGCCGACATCTGCCTGCTGCCGCAGCTGTACAACGCGCACCGCTTCGGTCTGGACCTGGCCCCGTACCCGACCCTGCGCCGCATCGAGGCCGCCTGCCTGGCACTGGATGCCTTCGACCGCGCCCGCCCGGAAAACCAGCCCGACGCAGGCTGACATGCCGCATCGCTCGCCGGGCGTGGCCCGGCGCTACCGGTCGGACGACGGTGGCAGCGCCGGGCCATTCCCGGCGGATTCCGCGTCGTCGGCCCGCACACGGCGCAGGTCATCGCGGAACAGCCGGTAGGCCTCTTCGCGCCGCACGTCATCGCCCTGCCGCAGTACCCACGCCGGGTGCACGGTGGCGTAGCCCCGGGTGCCGTCTTCCAGCGTGTGCCAGCGCCCACGGTCGCGCGACAGTTGGAAACCCGCGCCGAACACCGACGCGGCGGCGGTGGCGCCCAGGCAGACGATGAGCTGCGGCCGCACCCGCGCGATCTCGCCCAGCAGCCACGGTTGGCAGGCGCGCACATGGCGGCTTTCCGGCCGCTTGTGCAGGCGGACCTTGCCGCGCCGCTCGTGGTGGAAATGCTTGACCGCATTGGTCAGGTACAGCGTGGCGCGGTCGATGCCGAGTTCGGCCAGGGCACGGTCCAGCAGCTGGCCGGCCGGCCCGGCAAAGGGCCGGCCACACAGGTCCTCGGTATCGCCGGGTTGCTCGCCGATCACCATCACCCGCGCATCTGCCGGGCCCTGGCCGAACACCACCTGGGTGGCCGACTCCCACAGCGGGCACTGCCGGCAGCCAGCGGCCTGGGCGCGCAGCGCCTCCAGGCTGTCGGCGCTGGAGGCAGGCGGTGCCAGCGCCGGCCGCTGCGGAATCTTCCGCTGCGGTGCCTGCGCGGGCCGGTCGTGCATTTCCTGCACGCGATCGGCGGCGTCGCGCACCAGCCCGGGCAGCAGCCGTGCTTCCGGCAGGTGCCGCCAGTACCGCGCTGGCATCTCCTGCAGCATCATCCGGGTGTTCAACCGGGCCGGGTTGAAGATGCTGGCGTAGTAGGTCTGCCACAGCGATTCGCGCGCATCCTCGGCCGGCGCATCTTCGCGGCGGGCGCCGGGCCCGAACGCCAGCGCCTGGCCATCCCAGTGCACGCTGCGGCCGGGGGTGAGGATGGCCCAGCGCATGCCAGCGAAGCGGCGCGCGAAGAACGGCGCGACCCGCTCGACGATGTTGTGGTCCGGCTCGAACCAGGCAATGAAGGCATCAGCCTGGCCGGGCACCTCGCGGAAGCGCACGAAGGCCTTCATCTTGTGGGTGTCGCGGCGCACCGCCTGGGCCAGGGCCATTGCCCGCAGCACGTCGGCATCGGCTGGATTGGACAGCACGCTGCGTTCGCCATGGGCGATGCGCCACAGCAGCCGGTACAGCAGGGCCAGGCGCTGCGGCTCGCGGTGGCACAGGCAGGTCGCCGCCAGCTCCATGAAGTCGCGTGGCACGCTGGGCGCGCTGGCGTCGGCGGGCAGGGCGGCGCTCTGCACGGAAGGGGCGTCCAGCAGCGAGGCCTCGCTGCCTTCCAGCCAGTCCAGCTGCGCCGGTGCCACGCCGCGCAGCAGGGCCTCGCGCGCGGCCTCGCGCCAGGCCTCCAGCGACCACGGCGGGTCCACCCGCAGTGACCAGCGCTGCGCGTCAGGCGGCGGGCGGTGCATCGAACAACGAGCCCTGGCGCGGTGGCGGGGCCAGCTGCGCGCGCAACGCCGCCGGATCATCCAGTGCCTTGCGCGGATGGTGGTCGGCCAGCAGCACGAACGGCAGCAGCTTGCTCATCGGTGCCTTCAGCCGGGCCACGTCGGCCACCCGCAGGCGGCCATGCCGCCGGGCCATCAGTACCCGCTTCACGTTGCGCACGCCCAGCCCGGGCACGCGCAGCAGCAGTTCCTTCGGCGCGCGGTTCAGGTCCACCGGGAAGCGCTCGGGGTGGCGGATCGCCCAGGCCATCTTCGGGTCGATGTCCAGGTCCAGCATGCCGTCCTGGGTGGTGTCGGTGATCTCCTCCACGCCATAACCGTAGAAACGCAGCAGCCAGTCGGCCTGGTACAGGCGGTGCTCGCGCTGCAGCGGTGGCGGCTGCAGGGGCAGCTGGCGGCTGGCATCGGGAATGGGGCTGAAGGCCGAGTAGTAGACCCGGCGCATGCGGTAGTTGCCATACAGGGCATCGGCGCTGGCCAGGATCTGCTGGTCGTTGGCCCCGTCGGCGCCGACGATCATCTGCGTGCTCTGCCCGGCCGGGGCGAAGCGCGGCGGGCGAGGGCGCGCGCTGCGGGTGGCCAGCGGCGCGACTACGGCCGGCGCCTTGCGTGCCTCCTTGGCCTCCTCGATGCGCCAGCGCAGCTCGCCCATCGCGCCACGGATCGACTGCACGGTCTTTTCCGGTGCCAGCGCGCTCAGGCCGGCCTCGGTCGGCAGTTCCACGTTGATCGACAGCCGGTCGGCATAGCGCCCGGCACTGGCCAGCAGCTCGGGCGAGGCCTCGGGAATGGTCTTGAGGTGGATGTAACCGGCGTAGCGGTGTTCCTCGCGCAGCTGCCGCGCCACTTCCACCATCTGTTCCATGGTGTAGTCGGCATTGCGGATGATGCCGCTGGAAAGGAACAGGCCCTCGATGTAGTTGCGCTTGTAGAAGTCCAGGGTCAGCGCGACCACTTCGTCCACGCTGAAGCGCGCCCGCGGCACGTTGCTGGACACGCGGTTCACGCAGTAGGCGCAGTCGTAGATGCAGAAGTTGGTCAGCAGGATCTTCAGCAGCGACACACAACGGCCATCGGGCGTGTAGCTGTGGCAGATGCCCATGCCTTCGGTGCTGCCGATGCCGCCGCTGGCGCGCGAATCCCGCTTGCCCGCGCCGCTGGAGGCGCAGGAAGCGTCGTACTTGGCGGCGTCGGCCAGGATGGCCAGCTTGCGGATGGTTTCCATTGAGGAAACCTACGGACAGCGGGTCTCATTGGATGAGACGGCCCCTTAACCCTTCAGGATTCCGCCGGGCATGGCCCGGCGCTACCTTGGGGAACGTGCATGGCCCTGTGGCACCTGGGCAACAGGCATGGCCCGGTCATACCGGTAGCGCCGGGCCATGCCCGGCGTCCGGGCGGCTCAGAAGCCGTGGGTGATGCTGGCCTGGGTCGGCGAGGAGAAATCCGCGTACGGATCGTGCTCGCCGCTGCTGCCTTCGGACAGGCGGAACTTCAAGGCCAGGCCGTCGCGCGAGTCGGCGGCGCGCAGCGCTTCCTCCTGCTCGATCACCCCGTTCTTGGCCAGCCGGAACAGGCACTGGTCGAAGCTCTCCATGCCTTCTTCCAGCGAGGCCTCCATCGCGGCCTTGATCTCGTGCACCTGGCCGCGGCGCAGCAGGTCGCGGATCATCGGCGTGTTGATCAGCACCTCGGTGGCCGGCAGGCGGCGGCCCTCCTTGTTCTTCACCAGGCGCTGGCTGATCACCGCACGCAGGTTCAGCGCCAGGTTCATCAGCACGTTCTTGTGCGCGCTTTCCGGGAAGAAGTTGAGGATGCGCTCGATGGTCTGGTCGGCGTTGTTGGAGTGCAGGGTGGCCAGGCACAGGTGGCCGGTCTCGGCGAAGGCGATGGCCGCCTCCATCGTTTCCGCATCCAGGATCTCGCCGATCAGGATCACGTCCGGCGCCTCGCGCATCGCGTTCTTCAGCGCGTTGTGGAAGGCATGGGTGTCCAGCCCGACCTCGCGCTGGTTGACGATCGACATCTTGTGCTTGTGCAGGTACTCGATCGGGTCCTCGATGGTGAGGATGTGCCCGGTGGTCGTACTGTTGCGGTGGTCGATCATCGACGCCAGCGAGGTGGACTTGCCCGAGCCGGTGGACCCCACCACCAGCACCAGGCCACGCGGGGTCATGATGACGTCCTTCAGCACCTGCGGCAGGTTGAGCTCTTCGATGCTCGGAATCCGGCTGCGGATGGCGCGGATGACCATGCCGACCTCGCCCCGCTGCTTGAACACGTTGACACGGAAGCGCCCGGCATCGGCCAGGGCGATGGCCATGTTGAGTTCCAGCTCGCGTTCGAACTGGGGCACCTGGCCCTCGTCCATCAGCGAATAGGCGATTTTCTTCACCATTCCCGGCGGCAGGCCGGTATTGCCCAGCGGGTACAGCTTGCCCTCGATCTTGATGTAGACCGGCGCACCGGTGGTCAAGAACATGTCCGAAGCGTTCTTTTCGGTCATCAGCTTCAGGAAGTAGCCGATATCCATTGCGAATTTTCCCCAACGAAACTGCCGACGCCCGTTGCAAGCACGGTGTCGGCTTGACGACAATGGCCGTGAACCGACAACCGGTACGGCCTCCCCAATGAAACGACTTAGCTTCGCACGAATGCGCCACAGCCTGTATGTGATGGCGTTTGCATTCGCACTCTCTGCCCCCGTCTGGGCGCAGGATGGCGCACAGGAACTGGCCCAGGCCCGGCAGGCGGTGGACAAGGCCACCCAGGCCGACGCCGACCAGTACGCCCCCGATCTGATCGGTCTGGCCCGCCAGGGCCTGGAGCAGGCCCAGCGTGCCGCCGGCGACCGCCGCGAGCGCAAGAACGCCCCGGCGCTGGCCCTGCGCGCCGCCGCCGATGCCGACCTGGCCCGTGCCCGCAGCGAGGAAGCCACCGCCACCGCCCAGCTGCAGCTGCGCCGCAACGAGGTCAACCAGCTGCAGCGCCAGCTGTCGACCGGGGAGGACCGCCGATGAAGTCGATCTCCGCCCTGGCCCTGGCCACCGCGCTGGCGCTGCCGGCCCTGGCCGCCGCCGCCGACAACCCGATGGTCGGCCAGCTGACCCAGCGCCTGATGAACATCCAGGCCAATCCTGACACCGCCGAGCTGGCCGCGTTCGAACGCATGCAGGCCCAGCAGGCCATCACCACCCTGGACAAGGCCAAGCGCCGTGACCAGGAACTGGCCACCTACCTGGCCGAACGCCGGGTCGAGATCGCCGAGACCAGCGTGCGCGCCGCCCTGGCCGCCCGCGAGGTGGATCGCCTGGACCGCACCCGCAGCGACCTGCTGATCGAAGCCAGCCGCCGCGATGCTGCCCGTGCCCGCCAGGAAGCGGAACAGCTGCGCATGCAGGCGCAGATGCAGGCCGAGGAAGCCGAGCGCCTGCGCCAGGCCGCCGAAGCCGAGACCCTGGCCCGCCAGGACGCCGAGAACGCCCTGACCAGCGTGGCCGGCAAGCAGCAGCAGCGCCTCAGCTCGGCCCAGCAGAACGCGGCCAAGCTGGCCCGCGAGGAAGCCGAACTGGTGTCCGGGCAGAAGCTGCCGGGGTCGAAGTTCGATGCCCGTGGCGAAGTCTTCACCCTGGGCGGCGACGCCTTCGGCGCCGGTGCGGCCAGCCTGTCCGGCGGTGCGAAGAACCAGGCCAAGGCGCTGGCCGAGTACCTGAACATCGGCAAGAAGGGCCGGGTCCGCATCGAGGCCTATGACAGCGCCAGTGGCGTCGGCCAGAAGCGCGCCGAAGCCCTGCGCGATGCCCTGGTTTCGGCCGGTGTCGCCAGCAGCCGCATCCAGGTCAGCGGCAAGAAGGCAGCGTCCACCAAGGCCCGCTCGGCCGAGGTCATCGTCGCGCCGTAATTGCTTGAATCTGTTTGTTTTTCGTTGCGTTGAGTATTCAGCCTGAACCCCGCCCCGGCGGGGTTCGGTCTTTTTGTCGCGGGGGTCTTGTACCCGGCCCGGAGCAGGCGTAGGGTCAATCGTCCGGGACGCAATGCCGCGGACCGGACGATGGGAGGGCCGGGCCGATGAAAGCAGGGCGCGAACCGCAGCAGACCGACGTGCGCAGGCCAGTGCCGCAGGTCGTTGTGGGCACCCATGTGGCAATCGACCGGCGCTCCTCCATGAACAACGCCCCGTGCCTTGCGGCCGGGGCGTTCGTGTATCTGTCGAAGGAGGTCCATCATGTTTGAAGATCAGCCCCAGAGCGAGATCGACGCCCGTCGCGCGCGTGATCCGGAGTTCCGGGCACTCCATGACCAGCACCGCAAGTTGAACAAGAAGTGCATGGACGCGGAGCTGGGTGTACTCCCGATCGATGATGTCACCCTGGGTCGCATGAAGCGCGAGAAGCTGCTGGCCAAGCAACGCCTTCTGCGTATGTACGAAACACCGCTCGCAACGACGTCCCCCACGCACTGACGCTCCGGTCGCGCCGGGAACGGCGTGACCTGGCCAACGATGGCCCCGCGGTTGCCGGCAACGGCGGCCGCGCCAAGGCACCACAGGCGGTGGTGCCTTGGCCTGCAGGCACGGCCTGCAACCCTGCGCATACCTTCAGTCCACCGATGCGGGCGGTACTGGTCTCCTCGTCGATCCGGGGCCGTCCGCATCCCCTTGGGCGCTCAGCCGAGCATGGGCTCGGCTCTACAAAGGCTCAGCTGGTGGGTGCCGACCGTACCCTGGTGGGTGCCGACCGTTGGTCGGCACGCTCCACTCCTGACTTTCACGACTATCCGGCGGATAATCATCTGTCCGGCCCTGCGTGGCGCGAACCGAAGTTTCCGAATGCCCATCCATTCCTCCGTCCTCGAACTCATCGGCCAGACCCCCATCGTCAAGGCCCAGCGCCTGGATACCGGCGTCTGCGAGCTCTACCTGAAGCTCGAAAGCGCCAACCCGGGCGGATCGATCAAGGACCGCATCGGTCTGTCGATGATCGAAGCAGCGGAACAGCGCGGCGACCTCAAGCCCGGCGCGACCCTGGTTGAAGGCACCGCCGGCAATACCGGACTGGGCCTGGCGCTGGTGGCGCAGCAGAAGGGCTACAAGCTGATCCTTGTCGTCCCCGACAAGATGAGCCGCGAAAAGATCTTCAACCTGAAGGCGATGGGCGCCGAAGTGCGCCTGACCCGTTCGGATGTGGCCAAGGGCCACCCGGAGTACTACCAGGACCTGGCCAAGACCATCGCTGACCAGACCCCGGGCGCGTACTTCATCAACCAGTTCGGCAACCCGGACAACCCGGCCGCGCACGAATTCGGCACCGGTCCGGAAATCCTCGAACAGATGGGCGGCGACCTCGACGCCATCGTGTTCGGCTGCGGCAGCTCGGGCACCATGACCGGCCTGTCGCGCGCCTTCGCCAAGCTGTCGCCGAAGACCGAGCTGGTGCTGGCCGATCCGGTCGGCTCGATCCTGGCCGAGTACATCAACGACGGCAACCTGAACGACAAGTCGGGCAGCTGGCTGGTGGAAGGCATCGGCGAGGACTTCCTGCCGTCGATCTCGGACTTCAGCCGCGTCAAGAAGGCGTATCCCATCACCGATGCGGAGAGCTTCCACACCGCCCGCGAGCTGCTGGGCAAGGAAGGCATCCTCGGTGGTTCGTCCACCGGCACGCTGCTGGCCGCCGGCCTGAAGTACTGCAGGGAACAGACCACGCCGAAGAAGGTGCTGGTGCTGGTGCCCGACACCGGCAACAAGTATCTGTCGAAGATGTACAACGACTACTGGATGCTGGACAACGGTTTCCTGGAACGCCCGCAGCACGGCGACCTGCGTGACCTGATCCTGCGCCCGTACGGCCAGCGCGACACCGTGGTGATCGGCCCGAACGACCTGCTGACCACCGCCTACCAGCGCATGAAGCTGTACGACGTGTCGCAGCTGCCGGTGATGGACGGCGACCAGCTGGTCGGCATCGTCGATGAAAGCGACGTGCTGCTGCATGTGTACGGCGATGAAGCGCGCTTCCGCGACCCGGTGGCCACGGCCATGGTCAGCAAGCTGGACCGCCTGGACGTGAAGTCGCCGATCGAGGCGCTGCTGCCGGTGTTCGACCGCGGCCAGGTGGCCATCGTCATGGACGGCGCCGCCTTCCTCGGCCTGATCACCCGCATCGACCTGCTGAACTACCTGCGCCGTCGCGTTCAGTAAGCGGCAGATCGCCGCTGATCCCTGCTTATTCCCGGTTTATCCGCGTCAAAGCTCGTTAAGACTGCGCTGATAGACTTTTGATGCTTTGGCGGCGCCGTATGTCGGCGCCAATCAGGAAACGACACATGTCCAACCCTTCTTCGCCCGACCGCGCGCTGGCGCTGGCCACGCTGGCCATCCATGGCGGCCAGTCGCCCGACCCGAGCACCGGCGCGGTGATGCCGCCGATCTACGCTACCTCGACCTACGCCCAGTCCAGCCCGGGTGAACACCAGGGCTTCGAGTACTCGCGTACGCACAACCCGACCCGCTTCGCCTACGAGCGCTGCGTTGCGTCGCTGGAAGGTGGCACGCGTGGTTTCGCCTTCGCCTCGGGCATGGCCGCCAGCTCCACCGTGATCGAACTGCTGGACGCCGGCAGCCACGTGGTGGCGATGGACGACATCTATGGCGGCAGCTTCCGCCTGTTCGAACGCGTGCGCCGCCGCACCGCCGCGCTGGATTTCAGCTTCGTCGACCTGACCGACCTGGCGGCCTTCGAAGCAGCGATCACGCCGAAGACGAAGATGGTCTGGATCGAGACCCCGACCAACCCGATGCTGAAGATCGTGGACATCGCCGCGGTCGCCGCCATCGCCAAG
The DNA here is from genome assembly GCF_003086915.1 of Stenotrophomonas sp. ZAC14A_NAIMI4_1. Classification (NCBI taxonomy): domain Bacteria; kingdom Pseudomonadati; phylum Pseudomonadota; class Gammaproteobacteria; order Lysobacterales; family Lysobacteraceae; genus Stenotrophomonas; species Stenotrophomonas sp. ZAC14A_NAIMI4_1. The sequence goes on from NZ_CP026002.1 coordinate 1,525,818, forward strand.
CGCCATGGCCTGATCGTGGTCGTCGACAACACCTTCGCCTCGCCGATGCTGCAGCGTCCGCTGGAGCTGGGCGCGGACCTGGTGCTGCACTCGGCCACCAAGTACCTCAACGGCCACTCGGACATGGTCGGTGGCATGGTCGTGGCCGGCGACAATGCCGAGCTGGCCGAGCAGATGGCCTTCCTGCAGAACTCGGTCGGTGGCGTGCAGGGTCCGTTCGACAGCTTCCTGGCCCTGCGTGGCCTGAAGACCTTGCCGCTGCGCATGAAGGCGCACTGCGCCAATGCGCTGGCCCTGGCCCAGTGGCTGGAAAAGCACCCGGCCGTGGACAAGGTGATCTACCCGGGCCTGCCCTCGCACCCGCAGCATGAACTAGCCGGCAAGCAGATGTCCGGCTACGGCGGCATCGTCTCGATCGTGCTCAAGGGCGGTTTCGACGCGGCCAAGCGCTTCTGCGAGAAGACCGAACTGTTCACCCTGGCCGAGTCGCTGGGTGGCGTGGAAAGCCTGGTCAACCACCCGGCGGTGATGACCCATGCCTCGATCCCGGTGGCACGCCGCGAGCAGCTGGGCATCAGCGATGCACTGGTGCGCCTGAGCGTGGGCGTGGAAGACCTGGGTGACCTGCAGGTGGACCTGGAGAACGCACTGGCGATGTAAGCGCCCGCCTGCGGGCGTGGCTTGATGGAGACTGCAGCCTGGAGCAGAAGATGAACGCACCCGAGCGTGGGTACAGAGACACCAATGCACCTGGCATGCCGGCAGGCATACAGGATTGGCGCGTTCAACGGATCTCCACCGATGCCGGTGACCTGTGGTTTCCAATGGAAGACCAGGTGATGCGCGAGCATGCCCGCAACAGCGGGCACTGGGACGCCGAGGTCGGCAAGGTGCTGCTGGACGCAGCAAGGAACCGCGCCGAGGGTGTGTTCATCGATATCGGCGCAAACGTGGGCTACTTCTCCTGCCTGCTGTCGCAGCGCTATCCGGCCCTGCGCACGCTGGCGTTCGAACCGCAGCCGAAGATGAGCGACCTGCTTCGGCTCAACGTCTGGCCGCACGGTGACCGGGTCCGCGTGCACGCCTGCGCGCTGGGTGAAGCACGCGGTGTCATCGGGCTGCGCAGCTCGCCCAACAACCTGGGCGATACCCGTGGCGTGGAAGACGATGCCGTGGACATGCTGGTGCCCTGCATCAGCCTGGATGCCCTGTATCCGGAGCTGCAGGCCGACGTCGTCAAGATCGACGTGCAGGGGTACGAGCTGCAGGTGCTGCGTGGCATGGCCGGCGTGATCGCGCGATCACCGGGCATACGCATCGTCGTGGAATTCAGCCCGGCGCTGCTGCGTGCCGAGCACATCGACCCCCTGCAGGCGCTGGATGCCTATCGGGCGTTCGGCCTGCGCCTGCTGGTGATAGGCGATGGCTCCCTGCAGGAACTGAACAACGGCGAGATCCTTCGCCACTGCGCCACTGCCGGCCCGTCGGGCCAGGTAGATCTGCTGCTTTCCCGCGACTGAAAGATGTTGCGTGGCAACGGCCACTAGAACGAACAAGGAATTCATGACAATGCAGAAGGCAGTAATCGTCACGGGCGGCGCAGGCTTCATCGGGTGTGCGCTCTCCGCGCAGCTCAAGGCGTTTGGTCTTCCCATCGTGGCGGTGGACAACCTGCATCCCCAGATCCACGCGGAATCGCGCCGGCCTGATGCACTGGACGCGGACGTGGAGCTGATCGTCGGCGACGTCACCGAGGCCGCGACCTGGGAAAAGGTGCTCGACCGCTGGCACCCGTCCATCGTGGTGCACCTTGCTGCCGAGACCGGCACCGGGCAGTCACTGACCGAGGCGTCGCGCCACGCGCACGTCAACGTCGTGGGAACCACGGCGATGATCGATGCGTTCTCGGCCCGCAACCTGGTGCCTGACCATGTGCTGCTGGCCTCCAGCCGCGCGGTATATGGCGAAGGCGCATGGCTGGATGCTGATGGCACGACGTTCTATCCGCCGCCGCGTTCGCATGCCGTCCTGGCGCGGGCGCAGTGGGACGCGGCATCCCCTTCGGCCACGGGTCCGGCGCAGCCGCTGCCGCATCGCGCAGATGCCGTGTTCCCGGCCCCGACCAGCGTGTACGGCGGCACCAAGCTGGCGCAGGAGCACATCCTCGCCGCGTGGTGTGGCGCGATGCAGGTCCCGCTGTCGGTCTTCCGCCTGCAGAACGTGTACGGCCCGGGCCAGTCGCCCTTCAACGCCTATACCGGCATCATCACGCTGTTCCACCGGCTGGCGCGCAAGGGCCAGGCGCTGGACATCTACGAAGACGGCTTGATCGGGCGCGATTTCGTCTACATCGATGACGTGGTGGCAGCCCTGGTGGCAGGCCTGCACAGCCCGCCGTCGAGCGTGCGCACCCTCGACGTCGGCAGTGGCGTGGTCACCACCATCGCCGATGCTGCCCGTGCGATCGCCGCCATGCACGATGCTCCGGCGCCCGTGGTCTGCGGCAAGTTCCGCGACGGCGACGTGCGCTGGGCCGTTGCCGATGCATCGCCGCTGGCGGCGTCGCTGGGCGTGCGTGCGCAGGTTTCCTTCGATGAAGGTGCGCGCCGTGTCGGCCAGTGGCTGATCGAGCGGGGGTACGCATGAGCCAGTCGTCGTCCATGGATGAGCCCTGCGCTGTCGTCACGCTGGCGGCAATCACGGGGTCGCCGCGGGACTGGCTCGATTCGGTACGCTCGCTGGAGAAGGTGCAGGACAGCAACGGCTGCTTCATCGCCGCCTGGGACAACGTGACTGCCGAGCAGTGCTTCAAGGGTGCCAAGGCACAGCTGCTGTCGGCGTGGACGCTGTCGGCGGCCCTGTCCAGCGTGCTCGAACAGCGCCCCGGCCTTGAGGCGGTGCTCGTGGCCGGCTCACCCGTCGCGGTGCCGCCGGCGGTGCTGCAGCGGGCGCTGGCCTGGATGCGCGACGACCCGCGCATTGCATCGGTATCGTTCCTGTCCAATGCCGCCGGCATGCTGAGTTTCCCCTACCGCAATTCGCCCACGCCCTACGGCATCGGTGGCATGGATGAGGTGGGCGTGTGTGCGCGCCTCCGGCAGACCTTGCCGGACAGCGGGCCGGTGTCGCTGCAGGTTCCGGTGGGACCGGCCGTACTGGTGAACGCATCCGTGCTGCGCGCGCTGGGCGGGCTGGACGACCAGCGCGACAATCTCGTCTCGCTGTCGCTGGCCGAGTTCGGCCTGCGCAGCGCACGCCGCGGCTTCCGCCACGTGCTCGACGCCGGCACCTACGTCACCGCGCAGTGGACGGCGGCGGGTGCTCCGGTGGAAGCCACCGAAGATGCGGGATCGCGCGCATCGCTGCATGCGGCCGATGCCAGTTTCCCGGCCCTGCATGACCAGCTGCGTGCATCGGAAAAATCGCCGCTGGCCATCGCCCTGGATGTTGCCAGGTCGAAGGTGCAGGGACTGCGGATCCTGATCGACGGCTCCTGCCTGGGGCCGATGGAGATGGGCACCCAGGTGCAGACCCTGGCGCTGGTGCGCGCGCTGCTGCGCCGCGAGGATGTCAGCCGGGTGATCCTGGCCGTGCCGCACGGTCACCTGCCGGTCTATGCCGCCGACCTGATGCTGCAGCCGAAGGTAACCCTGTGCAATGCGGCGGACCTGCGCTTCGAGGGCGCCGACGAAGTGGACATCCTGCATCGTCCCTTCCAGCCCGACAGCCTGATTCCCTGGGATCGCTGGCGCCAGCTGGCCAAGCGCACGGTGGTGACCCTGCAGGATCTGATCGCCTACCGGATCGGCAGTTACCACGACAGCGGCGAGCGTTGGCTGCAGTACCGCAGCAACATCGAGACGGCCGCGCGCAACGCCGATGCGATCGTGGCCATTTCGGCAGACACCCGCGATTCCGTGGTCGAGGAGCGGTTGCCGATCGACCTCCAGCGCGTCCACATTGCCAAGAATGGCGGTGACCACCTCGCCGATACCGATGTGGAGCAGATTCCGGCCGAGCTGGTCGCCCGTGGCATGGCCGCGATGCCGTTCCTGCTGGTGCTCGGCGCGAGCTATTCGCACAAGAACCGTGACCTGGCCATCCGTACCTGGAACACCCTGCGCGAGCGCGGGCATGCCATCGGGCTGGTGCTGGCGGGTGCCGTGGTGGCCAAGGGCTCGTCGCGGCAGGAAGAGGCCCTGGCACGGCGGGCATCCGACGAGGACGCGCTGCTGGTGCTGCCCGATGTCAGCAGCGCCGCGCGCAACTGGCTGCTGCGCCATGCGGCCATCGTGCTGTACCCAACCTCCGCCGAGGGATTCGGCCTGGTGCCCTTCGAAGCGGCAGCCATGGGCACGCCCACCGCGCACGTCAACTTCGGGCCGCTCCGCGAGCTGATCGATTCGCCTGACCTGCCGCGTGACTGGGACCCGGCGCACATGGCCGACTACTGCCAGCAGCTGCTGGCGGACCCGCAGCAGGGCGCGCGCAACATCCGCCACATCCTTGCAAGTGGTGCCCCATTGACCTGGGACGCAACGGCCACTGACCTCGTCCACGCCTACCGCCAGATCCTGGCTGGCGCACCGCGCCACTAATGGAATATTGAACGCATGAATACCACTGACCTGGATGGAATTTCCCTGGAGCAGGCGCTGATCGACTTCGAAGTCGCCAACGCCCGCGTGATGGACCTGACGTCGCGCCTGACGTCGATGAGCCGTGAGCTGATCAGCGCACGTTCCGAACTGGAGCGCATCAAGGTCGAGCAGGCCACGCAGCGGGTCGTGCCGGTGGTGCCGCCTGCCCTGGTTGCCGAGCATGCCGAGCTGAAGGAGCGGTTCGAGCGCGTGCGTTCGTCGCGCGCGGTGCAGATTGCAGCGATCTTCAGCGGCAAGCTGCGGCGGTTCCTCTGATGACCCGGCCACGCATCCTGCATTGCATCACCGTCTACAACGGACGGGCCTTCGTGCCTGCCGCCATCGAAAGTGCGATCCGCATGGACCAGACGCACGCGCAGATCGATGTGCTGGTGCTGGACGATGCCAGCCCGGAGCCGGGCTGGAGCGAGGAGCTGGCTGCGTTCTGCCGCGAGCGCGACGTCATGTATTACCGGACGCCGCGCAACCTCGGCATTCCGCGCAACGTGAGCCTGGGCATGCTGACTGCGGTCAAGCGCGGCTACGACTACGTGGTGATCAGCAATTCGGACGTGCTGTACCCGCGCGACCTGATGGGGCAGATGCTGGAGGTGTCCCGGCAGCCCGGTGTGGGTTCGGTCACCGCCTGGTCCAACAACGTTTCGATCTATTCGCTGCCCAATGAAGATCCCAACCGCTTCCTGCATGACCAGGGCGTGGTTGACTGGGTGCATGCCGGCCTGGCGGGTCATTTCGGCGATGCCGCCATGGATATTCCGGCAGGCATCTCGTTCTGCATCCTGATCTCCACCGATGTCGTGCGCGAGGTCGGCATCATGGACCCGTGTTTCGGCCGCGGTTACTGCGAAGAGACGGACTGGAGCCTGCGCAGCCTCGCCGCCGGTTACCGCATCGTGCTGGCGCCGGGCACCTACGTGTTCCACCACGGCCGCGGTTCCAACCTGGATGCCGGCATCGTGTCGCTCAATGCGACCACGGTACCTGCCAACGAGGCGATCATCGATCTGCGCTACCCGTTGTTCCGCCGGCAGGTGGATGCGTTCGTGCAGTCCGGCGTGCTGGCCCGGGCGCATGAGGATGCGATCCGCAAGCTGGTGGTCAGTGCAGGCCAGCAGTTTGGATATGGCATCGATGTGGGCTGGGTTGCGCGCGACCGCACGGATGAGAGCCAGGTCATCGTCCAGTTCTCACCCGACGCGGCACAGGGCGACGTGGTGGCATCGTTCCGCGGTTTCCGCCTGCCCATGAAGCTGGCATCCGGCGACCTGGGCGCGCAGGTCCGCGCCGTGTTCGGCACCGAGCCGTCGGAGTTGAACCTGTTCGATCGCGGCGGCGTGGCAGAGTCGCTGTCGGCCGAATTTGCTTCGGTGGCGCGTCCCGGCTTCGGGAACTATCCGGCAACGATCTGACGCTGCCGGACGGCCGCCGCGGTTCAGCGCCCTTCGGTGCTGGGCCGCGCGGGGGGCCGCACGCGTTGGCTGGCGCGTGCGGACCAGATCATCGAGGGCTTCTCGACGGTCAGGAACAGGATCAGCGAGAGCAGCAGGATGACGGCGGTTCCGCCGGTCATGAACTTCGCCAGGTGCCACCAGGGACGCGTCTCCGCCGCGATCCAGTAGTGGTTGTTCATGGTGTACAGCAGCGGCATGTGGATCAGGTAGATCGAATAGCCGAGCACGCCGAACAGGGCCAGGCCCGGGATGCTGGAGAAGCTGCGCTTGAACATGCTGCTGCCGAGTGAAAGGCCAAGGATGATGAGGCCATAGGCGACAGCAAACGGCATCGATTCCAGGTAGTAGAACAGCCGCGCAGGCCGGTCGTCCGTGCGGAAGTAGGCCGTGGGATCCTGGAAGCCGTAGGCCAGCGACAGGCCGCCGAGCTTGAACATGAAGGCAAGCAGCAGCACGGCGCCCAGCAGCGCATAGAGCAGGCCGGCGGTTTCGCTCAGCAGGGGGTGCGTGCGCGGCTTCAGCAGCAGCGCACTGATGCCGATGCCGATCGCGAAGTGCGGCAGGTAGCCCAGGATCTGGTGGCTGAGGAAGAAGCGGATGCCTTCCTGTGACCAGCTGAAGCCAAAGGTATGCCGCTGCAGGAAATCAACGAAGCCATCGAGATGGTAGCGGCACAGGTAGAGCCACGCGCCGCTGAGCAGGAAGGCGACGACGATGCCCTGCCACCAGCGCCCGCGGTAGAAGGCACGGACCACCAGCGGCAGCACGAGATAGAAGAGCATCTCGATGGTCAGCGTCCAGAACGGCGTTCCCACGGTGTAAGCGCCGAAGGAAAACGGGAACAGCGACTGGCCGAACGTCACGTGGCAGATGAAGATGACCGCGCCGGCAGCGCTCCAGACCTTTTCCTGGGGAATGAATGCCGGGGTGTAGAACAGGACCACCAGGAACAGCACCAGCCAATAGGGTGGGCCGATCCGCAGCACGCGTGCCTTGAGGTAGGGCAGGTAGTCCGGTGCCGGCTTGCCACTGGCATCGGCGCGCAGGAACCGGGTGGAGAGCAGGACACCGCTGAGGACGAAGAACAGGTCCACGCCCGAGGACATCATCACGATGATGCGTGACAGCTCCACGCCGGCGATGCTGGCCGATGGCGACCAGGAAAAGCCCCAGGCATGGCGCACGAGGACGAAGAGCACGGCGATCCCGCGTACCGCGTCGAGAAAGGGAATGTTCTTGTCCGGATTCGGCAGCAGCTTTTCAGCAAGGGCCATGAACCAGGTCTATCCGTGGAAGGGGAAGGGGCGCTGACATGCCGGCAGCGCCTGAAACCTACCACACCGGGTGATGCCCCCTGGGAAGCCTTCTTCACACGGCAAGGGGGCCGACGCCAGCGCGCCACCGCTGGCATCCCGCCTCAGTGCCTCAGTGCCTCAGTGCCTCAGCGCCCGCGCGCGCCGCGGTACAGCCGGGCCAGTCCGCGTGCCAGCCTGGACATGCCGGGCACGCGCAACGCGCGGTCGATCAGGTGCCCCAGGCGGACGCCGGCGCGCTGGCCGGACGTGCGCAGCGAGGGCGGCGGCAACGTCGCCGCCAGTCCGTCCAGGCGGCGCAGGGTCGTTGCGATCTGCTGCGCATCGACGCGGCGCATGGCCTCGTCCAGGGTGTCATAGACCTCCAGCGCCGAACGCCGCCACCCGTCTGCTTCGCCTTCGCGCCGCTCTTCGTTCCAGGCCGGGATGCCGGCGCCGAGGCGCGCGACCAGTTCGCCGGTGGTGTCATAGCGGTGGATGTTGGCTGACGTGGCTATCTGGCCGGCCAGTTCCCGGTTCAGCCCGGTATCGCGCACGAACACCGGGCGGCGGTGCGCCAGTGCATGCAGGACCGGGAAACCGAAGCCCTCATAGTGGCTCGGGAACACCACCAGCTCGGCATCGCGATAGAACGCACGGAACGTTTCGTCGTCGATGTGACCGGCCTGGAATGCCTCGATGTCCTTCGAACGCTCGCCTTCCTGCGGGTAGCCGATGGCGATGATCCTGCGGCCCGGCAGTGCACTGGCCAGTGCGTCCGCCGTTTCCTTCACGAACTTGTGGGCGTAGTGGTTGCCGATCACCAGGACATGGCTTCCGGCGGCCGCTGCCGGGTCGTACGCGGCATAGTCCGCCGGATCCAGCGAGTGCCGCGACACGCTCTGCATCACGTGCGGGCCGATGGCGTAGCGCTGGCGGATGCGGTCCAGGGTGAAAGCGGAATTGGTGAACAGCACGCTCATGTTCTCCAGCGCGAAGCGCCAGATGTCCTCGTCCATGTCCAGCGCCAGGTAGCCGCAGTCGCTGGAGATGGTGTCGAGCATGAAAATGCCCACCACTGGCGCGGTGCTGAACAGCCGGGTGAGCACGTCCACCTGGTAGGGCTGGCCGATGCGCACGACGGCTGCCGCCTGCCCGTTGCTCTGGCCGGGCTCAAGGCGGGTCAGGCCCGCCAGGCGCGGCATGCCGTGGAAGTCCCAGGCCTGCCGGCTCATGATCACGCCGATGCGCACGTCGTCGGGCCAGGAGCGCAGTGCCGCGGCGACCAGCTTCACCCCCGACTCGAACGTGCCGTTGTGGAAGGCGCCGAACGAGGAGAAATCGAACGCGATCATCCGCGGCGCATCAGCCGGTTCAAGCGCTTCCAGCAGCGTCTCGGCACGGTACTCGGGCGAGTGGTAGTAGCGTTCGACCAGCTTCGGGTATTCCGGATAGCGCGCGCGCAGCAACGCCCCGTTGTGTGCGTCGCGCTCGCTGCGCTGCTGCTGAGTGGTGGCGAAGGACTGCTCGCCCTGGTGCCATACGAAGGCATGGTTGGCCAGCACCGCACGATAACCCGCGCGGTTGGCGCGCATGATCAGGTCGTTTTCTTCGTTGTAGCCCTTGCCATACGCGGTGTCGAACACGCCGAACTCGGCCAGCAGCGTGCCACGGATCCAGAGCGCGAAGCCGATGGCGGTCGGCGCCAGGGTGCAGCGTGGCAGCCTTCGTGCCAGCGGCGCGAAGCGGGCGAAGGCTTCGGCGGCGCTGACGTCCTGGTGCTCCAGCGAGTGGGGCAGGCTGGCCAGGGTGGCATTGTTGCTGCGGGGGCAGACGAAACCGAACATGGGATCGAGGCCGGCGACGGCCAGCATTTCGCTGATCGCACCGGGCATCACTTCGGTATCCGAATTGAGCAGCAGCACGTCGGCACCCTCTGCGATCGCGCGGGCGAACGCGCGGTTGCAGGTGCCGATGAAGCCCAGGTTGTCCTCGTTGGCGATGCCCTGCAGCGGTACGCCCTCCAGGCCGGCCTGCAGTGCATCATCCAGGGCCCGCGCCAGGCCGTCGTGGCCAGGGCTGTCGTTGTAGAACCAGACCGAGGCGCGTGCGGCAGCCAGCTCGCTGGCGACGTTGCGCAGCCCGCGCATCAACGGGGCGACGAGCTGTTCGTTGCGATAGAAGGGAACCACCACGTGCAGCGGCGGGCGGACCTGCGCTTCTTCGGGGGTGGCGTGCATTGCCTGGCGGCGCACCGCTTCCACCTTCGGCGCATCCGGCAGCATCTCCGGCAGGTACTGCGGCTTCTCGAGCAGCAGGGCCACCACGTCTTCCAGGATGTTGATCGGCCGCATGTCCTGCAGGGGCAGGTCATCCACGCGTTCTTCCGGTACTAGGAACAGCGCGCACTCGGCATTGCTGCCGAAGAAGTTGTCCGGGCAGCGGTTGATGTTGTCCGGGTTATACGCCGGATAGATCGCACCGAACGCGCGATAGCCCAGCTGTTCGGACGCGGCCAGCGTCGATGCGGCGCCACTGACCGAATTGCACTCGGCGAACACCACCGGCCGGCAGCGCTGCAGCGTGTCCCGCGCGCCATGGATCACGTCGGCTTCCATGCCCTCGACGTCGATCTTGATCAGGTCCAGGCGCGGCAGTTCCAGCATGTCCAGGGTGATCAACGCGACTTCGTAACCCTCGTGATGGTCGACCAGGGCCAGGCTTCCCAGGTTCTGGCTGCCTTCCTCCGGATCCAGCAGGCGGATGCTGCCTGGCTGGCTGGAGACACCAACGTTGCGGGCCTCGATGATCGCCTCCAGCGCATTGCGCTGGATGTTGCGGCCAAGCACGGCGAAGGTGTCGCGGCGCGGCTCGAAGGCCAGCACGCGCCCCAGCGGGCCGGTGGCACGGGCCAGTGCGATGGCATGGGTGCCGATGAACGAGCCGACGTCGGCCACGACACCGCCGGAGGGGACGAAGCGGCGCAGCAGGTCCAGCTCGGTCTCGGCCCATTCGCCATACCAGCGGAGCGAATCGGCGACGACGGAGTCGCCCGGAAGGGTTTCGAAGACGCCATGGCGCCCGTTGATCGTGGTCATGTGGTGTGCGACGTGCGGAACGAGACATCCAGCGGTTCGGCGCCGGAGATGCCATGGACGAGTTGGGAGTTGAGGGCCGTCAGGACGATCACATCGTGCAGCCAGTGATGCTGCACGTGATCATCGCCGGGGCCTTCGGCGAGGGCTACATCCAGGCTGTATTCGCCACGTATCAGGCGCGGCAGGCGCATCTGGAACGTGACCGTGAACGCGCTGCCGGCATCGACCGAAATCGCTTCTTCGCGCAGGTAGCTGTCCGAACTTTCGGCAACGACGAACTGGCCCTTGCGGTCCTTCAGCATGAAGCCGACCGCCGGGTAGGCCAGGGCCTTGCCGGCACGCGCGGAAATGCACAGGCGAACGTCATCACCGGAGGTGAACTCGGTGAGCGCGTTGCCATCCACATCGGTGAACACCACGTCCTCGATGGTCGCGCCGCCGGCGCCGAATCCCTCGGCGTCCGGGCGGAAGCTGCCCGCGTGGAAATGCGTGGACTGCACGTTGCTGGCCTGGTAGTTGCCCGCCCGGGCCGCCTGCGGTGCGGACACTTCGGGGGCGTCCATGCGGTCGGCATACAGGTCGCGCAGGTAGATGGCCGAGATCTCGCGCGCACTGCCCACATCGCACAGGTAATGCCCTTCCTGGCGGCGCAGCAGCACGGCCGACGCGCACAGCGCGTTGACCGCGCCCATGTCATGGCTGACGAACAGCAGGGTGCCGCCCTGGCGCTGGAACCCCGCCAGGAAGCGCATGCACTTCTGCTGGAAGTAGGCATCACCCACGCTCAACGCCTCATCGATGATGAGGATGTCCGCATCCACGTGCGCGATCACCGCAAACGCCAGTCGCACATACATGCCGCTGGAGTAGGTCTTCACCGGCTGTTCGATGAAGGCGCCGATATCGGCAAATGCCGCGATGGCATCGAAGCGCTTGGACACCGTCTCGCGATCGACGCCATACAGCGAAGCTGCCAGGTAGACGTTCTCGCGGCCCGAAAATTCCGGATTGAAGCCGGCGCCGAGCTCCAGCAGCGCGGCGACCCGGCCATTGACCGTGATCTCGCCCTCGGTCGGGGTGAGGGTGCCGCAGATCATCTGCAGCAAGGTGGATTTGCCGGCACCGTTGCGGCCGATGATGCCGACCGTCTCGCCGCGACGGATCGTGAAGCCGACTTCGCGCAGTGCCCAGAATTCGCGGTAGTACTGCCGGCGGCCACGCCAGAGCATCTGCATCAGGCGATGCGCCGGCTTTTCGTAGATGTTGAAACACTTGCCCAGGTCGCGCACCTGGATCGCGATGTCAGAGCACATCGGCAAACCCCCTGCGCGTGCGCTGGAAGAAGGCGAAGCCAGCGACGAACACCAGTGCCGAGACCAGCAGGCAGATGGGGTACAGCACCGGGTCCAGGCCCTTGCCCCAGATCAGGACATCACGCATCTGCGCGACGATCGGCGCCAGCGGGTTGATGTTGAGGAACGGGCGCAGCGAGGCCGGGATCGCGTCGATCGGATAGAAGATGGGGGTCAGGAACATCACCGCGGTGGTGATGATGGCCGTGATCTGTGCGGTGTCGCGCAGGAATACGCCCAGTGCCGACAGCAGCCAGGCCACGCCGGTCATGAACAGCACCATCGGCAGCATGACCACCGGGGCGAGCAGGGCGGTCACCGGCGGCAGGCCGGTCGAGACCAGGTAGAACAGCAGCCACACCACCAGGTTCACCGCCAGGCTGAACATGGCGGTGAGCACGCTCACCCAGGGCAGCACTTCGAGCGGGAAGACAACCTTCTTCACGTAGTTCGCGTTGCCCACGATGAGAGTGGGCGCGCGGTTGAACACTTCGGAGAACAGGTTGAACACCAGCAGGCCACTGAACAGGACCAGGGCGAACTCGGTGCGCGAGCCGCTGCCGCCGGGCCAGCGTGCCTTGAACACCTCGCTGAAAACGAAGGTGTAGATGGCCAGCATGAAGACCGGCTGGACCAGGGCCCAGGCAAGGCCCAGCAGCGACCCCCGGTAACGGGCGGCAATCTCGCGGGCGGCGAGGGCCAGGACCAGCCCGCGGTTATGGCGCAGGCTGCGCAGGAGGTGCAGCGGGGAGCTGGGATAGGCTTCCATTCATCGGTGACAAAGGGATCGACCCCCTAGTTTACTGTGCGGCCGAGGGGGCCGCAGCGTGAACGTTCAGGTTCAGCTGCCCTTGCTGCGCGCGAACGTGAAGTGCTTGTGCCCCAGGTAGGCGGTGACGATCGGGACGGCGACGCCGACCAGATGGGCGCTGAGCGGGATGTCCAGCGGCCATTCCAGCGCCGGCAGCAGCCAGCGCTTGAGGAGGACGCTGATGGCCAGCGTCTGCAGCAGGCTGATGACGTTGATGCCGACAAACCACGCCACCTGCTGGCCGATCGGGCGGTCCGAGCCCTTGAAAACCAGCACGCGGTTGAGGATGAAGGCCGTCAGCATGCCCAGCCCGTAGGCCAGGCACACGGCAACCTCGAACGGTACGGCGAGGCTGAACAGGATGCGGCTGCCCACGTTGACCGCCGCCGCGGTGCCGCCACAGATGACGAACAGCAGGAACTGGCGGCTCATGCGAGCGCCTCCCCACTGCTATGGGTTGATCGGACCACCGCGACGGTGAGCAGCATCAGGGTCAGCACCAGCGCGAGGAACAGCGCAGGGCCCCGGCGCTCCTCGGCCCACATCCGCAGTGCGGTGAGCGCGCCGACGGGGGTCGGAGGCGTCACGGCGACCCAGCCATGGGGGTCGTTGTCGACGATGCGCAGGCGGTACTCATCCGCCGGCAGCGTGAGGACATGCCCCTGCCAGCGCTCGCCGGCCACGCCGCGCTTCACCAGCTCGATGGTGTGCTGCTTGCCGACCAGCGTGGCCGACACCAGCGGCGGGCCGTAGCCACCCTGGAAATAGACCACGCGGCCACCCTCGAAGGCGACGGGCTCGCTGCTGCACTCGGTGGTATTGGCATCGCCGGACGCCGGCTCGTAGGTGCCCAGCGCCTGCGGCCTGTTGCCCAGGGCGAAGTAGGCACCCGGGTGGCTGATGCCAGTGCATGCCGTGGGGCTGAACGCCAGCGGACGCCTGATCTCCGCGGGCATCATCGAGGCGCCCTCGGTGCTGTCGAGCAGCCGCGCCTGGCGATCGGCATCCGGGTAGGGCAGCAGGCCGGGCGCATTCCGGAGGGCGTCGACATTGCCGTCGGCAAGGTACGCGGCCAGGATGCGTTCCTGGTCCGAACCGATCACCGCGCGGTGCGCCATGCTGGCCTGGGATGCCATGAAGATGGGGTACGACGACAGCGCCAGCCAGCCGATGAAGACGGCAGGCACGGTGGCCTTTGCCCACTGCGGGAGCGCACGCCCATGCCGGAAGGCCGCATGGAGGACGAGCCACAGGTTGTTGATGACGCCGATGGCCAGCAGGTCGGTGTAGCGCGAGGTCACCCCGTTGTGCACCTCGACGCCGCGCGAGTAGGCCATCGCGACCGCCTGGACCAGGACCCAGCCGGCGATGGCGAAGGCAAAGCGCTCGCCACGGGTTGCAGGTTGGCGTGACAGCAGGCGCTTCAGCAACACGACCGTGAGCGTGATCGTCGGTGCCCACAGCACCAGGACACTGGCCCAGTTTGGGCGCATCGGCCAGCTCAGGGTGTGCTTCAGCGCTTCGATGAACTGCGCCATGGACTGTGCGTGGAACGCCGCGCCATGGGGTGCCGCCGGCATGGCCAGCAGGCCCGCGCCGGCAATGGCCATCATCAGCACCACGCCCAGCCAACCGGTGCGCGTGTTGATGTCGCGGCCCAGCAGGCGGTAGATCAGCAGCCCCGCTGCGGCGGCTGCCGCAAGCACGCCCGTGGCCATCGTGAACAGCGCCAGGACGGCACAGGCCACCATGGCCAGCAGGCGTCGGCGGTCAAGCACGTCGGCCGATGCCAGCCAGACCGTCACCACCGAAAGCAGCGCCAGGATGAAGAACTGGTTCTGGAAGCCGGCGATCAGGTTTTCCCATCCAAACGGCGCGGCGGTGAGTGCGAACACGCCCAGCACAAGGAAGGGGCGTGCCGTTGCCGGCAGCGTGCGCATGCCAACGAATGCCATCGCGCCCAGGGCTGCCGCATGCGGGAGGATGTTGAACAGCATCTCCACCTTGGCATCGAACTGGTTGCCGTTGGCGGAGAACAGGCCCAGCGAGATCAGGCGCGTGAAGAGGATGCGGTGCTCGTTGTGGGCCGCGAAGAAGTGGCCCAGCCCGAGTTCGCCCCGCAGGTAGGGCAGCAGCAGGTTGTCGAACTCGGCATCCCACTGGTCCCAGAACGGGCTGCTGCTGCCGAAGCGGAGCACGAGGTAGGCGCGCACGGCCATCATCGGCACCAGCAGGATCGCCAGCAGGAACGCCGGGTGCTGCGGATGGAACCACTGCGACAAGCGGGCGCGCACGGCGCCTGACCTCGGATTCATCAGCGCAGTGCCTCGTCCACCAGTGCCTGGGCGGTGTTGATGCTCTCGTTGATCGAGCGGTCTTCCGGGTAGTAGTAGGCGGTGTCGGCCATGAAGAAGCCCTGCACCGGCGTGCGCATCGACGGCAGCATGTCCTGGAAGCCCGGCGGGCAGATCGTCTGCGCGAACTCATAGCGATGGCAGTGCGACGCCAGCACCCAGTCACGCTTGAAGGCCGGGTTGATGCGCGCCAGGTAGCCCAGCACTTCCTCGATCAGCTCGGCGTTGGACTGCTGCCACTTCGGATGGGTCTTGGGCATGTAGTACGGCGCGTACAGGATCTTCTGCTCCGGATCGTGGCCCGGGTTGAGGTTGCTGTACTCGATCACGCCCGGGATCTCGATGCCCGGATCGCTGATGTTCATCCAGAAGTTCTCGCTCACCGCGTGCTTGAGCTTGAGGATCACGCAGGCGACGGGAATGTTCTGCACTGCCGCGACCTTGTCGCGGAAGTCGGCCGGCAGGCCCGGCACCAGGGCCGGCACGTACTGGATCGGCGCGGTGGAGATCACCGCATCGTAGGCCGTGAACGCGCCACCGATCGAGACGCCGGTGACCTTGCCGTTCTCGGAAACCACTTCATCGATGCCGCGGGACAGTTCGATGCGGCCGCCACGGGCCTGGATGTCCTGCACCATGCGCTCGAGCAGGGTCATCGAGCCCCCTTCCAGGTAGCCCATGCTCTCGTTCATCAGGTTGCGGCGGGACAGGGCCACGCGCTTGATGCGCGTGCCGATCCAGCTGGCCGACAGGTTGTCCTTGAACTCGAAGAACTTCAGGCGGAAGGCATCCTTCCACATCACGTCATAGGCCTTCTGGCCGACCCAGCGGCGGATCCACGTGCCGGCCTCTTCCTTGTCCAGCGCCGTCCAGTCCTTGATGCCCTTGGTGTACATCACGTGCAGCGCATAGCGGAACTTGCTGATCGGCCCGAGGTGGGGGAAGGCCAGCAGTGCGAACGGGTTGCCCCACTTGTAGAGCTTTCCCTTGTAGAAATAGCCCATCTTGGTGTCGGTCCAGCACAGCGCCTTGGACAGGCCATAGCGCTCGAGCAGCGCGAACAGGGGGTAATCGGTCTTGCAGATGAAGTGGTAGTAGCGTTCGATCGACAGCCCATCGAAATCGAAATTGGCCGACATGCCGCCAATGCGGTCGTCACGTTCGTAGATCGTGACCGAATGGCCCTGGTCGAGGAGTTTCACGGCGGCCATCAGGCCCATGGGGCCTGCGCCGATGATGGCAAATCGCTTCTGGGTCATGGCAATCGTTTCAATGGAAGGAAGTGGGGAGCGCCGTGAGACGGCACGCCGGGCGCGTGGCGAACAATTCGTACGCCGGGCTGTGGTAGATGTGCAGGGTACCGGTCGGGACGTCGTCGAAATCCGAGGCGATTCTGCCAATCCGGATAAATGACTGATCCATCTGGGAATAATAGCGCCTTGACCAGTCGTCGTTGAACGAGGTGCCGATGAACAGCACACAGTCCGTCGAGGGTGGTGGGAGGTCCATGCCCAATACCTGGGGGAACGTGATGACCTCGGTGCGTACGGCGCCCATTTCCGCAGCGATGCCCTGCAGCCGGTCGGTGCGTTCATCCAGCATCTGCTGCAGCTGGATGCGGTCGAAATAGGGCACCAGCCGGGCGCTGACCGACATGCCCCAGGCGCCTGCCAGCACCAGCAGACCCACGCAGGCCAGGTGCAGCAGCGTGCGGGCCAAGGGGCGCTGCAGCGCGAGGCGGGCCGCAGCGAACCGCTCGATGTTGGCGGCGCCCGCCACGGCAATCATCATGAAGGCCGGTACCAACGCGGTCAGGTTGCGTTCGAAGAACACCGACTGGACCAGGAAGGCGCCAAACGTAATGGCAAAGACCGCCAGGAAGCCGGCCTTGGCCGGCGCCAGCGAGGCGCGGAAGTAGCCCAGCACATGCAGCACCACCAAGGGCAGGCCGAGGGTGGCCAGGTAGTAACCGGTGATCCAGTGCCATTGCGGGACCAGCCCGTGCGTCATCGGCCCGAACGGGGGATGGCCCCCGCCGTACTGGTGGTCCAGCGCCTGGATGCCCGCCAGGAAGCCGGGCAGGTCGGCCACGATGGCCGGTGAGCCCAGGCAGATGCCGAAGACGAACCCCGCCAGCGATACGCCGCCGGACATGCCCAGCTGCTGCAGTTGCCGCGCCAGTCCGGGTGCCTGCCGTGCCGGTTGCCAGGCCACCGCGACGCAGTACAGGGTGAAAACGGCGTAGGTGAACTTCACGGTCGTCAGCAGGCCGGCGATCATGCCCAGCGCGGCCAGGAGCGCGTACTGGCCCCGCCGTTGCCGGGGCGCCAGGCAGGCCAGCGCGAACGCCAGCGTCGCCAGCAGGGTGCTCCATGGCTCCGGCCGGGCGTAATGCGCATCCTGCAGGAACTGGGGAGCGGTTGCGACCAGAAGCACGCCGGCCAATGCATAGCCTGCGCCCAGCGTGCGCAGCAGCAGCAGGAAGCACAGCACCAGGGTAAGCGCGGCCGACCAGCGCGAGAACTCGAGCAGGCAGTGCAGCAGGTCAAGCTCGTTGTCGAATGCCGCCGGTGCCACCGCGTGGATGGCCAGGTAGGCCGCCTGGATGTAACCGGAGAAGTTGTAGCGGAACGCATGGAACTCAGGCAGGTCCGCGCGCGCCCAATCGGTGTTCAGGTCGCCATGCTCGTGCATGGCCACCATGACTTTGACCGGAATGGCCTGGTCGGGATGGTGCCAGACGCCTGCGACATCGCCCTGGTACAAGCGTGCGCCCAGCAGTGCCACCGACGCAGCCAGGAACACCAGTGACACGGTGCGGCGGACGCGGGCTTTCCTGCACGGCATGACCGTGCCGTCGCCTGTCGTGGGTGGCAGCGCGAAGACGCCCAGCAGGAGGCTGGCCAGCAGCAGCGCCGCGATGGTGCTGTCCAGGTGTCCGGGCTCGCGCAGCAGGCCGATGCCGGCCCACTGCCGGAATCCCGTTCCCTGGTCATCCAGCTCCACGCGCAGGGGGCGTCCCGACCAGCTCTCTGGCACGCGGATGTTCAGCGGCTGCCATTGCTCGCCCGCCTGCTGGATCACATAGAGCGATTCCCCGCCATCTTCCGGGGCGATGCGCAGGCGCACGGCCTCCCCGTCGATGTAGCCGGCGACCGCAAGCTGCGGTCGTGCCGCGGGGTCGGCCGGCAGGCGCAGGCTGATGGAACCGCGCGTGGCGTCACCGCCTGCGCAGTAGGTGACGGCGGCATGGTGGATGTCCGTACCGGTACGCAGGAACGGCGATGCCGACGCCGCGCAGCCGCCGTCGGGACCGCCAGCGCCCTGCGGCAGCCCCGGTACCGGCGGCCGGATCCACAGCAGCAGCGCCACCAGAAGGCATGCGGCGGCCAGTCCCTGGCCCAGGTACCAGCGTCCTGCTCGCACGCGTCAACGCTCCAGTACGATCTTCGCGTAGCGCGGGTCGGTGTAGCTTTCGCGGATGGCCTCTTCGAACGGCGTCTGCTTCACGCCGAACACGGCCTCGGTGTCGATGCCCTTGAAATCATCGCCGGCACTGAGTGCCTTCAGCTGGTCGGCGGTGAAGGGCGGCTTGCTGCTGAACAGGCTGTAGACCTTCAGCAGGAAGCCGAAGAAGCCGATCGGGATATGCACGATGACGGTGTGCAGCTTCTTCACCCGCTTGATGGTGCGGATGATGTCCACGTAGTCCACGCGGGTGTCACCGACGATGTCGAAGACCTCGCCATCCGGTTCGGTCTCGATGCACTTGGCAATGCAGCGGCAGAAGTCGCGCTCGTACAGCGGCTGGCGCATGAACCTGCCATCGCCCGGGATCGGGAACACCGGCGTGCGGGCCATGAAGCGCGACAGCCAGCCCAGGTGCTTGGGGTCGAACCAGCCGAACATCAGCGTGGGACGCAGCACGCAGTGGCGCTGGCCGCTGGCCACCACCATCTCTTCCTGCTCGCGCTTGGTGTTGGTGTAGTCATCCTTGGCGACCGAGTTCACCACCGACGAACTGATGTGCACCATGTAGGGCACGGCCGCGCCCTGGGTTGCCTTCAGCACATGGCCGGTGGCGGTGATGTTGTTGCGCACGAACAGGTCGGTGGTCTTGCCGGTGATCTGTGCATGCAGCTGCACCACGCAGGCGGCGCCGTTGAACTCGCCGGCCCAGGCGCCCGGCTCGGCCAGGTCGGCCAGCACCACGCGCACATCCGGGTGCAGCTTCTGCAGGATGTCCAGGTTGTGCGCGTGCTTGTCGATGGCCACCAGCTGGGTATACCCCTGCTGCTTGAGCTCGACGATCAGGTTCTGCCCGACCAGCCCGGCGGCTCCGGTGATGACGATCTTGGCGTGCTTGTCGGTCATGTCAGAGCTTGATCCTGCGGAAGACGAATTCGGGAATGTTCTTGATGATCATCATGATCGCCCACCAGAAACCGGGCAGGTAGGCCACGGCCTTGCGCTTGCCGATGGCCTTGAGGATGCCGGCGGCCACCTTGTCCGGCGTCGCCCACAGCGCGCCCTTCTTGAAGGCGGCCGTCATCGGCGTATCGACGAAGCCCGGCTTGATGACCAGCACGTTGACGCCGGCCGGGCGCAGGCGCTGGCCCAGACCGCTCAGATAGGCGGTCACGGCCGCCTTGGCGCTGCCATAGAGGTAGTTGCTGGCGCGGCCGCGATCGCCGGCCACCGAGGAGATGACCGCCAGGCTGGCGCCGGACTGCAGGCGCTGGGCCAGGGCGGCCGCCAGCGCAATCGTGGACGTACCGTTGGTGGCGAACTCGCGCAGCGACAGCTCCACCGACGCATCGCAGGCGGCCTGGTCCGGCAGCGTGCCGTGGGCGATGAGCACGGTATCCACGCCACCCAGGGCCGACCAGGCATCGTCCAGCAGCGCGCCGTGTGCGGACAGGTCGTTCACGTCCAGCACGCCGGTATGCACGTGCGGGGCGCCACGCACGCGCAGGTCGGCGGCGATGGCATCCAGCTTGCCGGCACTGCGGCCCACCAGGTAGAGCGCGGCGGCGCGCCCGGCGTACAGGCGCGCGACGGATTCGGCGATGGCCGAGGTGGCGCCGATGATCAGGATCTTCTGCATGCTTACTCCATCACCCGGCGCCAGAAGCCGGATGAGAATCGGGGGTCGATGAAGCGGGAGAATTCTTCCCAGGCCGGGTAGGCCTGGCGGAACAGCGCGCCGGACATGCGCGCGTCCTTGGCCGGATAGACGGCGCCACCGGCCTCGCTGACGATGCGGTCCAGGCGGTCAAGCATCTTCAGCAGTTCCGGGCCGTCGTTGGGGAAATCCAGGGCCAGGGTGGTACCCGGGCGCGGGAACGACAGCAGGCCCGGCGAGGGGCGGTCGCCGAACTCCTTCAGCACGGCCAGGAACGAGCCGCGTCCGCTGCGCGCGATCTCCGCCAGCAGGGCGGCGGTGGCATCGCGGGCGACGGCGGGCGGCAGGACGCACTGGTGCTGCAGGAAACCGCGCGGGCCATACATGCGGTTCCAGTGGTTGATGCCGTCCAGCGGGTAGAAGTAGCTCTGGTAGTGCGCCAGGTGGCGGGCACGCCGTGCGGGCTGGCGCCAGTAGTAGAGCGTGTTGAACGGGCGCAGGGTGAGCGGATTGACCAGCGATACCGGCGGTACGATGGGCATGCTGCGGCGCGGAGCCGCGCTGGGCGTGGCGGCTCGTGCATCGCCCGGCGCATGGTCGCCACGCAGGAAGTGGCCGCGGCCGAGGTTCGGCCCGCTGGCCAGGCAGTCGATCCAGGCGACGGTGTATTCGAAGTCGCTGGCCGATGCGCGCGACAGCTCGAAGAAGGCGTCCAGGTTGTCGAAGCGGATCGATTCGGTTTCGATCCACGGCCCGGGTACGCGCCGCAGCTGCAGTTCGACCCAGGTGATGAATCCGGTCAGGCCGAGACCGCCGACGGTGGCGGCGAACAGGCCGCTGTCATCGGCGGGGGTGAGCTGCTGGCGGGCGCCATCGCTGCGCAGCAGTTCCAGGCAGCGCACGTGGTGGCCGAAGGTGCCGGCGCGATGGTGGTTCTTGCCGTGGACGTCGTTGCCGATGGCCCCGCCCACGGTGGCGTAGCGGGTACCGGGCGTGACCGGCAGGAACCAGCCACTGGGCAGGGCGATGTCGAGGATCTCGGCCAGGGTGACCCCTGCCTCGCAGCGCACGATGCCGGTGCCCGGGTCGAAGCCGATGAAGCGGTCCAGGGCGCGGCTGGCCAGTAGCGACGCGTCCGGGTTGAGGCAGCTGTCGCCGTAGCTGCGGCCATTGCCATGCGGAAGCACCGTGCCGCCTTCCGGCGGCAACGGCAGTACCGACGCGCGGTCGAGCACCGGGATGATGCGCTGCTCGACCCGCGGGTAGCGTCCCCAGGACTGGCCGGGCGCTGCACTCATATTGCGATCAGCACGATCAGCACGCACAGGCCGATGACGACCTGGCTGCCACGGTCCATGGCCGCGAACACGATGGGATCGTCATGCATGTCGCCGCGGTGGGAGACGATCCACATCCGGCTGATCCAGTACAGCAGGATCGGGCACAGCAGCCACAGCAGCTTGGGGTTGCTGTACAGCTCAAGGCTTTCCGGGCTGTTGATGTACAGGGCAAACACCATCACGCCGATGTAGCCGGCGGCGGCACCCAGCGACTGCACCAGGGGCAGGTCGGCCACGGAATAGCCACGGCCGATCGCCATTTCCTTGCCGCTGGCCAGCGCCGATGCCAGTTCGGTATAGCGCTTGAGCATGGCCAGGCTGAGGAACACGAACATCGAGAAGGCCAGCAGCCAGAACGACAGTTCGGAATTGATCGCCACCGCACCGCCGATGATGCGCACGGTGTACAGCGCGGCCAGCAGCACCACGTCGATCATCACGATGCGCTTGAGCTTGAGCGAATAGCTCAGCGTCATCACGTAGTAGCACAGCAGCACGCCGGCGAAGGCCGGGCTGCAGGCCAGGGCCAGCGCGAAGCCGGCCAGGGTGATCAGCGGCGCCACCAGCAGGCCATGCAGCAACGGCAGCGTGCCGGCCGCGAACGGACGCTTGCGCTTGCGCGGGTGCATGCGGTCCGGGGTCAGGTCGAGCAGGTCGTTGAGCAGGTAGACGCCCGATGCACACAGGCCGAAGGCGAGGAACGCCGTGCCCGCGTCGATGATCGAGGCGATGTCGAAGAACCGGTGCGCCGTCAGCAGCGGCACCAGCACCAGCAGGTTCTTCAGCCACTGGTAGATGCGCAGGGCCTTGATCCAGGTGATCAGGCCGCCGTTCTGCGAAGGCAGGTGGGCCAGCACCTCGGTCTGCTTCGCCGCCGCGCTGGCGAGCCCGGCACCGTTGTTGACCACGATCGCGCCGCCGGCATGCGCCCACACCTTCAGGTCGACCTGGCCGTTGCCCATGTAGTCGAAGCCGCGTTCGCCGAAGCGCGCGGCCAGCGCCTGGCCCTTGTTGCTGCCGGACAGGTTGGTCTGGCCATCGCTGGCCATCACCTCCTCGAACAGGCCGAGGTGGTCGGCGATGGGCTGCACCAGCAGCCGGTCCGACGCGGTGCACAGCACGCGCGGGCGCTGCGTGGTGGTGCGCAGGATCTCCAGCACGCGCTCGTCGTACGGCAGCGTCTCGGCCGGCAACTGCACGCGCGAGGCCAGCTGGCGCTTCACGTAGGCCTTGCCACGCAGCAGCCAGAAGGGCACCAGGAAAATGTACAGCGGGTTGTTCGAAAGCAGGGCCAGCAGGGACTCGTAAAGGATGTCCGAGCGCAGCAGGGTGCCGTCAAGGTCGACGCAGAGCGGGCGGTTGGAGGCCGTCACGGCGTGAATGCTCCGGGGTGGACTGCATCGGAATGTTGCATTGCTGAACCTTGTATTTCGCCGTTGACCGAATGGATGATAAATGAAGGTGGTGACCGGGTCAGTACACGCATCAGCGCCCGGTTGCAGGCGACAGTGCGCGCGATTCCAGCGTTGCCATGGCCAGCATGCCCACCAGCACCGCCAGCCACAGGCTGGCCAGGCGGATGCCGATGGCGATGGCCAGTGCGGCGTCCGCGCCGACGCCGCAGGCCACCAGCATCAGCACGATGGCCGCTTCGGTCGTGCCGACGCCGCCGGGCACGAAGGACAGGGCGCCGATCAGCATCGCCATCGGGTAGATGCCCAGCAGCAGGTGCGCTGGCAAGGTGATGCCCGCGCTGTGGCACAGCCATGCAAACGCCGCCGCTGTCAGCAGCCAGGCCACGCTGCCCCAGCCCAGGCTGCCCAGCAGCAGGCGGACCCGCAGCAGGGGGCCCAGCGCGGTTCCCCCGTCGACCAGGAAGCCTGCTGCCCGCCGCACCGGTGCGCCGGGCAGGCGCGCGGCCAGCCCGCGTGCGAACCCCGCCAACGGTGGCCAGCAGCCAAGCGCGAGCAATGCCAGCAGCAGCACCAGGATGATCAGCGCCAGCAGGCCGAACGCCGGAACCAGGGTGGCTGCTGCAATCGACAGCAGGGTGATGACCAGCAGGTCGCAGGCCCGTTCGAAGATGAATGTCGTCAACGTGGCCCGGGGCGGGATGCCCTGCCAGTTGAAATAGCGGATACGCAGCAGTTCACCGGCCTTGCCGGGCGATGCCGTGAACGCGAAACCAGCGAGGTAGGCGAGCAGCCCCTGCCACCAGGCGTGCACGGGATGCCCCTGTGCCGCCAGTACGCTGCGCCAGCGCTGGTACCGGCACGCATAGCTGAGCAGGACGAGGACGGCGCAGGCCGACAGCGGCGCCGCCATTTTGGCCAATTGCGACAAGATGTTCCTGTCGCGATCGAGGTACCACAGTGCCGCCACATAGATCACTGCAATGGCGGCGACCCAGAGGCCCGCACGCCCCCCGCGTGCCGGCTGAACCGGCACCGGAGGGCGACGGTTGGCCATTACAGGGCCTTTTCCAGCTCCGGCAGGATCGCAAACAGATCCCCGACCAGGCCGATGTCGGCGATCTCGAAGATCGGCGAATCCGCGTCCTTGTTGATGGCCACGATCGTGCCGGCATCCTTGATGCCGGTCAGGTGCTGGATGGCACCGCTGATGCCGACGGCCACGTACAGTTCCGGCGCGATGATCTTGCCGGTCTGGCCGACCTGCAGGTCGCTGGGCACGTAGCCGGCATCGACCGCGGCGCGCGAGGCACCGACGGCGGCACCGAGCTTGTCGGCCAGCTGGAAGATGACCTTGAAGTTCTCTTCCGAACCGACGCCACGGCCACCGGAGACCACGCGCTTGGCGCTCTGCAGGTCAGGGCGGTCGCTGGCACCGGCGGCCAGGCCGACGAAGCGGGTGTGTGCCGGCAGGGCGGCATCGACGCTGGCCGCTTCAACGGCGGCGCTGCCACCCTGGGCGGCTTCCGGCCACGATGCGGCGCGCACGGTGGCGACCACGATCTGGTCGGCCGGCGCTTCGACGGTGATGATGGCGTTGCCGGCGTAGATCGGGCGCTTGAAGGTGTGGCTGCCTTCCACGGCCATCAGGTCGGACACCTGGTTGACGCCCAGCAGGGCGGCAACGCACGGCATCAGGTCCTTGCCGAAGGTGGTGGACGGGCCGAACACGTGGCTGTAGCCCTTGGCCAGCTGCGCGATCTGCGGTGCCAGTACCTGGGCGATGGCCTGCGCGTTGGCGGCGTTGGCCACGGTCAGGACCTTGGCGACGCCGGCGATCTTCGCCGCTTCAGTGGCGACAGCGGCCGGGTCGGCGGCCAGCACCAGCACGTCGATGCTGGCACCGCTGATGGCGGCGGCGGCGCTGACGGTCTTGGCGGTGGCGGCGTTGAGCTTGCCGTCGTGGTGTTCGGCGATGACGAGAATCTTGCTCATTACAGCAGCCCCTTCTGCTTGAGTGCGGCAACCAGTTCGGCCGCGTCCTTGACCATCACGCCCTTGCTGCGCTTGGACGGCGCGGCGTACTGGGTGGTCTTGAAGGTATCGGCGGCTTCAACGCCGAGGTCGGCCAGCTGCAGGGTCTCCAGCGGCTTGGCCTTGGCCTTCATGATGTCGGGCAGCTTGATGAAGCGCGGCTCGTTCAGGCGCAGGTCGGTGGTGACCACGGCCGGCAGGTCCACTTCCAGCGTTTCCAGGCCGGCATCGACCTCGCGGGTGACCGTGGCCTTGCCGTCGGCAATATTCAGCTTGCTGGCGAAGGTCGCCTGCGGGCGGCCCCACAGCGTGGCCAGCATCTGGCCGGTCTGGTTGGCATCGTCGTCGATGGCCTGCTTGCCGAGGATCACCAGGTCCGGCTGTTCCTTCTCGACCAGCTTGAGCAGGGTGCGGGCTGCGGTCAGCGGCTGGATGGCCTGGTCGGTAACGACGTGGATGGCACGGTTTGCGCCCATGGCCAGGCCATTGCGCAGGTGCGCCTGGGCATCCGCCGGGGCGATGGTGGCGACCACCACTTCGGTCGCGATGCCCTTGTCGCGCAGGCGCAGGGCTTCTTCCAGGGCGATTTCATCGAAGGGGTTGGGGGACAGCTTGACGCCGTCGGTGACCACGCCGGAGCCGTCCGGCTTGACCTGAATGCGGACGTTGTAGTCCACCACGCGCTTGTACGCGACGAGGATTTTCATCTGGTACTCGATCCTTGTAGTGCCGGCCGCTGGCCGGCTCACAGTAACGGGAAACGTCCGGTCCTCGCACAGCAACCGGTTCGGGGGTGGGATCCCGATTCTAGCTGGCTTGGGGTAACCATGCGAATGCGTATGGTTTGCTGCATTGCCGCAAAAAATGCCTCGCCGGACCCTCGTTGTTCACGTCCTGCACGCAGTCGTGAAGGCAGTGGCGCTGTATGCTGTCGCGCTGTGCCGGGGCGCCTCAGAGCGCTCCCACGAATGATTTCGATAACAGGAGAACAGGTAGTGGCCACATGGCTTGTCACCGGCGGCGCCGGATTCATTGGCGGTAACTTCGTTCTCGAAGCAGTCGCCCGCGGCATCAAGGTCGTCAATCTCGACGTGCTGACCTATGCCGGCAACCTGAAGACCCTGTCCAGCTTGGACGGCAACCCGAACCACGTGTTCGTGCAGGGTGACATCGGTGACAGCAGCCTGGTTGCCCGCCTGCTGGCCGAGCACCGGCCCGACGCGGTGCTGAATTTCGCCGCCGAAAGCCACGTCGACCGTTCCATCGACGGCCCGGGCGCCTTCATCCAGACCAACGTGGTGGGCACTCTGGGCCTGCTGGAAGCCGTGCGCGACCATTGGAAGGGGCTGCCGGCCGAGCAGGGCGCGGCGTTCCGCTTCCTGCATGTGTCCACCGACGAGGTGTACGGCACCCTCGGCGAGACCGGCAAGTTCAGCGAGACCACCCCGTACGCGCCCAACTCGCCGTACTCGGCGTCCAAGGCCGCCTCGGACCACCTGGTGCGTGCGTTCCACCACACCTACGGGCTGCCGGTGCTGACCACCAACTGTTCCAACAATTACGGTCCGTACCACTTCCCTGAAAAGCTGATCCCGCTGGTGATCGCCAAGGCGCTGGCCGGCGAGCCGCTGCCGGTGTACGGCGATGGCAAGCAGGTGCGTGACTGGCTGTTCGTCACCGACCATTGCGAAGCGATCCGCACCGTGCTGGCCAAGGGCCAGGTCGGCGAGACCTACAACGTCGGCGGCAATTCGGAAAAGCAGAACATCGAAGTGGTGCAGGCGATCTGCGCGCTGCTCGATGCACGCCGCCCGCGTGAGGATGGCCAGCCGCGCAGCAGCCAGATCACCTACGTGGCTGATCGCCCGGGCCATGACCGCCGCTACGCGATCGATGCGTCGAAGCTGAAGAACGACCTGGGCTGGGAACCGGCCTACACCTTCGAACAGGGCATCGCCTTCACCGTCGACTGGTACCTGGACAACCAGGAATGGGTCAACGGCGTGCTGGACGGCAGCTACCGCCTGCAGCGCATCGGCACTGCGGCCTGAACCCAGGAGACGACATGACCCAGCGCAAGGGCATCATCCTCGCCGGCGGTTCCGGCACCCGGCTCTATCCGATCACCAAGGGCGTCAGCAAGCAGCTGCTGCCGGTGTACGACAAGCCGATGATCTATTACCCGCTCAGCGTGCTGATGCTGGCGGGCATCCGCGAAGTGCTGATCATCAACACCCCGCACGAACAGGCGTTGTTCCAGCAGCTGCTGGGCGACGGTTCGCAGTGGGGCATGGACATCCAGTACGCCGTGCAGCCGAGCCCGGACGGGCTGGCGCAGGCCTACCTGATCGGCCGCGATTTCGTGGCCGGCAAGCCGAGCTGCCTGGTGCTGGGTGACAACATCTTCCACGGCCACGGCCTGCGCGAGGTGCTCAAGCGTGCCGACCAGCGCGTGGACGGCTCGACCGTGTTCGGCTACTGGGTGAACGATCCGGAGCGCTACGGCGTGGCCGAGTTCGACCAGGCCGGCAAGGTCATCGACCTGGTGGAGAAGCCGGAGAAGCCGCGTTCCAACTATGCGGTGACCGGCCTGTACTTCTACGACGGCAATGCAAGCGACCATGCCGCCGAACTGAAGCCGTCGCCGCGTGGCGAGCTGGAGATCACCGATCTCAACAAGCGCTACCTGGCCGAGGGCCAGCTGCATCTGGAAGCGCTCGGCCGTGGTTATGCCTGGCTCGATACCGGTACCCACCAGTCCCTGCTGGAAGCCTCCAATTTCATCGAGACCATCCAGACCCGCCAGGGCCTGCAGGTGTGCTGCCCCGAGGAAATCGCCTTCGGCCAGGGCTGGATCAACGCCGAACAGCTGGAGGCGCTGGCCGCCCCGTTGATCAAGAATGGCTACGGCCAATACCTGCACACACTTGCCCTGCGTGGAGTCGTTCCGTGAAAGTGATTGAAACCAAGTTGCCCGGCTGCGTGGTGATCGAGCCGGCCGTGTTCGGCGACGCGCGTGGTTATTTCTTCGAAACCTGGAATGCCGAGCGCTTTGCTGCGCTGGGCCTGCCGGACCGTTTCGTGCAGAGCAACGTGTCCACCTCGGCGCAGGGCGTGCTGCGTGGCCTGCATTACCAGTGGCCGCGCCCGCAGGGCAAGCTGGTCAGCGTGCTGGAAGGCGAGGTCTATGACGTGGCCGTCGACATCCGCCGTGGCTCGCCGACGTTCGGCCAGTGGGAAGCGGTGGTGCTGAGCGCGGAGAACAAGAAGCAGTTCTGGATACCGGAAGGGTTCGCCCACGGTTTTGCCGTGCTGTCCGAGCGTGCGGTGTTCAGCTACCTGTGCACCGAGGTCTACCTGAAGGACTTCGATGCCGGCGTGCGCTGGAATGATGCCGACATCGCCGTGGACTGGCCGGTGAGTGCGCCGACCCTGTCGGCCAAGGACGAGAACGCGCCCTTCCTGAAGGACATCGCCGAAGACCGCCTGCCGGTCTACGTCGCTGCACAGGGCGCGCCATGACCGTGCTGGTCTTCGGCGGCAACGGCCAGGTCGGCCAGGAGCTGCTGCGCGCGCTGGCCCCGCTGGGGCCGGTGGTGGCCACGACCCGCAGCGGCCAGTTGCCCGATGGCCGTGCGTGCGAGGTGGCCGACTTCGACCAGCCTGACAGCCTGCCGGCACTGCTCGATCGCCTGCAGCCGTCGGTGGTGGTCAACGCTGCGGCCTACACGGCCGTGGACCGCGCCGAGCAGGACGTGGACGCCGCGTTTGCGGCCAATGCGCAGGCGCCGGGCGTGATCGCGCGCTGGTGTGCGGCGCACGGCGTGCCGTTCGTGCATTACTCCACCGACTACGTGTTCGATGGCCAGGGCAATGCGCCCTACGGCGAAGACGAAGCGACCGCGCCGCTGGGCGTGTACGGCACCAGCAAGCGGGATGGCGAAGACGCCGTGCGCGCCGCCGGTGGCCGTCACCTGATCTTCCGCACGGCGTGGGTGTATGCCTCGCACGGTGCCAATTTCCTGCGCACGATGCTGCGGGTGGGCGCCGAGCGCGACCAGCTGCGGGTGGTGGCCGACCAGATCGGCACGCCGACCCCGGCCGCGCTGATCGCCGATGCCACTGCGCAGGCGCTGCAGCACCCGGGGCAGCTGTCGGGCACCTGGCACCTGACCGCCAGTGGCCAGACCAGCTGGCACGGCTTTGCCGAGGCGATCTTCGCCGAAGCGTTGGCCCGCGGCGTGCTGGCCAAAGTACCGGAGGTGGTCGCCATTCCCAGTTCCGAATATCCGACACCGGCCAAGCGTCCGGCCTGGTCGGTGCTGGACAACCGCCGGCTGCAGCAGGATTTCAGCATCACGCTGCCGACGTGGCAGGAAGGCCTGCAGCGGGTCATCGCCGAACTCTGATCGGCGCCCGCACCTCGTGGCAGACAGAAGCCCGGCCCTGGCCGGGCTTCTGCGTTTGCGGATGCCGTGGTATGTGCATCCACCCTCCGCACCGCGACTGCACGTCGGCGGCGTCCGTGCTTCTGGACTACCATGCGCGGCAGGATCATTCCGCGCAGCGCGTGGATATCGCTGCGCTCGCACCTGCAAGGACGCCCCATGGATCTGCCCCGTTCCACCCTCCGCGCACCGCGTGGAATGTCGCCGCTCACACTCGCGATGGGCGTAGCTGCCCTGGCCCTGCTGGCGAGGCTGCTGTACGTGCAGTACTTCGCTACGCCGATGCCCTACATGGACCAGTGGGACGGCGAGTGGGCGAGTGCACTCAAGCCATGGCTGCAGGGTTCACTGCAGTGGCAGATGCTGGTCTCGCCGCACAACGAACATCGCATCCTGCCCACGCGCCTGGTCACGCTGCTGTCGTATGCGGCCACCGGCGAGTGGAACAACGTCCACGAAGCACGGATCGCTGCTGTCGTTTTCTGCTTCATCCCCGGGCTGCTGACCTGGCACGCCCTGCGCGATGCGGGTGTCGCGGCGCGTCGCTGGTTGCCGCCGCTGGCGGTGCTGCTGTCGGTACTGCCGTTCGCGTGGGAGAACTTCCTGGTCGGCTTCCAGTCGCAGTTCTACTTCCTGATCCTGTCCAGCATCGTGGCCATTGCGCTGGTGGCCCGCCATCACCAGAGCATTGCCGCCCTGGCTGGCGCGGTGGCGTTGAGCGTGTTTGCCTGCGCCACCATGGCGTCAGGCCTGCTGACCGCCGTGGCGACAGGCGCGACCTGCATCATGGCCTGTCTCTGCCTGCCGGGGCGTCGCGCTCCGGCGCTGTGCGCGACCGCGCTGCTGGCGGTCGTCGCCATCGCCGCCTACGCATGGGTGCCGGTGATCGAGGCCCATGCGGCCCTGCGGGCGCAGGGTGTCGGCGAATTCGCCGGCGCGGCCGTCCGCGTGCTGGCATGGCCGATGCGTTCGGGCGCATTCGCGCCGATCATCTGGCTGCCCGCACTGGTGATGATCGGCCGGATGCTGGTCCGCCGCCGGGCGACGCCTGCCGATCTGGTGATGGCCGGGCTGTGCGTCTGGTCCGCGCTGCAGGCGCTGGCCATCGCCTATGGCCGTGGTCACGACATGCGGGCGCCGATGTCCCGCTATACCGAACTGTTCGTTCCCGGGCTGTTTGCCAGTGCGTGGTTCGCCATCCGGCTGTGGGGCGAAGCCGGCCAGGGGGCGCGGCTGCGCCTTGCCACCCGCACGGTCGTGGTCCTGTTCGCAATCGTGGTGGCCTGGCCACTGCTGGGCCGGGCCAGCAAGGATGCCGGCAAGCTGCAGCAGTTCACTGCCGACGCGCGGTTGCAGCAGGACAACGTGCAACGCCATCTGGCCGGTGAGGACCTGCGGGCACCGCAGGGCGACGGCTTCGTGTTGCCTTACCCCGATGCGGAAAACCTGAAGCAGCGCCTGGATGATCCCCTGCTGCGCCAGGTCCTGCCGGGACACCGCGCGGGACCGGCGCCAGAAGATGGCGCCGGTGCTCCGTAGGCGGGGCCTGCACTCCGCCTGATGCGGGCGCGGCTCAGCTGCGCCCGTAGGTGTCCTCGAAGCGGACGATATCGTCTTCGCCCAGGTAGCTGCCCGACTGCACTTCGATCAGTTCCAGCGGCAGCTTGCCCGGATTGCGCAGGCGGTGGGTCACGCCGAGCGGGATGTAGGTGCTCTGGTTCTCGCTCAGCAGGAGCACCTCGTCGCCGCGGGTGACCTCGGCGGTGCCGCTGACCACGATCCAGTGTTCGGCGCGATGGTGGTGCATCTGCAGGCTGAGCGTGCCGCCGGGCTTGACCGTGATCCGCTTCACCTGGAAGCGGTCACCATTGTCGATCGAATCGTAGGCACCCCACGGACGGTAGACCTTGCGGTGCCAGGTCGCTTCGCTGCGGCCTTCGGTTTTCAGCTGCGACACCACCGCCTTGACCTCCTGCATGCGGTCGGCCTTGCCGACCAGCACCGCATCGTCGGTCTCCACCACGATCACATCGTCCAGGCCGACCATCGCCACCAGGCGCTGGCCATAGGCGTAGGTGTTGCGGCAGTCGATGGCGATCACATCCCCCTGGTGGGCGTTGCCGTCGCCATCCTGCTGCGAGACATCGCGGAGCGCGGTCCACGAACCGACATCGTTCCAGCCCGCATCAAGCGGGATCACCACCGCATCGGCGGTCTTTTCCATCACCGCGTAATCGATGGAATCGGAGGTGACGGCGGCGAAGGCATCCTTGTCCAGGCGGGTGAAGTCGGCATCGCGGCGGGCCTGCTGCCAGGCGCTGCGGCTGCCGGCCAGCATCTCCGGCTGGAAGCGTTCCAGTTCCTGCAGGTAGCGCGAGGCCTTGAACAGGAACATGCCGCTGTTCCAGTAGTACTGGCCGCTGGCCACGTAACCGGTGGCGGTGTCCAGGTCGGGCTTCTCGACGAAGCGTTCGACCGCGCGCAGGCCCTGGCCATCGGCGGCCTTGATGTAGCCATAGCCGGTTTCCGGGCCCGTGGGCACGATGCCGAAGGTCACCAGCTTGCCCGACTCGGCCGCACTCGCGGCGGCCTGGACGACGCTGCGGAAGGTCGCTTCATCGGTGATCACGTGGTCCGAAGGCAGCACCAGCAGCAGCGCATCGGCGCCGTCACGGGTCGCTTCCAGCGCTGCCACGGCGATGGCCGGCGCGGTGTTGCGGCCCATCGGCTCGAGGATGATCGCCGCCGGTTCGGCGCCGACCTGGTGCAGCTGTTCGGCGGCGACGAAGCGGTGTTCCTCGTTGGCGATCACCAGCGGGCCACGGCTGGCGATGGGCGCGACCCGCTGCCAGGTTGCCTGCAGCATGGTCAGGTCACCGGCCAGCGGCAGGAACTGCTTCGGGTAGGACTCACGCGACAGCGGCCACAAGCGGGTGCCGGAGCCACCGGAGAGAATGACGGGCTGGATGATGCTCATGGTCTTCCTTGGTTACTGCTGAAGGAGGTGGGAGATTTCGTCGGTGCGCGCCTGCATCAGCGCTGCATCACCGCGGGCTTCGACATTCAGGCGCAGCAGCGGCTCGGTGTTGGAGCTGCGCAGGTTGAAGCGCCAGTCGCCGAAATCGGCGCTGATGCCATCGGTGTGGTCCAGCGCCGGCGCCTGTGCGGCGAAGTGCTCCATCACGCGCGCGACGGCGGCCTTGGCATCGGCCACCTTGAAGTTGATCTCGCCGCTGCAGGGATAGGCGGCCATGCGGTCCTCCACCCAGTCGGCCAGCGAGCGGCCGCTTTCGGACACCAGCTGGGCGATCAGCAGCCACGGGATCATGCCGGAGTCGGCGTAGGCGAATTCGCGGAAGTAGTGGTGGGCGCTCATCTCGCCGCCATACACGGCATCTTCGGCGCGCATCTTTTCCTTGATGAAGGCGTGGCCGCTCTTGCACAGCACCGGCACGCCGCCGGCCGCTTCGACCATTTCCACCGTGTTCCAGACCAGGCGCGGGTCGTGCACGACCTTGCCGCCCGGCTGGCGGGCGAGGATGGCCTTGGCCAGCAGGCCGACCAGGTAGTAGCCCTCGATGAAGCGGCCGCTGTGGTCGAAGAAGAAGCAGCGGTCGAAATCGCCGTCCCAGGCGATGCCGAAGTCGGCACCGTGTTCGCGCACGGCCTCGGCGGTGGCGGCGCGGTTTTCCGGCAGCAGCGGGTTGGGGATGCCGTTGGGGAAGTTGCCATCGGGTTCATGGCAGATGCGGATGAATTCCAGCGGCAGGTGCGGCGCCAGCAGGTCGACGATGGCGCCGGCACCGCCGTTGCCGGCGTTGACCACCAGCTTCAGCGGCTTGAGCTTGCTGGCGTCCACGTAGCTGAGCAGGTGGTCGATGTAGGCGCTCTTGTCGTGGCGCGCGGTCTGCGCTGCACTCGCCGGCTGCGCGCTGCCGGTATCGGCGGCCACGGCGTCGGAGATCGCGAACAGGCCGGTGTCGGAGCTGATCGGCCGTGCGTTTTCCTTGACCAGCTTCATCCCGTTGTAGTCCATCGGGTTGTGGCTGGCGGTCACCATCACGCCGCCCGCGGCGCCCAGGTGGTCGGTCTGGAAATAGACTTCTTCGGTGCCGCACAGGCCGATGTCGATCACTTCGCGGCCGACGCCGCGCAGGCCGGAGGCGAGCGCGTCCTGCAGGGCCGGGCTGGTCAGGCGGACGTCATGTCCCAGGACCACCGGGCCCGGCGCGAGCTGAGCGGCCAGGGCCACGCCGATGCGGCGGGCGAGGTCTTCGTTCAGTTCTTCCGGCACGCGGCCGCGGATGTCATAGGCCTTGAAGGCGGGCAGGGGCATCGATCGGGTCCATTGTGGGCACAGCCCGTGATTGTACCGCCAGCCCTGTATGGGAATCGTTTCCATGCCGCAATGGCACCTGACCGGCCGGCGCCTCAGGCGCGCGGCGGCCGCCCCCGCTTGCCCTTCGGCACCCCCCCCGGCAGTGGCGCCAGCAGTGCCTCCAGATCGTCGTCGCTGAAGCGCGGGCCGCTGGCACTTCCACCTTCAATGATGGACTCGGCCAGCGCTGCCTTGCGCTGCTGCAGTTCGGCAATGCGTTCTTCGATGCTGCCGGCGGCGATCAGCCGGTAGACGAAGACCGGGTGCTCCTGGCCGATGCGGTGGGCGCGATCGGTCGCCTGTCGTTCGGCAGCCGGGTTCCACCAGGGGTCAAAGTGGATGACGGTGTCTGCCGCGGTCAGGTTCAGGCCAACTCCGCCCGCCTTCAGGCTGATGAGGAAGATCGGTACCTTGCCCGCCATGAAGCGTTGCACCGGCGTTGCCCGATCCTGGGTGTCCCCGGTCAGCTGCACGTAGGCCAGCCCCATCTCATCCAGCGCCTGCGCGATAAGCGCCAGCATGCTGGTGAACTGCGAGAACAGCAGGATGCGCCGGCCTTCTTCAACCATCTCCGGCAGCATGTCGCGCAGCAGGTCCAGTTTGGCCGAGGGCGCACTGCGCTTGCCGGTATCGCCGGGCAGCAGGCGCGGGTCGCAGCAGACCTGGCGCAGTTTCAACAAGGCGTCCAGCACCAGGATGTGGCTGCGTCCCAGGCCCTGCGCGGCCACGGCTTCACGAACCTTGGCTTCCATCGATGCACGCACGGTTTCGTACAGATCGCGCTGTGCGCCTTCCAGCGCCACCGTGCGGGTGATCTCGGTCTTCGGCGGCAGTTCCGCGGCCACCTGGTCCTTGCGCCGGCGCAGCATGAACGGGCGCAGGCGCTGGGCGAGCAGGTGCGCGCGTTGCGGGTCGCTGCCGCGTTCGATGGGGTGGCGCCAATGCTGGTTGAACTGCTTCTCGCTGCCCAGCAGGCCGGGCAACAGGAAATCGAACTGCGCCCACAGCTCGCCCAGATGGTTCTCCAGCGGCGTACCGGTCAGGCACAAGCGATGGCGCGCGTGCAGCGTGCGCAGGGTAATGGCGGCCTTCGATTTCGCGTTCTTGACCTGCTGGGCTTCGTCGAGGATCAACAGGTGATAGTCGTGTGCCAGCAGTGCCTCTTCGTCGCGCCATACCAGCGGGTAGGTGGTCAGCACCAGATCGTGTTCGCCGATGCGGTCAAAGCGGGTGGCACGGTCGGTGCCGTGCAGGACCAGCACGCGTAGATCGGGGGTAAAGCGGGCTGCTTCACTGGCCCAGTTGTGCAGCAGTGAGGTAGGCACCACCACCAGCGCCGGCTGCTGTAGCCGGGCCTGTTCCTTTTCCAGCAGGATGTGGGCCAGAGTCTGCAGGGTCTTGCCCAGGCCCATGTCATCGGCCAGTACGCCGCCCAGATCCTGCTGCCGCAGGTACTGCAGCCACGCCAGGCCCTGCAGCTGGTAGGGTCGGAGTGAGGCGGCCAGGCCGGCCGGGGGGACGACTTCCTCCAGGGCAGGGGTCTGCAACAGGCGTTGCACCAGTGCACGGGTGTCCTGGTTGCCCTTGAACTGCAGGCGGGCGTCGTCCTGCAGGGCGCGCAGGCGGCCACGATCACGCGCCGAGACCCGCAAAGGTGCGTCGCGTTGCGTGAACAGATCCGCCAGCAGGGCGATGACCGGCTTCAGCCGCGCCGCCTTGATGGCCACGTGGGTGTTGTTGCTGGCTGACAGCATCACGTTCTCATCGTCATCGATAGCGTCGATCTGTCCGCGTAGCCAGCGCGGATCCTTCTGCAGCACGGTGTGCAGCAGTGGAGCCAGCGGCAGCGTGCGGCCATCGACCTGGATGTCCAGGCCCAGATCGAACCAGCCGTCTTCCGACGTACTGGGCTGGATGTCGAGATCAATGTCCTCCACCAGGGTGATGCGGTGACGGAAATCGTCATCTACCTCCACTCTCCAGCCAAGCGCTTCCAGCTGCGGCACGTCCTGCAGCAGCAGCTGGGTCCAGTTGTAGCTGCGCAGCAGGAACTGCGGCCCGGCGTCGTGCAGGGCTGCCCGTGGCGCCATGTCGCGATGAAGATGGAAGGTGCGCAGCTCGCGCTCACGGCGCGCTTCCTCGACTGGATCACGCGGCAGCAGCGCCAGATCTCCGTTGGCGTCGTGGACGAACACGCTCGGGTTGTCCAGGAAGCGCACGTGGTCGTCGTACTCGAAGGCGACCGTGGCGAAATCCGACCAGTGCGAGGGGTCGCGACGGTTGAGCCAGGCTGGCCGGAACTCGAAACTGTGCAGGCGCAGCACCGGTGTCATGGTGCTGATCTGCAGGGTAGGCAGTCCATCGTGCGTGTTGGGGCGGGGCAGCGCCGGGTCCATCTGCTGCAGCATCTGTGCCACCACGGGCGCTTCACTGGGCATCAGGTGGGGCAGGCCCAGGAAGAAATCGGCGTCCTCGGTTTTCACATCCAGCAGCAGTGGGCCCACCTCACCTGTGATGGGGTCCAGGTAGCCTGCGGCGCTGCCCATGACCAGGCCTTCGGCATCGCCCTCCACCTGCAGCGTCGGTGTGGACAAGGGGGTGTCTTCCACGTCCTCGACGCGCCAGCCCAGCGTCCCGCGCCGCGCAGCACCATGACGGGCAGGCACACGTTCATGACGCTGGCCCGAGACCCAGCCGTGGCCGCTGTCGATGATGAGCTGCAGCGTGGCATTGATGTCGATGCGCGGCCCGGCAGTCGTCGCGTGGCGCTCAGCCCACAGCTGGGCGATCACCGAGATATCGGACGGAGTGAGGTAGCCCGGCGGATTGAGCAGCATCTCGGCGCTGATATCCACCCACTTGCCTATGCTGAGGGTGCCATTGGGGCGGTAATCGACCTTTCGCATCACCACGTAGGGCCGATGGCCGGATGTCGAGAGATCGAAGATGACGCCATTTCTGCGGGGCTTGGCTGGAAGGCTGCGCCTGCTCTGCCAGCGGGAGAGTTCGGCCAGCAGCTCCGGGCGAGGGGGGCCGTTGAAGGCCGATGCCAGAGCCTCGTCGTCCTCATCATCTCCACCGGCCGGAGGACCCACAGAGACATGGATGTGATCGTCCAGCAGGTAGACCACCAGTGCGGCAGCAACGTGCTTGCAGTTGCGGGCTACCGGGCATGAGCAGTCACCCTGCAATCGGCTGCGAGGCGTGCGGGTGCTGGCCCCCAGGTCGATTTCGACGCTGTAAGGGTGTCGGGCCGAACCCTGCACGTCGGCGATGAGCAGGTCACCGTGGCGTTGCAGGTTGCGGACCCCGCCTATGCACTGCTCGCTGCGGCCGAGCGTAACTTCATCAAACCAGCGGAACAGGTCCTGGTCATCGTAGGGGATGGGCATTGTCATCAGCGACCAGCGTCAACCAACTGCAATCCTTCATTCTAGCGGGACCGCGCCAAGTAGACGGTCAATGCTGCGGCGCATCCCAGCCCATCGGCGGGGTCCGGCTAGAATGCGATCATTCTTCCCCCGTAGGGCTGTAGAAATGGAACACGCAACTTCCAGCGGCAAGCGCAGCAAGCGCTTCGCTTCGGCGGCGGAGGCCCTGCAGGGCGTCATCGCCGATGGCCAGACCCTGGCCGTGGGCGGCTTCGGCCTGTGCGGCATTCCCGAGGCGCTGATCGCCGCCCTGCGCGACAGCGGTGCCAAGGGCCTGACCGTGATCTCCAACAATGCCGGCGTGGATGGCTTCGGCCTCGGCCAGCTGCTGGAGACGCGGCAGATCAAGAAGATGATTTCGTCCTACGTGGGCGAGAACAAGGAATTCGAACGGCAGTTCCTGGCCGGTGAGCTGGAGCTGGAGTTCAACCCGCAGGGCACCCTGGCCGAGCGCCTGCGGGCCGGCGGTGCGGGCATCCCGGCGTTCTTCACCGCCACCGGCTACGGCACCGTGGTGGCCGAAGGCAAGGAAACCCGCGAGTTCGACGGCAAGCACTACGTGATGGAAACCGCGCTGCGCGCCGACGTCGCCCTGGTCAAGGCCTGGAAGGCCGACGAGGCGGGCAACCTGGTGTTCCGCAAGACCGCGCGCAACTTCAACCCGGCCTGCGCGATGGCCGGCAAGGTCTGCATCGTGGAAGTGGAAGAGGTGGTGCCGGTGGGCGCCATCGATCCGGACCAGGTGCACCTGCCGGGCATCTACGTGCACCGCATCGTGCACAACCCGCACCCCGAGAAACGCATCGAACAGCGCACCATCCGCGCGGAGGGCAACTGACATGGCGTGGACCCGTGACGAGATGGCGGCACGCGCCGCCCGCGAACTGACCGATGGCGCCTACGTGAACCTGGGCATCGGCCTGCCGACCCTGGTGGCCAACCACATCCCCGAAGGCGTGGACGTGTGGCTGCAGTCGGAGAACGGCCTGCTTGGCATCGGCCCGTTCCCGACCGACGCCGAAGTGGACGCGGACCTGATCAACGCCGGCAAGCAGACCGTCACCGCGCGTGCCGGTGCCAGCTACTTCGGCAGCCATGACAGCTTCGCGATGATCCGCGGCGGCCACGTCAACCTGGCCATCCTCGGCGCCATGCAGGTGACCGACAAGGGTGACCTGGCCAACTGGATGGTGCCCGGCAAGATGGTCAAGGGCATGGGCGGCGCCATGGACCTGGTGGCCGGCGTGCAGCGCGTGGTGGTGCTGATGGAGCACACCGCGAAGAACGGCGAGCACAAGCTCCTGGCCGAATGCTCGCTGCCGCTGACCGGCGTCGGCGTGGTCGACCGCATCATCACCGACCTGGCCGTGTTCGACGTGACCGACGACGGCCTGCTGCTGGTCGAAGCCGCGCCGGGTGTCGGCGATGACGAACTGAAGGAAAAGACCGGCGTGCCGTTCCGGCGTGCCTGAGTGGCCGCGCGCGGGGCGCGTCTGCCGCCCCGCGCATGAGGACGAGCGCGATGCTGTTTGCCCCTGACCTGCCCGACGCCGACGTCCAGCACCTGCCCGGCTGGCTGCCGGCCACCGCCGCCGATGCACTACTGTCGGCCCTGCAGTCGGAACTGCCCTGGGAGGTGCATCGCATCCGCATGTTCGGCCGCTGGGTGGATTCGCCACGGCTGAGCTGCTGGATCGGTGACCCGCAGGCGCGCTACCGCTATTCGGGGGCCGAGTTCGTGCCGCAGCCGTGGCCGTTGCGGCTGCAGGTGCTGCGCGAAAGGCTGCAGGGGCAGGGCATCGGTGCCTTCAACAGCGTGCTGGTCAACCGCTACCGCAGCGGTGGCGACTACATGGGCTGGCACAGCGATGACGAGCCGGAACTGGGGCCATCCCCGCTCATCGCCTCGCTCAGCCTGGGCGCGGCGCGCCGGTTCCTGCTGCGGCGGCGCGAGGACACCACGCGCAAGGCTGAATTCCTGCTGGGCCATGGCGACCTGCTGCTGATGGGCGGCAGCACCCAGCGCTTCTACCAGCACGCGCTGCCGAAGATGGCACGGGTGCAGGGCGAACGCATCAACCTGACATTCCGCTGGATCCAGCCCCGCTGATCGTGCACCGACAGGTCAGGCGCGCAGCAGATCGATGCAGGCCGACAGCAGGCCACGGCCGAAGTGGCCATAGTTGCCACGCAGCAATTCACTGATCACCGCCGGGATGCGCTGCAGGCGCGAAGCCGGCAGCTGGGCGCGCACGGTGATATGGCGCTGCTTGCGCTCGACCCAGGCCATCGGGCCGGCGGGAAGGCCGCGGGCGCGGGCGCGCTCCAGCAACAGGCCGCATTCCACTCGTTCGCTGTCCAGTTGGCGCTTGCGTTGCACCGCGCGCGGGGTGGCATCGTTGCCGCCCAGCCCCAGCTGGTTGTTGCTGTGCAGGCGGTAGTCGATGAGGGGCTCGGCAAGGCTGTCGATCTCGCCACGCATGGCGGCCAGCGTGCCGATCCAGGCGTCATGCACCCAGTCCGACGTCGGCAGCGGAAGCGCGTCGTCCAGCACCGACCGGTGCAATGCCATTGCCGCGCCGGTGATCCGCTTGCGCTTGAGCAGCACGCGCAGGCCATCGCCTGCATGCATCCGCGCCTGTTGCCTGGCCCCGTAACGCAGTGCGGCGAACAGGGTCTGTGGCATCGGCTGGCCCGCTTCATCGATCAATCGCGCATTGCAGTGCAGGACACGCAGGCCAGGCCGTGCATCGAACGCGGCGCAGAAGCGGGCGAGCTTGTCGGCATGCCAGACGTCGTCCTGGTCGCACAGGAAAATGATCTCGCCGGTGCAGGCGCGCAGTGCGCCATCGAAGTTGCGCCGGTAGCCGACGTTCTGCGGGTTCACCTGCAGGTCCACGGCGATGCCTGCGGCTTCCGCACGCGGTACGAAGGCCTGCAGCAGCGCCAGCGTGCCATCGGAGGAAACGTCGTCGCGGATCACGATCTGCTGCGGCCGGTGGGTCTGCGCCAGCAGGCTGTCGAGCTGCGCCTGCAGGAAGCGCTCACCGTTGTAGGTGCAGACGGCGATGGAGACGGAGGCGGGCATCAGCGTGGGAATGGGCCGTGGAGTCTGATTATCGCACGCACCTGCTGGGGTGCCGCCGGGCATGGCCCGGCGCTCCCAGGATTGCATAAGGGGTGCCCCCGGGCATGGCCCGGCGCTACCTGCATCGCGCGGCGGTAGCGCCGGGCCATGCCCGGCGAGCGCAGCGGATAGGGTTCAGCGCTTCATCGACGCTGCGTCGTTCTGCCCGTTGACCAGCGTCCAGCCCACCACGTCCTGCGCCAGCTGTTGCAGGCCACGCTCGAAGGCGGCGGCCACGGCCGGCACGTCGGTACTGCCCACCGGCTGCGCCTGGCGGAACGTGCGGTCAGCCACCACGCGCTGGTCGGTGGTGTGGATCAGCTTGGCGTTCACTTCGATCACCACCGTGGGCGTGGCCTGGCCCTGGTAGTCCGATTCGAAGCGGCGGATATCCGTGGCCAGCTTGTAATCGGCGCGGATGCCGGCGGCGGTGCGCGCCACGCCACGCAGGCGGCCGGAATCCTCGAAGCCGCGCAGCAGGGTGTCTTCGATGATGTCGGTGGCCGGCTGTGCCCAGCTGGCGCCCTTGTAGATCTCCAGCTCGGACGGCGTCGGCCGCACGTTGATGCGCGGGCTGTCGACCATGCGCGCGGCGCTGGGCTTGGACACCACCAGCTGCCAGTCGGCCTGCGGCCAGCTCGGGTCCACCTTTACCTGCACTGCGGGCGAATACAGGGTTACTTGGCTCTTGTCGCCGCTGCCAAGAATCGAGCAGCCACCCAGCAGGGCGACAGCCGAGGCGGCCAGCAGCAGGCGCGGAAGGGTCATCGGGCTCATTTGGGTTCGAACTCCTTCGGTGCGTCGCGGCCCAGCAGGTAGCGCGCGGGGTTGTTCTCGAGGCGGTCGCTGACGCGGCGCAGGTCGCGGATCAGGCCGCGCAGTTCGTTCAGCGTCGGGCCCAGCTGGCCCAGGCCATCGTT
The DNA here is from genome assembly GCF_003086915.1 of Stenotrophomonas sp. ZAC14A_NAIMI4_1. Classification (NCBI taxonomy): domain Bacteria; kingdom Pseudomonadati; phylum Pseudomonadota; class Gammaproteobacteria; order Lysobacterales; family Lysobacteraceae; genus Stenotrophomonas; species Stenotrophomonas sp. ZAC14A_NAIMI4_1. The sequence goes on from NZ_CP026002.1 coordinate 1,567,052, forward strand.
GGCGAAGCTGTTGATGGCCGCACGGTTCTCGCCCAGGATCGAATCGGCATTGCCCGCGGCCGAATCGAGCTTGCCGAGGGTGGCGTCGAGCTTGTCGATGATGCCCGGCAGCTGCTGCACCAGGTTCTTGTCCAGGCGCTCGATGGTTCCGTTGGTGGTCTTCAGCGTGGTGTCCAGGCTGCGTGCGGCATCGCGCGCGCTCAGCAGCAGCGCCTGGGTGCCCTGGTCACGGTCGGCCAGGCCGCCGCTGATGGTTTCCAGGTTGGCCAGGGTGGCGTTGATCGAGGCGACGTTGCGGTCGCTCAGGATCTGGTCCATGCGCTCGACGATGCGGTTGGCCACATCGGTGATGTTCTGCAGGGCCGACGGCGTGGTCGGAATGATCGGCGCCGGATCCTTGTTGACGGTGGTCAGCGTCGGTGCCTGCGGCGTGCCGCCGCTGAGCTGGATGATCGACGGGCCGGTCAGGCTGGTGATGGCCAGCTTGGCGCGAGTATCGGTCTTGACCGGGGTATTGGAGTTCAGGCGGATGCGCGCGACCACCTGGCGCGGGTCATCGGGCACCAGGTTCAGCTCGGTGATCGAGCCCACCGCAATGCCGTTGTACTGCACCGGGCTGCCCACCGACAGGCCGGTGACCGCCTCGCGGAACACCACGCGGTATTCCTGCCAGGTGCGGTCGGAGGAGTACTTGGCCGCCCACAGGCCGAAGGCCAGCAGGGCCAGGCCGGTGATCAGGGTGAACGCGCCGATCAGCACGTAGTTGGCTTTGGTTTCCATGGCTCAGGCACTCTTGATCTGTTCGCCGCGCGCGGCACGCGCACGGGGTCCGTGGAAATATTCCTGGATCCAGGGATGGTCCAGTTTCTCGATCTCCGGCAGCGGCGCGTTGGCCACCACCTTGCGGTCGGCGATCACCGCCACCCGGTCGCAGATCGCATACAGCGTGTCCAGGTCGTGGGTGATCAGGAACACGGTCAGCCCCAGTGCTTCCTGCAGGGTCTTGATCAGGCGGTCGAAGGCGGCCGCGCCGATCGGGTCCAGGCCGGCGGTGGGTTCGTCCAGGAACAGCAGCGGCGGGTCCAGCGCCAGCGCACGGGCCAGGCCGGCGCGCTTGCGCATGCCGCCGGACAGCTGCGAGGGCAGCTTGTTGATGGCATCGGCAGGCAGGCCGGCCAGCTTCACCTTCAGCAGCGCCAGTTCGTAATGCCAGCGCTCGGGCAGTTCGCGGTGGTGTTCCTTCAGGGGCACCTGCACGTTCTCGCCCACGCTCAGCGAGGAGAACAGCGCGCCATCCTGGAACAGCACGCCGGTATTGCGCTCGATGTGCAGCCGGCTTTCGGCATCGTCGGCGCGGGCGTCACGGCCGAGCACCTCGATCTGCCCTTCGTCGGGCACGCGCAGGCCCAGGATCGAGCGCATCAGCACCGACTTGCCGGTGCCCGAGCCGCCGACCACGCCGAGGATCTCGCCCCGGCGCACGTCCAGGTCCAGGCCTTCGTGCACGGTCTGGCTGCCGAAGCGGTTGACCAGCCCGCGCACGCGGATGGCCAGGTCGTGGCCCTGGTCGTCGTGCATCGCGGTGTCGGTATCGATGTCGTGTGTGTTCATGTCACCAGTCCATGTGCATGAACCACAACGCCGCGAAGGCGTCGATGATGATGACCAGCGAGATGGTCTGCACCACGCTGGAGGTGGTGCGCTCGCCCACCGACTGCGCCGTGCCTTCCACCTTCAGGCCTTCCAGGCAGCCGATCAGGCCGATGATCAGCGCGAACACCGGCGCCTTGGACAGGCCCACCAGCATGTGCCGCACTTCCATCGTTTCGTGCATGCGCGCGATGTACATCTGCGGCGGAATGTCCAGGTCGAACGCGCCGACGGTGATGCCCCCGGCCAGGCCGGCGATCATCGCGATGAAGGTCAGCAGCGGCAGGGTCACCAGCAGGGCCAGCAGGCGCGGCAGCACCAGCAGGTCGACCGGGTCCAGGCCGAGCGTGCGCATCGCATCGATCTCTTCGCGCGCCTTCATCGCGCCGATCTGCGCGGTGAACGCACTGGCGGTGCGGCCGGCCAGCACGATGGCGGTCAGCAGCACGGCGAACTCGCGCAGGAAGGCGATGTTGACCAGTTCGACCACGTAGATCTCCGCGCCGAAGTCACGCAGGATGGTCGAACCGAGGAAGGCGATGACCGCACCGACCAAGTAGGACAGCAGCGCCACCAGCGGCACCGCGTCCAGGCCCACCTGTTCCATCTGGTGCACGGTGGCGGTCAGGCGGAAGCGCCGTGGTTCCTTCACCAGCCGCGCGGCCTTCACCAGGTTCTCGCCGAGGAAGCTGCACAGCGCCTTGATGTTGTGGCCGGTGGCATGGACGCTGACGCCGAGGCGTTCGAGCGCGGCCAGCACGCCGAAGTCGCGCTTGGGCCGCGGCCGGTCGTCGGCCACTTCCTCGATGGTGCACACCAGCGCCTGGTGGTCCGGGCGGAACTGTAGCGCCTGTTCGCCCAGGTCGGCACGATGGGCCACGCGCAGCACCTGCAACACGCCCGCCGAGTCCAGCTGTTCGATGCCGGTGGCGTCGATGCCGGTCACTGTGTCGGGAATGCCACGCAGGACCTCTGCCGCGTCCAGCGCGGTCTTCAGGGTCCAATGCCCGGACAGGCGGATCAGCCCGGGATCGTGGGCGTCCTGTTCAAGCCGGGGGGCGTGGTTCGGGGTCATGGGGGCCATTCGGCTCGCAGCATAACCGTTTCGTCCTGCGCGCCGCGTCGAACCGGGATGAATTTCTCCTGCCGGGGCCCGCGTAGGTAATACTACGGCGCATGTCTGCAGACGCTCACACGATCCCCACGCCCCAGGCCACCTACGCACAGCGCGTGGCGTTTGTTTCCGAGATCGCCGGGCGCCTGCACAGTTATGGCACCACCGCCCAGCGCCTGGAAACGGCCGTAGTGGCCCTGGCGGTGCAGCTGGACCTCGATTGTGAACCGTGGTCCAACCCCACCGGCATCATCCTCAGCTTCAGCGACCCGGCGCAGGCCATCGGCTCCAGCGACATCACCCGGGTGATCCGCCTGGCGCCGGGCGAGAACGACCTGCACAAGCTGAGCGTGGCCGACCGTATCGCCGAGGAAGTGTCCAACGGCCGCATGAGCATCGCCCAGGGCCATACCGCGCTGCGCCAGCTGGACAAAGACCCTGGCCGGCGCGGCAAGCTGCGCACCATCCTGTCCTTCAGCCTGGGTGCGGCCGGCGTGGCCGGCATGTGGAAGCTGCCCTGGCTGGACATCGCTACCGCCGGTGTCATCGGCCTGATGATCGGCCTGCTGGGCATGGTCACCGACCGTCGCCCGGCCACCCGCGAGGCCGCCGAGGCGCTGGCCGCGCTGCTGGCCGGCATGGTCGCCACCCTGGTGGCCGCCTTCGTTGGCGCGCTCAACCTCAATACCGTCATCATCGCCTCGCTGGTGGTGCTGCTGCCCGGCATGTCGCTGACCAACGCGGTCAATGAACTGGCCAGCCAGCACTGGGTATCGGGCACGGCACGCTTTGCCGGCGCGCTGACCACCATCATGAAACTCAGCGTGGGCGCGATGATCGCGGTGACCCTGGCCGACGTACTCGGCCTGGAGCCGGTGATCCGCGCCTCGCGGCCGCAGGGGCCGTGGGTGGAATGGGGCTCGCTGCTGACCGCCGCCTTCGCCTTCGCCATGCTGTTCAAGGCCAATCGCCGCGATTATCCGTGGGTGATGGCGGCGTCGGTGGCCGGTTATGCCATTTCCAAATTCGGTGGCCACGCCTGGGGCGCACCGGCCGGCATTTTCCTTTCCGCCATGCTGCTCACCGCCGGTGGCAATCTGTTCGGCCGCCTGGTCGGGCGCCCGGGCGCGATCATCCGCCTGCCGGGCATCATCATGATGGTGCCCGGCAGCACCAGCCTGCGCGGCGTGCTGACCCTGGTGCAGCAGCAGGACGTGGGCGCCGGGCAGAGCGTGTTCCTCACCGTGCTCAACGTGGTGATGGCACTGGTGGCGGGCCTGCTGTTCGGCAACCTGCTGATGCCGGCGCGCAAGACGCTGTGATGGAATCCGGTAGCGCCGGGCCATGCCCGGCGGATTGGGAAGCCCTGCATCGCGCCCGCCGGGCATGGCCCGGCGCTACCAGATAGAAAAACGCCGGCTTGCGCCGGCGTTTTTCATTTCATTCCGACCGTGGGCCTCAGGCCTTCTTGATCAGGAAATCTTCCGGCTTCTTGCCGCCCTTGGCGGTCAGTTCGGCCATCCAGCGCGGCTGCTTGCCACGGCCGGTCCAGGTTTCCTTCGGGTTGGCCGGGTTGCGGTACTTCGGCGCAACCTTGCCGAGCTTGCGGCCCGCGGTCTTCGCCGGTGCCTTGGTGGCCTTTGTGGCCTTGCGCGCACGCGGGGCGGCCGGCGCGTCACCGAACAGTTCCTCGATGGTGTAACCCTCGGCCTTGGCCAGCTTGCTCAGCTGGGCACGTACCTTGGTGATCGGGCGACGCTTGGCCACGATGGTCTGCTGCTTCTTGGCGGTGCGGATCAGGGCGCCCAGCTCGCGTGCCGACAGGCCGCTCAGGTCGATGCTCATTTACGATTACTCCGGAAACTGAATTAGGGACAGGGACGAGCCGGTCCGTGGCGTCGCGGGACAGAATAATGACGAATTAATCCCAGCACAAATACCGGCAGTCGCGACATGGCGGCCGGGTGGCCCCAATCCGTCCATTTTGACCGGATTATGTCCGCCGGCATTTTGCGGGTGCGCACAAAACAGGCAAAAAAAGACCGGGGCAGGCCCCGGTCTTTCCAATCAACCCTGCAGGCGCTGCAGCAGGGTGGTTTTGTCCAGGCTCTCCGCCTCGCTGGCACGGCGCGAACGGTATTCGAAGGTGCCAGCGGCCAGGCCGCGTTCGCTGACCACCACCCGGTGCGGCACGCCGATCAGTTCCATGTCGGCGAACATGGCACCCGGGCGCAGGCCGCGGTCATCCAGCGCCGCATCCAGGCCTGCATCGCGCAGTTCCTGCAGCAGGCCGGCGGCCGCATCGGCCACGCCGGCGTCGCCCTTCGGGTTGATCACGCACACCACCACCTGCCACGGCGCCATCGCGTCGGGCCAGATGATGCCGGCGTCATCGTGGTTCTGTTCGATCGCCGCCGCGACCACGCGGGAAATACCGATGCCGTAGCAGCCCATCGCCATCACCGCGGCCTTGCCGTTCTCGTCCAGCACGGTGGCGTCGAGCGCTTCGGCGTACTTGCGGCCCAGCTGGAAGACGTGGCCGACCTCGATGCCGCGGGCGATCTTCAGTTCGCCGCCGTCCACGGCGCGGTCACCGGCCTGCACGTTGCGGATGTCGGCCACTTCCGGCTCGGCCAGGTCGCGTCCCCAGTTGACGCCGGCCAGGTGGAAACCGGCTTCGTTGGCGCCGACGACGAAGTCGGCCATGGCCGCCACTTCACGGTCGGCGACCACGCGGATGGCCTTGGCCGGGGCGACCGGGCCGAGGAAGCCCGGCACGCTGCCCAGGTACTCGGCGATTTCCGCCTCGCTGGCAAAGCGCTGGTCTTCCAGGCCGGCGACCTTGCCCAGCTTGATCTCGTTGACGTCGTGGTCGCCGCGCACCAGGGCCAGCACGAAGCCGCCTTCGGTCATCAGCGCCACCGACTTCACGGTGCGGGTCAGGTCGAGGCCGAGCAGGGCAGCGACGTCCTCGCAGGTCTTCTGCGTGGGCGTGTCCACCTTGCGCATGGTTTCGGCGGCAGCCGCGCGCGGTGCCGGGTCAGCGGCCACGGCCGCTTCCATGTTGGCGGCATAATCCGAGCCGGTGGAGAACACCAGCGCGTCCTCGCCCGAATCGGCGATCACGTGGAATTCCTGCGAGGCATCGCCGCCGATGGCGCCGGAATCGGCCTGCACCATGCGGAAATCGAGGCCCAGGCGGGTGAAGATGCGGCTGTAGGCTGCCTTCATGTTTTCGTATTCGCGCACCAGGCAGTCATCGTGCAGGTGGAACGAATAGGCATCCTTCATCAGGAATTCGCGCGCGCGCATCACGCCGAAACGCGGGCGGATCTCGTCGCGGAACTTGGTCTGGATCTGGTAGAAGTTGACCGGCAGCTGCTTGTAGCTGGACAGCTCGCTGCGTGCGAAATCGCAGGCGGCTTCTTCGGCGGTGGGGCTGTAGCAGAAGGTCTGTTCCTTGCGGTCCTTGATCTTCAGCAGCTGCGGGCCGAACTTTTCCCAGCGGCCGGTCTGCTCCCACAGTTCCTTCGGCTGGATGGTCGGAATCTGGAATTCGACGGCGCCGGCGCGGTCCATTTCCTCGCGCACGATGCGCTCGACCTTGCGCAGCACGCGCAGGCCCAGCGGCGACCAGGTGTACAGGCCCGATGCCAGCTTGCGGATCATGCCCGCCCGCAGCATCAACCGGTGGCTGGTGAGCTCGGCGTCGCTGGGGGTTTCCTTGGTGGTGTGCAGGTGGAACTGGGAGAGGCGCATCGTCGGCTTCGGATAACGGCAGAGACGCCTATTCTGCCAGCCCGGCCGGGGGTTTGTACTGGCAGGGCTTGCAGCCCTGCACCCGCCGAATCAACGTCCGAAGCCGGAGCAACGTCAAAAGCCGGGTTCCTGGGGGATGGCGTAGGCTCGGTCGCCGCATCCATGCCGCTCACGCCCCCTCAACCGGACCCACCCCGCCTTCGACAGACCTCCGCGATCTGTCGGAGCACGGGGTCGGATCCCGTTGCTGCGCAACGGGCTCTGACCCCATTTGAATATCGATATCTGGGAGGAAAATCGTGTCGACCAAGGTCGACACCTACCAGAAGCCCGTCTGAGTCGACACAGTAGATCCACGCCATGCGTGGATGTTTTATTCGATATCTGACAGATGTGCCGACCAACGGTCGGCACCCACCAACAGCCGCGGGAAACTGTCGGGGGTGGGGCGGTGTGGGCTTGCAGGACCGCAGGCGCCATGGATGGCGCCTACGAGCCCCCATGGACGGGTTTACGGCGTGTCCTGCAAGCCCACACCGCCCCGCCCGACCAGCAGAAAACCAGAGCCGCTTTTGATCTTGAGCTTGCCGGCCAGCGGCCGGCACTACCGCAGGTGCAGGGCTGCAAGCCCTGCCGAACCCCTTAACCCTCCGGCGGGCAGTAGGCCTTGATGGCCGCTTCGGCCAAGCCCTTCTGCGCGCTGCGCTGCTCCGGCGTCAACGCGGTATCGGCCTTGCCATCCCCGTCGGTGTCCTGCATCACCGGACCGGTGCCCGCCAGCAGGGTCACATTGGCCCGGGCAGTGCTGCACTGCTCCGGTACCGGCGCGGCCTCGGCGGCGGCCGGTGCGGCCGGCTGCGTGCCGCGGGCCTGCTCCCGGGTTTCGTATTTCGCCCCGGCCGGCGGCGTCTCCGAATACTGGGTCACGCCCTTGGCATCCTTCCACTTGTAGACGGGCCCGGCCCCCGCGTTGGCACTGGCCAACAGCAGCAGGCATCCCAGGCAGGACAAGGCACGCATGGCAAACTCCGCGGAATGGGCGTAGAACGCCGATTGCAGCATTGCCGCCGACCGCTGGCAAGTCGATTAAACTGGATTCCATGGACCCGATCACACCGCCGCCGCGTTCGCGCACGATTTACCTGCTGCCCAACCTGTTCACCACCGCCGGGCTGTTCTCCGGCTTCTACGCCATCATCGCGGCGGCCAATGGCGATTTCGTCAATGCCAGCATCGCGGTGTTCGTGGCGGCGGTGATGGATGGCCTGGATGGCCGCGTTGCCCGCCTCACCGGCACCAGCAGCGAGTTCGGCGTGCAGTACGACTCGCTGGCCGACCTCGTCAGCTTCGGCATGGCCCCGGCGCTGGTGATGTACCACTGGTCGCTGTCCGAGCTGAAGTACGACGGCGAACTGCTCGGCCGTCTCGGCTGGGCGGTGGCCTTCCTGTATGCCGCCTGCGCGGCGCTGCGCCTGGCCCGCTTCAACACCCAGGTGGCCGTGGTCGACAAGCGCTGGTTCGTCGGCTTGGCCAGTCCGGCCGCGGCCGGGCTGATGATGTCCTTCGTCTGGGCCTTCGCCGATGGCAGCCTGGGCTGGAACGGCAACGAGCTGCGCTTCGTCGCGCTGGCCGTCACCGTCGTCGCGGCCCTGCTGATGGTCAGCCGCATCCGCTTCTGGAGCTTCAAGGGCGGTGCCGCCAAGGGCACCCGTTCCGACCGTGTGCCGTTCCTGGTGCTGGCGCTGGTGCCGATCGCCATCGCCATCGCGGTCATCGACCTGCCACGGGTGCTGTTCGTGGTGGGCATCCTTTACGCGCTGTCCGGCCCGGTGATGTGGGCCCTGCAGCGCCTGCGCAAGAAGCCAGAGGCGGCGTGAGCCAGGACCTGCCCGTGTTGTGGTCCCCGGCCCAGCAGGCCTGGCTGCAGGCCATGGGCTATACCGTCTACCACGACGGCCAGCTGGCCGCCGAGCTGGACGCGGCCGCGCAGTTGAGCGTGGCCGAGGCCGAAGCGGCGTCAGCGCCGGTGCGCAGCGAAGCGCCGCGGCAACCGCCACGCCAGGCCGACGCGCCGGCCGAACGCGCACCGGTGCAGCACGAGCGTGGGGCGCCGCCGTCGCGGACCACGCCGGTGGCGGCCCCCGATACCGCGCCGGCCGCCTCGCGACCGCAGCCCAGCGGCAACGCGCGGCAGCCGTCGGTGCGCCTGCCTGATCGACTGCAGATCGCGCTGCTGCGGGCCTCCGGCTGCAATCCGAATGATCCGGCCACGCAGGCCCTGATGGACAGTTGGCCACTGGAACAGCTGCGTCGCGACCCGGCAGCCAAGCGCGCGCTGTGGCCGCAGCTGCGCGCGCTGCGCAAGCGGGGCGCGCCATGAGTGCGGTCGCCCGGCCGGGCCCGGTGTCGATGCGCGCCCTGCGCGAAAGCGACCTCAATGCGGTGATGGCCATCGAAGTGCGTGGCTACCCGTATCCGTGGACGCGCGGCATTTTCCTGGACTGCCTGCGTGCCGGCTACCCGGGCCTGGCCATGGAGCGTGACGGCCTGCTGATCGGTTATGGCGTGCTGAGCCTCGCCGCCGACGAAGCCCACGTGCTGAACATCTGCATCGATCCGCTGGAGCAGTCGCATGGCCTGGGCCGGCAACTGATGCGCGCGCTGGTGCGCCTCGCCGGCGACCGGGGCGCGCAGCGCGTGTTCCTCGAAGTGCGTCCGTCCAACACCTCGGCGCTGGCGCTGTACCACAGCGAAGGGTTCAACGAGATCGGGCGCCGCCCGCGCTACTACCCGGCCGCCAACGGCCGCGAGGATGCGCTGGTGATGGCGATCGAGCTGGTCAACGACGACCTGCAGACGATGCCGCCGCTGTAACGGGCGTTGGTTGCCGCTGCGCTCGCCGGGCATGGCCCGGCGCTACCGATGGATGGTTTATGCCATCCGCAGCGCCAGTACGCCGCCGACGATCAATCCCGCCGCCAGCCAGCGTACGCGTGGCACGCGTTCGCGCAGCACGAACACCGAGATCAGCAGGGCGAACAGGATCGACGATTCGCGCAGCGCCGATACCATCGCCACCGGTACCTGGGTCATCGCCCACAGCGCCATTGCATACGATGCGGTCGTGCCGACGCCACCGGCCAGGCCCAGCGGCCAATGCTGGCGCGCATAGGCCAGCACCGCACCACGCCGCGTGTACAGCGCCCACAGCGGCAGTGGAACACCCGACAGCAGGAACAGCCACAGCGTGTAGCCCAGCGCGCTGCCCGACTGGCGTGCGCCGTGCGCATCGACCAGCGTGTAGGTGGCGATCATCATCGCCGTCAGCAGCGGCAGGCCGAGCTGGCCGCCACGCGCGCCCAGCGCCATGCACAGGATGCCGGTACTGACCAGCACCACGCCCAGCCATGCGACCGCGGGCAGCGACTGGCCGAACAGGCTGCCGGCCAGCGCGACCAGGATCGGCGCGCAGCCACGCATCAGCGGGTAGGCCAGGCTCATGTCCACCTGCTGGTAGCAGCGTGCGACCAGGCCGTAGTAGGTCACCTGCAGCAGCACCGACGCGGCCAGCCACGGCCAGCTGTCCGCCGCAGGGACGGGCAGGAAGGGCAGGGCGGCAGCCGACAGCAGTGCAGCGCTGCCGGTGACCAGCACGGTGCCGAGGAACTTGTCCGGCCCGCGCTTGACGATCGCGTTCCAGCTGGCATGCAGGGCAGCAGCGGCGAGGACCAGCAGGAAGATGGAAAGCGGCATCGCCCGATGATGCCATGGGGCAGAAATGGAAACGCCGGGCAGTGCCCGGCGTTTCCGATACCGCGTTGGTAGATGCCAACCTTGGTTGGCACCCGGACCGCAGCCGTTACAGCTTCGCGCGCTGTTCCTGCAGGCCGGCCAGCTGGGTGTTCCAGTCGACCAGGCGCACGCGCTCCTGCTCGACCACGGCCGGCGGCACCTTGTCGGTGAACTTGGCCAGCTTGGCCTCGCTCTTTTCCTTCTCGCTTTCCACGCGCTTGATCTCCTTGTCCAGGCGCGCGCGCTCGGCATCGAGATCAACCAGGCCTTCCAGCGGCACCAGCAGCTTCAGCTCGCCGACGATCGCGGCGGCGGCCGGCGGCGCGCTTTCGCCTTCGGCCAGCCACTGGATGCTGTCCAGCTTCAGCAGGAACGACAGCGAAGCGCTGAAGCGTTCGATGCGCACGCGGTCCAGCTCCAGGCCGGCCTGCAGGCGCAGCGGCACCAGCTTGGACGGGGCCACGTTCAGTTCACTGCGCACGCGGCGCACGGCACTGATCACGGCCTTCAGCCATTCCACGTCGGCCTCGGCCTGGGCGAAATCGCCGGCGAATTCGTCGGCGGTCGGGTACGGGCGCAGCGACAGGGTGGTTTCGGCCAGGCCCAGGCGCGGGGCCAGCTGCTGCCACAGCTGTTCGGTGATGAACGGGGTGAGCGGGTGCAGCAGGCGCAGCAGCGCTTCCAGCACGTACAGCAGGGTGTGGCGGGTGCTGTCGGCATCGGCGGCATCAGCACCGTTCAGGGCCGGCTTGCTCAGTTCCAGGAACCAGTCGCAGAACTCGTTCCAGGCGAACTCGTACAGGCACTGCGCCAGCAGGTCGAAGCGGTAGTTGGCGTAATGGCCCTGCGCCTCGGCGGAGACCGCGGCCAGGCGCGCCAGGATCCAGCGCTCGGCATCGGTGCGCGGGCTCGGCACGCCATTGAACGCAGCACCCTCGGTGTTCATCAGGGTGAAGCGGCTGGCGTTCCACAGCTTGTTGCAGAAGTTCTTGTAGCCCTCGGCGCGGTTCATGTCGAACTTGATGTCGCGGCCGTGGGTGGCCAGCGCGGCGATGGTGAAGCGCAGCGCGTCGGCACCGTGGGCGGCGATGCCGTCCGGGAATTCCTTGCGGGTGGCCTTCTCGATCTTCTCCACCATCTTCGGCTGCATCAGGCCGCCGGTGCGCTTGGCCACCAGGTCGTCGATGGCGATGCCGTCGATGATGTCCAGCGGGTCGAGCACGTTGCCCTTGCTCTTGGACATCTTCTGGCCCTGGCCGTCGCGGATCAGGCCGGTGAAGTAGACGTCCTTGAACGGGATCTTCCCGGTCAGGTTGTCGGTGGCCATGATCATGCGCGCCACCCAGAAGAAGATGATGTCGAAGCCGGTGACCAGCACCGACGACGGCAGGTAGCGGTCGAAGCCACGCTCGGCCATGGCCTGCGCGTTCGGCCAGCCCAGGGTGGAGAACGGCCAGATCTGCGAGGAGAACCAGGTTTCCAGCACGTCGCTTTCCTGGCTCAGCACCACATCGCTGCCGAGGTTGTGCTTGGCGCGCACTTCATCTTCGCTGCGGCCGACGTAGCAGCTGCCGGTGGCGGCATCGAACCAGGCCGGAATGCGGTGGCCCCACCACAGCTGGCGGCTGATGCACCAGTCCTGGATGTTGTTCATCCAGTGGCGATAGGTGTTGATCCAGTTCGGCGGCACGAAGGCGATGCTGCCGTTCTCGACCAGCTCCAGGCCACGACGCGCCAACTCGTCCATCTTCACGAACCACTGGTCGGTCAGATAGGGCTCGATCACCTGGCCGGTACGGTCGCCGCGCGGCACCTGCAGCTTGTGCGCCTTGGTCTCGACCAGCACGCCCAGGTCTTCCAGTTCGCCGAGCACGGCCTTGCGCGCTTCGTAGCGGTCCATGCCCTGGAAGCGTTCGGGCGCGTTCTCATTCAGCGCCGCCACCGGGGTGAACAGGTTGATCATCGGCAGGCTGTGGCGCACGCCCACCTGGTAATCGTTGAAATCGTGCGCCGGGGTGACCTTGACCACGCCGGTACCGAACGCGCGGTCGACGTAGTCGTCGGCGATCACCGGCACGCGGCGGCCAGTCAGCGGCAGCACCACGCTCTTGCCGATCAGGTGCGCGTAGCGCTCGTCTTCCGGGTGCACCATCACCGCGGTATCGCCCAGCAGGGTTTCCGGGCGGGTGGTGGCCACGACCAGGTAATCGCGGGTTTCGCGCAGGGTTTCCACGCCGTCGGCATCGCGCTCGACGTGCTCGTAGCTCAGGCCTTCATCCAGCGTGTAGGCGATCGACCACAGGAAGCCGTCTTCCTCGGCGCTCTCCACTTCCAGGTCCGAGATCGCGGTCTTCAGCACCGGGTCCCAGTTGACCAGGCGCTGGCCGCGGTAGATCAGGCCCTGTTCGTGCCAGCGCACGAAGGCTTCGATCACCGCTTCGGACGGCTGCGGGTCCATGGTGAAGGTGCTGCGCGACCAGTCGGCCGAGGTGCCCAGGCGGCGCATCTGCCGCTCGATGATGTCACCGGACTGCTGCTTCCACTCCCACACCTTGCCGATGAAGCCTTCGCGGCCCAGCGAATCGCGGGTTTCGCCCTTGCCTTCCAGCGCCAGGTTGCGGCTGACCACCATTTCGGTGGCGATGCCGGCATGGTCGGTACCCACCTGCCACAGCGTGTCGTAGCCGCGCATGCGGTGGTAGCGCACCAGCGCATCCATCAGGGTCTGCTGGAAGGCATGGCCCATGTGCAGGGTGCCGGTCACGTTCGGCGGCGGCAGCAGGATGGTGTAGGGCTCGCCCTTGCCGGACGGCTTGAAGTGGCCGGCCTTCTCCCAGGCCTCGTAGAGGTCGGTCTCGAAGGACTTCGGGTCGTAGCTGGAGGCGAGTTGGGTCATGCGGGGGAACCAGGAGGTAATCGTTGAAGGATCAGGGCAGCGGGGCGGCCCATCAAGGGGGCCACGCCGCGCTCACATGTCGTGCTTGTTCAGGTCGTAGCCGGCGGTCTTGTACTGGCGCCAGCGTTCGCGCAGCGGTTCGCGCGCTTCCGGGTCGGCCGGCACCACTTCCAGCACGCGCTCGCACTGGCCCAGCCAGGGTTCGTCGCGCAGGTTGATCACCAGCGGGCGCATCGGCGCCTCGTCCCCGGGGATGGAAATGAGCACCACGGCCTCTTCCTCGTCCACGTCCTCGCCGACGATCTGGTGCGGGATGTAGGCATCCTCGTCGAACGACCAGAGCAGTTCGTCCAGCTCTTCGGCCTGGGCCTGGTCGCGGGCCAGCACCAGGGCGGGCAGCCCGGCATCGTTGGCCTTGCGCGCCAGTTCGCAGACCAGGCGCAGCGGCTCGGTCAGGAAACGGGGCTTGGCGATCAGGTAGAAATCAGCGCGGGGCATGGCAGGGTCCGGGTCGGGCAGGGGCCCGGCATGCCGGGCGGGCAGGCCGGAGGATGCCCCGGCCGGCAGGTGCCGGCCAGGGGCAGGTACGGCATCAGGCGCGGGCGACCTGGTCCAGCAGCCACTGGCTCAGCAGGCCGACCGGGCGGCCGGTGGCCATGCCACGCTTGCCTTCATCGCTGGCCACGCCGGCGATGTCCAGGTGGGCCCAGCGCTGGCCTTCGGCAAAGCGCGACAGGAAGCAGCCGGCGGTGATGGCGCCGGCCCAGCGGCCGCCGATGTTGTAGACGTCGGCGAAGCTCGAATCCAGCATCGGCTGGTATTCGTCCCACAGCGGCAGGCGCCAGGCGCGGTCGAACACGTGCTCGCCGGCAGCCAGCAGCTCGTTGGCCAGGTCGTCGTGCTTGCTCATCAGGCCGGCGGTCTGGTGGCCCAGGGCAACCAGGCAGGCGCCGGTCAGGGTGGCCACGTCGACCAGCGCGGCCGGCTCGAAGCGCTGCGCGTAGGTCAGCGCGTCGCACAGGATCAGGCGGCCCTCGGCGTCGGTGTTGCCCACTTCGATGGTCTTGCCCGACATCGAGGTGATCACGTCGGACGGGCGGTAGGCATTGCCGTCGATGGCGTTTTCCACGGCCGGCACGACCACCACCAGGTTCAGCGGCAGCCTGGCCTTCACGGCGGCGACGAAGGTGCCGATGACGTTGGCGCCACCGCACATGTCGTACTTCATTTCCTCGATGCCGCCCTGGGTCTTCAGGTTGACGCCACCGGTATCGAAGGTGATGCCCTTGCCGACCAGCACGTACGGCTTGGCGTCGGCCGCACCGGTCCACTTCAGCACGACCAGGCGCGGGCGGTTGGCCGAGCCACGGGCCACGGCCAGCAGCGAGCCCATGCCCAGCGCTTCCATCTGGTGCTCGTCGAGGATCTCGGCCTCGGCGCCGTCGTGCTCGCCGGCGAACTTCACGCCCACTTCAGCCAGGTAGGCCGGGGTGCAGTAGTTCGGCGGCAGGTTGCCCAGTTCGCGGGCGAACTCGACACCGGCGGCGATGGCCTGGCCCTGGGCCAGGGCCTGGGCGTCGTCACCGGCAATGGCCAGCTGGGCCAGGCCGGCGTCGTCGGCCTTCTTCTTGCCCAGGGTGGCGGTGTAGCGGTAGGCGGCGTGGTCGGCGGCGATCACGGCCTGGCGGATCGCCCAGGCGGCGTCGCGGTCCTTGACGGCCACTTCGGACAGGGTGAACAGCGCGCTGCGGGCGGCGCCGGCCTTCAGCGCGCGCACGGCGTCGCCGACGGCCTTCAGGTACTGCGGCACGCCGAAACGGGCGGCTTCGCCCAGGCCGACCACCAGCACGCGCGGGGCGCTGACGCCCGGCAGGTCATGCAGCAGGGTGGTGGCGCCGGTCTTGCCGGACAGGTCGCCGCGCTGGGCCAGGGCGGCCAGGCGGCCACCGCTGGCGGCGTCCAGGGCCTGGGCGGCCGGGGTCAGGGAGTGGTCGGCATAGGCGCCGACGACCAGGCAGTCGACGCTGGCGGCGGCCGGAGCGAGGTGGTTCAGGGTGAATTCGAGGGCCATTGAGCAGATTCCATTGGCGAGTCCGTACAATCGCAGGCCGTTTACGCCCAGACAGTAGACTGGGCGGCACCGCGAACGAACCCCAGAGTTTAAACCACCGCCCCATGCTGAAGCTCGACCGATACCTGCTGGGCGATTTCGTCCAGAGTTTCCTGGCTACCCTGATCGTCCTGCTGGTCGTCAGCGTGGGCGGCGTGCTGGTGGACATCCTCGGCAACATCGCCGACGGACGTCTGCCGGCCAAGCTGCTGTTCTCGCAGCTGGGCCTGCAGTTCATCGCCTACATGCCGCTGATCCTGCCGCTGGCGCTGATGCTGGGCCTGCTGCTGGCCATTGGCCGCCTCTACCGCGATTCGGAGATGGCGGTGCTGACGGCCATCGGCGTTGGCCCCAAGCGCCTGCTGCGGCCACTGCTGATGCTGGTGGTGCCGGTGGTGCTGCTGGTCGGGGCCTGCTCGCTGTGGCTGGGCCCCTGGGCCGGCCGCACCGCCGAGCAGATGATTCAGGACGCCAACCGCAGCGTGCTGATGGCCGGCCTGGAGCCGGGCCGGTTCACCCCGCTGCCCAATGGCGGGGTGGTCTACCTGTCCTCGATCTCGCCCGATGGCACCACGCTGGGCCGGGTGTTCCTGCAGCGGCAGAAGGATGACCGCCTGGAAGTGGTGTCCGCTGCCGGTGGCCGCATGTTCTTCGAGGGCAAGCAGCAGCGCTTCCTGGAGCTGGACGATGGCCACCAGGTGGAAGGCCCGCTGGCCGGCGCGCTGGATTACCGGCTGGCCACCTTCGCCCGCAATGACGTGGCCCTGCCCGACGGCGCCCAGGCCAAGGCCGAGGATGACCCCGAGCTGATGCCGACCCTGCAGCTGCTGGGTGACGACCGGCCTGAGGCCAAGGCCCAGCTGCACCGCCGCATCGCCCCGCCGCTGATCGCCCTGGCCTTCGCCCTGCTGACCGTGCCGCTGGGCCGCAGCTCGCCGCGCCAGCAGCGCTACGGCCGCATGATGCTGGCCCTGCTGGCCTACATGGTGGGCACCAACCTGACCTTCATCGGCGCCGGCTGGATTGCCGACGGCCGCATTCCCGGCGCGCTGGGGCTGTGGTGGCTGACCCTGCCGCTGCTGGCGTTCGCCATCTGGATGTACGCGCGCGATGGCCGCCTGGCCCGCCCGAAGGGAGCCCGCGCATGAAGCTGCGTCCGATGCGTTTCGATGTCTACCTGGGCCGTGCGGTGTTCACCACCGTGCTGCTCACCTGGGCGGTGCTGACCGGCCTGGACGTAGTGATGGCCTTCTCCGGTGAGTTCAAGGACATCGGCAAGAACGGCTATTCGCTGGGCCATGCCGCGGCGTGGGTGCTGTATACCGTGCCCCGCCGTGCCTACACCTTCTTCCCGACCGCCGCGGTGATCGGCGCGCTGATGGGGCTGGGCCAGCTGGCTGCCACCTCCGAGCTGACCGCGCTGCGCGCGCTGGGCCTGTCGCGCAAACGCCTCAGCGTCTCGGTGGCGATCGCGCTGTCGCTGCTGACCGGCGTGATGGTGATCAGTGCCGAGACCATTGGCCCGTGGGGCCAGAACCGTGCCGATGCGCTGAAGATGAGTGCCAAGTGGGGCACCGATGTGACCACGGCCCGCTATTCGGGCCTGTGGGCGCGCGAGGGTGACACCTTCCTCAATGCCGCCACCGGCGAAGAGCAGCTGGTCGGTGACAAGGGCACGCGGCTGATCCTGCGTGACGTGCGCCTGTACCGCATCGCCGAGGATGGCAACATCGTCTCGCTCACCCATGCGGCCACCGCCGAGCACGACAAGGACGGCTGGGTGCTGACCGGGGTCAAGCGCGACACCTTCGCCGAGCGTGGCGCGACCCGCGAGGAAGCCGCACGCGAGGCCTGGGATTCCAAGCTGGACGCGGGCGCGCTGGCGACCGGCATCGCCAAGCCGCGCAACCTGAGCGTGTCCGAGCTGCGCACCAGCATCGAGTACCGCGAGCGCAACAACCTCGATGCCCGTGATTTCGAGGATGTCTACTGGAGCCGCTGGTTCTACCCGCTGAACGTGCTGGCGCTGTGCCTGGCCGCCGTGCCGTTCGCGTTCGGTTCGCTGCGCAGCGGTGGCATGGGCAAGCGCCTGTTCCTTGGCATCCTGTTCGCGCTGGGCTTCTGGCTGCTGCAGCTGTTCTTCGGGCGCATGGCCGGTGCGCTGAAATTCGATTACCGCATTGCCTACGCCTTGCCGCCCATCGTCATGCTGGCGGTGTCAGGCTGGCTGTTCCGGCGCAGGTAGCGCCGCCTTTCTTCACCGCGCGGGCGCATGCGGCGCCCGCACGCTCCACTCCAAGGATGAATACCTTCAAGGATGAACATGCTCTTCAATCGCCTGGTTCCTGTTGTCGCCGCCCTGTTGCTGCTGGTGGGCTGTTCGCGCCCGATCGATTTCGAGATCGACAACCCGACCGACGCACCGGTCACCCTGTCCATCGACGCGCAGGCGCACGTCATTCCGCCGCACACGGCCGTGCCCATCAGCCTGGAGCCTGGCGAGTACCGGCTGCAGAGCGAAAAGATCGGCACCGTGCGCATGGTGGTCTACGCCGGCGGCATCGGTGGCCTGATCAACCCGACGCTGGGCGAGTACGTGATCGTGACCGAGCAGTACGTCACCAGCAAAACCAACTCCGGCGGCCTGGCCTCCAAGGTCGAGCTGAATGATGTGGTGATCGACGGCCCGTACGTGAAGGCGACCGGCCTTTTCATTCCGCGCCGCTGGGATATCGGCCTGCTGGGCGAACTGCCGAGCGTGGTGATGTCCAACAGCCCGGACACCTCGTCTGATTACCGCACCAAGCTCTACAACGTGCCCGGCTTCTTCGAGTATCTGGATGCCGAGGACGATCTGCGCGCGGCCTTCGGCCCCGAGGGCTACCAGACGCCGGACGCCACGGTCGAGTACACCGCAGCCACCCTGCCGGAACTGCCCGCCGCCTTCGAGGCCAAGGGCAAGCCGATGCGCGAACTGTATGCGCAGTACCTGGCGGCCAGCGATGCCGGCGAGCAGAAGCGCCTGAAGAAGGCCAGCCTGAAGCTGTGGCAGGACTTCGGCACGGCCCGCGCGGCATTGAACGGCAAGATCCCGGTGCCCGACGACGTCAAGGCCACGGCGTTCTCGTTGCAGTTCTTCGAGCTGTGGGCGCAGCCAGCGGTGATCCTGCCGGAAGGCTGACCCGTAGCGTCGAGCTTGCTCGACGGCCGTGCACCGTAGTCGAGCAAGCTCGACTCTACGTAGGTAGCGCCGGGCCACGCCCGGCGGATGCTCTCAGCGCTTGGGCATGCGCACCAGGCGCGTGCCGCTGGCGCGGTCGTGCCAGGTCAGGCGCTGGCGATCCAGCCACGCCCACCAGAAGCCCAGCCCGCCCAGCAGCAGTGACAGCGTGGCCACCGCGAAGCGCAGCCACAGCTGGCGGCGACGCAGTGGCGTGCCATCGCGCGATTCCAGTTTCAGCCGCCACGGCCGCATGCCCAGCGTCTGCCCGCCGCGGCGCCAGCTGGCCGTGGCGTACCACCCGGTCACCGCCCAGCACACGGCCCACAGCAGCCATTGCCACGCACTGAACGGCGCGATGTTCTCGCGCTGGGCGTGGCCACTGAAGGTGTAGGCCAGGGTGAACAGCGTGCCGGCCAGCATCCACAGGGCCAGCACGGGCAAGGCGTCATAGACCATCGCCAGCACGCGCCACGGCAGCAGCGCACGCGGGCGGGGCGTTCCAGTGGCGGCCGCAGGGGCCGTGTCGGTGGCGGGCTGGGACATGCGCCGAGCATACGCAAAGCTGGCCGCGCCCGCAGTGGCCCTCGTATCCTGCACGCATGGCCGTCATTTCCACCCCCGCCGAACGCCGCCAGCTGGTCACCCAGCTGCCGGAACTGCGCGCCGCCGACAGCGTGCGCATCCAGCGTTTCCTCGATGCGATCTGGGCCGAGAACGGGCTGGCGCGCGCCACCCTGGACAGCTACCGGCGCGACCTGGAAGGCCTGGCGCGCTGGATGGATGGCCGCGAGGGCGGCCTGGCCGGCATCGAGCGCCCGGGCCTGTTCGATTACCTGGCCTGGCGCACCCGCCATGGCTGGTCGCCGCGCAGCAATGCGCGCCTGCTGTCGGCGCTGCGCGCGTTCTTCGCCGATGGCGTGCGCCGTGGCGAGCGCAACGAAGACCCCAGCGCGCTGCTGGATCCGCCCAAGCTGCCCCGCCTGCTGCCCAAGGCGCTGGCCGAAAGCCAGATCGATGCCTTGCTCGCCGCGCCGGACATCGACAGCCCGCTGGGGCTGCGCGACCGCGCCATGCTGGAACTGATGTATGCCGCCGGCTTGCGCGTGAGCGAGCTGGTGCTGCTGCCGGCCACCGCGGTCAACCTGCGCCAGGGCGTGCTGCGGGTGACCGGCAAGGGCAGCAAGGAACGCCTGGTGCCGCTGGGCGAGGAATCGCAGCACTGGCTGGAGCGTTACCTGCAGCAGTCGCGGCCGCAGCTGGTCGGCAAGGGCAAGGTGCACGCGCTGGCCGATGGGCAGACGCCGCTGTTCATCGAGCCCAGCCTGCATGCGCTGACCCGGCAGGCGTTCTGGCACCTGGTCAAGCGCCATGCGCAGGTGGCCGGCATCGACCCGGCGCGGATCAGCCCGCACGGCCTGCGCCACAGCTTCGCCACCCATCTGTTGAACCGTGGCGCCGACCTGCGCGCGCTGCAGATGCTGCTGGGCCACAGTTCGCTGTCCACCACCCAGATCTACACCCTGGTCGCGCGCGAACACCTGCAGAAGCTGCACGCCCGGCACCATCCGCGCGGCTGAACGGCCAACGCCGGCAGGGATGCCGTACGTGCGCACGGTCGCGGCCCGTCACGTGGGCCTGTGTCAGAATCCGGGGTCTGATTCCCAGCGGATTGCCCATGTTCCGATTTGCCATCGCTGCATTGTTCAGTGCGGTCAGCCTGACCGCCTGCGCCCAGCCGGCGCCGCCGGCCGCCAAGGCACCTGCCGCTGCTGCCAAGGCCGGTCCGGCCGCGCCTGCGGGTTCACCCGAACAGGCCGTACGTGCCGCACTGACCGCGCTCAACCCGGGCTTCGAAGTCGATTATGTCGGCGCGGCACCGTTCCCCGGTTTCCGCGAAGTTGTCGTTTCCGGCCAGCTGCTGTACGTCTCCGATGACGGCCGTTACCTGTTCCAGTCGCAGCCGTATGACACCCGCGAGAAGGCCCCGGCCAACAGCGAAGGCCTGCTGGGCTACCGCCGCCAGCTGCTGGCCAAGGCCAACCATGGCGACCGCATCGTGTTCGCCGCGCCCAACGCCAAGTACACCATCAGCGTGTTCACCGATATCGAGTGCGGCTACTGCCGCAAGCTGCACCAGGACATCGCCGAGCTCAACCGCAACGGCATCACCGTCGAATACCTGGCCTTCCCGCGCATGGGCCTGGGCAGCAAGGACTACACCGACATGATCTCGGTCTGGTGCGCGGCGGATCGCCGCCAGGCGCTGACCAATGCCAAGCGCGGCGGCAGCGTGCCGGCCAAGAACTGCACCAACCCGGTGGCCATGCAGTACACGCTGGGCCAGCGCCTGGGCGTCAACGGCACGCCCGCGATCTTCGCCCCCGACGGCACCCAGCTGGGCGGTTACCTGCCGCCGGCGCAGCTGCGTGCGGCGCTGGAGAAGCTGTCGGCCAAGCGCTGACCGCTTTCCCTGTAGAGCCGAGCCCATGCTCGGCTGCGGAAGCATCAGCCGAGCATGGGCTCGGCTCTACAGCTGGGAAGCCGGGAATGCGTCTCGCATCCCCGGCTTTTCCTGCTTATTTCAGGCCATCACTGACCGCCTTGGTCAACGTGCCCTGTGCATCGTCGCCACTGAACTCCCAGACGAACGCGCCGCCCAGGCCCTGCGTTTTCACGTAGCCCATCTTGCGGGTGATGTTGGCCGGGGTGTCGAAGCTCCACAGCGTGCTGCCGTTGTAGATCCACGTGGCACCGGCGGTGTTGTCGGTGTAACCGGGCCAGGCCAGGTTCTTCAGCACCTTCCAGTCTTCGATGCCGGCCTCGTAGGTCCCCGGCGCAGCACCGCCGGCGGTCTGGTACATGCCGTTGTTGCCGCTGGCCACGCCGGTCCAGCCACGGCCGTAGTAACCGATGCCGAGGTTGAGCTTGGCCGACGGCACACCGCGGCTGATGAAGGCCTCGATGGCGTCGTTGCTGTTGTAGAGCTTCTGGTCGCCGGTGGACGGATCATTGGGCGAGTCGAACAGCGCGGACTGGTGATTGGTCTTCGCATCCCACGCGCCGTGGAAGTCGTAGGTCATCACGTTGATGTAGTCCAGGTACGGGTGGTACGCGGCCGGGTCGGTGACGCGGACCTTGTCGATGCCCGCACCCACGGCCACGGTCAGCAGCAGGCCCGGGCGCACCGCATCGAGCTGGCGGCGGAATTCGGCCATCAGCGCGGTGAAGTTGGCGTTGTCCTCCGGCTTGCCGCACTCGATGCCACACGCCACCGGGTACTCCCAGTCGATGTCGATGCCATCGAACACGCCAAGTGCCGCCGCTGCGCCACCGGCACCATCGGTCACCGGCAGGTTGCCCTTGATGTAGGCATCGATGCAGGAGGCGACGAAGGCCTGGCGGTTTTCCGGGCGTGCGGCACTGGAGAAGCCGCGCGACCAGGTCCAGCCACCCAGCGAGATCAGCACCTTCAGGTCCGGGTACTTGGCCTTCAGCTGCTTGAGCTGGTTCCAGTTGCCGCGCAGCGGCTGGTCCCAGGTATCGGCGCTGCCGCTGACGCTCTCACCGGCAGCGAAGGCCTTGCTGTAATCGGCGAACGCATCGCCACCGGCACCGGTGTTCGGGTCCGACGGCTGGGTGGTGCCTACTTCGCAGCGGTTGTTGCGCACGTTGCCGAAGGCGTAGTTGATGTGGGTCAGGCGCGCGGCCGAACCACTGCTGTCGATGTTCTTCACCCGGTAGTTGCGGCCGTAGATGCCCCATTGGGTGAAGTAGCCGATGACCCGCTTGCCGGTGCCGCCGCCGCTGCCGGCCAGGGTGGTGGCGCTGACCGTGCTGCCCTGCGCCGACGCGTTGCCGGCATTGTCGCGGGCACGGATGCGGTAGCTGTAGGTGGTCGAAGCGGTCAGCCCGCCATCGACGTAGCTGGCGCTGGATGGCGAGCCGACCAGGCTGCCGTTGCGGTACACGTCGTAGCCGGCCAGGCCGCTGCCACCGGTGTTGTCGGTGGACGGGCTCCAGCTGAGCGCGATGCTGCTGGCAGTGCGGGTGCCCACCGCCAGGCCGCCGGGCACGCTGGGTGCGGTGGTATCGCCGCTGGCCGCGTTGACGGTGATGGTGATGGTGGGGGTGCTGGTGGTGGCGTTGTTGTTGTCGGTGGCCACCGCGCGCAGGGTGTGGCTGCCGGCGCTGGCGTTGGCCCAGCTGGCGCTGTACGGCGCGCTGGTGTCCACCCCGATCGAGCTGCCATCGCGGAAGAACTCGACCTTGCTGACGCTGCCGTCCGGGTCGCTGGCATTGGCGTTCACGGTGATCGTGCTGCCGGCGCTGAAGGTGGCGCCGTTGGCGGGCGAAGTCAGGCTGACCACCGGCGGCTGGTTGGCGCCGCTGCCGTCACAGGCACCGAGATTGGTGTAGTAGGGCGCCCCGGCCGGATGGTCCGGCGGCGCGTTCCAGATGTCCTGGTTCGCCCGGTACAGGACCCCTCCCTTCTGCAGGGTGTCGCCGGCCCGGTAGATCTTGGCCTGGTCCCACTGCGCAACGCCGGCACAGCTGGCGGCCTGGGCCAGGCCGGGCAGGGCGGCAGCCCCGGCGGCCAGGGCCAGCAGCCAGGCCAGGCGGCGCGGGCGGAGGGAGCGGGAGGAGCGTTCGGCACTGCGTACATCGGCACTCTGCACAAGCTTGTCGTACATGGTGTGTCTCCGACTTCCGGTGGCGCGCGGGCCGGATGGCACCGCGCGTGACGCAGGTCCGGACATCGCCCGGGGAAGGGCGACGGTGGGGGCGGACGGGGTACCTGGCTGGCCGGGGAGAGAGTCCGGGGCCAAGTGGGGACAACGTTGTCATCAATTGACCGGGCAATCCGTGAGCGAGCGCATGGTTCCGGGATTCGGGTATTCCGGCATTCCGGCGAAGAGCGGCGCTGGCGCGCGGTTGGCTGCCATCGGCGGGGCCCCCTCGTGGCTGGGGGGCGGATTACTTGGGTTGGCCGGGCGGGTGGGTTGCGCAGGGGACGCCGTGAATCCGTCCCTGGAGGCTCGGTCGCCGCATCCATGCGGCTCACGCCCCTGCGCAACCCACCCGCCCGGCCACGGACAGGTTCCTGCGCGCGCCAGCCACGAAAGACAAAAGAAAATTCAAAAGCAAAAGCCGGTCGCTGCGCTCGTGATGCCTGATTTCCTGCTTTTGATCTGTTTCCCCGTTGCCGGCCAGCGGCCGGCACTACCAAACGGCATCCACGCATGGCGTGGATCTACTGGCCACCGGGAAACTGTCGAAGGCGGGGTGGCTCAGGTTGCGGGGGCGTGAGCGCCATGGATGGCGCGACCGAGGCTACATGGACGTACTTGCGCCGTCCCCCGCAACCTGAGCCACCCCGCCATCCCCAGGAAACCCGCTGTTGCCGTTGCTCTGGCGGTTGCTCCGGCCGTTGCCCTGGCTTGGGCGCCTCTGCGGGTGCCGGGCGCCGCCCGGCCAAAGACCCTCCCCCCGGTTCCGGTACAATGTCGGGCCCGTTTCCCAACTACGGTTCCCCGGACATGATGGTCCTCGAGGGCGCGCCCGCCCTGTCGCTGTTCCGCCGCGAACGCCTTGAATCCCGCCTGCAGTCCATCGCTCCCTCCCTGCGCATCAGCGGTGCCTGGCACGTCTACTTCGTCCAGCCCGAAGGCACGGCCACCCCCGACGTGGCCACCCTGTGCCGCATCCTGGAAGCCCAGCCGCAGGCCGAGGCCGTCGCCGACGGCGCCGTCAGCCGCATCGTCGTGCCCCGCCTGGGCACCCTGTCGCCCTGGTCCAGCAAGGCCACCGAACTGGTCCGCGGTGCCGGCCAGCCGGTCAGCCGGGTCGAGCGCGGCCTGCGCATCGATGTGCAGGGCTGGCCGACCGATGCCGCCGCCCAGCAGGCGCTGGTCAAGGCCCTGCATGACCCGATGACGCAGTCGGTGCTGGAAACCGTGCAGCAGGGCCAGGCCCTGTTCACCACGCCGGCCCGGGGTGAACTGGAACGCGTGCCGGTGGACCAGCTGGAGGCCGCCAACCAGCGCCTCGGCCTGGCCATGGCCCAGGACGAGATCGACTACCTGCGCGAACGCTTCACCGCGCTGGGCCGCTCGCCGTCCGACGTCGAACTGATGATGTTCGCGCAGGCCAACTCCGAACACTGCCGCCACAAGATCTTCAACGCCAGCTGGACCATCGACGGCCAGGAACAGGACCGTTCGCTGTTCCGGATGATCAAGAACACCCACCAGCAGACCCCGCAGCACACGCTCAGCGCGTACAGCGACAATGCCGCGGTGATCGAAGGCCACCCGGCCTCGCGCTACCGCCCCGATCCGGCCAGCGGCGAGTACCGCCGCGAACCGCAGGTGCCCAGCGCCTTCCAGATCAAGGTGGAAACGCACAACCATCCGACCGCGATCGCGCCGTTCCCGGGCGCCTCGACCGGCAACGGTGGCGAGATCCGCGACGAAGGCGCAACCGGTCGTGGCGGCAAGCCGAAGGCCGGCCTGAGTGGTTTCTCGGTCTCGCACCTGCGCATTCCCGAGCTGCCGCAGCCGTGGGAAGCGCCGCGCGCGCTGAACCCGCGCATGGCGCCGGCGCTGGAAATCATGACCGACGGCCCGCTCGGCGGCGCCGCGTTCAACAACGAGTTCGGCCGCCCGAACCTGCTCGGCTACTTCCGCAGCTTCGAGCTGCCCGAAGGCGCCGACCTGGTCCGTGCCTACGACAAGCCGATCATGCTGGCCGGCGGCCTCGGTGCGATCGATCGCATCCAGGTCGACAAGATCCCGCTGCAGGCCGGTGATGCGGTCATCGTGCTGGGTGGCCCGGCGATGCTGATCGGCCTGGGTGGTGGTGCCGCCAGTTCGGTGGCCTCCGGCGAAAGCGCCGAGGACCTCGACTTCGCCAGCGTGCAGCGCGACAACCCGGAAATGGAACGCCGCTGCCAGGAGGTCATCGACCGCTGCGTGGCGATGGGCGCCAACAACCCGATCAAGTTCTTCCACGACGTCGGTGCCGGTGGCCTGTCCAATGCCATCCCCGAACTGCTGCACGACTCCAGCGTCGGCGGCGTCATCGACCTGGGCAAGGTGCCCACCGATGACCCCTCGCTGTCGCCGATGCAGCTGTGGTGCAACGAGTCGCAGGAACGCTACGTGCTGGGCGTGGCCCAGGAGCGCCTGGCCGAGTTCGCCGCGCTGTGTGCCCGCGAGCGCTGCCCGTTCGCCGCGGTCGGCGTGGCTACCGCCGAGGAACACCTGGTGGTGGCCTACGGCGCCGTGCCCGGCCACACCCCGGCCGATGCACCGATCGACCTGCCGATGGACGTGCTGTTCGGCAAGCCGCCGAAGATGCACCGCGACACCGCGCACCCGCCGGCACCGCGCTGGCCGGCGCTGAAGACCGGTGGCCTGGACCTGCAGGAAGCGGGCCTGCGCGTGCTCGCGCACCCGACCGTGGCCTCGAAGAACTTCCTGGTCACCATCGGCGACCGCAGCGTGGGCGGCCTGACCGCACGCGAACAGATGGTCGGCCCGTGGCAGCTGCCGGTGGCCGACGTGGCCATCACCCTGGCCGACTTCGACGGCGTGGCGGGCGAAGCCATGTCGCTGGGCGAGCGCACCCCGCTGGCCCTGCTCGACGCCGCCGCCTCGGCACGCATGGCGGTCGGCGAGGCGCTGACCAACCTGTGCGCGGCGCCGGTCGACGCACTGGATGAAATCAAGCTGTCGGCGAACTGGATGGCCGCCGCCGGCCACCCGGGCGAAGACGCGCTGCTGTACGACGCGGTGAAGGCCGTGGGCATGGAACTGTGCCCGCAGCTGGACATCAGCATCCCGGTCGGCAAGGACTCGCTGTCGATGCAGGCGCAGTGGCACGACCAGGGCGAAGCCCACAAGAGCGTGTCGCCGGTGTCGCTGGTCATCTCGGCGTTCGCGCCGGTGGCCGACGTGCGCCAGCAGCTGACGCCGCTGCTCGACCGCGACGTGGACAGCGAGCTGTGGCTGATCGGCCTCGGTGCCGGCAAGCAGCGCCTGGGCGGCTCGATCCTGGCCCAGGTGCATGCCGACCATGGCGACCTGCCGGCGTTTGCCGGTGCCGCACCGGACCTGGATGACCCGCAGCGCCTGCGTGGCTTCTTCGAGCTGATCCGTGATGCGCGCCAGGCCGGCCTGCTGCTGGCCTACCACGACCGCAGCGATGGCGGTGCCTTCGCCGCGCTGTGCGAAATGGCCTTCACCTCGCGCCTGGGCCTGGACATCACCCTCGATGCCTGGGGCGACGATCCGTTCCGCAGCCTGTTCAACGAAGAGCTGGGCGCGGTGGTGCAGATCGCCCGCGAAGACCGTGCGGCCTTCGCCGACCTGGTCGAGCGCCATGCACTGATCGAATGCGCGCAGCGCATCGCCAAGCCGACCACTGCACCGGTGGTGCGCGTGTCGCTGGGCGGCGAAAACCTGGCCGAGTGGCGCTGGGAAGCGTTGTTCGATGCCTGGTGGTCGGTCACCCATGCCATGCAGAAGCGCCGTGACAACCCGGACAATGCCGATGCCGAGCGTGACGTCGCCCGTGCCTTCAACGCGCCGGGCCTGAAGCCCAGGCTCAGCTTCGACCTCAACGAGGACGTGGCCGCACCGTTCATCAGCACCGGCGCGCGTCCGCGCGTGGCCGTGCTGCGCGAACAGGGCGTCAACGGCCAGATCGAAATGGCCAACGCCTTCGAACGTGCCGGCTTCAGCGCTTTCGACGTGCACATGAGCGACCTGATCGAAGGCCGCGTGGCGCTGCAGGACTTCGCCGGCCTGGTGGCCTGTGGTGGCTTCAGCTACGGCGATGTGCTCGGTGCCGGCCGCGGCTGGGCGACCTCGATCCTCGAGCGCAGCGCGCTGCGCGATGCCTTCGCCGCGTTCTTCGCCCGCGAAGACAGCTTCGCCCTGGGCGTGTGCAACGGCTGCCAGATGATGAGCCAGCTGAAGGACATCATCCCCGGTGCCGAGCACTGGCCGCAGTTCCGCCGCAACGCCAGCGAGCAGTTCGAAGCCCGTACCGCGCTGCTGGAAGTGGTGGAGTCGCCGTCGATCCTGCTGCGTGGCATGGCCGGTTCGCGCCTGCAGGTGGCGGTGGCGCATGGCGAAGGCCAGGCCGTGTTCGACAACACCGTGGACCAGGCGACCGCCCGCGTGGCGCTGCGCTACGTCGATGGCAACGGCAACGTCGCCAGCCAGTACCCGCTGAACCCGAACGGTTCGCCGGACGGCATCACCGGCCTGACCAGCACCGACGGCCGCGTCACCATCATGATGCCGCACCCGGAACGCACCCCGCGCGCGCTCAACCTGAGCTGGGCCCCGGCCGAGTGGCAGGGTGACTCGCCGTGGATGCGCATGTTCCGCAACGCCCGAGTGTGGTGCGGCTGACGGCGTATCCGCCGCGCAGGCTGCAGTGCGATGAAGTACGGAAAACCCGGCAGGCGACTGTCGGGTTTTTCTGTATATGGGCAGAAAATCCTGCCGCAGCCATCAGTTACATGCATTTACATGGCGCCGACATTTCGTCACATGCAAATAACAAAATCGCCGAATAAATAGGCGGAAAAGTGAACTGGTTCACGGCAATTGCATTTTCTGCGTCAAAGTCTTGACGACCCGGAAAGTTCCCGTTAACACTTGGGCCCTGTTTCAAATCTGTTCATACCGCAGTAACCGCACGTCGCTTGCGCTCGGTTTTCTGTCGCTGCGCGGCGTTCGGCAATACCCGCAGTAAATCACGCGAATAACGCCCCCAGGGGACGTTGGACCAGAAGGTCCGGCGCTGGCGTTGCTTTGCCCAAAACCAGTCCAAAAAATCAGGAGCCGTACCGATGAATCGGATTTATCGCAAGGTCTGGAACAAAGCGTTGGGTCAGTTGGTGGTGGCCTCGGAACTGGCCTCTTCCGACACGCGCGGCGGGGTCGTCGACCAGCGTCGCGATGCCGACCACGTACGGCCGGTGACGCTGGCCGCGGCCCTTGCCCTGGCCATGGGACTGGGAGGCTCAGGCCTCGCCGCCGCGCAGTCGGTGGAAGTGGGTGGCAACGCCAACTGCGTGACCCTCAGCAGCAGCCTGATCGACCAGTGCGTGGTTGACGGCAGTGCCAATGCCAGCGGCCGCAACGCCGTGGCGGTGGGCACCGGCAGCACCGCCAGCGCCGCCAACAGCGTCGCGCTGGGGGCCGGCTCCAACGCCAACCGCGCCAACACGGTGTCGGTCGGCGCAACGGGCAACGAACGACAGATCACCAACGTCGCCGCAGGCACGGCGGCCACCGATGCGGTCAACCGCGCCCAGCTCGACGCCCAGGCGCAGGCCACGCAGGCCGCGCTGGCCGCCGCCGCCGCGCAAGGCAGCCGCTACTTCAAGGCTGACGGCGCGGGTGATGACAGCGATGCGGCGCAGATCGATGGCGAAGGCGCTCTGGCCGCCGGCGCTTCGGCAACCGCCGATGGCGACGACACCACGGCGCTGGGCCACAACGCGCAGGCGACCGCTGACAGCGCTACCGCCGTTGGCGCGCAGGCGCAGGCCTCGGGCAGTGGCAGCACCAGCGTCGGCGCAGGCAGCACCGCCAGCGGCACCGCGTCGGCCAGCTTCGGCGTCGGTGCCGAAGCCAGCGGCGGTTACAGCACCGCACTGGGCGGCCTGTCCAACGCTTCGGCCTTCAACGCAACGGCGGTCGGCAATGCGGCCAACGCCACCGGCTCCAACAGCGTGGCCGTCGGCGGCGATGCCGAAGCCAGCGGCGCGTACAGCACCGCCACCGGCCAGGGCAGCCTGGCCACCGGCACCAACTCGGTCGCCGTGGGTGGCGCACTGTTCGGCCTGCTGCCGACCGAAGCCTCGGGCGATTACTCCACCGCCGTCGGTGGCGGCGCGTGGGCACCAGGCACCAATGCCACCGCATTGGGCAACGCCGCAGAAGCTCAGGGCGCCAACAGCGTCGCACTGGGTGCCGATTCGATCGCCGAGCGCGACAACACCGTCTCCGTCGGTGGCGCCGGCAACACGCGCCAGATCACCAACGTTGCGGCCGGTACCGAAGGCACCGATGCGGTGAACAAGGACCAGCTGGACGAGGTCGCCGCCACCGCAGAAAACACCCGCAAGTACTTCCAGGCCAGCGGCAGCGAGGACAGCGATGCCGGCGCACTGGCCGAAGGCGACAGCGCGCTGGCGGCCGGTGAAGCGGCCAATGCCATCGGCGATGGCGCCACCGCGCTCGGCGGCGGTGCGACCGCCATCGCCGCGCAGGCGACCGCACTCGGCTACAACAGCCTGGCCACCGGCGAGAATGCCTCGGCCGTAGGCACCAACGCGCAGGCCAGCGGCAGCGACAGCGCCGCACTGGGCAGCGGTGCGGTGGCCAGTGAAACCAGCACCACCGCCACCGGCGCCGGCGCGCAGGCAACCGCGGTCTACAGCACCGCCAACGGTGCCGAAGCCGTCGCAAGCGGCGCACAGTCGTTGTCCAGCGGCTTCCGCGCAGCGGCCTCGGCCGACGGTGCAACCGCCGTCGGCGGTTACAGCGAAGCCAGTGGCCGGCTGGGTTCGGCACTGGGCTACGGCACCGTCGCCAGCGGCGCCAACAGCACTGCCGCCGGCGTGTTCGCCACCGCAACCGGTGCCGGTGCGGTCGCCGTGGGTGAAGCCAGCGAAGCGACCGGCGACGAGAGCGTTGCCATCGGCGGCAGCACCTACTTTGGCCTGATCACCTCGCGCGCCAGCGGCTACGGTGCATCGGCCTATGGTGCCGGCGCATGGGCCACCGAAGACTATGCAACGGCCATCGGCTGGAACGCCTGGGCCGATGGCGCGCAGTCCACCGCGCTCGGCGCCAGTGCCACCGCCAATGGCAGCAACAGCGTCGCCCTGGGTGCGGCCTCGCAGGCCGACCGTGACAACACCGTGGCCGTCGGCAGCGACGGCAACGAACGCCAGGTGACCCATGTCGCCGCAGGTACCGAAGACACCGACGCGGTGAATGTCGGCCAGCTGAAGGACGTGGCTGCGGTGGCCGACACCACCGCCAAGCGCTTCCAGGCCACCGGCAGCAGCAACAGCGATGCCGGTGCACTGGCCGACGGCGATGACGCACTGGCCGCCGGTGAGGCCGCCAATGCCATCGGCAACGGCACCACCGCTGTCGGTGCCGGCGCGACCGCCGTCGCCCAGAACGCCACCGCGGTGGGCAACAACGCCCTGGCCAGCGGCCAGAACAGCGCCGCCTTCGGCAACAACGCACAGGCCGCCGGCCCGGGCAGCGTGGCCGTGGGTGGTGCCGCCGTCGATGAAGCGGGCAACCCGCTGATCACCAGCGGTGGCGTGCCGGTGGAAACCGGTGCGACCAGTGCCGGTGTCGGTGGTACCGCCGTCGGCGCCAGCGCCGAAGCCAGTGGCTTCGCGGCATCTTCGTATGGCGTCGGTGCCTATGCGGCCGGCGCACAGTCCTCCGCGTTCGGTGCAGTGGCCAACGCAGTCGGTGATTACTCCACCGCCGTGGGCACGCAGAGCAACGCCACCGGCACCAGCAGCGTGGCCATCGGTGGCCCGGCCGACCTGATCCCCGGCCTCGGCTTCTTCGTACAGACCCAGGCCAGCGGCGAAGCCGCCACCGCCGTCGGTGCCGGTGCCATCGCCAGCGGCGATTACGCCGTGGCCAACGGCAGCCTGACCGAAGCCTCCGGTGCCGAGTCGGTGGCCGTGGGCTACTTCGCCTATGCGCCCGGCGAGAACGCCAGTGCGCTGGGTGCACAGACCTGGGCCAGCGGCGCGCAGAGCACCGCCGTGGGCTACTACGCCACCGCGCGGGGCGCCAACAGCGTCGCCCTCGGTGCCAACTCCGAAGCGGTGCGCGACAACAGCGTGGCCGTCGGCAGCGACGGCAACGAACGGCAGGTCACCCACGTGGCCGCCGGTACCGAAGACACCGATGCGGTGAACAAGGCCCAGCTCGATGCCGTGGCCAGCACGGCAAACACCACCGCGCGCTTCTTCCAGGCGCAGGGCGAGGAGGGCAGCGATGCCGGCGCCCATGCCGAAGGCGAAGGTGCGGTGGCAGCTGGTTCGGCCAGCAATGCGATCGGCGCAGGCGCGCTCGCACAGGGCGCGGGCGCGGGTGCCATCGGCGCCGATACCGTTGCCCTGGGCCGCAACACCTTCGCCAATGGCGACGGTGCGGTTGCCATCGGTGGCCTCGGCCAGGCCTACGACGAGTACAACCAGCCGCTGCTGGATGACGAAGGCAATCCGGTGCAGGTCGGCACCACCGCCTCGGCCGGCTCCACTGCCGTGGGCAATGCCGCGCTGGCCACCGGCGCCAGCAGCAGCGCGTTCGGCACCGCGGCGCAGGCCACCGGCGACAACAGCTTCGCTGCTGGCGGCAAGTCGCGCGCCAACGGCAGCTATGCCGTCGCCATCGGCGACAGCGCCTTCGCCAAGGCCGACGACAGCACCGCCGTCGGCGGTTACAGCACCGCCAGCGAAGAAGGCGCCACCGCCTTCGGTGCCGGCGCGTGGGCCACCGGCACCAACGCCTCGGCCTTCGGCCCGGCGGCCTGGGCCAGTGCCAACGGCGCGACCTCCATCGGCTACAACAGCTGGGCCAACGGCGTCAGCTCCACCGCGGTCGGCCGCGGTGCCTTCAGCTATGGCGATTACAGCCTGGCACTGGGCTTCCAGGCACTGGGCAACAGCATCAACAGCATCGCGGTGGGCACGAATACCGTGGCCGATGGCGAAAGCGCCATCGCCATCGGTGCCGGCAGCACCGCCAACGGCAACAACGCCGTGGCCCTGGGCGCAGGCTCGGTGGCTGACCGCGACCGCAGCGTGTCGGTCGGCAGTGCCGGCAGCGAACGTCAGGTCACCAACGTTGCCGCCGGCACCCAGGCCACAGATGCGGTGAACAAGGCCCAGCTGGATGCCGTGGCCGCCAGCGCAGGCACCGGCAACAAGTTCTTCCAGGCCAGCGGCAGCGACGACAGCGATGCCGGCGCCTACGTGGAAGGCGACAACGCACTGGCCGCCGGTGAAGCCGCCAACGCCATCGGTGACGGCGCCATCGCACTGGGCAGCGGCGCCAACGCCATCGGCACCAACGCACAGGCGATCGGCTTCAATGCCCTGGCCAGTGCCGACAACGCCAGCGCCATCGGCGCCAACGCGCAGGCCACCGGCGAATACGCCACCGCGCAGGGTGCGGAAAGCGAAGCCAGCGGCGAGCAGAGTGCCGCCTTCGGTGCCGCCGCCGTGTCCAGTGGCGCCGGCAGCACCGCCACGGGCGTGCTGTCCGAAGCCAGCGGCGAGGAAGCCGTGGCGGTGGGTTACTTCAGCAGCGCCAGCGGCGAAGCGGCCACCGCGGTGGGCAGCGAGAGCGTGGCCAGCGGCACGGCCTCGGCGGCGTTCGGCATCGGTGCCGAAGCCACCGGCGGCTACAGCACCGCCATCGGCGGCTATGCCAGCGCATCGGCGTTCAACGCCACCGCCTTCGGCAACTTCGCCAACGCCTCCGGTTCCAACAGCGTGGCCCTGGGCGGCGATTCGGAAGCGTCCGGTGCCTACGCCACGGCCACCGGCCAGGGCAGCCTGGCCACCGGCGTGAACAGCGTGGCCATCGGCGGTTCGCTGTTCGGCCTGCTCGCTACCGAAGCGTCGGGTGATTACTCCACCGCAGTCGGTGGCGGTGCCTGGGCGCCGGGCACCAACGCCACGGCGCTGGGCAACGCGGCCGAAGCACAGGGTGCCAACAGCGTGGCCCTGGGTGCCGACTCGATTGCAGACCGCGACAACACGGTCTCCGTCGGCGGCGCTGGCAATACACGCCAGATCACCAACGTCGCCGCCGGCACCGAAGGCACCGATGCGGTGAACAAGGACCAGTTGGATGCAGTCGCCGCCACCGCGGAGAACACCAGCAAGTACTTCCAGGCCAGCGGCAGCGACGACAGCGATGCCGGCGCCTACGTGGAAGGCGACAACGCACTGGCTGCCGGTGAGGCCGCCAACGCCATCGGCGACGGTGCCACCGCGCTCGGCAGTGGTGCCACTGCGGTGGCCGCCAATGCCACTGCGGTCGGCTTCAACAGCCTGGCCACCGGCGGCAACGCAGCGGCCATCGGCAACAACGCCCAGGCCACTGGCGAGGACAGCGCTGCCCTGGGCAGCGGTGCCGTCGCCAGCGAAACCAGCAGCACCGCCACCGGTGCCGGCGCGCAGGCCACGGCGGTCTACAGCACGGCCAACGGCGCCGAAGCCAACGCCAGCGGCGCGCAGTCGCTGGCCAGCGGCTTCCGTGCGGCGGCCTCGGCCGATGGCACGACCGCAGTGGGCGGCTACAGCGAAGCCAGCGGCCGCCTCGGCTCGGCGCTGGGGTATGGCACCCTGGCCAGTGGTGCCAACAGCACCGCTGCCGGCGTGTTCGCCACCGCCAGCGGTGCCAGTTCGGTGGCCATGGGCGATTCCAGCGAAGCCACCGGAGATGAAAGCGTGGCCATCGGCGGCAGCACCTTCTTCGGCCTGATCCCGGCGCGTGCCAGCGGTTACGGCGCGGCGGCCTTCGGTGCCGGTGCGTGGGCGACCGACGACTACGCCACCGCCATCGGCTGGAACTCCTGGGCCGGCGCCGCGCAGTCCACCGCGCTCGGTGCGGGTGCCACCGCCAACGGCATCAACAGTGTTGCGCTGGGTGCTGCTTCCCAGGCCGACCGTGACAACACCGTGGCCGTCGGCAGCGAGGGCGGCGAACGCCAGGTGACCCATGTGGCAGCGGGTACCGAAGGCACCGACGCGGTGAACAAGAACCAGCTGGATGCCGTTGCCGCCACCGCCGAGACCACCAGCAGGTACTTCCAGGCCAGCGGCAGCGCAGACAGCGATGCGGGTGCCTACGTGGAAGGCGACAACGCACTGGCCGCGGGTGAAGCATCCAACGCCATCGGCAACGGCACCTCCGCGCTGGGCAGCGGCGCCACCGCCCTGGCTGAAAATGCCACGGCGGTCGGCTTCAACAGCCTGGCCACCGGCGTCAATGCGGCGGCCGTCGGCAACGCGGCGCAGGCCACCGGCGAGAACAGTGCCGCGTATGGCAGCGCTGCGGTCGCCAGCGAGATCGGCAGCACCGCCACCGGCAACGCGGCGCAGGCCACGGGTGTCTACAGCACGGCCAACGGTGCCGAAGCCATCGCCAGCGGCGCGCAGTCGCTGGCCAGCGGCTTCCGCGCCTCGGCCAGCGCCGATGGCACCACCGCCGTCGGTGGTTACAGCGAAGCCAGCGGCCGCCTTGGCACCGCACTGGGCTACGGCTCGGCCGCCACCGGTGCCAACACCACGGCGGTGGGCTTCGGTGCTACTGCGGCCGGTGCCAACGCGGTGGCGCTGGGCCAGTCCAGCGACGCCAGCGGTGATGAAAGCGTGGCCATCGGTGGCAGCACCTTCTCCGGCCTGATCACGGCGCGTGCCAGCGGCACCGGCGCGGCGGCCTTCGGTGCCGGTGCCTGGGCAACCAGCGATTACGCCAGCGCCATCGGCTGGAACGCCTGGGCCAGCGCTGCCGATGCGACTGCGCTGGGTGCCAACAGCACCGCCAGTGCGGCCAACAGCGTCGCCCTTGGTACCGGCTCGCAGGCCACCCGCGCCAACACGGTGTCGGTGGGCAACACTGCAGCGCAGCGGCAGATCACCAACGTGGCTGCCGGTACGGAAACCACCGATGCGGTGAACAAGGGCCAGCTTGATGCCGTGGCCGCCACCGCCGATGCGGTCGGCCAGCGCTTCCAGGCCAACGGCAGCGGCGTGGCTACCGCCAGCGGCACCGATGCGGTGGCCGTGGGCTCCAACGCCACCGCCAGCGGCAACCGCAGCAATGCGGTGGGCAGCGGCGCCAGGGCCGTCGGCAACGCATCGCTGGCGCTGGGTGCCGGCAGTGCGGTCACCGGCAACAACTCGGTGGCCCTGGGTGCCGGCGCACGTGCGGTGGACGCCAACGTGGTCTCGGTCGGTGGCGGCAACGGCACCGATGGTCCGGCCACCCGCCGCATCGTCAACGTGGCCGAGGGCCGCATCGCCGCCGGCAGCAGCGATGCCGTCACCGGTTCGCAGCTCAACGTCACCAACCAGCGTGTGGGTGCGGTCGAGACCCGCGTGGGTGATTTCGATTCGCGCATCTCCACCGTCGAAAGCAGCACCGCCAACGCCATCGGCTACGACGATGCCAGCCACGACCGCCTGACCCTGTCCGGCATCGACGGCACTGTCATCGACAACGTCGGCGCGGGCAGCATCGCCTCGGGCAGCCACCAGGCCATCAACGGCGGCCAGCTGTTCCAGTCGCTCAGCGATGCCGCCAGCATCCTCGGCGGCGGTGCCAGCGTCGGCATGCAGGGGGTGTTCATCGCGCCGAACTACGTCATCCAGGGCAGCACCTACAACAACGTCGGCGACGCGCTGGGCGCACTGGACAAGAAGGTGACCGAGCTTGACCAGCGCACTGCCGGTGGCACCAGCCGTACCGCCACGGCCAGCCTGCGCAGCGCCAGCGTGCAGGCCACTACCGCCCAGGTGGCCACCGTGGCCGAGGCCGATGCAGTGGCCTCGCGGTCCAACGTGGTGGCCAAGCCCAGCGTGGAGGGTGCTGCTGCCGCGCAGCCGGCCGTCGGTGCCAATGCCGTCGCCATGGGCGAGGGCGCCGTGGCCAGCGGGGCGTCGTCCACGGCCATCGGCCAGGGCGCGTCCGCCACCGCTGCCAATGCCGTCGCGCTGGGCCAGGGTTCGGTCGCCGACCGCGCCAACACGGTCTCGGTGGGCAGCGAAGGCAACGAACGCCAGGTGACCAACGTGGCAGCCGGTACCGCCGCCACCGACGCGGTCAACAAGGGGCAGCTGGACCGCGGCATCACCACCGCCAACAGCTACACCGACAGCCGCGTGCAGGCGGTCGCCGACAGCTTCGACGTGTTCAAGGGCGAAGTGGATGGGCGCCTGCGCCACATGGACCGCCGCATCGACCGCCAGGGCGCGATGAGCGCGGCCATGCTCAACATGGCCACCAGTGCCGCGGGCATCCGCACCCAGAACCGGGTCGGCGTCGGCATCGGTTTCCAGGGCGGCGAATCGGCGATGTCGCTGGGCTACCAGCGTGCGATCAGCGATCGCGCCACGGTCACCCTCGGCGGTGCGTTCAGCAGTGATGACGCCTCGGTTGGCGTCGGTGCCGGCTTCGGTTGGTAAGGCAACACCGCGCCGGCGGCCACGCTGCCGGCGCTGCTTCTGCAACAGGGCCTGAGGGGAGGTCTCGGCAAACCCGGCTCGGCCAGCCGGGAACCGTCAAGGATTGATGGCCGCAGTGTTGGATCCAACCATGACCCAGAAGAGGAATGTGACGTGATCAATAAGCAGAACCTTCGCATCAACGTGCTTGCTGCCGCCATGCTGTCGATGACCGCCGCAGGCGCGGTCCACGCCGCTGGCCTGCCGACCCGCGAGCCGGTGCGCCAGGCCAGCACCACCGAAGCGGGCGCCGAGCGCATCATCGTGAAGTATCGCGCCGGTACCGCTGCTGCCAGCGACCGCTCGGCCAAGCTGTCCACGGTGCAGTCCGCACTCACCCGCGCCAGCCTGTCCGGTGGCGCCAGCCGTGCAAGCACGTTGGGCCCGCAGGTGGTGCGCAAGCTCGGCATCGGTGCCGACGTGATCCGCCTGAAGGGCCGCCTGGCCCCGGCCGAACTGCAGCGCGTGCTGAAGGAACTCAAGGCCGACCCGTCGGTCCAGTACGCCGAAGCCGACGTCAAGCTGCGCCGCACCGAACTGCGCGCGGGCGACGTGAAGCCGGCCCTGGTGCCGAACGATCCGCTCTACGCGCAGTACCAGTGGCACCTGAGCAACCCCACCGGCGGCATCAACGCACCGTCGGCCTGGGACGTTTCGCAGGGCGAGGGCGTGGTCGTCGCCGTGCTCGACACCGGCATCCTGCCGCAGCATCCGGACCTGGTCGGCAACCTGCTGGAAGGCTACGACTTCATCAGCGACGCCGAGACCTCGCGCCGTGCCACCGACGACCGCGTGCCGGGCGCGCAGGACTACGGTGACTGGGTGGAAAACGCCAACGAGTGCTACAACGGCTCGCAGCCGGAAGACAGCTCCTGGCACGGTACCCACGTGGCCGGCACCGTTGCCGAACAGACCAACAACGGCGTCGGCATGGCCGGTGTCGCACACAAGGCCAAGGTCCTGCCGGTGCGCGTGCTCGGCAAGTGCGGTGGCTACCTCTCCGACATCACCGATGCGATCACCTGGGCGTCGGGTGGCACCGTCGCCGGCATTCCGGCCAACACCAACCCGGCTGAAATCATCAACATGAGCCTGGGTGGCAGTGGTGCGTGCGCAGGCGCCTACCAGGATGCGATCAGCGGCGCGATCTCGCGTGGCACGACCGTGGTGGTGGCCGCCGGCAACGAAACCGACAATGCCGCCAACTACCGCCCGGCCAGCTGCGAGGGCGTGGTGACCGTGGGTGCGACCCGCATCACCGGTGGCATCACCTATTACTCCAACTACGGCACGCGCGTGGACCTGTCCGGCCCGGGCGGCGGTGGCAGCGTGGACGGCAACCCGGGTGGTTACATCTGGCAGTCCGGTTCGAATGCGGCCACCACGCCGGACTCCGGCACCTACAGCTACATGGGCATGGGCGGTACTTCGATGGCGTCGCCGCACGTGGCCGGTGTTGCTGCCCTGGTGCAGAGTGCGCTCATCGCCAACGGCAAGGATCCGCTGGCGCCGGCGGCCCTGCGTGCGCTGCTGAAGGAAACCGCGCGTCCGTTCCCGGTCACCATCCCGGCCTCCACGCCGATCGGCACCGGTATCGTCGATGCCAAGGCCGCGCTGGCCAAGGCCCTGGCTGAGCCGTGCACCGAGAACTGCGAGCCCGAAGGCATCCCGCTGACCAACAAGGTCGCCCTCAGCGGCGTGGCCGGCGCCACCGGCAGCGAGACGGTCTATACCTTCGAAGCCGTCGCCGGCAAGCAGCTGAGCGTGCTGACCTACGGTGGCACCGGCAACGTGTCGGTGTACGTGGCGCAGGGCCGCGTGCCGACCGCCACCGACAACGATGCCAAGTCCAGCCGCCCGGGCAATACCGAGACCGTGCGTGTTGCCAAGCCGGTGGCAGGCACCTACTACGTGAAGGTGGTGGGCGAAGCGGCCTTCAGCGGCGTGACCATCCTGGCCACCCAGTAAGGGCCACGGCTGCACGTAATGTCGTAAGTGAATTGGCGACGCCCGTTAC
Organism: Stenotrophomonas sp. ZAC14A_NAIMI4_1; assembly: GCF_003086915.1. Taxonomy (NCBI): domain Bacteria; kingdom Pseudomonadati; phylum Pseudomonadota; class Gammaproteobacteria; order Lysobacterales; family Lysobacteraceae; genus Stenotrophomonas; species Stenotrophomonas sp. ZAC14A_NAIMI4_1. Next base: position 1,605,917 of record NZ_CP026002.1, read on the forward strand.
CGGAAGGTGACGGGCGTCGTCTTTCATGGTCCTGCGCGCGCAAGGCAGCGGAAGTCTGGGCTGAGCTGCTAAAGTCGGGAGGATCGACAGGAGAGTCATGTGAACGCGCTCGCTGCCACTGCCATCGACGACGCCGAAGGCCGCATCCTCGATGCGCTGCTGGCGCGCGGGCGCCTCAAGGAAGGGGACCTGGCGCGCGCACGGCCGCTGCACGCCGAAGCCGGTGGCAGCCTGCTGGGCCTGCTGGTGCGGCTGGGGCTGGTGTCCGAGCGTGACCAGGCGCAGGCCAGTGCCGATGTACTGGGCCTGCCGCTGCTGGAAGGCAAGCAGCTGCCCGAAGCACCGCCGCAGTCGCTGGCCGAAGGCCTGCCGTTGTCGCTGCGTTTCCTGAAGCAGTTCCACGTGTGCCCGCTGGCGCTGGATGAACACGGCGTACGCCTGTGGCTGGCCGATGCCCACGATGCCTATCCGCAGCAGGCCGTGCAGCTGGCGCTGGGCGTACCGGTCAGCCCGATGCTGGGCATGCGCGCGGAGATCGACGACCTGGTCGAGCGCTGGTTCGGCCAGGGCCGCAGCGCGATGGGTGCGATCGTGGAAACCGCAGATGGCGAAGGCGGCGCGGTCGATGACATCGAACACCTGCGCGACCTCGCTTCCGAAGCCCCGGTCATCCGCCTGGTCAACCTGGTCATCCAGCGTGCGGTGGAACTGCGCGCCTCGGACATCCACGTCGAACCGTTTGAAAGCCGCCTTAAGGTGCGTTACCGCGTCGATGGCGTGCTGGTGGAAGGCGAAAGCCCGCCGGCCAACCTCACCGCCGCGGTCATCAGCCGCATCAAGATCATGGCCCGGCTCAACATCGCCGAACGCCGCCTGCCGCAGGACGGCCGCATCATGCTGCGCGTGCAGGGCAAGGAACTGGACCTGCGCGTGAGCACCGTGCCGACCGCGCACGGCGAAAGCGTGGTGATGCGACTGCTGGACCGCGAGACCGTGGTGTTCGATTTCCACCGGCTCGGCTTTACCGATGCGTTCCTGCCGCAGTTCCGCAAGGTGCTCGAGCAGCCGCACGGCATCCTGCTGGTCACCGGCCCGACCGGCTCGGGCAAGACGACCACGCTGTACACCGCGCTGAGCCAGCTCAACACCGCCGACGTCAAGATCATCACGGTCGAGGATCCGGTCGAGTACCAGATCGAAGGCATCAACCAGATCCAGGCCAAGCCGCAGATCGGCCTGGATTTCGCCAACGCGCTGCGCAGCATCGTCCGCCAGGACCCGGACATCATCATGATCGGCGAAATGCGCGATCTGGAAACCGCGCGCATCGCCATCCAGTCGGCGCTGACCGGTCACCTGGTGCTGTCCACCCTGCACACCAACAATGCGGCCGGCGGCATCACCCGCCTGCTCGACATGGGCGTGGAGGATTACCTGCTCACGTCCACCATCAACGGCATCCTCGCCCAGCGCCTGGTGCGCCGCCTGGAGCCCACCCACGCCGAGCGCTACGAAGCCTCGCCGGAGGAGATCGAACGTTTCGAACTGCGCCGCCTGCAGCCGCAGGGGCCGATCCACCTGTTCCGCCCGAAGCCCTCGGCACTGGCACCGACCGGTTACCTGGGCCGCACCACCATCATGGAATTCCTGGTGATGAACGACGCGCTGCGGCGCGCGGTGATGCGGCGCGACGGCATGGGCGAGATCGAACGCATCGCCCGCGAGGCTGGCATGCGCACCATGTACGAAGACGGCCTGTCCAAGGCCCTGAGCGGGCAGACGACCATCGAGGAAGTCCTGCGCGTGACCGAGGAGGGTTGATGCGCGCGGGAGATCGACGCTGACATGCCCACGTACCGCTACAAGGCACTGAACCCGCACGGCGAAGTCTTCGACGGGCAGATGGAAGCGGCCAGCGAGGCCGATCTGATCGCACGCCTGCAGGACCAGGGCCATCTGCCGATGGAAACGCGCCTGGCCGAAGGCGGCGCGGCAGGTGGCAGCAGCCTGGCCAGCCTGTTCCGCCCGCGGCCCCTGCAGGGCGCGGCGCTGCTGCAGTTCACTCAGCAGCTGTCGACCCTGCTCGGTGCCGGCCAGCCGCTGGACCGCGCATTGTCGATCCTGCTCGGCCTGCCCGAGGACGAACGTTCGCGGCGCGCGATCACCGACATCCGCGACGTGGTGCGCGGCGGTGCGCCGCTGTCGACGGCGCTGGAGCGCCAGCACGGCCTGTTCTCGCGCCTGTACGTGAACATGGTGCGCGCCGGCGAGGCCGGTGGCAGCCTGCACGAAACCCTGCAGCGCCTGGCCGATTACCTCGAACGCAGCCGCGCGCTGCAGGGCAAGGTCATCAACGCGCTGGTCTACCCGGCCATCCTGCTGGTGGTGGTCGGTGGCGCCCTGCTGTTCCTGCTCGGCTACGTGGTGCCGCAGTTCGCGCAGATGTACGAAAGCCTGGACGTGGCCCTGCCGTGGTTCACCAACGCGGTGCTGCAGCTGGGCCTGTTCGTGCGCGACTGGTGGATCCTGTTGCTGGTGGTGCCGGGCGTGTTCACCCTGCTGCTGGAACGGCAGCTGCGGCAACCGGCGTTCCGCCTGGCGCTGGATGGCTGGCTGCTGCAGCGGCGCGGCATCGGCCGCCTGCTGGGCGAACTGGAAACCGCACGCCTGGCCCGCACCCTGGGCACGCTGCTGCGCAACGGCGTGCCGCTGCTGGGCGCGCTGGGCATCGCCCGCAACGTGCTGGGCAACCGCGCGCTGGCCGCCGATCTGGACACCGCCGCCGACGAAGTGAAGAACGGTGCCGGCCTGTCGCTGGCACTCTCGCGCGGCAAGCGCTTCCCGCGCCTGGCCCTGCAGATGATCCAGGTCGGCGAGGAATCCGGCGCCCTCGATACCATGCTGCTCAAGGCCGCCGACACGTTTGAACAGGACAGCGCCCGCCGCATCGACCGCCTGCTGGCGGCGATGGTGCCGGCCATCACCCTGGTGCTGGCATCGGTGGTCGGCGCGGTCATCGTCGCCGTGCTGGTGCCGCTGTACGACCTCACCAACGCCATCGGCTGACGATGGCCTTCCCTGCAACCCCGACTCACCGCAACTGAAAGGACCGACCATGCTTGCTTCCCGTCGACCGATCCGCCTGTCCTTCGCCAGCGCACGCCACCAGAGCGGCATGAGCCTGCTGGAAATCATCATCGTCATCGTGCTGATCGGTGCGGTGCTGACCCTGGTCGCCAGCCGCGTGCTCGGCGGCGCCGACCGCGGCAAGGCGAACATCGCCAAGGCCCAGGTGCAGACCGTGGCCTCGAAGATCGACAACTACCAGATCGACACCGGCAAGCTGCCCGGTTCGCTCAATGACCTGGTGACCGCACCGGCCGGCGTCGGTGGCTGGCTGGGCCCGTATGCCAAGGCCGCCGATCTCAACGATCCGTGGGGCCATGCGCTGGAATACCGCGCGCCGGGCGAAGGCCAGGCCTATGACCTGGTCAGCCTGGGCAAGGACGGCAAGACCGGCGGCAGCAGCGTCGATGCCGATATCCGATACGAGCCGTAATCCCGCATGAGGCTGTCCCTGCCGCGCCGGCTGCCCAGCCCGCGCCTGCACGGCAGGCGCGCCACCGGCATGTCGCTGCTGGAGATGCTGCTGGTGATCGCGCTGATCGCGGCCATCGGCCTGATCACGGCCGCCGGCCTGTCGCGTGGCTTTGCCGGCATGCAGCTGCGCAGCGCCGGCAAGGACATCGCCAACCAGCTGCGCATGGTGCGTGCGCAGGCGATCGCACGCGGTGAGCCGCAGCGCTTCGTGATCGAGCCGGCCGAGCATCGCTGGCAGGGTGCCAACCAGCGCCAGGGCACGGTGCCCGAACCGGTGCAGGTGGTGTTTGAAGGCGCCGCGCAGCTCAGCGATGCGCCGGGGCAGGGCGTGATCGAGTTCCATCCCGATGGCGGCTCCAGTGGCGGCCGCATCCGCCTGCAGCGCGATGCCGCCGAATGGCGCATCGATGTCGGCTGGCTGACCGGCGAGGTCCGTTCCGGTCCATGGCGGGCGCAATGAAACAGTCGGTGCGTGGCTTCACCCTGCTCGAAGTGATCGTGGCCTTCGCCTTGCTGGGCCTGGCCCTGACCCTGCTGCTGGGCAGCCTGTCCGGCGGCGCGCGCCAGGTGCGTGAGGCCGAGCTGCGCACCCGTGCGGTACTGCACGCGCAGTCGCTGCTGGCCAGCGCCGGTGTCGACGCGCCGCTGCAGGCCGGCAGCCAGAGTGGTGAGTGGGAACAGGGCCGTTACCACTGGCAGCTGCAGGTGCAGCCCTGGAGCGAGCCGCGTGCCGGCGATGTCGCGCCGACGCAGTCGCCGGGTGCGCCGTGGCTGGCCGAACTGCAGCTGCAGGTGCGCTGGGGGGATGGCGAACGCGAGCGACTGCAGTGGCGCACCCTGCGCCTGTTGCCGCCGGACCTGGAGAGCGCACGATGAAGCGTCGCGCCGCCGGTTTCACCCTGGTCGAAGTGATGCTGGCCACCGTGCTGCTGGCCGGTGGCCTCGCATTGGCGTTCGCCAGCGTGCGCGCGGCGATGGCGGTCAGCCAGCGTGGCGAACAGATCGCCGCCGACAGCGAGCGGATGCGCGCGGTGCAGGCGCTGCTGCGGCGGCAGCTGGGCGGTGCAATGCGCAGCCCGATCGAGGTACCCGATCCCACCCGCGAACCGGTGTATTTCCAGGGCGATGCCGAAGGCATGCAGTTCGTCGCTGATCTGCCCGGCTATCTCGGCCGCGGTGGCCCGTACCTGCATACCCTGCAGGTGGACGGCGCCCCCGGGCAGCGCCGGCTGCTGCTGGACATGGTGCTGCTGCAGGAAGGCGAACGCCTGCCGGAAACCCCGCCGCGTCCGCCTGAAGTGCTCGCCGACGGCTTGAAGGACGTGACGCTGCGCTACCGCGGCGTCGATCCTGCCAATGGGCAGATGAGCGACTGGCTGCCGCGCTGGGACGACACCCGGCGGCTGCCGCTGCTGGTGGAAGTGCAGATCGTGCCGCAGCGTGGCGCGGCGTGGCCGCCGCTGGTGGTCGCACCGCGCGCCGGCGGCCTGGGAGGCGCGCGGTGAACGCACGGCGCGGGGCCGCCCTGGTGCTGGTGCTGTGGCTGATCGCGCTGATGACCGCGCTGGTCGGTGCCTTCGCGCTGACCGCACGCGTGGAGCACCTGCAGCAGCGGGTGCTCGACGATGATGCGCGCGGCCAGGAGCGTGCCCGTGCCGGCATGGAGTACGCGCTGCTGCGCCTGCGCCCGGACCCGCAGCGGCCGGCCTGGCAGGCGGACGGGCGTACCTACCGCTGGCAGTACGATGATGTGCCCGTCGAGATCCGGGTGGTGGACGAGAACGGCAAGATCAACCTGAACCTGGCCGACGCGACGCTGCTGGATGCGTTCCTGCAGGCGTTGGGCGAATCGCCCGAGCAGGCCCGGCAGCTGGCAGGCGCCATCATCGACTGGCGCGACGAAGACAGCCTGTTGCAGCCGGGCGGCGGTGCCGAGGCACCCGATTACGCCGCTGCGGGCCTGCCGTACGGCCCGCGCAACAAGCGTTTCGAGACCCTGGGTGAACTGCAGCGCGTGCTCGGCATGCGTGCGTCGCTGTACTCGGCGATGCTGCCGTACCTGACGCTTTACAGCCGGCAGGCGCGTCCCGATCCGCGCGTCGCAGGTGCACCGGTGTTGACCGCATTGGGCCTGGATGCCGAACAGGTGTTGGCGCAGCGCGCCCAGCTGGAGCGTGACGAAGGTTCCGGAGCGATGCCGTCAATGCTTGCCAGCGGCAGCGGCACCTATAGTATCGAGTCCCGTGCCATCGACGGCAGCGGTCGCTTGTCGGTTCTGCAGGCGGTGGTACGCAATGGATCGGGCGGTGTGCCCGGACGAACCTACACGGTGCTTCGCTGGGAGCAGGGAATGGCAGCAAGATGACGGCATGGCAGGACAGCCTGCGGCAGGTACAGGGGCGGATCGGCCCAGGTGCGGGCCGTTTCCTGCGCTGGTGGCGGCAGTCCCTGCTGGCCTGGGTGCCGGCGCGTTGGCAATGGGCGCTGGGCTGGTCGCAGACCCGCCTGCTGCTGCAGCGGCAGGGTGACCTGCTGCAGGTCTGGCGCGAAGCCGGGCAGGGCCTGGAGCCGGTGGCGAGCCTGCCATGGCCGACCCAGCCGGCCGATCTGGACCGGGTGCTGGACGCGCGCCTGCGCCGCCTGCCGCGGGTCTGGCTGCTGGCCGACGCGCAGGTCCTGCGCCGCAACCTGCGCCTGCCCATGGCCGCAGGAGACCGCCTGCGCGCGGTGGTCGGCTACGAGATCGACCGGCAGACGCCGTTCGAATCCAGCCAGGTCAGCTATGACGTACGCGAACGTGGCAGTGCCGGCGAAGGCCTGCTGCAGGTTGAACTGGTGGCCTGGCCGCTGCGCCAGCTCGATGCCTGGCGCGGCCAGGTGGGGGCCTGGGCCGATGCGCTGTCCGGTGTCGACGCCCTCGACGCGCAGGGCCAGCCGCTGCAGGTCAACCTGCTGCCGCAGGCCCAGCGCCAGCCACGGCATGACCCGACACGGCGCTGGAACCTGCTGCTCGGCCTGGCCGCGCTGGTGATGCTGGTGCTGGCCGCCACCCAGGTGCTGGACAACCGCCGCGAGGCGGCCGACGCGCTGCGCGCTGAAGTAGAGCGCAGCGCCCGCAGTGCGCGTGGCGTGGCCAGCGAACGAAGCGAGCTGCAGGCGCTGCTGGACGGTGCCGCGTTCCTCGAAAAACAGCGTGCCCAGCGCGCCAGCACGGTGGAGCTGTGGAACGAACTGACCCAGCGCCTGCCCAATGGCACCTACCTGGAAAAACTGGCCATCGAAAACAACAACCTGCAGCTGATCGGCCTCAGCAGCGAAGCCTCGCAGCTGGTGCAGCTGCTGCAGGATGCGCCGCAGTGGCGCAAGGTCAACCTGACGGGCGTGCTGCAGGCCGATGGTGCCGGCAGTGGCCGTGACCGCTTCACCCTGACCGCCGAACTGCAGCCGGTGCAGGTGGCCACGCCCGCCGCGCCCGCCGCGCCCGCCGCCCCAGCCAGGGAGGCGGCCGATGCCGATGCCAAACCCGCGCCGTGACCGCTGGCTGGCGCTGGCACTGCTTGTAGCGGTGCTGGGCCTGGCCTACCTGCTGCTGGTGCACCCGTGGTTCACCCAGCCGCTGCTGGCGGTCAATGCCGACGTGGCCGCACTGCGCGAGCGCCAGCAGCGCGTGCAGGCACAGCTGCAGCAGCAGCCGCAGATCGAACAGCGCCTGCAGCAGACCCGCGAGGCCCTGCAGCAGCGCCCTGGGTTCCTGCGCGAAGCGACCGCCGAAGCGGCCGCCGCGGCCCTCGGCGCGCGCGTGCAGGACGCGGTGGCCAACGCCAGCCCGGGCAACCGCAGTTGCACCATCAGCAACCGCACGCCGCTCACCGACAACCGCCGCGACGCCGAGTTCGTGCGCGTGGCCATGCAGGTGCGCCTGCGCTGTGGCGTGGCCGAACTGGCCACCGTGCTGCACAGCCTGGAAACGGGCAGCCCGCGCCTGTTCGTCGACAACCTCAACCTGATCGCGCAGCGCTTCCAGCAATCGGCGAATGAATCGGGCCTGGGCCTGGATGTGTCGTTCGAGCTGGCTGGCTACCTGCTGCCGGCGGCCAGTGGTGATGCCGCCGCGCCAGCGGCAGCCGCGGCGCCGGCACCGACGCCGACGCCAGCTGCCGATGCCGGCGCTGCACCGGCCGAGCCGCCGGTGGAAGCGGAGGGCACCGATGAAACGTGACCCGATCACGCTGCGCACCGGTTTCCTGCTGGCCCTGGCCGGCTGGGCCGGCGCGATCTGGCTAGCCACCGGCTTCGGACTGGGCAGCCGCCTGCCGGCCGCCGACAGCGATGCCGCCGCGCAGGCCGTACTGCCCGCCCTGCCGCCGATGGCGGCCGAGCGCATGTCCGCTGCCGACAGCTTCAGCGCCATCGGCGAACGCCCGCTGTTCGCCGAAGACCGTCGGCCCCGGCCCTACCTGCTGGGCGGCAGCGAACCGGCGGCCAGTGCTGCCTTGCGCCTGACCGGCGTGCTGCTCACCGACAGCTTCAGCATGGCGACCTTCACCACCGATCAGAATCGATCGCTGCGGCTGCGCCTGAACGGTGAAGCCGTGGATGGCTGGCAGCTGGTCGCGCTGGAACCACGCCAGGCCACGGTGATCGGCCCCAGTGGCAGCCAGGTGCTGGAACTGGCCACCTTCAACGGGCAGGGGGGCGAACCACCGACCGTGCTGCGTGGCGCCAATGGTGCGGTCCCGCCGGCCGGTGTCGTGCCGCCGCCTCCACCGCCCCCCGCCGCCGCTGCCGCGTCCAATGCGCGGCCCAGCCCCGATGTCGTCAGCTCCGCCGCCGCCGTGGCCGCCTCGGCGAACGCGCCATCGCCGGCCGCCCCCGCCAACAACGGCCCCAGCGAAGCGCAGATGCAGGCCATCCGCGAACGCATCCAGGCCCGTCGCCGTCAGCTGCAGCAACAGCAGCAACAACCGTCGCCGCCCCCGGGCGATGGCACCAACCGATAGAGTGAATGCATGAACCTGCGTTTTCTGCCCTGGTCCCTCGCCCTGACGCTGCTGGTTGGCTGCGCCACCGTGTCCGGCCCGCATGTCCATCGCAGTGCCACCACGCCGCCGCCGGAGGCCGGTGCCGCCGCCGCCGATCCACAGGTGGTCGAAGGTGATGCCGCCGCCGGTACGCCGCAGGCGGTGATCCGCCGTGGCAGCGGCACGATGATCAACCGCGAGGCGGCCCGTGCGCCGTCACCGGCTCTGCACTCGGCCAGCGGCGGCAGTGCCACCTTCAACTTCGAAGGCGAGTCGGTGCACGCCGTGGTCAAGGCGATCCTTGGCGACATGCTCGGGCAGAACTACGTCATCGCCCCGGGCGTGCAGGGCACGGTCACCCTGGCCACGCCCAAGCCGGTGTCGCCGGCACAGGCCTTGAACCTGCTGGAAATGGTGCTGGGCTGGAACAACGCCCGCATGGTCTACAGCGGTGGCCGCTACAACATCGTTGCCGCCGACCAGGCGCTGGCCGGTACCGTCGCACCCAGCACCGCGCCGGCCTCCAGCGCCCGCGGCTTCGAAGTGCGGGTGGTGCCGCTGCAGTTCATTTCCGCCAGCGAGATGAAGAAAGTGCTGGAGCCGTATGCGCGGCCAAACGCCATCGTCAACGTCGACACCGGCCGCAACGTCATCACCCTCGGTGGCACCCGCGCCGAGCTGGAGAACTACCTGCACACCGTCGAGATCTTCGACGTCGATTGGCTGTCGGGCATGTCGGTGGGCGTGTTCCCGATCCAGTCGGGCAAGGCTGAGCAGGTCGCCAGCGATCTGGAGAAGGTGTTCGGCGAAGACAGCAAGACCCCCAGCGCCGGCATGTTCCGCTTCCTGCCGCTGGAAAACGCCAATGCCGTGCTGGTGATCACCCCGCAGGTGCGCTACCTGGACCAGATCCAGCAGTGGCTGGACCGCATCGACACCGCCGGTGGCAGCGCACGGCTGTTCTCCTACGAGCTGCGCTACATCAAGGCGCGTGATCTCGCCCAGCGCCTGTCCGAAGCCTTCGCCAGCAGCAACAGCCGCAACAACCGCGGCTCGGTGCCCGGGCTGGCCCCGGGCGCCATGCCGATGCAGCTGGACAGCCGTGGCGGCAACAGCAGCAACAGCGACAATCTCGATGTCGGCAGCAACAACGGCACGGGTACGTCCAACGCCAGCGGCGGCATGACCAGCACGATGAACCTGCCGCAGCGCCAGGAAGGCAACATCAGCGTCAGCCTGGACGTTGAAGGCGACACCGTCGGTGTGTCGGCGGTGGAAGAAACCAATGCACTGCTGGTGCGCGCCACGCCGCAGGCCTGGCGCTCGATCCGCGAAGTGATCGAGAAGCTGGACGTGATGCCGCTGCAGGTGCACATCGAGGCGCAGGTGGCTGAGGTCGACTTGAATGGCGACCTGAAGTACGGCGTCAACTGGTTCTTCGAAAATGCCGTGCAGGGCCAGGATTTCACTGGTTCCACCGGCGGCGCCACCCTGCCCAGCGCGTTGGGCCGCAACATCTGGGGCAGCTTCGCCGGCGCCATCACCGGCAGCGAGACCGGCTGGACCTTCCTCGGCAAGAATGCTGCCGCAGTGGTGAGTGCACTGGACAAGGTGACCAACCTGCGCCTGCTGCAGACCCCGTCCATCTTCGTGCGCAACAACGCCGAGGCGCAGCTCAACGTCGGCACCAAGATTCCGATCAACTCGGTGTCGGTCAACACCGGTATCAGTGACAGCACTTACAGCACGGTGCAGTATCTGGACACGGGTGTGATCCTCAAGGTGCGCCCGCGCATCACCCGCGATGGGGTGGTGTTCCTGGACATCGTGCAGGAAGTCAGCTCGGCCGGTGCCATTCCGACCGGTTGCGACCCGACCAAGACCACCTGCAACCCGCCGATCAACACCCGCAAGATTTCCACTGAGGCGGCGTTGCAGAGCGGCGACACGATCATGCTGGCCGGCCTGATCACCAATTCCGACGAGGACGGTTCCAGCGGTGTGCCGGGCCTGAGCCGTCTGCCGATCGTCGGCGGTCTGTTCGGCAACAAGACCCGAGTGAACAAGCGTTCGGAAGTGATCGTGCTGTTGACCCCGACCATCGTCCGCAACGGGCAGGAAGCACGGACGCTGACCGACGAGTACAGCAACCGCTTCCGCGCAATGGAGCCGTTCCCCACCCGCGAGCGCAAGAAGTAAGGTTTTTTTGTGGCAGGGCTTGCAGCCCTGCACCTGCAGAAGCATCAAGCAACGGCAACGGCAACGTCAAAAGCCGAAGCGGCATTCCGTGGGATGGCGGGGCGGTGTGGGTGGTCAGGACACGCCGTAAACCCATCCATGGGGGCTCGATGGCGCCATCCATGGCGCCAACGGTCCTGCCCACCCACACCGCCCCGCCTCTGACAGTTGGCCGGTGGCTGTTGGTGGGTGCCGACCGCTGGTCGGCACATCTGTCGGATATCGAATGAATTCATCCACGCATGGCGTGGATCTACTGGTAACGGCGGCTTTTGGTAGGTGTCGACCTTGGTCGACACGTTTTTTCTGTCAAATATCGAATGAATTCATCCGTGCCGACCAACGGTCGGCACCCACCAACCGCAGCAGGTTCCAACAGCCGCAGGAACCTGTCGAAGGCGGGGTGGGTCCGGTTGAGGGGGTGTGAGCGGCATGGATGCCGCGACCAAGCCCCCATGGATGGGTTCACGGCGTCCCCCTCAACCGGACCCACCCCGCCATCCCACGGAATGCCAGCTTTTGACGTTGCCGTTGCCGTTGCCGTTGCATTGAGCAGGTGCAGGGCGCAGCCCTGCCGGTGCTACGCTACCGCCACCGACAACCACGGAGGCGGGATGGGGGCGATCGTGTTGTTGCCGCTGGGCGTGGACGATGCCGCGCTCGACCGTTGCCTGGCCGCGCTCGATGCCGGCACCGCGGCGGGTACCGCCGTGTGGCTGGCCGATGACGCCCAGGCGGGGCCGCGCGCCCAGGCCGTGGTCGAGCATTGGCTGGCACAGACGCCACTGCAGGCCGAGTACACCCGCCGCGCGCGCCCGCTCGGCGAAGTCGCCCACCTCGATGAAATGCTGCGCGCCTGCGAGGGGCTGGACGTGGCCGTGCTGGCCCCGGACAGCGTGCCTGCGCCGGGCTGGCTGCAGCAGCTGCAGGCCGCCTTCGCCCGCGATGCCGCCATCGCCACCGCCACGCCCTGGTGCAACGCAGGTGAAACCGCCGCGTGGCCGCGGCTGGGCGAGATCAATCCGGAACCGGCCGATCCCGCGCTGCTGGCCCACACCTGTGCATCCCTGCCCAACCTGCACCCGGAACTGCCCTCGGCGGTGACCCATGCGGTGCTGGTGCGCGGCAACGCGCGCCGCCGTGCCGGTGGCCTCGACACAGACAGCTACCTTGGCTGGAACGCTGCGCTGGTCGATCTCAGCCTGCGCATGGCCGGGCTGGGCTGGCGCAATGTGCTATGCGAGAACGCCTTCGTCAGCCGTGCCGGCGAGGCCGCGAGCCGCGAGGGCGACCTGGAGGCCTTGGCCGCGCGTTGGCCGGGCTGGATGCCGCGGCTGGCCGATTTCCTCATGCACGATCCGCTGCATGCGCTGCGCGATGACCTGCAGCAACGGTTGCGGCAGGCGATAATGCCGCGTGACCAGGGCGACCTGTTCGCCATGCCCACGCCGCCGGAGTCGCCTGCTTGAACCCTGCCATCGCCGCCATCGTCGTCACCTACCAGAGCGGCAGCACCATCGATGCCTGCCTGTCGCGGCTGCGCCAGGCGCAGGACGTGGCCCAGATCCGGGTGGTCGACAACGGTTCGCAGGATGACACGCTGGAAATCGTGCAGCGCCACGCCAGCCACGACCCGCGGGTACGCTTCATCGGCAACCCGGACAATCCCGGCTTTGCCGCCGCCAACAACCAGGGCGTGGCCGATTCCAGCAGCCCGTGGCTGGCATTCATCAATCCCGACCTGCTGGTGGAGGAGGACACCCTGGCGGCGCTGCGCGATCGCGCGCTGGCACTGGGTGATTGCCTGCTTGGCGTGGAGCAGGTGGACGAGCACGGCTTCGCCGACGAAGCCGTACGCCGGCGCGACCCCGATTTCCTGGCCATGCTGCGTTCGCCTGGCCGCGGCGGGCGGCTGGCGATTCCGCGTGACCCGGCGCAGGCGCTGCAGCGGGTGCCGGCACTGTCCGGCGCGCTGCTGCTGATGTCGCGTGCGCTGTTCGACCGCATCGGTGGCTGGGATGCGGGCTACCGCCTGCACGCCGAGGACCTCGACCTGTGCCGCCGCGTACGCGATGCCGGCGGCGTGGTCGCCATCGCCAACGATCTGCGGGTGACCCACGTGCGTGGGGTATCCAGTCGCTCGCGGCCGTTCTTCGTCGAATGGCACAAGCACCGTGGGCTGTGGCGCTACTTCAGCAAGTTCGAGGCGAAGCAGCGCTCGGCGCCGGTGCGGGTGATGGTGTGGGGCGCGATCTGGGCCCATGCGTTGATGCTGGTGCCGAGGCTGCTGCGCAAGGCGCTCTGATCCCTGTAGCGCCGAGCCCACGCTCGGCTGCTTTCCGTTCCGGGTCCATGACGTCTGAGGCAAGAGCAGCCGAGCATCGGCTCGGCTCTACACAGCGCCGCCGCGAATCCGCGATTCACCCGAACGGGCGCATAATTGGCCCATGGCCATCATCCAGTCCCTGCTCGACACCGACCTGTACAAGTTCACCATGATGCAGGCGGTGCTGCACCAGCACCCCGGCGCCCTGGTCCAGTACCGGTTCAAGTGCCGCACCCCCGGTATCGACCTGGCGAGCTACATCGACCAGATCAACGAAGAAATCGACCACTTGTGCAGCCTGCGCTTCACCAGCGAAGAGCTGGACTACATGCGTGGCCTGCGCTTCGTGAAGCCCGATTTCGCCGATTTCCTTGGCCTGTTCCACCTCGATCGCAAGTACATCCAGCTGCAGCCGTCCAAGACCGTGCCCGGCGAGATCGACCTGGACATCACCGGTCCGTGGCTGCACACGATCCTGTTCGAAGTGCCGCTGCTGGCGATCATCAACGAGGTGTGGTTCCGCAACACCACCACGGCTGATTTCGCCGAGGGCGAACGCCGCCTGCAGGCCAAGGCCGCGCTGCTGCGCGATACCCCCGGCTTCGAGCAGTGCCGCATCGCCGATTACGGCAGCCGCCGCCGCTACTCGCGTGACTGGCATGCCCGCCTGCTGCCGCTGCTGCGCGATGCGCTCGGCCCGCAGCTGGTCGGCACCAGCAACGTGCACTTCGCCCGCCTGTACGGCATGACCCCGCACGGCACCATGGCCCACGAATACCTGCAGGCCTTCCAGGCCCTGGGCCCGCGCCTGCGGGATTCGCAGGTGGCGGCGCTGGAATCGTGGGCCCGCGAGTACCGCGGCGACCTCGGCATCGCGCTGTCCGACGTGGTCGGCCTGGATGCGTTCCTGCGCGATTTCGATATGTACTTCTGCAAGCTGTTCGACGGCGTGCGCCACGATTCGGGCGACCCGTTCGACTGGGGCGACCGCATGCTCGCCCACTTCCAGCAGCGCCGCGTCGATCCGCGCAGCAAGGTGCTGGTCTTCAGCGATGGCCTGGACATCACCAGGGTGATGCGCCTGTACGACTACTTCCGCGGCCGCTGCCAGGTGGCGTTCGGCGTGGGCACGCACCTGACCAACGACCTGGGCCCGACCCCGCTCAACATCGTCATCAAGATGGTCCGCTGCAATGGCCAGCCGGTGGCCAAGTTGAGCGATTCGCCCGGCAAGAGCATGTGCGATGACCCCGGCTACCTCAGCTACCTGCGCCAGGTGTTCGAACTGCCGCCGGAAGTGCCCCAGGGCTGATCGCCCGGGGCCGGTTGCGCTGGGCGGCGACGCTCAGGGGTAGTCGACGCGCACCAGGTAAGCCCCCTGCAGCGGCTGCTGCTTCGGGGCTTCCAGGCGGTAGCTTTCCGAAAACACCAGATCGCCCGCGCGCAGGCTGCGGGCAGCCACGGCCAGCTGCTGGCCCTGGCGCTTGCCGTCGCGCAGCACCGCGCCCTGGCCCTCATCCATCGCCACCAGTGCCACCGTCGCGCCCTTGGCCGACAGCGGGCAGCCTTCCAGGCGCAGCTGCTGCTGGTCCACGCGCGCCGAGCACCCCGGATCAACGATGCGACCGCTGAAGCGGATCGTGCCGCCGTCGGCATGTGCCAGCGAACTGACGCCCATCAGGGCCACGCAGAGCAGGATCGAGGTCTTCATGACGTTCTCTGGTTCGGTATGTGTCTGTTAACGACAGCCCGGAACAGTCTTTAAGGGTCAGAGTTTCGATCTGGAAGGCGCGTCACTGAGCAATAGTGATGCGCGTCAAATATTGCGGTTTTGCCTTGAAAACAGCCTCCTCCTCGCGCTGTGACACGCGCGTAAACCCCGCTGCGCAGGAGTGTGACGTGCGTTCGATACGCGCCAGCGGCATGGCGGGTAGCACGCCAAATATTTGGCGTCAATGTGCGATGCGACACGTTCAATGCGTGAACTGGATCACATTTATGATCTATACTGTCGGCTCGGACCCCAAGGATGGCGTCATCGCGGGTCCGGCCACAGGTGAGACGCAAGGATGGGTCTGATGCCCGGCAGTGCTCCTTGCTTCCTCCTCTACGTCCACATTCCTCAGTAGGGTTAGAAAGCAAATGCGCAAGATCAATCTGTTCGCCGTCCTCCTGCTCGCCGCCGCACCGCTGGCCGCCAACGCCGCCGATGGCACGATCACCTTCAAGGGCAAGGTCACCGACGTCACCTGCCAGATCACCACCCCGGCCGGCAAGGACTTCACCGTCAACCTGCCGACCGTGTCGAAGGCTTCGCTGGCCACCGTCGGTGCCACCAACGGCCGCACCCAGTTCGCCATCAACCTGAGCAAGTGCGGCACCAACAGCAACGTCGCCACCTACTTCGAGCCGGGTTCCACCGTTGATTTCGCGACCGGCCGCCTGCTGAACCAGACCCCGACCTCCGCCAATGGCGCAGGCAACGTGCAGGTCCAGCTGCTGGGCGGCAACTTCGACGTGCTGCCGATCAAGGCCGCCAGCTCCGGCCTGGCCCAGACCAACTCGCAGTGGGTGAACACCGGCACCGCCGGCACCGCCGACCTGAACTACTACGCTGAGTACTACGCAACCGGCGCAGCGTCGGCTGGCGAAGTCAGCACCAGCGTCAAGTACACGATCATCTACAACTGATCGTTGCCGCCTGGTCCCTGCCCGGTGCCAGCACCGGGCAGGGGCATTGCCTTCACCCACGGGTAGTTCCTCCGATGAAAGCCTTTCTTTCCCGGACGCTGCTGACGGCCGCGTTCTCACTCGCCCTGTGCCAGACGGCGCTGGCTGGCGTGGTCATCAACGGTACGCGGGTGATCTACCCCGGCCAGGCGCGCGAAGTCACCGTACAGGTGGACAACGTGGGCGATTCGCCTTCGCTGGTCCAGGCCTGGATCGACAGTGGCGATGCCAACCAGACCGCCGACAGCAGCGATGCGCCGTTCGTGCTGACGCCGCCGATCAGCCGCGTCGAGCCGGGCCGCAGCCAGGCGCTGCGCGTGATGTTCACCGGTGCCAAGCTGCCGACCGATCGCGAAACCGTGTTCTGGTTCAATGTGCTGGACGTGCCGCCTTCGCCGGCCCGCACGGGCGATGCCGACCAGAACATGCTGCAGGTGGCATTCCGCTCGCGGCTCAAGCTCTTCTACCGCCCGCAGGGCCTTCCCGGCACCGCCAACGAAGCGCCCGCGCTGCTGCGCTGGAGCCGCTCGGGCGACCGCCTGCGCGTGGAAAACCCGAGTGCGTACCACGTCACCCTGGCCGAAGTGCATGCGTTGGCAGGCACCCGCGACGAGGTGGTCGAGGACAAGGGAAAAATGGCCGCGCCCGGCCAGAGCATTGAATTCACCGTGCCTGCAGCGACCACGCAGGTGCGCTTCGTCACCATCAATGATTTTGGCGGACGCGTAGAGCGCACCGTCGATCTCGCCCGCGGGAACTGATCGAACGGCTGCATGCAGGCAGCGCGCCCCGTCATGGCTGCACCACGGCCGTCGTCAAGGAATGTCAGTGTGATTGGAAACAGATTGACATTGTCGATCCGGCAGGCCGTATGCCTGCTGGCCGCTGGGGCCGCAAGCCCTGGATGGGCTGTGGCCGCGCCTGCAAACCTGGGCGAGCAGGCATTGATGGCGCAGAGCACCGCAGCGACCGCCGCCCCCCCGGAGCAGGCCCAGTTCAATTCCAGTTTCCTGTCCGGCAAGGCCGGCCAGGTCGATCTTGCCGCCTTCGCCAACGGCAATCCGATGGTCGCGGGCAGCTACCGCGTGGATGTGTACGTCAACGGTGCGTGGCAGGGGCGTCGTGACGTCGAGTTCAGGGCCGATGCCCAGGGCAAGGTCGACGCCTGCCTGGGCCTGCCCATGCTGGAGGAATTCGGCGTGGACAGCGAGGCCGTCCTGGCCCAGCAGGACCCTGCCGTCGCCACGGCCGCCGATGCCTGCGTGCCGGTGCAGCAGCGCATGGCCAATGCCTTCGGCACGTTCGACAGTGGCAGCCTGCGCTACGACCTGAGCATCCCGCAGGTGTTCCTGCGCCGCCACGCGCGCGGCTACGTCAACCCTGCGCTGTGGGACCGTGGCATCAACGCCGGCTTCCTCGGCTACACCTTCAATGCCGTCGACAGCCAGACGCGTACCGAAGGCGGTGGCCGCAACCGCACCGCCTATCTGGGCCTGAACTCCGGCATCAACCTGGGCGGCTGGCAGCTGCGGCATGATTCCAACCTGACCTGGAGCGATGGCAACGGGCGCCATTGGCAGAGCATCGCCACCTATGCCCAGCGAGGCATCGCGCAGGTGCGCGGCATGCTGACCGTCGGCGAAGCGTTCACCAGTGGCGAACTCTTTGACTCCATCGCCTACCGTGGTGCCAGCCTGGCCACCGATGACCGCATGCTGCCCGACTCGCTGCGCGGCTACGCGCCGGTCGTGCGCGGCATTGCTGAAACCAACGCGCGGGTGGAAGTGCGGCAGAGCCAGCAGCTGATCTATTCCACCACCGTGTCGCCCGGCAGCTTCGTCATCGACGATCTGTACCCCACCGGCTACGGCGGTGACCTGGAAGTGTCGGTCATCGAAGCCGATGGCCGCCGCCGCACCTTCAGCGTGCCGTTCGGCTCGGTGCCGCAGATGCTGCGCGCGGGTGTCTCGCGCTATGCAGTCACCGCTGGCCAAGTGCGCAACGACCTGCTGCGCGATGATCCGTGGCTGCTGCAGGGCACCTGGCAGCGTGGCATCGACAACCGGGTGACGGTCTACGGCGGCAGTGCGTTGAGCACCGGCTACGTTTCGCTGCTCTACGGTGCCGGCGTGTCGACCCCGGTGGGCGCGTTCGCCGCCGATGTCACCCATGCGCGGACACGCCTGGATACGCTGGGCGAGCGCTCCGGCGCCAGCGTGCGCCTGAGCTACAGCAACCTGATCGGCGAGACCAACACCAACCTGACCCTGGCCGCGTACCGCTATTCCACCGGCGGTTTCTACAGTCTCCAGGACGCACTGATGGTGCGCGACGACATCAGCCGCGGCAACGACCCCAGCGTGCGTGGCCGCCAGCGCAGCCAGTTCCAGGTGACCCTCAACCAGCCGCTTGGCCTGCGCGGTGGTTCGCTGTACGTCACCGGTGCGCTGCGCGACTTCTATGACCGTCCCGGCACCAGCAAGCAGTACCAGGTGGGCTACAACAACGCCTGGCGCTCGTTGAACTTCGGCGTGTCCGCCATCCGTACCGAAGAAGGACTCGCCGGCACTGCCGACACCCAGTATCTGCTGTCGATGAGCGTGCCGCTGGGGCAGGGCCGCCGCCAGCCGATGTCGTTCAGCGCCGACGTGGGCGTGCGTGATCGTTCGGGCTATGACTCCAGCCGCATCGGCATCACCGGCTCTGCCGGCAGTGACAACGAACTCAGCTACGGCGTCGCGCTGTCGGACAGCCGCGAGGGTGGCACCACCGGTATCGCCAACGCCGAGTACCGCAGCCGCTACGCAGCGACGAGCGCGTCCTACGGGTACTCCAGCGCATTCCGCCAGTTGGCGGTCGGCGCGACGGGCAGCCTGGTGGTGCATGGCGGTGGCGTAACGCTTTCGCCGCAGCGCGGTGACACGCTGGTGCTGGTGCAGGCCGCCGGTGCCCGTGACGCCCGCGTGGCCAATGCGCCAGGCCTGCGCATCGATGGTCGTGGCTATGCCGTGGTGCCGTATGTTTCGCCGTACCGCCTCAACACGATCACCCTCGACCCGCAGGGCATGTCGCTGGACGTCGAGCTGGAAGGCAGCAGCCAGTCGATCGCCCCGTACGCCGGTGCGATCAGCCTGCTGCGCTTCGAAACCCGGCAGGGTCGCGCGCTGTTGATCCAGGCGCATGGCGCCGATGGCAGCACGCTGCCCTTCGGTGCACAGGTGAAGGATGCACAGGGCCAGCCGGTGGGCATGGTCGGGCAGGGTGGCCGCGTGTACGTGCGTACCGCCGATGACAGCGGCCAGCTGCAGGTTGAGTGGGGCGACGACGCGGATGCCCGCTGCACGATCGATTACACGGCGCCCGCCAGCGCCGACGCCGGCCCGGCCGGACTGACTACCGTGGAGGCCCTATGCCGTTGATGTCGTTCCGCCGTGGCACCCTGGTGATGGCGCTGCTGGCTGCGGGCACGGGCCTGTCGGGGCAGGCGCTGGCCGCGTGTTCAATCGATGCGCGAGGCTTCATTGCCCAGGACGTGGAAATGGACATGGGGCAGGTGGTCATTTTGCCGACCACGCCCGTGGGCGGTGTGATCAAGCAGTTGAGCGTGCCGATCATCGCAAGGAACAGCGTGGCCAGCTGTGACTGGTGGGCGGGTGGGCGCTCGGTCGGCGTCTACTTCAACGCCGCGCAGCAGCGGCTGTCCCCCGGGTACTCCAATGTCTACCAGACCGGCGTGGAGGGTGTAGGCATCCGCCTGTACCGCGACTCGGGCGCCATCCAGACCTATTACCCGCATCAGATCTCCTACTCTGCCGGATCGACCATCTCGCTGGTCGCGGGCCAGTTCAAGATCGAGCTGATCAAGACTGCCGCGGTGACGGGTTCGGGGATCATCGCGCCCAACGGGCGCTTCACCAATTACTACTTCGACGGTGATGGCGCTGGCCGCCCTGTGCTGACGTCGTCCTTCAAGGGGTCGGGCACCACCGTTGTCAGCCCCACCTGCGAAGTGGATGCGGGCAGCCGCAACATCGTGGTCGATTTCGGCAGCGTGCCCAACGACAGCTTCACCGGCGTGGGCTCGCGTGCCGTGGATCGCGATTTCAACATCAACCTGCGCTGCCAGGGCAGCAACGTGGCGCAGTACCAGAGCACCATCGGCATCCAGCTCGATGCCACGTCGGCCAGCGGCAACCAGCCCGGGACGCTGGCCCTCACCAGTGGCAGCAACAGCGCCACGCGCATCGGCATCCAGATCGTGCGCCGCAATGGCAGCAACGAGCAGACGATCCGCTTCGGCGACAGCCTGATGCTGGGTGATACGGTGACCGGCAGCTCGGCGATGTCGCTGCCGCTGCGCGCGCGCTACATCCAGACCCAGGCCGGCACGGTGGGGCCGGGCGAAGCCAACGGCACCGCCACGTTCACCATTACCTACAATTGACCTGCCGCCGGGCATGGCCCGGCGCTACCTGGAGATCGCCGGGCATGTTCCGGTAGCGCCGGGCCATGCCCGGCGAGCGCGCAGCGCGGTCGCCTTACTCCAACGCATAACGCAGCACGAACAGCGTCGCCACCAGCCACACCGCCGGGTGCACTTCACGCCAGCGGCCGGTACCGGCCTTCAATGCGGCATAGGCGATGAAGCCGAACGCCAGGCCGTTGGCAATGGAGTAGGTGAACGGCATCGCCAGCGCACACAGCGCGGCTGGCACCGATTCGGTCAGGTCGCTCCAGTCCACTTCCACCAGTTCGCGCAGCATCAGGCCGGCCACGAACAGCAGGGCAGGCGAGGTGGCATAGGCGGGCACCATCGCCGCCAGCGGCGAGAACAGCAGTGCGGCCAGGAACAGCGCCGACACCACCAGTGCGGTCAGCCCGGTGCGGCCACCGACCTGCACGCCCGAGGCGCTCTCGGCGAAGGCGGTGGTGCTGCTGGTGCCCAGCAGCGAACCGGCCACGATGGCGGTGCTGTCCGCCAGCAGCGCACGGCCGAAGCGCTTCTGCGCGCCCGGCAGCTTCAGCAGGCCGGCGCGACCCACCACGCCGTACAGCGTGCCGGTGGCATCGAACACTTCCACCAGCACGAACACCAGCACCACCTGCAGCAGCACCGCGATCGGCGCGCCGCCGTCGTGGTGCAGCAGGCCGGGCAGGTCCAGCTGCAGGAAGGTCGGTGCCAGGCTCGGCGGCAGCGAGACCAGGCCGTGGTACTGCACGTCGCCCAGTGCCCAGCCGGCGCCGGTGACGGCGAGGATGCCGATCAGGATCGCACCGCGCACGCGGCGCGCTTCCAGTACGGCAATCAGCAGGAAGCCGCCCAAGGCCAGCAGCGGCGGTGCGGTGTTCAGCGGGCCCAGGGCCACCAGGGTGTCTTCGTTGCCGACGATCACCCCGGATTTCTGCAGCGCGATGATCGCCAGGAACAGGCCGATGCCGGCGACGATGGCCGAGCGCAGCGATGAAGGGATGCCGGCCACCAGCCACGCGCGCACGCCGGTCAGCGACAGCACCAGGAACACCAGCCCGGAAATGAACACCGCGCCCAGTGCCTGCTGCCACGGCAGGCCCGCAGCACCCACCACGGTGAAGGCGAAGAAGGCGTTCAGGCCCATGCCCGGGGCCATGCCCACCGGGAAGTTGGCCGCCAGTGCCATCACCACCGAGCCCAGGGCCGCGGCCAGGCAGGTGGCCACGAACACCGCGCCGGCATCCATGCCCGTAGTGCCCAGGATTTCCGGGTTGACGAAGACGATGTAGGACATCGTCAGGAAGGTGGTGACACCGGCCAGCAGCTCGGTACGCACGGTGGTGCCGTGCTGCTGCAGCTGGAACAGGCGCTCGAACAGGGACATCGCAGATCTCTCGTGCCTGAGCGCCCTGCCGCCGGAAGGAGCCGCGGGTGCGTCGCCAGGCGGTTAGAAGTGGTAGTTCAACTTCAGCGTAACGCTGCTGTAGTCGGTATGGAAGCTGCGGCGGGCCGCGGCCGGGTAGTTGGGGTCTTCCAGGGTCACCGGGCTGCTGCCCAGGTGGGTACGGCGGTACTCGGCACCGGCCGAGAGGCGGTCGTTGAAGCGGTACAGCACGCCTGCGACGGCGTGGCTGCCGGTGGAGGTATGCGAGCGCTGGGTTTCGAATTCAGCCACGCGGCAGCCGTTGGTGGCTTCCACCAGCGATTTGTCGCAGCCCAGCGAGAATTCCTGGCGGGCGACGGTCACGCCGGCACCGACGTAGGGCAGCCAACGGCCCATCGCGCGGCCCAGGGTCACGTCGAAGGTGCCCGAACGGGTCACTGCGTCCTTGCCGTAGTACGGGCTGTACTGATGATGTTCGCGTTCCTTCCAGTCGCGCTGGATGCTGCCGAAGGACAGTGCGCCTTCCACGCCGACCACGACGTTGTTGTCGAACTGCCAGCGACGGCCGCCCTGCATGCCGCCGGTGAAGCCGCGGATGCTCTTTTCCGATGCGTTGGCATTGCTGCGGTCATTGCTGTGGCCTTCGCCATGTGATGCCTGGGCGCCCAGGTAGAAGCCGTCCCAGTCAGGGGTCGCGGCGGCGGCGGTGCCAGACAGCAGCAGCGCTGCCGAGGTGATGATCAGTGCTTTCATTGGGGTTTCCTACGTTTGGGGGATGGAGCAGGGCGTAGGAAAACCGATGCGGCTGGCACAGAACATACAAATAGTTGCAACGTTGCACGCAGGTTGATTGCGACAGCATTGATCGCAAGCTGCCAAAACGAACGATCGCGCGTTCATGGTGGGTACCGACCGTTGGTCGGTACGCCTCAAAGCGTCACCACCAACGGTGGTGACCTACCAGAATGCAGAACGGCCGCGCAGAGCGCGGCCGTTCTTTCTTTCTTATTTCAGCGCCTTGAAGCGCAGGCGCTTCGGCGCAGCGTCGTCGCCCATGCGGCGGCGCTTGTCTTCTTCGTACTCGCGGTAGTTGCCCTGGAAGAACTCCACGTGCGAATCGCCTTCGAACGCCAGGATGTGGGTCGCGATGCGATCCAGGAACCAGCGGTCATGCGAAATGACGAAGGTGTTGCCCGGGAACTCCAGCAGCGCATCTTCCAGCGCACGCAGGGTTTCGATGTCCAGGTCGTTGGACGGTTCATCGAGCAGCAGCACGTTGCCACCCTGCAGCAGGGTCTTGGCCATGTGCAGGCGGCCACGCTCACCACCGGACAGCGAACCGACCATCTTCTGCTGGTCCTGGCCCTTGAAGTTGAAGCGGCCGATGTAGGCGCGCGACTGGATCTCGATGCCGTTGATGTTGAGGATGTCCAGGCCGCCAGCGATTTCCTGGAAGACGTTGTGGTTGCCTTCCAGTGCGTCGCGGCTCTGGTCCACGTAGGACAGCTTCACGGTCGGGCCGACCACGATCTCGCCGGTATCCGGCTTTTCCTTGCCGGTGATCATCTTGAACAGGGTCGACTTACCGGCACCGTTCGGGCCGATGATGCCGACGATGGCGCCGGCCGGCACCAGGAAGCTCAGGTTGTCGAACAGCAGGCGGTCGCCGAACTTCTTGGAGACGTTCTTGAACTCCATCACCGCGTTGCCCAGGCGCTCGCCCGGCGGGATGAAGATTTCATTGGTCTCGTTGCGCTTCTGGTAATCGACCGACTGCAGCTCTTCCAGGCGGGCCAGACGGGCCTTGCCCTTGGTGCGGCCGCCCTTGGCATTCTGGCGCGACCACTCCAGTTCCTTCTGGATCGCCTTCTGGCGGGCCTTTTCCTGGTTGTCTTCCTGCTTCAGGCGCTCATCCTTCTGGGTCAGCCAGTCGGTGTAGTTGCCCTTCCACGGAATGCCGCGGCCGCGGTCCAGTTCCAGGATCCACTCGGCGGCGTTGTCCAGGAAGTAGCGATCATGGGTGACCGCCACCACGGTGCCGGTGTAGCGCGCCAGGAACTGTTCCAGCCATTCCACCGACTCGGCGTCGAGGTGGTTGGTCGGTTCGTCGAGCAGCAGCATGTCCGGCTTCTGCAGCAGCAGGCGGCACAGCGCCACGCGGCGCTTTTCACCACCGGACAGCTTGCCGACCACGGCATCCCACGGCGGCAGGCGCAGCGCATCGGCGGCCACGTCCAGCTGGTTTTCCAGAGTGTGCGCGTCGCCCGCGGCGAGGATCGCCTCCAGGCGCTCCTGTTCCTTGGCCAGCGCGTCGAAGTCGGCGCCTTCCTCGGCATAGGCGGTGTAGACCGCGTCCAGCGCAGCTTGGGCCTGCAGCACTTCGCCCACGCCTTCCTCGACCGCTTCACGCACGGTCTTGGTCGGGTCCAGCTCCGGTTCCTGCGCCAGGTAGCCGACCTTGATGCCGGCCTGCGGGCGGGCTTCGCCCTCGAAATCGGTGTCCACGCCGGCCATGATCTTCAGCACGGTGGACTTGCCGGCGCCGTTCAGGCCCAGCAGGCCGATCTTCGCGCCCGGGAAGAAGGACAGCGAGATGTCCTTGATGATCTGCCGCTTGGGCGGGACCACCTTGGACACGCGGTTCATGGTGTAGATGTATTGCGAGGACATGAGGTCTCCGTAGGGGCGCGGCCCTGCACCCGTCCGTCAGCGGGAAGATCCCGGACGACAGCGGGCACAGACTGAATGGAATACCCCCAATTATAGCCGGAACCGGTTCCCGGCCGCGCCTGTCGGCGCCCCGCGGGGCTGGCCGAAGGCTGAATACAGAGTGCAATACGTCAACGGGAAGCGTTTCCAGCCGGAAACGGTTCAGATCGCCTGCGCAATATGGACATCACCACCCACCCAGCTGAGCAGAGGTCTGTCATGCGCATCAACTTCATCGTGGCCGGGGCCATGGCCTCTGTGCTGGCCCTGGGCGCCGTCACCCCGGCATTTGCCGACAACGACCACCGTGACCGCCGCGAATGGCGGGAAGACCGCCGCGACGATCGCCGCGAGTACCGCCACGATGTACGCGAGGCGCGCCGCGACTACGAACGCGACCGCCGCGATGCACGCCGTGACTGGCGCCGCGACCATGACCATCGCTACTACCATCCGGCGCCGCCGCCGCCGCGCGTGGTCTACCGCCCCGGCTATCGCCCGGGCCCGGGCTACGGCTGGCAGGTCGGCCACCGCTACCGCGATTACTACCGTGGCCCGATCTACGTGGTGAACGACTACCCGCGCTACCACCTGCGTCGCCCGCCGTATGGTCACCACTGGATCCGCGATGACCGCGGCAACATGCTTCTGGTGGCCATCGCCACCGGCGTCATCGCCCAGTACGTGCTCAGTCGTTAAGCACGTTGCTGTCGGGGTCGGATCCCTTTCCACAGGAAAGGGCTCTGACCCCATCCAGGCAACGGGGTCAGAGCCCTTCCCTGCGGGAAGGGATCCGACCCCAGGCCCACAGGCAAAACCATACGGGGCCGGATCTCCGCCAGGGGATCCGGCCCCGCGTCCATTCCGGCCCCGGCGGGCCGCCACGGGGCTACAATCAGGGGCTGTGCCATCCCCCTTTTTCCCTGCCTGCCGGAGTAACCGATGTTCCCGCGTGACGTCCGCATCGAAACCTACGATCCCGAACTGGCCAAGGCCATCGCCGCCGAAACCCAGCGTCAGGAAGACCACGTCGAGCTGATCGCCAGCGAGAACTACACCAGCCCGGCCGTGATGGAGGCCCAGGGCAGCCAGCTGACCAACAAGTACGCCGAAGGCTACCCGGGCAAGCGCTACTACGGTGGCTGCGAATACGTGGACATCGCCGAGCAGCTGGCGATCGACCGCCTCAAGCAGCTGTTCGGCGCCGGCTCCACGGAAGACATGTACGCCAATGTGCAGCCGCACAGCGGTTCGCAGGCCAACCAGGCCGTGTACTTCGCCCTGCTGCAGCCGGGCGACACTATTCTCGGCATGAGCCTGGCCCACGGCGGCCACCTCACCCACGGTGCCAAGGTGAATGCTTCCGGCAAGCTGTTCAACGCCGTGCAGTACGGTGTGAACGACCAGGGCCTGATCGATTACGACGAAG
Source organism: Stenotrophomonas sp. ZAC14A_NAIMI4_1 (assembly GCF_003086915.1). NCBI lineage: Bacteria > Pseudomonadati > Pseudomonadota > Gammaproteobacteria > Lysobacterales > Lysobacteraceae > Stenotrophomonas > Stenotrophomonas sp. ZAC14A_NAIMI4_1. Next base: position 1,631,825 of record NZ_CP026002.1, read on the forward strand.
TCGAGCGCCTGGCCCTGGAGCACAAGCCGAAGATGGTCGTGGCTGGTTTCTCGGCCTACTCGCAGGTGATCGACTGGGCGCGCTTCCGCGCCATCGCCGACAAGGTGGGTGCCTACCTGTTCGTGGACATGGCCCACGTGGCCGGCCTGGTTGCCGCCGGCGTCTACCCGAGCCCGCTGGAACACGCCCACGTGGTCACCTCGACCACCCACAAGACCCTGCGTGGCCCGCGCGGCGGCATCATCGTCGCCAAGGGCGCCGACGAAGACCTGGTCAAGAAGCTGCAGTCGGTGGTGTTCCCCGGCATCCAGGGTGGCCCGCTGATGCACGTCATCGCCGCCAAGGCCGTGGCCTTCAAGGAAGCGCTGGAACCGGGCTTCACCGCCTACCAGCAGCAGGTGGTGAAGAACGCCCAGGCGATGGCCAACACGCTCATCGCGCGCGGCTACAAGATCGTCTCCGGCGGCACCCAGAACCACCTGATGCTGGTGGACATGATCGGCAAGGACGTGTCCGGCAAGGATGCGGAAGCCGCGCTGGGCAAGGCCCACATCACCGTCAACAAGAACTCGGTGCCGAACGACCCGCGTTCGCCGTTCGTGACCTCGGGCCTGCGCCTGGGCACCCCGGCGGTCACCACCCGTGGCTATGTCGAACAGGACTGCGTGGACCTGGCCAACTGGATCGCCGACGTGCTCGACGCCCCGGCCGATGACGCCGTCATCGCCCGCGTGCGCGACGCCGTCAGCGCGCAGTGCCGCAAGTACCCGGTCTACGGCTGACCGGGGAGTGGGGTCGGATCCCTTCCCGCAGGGAAGGGCTCTGACCCCGGACATCCGGATCGACGCTGGGGTCGGATCCCTTTTCGCAGAAAAGGGCTCTGACCCGGCACCCAGGAAGCGACGCACATGGATGAGCGCCTGCACAAGCGCCTGCACCTCGCACTTGCCCTGTTGTTCGGCCTGCCCGGCGTGCTGCTGGGCGGCACCGTGGCCCTGGTGGGCGTGTACTCCGGCCTGATGCAGGAAACCCGCCTGCTGAGCCGGCTGCTGCTGGTGTGCTGGGGCACCGCCGGGGCGCTGGGCATCGTCGCCTGGTTGCACATCGGCGCCGGTTTCCTGCTGCAGGGCCGGCCTGGCCTGCAGGAGGTGGGCCGGCTGTGGTGGGCGTTGCTGGCGCTGGGAGCGCTGGCCGCGGTGCCCGCCGTCGTGCTGGGGCTGGTGGTCGGCCTGACCGAACGCCTGGAGGGCTTCGGCCTGTTGCTGTTCGGCCCGCCGCTGCTGCTGCCGGCGGCGCATCTGGCCTGGCTGCGCCGCCGGCAACGCCTTGCCGCATAAGGCTGAGCGCCGCCCGGATTTGCTGCAAAAGCGCTTCTCAGGTACCTTTGCGACGCTGCCATGACGATGGCATGACGTTCTTTCCTGAGCCAGGCGTTCCATGTATTGCCCCTTCTGCCAGCATGCCGATACCCGGGTCATCGACTCGCGCGTCTCCGAAGACGGCGCGACGATCCGTCGTCGGCGTGAGTGCGAGGCCTGCAACGAACGCTTCAGCACCCTGGAAACGGTCGAGCTGAAGCTGCCGGCCATCGTCAAGAGTGATGGCACCCGCGAGGCCTTCGACCAGCGCAAGGTGCGCGCCGGCTTCGACCGCGCGCTGCAGAAGCGCGCCGTGCCCGAAGAGAAGATCGAAGCTGCGGTGCGCGCCGTAGTCCACCAGCTGCGCATCAGCGGCGAACGCGAAGTGCCTTCCATCAAGGTCGGCGAGTTCGTGATGAACGAACTGCGCAAGCTCGACCACGTCGGCTACGTGCGCTTCGCCTCGGTCTACCGCAGCTTCGAGGACGTGGCCGATTTCCGCGAAGAGATCGAGAAGCTGGAACGTGAGCTGCCGGCCAGCACCGAACAGCTGCAGCTGCTGGGCGATGTCATCGCCCTGACCAAGAAAAAGAAGGGCTGACTGCCTCCATCCACGCATGGCGTGGATCTACTTTGCCCCGGTAGATGCCAACCTTGGTTGGCGCCGTTGCCCCGGTGGGTGCCAACCGTTGGTTGGCACTGATGGCAGCGTTACCATGGCCGCATGAGCACTCCGTTCACCGTCCTTGACCACCTGCACATGGCCAACGCATTGCGTCTGGCCGAGCGTGCGGCCTACACCACCCGCCCCAATCCCATGGTCGGCTGCGTGATCGCCCATGGCGAACGCGTGGTCGGGCAGGGCTGGCACCAGCGTGCCGGCGGCCCGCACGCCGAAGTCTTCGCCCTACGCGAAGCCGGCAGCGAAGCACGGGGTGCCACCGCCTACGTCACCCTTGAACCGTGCGCGCACTACGGGCGCACGCCACCGTGCGCGCTGGCATTGATCGACGCGGGTGTATCGCGCGTGGTCGCGGCGCTGCGCGATCCGTTCCCGAAGGTCGATGGCGGTGGTTTCGATCTGTTGCGCGAAGCGGGCATTGAAGTGGCCGAAGGCCTGATGGCCGCGCAGGCGCGTGAACTCAACAAGGGCTTCCTGTCCCGCGTGGAACGCAACCGTCCGTGGCTGCGGGTGAAGCTGGCCGCCAGCCTCGACGGCCGTACCGCGATGGCCGATGGCAGCTCGAAGTGGATCACCGGTGCCGCCGCACGCGAAGACGTGCAGCACTGGCGCGCACGTGCCGGCGCGATCCTGACCGGCGCCGATACGGTGCTGGCCGACGATCCGATGCTGACCGTGCGCCTGGCCGATACCGAGGTGATGCCACCGCTGCGCGTCGTGCTTGATTCGCGCCTGCGCTCGCTGGAATGCGGCCGCGTGCGCGAGGGTGGGGCGCCGACGTTGTATGTGCACGCTGCCGCGGTGAGCGCGCCGGATGCGGCCGACGCCGAATTCGCCAGCGTGCCGAGCGTGGATGGCCGCCTGGATCTGGGGGCGGTGCTGGCGCTGCTGGCCGAGCGTGGCATCAACGAAGTGCACACCGAAGCCGGTGCCACCCTGGCCGGTGCGCTGTTGCGCGGCGGCTGGGTCGATGAGCTGTTGCTGTACCAGGCACCGACGCTGCTGGGTGACACCGGCCGCCCGCTGCTGGCCGGCTTGGGCATCGAGGCGATGGACCAGCAGCGACGCCTGCGCGTGGTCGACCAGCGCCAGGTGGGCGACGACCTGCGGTTGCTGCTACGCGCGTGATGCGGTGACATCCATCCACGCATGGCGTGGATCTACCGTGCGTTTGATGCGGTGAAGGCCATCCACGCATGGCGTGGATCTACCGTGCTCTGGTAGACGCCAACCTTGGTTGGCGCCGTGGCCTTACGCGCACTCGTCGGTCCACATCATCTGTGCGATCGGGCGCAGGGCCTTGCACTCCTGCGTCATTTCATCGGCCGACTGCACCTGCGCCTTGGCCTTCAGTTCTTCGGCCATCGCGTCCACGCCACTGATCTGATCCGGCGCGATCTTCGCCACGCAGCTGCGGTGCTGCTGCAGCAGCAGGTCGCAGCTGGGCACGCCGGTCACCTTCGGTGCGCTGGCGGCTTGGGCATCTTCCATCCACAGCTGGAACGGCGCGAGTGCTTCCAGCACCGGGGTGACCAGCTCATCGAAGCTGCCACTGAACCAGTACGCCTGCTCTGCGCCGGAGTACAGCTTCTGGCTGCCCGTCACCGTGCGCTGCGTGCCGCTCTTCAGTGCCTGCGTGTAGGCATCGATGAAGCGGCTGCGGGCGGCAGGGTCGTCACTGTTCATGCTGGCGGCGAACAGCGGGCGCACGCTTTCCAGATCCACCACCTTGCAGCTGAAATCGACCGAGGCGATCTTCTGGCCGTCTACGTACTCGTTGTCTTCGATGGTGCTGCCGGTGGCGCGGCAGGTCGATGCCTTCAGCACCTTTGCATACAGCGCTTCGGTCGCGGCGGCATCGGGCGTGCCGCCGGTACTGGCCTGCAGCGCCATCCACGGTTCGGCCAGGGCCTTGGCCAGTGCGCCCGGCGTGGGCGTCACCGCGTCCTTGCCGTCGTGGGCGCTGCGCAGGGCATCGTTGAGCGTGCGCGCGGCAGCGGCATCGTCTTCAATCAGCACGCGTGCGTACAGGTCCAGCGATTGTTCGGGCGTCAGCGCCGGCGCGGCGGTGGCGAACACAGGGGCGCACAGCAGGGCGCTGGCGAGCAGGGTGCGCAGGGGAGTCTTCATGACGGTGTTCCGTTTCCAGTGGGTAGTGCAGAGGCGCGAAAGACTAGCGCATCTGCACGCAGATGCGATGGCAGGGGCGTGCACGCCATGCCGCCACGCGGCTACTTTTCCAGCAATGTGTCGGCCAGCGCTTCCGGAAAGATCGAGAGCAGCACCGGGGCAAGGAATCGGATCGTGTCGCCGTCGGGGAAGTAGCCCGTCCCGGCGCTTCCTTCCAGCAGCGCGGTGCCGGTGATCGTCTGCTGCTCCGCCATGCGCAGCTCCGAGGCGATCAGATACGCAGCAAACACCTCGTCGTCCTGCAGTTTCTGCTGGATGGCCGGGTCGGCCAGCAGGCCGCTTCCGGTATTCCATACCGGAACCTGGCAGGTAAACTTGACCTGCGCCCGCCCGGCCGGTGCAGCTTCGGCAATGGTCTTCCCGGGCACGGCCCGGCAGTGGCTGCTGGCGTACGTTCTGCCGATCTGGGTCACCACCGCCTCGGCCAGTACGGCGGGGACGACGTCATCTTCCCACTGGTCGAATACCTGTTCGCGCGCTTCCTGCAGGAGGCGTGGCAGGCGCAGCAGGGCAGTGGCATTCCACAGGGCGTCGGCGGGCAGTGCGCGGGTCAACGCTTCAGCGGCGCGGGCATCACCTTCCAGCAGAGCCTGCGCGTACAGGTCAAAGGCCTGTTCGGGGCTCAGCTTTTCCGAAGCAGTTGCCTGCGCGGCGAAGGGCAGGCACAGCAGCAGGGCGAGGCGGTAAGCCAGCATCATCCATCCAGAGAGGGAAAGGGCAGCAGCCTGCGGCAGCAGCCCGCGGGACGCCATGCAATTTGTCTGAAAAGACAGTCGCAAAAAAAACGGGCCCCTTGCGGGGCCCGTTCGATTACACGACGAGGATCGAGCAATCAGAAGCTGGCGCGCACGCCGGCCGAGAACTGGGTGACGTCGCGGTAGCCGGAGATCTCGCCCACCAGACCCCAGGTCTTGGTGAAGTTGATCTGGCCACCGAGGGTGCCGACCCAGGTGCCTTCAAAGTTGTTGCCGCCATCCATGTAACCGGCCTTGATCCAGGCTTCGGTCATGGCCGAGGGCTTGCCACGCAGGCCCATGGTGGCGCGCACGAGGTTGGTGTGGTCCTTGTCGGTGATACGACCGAAACCGTCGAAGTCCGCCTTGACCTCAGCCTGCTGGCGGACCCAGGCGATGTCGGCGGTGTAGTCCACGCGGTCGCTGAAGGGCATGTGGTAACCGATGCCCAGCTCCGGCTGGTTCAGTTCCAGCTTCAGTTTGGCGTTCGAGTAATGGTAGGTCTTGCTGCCGTAGCTCCAGCCACCGAACACATGCACCTGCTCGGCCAGAGCGAACGAACCGCGCACGTAGCCGCCGTCGACCTTCGGGTCGTCGAAGCCATCATCCTTGGTATTGACCTGGCTCCAGCCGCCTTCGACGTAGGTGTAGCTGAGGCCGTCGGCCGAGGCCGAGAACGGGGCGGCGGCCAGCAGTGCGGCCACGATCAGGATCTTGCGCATGGGTTTCCTGTGAATTGCAGTCCATTGGCGGGCCACCCTGTTGGCGGTCCGTGGCGACCTCATGTCGTCCGAGGCTTGAGTTTAATGAAAGTTTTACGAATTGCGAGCGACGGACGTCACAGCTGGCGGTCGGTTCATCTGGGGGACGGATCCGTTCAGGGCAGGGGTCGGATCCCTTTGCAACGCAAAGGGCTCTGACCCCAAGCGGGCCAGACAAGGGATCCGACCCCGTTCAGCCCAGGCTGGTACACTGGGCGGGCCGGTTCGCCGGTACACAAACGTCTTCAGGGCGGGGTGCGATTCCCCACCGGCGGTAGGTGCGCAAGCACGAGCCCGCGAGCGCCCCGGCCCACGGCCGGGGGTCAGCAGATCCGGTCCAATGCCGGAGCCGACGGTCATAGTCCGGATGAAAGAAGACGGTGCCACAGGGCCTTTGCGGCCCTGCGCCCGCCTGTTTGCCTTGCGGCGTTTTTCGCTCACTTTCCGCGGAGAACGTTTCTTGTTTACTGGAATCATCGAAGGCGTCGGCCGTCTGGCCGCACGCGAATCCATCGGCGGCGATGTCCGCTTCACCTTCAATGTCGGCACCCTGCCGTTCGACCACGTGCAGATGGGCGAGAGCATCGCCATCAACGGCGTCTGCCTCACCGTCATCGCATTCGACGCCAGCAGCTTCCAGGCCGATGCCTCCACCGAGACCCTGGGCCTGACCACGCTGGGCCAGCTGGGTGAGGGCGCGGTCATCAACCTCGAACGCGCCATGCGCCCGACCGACCGCCTCGGCGGCCACCTGGTCAGCGGCCACGTCGATGGCCTCGGCCAGGTCCTGTCCATCCACGAAGATGCACGTGCCCAGCGCTGGCGTTTCGCCGCGCCGGCCGCGCTGCGCCGCTACATCGCCAAGAAGGGCTCGATCTGCGTGGACGGCGTCAGCCTCACCGTCAACGAAGTGGACGAGGAAGGCTTTGAAGTCGCCCTCATCCCGCACACCGTGGCCAACACCGCCTTCTCCGCCACCGGCGTGGGCAGTGCGGTGAACCTGGAAATCGACCTGGTGGCCCGCTATGTAGAGCGTTTGATCGGTGTGCCGGCCAACGGTCAGCACCTGCAGGGAGATGCCGCATGAATTTCGCCCCGATCCCGGACATCCTGGAAGACATCCGCCAGGGCCGCATGGTCGTCATCGTCGATGACGAAGACCGCGAGAACGAAGGCGACCTGATCATGGCCGCCGAGCTGGTCAAGCCGTCGGACATCAACTTCATGGTCACCCATGGCCGTGGCCTGGTGTGCCTGCCGCTGACCCGCACCCGCGCCGCCGACCTCGGCCTGGCACCGATGGTGCAGGCCAATACCGCGCAGTTCCAGACCAATTTCACCGTCAGCATCGAGGCAGCCGAAGGCGTGACCACGGGCATTTCCGCCCATGACCGCGCCCACACCATCCGTACTGCAGTGAAGCCGAACGCCAAGCCGGCCGACCTGCACCAGCCGGGCCACATCTTCCCGCTGATCGCCCAGCCGGGTGGCGTGCTGACCCGTGCCGGCCACACCGAAGCCGGCGTGGACCTGGCCATGCTGGCCGGGCTGGAACCGGCCGGCGTGCTGGTGGAGATCCTCAACCCGGACGGCAGCATGGCGCGCCGCCCGGAACTGGAAGTGTTCGCCCGCGAGCACGGCCTGAAGATGGGCTCCATCGCCGACCTCATCGCCTACCGCCTGGCCACCGAAAAGACCGTCGAGCGCGTGGACGAGCGCGAGATCGACACTGAATTCGGCCCGTTCAAGCTGGTCACCTACCGCGACCGCATCGCCCACGACCTGCATTTCGCCCTGGTGCGTGGCACCCCGGCGGCCGACACCCCCACCCTGGTGCGCGTGCAGGTGGAAAACCCGTTGGCCGACCTGCTGCACTGGCGCCGCGATGATTTCGGCGTGGCCGCCACCGATGCCCTGCGCGCGATTGCCGCCGAAGGGGCGGGCGTGATGGTGGTGCTGTCGGCCCCGCGCGATGGCGAAGCCCTGCTGGCCCGCCTGCGCCAGCAGCCGGCGCCGGTGGTGCCGGGCAAGGACAAGGACGTGGGCCAGTGGCGCCGCAACGGTGCCGGTTCGCAGATCCTGTCCGACCTGGGCCTGGGCAAGCTGCGCGTGCTGGGTACCCCCCGCCGCCAGGTGGGCCTGGCCGGCTACGGCCTGGAAGTGGTGGAGACGGTCACCCTGTAACCTGCCGCTGCACATGGGATCGGTAGTGCCGGCCGCTGGCCGGCAACCACCATCCCGGGTTTGCCGGCCAGCGGCCGGCACTACCCACGGGCGCCCCGGGGCCCATCCACGGTAGAATCACCCCCTAATCGAACCCCCAAGCCGCATATGAGCCACTACGAAGGCGATCTTCGCACCCCCGAGTCGGCGCGCTTTGCCATCCTGGCCAGCCGCTGGAACGCCCGCATCACCGATACCCTGGTCGCTGGCGCCCGCCAGAGCCTGGCCGGCAACGGCATTGCCGAAGCCAACATCGACGTGATCCGCGTGCCGGGTGCCTGGGAACTGCCGCTGGTCGCCGCGCGCCTGGCCGCCGCCCATGAACACGCCGCCATCCTCACCCTGGGCTGCGTCATCCGTGGCGATACCCGCCACTACGAACACGTGGCCGACCGCTGCGCCGAAGGCCTGATGCGCGTGCAGCTGGATTTCGGCGTGCCGGTGCTGAACGGCGTGCTGGCCGTGGAACGCGCCGAGGATGCCGAGGCCCGCGCCGGTGGCAGCCATGGCAACAAGGGTGAAGAAGTCGCAATCGCTGCATTGGAAATGGTCAACCTGCTGGAGCAACTGCCATGAACAAGAACACCCAGGGCAAGCCCTCCGGTAAACCCGTCCGCCGTGATGGCATCGACCCGGTGCTGCGTTCGCGCGCCCGCCGTCGTGCCGTGCAGGCGCTGTACGCCTGGCAGATCTCCGGCGGCAACGCGCAGTCGCTGATCGCCCAGTTCGCCCACGAACAGGCCCGCGAAATCGCCGATCTGGCGTATTTCGAAGCGCTGGTGCATGGCGTGCTGGACAACCGCCGCGACATCGACGAAGCCCTCGGCCCGTACCTGGACCGTGGCATTGAAGAAGTGGATGCCATCGAACGCGCCGTGCTGCGCCTGGCCGGCTACGAGCTGCGCTTCCGCCTGGACGTGCCGTACCGCGTGGTCATCAACGAAGCCATCGAATCGGCCAAGCGCTTTGGTTCCGAGCATGGCCACACCTACGTCAACGGCGTGCTGGATCGTGCCGCCGTGGAATGGCGCAAGGTCGAATCGGGTCACTGATCCCCTGCGTCCCGAATCGTTCGTTGAACGGCGCGGGAATCTGCTTCGGTAGAGTCGACTGTCAGTCGACTGCCTTTCGATCAGCAGTCGTAGTGTCGGACGGGAGAGCAGTCGACTGACAGTCGACTCTACCCCGGCCGTTCCATCCGATCGGCAAGATCCGCCCGCATTCGCGCCCGCCGCCCATCCATGCAACCCGCCGGAGCGCCCCATGTCCCTGGCCGAATTCGCCCTCATCGACCGTATCCGCGCGCGCACCAGCGAGCGTGACGACATCCTGCTCGGCATCGGCGATGACGCCGCGCTGCTGCAGCCGCGTGCCAACGAACAACTGGTCGTCACCGCCGATACGCTCAACAGCGGCGTGCATTTCCCGGCGGAAACCCCTGCCTACGACATCGGCTGGAAGACCCTGGCGGTCAATCTGTCTGACCTGGCCGCGATGGGCGCACGCCCGGCGTGGTGCACGCTGGCACTGTCCCTGCCGGACACCAGCGAAGAGTGGATCGACGCCTTCGCCGAAGGCTTCTTCGCCCTGGCCGACCAGCACGACATGGCCCTCGTGGGGGGCGACACCACGCGCGGCCCGCTGTCGTTGACGGTGACCGCGATGGGCCAGGTTGGCCGCGGCCAGGCGCTGCGCCGCGACCGCGCCCAGGTGGGTGACGATGTCTGGGTGAGCGGCACGATCGGTGACGCCGCCGGTGCACTGAAGCTCTGGCAGCAGGGCGCGCTGGACGTGGCCACCGCCACCCTGCTGGGTGACTACGAAACCCTGCGCCTGCGCCTGCTGCGTCCCACCCCGCGGGTCACCCTCGGCCTGCGCCTGCGTGCCTTCGCGCATGCCGCCGTGGATCTGTCCGATGGCCTGGTGGCCGATCTGGGCCACATCGCGGCGCGCAGTGGCGTCGCTGCCCAGATTGATGCCGACGTGCTGCCGATCTCGCCCGAACTGCGTGGCCTGCTGGGCCGCGACGGTGCGCGCGAGTGCGCGCTGCATGGCGGCGACGATTACGAACTGTGCTTCACCGCTGCAGCCGACCAGCGCGATGCGCTGCTGTACCTGTCCGAATCGCTGGATGTGCCGCTGACCCGCGTCGGCCGCATCACCGAAGGGCAGGGCGTGCAGGTCGATGGTGAACCCGCCAGCGGCGGGTACCAGCACTTCGCCTGATACAGGGACACGCCGGGCTTGGCCCGGCGCTACCGCGTCGCGGTGCAGGTGCGGGATGGCGCCCGCTACGCCGCGCGCACCTGCACACCCACGTACTCGGCCAACGCGCGGCAGGCAAACAGAATCCCCTCGCGCGCCGCATCACCCATCTGTGGGTTCTCATCGCCATCCACGCGGGTGCGTTCGATGGCGTGCAGCAGTTCCAGCAGGAAGGTCTGCCCGGCATTGGCACGATCAATGCCCGCCAGCGCCATGCATTGGCCGGGTGTGTGGCCATCGCTCGGCCATGGCTGGCCATCGGCGGCTTCGCCCTGGCGGATGCGCTGCAGGCAGTCCAGCACGGTGATGCTGCCAGGCGAGTACTCAGGGTCATTCGCCGCCGGGGTGGCGGCAAGCGTGCGTTCCAGTGCGCGTGCCAGCTCATCGGGCAACTGCTTGGCGGCTTCGCCCAGCGTGGCGAACAGACAGGGATATTCGATTGCGGTCATCTTGGCGTCCTTGTGCATGAAACCGGGATGCCACCGGCGCGAGAACGCGAGGGTGGCGGACGATGCGTGGCTCCAATACCGGTGATCTGAATGAAGCCGGCGGGCCGAAACCCTCCACGCACCGCCCGCCATAGATGCGCGGACAGAGTGCCTGCCGACGCCACGCACACGGGATGCGCGACGCCGGCAGGCAAACGTATACAACCTTCAGATCAGAACGGGATTGGAGTCCCGTGCCACCCGTTGTCGGTGGCGCGCCCATGATTGGCCGCAAGCGCCTGGCGCCCAATGAGGAAAGTTGCAAAGTAGAAAAAATACGAATCGTTGCAGCTTCGCGGCGAAGCACGTCAACGCATGCCGATTGCGACAAACTGCTTTTCGTAGAGTCGAGCTTGCTCGACTGCGGCCGACGACAGTCGAGCAAGCTCGACTCTACAGCGGCATTTATGCCGCCGGCAGCACCTTGCCCGGGTTGAGAATGCCATCCGGGTCCAGCGCCGCCTTGATCGCGCGCATCGCCGCCAGCGTCTCCGCGGTGAACGCCTGGGCCATGAAATCGCGCTTGGCGATGCCAATGCCATGTTCGCCGGACAACGTGCCGCCCAGTGCCAGCGTCAGCTCGAAGATCTTCGGCAGCGCGGCCTGCGCGCGTGCGTTCTCCTCGGCATCCTCAGGGTGGTAGAGAATGTTGACGTGCAGGTTGCCGTTGCCGGCATGGCCGAAGGTGACGATGGTGAGCGTGTAATCGCGCGCCAGTGCCTGCACGCCGGCCACCAGATCGGGAATGCGCGACACTGGCACCACCACGTCTTCGTTGATCTTGCCCGGGGCAACACTGCGCAGCGCGGGCGACAGCGCCTTGCGGGCGGCCCACAGCTGGTCGCGCGCGCGGCCTTCCATCGCCACGTCCAGTTCGATCATGCCCTCGCCTTCGGCGGCGCTGGCCAGCGCCTGCAGCAGGTAGGGCAGGGTGTCGTGGTCGCCATCGGCTTCGACCAGCAGCATCGCGCCGGCCTCGGGAACATCGGCGCCATTCAACCGCAGCAGCTCCAGGCTGCGTGCATCCATGAATTCCAGGCGGGTGGGCACGACCGGCTGCGACATCAGTCGCGATACGGCGGCAGCGGCGGCGTCGGCATCGCGGTACAGCACGCGCAGGCCGGCCTGGCTGACCGGCAGCGGCGTCAGCTTCAGGGTGGCCTCCACGATGAGTGCCAGCGTGCCTTCGCTGCCCACCAGCAGATGGGTCAGGTCGTAGCCGGTGGCGTCCTTGGTATAGGCGCCGCCGCAGCGGATCACTTCGCCGGCACCGGTGACCGCGACCAGCCCCAGCACGTTGTCACGGCTGGTGCCGTACTTCACCGCGCGCGGGCCGCCGGCGTTGCAGGCCAGGTTGCCGCCGATGCTGCAGATCTCCGCACTGGAGGGGTCCGGTGCCCAGAACAGGCCGTGCGGCGCCAGCGCCTGCTGCAGCGTGCCGTTCAGGACGCCGGGCTGTACCACGGCGCAGCGGTCACCGGCACGGATGTCAACGATGCGGTCCATGCGGGTGAACGACAGCACGATGCTGCCCGGCTGCGGCACCGCCGCGCCGGTGGTGCCGGTGCCCGCGCCGCGCGCCACCAGAGCCACGCCATGCGCGCGGCACGCACGCACCAGGGCCTGCACCTGCTCGATATCGGCCGGCAGGGCCACGGCTTCCGGGCGCTGCCGGCGCCAGGAATTGTCCTGCGCGTTGGCCTCCAGCGCGGTGTCATCCATGCGCCAGCCCTCCGCGCCCAGCAGGGCGGACAGTTCGGCAACGAGGGGGGCGGGCAGGGCAGTACTCATGAGGGTTCCCGGGGAACGGCAGGGGCAGGGTGGATCAGTTTCCAGGCGACCACGGCGGTGGCCAGCGGCAGCCACACCCAGCGCAGTTCGGACAGCAACGTGGCCAGGCCACGCGCGCTGAAGAACTGCGGGGCAAACGGTGATACGCGGATCGGTCGCCACGGTGCGAAGAAGCGGAGCTCGCTCCACGGCCAGGCCAGGGCAACGCCCAGCCCGCCCGAGGTCATCGCATCCAGCAGCGGATGGCTGGCCGCGCAGACCAGGACGAAGACCGCGGCCTGCACGGTCGATGCCGCGGTTGGCCGCGCCGTGGTAGATGCCAACCTTGGTTGGCACAGAACCGCCGACCAAGGTCGGCGACTACCAAAGCTCAGCAACAGCGTCGCCAAGGCCGCCACGACCAGCGCAAACAGCAGCGAATGGCTGGCGCCACGGTGGCCGAACGCATCGGCATAGGGAATGTGCAGGGCGAAGGCCAGCACGTCGGCATCGGGCAGCATGGCGGCAATCACGCCAGCGGCCAGCAGGCGCGGCGGAATACGGCCGCGGTCAGCGGCGCACCACAGCGCCAGCGGCACGGCGGCATGGGTGATGATCGACGGCATCAGTCACACACCGTGGTAGTGCCGGCCGCTGGCCGGCAATCGCTCGGGGTAGTGCCGGCCGCTGGCCGGCAATGGGCAGCCATCAGCAATCATCCAGCCGGAACGCATCCCGCAGCCAACGCAGCTGCGGCGGATCGCCACTGGCGTCAACCACATCGAAACGGCAGGGCGCGTCGGCCAAGGCAGGGTGATCCTGCAGGTACAGCAGCGCGGCGTGGGCCAGGCGCCGGCATTTGCGCGCATCCACCGAGGCGGCGCCGCCACCGAAATCCGAACGTGCGCGGTAGCGCACCTCCACGAACACCACGGTGCCCGCGTCGTCCATCACCAGGTCCAGTTCGCCACCGCGGTAACGCACGTTGCGTGCGCGCGGCTGCAACCCGGCCTGTTGCAGGTGCTGCTCGGCGGCGGCTTCCACCGCCGAGCCCCGTTGCAGGTGCTCAGCGACCACCGACGATCGGCATCGGGCGGCCACCGCTGAAGGTGGACCACGCCGGCTGGCGCAGGATGTTGCCGTTGCTGTCCAGGTACAGCGTACCGGTGGCGCCATCCAGGCCGCCTTCGTTCGACAGCTTTTCCAGATAGGCGCTGATCTTCCACGCATCGGCACCGAAGGCGAACAGGCGGCCGGCGGCACCGCGCGCGCTGGGCAGGGTCTGGCCCACCTGTGCGGCCGACGGTACGCCGGACACGCTGCGCACGTTCCAGGCTTCGTTCGGGTAGATGATGCCGTCCAGCGCCACGTCTTCCTCGGCCTTGCCGCTGCCGGTGGTCAGCTGGCTGGTGCCGACGCGGGTGGCGCCACCGGCACCGGCCAGGGCCAGCTGCGGCGCCAGCAGCCGTGCCTGCGGCGCACGCACCGCCAGGAACACCGCATCGATCTGGCCGGCATTGCGCACCTGCGCGCTGACATCGCCCACGGCTTCAGCCACGGCCACCGTGGCGGCCACCTGGCCACCGCGCTGGGCAAAACGCTGGGCGAAGGCGGCAGCGGCGCGGCGGCCGGTGTCGTCGTTGCTGCTGATGACCAGGGCGCGGTTGCGCTCGCGGCCACGCAGGTACTCGGCGGCCACGATGCCATCGTCTTCCGGTGCCAGCGAGAAGCCTGCGCTGCCGGCCGGCGGCGCATCCTTGCCACGATTCAGCGCCAGCACCGGCACCTGCAGCGGCTGGCGGCCATACACCGCATCCACCTCGTCGCGGCCCAGCGGGCCGACCACGAAGTCGGCGCCGGAGGCGACGGCCTTGTCATAGGCCGCCAGCGCGCCGGCAGGCGTACCGGCGGTATCGAAGAAGTTGATGTCCGGGCGGCGGCGGCTTTCACCGTAATAGGCGGTCAGCAGGCCATCGCGCACCGGCTGTGCGGCGGTGGCCAGGCGGCCGCTCAGCGGCAGCAGCACGGCCATCTTCGCCGGCGGGCGGTAGCCGTCGCTCATGGCCGGCGGGCGCTTGCTGGTATCGAACTGGGCCGCGCCCTCGCGGTCGAACGGGCGCGGCAGCGGCAGGCCACGGGCGATCAGCGCGCGGCCTGCGAAGTTGTACAGCGGGTCGTTGGCCGGCAGCGCGGTGGCACGGCTGCGCAGGTTGGCGTCGTCCAGCGTGCCGAGCAGGCCGGCGATGGCGGTCTGGTTCTCGCTGCGGGCGGTGCCCGCCAGGCCGGCGTGGGCGCGGGCGCGCTCACCGGCAGCGGCGAAGCCGTCACCACTGGCCTGCAGCGCGGCGGCGCGGGCCAGGTGCCAGCGCGTGCGCAGGCTGGGGTGCACGTTGTCGCCCGGGTCCTTCAGCAGGACCAGCACCTGTGCAGGCTGCTGGTCGGCCAGGGCCAGCTCGGCGCTGGCCAGCTGGAAGCGCTGCAGGCTGGCGCCGGACAGCTGGCGCGCGGTCAGCTGGCCCAGCAGGCTGCGCGCGCGGGCGCTGTCACCGGCCAGGTGCCAGGCCCAGGCCGCATCGGCCAGGGTGTTGCTGCGGGCACCGCCACGCAGGGTGGCGGCCTGCGCTTCCAGCTGCAGGGCAGCGTCGCGCGGCTTGCCTTGTTCGATCAGCGCCAGCGCCTGGCTCTGGGCCGGCGATTCGGGGGCGCTGGTAAAGCTGGTGGTGGCACAACCGGCCAGAAGCATCAGCGACAACGACAGGGCGGAGATGCGTGCGGCGGGCTTGTTCATGATCGGGTCCATGCGATGAGGGCAGCGGCCTTGGCCAGGTACACGCTAGGATTCTACCCTTGCCCCGTGAGTACCGCTGAAATGAGTGTGCCAACCCTGTATGTCGTCGCCACGCCGATCGGCAACCTGGCCGATCTGAGCCCGCGCGCGCAGGAGGTGCTGCGTTCGGTGGCGGCCATCTGTGCCGAAGACACCCGCCGCAGCGGCCAGCTGCTGTCCCATTTCGGCATCCAGCAACCGCTGGTGGCCCTGCACGAGCACAACGAAGAGGCGCTGTCGCAGCGCCTGGTGGCGCGCCTGCAGGCCGGCGAGTCGCTGGCCCTGGTCAGCGATGCCGGCACGCCGCTGGTCAGCGACCCGGGGTTCCGCCTGGTGCGCGCCGCGCGTGCGGTTGGCATCAAGGTCAGCCCCATTCCCGGCGCCTGTGCGGCCATCGCCGCGCTCAGCGTGGCCGGCCTGCCCAGCGATCGCTTCAGCTTCGAGGGCTTCCTGCCCGCCAAGGCCAGCGGGCGCCGCGACCGCCTGCAGGCGCTGGCCGGCGAGGTGCGCACGATGGTGTTCTACGAATCGTCCCACCGCATCGTCGAATCGCTGGCGGACATGTCGGCGATCTTCGGCGCCGAGCGCCCGGCGGTGCTGGCACGCGAGCTGACCAAGCTGTTCGAGACCGTGCTGGACGGCGATCTGGCCGGCCTGCTGGCCAGGGTCGAAGCCGACGAGAACCAGCGCAAGGGCGAATTCGTGGTGATGGTGCAGGGCGCCGGCGACGATGCCGAGGCGCAGCTGGCGCACGGCCGCCACGTCTACGCCAAGCTGAGCGAGCACCTGCCGCCGTCGACCGCCGCCAAGCTGGCGGCCGAACTGACCGGAGCCCCGCGCAAGGCGTTGTACGGCCGGTAGCGCCGGGCCGTGCCCGGCGAGCGCGTAGCGCGGCGGGAATCAAGGATTCTGGATCCCCGCAGGGGCTCCGACCCCCAAGGCCTTGGCCCGCGTTACCTGTTCAGGGCGCGGACGAAGGCGCTGATGTCCCTCACTACGGCGTCCAGGGACTCCGCGTGCAGGCGATTCCTGCGCAGGAATGCAGTCCACTGCGCCTGCTTGTGGGGATCGTCGGCAAATTGCTCCGACAAGCCGAAGGGCACTGGCTGCGTCCAGCGTGTACCTCGCCGTTCGAACGTCGCGCTTATCGCCGCGACCAGTGCGGGCCTCACCATCTGACCCTCACGAGCGAGCGCCAACAGGTCGAAGTAGTCCTTCATCCTGCTGTTGGCGATGCCCAGGGCCGCAATGGCTTCGAGCTTCTCGGCGAAGACGGCCTCCCGCGGGTACACCCGCAGGCGCGGCGGCGGGAACTCATCGAGCAGTACCGGGTACTCACATTCCGGTGGTGCTTGAAGAACGGCATCGCCAAAGCCGACGTCCCATTGCACGTGACACAGCGCGTTGCCCAGACGCGCCTGCAGGCGCATGCGGAGGCCCTGATAGGTGAATCCTTCGCGTATCGGATCGATGACGGTGGAGGCGGCATCGAAGTACAGGCCGTCGTCCAGCTCAATCGCGCACAGGTCATGCACGATGCGGGTCAGGTGCGCAGGGTCGGTTGGGCCGTATCACAGGAAGTCGGCGTCACGGGTGGGGCGATGGGGTACATCGAACCAGATGGCGAAGAGCATCGCACCCTTCAGCAGGAACTGCTGCTGGTACGGGGACTGCGACAACCGATAGAGCATGCGTTCCACCGCAAACCGGTCCAATACGTACTGGAAGTCTTCGTTGCGTGCACGTGCACCATCACGCAACCGTTGCCGGATGGAACGGACGCGGTCTGCCGGAGGCGTGGGAGTCATGCCAGCGCTTCAAGATAAGGTCGCATCAGTCTGGCAACGCGGCAGAGGCGTGCATACATCCACAGCTCGTCCATCGTGGTCAGGCCCGCTCCCAGTGCCTCCCGCAGGGCCTCGATGGCAACGTCCAGACCCACGAGATTCCGGTATTTGAAGCAGTCGACGACGGTCTTGGCGACGCCGGTCACGCGGAGCGTGACGTGGCCGATCTGCAGGGGTTCCAGTCCCGCCCCTAGTGTCTTTTCCGACATGCGGACAACACGCAGGGGCGGCCAGTCGATCCGCGGCGCGCGATCCTTGTTGCCGATGGCGATCCAGACTTCGAACGGGGCCTGGGTGGTCAGGCCATGCAGGCTCAGGGCACTCAGCAGGCACAGTCGGGGCGTGGCCAGACGTTCGGCGATGACCAGCAGTCCTTCCCGTCCTTCCGCAGGCGCAAGGTCTGGCAGGGTGTAAATGCCACGCGACAGCCTCAGCAGATCGCCGGACGCGACAAGCCGGGACAGCTGCGCGCGCGCCACACCGGCACGCACCATGTCGCGTGAGCGCGCCGTGCCCGTGCGCTGGATCAGCTCCCTTGCAGTGGCATACGGATCAACCATGGCCGGAGTGTTCCATAGTGTCTGTCGAAATGACATAAATACCGACGTTTCGGAACGCAGGTCCTGCCGTTGTGCGGGTTCTGTCTGTAGCGCCGGATCAGTAGATCCACGCCATGCGTGGAGGTGGAAATTCCTGCAGCCACGCATGGCGTGGCTCTACCACCCCATGCAGGCGCCGCGATCAGCACGGCAGAAAAGGCGTGCGTGCGCTAGAATGCGCGTTGGCGGAGCCGGCCAGACAGTCGCGTCATCCCTTCGGGGGTGCCGAGGAAAGTCCGGGCTCCATAGGGCAAGGTGCCAGGTAACGCCTGGGCGGCGCAAGCCGACGGAAAGTGCAACAGAAAGATACCGCCTACGTCTTCTTCGGAAGGCCGGTAAGGGTGAAATGGTGCGGTAAGAGCGCACCGCGAGTCTGGCAACAGACCGGCACGGCAAACCCCACCTGGAGCAAGACCAAATAGGGATCCATTGGCGCGGCCCGCGTTGGATCCGGGTAGGTTGCTTGAGCGTTGCGGTGACGTAACGCCTAGAGGAATGACTGTCCACGACAGAACCCGGCTTATCGGCCGGCTCCGCCTCCATTTCTCGAATCGGCAATTGCCCGAATCGGCAATGCCATCCACGCATGGCGTGGATCTACCGGGTACGCGCCTGGCATCCCCTGGTAGTGCCGGCCGCTGGCCGGCAAGCGCGATCAATTCAGAAGTCGACGCGGCTTTCGCCCAGGAACACACCCTGCGCGCCGAAGCGGCGTTCGTGCATCTGCCCGTGGCCCGCGGCATCGATCAGCAGCACCGTGCTGGCGCGCGTGCCGTAGTCGTCGCCGCGGATGAAGGCCGGGCTCAGCCAGCGCTCGCGCTCCAGGCCGATGCCGGTGTCGGGCAGCTCGCTGTCGGCGGGGCGGTGCTCGTCGGCGAGGGCATTCCATAGCGGGGTCAGGTCTGGGGTCAGAGCCCTTTCGCTTTGCGAAAGGGATCCGACCCCATCGGCGTCCAGCCATGCCGAGAGGGCATCCATCAACCTGCGGGTCTTCGGCCAGGGCGCGTCCAGTGCGCCGTTGGACATGCCGTGCACGCCCGGGCCCAGGGTCTGGCGCTCGGCCGGATGGTTGCCCAGATACTCAAGGCTGTCGCTATCGGCCAACAACAGGTTGAACGGGGCATACGCCGCGGCGATGCCGGCCAGGCGGTCCATGTGTACGGCGGCGGGTTCGCGGCCGCGCAGGAAATCGGCCACCAGCGCGCCGCGCGAAGGGCCGGCCTGGGCGGCCAGCGGGTCACGCACGTTGGTGACCACGGCCATGCGTCCGGCACTGCCTGCGCCGGCCCAGCCGCCGCCCGAACGCAGGTCGCGCCCGCCGATGATGGACGGCTCGTCCTGCCAGGGGGCCAGGGCCGCCGTCGGGCGGGCGTGGAACTCATCGCGGTTGCCGGTCATCACCAGTCGCCAGCGCGGGTGATGCAACCAGCCAAGAGCAAGCAGGCACATGGCGTCATTGTGCCCGGTTTGCGCAGAGCGACGCCGCTTTCAACCCGTTTTTGATGAATGCGCAGCCCATGTTTCACGCGCTCTCCACACCCCTGAACTTCTGTTCAATCTCAAAAATTGAGACGGATCAGCAACTTGTGGATAAGCCTTGAACAATTCTCTAAACATTGCTGCAAGCCATTGATGTGGCTGGCGATTTCCCCGCTGAAAAGTTGTTGACAACCCTAGGGCCGCTGCTAAGGTGGGCATCAGAGGGAAATCCGGGTGTTTTGTGGGTTTTCGTGGTTCAATGTTTCACCGGGCGAAGGAAAGGTGCACGCGTCGTGTTCCAGGGCGAGACGGCCATCACAGTTGACGATAAAGGACGCATGGCGGTTCCCACCGCCTACCGCGACCTCGTCGCGCGTGCCAGCAACAACCGTCTCGTTCTTACCTACAACCCGTTCGAAGCCGGCTGCCTGTGGCTGTATGCCGAATCGGAATGGGAACGGGTCCGCGACGACGTGATGTCCAAGCCCAACACCCAGCGTGTCGTGCGCCTGTTGCAGCAGAAGCTGGTCGGTTCGGCCGCCCATCTCGAGCTGGACGGCAACGGTCGTATCAGCATTCCCGCCAGCCACCGCGGTGCGGTGGGCATTGAAAAAAAGGCGGTATTGCTCGGTATGGGCGACAAGTTCGAATTGTGGAGCGAGCAGGCGCATCGGGCCCTGATCCAGCAGACATTGTCTGACGAGGATCTGGGTGATGGGTTGCTCGACCTGAAGTTGTGAGCCGGGGTGCCCGGATGCGCCCAGAAGCGCAGACCGGTCACCTTCCGGTGTCGCAGTCGCCGGCGGTGCACCTGCCGGTCCTGTACACCCAGGTCATTGACGGCCTGAGGGTGATCGAAAACGGACGTTATCTGGATGGCACGTTCGGTCGTGGCGGTCATGCACGTGGCGTGCTCACCCAGTTGGGCCCGGAGGGGCGCCTGCTGGTCATGGACAAGGATCCGGAAGCCATCGCCGTAGCCGAGCGCGATTTCGCGCCGGACCCGCGCGTGTCCATTTTCCGTGGCAGCTTCGCCCAGCTGCTGCAGTGGGATGCGACGGCCGAAGGCCTGGATGGCGTGCTGTTCGACCTCGGCGTGTCCTCGCCGCAGCTGGACGTGGCCGAGCGGGGTTTCAGCTTCGGCAAGGACGGCCCGCTGGACATGCGCATGGACCCGGACAGCGGCGAAAGCGCGGCGCAGTGGATCAACCGCGTCGAAGACCGCGAGATCGCCGACGTGCTGTGGACCTACGGCGAAGAGCGGCAGAGCCGCCGCATCGCCCGTGCCATCGTCGCCCGCCGCGAGAAGCAGCCGTTCACCCGCACCGCCGAACTGGCCGAGCTGATCGCTTCGGTGATGCCGCGTGGCAAGGACAAGATCCACCCGGCCACGCGCAGCTTCCAGGCCATCCGCATCCACATCAACCGCGAGCTGGCCGATCTGGAAGCCGGTCTCGATGCGGCCGTGGAACGGCTCAAGCCCGGTGGCCGCCTGGCGGTGATCAGCTTCCACTCGCTGGAAGACCGCATCGTCAAGCAGTACATGAACCGCCTGGCCAAGGCGCCGCCGGCCAACCGCCGCCTGCCCGAGGCCGTGGCGTTCGTGCCGACCCTGGATCTGATCGGCGGTGCCATCAAGGCCACCGATGAAGAACTGGCCGCCAACCCGCGTGCCCGCAGCGCCGTGTTGCGCGTGGCACAGAAGCGGGAGGCCGATGCATGAGCCGGCTGCTGCTGATCATCCTGTTGGCCTGCACCGTGGCCTCGGCGATCGGCGTCGTGTTCGTGCGTCACCGTCATCGGCAGACGTTCATCGAGCTGTCGCGTGCCGAGCGCACGCGTGATGACATCAACCTGGAATTCGGCCGCCTGCAGCTGGAACAGGCCACCCTGGCCGAAGCCAACCGCGTCGACCGCGTGGCCCGCGAGAAGCTGGGCATGAAGTTCCCCGAAGCCGCCGACGTGGTGGTGGTGCGCCCATGAGCAAGACCGGCCGCAACCGCCCGCGCAACGCCTTCAACCTGCGCCAGCGCCTGCGCTGGGTCGCGCTGGCGCTCGGCCTGTGCTCGGTGTCGCTGGTCGGTCGCGCGGCGTACGTGCAGATCATCAACAGCGATTTCTACCAGCGCCAGGGCGAGGCGCGTTACCTGCGCGAATTGCCGATCAAGACCTCGCGCGGCATGATCACCGACCGCAACGGCGAGCCGCTGGCGGTGTCCACCCCGGTCGCTTCGATCTGGGTGAACCCGCAGGACCTGCTGCGCGCGCCGGACCGCATCCCCGAACTGGCCCAGGCCGTGGGCATGTCGGTGGACGAGCTGAGCAGCCGCCTGTCGCAGAAGTCGGACAAGGAATTCATGTACCTGCGCCGCCGGATCAATCCGGACGAGGCAGAGAAGGTGGTCGCGCTGAAGATCCCGGGCGTGGCCGCGCAGCGCGAGTTCCGCCGCTTCTACCCGCAGGGTGAGGCGATGGCGCACGTGCTGGGCTTCACCAACATCGATGACCGCGGCCAGGAAGGGCTGGAACTGGCCTTTGACGAATGGCTGCGCGGCAAGGCCGGCGCCAAGCGGGTGATCCGCAACCGCAAGGGCGAGACGGTGGAGAGCGACCTGCTGCGCGCCGCCGAGCCGGGCAAGGACCTGACCCTCAGCATCGACCGCCGCATCCAGTACCTGGCCTTCAAGGAACTGCGCAGTGCGCTGGTGGCCAACAAGGCTGCCGGTGGTTCGATGGTGATCATGGACGTGGCCACGGGCGAAATCCTGGCCATGGTCAACCTGCCGACCTACAACCCGAATTCGCTCAACGGTGCCGTGCCCGATACGCGCCGCAACCGTGCCGTGACCGACCTGGTCGAGCCGGGTTCGACGATGAAGCCGCTGACCATCGCCACCGCGCTGCAGTCCGGTGCGGTGACCAAGGACACCATCATCGACACGAACCCGGGCTACATGCAGGTGGCCCGCTTCACCATCCGCGACGTGCCGCGCAACAACGGCGTGCTCAACGTGACCGGCGTGATCACCCGCAGCTCGAACATCGGCGCGGCCAAGATCGCCGCGAAGATGACCGACCAGACCTTCTATGACGGCGTGCGCCGCTTCGGTTACGGCTCGGTGCCGCATAGCGGTTTCCCCGGTGAATCCGGTGGCGTGGTGCGCCGCCCGGGCAACTGGGATGGCGCCACCAAGACCACCATGTCCTACGGCTATGGCCTGAACGTGACGCCGCTGCAGATCGCCACCGCCTACTCGGCGTTGGCCAACGGCGGCAAGCTGATCGCACCGACCTTCGTGAAGGGCCAGCGCAACGAAGGCAAGCAGATCATCGACGAGGGCGTGGCCAAGCAGGTCGTGTCGATGATGGAAACGGTGGTGACCCAGGGCGGCGCAAAGCAGGCGGCCGTGCTGGGCTACCACGTGGCCGGCAAGACCGGCACCGCGCGCAAGGCCGGCCCGGGGGGTTACGAGCGTGGCCACTACAACTCGCTGTTCGCCGGCGTGGTGCCGGCCACCAACCCGCGCTTCGCCACGGTCATCGTCATCAACGACCCGCAGGGCGGCAAGTTCTATGGCGGCCTTGTCTCGGCGCCGGTGTACCACAACGTGATGGAAGGCACCCTGCGCCTGATGGACGTCCCGCTGGACGACCTGCAGTCGTGGCTGGCCGCCCAGCAGTCCGGAAAGATGGGGCATTCGGCCTCCATCCTGCCGGCGCCGCCGGCCGAGGCCGCGCTGCCGGCCGATGCCGCCGCCGAATTCGACGCCGCGCTGCCCAGCGCGCAGAACCATGTGCCGGCCCCGCCCGCGGGAGGCACGCAATGAGTCCTTCGATGTTGCTTTCGCAGTTGCTTCCGGACGTTGCCCTGGCGGGCAATGATCCCGTCCTGACCGGCCTGGTGCTGGACAGCCGTGCCGTGCGCCCCGGCAACGCCTTCGTCGCCATCGCCGGTTTCGGCGCGCATGGCCTGGGCTTTGTCGAACAGGCGCGTGCGGCCGGTGCCAGCGCCATCCTGTTTGAACCGCCGGCTCCGGCCGAGCTGCCGGCACCGGCCGATGCCATCGCCGTGCCGGGCCTGCGCGCACGCCTCGGCGCGATGGCCGACCAGTTCCATGGCGCGCCCTCGCGCGCGATGACGATGGTGGGCGTGACCGGCACCAACGGCAAAACCTCCACCGTGCAGCTGCTGGCCCAGGCCTGGCACCTTCTCGGTACGCCCAGTGGCAGTATCGGCACGTTGGGCGCCGGACTTTATGGTTCGATCGAGCCGACCGGTTTCACCACCCCGCTGGTGCTGCAGATGCATGCGCTGCTGGCGCAGCTGCGCAACGACGGCGCGCGCGCGGTGGCGATGGAAGTCAGCTCGCACGCGCTGGACCAGGGCCGCGTGGATGCCGTGCACTACGACGTGGCGGTGTTCACCAACCTCACCCGCGACCACCTGGACTACCACGGTGACATGGCCAGCTACGGCGCGGCCAAGGCGCGCCTGTTCCATCGCCCGGGCCTGAAGGCGGCGGTGGTGAACCTGGACGATGCTTTCGGTCGCCAGCTGTTTGCCGGCCTGCCGGCCAGCGTGCAGGCCATCGGCCTGAGCTCGCGCGGTGCGGCCGACGCCCGCGTGCGTGCGGAACACCTGCAGCTGGACGGTCGCGGCATCGGCTTCGAGCTGGTCATCGATGGCGCGCGCGCTGCCGTGCAGTCGCCGCTGCTGGGCCGCTTCAACGTGGACAACCTGCTGGCCGTGGCCGGCAGCCTGCATGCACTGGGCGAACCGGTCGAGCGCATCGCCGGGGTGCTGTCGGCGCTGCAGCCGATCCGTGGCCGCATGAACCGCCTGGGCGGCGAAGACGGCCTGCCCACCGTGGTGGTCGACTACGCACACACCCCCGATGCGCTGGAACAGGCACTGGACAGCCTGCACGGCCACCTGCAGGGCACGTTGTACTGCGTGTTCGGCTGCGGTGGCGAGCGCGATACCGGCAAGCGCCCGCAGATGGCCGCCATTGCCGAGCGCCTGGCCAACCAGGTCATCGTCACCGACGACAATCCGCGTGGCGAGGATGGCGATGTGATCGTCGCCGACATCCTCGCGGGCTTCACCGATGCCTCGGCCGTGACCGTGCAGCGCAGCCGCGCGCGTGCGATCGGCCTGGCGGTGAAGCGTGCCGGTGCGGGCGACATCATCCTGATCGCCGGCAAGGGCCACGAGCCCTATCAGGAAGTCAATGGCGTGCGCCACGACTTCGACGACACCGAAGTGTCGGCTGCCGCGCTGGCTGCCAAGGCCGGTGTGCTTGCTGCTCAGGCCGGGGAGGGCATCGCATGAAGCGCACCCTGCTTTCGCTGATCGCGCACTGGGCCGGCGGCGAGATCCACGGCGACGACGTGGCCATCGATGCGGTCAGCAATGACACCCGCAGCCTGGGCGCGGGCACCCTGTACGTGGCCCTGCGCGGCGAGCGCTTCGACGGCCATGATTTCGCCGCCGATGCGCAGGCGCGCGGTGCCAGCGCGCTGCTGGTCGAGCGCCTGCTGCCGCTGGACGTGCCGCAGGTGCTGGTGGCCGACAGCGAACTGGCCCTGGCCAAGATTGCCGCTGGCATGCAGCGCGACCGCGACACCGAGGTGTTCGCGATCACCGGCAGCAACGGCAAGACCAGCGTGAAGAGCCTGCTGCTGGCGATCCTGCAGCAGGTGGCCGCGCACGCGCACAAGGTGGTCTACGCCAACCCGGGCAACCGCAACAACGAGATCGGCCTGCCGCTGGCGGTGATCGATGCACCGGAAGATGCCGACTACGCCGTCTACGAGATGGGTGCCGGCAAGCCGGGCGACATCGCCTACCTGACCGACATCGCCCGCCCGCGCTATGCGCTGGTCAACAACATCGCCCCGGCCCATCTGGAACGCATGGGCAGCCTGCTCGGCGTGGCGATGACCAAGGGCGCGATCTACGCCGCGCTGCCGGCCGATGGCGTGGCCGTCATCAATGTCGATGATGCCTACGGCCGCTGGTTCGAGCAGCATTTCGTCGGCACCCCGGCGCGCTGCAAGGTGCTGCGCTACGGCCTGGACCACAGTGCCGACGTCACCGCGCGCGACATCCGCGGTGGTGCGCAGGGCAGCCAGTTCACCCTGGCGACTCCGATGGGCGAGGCCCGCGTGGCGCTCGGCCTGCCGGGCCGGCACAACGTCAGCAATGCGCTGGCCGCAGCCAGCCTGGCCCTGGCCGCCGGCATCGACCTGGCCCTGGTGGCCTCGGGCCTGGCCGCCGCGCAGCCGGTGCCGGGCCGCCAGATCGCCCATCAGCTGCACAACGGTGCGGTGCTGGTGGACGACAGCTACAACGCCAACCCCGGTTCGCTGGCCGCCGCCATCGATGCCCTGGCCGCCGCCCCGGAAGAGGGTTGGCTGGTGCTGGGCGACATGCGCGAGCTGGGCCCGGATGCCGAGGCCCTGCACGCGCAGGCGGGCCTGCGTGCGCGTGCCGCCGGTCTCAAGCGCCTGTACGCACTGGGCCCGCTCAGTGCCGCCGCCGCCACCGCCTTCGGCGAAGGCGGCCGTCATTTCCCCACCCATGGCGTGCTGTCGCAGGCGCTGAAGGACGAGCTGCACGCTGGCGTGCGCTGCCTGGTCAAGGGTTCCCGTGGCAGCGCCATGGACACGATTGTCAAAGCGCTGCTGGCGCAAGGAGAGGATTCCCCGCATGTTGTATGAACTGGCTCGATGGTTGCAGCAGTTGGAGAGCCTGTTCGGGCTGTTCAACTACCAGACGTTCCGCGCCATCCTTGCCGCGCTGACGGCCCTGTTCCTGTCGCTGTGGCTCGGCCCGGCGGTGATCCGCCGGCTTGCCCAGTTCAAGGGCGGCCAGCCGATCCGTACCGACGGCCCGCAGACCCACTTCGTCAAGGCCGGCACGCCCACCATGGGCGGTTCGCTGATCCTGCTCACCGTCACCCTGTCGGTGCTGATGTGGGCCGACCTGCGCAACCGCTACGTGTGGCTGGTGCTGGCGGTGATGCTGTGCTTCGGCGCCATCGGCTGGTACGACGACTGGATCAAGATCGTGCGCCGTGACCCGAACGGCCTGGCCTCGCGCTGGAAGTACCTGCTGCAGTCGATCTTCGGCCTGGCTGCGGGCATCTTCCTGCTGCAGACCGCCGACGTGCCGGCGGCGCTGACCTTCTACATCCCGATGTTCAAGTCGATCGCGCTGCCGCTGGCCGGCATCAGCTTCGTGGCCATCGCCTACTTCTGGATCGTCGGCTTCTCCAACGCGGTCAACCTGACCGACGGCCTGGACGGCCTGGCGATCATGCCGACCGTGCTGGTGGCCTGCGGCCTGGGCGTGTTCGCCTATGCCTCGGGCAACGTGGTGTTCGCAAACTACCTGCAGATCCCGCAGATCCCCGGTGCCGGTGAACTGGTCATCATCTGCGCGGCCATCGCCGGTGCTGGCCTGGGCTTCCTGTGGTTCAACACCTACCCGGCCATGGTCTTCATGGGCGACATCGGCGCGCTGGCGCTGGGTGCGGTGCTGGGCACGATCGCCGTCATCACCCGCCAGGAGCTGGTGCTGGTGATCATGGGCGGCGTGTTCGTCATCGAAACCCTGTCGGTGATGATCCAGGTGGCCTCGTTCAAGCTGACCGGCAAGCGCGTGTTCCGCATGGCGCCGATCCACCACCACTTCGAGCTGAAGGGCTGGCCGGAGCCGCGCGTGATCGTGCGCTTCTGGATCATCTCGGTCGTGCTCGTGCTGATCGGCCTTGCCACCCTGAAGGTGCGCTGAGAATGAACGACCTGTCCCGCCAGGCAACACGCCTCGAAGCCATCGAAGGCAGCTACGACAAGTGGCTGCTGGGCGCGATCATCGCGCTCACGGGCATTGGCGTGGTCATGGTGGCGTCCAGCTCGATCGCACTGATGAGCAGCCCGTTCTACTATCTCAACCGCCATCTGATCTTCCTGGCGGTGGGCATCGTGCTGGCGGTCGTCGCCGCCCGCACCGAGCTGAAGTCGATCGAGCAGTACAACCAGCTGCTGCTGCTGGGCTGCTTCGTGCTGCTGCTGGCGGTGTTCACGCCGGGCCTGGGCAGCACCGTCAACGGCGCGCGCCGCTGGATCAACCTGGGCATCTCCAAGTTCCAGACGGTCGAAGCGGTGAAGGTCCTCTACATCGTCTGGCTGTCCAGCTACCTGGTGCGTTTCCGCGACGAGGTCAATGCAACCTGGCCGGCGATGCTCAAGCCGCTGGGCGTGGCCGGTGCGCTGGTGGTGCTGCTGCTGCTGCAGCCGGACTTCGGTTCGTCCACCCTGCTGCTGGCGATCACCGCCGGCATGCTGGTGCTGGGTGGCGTCAACATGCCGCGCATGTCGATGCCGGTGATCATCGGCCTGGTCGGCATGAGCGCGCTGGCGATCATCGAGCCGTACCGCATGCGCCGCATCACCTCCTTCCTGGACCCGTGGGCCGACCAGCAGGGCGACGGCTACCAGCTGTCCAACGCGCTGATGGCCGTGGGCCGTGGCGAGTGGACCGGCGTGGGCCTGGGCAACTCGGTGCAGAAGCTGTACTACCTGCCCGAGGCGCATACCGACTTCATCTTCTCGGTCACCGCCGAGGAATTCGGCTTCCTGGGCACCTGCGTGATCGTGGCCCTGTACGCGCTGCTGGTCGGCCGCACCTTCTGGCTGGGCATGCGCTGCGTGGAAATGAAGCGCCACTTCTCCGGCTACATCGCCTTCGGCATCGGCCTGTGGATCAGCATGCAGACCTTCGTCTCGATCGGCGTGAACCTGGGCATCCTGCCGACCAAGGGCCTGACCCTGCCGCTGATCTCGTCGGGTGGCTCGTCGGTGCTGATGACCTGCGTGGCAATGGGCCTGCTGCTGCGCGTCTCCTATGAACTGAAGCGCGCCGAGCGCCGCCAGGCCGTGCGCATCGGTGGTGGCGAAGACGCCGTGGCCGCCCCCGTGCCGGAACCGGCCGCGCCGGCCGCCGCCAGTGCGCCGATGGGCGCCGAGCCGGTGGCTGCCGCTGCACCGGCCGCCGCACGTGGCACCAGCCGTCTGCAGTCGCGCATCGAACCGACGTTCGGGAGGCTGTCATGAGCACCGCCTCCACCCAGGCCACCCAGGCCCGCCCGGTGATGATCCTGGCCGGCGGTACCGGTGGCCACATCTTCCCCGGCCTGGCCGTGGCCCGCGTGCTGCGCCAGCGCGGCGTGCCGGTCACCTGGATGGGGGCCGACGGTGCGATGGAAACGCGCCTGGTGCCGCAGCACGACATTCCGATCGACACGCTGGCCATCACCGGCCTGCGCGGCAAGGGCAAGCTGGCCCTGCTGGGCGCGCCGTGGCGGCTGATGCGCGCCCTGCGCGCGGCCGGCATGATCATCCGCAAGCGCCAGCCGCGTGCCGTGGTCGCCTTCGGTGGCTTCGCCTCCGGCCCCGGTGGCATGGCCACGCGCCTGCATGGCCTGCCGCTGCTGGTACACGAACAGAACCGTGCGCCGGGCATGACCAACCGCATCCTGGCCCGCTACGCGCGCCGCCTGCTGACCGGTTTCCCGGGCACCTTCGCCAAGGGCGAGGAGTTCGTCGGCAACCCGGTGCGCGCGGAAATCGCCGCCATCGCGCCGCCGGAACAGCGCTTCGCCGATCGCCAGGGCCCGCTGCGGCTGCTGGTGGTGGGCGGCAGCCAGGGCGCGCGTGCACTCAACACCGGTGTGCCGCAGGCCATTGCTGCACTGGGCAGTGCCGTGCCGGTGCAGGTGCGCCACCAGAGCGGCGAGAAGCTGCATGCCGAAGCGGTCGAGGCGTATGCCAAGGCCGGCGTGCAGGCTGAAATCACCCCGTTCATCGCCGACATGGCCGAGGCCTTTGCGTGGGCTGACCTGGTGGTGTGCCGCGCAGGCGCGTCCACCTTGGCCGAGCTGTGCGCGGTGGGCGTGGGCAGCGTGCTGGTGCCGTTCCCCGCCGCCGTCGACGATCACCAGACCCGCAATGCGGAGTATTTGGTCGAGCGCGACGCGGCCGTGTTGCTGAAGCAGGATGGAACGCTGGCCGACGGCATTGCCGCACTGCTGCGCGAACTGTCCGAAAATCCCGCCCGCCGCATGCAGATGGCGCAAGCCGCGCGTGCGCTGGCCAAGGTCGATGCCGCCGAGCGCATCGCCGATATCATTCTTGAGGAAGCTGTATGAAGAAGGCCCGCCACTGCGCCTGCCACGCGCGAGGTCGCGCATGATCCGCCGCCTGCACGACACCAACGACCTGGTGCGCGCGTTCCCGCGCGTGCATTTCGTCGGCATCGGCGGTACCGGCATGAGCGGCATCGCCGAAGTGATGCTGACGCTGGGCTATGAAGTGTCCGGTTCGGACAACGCCGACAACGCGGCCACCCGCCGCCTGGCCGGCCTGGGGGCGCGCATCATGCGCGGCCACTCGGCGGCCAACGTGCTGGGCACCGACTGCGTGGTGGTGTCCAGCGCCATCCGCGAAGACAACCCGGAACTGATGGAAGCGCGCAGCCAGCGCATTCCGATCATGCCGCGTGCGGCCATGCTGGCCGAGCTGATGCGCTTCCGCCGTGGCATCGCCGTGGCCGGCACGCACGGCAAGACCACCACCACCAGCCTGACCGCTGCGGTGCTGAGCGAAGGTGGCCTGGACCCGACGTTCGTGATCGGTGGCCAGCTGCTGGCCGCCGGTGCCAACGCCAAGCTCGGTGGTGGCCAGTGGCTGGTGGCCGAGGCCGACGAAAGCGACGGCAGCTTCCTGCGCCTGAACCCGCTGATGTCGATCATCACGAACATCGATGCCGACCACCTGGAAAACTACGGCAACGATTTCGCCCGCGTGCAGGCGGCGTTCGCCGAGTTCCTGCAGCGCCTGCCGTTCTACGGCCTGGCCGTGCTGTGCATCGATGACCCGGAAGTGGCCGCACTGGCGGCCAAGACCCCGCGCCACGTGATGAGCTACGGCATGAGCCCGCAGGCCGACGTGCGCGCCGAGAACGTGGTGCAGGAAGGCTCGCGCATGCGCTTCACCCTGCGCCTGCCGCAGGGCACCAGCCAGGAAGTGGTGCTGGCCCTGCCGGGCAAGCACAACGTGCTGAACGCGCTGGCCGCCGCTGCGGTCGGCTGGCAGCTGGGCGTGGCCCCGGACGCGATCGCGCGTGCACTGGAAAGCTTCGCCGGCGTCGGCCGCCGCTTCAACGACCTGGGCGAAGTGACCACCGCCAGCGGCGCCAAGGTGCGCATCATCGACGACTACGGCCACCACCCCAGCGAGCTGGAAGCGGTGTTTGCCGCCGCGCGCGGTGGCTGGACCGACAAGCGCCTGGTGGTGGCGTTCCAGCCGCACCGCTACAGCCGTACCCGTGACCAGTTCGACAAGTTTGCCGCCGTGCTGTCCAGCGTCGATGCGCTGGTGCTGAGCGAGGTCTACCCGGCCGGCGAAGAGCCGATTGCCGGTGCCGATTCGCACGCCCTGGCCCGCGCCATCCGTGCGCGTGGCCGCAGCGAACCGGTGGTGGTGGGCAAGGCGGCCGAGCTGGCAACGGTGCTGCCGGACGTGCTGCAGGACGGTGACCTGCTGCTGATGATGGGGGCGGGCGACATCGGCGCCGTCGCCAGCCACATCGCCGTGGAAGGCTTCAAGGCGGAGGGCCAGGCGTGAGCGCACTGACCTTCCCGCCGCTGCGCGCCACCGACCCGGCCGTGTTCGGCCGCGTCGCGGTGCTGCTGGGCGGCAGTTCCAGCGAACGCGAGGTGTCGCTGGATTCGGGCCGCAACGTACTTGAAGCGCTGCAGTCGCGCGGCGTCGATGCGGTTGCCGTGGATGGCATCCCGGCGCTGGCCACGGCGCTGGCCGCCGGCGGCATCGACCGCGTGTTCAACATCCTGCACGGCCACAACGGTGGTGGTGAGGACGGCATCGTGCAGGGCCTGATGGACGCCTTCGGTGTGCCGTACACCGGTTCCGACGTGCTGGGTTCGGCGCTGAGCATGGACAAGATCCGCACCAAGCAGGTGTGGCTGTCGCTGGGCCTGCCGACCCCGCAGTACCGCAAGGTGACCGCGGAGAACGTGCATGCCAATGCGGCCGAACTCGGCCTGCCGGTGGTGGTCAAGCCGGCCAACGAAGGTTCCAGCGTGGGCATCAGCCGGGTGACCGACGAGGCCGGCCTGGACGAAGCGGTGGCCCTGGCTGTGCGCTACGACGGCCAGCTGCTGATGGAACAGATGGTGGTGGGCGACGAGCTGACCGTGGCCATCCTGGGCGATGTCGCGCTGCCGTCGATCCGCATCGTGCCCAAGGGCCAGTGGTACGACTACAACGCCAAGTACATCGCCGAGGACACCCAGTACCTGTGCCCGGGCCTGGATGGCGCCGATGAAGACGAGATCCGCCGCATCGCCCTGGCCGCGTTCCGCGCTGCCGGCTGCCGTGGCTGGGGCCGCGTGGATGTGATGCGCGACCGCGCCAGCGGCCGCTTCTTCCTGCTGGAAGTGAACACCGCGCCGGGCATGACCAGCCACTCGCTGGTGCCCAAGTCTGCTGCGCAGGCTGGCATCGGGTTCGAGGAACTGGTGTGGCGCGTGCTGGAACAGACCCTGGAGGCAACGCACGCATGAACGCGCTGCTGCGCATCTTCGTCTGGCTGTTGGCCCTGTCGGTGGTTGCACTGCCGGTGGTGGCCGTGGTCAATGGCTGGGTCGGCGCCGAGCGCTGGCCGCTGGCGAAGCTGCGCGTGCACGGTGAGTTCAAGCGGGTACCGCCGGAACAGCTGCAGCAGGTGCTGCTGCCGTACGCGCATGCCGGCTTCTTCGCGGTCAAGCTGCAGGACGCGCAGGACGCCCTGGAAAAACTGCCGTGGGTGGAAAGCGCGCGCGTGCGCAAGCAGTGGCCGGACGTGCTGGAAGTCACCCTGATCGAGCACAAGCCGTTCGCGCGCTGGGGCGAAGGTCGCCTGCTGTCCGAGCAGGGCAAGCTGTTCCCCACGCCGAAGAAGCTGGCCGACCTGCAGCTGCCCGAGCTGGATGGCCCGGACAGCCAGACCGAAGAAGTGGTGAAGCTGTACAACGATGCACGCGCGCTGTTCGCACCGGCCGGCGTGGACGTGCGCCGCCTGACCATGGACGCGCGCGGCAGCTGGTCGCTGCTGCTGAGCAATGGCACCGAAGTGGTGGTCGGCCGTGACGATGCCCGCTCGCGCCTGCAGCGCTTCGTGCGCGTGCTGCCGCAGCTGGCCAACCAGGCTGCGCCGATCGAGCGCGCCGACCTCCGATACACCAATGGTTTCACCCTGAGCTGGGGAACGCCGGCCACGCCGGCCGGCGCACCCGCGACCCCGGCCAGACGAACGCAGGAAAGGACATGAATCGCAAGGGTGACAAATCGCTGATCGTCGGCCTGGATATCGGCACCTCCAAGGTAGTGGCGCTGGTGGGCGAGTATTCGCCGGGCAATCCGATCGAAGTGATCGGCATCGGCTCGCACGAATCGCGCGGCCTCAAGCGCGGCGTCGTGGTGGACATCGAATCGACCGTGCAGTCGATCCAGCGCGCGGTGGAAGAAGCCGAGCTGATGGCCGGCTGCGAGATCCGCTCGGTGTATGCCTCCATTTCCGGCAACCACGTGCAGTGCAAGAACTCGCCCGGCATCGTGCCGATCCGCGACGGCGAAGTGACCTGGGGTGACCTGGATCGCGTGCTCGATGCGGCCAAGGCGGTGGCGATCCCGGCTGACCAGAAGATCCTGCATGCGATCCCGCGCGAATACGTGCTGGACGACTCGCAGGAAGGCATCCGCAACCCGGTCGGCATGACCGGCGTGCGCCTGGAAGTGCACGCCCACCTGGTGGTCTGCGCGCAGTCCGCTGCAGCCAACATCAGCAAGTGCGTGCAGCGCTGCGGCCTGCAGGTGGACGACCTGGTGCTGTCCTCGCTGGCCTCCAGCGTGGCGGTGCTGACCGCCGACGAAAAGGAACTGGGCGTGGTGCTGGTGGACATGGGCGCGGGCACCACCGACATCGCCGTGTTCGTGCAGGGCGCGATCTGCCACACCGCCTCGCTGCCGATCGCCGGCGACCACGTGACCAACGACATCGCGCACATGCTGCGCACGCCGACCCCGGAAGCCGAGCAGATCAAGGTGCGCTACGCCTGCGCCCTGGCCCAGCTGGCCACCGCCGAGGAAAGCATCCAGGTGCCGTCGGTGGGCGACCGCCCGCCGCGCCGCATGCCGCGCCATTCGCTGGCGCAGGCAGTGCAGGGCCGCTACGAGGAAATCTTCGAGATGGTGCAGGCCGAACTGCGCCGCTCCGGCTTCGAGGAACTGGTGCGCGCCGGCCTGGTGCTGACCGGTGGCGCCTCGAAGATGGAGGGCGTGGTCGAACTGGCGGAAGAAATGCTGCAGATGCCGGTGCGCGTGGGCATTCCGCAGCACGTCACCGGCCTGGGCGAAGTGGTGGGCAACCCGGTGCATGCCACCGGCGTGGGCCTGCTGCTGATGGGCAGCCAGAACGAGCATCCGCGCCGGCCGTCGCTGCCGACCGGACGCGCGGGCAGCATGTTCAAGAAACTCAAGACCTGGTTCCGCGGCGAATTCTGACGCGGAACCTGCACCACCCGGGTCCGCCCGGTTGCATTACCGGCAACACGACGCAACAACGCAACACACAACCCACACAGCCGCACCGGCAACATGACGCGCAAAGGCAGGAGGCCTGAACGCCCATGCCACCGACAAGCGGATACAACGAGGACACGGACATGGCGCATTTTGAACTGATCGAAAAGATGGCACCCAATGCGGTGATCAAGGTGGTTGGCGTGGGCGGCGGCGGCGGCAATGCCGTGGCGCACATGGTCAACTCGGCAGTGGATGGCGTGGAATTCATCACCGCCAACACCGACTCGCAGGCCATCAAGAATTGCGGTGCCAAGCTGCAGCTGCAGCTGGGTACCAACGTGACCAAGGGCCTGGGCGCAGGCGCGAACCCGGAAGTCGGCCGCCAGGCCGCGCTGGAAGACCGTGAGCGCATCATGGACGCGCTGCAGGGTGCGGACATGGTGTTCATCACCGCCGGCATGGGCGGCGGCACCGGCACCGGTGCTGCACCGGTGGTGGCACAGCTGGCCAAGGAAATGGGCATCCTGACCGTGGCCGTGGTCACCAAGCCGTTCCCGTTCGAAGGCCGTCGCCGCATGCAGGTGGCGCTGAAGGGCATCGAGGAACTGAGCCAGCACTGCGACTCGCTGATCACCATCCCGAACGAAAAGCTGATCACCGTGCTGGGCCGCAACGCCACCATGATCCAGGCCTTCCGTGCCGCCAACGACGTGCTGCAGGGCGCCGTGCAGGGCATCGCCGACCTGATCGTGCGTCCGGGCCTGATCAACGTCGACTTCGCCGACGTGCGCACCGTCATGTCCGAAATGGGCCTGGCGATGATGGGTACCGGCACCGCCCGCGGCGATGACCGCGCCCAGGCCGCCGCCGAAGCCGCCATCCAGAACCCGCTGCTGGACGACGTCAACCTGGCTGGTGCCAACGGCATCCTGGTCAACATCACCGCCGGCGCCGACTTCACCATGGCCGAGTTCGACGAGATCGGCCGCACCATCGATGGCTTCGCTTCCGAAGACGCCACCGTGGTGGTGGGTACCGTGCTCGACCCGGACATGCAGGACGAAGTGCGCGTGACCGTGGTGGCCACCGGCCTGAACCGTGTCTCGGCCAGCAAGAGCCAGCGCCCGGGCGAGCGTGCACCGATCAAGCTGGTGCGCAACGCGACCACCGGCCAGCCGGAGTTCGGCGATTTCGACAACGGTGGCGACGCCGTGTCCAAGGCCGTCGGCGGCATGGGCCTGGGCCTGCGTCGTGCCAGCAGCGACAGCGTGGCCGCTTCGACCCCGTCGGCGCCGGCTTCCTCGGCCCCGGCTTCGGCTGAACTGCCCAACGATTACCTGGACATCCCGGCGTTCCTGCGCCGCCAGGCGGACTAAGCGGAGCTGCCCGGGGCTTGTCCCCCCCGGGTTGCGCCACCATGTCCTGATAATGCGGGCGCCGGGCCAGGATGGGCCCGGCCGCCTTGCTTGACGCGTGTCCCACCGGCAGCCTGCAGAGGCGTTTCAGCCGGGGTATGGGACCGTGCGTGTTAATCTAGCGTGTCACTTCCGGTCTACCCCCATGATCCAGCAACGCACCCTCAAGAACACGATCCGCGCCACCGGCGTTGGCCTGCACAGCGGTGACAAGGTCTACATGACCCTGCGCCCGGCACCGGTCAACCATGGCATCGTGTTCCGGCGCGTGGACCTGGACCCGGTGGTGGAAGTGCCGGCCAAGGCCGAACTGGTCACCGAAGTGACCCTGTGCACCGGCCTGACCTGCAACGACGCCAAGATCCAGACCGTCGAACACCTGATGTCGGCATTGGCCGGCCTGGGTGTGGACAACATCATCGTCGAACTGTCCTCGGCCGAGCTGCCGATCATGGACGGTTCGTCCGGCCCGTTCGTGTTCCTGCTGCAGTCGGCAGGCATCGTGGAACAGGACGCGCCCAAGCGTTTCATCCGCGTGCTGAAGACCGTGGAAGTGACCGAGGGCGACAAGGTGGCCCGCTTCACCCCGTATGAGGGGTACAAGCTGGGCTTCACCATCCAGTTCGACCACCCGATGATCCCGGCCAAGCAGTCGCGCCAGGAAATCGAGTTCTCGACCATGGCCTACACCAAGGAAATCTCCCGCGCGCGCACCTTCGGCTTCATGCGCGACCTGGAGTACATGCGCGAGCGCAACCTCGGCCTGGGCGGTTCGATGGACAACGCCATCGTGCTCGACGAGTTCCGCGTGCTCAACGAAGACGGCCTGCGCTACGCCGACGAATTCGTGCGCCACAAGATCCTCGATGCGATCGGCGACCTGTACCTGGCCGGTGGCCAGGTGCTGGGTGCCTACGAGGGCTTCAAGTCCGGCCACGCGCTCAACAACAAGCTGGTGCGGGCGCTGATGGCCGACGCCACCGCCTGGGAGTGGGTGACCTATGAGTCGCCGACCGCCGAAGATCCGGTGGTGTACGCCGTCCCGGCCTACGCCTGATCGTCCCAGGTTGTTGAAATAAAACAGGAAAACGCCGCCTTCCAGGGCGGCGTTGTCGTTTCCGGGCGGTGCTGGCTGAATGGCGCAGCGGGTAAAGCGACTGTCGGCTCCGGATCACGGTTTTGTGAACCAGACCGTCCGGAAGCCTGAATATAACGATTATTTAACAACAATCTAACGACTCGACCACCCGGGGCGGCTAGGATGCGACCCGGCCCCCGAAAATGTTTCACGCTGCGGTGACACGCGCGACGGGGATCGGAGCAGGATGCTCCGTTGTCCTCAGGACCCTTGCTTCGGTTTGACCGGGGCATCCTGCAGGGCCGCCAAGGCGTCGCGTAGCCCTTTGTGCGTGGCGGCTGAAACTGCGTGGGGGCCATTCCGGTTGTCGTGCGCTGGGGAGCGCGTGGGAGTGGGAGACGCAGTCTTGATGGTCACCTTGGTGGCCTTCAGCCCGATGGACCGGGCCGCGTCGAGCAACTGGGCTTCGGCAAGCCGCAACTTGGCATGCCAGACCGGTGATTCGACGAGAAAAATGAGGTGTTCCCCGTCCACATTGGCCAGCCGGCAACGGTTGCGCAACGCGGGCGGTAACTGGGGGCGCAACTGACGGTCCAGCGCATCGAGCCATAGGGCACGACGCAGAGGGTTCCCGCTTTTGTCCGCCATCACTGCATCCAGTGCCGGTTTCGGCCTGGTCGCGGGACGAACGCTGGATTTCGGCTCAGACATGAAAACTCACTGATGGCATTCAAAAAGATCGTAATCAAAACGCGTGAAGGGCAGGCCAAATCGCCGATCGCGCGTTTGCGGTTCTATTTCGAGGACCGCCCCCGCGCCCTGCTGGGCAGCGTGCTCGGGGTAGGCTGCATTATCGGCCTTGCCGGTGGCTTTGGCGCCAGCGCGCTGAACGACTCGCGCCTGCAGGCCAAGGTCGACCGCCAGGAAGCTGAACTGGCCAAGGTCCAGCGCGATGCGCAGACCCAGGTCAACGCACTGGCCGCCCGGCTGGGCGAGCTGCAGGCACAGGCCACCCGCCTGAACGCCCTCGGCGAGCGCCTGACCCAGATGGGCAAGCTGGAAGACGGCGAGTTCGACTTCAACGAAACCCCCGGCCTGGGTGACGGCGATGCCGGCGGCCCGACCGCGGACATCCCGGTCAAGGACGTCAACGCCGACTTACAGGTGCTGGAGCAGCGCTTCGCTGCTTCAGGCCGCCAGTTGTCGGTGATGGAATCGCTGATGTTCGACCACCAGCTGCAGCAGAACGCCGTGCCCTCGCGCATGCCGATCCGCAACAGCTACGTCACCTCCGGCTTCGGCACCCGTGCCGACCCGTTCGGCCGCGGTGCCGCCACCCACAAGGGCATGGACTTCCACGCCCGCGTCGGCGACCCGGTGATGTCCGTGGCCGATGGCGTGGTCAGCTTCTCCGGCGTGAAGGGCGGCTACGGCAACGTGGTCGACGTCGACCATGGCAACGGCTATGTCACCCGCTACGCGCACAATTCGCGCCTGGTGGTGAAGGTCGGTGACCTGGTCCGTGCCGGCCAGGAAGTGGCCAAGGCTGGTTCCACCGGCCGCTCCACCGGTGCCCACGTGCACTTCGAGGTGTGGGAGAACGGCAACGTGGTCAACCCGCGCAAGTTCCTCGGCGACGGCGGCAATACCCCGGTCGGCCGCATCAGCCGCGGTTGAACCCGGTTGGGGGTCAGAGCCCTTTCGCCGCGGCGAAAGGGATTCGACCCCGATCCTGCGCGGGGTCGGATCCCTTCCGCAACGCGGAAGGGCTCTGACCCCATCGCCAAAGGGTTGAAACCCCTCGTGTCCGTCCCAAGCTACAATGGGTGTTGCCATCGACAGGGCGCCAGGCGCCCTGTTTCGTTTGCGGCGATCGGATCCCCGGGGGGGAGGCCGGGCCGCTGTGTCCATCCAACCCGGTTCCTTCAATGATCAACAGCCTGCTTACCCGCGTATTTGGCAGTCGTAACGAACGACAGCTGCGCCAGCTCAACCGCATCGTCGCCAAGATCAATGCGCTGGAGCCGGAGATCGAGAAGCTTTCCGACGAGCAGCTGCAGGCCAAGACGCCGGAGTTCAAGCAGCGCATCGCCGGGGGTGAAGCCCTGGACAAGGTGCTGCCCGAAGCGTTCGCGGTCTGCCGCGAAGCCGGCCGCCGCGTGCTGGGCATGCGCCACTACGACGTGCAGCTGATCGGCGGCATGGTGCTTCACCTGGGCAAGATCGCAGAAATGCGCACCGGTGAAGGCAAGACCCTGGTGGCGACCCTGCCGGTGTACCTGAACGCGCTGGAAGGCAAGGGCGTGCACGTGGTCACCGTCAACGACTACCTGGCCCGCCGCGATGCCGCGCAGATGGGCAAGCTGTACAACTGGCTGGGCCTGAGCGTGGGCGTGGTCTACCCGGGCATGCCGCACAGCGACAAGCGCGAGGCCTATGGCTCGGACATCACCTACGGCACCAACAACGAATTCGGCTTCGACTACCTGCGCGACAACATGGCGCTGTCCAAGGCCGACCGCTACCAGCGCGGCCTGCACTACGCCATCGTCGACGAAGTCGACTCCATCCTGATCGACGAAGCACGTACCCCGCTGATCATCTCCGGCCCGGCCGATGATTCCCCGGAGCTGTACATCCGCGTCAACCGCGTCGTGCCGAACCTGGTCAAGCAGGAAGTGGAAGACGGCGAGGGCGACTTCTGGGTCGACGAGAAGGGCAAGCAGGTGCACCTGTCCGAAGCGGGCATGGAGCACGCCGAGCAGCTGCTGGTGGAAGCCGGCATCCTCGACGGCGAGACCGAAGGCCTGTACGCGCCGCAGAACCTGACCGTGGTCCACCACCTCAACGCCGCCCTGCGCGCGCACGCCATCTACCAGCGTGACGTGGACTACATCGTGCGCGACGGCGAAGTGGTCATCGTCGACGAATTCACCGGCCGTACCCTGGCCGGCCGCCGCTGGTCCGACGGCCTGCACCAGGCGGTGGAAGCGAAGGAAGGCGTGCCGGTCCAGCGCGAGAACCAGACGCTGGCGAGCATCACCTTCCAGAACCTGTTCCGCATGTACAAGAAGCTGTCCGGCATGACCGGTACGGCCGATACCGAAGCGTTCGAATTCCAGAGCATCTACGGCCTGGAAGTGGTGGTCATCCCGACCAACCGCCCGACCATCCGCAAGGACAGCCCGGACCAGGTGTTCCTCAACCGCAAGGGCAAGTTCAATGCGGTGCTGGCCGACATCGAAGAGTGCGCCAAGCGCGGCCAGCCGGTGCTGGTGGGTACCACCTCGATCGAAACCTCGGAAATGCTGTCCGAGCACCTGAGCAAGGCCGGCGTGAAGCACGAAGTGCTCAACGCCAAGCAGCATGACCGCGAAGCGACCATCGTTGCCAACGCCGGTCGCCCGGCTGCCGTGACCATCGCCACCAACATGGCCGGCCGTGGTACCGACATCGTGCTGGGCGGTTCGCTGGAAGCGGAAATCCACGAGCTGGGCGAGGGCGCGACCGACGAGCAGAAGGCGGCGGTCAAGGCCGAATGGCAGAAGCGCCATGACGCGGTGAAGGCCGCCGGCGGCCTGCACATCGTGGGCACCGAACGCCACGAATCGCGCCGTATCGACAACCAGCTGCGTGGCCGTTCCGGCCGCCAGGGTGACCCGGGTTCGTCCCGCTTCTACCTGTCGCTGGAAGACAACCTGATGCGCATCTTCGCCTCCGACTGGGTGCAGAAGGCCATGCGCATGATGGGCATGAAGGAAGACGACGTCATCGAGGACCGCCTGGTCAGCCGCCAGATCGAAAAGGCGCAGCGCAAGGTCGAGGCCCACAACTTCGACATCCGCAAGAACCTGCTGGACTTCGACGACGTCAACAACGACCAGCGCAAGGTGATCTACGCCCAGCGCGACGAACTGTTGGACGCCGAATCGGTGAAGGACAACGTCGACGGCATCCGCGACGACGTGATCTTCGACGTGGTCGCCCGCTTCGTGCCGCCGAACTCGGTGGACGAGCAGTGGGACCTGCGTGGCCTGGAAGCGACCCTGGAGTCGGACTTCGGCCTGCAGATGTCGCTGGTGGACATGGTCAAGTCGCACGAGGAACTGGACGCCGAAGGCATCGCTGCGAAGGTGCTGGAGCGCGTCAACCAGCACTTCGCCGAGAAGGAAGCCGGCGTGGGCGAGGAAACCATGCGCGCGCTGGAAAAGCACGTCATGCTGACCGTGCTCGACCAGAGCTGGAAGGAACACCTGGCCCGCATGGACTACCTGCGCCAGGGCATCTACCTGCGTGGTTACGCGCAGAAGCAGCCCAAGCAGGAGTACAAGAAGGAAGCCTTCGAGCTGTTCTCGGACATGCTCGAGAACGTCAAGCGCGAAGTGGTGACCCTGCTGGCACGCGTGCGCATCCGCAGCGACGAGGAAGTGCAGGCGCTGGAAGCCGCCGAGCGGCAGCAGGTGGAAGCCCGCCTGAGCCAGTCGCAGTTCCAGCACCAGGACGCCGGCAGCTACAGCGCCGACGAAGAAGCGGCGCAGGTGGAAGCCGCCCAGCAGGGCGGGAGCCCGCTGCAGCGTGACGAGCCGAAGATCGGCCGCAACGATCCGTGCCCCTGCGGCAGTGGCAAGAAGTACAAGCACTGCCACGGCCAGCTGAGCTGACCCCAGGAAGCCCCGCGAAAGCGGGGCTTCTTCGTTGTGGCCGGGGCGATGGCGGCGCCGGGCCGGCGGCCGGCATTGCGCGGCGCCCTGCCGATTCGGCATCCTGTCCCCATGCCTTCCCCGAAACGATCGATCCATGTCGTGGCCGGCGTCATCACCGACGTCCGTGGCCGCGTGCTGCTCAACCGCCGTACCGAGAACCGCGACATGGCCGGCCTGTGGGAATTCCCCGGCGGCAAGCGCGAGGCCGGCGAGAGTTCCGAACAGGCGCTGGTGCGTGAGCTGCGCGAAGAGCTCGGCATCGAGGCCGAGATCGGCGAGTGGATCATGGACGTGCCGCAGCACTACCCGGACAAGCACCTGACCCTGGAGGTGCGGCACATCCGCAGCTGGAAGGGCACCCCGCGCGGGCGCGAGGGCCAGGCCATCACCTGGGTGGCGCCGGACAAGCTGGGCCGCTATTCGATGCCGCCGGCCGACCTGCCGGTGGTGGCCGCGCTGCGCCAACCCGACCGCTACCTGATCACCCCGGCGCCGGAAGAAGGCGAGGCCGGCGTGCAGCGCTGGCAGGACCAGCTGCAGCAGGCGGTGGCCACGGGCCAGCAGCGCATCCAGCTGCGCCTGCCGGCCGCGCACCCGCAACGGCAGGTGCTGATCGAGCAGGCCCTGCAGGCGCACCGGCAGGGCGTGCAATGGCTGCTCAACCGCGATATCGAACTGGCCCGCGCGCTGGGCATCGGCGTACACCTGGGCAGCGAACAGCTGCTGGCCCTGCAGGAACGACCGCTGCCGGAGGGCCAGCTGGTGGCGGCCTCCTGCCATGACCTGGCGCAGCTGCAGGCAGCGCAGCGGCTGGGCTGTGATTTCGCGGTGCTCGGCCCGGTGCAGGCCACGGCCAGCCACCCCGGAGCCACCCCGCTGGGCTGGGAGGCGTTCGCCGCGTTGCGGGCGCAGGTGTCGCTGCCGATCTACGCACTGGGCGGGCTGGATGCAGGCCAGGTCAGCCAGGCCCGTCGCCACGGTGGCCAGGGCATCGCCGCGATCCGCGGCCTGTGGCCAGCCTGACCCGACGGGGTCGGATCCCTTTCCACGGGAAAGGGCCCTGACCCCAGGATTGCGGGAAGGGGTCAGAGCCGCGCTGCGCGCAGATCCGACCCCGGCCCTACAACGTGATCCAGAAACACCCGTACTGCCGCCGCAGCCCCAGCACCGTCGCCGCGCGCGCCGCACTGCCCGGCAGGGTCTGTTCCAGGCGCAGGCCGACCGGATGCCGCGCCATCGCCGGCTCCGGGTCGGATCCCTGCGCAGCAGGGCTCTGGCCCTCATCCGGTTGCGCCTCATCATCCTGCCGTGGGTACACCGGCACCACGTCCACCAGCGGACGCCGCACCACCGATTCCAGCTGGCCGAGGATGCGCTGCGCGCCGGCGTCGGACACCGCGCTCCACAGGTACAGCGTGGACAACCGGTTGACGTCCTGGGTGTTCACCGCGTCATGCAGGGCCTGCACCAGCTCGCTGAGGCGGCGCGGGCAGCTGGCCCCCAGGCTGTCGCGCTGCAGGGTGCTGCCGGCCGGTGGCGGCGGCGGACGCCGCGACTGTGCGCCTACGCTGTCACACGGGCGGTCGGTGTAGACGCTCTGGCCCTGCGCATCGGTGCAGCGGTTCAGGCGCGTGGATTGGGCGTGGGCATCGATGCTGGCCGCGGACAGCAGCACCAGCAGCAGGGACAGGACAGCTTTCATTGCCACAGGGTAGCGTTGAAAGCGACAGCGCAGTGCGCCTTCAGCCGTTCAGCAGCTTCAGCACCGACACCGTCGGCTTGGCCAGGTTCAGCGTGTAGAAGTGCAGCCCTGGCGCGCCGCCTTCCACCAGGCGCTGGCACAGCCTGGCCACCACTTCGGCGCCAAAGGCACGCACCGATTCGCTGTCGTCGCCATAGGCCAGCATCCTGCGGCTGATCCAGCGCGGGATCTCGGCACCGCACTGTTCGGAAAAGCGACGCAGCTGGCTGAAGTTGGCGATCGGCATGATGCCCGGGGTAATCGGCACCTGCACGCCCAGCCGCTGCACTTCATCGACGAAGTGGAAGTAGGCGT
Source organism: Stenotrophomonas sp. ZAC14A_NAIMI4_1 (assembly GCF_003086915.1). NCBI lineage: Bacteria > Pseudomonadati > Pseudomonadota > Gammaproteobacteria > Lysobacterales > Lysobacteraceae > Stenotrophomonas > Stenotrophomonas sp. ZAC14A_NAIMI4_1. The sequence continues at coordinate 1,674,949 of NZ_CP026002.1, forward strand.
CGGCGTTGTAGAAGTACTGGGTGATGGCCGCATCGGCGCCGGCATCGATCTTGGCCTTGAAGTGCTTCAGGTCGGTCAGTGCATCCGGTGCCTGCGGATGGGTTTCCGGGTAGGCGCCGACCTCGATGCGGAATGCATCGCCATGCTCGGCGCGGATGAAGGCGATCAGTTCGGCCGCGTAGCGCATGTCGCCTGGAAAGCCCATGCCCGAGGGCAGGTCACCGCGCAGCGCGACCAGCCGCCGGCAGCCGATGGCGCGGTACAGCTTGAGCAGCTCGCGGATTTCCTGCCGGGTGCCGCCGACGCAGGACAGGTGCGGCGCCGCATCGAAGCCATGGTGCTGGTTGAGGTGGCGCACCGTCTCGGAGGTGTAGCTGAGGGTGGAGCCGCCGGCACCGAAGGTGCAGGACACGTACTCCGGGGCATACGCCTTCAGGCGGGCGGCGGTACGGTCCAGCTGGCCACGCTGCTCATCGGTCTTGGGTGGGTAGAACTCGAAGCTGATGGCGGTCATGGCACGGGCGGTGGCAGCGGGTGCGCTTGAGTATATCTCTCCATCAAGATGGATGTGAAGCATGAGGGCGTGAAGAGGCGGCAGGGCGTGGCGACCGTTCACCCGGCGTGGCGGCCGTTGCTCCGGAACTGCACCCCGGCGGCGCCCATCGCGGCCACGCTGGCCGCACACCCCACGCACCCGCCCCTGGAAGGAACACACGATGACGATGATCCTGGCGATGTACTACGCAATGAAGGCCCTGGCCCGGCTGGCCATGCTGGGCATGGCGATGGCCGTGCTCGGCTCGGGCGCGGCCCATGCTGCCGAGGCAGCCCCGATCGGCACCGGCACGCTGCAGGTCGAGGTGGTCGGCCACGGCCGCCCGTTGTTGATGATCCCTGGTTTGAACAGCAGCGCCGAGGTCTGGCGCGAGACCTGCCTGGCATTGAAGGACGTGCAGTGCCACCTGGTGCAGCTGCCGGGCTTTGCCGGCGCCCGCGCCGCCGCGCCGCGTCCGGCGGATTTCCTGTCGGCCATGCGCGACCAGCTGCTGGCCTATGTGCATGACCAGGCGCTGGACCATCCGGCGGTGATCGGCCACAGCCTGGGCGGCGTGCTGACCCTGCAGATGGCGGTGAAGGAACCGGACGCACTGGGGCCGCTGGTCATCGTCGACGCGCTGCCGTTCTACGCGGGCATGCAGAACCCGCAGGCGACCGCACAGAGCGTGCAGCCGATGGCCGAACAGATGCGCACGGCCATGCTGGCTGCGGACCCGGCCAGCTACCAGGCGCAGGCCGAAGCGGCGCTGGCCCCGCTGACCAACAGTGCCGCGCGCCTGCCCGAACTGAAGCACTGGGGCCGCGACAGCGATCGCGCCACCACCGCCGATGCGATGTACTCGCTGCTGGTGACCGACCTGCGCAGCGACGTGGCCGGTATCCAGTCACCCACGCTGGTGCTGGGCGCATGGGCGTCCTACCAGGCAATGGGTGCGACCGAAGCGTCGGCGCGTGCGATCTTCCAGTCGCAGTACGCCACGCTGCCGGGTGTACGCATCGAACTGAGCGCGACCGGCCACCACTTCCTGATGTGGGATGATCCGCAATGGCTGCGTGGGCAGGTGCAGGCGTTCCTCGACAGCCACCGCTGATCCTTCCGTCCCCGCCGGCCATTGCCATGCCCGAGTCGACCTCCACGCTGCGCTTCTGGTTGATCAACACCCTCGGCTGGGCGCTGTTCTGCGTGGTCAGCCTGGCCATGACCGGCGCGTTTGGTGGCGGCAGCAGCAGTGGGAGCACGCTCATCAGCGTCGGCCTGGGCGTGCTGCTGTATGCCATCAGCGGCAGCGTGCGCGCGCTGGCCCTGCGGCGCCACTGGTGGCGGCTGGACCTGGGCGCGCTGGTGCTGCGGCTGGCGCTGGCGGTGTTGCTGGGTGCAGCACTGGCGCAACTGCTGCTGACGGCGGTGCTGCAGCCGGCGCTGGCACTGGGCTGGGTGGATTTTGGTGGCCGATCGGGTGATTTCCGCCCGGTCGCACGCCTGCTCTACTGGCTCAACACCGTGCTGATGCTGGGGCTGTGGACCGCGTTGTGGGCCGGCCTGCACGGCGTGCGCAGTGCGCGCCAAGCCGAACTGGCGCGCCTGCGTGCCGAAGCCGAACGCAGCGCGCTGGAACGCGATGCGCTGCGCGCGCGCTTGAACCCGCACTTCATGTTCAACGCGTTGAACAACCTGCGCGCGCTGATCCTCGAAGATCCCGAGCGCGCACGGCAGATGGTCACCGATCTTTCGCGCACGCTGCGCCATGCACTGGAGCACGCGCGCAGCGAGGAGGCAGTGCTGGCCGACGAACTGGCCGTGGTGCAGGATTATCTGGCTGTTGAAGCCGTGCACTACGAACAGCGCCTGCAGGTGCACTTCGAGGTGAGTGGCGAAGCCGCACAGGCGCGCCTGCCGGTGATGGCGCTGCAGCTGCTGGTGGAAAATGCGATCAAGCACGGCATCGCCGTGTGTCCTGGCGGTGGCGAGGTGCGTATCAGCGCGCAGTGCCGCGACGGCCTGCTGCGGCTGCAGGTCGACAATCCGCTGGGTGTGGCCGCCGCAGGCAATGCCGCCGCAACCGCCGGGCATGGCGTCGGCCTGGCCTACCTGCGTTCGCAGCTGGGCCGCGGTGGCCGCTTCCACCTGCAACCGGCGGACGGCCGCATGCAGGCCATCCTGGAGATCCCGCAATGCGCACGAACCTGAGTGTCCTGATCGTCGACGACGCGCGGCTGGCGCGGCAGGAGCTGCGCACGCTGCTGGCGGCGCTGCCGTGGGTGCAGTGCGTGGGCGAGGCCGATGACGTGCCGGCCGCGCGCGAGGCGATCGCCCGGTTGAAACCCGACCTCGTGCTGCTGGACGTACAGATGCCCTCCGGTACCGGCTTCGATGTGCTCGATGGCCTGGAACAGGCGCCGGCCGTGGTGTTCGTCACCGCCTACGATGCCTATGCGGTGCGTGCCTTCCAGACCAATGCACTGGACTATCTGGTCAAGCCGGTGGAAGCCCCGCGCCTGCATGAAGCGCTGGAACGCGCGCGCCAGCAAGATGTGTCTGCCGCGCCGGCGGTGGTTGCAGGTGGCAGCCTGAACGCACAGGACCAGGTGTTCGTGCGCGATGGCGAGCGGTGCTGGTTCGTGGCCGTAGGCGAGATCCGCCGGCTGGTGGTGGATGGCAACTACACCCGCCTGTGGTTCCGCGACCAGAATGCGCTTCTGACCCGCAGCCTGAGCGCGCTGGAAGCACGCCTGCCGGTGGAGCTGTTCTTCCGTGCCAACCGCAACACGCTGGTGAACCTGCGGCGGATCCGCGCGGTCAGTCCCAGCGTGGGCGATGGCTACGACCTGGCGCTGGATGATGGCAGCGAGGTGGAAGTCTCGCGGCGGCAGGCGCGTGAGCTGCGCGAGCGGATGGCGCTGTAGCTGCTGCTACAGCTCGGCGGGCTGCCCCCTCAAACGGGCCATTACCCCATCGCCGCCATGCTGGATGACCAGCTCGAGCCCGTAGTGGCTGCAGAGTCGCCGCATGATGTCCAGGCCCAGACCGTTGCCCTCACTGCCATCTCGCTTGTCGAAGGGCCGCGGTTCGGGCCAGTTGCCCAGAAAGGGCGATGTACCCGCCGTGTTGTGCACCAGCAAGTGACCGTCCTGCCATGCAATCAGGACCTCACCCTGCGCGGTATGCGCGAACGCGTTGCCGACCAGATTGGCCAGGACGACGCGCAGGGCCGCCTCGGGCGCACGCAGCGTGGCCCCGTTGGGCACGTCCAGCCGTACCTCGACAGGCCGCTCGGCCAGCAACGGAGACTGCTCGATGATCACCCGTTCCAGCAGCGGTACCAGCTTGACCGGCGGAGCACCGTGGCTGGCGGTTTCTTCCCGTGCCAGCGCCAGCAGCGCCGCGATGGCCTGCTGCAGCTGCAGTGCCGAAAGGCGGATATGCTGCACATGCTGGCGGCCACGCTCGGACAGTGCTGGCTCGCTGGATAGTTGGCCTGCCGCACTGGAGATGACGCTCAGGGGGGTACGCAGCTCGTGGCTGGCATCGCGCGTGAACGCCTGCTCGCGGGCAAGGAAGGCAGCGACGCGTGCAGACAAACCATCGAGCGCACGCGCGAGTACGCCAATCTCGTCATCGTCGAAACGCGCTGCCAGGCGCATGCCGTGGCCGGGTTCCGGCTGCAGTGCTTCAACCTCTTCGACCAGCACGTAGAGCGAGCGCGTGCTGCGATGGGCGAGCCACATGCCAAGAGCAATCGCCGCGATCAAGACCAGCAGTGCCGTGCCGGCCAGCAGCATTACAACCCGGTCACGGATCGGTCGGACCACCAGTTGTGCGCTGACTTCCGACACAAGCCACGCAGGCGGGGTGCCGGCCGGAGGATCGATCCGCTTGAGATGGTAGTGTCGCCCATCGACGCCTGCGAACTCCGAGCGCCAGGGTTCCTTTGCGAACTCGCTGCGCAGATCGTCGGGGAAGGTCGAGGGTGAGTAATGCAGCTGGATGGCCGCGTCGGCAGGCGTCCCCCAGTCCCCTTCGTGCGCGTGGCGGGCAAGCTGGGCCCGCGCTTCACGGTCCAGCTGGGCGTTGAAGATGCTGTCTTCCACCACGTACATGAATACCAGCGAATAGGTGCCGAACACCATGGCGGTGAACAGCGCGAAGGCGGTGAATGTGATCACCAGTCGACGGCGCAGGCGCTGGGTTGGCCGCGGCCTCATGGCGAGGCTTCCAGACGGAAGCCGACACCGTGGACGGTGCGCAGCATCTCGCCTTCGAACGGCTTGTCCAGTGCCTGCCGCAACAGATACAGGTGCGATCGCAGCGGATCGGAAGGCGGCGCCTCATCACCCCACAGGCGTTGAACGAGCTCGCTGCGCGTGACCGTTCGCGGCCAGGCCTCGGCCAGTACGAGCAGGATGCTCTGCGGAACCTGTGCCAGTTCCAGCAGCATTCCGGCACGCCAGGCCTGGCCGCTGCGGCGGTCGATGCTCAACGGTCCAACCTGCAGGAGGTTCGGTTGACCCACGCGATGGCGGCGGGCGAGGGCGAGACAGCGGGCGAGCAGTTCGGCGTCGTCGAAGGGCTTGACCAGATAGTCATCTGCGCCCGCAGCGAAGCCCTGCAGCTTGTCGCCGATCGCATCTCGTGCGGTCAGCATCAGCACCGGGACGTGCCGATCGCTGCGTTCGCGCAACCGATGGCAGACGGTCGTGCCATCGATGCCGGGCAACCCGATATCGAGCAGCAGTACATCCGGCGGCGATGCCAGTGCCAACTGCAGCCCGAGGTGTCCGTCAGCGGCGAAATCGACCAGATGGCCATGCGCCTGCAGCATGTCGATGATGGCCGAGGCCAACGGCAGGTTGTCTTCAATCAACAGCAGGCGCAGGCGCTCGGCGTCCATGGTCAGGGCTGCATGCGGGCCAGGAGAGCGCTAGCTTCGTCCAGTCCGGGCTGCTTTTCCAGCACAGCCCGAACCTGCGAACGGGCCAGTTCGGTCCGGCCCAGGCGCCAGTGGGCTTCTGCCATCGCGACCTGCAGCCTCGGTTCGTCCATATGCGGGCTGGCCAACTGCATGATGGACAGCGCGTCGGTGATGGCGCTGGAATCCTTGGCGCCCTTCAGCTGGTAGAAGCCCAGCATGCCGATCAACTCAACGTGATGGTCGGAGGGGCGCTGCGCCAGTTCTCGTGCCGCCCGTCCATCGCGCTGCTGCAGGTGCTGCTCCACCAGCGCCATGCTGCGCTCGTCGCGCCATGCCTGGCGCGCCAGTGGCACGCGTCCGCTGGCGCGCACGAAGGCATCGGCCAGCGCGGCGGTCGAGAACGGGTTCTGGCCAGTCAGCAGGCGTCCATCGACCACCACTTTCGGCATCATCAACGGTGCCTCCTGCCAGCGTGCCCCCAGCTCGCGCATGCGCGGTTCAAGCTGGAACGCGAATTCCTTCGCCCAGCGTTTGCCAAACAGCGCTTCTTCCTCTTCTGTGAAGCCGGTCATGGCGCGGCCATCCACCATTGCCCGGCCATCGGCAAGGCGAACACCTGCCAGCGCCGCCGGGCCATGGCACACCGCCGCGACCAACCCGCCCTGCTGCCAGATTCCGGCAATCGTGGCGTGCAGGGCCGTATCGACGGGAAGATCGAACATGGCACCCTTGCCGCCGATCACCAGGACGCCCTGGTAGTCGCTGGCACGCAGTTGTGCGGTGGGCACGGTTGCGGCCAACTTGCCCATGGCCTGCGGATCGGCAAGGACGGCGGCATTGAAAGCCTCGGAGGGGTTGTACTTGTCAGCCTCGACGGCGCCACCTCGCGGACTTGCCACGTCGATGTCAAAGCCGTTCTGCTTGAGGATGAGCCAGGCCTGCGCGAATTCGTCCATCTCGAAACCCGGACGGGTCTTGCCCTGGTCCCGGCCTTCGCTGCTGACCACGAGCAGCACCCGCGGTGATGCGGCAGATATGGAAGGGATGGACAAGGCAGCGGGGAGAAGGAGGGCCAACAGGCCGGACAGCAGGGGGCGGTGGAAGCGGTTCATGCAGGACTCTCCGGGAGATGTACGCGCACTGTGGCCGTCAAATGTGAAGCAGACTTCAAGCGCATCGACCGTTACCCTGATGACCTGTTCCCGCCCGTGCACGCCATGTCCATCGTCCTCACTGAATTCGCCCGTCCCCGTCTGTTCCCGCGCGTGCCGCGCGCCAACACCATCCAGGACATCAGCGCCGAACAGTTCCAGGCGCACCTCAACGCGCATGCGCCGCTGAAGGTGCTCGACGGCTATGCGCCGTTCTGCAAACTGTTCGTGTACGAGAACTGGACCAGCACGCGCTGCCTGACCGTGCCGGTCACCGAGGCCAACCGCCACCTGCTGCGCAGCGGCTACGAAGCGCGCAACCGCGAGGAACTGCCAGTGCTGGTGCGCTGGTTCGAGGGCGTGGAATCGCCGCGCGCGAATTACCTGGTGGTGATTCTGTACAGCGCCGAACAGCTGGCGAAGGAAGGCTCGCCGATCGACGCGGACTGGGGCATCGTCGGCTGCATCTACACCGCCGAGCCGGAAGAAGTGCCGATGGCGCCGATCACCATGATGCGCAACGCGCTGGGTGTGGAGGAGGGCGGTTCCGGCGTGCCACTGGACCGCGAGGCCTACCAGCGCGCCGTGCAGTTCTGGGAAAGCAACGCCAACTGGCGGCCGTGATCCATCGGGTGGGGTCAGAGCCCTTTCCGGTGGAAAGGGATCTGACCCCTTCGTCAGGCGGCTTTCCACTCCCACCATGGGTAATGGTATTCGCGGTCGGTCGCTTCCCAGGACTGGCCACACTGCGTGCAGGTGACGTGGTGGCATTCGCCCCAGCCGTCTTCGGCGTCGCCTACCGAGAGCAACCGCATCTGCCCCTGTTCGATCAGCCTGCGCGGGTCGAAGAACAGATACGTCGGCGTAAGTGCGCACAGGCAGCCAGCCTGCGCCTGCCAGTAGCGCAGGCGTTGCAGCGCCGCCTGCAGATGCACCTGGTTGGCCAGCAGTGCGCCGCCGAGTGTGACCCCGGCGCAGGCACGTTCGATACGGTCGGCATGCGGGGCCAGTGCGTCCAGCAGCGCGTGATCGAAGGTCACCGCGACCCGGCTTGCCGAGGCATGGATGCGCGTGGCATCGCCACTGAGCAGGTCCTGCAGCAGGACATCTGCGGCGGACATCAGCGGGCCTTCCCGATGGGCGCGTAGTGCCCTGCGGTCAGCCGCAACAGGTCGGCCGGGGCCAGTTCCACTTCCAGGCCGCGGCGGCCGGCGCTGACGTGCATCGCCGGCAGTGACTGTGCGCTGGCATCGAGGAAGCTGCGCAGGCGCTTCTTCTGCCCGAGCGGGCTGATGCCGCCGACCAGGTAGCCGGTGGCCCGCTGGGCAGCATCGGCCGCGGCCATCTCGCACTTCTTGCAGCCGGCGGCTTCGGCCAGTGCCTTCAGGTCCAGCTGCCCGGCCACCGGCACGATCGCCACCAGCAGTTCGTGGGTTTCGGTGCTGGCCAGCAGCGTCTTGAACACCTGGGCAGGGTCCAGGCCGAGTTTCTCCACGGCTTCGCCGCCGTAGGATTCGGCATGCGCGTCGTGCACGTAGCTGCGCACGGTGTGGGCGATTTTTTCGCGCTTGAGCAGGTTGATGGCGGGGGTCATGGGGCATCGTAGCGCGCGCTAGGCGCGTTGCCTTGACCGAGGCTCCTGCCGGGATGCATGGCCGAACACCAATGTAGCGCCACGACCACCTGCGTGCTTCGGCAGGGGGGTCGGAGCCCTTTCCCATGGAAAGGGATCCGACCCCGGGCCGGAACGCAGAACGGGCGCCCGAAGGCGCCCGTTCCGTGTGCATCCGTTGCTGGGGTCAGAGCCCTTTCCTGCGGAAAGGGATCCGACCCCCGCACGACATCAGTAGCGGTAGTGGTCCGGCTTGAACGGGCCTTCCACCGGCACGCCGATGTAGTCGGCCTGTTCCTGGGTCAGGGTGGTCAGCTTCACGCCGATCTTTTCCAGGTGCAGGCGGGCCACTTCTTCGTCCAGGTGCTTGGGCAGCAGGTAGACCTTCTTCTCGTAGCTGTCCTTGTTGGCCCACAGGTCGATCTGGGCCAGGGTCTGGTTGGCGAACGAGTTGGACATGACGAAGCTCGGGTGGCCGGTGGCGCAGCCCAGATTCACCAGGCGGCCTTCGGCCAGCAGGAAGATCGCATTGCCGTTCGGGAAGATGTACTTGTCCACCTGCGGCTTGATGTTGACGTGCTGCACGCCCTTGAAGCCGACCAGCGCATCGACCTGGATCTCGTTGTCGAAGTGGCCGATGTTGCAGACGATGGCCTGGTCCTTCATCGCGCTCAGGTGCTCGATGCGGATGATGTCCTTGTTGCCGGTGGTGGTGACGTACAGGTCGGCACGGCCCAGGGTCGATTCGATGGTGTTGACTTCATAGCCTTCCATCGCCGCCTGCAGGGCGCAGATCGGGTCGATCTCGGTGACGATGACGCGTGCGCCGTAGGCACGCAGCGACGCGGCGCAGCCCTTGCCCACGTCGCCGTAACCGCAGACCACGGCCACCTTGCCGGCCAGCATCACGTCCATCGCGCGCTTCAGGCCATCGGCCAGCGACTCGCGGCAGCCGTACAGGTTGTCGAACTTGCTCTTGGTGACCGAGTCGTTGACGTTGATCGCCGGGATCAGCAGGGTGCCGGCCTGGGCCAGCTGGTACAGGCGGTGCACGCCGGTGGTGGTCTCTTCGGAGACGCCCTTCCAGTCCTTCACCACGCGGCCCCAGTAACCCGGGCGCTCGGTGGCCACGCGCTTGAGCAGGTTCTTGATGACCTGTTCTTCGTGCGAGGAGGAGGCGGTGTTGACCCAGTCGCTGCCGTTTTCCAGCTCGTAGCCCTTGTGGATCAGCAGGGTCACGTCACCGCCGTCGTCCACCACCAGCTCCGGACCGGTCAGGGTGCCGTCGGCCAGGGTGAAGGTCAGCGCGTCCAGGGTGCAGTCCCAGTACTCTTCCAGGGTTTCGCCCTTCCAGGCGAACACCGGGGTGCCGGTGGCGGCGATGGCCGCAGCGGCGTGGTCCTGGGTCGAGAAGATGTTGCAGGAGGCCCAGCGCACGTCGGCGCCGATGTCCTTCAGGGTCTCGATCAGCACCGCGGTCTGGATGGTCATGTGCAGCGAGCCGGTCACGCGCACGCCCTTCAGCGGCAGGCTGGTGGCGTGCTTGCGGCGGATCGACATCAGGCCCGGCATCTCGTGCTCGGCGATGTCCAGTTCCTTGCGACCCCAGTCGGCCAGGGTGATGTCGCGGATCTTGTAGTCACCTTCGGTGGAGAAGGTCTTGGCAACAGCGTTCATGCAGTAGCTCCGGTTGTGGGCGAGCGGGTACTCGCATCTAGCCGGGCGCCGTTGTTACAAAGCCACCTTACCGAGCCTGGCCGGGCCTCATGGGTTCCGGTCGCAGCGCCCCTCGGCAGGGGAGAACGCCCAGTATATCGCGGCCCCGGGGCGGAACCGGAGCGACCCAACCATCGGCAGATGGGGCGCGGGTCGGTGCCTGTTAAGGTCGAGGGTCTTCACGCATACAAAACAGGAAGATCGATGAGCAAGCACGCGCGCCGCAGCCGGCGCTGGACCGGCCTGGTCCTGTCCATGGCCCTGCTGGCGGTGGTCCCGCAGGCCTGGTCCGCCGACAGCCCGCAGGTGGCGGCGGCCAAGGGCGAAACCGGCTATGAACTGCCGTCGGCCGCGCTGCAGGCGGTGGTTGATGCGCCGCGTGCGCCCAGCCTGTTCCTGTCGCCGCGCCGCGACGTGGCCGCGCTGATGCAGATGCCGTCGCTGCCGTCGATCCAGGTGGTGGCCCAGCCGGAACTGAAGCTGGCCGGCATCCGCATCAACCCGCGCACGTTCTCCGACAGCCGCTTCAGCTTCGGCGAGAAGCTGTGGCTGCTGAACGTGGCCGACGGCAAGGAACTGCAGATCAGCGGCCTGCCGCCGCAGCTGTCGATTGCAGGCCTGGCCTGGTCGCCCGACCAGAAGTGGCTGGCCTTCAACCAGGTCGACGCCGCCAGCGGTGCCAACGAACTGTGGCTGGTGGACGTGGCCAGCGCCAGCGCACGCCGCGTCCGCACCGACCTGAACACCGTGTTCGGCGATGGCTACCAGTGGCTGCCCGACAGCCGCGGCCTGATCGTGATGACCCGCGTGGCCAACGCGGGCGACCCGCCGCCGGCCGATGGCATTCCCACCGGCCCGGCCGTGCAGCAGACCGGCAAGAGCACCGGCGTGGTGTCCATCCGCACCTACCAGGACCTGCTGAAGAACCAGGCCGATGCGAAGCTGTTCGACTACTACGCCAACGCCCAGCCGATGCAGGTCAGCCTGGACGGGCAGGCGCGTGCCATCGGCATGGCGGGCATCTACCTGGGCCTGAGCGTGTCGCCGGATGGCAACTACCTGCTCAGCCAGCGCGTGCAGCGCCCGTACTCGTACGTGGTGCCGGTGGGCAGCTTCCCGCGACGCATCGAGGTGCTCGACCGCAACGGCCAGCTGGCCCACAGCGTGGCCTCGCGCCCGCTGGTGGAGGGCCTGCCGACCGGCAATGATGCCGAAGTGACCGGCGTGCGCGACATCAGCTGGCGCGCCGATGCGCCGGCCACCCTGGTCTGGGCCGAAGCGCAGGACGGTGGTGATCCGAACCGCGACGCCAAGGTGCGCGATGCGGTGTTCATGCAGGCCGCGCCGTTCGAAAAGCCGCCGGTGACCCTGGCCCAGCTGGGCAGCCGCTTTGCCGGCATCACCTGGGGTCGTGGCGACCTGGCCCTGCTCAGCGAATCGTGGTGGAAGACGCGCAACACCAAGACCTGGCGGATCACCCCGGACGATGCGGCGCAGTCGCCGCAGTTGCTGTGGAACCGCGATGCGCAGGACCGCTACAACGATCCGGGCCGCGCCGGCGTGGTGCGCGACGTCAACGGCCGCAGCCGCCTGCAGACCACCGCCGATGGCCGCAGCATCTTCCTGTACGGGCAGGGTGCCTCGCCGGAAGGCGATCGTCCGTTCGTCGATCGCTTCGACATCGAGAGCCGCAAGGCCACCCGCCTGTTCCATTCGCAGGCGCCGGTGTATTCGGCACCGGTCGCGCTGCTGGACCAGGAAGGCGAATCGCTGCTGCTGACCCGCGAAAGCCCGGACGCGCCGAGCAACTTCTACGTGCAGTCGCTGGCGCAGGCCGATGCCGCACCGCGCGCGCTGACCCACTTCGCCCACCCGCTGCCGCAGCTGAAGGGCGTGCAGAAGGAGCAGATCCGCTACAAGCGTGCCGATGGCGTGGACCTGACCGCAACGCTGCTGCTGCCGCCGGGTTACGACCCCAAGCGCGATGGCCCGCGGCCGCTGCTGATGTGGGCCTACCCGGGTGAGTTCAAGAGCGCCGCGGCCGCCAGCCAGGTGACCGACTCGCCGTACCGCTTCAACGCGATCAGCTACTGGGGGCCGCAGGCCTTCCTGGCCAAGGGCTACGTGGTGCTGGCCAGCCCGACCATGCCGATCATCGGCGAGGGCGACAAGGAACCCAACGACACCTACATCGAGCAGCTGGTGGCCAATGCACAGGCCGCCGTGGATGAAGTGGTGCGCCGTGGCGTGACCGACCGCGAGCACATCGCCATCGGTGGCCATTCCTACGGTGCATTCATGACCGCCAACCTGCTGGCGCACACCCGCCTGTTCAAGGCTGGCATCGCCCGCAGCGGCGCCTACAACCGCACGCTCACCCCGTTCGGTTTCCAGGCCGAGGAGCGCAATTACTGGCAGGCGCAGGACGTGTACCAGAAGATGGCGCCGTTCAATTACGCCGACAGGATCAAGGATCCGATCCTCTTCATCCACGGCGTGGACGACAACAACTCCGGCACGTTCCCGCTGCAGAGCGAGCGCATGTTCGCCGCGGTGAAGGGCCTGGGCGGCACGGCACGGCTGGTGATGCTGCCGAACGAATCGCATGCCTACCGCGCACGCGAGTCGATCATGACCATGCTGGCCGAGAGCGAGCGTTGGCTGGAACAGACCATCGGTCCGGCCGAGCAGGGCAAGGCGAAGAAGAAGCGCTGACCCGCGCGCGATGATGGCGGCCCCTGCAACGGGGGCCGCCTGTTGCTTCGGCGGGGTAGAGTCGACCGTTGGTCGACTGCCCTTCTTTCAGCCGCTGGAAATCCCGCGCCGCGCGCGATAGTCGACCAACGGTCGACTCTACCCCGTCGGGGTTTCCCACACGTCGGTTGCCCGACCGGTGTATCCGTAGCCAGCGGATACGTGCAGATGAAACCATTTCTGCAACGCAGCAACGGCTTCGAACTGGGGTAGGCTTGGCGACGGATCATGCCCCGAGGTTCGTGCGTCGCCGATGAACGAGTACCGCAGCAGCATCGAATTCGCTTCCCCCGATCTTCCGCTTCGCGATGATGTGCGCCGCCTTGGTGCACTGGTCGGCGACCTGCTGGTCGAACAGGTTTCCGCCGCGTTCCTCGATGATGTCGAGGACGTGCGCACCCGCGCCATCGCGCGGCGCGAGAACCAGGCACCGCTGTCCGAGCTGGCCGATGGCCTGGCCGGGCGCACGCCGCAGCAGGCCGAAACCATGGTGCGTGCATTCAGCACGTACTTCCAGGTAGTCAACATCGCCGAGCGCGTGCATCGCATCCGCCGCCGCCGCGACTACCAGCGTGCGGGCACTGCCGCTGCGCAGCCCGATGGCCTGCAGGATGCGCTGCAGCACCTGAAGGCGCAGGGCGTGGGCCTGGACGAGCTGGCGCAGTGGCTGCCGCGCATCGACATCGAACCGGTGTTCACCGCGCACCCCACCGAAGCGGTGCGCCGCGCGCTGCTGGAAAAAGAGCAGTTGATGGTGGCCAGCCTGGTGGACAACCTGGATGGCCAGCGCACGCCGGGCGAGGCCGCTGCCGATGCCGCGCGTTTCCGCATGGCACTCACGGCATCGTGGCAGACCACCGATTCCTCGCCGGTGCGGCCCACGGTCGACGACGAACGCGAGCATGTTGGCTTCTACCTGGTGCAGGTGCTGTACCGGGTGATTCCGGTGCTGTACGAATCGCTGCAGCAGGCGCTGCGCGATACCTATGGAGAGGAGTTGCCGCTGCCGCGCCTGTTGCGCTTCGGTACCTGGGTGGGCGGGGACATGGACGGCAACCCGAACGTGGATGCCAGCACCATCCGCAACACGCTGGATGCACAGCGGCAGGCCGTGCTGGGGCGCTACCAGAAGGAACTGCTGCAGCTGGCCAGCCTGCTCAGCCAGTCCACCGAACGGGTGGGCGTGAGCGACGCACTGCAGGCGCGCGTGGCGCACTACCAGCAGCTGTTGCCACAGGTGCAGTCGCGCCCGCGCCACGCCGACATGCCGTACCGCCTGCTCAACGACCGCATGCGCGCGCGCCTGCAGGCCACGCTGGACGATGGCGAAGGTTCCTATGCCGGCCCGGATGAACTGATCGACGACCTGCAGCTGATCCTCGACAGCCTGCGCGCCAACCGTGGCGAACATGCCGGTGGCTTCGCGGTGCAGCGCTTGCTGTGGCGGGTGAAGACCTTCGGCTTCCACCTCGCGCGGCTGGACGTGCGCCAGGAATCCAGCGTGCATGCACGTGCACTGGCCGCGGTGCTGGGCGGCGATGACGCGTGGCAGGCGCTGGATGCGCTGGGCCGTGCGCGCCTGCTGGGCCCGCATGCCAGTGGCGAAACTGCTCTGCCCGGCAGTGATGACGAAGGCAACCAGCGCCTGGACGCGGTATTCGCGGCGCTGGCCGATGCACGCGCGCGGCATGGCGGCGATGCATTGGGCAGCTACATCATTTCCATGGCGCATGACCGCGGCGACGTGCTGGCGGTGCTGGCGCTGGCGCGGCGGGGTGGCCTGGTCGATGCCGATGGCGCGGTGCCGCTCGACATCGCACCGCTGTTTGAAACCGTGGATGACCTCAAGCGCGGCACCGCCACGCTGCGCGACCTGCTGGACGATCCGGTGTACCGCGCGCACCTGCGTGCACGCGACGACGTGCAGATGGTGATGCTCGGCTACTCGGACAGCAGCAAGGACGGCGGCATCGCGGCATCGCGCTGGGGCCTGCAGCGTGCGCAGGTGGAACTGCTGGAGGTGGCCGCCGAGGCTGGCATCCGCCTGACGTTCTTCCATGGCCGTGGTGGTTCGATCAGCCGTGGTGGCGGCAAGACCACCCACGCCGTGGATGCATCGCCGCGCGGCAGCATCGATGGACGCCTGCGGGTGACCGAGCAGGGCGAGGTGATCCATCGCAAGTACGGTATCCGCGCGCTGGCGCTGCGCTCGCTGGAACAGGCCACCGGTGCGGTGCTGCGCGCCAGCCTGCGGCCACGTGCCCCCGAGCCGCGCGAGGACGACTGGCGGCCGGTGATGGATGTGGTGTCTGCGGCCAGCAGCGAGGTGTATCGCGCCTTCGTTGGGCAGCCCGGCTTCATGGACTACTTCCGCACGGCCACGCCGATCGATGTGATCGAGCGGATGACGCTGGGCTCGCGGCCATCGCGCCGGCTGGGCCAGGACGCGGCGCTGGGCAACCTGCGCGCGATCCCCTGGGTGTTCGCCTGGAGCCAGGCGCGTGCGGTCATTCCCGGCTGGTATGGCGTGGGCAGTGGCCTGCAGGCCGCGGTCGATGCCGGCCACGAACAGACGCTGCGCGGGATGGCGCGTGACTGGCCGTTCTTCCGCACCTTCCTCGACGACATCGCGATGGTGCTGTCGAAGGGCGATATCACCATTGCCGAACAGTTCTCGCAGTTGTCCGGCGACCTGCACGGGCGTTTCTTCCCGCAGGTGCAGCGTGAGCTTGAGCTGACCCGGCAGTGGCTGCTGGCGCTGATGGGCCAGCAGACGCTGCTGGACCACGACGCGCGGCTGGCGCTGTCGATCCGCCTGCGCAATCCCTACGTGGATCCGATCAGCGTGCTGCAGGTGGACCTGCTGCAGCGCTGGCGGGCCAGCGGGCGCGAGGATGACGATCTGCTACGCGCGCTGGTGGCATGCGTGAACGGCGTTTCGCAGGGCGTGCAGAACACCGGTTGAGATGCATCCGCCGCGCATGGCCCGGCGCTACCCAACCGGCAATTCACGGTAGCGCCGGGCCATGCCCGGCGAGCGGTAGAGTCGAGCTTGCTCGACTGACCCGGAAAGCAGTCGAGCAAGCTCGACTCTACTCCGGCGACGGCGGGTTCGAGGCCAGCAGTTCCAGGTGCCGCTGTTCCATTTCCTGCCGCAGCTGGCGGCGGATCTGCGCGGCGGCCTGGCGGCGTTTCTCATCCGAACTGGCCGGCTGCAGCGGCGGCACCGCCGTCGGCCGGCCTTCCTCGTCCACGGCCACCATGGTGAAGAAGCAGCTGTTGGCGTGGCGCACGCTGCGCTTGAGGATGTCCTCGGCCACCACCTTGATGCCGATCTCCATCGACGAGGTGCCGGTGTAGTTCACCGAGGCCAGGAAGGTGACCAGCTCGCCCACCGCGATGGGCTGGCGGAACATCACCTGGTCCACCGACAGGGTAACCACGTAGCTGCCCGCGTAGCGGCTGGCGCAGGCGTAGGCCACCTGGTCGAGCAGGCGCAGGATGGCGCCACCGTGGACCTTGCCGGAGAAATTGGCCATGTCCGGCGACATCAGCACGGTCATGGACAGCTGGTGGGTTTTCAGTTCGGTCGACATGCGCCGATTGTATCGGGCGCGGGCCGGGCGTGCCCGGCCGCACCCATGGCACGGGGCGCGTCAGGCGGGCTGCACGCGCGTACGCAGGTCCGCGTCGGGGAAGCCGCGGGTCAGGTAGCGCGGCGGGTGGATGTGCCGGGTGTCGGCTTCCAGCAGGTGGCCGAATTCGCGCATCGCCACGTGCCACTCCACCATCTGCGTATCGCTCTCTTCCACCACCAGCGCGATGAAGTCGGTCTGCGGCAGTGAGGTTTCCACGCCTTCGGACCAGCAGCCGATGGAGATATGGTTGCTGCCGTCGACGATGAAGTTGGCCACGAACACGTCGTGCGCGTGCAGCTCATGCACCTTGTCCAGCTGTTCCTTCTGGGTGGCGTACAGCCCCGCGTGCAGCTGCAGGCGCAGGGCGCGCAGTGCCTGCTGCAGTGCTTCGCTGGCCGGGGTGAAGGGCTGCAACTGGCCTTCCACGTAGTGATGCATGTCGCCGCTGATCACCCGGCCATCGTCCATGGCCTCGCTGGCCTGGGCAATCATCGCCTGCTGCGCTTCTTCATCACGTTCACCGGCCACCAGCAGCACGTCGCGGGTCGGCATCATGAACACCGGCGGGCCTCCCAAGGGAAGGCGATGCAGCAGTTCGGGCAGCAGCACGCGGCTGCTGTCATAGGCATCGCTCCAGGCGGAGCGGAACAGCCCCGGGGCGATCTCGATGAAGGGCGCATCGTCCAGTGCACGCAGGTTGTCGCGCGCGATCGCCAATGCCTGGTCCAGGGTGATGCCCCAGTCCTCGGGCAGGTCGCGGGTCTGGGTCGCGGTGTGCTGGTCGTAGTCCACGGCCAGCAGTTCCACGCATTCCCCGGTGAGCGGTCGGTACTGCAGGGACACCCGGGCGTCGAGGCCGTTTTCTTCCATCTCCTGCAGGATGATCTGGTCGAGCAGGTTGCGGTTGCGGATCACCGGGCGCAGCCGGTCGCGGATCTCGGCGAACGGCAGCGGTTCCTCGTCTGCCATGCCCAGGATGCTGGTGAAGCGTTCCAGCACGTCGCGCTGGCGGCCGCGTTCCACGTCCAGGTAAGCCGAGTAGGCGTTGTGCAGGTTGAAGAACGAACCGCCGTCGTAGACGATGCGGAACTGATCGGCCTGGTAGTCCAGCGGCTTGTCGATGCCCAGCCGGCGCGCGGTCTGGATGACTTTCGCGGCAAATGCCTCGGGGGTGGGCTTGTCCTTGAACCAGCGGTCGAGCAGTCGGGGAATCATGCGCCATCTTCCTTGATAGAGGGCTGCATGCTGGCGTGGCAGGGGCTGCTTTGCAAGATGGCTGGCGGGCTGCACTCCACAGGCCATGAAAAAGCCGGCCAGCGGCCGGCTCTACCAGAAAGCAGAAGGGCCGCTTGCGCGGCCCTTCTGGAAGGTCAGCCGACTAACAGTCGGCTCTACCCGTCGGCTCTACCCGTCGGCTCTACCCGCAAGCTTTACTTCAGCTTCGCATCGGCGCGCAGGGCGGCGGCGCGGTCGGTCTTCTCCCAGGAGAAGGCCGTGGCGTTGACGGTCTCGCCTTCGCCGTTGAGGTAGCTGAACTCCTTCGGCTTGCGGCCGAAGTGGCCGTAGGCCGCGGTCTGCTGGTACATCGGGTGGACCAGGTCCAGCATCTTGATGATGCCGTACGGGCGCAGGTCGAAGTGCTTGCGGATCAGCTTCTCGATCTTGTCGTCGCTGATCTTGCCGGTGCCGAAGGTGGTGACCGAGATCGAGGTCGGCTCAGCCACGCCAATGGCGTAGGAGACCTGCACTTCGCAACGGTCGGCCAGGCCGGCGGCAACCACGTTCTTGGCGACGTAGCGGGCAGCGTAGGCAGCCGAACGGTCGACCTTGGACGGGTCCTTGCCGGAGAAGGCGCCACCACCGTGACGGGCCCAGCCGCCGTAGGTGTCGACGATGATCTTGCGGCCGGTCAGGCCGCAGTCGCCCACCGGGCCACCGATCTCGAACTTGCCGGTCGGGTTGATGTGGAACTTGGTGCCCTTGTGCAGCCACTTGGCCGGCAGCACCGGCTTGATGATCTCTTCGCGGACGGCCTCGATGAGGTCCTTCTGCTTGATGCCCGGGGCGTGCTGGGTCGACAGGACCACGGCGTCGATGGCCGAAACCACGCCGTTTTCATAGCGCAGGGTGACCTGGCTCTTGGCGTCCGGGCGCAGCCAGGACAGCGGCGAGTTGCGCTTCTTGCGGATCTTGGCCTGCTGTTCGACCAGGCGGTGCGACAGGTGGATCGCGGCCGGCATGAAGCTGTCGGTCTCGTTGGTGGCGTAGCCGAACATCAGGCCTTGGTCGCCAGCGCCCATTTCTTCCGGCTTCTTGCGGTCCACGCCCTGGGCGATGTGCGGCGACTGCTTGCCGATCAGGTTCAGCACGCCGCAGGTGGCGCCGTCGAAGCCGACGTCGGAGCTGTCGTAGCCGATGTCCGTGATGACCTTGCGGGTCAGCGCTTCCAGGTCGATCCAGGCGCTGGTGGTGATTTCACCGGCCACGATGGCAACACCGGTCTTGACCATGGTCTCGCAGGCCACGCGGGCGCGCTGGTCCTGGGTCAGGATCGCGTCCAGCACCGCATCGGAGATCTGGTCGGCAACCTTGTCCGGATGGCCTTCGGAGACCGACTCGGAGGTGAAGAGATAGCTGGACATCAGGCGGTATATCCCTTGATTCGGATGGAAAGATGGGCGCGCATCATACACGGGGTGCGCCGCCTGTGCATTGTGAACCCGTATGGGTTGCCGGTGGTTAAGGTGTTGTGCCCACCGCGACAAGGCCTGGCGGGCCCTCGGGGGCCATGGTGCGCAGGCAGTGTTCCACTGGCGTGACCATTGCCGGGCGGGCGCCGGGCCCCGGCGGGGCCATCCGGGCGCCCGGCCGGGGCCGTCATCGTTCTGCCGCCAAACCGCCATCTGCCTGCCGCGTGGCGGGCGCAGGCTCTCGGCCAATCCGGCCGCCGGGCATCAGTGACCACGCCATGCAGGAACTCGAGCAGCGCTTGCAGCAACGTTTCCCCGATTGGTTCCACGGCCCCCGTGGGCGGCTGGCGCGGCCCCTGTTGCGCAGCGTCGGCCGCTGGTCGCGGCTGGACCGGGTGGAGGCCTTCCTGCAGCGCAGCGCCAACCTGCGCGGCTTCGATTTCGTCGCCGCCGGGCTGGAGTTCCTCGAAAGCGACTACCAGGTCGATGCGCGGGATCTGGCCCGTATCCCGGCCACCGGCCGCCTGCTGATCGTGGCCAACCATCCCTCCGGCGCGCTGGACGCACTGGCCCTGCTGGACGCGGTCGGCCGGGTGCGGCGCGACGTCCGCATCGTCGCCAACGATCTGCTGGGCGCCATCGGCCCCCTGCAGGATCTGCTGCTGCCGGTGCGCATCTTCGGTGGCAAGGTCCAGCGTGGCAGCCTGCACGCGGTGGAACAGGCGCTGGACGCCGAGCAGTGCGTCATCGTGTTCCCGGCCGGCGAGGTGTCCCGGCTGTCGCTGCAGGGCATCCGCGATGGGCGCTGGCAGCGCGGCTTCGTGCGTTTCGCCCGCGCGGCCGCTGCACCGGTGCTGCCGGTGCGGGTGGAGGCACGCAACTCGGCGCTGTTCTACGGCGCCTCGACCCTGTTCAAGCCGGCCGGCACCGCCCTGCTGGCGCGTGAGATGTTCGCCCGCCGCGGGCGCCCGCTGCGCCTGCGCATCGGCCAGCCGATGCAGCTGGGCCAGGGCGACCCCGGCGCGCAGCTGCTGGCCGTGCGCCGGGCGCTGTACGCGCTGGGCCCCGCCGACAGCTGCGCCGACAGCGTGCCGGCCGGCCCCGAGCCGCTGGCTGCCCCGGTTCCGCCGGCGCAGGTGGCCGCCGATATCGCCAGGGCCACCGTGCTGGGCCAGACCGGCGACGGCAAGCAGATCCTGCTGGCCAGCTGCACGGCCGATTCGGCCCTGCTGCGCGAACTCGGCCGGCTGCGCGAGCTGACCTTCCGCCAGGTGGGCGAGGGCACTGGCCGCAGCCGCGACCTGGACGACTACGACCTGCAGTACCAGCACATCGTGATCTGGGACGGCAGCGCGCAGCGCATCGCCGGTGCCTACCGCATCATGCGCGGTGCGCAGGCACTGGCCCGCCGCGGCCTGGCCGGGCTCTACAGCGCCTCGCTGTTCCGCTATTCCGACGATGCCATCACCCGCATTGCCGAAGGCCTGGAACTGGGCCGCAGCTTTGTGGTGCCCGATTACTGGGGCAGCCGCAGCCTGGATTACCTGTGGCAGGGCATCGGCGCCTACCTGCAGTGCCAGCCGGGCATCCGCTACCTGTTCGGCGCGGTGTCGATCAGTGCCGCGCTGCCGCGCGAAGCACGCGAACAGCTGGTGGCCTACTACCAGCGCTATTACGGCGGCCGCAGCGGCCTGGTCGAATCCAACCAGCCGTTCCAGTATTTCGCTGCACCGCCCAGCTTCGGTGAACTCGATGCCGGCGCCGCCTTCGACGTGCTCAAGGCCAACCTGGCCGCGCTCGGCACCGGCGTGCCGACGCTGTACCGGCAGTACACCGACCTGTGCGAACCCGGCGGCGCGCGCTTCCTCGCCTTTGGCGTCGATCCGGATTTCAGCGATTCGATCGACGGCCTGATCGAAGTGGACCTGCAGGCGATCCGGCCGCACAAGCGCAAACGCTACCTGCGCGACGCGGGGATGCCGGCATGAGCGCGCTGGCGAACCTGTCGCCGCACCGGCGCGCAGTGTTCGTCTCCGATGTGCACCTCGGGTCGCGCCATTGCCATGCGGCCGAGCTGGCCACCTTCCTCGGCCAGCTGCGCTGCGAGCGCCTGTACCTGGTGGGCGACATCATCGACCTGTGGTGGATGGCGCACCGCCGCGCCAACTGGCGCGCCTCGCACAGCGAGGTCATCCAGGCGCTGCATGCACTGCGTCGCGCCGGCACCGAGATCATCTACATTCCCGGCAACCACGATGCCTCGCTGCGCCATGTCTGCGGGCTGATGCTGCCGGCGATGCAGGTGCGCCGCCGTGCCATCCACGTGACGGCGGACGGGCGCCGGCTGCTGGTGGCGCACGGCGACGACTACGATGGCGTGACCCACTTCGGTGGCCTGCAGGAACGCTTCGGCGACTGGCTGTACTACCGCATCCTCACCGGAAACCAGGCGTTGAACGCCGTGCGGCGCCGGCTGGGCATGCGCTACTGGTCGCTGTCCGAGTTCCTGAAGAAGCGCAGCGGCGCCGCCGAGCGCTACATCGAACGCTTCGTCCAGGCCGGCCTGGAGGACGTGCGCCGGCGTGGGCTGGACGGCATCATCTGCGGCCACATCCACCGCGCGGCGCTGGTCGAGCGCGATGGCCTGGTCTATGCCAACGATGGCGACTGGGTGGAAAGCCTGACCGCCCTGGCCGAAGACCACGACGGCGCGCTGCGGCTGCTGGACCACCACGGCCAGACCCTGGTGGAACTGCCCGGCGCGCGCATGGCGCAGGCGGCGTAGCGCCTGCTTTCTGTAGAGCCGGGCCCATGCCCGGCTGTCGTGCGCAGCGCGACCGTTTTCTGTAGAGCCGAGCCCATGCTCGGCTGTCGTGGCGCCAGACGAAGCGCAGCCGAGCATCGGCTCGGCTCTACATACAGGACGCGCAAGCGGCTAGCATCGGCCCATGGACTCGTTGACCCAGATCGTTCTCGGTGGTGCCGTCGCTGCCGCCATCGCTCCGCCCGGCCACCGCCGCGCGGCCCTGCTGGCCGGTGCCGCGCTCGGCACGCTGCCCGACCTCGATGCCCTGTGGCTGGGCTTCGCCGCGGCCGATCCGGTGGCCAACATGGTCGACCACCGCAGCTTCAGCCATTCGCTGCTGGTGCTGCCGTGGGTGGCGGCACTGATCTGGTGGCTCTTCAAGCGCTTCGGCAACGGCCGCGTGGCGCAGGCGCCGGTCCGCTGGTTCTGGGCCATCCAGCTGGCGCTGGTCACCCATCCGCTGCTGGACGCGTTCACCGTCTACGGCACCCAGCTGTGGTGGCCGCTGCGGCCGCATCCGACGATGGGCTCCAGCGTCTTCATCATCGACCCGGCCTACACCGTGTGGCTGCTGCTGGGCTGCGTGGTGGCCTGGTTCGCGCGTGCGCGGCCGTGGGCGGGCAAGGTGCTCGGGGTATCGCTGCTGGTCAGCACCGCCTACCTGGGCTGGGGCCTGGTGGCCAAGGCACAGGTCGACCGCGCCGCGCAGCAGAGCCTGGCCGCCATGGGCCTGGGCGATGCACCGCGCTTCTCGGTGCCGATGCCGTTCAACACGCTGCTGTGGCGGGTGGTGGCGATGACCCCCAGTGGTTACGTGGTGGGTGACCGTTCGCTGGTGGCCGACCAGGGGCCGATGCGGTTTGAAGGCTACCCGTCCAACGTGCAGGCGCTGCGCGAAGCCTCCGCGATCCCGGCGGTGCAGCGGCTGCAGTGGTTCAACCGCGGCTTCATGCGTGCGCAGGTGGTGGATGGCCAGCTGGTGCTGAGCGACCTGCGCATGGGCCTGGAACCGGACTACACCTTCAATTTCGCGGTGGCCGAGCAGGTGGACGGGCAGTGGCGGGCGATCGTGCCGCAGCAGCAGCGCATGGACTACAGCAGCCCCGCCGCACGCGCCGACGCCGGGCAGCGGTTGGCCGCGATGTGGCAGCGGATCTGGCAGGCGCCGCCGACGGCGACCCTGCACATCGATCCGTGAACCCGCGCCGCGCGCGGGCCGCGCCTCAATACACCGTCGCGCGGCCCTGCACGAACGAATAGAAGAACACCGCGTTCGGATCGTTCTGCACCAGGCGGAACTCGCGGCGCATGCCGTCCACCGTTTCCTCGTCCACGGCGCCGGCCTGCAGCAGCTGGTCGGCGGCCGACAGCAGCAGCTGCTCCCAGAACGCGATCATGGTCTTGCGGCGTGCGGGTTCGCGGTTGTCCAGGTGGATGGTCTTGATTTCGGTATGCACGTCGCGGAAGCCGCCGGCCAACAGCAGGTTGCCCAGCTTGGCGCCGACGAACGGGTCGCCACCGTGGTCGTGCTGGAAATCATTGAAGGCCATCCAGTAGCGCCAGATGTGCGGCGAGTACGGGTCCAGCAGGAACGAGGCGTTCATCACCTCGGTGATGTAGACCGGCGAACCCGGGGCCAGCACGCGGCGCACTTCGCTCAGCACGCGGGCGGGGGAGGGCACGTGTTCCAGCACCCAGCACAGGAACGCCGAATCGAAGCTGCGGGCCTCGAACGGCAGCTCGCCGGCATCGGCCTGCTGCAGGGTGTAGCGGTCGCTGCACCATGGGGTGCGCGCCAGGTTCTCGCGCGCCGTGGCCAACTGCGCCTCGCTCAGGTCCACGCCGGTCACGTGCAGCTCGGGGAAGCGGCGCAGCAGGATCTCGGTCTGCGCGCCGACGCCGCTGCCGACTTCCAGCAGGTGGCGTGCACCGGTGTAGTCGATCTGGCTGAAGATGCTCGATTCCAGCAGGCGTGCTTGGGTCATCAAGCGCTGCTGTTCGGTACCGGAAAAGCCGTGCAGGTAGGTCGGGGAAGAGATCGGCGGCGTCATGGTGGCGGACTCTTGGGGCGTCGAGCAGGATCGATGGGAAGGGTGCGTAGAGTCGAGCTTGCTCGACTGCTCGGGGAGGCCAGTCGAGCAAGCTCGACTCTACGGTGTGAAGCAGTCGAGCAAGCTCGACTCTACGGATCAAGGCAGTCGGGCAGGTTACGAGGTGGCCGGTCGGTCAGGCGGCCGAAGGCATCGCCGGTTCCCCGGCGATCAGGCGGTTGAAGTACTCGCTGGTCAGCGCGATCTGGCTGGCCGGGTCCTCGGCGCGGTTGACCACCGCGCGGAAGGCAGCGTTTTCCGGGCGGTCCTTGGCGTACCAGCCCAGGTGCTTGCGGGCGATGCGCACGCCCTGCGGTTCACCATAGAAGGCATGCAGCGCGTGCAGGTGGCCCAGCAGGATGTCGCGCACTTCCTGCAGCGACGGCGGCGGCAGTTCCTGGCCGGTGGCCAGGTAGTGCGCCACCTCGCGGAAGATCCACGGCCGGCCCTGCGCGGAACGGCCGATCATCACCGCGTCCACGCCGGTCTGCTGCAGCACGTGGGCAGCCTTCTGCGGCGAATCGATATCGCCGTTGGCGATGACCGGGATGCGCAGCGCGGCCTTGATCTCGCCGATCGTGGCGTACTCGGCCTGGCCGGTGTAATGCTGGTCGCGGGTCCGGCCATGCACGGCCAGCGCGGCGATGCCGCTGTCCTCGGCGATGCGCGCGATCACCGGCCCGTTGCGGTGGTCGCAGTCCCAGCCGGTGCGGATCTTCAGCGTGACCGGTACGTCGACCGCGTTGACCACGGCTTCAAGGATGCGCGCCACCAGCTGCTCGTCGCGCATCAGCGCCGAACCGGCCCAGGCGTTGCACACCTTCTTGGCCGGGCAGCCCATGTTGATGTCGATGATCTGCGCGCCATGGTCGACGTTGTAGCGCGCGGCCTCGGCCAGCTGCTGCGGCTCGGTACCGGCGATCTGCACGCTGATCGGCGCCGGCTCGCCCTCGTGGTCCATGCGGTGGATCGACTTGCGCGTGTTCCAGAAGCGCGGGTCGCTGATGGTCATTTCCGAGGCGGCCAGACCCGCACCCAGCCGTTTGCACAGCAGGCGGAAGGGCTTGTCGGTGACGCCGGCCATGGGCGCCAGCACGACGTTGGGGGCAATGGTGTACGGGCCGATCTGCATGCGCCCATTGTAGGCCGCCGGGCGCGGCGCGAAGGTGCCGGCAGGGGCCCTGTTCAGGCCAATCCGGACCCTCGTCATGCCGCACCGGCATCAGCAGATGCTTGATGGTCGGTTCCGCCGCCCCCACGGCCGGGTCATGGTGGGCGGCTGGGTCATGGGGCCGTGTCGCCGGACACAAAAAAGCCCGGGTGTCTGCACACCCGGGCTTCTCATCCACGCATGGCGTGGATCTACTTGGCTTCAGCGTCGGCCGGGGTGAAGCGCGGCATCGCCGCAGCGGCGCCTTCCTTCTCGGTGGAACGGCCGGCGAACTGGTTGGCGAAACGCACGTGGCGGGCGAACGGCGCGTCCGGCACCTGGGCGATCGAGGCCGCCAGGGCGCCGTTGAAGGCATCACCGGCACCGGTGGTGTCGATCGCCTGTACCTGTTCGGCACCCACGCGGTAGTACGGCTGGGTGTCGCCACGCAGGTTCTCTTCGGCGTGCGAAACGAACACGCCCACCGCACCCAGGGTGACCACCACGGTGCCGTTGCCGACCAGCTTGCGGCACAGCGCGTGCAGGCTGGCGCCGTCCAGTGCGGCCACGTCGTCGGCATCCACGCGCTCACCGACATGGCGGCCGAGCAGGGACGCGAACTCGGTCTCGTTCGGGGTCAGCACATCGGCCAGCTTCAGCAGGCCGATGCTGGACGGCGCGTCGGCCGGGGCGGCGTTCAGCACGGTGGTGACACCGGCTTCGCGCGCTGCTGCCAGGGCCGCTTCAATCGTCTGCACCGGCGATTCCAGCTGCACCAGTACCACCTTGGCACCGGCCAGCAGGGCCTGCTGCTGCTCCAGGAACCCGGTGCTCAGCGCGGCGTTGGCGCCCGGGCCGATGACGATGGTGTTGCGGCCACGGGCATCGACGTAGATGCCGGCGGTGCCGGTCGGCTCGCTGCTGGCCTCGGCGATCAGCGCGAAGCCGTCCTGCGCGGCCAGGTCACGTGCCGTCGCACCACCGGCGTCATCGCCCAGCGCGCACACGAACGTCGTCTCGGCGCCGGCACGGCAGGCGGCCACGGCCTGGTTGAAGCCCTTGCCACCCGGGCCGGTGCTGTAGCGGCCGGCAATGGTCGCGCCCGGCGCCGGCAGCGCTTCGCACCGCCACACGTGATCGACATTGAAGGAACCGACGACAACGACACTGCTGCTCATAGGGGATGTCTTCTCAAACAAGGGTTCAACTGAAGTGCGTCAGCACGCCGGCGATGGTGGCCGTCATGAAGGTGGCAATGGTACCGCCCAGCACGGCGCGCAGGCCGAACTTGGCCAGGTCGTGGCGACGTTCCGGGGCCAGGCCACCGATGCCGCCGATCTGGATGGCGATCGAGCTGAAGTTGGCGAAGCCGCACAGGGCGTAGGTCGCGATCAGGCGGCCTTCGTCGGACAGCGACACGCCGGCGACCTGGCCGTTCACGATCTGCGACAGCTCGGTGTAGGCCACGAATTCGTTGATGACGACCTTCTGGCCGATCAGCGAACCGACAGTGGTGGCATCGGCCCACGGGGTGCCGATGACCCAGGCGATCGGGGCCAGCACGTAGCCGAAGATGGTCGACAGGTTGGTCGGCTTGCCGATGGCGGCGGCCAGGCCGGTGACATCACCGATCCAGGTCAGCGGGGCGTTCAGCAGGGCGATCAGGGCGATGAAGGCCAGCAGCATCGCACCGATGTTCAGCGCCAGCTTCAGGCCGTCACCGGCGCCGGCCGCAGCCGCGTCGATGATGTTGCTGGAGGTCTTCTCCACTTCCATCTTCACGGTGCCGCGGGTCAGCGGGGTGCCGGTTTCCGGAATCAGCAGCTTGGCCACGACCAGGGTGGCCGGGGCCGCCATGATGCTGGCGGCCAGCAGGTGCTTGGCATAGAAGGCCTGCTGCACCGGATCACCGCCGCCCAGCATGCCCACGTAGGCCGCCAGCACGCCGCCGGCGATGTGGGCCATGCCGCCGATCATCATGGTCAGCAGCTCGGACTGGGTCATCTTGGCGATGTACGGGCGCACGGTCAGCGGCGCCTCGGTCTGGCCGATGAAGACGCTGGCGCAGACGCTGGTGGTTTCCGCACCCGACACGCGCATCACCTTGGTGATCG
This sequence comes from Stenotrophomonas sp. ZAC14A_NAIMI4_1, assembly GCF_003086915.1. Lineage (NCBI taxonomy): Bacteria > Pseudomonadati > Pseudomonadota > Gammaproteobacteria > Lysobacterales > Lysobacteraceae > Stenotrophomonas > Stenotrophomonas sp. ZAC14A_NAIMI4_1. Next base: position 1,702,138 of record NZ_CP026002.1, read on the forward strand.
ACCACGCCATCACGCGGACGATGCCCTGCATGACGTTCAGGTGGTACATCACGCCCATCAGCGCCGAGAAGAAGATGATGGTCGGCAGCACCTGGAAGGCGAAGATGAAGCCGTAGTTCTTGGTGTCCATCAACGAGCCGAAGATGAAGCCCGAGCCCTCGTTGACGAAGCTGAGGATCTTGACGAAGCCCTTGCCCAGGGCATCGAACACGTCGCGCCCGCCGGGCACCAGGATCACCAGCGCCGCGAAGGCGATCTGCAGGGTGATGCCGGTGATGACCAGCTTCCAGTCCACCGCGCGCTTGTTATTGGAAAACAGCCAGGTGATGCCGATCAGCACCGCCAACCCGAAAAGGCCGAAGCCGATCCTGCCCAAACCTTCGACCATGAGAGCTCCCCCCGGGGGCGCGCGAAAAACGGGAAGCCTAGTGCAGGGCCGGGGCTGGGGCAAGGAAAAGCAGCGTGCGCGAGCCCATCGGCAGCGAACAAGCCAGCAACGGCAAGGGGTTGCCGCCGCCGGGGCCGGGTAGAATGGGGTTCGATCCCGGCCCGTATGCGGGCCTGCAACAGGAGAATCGCATGCTCTATCGTCGCCTCGGCTCCACCGGCCTGCCGGTGTCCGCCCTGTCCTTCGGCGCCTGGGTGACCTTCGGCGACCAGGTGCCGCGTGACGAGGCCCGCAACCTGATCGCTGCCGCCTGGGATCACGGCATCAACTTCTTCGACAACGCCGAGGGCTATGCCAACGGCCGCGCCGAGCAGGTGATGGGCGATGTGATCGCCGACCTGCGCCTGCCGCGCGACGGCTACTGCGTGTCCAGCAAGGTGTTCTTCGGCAGCGCCCAGGATCCGCGCCCGACCCAGCGCGGCCTGTCGCGCAAGCATGTGACCGACGCCTGCCATGCCGCGCTCAAGCGCCTGCGCGTGGACTACCTGGACCTTTATTACTGCCACCGCCCGGATCCGGACGCGCCGATCGCCGAGACCGTGCATGCCATGGACACCCTGGTCCGGCAGGGCAAGGTGCTGTACTGGGGCACCTCCGAGTGGTCGGCCACGCAGATCGAGGAAGCGGTGGACATCGCCGCCCGCCACAACTGGCAGGCACCGTCGATGGAACAGCCGCAGTACAACCTGCTGCACCGCGAGCGGGTGGAAGTGGAATACGCCCCGCTGTACGCCAGCGCCGGGCTGGGCACCACCATCTTCTCGCCGCTGGCCTCGGGCCTGCTCAGCGGCAAGTATGACCAGGGCATTCCGGCCGACGCACGGCTTGGCCGCGAGGGCATGGGCTGGCTGCAGGATCTGGTGCTGGGCCAGAACGCGGCCGTGCGCCTGGCCCAGGTGCGCCGCTTCAGCGAGGTCGCCGCCGAGCTGGGCCATGCCCCGGCCAGCCTCGCCATCGCCTGGTGCCTGCGCAATCCCAACGTCTCCAGCGTGATCCTTGGCGCCAGCCGGGTCAGCCAGCTGCTGCAGAACCTGCAGGCGCTGGATGTGCTGCAGCAGGTGGACGATGCCGGCTGGGCGCGGGTGGAAGCGGTCTTCGCCTGACCGCCACGACGCGCGGATCGGTCCGTCGATCCGCGCTTTCCATTGATGAGATCTATCGAAATCGTGAATTCGATCATAAATCCCATTAATGGAAGTGAGAATGGTTGTTGATTGTCAACTGAGAATCATTATCATCTAACGCGTCCCTCGCACGAGTCCAGATGCTCATGAATGCTCAACCTGTACTGCTGCGCCCCGAAACGCTGACCCTGCGCGACCGCCCGGTGCGCGTCGTTCCGCCGGAAGAAGTGATCGACAGCGAAGCCCTGCTGAAGGGCCGCCGCGAAATCCTGATCCAGCACGGCGACCGTTTCTACCGGCTGCGCCACACCAGCAACGACAAGCTGATCCTGACCAAGTAACGCGGCCTGGTCGCCCGCCTCCCTCCCTCGTGTCGGCAGCGCCGGCAGGGTGGGCGACCCGTCCGCTCCCGCTCTCTCCCCCTCGGCTGTCCGTGCACGCCTGGCGTGCCGGTGGCCGGGGGCTCCCCCTGCCTGATCGATTACCGCCGATGACCCGCCCGACTGCCCTGTCCGTTGCCCTGTGGATGGCCTTGCCGCTGTCCGCCCATGCTGCTGCCGATGCCGCGCCCGAAGCGCGCGAATTTGATCGGGTGCAGGTCACCGCCACCCGCACCGAACGTGCGGTCAGCGACGTGGCCGCCACCGTCGATGTGATCGACCGCGAGCAGATGGACCGGCAGCTGGCGCACGACATCAAGGACCTGATCCGCTACGAACCCGGCCTGTCGGCCGGCCGCAGCGCCACCCGCTTCGGCCTGGGCAGCATCCGCATCCGCGGCCTGGATGGCAACCGCGTGCGCATCCAGACCGATGGCATCGCCATGCCGACCAGCTTCAACATCGGCTCGTTCTCCAATGCCAACCGCAACTTCACCGACCTGGACACGCTCAAGCGTGTGGAGATCATGCGCGGCCCGGCCAGTTCCCTGTACGGCTCGGACGCCCTCGGCGGCGTGGTGGCCTTCGTCACCAAGGACCCGGCCGACTACCTGAAGGACGGCAAGGACAGCTACGCCGGCCTGAAGTTCGGCTATGACGGCGAGTGGAAGGGCCTGCTGGGCGGCGTCACCGGCGCCTGGGGCGGCGAACACTGGAGCGGCATGGTCAACATCAACCATCGCCAGGGCCAGGAAACCGGCAACCAGGGCGACATCCGCAGCCTCGACAACACCCGCACCGCCGCCAACCCGCAGGATCGCGACGGTCGCAGCGGCCTGGCCAAGCTGGTGTACGCGCCCAGCGAAGATCAGCGTTTCCGGCTGACCGTGGAAGGCAACGAAGACAACACCGATACCAACGTGTTTTCTTCCATCGACCACACCACCACGACCAGCATGAAGGCGCGCGACACGCAGAACCGCACGCGGGTGTCCTTCGCCCATGAAATGGATGCGCTGGACAAGGGCTTCGCCGACAGCCTGCATTGGCAGCTGTACACCCAGCACAGCGAAACCACCCAGATCACCGATGAAGGCCGCGCCAACCGCAGCCGCCGCCATCGCGAATTCAACTTCGACCAGCGTGCGTGGGGTCTGCAGGCGCAGTTCAACAAGGCGTTCAGCACCGGCAGCGTCGAACATGCGCTGACCTACGGCTTCGACGGCGCGCGCACCGACATCCGCCAGAAGCGCGACGGCTACCAGATGCTGGCCAACGGCCAGGTCACCAGCACGCTGCTGCCGGATGTATTCCCGGTACGCGATTTCCCGATCAGCAAGACCACCGAGCTGGGCCTGTACGCGCAGGATGAAATGCGCCTGGCCGACGGCAGGCTCTCGCTGGTGCCCGGCGTGCGCGTGGACCGCTACGAACTGAAGCCGCAAGTGGACAGCATCTTCGCCGAAGACAATCCCGGCGTGCCCGTGTCCAAGCTGAGCAAGACCAGCGTGTCGCCGAAGTTCGGCCTGGTCTACCGCTTCACCGATGCGTGGTCGCTGTTTGCCGGCTATTCGCGCGGCTTCCGCTCGCCGCCGTACAACGACGTCAATCTCGGCTTCACCAACTTCGCCTTCGGCTACACCGCCATTCCCAACCCGGACCTCAAGCCGGAAACCAGTGATGGCGTGGAGCTGGGCCTGCGGTTCGTCGCGCCGGTGGCGTATGTCAGCCTCAGCGGCTACTACAACGACTACAAGGATTTCATCGAGTCGCAGTCGCTGGTCGGCACCAACGACCAGGGCCTGATGGTGTTCCAGTCGCGCAACATCGCCGACGCGCGCATCTACGGTGCCGAACTGAAGGCCGGCGTGGATTTCGGCCAGGTCAGCCCGGCGCTGCAGGGCTGGGCACTGCGCAGTGCAGTGGCCTGGTCGCGCGGTGACAACAAGACCGAAGACACGCCGCTGGATTCCATCGACCCGCTGCGCGGCACCGTCGGCCTGATGTATGACACCGACACCTGGGGCGTCGAACTGGCCGGCACCTTCGTCAAGCGCAAGGACCGCGTTGCAACCGCGACCGCCTACCGCCCGGCCGGCTATGGCGTGGCTGACCTGATGGCGCACTGGAACTTCGCGCCGGGTGCCACCGTCAACGTCGGTGTGTTCAACCTGGGTGACAAACGCTACATCGACTGGTCCAACGTGGGCTCGACCCTGTCGGCCAGCAGCACCGTCCTGGACCGCTATACCAGCCCCGGCCGCACCCTGTCGGCCAGCCTTGCCGTTTCCTGGTGAATCCCATGAGCCGAGCCCTGTCTGCACGTCGCCTGTCGTCCTTCCTGCCGCACCACGCGCTGCAGGCCTGGCCCACGCCGGCGCAGCTGGCCGCGCTGGGCACCGTGCTGTGCCTGTACCACGCTGACAGCAGCGAACTGGGCGGTTGGCGCCAGGCCGTTTCGGTGCACGCCTGCCAGGGCGTGGACAGTGAAGGGGTGCGCGAAAGCCTGTGTTTCCTCGACGGCCGTGGTCGCTGCGTGTGGCGCCTGTACCTGCTGCCGGACAGCGATTTCCTGGCGTGGGACCGGCTGGTGGCGTCGTTGCCGCCGGGCCCGGAACATGATGCCGAAGGCAGTGTCGGCGAGCGCCTGTGGCGGCGCCTGGCCGGCCACCTCGGGGGCCAGCGTTGGCGCCTGTGCGCGCTGCGCCTGCATGCCGCCGATGAAGGCCGCACCCTGGCCGCCAGCCTGTCCACGCTGTCCTCGCTGGGCGCCACGACGGCACGCCGCATCGCGCGGCTCGAGGGTGCCGAGGGCGAGCTGTCCATCGATGACTGCTGCTGCGCCGATGCCGCGCGCAGGCCCGCACCCCGCATTCCGGGCGAGCTGCCGCTGGTGCGCCTGTAACCCGAACCTGAAGGATCGAATGCGGCCATGGATGGCCACCCCTCGAACGTGACACCCCGAAGGAATTCCAGATGAAGTTGCAGACAGCCAGCGTGATGGTGCTGATCGCCGCAAGCGGTGCAGCCAGCGCGCAGCCCTCCGATATCGCCCGTGACCACGCCAGCATCCTGGCCATGCAGGGCGAGTACACCGTGGATTTCGCCTTCGACGAAACCGTGCTGCTGAAGCCGGGCTACGAGCGTGCGCCGGCCATGCGCAGTGCCGGCAACGAAGTGGTGATCGTGGTTGAAGACAGCCCGCGCCGCGTTGTCCTGCAGCACCTGCTGGTGGACGCCAAGAGTGGCCACGTGACCAAGCACTGGCGCCAGGACTGGGTGTATGAAGCCCCCAACCGGTTCGAGTTCAGCGCCGACCAGACCTGGCAGGTACGCACGATCGCAGCGGCCACCAACACGGGCGCCTGGACCCAGTGCGTCTACGAAGTGAGCGACGCCCCGCGCTACTGCGGCACCGGCACCTGGACCTACGACAACAACGTGCCGACCTGGACCAGCGACATCAGCTGGCGCCCCCTGCCGCGCCGCGAATACACCAAGCGCAGCGACTACAACGCGCTGGCCGTGGTCAACCGCCACACGCTCACGCCGAACGGCTGGACCCACGAACAGTTCAACACCAAGGTGCAGCGCAACGCCGACGGCAGCCAGGTGGAGATCGCCCGCGAGTTCGGCTTCAACGACTACATCAAGACCACCGAGGTCGACTTCACCCCGGCGCGCGACTACTGGAAGGCGACTGCCGGCTACTGGGCCAAGGTGCGCCAGCGCTGGGACGGCTTCCTGACCCAGGCCCCGGGCGTGCACCTGAAGACCAAGCTGGATGGCATGGCGATGATCATCCCGCTGTTCACCCAGGCCGACGACATCCAGTCGGGCAAGAAGGTGAAGGACAAGCAGATCGACGAAGTGTTCGCCAAGTACGTGGAAAAGGCCCAGTAACGTCGGGCCGCAACCGCATCCATGCACGGCGTGTATCTACCGGCGGATCGTCAGTAGATCCACGCCACGCGTGGATGCGCTTATTCCTTGAACATCAGAAACGCCGCCAGCACGATCAGCCCGAACGCGGCGTAGTGGTTCCACTTCAGCGGCTGGCCCAGGTAGAACGCGGAGAACACCGCAAACACCACCAGGGTGATCACTTCCTGCATGCCTTTCAGCTGCGGCGCCGAATACACCGCGCTGCCCAGCCGGTTGCCCGGCACCTGCATGCAGTACTCGAAGAAGGCGATGCCCCAGCTGACCATGATGACCATCATCAGCGGCGCGCTCTTGTACTTCAGGTGGCCGTACCAGGCGAAGGTCATGAAGATGTTGCTGCCGAGCAGCAGCAACACCGGGTACAGGTAAGCGGCGAACGACGTGCCGGGCATCCGGGCGATCTCATCAGGTGGGGCGCGCAGCATACAGCCGGCCCCACCCGCAGCGTGTCACGGCGGCGTCAGGCCTCGCGCAGGGCCAGTGCCGGCGGGGTGTGCAGGATCGCCCGCGTGCCCCACCAGCCGGCCAGCAGGCTCAGGCCGATGCCGACCAGCCCACCCAGCAGCAGCCCAGGCCAGGGCGGCAGCAGCGGCAGTTCGAACACCTTCTGCGACACCGCCACGCCGATGCCGGCGGCCGCACCCACGGCCAGCAGCGCGGCCAGCGCACCCAGCGCGCCGAACTCCACCAGCACCGCACCGCGCAGCTGCCGCCGCGTGGCCCCCAGCGTGCGCAGCACCGCGCTGTCGTAGCGGCGCTCGCCGGCCGTGGCCTGCAGCGCGGCCAGCAGCACCAGCACGCCGGCCAGCAGGCTGAACACCATCACCAGCTGCACCGCCTGCGCGACGCGGTTCATCACCTCGCGCACCTGCGAGATCACCGCGTCCACATCCAGCAGCGACAGGTTGGGTTGCTCGCGCACCAGCGCACCCAGGCCCGCCGCCTTGCCGGCCGGCAGATGGAACGCCGACAGCAGGTTGTGCGGCGTATCGCCCACCGCGTTGGGGTTGAGCAGCACGAAGAAGTTCGGGCGGAAGGTGTTCCAGTCCGCCTTGCGCACGCTGGTCACGGTGAACTCGCGTTCCTGCTCGCCCACGGCAATGGTGATGCGGTCGCCGGGATACACGCCGTAGCGCTTGGCCCAGCCGATCTCCACCGAGGCTTCCGGCGCGGTGCTGTCGGCCTTCCAGAACGTGCCGTTGACCAGCGTGTTGGCCGGCGGGAAGGTGCTGCGCCAGCTGAAGTTCAACGGCCGGTTCTCGTCATCATCGTCGCGCTGGGCCTCGCCCTGTGCCGGCGTGCCGTTCTGTTCCGGGGTGCGGTCCACGCGCAGCGGCGGCTTGCCGTTGATCGCGATCAGGCGGCCGGTGGCCATGGGCTCAACGCTGGCATCGGCCGCGCCCAGCCCCTGCAGCGCGGCCAGCACGCCGTCGCGCTGTTCGGGCTGGATGTTGATCAGGAAGTAGTTGGGCGTGTTCTCCGGCAGGCGCTCGCGCCATTGCTGCAGCAGGCCGGGGCCGGTCACGGCCAGCAGCAGCAGCGCGCACAGCGACAGCGACAGCCCCACCAGCTGCATCACCGCCAGCATCCGGCGCCGGGTCAGCGCGGCCAGGCCCAGCCGCCAGTTGCCATGCAGGCGGTGCTGCAGGCCGCGCAGCAGCTGCAGCAGCAGGAAGCCGACCACGCCGGCGGCCAGCGCCAGCGCCGCCAGGCCGCCCAGCACCCACAGGGCCAGCTTCAGATCGCCGGTGACCTGCACCGCCAGCAGCAGGCTGGCCCCCAGCGCGGCCACGTAGGCCAGCAGCGAAGCTGGCGGCAGGGCGGCGAAGGAGCGGTTGAGCACGCGCATCGGCGGCACCCCGCGCAGGCGCAGCAGTGGCGGCAGGCCGAAGCCGAACAACAGCAGCAGGCCGATGCCCGCGCCGGTCAGCGCAGGGGTGGCCTCGGGCAGCGGCAGGCGCTGCGGCACCAGGCTGCCCAGCACCTGCACCAGGCCTTCCTGCGCGGCCATGCCCAGGCCGATGCCGAGCACGCAGGCCGGCACCGCCAGCATCAGCAGCTGCAGCGCCAGGCCGGCCAGGATGTCGCGCTGGCGCGCACCCAGGCAGCGCAGGATCGCCACCTGGTCGATGCGGCGCAGGGCGAAGCGGTTGGCCGCCAGCGCCGTAGCCACGCCGGCCAGCAGCACCGCCAGCAGCGCGCTGAGGCCGAGGAAGCGGCCGGCCAGATCAAACGCCTGGCGCACGCCACGCTGGGTGTCGTCCACGCTCAGCAGGCGCATGCCCTTCACCTGCGGCAGCAGCCACTGCCGGTACGCGGCCACCTGGGCGGGCGCACCGGCCACCATCAACCGGTAGTTGATGCGGCTGCCGGGCCCAAGCAGGCCGGTGCCGTCCACGTCGGCGCGGTTCACCAGCAGGGTGGGGGACAGGGTCAGCAGGTCGCCGCCGGTGTCCGGCTCGGCCTCGATGATGCCGGCCACGCGCAGCGTGCCCGCACCGAATTCCAGTGCATCACCGACCTTCAGCCCCAGCGCCTGCAGCAGGCGCGGGTCGGCATAGGTCTGGCCCTGCGGCGGCATGCCGGCATCGGCGATCAGCGCGCCGCCCGGCGTGGCCCGCACCCGCAGCGTGCCGCGCAGTGGGTAGCCGGCCTGCACCGCCTTGATGCTGGCCATCTGGCTGGCATCGCCGTTGAACAGCACGCTGCCGAAGCCGGCGATGCGCGTATGTGCCAGCCCGCGCCGCTGCGCTTCCTCGGCGAAGACCGCCGGCGGATCGCTGCGCCCGGCCACGCCGAGGTCGCCGCCCAGCATCTCGGCCGCGCTGCCGGTCAGGGCCAGGTTGACCCGGTTGACCAGGGTGCCCACGGCGGTCATCACCGCCACGCCCAGCACCAGTGCGGCGAACACCGTCAGCAGGTCACCGGCCAGGGCTTCGCGGCGCAGCGCGCGCCAGGCGTGCCGCAGCAGGTTCATGCCTGTGCCCCGTACTCGACCGCCTGCAGGCGGCCATTGTCGATGCGATGGATGTACTGGCAGCGCTGCGCCAGGCGCAGGTCGTGGGTGACCAGCACCAGGGTGGTGCCGCTGCCGGCATTGAGTTCGAACAGCAGGTCGCTGATGTGCTGGCCGGTGGCCTGGTCCAGCGAACCGGTGGGTTCATCGGCGAACAGGATGCGCGGGCGGGTGACGAAGGCGCGGGCCAGGGCGACGCGCTGCTGTTCGCCACCGGACAGCTGCCGTGGGTAATGGCGGGCGCGGTGCGACAGGCCGACCTGGGCCAGCACTTCATCGACCCGCGCGCGGTCCTCGCGGCCGGCCAGTTCCAGCGGCAGTGCGACGTTTTCGGCCGCCGTCAGCGCCGGCAGCAGGTGGAAGCTCTGGAACACGAAGCCCACTTCGCGCGCACGCAGCTGCGCCCGGGCTTCCTCGTCCAGCGCGCCCAGCGATTGCCCGGCCAGGGTGATGCCGCCGCGGCTGGGCAGGTCCAGCCCGGCCAGCAGGCCGAGCAGGGTGGTCTTGCCGGAACCGGAGGCCCCGACAATCGCCACGCTGGTGCCTTCATGTACCGTGAGGGTGATGTTGTCCAGTATGTGGACTTCACCCTCCGGGCCATGCACGGATTTGCCGACCTGGTCGACGGCGATGGCGACGGACGCGCTGCGGGGGGACAGGCTGTCGATGAGGAGACTCCAATGCGCATTACAGGGTGGAGCCGGCAAGCCGGCACGATGATGGTGCTGCTGCTAGGGTTGCTGCTGTGGTCCGGGCTGGCGTGTGCCAAAGGTCCGGCCGGCACGGTGCTGGTGCTCGGCGACAGCCTCAGTGCTGCCCACAATATCCCGGCCGACGCAGGCTGGGTCAGCCTGCTGGACAAGCGGGTCAGGCAGCAGTCGAAAACCCCGCCGCGCATCGTCAATGCCAGCATGAGCGGGGAAACCACCGCTGGCGCGCTGACCCGCCTGCCGGGCCTGCTGGCCAAGGAGAAGCCGAGCGTGGTGGTCATTGCCCTGGGCGGCAACGACGCGCTGCGTGGGCTGACCCCGGCGCAGGTGCAGGGCAACCTGGAAAAGATGCTGCTGGCCAGCCGCGCCGCCGGGGCCAAGGTGCTGCTGCTGGGCATCGACGTGCCGCCCAACTACGGCCCGGCCTACCGCCAGCGCCTGGCCGCCGCCTACCGCGTCCTGGCCGACAAGTACCAGGTGCCGCTGCTGCCGTTCCTGCTGGAAGGCGTGGCCCTGCAGCCGGGGCTGATGCAGGCCGACGGCCTGCACCCCACCGCGCAGGCCCAGCCGAAGGTGCTGGACAACGTCTGGCCGCTGCTCAAGCCGCTGCTGTGAATCTTTTTTCAGCGTCTTGACGGAACTTCACATCGCGTCCACCGTCGATCGGGCATGTTTCACAAAGCTGAAGAAAGAGGGACTCACATGCGTCAGACGAAGGAGACTTCCGGCTTGGTGCTGGTGGTCGAGGACAACCGCAACATCTCCGAGATGATCGGCGAATACCTGGAAGGCCGTGGCTTCGAGGTGGACTATGCGCAGGATGGCCTGGACGGCTACCGTCTGGCGGCTGAAAACAGCTACGACGTGGTCGTGCTGGACCTGATGCTGCCGCGCCTGGATGGCATCGAAGTGTGCCGCCGCCTGCGCAACGATGCACGCAAGTCGACCCCGGTGCTGATGCTGACCGCGCGCGATACGCTGGACGACAAGCTCACCGGCCTGGGTTTTGGTGCCGATGACTATCTGACCAAGCCGTTCGCCATCCAGGAACTGGAAGCCCGCCTGCGCGCCCTGATCCGCCGCGAACGTCGCCAGGTGGGTTCGGAAGTGCTCAAGGTCGCCGACCTGGTGCTCGATCCGGTCAGCATGCGGGCCACCCGCGCCGGTACCGAACTGCAGCTCTCGCCCATCGGCCTGCGCCTGCTGACCATCCTGATGCGGGAATCGCCCCGCGTGGTCACCCGCCAGGAAATCGAGCGCGAGATCTGGGGCAATGGGCTGCCGGATTCGGACACCCTGCGCAGCCACCTGTACAACCTGCGCAAGATCATCGACAAGCCGTTCGACCGTCCGCTGCTGCACACCGTGCAGAGTGCCGGTTACCGCATCGCCGACATCGCCCAGCCCATGGCCTGAGCAGTGCCGGCGCAGGAACAGGCCCGCCCCGGCTTCGGCCGGGTCGCGGGGCAGGGAACGGGCCGTCGGCCGCACGCGGGGTCATCCCCCGTGCACGTCGCCGGCACGTCGCGCTGCCTATAATCGCAGCGCTTCAACCGGGACCCCGCAATGCCGCACGGCCTGCCGCGCAAGATCCGTATCGCTTTCATCCTGCAGGCAGTGCTGGCCAGCGTGGGCATCCTGCTCGGTGCCTGGCTGGTCTCGCTGGTGATCAAGCACAGCCTGGTGGGCGCCGCCCTGCGCGAAGAGGCGGCCTACTACTGGACGCTGCACGAGGCCTCGCCCGCGCAGCCGCCGCCCAACACCCAGAACATCCGTGGCTACCTGCTCGAGCGCGGGCGCTCCAGCCTGTCGCTGCCGGCCAACCTGCGCACGCTTGAACCCGGTTTCCACGAACTGCCCGACGATGACCAGCTGGTGCTGGTCGATGCCCGGGCCGAAGGCCGCCTGTACCTGGTGTTCCTGCGCTCGCGCGCGGAAATGCTGGCCTTCTGGTTCGGCATCGTACCGGTGCTGCTGACCCTGCTGGCGGTGTATGGCGCCAGTTGGGTGACCTACCGTGCGTCCAAGCGGCTGGTGTCGCCGGTGAACTGGCTGGCGCGCCGGGTGTCGCGTTGGGACCCCGGCCACCCCGAAGCAGCCGACCTGGAGCCGGACAAGCTGCCCGCCGACATGCAGGGCGAGACCCGCCAGCTGGCGGCCGCGCTGCATTCACTGGCCAACCGGGTTACCGACCACGTGGCCCGCGAACGCAACTTCACCCGCGATGCCAGCCACGAGCTGCGCACGCCGCTCACCGTGATCCGCGTGGCCAGCGACATGGCGCTGGGCGATGACAGCCTGGAACCGCGCCTGCGCCGCAGCCTGCAGCGCATCCAGCGCGCCGGGCGGGACATGGAAGCGGTGATCGATGCGTTCCTGATCCTGGCCCGCGAGGCCGACATCGAACCGCAGATCGAGCTGTTCGATGTCAACGACATCGTCCGCTACGAGGTGGACAACGCCAACGAACTGCTGGGCAACCGCCCGGTGGCGGTGCACCTGCACAGTGCCGGCCCGGTGCAGCTGCATGCCCCGCCGCGCGTGCTGCAGGTGGTGGTCAGCAACCTGGTGCGCAACGCCTGCAACTACACCGACGAAGGCCGCATCGACGTGCAGGTCGAGCCTGACCGGGTGGTGGTGCGGGATACCGGCATCGGCATGTCGGCCGAAGCGCTGGCCCGCGCGTTCGAGCCGTTCTACCGCGCCGAGCCGGACCGCCCGCAGGGCACCGGCCTGGGCCTGTCGATCGTGCGCCGGCTGTGCGACCGCTTCGGCTGGAAGGTCGCCCTGGCCAGCGAGCCGGGCAAGGGCACCGAAGCGACGGTCATCTTCCGCTGACCCAGGACGCCGGGCAAGGCCCGGCGCTACCGGGGTCGGATCCCGTTGCCACGCAACGGGCTCTGACCCCATGCCGGTTCGGCGCGGAAACCCTGCGCCGCCGGGCATGGCCCGGCGCTACCAGTAGATCCACGCCATGCGTGGATGAATCCCATGTCACGCCCTGCTCAATCGCACTTCACCTTCGGCGCCACCGCCTTGGTCCAGATCGCGTAGCCGGCCGGGGTCATGTGCAGCATGTCCTCGCGGAACAGCTTCGCATCCGGCTGGCCATCGGCACCCAGCATCGGGGTGTAGATGTCGGTGTAGCCGGTGTTGGGCAGCTTGGCCAGGGCGGTCCTGATCATCGCGTTGGCCTGGTTGATCGCCGGCAGCAGGTGCGCGCGCGACGGGCTGGGCTTGATCGACAGGTATTCCACCTTGGTCTTCGGCAGGTCGCGATGCACGCGCTGCACGAAGGCCACCACGTCATCGCGGACCTGGGTCGCGCTGCGGCCGCTGTTGAGGTCGTTGTCGCCGGCATAGAAGAACACCTTGCACGGCGCATACGGCACCACGACCTGGCCGGCATACCAGGTGCTGTCGCGCACTTCCGACCCGCCGAAGCCACGGTTGAACACCGGCTGGCCGGGGAAGTCCTGGGCCAGGCTCTCCCAGAAGCGGATCGAGGAACTGCCGATGAACTCGATGCCACCGCGCGGCGGCGGGTTGCTCTGGTCGGCCTTGAGGAAGCTGGCCATGTCGCCTTCCCAGGCCACGTTGGACACCTGTTCGGGTACGCGCGGCGGGGCCGGCGGGCTCAACGCCTGGGCCAGCGGGGCCAGGGCCAGCAATCCAAGCGACAGCAGGCAGGTACGGGCGACGGACATCAGGGGCTCCAGCAAGGGCAGGGGACACCCATCATAGGAGTTCGCCGCGGTGCTGCGCTTGCCGATGGCGGGTCGTTGGCCGGCCCGCGCGGGGTGCCGCCGCCGCCCTTGTGGCAAAATGGTGGCTGTCTGCCCATTCCTGTGCACCCATGATTGCCTGCCGTGCGTCTGAGCGGTCGCTGCGCCGCGCCCCTGTTGCTGGATGTTCCACCCGTGGCTGATCAGTTCGGCCACATGCCCCGCGGCCCGCGCCGCATCTTCCAGGCCGCCCGCTGGTCCTGGCAGGGCCTTCGTGCTGCCTGGCTGCACGAGTCCTCGTTCCGGCTGGAGGTCTACCTGCTGGTGCTGCTGACCCCGCTGGCGCTGTGGCTGGGCCAGACCCCGGTCGAGCGCGCGCTGATGATCGGCTCGATGCTGCTGGTGCTGGCGATGGAACTGGCCAATTCGGCCATCGAAGCGGTCATCGAGCGCTACGGCGCCGAGATCCACGAGCTGGCCGGCCGCGCCAAGGACATGGGCTCGGCGGCCGTCTTCGTGCTGATGATGAACGTGCTGCTGTGCTGGGCGCTGGTCGTGGTGCCCCACCTGCTGGCCGGCGCTTACGCCTGAACCCCCATTCCCCACTGTCCTGAAGAGTTTCCATGTCCTTTGAGTTCCTCGCCGACCCCAATGCCTGGGTAACCCTGTTTACCCTCAGCGCCCTGGAAATCGTGCTCGGCATCGACAACCTGGTGTTCATCTCCATCGCCGTCAGCAAGCTGCCGGAAGAGCGTCGCCCGTTCGCCCGCAAGCTCGGCATCGCCGTGGCCTGCATCACCCGCATCGGCCTGCTGGTATCGCTGGCCTACCTGGCGCACATGGCCGCCAACCTGTTCACCGTGGCCGGCATGGGCATCTCCATCCGCGACCTGGTGCTGATCGTCGGTGGCCTGTTCCTGATCATCAAGGGCTACATGGAGATCAAGGAGCTGATCACCGGTGGCGAGGATGAAGACCCCACCACCACCAAGGCCTCGGCCGTGTTCGGCTACGTCATCGCGCAGATCGCGGTCATCGACATCGTGTTCTCGCTGGATTCGGTGATCACCGCCGTCGGCATCGCCGACCACATCCCGGTGATGGTCGCCGCCATCCTGCTGTCGGTGCTGGTGATGCTGCTGGCCGCCAACCCGCTGGGCCGCTTCATCGATGCCAACCCGACGGTGAAGATGCTGGCCCTGGCCTTCATCCTGCTGATCGGCGCGGTGCTGATCCTGGACGGCCTGGACGTGCACGTGCCCAAGCCCTACATCTACGCCGCGATGGGCTTCTCGGTGCTGGTGGAGTGGCTGAACCTGCTGATGCGCCGCCGCGCACGCGACCACCACGTGCCGGGCGCCGGCAACTGGTAAGCGATCCACCCAGGACCCCCGGCACTGCCGGGGGTTCTGCGTTGTGGGGCCGCTGCGCTCGCCGGGCATGGCCCGGCGCTACCGTTCGTGGTGGGGTCTGGTAGCGCCGGGCCATGCCCGGCGGAATGCGGCCACCACCTGTGAACCGGGGTCAACACTGTTTTCCCGCGGCGAGGCTTAATCGGCGGCGGCAAAGCGCGCAGGCTACGCAGCTTCCCGTTTCCTCCCCACAGGAGCCCCCATGAATTCCAGAGCCGCCCTGCTTGCGCTGGCCGTCGGTGCCTTCGGCATCGGCACCACCGAGTTCACCCCGATGGGCCTGCTGCCCGTCATCGCCAGTGGCGTGGGTGTCAGCATCCCCACCGCCGGCATGCTGATCACCGCCTATGCCGTGGGCGTGATGGTCGGCGCGCCGATCATGACCCTGCTGATGGGCCGCTTCTCGCGGCGTACCGCGCTGATGCTGCTGATGTCGATCTTCATCGTCGGCAACCTGCTGTCCGCGCTGGCGCCCAACTATGGCCTGCTGTTGCTGTCGCGCCTGGTCACCAGCCTCAACCACGGTGCCTTCTTCGGCATCGGTGCGGTGGTGGCGGCCAGCCTGGTGCCGAAGGAAAAGCAGGCGGCTGCGGTGGCGACCATGTTCATGGGCCTGACCATCGCCAACATCGGCGGCGTGCCGCTGGCCACCTGGGTCGGCCAGCAGCTGGGCTGGCGCCTGGCGTTTGCCGGCACCGCGGTGCTGGGCTTAGTGGCGATCACCGCGCTTGCGCTGGCCCTGCCGGCCTCGGCGCCGGGCGCGCGGCCGGACGTGCGCCGCGAGCTGAAGGCGATCCTGCAGCCGCAGGTGCTGCTGGCGATGGCGACCACGGTGCTGGGCGCCGGTGCCATGTTCACCCTCTACACCTACGTGGCGCCGGTGCTGACCGAGCTGACCGGCGCATCGAATGCCTTCATTGCGATGTCGCTGGCGCTGATCGGCATCGGCTTCACCTTCGGCAATGGCATTGGCGGGCGCATGGCCGACTGGTCGCTGGACGGTGCCACGCGCATCCTGCTGGCGGCGCTGGCCGTGCTGATGCTCGTGCTGCCGCTGGCGCTGCTGAACCACGTGACCGCAGCCATTGGCATGCTGCTGTTCGGCGCAGCGACGTTCGCGATCGTGCCGCCGCTGCAGATCCGGGTGATGCAGGCCGCGACCGATGCGCCGGGGCTGGCGTCGTCGATCAATGTCGGTGCGTTCAACCTGGGCAATGCGGTGGGTGCGGCGCTGGGTGGCGCGGTGATCAGCGCGGGGCTGGGCTATGCGGCGATTCCGGTGGCCGGTGGTCTGCTGGCGGCGGCGGGGTTGCTGCTGGCGTGGCTGGGGCGGACGCGCGCGCCGGTGGCTGAGGCCTGTTGAGGGGTGTGGGGTTCCGGCAGGGCTTGCAGCCCTGCACCCGCAGAATCAACGTCAACGTCAAAAGCGGTGCTGGTTTTCTGCTGGTTGGGCGGGGCGGTGTGGGCTTGCAGGACACGCCGTAAACCCGTCCATGGGGGCTCGTAGGCGCCATCCATGGCGCCTGCGGTCCTGCAAGCCCACACCGCCCCACCCCCGACAGGTCCACTCGGCTGTTGGTGGGTGCCGACCGTTGGTCGGCACGAATGCCTGGAGCATGGGCTTTTGATTTTTGCTCTTTTTGATCTTTCCCGCGGTGCCAGGAAACTGTCCATGGTCGGGAGGGTGGGTTGGCTGGGGGCGCGAGCGCCATGGATGGCGCTCACGAGCCTCCATGGACGGATTCACGGCGTCCCCCAGCCAACCCACCCTCCCGACCAAACCCGAGATCCAGCACACCCACACCCACCGCGGAGGGGGCCCAGCCCGTTGGCCGACACCCCCGACCTCCACGCTGGCGTTAACGCGAACCATGGCATGCTCGGCAGCCAGTCCACCCGGAACTCCCGCCATGCGCCTGTTCACACGCGTCCTGCCCCTGTTGCTGCTAGCATCCCTGCTCTCCGGCTGCGGCTACAACGCCATCCAGCAGAAGGATGAAGCGGTCAAGGCCAGCTGGTCCGAAGTGCTCAACCAGTACAAGCGCCGCGCCGACCTGGTGCCCAACCTGGTGCAGACCGTCAAAGGTTTCGCCAGCCAGGAAGAGCGCGTGCTGACCGAAGTCACCAACGCCCGCTCGCGCGTCGGCCAGATCAACGTCAACGCCGATGACGAAGCCTCGCTCAAGCAGTTCCAGCAGGCGCAGGGCGAACTGGGCAGCGCGCTGTCGCGCCTGCTGGTGGTCACCGAGAATTACCCGGTGCTGAAGTCCGACGCGAACTTCCGCGACCTGCAGGCGCAGCTGGAAGGCACCGAGAACCGCATCACCGTGGCCCGCGGTCGTTACATCCAGCAGGTGCAGGACTACAACACCTACATCCGCTCGTTCCCGCAGCTGGTCACCGCGAAGATCTTCGGCTACCAGCCCAAGCCCAACTTCAGCGTCGACAACGAAGCGCAGATCTCCAACGCGCCGGCGGTCGATTTCGGCAACGCGCCGCAGCAGCCGGCACCGCAGCCGGCGCACTGAGTCATGCGCCTCGCCACCGCGCTGCTGCTGGCGCTCCTGCTGTGGCTGCCGCTGGCGTCGCAGGCGCAGCAGCTGGCGCCGATTCCCGCGCTGGATTCGCCGGTGGTCGACACCACCGGCACCCTCGATGCCACGCAGAAGCAGGCTCTGGTGCAGCAGGCGCTGGCGCTGCAGCAGCGCAAGGGCAGCCAGCTGCAGGTGCTGGTGGTGCCCAGCACGCAGCCGGAGGATATCGCCCAGTACACCACCCGCGTCTTCGACCAGTGGCAGATCGGCCGCAAGGGCGTGGATGACGGTGTGCTGCTGGTGGTGGCCAAGGACGATCGCCGCGTACGCATCGAACCGGGCTACGGCCTGGAAGGCGCCATTCCCGATGCCATCGCCAACCGGGTCATCCAGGAATACCTGGTGCCGCGCTTCCGCAGCGGCGATTACGCCGGCGGCATCACCGATGCGACGGCCATGCTGGTCAGGCTGGTCGACGGCGAGCCGCTGCCAGCGCCGGTCAGTGGCCATCGTGGCCGCGAGCCGGGTGGTGGCGGCGATACCTGGATCCTGGCGCTGTTCATCGGCGTGTTCGCCGGCAGCATCCTGCGCGGGGTGTTCTCACGGGTGCCACGCCCGCTGCGCGGCCTGCTGGGCGGCGGTGGTGCGGCGCTGGCCGCTTTCATCTTCACCTCCACCGTACTGGCCAGCGGCCTGGCCGGCATTGTCGGCCTGGTGGTGGCGATGCTGTCCGGCCATCCCGGGCGTTTTGCCGGGGGGGGCGGCTGGGGCGGCGGCAGCTGGGGTGGGGGCGGTGGCTTTGGCGGTGGTGGCGGTTTTGGTGGCGGCGGCGGCTGGGGCGGCGGTGGTGGCCGCTCCGGTGGCGGCGGTGCCTCGGGGGGCTGGTGATGATCCGGCGCCTGTGCCGCCATGTCCTGGCACCCTCGGTGCGGCGGGCCTTCCCGCCGGCCACCCTGCAGGCCATCACCGAGGCCATCGCCACCGGCGAGGCCCGCCACGGTGGCCAGGTGATGTTTGCCGTCGAGGCGGACCTGCCGCTGCAGGCGCTGTGGCGGGGCATGACCCCGCGGCAGGCGGCCGAGCAGGCCTTCGCCCAGCTGCGCACCTGGGACACCCACCACAACAACGGCGTACTGATCTACCTGCTGCTGGCCGACCACGCCATCGAGATCGTGGCCGACCGCGGCCTGCACGGCCGGGTCAGCCCGGCGCAGTGGCAGCGGATCTGCACCCACCTGCGCGAGGGCCTGCGCGGGGCCAACCCGGTCGAGGCGCTGCGCAGCGCCATCGACGAGGTCTCCGCGCTGGTGGAAGGGCACTTTCCGGCCGCCACGCGGTCCGATGATGACGGCCTGCCCGACACCCCGCAGATCCTGGGTTGAGCCGTAAAATACCCGTACTCCCGCAAGGCAGCTTCCATGATCTATTTCCACGACATCGACCCCATCGCCCTTTCGCTGGGGCCGATCAAGGTGCACTGGTACGGCATCATGTACCTGCTGGGCTTCACTGCAGCCTGGCTGCTGGGCCGCAAGCGCATCGCCGAAGGCCGCCTGCCGGGCGTCGATGCCAACGGGTTCTCCGACCTGCTGTTCTACGCGATGCTCGGCGTGGTCCTGGGCGGGCGCATCGGCTACATGCTGTTCTATGCGCTGGGCGATTTCCTGCACAACCCGCTGCTGCTGTTCAAGGTGTGGGATGGCGGCATGAGCTTCCACGGCGGCCTGCTGGGCGTCATCGCGGCCTGCTGGTGGTGGTCGCGCAAGCACGCGCTGCACTTCTTCGACACCATGGATTTCATGGCCCCGCTGGTGCCGCTGGGCCTGGGCTTCGGCCGCATCGGCAACTTCATCGGCGCCGAGCTGTGGGGCAAGTACACCGATGGCAGCTGGGGCGTGGTCTTCCCGTCCGGCCTGCCGGCCCCGCTGAACCAGCTCGACACCGCCACCCTGCAGGCGCAGTTCGCCAGCGGCGCACTGAACCCGTACGCCCGCCATCCGTCGCAGCTGTATGAAGCGTTCCTGGAAGGCCTGGTGATGTTCGTGGTGCTGTGGGTGGTATCGGTCAAGCCGCGCCACCGCTACCTGATCGGTGGCCTGTTCGCGCTGCTGTACGGCATCTTCCGCTTCGCGGTGGAGTTCGTGCGCATGCCCGACAACGGCATCTACATGGCCTTCGGCTGGCTGACCAAGGGCCAGATCCTGTGCGTGCCGCTCATCGCCTTCGGCCTGGTGCTGCTGGCGTTGTCGCGCCGCGCGCCGGTGCTGCAGCCGCAGCCGCTGGTGGCCGCGGAGGGCAAGGCATGAAGGCCTACCTCGACCTGCTCTCGCATGTGCTTGAACACGGTGCGGAGAAGAGTGACCGCACCGGTACCGGTACCCGCAGCGTGTTCGGCTGGCAGATGCGCTTCGACCTCAACGAAGGCTTCCCGCTGGTCACCACCAAGAAGCTGCACCTGCGCTCGATCATCCACGAGCTGCTGTGGTTCCTGAAGGGCGATACCAACATCGGCTACCTGAAGGACAACCAGGTGCGCATCTGGGACGAGTGGGCCGACGAGAACGGCGACCTCGGCCCGGTCTACGGCAAGCAGTGGCGCAGCTGGGCCACCGCCGATGGCCGCGAGATCGACCAGATGCAGTGGCTGGTGGACGAGATCAAGCGCAACCCCGATTCGCGCCGGCTGGTGGTCAGCGCCTGGAACGTGGGCGAGCTTTCGCAGATGGCGCTGATGCCGTGCCACAACCTGTTCCAGTTCTACGTGGTGGACGGCAAGCTCAGCTGCCAGCTGTACCAGCGCAGCGGTGACATCTTCCTGGGCGTGCCGTTCAACATCGCCAGCTACGCGCTGCTGACCCACATGGTGGCGCAGGCCACCGGCCTGGGCGTGGGCGACTTCGTGCACACCCTGGGCGATGCGCACCTGTATTCGAACCACTACGAGCAGGCGCGCGAGCAGTTGTCGCGTGAACCGCGCGCGCTGCCCAAGCTGTGGCTGAACCCGGAGGTGACCGATCTGTTCGGCTTCCAGTTCGACGACATCCGCATCGACGGCTATGACCCGCACCCGGCCATCAAGGCCCCGGTGGCGGTGTGAGGCTGCGTACCTGCGCTTCCTCGCTGCTGGTGCTGGCCGGCGTGCTGTGCGCTGGCGCCCACGCGGCACCGGCCGATACGCTGGCGCTGGCGCGCCAGGTCAACGCACAGATCGTGCACAAGCAGGCGCGCGAGGAAGTGGATTTCTTCGCCCGGACCTTCGACGAGCACACCCGCCTGGCGGACGACGTGCCTGCCGCCTGCCGTGCGCAGATGCAGGAGGCGGTGACCGGCATGTATGCGGCGATGGTCGCGCACCTGCAGGCCGGCGTTGAAGCACCGGCGTACCAGCGGGCGCTGGAACAACGCCTGGCCGAGGTCTATTCCCGCGAGCAGCTGGAAGCGTTCCTGGCCAGCAGTGCCGACGCCGACATCGACACCGCGGTCCTGTCCCGGCAGGTGCTGGCAGGCCCTGGCCTGAGAGCGATGCAGGAAGCGCAGCAGCAGAAGCTGCTGGATGGGCTGGATCCGGAGTCCGCGACCGACCCGGCGCTGCAGGATGGCCTGCGTGCGACCAGCGCCGCCAGGGACGCCTGCGAACGCGCGCAGGCAGAAGCAGGCTGAGGAGGCTGCAGGCAATGAAACTCTCGATGATCGTGGCACTGGACCGCAATCGTGGCATCGGCCAGGGCAACGCCATGCCCTGGCATCTGCCGGACGACTTCAAGCACTTCAAGGCGCTCACCCTGGGCAAACCGATCCTGATGGGACGCCGGACCGCCGAGTCGATCGGCCGCGTGCTGCCGGGGCGGACCAACCTGGTGCTGACCCGCAGCGGCCAGGTGCCGTTCGAGGGCATGCGCGCGGTGGCCTCGCTGGATGAAGCAAAGACCATCGCGGCGGGCGAGGGTGCCAGCGAGCTGTGCATCATCGGCGGTGGCGAGATCTTCCGCCAGCTGCTGGACCAGGCCAGCGATCTGTACCTCACCTGGGTGGATGCCGAGGTGCCCGCCGACACCCATTTCCCCGAGGTGGATCCGGGCATCTGGCAGGAAACCAGCAGCGAGCCGCATCCGGCCGATGCGCGCCACGCCTACGCGTTCCGCTTCGTGCACTACACGCGTATGTAGAGTCGAGCCATGCTCGACTCATCAATGCCGCAGCCGAGCATGGGCTCGGCTCTACAGGAACCGCCTCGACGCTACGTCCCGGGCATCCGGTAGTGGCCGATGATGTCGTGCTGGAAGAGCAGGTCTTCCTCGCGGGTGCCGCGGGCGATGTTGTGCAGGATCAACGGGGTGCCGTCGGCCAGGCGGCGGTCGGACACGATGCCGACGTGCAGCAGGCCATTGCCCGTGAGCTTCCAGGCCACGATGTCGCCAGCGTGGTAGTGGGCGGGCAGGGCGCTGATCGGCTGCTGCCAGCCCTGCCGCTCGAACCAGCGCATCAGGTTGGGCACGCGGCGGTGGTCGATGTTGCTGTCGGGCCGTGCCAGGCCCCAGATCGCCGGGTACGCGCTGAAGTCGCTGCGCATGTCTTCATGCACGCGCGCCTGCAGGTCCAGGCCTTGGCTGCGCAGGGCGCGCACCACTACATCGGTGCAGACGCCACGATCGGCCGGCACGTCACCGCCGGGATAGGCCAGCACCTGGTAAGCGGGGTCATAGCGCGTAGTGACGCCAACCTGCGCGCGTGCAGCGGCGACGAGCGGCTGCGATGGTGCCTGCGGCGCTGGGGGAGCCAAGGCCGGTGCGTGGGCATCGGCGTGCGGCGGGGGCGGGGACGCGGGCTGGCAACCACTGGTACAGGCCAGTGCGAGCAGCAGCACCGTCCATGGTGCGCATCGTCCTTGGCTCATGCCGTTGGCGGGGCTCCATTGCCAGGGCCGGCGCCGCCGCTGCCACCACCGTTACCGCCACCGCCACCGCGACGGCGGCGACGACGGCCCCGGCTGGCGGGTGCTGCAGCCGGTTCTTTTTCCTTGCCCGGCGCAGCTGCGGCCGGCCGCTCATGCGCCGGTCGTGCCGGCGGGCGTGCATTGGCCACCGGTGCTGGCACATCACGGCCGGGCACCTGCACCACGCGCAGTTCATCGGTATCGAGCTGGATGGCGGTGAGCTTGCCGCCCCACACCGCACCGGTGTCGATGGCGTGCACGCCCTGGGTGATGGTCAGGCCCAGCGCCGACCAGTGGCCGCAGACCACCTTCAGGTCGCGCTCGACCCGGCCCGGCACTTCGAACCACGGGTACAGCCCCTGTTCCTGGGTGCCCGGCGTGCCCTTGTCCTCGATGCCGATGCGCCCGCGCGGGGTGCAGTAGCGCATGCGGGTGAGCACGTTGATGATCGCGCGCGAGCGGTCGTAGCCGGACAGGTTCGGTGCCCAGCTCGGCTTGTCGCCATACATGTTGCGGAACAGCTTGCGGTAGCCGGCGCCATGCAGCTGCACTTCCACCTCGGCGGCGTGCTTCTCTGCCATCTGCGTGGTCCACTTCGGCGCCAGGCCGGCATGCACCATCATCCAGCCCAGCTCGCGGTCCACGTGCACCAGCTTCTGCAGGCGCAGCCAGTCCAGCAGCTCGTCGCGGTCTTCGGCCTGCACGATGCGCAGCAGGTCCGGGTTGACCTTGCGCTGCTCTTCTTCGGTGCGTGCACCGACAGCCAGCAGCGAAAGATCATGGTTGCCCAGCACCACCACGCTGTGCTCGCGCAGCGAATGCACCAGGCGCAGGGTTTCCAGCGACTGCCCGCCGCGGTTGACCAGGTCGCCACAGAACCACAGGGTGTCCTGTGCCGGGTCGAAGCGGATCTTTTCCAGCAGTCGCTGGGTAACGTCGTAGCAGCCCTGCAGGTCGCCGATCGCCCATACACTCATCGTCCGGCCTCCGTGTCAGTGCAGGGTACGCGGCACGGCCAGCACGAAAGGTGCGACCGGCGCGGCGAATTCGGTGCCGTCATCGGCAACCATGTCGTAGTGACCCTGCATGGTCCCGTGGTCGGTCCCGAGCATGACACCGGAGGTGTAACGGAAGTCTTCACCCGGGCGCAGGCGCGGCTGTTCGCCGATCACCCCATCGCCATCGACATGCTCGACGCGACCGTTGGCATCGGTGATGCGCCAGTGGCGGGCGACCAGGCGTGCGGCAACGCGCCCCTGGTTGTGGATGCGGATCGTGTAGGCGAACGCATACCGGCCGTCTTCCGGCGCGGATTGATCATCGAGGAAGCGCGGAGCAACCTCGACAGTAATGGCGTAAACGTCAGCGTCTTCCATACCGGCAGTGTAATCAGGTGGCATTGGCCAAAGCGATGAATTCAGCCACATCCAGCTGTTCGGCACGGGCATCGGGGCGCACGCCGGCGGCCACGAACTGCTCGGCCGTCACGACGTTGTTGAGTGCATTGCGCAGGGTCTTGCGGCGTTGACCGAAGGCGGCCTTGACCACCTCGGCAAAGCGCTTGTGGTCGGCGATGGTGATGCTGGCCGGATCGCGCGGCACCAGCCGCACCACGGCCGAATCGACCTTCGGCGGCGGCCGGAACGCGCCCGGCGGCACCACGAACAGCGAGGTGACCTGGCAGTAGGCCTGCAGCATCACGCTGAGGCGGCCATAGACCTTGCTGCCCGGGCCGGCGGCCATGCGGTCCACCACTTCCTTCTGCAGCATGAAGTGCATGTCGCGGACGACCGCGGCGTGCTCCAGCGCGTGGAACAGGATGGGCGAGGAGATGTTGTAGGGCAGGTTGCCGACCAGGCGGATCGGCTCGCCGGCGGCCAGCGCGGTGAAATCCACGCGCAGCACGTCGCCCTGGACGATGGTCAGATCGCCCAGCGGTTCGGCGGCGGCGGTCAGCGGCGCGATCAGGTCGCGGTCGAACTCGATCACCGTCAGCTTCGGATGAACGCGCAGCAGGGGCAGGGTGATCGCGCCCTGGCCGGGGCCGATCTCGACCAGGCGGTCACCGTCCTTGGGATTGACCGCCATCACGATCTTGTCGATGTAATGGCGGTCGGCCAGGAAATGCTGGCCAAGCTGCTTCTTGGCCGGGGCGGTGAACACCGGGCCGGAGGGGGAATGCGGGGAATTCATGCGCTCAGTGTACGTTGCCGGGCCAGCCGCGCACACAGCGCCGTTGCGGCCTGCAGGCTGGAGGGGTCGGCGATGCCACGTCCGGCCAGCTCCAGCGCCGTGCCGTGGTCGACGGCCACGCGCGGGTAGGGCAGGCCCAGGGTCAGGTTCACGGCCTGTTCGAAGCCGGAATACTTCAGCACCGGCAGGCCCTGGTCGTGGTACATGGCCAGCACGGTGTCGAAACCGGCCAGCTTGGCCGGCAGGAAGGCGGTATCGGCCGGCAGCGGCCCGACCAGGTCCATGCCCTCCGCGCGCAGGCGCTGCAGCAGGGGAATGACCAGGTCCAGTTCCTCGCGGCCGAGGTGGCCGTCTTCGCCGGCATGCGGGTTCAGGCCGAGCACGGCGATGCGGGGCGCGGGCAGGCCGAACTCGCGGCGCAGCGCGGCATGCACGGTGCGCAGGGTGTGTTCCAGGCTGGGCGCGGTGATGGCATCGGCCACCTCGCGCAACGGCAGGTGGGTGGTGGCCAGGGCCACGCGCACGATGTCGTTGGCCAGCATCATCACCACCTTCACCCCGGCCTGGTCGGCCAGCAGTTCGGTGGTGCCACTGTAGGCAATACCGCCCTGGTTGATGACCGCCTTGTGCACCGGGCCGGTGACCACGCCATGCAGCTCGCCGGAGAGGCAGGCCTGGCCGGCGGCCAGCAACGCGCCGATCACCGCACCCGCATTGGCGGGGTCGGTCTGGCCGAAATGGCTGGGGGTGGCATTGGCCAGCGGACGCAGGCGCAGATCGCCCGGCAGGCGGGCCTCGGCATCCTCGGGCAGCAGCTGCAGGGGCAGCTTCAGCGCGGCCGCAGCCGCGCGCAGGGTATCCGGGTCGGCGAAGGCCAGCAGCCGGCAATCATCACGCGGCTGCTGGACAAGGCGGACGCACAGCTCCGGGCCGATCCCCGCCGGCTCGCCCGGTACCAGAGCGAGCTCGGGGCGCATCTGTCAGGGCTGCTGCGGCGTGGCGGTGTTTTCCGCGCGGTCGCCACTGCGGAAGCTGACGTAGGCTTCGCCACGCAGTTCCTGCAGGAAACGGTTGTACTCGTCTTCCAGCTTGCGGCGGCCGATGGTCTCGCGGACCTGGGCACGCTGGTTGTCGCTGGTCACGTCGGTCTGGCGCGTGGCAACGCGCTGCACGATATGCCAGCCGGCATCAGTACGGAACGGCTGGCTGACGCCGCCATCCTGGATGCCCTCGACCTGCTGGCCGAACGCCGGACCGAAGGCATCGGCCGGGAACCAGCCCAGATCGCCGCCCTGGCCCTTGCTGTTGGTGTCTTCCGAGGATTCCTTGGCAACGGCCTGGAAATCGGCACCACCGGCAATGCGGGCACGCAGGGTATCGATCTTGGCCTTGGCGGCCGCGTCGGTCTGGTTGTCGTCCACGCGCACCAGGATGTGGCGGCCGTGGTACTCGGTCACGGTGTGGTTGCCGGCGGCGGCGTTGGCGTCACGCACTTCCACCACCTTCAGCAGCTGGAAGCCGCTCGGGCCGCGGATCGGGCCGACCACGTCGCCGGGCTTCATCTGCTCCATCATCTGGGCGAACGCAGCCGGGATTTCATCCAGGGTACGCCAGCCCAGGTCGCCGCCTTCCAGCGCGTTGGGGCTGTCGGAATAGCGCACGGCGGCAGCGTTGAAGTCCAGCTCGCCCTTGTCCAGCAGCGCCTTCACGCCGTCGGCCTTCTTCTGGCCGGTGGCGATCTGCTCGGCGGTGGCGCCGTCGGGCAGGGCCACCAGGATGTGCGCCAGGTGGTACTGGTTGCCGGCGGTGGCCTGCTGCTTCAGGGCAGCATCGACCTCGCCCTCGCTGACGCTGATGCGGCTCTGCGCGAAGCTCTGGCGCAGGCGCTGCACGGTGATCTCGTCACGCACCGAAGAGCGGAAATCGGCGAAATCAATGCCGTCGCTGGCCAGGCGCTGGCGCAGGGCGTCCAGGTTGGAACCGTTCTGCTGGGCGATCGAGTTCATCGCCTGGTTCAGTTCCTGGTCGCTGATGCGGATGCCACTGCTCTGGGCGCGGGCGACCTGCAGCTTGACCAGCACCAGGCGCTCGAGGACCTGGCGGCTGAGCACGTCATCGGGCGGCAGCTGGTTCTCGCGGCCGGCGTACTGGGCCTTGATGTTGATGATCGCGCGCTGCAGTTCGCTCTGCAGGACCACGTCCTCATCGACGATGGCTGCAATGCGGTCCAGCGGCTGGGCCTCCTGGGCAATGACCTGGAGGGGGGCGGACACGCTGGACACGGCCAGCAGCGAAGCGAGTAGGACGGGGAAGCTCTTGGTCATGGGATCTGGTTTGGATCGTAGTCGTCCCGGGTCGCCCCGGTGTTGCTGGGCGGCACGAGATAGAGGTCGTCGCGGTTGTAGCCGAGGATAGCACGGCGCAGAGTGCGGTCCGTGTCCTGGCCCAGCGAGCTCAGGCCCTTGAGCACGAACTCGAGCTGGATGGAATTGTTCAGTTCACCTTCGCGGTTGCGCACGTAGCGGCGGGCCACGGCGCGGACCGCCAGGCAGCAGCTGTCCCACTGCACGCCACCGATGATTTCCAGCGGCTTGCTGTCCTGGATGGAGTAGTAATAGCGGCCCACCAGGCTCCAGCGCTCGTTCAGCGGGTACAGGAACGACAGGTCGGCCTGTTCCAGCAGGGTGCGCTGTTCCTTGGTGGCGTTGGCCGCCGCACCGGCGTTGATGCGGTAGCGGTAGCTCAGGTTGACCACGCCGTCGTTGGGCATCAGGTAGCGGGCACGGACGCTGGCCAGATCCTCGCGCTTGTACTTGGGGTCCCACTGGTAGGTGGCGCCCAGGGTCCAGCGGTCGTTGATCATGTAGTTCGAATCGGCGATCCAGGCCGACTTGCCCTTTTCCACCGGGGCGCCGCCCGGGGTCACGGTCACCCGCGACTCGTCGAAGTACTGGATCTGGCCGATCGAGGCCGAGAAGCGTTCCCTGCCCGTGGTCTGGTCGATGAAGCGGGTGCTCAGCGCCACGGTCAGCTGGTTGGCATCGTTCTGGCGGTCGGCGCCGGTATAGCGCGAGTCGCGGAACAGCTGGCCCCAGCTGAAGGTGAAGTCACGGGTATCGAAGATCGGCAGGTCGTCCTGGTTGCGGTAGGGCGTGCGCAGGTAGAACAGGCGCGGCTCCAGGGTCTGCAGGAAGGACTTGCCGCCGATCGTGGTGTCACGGTCGAAGAACAGGCCGGCGTCGAGGCTGGCGATCGGCAGGGCGCGGGTCGGCGAGGCGTTGCCGCGCAGCTGATCGGCGCTCAGCGTGCTCGTATCGACGTTCTGCGAGGCCAGCACGTTGCTGCGGATGCTGTCGGCCAGGCCGCGGTCAAGCTGGTAGGCGGTATAGCGGTAGGCCAGCGTCGGGGTGACGTACCAGGCCGCGCCGCTGATCGGGAACGACACGTACGGCTTGACGTCCAGGCGCGAACCGCCGTAGACCCGCTGGGTCAGGCCGTTGCGGGTGTACTGCAGGTCTTCGCCGGCGCTGGCGTCGTACTTGAAGTTGATGTCGTCGTGGGTGAAGCGCACGGCTTCGGTATAGACGCCGGTCTCCAGCCACGGCAGCAGCGACTTGTCCCAGTTGAAGTACAGCCGCGGCTGGCGGTTGTAGGCCAGCGCGCTCTCGTTGAGGGTGTAGTCGGTCAGCTGCCAGCGGTCGGCCATGATGCCGGCGGTCCAGTCCTTGCCGGTGCCGTACAGGCCGATGGTGCTCTGCAGGTTGGACGCGGTCACGCCGACCAGGCGGTTGGCGAAGTCCTCGACATAGCGCTCGTCGCTGACCCAGGCCAGGTTGGCGCGCGCCTGCCAGTGGCTGTCCACGTTGTGGTAACCGTTGAACATCACCCGGCCGCGGTCGCGATCGCGCAGCTCGTCGTTGGGCATGTAGGCGGTCAGCAGCTCGCCGCGGCCGCCGTTGTAGAGGTAGCGGAACTCGTTGTCGAGCATCAGGCCGCGCCGGCTCATGTAGCGCGGTGTCAGCGTGTCGTCGTAGTTCGGCGCCAGGTTCAGGTAGATCGGCTGGGCGTAGTCGAAGCCGTTGCGGCCGGACATGCCCAGCTGCGGGAACAGCAGGCCGGTCTTGCGGCGGTCATCGATCGGGAACTTGAAGTACGGCGCCCACAGCACCGGCACCTTGCCGATGCGCAGCACGGCATTGCGCGCGGTGCCGAAGCCTTCGTCGTTGTCCACTTCGATTTCCGGCGCCGACAGCTTCCACACCGGCTGCGAGGGATCGCAGGTGGTGTAGGTCGAACGGTGCATCTGGCCGACGGCGCCCTGCAGGTCGACCGATTCGGCATCGCCGTTGCCACGGCGCGACACCAGCTGGTACTGGATGTCGGTGATCTTGTGGGTGTCGCTTTCCTGGTTGCCTTCGGCACGCTTGGCGATCATGCGGATCGACGCGTCCTGGTAGCGGACATTGCCGTCGGCGATGTAGTTGCCGCTCTCGGTGTCGAAGCTGAGCTTGTCGGTACCGACGAACTGGTCGCCACGGCGCAGCGCCACGTTGCCCTGGTACTGCGGCACGGTGGTGGTGCCCAGCAGCTGGTCACCCTCGATGTCGGTGGGCTGCTGCTCGCGCTCGGCGCTGGCGGCGGCCTTGTCCTGCCCGGGCACCGGGGTGGGGGCATCGGTGAAGGCGGGAATGACCTCGGTTGCCGGGCACAGGCCCCAGTTGAGCGGCTTGTCATCGGCCATCGCGGGAAGGCAGACGGCGATGCTCAGGGGCAGGGGAAGCAGGCGGAGGGCTCGGCGCACGCGGTTCGGATTCGGGCGAAAACGGACGGTAGATTGCCCCATCCGCTGCATAGGGGCAATGAAGGTGCCCCCCTGCTGGCGGTTCGGGTTCATCCAGCCCGTGGTCCGGCGGCCCCGTCCAGCAGGGCCTGGACATGGGCCACGGTGCATTCGGACAGGGCCTGCAGGTCGTAGCCGCCCTCGAGCATGGACACCACCCGGCCGGCTGCATGGCGGCGGGCCAGCGCATGCAGTTCGGCGGTGACCCAGGCGAAATCGTCGGTTTCCAGCATCAGGTCGGCCTGCGGGTCGCGCAGGTGCGCGTCGAAGCCGGCCGAGACCAGCAGCAGCTGCGGGCGGAAATCGTCGATGGCCGGCAGCATCTCGTCGGCCCAGACGTTGCGGAAGCGGAAACCGCCACTGCCCGGCGGCAGCAGGATGTTCATCAGGTTGCCGGCGCCACGGTCGCGGCGCAGGCCCGAATTGGGGAACAGCCCGGCCTGGTGGGTGCTGTAGTACGACACCCGGGCGTCGTGCTGGAAGATGTCCTGGGTGCCGTTGCCGTGGTGGACGTCGAAGTCCACCACCGCGATGCGTTCCAGCCCGTGCCGGTCGCGGGCGTAGGCGGCGGCCACGGCGATGTTGTTGAGCAGGCAGAAGCCCATCGCCGTACTGCTGGTGGCGTGGTGGCCGGGCGGGCGCACCGCGCAGAAGGCCAAGGGGTCATCGCCCAGCATCACCGCATCGACCGCGGCAACGCCGGCGCCGGCGGCGTGCACGGCGGCACTGGCCGAGCCGGGCGAGGTCCAGGTGTCCATGTCCAGCTGGCGCAGCGGCGTGGTCTGCGGCTGCAGCACGAAGTCGAGCAGGGCGCTGTCGTGTACCCGGCTCAGTTCACCGAACTTGGCGGGCGGTGCCTGCCGCCATTCCAGCTGGCCGGGGAAGGCCTGGTGCAGGGCATCGAGCACCACCTGCAGCCGCTGCGGGCATTCGGGATGGCCGGGGCCGGGATCGTGCAGCAGGCAGGAGGGGTGGGTATAGACCAGCATCGGGGATCAGCGCTGCCGGTGCTGCGGCTGCCACAGGGCCTCGCCGTGGCCGTCGGCGCGGGCCAGCACCCGCGACAGCACGAACAGCAGGTCCGACAGCCGGTTGAGGTATTGCAGCGCCTCGCTGCGCACGCTTTCCACCCGCGCCAGGGCGACGGTCTCACGCTCGGCACGGCGCACGATGGTGCGCGCCAGGTGGCAGCGCGCGGCCGCTTCGCCGCCGGCCGGCAGGATGAATTCCTTCAGCATCGGCAGGTCGGCGTTGTAGTGGTCCAGCTGCTGTTCCAGCGCCGAGATGTCGGCGGCATGGATGGCGGCGTGGCCGGGCACGCAGAGCTCGGCGCCCAGGTCGAACAACTGGTGCTGCAGGTGGACCACCAGCGCGCGCACGTCGTCGGGGAGCGCGGCGGCCAGCAGCAGGCCGAGGGCAGCATTGGCTTCGTCCACCGTGCCGTACGAGGCCACGCGCAGGTCGTCCTTGCCGACCCGGCTGCCATCGCCGAGGCCGGTGCTGCCGTCATCGCCGGTGCGGGTATAGATGCGCGAAAGACGGTGGCCCATGCGATCGCTCAGTGGTGGATGTCGCGGCGGGCCTGCTGCAGCTTCAGCACCTGCTCCACGGCCAGTTGCAGGGCGGCGGCCAGTGCCACGTAGAGGGCGGTGGTGCGCAGATAGGGGCCGAACCACTGTGCGTAGTTCTGCGCCCAGCCGGCCACGGTCGGCTCGGCCACGTTGCGGGTGGTCCAGTAGAAGCCTCCCTGCGCCAGCAGGTGGCACAGCGCCACCGAGGCCACCAGCAGCAGCACGCCCTTGGCCAGGGTCGACCAGTGCGCGCCATGGTAGTTGCGGCCCAGCAGCAGGCCACCGGCCCACAGCGAGAAGTACGCCGGCAGCAGCAGCCAGTAACCGGGCGACACGCAGTAGTGCTGCCAGAAATCCAGCCCGCTGCTGCGGATCACGATCCAGTCCACCAGTACGGCGAAGACCATCAGCAGCGGGAACGCCCAGCGCGTCCAGCGCGCCAGGTAGAAACCACCGATGAAGAACACTGCCCACGACGCATCGGGGATGGCCGCGAAGTGGTTGACCCGGGTCGCCGCCAGCAACAGCACAAGCACGGAAAGGACGAAGGCGCGGTTGGCGGTGTCGGACATGGCAGCGGGCCCGGAGCGGATTCAGCTTTCATTCTAGCCCGCCGCGCGGGTCGGCGCAGGGTTCGGCAGCGAGCGCGTATCATTGGCTCATGAGTGAACGACATGACGTGCTGATCGTCGGTGGCGGCCTGGTGGGAGCCAGCCTGGCCATCGCCCTGGACCGGCTGGGCCTGGACGTGGGCCTGATCGAGGCCAGCCCGGCCGGCGAACTGCCGGCGGTGTTCGACCAGCGAAACCTCAGTTTCGCCGCCGCCACCGTCAATGCGTTGACCGCGCTGGGGGTGATGCAGAAGCTGGCGATGGCGCCCGGCCCGATCCGGCGCATCCATGTCAGCCGGGCCGGCGATTTCGGCCGCGTGCAGCTCGATGCGGCCGATTACGACCGGCCCTGGTTCGGCCAGGTGGTGGTGGCGCGCGATTTCGGCCAGGCGCTGGAAGCGCGCCTGCAGGAACTGCCGCGCCTGCACCGTTACCGGCCGATGCGCTTCCTTGGCCTGGGCGAGGTGGTCGACGGCCATCGCCAGGTGCGCGTGGCCGACGAGAACGGCGAGCGCCTGCTGCAGGCACGGTTGGTGGTCGGCGCCGATGGCACCGCCAGTGGCGTGCGCGGCGCGCTGGGCATCGAGGTCGACCGCCATGACTTCCAGCAGACCCTGTTCGTCGCACGCGTGCGCAGCCAGCGCGCGCCCGATGGCAGTGCCTGGGAGCGCTTCACCGATACCGGGCCGACGGCCCTGCTGCCACGCGGCGACCGTCATTTCGGCTGCGTGCACGGCGTGGCCCGCGACCAGGCCGAGGCGGTGATGGCGCTGGACGATGCGGCCTGGCTGCAGCGCCTGCAGAACGCGCTCGGCTGGCGTGCCGGCCGCCTGCTCGAATCCGGCCCGCGCAGTGCCTACCCGCTCATCCAGGTACTGGCGCGCGCGCTGGCCGGACAGCGCACGGTGCTGCTGGGCAATGCGGCGCAGACCATCCATCCGCTGGGCGCGCAGGGCTTCAACCTGGGCCTGCGTGATGCGCTGACCCTGGCCGAGCTGCTGGAAGACGGCGCCGCCGATGCCGGCAGCGATGCCCTGCTGCAGGCCTACGTGGCCCGCCGCGAGGAGGACCGCCGGCAGACGGTGGCGTTCTCCGGTGGCCTGGCGCGGCTGACCAGCAACCCGGCGCCGCTGCTGCGGCCGCTGCGCAGCCTGGGCCTGGTGGCCGCACAGCGTGCCTCGGTGCAGTCGATGCTGGTCGGCGGTGCGATGGGCTTCCGCGGTGATGTACCGCGCCTGTGCCGTGGGGAGGCCGCATGAGCCGCCGCATGCGCCTGGACGTGGCCATCGTCGGCGGTGGCGTGGTCGGTGCCGCCTGTGCGCTGGCGCTGGCCGATGCCGGCCTGTCGGTCGCCCTGGTCGAAGGCCGCGAGCCGCCGCCGTGGCAGGCCGCGCAGCCGGACCTGCGCGTGTTCGCCTTCGCGGCCGACAACGTACAGCTGCTGCAGCGCCTCGGCGTGTGGCCATCGATCGCCCAGGCCCGTGCCTGGCCGTACCGGCGCATGCAGGTGTGGGATGCGGCCGGTGGCGAGGACCTGCTGTTCGATGCCGATCGCTTCGGCCGTCGCGAGCTGGGTTACATCGTCGAGAACGGACTGCTGCAGGACCGCCTGTGGGCGGCGCTGCCGGCGGCCGGCGTGCAGCTGCACTGCCCGGCGCGGGTGGAAGCGCTGGAGCAGGACGACGAGGGCGTGCGCCTGCGCCTGGACGATGGCCGTCGCCTGGATGCCGCACTGGCCGTGGCTGCTGATGGCGCCGAATCGACCCTGCGCCAGCTGGCCGGGATCGAGGTCGAGCGCCACGACTACCACCAGCGTGGCGTGGTGGCCTATGTGGACAGCGAGCTGCCGAACCAGGCCACGGCCTGGCAGCGTTTCCTGCCGGGCGGGCCGCTGGCCCTGCTGCCGGTGGCCGAGCGCCGCAGTTCGATTGTCTGGACCCTGCCCGAGGACGAGGCTGCGCGCGTGCTGGCGCTGGACGAAGCGGCCTTCAACCGTGAACTGACCCGCGCCTTCGCCGCGCGCCTGGGTGAGCTGCGCCTGGCCTCGCCGCGTGCAGCGTTCCCGCTGCGACGTCAGCTGGCCCGCCACTACGTGGCCGGCCGCGTGCTGGCGCTGGGCGATGCTGCCCACGTGGTGCATCCGCTGGCCGGGCAGGGCGTGAACCTGGGGCTGCGCGACGTCGCGGCCCTTCAGCAGTGGCTGGCGCCGTCGGCCGAACGCCGTGGCCAGCCGCGCCTGTCGCCGCAGCGCCTGCAGCGCTGGGCACGCGAGCGTCGCAGTGACAATCACATCGCTGCCTACAGCTTCGATGCGATCAACCGCCTGTTCTCCAACGACGAGATGCACCTGACCCTGGCCCGAGGCCGCGCGCTGGGCTGCGTCGGCAAGTGGCCGCCGCTGGTGCAGGCATTCTGGAAGCGCGCCGCCGGCGTGTAAGCGGGTAGCGCCGGGCCATGCCCGGCGAGCGCGCCGCGCGGTTCACAGGAAGGCCTTCGCCTTATGCCAACCAAGGTTGGCAGCTACCTACGGCGGGTCATGCCGTGGGATGCCCCGGTAGTCGCCAACCTTGGTTGGCGCGTGTGAATCGGATCAGTCGATCAGCCAACCGGCCAGATCGGTGCGGTCCAGTTTGCCGCGGTGTTTCACGTCCAGCGAATTGAATTCATCGGCCAGCGCGGGGTTGGCCTGTGCTTCTTCGCGGCTGATGAAGCCATCGCCGTCCACGTCCAGTGCGGCGAAGTGGATGCGGTACTGGCCGACCACGCTGGCCGGGCTGACCGAGCGCACGGTCACCGGCGTTTCGCCCAGCGGCACGGCGATGTCGACGCTGCCGGTGACCCGGCCACTGGCCAGCGACTGCTGGCGCACCACGCCGCTGTCGTCGCGCAGCGGCGCACTCTGTGCCGGCGCAGGCAGGGCCACCTGCGCCGATGCAACGGCCGGCAGCAGGGCCATCAGGAGTGGAATCAGTCGAAAGTGCATGCAGTCGTGTTCCCGGTAGCGCCGGGCCATGCCCGGCGGACGTCGTGTCTCAGCGCAGCGGCGAGGCCAGTACGGTGATCTCTTCGCGGTCGTGGTAGAGCTGCTTGGCACGCACCACCAGCGGCTTGCCGGCCTGCTCCTGGAACAGGTCCAGGCACAGGCGGGTTTCGTCCCAGCGCTTCTTCATCGGCAGCTTCAGGTTGAAGATCGCGTGCCTGCACCAGCCTTCACGGAACCAGGTGGCCATGCGTTCGGCCACGCGCCGCGGCTGCTCGACCATATCGCAGACCATCCAGTCCAACGGCTGGTCCGGGTGCCAGTGGAAACCATCGGCACGCAGGTGCTCGACCAGGCCGGTGTCCAGCACGTGCTGGCGCAGCGGGCCGTTGTCGATGCTCAGCACGTGCATGTGCTGGCGGGTCAGCACCCAGGTCCAGCCACCCGGTGCGGCACCGAGGTCGGCGGCACGCATGCCGGGCTTTGCCAGTGCCTCGCGTTCTTCCGGGGTCAGCAGGGTCAGCAGCGCTTCGTCCAGCTTCAGCGCCGAGCGCGAGGGCGCTTCGGGCAGCAGCTTCAGGCGCGGAATGCCCAGCGCCCACGGTGCGCTGTCGGCCGGGTCGGCCACGCACACGAAGGCATGGGTACCGTCGACGAACACCACGTGCAGGCGCGGCAGGCGCGCATTGGGCTTGTCGGTCAGCTTGCCGGCCTTGCGCAGCGCCGGGCGCAGTGCATTGCCGAAGGCGCGGGCCAGCCCCGACAGCGGCTTGCCGGCATCCGAATCGGGGTGCTCCACCCACAGGTCGCCGAAGCGCGGCGCATCGGCCAGCACCTCCAGCATCGGGGTGATGCGGTCGGCCGGATCCAGCTGCGGCAGCTCGGCCAGCACCACCAGCTTCTGCCGGGCGAAGATCAGTTCGCGCCAGCGCAGGCGCGGTGCCAGCGCAGCGGCCTCGTCGCACATGAACAGCACGTAGCCATCATTGCGCTGGGTGCGCGAATAGCCCGCGAAACCGGCTTCACCGGCGCGGAACTGCAGTTCGCCGGCCAGTTCGGGCTCGAAGCCCTGGCGGCACAGGCACAGCAGGCCGATGCCGGCCTCAGTAACGGGCGCCATCACTCTCTCCATAGGCGCGCAGCACGCTGCGGGCGTCATCACGGTTCAGGCCCTGCACGACTTCAATGCCGCGCTTGTTGAGCTCACCCACCCAGTCGGCGGGCAGCGGGCCTTCATCAAATGGGGTCAGTTCTTCCACATCGGCCGAACTGGCGCCGATCAGCAGGCGGTCGATGCCGGCCCACACGGTCGCGCCATAGCACTGGCAGCACGGCTGCGAGCTGGTGGCCAGGGTGATCGGCGACAGCACGGCGTTCAGACGCGGGGTCTGCAGGCGCTGCTGGGCCAGCATGTAGGCCATGTTTTCGGCATGCGCCAGCGAGGTCGCATGCGGCATCACCCGGTTCACGCCGGCGGCGATCACCTTGTCTTCCGGCCCGAACACCACCGCGCCGAACGGGCCACCACTGGCGTGTTCGATGTTCAGCCGCGACAGCTCGATGGCCAGCGCGACCTTGGCCTCATCGCCGGGATAGCGACGATCCAGGTCGATCTGGTCGTGGATCCAGGCGGGAAGGGTCAGGTGGACTTGCGCGTACAGCATCGCGGGGGTGCCTCGTGTGGAAGGGAAGAGGTGCAGCGGGTTCGGTAACCGGCGCGCAGTGTAGCGGCAGCCGGGTGCACCGCGGGTGTCTGCTCAGTCGTCCAGGTCGGTGCGGACCACCACGTACTGCTTGCGGAACTCCAGCCCGGCCTGCGGCCAGCGCGCGGCGTAGGCACGCAGCAGGGGCAGGGCGGCGGGGAAGTCATGGCCGTTCACCCGGCAATCGGCCTCGCACTGGCCGTCCGCATCGCGCGAGGCGAACAGGCGGATGCCGAGGAACTGGCGGGTCTTCAGCAGTTCATTGAAGGCGTCCACGCTCTGGGTGAACAGGCAGCAGGGGCAGGAGCCGTGGTCGTCCTCGCCGCAGGCAGCGGCGTCGTTGGCCGGTTCGCTGCGGTAGTGCGCCAGCGGGCCCAGCACCACCGCGCGCGCCAGCGGCGTTCCGGTTTCCTCGGCGCCGTAGCGCAGGGTCAGCATCTGCAGTTCCGGCGCGTCGTCGGCGCCGATGGCGGCCTGCAGGGTGGCCAGGTCCACCCGCACCCAGTTCTCGAAGCCGGACAGCGTGGCTTCCTCCTGGCTGTCGCCGGCGGCGTGCTGGTACTCGAACAGGCCATCGGCGAACAGCTCCGGATGGCGCGCCTCGATCACCGAGGAGATCTGCCAGCCGCCGTTGTCGCGCGGATCGGCACCTATCGCGTGCGGGCTCAGGCGCAGGCCGCTGCCCAGCACCAGTTCGTGGCCATCGACGGTACAGGCGATGTCACGGCCCAGCAGGACCTGGTGCAGCAGCGGCAGGAGGGGAGACGCGGTCGTGGTCATCGGGGCATCTGGTTTGCAGGGTGGGGCGCAGCCGCCGGGCAGGGCTGGCGTTACAGCGCGTCGAGTTCGGCGCGATATCGCCGTGCGTCGGATTGCTGCTGCGGATCGTTGCCATGGTCGCGCAGCCAGGTTTCCAGCTCGCGGCGATAGTCCGCGCGGAAATCGGCATTGCCCGGGCTGAAATGCAGCTTGCGTGCCGCCACGTCCACCCGTTCGCGCGCACGCGCGCGGGCCTGGGCGATGCCGTGCGGTGATTCGTCGGTGAGGATGACGAAGTTGCGCGGGAAACCCGGCGTGTACTTCACCACGAACGGCTGGTCGCGCGCCGGGATGCGGATGGTGTTTTCCAGCGGCCACAGCGAGGCGGTGTTGGTATGGAACACCACCTCCACATCGCGGCCCTCGGCGGTGTGCAGCACCGCTTCATAGCGCCAGATGTACTGCTCGTTGAGCGTGGAGTTGGTTTCCTCGGCCTGGACGATCACCGCTTCACCGCGCTCGCCCACCGCATTGAGGAAGGTGGCGTTGAGGAAGCTGCCGAGGAAGACATTGAGCATCGCCAGCGGGAACACCACGATGGCGTAGCCGAATGAGCGCCGCCACCACGAGACCAGTACGGCCAGCACCATCGCTGCGAAGAACGTCAGCAGCGGATGCTGCGAGATGAACCAGAGCAGGGCGGAGAGGGCGGTGGTCATTGTCGGCAGTGTGCGGGCGCCTTCCCGGCGCCCGCGCAGGTCCTCAGGCCGACCAGGTGTCGCGCAGGGTCACGCTGCGGTTGAACACCGGCTTGGCCTCGGTGTGGTCGCGGCGGTCGGCGACGAAGTAGCCGGTGCGCTCGAACTGGAACGACTGCTCCGGGATGGCGCTGGCCGCGGCCGGCTCGACATAGCCGGTGACGGTGCGGCGCGATTCCGGGTTGAGGTAGTCGCGGTAGGTCTTGCCTTCCGACTCGTCGTCCGGGTTGGGCACCGAGAACAGGCGGTCGTACAGGCGGATCTCGGCCGGCACTGCGTGCACGGCGCTGACCCAGTGGATGGTGCCCTTGACCTTGCGGTT
Organism: Stenotrophomonas sp. ZAC14A_NAIMI4_1; assembly: GCF_003086915.1. Lineage (NCBI taxonomy): Bacteria > Pseudomonadati > Pseudomonadota > Gammaproteobacteria > Lysobacterales > Lysobacteraceae > Stenotrophomonas > Stenotrophomonas sp. ZAC14A_NAIMI4_1. The sequence continues at coordinate 1,740,102 of NZ_CP026002.1, forward strand.
GGCGCCTTCCATGCCCGGGCGCGATTCCGGATCCAGCCAGCCGCGCAGCTCGGTGATGGTGCCATCGGCATCCTTGACCACTTCATCGCAGCGGATGATGCCGGCACCACGCAGGCGCACTTCGCCACCCGGCACCAGGCGCTTCCAGCCCTTGGGCGGCACTTCGGCGAAGTCCTCGCGGTCGATCCACACCTCGCGGGCGAACGGCACCTGGCGGCTGCCGAAGGCCTCGTCCTTGGGGTGGTTGCTGAAGGTCAGCTGTTCTTCGTGGCCTTCATCCAGGTTGGTCAGCACCAGCTTCACCGGATCGATGACGGCCATGCGGCGCGCGGCGGCGCTGTCCAGGTCTTCGCGCAGCGCGCCTTCCAGCACGCTGAAGTCGATCAGCGAATTCTGCTTGCTGATGCCCACGCGTTCGGCGAACAGGCGCATCGCGGCCGGGGTGTAGCCACGACGGCGAAGGCCCTGCAGGGTCGGCATGCGCGGGTCTTCCCAGCCGTCCACCAGCTGCTCGGTGACCAGCGCCATCAGCTTGCGCTTGCTCATCACCGTGTAGTTGATGTTCAGGCGCGAGAACTCGATCTGGCGCGGCTTGGCCGCTTCGCGCGGCAGGCCGGCGTCGACCAGCGGCTGGGTCAGCGCATCGTCATGGGCGAAATCGACGTTGTCCACGCACCAGTCGTACAGCGGGCGGTGGTCTTCGAATTCCAGCGTGCACAGCGAGTGGGTGATGCCCTCGATCGAATCGCCCAGCGCATGGGCGAAGTCGTACATCGGGTAGATCGGCCAGGCGTTGCCGGTGTTCTGGTGCTCGACGTGCTTGATGCGGTACAGGGCCGGATCGCGCAGGTTGATGTTGCCGCTGGCCATGTCGATCTTCGCACGCACGGTGCGCGCGCCATCGGGGAATTCACCGGCGCGCATGCGGCGGAACAGGTCCAGGTTTTCCTCGACGCTGCGGTCGCGCCACGGCGACGGACGGCCCGGCTCGGTGAGGGTGCCGCGGTAGGCGCGCACTTCCTCGGCCGACAGGTCGCAGACGTAGGCCTTGCCCTGCTCGATCAGCTTCTCGGCGGCCAGGTAATAGGTCTGGAAGTAATCCGAGGCGTGGCGCAGTTCGTTCCAGGTGAAGCCCAGCCAGCGCACGTCGTCCTGGATGGCGGCCACGTACTCGGGGTCTTCCTTGGCCGGGTTGGTGTCATCGAAGCGCAGGTTGCAGACGCCGCTGAACTCACCGGCCAGGCCAAAGTTCAGGCAGATCGACTTGGCGTGGCCGATGTGCAGGTAGCCGTTCGGCTCGGGCGGGAAGCGGGTCTTGATCGCCTGGTGCTTACCGCTGGCCAGGTCCTCGCGCACGATCTGGCGGATGAAATCGCGCTTCTCGTGGCTGTCGGCGGGGGTCTCGGGGCTGGCGGGGGTGTGCTCGGACATGAGTCGGCGAAAGAGAAAGGCAGAAAGACCAACAGTTTAGCGCGTCAGGGGCGGGGCTGCCGGGTCCGGGTCGGTAGCGCCGGGCCACGCCCGGCGAGCGCGGCGGCAACCCGCCGGGCATGGCCCGGCGCTACCGGGACGGGGCGGGCGTATGCTGGACCCCTGTCCCGAGGAGCCGCCCATGCACATCGTGTACAAGGCCGACAATCTGTTCGACGCCCACCTGGTCAAGCACGCCCTGGAAGATGCCGGCATCCCGGCCTTCGTGTTCGGCGAGCAGCTGCTGGGCGGCATGGGTGAGCTGCCCTTGTTCGGCGTGCTGCGGGTCGGCATCCCCGACGTGGCACGGCCGCAGGCCGAGGAGATCATCGCCGCGCTGGACTTGGGCCAGGGCCCGTCCGACCCCATTTCAGACGCAGACGATTGGGCCGGACAACCGGCGTAGGAGCGCATCATGTTGGGAATCAGCCAGGGGATCCTCGGCATCGGGGCCTTCAAGCAGCGCCTGCCGCGCCCGGAAGAGGCGCTGCCGGGCCGCGACCAGCCGCTGCCGCTGCACAGCAACCAGCACTTCGTGAACAGCCACCCGCTGAAGGATCGTTTCGCCGGCCTGCAGCAGGTCCGCTTCGCGCTGGGCTGCTTCTGGGGCGCCGAGCGCAAGTTCTGGAACGAGCCGGGCGTGTACAGCACGTCGGTCGGCTATGCCGGCGGCGTTACCCCGAACCCGACCTACGAAGAGGTCTGCTCGGGCCTGACCGGCCACACCGAGGTGGTGCAGGTGGTGTTCGACCCGGCGGTGGTGGGCCTGGAGCGGCTGCTGCAGCTGTTCTGGGAAAGCCACGACCCGACCCAGGGCATGCGCCAGGGCAACGACACCGGCACCCAGTACCGTTCGGCGATCCACGCCACCGACGAGGCGCAGTATGCCGCCGCGCTGGCCAGCCGCGAGGCCTACCAGGCGCAGCTGGACGCGGCCGGTTACGGGCCGATCACCACCGAGATCGTGTACCCGGCACCGGAGTACTACTACGCCGAGGACTACCACCAGCAGTACTTGGCGAAGAACCCGAACGGCTACTGCGGTATCGGCGGCACCGGCGTGAGCTGCCCGATCGGACTGGATGTGGAGGCGCCGCGCTGACGCGCGGTGGTCCGCCTGCGGCGGGCAACGTCAACATCAACATCCAAAGCGGCTCTGCGTTGCTGATGGTTGGGCGGGACGGGGGCGGCTGGCAGGACACGCCGTAAACCCGTCCATGGGGGCTCGATGGCGCCATCCATGGCGCCAACGGTCCTGCCAGCCGCCCCCGTCCCACCCCTGACAGTTTCCTGGTGACGGTGGGCAAGAGCATTGGGTTACTGACGAACTGATGGAAAAGAAAAAGGACGCGGCTTTCGCCGCGTCCTTTTTCTTTGGTCCTGCAGTGCCGTTGCAGAGCCGAGCCATGCTCGGCTGCGAGCAAGCGAAGCGCGCGACCCGCTGTTGCTCTTCTTTCTTTCTTCCGTGGCGGGCGGCCACCGGAAACTGTCAGAGGGCGGGCGGGCGGGTTGGGTTCGCGGGAGTGTCCGCCGCATGGATGCGGCGGCCAAGCCTCCAGGGATGGATTCACGGCGTCTCCCGCGAACCCAACCCGTCCGACCCAGCGCGGCTGTTGCTCCAGCAGTCAGTCGAGCAAGCTCGACTCTACACCCCCCCGCCACGAGGGGCTCAGCCGTTCGCCGCAATCACAGTTCCGAACGGATCCGCTCGCGCAGCGCCTGCAGGTCCTTGGCGAATGCATCGATACCCGTCGCCAGCTTCTCGGTCGCCATCGGGTCCGCCGCCAGGTCGGCTGCGAACTTCGCCGCGTCGATCGGGGCCACGGCCACGCCGTCGGCCGCACCGGCCACCAGCTTGCGCGGCAGCTCGCCGTGGTCGGCGTCCAGCTTCTCCAGCAGGTCCGGCGAAATCGTCAGGCGGTCGCAGCCGGCCAGCGCTTCGATCTGCGCCGTCGAACGGAACGAGGCGCCCATCACCACCGTCGGCGAACCGCGGCGCTTGAATTCGGCATACACGCCGCGCACGAACTTCACGCCCGGGTCTTCGTCGATGTTGGCCGGGGTCTGGCCGTTGGCCACGTACCAGTCCAGGATGCGGCCGACGAACGGCGAGATCAGGAACGCGCCGGCTTCGCTGCAGGCCAGGGCCTGGGTCGGGTTGAAAATCAGGGTCAGGTTGCAGTCGATGCCTTCGGCCTGCAGGATGCGCGCGGCTTCCACGCCTTCCCAGGTCGCGGCGATCTTGATCAGGATCTTCTCGCGCGGCACGCCGGCATCGGCGTACATCTGGATGAACTGGCGGGCCTTGGCCACGGTGGCGGCGGTGTCGTGGGCCTGGTCGGCATCCACTTCGGTGGACACGCGGCCCGGCACCAGGGTGCTCAGCAGCGCGCCGACGCCGATGGTCAGGCGGTCGGCCACGGCGTGCACCACCGCCTCGCGGTCACCGCCCTGCTGGCGGCCCCAGGCCAGTTCGCGTTCGATCAGCTCGGCATAGACCGGCAGGTCCAGGGCCTTCTTCACCAGGGTCGGGTTGGTGGTGCAATCCACCGGCTGCAGGCGCTTGATCGCGTCGTAGTCACCGGTATCGGCGACAACCACCGACAGTTCGCGCAGCTGGGACAGTTTGGACGGGGTACTCATTACGGCTCCTGGTGCAGGGAAATCGAATCGCGCGCGATGCGCAGCGGTAATCAGGGACGGTCGTTGTGGACCGCAGTCACGCGCAGGCGCAGCTTGCGGCCGCCGGGCGCGTTCCAGTCGATGCTCTGGCCGATGGCCAGGCCAAGCAGGGCGCTGCCGACCGGGGCCAGCACGGACACCTTGCCTTCATCGACGTTGGCTTCGCGGGGGAAGACCAGGGTCAGGACATGCGTCTCGCCCGACACTTCATCTTCGCACTCCACGCGCGAATGCATCATGACGATGCCTTCGGGAATCTGGTCCGGCGCCAGCACGGTGGCCCGGTTGAGTTCTTCGGCAAGCGCGAGCGCGGCAGGCGTCTGGCTCAGCGCAGGCGAATCAAGCATGGCCTCGAGGCGGTCCATGTCGAAGGTCGACACAGTGATGGACGGCGGCAGGCCGCTGGCGGTGTTCATGGTGGTGCTCCTTGATTGAAAGCCATGCAAAAGGCGGCACCACCTGGCGCCGCCTGACTGTATTGTGGGGACAAATGCGGCCGGAATCGACTCCCGCCGCCGCGGCGGGCCGGTTCTCCCGGCTCAGCCGTTCAGCAGCGGGCCGGACACGTTCGGCGCTTCGCCGGCGGGCACGCCCTCGGCATCCAGGGTGAACAGGGCCTGCGGCAGGCGCTTGAACTGGTCGGCCAGCTCCAGCAGGAAGCCATGCATGGCCGAACTGCGCCGCCAGACCATGGCGATGCGCCGGCTTGGGCGTCCTTCGCCGGTGAAGTCGAGCAGGCGGATGTTGTTCGAGCGCGGCACCGGTGGCTGCACTGACAGGCTCGGCAGCAGGGTGATGCCCACGTCGGCAGCGACCATCTGCCGCAGCGTTTCCAGGCTGGTGGCGCGGAATTCGGATTTCTCGTTGGCACCGAACAGGCGGCACACTTCCAGCGCCTGGTCACGCAGGCAGTGGCCGTCTTCCAGCAGCAGCAGCTTCTGCGTGGCCAGCTCCTGCACGTCCAGGTGGTCGCGGCGGGCCAGCGGGTGGCGGCCGGAGACGGCCAGCAGGAAGGGTTCCTCGAACAGGAACTCGGCATGCAGCTGATCGTCGATGACCGGCAACGCCAGCAGCGCGGCGTCCAGCTTGCCCTCGCGCAGGCGTTCCAGCAGCACGTCGCTCTTTTCCTCGACCAGCAGCAGCTCCAGCTCGGGGAAGCGGTCGCGGATGCGCGGGATCACATGCGGCAGCAGGTACGGGCCCAGGGTCGGGAAGATCCCCAGGCGCACCGTGCCGGCTTCCGGATCGCGGCTGCGTCGCGCCGCTTCCTTCAGTTGTTCCACTTCGGACACGATCACCCGTGCACGCATCGCCGCTTCCTGCCCGGCGGGGGTCAGCATCACCTTGCGTGGTGCGCGTTCCACCAGCGGCACGCCCAGCTCTTCTTCCAGCTTGCGGATCTGGGTGGACAGCGTGGGCTGGCTGACGAAACAGGATGCGGCGGCCCGGCCGAAGTGCTTGTGATCGGCCAGGGCCACCAGGTATTTCAGATCGCGAAGGTTCATCCTCAGACCCCAGGGGTAACGGACCGGCTTACCCAGCAGGCAATGGTGCCCCCGATGACCTGGGAACGCGTGATCAGGCCGCCTCGGCCACTGCGCCGCTGCCCTTGGTCACGGACGAACGGATCAGGTGGTCGAAGGCGCTCAGTGCCGCGGTGGAGCCGGCGCCCATGGCGATGATGATCTGCTTGTAGGGTACCGTGGTGCAATCGCCTGCGGCGAACACGCCCGGCAGGTTGGTCTGCCCGCGGTCATCAATGACGATCTCGCCACGCGGCGACAGTGCCACGGTGTCCTTCAGCCACTCGGTGTTGGGCAGCAGGCCGATCTGCACGAAGATGCCTTCCAGTTCCACCCGGTGCGCGTCGCCACCGACGCGATCCTTGTAGACCAGGCCGGTGACGCGGCTGCCATCGCCGAGCACTTCGGTGGTCTGCGCGCTGGTCAGCACGGTCACGTTGCCCAGGCTGCGCAGCTTCTTCTGCAGCACTTCATCGGCGCGCAGGCTGGAATCGAACTCCAGCAAGGTGACATGCGACACGATGCCGGCAAGGTCGATGGCCGCTTCCACGCCGGAGTTGCCGCCGCCGATCACCGCCACGCGCTTGCCCTTGAACAGCGGGCCATCGCAGTGCGGGCAGTAGGCCACGCCCTTGTTGCGGTACTGGTCTTCGCCCGGCACGTTCATCTGCCGCCAGCGTGCGCCGGTGGACAGGATGACCGAGCGCGACTTCAGCACCGCACCGTTTTCCAGCTGCACCTGCACCAGCCCGTCTTCGCCGGCCGGCACCAGTGCGCTGGCGCGCTGCAGGTCCATGATGTCCACCTCGTACTCGCGCACGTGCTGCTCCAGCGCGGTGGCCAGCTTCGGGCCCTCGGTTTCCTTCACCGAGATGAAGTTCTCGATGGCCATGGTGTCCAGCACCTGGCCACCGAAACGCTCGGCGGCGATGCCGGTGCGGATGCCCTTGCGCGCGGCGTAGATTGCCGCCGCAGCGCCGGCCGGGCCACCGCCGACCACCAGCACGTCGAAGGTGTCCTTGGCGGCGATCTTCTCCGCTTCGCGCTTGCCGGCGTTGGTGTCCAGCTTGGCCACGATCTGCTCGAGGGTCATGCGGCCCTGGTCGAACACTTCACCGTTGAGGTACACGGTGGGCACGGACATGATCTCGCGCTTCTCCACTTCGTCCTGGAACAGCGCGCCGTCGATGGCCACGTGCTGGATGCGCGGGTTGAGCACGGCGGCCAGGTTCAGCGCCTGCACCACGTCCGGGCAGTTCTGGCACGACAGCGAGAAGTAGGTTTCGAAGCGGTAGTCGCCTTCCAGGTTCTGCACCTGCTCGATCAGCTCGGCGGTGGCCTTGGAGGGGTGGCCGCCCACCTGCAGCAGGGCCAGCACCAGCGAGGTGAATTCGTGGCCCATCGGCAGGCCGGCGAAGGTCAGGTGGATGTCCTGGCCCGGGGTGCCCAGGTCGAAGGACGGCACGCGGCCCTGGCCGTCGCGCAGGACCTGCAGCGAGATCTTGTCCGACAGGCTTTCCAGGGTCTGCAGCAGTTCCAGCATTTCCTGCGACTTGGCACCGTCATCGGCGTGCGCGGTGATCTGGATCGGGCGGGTCACGCGCTCCAGATAGGTCTTCAGCTGCGACTGCAGGTTGGCGTCCAACATGGTCTTCTCCTGGCTTCAGGCAAACACGGGGCGTGGCACCGCTGCAAAAGGTAGCGGACCAGCGAGGGGGTAGGGGTGAACCCAAGAGGGCAGCGCGGACCTGTGGAAGGGGCGATGCGGGCGCAGCCGTCTTGGGTTCACCCCCACGCCGGCGGGGGGACCGGCACGGGGATGAGGGGCGCGCCGCGGCGTGGGGCCGCGGCAGGCCGGTACCGCTTTAGATCTTGCCGACCAGGTCCAGCGACGGGGTCAGGGTCTTCTCGCCTTCCTTCCACTTGGCCGGGCAGACCTGGTTCGGGTTGGCGGCGGTGAACTGGGCAGCCTTCAGCTTGCGCAGGGTCTCGGACACGTCACGGGCGATCTCGTTGGAGTGGATCTCCAGGGTCTTGATCACGCCTTCCGGGTTGATGATGAAGGTGCCGCGCAGGGCCAGGCCTTCTTCTTCAATGTGCACGCCGAAGGCGCGGGTCAGCTTGTGGGTCGGGTCGCCGACCAGCGGGAACTGGGCCTTGCCGACGGCCGGCGAGGTTTCGTGCCACACCTTGTGCGAGAAGTGCGTGTCGGTGGTGACGATGTAGACCTCGGCACCGGCCTTCTTGAACTCGGCGTAGTGCTCGGCGGCGTCTTCGATCTCGGTCGGGCAGTTGAAGGTGAAGGCGGCCGGCATGAAGATCAGGACGGACCACTGGCCCTTCAGGCTGGCATCGGAAACCTTGATGAACTCGCCGTTGTGGTAGGCGTTGGCTTCGAACGGCTGGATCTGGGTATTGATGAGGGACATCGTTTTTCCTCTGGGTGAAGGGGAGTGGGTGAATCGACAGGAGCTAGGTTACCGATTCATTGTCGATAAGAACAATGCATTGATTTCATCTATTCGATAGATGGAGTCTATTGAAGCGCAATGAGCCTGCCATGAATCTGGCCGCCCCCATCCTGCAAGTCGTTGTATGACAAGAAAAATCGCTGCGGGCCGTGAAGGTGGGTCGATAGCCCCTTCTTATCCCGCCCCACCGAAGCTGAACGGATTCCCGCTTTTGTAGAGTCGAGCCATGCTCGACTGCCTCTGGAACAGCCGGGCATGGGCTCGGCTCTACAATTGCCGGATGTCCATTCAACCCGAACCCTCCCTGCGCCAGGCCGTGGCCGGGGCCAGCGCCCGCCTGGGCGGCCTCGACGCCCGTCACGAGGCCGAACTGCTGCTGCTGCACGTGCTGCAGCGACCGCGCAGCTGGCTGTTCGCGCACGCCACCGATCCGCTGCCCGCCAGCGATCTGGCTGCCTTCGAAACCCTGCTGGCGCGCCGCGTGGCCGGCGAACCGGTGGCCTACCTGACCGGCCGCCGCGGCTTCTGGACGCTGGACCTGGACGTCGACCCCTCCACCCTGATTCCACGCCCGGAAACCGAGCTGCTGGTGGAACTGGCGCTGGAGCGCCTGCCGCGGGAGCGTGACCTGCAGGTGGCCGATCTCGGCACCGGCAGCGGCGCGATCGCCCTGGCCCTGGCCAGCGAACGCCCGCAGGCCCAGGTCTTGGCCACCGATGCCAGTGCGGGCGCCTTGGCAATGGCCGCGCGCAATGCCGACCGCCATGAACTGCGCAACGTCCGCTTCGCCGAGGGCGGGCACGACTGGTACGCGCCGCTGCACGGCCAGCGCTTCGACCTGATTGCCAGCAATCCGCCGTACATCGCCAGCGATGACCCGCACCTGCAGCAGGGCGACCTGCGCTTCGAGCCGGCCACCGCGCTGGCTTCGGGCGCCGATGGGCTGGATGACATCCGCCGCATCGTCGCCGGGGGGCAGGCCCACCTGTTGCCCAGTGGCTGGTTGCTGATCGAGCACGGCTGGGACCAGGGCGAAGCGATCCGCGCGCTGTTCGAACAGGCCGGCTACGTGCAGGTGCAGACCGCACGGGACCTGGAGCAGCGCGACCGCATCACCCTGGGCCAGCGCCCGGCCTAGAATGGAGGTTCTCCTGCCTCGGCAGGGCATCACCCTGGAGCTGCAAGCATGCGTACGCTGTATCCCGCCATCACCCCCTACGACGTCGGCACCCTGCAGGTGGACGACCGCCACACGCTGTACTTCGAACAGTGCGGCAACCCGGACGGCAAGCCGGTGGTGATGCTGCACGGTGGCCCGGGCGGCGGCTGCAGCGACAAGATGCGCCAGTTCCACGACCCGTCCAAGTACCGCATCATCCTGTTCGACCAGCGCGGCGCGGGCCGTTCCACCCCGCACGCCGACCTGGTGGACAACACCACCTGGGATCTCGTTGCCGATATCGAGAAGCTGCGCGAGCACCTGAAGGTGGACCGCTGGCAGGTGTTCGGTGGCAGCTGGGGTTCGACCCTGGCCCTGGCCTATGCCGAAACGCATCCGCAGCGCGTGACCGAGCTGGTCCTGCGCGGCATCTTCATGCTGCGCCGCTGGGAACTGGAATGGTTCTACCAGGAAGGCGCCAACCGCCTGTTCCCGGATGCGTGGGAGCATTACCTGAAGCCGATCCCGGCCGTGGAGCGCCACGACCTGATCTCGGCCTTCCACCGCCGCCTGACCAGCGAGGACGAAACCACCCGCCTGGACGCGGCCAAGGCGTGGGCGGTGTGGGAAGGCGCGACCAGCTTCCTGCACGTGGATGACGACTTCATCAACAGCCACGAAGACCCGCACTTCGCGCTGGCCTTCGCCCGCATCGAGAACCACTACTTCGTCAACGGTGGCTTCTTCGAAGTGGAAGACCAGCTGCTGCGCGACGCGCACCGCATTGCCGACATCCCCGGCGTGATCGTGCATGGCCGCTACGACGTGGTCTGCCCGCTGGCCAACGCCTGGGACCTGACCAAGGCCTGGCCGAAGGCGAAGCTGGAAATCACCCCGGCCTCGGGCCACTCGGCGTTTGAAGCGGAGAACGTGGACGCGCTGGTGCGCGCCACCGATGGTTTTGCCTGATCGGTAGTGCCGGCCGCTGGCCGGCAAGGGGTCGGATCCCTTTCCCACGGAAAGGGCTCTGACCCCGGTCCGGAACCCCATCCACGCATGGCGTGGATCTACTGCAGCCTGGTAGTGCCGGCCGCTGGCCGGCAAGGGGTCGGATCCCTTTCCCGCGGAAAGGGCTCTGACCCCGGTCCGACCGCGTATCCGAACCCCATCCACGCATGGCGTGGATCTACTGCAGCCTGGTAGTGACGGCCGCTGGCCGGCAAGGGTTCGGATCCCTTTCCCGCGGAAAGGGCTCTGACCCCGGTCCGGAATCCCATCCACGCATGGCGTGGATCTACTGCAGCCTGGTAGTGCCGGCCGCTGGCCGGCAAGGGGTCGGATCCCTTTCCCACGGAAAGGGCTCTGACCCCGGTCCGACCGCGTATCCGAACCCCATCCACGCACGGCGTGGATCTACTGCAGCCTGGTAGTGCCGGCCGCTGGCCGGCAAGGGGTCGGATCCCTTTCCCGCGGAAAGGGCTCTGACCCCGGTCCGACCGCGTATCCGAACCCCATCCACGCATGGCGTGGATCTACCAGTCTCCGGCCAGCAGCGCGTCGGCCAGCACCTGCAGCTTCGGCGAATGCTGCCGCGACGGCGGATAGATCAGCGACAAGGCGCGGCTGCGGCCCTCATACGGCTGCAGCACGTGCTGCAGGCGGCCGTCGGCCAACGCATCGGCCACGGCGAAATCCATCACCTGCACGATGCCGATGCCGGCGATGGCCGCTTCCACCAGCGGGTCGCCGCTGTCGAACACCATCCGGGTGATCGGCGTGAAATCCCGCAGGTGGCCTTCCTGCAGGAACTGCCAGTCAACCACGCGCCCACTGCGCAGGTTGCGCACCGCCAGGCAGGCATGGTCATGCAGCGCGGCGATGTCGGCCGGCGTGCCACAGCGGGCCAGATAGGCCGGGCTGGCCACGGTCACCCAGCGCAGCGGCCGCAGCGGCCGCGCCACGATGCGCTGGTCGGCGATGACGCCGGTGCGCAGCGCTGCATCGAAGCCTTCCTCGACCAGGTCGACCAGGCGGTCACTGAGCACGGCCTCCACCTGCAGCTGCGGGTGCTGCTGCAGCAACGGCCCCAGCAGCGGCACCAGCACCTTGCGCCCGAACATCGACGGCGCACTGATCTTCAGCGTGCCCGAAGGCGTGCACGGGCGATCGGCCAGCTGGCGCTCGGCATCCTCGAAGCCGCACAGCAGCGGCGCCACCTGGTCGACGAACTGGCGCCCATCCGGGGTCAGCGCCACGTTGCGGGTGTTCCGCTGCAGCAGCTTCACCCCCAGTGTGGCTTCCAGCCGGCTGATCGCGCGCGACAGCCCGGACTGGCTCAGCCCCAGCTGCCCGGCGGCCACGGTGAAGCTGCGTGCCTCGGCCACCTGCACCAGCATGCGCACGGCATTGAGGTCCAATGACGATCCATTCATGCCGAAAATCATGACAGATATAGGTGCGTGGGGGTTTATTGATGGCGCCGCATCAATGAGACTGCGCTCCCCCAACGATCCACCGCCGCCCATGCCCCCACTCAAGTACCCGCGCTGGGCGCTGACCCTGCTGGCCACCGCCCAGCTGATCATCGCCCTGGACGCCACCATCATCTTCGTCGCCCTGCATGACATGGGCCGCGCGCTGCAGATCAATGCGCAGCAGCTGCAGTGGGTGGTCAGCGCCTACACCGTGGCCTTCGGCGGCAGCCTGCTGCTGGGCGGCCGCGCCGCCGACCTGATCGGGCGCCGCCGCTTCTACCGGCTGGGCATGCTGCTGTTCGCACTGGCCTCGCTGCTGGGCGCGCTGGCGCCGAACGCCACCCTGCTGATCATCGCGCGCGCGGCGCAGGGCATCGGTGCCGCGCTGCTGTTCCCGGCCACGCTGGCGCTGATCAACACGCTGTATGCCGAAGGCCCCGTACGCAACCGCGCGCTGGCGATCTGGAGCATGGCCAGCGCGGTCGGCCTGGCGCTGGGCACCCTGCTCGGTGGCGTGCTGACCCAGGCGTTCGGCTGGCCGGCCGTGCTGGCGGTGATCGTGCCGCTGGCCACCGCCTGCGCCGTTGCCGCCGGTGCATGGCTGCCTGCCGATGGCCCGCGCGCGCAGGGTCGCTCGTTCGACCTGGCCGGCTGCATCACCGTCACCCTCGGCGGCAGCCTGCTGGTGACTACCCTCGTGCAGGGACCGGAGTGGGGCTGGACCGCGCCGGCCACGCTGGGGTGCCTGCTGCTCTCGGCGCTGCTGCTCGTTGCTTTCGTGCAGATCGAGCAGCGCAGCCGCGACCCGCTGATGCAGTTCGCGCTGCTGCGCCTGCCCGGCCTGCGTGCCGCGCTGGGCCTCACCTTCGCCTTCATGAGCAGCTATGGCGTGCAGTACTACTTCATGGCGCTGTATTTCCAGGACGGCTACGGCTGGAGCCCGCTGCAGGCCGGCCTGGCGTTCCTGCCGGCCACCGCGGTGTGCACCGTGGGCATCCAGCTGGCCGAGTGGGCGCTGAAGCGCTGGAGCGCACGCAAGGTGCTGGTGCTCGGCCAGCTGGCCGGTGCCGTCGGCATCGCCTGGGTGGCGGCAACCCTGCCGTACGCCTCGAACTTCTGGCCGCTGTTGCCGGGCGTCGTGGTGCTGAGCATCGGCCAGGGCATGACCTGGACGTCGATGTGGATCGTGGCCGGGCAGGGCGTGCCGGCCGCGCAGCAGGGCGTGGCCTCGGGCATGGCCGCCACCGCGCAGCAGATCGGGGGTGCGCTGGGCCTGGCGGTATTGGTGATGGTGGCCAATGCCGGCGCTGGCGTTGCAGGTTCGCCCAGCGCGCTGGCCGGGCTGGTGCGTGCCGAGTACGGCGCCGCGCTGTTCGCCCTGTTCGGCGTGGTCATCGCGCTGGGCCTGCGCCCGGCACCGGTAGACTGCAGTTCCCTCGATGGACAGGCCAACAACGCATGATCGAACTGCTCGACCTGCAACAGACCCTGCACGCGTTCGCTGCCTGCAACGACGACGATGCGGTGTATCAATCCTTCGGCTGGGTGCATGCCACCGACGGTGACCTGCTGCAAGCACGCTTCTGGTTGCCACCCGACGAGGAAACCGCCTTCGACGATGACAGTGACGTGCCGGCCGATGCGCGCGCGCTGGGGCTGTCTACCTACCTCGAACCGGCGACCTTCGCCGACGTGCTCGAGGTGCAGAAGCGGCAGCGTCCCCTGTCCACCCTGGCCGAGTACGCGCAGGCACTGGTGCACTACCACGAGTACGACGCGTTCCAGGAAGTCGAAGGCATCGACGAGGCGCTGGGCGAGGCGACTGCCGCAGATCGGGCGGCGGCGCGTGATGCCGGTGTTGGCGCAGGCATCTTTGCTTCGTTCGATCTACAGCTGCTGGCCTGCGCGGACGATCAGTTGAAGGCGACCGCACAGCGTGTGGCCCACCTGCACGAGGTACCGGTGGGTGAAGCGCTGGCACGCTGCCGTGCGTTGCCCCTGCTGCTGGGGCAGGCCCTGGATCGCAACCGTGCGCAGGCCATCAAGGGTGAATTCGAAGCCATCGGCGCGACCGTGCAGGTGCAGGGCTTCAAGGCGTTCGCGTGGATGGACGCACCCGTTTTGCGGTAGTGCCGGCCGCTGGCCGGCAACCCCAGGTTCGTTGGATCAGTGCCGTTGCCGGCCAGCGGCCGGCACTACCAAACCTGTGCAGGTCACCCGGCCGCCAGCAACCCCGGCTGCAACGCGCTGAAAATCCGCGCCAGACGTTCCGCCCAGGCCTGCTGCCCGGCCACATCGGCAATCAGGTCCTGGCGGATCTCCAGTTCCACATGCACCAGGCCACGGCCTTCGCCATGCACCGGCACCGCGTAGTCGCTGGTGCTGCTGACCGAATACGGCTCGTTGTCGCCCACCACCAGATCGCCCTCATCGCGCAGCGCCTGCAGCAGCGCCTGGGCGAAGCGGGTGTCCTGGTGGTACAGCACGCCGGCGTGCCACGGCCGCGGCGTGCCGTTCATCGCCGGGGTGAAACTGTGCATCATCACCAGCAGGGTGGGGCGGCCGCCATCGCGGCGCGCGTCCAGTTCGGCATCGATGCGCGCGTGGTAGGGCGCATGGATGGCGTCGATGCGCTGCTGCCGCTGTGCCGCCGACAGTCCGGCGTTGCCCGGCACCACGGTGTGGTCACTCACTTCCGGGATCAGCGTGGGCGAGGCCAGCGGCCGGTTGCAGTCGATCAGCAGCCGCGAATAGGTCTGTTCGATCGCCCAGGCATCCAGCAGCCCAGCCAGCGCGCGGGTGGTGCCGGCGATGCCGATGTCCCAGCCGATGTGGCGGTCCAGTTCCGCCTGCGGCAGGCCCAGGCCGTTCAATGCGCGCGGCACCTGCTGGCCGGCATGGTCGGCCAGCAGCAGGAACGGTGATGCGCCCTGCGCGCGGTGGATCGTGTAGATCGCAGGATCGTCGGCGCCCAGCAGGGCCGGCACTGCATGCAGGCCGGCGTCAGCCACGCGGGCGTCCATCCAGGTGGTGCTCGATCATCCACAGGCCGGCCCAGAGCTTGGCGTCCAGTGCGTAGCCTTCGCCCATCTTCTGCACCAGCCAGGCGGCAGCCTGTGCACGCGGAATCTCATGCACGGTGATGTCTTCGCTGTCATCGCCGCCGCCTTCGCCGATGCGGCGCAGGCCGGTGGCGCGGACGAAGGCGATCTGCTCGCTGCTGGCGCCGGAAGATGTCGGGCCGATCATCAGCACTTCGGCGTGCTCGGCGGTCCAGCCGGTTTCTTCTTCCAGCTCGCGCACGGCCGAGACCTCGATGGACTCGCCCGCGTTGATGTCACCGACCAGGCCGGCCGGCATCTCGATGGTCGCCGACTGCAGCGGCACGCGGAACTGCTCGACGAACAGCACGTTGTCCTCGGGGGTGACGGCGATGATGATCGCCGCCAGGCCGCCGGCATGGGTGCGTTCGCTGTATTCCCAGCTGCCGCGCACGACCATGCGCTGGTACTTGCCTTCGTAGACGACGCGCGGGGCTTCGGTGTTTCTCTGGCTCATGCGGGCTCGCTGGAGGAGGGAAGGGGATTGTCTGGGCCGGCCGCAGTGGCCGAACCGGGATCGTTCACGCCGGCGGCGCTGAACAGGCGGCGGCGGGTCAGCGGGCCGAAACGCAGCGCCTGGCACAGGCCGCCCAGCAGTTCGGGATCGGCCGGCTGGCGCAGCAGGCCGGGCTGGCTGCCTTCCAGCGGCGCATCCAGCGCAATGGTGGTCAGCTGCCGCCAGAGCTGGGCGTGATCGCGCTGCTCGCGCAGGCGCACGGCCATCTGTGCGGCTCCGCGCAGGCGCAGGAAGGGCACTTCGTCCAGGCGTTCGTACAGCGCGTCCATGCTGCCGAAATGGGCCAGCAGTACCGCGGCCGATTTGGCGCCGACGCCGCTGACGCCGGGAATGTTGTCCACCGCATCGCCACACAGCGCCAGGTAATCGGCGATCTGGTGCGCATGCACGCCGTGCCGCGCCTTCACCCCGGCCACGTCCCAGCGCTGGTTGCGTGCGTAGTCCCACTGTTCGTCGTGGTCCAGCAGCAGCTGCGACAGGTCCTTGTCGGCGGAAATGATCAGCCCGCGATGGCTGTGCCGGTGCTGGTGCAGGGCACTGCCGATCAGGTCGTCGGCCTCGTAGTCATGGTGCGCCAGCACCACCAGGCCCAGCGCCGCGCACAGCGCCTTGCAGTGCACGAACTGGCGCTTCAGCGCCTCCGGCGCCGGGTCGCGGTTGGCCTTGTAGGCCGTGTACAGGCGGTGGCGGAAACCGCTGTCCAGCGCCTCGTCGAAGGCGATGGCGATGTGCCGGGGGCGCTCGCGCTCGAGCAGGTCGAGCAGGAAGCGGGCGAACCCGTGCACGGCATTGGTCGGCCAGCCCTGGCTGTCCTGGAACTCGTCCGGCAGCGAATGCCAGGCGCGGAACACATAGATGCTGGCATCCACCAGGTACAGCGGCGGCGGCAGCGGTACGGCATTCACGGCGCTCACTGGCCGGTCCAGTCCTGCAGCAGGGCCGCGGCATCGGGGCGCTCGCGCTCGGGTACCTCGGCCTTCGGCGTACCGATATGGATGAAGCCGGCGATGCCTTCACCCTCGGCCAGGCCCAGGTGGGCATGCACGGCGGGGTCGAAGGCCATCCACGCGGTCAGCCACTGCGCGCCGAAGCCCAGCGCCTGGGCGGCCTGCAGCAGTGCGAAGCAGACGCAGCCGGCGGTCATCAGCTGCTCCTGCTCGGGCACCTTGGCGTCCGGGCGCGGGCTGGCCACGACCACGATCACCACGGGGGCGTGGCTGAAGCGCTGGCGATCCTTCTCGAACACCGCCTCACCGGCCTGCGGATCGCGCTGGCGGCTGCGTTCGACCAGGAAGTCACCCAGCGCGTGGCGGGCATCGCCGGCGATCTTCAGGAAGCGGAACGGGACGCGTTTGCCGTGGTCGGGCACGCGGACGGCCGACTGCAGCATGCGCAGCAGGGTGGCCGGGTCCGGGCCGGGCTCGCCCAGCTGCCGCGAGGGCACCGAACGGCGGGCGTCGAGGGCGAGCAGGGCTGCGGGGTCGGGCATGGAGTCTGAACCGGTCATCACGGGTTGAAGATTATAGTCGGGGCGGTTGGTGACGCTGTCTGCGTCGTGTTTGCCCTCTGAATATCAAACTGTGATGAACGTCATGCCACTGCCGGGCAACCGGCGAGCGCTTCCCCTCGCCTCGCAGGCCCCGCACGGCTTAGGATATCCGTCTTGCCGGGCCGCCGGTCGTGAGGTTTGAAGTGAGGACTGTTTCACTGTCCGTGACGGGCTGGCCGGCCTACCATCGACGTACCGGTACATGGGGTGTACCGGCCGTCGCGATGTCCATGATGTCTGTCGTACCAGAGAAGGTGGGGAGCCTTCCCGAATGATGAGCGCGCCCACTCGGATGGGATCGCCGGGTCGTGACCCGGCCCAGCTCCAGCTTGCGCGGGACGCTGTCCTGCCCGCACTGTGCCAGGCCTTCGGCGCGGCGCTGGCGCGGTTTGACGACGCCCTGTTCGACCGTGCCGGCAATGCCGGCGCGTCGCAGTTGCTGTTCCTGGACGCCATGCGTGAACTGCGTCGGCGCCGGGACGAGATCACGGCGGCCTTTGCCGCCCACCTGGACCAGGCCTGGGCCGCGTTGGCCGCCGGCGATCCGCTGTCCGCCGAAGCCACCCTGTCCGGCCCGGCCGAGGAAAGCCTGAGCCTGATTCCTGAACATGTGCTGGAGTCGCGGCTGGCGGTGCGCAACTTCGCCACCGTGCTGCTGCGCGATTTCAAGCCGGTGCTGGCCCGCCTGGAGCGCCGCCTGGGCTGGCTGGCCGGCGGCATCGAGCTGGACGCCGATCTCGATCCGGTCAGCCCCGAGCATCTGGGCGTGGCCATCCACCAGGCGTTCGCCGGGTGCGAGCTGGCGCCGGAAGTACACCTGGTGCTGATCAAGCTGTGCGAGCGCGACATGCGCGCGCCGGTGGGTCGCATCTACGAGAAGCTGGACGAGCAGTTGGCCGCAGCCGGTGTGATGCCGCAGATGGGCGCCCCGCGGCGGCCGCTGTCGGCGGCCCCGGCGCAGCAGGCCCCGCACGGGATGGACGATCTGGTCGAACAGCGCCAGGCGCCGGGCTTCGACACCGATTTCAGCGATGAGGAGCAGGCCGCACCGGCCTGGGCGCAGCGGTTCGCCGCGCGCTGGTCCGAGCGCCGTGGCCACATGCAGCAGCACCTGGCCGGCGAAGACGGAATGCCTGGCGGTGCGCCCGGCGGTTCCGGCGAAGCCTATTCCGGCCAGCAGGGCATGCTGCTGGAAGCACTGCACGAACTGCTGCAGCAGACCCGGCATGTCCGCGAGGATGCGACGTCGGCCGCGCAGGTGGCCGTGGGCCAGCACCGCCCGCTCAGCCAGCGCGAGATGATGTCGGTGCTGTCGCTGCTGCAGGCCACGCCCAGCGCGACCCTGCGCGCGGCCATCGGCGAGGACGGTGAATCGCTGGCGCAGCGGCTGAAGAGCGAAGTGCTGTCCAACGCCACCCGCCTCGGCGTGGACCCCGGCCAGACCCGGCTGGACCCGCAGGACGAGGATGCGATCGACCTGGTCGGCATGCTGTTCGACGTGATGCTGGACGAACGCGAACTGGAAGGCCGCTCGCGCGAGCTGATCGGCCGCCTGGTGGTGCCCTTCGTCAAGGTCGCCATGCTCGACCGCCGCATGTTCGTGCAGAAGACCCATCCGGCCCGCAAGCTGCTCAATTCGTTGGCCGAGGCCTGCGAAGGCAATACCGGCGAAAGCCAGGCCGAGCGCATGCTGATGGCCAAGGTCGAGGAGATCATCGAGCGCCTGGTCGCCGAGTTCAACGAGAACCTGGCGATCTTCCTGACCCTGGAAGAAGAATTCCGCGATTTCCTGCTGCAGCATCGCCGCCGCGTGGAAATCGCCGAGCGCCGCGCCGCCGAAACGCAGCGCGGCCAGGAAAAACTGGAAATGGCCCGCAACCGTGCCGGCGCCGAACTGGACCGCCGCATCGGCGATGCCACCCTGCCGCCGGCCATCGCCGAGTTCCTGCGGCAGCCGTGGCAGCACCACCTGACCCTGGCGCTGCTGCGCGAGGGCGAGGACGGGGCATCCGTGGCCGAGGCGCTGAGCCTGGGCGACGGCCTGCTGGAGGAAGTGGCCGAGGCGCGCCGGCACATCGTCGGCAAGCCGTGGCTGCAGGCCTGGCAGCCGGTGCTGGCCAAGGTGTTTGCCAGTGTCGGCGTGCACGGTGATGCGGCCTCGGCCGCCATCGATGCGCTGCACGGCACCCTGCAGGGCATCGCCGAATCGCGCCCGGAACTGCAGCGCGCGCTGCCGGAACTGCCGCAGGTCGCGCTGCCGACCGCACCGGTGCCCGAAGCCAGCGCGGTGGAACTGGCCGGGCAGGTCGAGACCGATGATTTCGACAATGCCGACGCCGACCGTTTCCGCCGCATGGAAATCGGCAACTGGCTGGACTTCGTCGACAAGGACGGCAAGGTCCAGGCCGGCAAGCTGTCCTGGATCAGCCCGATCTCCTCGCGTCTGCTGTTCGTCAACCGTCGTGGCGTGCGCTTCTGCGTGGCGTCGCCGGAAGAACTGGCGGTGATGGTGCGGCTGGGCCGCCTGCGCGCCCACGTCGACGATGGCGCCTTCGACAGCGCCATGCAGGGCGTGATCGACCGCCTGGACCCGGGTAACGCCACCCTGCACTGAGGGGTGGCTGCCTGCTAGGATCGGGAAAACTCACCGATCAGCGGGGACCTGCATGGCCGTGGCGTTGCTGGGGATGAAGGAGACCGCGCCGGGCGAACGGCGCGTGGCACTGACGCCGGAAACGGCGCGCAAGCTCGGGGCCTTGGGCATCACCGTCTGGTACGAAGCCGGCGCCGGACGGGCCGCAGGCTTCCCCGATGCCGCCTACGACGATGCGGGCGCGCGTGCCTTCGACGCCGGGCGCTGGAACGAGATCGACATCCTGCTGTGCGTGCAGGCGCCACCGGCTGCGGTGCTGGCCCAGCTCAAGCCCGGTGCCAGCGTGGTCGGCCTGCTCACTCCGGCCAGCGACCCGTCGCTGGCGGCGCTGGCCGGCGATGACCGCCTGCTGTTGTTCCCGTTGCAGCAGCTGCCGCGTACCACGCGTGCGCAGGCCATGGACGTGCTCAGTTCGCAGGCCGGCATGGCCGGCTACAAGGCCGCGCTGATCGCCGCCGAGCGTGCGCCGCGCTTCTTCCCGATGCTGACGACGGCGGCCGGTACCGTGCGCCCGGCCAAGGTGCTGGTGATCGGCGCCGGCGTGGCCGGCCTGCAGGCCATCGCCACCGTGCGCCGCCTGGGCGCGCAGGTGGAAGGCTTCGACGTGCGGCCTGAAACCCGCGAACAGATCCAGTCGCTGGGCGCGCGCTTCCTCGACCTGGGGGTCAGCGCGGCGGGCGAGGGCGGCTATGCGCGTGCATTGACCGACGAGGAACGCGCCGAGCAGCAGCGCCGCCTGGCCGACCACCTGCGCAGCGTGGACGTGGTGATCTGCACCGCGGCGGTGCCGGGCCGGCCGGCGCCCACCATCGTCACCGCGGCAATGGTCGAGGGCATGGCGGTGGGCAGTGTGATCGTCGACCTGGCCGCCGAGAGCGGCGGCAACTGCGCCCTGACCCAGCCGGGCCAGTGCATCGAACACCAGGGCGTGGCCATTGATGGCCCTTTGAATCTGGCCAGCCGCGGTGCCACCCAGGCCAGCGAGATGTACGCGCGCAACCTGCTCAACTTCGTCACCCTGTTCGTGCAGGGTGGCCAGCTCGGGTTTGATTGGGAAGACGAACTGCTGGCAAAGACCCGCTGGCAGGCGTGAACCGCGTGGGGGTCAGAGCCCTTTGCTGCGGCAAAGGGATCTGACCCCGATCCCGGCAGCCAGGGGGCGGATCCCTTTGCGCCAGCAAAGGGCTCTGACCCCGATATCGGGAAGGTTTACCGCGGCTTTGCCGGCGGCGGATTCTCGCGCACCCAGTCCTTGCGTTCTTCCGGCGTCATCTGCGACCAGCGCTCGCGCAGTGCATCGCGCTGGGCCGGGCTCAGCGTGCGCATCTGGCCGAACAGCGCGCGCGCCTGCTCGCGCTGTTCCGGGCTCATGTGCTCGAAACGGCGCAGGCCACGGCGGGCCTTGTCGCGTTCTTCCGGGCTCATCGACTGCCAGCGCTGGCCGTGCGACAGCATGCGCTGGCGTTGTCCGGCATCGGCGCCGTTCCAGCGGTCGCGCAGTGGCGCCAGCAGCGCCTCGCGCTGGGCCGGGCTCAACTGTTCCCAGTTGGGCAGCACGGGGCCCGGTGCGGCGGCGGGCGCAGTGGTCTGTGCCAGCAGCGGCGCAGCCGGCAGCAGGACCAGGGCGAACAGCAGGGGCAGGGTGGGGCGTCGCAGCATGGTTCTCACTCCATCGCCAGGTCGGTGTCGCCCAGCCACAGGTACATGTCGGGATTCTCGTCGTACAGCGCGCTGTTGTCTTCCACCGCGGCAAGCGTCGGTGCCGGTGCCGGGCCTGTGTGCGTGCCCGGGCCGGTGAACTGCACGCCGATGCCCAGCGCCATCACCAGCGAACACGCGCTGGCCAGCCACCAGCGCCAGCGGCCCCGGTGCGCCGCATGGGCGCCATGGCGGGCCTGGCGCAGCCGCGCCAGGGTGGCCGGCGACAGCGACTGCAGCGACTGCGCATGCAGGCTGCGCAGGGCGTCATCGGAAGGCAGGGAGCGGTTCACGGATGGTTCTCCAGGTAATCCTGCAGCGCCTGTCGGGCGCGTGCCAGATGGGTCTTTACCGCGCCTTCGCTGCAGCCCATGGCGCGGGCGGTGGTGGCCCCGTCCAGGTCCTGCAGCACGCGCAGGGTGAAGGCTTCGCGCTGGCGGGCGGGCAGCGTGCGCAGCGCCTGCACCAGTTGCTGGTACTGCTGGTGCTGCTCGTGTGCCTGCGCCGGGTCCGGGCCGGGGTCGGCCCAATCGATGTCGGCGCCGTCGGCATCGTGGTTGTCGCGCCAGAACGGCAGGCGGAAGCGGCGCCGGCGCTGCAGGTCGATCACCCGCCGGCGCAGGATGCTCCAGAACAGCGGCGCCCATTCGGCGGCCGGCTTGTCGGCGTAGTCCAGCATGCGCAGCAGGGCGTCCTGCACCGCGTCCAGGGCATCCTCGCGCTGGCGCAGGCCGGCCTCGGCAAAACGGAAGGCGCGCGGGCCGACGCTGGCCAGGAACGCTTCCAGCGACGCCGGCAGGGCATCGGCATCGGCGGTCTGGGGGAGGGGGCTGCTCACCAGCACAGGGTACGGTTCCTCGCTCGGGGTCACCATCGACAACGCGTGAGCGCGGCTTTGGTTGACCGGAGTGCGCGCGGGGTTCAGCCCGTGGTTATGATGGGGCGACGAAGACAGAGCGGGAGGCGTTGCCGATGAGTGACGGGTTCGTGGCGCTGTACATCTTCATGCTGGCCGCAATCGCCGGTCACGTGATCATTTCGCGGGTGCCGGTCATCCTGCATACCCCGCTGATGTCGGGTTCCAACTTCATCCACGGCATCGTGCTGATCGGCGCCATGGTGGTGCTGGGCCACGCACAGACACCGCTGGAGAAGGCGCTGGGGTTCCTGGCCGTGGTGCTGGGTGCCGGCAACGCCGCCGGTGGCTACGTGGTCACCGCGCGCATGCTGGAAATGTTCAAGCCGAGCGCGCCCAAGGGCGGCAAGGACGAACCGAAGGAGCCGCAGGCTTGAACATCAGCACCGTCGAACTGCTCGATTGGCTGGTCAAGGCCAGCTACCTGGTGGCCGCCACCCTGTTCCTGCTTGGCCTGCAGCGCATGGCCTCGCCGCTGACCGCGCGCAGCGGCATCCGCTGGGCCGGGCTGGGCATGCTGCTGGCCACGGTGGCCACCTTCTTCCTGCCCGAACTGCACAACGTGCCGCTGATCCTGGTGGCGCTGCTGCTCGGTGCCGGCCTGGCCTGGTGGTCGGCCGGCAAGGTCGCCATCACCGACATGCCGCAGATGGTGGCCCTCTACAACGGCATGGGCGGTGGCTCGGCTGCGGCCATCGGCGCAGTGGAGCTGCTGCGTTATGCCTTCCTGGCCAACCGCGATACCAGCCACTGGAGTGCGCAGGCGCTGGCCGACCTGGCCGCGCGCCAGCCTTCGGCCACCGTGCTGCTGCTGGCGGTGGTCGGCGCGGCCATCGGTGCGGTGTCGCTGTCCGGCTCGGTCATCGCCTGGGCCAAGCTGGACGGGCGCCTGGACAAGCGCGTGACCTGGCCCGGCCAGCAGGCGCTGAACCTGCTGGTGGGGCTGGCCGTGGTGGTCCTGGCGATCATCGCCGCCAGCACGCTCAGCACCTGGTCCATCGTCGCCTTCTTCGTGCTGGCGCTGGCCCTGGGCGTGCTGATGACCCTGCCCATCGGCGGTGCCGACATGCCGGTGGTGATCTCGCTGTACAACGCGTTCACCGGCCTGGCGGTGTCCTTCGAAGGCTACGTGCTGGGCAACGAGGCACTGATCATCGCCGGCATGATGGTCGGCGCGGCCGGCATCCTGCTGACCCGGCTGATGGCCAAGGCGATGAACCGGCCGATCAGCAACGTGCTGTTCTCCAACTTCGGCGGCGGCGCCGGCGGTGAAGCGCAGGCGATCACCGGTTCGCAGAAGCCGATCGAAGCAGCCGACGTGGCGGCGATGATGGCCTTCGCCGAGCGCGTGGTGATCGTGCCCGGCTACGGCATGGCCGTCGCCCAGGCACAGCACAAGATCTGGGAACTGGCGCAGCGGCTGGGCCAGCGCGGGGTGAAGGTGAAGTTCGCCATCCACCCGGTGGCCGGGCGCATGCCCGGGCACATGAACGTGCTGCTGGCCGAAGCCGGCGTGCCCTACGACCTGATCGCCGACATGGACGACATCAACCCCGAGTTCGCCAACACCGACGTGGTGCTGGTGATCGGCGCCAATGATGTGGTCAACCCGGTGGCGCGCACCGATCCGGCCAGCCCGATCTACGGCATGCCGGTGCTGGACGTGGTCAACGCCCGCAACGTGGTGGTGATCAAGCGCGGCAAGGGCACCGGCTTTGCCGGCATCGAGAATGCGCTGTTCTACGCAGACAACACGCGCATGCTGTACGGCGATGGTGCCGAAGCCGCGGCCTCGCTGGTGAGCGAACTGAAGGCGCTCGACGGCGGGCATTGAGGCGGGGGTCGGATCCCTTTCCGCAGGAAAGGGCTCTGCACCCCGTTCGGGATGTGGGGTCAGAGCCCTTTCCTGCGGAAAGGGATCCGACCCATGTAGGTGATCAGCGCGCCAGCCAGGCGCCGACGACCACGCCCACCGCCAGCCAGATCCATTCCATGGCGCCGTTGGCCAGGCTGGTCAGGGTCCAGGCCAGGTGCGGGCCCATCCGCAACACGGCATCCATCGGGTTCAGCCCCATCGAGCCACCCATCCAGACGCTGGCGATGCACCAGTAGGCCACCGCGCTCACCAGCGCCGTGCCCAGCACCACCAGCGCGACGCGCAGCCGGCCCGGGCCCAGCGTGCCCAGGCGCAGCATGAACGTGAGTTCCAGGGCGGTCACCACCGCCATCCAGCCGACCTGGCGGCCGGTCATCAGGGCCACCAGCACCCAGACCATCGGGGCGACAACCAGGCCCAGCAGCAACATGAAGGGCCAAAGCCAGGTGACGGTCCTGGCACGCGCGGCATTGGAGGACATCGAAGCTCCCTGAAGGACACCCACAGGATACTGTGGTTTGCCGCAGTGCACCGGCGGGGGCAGGGCGGCTGGGCTAGAATGCCGTCTTGCGTGGCTTCGGCCGCGGCCCCATATCGGTCCCCATGTATTCCCGTAGCAGCGAACCTGTCCACTTCGAACGCGATTGCGAGGCCGTGATGGTCCCGCAGGGCGACACCGTGACCCTGCCCGCCGGCAGCTATGGCTATATCACCCAGGCACTGGGCGGCAGCTATTCGGTGTTCGTCGAAGGCAACCTGTTCCGCATCGCCGGCAAGGACGGCGACGCCATCGGCAAGGAGGCGCCGGCCCCGCTGGAGCTGCCCGCCGATGCCACCGATGAACAGGTGGAACAGCTGGTATGGCAGCAGCTGCGCACCTGCTTCGACCCGGAAATTCCGGTCAACATCGTCGAACTGGGCCTGGTCTACGAAGTCGAGATCAAGCACCTGGACGAAGGCCAGCGCGAGATCGATGTGAAGATGACCCTGACCGCACCCGGCTGCGGCATGGGCGACATCCTCGTCGACGACGTGCGCAGCAAGCTCGAGATGATCCCCACCGTGGCCCAGGCCGACGTCGACCTGGTGTTCGACCCGCCGTGGAACCAGCACATGATGTCCGAGGCCGCCCGGCTCGAAACCGGCATGCTTTGACCCACGGCCCGCTGTCCGGCGGGCCCGGCACTACCCGCAACCAGAACAGGAATCCTCCGGTGTCCCAGTCCATTCCCAGCTTCGCCGTCACCCGTTCGGACCACCCGCGCAGCGCTGAAGAGCGCGCCCAGATCCTGGAGAAGCCGGGCTTCGGCCTGCACTTCACCGATCACATGGTGGAAGTGCGCTGGGACAAGGACACCGGCTGGCACAACGCCAACGTGCGTGCCTACGGTCCGCTGCAGCTGGACCCGGCCGCCGCCGTCCTGCATTACGGCCAGGAAATCTTCGAAGGCATCAAGGCCTACCGCCACGCCGACGGTTCGATCTGGACCTTCCGCCCCGATGCCAATGGCCGCCGCCTGCAGCGTTCGGCGCAGCGCCTGGCGCTGCCGGAACTGCCGGTGGAGATCTTCGTCGAATCGCTGAAGCAGCTCATCGCGCTGGACAGCGCCTGGGTGCCGTCGGCCGACGAATCCAGCCTGTACTTCCGTCCGTTCATGATCGGCGACGAAGCCTTCCTCGGCGTGCGCGGTGCGCACAAGGCCGGCTACTACGTCATCGCCAGCCCGGCCGGCCCGTACTTCGCCAAGGGCGTCGCCCCGGTGTCGATCTGGCTGTCCACCGAATACGCGCGTGCGGCCAAGGGCGGCACCGGCGCGGCCAAGTGCGGTGGCAACTACGCCGCCTCGCTGCTGCCGCAGCAGAAGGCACAGGCACAGGGCTGCTCGCAGGTGCTGTTCCTCGATCCGGTCGAAGGCAAGTACCTGGAAGAACTGGGCGGCATGAACGTCTTCCTGGTCTACAAGGACGGCACCCTGGTCACCCCGGAACTGTCCGGCAGCATCCTCGAGGGCATCACCCGCGAGAGCATCCTGCAGCTGGCCCGCGACCGCGGCATGAAGGTCGAAGAGCGCAAGATCACCATCGACGAGTGGAAGAACGGCGTGGCCTCGGGCGACATCGCTGAAGTGTTCGCCTGCGGTACCGCCGCGGTGGTTACCCCGATCGGCCAGCTCAAGGGCGAGGGCTTCTCGGTGGGCGACATCAACGCTCCGGCCGGCGAAGTGACCATGTCGCTGCGCAAGGAACTGACCGACATCCAGTACGGCCGCCAGCCGGACCGCCACAACTGGCTGGTCAAGCTGGGCTGATCCGCCCGCACTAGGTCTGTAGAGCCGAACCCACGCTCGGCTACGCTCCCTGTAGCGTCGAGCCATGCTCGACTGCTTTACCGGAAAGCCCGTCCCCGCGACGGGCTTTCTGCGTTTCAGGAACCATCCCCGGCAGCCAGCCTGCCGATGTCGGCAAAGACATGGCGGGACAGCCAAAGTCCCGTTCATGTCCGTATAGGGCGGGTGAAAGTTCCTTCACCTTCACAAACCCTACACCCATCACGTCTCAGATCAGACATTTCATGTTCCTGAAAAGACGCTGAAAATCTTGTGGAGTCCGTTTCGGGCCATTAGCGTCAACAGCACGGCGGGTCGCAGGGGAATCCGCTGACTGACCGGACTTCGAGCCATGCGTGCACACCTCCATCGCGCGCTCGGGCCGGTGCTTCTGCCGATTCCGGCATTCACACCACTAGAAAGGGAAATTCCGATGTCCCAGGTTTCGCAACTGCGTCTGCGCAGGTCGTGGGTGGTTCTCAGTGCGTCCGTCGTCACCTCCCTGCTGCTGGCCGCCCCGGCCTTCGCTGGCGATGTCCAGCTCAGCGGGTTGAAGTCCGCGCCGGTGCACCAGCAATTCATCGTCAAGTACAAGGACGGCAGCCAGCTGGTGGCCAACACCACCGCACTGGCCTCCTCGCTGAAGACGGCCGCCGCCGGCCTGCCCAGCGCCCAGGGGCGCGCCCTCGGCCTGCAGCAGATCCGCCGCCTGGCCACCGGTCCGAGCGTGGTGCGCTCCGACCGCGCGCTGGACCAGGCCGAATCCGAGCTGCTGATGCGCAAGCTCGCCGCCGACCCGAACGTCGAGTACGTGGAAGTCGACCAGATCATGCGTGCCACGCTGACCCCGAACGATGCCCGCCTGAGCGAGCAGTGGGGCTTCGGCACGTCCAACGCCTCGATCAACGTGCGCCCGGCCTGGGACAAGGCCACCGGCACCGGCGTGGTCGTGGCCGTCATCGATACCGGCATCACCAGCCACCCGGATCTGAACGCCAACATCCTGCCCGGCTACGACTTCATCAGCGATGCCGCGATGGCGCGCGATGGTGGCGGCCGCGACAACAACCCGAACGACGAGGGTGACTGGTACGCCGCCAACGAGTGCGGCGCCGGCTATCCGGCCTCCAGCTCCAGCTGGCACGGCACCCATGTGGCCGGCACCATCGCCGCGGTGACCAACAACAGCACCGGCGTGGCCGGTACCGCCTACAACGCCAAGGTCGTGCCGGTGCGCGTGCTCGGCAAGTGCGGCGGCTACACCTCGGACATCGTCGACGCCATCACCTGGGCCTCCGGTGGCACGGTCAGCGGCGTGCCGGCCAACGCCAACCCGGCGGAGGTCATCAACATGTCGCTGGGTGGCGGCGGCAGCTGCTCGACCACCTACCAGAACGCCATCAACGGCGCGGTCGGCCGTGGCACCACCGTGGTGGTGGCCGCCGGCAACGAGTCGGCCAACGTCTCCACCTCGGTACCGGCCAACTGCGCCAACGTCGTGGCTGTCGCTGCGACCACCTCGACCGGCGCCAAGGCCAGCTTCTCCAACTACGGCACCGGCATCGACATCTCCGCACCGGGCGCGAACATCCTCTCCACCCTCAACACCGGCACCACGGTACCGGCCAGCGCAACCTACGCCTCCTACAACGGCACCTCGATGGCGGCGCCGCACGTGGCCGGCGTGGTCGCGCTGATGCAGTCGGTGGCACCCTCGCCGCTGAGCCCGGCGCAGGTGGAAAGCATCATCAAGAGCACCGCACGTCCCTTGCCGGGCGCCTGCTCGGGCGGCTGCGGCGCAGGCATCATCGATGCCGATGCAGCGGTCACCGCGGCCATCAACGGTACCGGCGGCGGCAACCCGAACCCGGGCGGCAGCGTGCTGCAGAACAACGTGCCGGTGACCGGCCTGGGGGCCTCCAGCGGTGCTTCGCTCAGCTACACGGTGCAGGTGCCGGCCGGCCGCTCGCAGCTGCGCGTGGCGATCAGCGGCGGCAGCGGTGATGCCGACCTGTACGTGCGCCAGGGCAGCGCCCCGACCGACACGACCTACACCTGCCGCCCGTACCTGAGCGGCAACAACGAAACCTGCACCATCAACAGCCCCGCCGCCGGCACCTGGCATGTCCGGGTGAAGGGTTACAGCACCTTCTCGGGCGTCAGCCTCAACGCCCAGTACTGAGCCCAAGTCCCTCTCCAAGGGCACGCCCCGGCTTCGGCCGGGGTGTTTTTTTTGGGGCCGAACCCACGCTCGGCTGTCAGGGAGCTGCCGAGCATGGGCTCGGCACTACAGGTTCGTCAGACCGACTCGAACCGGTTCGCCGCCACGTTCTTCCGCACATGCTGCGGATCGAAGATGCGGCCGTTCATCGCGATGTACACGCCGGTCGGCAGCGACTGCACCGCACCGATCGCGCAGCCGATGTTGAACTCCGCATCCGAGCCACGGAAGCGTGCCGGGCTCAGCGCACCGGTCATCACGATGGTCTTGTCCGGAATCGTCGCCAGCACCTGGCCGGTCTGCACCATCGAATCAGTGCCATGGGTGACCAGCACGTGCCGGGTCGCCTGCGCGGCGATGGTCGCGCGGATCAGCTCGCGGTCGTCGTCGTTGATGTGCAGCGAATCCTTGCGCAGGATCGGAATCACGTTGAAGCGGAAGGTCACCCCGAGCTCCCGCAGGATCATGCCGATCTGCGGATCACCGATCTGGTAGTCCGACTTGTCGTCGAAGTAGATCTTGTCGATCGTGCCACCGGTGGTGACGACCAGGAGCTCTTCCATCATGTGCATGCGCGAAACCAGGACAGGTACAGCGGCGCGGGGCCGGGAACACAGATGATAAGGCCCGGCGGCCGCAGCGTCAGCGTCGCTTGCTGAAGCGGGCGCGCAACCCCGGCAGGCTGGCGGCGAAGATGACCAGCAGGGCCAGGGCCGTCTCGATCAGCGCCAGCCAGCGGGTCTCCGGGTGGCTCCAGGCACTCATCACGCCATGGCTGAACCAGCCCAGGGCCAGCACCGAGGCCCAGAAACCGGCCTTGCGCCAGCCCAGGCGCAGGGCGATGGCCAGCGCCAGTGGCGGTGCGGTAAACACCAGCTGGGTGGCCAGCCAGTGCTTGTCATTGATGAACCAGCCCACGTACAGCGCCGCCAGGCCCAGCAGGGCCAGCAGCAGGACCGTGCGCGGCGCGGTATTCATCGGGCCAGCCGCTGTGCGATGTCGGCCACCCGGCGGCCCAGCGCGCGGGCCAGGACGGCCTCGTCGTCGGTCGGCTGCGGGTCGTCCGCTGCACCGGCCACATGGCTGGCGCCATAAGGCGTACCGCCACTGGTGGTATGGCTCAGCGCCGGTTCGGTGAAGGGAATGCCGACGATCAGGCAGCCGTGGTGCAGCAGCGGCACCTGCATCGACAGCAGGGTCGATTCCTGGCCGCCGTGCATCGAGGCGGTGGAGGTGAACACACCGGCAGGCTTGCCGGCCAGGGTGCCGTTGACCCACTCCGCGCCCAGGCCATCGAGGAAATGCTTGACCGGTGCGGCCATGTTGCCGAAGCGCGTCGGGCTGCCGAGCAGCACGCCCTGGCAGTCGGCCAGGTCCTGCACGCTCACGTAGGGCGCGCCGTCATCGGGTACCGGCGGCTGCGCGGTCTGGGTCACTGCGGCCACCGGCGGCACCGTGCGCAGGCGCGCGGTCATGCCCGGCACTTCGCCGATGCCCCGCGCGATCTGGCGCGCCAGCCGTGCCACCGAACCGCCCCGGCTGTAGTAAAGCACCAGAATCTCGCCCATCGCGCCCAGGTCTCCTCATCGTGTGGATGCCAGTATGGCTATCCTGCATCGATTCCGCATCGGGTACCCTTTCGCCGATGGAACCTCTGGATACGCTCAACCTGTGGATGGAGCGCGCGCGGGATCGCGCACGGGCCGCCAGCTTCGGTCGCTTCCTCTGGCGCCGCTTCCTCGACGACCGCCTGTTCCAGGCGGCCGCGGCGCTGGCGTACACCACCGTGTTCGCGCTGGTGCCGCTGGCGATCGTGGTCTTCGGGGTGCTGTCGGCATTCCCGGTGTTCGACCGCTGGAGCGACCAGCTCAGCGACTACGTGTTCTCCAACTTCGTGCCCAGCGCCGCGCGCGCGGCGGAGGGCTACCTGCGGCAGTTCTCGGCCAGTGCCGGCCAGCTCACCGCCGCCGGCTTCATCGCCCTGGTGGTTTCGCTGCTGATCACCCTCAACAGCGTCGAGGAAACCTTCAACCAGATCTGGCGGGTGGGCAGCACGCGGCCCAAGCTGACCCGCTTCCTGGTCTACTGGACCGTGCTGACCCTGGGCGCCATGCTCGCGGCCGCTTCGCTGGCAGTGTCGGCGCGGGTGTTCGCGATGCCGCTGTTCGGCACCCAGGAAGGGCGCTGGCTGGCCGACCTGTCGCTGCGGCTGGCGCCGGTGCTGATCGAGTTCGTCTGCATCATGCTGATGTTCCGCGTGGTACCGCACCACACGGTGAAGTGGCGGCATGCGATTCCCGGCGCGGTGCTGGCGGCGGTGTTGCTGGAGCTGATCAAGTGGGGCATCGGTGCCTACCTGGGCAGCTTCCAGTCCTACCAGAAGCTCTACGGCACGGTTGCCTTCGTGCCGATCCTGCTGCTGTGGATCTACCTGTGCTGGGTGGCGGTGCTGCTGGGCGCGTCGCTGGCCTCGTCGATGGCCGCCTTCCGCTACCAGCCGGTGGAGCTGCGCCTGCCGCAGGGCTTCGAGTTCTACGGCCTGCTGCGCCTGCTCGGGCGCTTCCACTACGCGCGCGGCAAGGGGCGCGGCCTGGCCGACGATGAGATCCTGCGGCTGGAGCCGATGTTGACCGATTCGCTGCTGCAGGACCTGGCCTGCAACCTGCAGGACATCGGCCTGCTGCGCCGCGACGAGCGTGGCGAGTGGTTGCTGGCGCGCGACCTGGACCAGGTCAGCCTGGCCGACCTCTATGAATGCACCCAGCTGCGCATCCCGGTGTCCGAGCAGCACCTGCCGTACCGCGATGACAGCCTGGGCCAGGCTGCGCTGGCCGCCCTGGACGAACTTCGCCTGCCGCTGCGCGAGCGCCTCAAGCGCCGTGTCAGCGACATCTACCCTGATTCCGGAGACACACCATGATCCGCACGCCCTTGTTGAAGGCCCTGCCGCTTGCCCTGCTGCTGGCCCTGGCTGCCTGCAAGCCCGCGCAGGAACCGACCCCGGCCAGCAGCACGCCGCCGGCCCAGGCGCCGGCGCCCGCGCCCCCGGCGGCTGCGGAAGGCAGCGATGAGAACCCGGCCGAACGCACCACGGCCGAGTTCCCGGCGTTGAAGATGAAGGCCATCGACGGCAGCGAGTACGACCTGGCCGCGCACCGGGGCAAGTGGGTGGTGGTGAATTTCTGGGCGACGTGGTGTGCACCGTGCCGCAAGGAGATGCCGGAGCTGTCGGCGTTGCACGCGATGCGCAGCAACGTCGAGGTGGTGGGCCTGGCCTACGAGGACATCGAGACGCCGGAGATGCAGGCGTTCCTGGCCAAGCATCCGGTGACCTATCCGATCGTGGTGGTCGACCCGTTCGACCCGCCGGCCGACTTCGCGATCCCGCGCGGCCTGCCGTTGACCCACCTGATCGACCCGAAGGGCAAGGTCGCGCACACGTTCCTGGGGCCGGTGACCGCTGCTGACATCGAACAGCAGATCGCTGCTGCGAAGTAGGTTTTTTTGTTTGCAGGGCTTGCAGCCCTGCACCTGCAGAATCAACGTCAACGTCAACGTCAAAGGCCTGCATTCCGTGGGATGGCGGGGTGGGTCCGGTTGAGGGGGACGCCGTAAACCCATCCATGGGGGCTTGGTC
This sequence comes from Stenotrophomonas sp. ZAC14A_NAIMI4_1, assembly GCF_003086915.1. NCBI lineage: Bacteria > Pseudomonadati > Pseudomonadota > Gammaproteobacteria > Lysobacterales > Lysobacteraceae > Stenotrophomonas > Stenotrophomonas sp. ZAC14A_NAIMI4_1. Next base: position 1,772,376 of record NZ_CP026002.1, read on the forward strand.
GCGGCATCCATGCCGCTCACACCCCCTCAACCGGACCCACCCCGCCTTCGACAGTTCTCCGCGAGCTGTCGGAACGGCGTTCTGCTTTGGTGGGTGCCGACCGTTGGTCGGCACGGGGTCGGATCCCGTTGCTGCGCAACGGGCTCTGACCCCCAATCTGGAATTCGTTATCTGACAGATGTGCCGACCAACGGTCGGCACCCACCAACAGATCGCAGGGATCTGTCAGAGGTGGGGCGGTGTGGGTGGGCAGGACCGTTGGCGCCATGGATGGCGCCATCGAGCCCCCATGGACGGGTTTACGGCGTGTCCTGACCACCCACACCGCCCCGCCATCCCACGGAATGCAGCTCTTGTTCTTGCTTCAGCTTTGGCTTGAATGCTTCTGCAGGTGCAGGGCGCAGCCCTGCCGAACCACCCTTAATCCTTGACCGGGAAATCCTCGATCGGCCGCAGCACGTCGTAGTGCTCCACATGCAGCTTGCCTTTCAACTTCGGCAGATCCAGCACCGGCTCATCCACCCGCGTATCCGGCAACCGGTCCAACAGGTTGCGCACCAGCGACAACCGCCCCAGCCGCTGGTCGTTGAAATCCACCAGCGTCCATGGCGCCGCGTCGCGATGCGTTGCCCGCAGCATCGCCTCGCGGGCTTCGGTGTAGGCGCTGTACTTGCTGCGTGATTTCAGGTCCACCGGCGACAGTTTCCAGCCCTTCAGCGGATCGCAGTGGCGTTCTGCGAAACGCTTTTCCTGCTGCGCCTGGTCCACGCACAGCCAGTACTTGAACAGCAGGATGCCGTCGTCCACCAGCAACTGCTCGAACACCGGCGCCTGGTGCAGGAACTGCTGGTACTCGGCCTCGCTGCAGTAGCCCATCACCCGTTCCACGCCAGCGCGGTTGTACCAGCTGCGGTCCATCAGCACGATCTCGCCCGCCGCCGGCAGGTGGCTGGCGTAGCGCTGGAAATACCACTGCGTCGATTCGCGGTCGGTCGGCTTCGGCAGCGCCACCACCCGGCATTGGCGCGGGTTGAGGTGTTGGCTGATCGCCTGGATCGCGCCGCCTTTGCCGGCGGTATCGCGGCCCTCGAACAGCACCAGCAGGCGTTGCCCGCTGTGCTGCACCCAGCGCGCCATCGCGGTCAGTTCCAGCTGCAGCGGCTGCAGCAGTTCGTCGTACTCCTTGCGCTTGAGCTTGCCCATCGTTGCACCACGCTGGAAGGAAGCCCGAGCGTAGCGCAGTGGTTGCCGAGGCGGTGTCGATGCCCGGAGAACGGCAATGGACGCGACAGGGGTAGGGTCGACCGTTGGTCGACCATCGCGCGCAGCGTGGGTTTTCGCGGCCCGCCCGGAGCAGTCGACCAACGGTCGACTCTACCCGGCCGCGTCTACCCAGCCGTGCTCGCGCGCCAACGCCTGCAGCAGCGCCGACAGGTCCGCGGCGAAGCCGTCCATGTCGAACACGCCGCTGCGCCCGCGTGCCTGCGCCAGCTCGGCGCGCAGCGCGGTCAACGCGGCCGGGTCGTTGCCCAGCGCGCTGGCGGTGGCGATGAAGGCGGCATCATCGGCCACGTTCATGTGCGCCAGGCCGAGATGATGGTTGAGGCTGCCGGCCACGCGTGCGGCGAAGGTGTCGCCGGGGCAGGTCAGTACCGGGCAGCCGGCCCACAGCGCATCCGACGCGGTGGTGTGGGCGTTGTACGGATGCGTGTCCAGGAACAGGTCGGCCAGCGCGTAGCGGGCCAGGTACTGCGGGTGGGGCAGCTTCGCCATGAACACCAGCCGTGCCGGATCCACGCCGGCGGCCTGCGCGGCCGCACGCAGGCGCGCATCGGCCTGGCCCGGGCCGGACAGCAGCCACAGCACGCTCCCGGGCACCGCATGCAGCACCGCGAAGGCACGACCGGCGCTGCGCGGGTTCAACTTGTAGCTGTTGTTGAAGCAGCAGAACACCACGCCCTGCTCGGGCAGGCCGCACTCGGCCCGGGTCGGCGCCGGCTGCGGCACGCGGGTGTTGTCCGACGGCTGGAACGCGCGCGGCAGGCGCAGCACGCGCTCGCTGTAGTGCGGTTCCAGCGCCGGCGGCAGGGCAAAGGCATCGCCGACCACCGCATCCAGCCACGGCGCGCCGGACGTGCCGGGGTAGGCCAGCCAGTTCAACTGCAGCGGGGCAGGGCGCATGGCCAGCACTTCCGGCGTGCCGCCACCGCCCCAGCCACGCAGGTCGAACAGGACGTCGATGCCCTGCGCACGGATCTGCGCAGCGGTCTCGGCATGGCGCTGGCCGGCCACCTCGTGCAGCCGCGCCGCGGACTGCAGCCGCTGGCGGATGCGGCTGCCGTCATTGCGGTTCAGCGCGAACAGGTGCAGCTGCAGCGCCGGGTCCGCCTGCAGGTGTTCCAGCAGTGCCACGGTCAGCAGGCCGGTGGGGTGCGCGCCGAATCCATTGGAGAGGAAGCCGATGCGCAGCGGACCCCGCGCACGCACGGGCACGGCCGGCAGCGGGCGCACGGCGGCGGCCACCGCTGCGGCACGCGCACGCGCGCAGGCCAGCTGCTCGGCGGCGCTGGCATCCTCGCTGAGGAAAGCGAAGGGCTCGACCACGCCCTGGCCGCTGGCAACCGCGGCGCGTACCTGTGCGGCCAGCGCGTCCACGTCCTGCCAGTCACACAGGCGGCGCTGCCAGGCGAGGCGCTGCGCGGCGATGTACGGCTCGCCCGGCAGCAGCGCGTGCGCGCGGCGGTAGGCGGCCGCTGCGCCCTCGGCGTCGTCGGCATCTTCCAGTGCATGGCCCAGCCACAGGGCGATGCCCGGATGCTCCGGTGCCAGCGCGGAGGCCTGGCCGAGCAGCGTCGCCGCGTCGGCGTGGGCACCGGCCATCCAGGCCACCCGGCCCAGCCGGGCCAGTGCCTCGGGATGGTTCGGCCGCAGCTGCAGGGCGCGGCGCGCGGCGCGTTCGCCGGCGCCGATGTCGCCGGCTTCCAGTTCCAGGTCGGCCAGCATCACCCAGGCGATGAAGTCACCGGGCTGGCGTGCCAGCGCCTCCTGCAGTTGCTGCCGTTGCTGCCAGGCCGACATCGGCTCAGCCCGCCGACAGCTGCGCCAGCGCATCCACCTGGTGCTCGTGGCTCAGGCGCTGCAGCAGGGCGTCGAGATCGCCGGACAGGATGTTGGGAAGGTCGTACAGGGTCAGGCCTTCCACGCGGTGGTCGGTGATCCGTCCCTGCGGGAAGTTGTAGGTGCGGATGCGCTGGCTGCGGTCGCCGCTGCCCACCTGCAGGCGCCGCGATTCGGCCTGCGCCGCGTCCTGGCGCTGGCGCTCGGCATCCAGCAGCTGCGCCTTCAGGCGCTTCATCGCCTTGTCGCGGTTGGCGTGCTGGCTGCGCTCGGTCTGGCATTCCACCACCACGCCGGTCGGCACGTGGGTGATGCGGATGGCCGATTCGGTCTTGTTGACGTGCTGGCCGCCGGCGCCGGACGAACGGAACGTATCCACACGCAGGTCGGCCGGATTGATGACGATGTCATCCACCTCGTCGGCCTCGGGAATGATCGCCACGGTAGCGGCCGAGGTGTGGATGCGGCCCTGCGATTCGGTGGCCGGCACGCGCTGCACGCGGTGCGTGCCCGATTCGAACTTCAGGCGCGAGAACGCGCCGCGGCCGACCACGCGTGCCACCACTTCCTTGTAGCCGCCATGTTCGCCGGGGTTGTCCGATTCGATCTCCACCTTCCAGCCCTGGCGCTCGGCATAGCGGGCGTACATGCGGAACAGGTCGCCGGCGAAGATCGCGGCTTCGTCGCCGCCGGTGCCGGCGCGCACTTCCAGGAACAGGTTGCCCTCGTCGCGCGGGTCGCGCGGCACCAGCAGCAGGGCCAGCTCCTCTTCCAGTTCCTGCAGCCGGGCCTGGGCAGCGGCGATTTCCTCGTCGGCCAGCTCGCGCAGGTCGGGGTCGGCACGCATGCCTTCGGCGGCGGCCAGGTCGGCCTTGGCGCGGGCTTCGTCGGCCAGTGCGGTGGCGACCGGTTCAAGTTGGGCGAATTCGCGCGAAAGATCGCGGAAACGGGTGTTGTCGGCGACCACGTCAGGTTCGGCGAGCAGGCGTTCCAGTTCTTCGCGGCGCTCGGCCAGCGCTTCCAGCTTACGGCGCAGGGTCGGCGTCATCGGGTCTCACGGGTGGGTGGCGGTAGCCCGGCGTGGCCGGGAACAGGCGCTCGGCGGCGCGGGTCAGGTCGGCATCGCCACTGAGCGCGGCCGCGCGCAGGGCGGCGGTCGGCGGGTGCAGCAGGCGGTTGGTCAGGCCATGGGCCAGCAGTTCCAGCACTTCGTCGGCTGGCTTGCCATTGGCCAGCTGCTGCCGCGCACGTTCCAGCAGTTCGGCGCGGGTGGCCTCGCCGAAGGCGCGCAGCTGCCGCAGCGGGGCCTGGTGGGCGCTGGCCTGCAGGGTTTCGACGAAGCGCGACACCTGCAGGTCGATGATCGCTTCGGCCTCGGCGGCAGCTTCGCGGCGGCCGCGGCGGTTGTCTTCCACTGCGCGCTCAAGGTCGTCCACGGTGTACAGGAACGCATCGTTGAGCGTGCCGACCTCGGCCTCGATGTCGCGCGGCACGGCCAGGTCGAACAGCAGCATCGGCTTGTGCCGGCGCGCGCGCAGGGCCTTGGCCACCATCTCGCGGTGGATGACCGGTTCGCGTGCGGCAGTGGCCGAGAACACCACGTCGGCTTCGGCCAGGTGGCGTTCCAGTTCGGTCAGCGGCAGGGCGACGCCGCCATGGCGGGTGGCCAGTTCCTGCGCATGGGCCAGGGTGCGGTTGGCGATCAGCAGGCGGCGCACCTTGCCTTCGCTCAGGTGCCGTGCAGCCAGCTCGATGGTCTCGCCGGCGCCGACCAGCAGCACCGTCGAATCATCCAGGCGGGCGAACGCGTTCTGCGCCAGGCGCACGGCCGCAGAGGCCACCGACACCGGGTTGGCGCCCACCTGGGTATCGGTGCGTGCGCGCTTGGCCACCGAGAAGGTCTGCTGGAACAGCCGGTCCAGGCGCTGGCCGAGCAGGCCATGATCGCGCGCGGTGGACCAGGCGTCCTTCACCTGGCCCAGGATCTGCGGCTCGCCCAGCACCATCGAATCGAGCCCGGTGGCGACCCGGAACAGGTGGCGCACCGCATCGGCATCGGCATGCTTGTACAGGTAGCCCTGCAGGTCGCCGGCCTGGCTGTGCAGCCACTGGTCCAGCGCCTGCGGCGAATCGGCCACCGCGTACAGCTCGGTGCGGTTGCAGGTGGAAAGCAGGACCGCCTCGGCGATCTGCGGGGTATCGCGCAGCGAACCGAGCGCGCGCGGCAGCGCGTCACCGGCGAAGGCCGCGCGTTCGCGCAGCTCCACCGGTGCGGTCTGGTGATTCAGTCCGAGCACCCACAGGGTCATTGTTCAGTTGCTTGCGATAAGCTGCTGGCCATTGGACGACATTTTAAGGCCCCGATGCCGACGATGCCCGCATTGATTCGCATCCCCAGTGTTCTGCTGCTGTCCCTGGCCTGCAGCCAGGTGCTGGCGGCGGCGCCGGCCAAGGCCCCCGCGCGGGTCCCGGCCAGCGAAGAACTGGCCCTGGAACCGGTGATGGCCGGTGAATTCGCCCTGCAGGCCGGCAAGCTGGCCGATGCCGCGCACTGGTACCTGCAGGCGGCCGAGCAGACCGCCGGCGATGCCGGGCTGGCCGAACGGGCCACCCGCATCTCCATGCTGGCCAACGATGACGCCAGCGCCGCCAAGGGCCTGGCCCTGTGGGAGAAGCGTGCCCCCAGCACGCTGTCCATGCGCAGCGCTGCCGGTGCACTGGCGATGCGCCAGGGCAACGTGAAGGCCGCGCGTACCGAACTGCAGGCGCTGCTGGCCGACCCCGACGAAACGGCCTGGAAGTTCGCGCTGGCCGCCCTGATCGGCGGTGGCCGCGACCCTGCCGTGCCGGCGCAGGTGCTGGGCGAACTGGTCGATGCCAACGCCATTCCGCCGAAGATCGAGGCCTGGCAGGAATTCGGCCGGCTGGCCCTGCGCATGGAAAAGCCCGAGCTGGCCCGGCGCATGATCGATGAAGTGGTCAAGCGCTTCCCGGACGAGCCGCGGGTGGCCCTGCTGCGCGCCAGCCAGTTGCAGCAGGCTGGGCAGACCGCGCAGGCGCTGGCCCTGTTGCAGGGGGTTGAGCCGAAGACCCGGCAGGACCCCGAGCTGCGCAACGCCGTGGCCATCGCCTATGACAGCCTGGGCCAGCCGGCCGCCGCCGAGCGGGTGCTGGCCGTGGGCCCGCAGAACGTGCAGACCTGGGGCATGCGTGCCTCGCTGCTGGCCAAGCAGGGTGACACGGCAGCGCTGTCGGGCCTCTACAACGAGCTGTCGCGCCAGGCCGCCAAGCCTGATCCGGCGCAGCGCCTGCTGCTGGGCAAGATCGCCGAGTACCTCAAGCGCTACCCCGAGGCGGTCAACTGGTACCACAGCGTGCCCGGCGGCGACGAACTGAGCGAGGCGCGCCTGCGCGCGGCCAATGCGCAGGGCCTGGCCGGCCGCCAGTCGCTGGCGCTGGACGAGGTGCACGCCATCCAGTCCGATGCCAGCGTGGATGACGACGTGCGCCGCGACGCCTACCTGCTGGAAGCCGAGCTGCGCCAGCGTGCCAATGACCTGCCCGGCGAACTGGACGCGCTGGCCCGGGGCCTGGCCGCCTACCCGGACGAGAACGCCCTGCTGTACGCCCGTGCACTGGCCTGGGAACGCCGGGACGACATCGCCCGCGCCGAGGCCGACCTGCGCAAGGTGCTGGTGACCGACCCGGAGAACGTGCCGGCGCTGAACGCCCTGGGCTACACCCTGGCCGACCGCACCAAGCGCTACCAGGAAGCCCTGGAACTGATCGACCGCGCGCGGGTGGCCGAGCCGGACAACCCGGCCATCGTCGACAGCTACGGCTGGGTGCTGTATCGCCTGGGCCGCAACGAGGAAGCCCTGGTGCAGCTGCGCCGGGCCTGGACCCTGTCCCGCGACCCGGAGATCGCCGCCCACGTGGGCGAGGTGCTGTGGGTGCTCGGCAAGCACGACGAGGCCCGCCACTTCTTCGAGGAGGCGGCCAAGCTCGACCCTGAAAACCGCGCGCTGCTGCGCGCCCGCGAGAAATTCAATCCATGAGTGTTTCCATGATCCGGCCGCTGCTGCTGGTGGCCGTGACCCTGGCGGTGAGCGCCTGTACCAGCGTGGGCACGCAGAAGACGCCGGCCCCGGACGTGGTCTACACCGTGTCGCCGGCTGCCGAGCGCGCCGAGGAAGCCCGCGTGCAGGCCCTGCGTGCCCAGCCCGATTACAGCTTCCAGGGCCGCGTCGCGGTCAGCAAAGGGAAGAACGGGGGTAGCGGCCGCATCGACTGGGTCCAGCAGGGCAGCGAGTACCGCATCCAGCTGAGTGCGCCGGTCACCCGGCAGAGCTGGACCCTGCAGGGTGATTCGGTGCAGGGCGGGGCGCGCCTGGACGGGCTGGGCGATGGCCCCCGCGCCGGCGATGACGCGCGCCAGCTGCTGCTCGATGCCACCGGCTGGGATATCCCGGTCAATGAACTGTCCGACTGGACCCGTGGCCTGGTGCTGCGCGGGTCCGGCGAAAGCAGCGTGGAGCGGGATGCCGAGGGCCGTCCGCGGCGCATGCAGCAGGCCGGCTGGCTGATCCAGTACCTGGACTGGTACCCGGCCCAGGAAGGAAGCCCGGCGCTGCCGCGGCGGATCGAGGCCAGCCGCGAGGACGCCAAGGTGCGCCTGCTGGTCGACCAGTGGGGCACCGACGCGCCATGACCGCGCAGATTGACGCCGATGGCTGGTCCTGGTGGCCGGCCCCGGCCAAGCTGAACCTGTTCCTGCACATCACCGGCCGTCGCGCCGATGGCTACCACGAGCTGCAGACCGTGTTCCGCCTGCTGGACTGGGGCGACCGGATCGGCCTGCGCCTGCGCGCCGATGGCCAGGTGCGGCGGCAGGGCGACGGCCTGGCCGGCGTTGCCGAAGCCGACGACCTCGCCGTGCGTGCGGCTGCGCTTCTTAAAAGCGTTACCAATGTCGGCCAAGGTGCCGACATCATCGTTGAAAAACGCGTTCCGGCGGGCGGCGGCTTCGGTGGCGGCTCGTCCGACGCTGCCACCGTGCTGGTGGCCCTGAACCGGCTCTGGCAGGCCGGCCTGGACGAGGACGCGCTGGCGGCGCTGGGCCTGCGCCTGGGCGCCGATGTGCCGGTCTTCGTGCGCGGCCACAACGCCTGGGCCGAGGGCGTGGGCGAGCGGCTGCAGCCGGTCACGCTGGCGCCGGCCTGGTACGTCATCGTCGAGCCGGGCGTTCATGTGCCGACCCCGGCCCTGTTCGCTGACCCGGATTTGACGCGCGACTGCCCAAAGGCGAAAATAGGCGACTTCGCTTCCGGCGCTCTGGTCGGAAACGTGTTCGAGCCGGTGCTGCGCCGTCGCGAGCCTGCCGTAGAGGCGGTGCTTGCCGCGTTGAGCAGCATAGGCCAGGCACGTTTGACCGGGTCCGGAAGTGGTTGTTTCGTCGAGTTCGATTCGCAGGCTGCCGCAGAGCAGGGGCGAGCGGAATTGCCGAAGGAGTTGCGGGCAAGGGTGGCCGCGGGCGTTGCACGTTCGCCACTGCTGGATGCACTCGAGCAACACTGATTCATCAATGCAGGGGCGTCGCCAAGAGGCCCAAGGCACCAGGTTTTGATCCTGGCATTCGGAGGTTCGAATCCTCCCGCCCCTGCCAATGCGGCTGCGTCCGCGCCATCCAGCGCATCACTGCGCGGGACGTGGAAACAGTCGCGGTGTTGTAAGCAGCAGGGGCCGCAGCGGTCCTTGCCGCTACCGGATCCCCGCCACTCGTCCCCGCCCGAGACAATCATGATGCAAGAGTCCCCGAACCTGCTGGTCTTTTCCGGCAACGCCAACAAACGTCTGGCGCAGAACATCTGCAAGGAACTGGGAGTCCGCCCGGGCAAGGCGCTGGTCTCGCACTTCTCCGACGGTGAAGTGCAGGTCGAGATCGAAGAGAACGTCCGCAAGCAGGACGTCTTCGTGATCCAGCCGACCTCGGCGCCGAGCGCGGAGAACCTGATGGAACTGCTGGTGCTGATCGACGCGCTCAAGCGCGCATCGGTGGCCAGCGTGACCGCCGTGGTGCCGTACTTCGGCTACTCGCGCCAGGATCGCCGCATGCGTTCCTCGCGCGTGCCGATCACCGCCAAGCTGGCGGCCAAGATGTTCAGCACCGCTGGCGCTGATCGCGTGCTGACCGTCGACCTGCACGCCGACCAGATCCAGGGCTTCTTCGATATCCCGGTGGACAACGTGTATGCGTCCCCGCTGCTGCTGGCCGACATCTGGCGTGCCTACGGCACCGAGAACCTGATCGTCGTTTCGCCGGACGTGGGCGGCGTGGTCCGCGCCCGTGCGGTGGCCAAGCGCCTGGACGACGCCGACCTGGCGATCATCGACAAGCGCCGCCCGCGCGCCAACGTCTCCACCGTGATGAACATCATCGGTGACGTCGAAGGCAAGACCTGCGTCATGGTCGATGACATCGTCGATACCGCCGGCACCCTGTGCGCCGCTGCCGCTGCCCTCAAGGCGCGCGGTGCGCTCAAGGTCGCCGCCTACTGCACCCACGCGGTGCTGTCGGGCCCGGCGGTGGACAACATCACCAATTCCCAGCTCGACGAACTGGTGGTGACCGATACCATCCCGCTGAAGGACGCAGCGCGGGTGTGCAGCAAGATCCGCCAGCTGAGCGTGGCGGAAATGCTGGCCGAAACGATGCGCCGCATCGCCTTCGGCGAGTCGGTCAGCTCGCTGTACGTCGATTGATTTTCGTCCCCGCCGGCAACGGTGGGGACACACCCCGGGTGCTTCTGGTCGCGGAAGCATCTTCAATCGCCACGCCGCAAGGCAAGGCAACAACCTGAGTAGTCGAAAATGTCGAAGACCCATGAAATCAAGGTCACCAAGCGTGAACTGCAGCGTAAGGGTGCGAGCCGCCGCCTGCGTCACGCTGGTGTGATCCCGGCCATCGTGTACGGCGGCACCGCCGAGCCGGTCGCCATCAGCCTGGACCACAACGAAATCTGGCTGGCCCAGCAGAACGAGTGGTTCTACGCCTCCATCCTGGACCTGAACCTGGATGGCAAGGTCGAGCGCGTGCTGCTGCGTGACATGCAGCGCCACCCGTTCAAGCAGCTGATCATGCACCTGGACTTCCTGCGCGTGAACGAGAACGAAGCCCTGACCGCTTCGGTCCCGCTGCACTTCATCAACGAAGACACCTCGCCGGCTGGCAAGGCTGCCGACGTCGTGGTCACCCACGAACTGAAGGAAGTCACCATCAGCTGCCTGCCGAAGGACCTGCCGGAGTCGATCGAAGTCGACCTGGGCGGCCTGAACGCTGGCGACGTGGTGTACCTGTCCAACATCAAGCTGCCGAAGGGCGTGGAAATCCCGGCCCTGGCGCTGGGCAAGGACCACGACGACGCCATCGTCACCGCCAAGCACGGCAAGGAAGACGCTGCCGACGCTGAAGCACCGGCTGCCGAGTAATACAGTGGCGGTGCCTGCCTCCGGGCAGGCACCGTTCTGGAAGGAACCATGGCAGGACTGCGACTGATCGTCGGTCTGGGCAATCCCGGATCGGAACACGCCCGGACCCGGCACAATGCCGGGTTTCATTTCGTTGAGGCCCTGGCTGAAAAAGCCGGTGCACGCTGGAACGTGGACAGCAAGCTGTTCGGCGAGACCGCCAAGGTCGAGATCGCCGGGCAGACCGTCTGGCTGCTGAAGCCGGCCACCTTCATGAACCTCAGTGGCAAGTCGGTCACCGCCGCGCAGCGGTTCTGGAAGATCGAGCCGGAGGAAACGCTGCTGGCACACGACGAACTGGACCTGCCGCCCGGTGCGGTACGGCTGAAGTTCGACGGTGGCCATGGCGGCCAGAATGGCCTGCGCGACACCATGCGCCTGCTGGGGCACGGCAAGTTCCATCGCCTGCGCGTGGGCATCGGCCATCCCGGCCACAAGGACCGCGTAGTGGGCTGGGTGCTCGGTCGTCCCTCCAAGGACGATGACGTGCTCATCGCACGCGCCATCGACGATGCCATCGACGTGCTGCCGCTGGCGGTGCAGGGCGATTTCAACGAAGCAATGAAGCGGCTGCACACCCCGAAATAACCGGTAGGTACCGACCGTTGGTCGGTACGGAGAATGATTGGAAAAACGGCGACCACGCCGCTGTTTCCCCAATCACTTTCACCCCAGAGAGCTGTCACCATGGGTATCAAATGCGGCATCGTCGGCCTGCCCAACGTCGGCAAGTCGACCCTGTTCAACGCGCTGACCAAGGCGGGCATCGCCGCGGCGAACTTCCCGTTCTGCACCATCGAACCGAACGTCGGCATCGTGCCGGTGCCGGACCCGCGCCTGGGTGAGCTGGCGGCGATCATCAACCCGCAGAAGGTCATCCCGACCGCGGTGGAGTTCGTCGACATCGCCGGCCTGGTGGCCGGTGCAGCCAGCGGCGAAGGCCTGGGCAACAAGTTCCTGGCGCACATCCGCGAAGTCGATGCGATCACCCACGTGGTGCGCTGCTTCGAGAACGCCGACGTCATCCACGTCAACAACAAGGTCGACCCGATCTCGGACATCGAAACCATCGATACCGAGCTGGCCCTGGCCGACCTGGACAGCGTCGAGAAGGCCCTGAACCGCGCCGAGCGCGCCGCCAAGGGTGGCGACAAGGAAGCGGCCGCGCGCAAGCCGGTGCTGGCCAAGCTGCAGGCTGCCCTGGCCGACGGCAAGTCCGGTCGTTCGGTTGGCCTGGACGAGGAAGAAAAGGCCCTGGTCCGTGACCTGTTCCTGCTGACCCTGAAGCCGGTGATGTACATCGCCAACGTGCTGGAAGACGGCTTCGAGAACAACCCGCACCTGGACGCCGTGCGCGCCCACGCCGCCGCCGAAGGCGCGCAGGTGGTGCCGGTGTCGGCCGCGATCGAAGAAGAGCTGTCCCAGCTTGACGACGAAGACCGCGACACCTTCCTGGCCGACCTGGGCCTGAGCGAGCCGGGCCTGAACCGCGTGATCAATGCGGCCTACAGCCTGCTGGGCCTGCAGACCTACTTCACCGCTGGCGTGAAGGAAGTCCGCGCGTGGACCGTGCGCAAGGGCGCCACCGCCCCGCAGGCCGCCGCGGTCATCCACACCGACTTCGAGAAGGGCTTCATCCGCGCCGAAACCATCGCGTATGACGACTTCATCAAGTACAAGGGCGAAGCGGGTGCCAAGGAAGCCGGTCGCCTGCGCCTGGAAGGCAAGGAATACCGCGTGCAGGAAGGCGACGTGCTGCACTTCCGCTTCAACGTCTGATCCAGCGGCAACGGATCGACCCCGGACGCCCCGCCTCGAGCGGGGCGTTCGCGTTTCCGGCATCGGTTTCTGCGCTGGACAAAAAATGACCACGCTTCGAAACGCCTGCGGTGCAACGTTCGCACGTACTTGTCCACACCAAACCCCCACCGCTTTCCACGCGTGGTGTGGAAAACCGAGGGGTCGGATCCCTTTCCACGGGAAAGGGCTCCGACCCCCGATCAGTGCAGTCGGGCCGTGGACAAAATTTCACCACGCTGGGAAACGCCTGCGGCATAACGCTCGCACCCACTTGTCCACATCAAGTTCCCATCGCTTTCCACGCACGGTGTGGAAAACAACCGGAGGCGTGGATAAAAAATCACCACGCCTGGAAACGCCTGCGGTGCAATGCTCGCGGCCACTTGTCCACACCAAGTTCCCATCGCTTTCCACGCGTCGTGTGGAAAACCCGGCGGGCGCGCAGAGCCAGGTTCCCATCGCTTCTTATGCTCTGGTAGTCGCCCACCTTGGTGGGCGCGCGGCAAAGCAGTGCCCACCAAGGTGGGCATCCACCAAAGCCAGGTTCCCAAACAACAAGGCCCGCCAATGGCGGGCCCTGTCGTCCACGTCCTGCGGAACCGCCTGCGCTTACAGCGCGCTGCCGCCGAACTTGTGGGTGTACTGCAGGTTGATCGTACGGCCCACGCTGTCGAACCAGGACACGTCGTAGTACGGGTAGGCCGTATACGTGGCGTCCTTCGGCGGCATCTTGTTGAACACGTTGACCACCGACAGCGACAGGCGCGAGTGGTCGTCGAAGCGGTACTGCACCGAGGCGTTGTAGCGGTAGGTGGCCTTGATGTACGGGCTGTCGCCGCTGTCCTCGTCGAACACCTGGTCGTAGCTGTCCGAGTTCGGCAGCTTGCCCAGGCGCGAGCCGTACACGGTCGCCGACCACGCGTCCTTCTCCCAGGTCACGCTGACGCTGGTCTTGGTGCGCGGGATGTCGAAGGCGCTGTTCACCGCGAACTGGTCTTCGATGGGATCACCCGGGTAGCGCTGGAAATCATGCTTCTTCACCCAGGTATGGGTGCCGTTGAAGATGAAGTCGCCGGCGCCGGTCTGCAGGCGGTAACGCAGGCCCACGTCGATGCCCGAGGTTGACTCGCGTGCCACGTTGATCGGGTTCACGTACACGCCGTACAGGCGGCCGTCGGCGGTGCGGGTCACCCGCGCCAGTGCGTCCACGCAGGTGGGCGAGGTGATGTCGGCGTCGCCCAGGCGGCAGTTCGCTTCGCTGGCCAGGATCGTGCGCACGTCCATGTCCTGCACCTGCTTGCGCATGTCGATGTCGAACCAGTCCACCGACAGGTCCAGGCCGGCGGCCGGCGACCAGACAAAGCCTGCGCTCCACGAGGTACTGGTCTCCGGGTCGAGTTCGCGGTTGCCGCTGCGACTGCGGATCACGTTGCGCTCGTAGTCGGAGCAGTCATCGGCGTCGTCGGCACGGCAGCTGTACAGGTCTTCCGCCGTGGTCTCGTCGTTGCCCGGGCCGGCGAACACGTAGTGCAGGTCCGGCGCGCGGAAGGCGGTGCCGTAGGAACCGCGCACCAGCAGGCTGTCCACGGGGCGCCATTCCAGGCCGCCGCTCCAGGTCGCCTTGCCGATGGTGTGGCCCGAGTAGCGGTACTGGTCGTAGCGGCCGGCCACGCTCAGGTTCAGCGTGTCGTGCAGCGGCAGGCGCAGCTCGGCGGCGGTCGCCCAGCGGTTGCGCGAACCCTTGCCGTCCGAATCCTTCCAGCTGTAGTAGTAATACTCAGTCGCCAGCGGGTCGGGATTCAGTGCATAGGCCTGCTGGCCCACTTCCACCGTCGCGGCGAAACCGGCGTCGCCGCCGGGCAGCGCGAACAGCGAGCCATTGGTCAGGGTGAGCGCCGCCGTCTCGGTGCGCGACTTCGGCGTGTAGGTCGTGCGCGCGGCGATCGATTCGTATTCGGCGCGGGTCAGCGGCCGGTACAGGCGCGACGGGTCGGCGTTGTAGATCGGGAAGCCATCATCGTCCTCGCCCAGCTGCGGGCCCAGGAACAGGTCGTTGGCCTTGGCGGCAATGATCTGCGGCCAGCTGATCCGCGACTGGTACTGCGAATGGCTCAGCGCCGCTTCGTAGTCCCAGTTGCCCGCCAGGTTGCCCTTGAAGCCGGTGGTCACGCTGAAGGTCTTCTGCGTGCTGCGCACCATGGCGTTGCGCAGGCCACCCATTTCCTCGGGCGAGAACTGGCGCTGCCAGAATTCGATCTCGCCGGTGGCCTCGTTGTTGAAGTAGCCCGACTCGTCGCCGTCGGCCGCCATGCGTCCCCACGAAGTGACGTCGCGCATCAGCGCCAGCGTGTGATAGCCCATCTGCACGTCGGCAAACCACTGCTGGCCGTTGTCGAAGTCATAGCTCAGCGCGGCATAGCCGTTGGCACCGCGGCGCTTGCTGAGGATGGTGCCGTAGCCGATCGACGCATCACTGCCGCAGTAGTAGCCATAGCGCGGGCGGAAGGCATGGTAGGTGCTGCCCTGGTTCTGCCCGGCCAGTGCTTCGCAGGTGGCCGCGCCGGGGTCCAGGTAGTCATCGTTGTAGTCGGTGCGCAGGTAGGCGCGGCGCGCGATGCGCGAGCCTTCGGTCGGCCCGTCCTGGGTCGAATCCTGGATGTCGCGCTCATAGGCCCACAGCGGCGTCTGCGAATGCAGCTCCACGCTGTAGACCGCATTGAAGTTGCCCTTGCTGAAGCCGCTGGACAGGCTCATGTCGAACGACTCGCCGCCGCCCTCGCTGGTGGTGCCCATGCGCACGTCGACCGTGGTGCCGTCGGCCTTCTTTTTCAGGATGAAGTTGACCACGCCGGCGATCGCGTCCGAGCCGTAGATGGCCGACGCGCTGCCGGTCAGCACTTCGATGCGGTCGATCATGCCCAGCGGGATGTTGGACACGTCGGTGAAGTTGCTGCGGCCCTGGAAGGGCATCGGGAAATCGGCGATGCGGCGGCCGTTGACCAGCACCAGGGTGTGGTTCGGGCCCAGCCCGCGCAGGTCGACCTGCTGTGCGCCCGGCGAGAAGTCGGCGCCGCTGGAGGACTGCTGGCTCTGGGTCTCGCCGCCGTTCTGGGTCATCGCACGCAGCACGTCAGGCACCGTGGTGAAGCCGCTGGAGCGGATCTCCTCGGCATTGATCACCGTGATCGGTGCCGGGCCTTCCACCTGCGCGCGCGGGATGCGCGAACCGGTTACCTGGACTGCATCAAGTTGCTGCACCGAAGAGGAGCCGGGGCTCTGGGCCGCTGCCGAGGCAGCAACACCCATCAACGCCAGCTGGATCGACCACGCCATCGCCTGTCTACGCATGAGAAATATCTCGGGAATGAAGCCGGCCCGCAGAGGAGGGGCCCTGTCCCCCATTCACAATCCGGAATGGGCGCGCGCATTTAACGCCTTTTTTACGCTCTTGACTACAGGTCTTTCATCTGGCAAAGAGTGAAAACGATTGCAAGCCGATTCTGTTCAGGGAGATCAACCATGAGCGCCCTTGTCCGCCGCGTCTGCTCAAGCCTCTTGCTGGGGATGGTGCTGGCCCTGATGGCCCCGCTGGCATCAGCGCAGGACCCCCGCGACCTGCAGTCCCCCGGCTTCGATTATTACGAGATTGGCGACCTGGATGCACCCCGGCCCGGCCCGCGCGCGCCGGCGATGATGCTGATGGGGGGCGGCGAGTGGGTACCCGAAGCCTTCCAGTGGTGGCTGCGCCAGGCCGGCAACGGCCGCGTGCTGATCCTGCGCGCATCGGGCCGCGACGAACTGCAGGAGCGCCTGTACCGCGACATCGGCGGTACCACCGCCGTGCAGACCCTGGTGTTCGACAACCGCCGCGGTGCCGACGATCCGGCGGTGCTGCGCGTGGTGGCCGCCGCCGATGCCATCTTCATCGCCGGCGGCGACCAGTCGCGCTACATCCGCTTCTGGAAGGGCACCGCGCTCAATCGCGCCCTCAATGCACACGTGCGGGCCGGCAAGCCGATTGCCGGCACCAGTGCCGGGCTGGCGATCCTCGGCGGCTATGCCTATGGCGCGCTGGACGGCGGCAGCATCACCTCGGCCGGCGCGCTGGCCGACCCGATGGGCAGTGCGGTGACCCTCGACAGCGGTTTCCTGCACATGCCCTATCTGCAGCGCGTGGTCACCGACACCCACTTCGACAAGCGCGACCGCCTCGGCCGCCTGATCGTGTTCGTTGCCCGCGCCGCCCGCGAGAGTGGTGATCCGGACATGGTCGGCATCGGCGTGGACGAGGACACGGCCCTCTGCGTGGAGCCCGACGGCCAGGCGCAGGTCTACAGCGCAGATGGCGAAGGCAAGGTCTGGGTGGTCAGTCCCGGCCGCGACGCCGACCGCCTGGTGGAGGGCGAGCCCCTGCAGTTCCACGCGGTGCCGGTAACCGTGGTTGCCAGTGGTGGCCGCCTGCGCCTGGATGACTTCCAGGCCGACGTCGACTTCCAGGCCATGGCCGACATCACCGACGGCGAGATCGAAGTCATCCGCCGGTAGTGCCGGCCGCGGGCCGGCGGCCTTGCCGCGCAGCACCTTCCGCCGGGCATGGCCCGGCGCTACCGAACCATTTCCCTGGAGACGTACCTGATGAAACTGCGCCTGGCGCTGTCCGCCCTGCTGTCCCTGCCCCTGCTCGCGCAGGCAGCGCCGTCCACTTCACCGCTGCTGGTCATCCATGGCGGGGCAGGGGTCGAGCGCAAGGATCTGTCGCCGGCCGAAGAGAAGGCTGCGCGCGCCGCGCTTCAGGCTGCACTGTTGAAGGGCCACGCTGAGCTGGCTGCCGGGCGTCCCGCGCTGGCCGCAGTGACCGCCGCGATCAGCGTGCTCGAGGACGATCCGACCTTCAATGCCGGCAAGGGTGCGGTATTCACCCATGACGGCCGCAACGAACTGGATGCCGCGCTGATGGATGGCGCCACCCAGGCGGCCGGCGCGGTGGCCGGCGTGCAGCGCGTGCGCAACCCGATCCAGCTGGCGCAGCTGGTCATGCAGAAATCGGCGCACGTGATGATGGTCGGGCAGGGCGCCGAGGCATTCGCGGTGGAGCAGGGCGTCAGCCTGGTCGATCCCTCGTACTTCCGCACCGACAAGCGCTGGCAGCAGCTGCAGCGCGCGCTCAAGGAAGAGGCCAGCGGCCAGTCCCATGCCGATCTGGAGACAGCAAAGCACTTCGGTACCGTCGGTGCGGTCGCACTGGATCCGCAGGGCCATCTTGCGGCGGGCACGTCCACCGGCGGCATGACCAACAAGCGCTACGGGCGCGTGGGTGATTCGCCGATCATTGGTGCCGGTACCTGGGCCGATGCGCGTTGCGCGGTGTCGGGCACCGGTTGGGGCGAGTACTACATCCGCACCGCGGCCGCGCACGAGATCTGCGCGCGCATGCGCTACCAGGGACAGACGCCGGAGCAGGCCGGCAAGGGCGTCATCAACGACACCATCCCGAAGATGGGGGGCGACGGTGGGGCGATCGTGCTGTCGGCCGATGGAAAAGCAGCCACGCCGTTCAACACCCAGGGCATGTATCGGGGCTGGATCGGCGCCGACGGCGTACCCCATGTCGCGATTTTCGCCAACGAGACCCTGGTGCTGCCAGGGCAATAACGTTGCGTATCAATGGGTTTGCGACAGCGTGTGAAAAAAATGGAAAAAAGCGTTGACAGCCCCCCGTCCCATCAGCAGAATAAGCGGCTCACCACCACACACCGCAACGCTTCGGCGGCAACGGGATGGGGTGGTAAGGAGGGATACCCAAGCGGCCAACGGGGGCAGACTGTAAATCTGCTGGCTTACGCCTTCGGTGGTTCGAATCCACCTCCCTCCACCAGATTCACGTTGTGGCACATTCCCGGTGCGGGAGTAGTTCAATGGTAGAACCTCAGCCTTCCAAGCTGATGGTGCGGGTTCGATTCCCGTCTCCCGCTCCATTGAATGAACTTTGAATATTATCGAGTTCATGCCATAATGCAAAACTCGCTCACATAGCTCAGTCGGTAGAGCACTTCCTTGGTAAGGAAGAGGTCGAAGGTTCGATTCCTTTTGTGAGCACCATCTTAAGCACCACACCAGACGAATTCGAGATAAGCAGCCATGGCCAAGGGTAAGTTCGAGCGCACCAAGCCGCACGTCAACGTCGGCACCATCGGTCACGTCGACCACGGCAAGACCACGCTGACCGCCGCACTGACCAAGATCGGTGCCGAGCGTTTCGGCGGCGAGTTCAAGGACTACTCGGCCATTGACGCCGCTCCGGAAGAGAAGGCTCGTGGTATCACGATCTCGACCGCACACGTCGAATACGAATCCACCGAGCGCCACTACGCGCACGTGGATTGCCCGGGCCATGCTGACTACGTCAAGAACATGATCACCGGTGCCGCCCAGATGGACGGCGCGATCCTGGTGTGCTCGGCCGCTGACGGCCCGATGCCGCAGACCCGCGAGCACATCCTGCTGTCGCGTCAGGTCGGCGTGCCGTACATCGTCGTGTTCCTGAACAAGGCCGACATGGTTGACGATGCCGAGCTGCTGGAACTGGTCGAAATGGAAGTCCGCGAGCTGCTGAGCAAGTACGACTTCCCGGGCGACGACACCCCGATCATCTCGGGTTCGGCCCGCCTGGCGCTGGAAGGCGACCAGAGCGACATCGGCGTGCCGGCCGTGATCAAGCTGGTCGAAGCTCTCGACAGCTGGATCCCGACCCCGGAGCGTGACGTCGACAAGCCGTTCCTGATGCCGGTGGAAGACGTGTTCTCGATCTCGGGCCGCGGCACCGTGGTGACCGGTCGTATCGAGCGCGGCGTGATCAAGGTCGGCGAAGAAATCGAAATCGTCGGCATCCGTCCGGTGCAGAAGACCACCGTGACCGGCGTCGAAATGTTCCGCAAGCTGCTGGACCAGGGCCAGGCAGGCGACAACGCCGGTCTGCTGCTGCGCGGCACCAAGCGTGACGACGTCGAGCGTGGCCAGGTTCTGGCCAAGCCGGGTTCGATCAAGCCGCACACCAAGTTCGACGCCGAAGTCTACGTGCTGTCGAAGGACGAGGGCGGCCGCCACACCCCGTTCTTCAAGGGCTACCGTCCGCAGTTCTACTTCCGTACCACCGACATCACCGGTGCGGTTGAGCTGCCGGAAGGCGTCGAGATGGTGATGCCGGGCGACAACATCAAGATGGTTGTCACCCTGATCAACCCGGTCGCCATGGACGCCGGCCTGCGCTTCGCAATCCGCGAAGGTGGCCGGCCGCCTTCAGGCGGCCAAGGACGCCCGATGCATCGCATCGGGCGTCTGCATTTTAAGGGACAGGTGGGGTCGCTCGGCGTTGTAGATTTCTACTGCCTCAGCCACCATCTGGCGGGCCTGCCCAAGGTCCCGCGGGCGATGGAGCAGAAACTCGCATTTCAGGATCCCGTTGACTCGTTCTGCCAGAGCATTCTGATAGCAGTCATAGCCGTCGGTCATCGAGCAGACCAAGCCATGCTTGGCGTGGATATGCTGGTAGTTGTCCGAGCAGTATTGAATGCCTCGATCCGAATGGTGGATCAGTCGCTGCCTCGTTTTCCGGGCTTTCAGGGCCATTTCCAGTGCTTGCGCGGTATGTTCGGTCTGCAGCGTCTCATTCACGCTCCAGCCCACAATCTTGCGTGACCAGGCATCGGTAACCAGGCTCAGATAAACGAATTTTCCATCCGTGGGCAGATAGGTGATGTCAGCCACCCACACCTGTTCGCAACCATTGGGAACTACGCAATTTTCCCCGGGTTTGAGCAGGTTGGGATGTTTGCGGAAGCGATGATGGCTATCGGTGGTCTTGTGATACGCGCGACGTTGCGGCACCAGCAGCCGTGCCTCTCGCAGCACGTCAAATAGACGGTCACGCCCCAGATCGATCCCCGCCGCCTGCAGTTTCGGTTCAATCAGATGGTGCAGCTTGCGCGTGCCTATTCGAGGCTGGCGCGCGCGGCAATCGTTCACAAGCGCCAGTGCCGTGGCATTGGCAGCGCCTCGCCGCTGATGACGGTGCCCAGCCTGATAGAACGCCTGCCGACTGATGCCAAAGTGGCGGCAAGCCCTTGCAACGCTTACGCCTTTGAGGCGCCTTTGCGTGAGGACTTGCCGGAAGGCTTTTTTACGATTTTTACCCCGTAATCCTCTTTGAGAACATCCACGATGGCCTCGAAGAGCTGCGCCTTCTCGTTTGCCTCCCGCAACTGGACCTGCAGGGCCTTGATCTGTTGTTCCGGCGTAAGCGGCTTGGCCGCTCCGGCTTTGGGGACAGTGCTCATGGAAGGGAATGATGCCCCACCTGACCAATCTTGCCGACCATGCCGCCGAAGCCAGGAAAGGACCGTGCTGCGTCCCTGAATCCCGTAGCGCTCCTGGGCTTTTTTGTAGGTCAGTTCCCCGCGCTCGACCTGGTCGACCACCGACAACTTGAAGGCCAGCGAGTAATCCCGCTGGCTGCGCCTGATTGTTGATTTCATTGAACATTCCTTTTCCAGAGGGAAAAGGTGTCAACCCAATTCAGGACGGGTCATACAGAACAGAAAAGGCCGGCTTTCGCCGGCCTTTTCATTCACCACGCCAGGGCGTGGATCATTCCGATTCCCACCACATCCAGAAGCTGTCCCACAGGCGCTTGAAGAAGCCGGCCTGTTCGACGGCGGCCACGGCCACCAGCGGGGCTTCGGCCACGACCTTGCCATCCAGGGTCACCTTGACGGTGCCGATCTGCTGGCCGGCGGTGAACGGGGCTTCCAGGGTCTTGGGCACGTCGATGCTCGGCTTCAGGTCGTTGTAGCGACCGCGCGGCACGCTCACCAGCATCGGCTGGGCCACGCCCAGCTGCACCTTGTCGGTGGCACCCTTCCACACCTTGTGCTCGGCCACGGCCTTGCCCGGCTCATACAGGCGGTGGGTTTCGAAGAAGCGGAAGCCCCAGTTGAGCAGGGCCAGGCTGTCATCGGCGCGCTGCTTTTCCGACGAACCACCCAGCACCACGGCGATCAGGCGCTGGTCGCCGCGCTGGGCCGAGCTCATCAGGCAGTAGCCGGCTTCGGAAGTGTGGCCGGTCTTGATGCCGTCCACGCTGCCATCGCGCCACAGCAGCAGGTTGCGGTTGGGCTGCTTGATGTTGCCCACCTGGAATTCCTTCACCTTGTTGTAGGCGTAGGTTTCCGGGTAGTCACGCACCATCGCGCGGCCCAGCAGCGCCAGGTCGTAGGCGGTGCTGTGGTGGCCTTCGGCGCTCAGGCCGTGGGCGTTGACGAAGTGCGAATCCTTCATGCCGATCTTGGCGGCGTAGCTGTTCATCAGCGAAGCAAAGGCTTCCTCGCTGCCGGCCACGTGCTCGGCCAGGGCGATCGCGGCGTCGTTGCCGGACTGGATCGCCATGCCCTTTTCCATGTCTTCCAGGCGCGCGGTCTGGTTGACCGGGAAGCCGCTGTAGCTGCCGTCGGTGCCGGCGCCGCCTTCGCGCCAGGCGCGCTCGCTCATCATCACCTGGTCGTCGGCGCGGACCTTGCCGTTCTTGACTTCGGCGGCCACGACATACGAGGTCATCACCTTGGTGATGCTGGCCGGGGCCAGCTGTTCATGCACGTTCTCGCCCGCCAGCATCTGGCCGGTGGCGTAGTCCATCAGGATCCAGGCCTTGGACGTGCTGGGCACCGGGGCCGGCGGGGTGGCGACGACCGCCGGGGCGGCAGCAGCAGCGGGCGCCGGGGTGGCCGGGGTCGGCAGCGGCGTCTGGGCGGAAGCCAGGCCAACCACCAGGGTGGCGGCCAGGGCGGTGGCGGCGGAACGGAAATTCATTGGACTGCAGGCTCCAGGGGACGGCCAGAATGGAGGATGGTACGAAGGGCCATTGTAAGGCCGGTGTGGCAGGGGCCGGCAGCACCGGCCCGGGCGGATCAATCCTTGACGATCTGCGGCGAACCCAGGCCAAGACCTGCGATGCGGCCGACAAGTTCCGCGGCACTGGCATGGTCGCTGGCGGGTACGCGCAGGCGGAACAGGGTACGGCCGCCAGCGGCGATGTCGCTGATGGTCGCGCCGACAATGCCGGCGGCGTTGAGCTGGCCCATCGCGCGGGTCGCGTTGTCGCGGCTGGAGAAGCTGGCGACCTGCACCATCACCGCGCCTACCACCTGCTGCGACAGCGTCGGGGCCGGGGCGGCGGGCGGCGCGCTGCGCACCGGCGTCGTGCTGGCACGCGGGGTGGCGGCGGCGACGGCCACGGGTGCGGCGGCGACGCTGCGCACCGGCGGCGCGGCCGGCGGCAGGCTGCTCACCGCAACCTCAGGCAGGGCACTGTTGGCGGCCTGGGTGGTGGCCGGCTGGCCACGGGCCGGCGCGCCATCGGCGGGCAGGCGCTGCACCAGGCGGTCGATGTCGCTGGGCGCGGCGGCACGCGGGGCGGGTGCCGGGCGTGCGGCGGCGACGGTCGTGGCAGCCGCCGCGGCTTCGGCCGCACGGCGCTCGCGGCGCGAGGGTTTCTGAGCCAGCAGGTTGCTTTCGCCCGGCTGCAGCGCGCGCACTTCCACGTTGCCGGTGCCGCGCTGGGTGATGCCCAGGCGCACGGCGGCGGCGTAGCTGAGGTCGACCACGCGGCCATCATGGAACGGGCCACGATCGTTGACGCGCACGATCACCGATTCACCGTTGTCCAGGTTGGTCACGCGGGCGAAGCTGGGCAGCGGCAGCGTCTTGTGGGCGGCGGTGAACTGGTACATGTCATAGACCTCGCGGTTGGAGGTCAGGCGGCCGTGGAACTTGGCGCCGTAATACGACGCGGTGCCGCGCTCGACGTAGTCATGGGTGTCATCAAGCACCTTGTACGACTTGCCCAGCACCACGTACGGCGATTTGTTGCCGATCACCGAGCGCTCGATGGCGGTCACTTCCGGCTCGGGAATGCAGGCCACGTTGGGCACGTAGCTGGGCGTGGTGTCCTTCACCCCCGGCTTGTACAGGCCGCCGGCGGTGTAGTTGCCGCGGGTGCTGAGATCCTCGGTGGCGGCCGCGTACGGCGAACCGTCCGGGCAGTGCGGCGGGCGCCCGCCCTTGCCCTTGCCCTGCACCACCGTGCTGGGCACCTTGCCGCCATGGCCGGCACTGGATTTGTCCGGTGCGCTGCTGCAGGCCGCCAGCGCCAGCACGACCATTCCGGGGACCAGCCATCTGATGTTCATGCCGGGGGCAGCTCCTGTCCGGCAATGGCCTGCGACAACTGGAACACGGCCATCGCGTACATCTTCGAGAGGTTGTAGCGGGTGATCGCGTAGTAGTTCTGGAAGCCCAGCCAGTACTGCTTGCCGTTGCTGGCTTCCAGGGTGATCGGGGTGGCGGTGGCACCCGGCTGTACCGGCGCGCTGGGCTGGTAGCCGCGCTGGGCCAGGTCGGCCAGGGTCCAGGTGGGCATCCACTCGGTCGGGTTGAATTCCTCGCGGCCCGGGGCCAGCGTGGCCGGCACCGCCACCTGGCCGCCGCGCACCCAGCCGCCCTTCTTCACGAAGTAGTTGGCGATGGACGAGAACACGTCGTCGTAGCTGGTGAACAGGTCGCGGCGGCCATCGCCGTTGCCATCCACGGCGTAATCCAGGTAGCTGGACGGCATGAACTGGCCCATGCCCATCGCACCGGCATAACTGCCCTTGAGCGTGGTGATGTCCAGCTTCTCTTCGCGGCCCAGCTCAAACAGCTTGGCCAGCTCGTCGCGGAAGAACAGTTCGCGGCGCACTTCGCGTTCCAGCTTGGCCGGGTCGCCGCTGCGCGGGTAATAGAAGGCCAGCGTGTACAGCGCATCGAGCACGCGGTGGCTGCCGGCGTTCTTTCCGTAGCTGGTTTCCACGCCGATGATGGCCACGATCACTTCGGCCGGCACGCCGGTGCGCTGCTGCACGCGGTCCAGCTCGGCGCGGTGCTCGGCCAGGAACGCGCGGCCGCCATCGATGCGTGCCTTGCTGATGAACATCGGACGATATTCATTCCACGGCTTGACCCGCTCGGCGGGCCGCGACATGGCGGCGATGATCGGCTGGCGCACCTGCGCCTGGTCGAGCACGCGGGCGATCTCGGCCGGTGCCAGGCCATAGCGCTTGGCGGTATCGGCAATGAAATTGGCGCGGGCGGTTTCGAACGGCACCGGGGTGAGGTCGACCGGCGGCGCAGTGGCGGCGGTGGCTTCCGGGGCGGCTTCGGCCGGGCCCTGCGCGGGCTTGCCGGCCGGGTGGCGCGGCGTGCTGCTGGCCTGGGGTGAAGTCGGCGGGGACGTCGGCTGGGTCGCGCAGGCGACCAGACCGAGGGTGAGCAAGCAGGCCAGGGAGCGTCGAATCATCGTCGCAGGTTAGCAGGTCATGGATGAATTAAAACCCCTAACACCATGAATCACAACGATTTGCGCGCGTTCAGCGGGAAATGTGAAGGCGCCGTGATCACCCCGCCCCATTCAGGCAGAGGTTGCCGGTTGCGCCCCCATCCCCGCAGGCGCAACCGGCGACCGGATCCTGTCGATACCTGCGCGGCTGTCGCTCCCCAGTGACAGTGCCCCGCGCTCCCTGTATCCGTTGGACCAGTACTGCTTTCCCGCCCGGCGCCCCCTCGCGCTGCATCTACAGACGGCGCGCCGTGCCGAACGGGCCGCCATTGTGCAGGCCGATTACGACAAGTCCATTGATCCGGATCAACGCTACGTCAAAGTGTGAATTGGTCCGCACTTTTTATGGAACTTCGTCGGCGGGGAAGCTGTGTCGGTGATGTCGAGCAATGGGGTCAGAGCCCTCCTCTGCGAGGAGGGATCCGACCCCGATTCCGTGGTCAGCCGTAGCCGCCGTGCACCGGATTGTGGTTGCGCACCGCCATCACCAGCCCGATGCCTGCCAGCAGCGATACCGCCGAGGTGCCGCCATAGCTGACCAGCGGCATCGGGATGCCCACCACCGGCAGCAGGCCGGAAATCATCCCGCCGTTCACCAGCACGTACACGAAGAACGCCAGCCCCAGGCTGCCCGCCAGCAACCGCGCATGCGTGTCGCGCGCCTGCACGGCGATCCACAGGCAGCGCCCCACCACGAACAGGTACAGCGCGAACATCGTCGCCACGCCGATCCAGCCGAATTCTTCGCCCAGCACCGAGAACGCGAAGTCAGTGGTGTACTCGGGCAGGAAATCCAGCGTGGCCTGCGTGCCCTGCCCCCAGCCACGGCCTTCCCAACCGCCCGAACCGATGGCGATGCGCGACTGCAGGATGTTCCAGCCGGTACCCAGCGGATCGGCTGCCGGGTCGAGGAAGGTCAGCACGCGGTCCTTCTGGTACTGCCGCAGCAGGCCGAACCAGGCCAGCGGCGCGGCCATCGAAACGCTGGCCAGGCCGGCCACCACCCAGCCCCAGTGCAGGCCGGCCAGCAGCAGCGCGAACACGCCGCTGGCGGTTACCAGAGTGGCCGTGCCCAGGTTGGGCTGCAGCAGGATGAGCACCGCAGGCACGCCGATCAGCGCTGCGGCGGTCAGCACCGTGCGCGGCGATGGTGGCAGCGGCTGGCGATGCAGGTACCAGGCCATCATCAGCGGCAGGCTGAGCTTGAGCAGCTCGGAGGGCTGCAGGTAGAACACGCCCAGGTTGAGCCAGCGCTGGCCGTACTTGCCGGTGCCGACCACATAGACCGCCATCAAGGGCAGCATCGACAACGCGTACAACGCCGGGGTCCACGCGCGCAGGCGCAGCAGCGATACCCGCGACAGCAGCCACATGGCTCCCAGGCCACCGGCAAACCGCGCGGCCTGCCCGGCCACCGGGCCCGAGACGCTGTGCAGCACGGCCAATCCGGCCGCCATCAGCAGCAGCAACGCAAGCAGCAATGGCAGATCGATCGTACGCACCGCCTCGCGGCAGATGCCAAACACACGTTTCCATTCCACGCAGGCACGGTAGCGGGCGGCGCTTGCGTGAAGCTTTCCGCTGCCGCCGGGGATGGCCGTTGGGGTCAGAGCCCTCCTCTGCGAGGAGGGGTCCGACCCCGATGCCGGTTTCAGCCGTAGCCGCCGTGCACCGGGTTGTGGCTGCGCACGGCCATCACCAGGCCGAAGCCGGCCAGCAGGGACACCGCCGAGGTACCGCCGTAACTGATCAGCGGCATCGGCACGCCCACCACCGGCAGCAGGCCGGAAATCATCCCGCCGTTCACCAGCACGTAGACGAAGAACGCCAGGCCCGTGGCGCCTGCCAGCAACCGGGAATACGAATCGCGCGACTGGCTGGCGATCCAGAGGCAGCGCCCGATCACCACCAGGTACAGGGTCAGCACCAGGGCCACGCCCATCCAGCCGAACTCCTCGCTCAGCACCGAGAACGCGAAGTCGGTGGTCTGCTCGGGAATGAAGTTCAGGTGCGACTGCGAGCCTTCGCCCCAGCCCTTGCCATCGAAGCCACCGGACCCGATCGCGATCTTCGACTGGATGATGTTCCAACCGGCACCCAGCGCGTCCATCTCCGGGTCGAGGAACATCATGATGCGGTCCTTCTGGTACGGCCGCAGCAGCCAGAACCAGGCCACCGGCGCGACCGCGGCCACGCCGCCCACGCCCAGCCCCACCCACCACCACGGCAGGCCGGCCAGCAGCAGCACGAACACGCCACTGGCGGCGATCAGCACGCCGGTACCGAAGTCCGGCTGCAGCATCACCAGGCCGGTCGGCACACCGATGATGACCATCGCCACCAGCACTGTGTTGAAGCGCGGCGGCAGCGGCATGCGGTGCAGGTACCAGGCCACCATCATCGGCAGGCTGACTTTCAGCAGTTCGGCCGGCTGCAGGTAGAAGAACTTCAGGTCCAGCCACTGCCGGCCGTACTTGCCGGTGCCCAGCACGAACACGGCCAGCAGCGGGATCATCGAGATCGCGTAGATGAGCGGGGTCGCCGAGCGGATGCGCAGGATCGGCACGCGTGAGATGGCCCACAGCGCCGCCAGGCCGACAATGAAACGCGCGCCCTGGGCCATCACCAGGCTGTCGCCGCCCGCGCTCTTCAGCGTGGCCAGGCCGATCACCATCAGCATGCCCAGGGCCAGGCACAGCACCCAGTCCAGGGAGCTGAAGAAGCGCCGCAGCATATCGCCGGCCCAGCGCAGGAAGTCACTCATCGTGCGGGCTCCGCAGGGGGCGAACGGGGGCTGGCGGGCAAGGCGGCGGCCGCTGCCGGCGGCGCACCGGGTGCCGGGGCAGGCGCCGGTGCGGGCGCGGGCACTCCCACCGCGACCGGATGCTCGCCCAGCTGCGCGGCGGCCGCATCACCGGCCGGGCGCGCGCTGGCGTCTTCGTTGTCGAACGCAGTCACGCCGATGACGGTGGTGCCGCGCTCGGCATCCAGCGGCTGCATGCCTTCGGGCATCTTGCCCAGCAGGTAGGCATCGAACACCTTGCGCGCGATGGGCGCGGCGGCCGAACCACCGTAGCCACCGCCTTCCACGGCGATGGCCAGGGCAATGACCGGCTGTTCAACCGGCGCGAAACCCACGAACAGCGCGCGGTGGCGCAGGTGCATCGGCAGGCTCTTCGGGTTCACCGCGGCGGTGCCCTTGCGGCTGACCACCTGCGCGGTACCGGTCTTGCCGGCCATGGTGTACGGCGCGCCCACGGCCATGCGCGCGGCGCTGCCGCCGGGCAGCATGGTGGCCATCATGCCTTCGCGCACGGCCTGCAGGTTGTTCGGGTTGGGGCTGACCGGCTTGCTGGGGCCCGGTGCAGAGGCCACCCAGTCGCTGTCGAACCCCTCGCGCTGCTGGATGACCAGGTGCGGCGTGCGCAGCTGGCCATCGGCCAGCGCGCTGACGCCGCGTGCCAGCTGCAGCGGCGTGACCTTCCAGTCGCCCTGGCCGATGCTGATGTTGACGGTGTCGCCGGGGTACCAGGCTTCCTTGCGGCTTTTGCGCTTGTACGCCGGCGACGGCAGGATGCCGCCGATCTCGCCGGTCAGGTCGATGCCGGTCGGCTGGCCGAAGCCGTAGTACTCCATGTAATGGTCGAAACGCTCGATGCCCAGGTCCAGCGCCAGCCGGTAGTAATAGGTGTTGACCGACTGGGCGATGGATTTGCGCAGGTCGGTCCAGCCATGGCCGCCACGGTGCGAATCGCCCCAGCCGCGCGAGGTGCCCGGCAGGTAGAACATGCCCGTGGACAGCACCTTGTCTTCCGGGCGGCGCACGCCCGAATCCAGGCCGGCCAGGCCGATCAGCGGCTTCAGCGTGGAACCGGGGGCGACGCCGCCCAGCACCAGGCGGTTGAACTGCGGGCGCGACGGGTTGTCGTTCAGTGCCTTGAAATCGGCATGCGAGATGCCGTTGACGAACAGGTTGGGGTCGTACGACGGCAGGCTGACCATCGCCAGCACTTCGCCGGTGCGCGGGTCCATCGCCACGGCCGAACCTTCCTGCTCACCGAAGGCAGCCACCAGCGCGCGCTGCAGGTCGGCATCGATGGACAGGCGCAGGTCGGCGCCGGACTGCGCGGCCACCCGGCCGACGGTGCGGATGGCGCGGCCCTGCACGTTGGTCTCGACCTGCTCGTAGCCGACCTTGCCGCGCAGCTGCTGCTCGTAATAGCGCTCCAGGCCGGACTTGCCGATGTGGGTCAGTGCCGCGTTGCCTTCACCGAGGATCTCCAGATCCTTGTCGTCCACGCGCCCGACGTAGCCGATGATGTGCGCGAACAGGTCGCCATAGGGGTAGCGGCGGGTCAGGTAGGGTTCCAGCTCCACGCCCGGGAAGCGCCAGCGGTCCACCGCGAAGCGCGCCATTTCCTCATCGGTCATGCGCAGCTTGAGGGTGACCGGCAGGAATTTGCGGCGCGCCTTGCGCGACTTGTTGAACGCTTCCAGCTCTTCGGGGCTGATGCTGATGATCTTGGCCAGCCCTTCCAGGGTGGCGTCCATGTCCGTGACCTTGTCCGGGGTCACGTCCAGGCGGAAGGCCGGCACGTTCTCGGCCAGCAGGCGGCCGTTGCGGTCGTAGATCATGCCGCGCCCCGGCACCACCGGCCGCGGCTTGATGCGGTTGGCTTCCGAGCGCGTGGCGTAGATGTCGTGGTCCAGCACCTGCAGCTTGAAGTACCAGCCGCCCAGGCCCAGTAGGCAGACCAGCACGCCGAGGAAGCCCAGCGTCGCGCGGCGGCGGAACTGTTCGGCTTCGGCGTGCGGGTTCTTGACCTGGCGACGCGGGATCATGGCTCAGCGCCCGCGCTTGCCGAAGCGCACTGCATCGAGCAGCACGAACACCAGCGGCCACAGGCCCATGCCCAGCAGCGGCGCCCACCAGTACGACCAAGGCAGGGTCGGTTCGCCCACCAGGATGTGCACCAGCGCGCTGACGATGCGGTCGTTGAACAGCAGGCCACCGATGGCCAGCATCTGCTGCGACATCGGGAAGAAGCGGATGCGGGCGCGGAAGCGCTGCAGGATGAAGGCCAGCATCACCAGCCGCATGGCCTGCTCGCCGAGCACGCCGCCATACAGCAGATCGGCGATGACGCCGCTGGTGAAGGCGATGCCCAGGCCGACGCGCTCAGGCGCCTCGATGACCCAGTAAGCCAGCACCAGGGCCAGCCAGTACGGGCGCAGCGGCTGCAGCAGCGCGGGCAGCGGCAGCAGGCCCAGCAGCAGGGCCACGACCAGGCTGGCCGGCAGCACCCAGGGGTTGTCGCGCAGGCGGCTCATCGTGCGGGCTCCTGCGGCGTGGGCTGGGTGGGTTGCGGTTGCGGTTGCCGGCCAGCGGCCGGCACTACCGGGGAGGCGGCTGGGGTGGCCGGCGCGGTGCCGGCGGGCAGCGCATCACCCTCGGCGGGGCCACCGGCTGCACTGGCTTCGAGGCTCTGGCGCAGCTCCGGCGGGATCCGGATGGCTGCGCCCGGGCGCAGCAGCAGCACGTCGCGGCCGCGGTCCAGCTGGGCCGCAGGCTTCAGTTCGCCCACCAGGAAGGCATGGGTGTCATCGGGGCGCAGCGCGGTGATCGTGCCGACCGGGAAGCCCGGCGGGAAGCGCCCGCCCAGGCCGGAGGTGACGATCTCATCGCCCACTTCCACGCCCGCGCTCAGCGGAATGTCGCGCAGCTGCAGGGTGTCGCCGCGCCCGTAGACGATCAGGCGCACGCCGTTGCGGGCCACGGTCACCGGCACGGCATGGTCCGGGTCGGTCAACAGCAGTACGGTGGACGTGCCACCGGTGGTGCTGATCACCTGCCCCATCAGGCCGCCGGCGTCGATCACTGCCTGCCCCACGTGCACGCCGTCGCGGCTGCCCGCATCGAGCACCAGGCGCTGCTTCACCGGGTCCAGGTCGATATCGAGGATCGGCGCCAGCTGCACGTCCAGGCCACTGCGCTCGGCCACGTTCAGCAGTTCGCGCAGCTGGGCGTTGTCCAGCGCGGCGGTCTGCAGGCGGGTCAGGCGCGCGTTGGCCAGCAGCAGCTGGTTGCGCAGTTCACGGGTCTCGGCCACCAGCTGGCCATGGCTGGCCGCGTTGTCGCGCACCTGGTTGCTGAGCTTGCCGGGCAGGCCGGCCAGCGCCCACACCGGCTGCACCAGCGCATCGGCCTGGGCGCGCACGCGCGCCAGCCAACCGGCCTGGTCGTCCAGCACGATCAGGATGATGGCCATGGCCAGGTAGGCGAGCAGTCGCAACGGACTGGCGGCGTCACCGGATCGGGAGGCTACGGGAGGACCGGCGTAAGGCGGCACGGCAACAGTTCAATCAGCTGAGGGCGAAGGGGAAACACGGCGGCGCCCCGCCGGTGCCGGCCCGCAGCAGCGGGCCACACCCCGGAAGGGCGCTGCAGGGAAGACCAAGCGGCAGGCCTCAGTCCGGCGCAAAGAACTCGTTGCCGTGCATGTCGACCAGTTCCAGCGCACGACCGCCACCGCGGGCCACGCAGGTGAGCGGGTCGTCGGCCACCTGCACGTGCAGGCCGGTTTCCTCGGAGATCAGGCGGTCCAGGTCGCGCAGCAGGGCGCCACCACCGGTCAGCACGATGCCGCGCTCGGCGACGTCGGCGCACAGTTCCGGCGGGGTCTGTTCCAGGGCCAGCTTGACCGCGCTGACGATGCCCGACAGCGGCTCGTGCAGGGCCTCGAGCACTTCGTTGGAGCTGATCTTGATCATCTTCGGCACGCCCTCGGCGAGGTTGCGGCCGGAGATTTCCATCTCGATGACCTCGGCCTGCGGGTAGGCGCAGCCCAGCTCGACCTTGATGCGCTCGGCGGTGGCTTCACCGATCAGCATGCCGTGGTTGCGGCGGACGTAGTTGGTGATCGACTCGTCGAAGCGGTCGCCACCGATGCGCACCGATGCCGAATAGACGATGCCGTTCAGCGAGATCACCGCCACTTCGGTGGTGCCGCCGCCGATGTCGATGACCATCGAACCGCGCGCCTCGGTGACCGGCATGCCGGCGCCGATCGCGGCGGCCATGGGCTCTTCGATCAGGAACACGTCGCGGGCACCGGCTTCCTCGGCCGATTCACGGATGGCGCGGCGCTCGACCTGGGTCGAACCGGCCGGCACGCAGACCAGCACGCGCGGGCTCGGGCGCAGCACGCGGGACTTGTGCACCTTCTTGATGAAGTGCTTGAGCATCGCCTCGGTGTAGGTGAAGTCGGCGATGACGCCGTCCTTCATCGGGCGGATGGTGGTGATGTGGCCCGGGGTACGGCCCAGCATCTGCTTGGCTTCGGCGCCTACGGCTGCCACCGAGCGGGTGCCACCGATGGCACGGTCCTGGCGCACGGCCACGACCGACGGCTCGTTCAGCACGATCCCCTGCCCACGCACGTAAATAAGGGTGTTGGCCGTGCCCAGGTCGATGGACAGGTCGTTGGAGAACATGCCACGGAGTTTCTTGAACATCTGAGGAAGGAGTCCTGAGGGGTGTCGTGCCCGCCGCGGGATGGCGAAAAAATGGGCAGAATTCGAGGCCGACAAGCCTAGCAACCCGCTTCCCGGCGAGCAAGGAAAAAACTAGCTGAACCCGCGACTTGGCTGGGTTTGCGCCCAATTGGGCATCACCCGGTTCTGGCCCTGAGCGGCACCAGCAGGTAACCTTTGCGCCGTCGGGCGCCCAAGGGCGCCATTTGCTTGCTGGCCGATGCCGGCTGGCCACCCCCAAATTCACCGCATAGGCTTACATCGATGTCCGCTCTGATCTGTGGTTCTCTTGCCTTCGACACCATCATGGTGTTCCCGGACCAGTTCAAGAATCACATCCTGCCGGACAAGGTGCACATCCTGAACGTGTCCTTCCTGGTCCCGCGCATGCGCCGCGAACTGGGCGGCTGCGCCGGCAACATCGCCTACAACCTGAAGCTGCTGGGCGGCAGCCCGATCCCGATGGGCACCGTCGGCCAGGATTTCGCACCGTACCGCGAGCACTTCGAGCGCATGGACATCGACCTGAGCCAGGTCCGCGTGCTGGAAGACATGTTCACCCCGCAGTGCTTCATCACCACCGACCACGACAACAACCAGATCACCGCGTTCCATCCGGGCGCGATGATGCGTTCGCACGAGAACCACGTGAAGGACGTGCCGGGCGTCACTTTCGGCATCGTTGCGCCGGACGGCCGTGACGGCATGATCCAGAATGCGGCCGAGTTCCTGGAATGCGGCATCCCCTTCATCTTCGACCCGGGCCAGGCGCTGCCGCTGTTCAACGGCCCGGAGCTGCGCGATTTCATCGAGCAGGCCGATTACGTGGTGGTCAACGACTACGAGTCCAACCTGCTGCAGGAACGCACCGGCTGGGACGAGAAGCAGATCGTGAGCCGGGTGAAGGCCTACATCACCACCCGTGGCCCGAAGGGCGCGGTCATCCACACCCCGGAAAAGAGCTACGACATCCCGCCGGCGCACGAGCGCCGCGTGGTCGACCCGACCGGCTGTGGCGACGCCTTCCGCGCCGGCCTGATCTACGGCATCGAGAAGGGCTACGACTGGCTGACCATCGGCCGCATGGCCAACCTGATGGGCGCGCTGAAGGTCGAGCACCCGGGCACGCAGAACCAGCGCTTCACGTTTGAAGAGTTCCACGACCAGTTCAAGCAGCAGTTCGGGTACGCGCTGGGCGCGTAACCAAATTGCCCGCGCATCTCGATGCGCGATCGGGAACTGCTCTGGTAGGTGTCGACCTTGGTCGACACTGCCGGCCAACGGCCGGCACTACCCACACCGCCGGGCATGGCCCGGCGCTACCGGAACCTCCGGCCGACGTTGCCGGCCAGCGGCCGGCACTACCCCTTCTGTTGCCAGGCCGCCAATAGCGCGCGGCAATCGGCGAAATGCCAGTCCGCGAGGCCCGGCCAGGGGTTTTCAGGCAGGTTGACCAGCACGGTCCGCGCACCGGCGGCGCGGCCGCAGTCCAGGTCGTAGGCGTGGTCGCCCACCATCACCGCTGCGTCGGCGCCGATACCCCAGCGCCGCAGGTGCTGCTGCACGCCGTCGGGCGACGGCTTGGGCACAGCCTCATCGCGGCCGATGATGCCGCCATCGTCAAACAGATCCCCTACCCCGATCGCCTCCAGCGTGAGCTTGGCCAGCGCATGATCGTTGCGGGTCAGGATGCCCAGCTGGCAACCGGCTGCGGCCAGCGCGCGCAGCAGCTCGACCGCGCCCGGGGCCGGCAGCGCGTCCTCGGCCAGCCCACGCTCGTGGGCCAGCAGCCAGGCGTGCTTCTGCGCCGCCTCCGCACCCGGCAGGCCCGCCAGATGCACGAGGATGTCCGCACTGGGCGGAATGCCCAGTTCGCGCTTGATGCGCTCGAAATCATGCATGGCCACGGTCAGCGTGCCATCCATGTCGAACACCCAGTGGCGCACGGCCGACAGTGCCGGCGCTACCACCGCCGTGGCCGTCACTTCCACCACTGCGGCATGCGGCTGGTATCCACGCCGCCGGTCTCGAACACCGCAGTGCGGGTACCGCCGGCCTTCACCGGGAACTCGATGCTGATCGACTTGCCCTTCTGGGCCAGCTTCCACAGCGCCTTCTGGTCGGTGATGAACATGGCGATGGCCTCGTCGGTCTTCGGCCGCCAGGCGGCCATCGAGATCGGCTTGCCATCGTCCACGGTCACTTTCACCGTGCACTGCGGGCAGCGGAAATCACCGGCCTGCAGCACCAGGTAGGCATGCCGCTTCCACTCGGGATGGTCGCGGAACACCAGCTGCACCGGCTTGGCGCCGCTGCCATCCACGTCCACCCGTTCCTTGCTGTAGATGGTGGCCGAGACCTGCTTGCCCTTCGTGCCGACCGGAATCTCGTTGTACTGCCACAGCGCCTGCAGCCGGCGCAGGTCGCGCGCGGCATCAGCCTTTGCCTTCACTTCGTCGAAGCCGGCGGCGATGCGCTCGGCCGCGTCGGTGTCCTTGTACTGGTCCAACAGCGAGCCGCCGTGGATGCGCGCACGCTCCCAGTCCTGCGCGGCCACGGCCGTGTCGTACTGCTTGGCCACGTCCTCGGCCTTGGCTTCCTTCTGCGCCTGGGCGGCGGCAGCGGCGGCTTCCTGCGCCTTGCGCTCCTCCTCGGGGTTGCTGCAGGCGGCCAGGGCCAGGGCACAGGCGGTGATCAGGATCAGTCGTTTCATGCGGAAGTCCTTCGTATAAACGCTTTCTGTAGAGTCGAGCCCTGCTCGACTGCTGTTGAAACGCCAGTCGAGCATGGCTCGACTCTACAAAAAAAACGCCGGGGGATGCCCGGCGTTTTTTCTTACTTGGCTTCAGCCTTGGCCAGCAGATCCTGGACCGAGGCGGTGGTGATCGGGTGGTAGCCCGGCTTGGCCTTCTCGAAGGCCTGCTTGGCCAGCTCCAGACCCTTCGGGGTCTTCACCAGTTCGGCGTAGATCGGCATGATCAGCTTGCGGCGGCCGACGCGCTCGATGAACGCCGCAGCGGCGTCATTGGCCTGCTCGTAGCCGCTGCGGATCGCCAGCGGGTACCAGCGCATGGCGATTTCGCCATTGGCGGTGCCGGTGAAGTGGTAGGCCTTGTCCAGCGTGGCCAGCTTGTCCAGCGGCAGGGTGGCGCCCAGGCCGTCGATGAAGCGGACCCATTCCTGGGTGCCCCACTCGGCGGTGACCTGGCTGCCCGGCAGGCTGCCGGCGCCGGAGAACGCGATGCGCGCGGCATCGACGCTGCTGAAGTTGCGCGACTGTGCCTTGGTGGCGAACGAGGGGATGCCCGGCTCGTCCAGCCATGCCTTCAGCTCGGCCTCGCTGACCGCCGAGGGGTTCTTCGGCAGCAGGTTCTTCTTCAGGTACTCGACGAACTGGTCGGTGTTGGCGCTCTGGAAGGCATGGTCATCGAACCAGCCACGCAGGAACGGGTCGAACGTTTCGCGACCGAAGCGCTGCTCCAGGAACTCCAGGAACCACGAACCCTTGACGTAGGCGACCTGGCTCAGGGCTTCGTCGGGGTCACGCTCGTTCAGCGGCGGCAGGGCCAGGGCCTGGTCGGCCGGGCTCATGTCCTTCACTTCGGCCAGCAGGTCGGTCTGGTCGATCTGCTTCTCCATCTCGGCCATCTCCTTGCCGTACAGGGCTTCGGTGATGCGGCCCTGGACGTAGGTGGTGAAGCCTTCATTGAGCCAGATGTCCTTCCAGCTGGCGTTGGTCACCAGGTTGCCCGACCAGCTGTGCGCCAGTTCGTGGGCGACCAGCGAGACCAGCGACTTGTCGCCGACGATCACGGTCGGGGTGGCGAAGGTCAGGCGCGGGTTTTCCATGCCACCGAACGGGAACGACGGCGGCAGCACCAGCATGTCGTAGCGGCCCCAGCGGTATTCGCCGTACAGCTTCTCGGCGGCACCGATCATCTTCTCGGTGTCTTCGAATTCCTTGGCGGCCTTGTTGACCATGGTCGGCTCGGCCCAGACGCCGGAGCGGCCGGAAATCGGCTCGAACACCAGGTCACCGGCGGCGATGGCCAGCAGGTAGGACGGGATCGGCTGCGGCATCTTGAAGGTGTAATCACCATCACGCGCGGCCTTCGGGTCGTTGTCGGCGCTCATCAGCACCATCACGTCCGGGCGCGAGGTCACGTGCGCGCTGTAGGTGAAGCGCACGCTCGGGGTGTCCTGCAGCGGCACCCACGAACGGGCGTGGATGGCCTGCGACTGGCTGAACATGAAGGGCAGCTTCTTGCCCTCGGTCATCGACGGCTCCAGCCACTGCAGGCCCGAGGCGGTCGGTGCGGTGTGGTAGCTCACTTCCACCTTGGCCGGCTGTTCCGGCGCTTCGATGGTCAGCTTGCTGCCGAAGACCTTGTCGACCGGCGCCAGTTCGAACTTCAGCGGGCTGCGCGCGCCGTCGGCGGCGATGGCCTCGACCTTGGACACGTTCAGCTCGCGGGTGTCGAGCACCAGCTGCTGGGCGTCCTTCTGCTTCCATTCCAGGGTGTAGGTGGCGGTGCCGCCGATCTGCTTCTGGTCGAAGTCCAGCTTCAGATCCAGCGCGATGTCCTTGATGACGACCTTGTCCGGCTCGGCGTACGAGCTTTCGTCGTGGCTGCGGTTCTCGGCGTTCACGGGGGCGGCGGGAGCCTTTTCGGCAGTCGGGGCGGCGGCGGGCGCGGCCGCCTCCTGGGAGCAGCCGACGGCCAGGGCCACGGCCAGCGGAAGGAGCATCAGCGGATTACGCATGAATCGGGACCGTTACGGGGATCAAACCCCAATGGTACCTCGCCCCCGCCCCGGACGCGTTGCGCGATGCGGGGTAAGGCCGGCCGGGGGCCGGCCCTGCGCCTGGGGCGCCCGGTTTCTGGTAGGTGCCAACCTTGGTTGGCACGGATGTGTCAGCGCCCGGTGAGGGCGCGTGCCAACCAAGGTTGGCACCTACCAAAGCAGGAATTACAGCTTGTAGCCGGAGTGGATCGAGACGATGCCGCCGGTCAGGTTCTTGTAGTGGCAGCGCTCGAAACCGGCCTGCCCCATCATCGCCTTCAGTTCTTCCTGCGGCGGGTGCTTGCGGATGCTCTCGGCCAGGTACTGGTAGCTGTCCGAATCGTTGGCGAACAGCTTGCCCAGCTTCGGCAGGATCCTGAACGAGTGGAAGTCGTAGATCGGCTTGAACCAGTCGGCGGTGACTTCGGAGAACTCCAGCACGCGGGCCTGGCCGCCCACCTTCAGCACGCGGTACATCTCGCGCAGGCCGGCGTCCTTGTCGGTCACGTTGCGCAGGCCGAAAGCGATGGTCACCAGGTCGAAACTGTTGTCCGGGAACGGCAGGGCTTCGGCATTGCACTGCACGTAGTCCAGGCCGAGCACCAGGCCGCGGTTGGTCAGGCGGTCACGGCCGACCGACAGCATGCCGGCATTGATGTCGCCCAGCACCACCGACCCCTCGGCGCCCACGCGCTCCTTCAGCAGGGCGGCGATATCGCCGGTGCCGCCGGCCAGGTCGAGCACGCGGTCACCCGGCTTCACCTGTGCGGTGGCCACGTAATAGCGCTTCCAGGCCCGGTGCACGCCGAGGCTCATCAGGTCGTTCATCAGGTCGTAGCTGCGCGCGACCGAGGTGAACACCTCGCCGACAAGCTTCTGCTTGTCCTTGGCGGCCACGTCGCGGAACCCGAAATGGGTGGTACCGGATTTGTAGGGGGATTCGCTCATGCGCTGATTATCGCACCGCCGGGGCCGCTGCGGGGTAACCGGGCCTTATCATGGCGGCCCATGACCCACCGGAGCCCCGCATGATCACCACGCCCGACTACCAGGCCCTGCTGCAGACCGCCATCGCCGAAGCCCGACAGGGCCTGGCCGAGGGCGGCGTGCCGATCGGCGCGGCGCTGTACCACAACGATGGCCGCCTGCTCGGCTGCGGCCACAACCGCCGCGTGCAGGAAGGCGATCCGTCCGTGCACGGCGAAACCGATGCCTTCCGCAAGGCCGGCCGCCAGCGCCGTTACCAGGACACCATCATGGTCACCACCCTGGCCCCGTGCTGGTACTGCTCGGGCCTGGTACGCCAGTTCAACATCGGCACCGTGGTGGTGGGTGAATCGCGGACCTTCCAGGGCGGCATCGACTGGCTGCGCGAAAACGGCGTCAACGTGATCGACCTGGACAGCCAGGAATGCGTCGACCTGCTGGGCGGCTTCATTGCGCAGTATCCGGAAATCTGGAACGAAGACATCGGCGAATAAGCGCCGCATTTCCGTTCCACGCACAGCTACATGAACGCTTCAGAGCCGGCACAGCCTTGTGCCGGCTGCCTCTGCACAGGCCGATGTGCGCTGGCGCACAGTCAGCTGGGTAAACCCCACACGCGCTGCTAACACCGCCTTCGCATGGCGCGCCTACGGTGGAATCACCGGGGCCTTCCTGTCCCGGGGAGCAAGCCCATGAGCGCGCACGCCGTACGCCCCTTGCCCGATCCCGCCCTCACCGGCATCCGCGACCGATTGACGCATCAGTTCGCGCTGCATCGGCGTGGTGCGCCGTTCTGGGCCGCATTCCAGGACATGCAGCAGGAAATCACCCGCGATCATCCGCGCGACCGCGTGCGCCTGTGCAATGCGATGGCCGACATGGCCGAAGACCTCGGTGCCGTCGAACACGCGCAGCTGATCGATGGCAACACCGGCTGCACGCCGCGCTGACACTGCATGCACCGGCACCTGCGCCACACTGCGATGAACCCCCACTCCCTGCCACCCCAACCGAATTGGAATGCCATGCACGCTGAAGTCCCCGCCATCCCACCGGTCATCGACGTTGATGCTGAACTCGATCACTGGCGCCGGCAGCATGCCGACGGTGCCCTGCCGCACAACTCGTTCGGCTCCTACGTGCCGTGGATCAAGTTCGCCTGCGATTCGCTGATCACCCAGCCGCGCGCCAGCAACGCCGAGCGCGACGAGACGTTCCAGACCCAGTACGCCCTGCAGATCATGCCGCGCCTGAGCGAGGCGCAGGCCCGCGAGTTCGTCGACCGCTGCTGGCAGCACGTCTACCAGACCAGCCGCGTGCGCCTGCAGGAGGCCCCGCGCCTGCGCGCCTGAGTCCCATCGCGGCTGCACGGCCCATGCACGGGCCGCTGCCGATCATCCTCGTCACCTGGGTGGAACGACGACGATGAAAGCAAGAAACCTGTTCAATACGATCGCCAAGAAGGCCGCGGCCGCCACCGGCTCGCCGTGGACCTTCCTGGCAGCGGTGGCGATCGTGGTGGTGTGGGGCATCAGCGGCCCCGTGTTCGGCTTCAACGATACCTGGCAGCTGGTGATCAACACCGGCACCACCATCATCACCTTCCTGATGGTGTTCCTGATCCAGCACACGCAGAACTCGGACACCGCGGCGATGCAGATCAAGCTGGACGAGCTGATCCGCGCCACGGCCGACGCCAACAACGAGCTGCTGGACCTTGAGGAAATGGACGAAGAACGGCTGGAGGAGATCCGCGCCGAGTACGAGCGCATGGCCCGCGAGGCCGGCGACGCGCTGGCCCGGGTACGCTCCTGCCGCGCGCCCCCGCGCGATGACGAAGCGGTTTGATCAGATCCGGTAGCGCCGGGCCATGCCCGGCGAGCATCTGGTAGCGCCGGGCCATGCCCGGCGAGCATCTGGTAGCGCCGGGCCATGCCCGGCGAGCATGAGGCGCGGTAGAACCTCACAAGCAGCCATGGGACTTGCTGATAGGTGCATCGAGACCGCACCCCGAGACTGGTCCAATGTCCAGTCGTCATCTACAGCGTGGTCGCGATTCCCGCATCGATGGATACTACGTGCTCACCACGGTGGTGCTGAAGCGACGTCCGGTATTTGCAGACCCTCGCTGCGCGGAATGCCTGGTGGATACGCTGCGCTTCGTGGAGCGCGAGGGGTTCAGTCGATCATTCGCCTGGGTCGTCATGCCCGACCATGTTCATTGGTTGATGCAGTTGCGCGCCGGCACACTCGCCCGATTGATGGGAACGCTGAAATCACGCAGCAGCCGCCTACTGGGGCAGCAGTTCGGTGTGGAAACGCCCCTGTGGCAACCGAGCTACTTCGACCACGCCGTTCGCAATGAAGATGCTTTGAGGCGTCATGCGCTCTACATTCTGGGAAATCCGATACGCGCCGGACTCGCTGCCGAATTGGATGAATACCCGTTTGCCTGGTGTCGGTGGCCCATGCGGTAGCACGCGGCATGCACAAGAAGCCGCCGGGCACGGCCCGGCGCTACCGGGACCACCCCGCCTGGTAGCGCCGGGCCATGCCCGGCGAGCGCGAAGCGCGGTCCCGCATGCGATGCAATGAATGCCAAAAGCAAAGCCGCCGGGCACGGCCCGGCGCTACCGGGACCACCCCGCCTGGTAGCGCCGGGCCATGCCCGGCGAGTGCGAAGCGCGGTCCCGCATGCGATGCAATGAGCGCCAAAAGCAAAGCCGCCGGGTGTGGCCCGGCGCTACCGGGACCACCCCGCCTGGTAGCGCCGGGCCATGCCCGGCGAGCGCGAAGCGCGGTCCCGCATGCGATGCAATGAACGCCAAAAGCAAAGCCGCCGGGCACGGCCCGGCGCTACCGGGACCACCCCGCCTGGTAGCGCCGGGCCATGCCCGGCGAGCGCGAAGCGCGGTCCCGCATGCGATGCAATGAATGCCAAAAGCAAAGCCGCCGGGCACGGCCCGGCGCTACCGGGATCACCCCGCCTGGTAGCGCCGGGCCATGCCCGGCGAGTGCGAAGCGCGGTCCCGCATGCGATGCAATGAACGCCAAAAGCAAAGCCGCCGGGCACGGCCCGGCGCTACCGGGATCACCCCGCCT
>NZ_CP026002.1:1813750-2516250 GCF_003086915.1 Stenotrophomonas sp. ZAC14A_NAIMI4_1
CACGGCCCGGCGCTACCGGGACCACCCCGCCTGGTAGCGCCGGGCCATGCCCGGCGAGCGCGAAGCGCGGTCCCGCATGCGATGCAATGAATGCCAAAAGCAAAGCCGCCGGGCACGGCCCGGCGCTACCGGGATCACCCCGCCTGGTAGCGCCGGGCCATGCCCGGCGAGTGCGAAGCGCGGTCCCGCATGCGATGCAATGAACGCCGGAAACAAGGCCGCCGGGCGTGGCCCGGCGCTACCGGGGTTTACCCGCGCTCGTGCCAGCCGCCGCCCAGTACCTTGTACAGGGTGATGCGGTTGGTCTGCTGGGCCAGCTCCGTCTGCAGGCGCGTCTGCTGCGCGCTGTAGGCGGTACGGCGTGCGTCCAGCAGGGTCACGAAGCTGTCCAGGCCGGCGTCATAGCGTGCCTGCGACAGGCGGTTGGCCGTTTCGGCCGCATCCACCAGGCGCTGCTGCGCGCTCACCTGCTCGTCCAGGCTGACATTCAGCGCCAGCGCGTCGGAGGTTTCGCGGAAACCGCTCTGGATCGCCTTCTCGTACTGCGCCAGGGCGATATCGCGGTCCGCATTGGCCACGGCCAGGTTCGCGCGCAGCTTGCCGCCCTGGAAGATCGGCAGGGTGATCTTCGGCAGGAAACTCCACACGCGGGTGCCGCTGTCGAACAGGTTGGACAGTTCGCCCGAGCCACTGCCGATGCTGCCGGTCAGGGTGATGCTGGGGAAGAACGCGGCGCGCGCGGCACCGATGTTGGCGTTTGCCGCCAGCAGCTGGTGTTCGGCGGCCATGATGTCCGGGCGCTGCAGCAGCACGTCGCTGGGCAGGCCCGCCGGCGGCGGGGCCAGGGCCAGCAGCTGCGGTTCGATGCTGTCCGGCAGCAGGTCCGCATCGACCTGGCCACCGGCCAGCAGCGCCAGCGCGTTGCGGTCCTGGGCCAGCTGCCCGCGCAGGCGGGCGGCATCGGTACGCGCGGTTTCCACCAGCGTGCGGGTCTGGCTCAGTTCCAGACCGGAACTGCCGCCGCGTTCATGGCGGGCCTCGGCCAGGCGCAGCGAATCCTCGTAGGTCTTCAGCGTTGCCTCGGAAATCCTCAGCTGCTGCGCATCGGCACCGTAGGTCAGCCAGGCGGTGGCGGTCTCGGCCACCAGGCTCAGCTGCGCGTTGCGGCGGTTGGCGGCCACGGCGAAGTACTGCTGCAACGCAGACTCGCTGAGGTTGCGCACGCGGCCGAACAGATCCAGCTCGAAATCGGCCACGCCCACGCCAGCGGTGAACTGCTCGGTGACGCCCGCGTTGGTGCCCTGCCGTTCCATCTGGCCGGTGGCGGCCAGGCCGGGCACGCGGTCGGCGCGCTGCACGCGGTACTGGCCGCGTGCCTTTTCCACGTTCAGCACGGCCACGCGCAGGTCGCGGTTGTTGTCCAGCGCCTGGCCGATCACCTGCTGCAGGCGCTCATCGGCGAAGAAGTCACGCCAGCCCAGTGCAGCAACATCGGTGACTTCGCCCTGGCTGGCCTCGGCCGGCCACTGCGCCGGAATGCCCGGAGCAACGGCGGTGTCCTTCGGCGCCAGGGTCGAACAGCCGGCCAGGCCCAGGCTGGCGACGAGCGCCAGCAGCAAGGGGGTCTTATTCATGGGAACCTCCATGGGCAGCGTCATCGCGCGGGGCCGGCGGCGTGCCACTCCCGTTGCCCTTGTTGCGGTTGAACACGCGCTGCACCACCACGAAGAACAGCGGGATGAAGAACACACCCATCACGGTGCCCACCAGCATGCCGCCCAGCACGCCGGTACCGATGGCGCGCTGCGCACCGGAACCCGCACCGGAGGCGATGGCCAGCGGCAGCACGCC
The DNA here is from genome assembly GCF_003086915.1 of Stenotrophomonas sp. ZAC14A_NAIMI4_1. Taxonomy (NCBI): domain Bacteria; kingdom Pseudomonadati; phylum Pseudomonadota; class Gammaproteobacteria; order Lysobacterales; family Lysobacteraceae; genus Stenotrophomonas; species Stenotrophomonas sp. ZAC14A_NAIMI4_1. The sequence continues at coordinate 1,815,602 of NZ_CP026002.1, forward strand.
CAGGCCGAAGGCCAGCGAGGTCATGATGATCGGGCGCAGGCGGTCGCGCACCGCATGCATCGTCGCTTCGATCAGGCCTGCGCCCTTCTCCAGGTTTTCCTTGGCAAATTCGACGATCAGGATCGCGTTCTTGCTGGTCAGGCCCACCGTGGTCAGCATCGCCACCTGGAAGTAGATGTCGCGCTCCATGCCGCGGAAGGTGTTGGCCAGCACCGCACCGAGGATGCCCAGCGGCGCCACCAGCAGCACCGAGGTCGGCACGCTCCAGCTTTCATACAGCGCGGCAAGGCACAGGAACACGATCAGCAGCGACAGCGTGTACAGCAGCGGCGTCTGCGAACCGGCCTGGCGTTCCTGGTAGGACAGCGCGGTCCACTCGATCTCGAAGCCGGTCGGCAGGTCCTTGGCGATGCGCTCGATCTCGGCCATGGCATCACCAGAGGCCACGCCCGCGGCGGGCTCGCCCTGGATCTCCATCGCCGACACGCCGTTGTAGCGTTCCAGGCGCGGCGAACCGTAGTCCCAGCGCTTGGAGGCGAAGGCACTGAACGGCACCATCTCGCCCTGCCCGTTCTTCACCGACCAGACGTTGAAGTCGTCCGGGTTCATGCGGAACGGTGCATCGGCCATCACGTACACGCGCTTGACGCGTCCACGGTCGATGAAGTCATCGATGTAGCTGCTGCCCCACGCCGCGGCCAGGGTGTTGTTGATCGAGCTGACCGACAAGCCCAGGGCGTTGGCCTTTTCCACGTCCACGTCGATGCGCAGCTGCGGCGTGTCTTCCTGGCCGTTGGGACGCACGTTGGCCAGCAGCTTGCTCTGGCCCGCCGCACCCAGCAGCTGGTTGCGCGCGGCCAGCAGGGCGTCGTGGCCCTTGCCGCTGGTGTCCTTCAGGAAGAACGTGTAACCCGAACCGATGCCCAGCTCCGGCATGGCCGGCGGCGGGAAGGCGAAGATGAAGGCGTCCTTGATCTGGCCCAGCGCGCCCATTGCACGCCCGGTGATCGCACCCACGCTGTGGTCGGCGTCGCGCTCCTTCCAGTCCTTCAGCTTGACGAAGGCCATGCCCGCGTTCTGGCCCATGCCGGCGAAGCTGAAGCCCTGCACGGCGAAGATGGACTCGACCGCATCGGCTTCGTTCTTCAGGAAGTGGTCTTCCAGCTTGGCCATCGCTTCCAGGGTGCGTTCCTGGGTGGCGCCGACCGGGGTCTGCACCAGCGCCATCATGATGCCCTGGTCTTCATTGGGCAGGAACGAGCTGGGCAGGCGCGCGAACAGCACGCCCATCACCACGGCCAGGGCCACGAAGATGCCCATGAAGCGCCACGGGCGATGGATGATGCCCTTCACGCCGCGCTGGTAGGTTTCGCTGGAACGGTCGAAGCCACGGTTGAAGCCGTTGAAGAAACGGCCCAGCAGGCCGCTGTGGGCGACATGGTGCTCGCCCTTCTTCAGCGGCTTGAGCATGGTCGCGCACAGCGCCGGGGTCAGCACGATGGCCACCAGCACCGACAGCGCCATGGCCGAGACGATCGTGGCCGAGAACTGGCGGTAGATGATGCCGGTGGAGCCGCTCATGAAGGCCATCGGCACGAACACCGCCGACAGCACCAGGCCGATGCCCACCAGCGCGCCGGTGATCTGGCCCATCGACTTGCGGGTGGCTTCCAGCGGCGACAGGCCCTCTTCGGACATGATGCGCTCGACGTTCTCCACCACCACGATGGCATCGTCCACCAGCAGGCCGATGGCCAGCACCATGGCGAACATGGTCAGCATGTTGACCGAGAAGCCGAGCATGGCCAGCACGCCGAAGGTGCCCAGCAGCACCACCGGCACGGCGATGGTCGGGATGAGGGTGGCGCGGAAGTTCTGCAGGAACAGGTACATCACCACGAACACCAGCACGATCGCTTCGATCAGGGTCTTGATGACGCCCTTGATCGAGACCTGCACGAACGGGGTGGTGTCGTAGGGCACGACGGTTTCCAGGCCGGCCGGGAAGCTGGCCTTCATCTCGTCCAGCGCGGTGCGCACGCCCTCAGCGGTGGCCAGCGCGTTGGCGCCGGTGGCCAGGGTGATGGCGATGCCGGTGGACGGCTTGCCGTTGTAGCGGGTGACGAAGTCGTAGCTTTCCGCACCCAGTTCGACACGGGCGACGTCGCCCAGGCGCAGTTCGCTGCCATCGGTGCCGCCACGCACCAGGATGTTGCGGAACTGTTCCGGGGTCTGCAGGCGGTCCTGCGCGTTGATCGTGGCGTTGAGCTGCTGGCCCTTCACCGACGGCGCGCCGCCCAGCTGGCCGATGGCCACCTGTGCGTTCTGTGCGGTGATCGCCGCGGTCACTTCATCGACCGACAGCTTGTAGGTGTGCAGCTTGTTCGGATCCAGCCAGATGCGCATGGCGTACTTGCCACCGAACACCTGGATGTTGCCCACGCCCGGCACGCGGCTGAGCGTGTCGACGACATTGGAGCCCACGTAGTCGGCGATGTCGTTGGCATCCATGCTGCCATCGTTGGACACGAAGCCGAGCACCTGCAGGAAGCCGCTGCTGGACTTGGCCACGTTGATGCCCTGCCGCTGCACTTCCTGCGGCAGCAGCGGCATGGCCAGCTGCAGCTTGTTCTGCACCTGCACCTGGGCGATATCCGGGTTGGTACCGGCTTCGAAGGTGAGGGTGATGGTGGCCTGGCCGTTGGCCGAGCTGTTGGAGGAGAAGTAGATCAGGCCGTCCAGGCCCTTCATGTTCTGCTCGATGATCTGCGTCACCGAGTCCTCGACCACCTTGGCCGATGCACCCGGGTAGGTGGCGCTGATCTCGACGGCCGGCGGGGCGACCTCCGGATACATCGACACCGGCAGCTTCATCACCGCCAGCGCACCGGCCAGCATGATGATGATGGCGATCACCCACGCGAAGATGGGTCGATCAATGAAAAAACGTGCCATGGAATTCTCCGCTTACTTCGCTTCGCCGGCCGGCTGGGCGGCAGGCTGCGGGGCGGCGTCCGGCTGTGCCGGGGCGGCGCCCTTCTCGGTGGCCTGCACGGGCATGCCGGGGCCGATCTTCTGCAGGCCTTCGACGATGACCTTGTCACCCGGCTGCAGGCCGTCCTCGACCAGCCACTTGTCGGCCAGCGCGCGGCTGACCTTCACCGGGCGCACTTCGACCTTGTTGTCCTTGCCGACCACCATGGCGCTGGTATCGCCCTTGGCATCGCGGGCGATGCCCTGCATCGGCACCAGCACGGCATCGGCGCGCACGCCGCCGCCGATCACCGCGCGCACGTACATGCCCGGCATCAGCAGGCCCTCGGGGTTGTCCACCTTCACCCGCAGCGCGTAGCTGCCGGTGGTCGGGTCGACGCTCACTTCGGAGAACTCCAGCGCGCCCTTGTGCGGGAACTCGCTGCCGTCTTCCAGCAGGATGGTGACCGGCAGGGTCTGGTTGTCCTGCAGGCGGCCAGCGGCCAGTTCGCGGCGCAGCTGCAGCAGCTCGGCCGAGGACTGGGTCAGGTCGACGTAGATCGGGGTGAGCTGCTGCACGGTGGCCAGCGCGTCGGCCTGGCCGACACTGACCAGCGCGCCCTGGGTGACGCTGGACTTGCCGATGCGGCCGCTGATCGGCGCGGTGATGCGGGCATAGCCGAGGGTGACGTTGGCCGCGTCCAGCGCGGCCTTGGCGGCACCGACGTCGGCCTCGGCCTGCTTCTGCGTGGCGATGGCGTTTTCCAGGTCCTGCTGGCTGACCGCATCGACCTTGGCCAGCTCGGTGATGCGCTTGGCGCTCAGGCGCGCGGCGTTGGCGGTGGCCTCGGCACGGGCCAGCTGGGCGCGGGCGCTGTTGGCCTGGGCGCGGTAGCTGGCGTCTTCGATCTGGTACAGCGGCTGCCCTTCCTTCACCAGGCCGCCTTCAGTGAACAGGCGCTTGGCGACGATGCCACTGACCTGCGGGCGGACTTCGGCCACCAGGAAGGCATTGGTGCGGCCCGGCAGTTCGCGGGTCAGGCCCACGCTTTCCGACTTCAGGGTGACCACGGTCACCTGGCCGGGGCCCTGCTCGGGCTGTTCGGGTTGGCCACCGCAGGCGGCCACGGTCGCGGCGATGGCCAGCGACAGCAGGAAGGGGCGGATTCGGGTCAGGGGCATGGGGCTGGGGCTCGGGGAAGGGAAAAGATTCTCAGCTTGCCGTGATACGCAGCCGCATCCCGGTCCTGGGGCGCGGTTGTCGCAGCGGGCAGGCATCCCCGCGCACGGCGCAGGCATCAGCAGGCGCGCATACACGACGGGGAGCATGGGGGTGAAATATACATACATGCTTGTTTGTTTGTAAAGCGGTACAATTCAGCCAGGTTTCACCGGCACTGGTACCCACTCTCCGACCCATGGCGCGCAAGACCAAAGAAGACACCGAGGCAACCCGCGTAGGCATCCTTGATGCGGCCGAGGCCTGCTTCCATGAACACGGCGTGGCCCGGACCACGCTGGAGATGATCGGCGCCCGCGCCGGCTATACCCGTGGCGCGGTCTACTGGCACTTCAAGAACAAGACCGAGGTGCTGGCCGCGATCATCCAGCGGGTGCACCTGCCCTTCATGCAGGAACTGGAGCGCACCTCCAGCGACGAACGGCGGACGCCGATCCACGACCTGCGCGCGGTGATGATCTACTCGTTCATCGAACTGTCCGAAGACGAGCGCCTGCGCAAGACCATGGAAATCATGCTGCGCAGCGATGCCTCCTCGGAAAGCCGGGCGCTGGCCGAGCTGCAGCAGTCCGGCTTCCGCGATGCGCTGGACCGGATGGAGCGCGCCCTGCGCCGGGCGCAGGACCTGGGCCAGCTGCGCGACGGCGCCGACCCGAAGATCGCCGCGCGCATGCTGCACGCCACCGTGCTGGGCGTGCTGCACGGGGCGATGGTCGAACCGGAACTGATGGACCTCAAGCGCGACGGCATGCTCGCGCTGGATATGACGCTGACCGCCTACGTGAAGGAAGGCGTGTTCGTGCCGGGCTCGATTCCCGAGCCGCTGCCGTAGGGTCGGATCCGCCGGGCACCGCCCGGCAGTAGATCCACGCCATGCGTGGATGTCGTACGCGCAAACAAAGAAGGCCGCCTTTCGGCGGCCTTTTCTGTTGCTGGGCTTGGGGTCGGAGCCCTCGCGATGCGAGGGATCCGACCCCGCCTGGCATTACAGGATGTAGCGGCTCAGGTCCGGGTCCTGCACCAGCTCACCCAGGTGTGCATCGACGTAGGCGCTGTCGATGGCCAGGGTTTCGCCGTCGCGGTCCGGCGCCTCGTAGCTGAGCGAATCCAGCAGGCGTTCGAGCACGGTGTGCAGGCGGCGGGCACCGATGTTTTCCTGGCGCTCGTTCACCTGGAACGCGATCTCGGCCAGGCGGTCGATGGCATCGGCGGTGAAGCTGACCTTGACGCCTTCGGTGGCCAGCAGCGCTTCGTACTGCTTGGTCAGCGCGGCCTTCGGCTCGGTCAGGATGCGCACGAAATCGTTCTTGCTCAGCGCGCCCAGCTCCACGCGGATCGGGAAACGGCCCTGCAGTTCCGGAATCAGGTCGCTGGGCTTGGCCAGGTGGAACGCGCCCGAGGCAATGAACAGGATGTGGTCGGTCTTGATCGTGCCGTACTTGGTGGACACATTGGAGCCTTCCACCAGCGGCAGCAGGTCGCGCTGCACGCCTTCGCGCGATACATCACCACCGCCCACGTTGTCGCCACGCTTGGCGACCTTGTCGATCTCGTCGATGAAGACGATGCCGTGCTGTTCGCAGGCTTCGATCGCCGCCGTGCGGATATCGTCCTCGTTGACCAGCTTGCCGGCCTCTTCTTCCACCAGGAGCGGGCGCGCGGCCTTGATGGCCAGCGTGCGCTTGTGCGCCTTGGCGCCGCCGCCGAGGTTGGCGAACATCGACTTCAGCTGCTGGCCCATTTCTTCCATGCCCGGCGGGGTCATGATGTCCATGCTGACGTTGGCCGCCAGGTCAAGCTCGATCTCGCGATCGTCCAGCTCGCCGTTGCGCAGCATCTTGCGGAACTTGATGCGGGTCTCGTTGTCCTGCGCCGACGGCTCGTTGCGGGCCACTTCCGGGTCGAAACCAATGCCGCCGCTGCGGCGCGGCAGCAGTGCGTCGAGGATGCGGTCTTCGGCGCGTTCTTCGGCCTGGGTACGCACGCGCACCTTGGCCTGCTCGCGGTAAAGCTTGACCGCGGTATCGGCCAGGTCGCGGATGATCTGCTCGACGTCCTTGCCGACGTAGCCCACTTCGGTGAAGCGGGTCGCTTCGACCTTCACGAACGGCGCGTTGGCCAGGGTGGCCAGGCGGCGCGCGATCTCGGTCTTGCCGACACCGGTCGGGCCGATCATCAGGATGTTCTTCGGCATCACTTCATTGCGCAGCTCAGGCACCAGCTGCATGCGGCGCCAGCGGTTGCGCAGGGCGATGGCCACCGCGCGCTTGGCGTCGTGCTGGCCGACGATGTGCCGGTCCAGTTCCTGCACGATCTCGCGCGGGGTCATGGTGGCGGAGGAAACTTCGATCTTCGACATGGATGTGCTCACGAATTCGTTGTCGGTAGCGCCGGGCCATGCCCGGCGGATCGGGGAGCGTTACAGCTCCTCGACCACCACGTTGCGGTTGGTGTAGATGCAGATGTCGCCGGCGATGCCGATCGCTTCGCTGGCAATCGTGCGCGCATCCAGTTCGGTGTGCGCCATCAGTGCGCGCGCGGCCGACAGGGCATAGGAACCACCGGAACCGATGGCGATGATGCCGTCCTCCGGCTCGATCACATCACCGGTGCCGCTGATGATCAGCGAGGTTTCCTTGTCGGCCACCGCCAGCAGGGCTTCCAGCTTGCCCAGGCGGCGTTCGGTACGCCAATCCTTGGCCAGCTCGACGGCGGCGCGCTGCAGCTGGCCATGCTTTTCCAGCTTGGCCTCGAACAGCTCGAACAGGGTGAAGGCATCGGCGGCGGCACCGGCGAAGCCGGCCAGCACCTGGCCGTCGCGGCCAAGGCGGCGCACCTTGCGCGCATTGCCCTTCATCACCGTGTGACCCAGCGTGACCTGGCCATCGCCAGCAATGGCCACATGCTCGCCGCGACGGACGCAGACGATGGTGGTGGCGTGAAAAACAGTGGGATTCTGACTGGGGTCCATGCGGCCTCCGATAGCTGTTCACGGGACATGGGGACAGCGCCGGGAGCGATCAAGCCTGCGCGGATGGCTGCCGTTCAGCGCTTGGCATGCGAAAGCCGGTCCGGATTGGGTTCGATGCCCCAGGCGAGGTACCAGTCCTCGCCCTGGGTTTCGATGGGGTGCTGGGTGCGGCCGGAGCCATTGCCGCAGGCCAGCGCGTCGGCCGCGCAGTAGCGGTCGCAGCCCCAGCAGATACGCTCGGGATGCTTGGGATGCAGCGGAATGGGCTTTGCCATGGCGGCGGTTCCTCGTGGCCTGCGGCCACGATGCGCCACTGTGCCCCGCCCTGCCCTGATGCAGATCAAGCGGAGGCCATCGCGCCCGCCGGGCATGGCCCGGCGCTACCCGTCCTTGCTGCGGCGCTTGGCGCGCGGGTGCGCGGCGTCGTAGACCTTGGCCAGGTGCTGGAAATCCAGATGGGTGTAGATCTGGGTGGTGGCGATGTCGGCGTGGCCAAGCAGCTCCTGCACGCCCCGCAGGTCGCCGGACGATTCCAGAATGTGGCTGGCGAAACTGTGCCGCAGCATGTGCGGGTGCACGTGCTTGAACAGGCCCTGGCGCTGGGCCAGCTGGCGGATGCGGATCTGCACCGCACGCTGGCTGATCGGCCCGTTGCGGCCCGGGAACACCGGCGTCGCCGGGCCACCGCCGCTTTCCGCGCGCCAGGCCAGCAGCGCTTCGCGTGCGGGGCGGCCGAACGGCACCCGGCGCTGGCGGTTGCCCTTGCCCAGCACGTTGACCAGGCCGCTGTCGAAATCCAGGTCGCGCCAGGTCAGCGCACACACTTCGCTCAGGCGCAGGCCGGAGGAATAGAACAGTTCCAGCAGCGCGCGGTCGCGGCGGCCGAGTTCGCCTTCCGGCTCCAGTTCAACCAGTTGCACGGCTTCATCGGCATCGAGCACCTGCGGCAGGCGCCGCGGTGCGCGTGGCGCCTTCAGGGTGGCTGCGGGGCTCACCTCGATGCGCCCGTGCTTGAGCAGCCAGGCGTAGAAGCTGCGGCAGGCCGACAGCCGGCGCTGCAGGCTCTTGGCCGACAGCCCGCGGCGGTGTTCGTCGGCGACGAACTGGCGCAGCGTTTCGGCGTCCAGGGCCTCCACGGCCACCCCGCGCGGTTCGACCCAGACCGACAGTGCATCCAGGTCGCGGCGGTAGGCATCGAGCGTGTGCGCCGACATCCGCCGTTCCACCTGCAGGTGCTGCAGGAAGTGCTGAACCGCGCTCATCGTCGTGCGGCCCCGCTCAGCGCTCGAAGCGCTTCAGGCCAGCCACCAGGGCATCGCCCATCATGCGCAGGAACAGCGTGCCCATGCCCGGGTAGAAGCGGTTGGCATCGTGGCTGCCGACGGCGATCAGGCCGATGCCGGGCAACGGCAGCAGTGCGGTGGTCTGCACCTCGTCGCTGCGCGCGCCGTACAGCACCGCGTTCTTTTCCGGCTGCAGGCGCCCGCAGATCGGCTCGCCGTCCTTCAGGCAATCGCGGAACGGGCCCAGCTGCGCATCGTCGGCGGCGATCACCTGCAGCCACTCGGCCTGCTCCAGCCCGGCCACCGGCGCGTGCACCACCAGGCGCACCAGGTCGCCGGCAAAATCTTCCTGCAGCGACGCCGCCATTGCACGCAGGGTGTCAGCGGCGGTGTCCTGCTTCATCAGGGCCAGGGTCAGCTGGTGCGTGCGCACCGCCAACCGCTCGTTGACCTGTGCGGTCGCGCCCAGGTCGGCCAACCGTCGCGCCAGCTCGCGGTTCTTCTCGCGCAGCACTTCCAGCTGGTAGCTGGCCAGCGACGCGGTGGGGCCGTCATCGCGCGGCACCACCAGGGTCAGGGCCAGGTCGGGGAACTGCTTGAGGAAGCCCGGATGCCGCCGCAACCACGCAGCGACGTCATGGCCCCCGAGCTTGTCGACGGTCTCACTCATGCGGTCCACTCCCCTTCGAAGACGAATGCGGTCGGGCCGGCCATCACCACCGGCTGGCCATCGCCCGGCCACTGGATGCGAAGTTCGCCACCGGGCAGGCTGATGCGAGCATCGCTCTGCAGGCGGCCGCGCTGCATCAGGGTGACGGCGGCGGCACAGGCACCGCTGCCGCAGGCCAGGGTTTCGCCGACGCCCCGCTCGTACACGCGCAGGCGCGCGTGGTCCGGGCCGATCACCTGGGCAAAGCCCACGTTGACCGACTGCGGGAACGACGCATGCTGCTGCAGCAGCGAGCCGACGCGCTCGACCGGTGCGGCATCGATCAGGCCCACTTCGATGACCGCGTGCGGGTTGCCCATCGACACCGCCGAGAAGCGCACGGTTTCGCCCTGCAACGGCATCAGGTACTCGTCGCGCGGATGGGCGAAGCCCACCAGCGGCACCTGCGCCGGTTCGAACGCCGGCACGCCCATGGCCACCGAGAAGCGGCCATCGCCCAGCACCTGCACGTCGTGGCTGGCCAGCGGGCTGTCGATCACGAAGCGCTCGCCCTGCGCACTGCCCTCGCGCACCAGCCAGGCCGCGACGCAGCGCGCGCCATTGCCGCACTGCTCGGAATTGGAGCCATCGGCATTCCAGATCCGGTAGGACGCCACCGAGCCTTCCGCGCGCGGGGCCTCGATGGTCAGGATCTGGTCGCAGCCCACGCCGGTATGGCGGTCGGCCAGACGCGCGGCCAGCTGCGGGGTGGGCGGCGGCGTGCCGTCACGCAGGTCGATCACTACGAAATCGTTGCCCGCGCCATGCATCTTGCTGAAGCGCAGGGCCGTGGAGCCGGCCTTACTCATTCCCACCGTCCACCGGCTTGATCGGGTCCGGGGTCACCGAGGGGCTGCCGTCGCTGGTCGGCTGGGTCGCTTCGGGCGTGGCTTCCGGGGTGGCTTCGGGCGCGGCGGCCGGTTCGACCGTCTCTTCCACCGGCACCGGCTTCTGCGGCAGTACCAGCGGGCCCTTGTTGCCACAGGCGGACAGGAACAGCAGCGAGGCCGCTGCCAGCGGAATCAGGATGGCGTTGCGATGGGGGATCTTCATGCGCCCGAGTATAGCCATTGGCGGCTGAGCGGTTGGTAGAGTCGACCGTTGGTCGACTATCGCGCGCAGCGCGGGGTTTTCGCCGGCGGCCGGGAGAGCAGTCGACCAACGGTCGACTCTACCCCGCCGGTGGCGGCAGCGGGCGCGTCCACAGCCAGATTGCCACCACGGCCATGCTGCCGATGGAGAACCACTTCACCCAGGCGATCGGCACGCACCACAGCATGATGCCGGCGCACACGGCCATGGTGATCGTGGCCATCCACTTGCCGTAGCGGCTGACGGCGCCGTGCGCCTGCCAGTTGGCGATGGCCGGGCCGAAGCGCGGGTGCTGCAGCAGCCAGTTGTGCAGGCGCTCGGAGCCGCGCGAGGCGGCCCAGGCCGAAATCAGGATGAATACGGTGGTCGGCAGGCCCGGCACGAAGATGCCGACGATGCCGGTGCCGAGGCTGGCGTAGGCCAGCAGCCACCACGCCCAGCGGAAACGCACCACGCGCGGTGGCGGGGTGTCATCCGGAGGCGGTGGCGCAGGTGCGGTCATGGCCGCAAGGATACCGGTTCAGGGTGCAAGGCAGTGCCCGGCACCCTGTCGCGATCACGGCTGGACGATGCCCAGCTGCTGCAGCACGAACGCGTACGACTCGGACAGCTCGCGGTAACGCTGGAAGCGCCCGGACTTGCCGCCGTGGCCAGCTTCCATGTTGGTGCGGAACACGATCGGGTAGTGGCCGGTGTTGTCGTCACGCAGCTTGGCCACCCACTTGGCCGGTTCCCAGTACTGCACCTGCGAATCCCACAGGCCGGTACCCACGAACAGCGCCGGGTAGGCCTGCTGCTTGACGTTGTCGTAGGGCGAGTAGGACAGCATGTAGTCGTAGTACGGCTTCTGCTCCGGGTTGCCCCACTCGTCGTACTCGTTGGTGGTCAGCGGGATGGTCGGGTCGAGCATGGTGGTGACCACGTCGACGAACGGCACCTGCGCCACCATCACCCGGTAGTCCTGCGGCGCCTGGTTGGCCACCGCACCCATCAGCAGGCCGCCGGCGCTGCCACCGGAGGCGGCCACGCGATCCTTCGCCGCCCAGCCCTGGGCGACCAGGCCGCGGGTGACGTCGATGAAGTCGTTGAAGGTGTTCTGCTTGTGCAGCAGCTTGCCGTTCTCGTACCAGTCGCGGCCCATTTCCTGGCCGCCGCGGATGTGGGCGATGGCATATACCACGCCACGGTCGAGCAGGCTCACCGCCGTCTGGTTGAAGTACGGGTCCATCGACATGCCGTAGCTGCCGTAGGCGTACTGGAACAGCGCGCCCGTGCCATCCTTCTGGTAGCCCTTGCGGTAGACCAGCGACACCGGCACCTTCACCCCGTCACGCGCGGTGATCCAGACGCGGTCGGTTTCGTACTTCGAGGCGTCATAGCCGATCACCGGCTGCACCTTCAGCTGGCGGCGCTCGCCGGTGGCGGTGTTCAGCTCGAACACGGTGGTCGGGGTGGTCATCGAGGTGTAGACGTAACGCAGCCACGGCGTATCGGCCTCGGTGTTGTCGCCCAGGCCCATAGAGTACGCCGGCTCGTCGGCCTTCACGTAATCGCTGCGGCCATCCTTGAACAGCAGGCGGATGCGCTCCAGGCCTTCGGAACGCTCGGCGATGGCGGTGTACGCATCGAACAGCTCGAAGCCTTCGATGAACACTGCATCGTCATGCGCGATCCAGTCCTTCCACTGCGCGCGGGAGGTGGTATCGGTCGGCGCGGTGACCAGCTTGAAGTTCTTCGCGCCATCGTTGGTGCGGATCACCCAGCGGCCATCGTAGTGGTCGGCGTCGTACTCGACGTCACGCTGGCGCGGCGCCAGTACGGTGAAGGTGGTCGGGTCGCTGGCCGGCGCGTAGCGCTCTTCCGAGGACACGGTGCTGTGCACGCCGATGGTGATGAAGCGATCATCGCGGGTGCGGCCGATGCCCATGTAGAAGCTGTCGTCCTTTTCTTCATAGACGACGGTGTCGGCGCTGGCCGGGGTGCCCAGCACGTGCTTCTTCACCCGCACGGTCAGCAGCGTTTCCGGATCGTTCTCGACATACAGCACGGTGCGGTTGTCGTCGGCCCAGACCAGGTCGCCGGAGCTGCCGGTGATGACGTCGGGCAGGACCTTGCCGGTGGCCAGGTCCTTGAAGCGGATCGTGTACTGGCGGCGGCCGACATCATCGTCGGCCCAGGCCAGCAGCTGGTTGTCCTGGCTCACCTCCATCGAACCGACGCTGAAGTAGCCCTTGCCGGCGGCCATCGTATTGACGTCCAGCAGGATTTCCTCGGCGGCATCCATGCTGCCCTTGCGGCGCGCGTGGATGGGGTAATCCTGGCCGGTCTCGTAGCGGCTGTAGTACCAGTAGCCGCGCTCGCGCGCCGGCACGCTGGCATCGTCCTGCTTGATGCGGCCGACGATTTCCTTGTACAGGGTGTCTTCCAGCGGCTTCAGCGGCGCCAGCAGCTGGTCGGTGTAGGCATTCTCGGCCTGCAGGTAGGCCAGCATGTCCTTGTTCTCGCGCTTGTCGTCGCGCAGCCAGTAATAGTCATCGTTGCGGGTGGCGCCGAACGGCGCCTTGACCACGTGCGGGTGCTTGGCGGCATCCGGCGGAACGGGCGGGGTGGCGGCGGTAACGGTGCTGGTCATCAGGCTGGCAAGCAACAGGCAGAGGGTGGATTTCATGAGATAGGGGTCCTGGTGCGGTTACGCAATGGCGTCCGTGGCGTAGGTAGAGTCGAGCTTGCTCGACTGACCGCAACCGCAGTCGAGCAAGCTCGACTCTACCACCGCTGCGGCGCACCCTTGCCGCCCGGCGTACCATGGGCGCATGAGTACCCTGCCCCACACGCCGGGCTACAGCCGGCGCAGCCATGAAATCGCCCCGTTCCACGTAATGTCCCTGCTGGCCCGCGCGCAGGCGCTGGAACAGGCGGGCCACGATGTGATCCACCTGGAGATCGGCGAACCGGACTTCACCACCGCCGAGCCGGTCGTGCGCGCCGGCCAAGCCGCACTGGCCGCCGGCCACACCCGCTACACCGCCGCGCGCGGCCTGCCGGCCCTGCGCCAGGCCATCAGTGGCTTCTATCGCAGCCACTACGCGCTGGATATCGACCCCGAACGCATCCTGGTCACCCCGGGTGGGTCCGGTGCGCTGCTGCTGGCCAGCAGCCTGCTGGTCGACCCGGGCCGCCACTGGCTGCTGGCCGACCCCGGCTACCCCTGCAACCGCCACTTCCTGCGCCTGGTGGAAGGCGGCGCGCAGCTGGTGCCGGTTGGCCCGGATACCGCCTACCAGCTGACGCCCTCGCTGGTGGAACAGCACTGGAACGCCGACAGCGTCGGTGCGCTGGTTGCTTCTCCGGCCAATCCGACCGGCACGGTGCTGTCGGCCGACGAACTGTCCGCCCTGTCGACATCGCTGCATGCCCGCGGCGGCCACCTGGTGGTGGATGAGATCTACCACGGCCTGACCTATGGCCTGGATGCGCCCAGCGTGCTGCAGGTGGATGACAGCGCCTTTGTGTTGAACAGCTTCTCCAAGTACTTCGGCATGACCGGCTGGCGGCTCGGCTGGCTGGTGGCACCGCCGGCGGCCGTGCCTGATCTGGAGAAGCTGGCGCAGAACCTGTACATCAGCGCGTCGAGCATCGCCCAGCATGCCGCCCTCGCCTGTTTCAGCGAGGAATCGATGGCGATCTTCGAGCAGCGCCGCGAGGCGTTCCGCCAGCGCCGTGATTTCCTGCTGCCCGCACTGCGCGAGCTGGGTTTCCGCATCGAGGTGGAGCCGCAGGGCGCGTTCTACCTGTATGCCGATGTCAGCGCCTTCACTGATGATGCGCAGGCGTTCTGCGCGCACTTCCTGGAAACCGAGCACGTGGCGTTCACCCCGGGCCTGGATTTCGGCTTCCATCGTGCCAACCAGCACGTGCGGCTGGCCTATACGCAGGAAGTGCCGCGGTTGCAGGAGGCGGTGGAGCGCATTGCGCGTGGGTTGAAGCGATTCCGGTAGCGCCACGCGCTCGCCGGGCATGGCCCGGCGCTACCCGGTAAAGAAAAACGCCGCCCTGGGGCGGCGTTTTCCGTTCTGCTTACTTGCCGCCCAACCGCTCCCACAGGAAGCTGTAGGCCAGGGCCGACATGTGTGCGGCCTGCGCGTTGTTGGCTGCGCCGCCGTGGCCACCTTCGATGTTCTCGTAGTAGGTCACGTCCTTGCCGGCATCGATCATCTTCGCCGCCATCTTGCGGGCGTGGCCCGGGTGCACGCGGTCATCGCGCGTGGAGGTGGTGAACAGCACCGGCGGGTAGGTCTTCTTCGCGTCGAACAGGTGGTACGGCGAGAAGGTCTTGATGAACTCCCAGTCGCTGGTGTCCGGGTTGCCGTACTCGGCCATCCACGAAGCACCGGCCAACAGGTGGCTGTAACGCTTCATGTCCAGCAGCGGCACCTGTACCACCACCGCACCGAACAGCTCGGGGTACTGGGTGAGCATGTTGCCGGTGAGCAGGCCACCGTTGCTGCCGCCCTGCACGCCCAGGTGCTTGGCCGTGGTGATCTTGCGCTTGACCAGATCCTGCGCCACCGCGGCCATGTCTTCATAGGCCTTGTGACGGTTCTGCTTCAGTGCCGCCTGGTGCCAGCGCGGGCCGTACTCGCCACCGCCACGGATGTTGGCGACCACGTACACGCCGCCCTTCTCCAGCCAGGCGCGGCCCATGCCACCGGAGTAGCTCGGGGTCAGCGAGATCTCGAAGCCACCGTAGCCGTACAGCAGGGTCGGGTTGGAACCGTCCAGCTTCATCGCCTTGTCGTGCACCACGAAGTACGGCACGCGGGTGCCGTCCTTGCTGGTGGCGAAGTGCTGCTCGATCACCTTGCCCTCGGCATCGAAGAAGGCCGGCATGGTCTTCAGCGTTTCCGGGGCCTTGCCGATCTCGGCCAGGGCCAGGGTGGTCGGGGTCAGGTAATCGGTGGCGGTCAGCCACACCGCATCGCTGTCGTTGCTGTCCACCGCGCCCACGGCCAGGGTGCCGAAGGCCGGTGCACCGACGAACTCGCTCTTCTGCCAGCCGCTGGCACCCGGGGTCAGCACCGACAGGCGGTTCTTGACGTCATCCAGCACGTTCAGCACGAGGTGGCTCTTGGTCCAGGTCGCACCGGCCAGCGAGGTGGTCGCGGTCGGGGTGAACAGGACTTCGAAATCACGCTTGCCCGCCAGGAAATCGTCCAGCTGGGTCGCCAGCAGCGAACCGGAGGCGTAGGTCTTGCCGCCCACGGTCCACGGGTCGCGCAGTTCCAGGGTCAGCCACTGCTTGTGCAGGCCCTTTTCCGCCGAGTTCGGCGCGTCGATCTTGGTCAGCGTGCCGTTGTCGGCGCGCAGGTAGACCTCGTTGTTGTAGAACGCCAGCGTGCGGCTGACCAGGTTGCGCTCGAAGCCCGGGGTGTCATCGTGCATCGCCGCGATGTACATGTCTTCCGGCTTGCCTTCATAGACCACGCTGGCCGACGCCAGCGGCGTGCCGCGCTTCCACAGCTTGGCAACGCGCGGGTAGCCGGAGGTGGTCATCGAACCGGCGCCGAAATCGGTGTAGACGAACACCGAGTCGCGGTCGATCCAGCCCAGGCCGCCCTTGGATTCGGGGCGGAAGAAGCCGTCCTTGATCCAGGTCTTGTTGGCCAGGTCGAATTCGCGGGTGACATCGGCATCGGCGCCGCCGCGCGACAGCGCGATCAGGCAGCGGCTGTAATCCGGGCGCAGGCAGTCGGCGCCGTGCCAGACCCAGTTCTCGCCCTCGGCCTTGTTCAGTGCATCCAGGTCGAGCACGGTTTCCCACTGCGGCGAGGCCTTGCGGTACTCGGCCAGGGTGGTGCGGCGCCACAGGCCGCGCTCGTGCTGCTGGTCCTTCCAGAAGTTGTAGTAGTAGTCGCCGATCTTCTGCACGCCGGGGATCTTGGCGTCCGAATCGAGCACCTCGCGGATGCTGGCTTCCATCTGCTTGAAGGCCGGGGTCTGCGCCAGGCGGCCCTCGGACTTGGCATTCTGTTCCTTGACCCAGGACAGCGGCTTGTCGCCGGTGACGTCCTCCAGCCAGGCGTAACGGTCGGTTTCTTCAGCGGCCACGGCGGTCCCCACCGAAGCAGCGGTCATCATGCCGGCCAACAGGCAGGCGGAAGCGAGTCGTGACATTGCGGTTCCAGGCAGTCATAAGCGCTGGAACGCTACCACGGAACCCCGGGCCCGCCCCCGTGTCGAAGGTCAGGCTGCGGCGGTACGCGTGCGACGCGCGCGCGCCGGCAGGCGACGGGCCTGTACCCCCGGCTGGCGCAGGCGGCGCAGCCACGCCCGCAACGGCAACGGGCAGCCCAGCAGCGCCCACCAGGCCGCCAGCGGCATGCCCACCAGCCACAGCGGCAGCCAGCCCAGCCAGACACTGCTGCCGCGCGCGGCCGGCCACACCAGCACCAGGGCCAGGCCGGCCAGGGCCAGCTGCTGCACGCTGCGCAGCAGGCGGCGGTCGGATGCGAAGCTGTCGCGTTCAGCAGGGTTGCGACGGGAAGAGCGAGCGTTCATGGGCGTTCTCGGCGATTCGATGGTGGCCAGCTTGGCGTGCCGCCTTCTCAAGAGCTGCGACACCATTGACGGATCGAGCACACACAGTCGACCATGCTTGGGCACCCAATGGAGCTCGCTCCCGCATGTCCTCGATCCGCCCGTTCTGCGCCGTGTTGCTGGCTCTGTCCCTTGGAGGCCCCGCGCTGGCCGCCAGCGACCCGCCGTCACCCCGCGCCAGCGCATCGGGGGCATCCGAATATGGTGCGCCGATCGACCTGCAGCGCTTCATGGGCACGTGGTATGTGATCGGCCGCGTGCCGAACTTCATCGAACGTGGGCACGTGGCCAGCGTCAACGAGTACACGCTGCGCGAAGACAACAAGGTGGGCATCGTCTACCGCTACCGCGATGGCTTCAGTGCGCCCCAGCAGGAAGTGCGCGCACGCGCCAGCGTCGACGCCGACAGCGGCAACCACGCCTGGCGCACCTGGTTCTACCGGATCGTGCCGACCCATTCGCGCGTGCTGGAAGTGGCCCCGGACTATTCGTGGGCGATGATCGGCTACCCGGGCCGGGAAATGGCCTGGATCTTCGCGCGCCAGCCGGACATGGACAAAGCGCTGTACAAGGAGCTGGCCGAGCGCCTGCGCGACGAGTACGGCGTCAACACCGACAAGCTCAAACGCGTGCCGCAGCACCCCGACCAGGTGGGCAAGCTGGGTTACGAAGTCCCGAACGTGCGTTGAGCAAAGCGCCGCCGGGCATGGCCCGGCGGATTCGCCGCGCGCTACGCGGCCCGCGGCTGCACGCGGCGCTCGATCTCGCCGAGCGTGGCCAACGTCTTCAGGTCGTAGGTCGCCTGCAGCGCCAGCCACGATGCAGCATCCCCGCCGAAATGGCGCGCCAGCCGGGCAGCGGTATCAGCGGTGATCGCACGTTCGCCGTGAACGATGGCATGCAGGCGGGTGGCCGGAACATCCAATGCCCTCGCCAGTGCATTCACGCTCAGGGCCAGCGGGGAAAGGAACTCCTCGCGCAGGATCTCGCCGGGATGGATGGCCCGCATGCGATTGTCGGTTGGCTTCATGGCGAATGCCTCAGTGGTAGTCAACAATTTCCACGGATTCAGGGCCGCTGTCGGTCCAGATGAAACACAACCGCCACTGATCATTGATGCGCAGGCTGTGCTGCCCCCTGCGGTCACCAGCCAGCGCCTCCAACCGGTTGCCGGGCGGACTGCGCAGGAACGCCAGCGTCTGTGCCGAGTCGAGCATCTGCAGCTTGCGTTCCGCTGCCCGTCGAATCGGCAGCCAGGCGCGTAGACAGTGGCCTTCAAACAAGGCGCGGGTGTGCTTGCAGCGGAAGGACCGGATCATTCCGCAAAACGTATTACGCAAAACGGAATATACCAAGAGGCTGGATGTGCTGCCAGTCCCGGTTCGGCGATTCAGGTTTTCAATGGACGGATTGCGTCAGGCCGCCGCCGGGCATGGCCCGGCGCTACCCGAACGACGCCGGGCGACGCCCGGCACCGGGTTACTTGCGGGTGTAGTGCGCGACCAGGCGGTCGCCGAGCATCTGCAGCAGCTGCACCAGGATCAGCAGCACCACCACGGTGACCAGGGCCACGTCGGTGCGGTTGCGCTGGTAGCCTTCGCGCAGCGCCAGGTCGCCCAGGCCGCCCGAACCGATCGCGCCGCCCATGGCGGTGAAGCCGACCAGGGCGACGGTGGTGACCGTAGCGGCCGCGATCAGGCCCGGACGGGCTTCGGGCAGCAGCACCCGGGTCACCAGCTGCCAGGTGGTGGCGCCCATCGACTGCGCCGCCTCGACCACGCCACGGTCCACTTCGCGCAGCGCGGTTTCCACCAGGCGCGCATAGAACGGCGCCGCACCGATCACCAGCGCCGGCAACGTGCCGAGCACGCCGATCGACTGGCCCATCAACCACAGCGACACCGGAATCAGCACCACCATCAGGATGATGAAGGGCACCGAGCGCAGCAGGTTCACCACGATCGCCAACACGCCATAGGCCAGCGGCCGGCGCTTCATCTGCGGCGCACCGAACACATACAGCAGCACGCCCATCGGCAGGCCGATGGCCAGGGTCAGCGGCAGCGAGCCAGCCATCATCAGCAGCGTCTCGATGGTGGCCTTGCCGATATCCACCCACTTGTCCGCATCCAGGTGGCGGAAGAAACCTTCAGCAGTGGCGACGATCATCGGCGCAGTTCCTCAACGTGCACGCCGGCAGCCACGAACGCGGCCTGCGCGGCGGACTGGTCACCGCCCACCAGGGCGACCACCAGCTGGCCATACGGGGTGTCCTTGATCCGGTCGATGCGACCGGACAGGATGTTGTAGTCGACGCCGGTCTGCCGCGCCACGCTGCCCAGCAACGGCTCGTAGGTGTCACCGCCGAGGAAGGTCAGGCGCACGATGCGGCCGCCGACCACGTCGAAATCACGGTGCAGCGTGCCCTCGTCCACATGCTCCGATTCGCTGACGAAGCGGCGCGTGGTCGGGTGCTGCGGGTGCAGGAAGACCTGCGTGACCGGACCGGTTTCCACCAGCTGCCCGGCATCCAGCACGGCCACGCGATCGCAGACGCGACGGATCACGTCCATCTCGTGGGTGATCAGCACGATGGTCAGGCCCAGCTCGCGGTTGATCTTCGACAGCAGCGACAGCACCGACGCCGTGGTCTGCGGGTCGAGCGCACTGGTGGCTTCGTCGCACAGCAGGATCTGCGGGCGGGTCGCCAACGCCCGGGCGATGCCCACGCGCTGCTTCTGGCCGCCGGACAGCTGCGCCGGATACTTCGCTGCGTGGTCCTGCAGGCCCACGGTCTGCAGCAGCTCGGCCACGCGCGCGTCGATCTCGGCCCTGGCCATGCCGCCCAGTTCCAGCGGGAAGGCCACGTTGCCGGCCACGGTGCGCGAGGACAGCAGGTTGAAGTGCTGGAAGATCATGCCGATGCGCCGACGCAGCGCGCGCAGCCCGTCGGCATCCAGCGCGGTGATGTCTTCACCGCCGATCAGCAGGCGCCCACCGCTGGGTTCCTCCAGGCGGTTGATCATGCGGATCAGGGTCGACTTGCCCGCGCCGGAATGGCCGATGATGCCGAACACTTCGCCGGCCTCGATGGTCAGGTCCAGCGGTTGCAGCGCGCTGACTTGGCGGCCGGCAACGGCATAGGATTTGTGCAGGCGCTGGAACTCGATCACGGGCGTGGCTCACCGGCGGGGCGATGGAAGGGGCGTGCAGCCTACCAGCGCCGGCGGTTGCGCGCCTGCGCCTTGGGCCAGAATGTTATTCCTTTTGGTTCTAAGTAGCGTGCAGCGGGGATGACGGTGTGGGTCAGAGCCCCTGCGGGGATCTGACCCCGGGGTCGGATCCCCGCAGGGGCTCTGACCCCATCCCGGTCAAGCTCAGGGGTGGTCCAGCGGCTTCGGCGGCTGCACCCGGTTCAGGCGCTCGCGGTGCAGCAGGTACAGGCCCGAGGCCACGATGATGGCTGCGCCGGCCCAGGTGTAGCCATCGGGCAGCTGGCCCCAGAAGGCCAGATCCCAGCCGATCACCCAGACCAGGCCGCTGTATTCCAGCGGCGCGATCATCGACGCCTCGCCCAGTTGGAAGGCACGGGTCAGGGCGATCTGCCCGAGCGCACCGGCCAGGCCCATGCCGGCGATCAGCGGCGCATGGGCCAGCTGCAGCGGCACCCAGCCCGGCAATGCCAGCAGACCGGCCCCGATGGCCATGATGACCAGGAACCAGACCACCATCGACTGCGAGGTATCGGTGCGGGTGAGCAGGCTGACGGTGATCGCGGCGATGGCATAGGCCGTGGCGGCCGCCAGCACCATCAGGCCGGGGATGGAGATGAAACCATCCACGCCCGGCCGCAGCACCACGATCACCCCCAGCAGGCCGACGCCGATGGCCACCCAGCGGCGCGGCCCGACGCGCTCGCCCAGCAGCGGCACCGACAGGGCGGCGATCAGCAGCGGGGCTACGAAGTAGATGCTGTAGGCGGTGGATAGCGGCAGATCGCGCAGGGCGAACACGAAGCAACCGATCATCGCCATGCCGAGGCCACCGCGCAGCAGGTGCAGGCCCCACCGGCGGGGAATGAGCGAACGCGGGCCGGCGCTGGCCAGCACCCAGACCAGCACGAAGGGCAGCGAGGCGGCGCCACGCAGGAAAGTGACTTCCAGCGACGGATAGCTGGCCGACAGCTGTTTCATGCCGGCGTCCATCAGCGAGAAGCAGGCCACGGCGGCGACCATCCAGGTCACTGCGCGAGAGGGGGAGCGTTGCGCGTTCATGGCCCATTATCGCCGACCGCGTGCCCGGCCGGGCGCCGGTCATGGGCGCCGCGATAGAATGGCGGCCACTGAATTCCGCGGAGCCACGCCCATGCCTTCCTTCGACGTCGTGTCTGAAGTCGACACCCACGAACTGACCAACGCCATCGACCAGGCCAACCGCGAACTGGCCACCCGCTTCGACTTCAAGGGTGTGGAAGCCAAGTTCGAGCGCGAGGGCGATGTCATCAACCAGACTGCGCCGACCGAGTTCCAGCTCAAGCAGATGAACGACATCCTGCGCGCCCGCCTGGCTGCGCGCGGCATCGACGTGCTGAGCCTGGAGTTCGGCGACATCGAGACCAACCTGGCCCAGGCCCGGCAGAAGATCACCGTCAAGCAGGGCATCGAGCAGAAGATCGCCAAGAAGATCGCTGCTGCGCTGAAGGAAGCCAAGCTGAAGGTCGAAAGCCAGATCAACGGCGACAAGCTGCGCGTGCAGGGCAAGAAGCGCGACGACCTGCAGGACGCCATCGCCGTGCTGAAGGCCGGCAAGTTCGAGCTGCCGCTGCAGTTCAACAACTTCCGCGATTGATGGATGCCGCCTGGCGTGGCCCGGCGCTACCCGGGGGATCGCGCGATTGATGACCCGCCGCCGGGCATGGCCCGGCGCTACCGGGATGGCGCGCGATGGATGACCCGGCGCGCCCCGGGCCGCCGCGGTAGCGCCGGGCATGGCCCGGCGGACTGCCGGGTCAATCGCGCAGCAGCTTGTACAGCGTGGTGCGCGAAATACCCAACTGGCGGGCGGCCAGGCTGAGATTGCCTTCGGCCGCCTGCGCCGCACGCCGTGCGGCTTGGCGCTGCTGCTGGCGCAGTGGCACGTCGGCCACGGCTACCGGTGCCGCTGCCCGGGCGCGCGGTGCACGCGGTGCACGCGGTGCACGCGGTGCCCGCAGGTGCTGCAGGTAGACCGCACTGCCCTCGCCCAGCCGCACCCGATGCGCCGGCCCGGGCTGCAGCAGGCGACGGCGCTGCGCCGCACTGGCGCCGGCAAACACCGCCTGCATCGACAGCAGCGGCAACGGCCCACGGCGCGGCAGGCCCAGCAGGCGCCGCGCCACCCGGTTGGCCGCCCGCAGCTGCCCATCGTCCTGCACCGCCAGCAGCCCCTGCAGGGGCGTGGCCAGCCAGCGCGGATCGTGCTGCACGGCCAGCAGGTGCACATCGGCCAGGCCCTGGAACAGCCGGTTCTCGCTGGCCAGCGCGGCCTGCCGGAAGTAGCCCTGCAGCAGCGCCGGATCACGCTCGCCCAGCCCGGTGATGTCGATCGCCCCGCAGACCTGGCCATCGAGGTCATGCAGCGGCTCGCTCAGGCAGAACACCGGTGCGAAGCGCTGCAGGTAATGTTCGTTGCCGCGCACCAGCGCCGGCACATCGTCGGCCAGGCTGACCGCCGGCGCAGTGGTGCCGATCTCGGCCTCACCCAACCGCCGCCCGACCTGGATCGGCCGCAGCAGCGGCGCATCTTCCAGGCCATGCGCCTGCTGCGCGATGACCAGGCCCTCGCGGTTGGCGCAGAACATCGTCCACCCACGGCCACCGAAGGCGGCCCACAGCTGTTCCAGCTCGGGCTGCACGCAGCGCGCAAGCCGCCGGTCTTCGGGATCGCTCAGGCGCAGGCCATCGCCCTGCAGCGGCGGGTAGTAAGGCTCCTGCCCCGGCTGCACGCCGGCCGCGCGTGAACGCTGCCAGGAATGCTGCAGCGGCAGCGGCAACACCGCCAGGGACTGCACATCGCCTTCCGCGAACGCAGCGCGCGCGGCGACCAGCTGTTGTTGCCCGACTGTCGTGGCCATCATGGAAGCAGAGTACACCCGCGCACTGCACGGGCGCGCAGCCGTGCCGACCAACGGTCGGCACCCACCAACTGCAGCCGTGCCGACCAACGGTCGGCACCCACCAACTGCAGTGCCGACCAACGGTCGGCACCTACCAACAGCGTTGCCGGCCAGCGGCCGGCACTACCGGGGGCTATGCGGCGATCCGCAGGATCGGCTTCAGGGTGATGCCGCGCGTGCTGTCCTCGGCCGCCTGGTTGATCTGCTCCAGCGGATAGAACTTCACCAGCTTGTCGAACGGGAACCGGCCCTGCAGGAACAGCGTCACCAGCTGCGGGATGAACACCTGCGGCACGCTGTCACCTTCGACGATGCCGCGGATGCTGCGCCCGCCCAGCAGCAGGTTGTTCACATCGAAACTGGCCGTGGTGCCCAGCTTCGGCGCACCCACCACGCCCATCATGCCCAGCCCGCCCAGCGCCTCGATGCCGGCCGACAACACCTCCGGGCGACCGGTGGATTCCAGCGCGAAGTCCGCACCGCCACCGGTGATCGCACGCACCGCTTCCACCACATCGGTTTCGCGGCTGTTGACCACGTGCGTCGCGCCCAGTTCCAGCGCCAGCTCCAGGCGCGACGGCACCACGTCGATGGCGATGATGGTGGTGGCGCCGGCCACCTTGGCCGCCATCACCGCACTCAGGCCCACCGCGCCGGCACCGTAGCTGGCGAAGCTGCTGCCCGAGCGCACCTTCAGCGAATTGAGCACCGCCCCGGCACCGGTCTGGATGCCGCAGCCCAGCGGGCCCAGCAGTTCCAGCGGTGCATCGTCGGGCACCTTGATCGCGTTGATCTCACGCGCGAGGGCGAAGGTGGCGAACGAGGACTGCGCGAAGAAGTGATCGTGCAGCGGCTGGCCCTGTGCATCGGTGATGGCGGTATGGCCGTGGCCATCGTCGCCACCGAAGTTGAGCCCGAAGAAATCCTTGCAGTAGGCACCGTGGCCACCGCGGCAGGGATTGCAGTGGCCGCAGGCGCCGTAGGTCAGCACCACGTGGTCGCCCACCTTCAGGTCGCGCACGTTCGGGCCCACGGCTTCGACGATGCCGGCGCCTTCATGGCCGAGCACCGCCGGCAGCGGCACGGGGTAGTACTGGTCGCGCACGATCAGATCGGTATGGCACAGGCCGGTGGCCACCACCTTCACCAGCACCTCGTCGTCCTGCGGGCCGCGCAGCTGCGCCTGCTCGATGACGAAGGGCTGTTCCTTGCCGCGGACCACGGCGGCGGTGATCTCACGCGTTGCGGTGTTGTCGTTCATCGTGATGGTTCCTTCGATCAGATCGGATAGGCGGGCGCTTCGCCCTTGACGGTCAGCCACTGCCACTGGGTGAACTCTTCCCAGTTCGCCGGGCCGCCGATGCTGGTGCCGTTGCCGGATGCACCAACGCCGCCGAAGGGATTGATCACTTCGTCGTTCACCGTCTGGTCGTTGATGTGCAGCAGGCCGGTGCGCAGGCGCTCGCCCAGCTTCAGCGCGCGGCCGACGTTGCTGGACACGATCGCCATCGACAGGCCGTACTCGCTGTCGTTGGCCAGCTGCACGGCCTGGTCGTCATCATCGAACGGCACCACCACCGCTACCGGCGCGAAGATCTCTTCGTTGAACGCCGGGTTGTCAGCGGCCACGTTGCCGAGCACGGTGGGCGCGAAGAACAGGTCCTGGTGGGTGCCGCCGGCTTCCAGCGTGGCACCGGCCTTCACCGCATCGGCCACCACGCGGGCGGCATGGTCACGCTGGGTGGCATTGATCAGCGGGCCGATCGCCACGTCTTCGCGTGCCGGGTCGCCCACCTTCAGCGACTTCGCCTTGGCCACCAGCTTTTCCAGGAACGCGGCATGGATCTTCCTGTGCACCAGCACGCGGCCGGTGGCCATGCAGATCTGGCCCTGGTGCAGGTACACGCCCCAGGCGGTATTGGCCACGGCCAGGTCGAGGTCGGCATCGTCGAGGATGATCAGCGAATTCTTGCCACCCAGTTCCAGCGAGACCTTCTTCAGGTGCTTGCCGGCCGCTTCGCCCACCTTGCGGCCTGCGGCGGTGGAACCGGTGAACTGGATCATCGCCACGTGCGGGTCGCTGGTCAGCGCGGCACCGGCGGCGCCATCGCCGGGCAGCATGTGCAGCAGGCCGGCCGGCAGCCCGGCCTGTTCAAACAGGCGCGCGATGACCGCACCGCCGCAGACCGCCGTGCGCGGATCCGGCTTGAGCACCACGGCATTGCCCAGTGCAATGGCCGGCGCCACCGCACGCATGGCCAGGTACAGCGGGAAATTGAACGGCGAAATGACCCCGACCACGCCCAGCGGGCGGCGGCGGGCCAGGTTCAGCCGGCCCGGTTCGGACGGCAGGATTTCGCCGGTGCTGCGCGAAGGGAGTGCGGCAGCTTCGTGCAGCGCCTTGATGGTCACCTTGGCCTCGAAGCCGGCCTTGAGGCGGGTCGAGCCACTTTCGCGCACCAGCCATTCCACCAGGGTGTCGATGTTGTCTTCGGCCAGTCGCGCAGCCTGGCGCAGCACCTGGGCGCGCTGTTCGTACGGGGCGGCCGCCCAGGCCTGCTGGGCCTGCGCCGCAGCGGCGGCCGAGGTGGCGACCTGGGCGGCGTCGGCCAGGCCGACCTCGCCGAGGGTCTGGCCGGTGGCCGGCTCGATCACCGGCTGGCGCTGGGTGGCGGCCTGCCACTGGCCGTCGAAGAAGGCGCCGGACCAGAGTTCGTCCGGCAGCCACGGGGAAGATGCAGTCATGGGGTGTCCTCCTGTGTCGTGCGTCCATTGCACGCCTGGCCCGCCGCGCAGGCAATCGGCCATCGGTGCGATATCGGCAAGCGCTTGAATGGATGGGACTTTCCAGCATCGCCACTGTCCAGTGCGTGGACAGTGAACGCCGCGACGCCGGGCGACTGCCTACAATGGCGGCCCCCGCCAGCCGAAGCGCCCGCCATGACCGACACCGCCCTGCCCACCGACGACCCGATCGCCGCCACCCGCCTGTGGCTGGAGCGGATCGTGATCGGTCTGAACCTGTGCCCGTTCGCCAAGGCGGTGTACGTGAAGGACCAGGTGCGCTTCGTGCTCAGCGACGCCACCACGCCCGAAGCGCTGGTGGAACAGCTGGCCGAGGAACTGGTGCTGCTGCGCGATACCCCGGCCGAGCAGATCGACACCACGCTGATCGTGCACCCGCAGGTGCTGACCGATTTCCTCGACTACAACGATTTCCTGGACAACGCCGACGCCGCCATCGAGGCGCTGGACCTGCAGGGCATCCTGCAGGTGGCCAGCTTCCATCCGGATTACCAGTTCGATGGCGTGGCCGCCGACGATGCCAGCAACTACACCAACCGCGCGCCCTTCCCCACCCTGCACCTGCTGCGCGAGGAAAGCGTGGAGCGCGCCGTGGACGCCTTCCCGGACCCGGACGTGATCGTCGAGCGCAACATCCAGACCCTGGACCGCATCGGCGTGGCCGGCTGGCACCGTCGCCTGCGCGGCGAAGACCTGTCATGAGCGCGGCCCCGCCCATCGCCGCGTGGCCGGCGGCACCGCTGCAGGGCATGGTGGTGCTGATCACCGGCGGTGCCAACGGCATCGGTCGTGGCATCGCCCAGGCCGTGCTGGGCGCCGGTGGCCGCGTGCTCATCGGCGATCTGGACGTGGAAGCAGGCCAGGCCTGCCTGGACGAATGGCAGCGTGGCGACGATGCCGCGTTCCAGCGCCTGGACATCGCCGACGAAGCCAGCGTGCGCGCCTTCATCGACGCGGCGCAGCAGCGTTTCGGCCGCATCGATGGCCTGGTCAACAACGCCGGCATCGCTGGCCCGCACGGCACCGTGCTGCAGGACATGGAATGGGACGAGTGGCAGCGGCGACTGTCCTCGCTGCATGGCGCCTTCCTGTGCAGCAAGCACGCGCTGCCCGCGCTGAAAGCCAGTGCCGCTGGTTCGATCATCAACGTGGCCTCCACCCGCGCCTGGCAGTCCGAAGCGAACAGCGAAGCCTATGCTGCGGCCAAGGGCGGGCTGGTGGCCTTCACCCATGCGTTGGCGATCAGCGTTGGCCCCGCGGTGCGGGTGAACAGCATCAGCCCCGGCTGGATCGGCACCACGGCCTGGCAGGCGCCCTCGCGCCGGCGTGCACCGGATTATTCGGCCACCGACCACGGCCAGCACCCGGTCGGTCGCGTGGGCGAACCCGAGGACATCGGCGCACTGGCGGTGTACCTGCTGTCGTCGCTGTCCGGCTTCAGCACCGGCCAGGATTTCATCGTCGACGGCGGCATGACCCGGAAGATGATCTACGCCGAATGACCGCTGTGCGGTAGTGCCGGCCGCTGGCCGGCACGTGCGTGGATGGCGGCGACGTGCCAACCAAGGCAGGTTCCAGTAGATCCACGCCATGCGTGGATGACGCCAGCGCGGTTACGCCATGCCCGAATGCCGCAACAACGCATCGATCTGCGGCGCGCGCCCGCGGTCGGTAGTGCCGGCCGCTGGCCGGCACGTGCGTGGTTGGCGGCGACATGCCAACCAAGGCAGGTTCCAGTAGATCCACGCCATGCGTGGATGACGCCAGCGCGTTTACGCCATGCCCGAATGCCGCAGCAACGCATCGATCTGCGGCGCGCGCCCGCGGAACGCCTTGAAATTCTCGGCCGCCGGGCGGCTGCCACCACGCGAGAGGATCTCGTCGCGGAAGCGCGCACCGGTTTCGGCCAAGGCCTGCGGCGCTTCTTCAAACGCCGCATAGGCATCGGCGCTGAGCACCTCGGCCCACTTGTAGCTGTAGTAACCGGCCGCGTAACCACCCGCAAAGATGTGGCTGAACTGGTGCGGGAAGCGATTCCAGGCCGGCGGATGGTTCACCGCCACTTCGCCACGCACGCGGTCCAGCAGCGCCAGCACGCTGTCCTGCGCCGGTTCGAACTGGCTGTGCACCAGCATGTCGAACAGGCCGAATTCCAGCTGGCGCACGGTCGCCATGCCACTGTGGAAGTTGCGCGCGGCCAGCATGCGCTCGTACAGCGCGCGCGGCAGCGGTTCGCCCGTGTCCACGTGCGCGGTCATGCCCTGCAGGTGGTCCCATTCCCAGCAGAAGTTTTCCATGAACTGGCTGGGCAGCTCCACCGCATCCCATTCCACGCCGTTGATGCCGGCCACGCCCAGTTCGCCAATGCGGGTCAGCAACTGGTGCAGGCCATGGCCCATTTCATGGAACAGGGTGGTCACTTCGTTGTGGCTGAAGGTGGCCGGCTTGCCGTTGGCACCACGGCCGAAGTTGCACACCAGGTAGACCAGCGGCGTCTGCACGCTGCCATCGGCGCGCGCGCGGCGGTTGCGGCAATCATCCATCCATGCGCCACCGCGCTTGCCTTCGCGCGCGTACAGATCCAGATAGAACTGGCCGACCAGCGCGCCCTGCGCATCGACCAGGCGGAAGAAACGCACGTCCTCGTGCCACACCGGCGCGCTGTCGTCCTGCACGCGCAGGCCATACAGCTGCTCGATCACCGAGAACAGGCCGCCCAGCACCTTCGGCTCGGTGAAGTACTGCTTCACTTCCTGTTCGGAATAGCTGTAACGCGCCTGCTTCAGGCGGTCGGCGGCGAACGCCAGGTCCCAGGCTTGCAGGCTGTCGATGCCCAGCTGCTCCCGGGCGAACTGTTCCAGCTCGGCGCGGTCCTTGCCCGCGAACGGCTTGGCACGGGTGGCCAGGTCACGCAGGAAGGCCAGCACTTCGGCCGGGTCCTGCGCCATCTTGGTGGCCACCGAGTAATCCGCGTACGAGGCAAACCCCAGCAGTGCGGCCAGTTCCGCGCGCAGGGCGAGGATGCGGTCGATGTTGCCGCCGTTGTCCAGCGCCTCGTCGCCAAATTCAGATGCACGCTGCGCGCTGGCGCGGTACAGGATCTCGCGCAGGTCACGGTCTTCGCCCCAGGTCTGCACGGGCAGGTAGCAGGGCATCTGCAGGGTCAGCTTCCAGCCGGTCTTGCCGTCTTTTTCGGCGGCGGCACGCGCAGCCGCCTTGACGTCGTCCGGCACGCCGGCAAGGCGCGCTTCGTCTTCCACGATCAGCGACCAGGCATCGGTGGCGTCGAGCACGTTCTGCGAGAACTTCGCCGACAGCGCCGACAGCTCCTCCTTGATCGCAGCGAAGCGCTGCTGCGCGTCGGCGTCCAGTTCGGCACCGCCCAGGCGGAAATCACGCAGGGTGTTGTCCAGCACTTTGCGCCGGGCCTGGTCGAAGCCGGCCGCTTCCGGGCTGGCGGCCAGTGCCTGGTACTGGCGGTACAGCGCCAGGTTCTGGCCCAGCGCGCTGGCGAAGCGGGTGACCCGCGGCAGGTTGCTGTTGTAGGCCTCGCGCAGTTCGGGGGTGTTGACCACGCCCTGCAGGTGGCCGACCAGGCCCCAGGCGCGCCACAGGCGTTCGGTGGCATCGTCCAGCGGGGTCACGAAGGTGTCCCAGCGGACCGGCTGCACCTGCTCGGCGGCGCTGACGGCGGCTTCGGCCTCGGCCAGCAGCACATCCAGCGCCGGCCCCACGTGCTCGGGGCGGATCGCCTCGAAGCGCGGCAGGCCGGAAGCATCGAGCAAGGGGTTGGCAGCGGTCACGGCAGGTCTCCAGGTTACGGGCCCGGCAGGCGGGCAGCCCTGTCGATATGGCGCTGGCGGGGCCGCCAGACAAGGGGGAGGGAGAGGTTACGGGCGCTTCCAGTAGATCCACGCCATGCGTGGATGGAGCTTTCCAGGGAGCCCGGCATTCACGTCGGCCTTACGGGCCCGCGCCGAAGCTGGCGGTGCGGGGGAGACCGCAGCGGTACGTCACGAGGAGGCCCCACATGGAAGGTCTGGCTCCAAGCACCACCGCCTCATCCGCCCGTTCGCTGGCCTTGACGGCCACCACGGACGAGCTGTCATGGATCGCCGCGCTGTGCGATGCCGGTGACGATGCGCCGCGCCACCTGGCCCAGCTGAAAGCCCTGCAACGCCAGGGCGGCCGGCTCAGCGAAACGCAGGAATGGTATCCGTTCGAAGTGATCGAACGCGGTGCCAGCCGCCTGCAGCCCGGGCACGAGCGCGAGTTCGTGATCTGCGTGCTGCTGTGGCTGAAAGCGCTGGCCCAGGGCCGCGCCAGCGTGCTGGACCCGCACCTGCACCAGGACGACCGCGCGATGGACATCGAGGCGTTGCCCGACGCACTGCGCGACATCCTGCTGGATGCCTACATGGATGCGGGGTACTGAGCGCCGAGGGGCCTGTGACCGGTG
Source organism: Stenotrophomonas sp. ZAC14A_NAIMI4_1 (assembly GCF_003086915.1). NCBI lineage: Bacteria > Pseudomonadati > Pseudomonadota > Gammaproteobacteria > Lysobacterales > Lysobacteraceae > Stenotrophomonas > Stenotrophomonas sp. ZAC14A_NAIMI4_1. Next base: position 1,845,885 of record NZ_CP026002.1, read on the forward strand.
ACCGGTGACCGGTGACCGGTGACCGGTGACCGGTAGAGTCGACTGTTAGTCGACTATCGCGTGCAACGCGGGATTTTCGCGGTCTGAGCAGAGAGCAGTCGACTAACAGTCGACTCTACCGGTCGAGGCTCGTGCAGCCAGACGCGTTACAACGCTTCCAGGCTGCACCACGGCAGCGCGGGCAGGCCCTGCCCGGCCACGGCTGCGGCCAGCTGTGCGTCGGCACCGTCCACGTCGATGCCCTGCCGGCCATACCACGCCGGGTCGTAATAACTGTGCGCGTAGCGCTCGCCGGCATCACACAGGATGCTGACGATGCTGCCCTGGTGGCCGGCCTCGCGCATCCACTGCGCCGCCTGCAGCACGCCGATGAAATTGGTGCCGGTGGAACCACCGACACGGCGGCCGATCTGGCGGCTGACATGGCGCATCGCCGCCAGGCTGAGTGCATCGGGCACCTTCACCATCGCATCGACGCTGGTCGGGATGAAGCTCGATTCCACCCGCGGCCGGCCGATCCCTTCCACCCGCGAACCGCCGCTGCAGGTCAGCCCGCGCCAGTCCGGCTCGCCCGCCACGGCGGCCTGGTAGCCGTCGAAGAACACCGACACTTCCGGGTCCGCGCAGAGGATGCGCGTGTCGTGCCGGCGGTAGCTGACGTAACGGCCGAGCGTGGCCGCGGTGCCACCGGTGCCGGGGCTGCACACGATCCACTCCGGGATCGGGCTCGGCTCCTCGGCCATCTGCTTGAAGATGGACTCGGCGATGTTGTTGTTGGCGCGCCAGTCGGTGGCCCGCTCGGCGTAGGTGAACTGGTCCATGAAGTGGCCGCCGGTCTCGCGGGCCAGCCGTTCCGAATCGCAGTTGAGGTCGCAGGCGCGCTCGACCAGGTGGCAACGGCCGCCATGGAACTCGATCGCGGCGATCTTCTCCGGCGAAGTCGTGGCCGGCATCACCGCAATGAACGGCAGGCCCAGCAGGCGCGCGAAGTAGGCTTCGGACACCGCGGTCGAGCCGCTGGACGCCTCGATCACCGGCCGCCCCTCGCGCAGCCAGCCATTGGCCAGCGCATACAGGAACAGCGAGCGTGCCAGCCGGTGCTTCAGGCTGCCGGTGGGGTGGCTCGATTCATCCTTGAGGTACACGTCGATGCCATCGAACCCGGGCAGCGCCAGCGGGATCAGGTGGGTATCGGCGGAACGGTTGAAATCGGCTTCGATCTTGCGGATGGCGGCGGCCACCCATTCACGCTGCGACATGGCGGGCAATCGTTGTCAGGACGGAACGGTGCGATCCGTCCATTGTACGTCGCAGTGCCGTCAGGTGGCGGCCGGTAGAATGGCCCCATCCGGCCAACACGGCCCTGTCTGAAGGACTTTCCCCCATGACCCTTCCCGCCCTGCGCGATATCCCCGGCGTGGCTGCCCAGGCCCCGGCCGAAACCCACGGCTTCGTGTTCAACCACACCATGCTGCGGGTCAAGGACATCACCGCCTCGCTGGACTTCTACACCCGCGTGCTCGGCTACCAGCTGATCGACAAGCGTGATTTCGCCGAAGCCCAGTTCAGCCTGTACTTCCTGGCCTACGTGCCGGCCGGCGTGGCCGTGCCCGAGGACGATGCCACCCGCCGCGTGTGGATGGCCGGCCTGCCGGGCGTGCTGGAGCTGACCCACAACCACGGCACCGAGACCCAGGACGGCCCGGTCTACCACGACGGCAACAGCGACCCGCGCGGCTTCGGCCACATCTGCGTGTCGGTGCCGGAACTGGAAGCGGCCTGCCAGCGCTTCGAAGACCTGGGCGTGCCGTTCCAGAAGCGCCTGACCGACGGCCGCATGAAGAACATCGCCTTCATCAAGGACCCGGACGGTTACTGGGTCGAGATCATCGCCAACGCCTGACCGGCCGCGCCAGGCGCTCGCCGGGCACGGCCCGGCGCTACCACAGCGGTCCCCTTCTTGTAGAGGTACGCATGGAAACGATGGAACTGCATCGCGGGCGCCTGATCGATCATCTGCAGCTGGTGGTGCGCGACCTGGCCGCCAGCCGCCGCTTCTACCAGGCGGTGTTCGACAGCATCGGCATTCCCATTGCCGGTGAAGGCCCGGACTATTTCTGGGCCGACGAACTGTTCATTTCCACCGCCAGCAGCGAAGCCGCCGCCGGCCAGCTGACCGGCCGCCACCACCTGGCCTTCCAGGCCCGCGACGCGGCCACGGTCGATGCCTTCCACACCGCCGCCCTGGCCGCTGGCGGCACCGACAACGGCGCGCCGGGCGAACGCTCCTACCACCCGGGCTACTACGGCGCCTTCGTGCTCGACCCGGACGGCAACAACATCGAAGTGGTCTACCACGGCCCGGCCACGTACAGCGCGGATTCGGTGAAGGTCAGCTTCTGATTCCAGCGCTGCGCGCTCGCCGGGCGTGGCCCGGCGCTACCCACCAGGGCATGGCCCGGGGCCAACAACGAAGAAGCCGGGCAGTGCCCGGCTTCGTTCGTCCTGCGTGGCTGCCTCAGTGGGCCGCCATGTAGATGTCCTGCAGCACGGCTTTTTCCAGCTCCAGCTCGCCCAGCACGTTCTTCACGATATCGCCCAGGCTGAGGATGCCGATCAGGCGGTTGCCATCGGTGACCATCAGGTGGCGACGGCGCGAGTAGGTCATCAGGGACATGGCCTGCTTCAGCGTGGCCTCCGGCGCGATGCCTTCCAGGCCGGTGGTCGGCACGGTGGAAATCACCCGGCGGCCGGCCTGCGGGCCGTCGTCGGCCAGGCTGCGCACGATGTCCTTCTCGGAGATGATGCCGACCGGCACCTCGTCCTTCATCACCACCAGGGCAGCGATTTTATTCGCGCTCATCTTGTGGGCGGCGGCACCGATGGTGTCTTCCGAATCGATGGTGATGACAGCTTCTTTCTTGGATTGCAGGAGTTCGCGGACGTTCATTCTTGTTTCCTGGTGCAGGTCACTGAAGTCAAAAAAGTGTGCTCTTCCGAATCGCCCCCTCCCCGGGAACAGACCTTTCAGCGCACGTCTGGCGCACGGGGTGGCCGCAGGACTGCATCGGCCAGCACGGTGCTGCAACGCGAACGAGGCCGGTGAAGGGCAACCCGCAGGGGCCTCGGACGATTCGATTCTACGACTGCCCTGCCCGGCCACTACCGGCACCGATGGGACGCTTCGTCGTGGAACTTGTCGACGATTCCGAGAATCGCACCCGCGGCAAAACCGGCGCTGAATACAGCGCTTTCAAGCCGCTCAAGTTCGCCGCCGCGCGGCCGACGCACGCGCAACCGCCTGACCGTGCAAAGTCAGGGGAACGGTCGCCAGCTGCCGAGCACCGCGTCGGTGGTGTACTGCGCAGCCTCGTCACCGGACAGGTGATGCGACCACGCCACGCGTTCTTCCGGTGAGGCACCGGCACCGACGCTGCCGAATTCGCCGTAATAGGTGGTACGTTCGGCATCGGGCTTGTCCCAGTTGTGCCACCCGGCCTGCACGATGTGCGGGCCCAGGTTGGACTGCAGGAACACCGTGCGCGCGAACGGCCGCCACGGCCGGCCCAGGTAGGCGGTACCCGCACCTTCGCCACGCAGCAGCGCGCGGCGGAACACGTAGCCGAAGCGCTGCCCTTCCGGCGTGGACGCCGCGGTGACCCAGCCCAGCTTGCCCTTGGACACGATCGTGCAGTCATCGAACAGCGCGATGGCCGCACCGAAGATGAAATCCACCGTGCCTTCGATGTAGCAATCCTTGAAGTGCAGCACGCTGCCTTCGTGCGTGTACAGCGTGTCCTGGTTGCCGAGCAGGCGCACGTTGCGGAAGCCGCCGCGTGGGGGTGCGGCATACAGTGCCAGTGCCTGGCCGACGTTGCCGGCGGTGTTCTCGATGGTCAGGTCTTCGGCGATGAATTCATCGCCATACACGTACACCGTGGCCGAGCCACTGGTGCGCATCGCCTTGCCGGTGGCCGGGTCGACCAGATCGGCGTAGTTGTTCCAGCTGAGGATGGACGCGCCTGCGCCGGCGCCGCGCAACGTCACCCGGGTCTTTTCCTTCGGCACCTTCACCACGCCGCGATACAGCCCTTCACGCAGCACGATGGTCTGCCGCGTACGGTTGCCATCGGGGACTGCATCAATAGCCGCCTGCACGCTGCGGTAGTCACCGCTGCCATCGACGGCAACCACCCAGTCGCGCGCAGCGGCCGGCAGTGCGGCGAGCATCAGCAGGCCGGCCAGGGGAAGGAAAAACAGGCGTGTGTGCGGCATGCGGCGTCCTGCAGGCAAGAGGAGCAACGTGCGGCCGGCGCCGTGTGCCGGCCGCGATCGAGAGGCAACCATCAGAACTTGTAGCGCAGGCCGAGCAGGAATTCACGGCCGGTCTGGGTATAGGTCAGCGGCAGCTTCCACGCCGTGGTCCCTACCCACTCGTTGCTGGTTTCATTGGTCAGGTTGATGCCTTCCAGGCTGACTTCCAGATGGTCGTCGATCTTCCAGCTGATCGAGGCATCCAGCGTGTCAACCGCATCCATGCCGTGGAAGCTGAAGCCCTGCACGCTGGCGGGCACCTGGGTGTAATAGCCGTCGCGGTGGGTATAGGACACGCGCGCGCCCAGCTTCTCGCCTTCGTAGAACAGCGTGCTGTTGTACGAATTCTTCGACAGCCCGGTCAGGTCGGTCTTCAGCGAGGCCGCACCGGTGGAGGTGAGGTACTGGATCTGCGAATCGACCCAGGTGTAGTTCAGCTGTAGGCCCAGGTTGCTCCAGCGTCCCGGCAGGAAGCTGAAGGGCTGCACGTAGTTGAACTCGGCACCCTTGAGGTCACCACCGGGCGTGTTCAACGGACGGGTGAAAGTGAAGTCCTCGTTCGGCGACACGCCGGTACCGTCGAGCAGGCTGGCCGGCAGGCCACTGGCACTGAACGGCATGACCGTGCTGGTGCCCTGCACGAAGCTCTCGATGTCCTTGTGGAACAGGGCCAGGCCGAGCAGGCCGCCTTCCTGGAAGTACCACTCCACGCCCAGGTCCAACGTGCGTGCGCGGATCGGGTCCAGGTTCGGATTGCCGCCGTTGACGTAGCGATGGCCACTGGACAGGCTCAGGGTCGTGCCCGGGGTCAGGGAGGACAGGCCCGGGCGTGCCATCACCTTGGCCGCACCAAAGCGCAGCATCAGGTCCGGCGCCAGCTCGGCCACCAGGTTCAGCGACGGCAGCGTATCGGTGTAATCGCGCGAGACATGGGTCAGCACCATCGCGCCGTCCACCGTGGAATAACCGGTGGAGGATTGGCTGGTCTTCACCCGGCGCACGCCCACGTTGCCCGACACCGGCACGCTGCCGATATCGAAGCCGAACTCTCCCATCAGCCACGCACCGCGGTCACGTTCTTCCACGTTGCGGCGGGTCGCGTTGCGCTCATACAGCTGGTAGATGCCCTGCCCACTGTAGATGCCCAACAGCTGTGACAGCGCGGCCAGATCCGGCACAGCCCAGGCATCGGGCGAACCGGCCACGCCGCCCAGGCGGGCGATGTCCACCAGCGCCGCCGGCACGGTGTAGCTGCCATCGGCAAAGGTCGGCACCACGGTTTCGCTCTGCCGGCGGTACTCGCTGGTGTCGAACTTATAGTCCTTGGCGAGCAGGCCGCCGCGCAGGGTGAACGACGGGCCGAAGTTCCAGGTGAAATCCAGCGCACCGTTGTCGAAGCTGTTGCTGGCGTACTGCGGGCGCAGGCGCACTTCGGCCAGGGTCCAGCCATTGGCGTCAGTGGGGTCGATACCGTAGTTGAAGGTCGGGTGGGTGACGCTGTCGCGGAAGTCGTAGCTGTAGCCGGACACGTTGGACTTGTCCATGATCAGCGTAGTCTGCACCGGGTTGGCGTGCTTCGAGCTGGAATGGCCAGCCAGCAGGTTGACCTTGAACGCATCACTGAAGCGGTGCTCGCCACTCAGCGAGACCTGCTTGAAGGCGGTGTTCCACTCGTCGCGGCGCTGTTCGGAGCGCACGCCGGCACCATCGAACAGGCCGTACAGCAGCGCGCCGGAGGACGGGTCGATGTAGCCGTCGCGCAGCACCATGTTCTGCTTCTGCGCCGAGTAGGCAAACGAGATCGCCTCGATGTACTTCTCGCTGCGCACGGTATCGATCTTTGAATACAGCGCATCCAGCGCGAACTCGGTGTTGTCGGTCGGCTTCCACTGCAGCGATGCGGTCACGCCCAGGCGCTTCTGGTCGTGTTCCAGCAGCGTGTACCGCGGGAAATACGGGTGCCACACGCCATCGGCCAGACCGGCGGTGAACGGCGAGCTGGGGCTGAAGCCACCGTTGCTGCTGGCGCTGTACCAGCGGCCGGTGTTGCTGCCTTCCTCGCGCACGCGCCGTTCGGAATAGGCCACCGACAGCAGGCCACCAAAGCGCCCGTCGGCCCAGGTATCGGCGATCAGCGCGGCCGCACGCGGGCTGGCCTTCTCGGCAAGATCATTGAAGCTGCCCTGCCCGCTGGCCGCGAAGGTGAAGCCGTCGTAGTCGAACGGGCGCGCGGTGCGCAGGTCCACGGTCGCGCCCAGCGAGCCCTCTTCCACGTCGGCCGAGGCGGTCTTGCGCACGATCAGCTGCGAGAACAGGTCCGAGGCGAACACGTTGAAGTCGAAGCCACGGCTGCGGTTGGTGCCGCCGGACTGGTCCGAGCCGCCCACCGTCGTCAGCGCCTCCAGGCCGTTGATGCGTACACGGGTGAAATCCGGCCCGAGCCCGCGTACGGAAATGTTGCGGCCTTCGCCGGCATCGCGGGTGATGGTCACGCCGGGGATGCGCTGCAGCGATTCGGCCAGATTCAGATCGGGGAAGTTGGCGATGTCCTCGGCCACGATCGCATCGACCATGCCCTTTTCAGAGCGCTTGATGTCCAGCGCCTTCTCCACGCTGGCGCGGTAGCCGGTTACCGTCACCGCATCCAGTTCGGTGGGGTTGGCCGCCGCAGCGTCCTGGGCGGTGGCCGGGCCGGCCAGCGCCAGCAGCACGGCGCTGGCCAGCGCGCTGGCGGCAAAGGTAACCGGTGTCTTTTTTAGATTCAGCCTGTGCGTCATGAAAATCCCTTGCAATCACTGCTACTGGCGGTCGAGGGTGCCGGGCAACCGATGACACCGGGGGACACGAAACGTAGCAGCGTCGTCGGATGGACACATCATGCGGTGCAGCAAGGTAGCGGCAGGCACCCGCAAGTGCCCTCCCACAAAGGGAAGTCGAGCCTCGCCAAGCGGAGGATCAGACTGTATGTGCGGCCGGCGGTGCCGGCGGCGGCAGCGGCCGCGCGCGGGTGGCCCACCAGCACAGCAGCGAACCGGCGGTGACGCAGGCCACGCCCTGCGCGAAGCCCATGCCCGGCTGCAGCGACAGCCACACGCTGCTCCACAGCACCGACAGCACCGGCGCGAAGTAGGAGAAGATCGCCATCGAGGTGACGTTGCCGTGCTGCAGGCCATGGTTCCAGCACGAGTAGGCGGTGGCGGTCAGCAGGCCGAACACTGCCACCTGGGCCAGGCCGCCCCAGTGCAGGTGCAGCGGCGGCGCATCGCCCAGCGCGTACTTCAGCCACAGCACCACGGCGGTGGCGACCATGAACAACGGCACCGCATTGCGCGAGCCACCGATGCGCTTGGTCACCACCGAATAGGTGGCCCACATGCACGAGGCCGCCAGCGCCAGCGCGTACGCCAGCGGGTTGCTGCGCAGGTTGGCCAGCAGCATCGCCGGCGACCACGCGCCTTCGCCGGTGATGACCAGCACCACGCCCAGCAGGCACAGCACGGTGGCCGGCAGCAGCAGCCAGTTGCCGCGCTGCATGCGGGTGAGCACGGTCAGCAGCACCGTCAGGCAGGGCCACAGGTAATTGATCATCACCAGTTCCAGCGCCTGCCCACGGTGGTGGGCCATGCCGATGGACAGCGACAGCGAGATCTCGGTGCCGATGAACAACGCGCCGCCGATCAGCAGGTAGCGTCGCGGCAGATGCGAGGGGCGCGGCACGCCCAGGATGAGCGCCGAAAACACCGCGGCAGCGGTGAAGACCAACGCGGCGCCACCGACCGCACCGAAGATCTCGGTGATCGTGCGCAGCATGCCCAGGACCGGGCTCCACAGCAGCACGGCGCTGGCGCCGATGAGGGTGGGAAGATGGGGTGACGCGGAGGCGCGCAGGGCGCGGAAGCCGTACATGGGGGCGACGACAACTAAGGGCGTTTCGGTTGAAAGGCACGCGCAGCGATGCGCCCGGCCCCGACAGCGGGACAGGCAGGTCATGCGGACGCGTGGGTCCTGGGGAGTGCGCTGGTCCGTAGCGACGTCCCCGGAACGCCCCGGCACTGTGCGTTGCAGGGGGGTACGGCGGGAGGCGGGTTACAGCAGCCGACTGGCCGAGGCGGATTGTACGCCTTCGATGCTGCGTCGCAATATGGCGCTGTTCATCCAGGTGGCTTTGCGTAGAATTCCCGGCCCGCACGCAAAGGAATGACTGCAATGACGCTGTCCCCCACCCGCACGTTCGCCCCGATCATCGCTGCCCTGCTGGCCATGCCGGCGGCACAGGCCGCCACGACCATCGACGCGGCGCACTGGCAGAAGCTGGCACCGACCCTGCAGGCCGCGCTGGAATGCCGCGCCGACCCGGACGCCGCCGCAGCCGCCCTGGCAGGCCTGTCCAGCAAGCTGGATGGCACCGACGAACCGATCAAGCCGCCGGTGCCGTTCACCGTGTTCGGCCTGCACGTCCGCTCGGTGTCGGTCTACATCGATCCCGATGGTGAACTGGGCGCCAGCTACACCGCCCAGCTCTCGGCCAACGCCGCCGCGGTACGCACCGCCTCCAAGCTCGGCCGGAAGCCCGAGCGCGATACCAGCATGGGTGTGCTGTCGATCGCCCAGGACGGCTCGGCACAGCTGACCTGCCTGGTCTATGGCGGCTACGACGAGCGCGACTACCAGGAACCCTGAGGCACCTGCCAGACGCGCGCCGGCTCCGTCACAGCGGGGCTGGCGCGTGCAGCGCTGCGCGCGCGCACAGCGACAGCTGCACAATCGCGGCACCCGCCGCCTGCAGGAAGTGCTCTACCTGCGGGTGCAGCGCGCAGCCGCCGCTGTACGCCTCCTCAAGCCGCTTTCCTTCGTCGGCCAACGCAATCAGACCGGTCACCGCCAAACCACCGGTGATGCGGTGGATGCGCCGGCACGCTTCCTGTGCATCCCCCGCCCGCAGTGCCTGCCGAAGGGCGGGCGCATCCTCACCGAACGCGACGGCGAGAACATCGACCATCTGCACGGCCACCGCCGCGCCCCCCAACTGGCGGCAGAGCGCCTGCCAGGCGTGGTCCGCCACCGCCTGCAGCGCGTCCGGGGCACCCGTGTCGCAGGCGCGACCCCCGAGCGGCTGCACCCGGCCCGATGGCGGCCCAACTTCATCGCCCCCCAGAAGCGACATCATCGTGGAACGAAGCGCCGCGATATCAAACGGCTTCAGCAGCACACGGTCCGCCCCGGCCGAGGTGCATGCCTGCATGACCGCGTCGGACGTGCTGGCCGTCATCGCCACCATCGGCAGCCGCGCCATGGCTGCATCGTCCGACCCGCGCACGGCCCGCATCAGCGCATAGCCATCCATGCCGGCCATCTGGCAATCGGTCAGCAGCAGGTCGATGTCGCCCGCGCGCTTCAACCTCTCCAACGCCTGTGCACCGTCGGCGGCCACAACAACGTCCTGGCCCAGGATATCCAGCCGGTACTGCATCATCAGCCGGTTCGCGGCATCGTCTTCGGCCACCAGCACCCGCCAGCGGCGCGGCATGGGCGGCGTCGCCTCCTCCGCATGCTCCCCGGCCTGCCGCTGTGCCAGCGGCGCCTCCAGGACGAAGCTCACCTCAGTGCCGCGGCCGAGCGCACTGCTGATGACCACGGTTCCGCCCATCAACTCGACCAGGCCCTTTACGATCGCCAGGCCCAGGCCGGTGCCACCGTGCTCCTGTGCCGTGGCAGCGGTTGCCTGCACGAAGGGCTCCAGCACACCCTGCAACTGTTCGGCGCTCATGCCGATGCCGGTATCGGCAACGGCAAAGCGCAGCCGCTGCGTCGCTTCCCCGGGCCGCGGCGCAAGCACGTCAACGGACAGGTCAATCGAACCCTGCGCCGTGAACTTCGTGGCATTGCCCACCAGGTTCAACAGGATCTGGCGCAGCCTCAGTTCATCCAGCAGGTACGCCGGCGCAAGATCACGCTCAATCCGGATGTTGAGCTCAACGCCCTTGCGCCAGATGTCAGGCTCCATCAGTTCACCGATGCCCGACATCAGCGCGGTCACATCGGTCGCGGCGGGATTGAGCTGCATGCCACCGCCCTCCAGCCGCGAAACATCCAGCACATCGTCCAGCAGCAGCCGCAGGGTGCGGGTGGCCTCGCCGACGATGGCCAGGATGTCCGTCTGGTCCGGCGTGAGTTCCGTGCCATCCAGAATTTCGACCATGCCCATGATGGCGCTCATCGGGGTGCGTATCTCGTGGCTCATCGTCGCCAGGAACCCGGCCTTCGCCTCGGCCGCCCTTTCCGCCAGCGCCCGCGCGCGCTCCAGTTCGACCTCGGTCTCCTTGCGCCGCTGCACCTCGCGTGCAAGCCGCACCTGGTTCCAGCCCTGCACCAGGATGGCGGTCAGCAGGATGCCAAGCACCGGTACCAGCCAGCGCCAGAGCGTGGCCCAATCCACCCCGTTGCCGTAGCTCACCGCAATCCACTTGCTGCGCAGATCCTGCTTCTCCCCTGGATCCATCTGCGACAGCATGCGATCCATCACCGTCACCAGCGGTGCATGCCGGCGCTGTACCGCGAAACTCAGCTCGTCGGAGAGCCCGGTCGTGGCCACCACCTCCAGTTGCCCCGAATGCCGGGCGCGGATCACCGCGTCGATGGCGGCCAGGTTGCCAACATAGGCATCCGCATTCCCCGCAACGACGTCCTGGAGGCCGCGCTCCGTACTCGGCACCGGCACCACCCGCGCCCGTGGTGCGACCGACTGCACGTACCCGGCAAGCCGGTCCGGGTCAGACGACGCAACGCGCAACCCGTTCAGATCGCCCAGCGAACGGATATCGACCCCATCCCGAGCAGCAACCACAACGTTGGCGACCGTTGCAAAGGGCTGGCTGTAGATCCAATCCTCGCCCAGCCACGTGCCATCGCGCGGCACGGCCACCACCACGTCCACGGCCTCCTCGCGTATCGCCTCGCGGATGCTTTTCCACGGCGCCGCCTGCACCGGGCTGAACTGAGCGCCGATCACCCGCAGCTTGCGAAGGTATTCACTGGCCAGTCCCGAGGGGCGCCCGCTCCTGTCGGCAAACGCAATCGGCGCGAAATCGCTGGGCCACCCCACGCGCAACGTGTGGCGCATCGCCTGCTCTTCCTCGGCGCTCAAGGCGAACTCGCCCCGTTCGTTCCAGGCAAGCGGGGCCAGCCAGCGGTCGCGGTACGCCTGCCGCTCCGCGGCGCTGAGCGAACCGAGCGCCTCATTCAGGGCCTCCACCAGCGGCTGCTTCGCATTGGGCACCGCAAAGTGCAGCAGATCGTTCGGCAGCCCACTCGGACGTATCAGCGCCAGCGCCTGGAAGCGCGGGTTCTGCAGCAGGCGCGTTGCCACCTGCGCGTCGCCCAAGAAAACATCAGCGCTTCCCTCGGCGACCAGTTCCATCGCCTCCAGGGGCGCTGAAACGCCGATGTGCACAGCCTGCGGAAACCGCTTCCTCGCATATTCTTCCGTTGCAGCACCCGCCGTGGTCACCAGACGCACGCCCACCAGGGCCGGGTCGGCGCGCAGCTGGGGGTCATGGGGGTACGCAATCAGCCCGACCGGGGCCTCTGCATAGGGGTCCGTATAGACCAGGCAGCGGGTGCGGCCGGCGCTCAGCGAGACGTTCATCAGCACGTCGACACGGCCTGAGCAGGCGGCAGCCAGAAGTTCCTGGAAACCACTGAACCGCTCGAAGCGAAGCGTCAGCCCCAACCGCTTCGCCAGGTCGGCAAGCAGCGCTGGCGAAAGCCCCGCGGGCTGACCGTCTTCCACCATTTCGAACGGAGGCCAGTTCCCCACATACCCCACCACCGCCACCGGCCGTGCGGCGATGAACCGCTGTTGGGCAGGGCTGAGGTGCATGGCCGAAGAGGCGTGGCCGCCGGCAGCAGAGGGTTCTTCCCCGCGCGCACCCGCAGGTGGTGCAAGCACGCACAACAGGAACAGGGCAGCAAGCGCCGCCACAAGTCTCCGGGTCAAGCCAGTGTTCTCCTTGCTGGGGTAGTTGGACGGTCACCGCTGCCGGCATGGCGGTCAGCCGGTGCGGACGCCCCCTCGCAGCGATCTCAGATAGGTATAGAGCTGCATGGTGTCGACCAGGCCCAGCTTCTTCATCGCACTGGTCTTCTGCTTGCTGATGGTCGCCACGCTGCGCGAGCTGCGCGCGGCAATGGCCGTGACCGAAAGGTTGTTTGCGAGCTGCCTGAGCACGTCGATCTCGGCCTTGGTCAAGTCCGCTTCGGGAAGAGAGACCTCAGGGACCAGGTCTTCACCCTGGAAACTTTTTCCGACATGCGTACCGGCGCGTTCCACATTGCGCAGCGCCTCGAGCAGCTCGTCAACATCATCACGCTTGGACACCACGCCACTGACGCCCAGCCCGACCAGGGCATCGACGATCACCGCGCTGCCCGAGATCGTCAGCACCACCACTCTCACTCTTGGGTAGCGGCGCCTGAGCAGCTTGATCAGGGCCAGGCCGTCGGTGGATCCCGCCTGCGCCATGCTCAAGTCGGTGATGACCAGATCCGCAGATTCCGCCTCGATGGCCTCGACCAGATCCCGGCCGTTTGCGACCTCTGCGACCACATCGCACCGCCCCCAGATCTCTGCAACCAGTTTCATTCCAAGACGTGCGGCAGGGTGATCATCAGCAACGACAACTCTGTACACGGCGCTCTCCCTAGGCACGTCTCAGCGGTGCTGCAACCTTGTTCCCAGTCCCACGATAATTCAATGCAACTACTTGGATATTCCCCTTCTGCGGCGCAGTTCCGGAATTTTCGTCGCGGTATGTGCGGCGCCGATTGACGCAATTGGCGCCGGCCTCAGCGTCTCTAGCGCCGAGCCTACGCTCGGCTGTATTTGCCTTCTGTAGAGTCGAGCCACGCTCGACTGCTCTGCGCGCGGTGAGCCGAGCATGGGCTCGGCGCTAAGGTTTGTCGCAATCTGCACGCATTGACGGCTTTCGCAACGTCGCTGCAAACATTCGTACTTTTTCTACTTTGAAACTTTCCTCATTGGCAGCACGGGCGCCCAATGCGAATCATGTACCGCCACCGAAAACGGGTGGCACGGGCTTGCAATCCCGTCTGGTAACACCAGTTACGCTTGTCTGCCGGCGTCGCCCATCCCCTGTGGGTGGCGCCGGCAGGCATTCTGCCCCCGCCTCCATGGCGGGCGGTGCGTGGGGACTTCGGCCCGCCGGCGTTTCACTGGAGTTACCACCGGTATTGCAACCACGCACCGTCCGCCGCCCTCGCTCTCAAGCAGGGCGGCTTCTTCGCTACATGTCTGACCGTTCTGCTGGAACTGCTGCATGCCAGCGAGCGCGTGCGCGAGGATGGCGATGAGGCGCAGCAGATCGGCAACGACGTGCGCGAGGGCCTGCTGCTGGCCTGCCGTGGGTTGTCCGAATATGTGGACGAGCAGGTGCAGGCAGCCTGACGCACTACGCCGGGCGTGGCCCGGCGCTACCGAAGGGGGTCAGATCCCATTGCAAACGCAATGGGCTCTGACCCCCGCCTTCTTCACTTACCAGCCCAGGCGTACACCCACCTGGGCATTCACATTGCGGTAGCCGTGATCGCCCCGCTCCACGCCCAGGCCGCCCCATGCGCCCAGGCGCTGGCTGATCTTCAGCTCGGCACCGGCCTGCACCTCATAGCGGTTGCGCGGCATATCCGCGCGCAGCGTCTCAGCACTGAAATCAATGGCATTGCGGCCGCTGCTGCGCAGCCAGTTCACGCCCACATACGGCTGCACCACCGTGCCCATGCCTGCGCGCCGGCCGAACGCGCGCACACCCACGCGTCCGGCCAGCCCGCCTGCCTCTGCGCCATCCACGACCGTGCCATTGCTTTCCACGTGTCGATCGGCGTCGTAATCGGTATAGGTCAGTTGCACCTGCGGCTGCACATACAGGTTGCTGGATGCGCCCTGCCACACAGCAAACGTATAGCCGCCCTCCAGCGAGCCGCTGCGCGTGCGCGAGTCGTACGCTTCACGTGCAAGCGCATCGCCCTGCACGCGGTTGCTGAAGCGGCCGTACTGCAGCTGCGCATCCACGTAAGCGCCATCGGTGCCATCGGCCTGCTGCAGCCACGTGCCGTACATGCCTACGGCGGTGCCCTGCACGCGCCCCTTGGCGCTGTAGCCGGTCAGGCGCGATGCGACGGTGTTGTCGGCGCGGCCGCTTCCCAGCATCACGCCGAACGCAGCATTGCCCCGCCGCAGCACGTCGCTGCCGATCTGCAGCACCGAGGTGTTGCCATCCACGGCCAGCTGGTTGCCCACGGCGGTGAAGTCGGCAGTGCTGCGGCTTACGCGTGCCCAGGCGGCACGCTCATCGCCCATCGCAACCGCACCCGTGCGGTCGCCCAGGCGGTGCGCGAACATGTTCACCGCGGCAGACTGGTTGGCCAGGTATGCACCTGCTTCCGGGCGCAGCACCGGCGGCGGGGTAACCGGATCGATTGGGTCAATCGGATCAACCGGGTCGATCGGATCAATGGGGTCCACCGGGTCCACCACGCAGCCCGGCGCGTTGGGATCGTCCTGGCAGATATCAAACCACTGCGAACGCAGGTACCAGTTGCCATCGTTCGGGTCCAGCAGGCCGCCCTTGAACAGGAAGTACTCGTAGGCGCCGCCCACCGCGCGCCCGGCCAGCGAATAGTCCGCCAGCGATGCACCGTCGATGCGGATCAACTGAATGCCATCGAAGGTGGCCGCACCCACGCCGCCGATATTGTTCACCACAATGGACGCATCACCGCTGGCATCGCCGCGCACATGCAGTCGGTCGATGTCCGAGGTGTCACCGGCCAGCGCACCGTTGAACAGGAAGGTGGACCCTTCGCTGTGCAGATCGCCGTCCACGGTCAGAACGTTGAATCGACCACTGCCATCAGACAGCGCCACCACGCTGTCGCGCACGGCAAGATCCTGCACGCGGGCATCGCCGGTCAGCGTCCACTGGCTGCCACCGTCCAGCGCCATGCCCTGCACCAGCTGCGAGCTGCCCTGCCACAGCGCACCGCCGCTCAACAGCACGTGCACCTGCGACTGCGGCACCAGGCCGGCGTCCTCGTCTTCGGGGGTGATGACGATGTCGCCCACCATCTGCGAACCACCCTCCAGCTTCACATCGAAGCGCCCGGCCACCGCAGCATCCAGCGCCAGCGCGATGCCGTTGCCGCCGGACACCAGCGCGCCGTTGCTCAAGGTCAAACCCGGGTCGCGGCTGCTGCGCACCCACACGCCACCGTGCTGCGCGCTGACCAGCGAGCCGCCGTCGATGGACAGCTTGCCGTTTTCGTTGATGACCGCTGCCCACGCGTCCTCGCCTTCCGCGCGCACATGGGTATTACTGACCGCCAGCTCACCACGACCATGGGCATAGAGGCCATGCGCTTTGCTGCCACGGGTGGTCACGAACGCATCGGCCAAGGCCACATTGCCCCCCTGATACGCCACTGCGCCCATCGCTTCGGCGCCCTCGGTCAGCACGGTTCCTCCGCTGAACTCCAGATGCGATGCCGGGCCGGTACGCGGATTTGCATACACGCCGATGCCACGCTCGCCGGTGGTATGGATATGGCTGCCCGTGATGTCCGCGTGGCCGCCACCGAGGTGCGCGATACCATAGCCATCAGCGCCCGCAGCCTTCACCGTCGACCCGCTCAGTTGCAGGGTGCTGTTTTCCCACATCACGATGCCGCTGCCATTGCGGGCATTGATGGACGCGCCGGCGATGTCTGCTGCATTGTTCCGCGCATTCAGGTCAATGCCGTCCCCCAGCGAATCCACCGAGCCGCCTCGCATTTCCAGCGTGGCGTCGGGATTGAGACGGATACCTGTTCCGCCGACCACGTCCACCTCATGAAGTGCCAGTGACCCGCCGTCTGAAAGGAAGATGGCGGCACTTCCCGTCGACGCCGAGGTGATGGTGCCTCCGCGATACTCCAGGTCCCCGCCCACCAACAGCGCGCTACCCGCAGTGGCCGGCTCAAGGCGGATATCCACATTTTCCAGCAACGCCCTGCCACCGGCCTGGACGGTGACACCACCACTGCTGGCAGCGTTGCCATTGATCACGCTGGAACGCAGCGACAGATCGCCGCCGTTCTCAATCAGCATCGCGGCTCCCGAGGACTGGTGGTCAACGACAATGCCCTCGGCCTGCAGGGTACCCGCAGCCACCTGCAGCGCACGGCCCTCACGGCGCGTTTCGATGGTGCTGTTGCTCAGCACCGCGCTGCCGCCGTTGACCAGCACGCCCGTGGACAGCGGACCGGCCACCACGATCTGCACATTCTCGGCCTGTACGGCACCGCCGCGCACGGCAATGCCGTGGCTTTCGTTGCCTTGGGTTTCGATGCGGGTACCGGCCAGGCTGACCTGGCCATCGTTGAGCACCGAGACACCGGCCGCACCATGGCCGATGGTGGTGATGCTGCCTCCGGCCAGCGCCACGCGGCTGCCAGCGCCATCCACGTGTACCGCCGCCGCGCGCAATCCCTCGGTGCGCAGGTTCACTTCGCCGGCCGGCACGATGGTGCCGCCGTTGATGGCATAGAACGCATGGCCGGCGGGGTTGCCCGGTTCCACCGGATCGGTGGTGGTGTAGTCACCGGCGGCCGGCGTCTGGTCATCGCCATCGGCCACGACCTGTTGCGCCAGGGCCGGCAGCGGGCCTGCAAGCGCCAGGGCCAGTGCTGCGGCCAGCGTGCTGCGAATGGGGGTGAGTGTGTGCATCGCATGTCTCCTGGGGAAGGAGCACATGCTGGTGCGGGTGCAACACGACGCCTATAGAAAGCGTTGCAAGCCGGGTGCGACAGGCGGCCGCAGTGTTTACCGGCACCTGAATCCGCCAGCTCACCAAGCGGTTTTTACAACTAGTTGCATGGGACGCGATCGGGGCCAGACGGACACTTTGGGTCGATCAAGACAACTTGCTGCGCGAACGGCCGCATCAGTCACTACGTCTTCACACGGCACTGGCATATACATCACCTCGCTGAACAAGGGTGTATGGACTTGATGCCAATGCCGTCGCCGTCATCACCATCGCAAAGGACATGACCATGATCCACCTGCCCCGCCCTGCATCGCTCCCGACCCTTCGCCCGCTGGCCCGCAGCCTGCTGCTGGCGCTCGCCACCCTGCCACTGGGCACGGCGTTGGCCGGGGATCTCGACAATGAGGATCGCCAACTGACGGCAACCGATCCGGTTGAAGAATGGACGCTGATCAATGGATCGAACCTGACCGGCAACGACGCACAGACGAACGCCATTACGGCCAGTGATACCTCCACTGTGGAGCTGGTGGGCGGCACCGTGACCCGCGTAGGCCTGGGCGCGGCGAGCCAGACGTCTGTCACGCTCGAAGATGACGCGCGTCTGACCGCCACCGGCACCCACTTCCGTGGTGGCGGCATTCACCTGGCCGGCGGCAACACGTCTGCCGCGTTCACTGGCGGCTCCATCATCGTCAACGCCGCCGACATGCGGCCCACGGCAGCGGCCTCGGTCGGTGTCGACTTGTCGCGCAACATTGCAGGATCGGGTGATCGCGATCCCTATGCCCTGCTGAATGGTGTGCAGGTGCGGGTGGAAGACGCGCCCAACTCTGCCGCGCAGCCCTACAACAGTGGTCTGGGTGTTCGCCAGCAGTTCGGCCGTCTGGACATCACCAACGGCTCGAATGTCTACGGCGCCAACGTGGGTGCAATGCTGTGGGGGGAAACCAACCCGGCAGGCCGGGTGACCCTGAACATCGACAATTCCACGGTGGCTTCTGGCCGCGGCGCGGCCATCCAGGTCATGCCATTGGACGAGAACATCTACAACATCACGGTCGCCCGGGGCGCACAGCTGTTGGGTGCTGACGGCAACCTGCTGCTGGTGCGTGACGATGCCGGGTTCGCACTCGGCTCGAGCACGGTGAACTTCAACGTGGACAATGCCCGGTTGGCCGGTAATGTCACCTTCGACCCCACCACCGTCTCCGACGGCACATTGAACGTGTTCCTGCGCAACAAGGCGCAGATTGATGGCCGCTTCTTCGACGTCACCTCCGCCGACATCAGTGGTGACAGCACCTGGCTGCTGACCGGCGACAGCAACGTCGGCCAGCTCACCCTGGGCAACACCGGCACCGTCGCCCTCGGCAATGGCAGCACCTTCAACACCCTCACGGCAGATACCTTCACCGGCAACGGCGGCACCCTGCTGTTCAACACCACGCTGGGCGATGACACCTCGGCCACCGATAAGCTGATCGTTACCGGCGACACCAGCGGCCAGGCCAACGTGCGTGTGCTCAACGCTGGCGGTGCCGGTGCCAAGACCGACAAGGGCATCGAGCTGATCCGTGTGGGCGGCGCGTCCAACGGCCAGTTCGATCTGCAGGGCCGTGCCGTGGGTGGCCAGTACGAGTACTTCCTGTTCAAGGATGCCACCAATGGCGGCTGGTACCTGCGTTCGGAACTGGCCACCGTGCCGGACCCGTGCGTGGTGGACCCGACCCTGCCGGAGTGCCAGCCGATCGACCCGGTGGACCCGGTTGATCCGGTGGACCCGACCCCGGTGCTGCGCCCGGAAGCCGGCGCGTACCTGGCCAACCAATTCGCGATGGACCAGCTGCTGCGCCACTCCTGGCGCGACCGCCAGGGTGGCAGCATGGCCGCTGAGGACGGCGTGCGTGGCTGGGCCCGCGTGGACGCCAACCAGAGCAAGCTGTCGGCGGTGGAAGACCAGCTGGACCTGCGCGTGGACCGCTCGCGCGTGCAGCTGGGCGCCGACCTGGGCGTCTTCGATGGCGGCCGTGGCCGTGTGGGCGTGATGGGTACGCTGGCCCAGTCCAGCGCCACCTCGCGTTCGCTGCTGACCGGCTACAGCGCCAAGGGCAAGGTGGAAGGCGGCGCGCTGGGCGTGTACAGCAGCTGGACCACCGATGCACTATATGTGGATGCCAGCGTGCAGCGCGGCCAGTTCCGCAACCGCGTGCAGGGCGAGGGCTTGGCCGAAGAGCGCTACGACTCGGATATCTGGCAGAGCGCGCTGGAAGCCGGTTACCGCTTCGGTATCGGCCAGATTGGCAACACCACGCTGCACCTGCAGCCGGAACTGCAGCTGGTCTACACCGATGCCAACATTGACCGCCACACCGAAGCCAACGGCACGGTGGTGCGCAGCCTGGGCGACAGTGGCCTGTCTGGCCGCGCGGGCCTGCGCCTGCAGGGCGAAGGCCACAGCACCGCCGGCGCCTCGGTCAGCCCGTACGTGGTGGCCAACTGGTACCGCGATGGCGCCAGCAACGGCATGGCGTTTGACGATGAAGCGCTGAAGGCCAGCGTACCGCGCAACCGCTACGAGCTGAATGCCGGCGCGCGCGTGGACTTCCGCTCCGGGCTGAGTGCCTGGGGTGGCCTGGGCGTGATGCGCGGTGACCATGGGTACCGCGAAGCGACTGCCAACCTGAGCGTCGCATACAAGTGGTGAGGCAGAACTGAAACGGCGCCGGAGCAATCCGGCGCCGTTTTTGTTTGCACGACGCAATGCCTTTGTAGAGTCGAGCCATGCTCGACTGCTTTGCGCGTGGTGAGTCGAGCATGGCTCGACTCTACAGTTCTGTCGCAATCTGCACGTTCTGATGGCTTTCGCCACGTCGCTGCAAACATTCGTATTTTTTCTACTTTGAAACTTTCCTCATTGGCAGCACGGGCGTCCAGTGCGAATCATGTACCGCCACCGAAAACGGGTGGCACGGGCTTCCAATCCCGTTAGGTTGATGTGTTGGTTACGCTTGCCTGCCGGCGTCGCCCATCCCCTGTGGGTGGCGCCGGCAGGCATTCTGCCCGCGCGTCTATGGCGGGCGGTGCGTGGGGGCTTCGGCCCGCCGGCGTTTGCATCAGCCTCCGGTATTGGAACCACGCACCGTCCGCCGCCCTCGCTCTCAAGCAGGGTGGCTTCTCTTTGCCGCATGCATAAGGAAGCCGTCATGAGCACCACACGTTACCCCTACCTCTTCGCCACCCTGGGCGAGGCCGCCAACACGCTGCCCGATGAACTCGCCCAGCCGCTGGAATCCACCCTTGCCGCCCAGCAGTCTGGGGAAGGCATCACCCTGCTGGGCAGTCTGCAGCGCATCCGACAAGTGGAAGGCGCCGATGGCCAGCCGCTGCGCCGCAAAGGGCGCAACACCGGCCAGTGCATGGCCCTGGCACGCATCAACCGGGCAAACGCCGGACTGACCGTGCTGCTGGAGCTGCTGCATGCCAGCGAGCGCGTGCGCGAGGATGGCGATGAGGCGCAGCAGATCGGCAACGACGTGCGCGAGGGCCTGCTGCTGGCCTGCCGTGGGTTGTCTGAGTATGTGGATGAGCAGGTGCACGTGGCCTGAGGCCATTCCGCCGGGCGTGGCCCGGCGCTACCGGATGCAATTCCGCCGGGCGTGGCCCGGCGCTACCCGTAGATTCCTGTAGAGCCGAGCCCATGCTCGGCTGAAGTGCCTGTACGAACTGCAGCCGAGCATGGGCTCGGCTCTACAGCGGGTCGGCACTATCGACGCCCAAACGTGCGCATGACGATCACGAAGAACAGCGGCACGAACACCAACCCCAGCAAGGTACCCACCAGCATCCCTCCCAGCACACCGGTGCCGATGGCCCGCTGCGCGCCCGAGCCAGCGCCGCTGGCCAGCACCAGCGGCAGCACGCCCAGCCCGAAGGCCAGCGAGGTCATGATGATCGGCCGCAGGCGGTCGCGCACGGCGTGCAGCGCGGCGTCGATCAGCTCAGCACCGTTCTGCAGGTGCTCCCGCGCGAAGGCGACGATGAGGATGGCGTTTTTGCTGGTCAGGCCCACCGTGGTGAGCATGGCCACCTGGAAGTAGATGTCGCGTTCCAGCCCGGCAACCGTGTTGGCCAGCACCGCCCCGAGAATGCCCAAGGGCGCCACCAGCAGCACCGCCGTCGGCACCGCCCAGCTCTCGTACAGGGCGGCCAGGCACAGGAACACGACCACGATGGAGAGGACGAAAAGCAGCAACGCCTGCGCACGCGATTCCTGCTCCTGCACCGCCGCACCTGTCCACTCCACGCTGAACCCTGCGGGCAGCTCTGCCGCCAGCCGCTCGATCTCCGCCATCGCCTCGCCCGACGCAATGCCCGGGGCCGGCTCGCCCTGAATCTCCATGGCCGATACACCGCTCTGCCGCTCCAGACGCGGCGATGCGTGCGACCAGTCCGCACGCGCAAACGAGGCGAAAGGCACCATGCTGCCCTGCGCGTTCTTCACCGACCACAGGTTCAGATCGTCCTTCTTCATGCGGAAGGGCGCATCCGCCTGTACATACACACGCTTGGTGCGGCCACGGTCCACGAAATCGGCCACGTAGCGCCCGCCCCACGCTGCGCTGAGGGTAGCCAGTGCATTGGCGGGGTCCAAACCGTGCGAACGCGCACGGGCGGTGTCCACGTCGATCTTCAAGGTGGGTGCGTCTTCCATGCCGTTGGCGCGCATCCGGGCGAGCACTGGATTCTCTGCGGCGGCGGCGAGCAGCTGGTCACGTGCTGCTGCCAAGGCCGCATGCCCGTGCCCCGCGTCGTCCTTCAGGAAGAAGCTGAAACCGGAGACCTCGCCCAGGCCCGGCACAGGCGGCGGCGAAAGCACGTACATGCTGGCGTCGCCGTGCCTGGCCAGGGCCTTCGACGCGCGGGCCACAATGGCGTCGGCCGAATCTGCCGCCGGTCGCTCGGACCAGTCTTTCAGGCGCAGGAAGGCCAGGCCCGAGTTCTGTCCCATGCCGGAGTAGTTGTACCCGGCGACGGTAAACATCGATTCGACAACCGCGTCTTCCTGCAGGAAGTAGTTCTCCACAAATGCGAGCGCGTCCTGTGTCCGCGACAGTGTGGAGCCCACCGGCGTCTGCACCAGAACCACCAGCGTGCCCTGGTCTTCATTGGGCAGGAAGGAGCTGGGCAGGCGCACGAACAGCGCGGCCATCACCGCGCTGAGTGCCAGGAAGGCCAACAGGAAGCGCCGGGGCCGGGCGAGGATGCCGCCGACGCCGCGCTGGTACACCGAACTGGCGCTGTCGAACCGCCGGTTGAAGGCGCCGAACAGCCGCCCAAGCACGCCTGTCGCGGCATGCCCGCCGCCGTGGGCAACGGGCTTCAGCAGCGTGGCGCACAGGGCTGGGGTGAGGATGATCGCAACGATGACCGACAGCGTCATGGCAGAGACCAGCGTGGCAGTGAACTGCCGGTAGATGACACCTGTTGCGCCCTGCATGAAGGCCATCGGCACGAACACGGCCGACAGCACCACACCAATGCCCACCAGGGCACCGGTGATCTGATCCATTGATTTGCGCGTGGCATCGCGTGCCGAGAGCCCTTCCTCGGCCATGATGCGCTCGACGTTTTCCACCACCACGATGGCATCGTCCACCAGCAGGCCGATGGCCAGCACCATGGCGAACATCGTCAGCATGTTCACCGAGAAGCCCAGGAACGCGAGAATGCCGAAGGTGCCCAGCAACACCACCGGCACGGCGATGGTGGGGATGAGTGTGGCCCGCAGATTCTGCAGGAACAGATACATCACCACGAATACCAGCACGACCGCTTCCAGCAGGGTCTTGACCACGCCCTTGATGGACAGCCGCACAAAGGGCGTGGTGTCGTACGGAACTACCGCTTTCACCCCCGCCGGCATGCCCGGGCCCAGTGCTTCCACCGCTTTGTCGATGGCCGCCCGGGTTTCCAGTGCGTTGGCCCCCGGCGCGAGCGAAATGCCGATGCCAGCGGCGGGCTTTCCGTTGAGACGGTTGCCGAAGTCGTAGCTCTCCGCCCCCAGTTCAATGCGTGCCACATCGCCCAGCCGCAGCACGCCACCGTGCTCTTGGCTGCGGATGACCACCTGGGCAAACTCGGCCGCCGTGCGCTTGGGCGAGGCCCCTTCAATGAACGCGCTCAACTGCTGTTCCTGCACGGCCGGTGCGCCGCCGATCTCACCCAGCGGCACCTGCAGGTTCTCCGCGCCGATGGCGCTTACCAGCTCGTCCACGGACAACTGGTAGCGGTCCATCTTCACCGGGTCCAGCCAGATACGCATCGCGTACTTGCCGCCAAACTCACGCACCTGCCCCACCCCGGGCACCCGCCGGATGGCGTCGGCCACGGTAGAACCCACGTAGTCCGATACATCGGCCTCGTTCATTCGCCCGTCTTCAGAGACAAAGGCCAGCATCTGCAGGTAGCCACCGTTCGACTTGGTCACGGCCAACCCGCGGCGCTGCAGCGCCTCGGGCAGCGATGGCATGGCCAGCTGTACCCGGCCCTGCACCTGGGTCTGCGCCTGGTCCAGGTCGATGCCGTTCCTGAAGACCACGTTGATCATCGCGTAGCCACCGTAGGAGTAGCTCTGCGAGGAGAAGTGCAGCATGCCGTCCAGCCCCGCCAGCTGCTGCTCCACCACCTGCACGACCGTCTCCTCGATGACACTGGCCGACGCGCCGGGATAGATGCCGGTGATGGTGATGGTGGGCGGTGCCACGTCCGGGTACATCGCGACCGGCATGCGCACCAGGGCCAAGCCGCCCACCAGCATGATGAGCAGCGCGATGACCCAGGCAAAGATGGGGCGATCGATGAAGAAGCGTGCCATCAGCCCTCCCGGGTAGAGGATGCGGTATCGGTTGTGCCTTGCGCGTGCCCGCTCCATTCCACGGGAGAGATGCGGCTACCCGGTTGCAGCTTGTGCTGGCCCTGCACCACCACGCGCTCGCCGGCCTGCAGGCCGTTTTCCACCAGCCAACGCTCGCCCAGTGCCCGGCCCAGCTGGACGGCGCGGTTGGCGACCGTCCCCTCACCGTCGACCACCATGACGTGCGTCTTGCCGGATGCATCGCGCGAGACGGCCTGCATCGGCACCAGCAGTGCATCACGGCGCACGCCGGCGCCGAGGGAAGCCGATACGTACATGCCCGGCAGCAGGACACCATCAGGGTTGGCAACACGGACCCGCAGTGCATACGTGCCCGTGGCCGGGTCGACGCTCACGTCGGAGAATTGCAGGGTGCCGGTCTGCTGCAGGCAGCTGCCATCCTCCAGCTGGATATCCACCGGCAGCTGCCGGTTATCCCGCAGCCGCCCATCGGCGATATCCCGCCTGAGCTGCAACCACTCGGCAGCGGACTGCGAGAGGTCGACATACATCGGGTCAAGGCCGCGCACCGTGGTGAGCGCCACGGGCTGGTGCGAGCTGACCAGCGCGCCTTCGGTCACGTTGGATCGCCCGACCCGGCCACTGATGGGTGCGGCGATACGCGCGTGATCCAGCGCCACCTTTGCGGTCTGCAGCGAGGCCTGCGCCATCTGTATTTCCGCTTCGGCACGCTGGTGTGCCGCCGCCGACCGTTCCTTGTCCTGCTGGCTGGCCAGTTGCGCTTCGGCCAGTTGTGCCAAGCGCCGAGCCTCCTCGCGGGCGGCACCACAGGTGGCGTAGGCATAGTTCAAGCGTGCTTTGGCTTCATCCCGACCTGCACGCAGCGTGATGTCGTCAAGCTGATAGAGCGGCTGCCCGGCCTGGACCTGGCTGCCCTCTTCAAACAGGCGCCTGGCCACGATGCCATCCACCTGCGGGCGAACTTCCGCCTCGTGGGCGGCAACGGCCCTGCCAGGAAGGACCACATGGAGTGCGGCGTCCTCGGTCTGCAGGGTCTGGACCTGCACCGAGAGAAGCTCGGCGGCGGCATCCGGTGCGGAGGGCGAACAGGCCGCGAGGAGAGTGGTAAGGGCGAGTGCAGTGAATCGTTTAAGCAGGAACTGCATGGGCGGGGCTCCATGTTGGCAGTGGGCTCCGCCCGCATGCGTGCATGCGACGGCGGAATGACGTCCGCCATTCAACGCACCGTGCCCCTGCAGTTCCCATACGAAAAGTTTTAAAAGCCGCTGGGCCGAGTACCCGGTTCAGCCGGCAGTCGGCCGCTGCCCCTCAGCACTCTTAACGGTACGTCGCCTCGATCACCGCCTGGCCTTCCACCACACCGCTGTGGAAGGTACCGGCTTCGCGGCAATAGCGCGCCGACAGCGCGATGTCCTGGTTGCCCGTCTGGCTCTGCACGATGGACCAGGTCTGGCCCAGCACCACCGGGGTGCCCTCGCGCAGCAGCTGCACGCGCACGCTGCCCGCCGTGGCGTTTCTGGTGGGTGTCAGGCGGCTGCCGGTGTTGCCCGACGCGTTGGCGTCGGTCAGTTTCATCGTCACCGGGAACTGGCCGTTGCAGTTCATGGCCACCTTGAAACCGCTCAGGCCGGCGGTTCGGTCCGCGGCGGGCAGATCGGCGGCAGACACATCCCGCAGGGTAGGTATTTTTTTTACCAGATGGGGAAACTGCGGCGCCACATGGATGATCGTCCCAAGTGATTGATCAGTCACGCCGCGCATGTCGCTGCCGCGGAACCGCCGCGGTGGCGACATACGACCACTGGGTGTTGCTGTTGATGTTCAACCCGCCGATGGAAGAGACCGCACGAATATCGAACGGCTGTGTGCGCGCAGGCTGGCCCGGACTGGATGAAGCAGCGACATGCCGGAAGATGAGGAGCGGAGACTGCGGTTGGCCGCGCAGCACGAAAGCAGGAAATGACCGGCCGTCCACGCTGACCAGAGGATCATGAGCCATCATCGATAATCCGCCGTCAATACCGCCTGGCCTTCCACCGCGCCGATCTTGAAGGCGCCGGGCACTCGCGTATAGCGCGCCTGCAGATCGATGTTCTGTGCGCCGGCGCTGGATGCACCATGGTTCCACTGCTGCCCCAGCGCCACCGGCACCCCATTGCGCAGCAACTCGACTTGCACACCCTCCGCCGTGGCATTGGCCGTGGGCTTCAACAGGCTTCCGGTTGCCGTGGGCGCGTTCGCATCGGTCAGGGTCAGTTTGACCGGCACGCCTGCGGCATCGCATTGCAGCTTCACCTGGAACGCCTGCTCGCTGCTACTGCTGCCCGCGGCCCCCAGCACGTCAGCCGAGACGTCGGTCAGACTGAAGCCGGCATGGTTGAGGCTGCAGGTCGGATTGCGGAGCCGCAGATTGACGCGGATGGGATGCTGCATGACAAGTGACGGGAAGTCCCGCAGCCACGTGGTCCCCGTTCCAAGACTCGCTGAGGTTGTCTGCATCGGGCCACCACGCGAGACAACCGCGACAGTGAACGTGGAGTTGATCGCATCGTTGGCTCCCCGTCGAAGCCCTTCGATGCTTGCGCGCGTTCCGATGGTCAGCGGCGTGTGGTGGAACCCCGAGCCGCCACTCCCGCCGCCCGGATATCCCGAGTGCCT
Organism: Stenotrophomonas sp. ZAC14A_NAIMI4_1; assembly: GCF_003086915.1. Classification (NCBI taxonomy): domain Bacteria; kingdom Pseudomonadati; phylum Pseudomonadota; class Gammaproteobacteria; order Lysobacterales; family Lysobacteraceae; genus Stenotrophomonas; species Stenotrophomonas sp. ZAC14A_NAIMI4_1. The sequence continues at coordinate 1,872,573 of NZ_CP026002.1, forward strand.
GAAGATCAGCAGCGGCGACGTTGGGCTGACTTGATAGGTCACATAGGTTTCTCCCTCGTAGTTCACGGTCCCGACCGCGGTCAACCCTGTAAAGCTCGGGTTGATCTCCATCGGCAGCGCATCCTGTGTGCATCCAAGTACCTGTGCAATGTTCACCGAAGCGAAACCAAGCCATCCGGTCAGGACAACTCCCGGCGCGGGGTCATTGAGCACCTCGTGGTCGATGTCGAGATTGGCGCTCTGACCAAGGCCGGTGCACGCCATCGCCCCGCCTGCGCTGGCGAGCAACAGCGCGCAAAGCGCAGCCCGTGCAGCTGGTATCGTGATGCCGCGCGGCGCGTTTGCGCGCGTCATTTGTAATCCGCCGTCACAGTGATCTGCGTGCTGACATCACCCGCCTTCAGCAGCGTGCCGGCCTTGCGGTAGTAGCCGGTGCGCATGTCCAGTCTGCCGGCGGCTGCACCGTTGATGGTGACGGCCTTCGTGGCGCCCTTCTTCAGGAAGACGTTGCCAGTGGTGCCATCCAGCAACGCTACGGCCACACCGGTCGCACCGCCAGTGCTCAGGTTCTGCCAATGCCCATCCTGGGTGGCGTCGGCGGTGCCGTCGAAGGTCAGCTCGACGCTGGTCACGCCCAGGCAGCCGGTGAAGTTCAGCACGGCCGGTTTCAGGCCGTGCTCCCCGCCCGTGCCCAGGTCGACCGCGTCTATCTCGTCCAGGGCTACCGGCACGTTGGCCATGGTGCAGGTACCGGGCAACACCTTGCCGATCACATCGATGGTGGCCGAATCGGCGCGGGCCTGGCCCATGGTGGCGAGCATCAGCATCGCCAGAACACTATGTTGGGTTTTCATCGGGACGTTCCAAGGATTGAAGATGGAAATTCATTGGCCGGAGCGGGAGTGAGTGGGTCGAGTACTACCCAGCCATGGCTCATCGGTAATCAGCAATGACGGTGATCTGCGTACTGACATCCCCTGGTGTCGGTACCGTTCCGGGCCAGTGGGAGTAACTGGTTCGCATGTCCAAGCGGCCAGCGGCGGCACCACCGATGGTGACCACCCTCTTCATGCCCCTGGTCAACGTTGTGTTGCCGCTGGTGCCCTCCAGCAACAGGACGGCCACATTGGTGGCGCCACCGACGGCCAGGTTCTTCCACTGGCCGTTCTGCGTCGGGTCGGCCGTACCGTCAAAGGTCACCTCGACGCTGCTCACGCCCACGCAGCCGGTGAAATGCAGCACCACCGGCTTCTGATAGCCAAGGTTCACGGAACCGGGTACCAGGTCATTGAGCGGGATGTTGTCCAGCGTGACGGCCACGTTCGGCGTGACGGTGCAGGTACCCGGCAGCACGTTGCCGGTAAAGGTGAGGATGGCCGAATCGGCGCTGGCCTGCCCGGCAGCGGCGAGCAGCAGCACAGCAGAAAGGAGGTGCTGGGCTTTCATTGGGAAGCTCCGGTCGTTGAATCGGAAACATCGTCTGCCTGCGCTGCCGGCGGCAGCGCCACGCAACGCGCCTGCGACCAGTACTGGCCCTGTGCATCAGCTGCCTCGGGCATGGCGTACTGCAGGCGGCAGGCCATGCCGTCTTCGGTCTGCACGTGCACGAAGCCGGTCGCCTCCAGCCCGCGCAGGGCCAGCACACCGCCCTGCCCCACCTGGCCCAGCGTGCGGCCATCGGCGTGCACGATCTGCGCGCCATAGGGCAGCGGGGTGCCATCGGCATCGCTGGCATCGATCAGCCACAGCCGTTCATTGCGCGACTGGAAGCTGACCTTGACGATGCTGCCGGCGCTGGGCGCCACGCGCTGCGAGCTGGCCTGCACTTCCACATCCAGCGGCAGGTGGGCGGTGTCCAGGTTGATCTGGTTCCAGCGGTACGGGCTGGTATAGGGCAGCACGGCGTAGCCATTGCCGGCCACGGTGACGTTGCGACCGCTGCCCACCGTGGCGCCCTGTGCACCCTGTGCGTCCACCAGCGCGAAGCTGTCGCCCAACGCGGGGCCGAAGTTGATGCCGCCACGGTGCAGCACTACGCTGCCGGTGGCGCCTGCATTGAAGCTGCTGCTGCCGTTGGCATGGCTGTAGCCAGCGCTGAGATCGGTGCGGCTGCCCTGGTAGCTGGCATAGGTGTTGTAGCCGCTGCCGCCCTGGCCGCGGTTGCCCGACAGGCTGTAGGACAACGCACGGCCCTCGCCCAGGTTGCCGTTGATGCCCAGCTGCTGCTGGCTGCCCAGGCGGCTGTCGTTGTAGGTGGCCGTGGCGCGCGGCGCGTTGCTGGTGCGGCCCAGCGGCAGGCTGAGCATGAATGACAGCCGCGTGTCTGGCGCGCCGCTGGCCATGCGGTAGCGCGTGGCGGACACCGTGTAGTTGGCGCTTCGGTAGCTGCTGTGGAAGCCCAGCTGCAGATCGTTGTGCTTGCCGGCGCGGTTCCAGTAGGTCACATGACCACCGGCCAGGTACAGCTGGCCACGCGTGCCCACGCGCTGCGAGAAATTCATCTGGAAGCGCTGGCGCGTACGCATGACGAACGCATCTGCGGCCTGCGGCCGGTCGAACGACAGCTGCGAAACATCGGTAAGGGTGAGGAAGCCTTCGGTGCTGTACCGGTACGCAGCCAGGCCCAGGTTGGTACCGGTGCGCGCCACGCTGCGCTGATAGTTCAGCCGGTAGCTGCGGCCCGACTGCGCGGGCAGGCCGGGCACGTTTGCGCGCGCATGGGTGACGTCGGCACCGATGGCACCAAACGGCGTGTTGAACGCTGCGCCAGCCAGACCCGCCTGATAGTGCTCGGCCACCTGCACGCCGCCCAACAGGGTCACACGGTTACTGACGCCGCGCGCATAGGTGCCTTCGGTGAAGCGCAGCGCCTGTTGGTACAGGCCCGTGTTGCGAAGCTCACCGGCGGTGATGCTGAAGCGCTGGCTGCCTTCGCGCAGCGCCTGCGGCACGGCCGAGAAGGCGACGGTAAAGCGTTCCTCGCGGCCATCGGCCTCGGTGACGGCCACTTCCAGATCGCCGCTGCCGGCGTTGGGGTAGAGATCGTCGATGGCGAACGGGCCGGGCGCCACGGTGGTTTCGTACAGCACCGCGCCGTTCTGGCGGATGGTGACGCGCGCATTGCCCTGCGCCACGCCGCGCACCACAGGCGCATAGCCACGCAGCGAATCTGGCAGCATGCGTTCATCGGTGGCCACGCGCACACCGGTGAAACCGACGCTGTCGAACAGTTCGCCACCGGTGTTGCTCTGGCCCAGGGTGAACTGGCTGTTCCAGCGCGGCAGGTCGCGCTGCAGGTAGCTGTTGAGCGTATTGAAGTGCGTGCCTTGCGCGTTGTGGCTGATGGAACTGCGATGGCGCAGCCGCCACGCGCCCAGGTTCACACCACTGGTGATACCGGCGTAGCTGTTCTGCTGGCCTTGGCTGCGGTAGTGGTTGACGGTGTAGCCGAAGAACGCGGCGGTGATGCCGTGGTCGCGCAGTTCTGGTGCAACGAAGCCACGTGCCTGGCGTTGCAGCGCCACGTGCGGCAGCGAAATATCCAGGCGCAGCTGGCTGTCGTCGTAGGTGACACGCGCACCGTCGATCACGGCCTGCAGATCGACGCACTGCGGGTTGTCGGCCGCCTCCACGGCTTCGCGTGCGGCGTCGCTCAGGCCCAGCGAAAGCAGCAGCTGCGCAGGCACGCAGGGCGTTGCCACATAGGGCGTATCGGATTCGACAAGCTCGATATCATCGCGGCGGACGAACTCGCCGTTGAGATGGATATCGACGTTGTAGTGACCGGGTTCCACCGGATTGCCCACGCTGAAGCGCGCAAGGTTGTTACTGCCGAAGCCGGTAGCGAATCCCTCACTGAATTCCACTTCGCCGCCCGGACGCGCATGCGCAGGCAGCGCGCCCACAAACATCAGTGTGGTGCTGATGGCCACAGCCAGTGCGGTATGGCGCAGCGAACACTGCGTAGCGCTTTGACAGGGAGAGAAACACAGGCGCATGGCGTCGGCGCGGCCGCAGTGCAGCCCCGGTAGTGATGGGAGGCGTGCAGCGTAGGCGGCGGGCGCCTTTTGGAACATGCAAGTTGTTGCAAAGTTGCGCGTTTTCTGCAGCGGAACCTGTGTTTTGCAACATGTTGCATGGATGGCTTGGCAACGCTGGCGGATGATGCGCCGGTGCGAGAACCCAGAGGGACGTAGAACCACGCGCCGATTCCTGGATCGCAAGCCGGCATCGCCCTTGAACCCGCACGCCTTGCTGCTGTCGCCACGTTGGCTACTGCTGCATTCCCGTTCCCTATCATCTAGAGAAGAGCACACCGTGAAGAACCTGAAGACCCCGATGGCACTGGCCATCCTGCTGGCCGCCGCCCCGGCCGTGAATGCGGCTGATCTGACCATTTCCGGTGAGATCGTCGAGACCACCTGCATCGCCACCATCAATGGCGGCGTTGCCGTGGCGATGGGCAAGATGGATCTGGAAGACCTGAAGGGTGCCGAACGTATCGGCCGTCGCGACCTGGACGTGGCCGTGGCCTGCCCGGGCGCCGCCGGCTCGCATGATGTGGCAGTGAAGTTCAGCGGCTCGTCCACGGCCGATGGCGCACTGGCACTTACCGCCGCCAGCGCCGCTGAAGGTGTGGCGTACAAGATCTATGACAGCACCGATACGCTGCTGAAAATCAACAACGCCCCGACCCAGTTCGTCAACGTGACCGATACCGTACCGGCGACCCTCAAGCACAGCGTCTGGTACACCAAGACCGGTGCCGCTGCTGACCTGGTGGCCGGCTCGGCCAATGCCACCGCGCAGATGGACATCGTCTACAAGTAAGCGCCCCCGCCCGGCGGCGTGCTGTCGGGCGGTTTTTCCGAGGACACTCCCATGAACATTCGCGCATACGCATTGATGCTGGCACTGGGTTGCGCAGGCACCGCACTGCCCGCCGCCGCGGCGGTGACCCTGCAGGGCACTCGCGTGGTCTACGACGGCAGCAAGGGTGCGGTAACGGTGAACGCCAACAACCGCGGCGACAAGGTCGCCCTGGCCCAGGTGTGGCTGGACGATGGCGACGCCAGTGCCAAGGCCGGCAGCCAGAAGCTGCCGTTTGTGCTGACACCGACCACGCGCCGCATCGAGGCCGGGCACGCGCAGGCGTTCCGGCTGACGTATGCGCCAATGGCCGGGGCCGCGCTGCCCGCCGACCGCGAGTCGCTGCTGTACTTCAACCTGCTGGACATTCCGCCCAAGCCCGAAGCGGTGGAAGGCCAGAATCTGCTGCAGTTCGCCATCCGCACGCGGGTAAAGCTGTTCTATCGCCCGGCTGGCCTGCCGGGCCATGCACGTGATGCAGCGGCTGCGCTGCAATGGCGTGCCGAAGGGCAAGCATTGCAGGTGTACAACCCGAGCGCCTACCACGTGACGCTGAGCGGGCTGACGCTGCCCGATGGCAAGGTGATCGAGGTGGACATGGTGGCACCGGGCGAGCGCTTGAACCTGCCGCTGCCGTCGGGTGCATCCGTGCCAGGAAGCCTGAAATTCCAGTGGCTGGACGACTACGGCACCGCACGCGATGCCGAGGCGAAAGTCACGCATTGAGCCCACGCGGTAGGTGTCGACCGTTGGTCGACACGCCCAGCACCCCGGTAGGTGTCGACCGTTGGTCGACACGCCCAGCACCACCGGTAGGTGTCGACCGTTGGTCGACACGCCCAGCACCCCGGTAGGTGTCGACCGTTGGTCGACACGCGGTTCCGCACGGAGCCGACCACGGGCTCGGCTCTACATATTCTCGCGCTGCAATTGCAATAAATTGCATGGAGATCATTCGCCCACACGGCGATAGTGCGCGCTTCTTTCTGGAGAGCGTACCGATGCACAAGATGATGATCCCCCTTACCCGCTACGCGCAGTTCAGCGGACGTGCCAGCCGCAGTGAATACTGGTGGTTCCAGTTGTTCATCCTGATCGTGTTCATGCCGCTGCATGTGCTGAGCTTCATTGCCGGCTATACCGGCTCGGAGGCACTGGCATGGGTATCGATGGGCCTGGGCGTGGTGGTGTGGCTGGCGATCCTGGTACCGCTGGTTTCGGTCACCGTGCGCCGCCTGCATGACACCGACCGTTCCGGCTGGTGGTACCTGCTGCTGCTCGTACCGTTTGCGAACCTTGCGGTGCTGGTGTTCATGCTGCTACCAAGCACCCCGGGTGACAACCGCTTCGGCGCGCCCGTCCCGCACGTTTAACCTCGCTCTGGTAGACACGCCCTTCTCTGGTGGGTGTCGACCGTTGGTCGACACTCTCTTCTGCGCACTGCATTCCATTCCAGAAAACAGCCTGAAACTATCCAAGTAGTTGCATGGCAACCGCAGACACACGCATCGACACTCATGGGGTTCCACCACCCACAGGAGATTCTCCATGCGTCACTCCCATCGGGCAGCACTCGCGCTGGCCATCCTCGGCAGCGTAGCCGCCTCCGGCACCGCGTTCGCCCACGGCACCCTGTCCAAGCCGTCCAGCCGCGTCTACTCCTGCTACCAGGGCAACCCGGAAAACCCGACCAACCCGGCCTGTGCCGCGGCAAAGGCCATCGGCGGTGCACAGCCCTTCTATGACTGGGCAGGCATCAACCAAGCGGCCGCCAACGGTAACCACCAGGCCGTCGTGCCCGATGGCGAGCTGTGCAGCGGCGGCAACAGCAAGTACCGCGGCCTGGACCTGAACCGCAGCGACTGGCAGACCACGCCCATCCGTGGCGATGCGCGCGGCCGCTACACCTTCGAGTACAAGGCACCTGCCCCGCACGCCACCCGCGACTGGAAGTTCTATGTCACCCGCGAGGGCTGGCAGCCGGGCAGCCCGCTGCGCTGGGGGGACCTGGAAGAATTCTGCACGCTCGGCAACGTGCCGCTCTCCGGCGATGTCTACAAGCTGGATTGCCCGCTGCCCAAGCGCACCGGCCAGCACGTGATCTACAACACCTGGCAGCGCTCGGATTCCGCCGAGGCCTTCTACACCTGCGCCGATGTCCGCTTTGAAGGCGGTGGCGGCGTGAACCCGCCCCCGCAGTGGCAGGATGCCGGCCCGGTCACCGCGCGTGGAGCGCTGGAGGTGGGCACCACCCTGAGCCTGCGCGTGTTCAATGCCAACGGCAACGATGTGGAACGCCCGGAGATCACCCTGGTGGCGGGCCAGACCGGTGCCACGCAGTGGCCATTGGCGCTGGCCCGCAAGGTCAATGCCAGTGCCCGCCACGCGCGCGTCGGCGTGCTGCAGAACGGCGTGATCACGCCGGTGGCATCGGCCACCGAGAACCGCGTGTACCTGACGCCGGGCCATCGCTTCCAGCTCGATACCCGCGTGCCGGATCCCGATCCGATTGATCCGCCGCCGGGCGACTACGACTTCGTCTACCCCGCCGGGCTTGGCAGCTATATCCCCGGCCAGACGGTGGTGAAGGGAACCGATGGCAAGCTGTACGCCTGCCGCCCGTTCCCGGAGGGCGCCTGGTGCAACATCAACGCAGAGCCCTACCGCCCGGGCACCGGCTCGGCCTGGCGGGATGCCTGGATCGAGTACTGATTCACCCTGCGAAGGCGGCCACTAGCCGCCTTCGTTGTATCAAGGTAGATCCACGCCGTGCGTGGATACTGCCCGGAGCGGCTCATCCACGCGTGGCGTGGATCTACTGAACCGACGCCTGTATCCAACTGCCCTGGTAGATCCACGCCGTGCGTGGATACTGTCCGGGGCGGCTCATCCACGCGTGGCGTGGATCTACTGAACCGACGCCTGTATCCAACTGCCCTGGTAGATCCACGCCGTGCGTGGATGCTGGTCGGGATGGCTCATCCACGCGTGGCGTGGATCTACTGAACCGACGCCTGTATCCAACTGCCCTGGTAGATCCACGCCGTGCGTGGATGCTGTTCGGGATGGCTCATCCACGCGTGGCGTGGATCTACTGAACCGATGCCTGCATCCAACTGCCTTGGTAGATCCACGCTGTGCGTGGATGCTGTTCGGGATGGCTCATCCACGCGTGGCGTGGATCTACTGTATAGACGCCTGTATCCAGGTGCCTGGGGGCTATTCGGGGGTTCATCCACGCATGGCGTGGATCTACCGGGGAACCGGTTTCCAGCCGCCTTGGTAGATCCAGCTCAATCCTTGAAACGAACCGAAGCGGCCATCGTGTCCACGGCTTCTTCCACTTCGGGGCCGCTGCCGGCGGGGAGAATGGCGATCATGCGAACAAAGCGATCACCTGGCCACAGCGCGAGGTAATGCCGGTAGCGGCTTCCTTCGGGCGCAATGCCGTCAACGCGGTAGCCCCGGATACCGGCAAAGCCCACCTCGCTGCGGGATACCACGGTGCCACCCTTGATCTTGACCGTGCCCGCGATCAACTGATTGGAAACCTCATCCAGATCATCCGAACTGAAAGGCAGCGAAAGCTGGGACGCGACAACCACCAACGGCTGCGTGCCCTCAGGGTCGGTATCCAGCGCGCCGGCAGTGAAGATCACTGACGAGCCCGCCAGCGTGTCGATCCTCCGGAACGGTGACGCTGCGCTGACAGTGAAAGGCAGTTCAGCGACCTTCTCCTCCGGCGTTGCCGGCTGCCGCAACGTGACCGATGCCAGGACACGCATGGCCTCCTTGTGGGTCAGTTTGCGATCGGCCGTTGCCTGGAGGGTCACCAGCACCGTCGGCGACCCTCTGAAGAAGGCCACCCACTTATCAAAGGTGTAGCCATGCGCGGTCTGGCTGCCAACGGCGACAGGAACAGCCTGCCCACCGACCGTGAGCAGCTCCAGGCGATCCACGCGTACGCCTTGGGTGGCGAAGCGCTCGCGCGCCGTGGCTTCGTCAGCAAACAGCGCACCAACGTCATCGCTGGCCTGGGCCGGCAGCTCCGCAATCAGAATGCTGGAACGCCCGTCCTCACTGACAAAGCCTGAGTAGTTGGGCGCCAACTCAAACCCAGGCGGTGGCGACAGGCTGACGACCGAACCGGGCACCGCCACTACCGGTTGCGCAGCCGGTGCGCATGCGCTGCCGAAAAGCGGAAGCAGTGCGACGAGGGCGCATCGTGCGATGCGCCTGAGACGAGTAAACATCGGAGTTCTCCTGTGATGCAGCCGTATTGACCGGCTAGGTTCACAGGCAAGCAGTGCTGTAGCAATGCAATAACTTGCAGTTCCAGAACGTACAGGGCACAGAGATAATCGAACACGCCGCACAGTGCGCGTACAAGACGTTTCAAATTCCGCATGCGCGATAATCCACGCTGCAGGAAGAAACCAACAATGCATTCAAATATCTGAATGTTTGCATGGCTTTCCATTTGATCGGCTCCTAACATTCTCTCCGTCGCCACGCACCCTCACGCGGGCGACGCCCCTTCTTTGCGCTTCCACAGCAGGACGGGAACCATTCCAATCATTGTCCGAGAGAGACAACCTCCATGCACGCCATTATCAAGAAGGCCGCGCTCGCTGCAGCGCTGGCCACCGTATCGTCGTCCGCGTTTGCCATCGACACCAACATCACCCTCTACGCGAATGTGGACGCCACGCTTGCGTTCCAGAAGGAAGACGGCAGCGCCCTGGATGACATCGTCACCCTGACCTACCAGCCGGGCGGCCGCGGCCTCAGCCCGTGGCGCGAGAACACCCGCATCTTCTCCAACGACGAAACCAAGGACATCGAAGTCGCCCTCGGCAGCGATGTGGAGCTGATCCCGAACGTGGGCAGCCCGTCGGCAAAGCGCGTCCCGATGACCGTCAGCCTGAACAACATGAAGCTGACCACGACCGCGCAGGACCTGCTGGCAACCCAGATTTTCGACGGTGCCATTACCGGCCGTTCGATCGTGCTGCCGCTGGTCATCGAACAGACTACCGCCGGCGATCTGGCATCGGCCCAGTACCAGGGCATGGCCACCATCGTGATGCGCCAGAAGCCGTAAGCACCACCCGCCGGCCCGCAATCGCGGGCCGGCCCTAATTCGATTGCCACTGCATGAACATTCCCGCCCCCGCCGTTACCCGGCTGGCGATGGCGCTCGCCCTCGCGCTGGCCCCCGCGCTATGCGAAGCGCGTACCGTCCCCGCCGGTTTCGAAGATCTGGTTGAAGGCCAGACCGAGCAGCTGGACATCAGCCTGTTTGGCCAGTCGGCCGGGTTGTCACCGGTGCGGGTCACGCTGGATGACGTGCAGCTGCTGGACCCGCAGCGTGTCGCCGAAGCCCTGGGGCTGACTACCGAAGCGCAGGCCGCCCTCCTTCCCGCGCTCTCACAGCCGATGCCGCGCAACAGCCATCTGGCCTGCCGCTACGGCGGCGCTGCGGCGGGGTGCGGCTACATGGCACCGCCCGAGGAACCCGCTGCCGTACGCGCGCTCTACGACGAGGGTGAGGGCACGGTGCGCCTGTTCGTGGCCCGCCAATGGATTCCCGGTGAAGTGCGCGAGCCGCACCGCTTCCACACAGTCACCCCCAACGCCGAGAACGCATGGCTGCACCGGCAGACCTTCAACATGAGCGGCGGCCGCGACTACCAGTCGTTGAGCGCACAGGGCGCAGGCACGCTGGGCGTGTTCGCGCGTGGCCACCTGGCAGGCGAGTGGAACTACAACCGCCAGCAGTATCGCCATGGTGGCAGCCGTGATGACTTCCAGCTGGACAGCGCGTACTACCGGCACGACCTCGGCCAGGAGCACTACGTGCAGGCCGGCCTGATGGACCGCCGCAACCTGTCCAGCACGCAGGGCGGCACCTTCGCCTTCGGCATGCTGCCGCTGGACCGCTTCCGCGGCGTGCGTTTCGGCACCACCTACGCCTACGTGGATGCCGACGGCGCCGTGCAGGCGTCACCGCTGACCGTGCTGCTGGCGCGCGACGCACGCGTGGATGCCTTCGATGGCGAGCGTCTGTTGCAGACCTTCTACCTGCAGGCGGGCGTCAACCAGCTCGACACCCGCAACTTCCCGATGGGCAGCTACAACGTCACCCTGCGCGTGTACGAGGACGGCATCCTGGTGCGCAGCGAGGACGCGCCGTTCGACAAGGGCGGCGACTGGACCGACAGCCGCATGCAGTGGTTCGTGCAGCTGGGCCAGCGCGATGAGCGCCGCAGCACCACCTTCGACAGCGACCAGGCCCTGCACGCGGGCGTGCGCGTGCCGGTAGTGCGCGATATGGCCGTCACTGCGGGCATGGCTGACATTGCCGGCTTCACCTATGGCGAAGTGCGGCTGGATGTGCGCCGCCAGTTCACTACCCAGGATGTGCGCGGCGCCTTCAGCGTGCTGCGCGGTAGTGACGGCAGCAGCGGCCAGCAGCACCAGCTGTCCTACCGCCGTACGGCGGCGTGGAACGTCTACCAGCAACGCATGCGTGGCAATGCCTGCCGCTTCCAGGACGATGCACGCGACCGGCTGGGCTGCAGCGATTCGCTCAGCGCGTCGATGTCGCTGCCGCTTGCCGGCGGCAGTGCCTACGTGGGCTATACCCGCCGCCAGACCTGGCGGCCCGCACGCGAACTACCCGGCTTTGGCGATGACCCCCTGGACGGGCTGCTGCCGTGGCTGCCGCCCGACCCGCTGCGCCCACAGCGCGAAGCACAGCGCAGCCGCACCTGGCAGGCCAGCTACAGCCGTACCCACCGCTGGGGCGAATTCACCGTGTCCACCCGCACGGGCGTGTGGCAGCAGCGCAACGACGCCGCTGTGGGTGCAGCGGCAACGCGCGACCGCGGCGTATTCCTCAGCCTCAGCCTGAGCCGGCTGCAGCAGGGCGAACGCGGCAGCTCGCAGCGCCGCTATGCGGTGGATGCACGCCAGCCCGAACACCAGCGCCCCGACGTGACCTACAGCGTGGCGCAGAGCCTGCGCCAGGACGTGGACGCCAACTACCGCGAAGTGAATGGCGAGCTTCGCGCCACCAACAATGAACGCTACAGCGCCTCGCTGGGCGCGCAGCTGCAGAGCAAGGTGGGCCAGACCGGCGCGACGCTGGCCGGGTACCGCCAGCCGGGCCGCAACACGTATTCCTACAGTGCCAACCACGCCTCCAGCTTTGCTCTGAGCCGGCGTGGGCTGTACTGGGGCGGCGGCGCCACCGCCGATGCCGGCCTGGCCGTGCAGGTGGATGACACCGACGACCTGGACCTGAGCGGCCTGGCCGCCGAGCTTCAGGTGGGCGGCGCTCGCCGCCAGCGACTGAAGCTGGGCGAGCGCCGCTTGATGCCGCTGCAGGCCTACCAGAGCCACCGTGCCGAGCTGCAGGACGCCAGCTCGCTGGAAGGCATCGCCTCGGTACGGGTAACCGGTGCTTCGGGCATGCGGCCGCTGTTCCTCTCGCCGGGCCGGCTGGTTCGCATGCCGGTGCCCATCGAGGTGACCTACACCTTCATCGGCAGCGCACGCGATGTGGCCGGCCTGCCACTGGGCGGCGCCCGCATTCTCAATGCGCCGGTGCCAAGCACCAGCGCCAATGGCGGCTTCGTGGCCGAGTTCCCCCGCTTTGAGAAGACGCTGTACCTGCTGCAGAACGACCACCTGCTGCAGTGCCCACTGGAGATACGCGAGCGCCGCAGCGTGGTGCTGCTGGTAGGCGCGGTGCAGTGCGAACCGCTTGCCGTGGCGCTGCTGCCGCCAGAGATACGCCAGCAGGCCCGCGTGACCCGTCTGCTGCAGGAACAGGCACTGATTGCTGTTGTACCCCAGACCGCTGCTGCAGGAGAGACGCCATGAGCCGGCGCGTGTTGTTTGTATGGATGCTGGTGTGTGCGCTGGCGGTGGTGGTGCCGAAGGCGTGGGCGCAGAGGCCGCCGCAGATGGAACCGCCCAGCGGGGTGATTACCCAGGATGTGGTGGTGAGCTGGGATCGCTCTGCGATTCCGGCGGACATCGAGGTGTGGCCGCGAAGGACGCTGATCGCCCACGATCACCTTGACCCGTCGAAGCAGTATGGCGCGTTGTACTTTACGTGCCCGTCCGCGAGTGACTCGGCAAAGGGGCGGTGCCCTGTGGAGGATACACACTCGGCCACCTACGGCATTCCCAGTGATGTGCCCTTGGTGTTCTTGGAGCAACGCAGCGGCTATCGCACTGATGTTTCCATTTCTGTATCCATCAATCGTATCGATCCCGCAGTGTCGTGCAATGCGGATTACTGGCATTCCAACGTCCAGACAGCCCACTCGTCTGACGGAAAAACCTGTCTTGGTACGCCTATTGTTGGGACGGGAAGTGCTATTGCGCTCGATAGCACTTCGCTGCGCAAACTCACCGCCGGGCACTGGAAAGGCACTCTCGAACTCCGTCTGCGCCGCCCGCCTTCCGAGCACCTAGCCACCTATATCTTCAACTTCGATTTCACGATCACCGACTACGACGCGGTCGCGATCTACCTGCCCGGATTCGAGAACGGCAACGCCAACGTCAATATGGACCTCCGCTACGATCCGCGTAACGGAGACATCGCCGGCAGCAAAGACCTCGACATGTGCCTGTACGACGGCCTGGGTTCGCAGAGCGAGTACCTCGGTGTCACGGTGCGGGACACAGGCTCACGGCCCAGCGTCGGCGACGACTACTCCCTCTGGCACCGCGATGCGACCGGTGATGACCGCGAGCGCGTGAGCTTCAACGTCTGGCTGAACTACGCCGGCAGCAAGCGCCGCATGCGCAACGGCGTGGAAGAGCAGCTGCTGGGCGTCGACAAGACCGCACTGCGGCTGGTCAAGCTGCCCAAGCTGGACCAGCCCGTCTACTGCGTCCCCACGCCCATCACGCTGGAAACGCCGTCCTTCACAGCCAGCAGCAAGCGCGAAGGCGTCTACACCGGTGAGTTGAAGGTGGAACTGCGCGTGCCCACCGCCCGGCCTTGATTCCCACGGAGATCCTCATGAACAAGTTCGTCTACCTGTTGCTGCCGGTAGCGCTGCTACTTGCAGCGCCAGCCCACGCCAATCTGACCGTGCACCCCATGCGCTCGTCGGTGGAAGGCAAGCGCAGCACGCAGATCCGCGTGTACTCGCAGTCCACCCAGGCGCAGTACGTGCAGGCCACGCTACGCCGTATCGACAACCCTGCCAGCGCCAACGAGCAGGAAAGCGAAGTTGAGCCGCACGAGGCCGCCATCGCCGTGACGCCTGGCAAGTTCGCATTGGCTGGCGGCGGCAACCGCCTGATACGCGTCATTCCGCTGCAGCCGGTTGAGAAAGAAACTGCTTACCGCGTGTACTTCGAGGGTGTACGCGGACCAGAAGAAACCACGATTGAAGGTGAACCCGGCTCGCAGGCAAATGTAGGGGTCAGCCTGGTATGGGGCGCACTGGTCAACGTGCTGCCCGCCGATGGCGAGGTGGCGCTGCAGCTGCAGGGCAACACTCTGCTCAACACCGGCAGCCTGCGCGTGGGCATTACCAGCGTGGCCGAGTGCACGCGCGCGGGTGCCTGCACGGCCCATGACATCACCCACAGCCTGTACCCGGATGCCGCACTGGAACTGCCCTTCCAGCCCAAGCCGGGCAACAGCCTGCAGCTGCGCTATCGCCTCACCCGCGACGGCTACCGCGAGCACGTGCAGACCGTCTCCGCGTCGGCAGGCTGATCCCCGTCCATTTCCTGGCCCGTGCACGCGCGCTGGGCACTCTTTCCCCGTGTTGTTAAGGAGCTTCAATGAACCGCATCTATCGACGTATCTGGAATGCCACCCGGCGCTGCTGGGTGGTGGCCAGTGAACTGAGTTCGCCGCGTGGAAAGCCGGCCCGGACGCGGGTGCTGATGTCAGCATTCCTGTTGGCCGCAGCCAGCACGGCCTCGGCTGCCAATCATGCGGATGACACTGAAGCCTCCAAAGAAGAGCCAAAGCGCCTGGAGGTACAGAAAGAGCGCATCGTGCTGATGTCGGCTTCTCCCTTGAATGCAATGGCCTCTGCAATCGCGCCGCGCGGATTGAACTACCAGATGGCGATCGTCACCAGTGGCAACTACGCCGATGCAGTGGTCAGCGGCCAAGACACGCTCGCGCTGGGTTCACGCGCGCGGATCAGTGGCACCGAATCCACCGCAGTGGGAAACTACGCTGTGACCAGTGGTGGCTACGCCACCGCGTTCGGGCACGATGCTCAGGCCACCGGCAGCCATAGCACAGCGGTGGGTCGGTCTTCGCGTGCCACCGTCAAAGGTGCAGTAGCACTCGGCCAGAATGCGCAGGCAAGATCGGAGAATGCAATCGCCATCGGTAGCGGTTCGTATGCCGATGACACGAATTCTGTTGCAATTGGCGCGAACTCTTTGAGCTCCGGTTCCAATACGGTTTCAGTAGGCAGGAGCGGGGGTGAGCGTCGGATTACAAATGTACGCGAAGGCAGCAACGGCACCGATGCGGTGAACGTCAATCAGCTCGCCAACACCAATCGGAATGTTGCCACGGCGCAGGCCACGGCCAACACAGCGAAAAGCAACGCTGACAGTGCACTCTCGAAAGCCAACACGCTTTCGACGTTGCTCAGCCAGACGGCCAGCAACGGCAACGTCCGCATCGGCGCCAGCAATAGTGGTTCGCTGCTCGACATTCGCAACAGCAGTGGTTACGCGCGCAAGATCACCGGGGTTGCCGAGGGAACGATTGGTTCAAGCAGCACAGACGCGGTCAATGGTACGCAGTTGAACCGGGTTCAGAACAGCGCTTCCGACGCCAGGAACCTGGCCAGTTCTGCGCAGGCATCCGCGAACACCGCGCAGACCACGGCCGATAGTGCCAAGACCAATGCCGATAGCGCGCTTGGCAAGGCCAACACGCTCTCGACGCTGCTAAGCCAGACGGCCAGCAACGGTAACGTCCGCATCGGCGGTGGCAACAGTGGCACGACCCTTGACGTTCGCAACAGTGGCAACAGCAACCGCCAGATCACAGGCGTGGCCAAGGGCAAGGTCGATTCCACCAGCACTGACGCGGTGAACGGCCAACAGCTGAACGACACCCATGGTGTCGCTTCGAGCGCTGCGGCTTCCGCCAAGGCGGCAATGAGCAAGGCAGAGGCCACAGCCAGTCAACTGAGCAGCGCTACGCTCGCGATTGGCCAGAGCGCGAACGCCAGCGCGACTTACGGCACTGCTGTCGGTGGCAACGCCAGCGCGGGTGATTACGCCGTGGCCGTTGGCAACGAAGCGCAGGCCAAGGAAATGTACTCAACGGCATTGGGCCGTTCCGCGAATGCAGGATCAAGGGCCGCGACTGCACTGGGCAACAGTAGCGCCGCGGGTGGATCAGGCAGCACGGCCATCGGCTACATAGCCAAATCCGCAGGCACCAATGCGGTCAGCCTTGGCTATGACGCTAAAGGCACGGGCGCGTACTCTTCGGCGCTGGGCGCATCTGCCAGCGCCACGCATAGCCGATCGGTTGCGCTGGGTAGTGGTTCGGAGACCACTGGTATTGATCAGGTGTCCGTGGGTAATGCCACCGTGCAGCGAAAGATCGTCAACATGGCAGATGGCCTGGTCGAATCGGGCAGCATGGAGGCGGTGACGGGAAACCAGCTGTTCGAGACTCACAACACGGCCGTTAGCGCAAAGACTGCTGCGGATGCCGCACTGGGCCAGGTAAAGGCCTCGACCTATCTTACAGCGCACGGAGTCGTGGGTAACGACACCAACAAAGCGCAGGCGACGGGAGCCGGTGCACTGGCCAGTGGCATCTACACCGAGGCAAAGGGCAGTTCGGCTTTGGCGATGGGCAACTCGGCCAAGGCGCTGGCCAACAATGCGATTGCGCTGGGCGCAGGCGCTTCCGCGCGCCATGCGGGCTCGATCGCGCTGGGTTCCGGCTCGCAGACCACCGCTGAGGATCAGGTCTCCGTGGGCAGTGCCAGCAAGGGGCGCAAGATCGTCAACGTCGCCAAGGGTGACGTGTCCGATACCAGCAGCGAGGCGGTGACCGGCGCACAGCTGTTCGCTACCGACGAGATGGCCCGTGGTGCCGAAACCCTGGCGCAGGGCGCGGCAAAGGCCGCGGACAATGCAGTGGCCAAGGTAACTGTGCTGGAGGGGCTGGTGCGAGAGGATGGACCGTCGGGCAGTGTTCGCCTGGGTGGAAACAATTCCGGTTCCGTGCTGGATGTTCGTAACAAGAGTGATGGCAAGCGGAAGATCACTGGGGTTGCGGAAGGCGCGCTTGTTGCTGGTAGCACCGATGCTGTGACGGGCGGGCAGCTGGCCGCAACCAACGCGAGCGTGGCTGGCGCGGAGACGTTGATTGCTGATATTGCGGCGCGCGTTGAGGCTGCATCAAGGCATGTTGCTGTGGGTACACCTATCGATGATGAAAAGGCGCAGGCGGGACGTCTTGGAATTGCCATGGGCGACTCTGCAGTGGCTGCGCCCACCAAGGATGGAGCCGTAGCGCTTGGAAGCTATTCGCGTGCACTGGGTGAGAACTCTGTTGCACTGGGCCGCGCTTCTTGGGTTCACGACAGTGCCACCGATGGCTTTGCACTTGGTGTTCGGGCTGTGGTCGAGGAGCGTGGCGGGCTAGCGCTTGGTGCCGGTAGTGCGGTGAGAAAGACTGCGCTGAATGCCGTCGCTATTGGTGAAGGATCTGTCGCAACAGAGAGCCGTACAGCATCATTTGGCGATGGCGCACTGCAGCGCCGTCTGACTAACCTCGCCCGCGGTACCGCCGACCACAACGCCACCACCGTCGGCCAGTTGAACGACACCCTCGCCACCCTCGGCGGCGGCGCGAAGATGGACGCTACTGGCAACGTGACCGCTCCCACCTACACCGTGCAGAACACCCGTCAGCACACCGTGGGCGATGCGCTCACCGTCCTCGATGGCGCGGTGGTGCGCGCTTCCTCCCGCATGGACCGCGTCGAAGGCCAGCTCCGCTCCGTCTTCCAGGACACCCCCGCCGCCCGCGCCGATGGTCTCAACCAGCTCACCCTGGCCGGTGCCAACGGCATGATTCTCTCCAACGTGGGTAACGGCCTGATTGCGGCCGGCAGCCGCGATGCGGTCAACGGTGGCCAGCTGCATTCCATGCAGCAGCAGCTCAACGGCCGCATGGATGGCCTGGAACAGCGCATCGACGGCCAGCCGCAGTCGCGGTTGATGGCTCTGGCTTCTGACGATGCGGGCACGCCTGCCTCCACGCCGGTGGTTGAGGAGCCCACCTCATCCGCCAGCAACGACGACAAGCTCGCCGCCAACACCGGCAACACCCCGAAGTCCTCGCCGCAGCCCAAGGCAGAGGCGCCGGAATCGCCGAAGCCGCAGGTCGATACCGCCGAGCTGGAAAAGATGCTGGCCCGCGCCAACGACTACAGCGATGGCATCGCCCGTGAAGTGGATGCGCGCCTGAACAAGATGGACAAGCGCTTCAACCGCATGGCGGCGATGAGCAGCGCGCAGACCGCGATGGCGATGAACACCGCCGGCCTGGCCACGTACAACCGCCTGGGTGCGGGCGTGGGCTATGCCGAGGGCGAATCGGCGATGGCGGTGGGCTACCAGCGCGTGCTGAACGAGAAGGGCTCGGCCACTTTCAGCCTCAATGGCGCCTTCACCAACAGTGGTGAGCGCAGCATGGGCGTGGGTGTGGGTATCGGCTGGTAAGCCGTGATGCCCCGGCGTGGTGTGCGGGTGACCGTGCGCTGCGCCGGGGCGCTTTGCCTGGCGTCGGGGCTTCTTGGCGCCCCGGCGCTGACAGTGCGACGTGATCAACGGCGCATTTTGTCGTCTTCAACACGGAACCTCACAGCTCGCCCAGAGCGCCGTGCTGGCAGCTCCAACGCGACTGAGCCTTTGCCTGTGCACCGCAGCGTCGCGCAGCGCCCAACCGTGGTTGCTGGCCAGTGGCAGCCAGATGCTGCTTCACGCAAGGTGGTACGGCTTGTCATCAGCACAGCGCTCCACCAGACGCAGCTCAGGCAAGTGCTACCGCAGGATGCGCCATTCCGCGCCAGGACGGTCTTTCAGGGCGTACGTCAGTGCGCCGGCGATTCCGCTTGAAGAAGATCAGCAACCCGACCATGAAAACCCCCACGTTCCTCCTGGCTATCACCCTCGCAGGCTCTGCCCTTTCCACCGGATGCACCGCGACGAGCGAAACACCCCGCGAAGTCTCGTGCAGTCGCGAAGACGTGGTCGTTGCAGCGATGGAGACGATTCGTCGCACGGCCAGTGGCTATACCTACAGCGACTACATCTATCCACCGCGAAAGCTCGACAACAGGCCTTTCGCGGCGTACACGGACCAGCTTGCGGGTATTCCGATCTCGCTGGACCACATTGAGACAACAGAGAGTGGCAGCTCAGGTCCGTTCCGCAGCGGAAACCCACTTCGATGCCAGGCAACGCTGGCCATTGAGATCCCCGCGGAAGTCGCTGAGGTAATGAAGCGGAGCCAGTACCAGAAGATGCGCGTCCTGGACAACGGCAAGGGGCGGTTTGGCGGGAGCCGAATCTACTTTGAGAATTTCGCGTACAAGATCCACGAGACTGACGACGGCTCGATCAAGGCAGACCTTTCCAGCTTCAATGGCGCGTGGTCGCTGCATGTCATCACAACACTCGCCGTCACAGGCCGCCACCTGGTACTGGAGGAAGTGCTCAAGCGCTACCGCGCTGAAGATGCCGAGCTCAACACACTCTGGAAGAAGCTGCCGAAGGATGAGCAGGCAAGCGAGCTTGACGCGCAGCGAAGCTGGATCCGTTCAAAGACAGATCGATGCGGCCCCATCAACACCCGGCCAGAGGATGAGAACGACTCATTCGAGCGCATCGATGCCATCGAATGCCACATCAGTATGACGACGGCGCGGATCTTCGAAGTCCGCAGGTAGGTGCGGTCGAATGAATGCCCCCCGCCGGTGCGTGGCCGGGGGCTTTCAACGGCCAACCACCCTCACATACCCAGGTCGGACAGCCCCGGATGATCATCCGGGCGACGCCCCAGCGGCCAATGGAACCTGCGCTCGCTCTCCTTGATCGGCATGTCGTTGATGCACGAGAACCGGCGCTCCATCAGGCCGTCGGCACCAAACTCCCAGTTCTCGTTGCCATAGGAACGGAACCAGTTGCCAGAGTCGTCATGCCATTCATAGGCGTAGCGCACGGCAATGCGGTTTTCGGTAAACGCCCACAGCTCCTTGATCAGGCGGTACTCAAGCTCTTTCTTCCACTTGCGCGCAAGGAACTGGCGGGCTTCTTCGCGGCCGCTGGTGAATTCGGCACGGTTGCGCCACTGGGTATCGAGCGAATAGGCGAGCGAGACGTTGTCGGCATCGCGGGAGTTCCAGCCGTCTTCGGCCAGGCGGACTTTCTGGGTCGCCGATTCAAGAGTGAACGGAGGAAGCGGCGGACGGGACTGTTCAGCGGGCACGGTGGGGCCTCCAACGGGGATGGATACACGGGTTACTTCAGCGGATGGGAGTTGCCCGGGCGTTATCGCCGGGACTGTTTCAACAAGACCTGCGCCACGTCCCTGGCAGTGTCTGCAGCGTCGTAGTCGCCCATGACGCGCGATACGGTGATGGCACCTTCCATGAGAACCAGCAACTGCCGCGCCAGGGCGGCTGGCTGCTCGATACCCAGTTGCCCGGTAAGTTCCAGCGTGTAATCGAGCAGCTTCTGTTTGTGGTGCCTGGCAATCCGGCGGATGGGATCATCGGGGTTGCCGACCTCGCCTGCGGTGTTGATGAACGCGCAGCCGCGGTAATCCTCGGATTCAAACCAGCCCTTGAGCACGGTGAACATGCGCAGGATGCGCGCTTCGGCGCTGTCGGCCTGTTCGCACTCGTGCCTGAACCAGGCAAGCCAACGCACGTCGCGCGCGCTCAATGCCTCGGCGGCGACCTGGTCCTTGTTCTCGAAATGGCGGTAGATGCTCTTGCGCGCCACGCCGGAGGTCTTCACCAGAAGATCCATGCCGGTGGCATGGATGCCGTTCTGGTAGATCAGGGCCTCGGCGGTCGCCAGGATCTTCTGCTTGGTGTCGTTGGTGATGGTGTCCACGACGCCAAGGTAGAACGATCGTTCTCCCCTGTCAAGGAGTGTGCATCGACCTTCAGGGGAGCTTCGCGGTGGGCATCTGGAAGGTGAACCGGGTGCCGCCACTTTCGCTGGACGCCACGGTCAACGTGCCACCGTGAGACTTGGCAATCTCCGAAGCGATGTAGATACCCAGGCCGAGCCCTGGACGGGGCAGCTCGCCCTTCTCGCGTGAGAACGGGCTGAAGATGGCGCCCAATCTGTCAGACGGGATGCAGCCCGCGTTGTGCACATCCAGCTGGAAAAGATCGGCGGTGCTGTGCGCGCTCAGCGTGATGGGTGCCGAGCGGCCGCCGTGCTGCGCCGCATTGGTCAGCAGGTTGGCCAGCAGCTGCGCAAGCCGCTTGGAATCGCAGACCATGCTGCCTCCAATCTGCATGTGCACATCAATGTCCTTGCGCCCGCTGGCAATCGCCACTTCCTGCACCACCCGCTCGAGGTCTGCCTGCAACGTATGGCAGTGCTGCAGCGAGATCGGAATGCCGCCGCCCAGGCGCCCCCTGGCGAAATCAAGCACATCATTGATCAGGCCATCCATCCGCGTGACGCCGGCTGTGATGTGGGCAAGCATCTGCTGCTGGCGCCCCGTTGCCTCCGTTTCCAGCGAATCCGCTGCCATGCTGATGGCCTGCAACGGGCTGCGAAGATCGTGCCCGAGTACGGCAATGAACTGGTCGCGCAGATCGGAGACACGCTGTGCATCGGAAAGCGCCGTTGCTGCTTCCGCCAGGCGATCTTCCGTGTCGAGATAATTACCGACGAGTTCGGCCAGCAGTTCCATTGATCGTTGCACGTGCGCTTCGTCGAAGCTGCCCGGCGATGAGTCGATGGCGCAGAGCGTGCCGAAGAAGCGCCCATCCGGCCGGTGGATGGGCACGGAGGCGTAGCTCTCCAGCCCGTAGATGCGCGGCGTGTGGTGCGTGGAATACAGCGGGTGCGCGCTGGCGTGCTTGAATACGACGGAGGTGGATGACTGCCTGATCTCGTCGCAGATGGTGGTTTCCAGCACCAGCTGCCCGCCCGGCACCAGCCCGAAGCCCAGGGTGTCCAGGGTGGCGCAGGCCGTCCAGGTAGTCTCGTTTACGCGGGCAATGGCGGTGAACCGCGAGCCGGTGATATGCGCAACGGTTTCCAGGATGCGCGGTACCGACTGGATCCGCCCGATCTCGGCAATGTCGTTCAGGAGATCGGGGTCTGTCAGGGTGGGCATGCGCGGGCCATGGGTGGGGTGCCGCATCATCCCATGAAACCCGGGTGCGGGCCGGGTGACGGTTGACGTCAGGCCCATCCAAACCTGAAGGGTGTCTCCGCCGGGCTTGGCCCGGCGCTACCGGCAGCCCCCCGCATCGCGGGGGACCCTCCCGCCCTTATTCCACCGTAACGCTCTTGGCCAGGTTGCGCGGCTTGTCCACATCAGTGCCGCGCGCCAGCGCGGTGTGGTAGGCCAGCAGCTGCACCGGAATGGTGTGCGCGATCGGGCTGAGCACGCCGGCGTGGCGCGGGGTGCGGATGACATGCACGCCTTCGGACTCGCTGAAATTGCTGTCCTGGTCGGCAAACACGAACAGCTCGCCGCCGCGGGCGCGCACTTCCTGCATGTTCGACTTCACCTTTTCCAGCAGGCTGTCGTTGGGCGCGATCACCACCACCGGCATGTCCTCGTCCACCAGCGCCAGCGGGCCGTGCTTCAGTTCACCGGCCGGGTAGGCCTCGGCGTGGATGTACGAGATTTCCTTGAGCTTGAGCGCGCCTTCCAGCGCGATCGGGTAGTGCAGGCCACGGCCCAGGAACAGCGCGCTGCTCTTGCGCGCGAAGCGCTCGGCCCAGGCGGCAATCTGCGGTTCCATGTTCAGCGCGTGCTGCACGCTGCCCGGCAGGAAGCGCAGCTGCTCCAGGTAATCGGCTTCCTGGGCGGCATCGACGCGGCCGTGCAGCTTGCCCAGCACCACGGTCAGCTGGAACAGCGCGGCCAGCTGGGTGGTGAAGGCCTTGGTCGAGGCCACGCCGATCTCGGCGCCGGCACGGGTGTAGCAGACCAGTTCGCTGGCACGCGGGATCGCGCTTTCCGGCACGTTGCAGATCGACAGCGTGTGCTTGTGGCCCAGCGACTTGGCGTACTTCAGCGCTTCCATCGTATCCAGCGTTTCGCCGGACTGGGAAATGGTCACGATCAGGTGCTTGGGGTTGGCGTACGCCGCGCGGTAGCGGTACTCGCTGGCGATTTCCACGCTGCACGGCAGGCCGGCGATGGATTCGATCCAGTAGCGCGCGGTCAGGCCGGAGTAGTAGCTGGTGCCGCAGGCCAGGATCTGCACGCCTTCGATGCCGGCCAGCACGGCCTCGGCATTCTTGCCGAACAGCTCGGCCGGGAAACCACCGGCGTCGATGGCCGCTTCGATGGTGTCGCCCAGCGCGCGCGGCTGCTCGTGGATTTCCTTCTGCATGAAGTGGCGGTACGGGCCCAGCTCCAGCGAGGCCAGCGAGACGTCGGACAGGTGCACGTCACGCTCGACCGGCTGGTCGTGCTCGTCGAACACCTGCACGCCGTCGCGGCGCACGTCGGCGGTGTCGCCCTCTTCCAGGAAGATGACCTTGCGGGTGGCCGAGATCACCGCCGAGACATCGGAAGCAACGAAGTTCTCGCCTTCGCCCAGGCCCACCAGCAGCGGGCAGCCCATGCGTGCGCAGACGAAATGGTCCGGCTCGGCACGGCTGACCACGGCCAGCGCGTAGGCACCGGTCAGTTCCTTCACCGTGCGCTGCAGCGCGCCCAGCAGGCTGTCGCCGCCCTTCAGGTGGTGGTGCATGAGGTGGGCGATCACTTCGGTGTCGGTCTGCGACTCGAAGGTGTAGCCCAGCGCGCGCAGCTTCTCGCGCTGTTCTTCATGGTTTTCGATGATGCCGTTGTGCACCAGCGCCACGCCGGCACTGATGTGCGGGTGCGCGTTGGCCTCGGTCACCCCGCCATGGGTGGCCCAGCGGGTATGGCCGATGCCCAGCTGCGAATGGAAGCCTTCGGCTTCGGCGGCGGTGGCCATTTCCGAGACCCGGCCGGTACGGCGCACGCGGCGCACGTCGGCGCGCTCTGCGCGGTCGATCACCGCGATGCCGGAGGAATCGTAGCCGCGATACTCCAGCCGCTTCAGTCCTTCGATCAGCACCGGCACCACATCGCGATCAGCGATCGCACCCACGATTCCACACATGTCGCGCTTTTCCTTGAAGACGGTCGCCGCATTCTAGCGTGGGTGCCCGTGCCGTCCCTCCTGTCCGCTTAATGAAAGTGTCCGCAGCAGTGTCCGCGGACACCCGGACACGCGAAACCCAATCGCAAGCCATTGAAAAAGCGTGAAAAAAAGTTGGCACGGAGCGTGCTTGGTCTTTGGCACCACCGAAAGGCATGCTCCCGATGATCCGCGACACCTCTGCCCAGGACCAGATCGTTTCCGCCCCCTCCGCCAGCGCCCCCCGTGCGGCCTGGCAGCGCTACCGCTGGCCGGCCCTGGGCGCCATTGCCCTGCTGGCCGCCATCGGCTGGGCCGTGCATGCCTGGTCCAACGCCAGCCGCTCCTTCGACAGCAGCCGGGTACGCATCGCCGAAGTGCAGCGCGGCGACCTGGTGCGCGACATCGCCGCCGACGGCCGCGTCATCGCCGCCAACAGCCCCACCCTGTACGCCATCTCGGCAGGCACGGTGGACCTGAAGGTGGTGGCCGGTGACGTGGTGAAGAAGGGCCAGGAGCTGGCGATCATCGACAGCCCGGAACTGCGCAGCAAGCTGGCCCAGGAACAGGCCACGATGGCCGGCCTGGAAGCCGAAGCCAGCCGCGCGGCGCTGGACGCCACCCTGGCCCGCGCCAAGTCGCGCAAGGAAACCGACCAGGCCAGCATCGAGCGGCAGGCCGCCGACCGCGACCTGCAGCGCTACCAGCGCGGCTACGATGGCGGCGCGGTGCCGCAGATCGACCTGGCCAAGGCCCAGGATTCGCTGAAGAAGGCCGACATTACCCTGGCCAACGCCACCACCGATGCGCGCCTGCAGAGCCAGGGCGCCGACCTGGATGCACGCAACAAGCGCCTGCTGGCCGACCGCCAGAAGGCGGTGGTGGCCGAAGTGCAGCGCCAGGTGGATGCGCTGACCCTGCGCGCGCCGTTCGACGGCCAGGTCGGCCAGGTGCAGGCCACCCAGGCCACCAACCTGGCGGCCAACGCGCCGGTGCTGGGCGTGGTCGACCTGTCCAAGTTCGAAGTGGAGATCAAGGTGCCGGAGAGCTTCGCCCGTGACCTGGCGATCGGCATGCCCGCACAGCTGACCGGCGGCAACGGCAAGCCGTTCCCGGGCGAGATCAGCGCGGTCTCGCCGGAAGTGGTCAACGGCGAGGTCAACGCCCGCGTGCGCTTTGCCGCCGCGCAGCCGGAAGGCCTGCGCCAGAGCCAGCGCATGTCGGTGCGCGTGCTGCTCGATACCCGCCGCAACGTGATGAAGGTCGAGCGTGGCCCGTTCGTCGAACAGGGCAACGGCGTGGCCTACGTGATGGACGGCCGCACTGCCGTGCGCCGGCCGGTGGAACTGGGCGTCAGCAGCCTGGGCGAAGTGGAAATCAAGTCGGGTGTGCAGCCGGGTGACCGCATCGTGGTCTCGGGCAGCGACCTGTTCAAGGACGCCGAACGCGTCTCCGTCAACTGACACATCCTGGAGAGAGGACACCCCATGTACATGCTCGAAATGCGTTCGGTCGCCAAGGTCTTCCGTACCGAACAGGTGGAAACCCACGCACTGCGCTCGCTGGAACTGCAGGTCAAGGAGGGCGAGTTCGTCGCCGTCACCGGTCCTTCCGGCTCCGGCAAGACCACCTTCCTCAACATCGCCGGCCTGCTGGAAACCTTCACCAGCGGCACCTACCTGCTGGACGGCGAGGACGTGAGCACGCTGGGCGATGATGCGCGCAGCCGCATGCGCAACCAGAAGATCGGTTTCATCTTCCAGGGCTTCAACCTGATTCCCGACCTGAACCTGTTCGACAACGTGGACGTGCCGCTGCGCTACCGCAGGATGGGCGCCGGCGAGCGCCGCGAGCGCATCGAGAAGGCGCTGAACCAGGTAGGCCTGGGCTCGCGCATGAAGCACTACCCCAACGAACTGTCCGGCGGCCAGCAGCAGCGCGCCGCCATCGCCCGCGCCCTGGCCGGCAGCCCGCGCCTGCTGCTGGCCGACGAACCGACCGGCAACCTGGACACGCAGATGGCGCGTGGCGTGATGGAGCTGCTGGAAGAGATCAACGCGGCCGGCACCACCATCGTCATGGTCACCCATGACCCGGAACTGGCCGCGCGCGCGCAGCGCAACGTGCACATCGTCGATGGCCAGGTGACCGACCTGGTGCGTGAGCCGGTGCTGGCCACGCCGCGCCGCATCGTCGCCGTCAACGAGTGAGGGCCCGACCATGTTCGCCTACTACGCCCGTCTGGCGGCGCGCAGCTTCCGCCGCAACAAGGTCCTGACCGCGCTGATGGTGGTCGCCATCGCGCTGGGCATCGGTGCCTCGATGACCACCCTGACCGTCTTCCATGTGCTCTCCGGCGATCCGATCCCGGACAAGAGCGACCGCCTGTTCTACGTGCAGCTGGACCCGGGCCCCCGTGGCGGCTACGTGCCCGGCGAGGAACCCAATACGCAGATGACCCGCTTCGATGGCGAGGCCCTGCTGCGCGAAGCCAAGGCCGAGCGCCAGGCGCTGATGAGCGGCGGCGGCGGCACCATCGAGCCGGAGGGCAGCACGCTGCAGCCGTTCTCGATCGACACCCGCTGGACCTCGGCCGACTTCTTCCCGATGTTCAACGTGCCGATGCAGTACGGCCGTGCCTGGACCCGCCAGGATGACGACGGCCGCGCGCGCGTGGTGGTCATCTCCAAGGCGCTGAATGACAAGCTCTACCAGGGCGGCAACAGCGTGGGCAAGGACATCCGCATGGATGGCCAGAGCTTCCGCATCGTCGGCGTGATGAAGGAATGGAACCCCGAGCCGCAGTTCTTCGACCTCACCACCGGCAGCTACGGCAAGGACGAGGATCTGCTGCTGCCGATGTCCACGTCGATGGACCTGAAGCTGGGCAGCAGCGGCAACATGAACTGCTTCGGCGAAAACCCCGACGGCGACAGCTATACCTTGAACGCGCCCTGCACCTGGCTGCAGTACTGGGCCGAGATGGACCCGGGCAAGGCCGATGACTACCGCCGCTACCTGGAAAACTATTCCAGCCAGCAGCGTGAGGCCGGCCGCTTCGAGCGCCCGCCGAACGTGCGCCTGCGCAACGTGATGCAGTGGCTGGACTTCAACGGCGCGGTGCCCAGCGATGTGCGCCTGCAGCTGTGGCTGGCGCTGGGCTTCCTGGGCGTGTGCCTGGTCAACACCGTGGGCCTGCTGCTGGCCAAGTTCCTGCGCCGCAGCGGCGAGATCGGCGTGCGCCGCGCACTCGGCGCCAGCCGCGGCCAGATCTTCCTGCAGTGCCTGGTGGAAGCCGGTGCGGTGGGCGTGGTCGGTGGCGTGCTGGGCATCGGCGTGGCCCTGCTCGGCCTGTTCGCCGTGCGCCAGCAGCCGGTGGACTACGCCAAGCTGGCCCACCTGGACGGCAGCATGCTGCTGCTGGCCATCGGCCTGACCCTGTTTGCCAGCATCGCCGCTGGTTTCCTGCCCGCCTGGCGCGCGATGCAGGTCACCCCGGCCATCCAGCTCAAGTCGCAGTAAGTACCGGAACGAGGACTCCCATGGACATCCGCCCCATCCTCAGCACCCTGCGCCGGCACAAGACCGCCGCCGCCCTGATCGTGCTGGAAGTCGCCCTGACCTGCGCCATCGTCTGCAACGCGCTGTTCCTGGTCAGCCAGCGCGTGGAAAAGATCAGCATGCCCAGCGGCATCGCCGAGAACGAACTGGTGATGGTCCGCGTCAGCGGCATCGGCAAGCAGACCAACGGCATGGCCCGCACCCGCGAGGACCTGGCGTCGCTGCGCGCCATTCCCGGCGTCACCAGTGCCACCATCATCAACCAGCTGCCGTTCCGCGGCGGCTCGTCCAGCAGCAGCATCCAGCGCCAGCAGGACCAGGAACGGCCGACCACCGAGGCATCGATGTACACGATGTCCGAGGATGGCATCCGCACGATGGGCATCAACGTGATCGCCGGGCGTGACTTCCTGCCCGACGAGTACATGGACTACGCCACCGTCTCCAAGGCCGGTTCCAAGGACACGGCCATCCCGGTGATCTTCAGCCAGGCCACCGCGGCGAAGATGGAACCGGACGGCAGCGCGCTGGGCAAGACCTACTACATGGGCAAGCAGCCGCTGCACGTCATCGGCATCGTCGACACCCTCACCACGCCCACCGGCTGGGCCGACAACTGGAACGAGTCGATGCTGATGCCGCTGCGCCGCGGCTTCGACGAGGGCGGCACCTACATGCTGCGCACTGCACCGGAGCGCCGCGATGAAGTGCTCAAGGCCGCCGTCGCCGCGCTGGAGCGCAACGATGCCAACCGCCTGATGCGCGACAAGAAGACCTACGAGGATCAGCGCAAGGACTACTTCAAGAACGACCGTGCCATGGTGGGCCTGCTGGTGACGGTGTGCATCGCGCTGCTGGTGGTCACCGCGCTGGGCATCATCGGCCTGGCCAGCTTCTGGGTGCAGCAGCGCAGCAAGCAGATCGGCATCCGCCGTGCACTGGGCGCGACCCGCGGGCAGATCCTGCGCTACTTCCAGACCGAGAACTTCCTGCTGGCCACGCTGGGCATCGTGCTGGGCATGCTGGCCGCATACGCGATCAACCTGGCGCTGATGAACATGTACGAGCTGCCGCGCATGCCGCTGCTGTACCTGCCGCTGGGTGCGGTGCTGCTGTGGGTGCTGGGCCAGGTGGCCGTGTTCGGCCCGGCCCGCCGCGCCGCCGCCGTGCCGCCGGCCGTTGCCACCCGGGGCGCGTGAGATGCGCGCCCTGGCCCTGGCAGTTGCGATGACCGTGGCGCTGCCGCTGCCGGTGCTGGCCGGCAGCAGCACGGTGCAGACGATGAACTGGCAGCAGGATGGCGCGCGGCTGGCGCTGCGCTCCACCGAAGGCCAGGTACAGGTCGATGCAGCCAGCCCCGAGGCGCGCTTCGGCGTGCGCCGGGGCGACCGCATCCTGCGCGTGGACGACACGCCGGTGCGGCAGATCGACCAGCTGGCCACCGCCCTGCGCAAGGCCGACGCCGCAGGCAGGACGCAAGCCTACCTGCTGCTGCGCCGCGACAGCCGCACGTTCAGCGTGCCGGTTGCGGTGGCCACCTGGAAGGCCGTGCTGGTACCGCCGCCGGCACCGCCCCCACCGGCGCCGCCACCGCCGCCGCGCTGATCTTCTCCGGCCCCTGCGGGGCCACCGGTTTGGCTATGCTTGATGGGTAGCGCTGGCCGTTCACGGCTCTCTCGGCGCTGCCCATCCCTTTTCCAGAATGCGTCCATGCCTGCGATCCTGATCATCGATGACAACGCCAGCGTAGGCACCGCGCTGGACGTGCTGTTTTCCCTGCATGACATCGACACGCTGCAGGCGCAGAGCCCGGCCGATGGCCTGGCGATGCTGGAAAGCCACGCGGTCGACCTGGTCATCCAAGACATGAATTTCACCGAGGACACCACCTCCGGCGAGGAAGGCGAGGCCCTGTTCGCGCAGATCCGCGCGCGCCACCCCGACCTGCCGGTCATCCTGCTGACCGCCTGGACGCACCTGAGCAGCGCGGTGGACCTGGTCAAGGCCGGCGCCGCCGATTACCTGGCCAAGCCCTGGGATGACCGCAAGCTGCTGACCACGGTCAACAACCTGCTGGAACTGTCCGAAGCCCGCCGCGAGCTGGACCAGCGGCGTGCACGCGAGGAACGCCAGCGCAACGCGCTGGAAGAGAAGTACGAACTGTGCGGTGCGGTGTTCGCCGATCCCGCCAGCGAGCGCATCATCGCCCTGGCCTGCCAGGTCGCCCGCTCGGAGCTGCCGGTGCTGATCACCGGCCCCAACGGCGCCGGCAAGGAAAAGATCGCGCAGATCATCCAGGCCAACTCGCTGGTGGCCAAGGGCCCGTTCGTCGCGGTCAACTGCGGTGCCCTGCCCTCCGAACTGATCGAGGCCGAACTGTTCGGCGCCGAAGCCGGTGCCTACACCGGTGCCAACAAGGCGCGCGAGGGCAAGTTCGAAGCCGCCGATGGCGGTACGTTGTTCCTGGATGAGATCGGCAACCTGTCGCTGGGCGGGCAGATGAAGCTGCTGCGCGTACTGGAAACCGGCCGCTTCGAGCGCCTGGGCTCCAACCGCGAGCGCCAGGTCAAGGTGCGGGTGGTCAGTGCCACCAATGCCGATCTGCCGGCGATGATCCGCGATGGCAGCTTCCGCGAAGACCTCTATTACCGCCTCAACACGGTGGAACTGGCGCTGCCGCCGCTGGCCGAGCGCGCGGGCGACATCGTGCCGCTGGCCGAGCGTTTCCTCACGGCCGGCAAGCCGCTGTCCACCGCTGCCGCCGCCGTACTGCAGCGGCACCCGTGGCCGGGCAACGTGCGCGAGCTGCGCAACGTGATCCAACGCGCCGAGCTGCTGGCCAGCGGCAACCGCATCGAGGTGGCCGACCTCAACCTGCCGCGCGCCCCGGCCGCACCGCGACCGGCGCCCAGCACCGGCAACGATCCCGACCGTGCGCGCATCGAGGACGTACTGGCCCGCAACCACGGCGTCATCGCCCAGGCGGCGGCCGAGCTCGGCCTGAGCCGCCAGGCGCTGTACCGCCGCATGGACCGCCACGGCATCCCGCGCGAATGAAACGGCGCTCCTTCACCTTCCGCCTGTTCCTGCGCCTGCTGCCGGTGCTGGCGCTGGCGGCCGCGCTGCCGTGGCTGCTGGCCTACTGGATGAACCACGGCTGGTGGGTGACGGGCATTTCCTCGGTCGTGCTGCTGGCGCTGATGTGGTGGTCGCTGCGCCGTGCCACGGCACCGGTGCGATCGCTGATGCGTGCCCTGGCCGGCACCACCAGCAGCTACCGCGATGGCGAGTTCAACTTCGGTGTGTACTGGCCGGGCAACGACGAGCTGGGCGACCTGGTGCAGGCACACCGCGAGCTGGGCGACGTGCTGCGCGAGCAGCGCCAGGGCCTGGTGCAGCGCGAACTGCTGCTGGACACCATGGTGCAGAACACGCCGGTGGCAATGCTGCTGATCGCCGCAGGTGGCGACGGCATTTCCCGCGTGGTGTTTTCCAACCTGGCCGCGCGCAAGCTGCTGCACGGTGGCTGGAAGCTGGAAGGCCAGCGCATGGAAGAGGTGCTGGAGCAGCTGCCGGTGGAACTGCGCGATGCCATCGCGCGGGGTGGCGACAGCCTGTTCGCGGTGCGTGCGGAAATGGAGGACGGCATCGAGCCCGACGAGGATGACGAACAGGTCTACCACCTGTCGCGGCGCGCGTTCCATCTGAATGGTCGCCCGCACGATCTGCTGCTGGTACGCCAGTTGACCGCCGAACTGCGCCGCCAGGAAGTGCAGACCTGGAAGAAGGTGATCCGGGTGATCAGCCATGAACTGAACAACTCGCTGGCACCGATTGCCTCGCTGGCCCATTCCGGTGGCGAGCTGGTCAAGCGCGAACGCTTCGACCGCCTGCCGGAGATCTTCAGCACCATCGAGGATCGCGCGCGCCACCTGGAAGGCTTCATCCGCGGCTATGCGCGTTTTGCCAAGCTGCCGCAGCCGCAGCTGCAGACCGTGCACTGGGCGCCGTTCCTGTCCAGCCTGCGCCAGCAGATTCCCTTCGGCATGGACCGCGAGCCGGACGAGACGCTGAGCAGCCGCATCGACATCGCCCAGTTCGGCCAGGCGCTGTTGAACCTGCTGAAGAACGCACACGAAGCCTGCGCCGAAGCCGACCCGCCCAACGACGATGTGCAGGTGCAGCTGACGCGGCTGCCGCAGTGGCTGCGCCTGGACGTGCTGGACCGCGGCAAAGGCATGAACGAACAGGTGCTGCAGAACGCGCTGATGCCGTTCTATTCAACCAAGCGCAACGGCACCGGCCTGGGCCTGGCACTGACCCGCGAGATCGTTGAAGCGCACGGCGGACGCGTATCGCTGCAGAACCGCGGTGACGGCGGGTTGTGCGTGTCGATCCTGCTGCCGGTGGGTTGATCGGTTGGCCGCATCCACGCATGGCGTGGATCTACTGCCGCCGGGCATGGCCCGGCGCTACCTTGGCGGCCATTCCCCAGTAGATCCACGCCATGCGTGGATGGCATTACCAGTAGATCCACGCCATGCGTGGATGGCATTACCAGTAGATCCACGCCATGCGTGGATAGCATTACCAGTAGATCCACGCCATGCGTGGATAGCGGCGGTGCCTCAGGACTTCTTGACCGGCCGCTTCCAGCCATCGATGGTTTCCTGTCGTGCGCGGGCCAGGGTCAACTTGTCATCCGGCGCATCGCGGGTAATGACCGAACCGGCCGCGATGGTCGCGCCCTGGCCGATCGTCACCGGTGCCACCAGCGCGCTGTTGGAACCGATGAAGGCCTGGTCGCCGATGGTCGTAGTCGACTTGTTCACCCCGTCGTAGTTGCAGGTGATGGTGCCGGCGCCGATGTTGACCTTGCTGCCGATCACCGCATCGCCCAGGTAGGTCAGGTGGTTGGCCTTGCTGCCCACGCCCAGGGTGACCTTCTTGGTTTCCACGAAGTTGCCCACGTGCACGCCATCGGCCAGCACGGTGCCCGGGCGCAGGCGCGCAAACGGGCCGATCTGTGCCGCGCCTTCGGTCACCACGCCTTCCAGGTCGCAGTGCGCGCGCACTTCGGTGCCCGGCCCCAGGCGCACGTCCTTCAGGCGGGTGAACGGGCCGACGGTCACGCCATCGGCCAGCTCCACCTTGCCTTCGAGAATCACATCGACATCGATCAGCACGTCGCTGCCGACCGTGACCTCGCCGCGGATATCCAGGCGCGCCGGATCGAGCACGCGCGCACCCTGGGTGCACAGGGCACGCACCGCGCGGCGCTGCCAGGCACGTTCCAGCTGCGACAGCTGCCACGGATCATTCGCGCCTTCGGCTTCCTGCGCATCGGACACCAGGGCCATCTCCGCCGGGGTGTACTCGTGTGCGGCGAAGGCGAACACATCGGTCAGGTAGTACTCGCCCTGCGCGTTGCTGTTGGACAGCTGCGAAAGCCAGCGGCGCAGCGCGGTCGACTCGGCGGCGATGATGCCGGTATTGATGGTGCGCACGCGCAGCTGGTCGTCGTTGGCGTCCTTCTGTTCGACGATCGAACCGACCCGGCCTTCGGCGTCGCGCAGCACGCGGCCGTACCCGGTCGGGTCGTCAACCTCGGCCACCAGCACCGCCAGGCGGCCTGGCTGGGCCAGCAGGTGGCGCAGCGTGTCCGCACGGATCAACGGCACGTCGCCGTACAGCACCAGCACCTGCGCGGCATCGGGCACCTCCGGCATGGCCTGGGCCACGGCATGGCCCGTGCCCAGCTGCTGCGCCTGTTCGGCCCACAGCAGGTCGGTCTGGTCGGCGAAGCGCTGCCGCACGGCTTCACCGCCGTGCCCGTACACCACGTGGATGGCGGACGGCTGCAGTTCCCGCGCCGCGGCGATCACGTGGGCCAGCATCGGCTGGCCGGCGATCGGCTGCAGCACCTTGGGCAACACGGATTTCATGCGCTTGCCAGCGCCGGCGGCGAGGATGATGACGTGCAGGGCTTGGGTCATGGGCAGCGGTCCGTGGTTCGTTGCCGGTGATTCTAGAGCGTCGGTCGTTAACATGGCGGCCTGCCCGCCTCTATTGCCGCCATGAGCCTGCTCCGCCAGGGAAGTGCCTACATCATCATCGGCCTGTTGCAGCTGCTGCTGGACTGGCTGGTGTTTGTCGCCCTTACGGCGGCGGGCATGCCGGTGGCGCCGGGCAACATCGCCGGGCGCGTGGCCGGCATGCTGCTGGGCTTCTGGTTGAACGGGCGGATCACCTTCGCCGATGCGCAGGGCCGTCAGCGCCTGGGCTGGCATCGCTTTGCCCGCTTCCTGCCACTGTGGCTGCTGCTGACCGCGGCGAGCACGCTGCTGGTGTCTACCGCCGACCACGCGCTGGGGCTGGAATACGCCTGGCTGGCCAAGCCGCTGGTGGAAGGCGGCCTGGCCGGCGTGTCGTTCCTGTTGATGCGCTATGTGGTGTATCGCTGACGGACGACTCTACCCTTCGGGGCCGCGGGAAAACCTACCCGGTAGAGTCGACCGTTGGTCGACTATCGCGCGCAGCGCGGGGTT
The DNA here is from genome assembly GCF_003086915.1 of Stenotrophomonas sp. ZAC14A_NAIMI4_1. Lineage (NCBI taxonomy): Bacteria > Pseudomonadati > Pseudomonadota > Gammaproteobacteria > Lysobacterales > Lysobacteraceae > Stenotrophomonas > Stenotrophomonas sp. ZAC14A_NAIMI4_1. Next base: position 1,906,975 of record NZ_CP026002.1, read on the forward strand.
TTCGCGGGCCATACAGAAGAGCAGTCGACCAACGGTCGACTCTACCCCCGCCGATGCCTGCGCTGACGGCACAAACAAAAACGCCGGCACATGGCCGGCGTTTCTGCGGGGTGGCGCGAACCTCAGTGCTTGAGGGTCTTGCGCAGGCGCTCCAGCGCCTGCAGCTGCACCACGGCTTCGGCCAGCTTCTGCTGGGCCTCGGCCACTTCCATGGCTTCACCGCGGTTGGCCAGGATGCGCTCGGCTTCTTCCTTGGCCTTGCGGACCGAGGCTTCGTCGATGTCCTGCGCGCGGATCGCGGTGTCGGCCAGCACGGTGACCACCTGCGGCTGCACTTCCAGGATGCCGCCGGAAATGGCGAAATCCAGCTGCTCGCCGTTCGGCGTGGTCACCACCACCTTGCCCGGCTTCAGGCGGGTGATCAGCGGTGCGTGCTTGGGCGCGATGCCCAGTTCGCCGAGCTCACCCGTAGCCACGACCAGAGTCGCTTCACCACGGAAGATTTCCTGCTCGGCGCTGACGATGTCGCAACGGATGGTGCTCATGATCAGGCCTTCTCAGCCATCTTCTTGGCCTTCTCGACCGCTTCTTCGATGCTGCCGACCATGTAGAACGCCTGCTCCGGCAGGTGATCGTACTCGCCATCGACAATGGCCTTGAAGCCACGGATGGTGTCCTTCAGCGACACGTACTTGCCCGGCGAGCCGGTGAACACTTCGGCCACGTGGAACGGCTGGCTGAAGAAGCGCTCGATCTTGCGGGCGCGCGACACGGCCTGCTTGTCTTCTTCGGACAGTTCGTCCATGCCCAGGATGGCGATGATGTCCTTCAGTTCCTTGTACTTCTGCAGGGTCTGCTGGACGCGCTGGGCGGTGTCGTAGTGCTCGTGGCCGATGACCAGCGGGTCCATCTGGCGGCTGGTGGAGTCCAGCGGATCGACGGCCGGGTAGATACCCAGCGAGGCGATCGAACGCGACAGGGTCACGGTCGAGTCCAGGTGGGCGAAGGTGGTCGCCGGCGACGGATCGGTCAAGTCATCCGCGGGAACGTAGACGGCCTGGATCGAGGTGATCGAACCGTTCTTGGTCGAGGTGATGCGCTCCTGCAGGACGCCCATTTCCTCGGCCAGGGTCGGCTGGTAACCCACGGCGGACGGCATGCGACCCAGCAGTGCCGAGACTTCGGTACCGGCCAGGGTGTAGCGGTAGATGTTGTCGACGAACAGCAGGACGTCCTTACCCTTGCCGTTTTCGTCCTTCTCGTCGCGGAAGTACTCGGCCATGGTCAGGCCGGTCAGGGCGACGCGCAGACGGTTGCCCGGCGGCTCGTTCATCTGGCCGTACACCATCGCCACCTTGTCGAGGACGTTGGAGTCCTTCATTTCGTGGTAGAAGTCGTTGCCCTCACGGGTACGCTCACCCACGCCGGCGAACACGGACAGACCGCTGTGCGCCTTGGCGATGTTGTTGATCAGTTCCATCATGTTGACGGTCTTGCCGACGCCGGCGCCGCCGAACAGGCCGACCTTGCCGCCCTTGGCGAACGGGCACATCAGGTCGATGACCTTGATGCCGGTTTCCAGCAGTTCGGTGGCCGGGGACTGGTCTTCGTACGACGGGGCCGCGCGGTGGATTTCCCAGCTGTCGCTGGCGGCCACCGGGCCGGCTTCGTCGATCGGACGGCCCAGCACGTCCATGATGCGGCCCAGGGTGCCAGCGCCGACCGGCACGGAGATGCCGCGGTCGGTGTTGACGGCCACCAGGTTGCGCTTCAGGCCGTCGGTCGAACCGAGGGCGATGGTACGCACCACGCCGTCACCCAGCTGCTGCTGGACTTCGAGGGTGATTTCGGTGTTTTCGACCTTCAGTGCGTCATACACCTTCGGCACCGACTCACGCGGGAATTCGACGTCGACGACCGCGCCGATGATCTGAACGATCTTGCCCTGACTCATTGCTGCATCCTCTAAATGTGTGCTTTGAACGAACGCGGTCAGACTGCTGCCGCGCCGCCGACGATTTCGGAAATTTCCTGGGTGATCGCTGCCTGGCGTGCCTTGTTGTAGACCAGCTGCAGCTCACCGATCAGCTTGTTGGCGTTGTCGCTCGCCGCCTTCATCGCGACCATGCGTGCGGCATGTTCGGAGGCAACGTTTTCCAGCAGTGCCTGGTAGACCAGCGACTCGATGTAACGCGTCATCACGTGCTCGAGCACGGTCGCGGCATCGGGTTCGTACAGGTAATCCCAGTCGTGGTGAGCGACCTGCTTTTCAGCCGGCGGCAGCGGCAGCAGCTGATCGAAGCTGGCCTTCTGCGTCATGGTGTTCACGAAGCGGTTGTAGACCAGGTACACGCGGTCGACCTTGCCTTCGGTGAAGGCGTCGAGCATGACCTTGATCACACCGATCAGCGATTCCAGCTTCGGCACGTCGCCGATGTGGGTCACGCTGCCGACCATGTTGACCTTCACGCGGCGGAAGAAGGTCGATGCCTTCTGGCCGATGGTCACCAGGTCCACTTCAGCACCCTTGTCCTGCCATGCCTTGGCTTCGCCCAGCATCTTGCGGAACAGGTTGTTGTTGAGGCCGCCAGCCAGGCCGCGATCGGAGGAGATCACGATGAACCCGACCCGCTTGACCTGCTCGCGCTCGACCAGGAACGGATGCTGGTAATCGGTGCTGGCCTGGGCCAGGTGGCCGATCACCTGCTTCATCGCCTGCGCGTACGGACGCGAGGTCTTCATCCGATCCTGCGCCTTGCGGATCTTGGAGGCCGAGACCATTTCCAGGGCGCGCGTCACCTTGCGGGTGTTCTGCACGCTCTTGATCTTGGTTTTGATTTCGCGTCCGCTTGCCATCTTTGATTCCCGTAGAGCGGGGCGATGCCCCGCTGCAATCAACGGTGTAGCGGGGCCAGGCCCCGCCACACGTCTGTCTTACCAGCTGCCGGTGGTCTTGAACTCGGCGATGCCCTTCTTGAAGGCACCTTCGATGTCGTTGTCCCAACCGCCGGTGGCGTTGACCTTGCCGATCAGCTCGCCCTGGGTGTTGGCGAAGTGGGCGTGCAGGCCTTCTTCGAAGGCCAGCAGCTTGTTGACCGGCACGTCGTCGAGGTAACCCTCGTTGACGGCGTAGATCGACAGTGCCTGGTTGGCGATCGACATCGGCGCGTACTGCTTCTGCTTCATCAGCTCGGTGACGCGCTGGCCACGCTCCAGCTGCTTGCGGGTCGCTTCGTCCAGGTCCGAGGCGAACTGCGCGAACGCAGCCAGCTCACGGTACTGGGCCAGCGAGATGCGGATGCCGCCCGACAGCTTCTTGATGATCTTGGTCTGGGCCGAGCCACCGACGCGCGACACCGAGATACCGGCGTTCACGGCCGGGCGGATGCCGGCGTTGAACAGGTCGGTTTCCAGGAAGATCTGGCCGTCGGTGATCGAGATCACGTTGGTCGGAACGAAGGCGGACACGTCGCCAGCCTGGGTTTCGATGATCGGCAGCGCGGTCAGCGAACCGGTCTTGCCGGTGACCTTGCCTTCGGTGAACTTCTCGACGTATTCCTCGGACACGCGGGCTGCGCGCTCGAGCAGACGGGAGTGCAGGTAGAACACGTCACCCGGGTAGGCTTCACGGCCCGGCGGGCGCTTCAGCAGCAGCGAGATCTGGCGGTAGGCCACGGCCTGCTTGGACAGATCGTCGTACACGATCAGCGCGTCTTCGCCGCGGTCCATGAAGTACTCACCCATGGTGCAGCCCGAGTAGGCGCTGATGTACTGCATGGCAGCCGATTCGGAAGCGGTGGCGGCAACGACGACCGTGTGGGCCAGTGCGCCGTTTTCTTCCAGCTTGCGCACGATGTTGGCGATGGTCGAAGCCTTCTGGCCGATTGCAACGTACACGCACTTGATGCCGGTGCCCTTCTGGTTGATCACCGCATCGATGGCCATCGCGGTCTTGCCGGTCTGGCGGTCGCCGATGATCAGCTCGCGCTGGCCACGGCCGATCGGGATCATCGAGTCGACCGACTTGTAACCGGTCTGCACCGGCTGGTCGACCGACTTGCGCCAGATCACGCCCGGAGCAACGCGCTCCACCGGAGCGGTCAGGTCGGTGCCCAGCGGGCCCTTGCCGTCGATCGGCTCGCCCAGCGCGTTCACGACGCGGCCCAGCAGTTCCGGACCGACCGGCACTTCCAGGATGCGGCCGGTGGTCTTGGCGACGTCGCCTTCGCGCAGGTGCTCGTAGTCACCCAGGACCACGGCGCCGACCGAGTCGCGCTCCAGGTTCAGGGCCAGGGCGAAGGTGTTGTTCGGCAGTTCGATCATTTCGCCCTGCATCACGTCGGCCAGACCGAAGATGCGCACGATGCCGTCGGACACGCTGGTCACGGTGCCTTCGTTGCGCGATTCCGCGGCCAGCTTGACCTTCTCGATGCGGTTCTTGATCAGTTCGCTGATTTCGGAGGGGTTGAGCGTGGTTGCCATCGTCAAGTCCTAGTGCCGGCAGCGGGGCCGGACGTTAAATGAATTCAGTTAGCGAGCGCGGTCTGCAGACGGGCCAGCTTGCCCTTCAGCGAACCATCGATGACCACGTCGCCGGCGTCGATGACGGCACCGCCGATCAGCGAGGCATCGACCGCGGTGGTCACTTCGACCTCGCGGTTGAAGCGCTTGCGCAGCGCGACCTTGATCGCGTCCAGCTCACCGGCCGACAGTTCGGCCGCCGAGGTCACCGTGGCCTTGACCACGTGCTCGGCTTCGGCGCGCAGGGCGTCGAACATGCTAGCGATTTCCGGCAGCAGCGGCAGACGATGCGATTCGGCCAGCACGGCGAGGAAACGCGAGTAGGTCTCACCGTGGGTTTCCGGTGCCAGCAGTGCGACGGCTTCGTCGCGACCCAGCTCCGGGTTGGCGAGCAGGGCCGCCACGCGCGGGTCGGCGGCGACGTGGGCGGAGAACGCCAGGGCGTCCGACCACGGCGCGAACGTGCCTTCGTCGCGCGCGGTCGCGAAGGCGGCGCGGGCGTACGGGCGGGCAAGCGTGAGGGCCTGGCTCATCCTTAGATCTCCGAGGCCAGCTCGTCGAGCAGCGCCTTGTGGGCGTTGGCGTCGATTTCGCGCTTGAGCAGCTTTTCGGCACCGGTCACGGCCAGCGCGGACACCTGCTTGCGCAGATCTTCACGGGCACGGTTGGCGGCGGCGTCGATTTCAGCCTGGGCCAGTTCCTTCTGACGGGTGGCTTCGGTGATTGCTTCGTTACGGGCAGCATCAACGATCTGGTTGGCGCGCGCGTGGGCCTGGTCGATGATCTCGTTGGCCTTGGTGCGTGCTTCTTTCAGCGCTTCGTTGACCTTGTCCTGCGCCTGGGCCAGATCTTTCTGGCTGCGGTCGGCAGCAGCGAGGCCTTCAGCGATCTTCTGCTGGCGCTCTTCGATCGCGTTCATCAGCGGCGGCCAGATCTTGGTCGCGATGATCCAGATCAGACCAGCGAAGGCGAGCGCCTGCGCAAGAAGGGTGAAATTGATATTCATGGTTAGCTCGATCGCTGGTTTCGGGGTGGATGCGCCGCCGAAGCAGCGCATCCGGCCTTCATCCGAAACCGGGTGCATCAGCACCCGGTCGTCTCAAACCGCTGTATCAGCCGGCCAGAGCCTTGGTGACGGCGCCAGCAAAGGCAGCCGACAGCGGGTTGGCGAAGGCCAGCAGCAGGCCGACGGCGACCGAGATGATGAACGCGGCGTCGATCAGGCCGGCGGTGATGAACATGCGGACCTGCAGGACCGGGATCAGTTCCGGCTGGCGGGCGGCCGACTCCAGGAACTTACCAGCCATGATGGCCAGACCCAGGCCAGCGCCCAGCGCGGCCAGGCCGATCATGATGCCGACGGCAAGGGCGGTGGAGCTCTGAATCTGCGCGAAGTTGGTCAGGACGGCGAAGTACATGGTTATCTCCAGGAACTAAGTTGCTAAGGGTGATGAAACGGATGAAGGTGAAACTGGTTGAAGCTTGAAACTCAGTGAGCGTCTTCCGACAGGCTCAGGTACACGATCGACAGCATCATGAAGATGAAGGCCTGCAGCGGGATCACCAGCAGGTGGAACAGCATCCAGCCCAGACCGAATGCACCACCGGCAATGGCACCGAAGAAACCGGCACCACCCAGCACCCAGATCAGCAGGAACACGATTTCGCCGCCGAACATGTTGCCGAACAGTCGCATCGCCAGCGAGATAGGCTTGCTCAGCCACTCGACGATGTTGAGGATCAGGTTGAACGGCATCATCCACTTGCCGAACGGCGCCGTCAGGAATTCCTTGATGAAGCCCAGCAGGCCCTTCGACTTCAGCGCGAAGAACAGCATCAGGAAGAACACGCTGAAGGCCATGCCCAGGGTGGCGTTGACGTCAGCGGTCGGCACCGGCTTCCAGTAGTGCACGCCGGCCATTTCCAGCGGCTTGGCGATGAAATCGGCCGGGATCATCTTCAGCAGATTCATCAGCAGAATCCAGAAGAAGATGGTGATGGCGATCGGCGTGACCAGCTTGCTCTTGCCGTGGTAGGTGTCCTTGGCCTGGCGGTCAACGAACTCCAGGCAGATTTCCACGAACGCCTGCCACTTGCCCGGCACGCCGGCGGTGGCCTTGCGGGTACCCATCCAGAACGCGACCACGATCACCAGGCCCATCAGGACCGAAGTGAGGATGGTATCGACGTGGATGTGCCAGAACATCCCTTCGCCGTTGCCGACCGGTGCGGTCAGGTTCTGCAGGTGATGCTGGATGTAGCTGGTAGGGGTTAGAGCCTCGCCCGCCATGTGTCCGGAACCTTAGTTAATTGAATTCTGTCAACGCCTGGCCAGAGCCAGGACCTGGAACATCAAACCGACGGCGATACCGGCCAACAGCGCCAATGCAGGCAGCTTGAAGACCAGGAAACCCGCCAGCAGGACGCCGAAAACGACTGCCCACTTCGCAACCACCGCAATGATCAGGCGAGCCATCGCCGAACCTGCCGCGACCGCACCCCCGCTCAGTGCCATCCGCGCCGCCACCCAACCCCCGGCCGAGACCGCCACGCCGGACAGCAGCGCACCCAGTGCGGCCTTCTGCCCCGCCAGCAGCAGGAATACCAGGGCCAGGACAGCCACTGCGACCAGCGGATAGACCGCGGCGCGCAGCATCAGTCGCCGACCCGCTTCAACGGAGTTCAGCACAGGATGTCCCACATGGTTCTTGTGAAGGGCGGAGGCCGTTACAGCGTGCGTGCCTCATCGAGCCGCCAAATTATAGCAATGGGACAATTTGTGAGACAACCGCTGCCTGTTCATCCCCGCAGCCGCAAGTTGCCGAATCGGCAGGATTTTTACGGACCACAGGGGGGACAATAGCGTCCGCACCATGTTGCAGTGCAGCGCATTCAACTTTGGTCGCAGGCTGCGGAACTTTCCCGCGCGCGCCCTGTCCCACCTTTCGACCTGCCTGCAGCAACCTCGTCGACGCTTCGCCCCGCAGGTCCCAGGATGGCCCCGTAGTCCGCTCCGGGGCCATCTTCTTTGCAGCGTCATGACGGCGCTGAACCGTCCACGCGACGTGGACCATACGTTCACGTAGGGTGGACGAGCACGTCCGGCACAGTGGCCTTCATTCCGAATTAACCACTGCAAGGACTCTGCGATGCGCCCCGTACCCACCCTGCTCGCCCTCTCGCTGCTCGCCGCCGGCGCGTCGTTTGCCAATGCTGCCCATGCTGCGGAAGGCGACCCGCGCTTCACGCTGCGCGTGGGTGCGATGAACATCGAGAACGACAACACCATCCGCGGCAACACCACTGTCGCCGGCCAGGACGTCAATGTCAGCGAAGATTTCAAGATGGGCGGCAAGGAATGGGAGCCGCGCATTGACGGCGTGTTCCGCGTCAGCGACCGCCAGCGCCTGATCTTTGACTACTTCAAGTGGGACAAGGACCGCCGCGAGACGCTGGATGACGGCATCGCCTTCGGCCAGATCAACGTGCCGGAAGGCAGCTTCGTCAAGGCCGAGCTGAAGTACCAGGTCGCCAGCCTGGTGTATGACTACTCGGTGGTGGACACCGAAAAGTTCGACCTCGGCCTGCAGCTGGGTGCCGAATGGGCCAAGGTCAGCGCCAAGGGCTTTGCCGACCTGGGCAACGTCTACAACGGCCGCTTCCTGGACGAGAGCGAGAGCGGCGTGGCACCGGTGGTCGGCGCCCGCCTGACCTTCAACCCGGCCGACCGCTGGCTGATCAACATCCAGGGCCAGTACCTGAATACCAAGTGGGGCAGCTTCGATGACTACGACGGCGACCTGAGCCGTGCCAACGCCATCGTCGAATACCGCTTCACCGAGACCTTCGGCGTGTTCGCCGGCTACGACTGGTTCAAGCTGGATGTTGACCAGAAGGGCAGCGACGGCGTGGTCGGCCTGAAGCAGGAGTTCAAGGGTCCGATTGCCGGCATCAGCCTGACCTTCTGATCGAGGGTTACAGAGCTCTCTCCATCGCGGCGCCCGGGCAACCGGCGCCGCGTTTTTTTATGCACTCGCCCCGTGCGGGCAACAAAAAACCCGGCTTTCGCCGGGTTTTCCGTGTGCAACACGCAGGCGCGTTATTTCTTCTTCGGCATGTACAGATCGGTGATCGTGCCGTCGTAGATTTCCGACGCCATCGCCACCGATTCGCTCAGCGTCGGGTGGGCATGGATGGTGTGGCCGATGTCTTCGGCTTCGGCCCCCATCTCGATGGCCAGGCCGATCTCGGCCAGCAGGTCACCGGCATGCACGCCGACGATGGCACCACCGATGATGCGGTGGGTCTCTTCGTCGAAGATCAGCTTGGTGAAGCCCTCGGTACGGCCGATGCCGATCGCGCGGCCGCTGGCGGCCCACGGGAACTTGGCCACGCCGACCTTCAGGCCCTTGGCCTTGGCTTCGGTCTCGGTGACGCCGACCCAGGCGATTTCCGGGTTGGTGTAGGCCACCGACGGAATCACGCGGGCGACCCATTCCTTCTTGTGGCCGGCGGCCACTTCGGCGGCCAGCTTGCCTTCGTGCGTGGCCTTGTGGGCCAGCATCGGGTTGCCGACGATGTCGCCGATGGCAAAGATGTGCGGCACGTTGGTACGCATCTGGCGATCGACCGGGATGAAGCCGCGCTCGGTGACCTGCACGCCCGCCTTCTCGGCATCGATCTTCTTGCCGTTCGGCGAGCGGCCCACGGCCACCAGCACGCGGTCAAAGGTGCCCTGCGCCAGGGCCGGCGACTGGCCTTCCTCGGCGGCTTCGAAGGTGACGGTGATGCCCTTGGCATCGGCGGTGACGCCCGAGGCCTTGGTCTTCAGGTGCACTTCGATGCCCTGCTTCTTCAGGCGGTCGGCCAGCGGCTTGACCAGGTCCTTGTCGGCGCCCGGCATCAGCTGGTCCATGAACTCGACCACGGTGACCTTGCTGCCCAGCGCGGCATACACGGTGGCCATTTCCAGGCCGATGATGCCGCCGCCGACGACCAGCAGCGAGCCCGGCACTTCGGCCAGCTCCAGCGCGTCGGTGGAATCCATCACGCGCTTGTCGTCCCACGGGAAGTTGGGCAGCTTCACCGCCTGCGAGCCGGCGGCGATGATGCACTTCTGGAAGCGCAGCAGCTGGGTACTGCCGTCAGCCGCGGTGATTTCCAGTTCGTTGGCCGAGATGAACCTGCCGACGCCCTGCACGCTACGGACCTTGCGCTGCTTGGCCATGCCGGCCAGGCCCTTGGTCAGCTGGTTGACGACCTTTTCCTTGTACTGGCGCAGCTTGTCCAGGGTGATGGTCGGCTTGCCGAACTCGACGCCGAAATCACCGGCATGGGCCACTTCGTCGATGACCGCTGCGGCGTGCAGCAGGGCCTTGGACGGGATGCAGCCCACGTTGAGGCAGACGCCGCCAAGGCTGGCGTAGCGTTCGACCAGCACGGTGTCCAGGCCGACGTCGGCGGCGCGGAAAGCGGCGGTGTAGCCGCCCGGGCCCGAGCCCAGCACGACCATTTCGCATTCGATGTCGGCCGGCTTGCCACTGGACAGCGCCGGCTTCGGCGCAGCCGGTTCGGCCGGGGCGCGGTGCGACGGGGTCACCGGCGGCTTGCTGGCCGGGGCGGCGGCGGCCGGGGCCGGTGCGGCGGCCTTGGCCGGGGCTTCGGCGGCGCCTTCAGCGTCCAGCACCACGACCACGGCACCTTCGGACAGGGTGTCGCCCAGCTTGACCTTGATTTCCTTGACCACGCCGGCGGCCGAGGACGGCACTTCCAGGGTGGCCTTGTCCGATTCCAGGGTCACCAGACCCTGATCCTTCTTCACCGTATCGCCGACGGCGACCAACACTTCGATCACCGGCACATCGCTGTAATCGCCGATGTCGGGAACCTTGACTTCAATCGTGGCCATGGTGGTTTTCCTCGTGCCCGGCCGGCTGCGCCGGCGGGCTGTCACTGCATCTGTTCACGCGGCCGCGCCAGGGGGCAGCGGCCGCACGGTGGGGGCGAAGCGGTGCCTTACAGCAGCACGCGGCGCATGTCGGCCAGTACCTGCGACAGGTACGTGGTGAAGCGTGCGGCCAGGGCGCCATCGATGACGCGGTGGTCGTAGCTCAGCGACAGCGGCAGCATCAGCTTCGGTGCGAATTCCTTGCCGTTCCAGACCGGCTGGATGGCGGACTTGGAGACGCCGAGGATGGCCACTTCCGGTGCGTTGACGATCGGGGTGAACGCGGTGCCGCCGATGCCGCCCAGCGAGCTGATCGAGAAGCAGCCGCCGCTCATGTCGGCCGGGCCCAGCTTGCCGTCACGTGCCTTCTTGGCCAGTTCGGTGGTTTCCTGCGCGATCTGCACCACGCCCTTCTTGTCCACGTCGCGGATGACCGGCACGACCAGGCCGTTCGGCGTATCGGCGGCGAAGCCGATGTGGAAGTACTTTTTCAGGGTCAGGTTTTCACCGCTGGCATCGAGCGAGGCGTTGAACTCCGGGAACTTCTTCAGCGCCGCGGCGCTGGCCTTGATCAGGAAGGCGAGCATGGTCAGCTTGATGCCGGCCTTCTCGTTTTCCTTGTTTAGCGCCACGCGCAGGCCTTCCAGGTCGGTGATGTCGGCCTGTTCGAACTGGGTGACGTGCGGGATCATCGCCCAGTTGCGGGCCAGGTTCGCACCGGAAATCTTCTTGATGCGCGACAGCGGCTGCACTTCGGTCTCGCCGAACTTGCTGAAGTCGACCTTCGGCCACGGCAGCAGGTTCAGGCCACCACCGGCGGCGACGGCAGCACCGGCAGCAGCCGGCACGCCACCGCTCAGCGCGGCCTTGACGAACTTCTGCACGTCACCCTTGGTGATGCGGCCGCCCTTCTCGGTGCCGCTGATCTGCAGCAGGTCCACGCCCAGTTCGCGGGCGAACACGCGCACGGCCGGGGTGGCATACGGCACCTTGGCCGGCAGCACGCCATCGGCGTTGAACTGCACCGGCGGGCTTGCCGGGGTGCCGGCCGAGGCGATCTCGCGGGCGGCCAGCTTGTCCGGCTGGGCCGGAACGGCGACCGGCTCGACCTTGGTGGCGGTTTCGGCGGCGGCCGGGGCAGCGGCAGCGGCGGCCTTGCTCGGGGCCGGCGCGGCAGCGCCCTCGGCCTCGATGATGGCGACCACGGCACCCTGCGACAGGTTGTCGCCGACCTTGACCTTCAGTTCCTTGACCACGCCAGCGACCGAGGACGGCACTTCCATGGTGGCCTTGTCGCTTTCCAGCGTGACCAGGCCCTGGTCCTTCTTGACCGTATCGCCGACGGCGACCAGCACTTCGATGACCGGGATGTCGGTGTAATCGCCGATGTCCGGCACCAGCGCTTCAACGGCGCCGCCGCTGGCAGCCGGGGCGGCCGGCGCAGCAGCGGCCGGGGCCGGGGCGCTCTGGGTGGCGGCAGCCGGGGCAGCGGCCTTGGCCGGGGCCGGGGCAGCAGCGGCGGGCTTGGCAGCCTCGCCTTCAGCCACTTCGATCAGGGCCACGACCTTGCCCTCGGAGAGGTTGTCGCCGACCTTGACCTTGATTTCCTTGACCACACCGGCGACCGAGGACGGCACTTCCATCGTGGCCTTGTCGCTTTCCAGCGTCACCAGGCCCTGGTCCTTCTTGACCGTGTCGCCGACGGCGACAAGCACCTCGATTACCGGGATATCGCTGTAGTCACCGATATCGGGGACAAGTGCTTCCTTGATTTCGGCCATGGGGATAACTCCGGCAATCTGGTGTAGGGAAACGTCTATTGTGCGGCCAGAGGGGGCCAGCGCCAACCGTTACAGGTGTTTTCAGTACGCACGCCGCCGGGACACGCTGTTGCCAAAGGCCTGCGGGCACTTCCAGTCGGTAGCGTATTGTCCCGACGATGTCCGCTTCATGTCGCCAGCGCGTCAGCCAGCGGTTGCCAGGCCTGGCGCAGGCGCGGCAGGGACCACGCGGCATTGGCCGGGCTGGTGGACGGCAGCGCGAGCAGCGCCGGCCTTGCCGCCAGATCCGGCACAACCCAGCGCTGCAGTGCCTGCCAGGCCGCGCCGCCATTGCAGGCGACCAGGCGCAGACGCGGCAGGCCGGCGATCAGTGCGGGCAGCGCATTGGGCACTTCCGATCCGCGCACGATGTCCGCATCCAGGCTGCCGCGCCGCTGGCACTGGCCGATCACATCCCACAGGCCGACACCGGCGCTGGCCAGCGCGCGCAGCCGCGCCTCGTAGGCAAGCGCCGGATCGAACCCGCACAGATCACCCAGCAACGGCCAGAAGCGGTTGCGCGGATGCGCGTAGTACTGCTGTTCCTGCAGCGACGCGACACCGGGCATCGAGCCGAGCACGAGCACGCGGCAATCGACCTCCACGCGCGCAGGCAGGCCGATGCACAACGCATCGCTGCTCACGTTTCCTCCAACTGCATGAATGATCGCATCTGTCTAAAACCCCTTTAAAACAGCAGTTTCGCGCTGCCCGCTGAACAGGTAGAACCAAATTTTAACGCGCGTCGGATTCGATTCATGTTGGGGCGACTACGGTGACATCGCCCCGCAACCGGGGGCCCAAAAAAAGAAATGACAGGAGATTCCCCCATGCGTTCCATCCGTATCCTGAGCCTCGCCCTGCTGACCTCCGCTGCCTTCGCACCTGCTGCATTCGCGCAGGACAGCAGCGCCACCGACACCGCCTCGGGCAAGCATTTTGCCGTGGTTGGCGGCGTGTCGCTGCTGCAGCCGAAGAATGACCCGATCGACGGCATCAAGAAGGTCGACGGCGGCCCGGCGCCGACCGTCAGCTTCAGCTACTACGTCAACGACAACTGGGCCGTTGAGCTGTGGGGCGCTGCCGACAAGTTCGACCACCGCGTCAAGGGTCCGGGCAATGCCCGCCTGGGCAGCGTCGAACAGCAGCCGGTCGCGCTGAGCGGCCAGTACCACTTCGGCCAGGCTGACAACGTGTTCCGTCCGTTCGTGGGCGTGGGCTACTTCCAGTCGGCCTTCAGCAATGAGAACTTCGCCGGTGGCGATGACATCCGCCTGAAGGATGCCAAGGGTGCCATTGGCACGGTGGGCGTGGACATGAACATCAACTCCACCTGGTTCGCCCGCGCCGATGCCCGCTACATGCACTCGCGCCCGGACCTGAAGGTTGCCGGCCAGAAGGTTGGCGAAGCCAAGCTTGACCCGTGGACCGTGGGCTTCGGTATCGGTGCACGCTTCTAAGCGGTTGCCTGCTGCACTGTGTTGAAACGACGGGCCCTGCGGGGCCCGTTGTTGTTTTGTAGAGTCGAGCTTGCTCGACTGCTTTTCACGGCAGTCGAGCAAGCTCGACTCTACTGACGTTTGGGGGGCACCATGCACGAAATCGACCTGCTGGTGATCGGCGGTGGCATCAACGGCACCGGTATCGCCCGCGATGCCAGTGGCCGCGGCCTGCGCGTGCTGCTGTGCGAACAGCATGACCTGGCCGCGCACACCTCCAGTGCCAGCAGCAAGCTGGTCCACGGCGGCCTGCGCTACCTGGAACAACGCGAGTTCGGCCTGGTGCGCAAGGCGCTGGGCGAGCGCGAGACGGTGCGCCGGCAGGCGCCTTACCTGGTCCATCCGCTGCGCTTCGTGCTGCCGTGGGAACCGCACCTGCGACCGCGCTGGATGCTGCGCGCGGGCCTGTGGTTGTACGACCACCTGGGCCGGCGCAGCCCGGCCTTCCCCGCCTCGCGCTCGCTGCAGCTGCCCGGCGATGCACTCGGCAGCTGGCTGGCTCCGCACCTGCAGCAGGCCTTCAGCTATGCCGACGCACAGGTGGACGATGCGCGGCTGGTGGTGCTCAACGCCCTGGATGCCGCCGGCCGGGGCGCACGCATCCTCACCGGTACGCGCTGCACGGATCTGCAGCAGACACCCACGCACTGGCGGGCGACGCTGGAAGACCGCGACGGCCAGACCCACACCGTGCAGGCCCGCGCCGTGGCCAACGCGGCCGGGCCGTGGGCCGGTGGCGTGCTGCAGCGCATGCTGCCGGGCGACGGCTCACCCGCGCTGCGCCTGGTGCAGGGCAGCCATATCGTCCTGCGCCGGCCCTGGCCCACGCACAGTGCCTGCCTGCTGCAGCAGCCGGATGGACGCGTGGTGTTCCTGCTGCCGTTCGCGCACGACCACCTGCTGGTGGGCACTACTGATACCGACTACCGCGGCGACCCGGCACGCTGCAGCGTCCTGCCCTCGGAAGTGGAGTACCTGTGCGCGGCCGCCAACCGCTACCTGCGCGAGCCGATCCGCGCCGCCGATGTGGTCTGGCAGTTTGCCGGCGTGCGCCCGCTGCTGGCCGCCACCGATCCGCAGGCGGCGAAGCTGAGCCGCGACTATCGACTGCAGTTGCAGGGCGGTGGCGCACCGGCCGTGCATGTGCTGGGCGGCAAGCTGACCACCTACCGCGTGCTGGCCGAAGAAGCCCTGGATCTGCTGCGTGCCCACCTGCCCGGCATGGGCCCGGCATGGACGGCACGCGGCGATGCCCTGCCCGGCAGTGACTGGGGTGATGCCGGTGCGGCGTGGGCGCAGCTGCAGCGGCTCGCCCCCTGGCTGCCCGCCCCGCTCGCCCGACGCTGGGCCGAAGCCTATGGCAGCCGCAGCGCAGCGTTGATCGATGGCGCGAGCGCGCTGGCCGACCTGGGGGAAGACTTCGGCGGTGGCCTGCACGCGCGCGAAGTGGCGTGGCTGCAGCAGCACGAATGGGCACGGACTGCCGAGGACGTGCTGTGGCGACGCGGCAAGCTGGGCCTGCGCCTGGATGCAGCGCAGGTGGCACGCCTGCAGGCGTGGATGCAGGGTCGGATCCCTTTCCCACGGAAAGGGCTCTGACCCCGGTACTCCCACGTGCGCCAACCAAGGTTGGCAGCTACCAGAGCGGCGGCGCGCGGCGCGACCGATGCATTACGATTTCCCCACCACCACCGGAGACGCCCCATGACGCCCCGCTACGTGCTGGCCATCGACCAGGGCACCACCAGTTCGCGCGCGATCCTGTTCGACCGCGGCGGCAACATCGTCGGCAGCGCGCAGCGTGAATTCAGCCAGCTGTTCCCGCAGCCGGGCTGGGTGGAACACGATCCGCGCGAGATCCTCACCAGCGTCTACGCAACCATGACCGAACTGCTCAGCCGCGAGCAGATCGACCCGCGGCAGATCGCCGCGCTGGGCATCACCAACCAGCGCGAGACCACCGTGGTGTGGGACCGCGCCACCGGCCAGCCGATCCACAATGCCATCGTCTGGCAGTCGCGGCAGAGCCAGGCCATCTGCGAACGGCTGCGCGCCGATGGCCATGAAGCGCTGATCCGCGAGCGCACCGGCCTGCTGATCGATGCCTATTTCTCGGCCACCAAGGTGCGCTGGATCCTCGACCACGTGGACGGTGCGCAGCAGCGCGCCGAACGTGGCGAACTGCTGTTCGGCACCATCGACAGCTGGCTGGTCTGGAACCTGAGCGGCGGCCAGGCCCACGTGACCGACTACAGCAACGCCGCGCGTACCCTGCTGTTCAACATCCACACCCTGCAATGGGACGACGACCTGCTGGCGTTGCTGGACATCCCGCGCGCGATGCTGCCCAGCGTGCGCGATTCCAGCGCGGTGTACGCGCATACGCGGCCCCAGTTCTTCTTCGACCACCCGATCCCGATCGCCGGCATCGCCGGTGACCAGCAGGCGGCGCTGTTCGGCCAGGCCTGTTTCCAGCCGGGCATGGTCAAGAACACCTACGGCACCGGCTGTTTCATGCTGATGCACACCGGCACGCAGGCGGTGCGCTCGCGCAACGGCCTGCTGACCACCATCGCCTGGGGCATCGGCGGGCGCGTGGAATATGCGCTGGAAGGGTCGATCTTCATCGCTGGATCGGTGGTGCAGTGGCTGCGCGACGGGCTGCACATGATCGACCACGCCAGCGACAGCCAGGCACTGGCAGCGAAGGTGGACGACAGCGGCGGGGTCTATCTCGTGCCGGCCTTCGTCGGCCTGGGCGCGCCGTACTGGCGCAGCGATGTGCGCGGCGCGATGTTCGGCCTGACCCGGGGCACCAGCAAGGCGCACTTCGTGCGCGCTGCGCTGGAGGCGATGGCCTACCAGACGCGTGACGTGCTCGATGCGATGCAGTCCGATGCGGGCATTGCCCTGAGCGAACTGCGCGCCGACGGCGGTGCGATCGGCAACGATTTCCTGGCCGGGTTCCAGGCCGACATCCTCGGCGTACCGCTGCTGCGGCCACGGCTGACCGAAACCACCGCGCTGGGGGCGGCCTATCTGGCCGGCCTGGCGGTGGGGTTCTGGGAAAGCCGCGAGCAGATTGCCGCGCAGTGGGGCCTGGACCAGCGCTTCGAGCCGAAGATGGACACGGCGCGACGCGAGAGGCTGTATGCCGGGTGGCAGCAGGCCGTGGCCGCCACCCTCGCCTTCCACGTCGATTGAAGGCGGTAGCGCCGGGCCATGCCCGGCGAACACCCATTCCGCCGGGCATGGCCCGGCGCTACCTCAATATCAGAACGCCGGCAGCACCGCGCCCTTGTACTTGGTTTCGATGAAGGCCTTCACCTGCGGGCTGGTCAGCGCCTTGGCCAGCTTCTGCACGCGGGCGTCGTCCTTGTTGTCCGGGCGCGCGACCAGGAAGTTCACGTACGGCGAGTCCTTGCTCTCGATCGCCAGCGCGTCCTGGGTCGGGTTCAGGCCCGCATCCAGCGCGTAGTTGGTGTTGATCAGGGCCAGGTCGACCTGGTCGAGCACGCGCGGCAGCATCGCCGAATCCAGCTCGCGGAACTTCAGCTTCTTCGGGTTGGCGATGATGTCGCGCTGGGTCGACAGGGCGTTGCTCGGGTCCTTCAGCTCGATCACGCCGGCCTTGTGCAGCAGGATCAGCGCGCGGCTGTTGTTGCTCGGGTCGTTGGGGATGACCACGTCGGCGCCTTCGCGCAGGTCGGCCAGCGACTTCACCTTGCGCGAGTACGCACCGAAGGGCTCGATGTGCACGCCGATCACCTTGGTCAGGTCGGTCTTGCGGTCGCGGTTGTAGGCATCCAGGTACGGCTCGGTCTGGAAGTAGTTGGCGTCCACCTGCTTCTGCACCAGCTGGTCGTTGGGCTGCACGTAGTCGTTGAACACGCGCACGTCCAGGTCCACGCCTTCCTCCTTGAGGATCGGCTTGACCACTTCCAGGATCTCCGCGTGCGGCACGGCGGTGGCGGCCACCACCAGCTTCTGCGAAGGCTCGCCGGACTTGCCGCAGGCGGTCAGGGCCAGCGCAGCGGCGAACAGGGGCAGCAACAGGGTCTTCTTCATGGGGGCAACGGGTCTCTCGGGGGGAGGATCAGGAGTTTTCGTAGTTGGTCAGGGCCAGGTCCAGCAGCGCCTTGGCCTGCTCGCGCAGCATCACCGGCTCGACGATCTCGGCATCGGAACCGTAATGCAGCACGTCCATCAGCAGCTCGCGCGAGACGCTGTAGGGCACCTTCAGCTCGTAGCGGCCATCGGGCAGGAAACGGCCCTGCTGCTTGGAATGCCAGTGCTCATCGGCCACCCAGCGCGCGGCCTTGGCGCTGAACAGGATGGTCGCCCAGCCCTTGGGCTGGCCGGAGAAGATGCCGTAGCTGGCGCCCAGCTGTTCATCCAGCTCGGATTCGGCCACGTCGCGGGCACCGCTGTCGACCACCCGCGCCTTGTGCACGCGGTCCACGGCAAAGCTGCGCAGGGCTTCGCGGTCGTGGTCCCAGGCATCCAGGTACCAGTTGTCGCGGTAGTGGGTCAGGCGCTGCGGCGAGACGGTGCGCCGGGTCGACTCGTCGGTGGAGCGGGCGCGGTACTCGAACGCCAGCTGCTTGCGCTCCAGCACGGCCGAAGCGACGGTGCGGAAGCTGCCTTCATCGAACTTGCGGCCGCGGTGCGGGATCACCCGCACCCGGTCCACCGGCCAGTTGGAGACGCCGGCCTGGGCCGCCAGCAGGCTTTCGATGCGCTGCTGCAGCGGGGCCAGCACCGACGACAGCACGCCGCCGCCGGTACGCGCCAGCAGGTGCTGCGAGGCCAGCAGGGCGTGCAGCTCCTCCGAGCTGAGCCACAGCCCGGGCAGCTCGAAGCGATCGCTCTCGTCAGCCATGTAGCGGAAGCCGGCCTCGCCGTCGCCCTCGATCGGGGCCATCAGCGCGTCGCGCAGGAAGGCCAGATCACGGTAGACGGTGGCACGGGAACAACCGAGCTTGTCCTGCAGGGTCGCCACCGTCACCGGATAGCGCGCGGACTTGAGCAGACGATGCAGGGCGGTGATGCGTTCGTATCGGTCCATGCCCCTGATTATGTCCGAGTCGCGGGCGTTGTGTGGGGGCTTTGGGCTATCGTGGGCGCCCCCCGCCCCATGGAGCGCCCGATGCGCCGCCTGCCTGCCCTGCCCCTGCTGGCCTGCCTGCTGCTGGCCGCCTGTGATCGCGCCCCCGCACCGGCGGCCGCCGGCGCCCCGGTACCCGCCGCCGAGCCGGCGCACGCGGTGCTGGCCGCCAGCGAGCGCTTGGCCGGCCTGCGCAGCTTCCACGCCGAACTGGACCTGCAGGGTGCGGCGCAGCCGGTGCGCAGCGCCATGGACTTCGTCGCGCCCGACCGCTTCCGGGTGCAGACCCCGGCCGGCCAGCAGACGATCATCGGTGACACCATGTTCCTGCAGGCCGGCAGCGCCATCCAGCAGGTACCCACCCCGCCGGGCCTGATGGAGCAGTGGCGCAGCCCGCTGCCCAAGGATGCCCCCGCGGCCGAGCTGCGGGCCGAGGATCTGGGCCGGCAGTCGCTGGACGGGGTGGATACCCGCCACTACCGACTGCTGGGCGAGGCCGGCGAGCGGCTGGAATACTGGGTGGACGACCAGGGGCTGCCGCGGCAGATCGTGCGCAGCGGCAGCAACCAGGGCCGCCCCTACCAGCTGCGCCTGCGCTACTCGCGCTTCAACGACCCGGCCCTGCGCATCGAGCGCCCCTGAATGGGCGATGGCGATAACGCCTGCTGAAGCGCTGCTTCCGACCGGTTCTGGCGGCTATGGCGCATCCAGTATCATCACGGGTTGTTAACCGCTTCGGAGAAGCCTTGATGTCCCTGCGCGTGACCCTGCTTGTGCCCCTGCTGCTGTGCGCGCCGCTGGCGTATGCCCAGGATGCCTCCGAACTGGCGGCGATGACTTCGCCGTGGAGCGGCAGCGGTGGCGAACTGGGCTTTGCCGCAGCCAGCGGCAACAGCAGCACCGAGAGCTTCAACGGCGCCCTGCGCCTGCGCTACACCGATGGCGACTGGGTGCACACCATGGACCTGTTCGGCCTGCGCTCCAGCTCCAAGGTGACCGAGACCAACGACGACGGCAGCACCTCCCGCCGCGACAACACCACGGCCAACCGCTATACCGGCGCCGCCGGCAGCGCGCTGCAGCTGGGCGAACACCGCCAGCTGTTCGCCAAGGTGCGTACCGAGCGCGATGACTTCGCCACCTATGATCGCCGCAGCTCGTTCGGCCTGGGCTACGGTACCCGCCTGATCAACACCGAGCGCCTCTCCTTCGACGCCCTGCTGGGCCCGGGTGTCAGCCGTACCCACAGCACCGAGGACGACCGCACCCGCACCGGCCTGATCGGCCAGGGCCAGTTCGAGCTGAAGTTCGCCATCACCGGCAACACCGACCTGGTCAACAACCTGCTGGTCGAATCGGGCTCGTACAACACCTTCGGCCAGAACGATTTCGGCGTGTCGGTGAGCATGAACGAACACCTGGCCCTGAAGGCCGGCTGGCAGGCCCGTTACAACAGCGACGTGGCCGACGACAAGCGCCGGACCGATACGCTGACCACGATGAACGTGGTCTACAAGTTCAAATGAGAAACGGGCGCCCAGGGCGCCCGTCTTCTTTTGTAGAGTCGAGCCATGCTCGACTGCTGTTGGCCAGCCAGTCGAGCATGGCTCGACTCTACGGAAGGCCCAGTCGAGCATGGCTCGACTCTACGAACGGCCCAGTCGAGCAAGCTCGACTCTACGGGCGCGCGGTTCAGACGTTCAGCAGCTCGCCCGCACCGCCGTCCAGCAGCATCCTGGCCACCTGCTGGCCCAGCGTTTCCGGATCGCTGGCCGGGCCCACAGCTTCGGCGCGCACCGCGCGGCCATCACTGGCACTGCCGACCATGCCCTGCAGGTGCAGATCCTGGCCCTGCCACTGTGCGATGGCCGCCACCGGCACATGGCAGCTGCCATGCAGCGCGCGGTTCATCGCCCGCTCCGCTTCCACGCAGGCACGGGTATCAGCGTCGTCCAGGCGGGCGAACAATTCCATCAGCCGCGCGTTGCCACCATCACACTCCACCGCTACCGCGCCCTGCGCCGGCGCCGGCAGCCACTGCGGCGGCTGCAGGCGGGCCACGATGCGATCGCCCAGGCCCAGCCGTTCAAGCCCGGCCACGGCCAGCACGATGGCGTCGTAGCCACCGTTGTCGAGCTTGGCCAGGCGTGTGTTGACGTTGCCGCGCAGGTCCAGCAGCTGCAGGTCCGGGCGCAGCGCGCGCAGCTGCGCCTGCCGGCGCAGCGAGGACGTACCCACGCGCGCGCCGATGGGCAGCGCATCCAGCGAGGCATACAGGTTGGAGATGAAGCCATCGGCCGGGTCGTGGCGGGTCAGCATGGCCGGCAGCGCGAACGGCGCATCCAGTTCCATCGGCACATCCTTCAGCGAATGCACCGCGCAGTCGGCATCGCCGCGCAGCATGGCCAGCTCCAGTTCCTTCAGGAACAGGCCCTTGCCGCCGATGGCGGCCAGCGAGCGGTCGAGCACTTCATCGCCGCGGGTGCTCATCGGCACCAGTTCCACGTGCAGGCCGGGGTAGGCCTGGCGCAGGCGGTCGGCGACGTGTTCGCTCTGCCAGAGGGCGAGCGGGCTCTTGCGGGTGGCGATGCGGACGGTTTCCATCCGGGCATTATCGCGCCTATCGGCGGGATACGGCCAACGGCGGAGCCCCTCGTGGCGGGTGCTATCAAAGCAGAAGCCGTGCTTGGCCGGGGCGGTGGGGTCAGGCGGGGACGCCGTGAACCCATCCATGGGGGCTTGGCCGCGGCATCCATGCCGCGGACACCCCGCCTGACCCCACCGCCCCGGCCCCTGACAGTTTCCGTGCGCGCCAGCCACGGAAGATCAAAAGAAAAATCAAAAGCCGGAGGCTTCCGGGGTCAGATCCCTTTTCCGCAGGAAAAGGGATCTGACCCCTCTTTCCCCACCCGATAACAACAATGCTCTGCTCTTGCCGTCCGGCGCAGGAGAAACGAGAGGGTTGGGCCGGAGTGGGGTGGCGGGACCGTTGGCGCCATGGATGGCGCCATCGAGCCCCCATGGATGGGTTTACGGCGTGTCCCGCCACCCCACCCCGGCCCGACCCAGCACGTAGCAGCAACGAGCCGACCAACCCGCCGTTGCTGTTGCCATTGATCTTGATGTTGATCTGAAAGCAGTCGCGGCCGCAGGCCGCGCGGAACCCTACAGATGCCGCAGTTCCTGCTTCAGCGTCGCCACGCACCGGCGGCTCACTTCCAGCGGCTGCTTGCCATGCCGCAGCACCGCCTGCACCTGCCCGCCCACGCCGCGCCGCAGCTCCACCAGTTCATGGCGCGCCACCAGGCAGTTGCGGTGGATCCGCACGAAGCGGCTGGCGAACTCCTCTTCCAGCGACTTCAGCGATTCTTCAATCAGGTCTTCGCCGCGTGCGTGGTGCACCACCACGTACTTCTCTTCGGCCTGCAGGTAGTGGATGTCATCCAGCGGAATCAGGCGCAGGCTGCCACGCAGGCGCGCGCACAGCATGCTGCGGGCCTGGCCGCCGCTGTGCTCGGGCTGGCCATCGCGGCCGGCCAGGAACGTGCGCGCACGGGCAATGGCCGCCGCGAGGCGTTCGGCGCGCACCGGCTTCATCAGGTAATCGATCGCTGCCGCCTCGAAGGCCGACAGCGCGTGCGCGTCGTAGGCGGTGCAGAACACCACCGCTGGCCGCGGTTCGAAACTGGCCAGGTGACGCGCGGCTTCCAGGCCGTCCAGGCCAGGCATGGCGATGTCCAGCAGGACCAGGTCCGGCTGCAGTTCCGCGCACGCATGCAGGGCCTGTTCGCCGTTGCCGGCCTCGGCCACCACGTCGATGCCCTCCTGCGCTGCCAACAGGCTGCGCAGGCGCTCGCGGGCCAGCGGTTCGTCATCGGCGATGACTACCCTCACGCTCATTCCCTCACTGGATCGGCACTGTCACTTGACAGGCATAGTAGCCTTCGCTCCAGCCGGCCGTCATCCGCGCGGCACGGCCAAAGCGCCACGCCAACCGATGGCCGATGCTGTGCTGGGCGTGGCCGGCACCGCGTGCCAGGGCCAGCCCCGGGGCCTGCGGATCCGGCGCCGGATTGCGAACTGTGATCTGCAGCTCATTGTTCGTGCAGGCCAGCAGCAGCTCGATCGTGCCGCCTTCGGGCAACCGCGAAATACCGTGCAGCACCGCGTTTTCCACCAGCGGTTGCAGCACCAGGCGCGGCAGTGGCAGGTCCCATGGCAGGGGTTCCTCGCGCTGCCAGCGCACCTGCAGGCGTTCGCCCAGGCGCAGCGATTCAATCGACAGGTAACGCTCGGCCAGCTCGCATTCGTCGCGCAGGGTCGAATCACCCTCGCCGGCGCCCAGCGCTGCACGGAACAGATCGGACAGATCCAGCACCGCACGCTCGGCCACGGCCGGGTCGCGGTGCAGCAGGCTGGCGATCAGGTTCATGCTGTTGAACAGGAAATGCGGGCGGATGCGCGCCTGCAGGGCGTCGGCCTGCGCGCGCGCGTTGGCCTGCACCTGCGCGGCCCAGCGGTCACTGACATAGAAATAGCGCAGCGCCAGCGCGGTGATCAGGGCGGTGGTTGCAGCACTGCCCAGGGTGAAACGCCAGAAGCTGATGCCGCGGGTGAAGTTGTCACCCAGCACCGCGTACAGGGCGTGGACGACGCCGGCGCAGGCCACCGCGATGAATGCCGACAAGCCGATGGCCAGCACCGCGCCAAGCACCTCGGGCAGGGTCGACAGTGCGCGCCGCAGCAGGCACAGGCAGGCGCTGACCGCGAGCGCAAGCCACAACGCGAAACCGCTGGCCGAGGCCAGCTCGCCCAGCGTCCAGTGGCGGCTGCCATCGGGCGCCAGGGCCAGCACCACCACCACCAGTTCGGCCAGGCCCAGCATCGCCAGCATGCGCGGCAGGCGGCACAGTTCCGGCATCCACGGGGCGCTGGCGCTGGCAGCCATGGCTCAGGCCACGCCCAGCCGTTCCTGCAGCCAGTCGCCCAGCGCTTGGATTTCCTCGGCGCAGACCTGGTGCGCCATCGGGTAGCGCTGCCACTGCAGCGACAGGCCCAGCGTGCGCAGCACCTGCGCGCTGTGCTCGGCCACCGCCAGCGGGATCACCGGATCGCCACTGCCGTGGGCCATGAACACCGGCACGTCGACGGCGCCGTCGACGCGGCGGGCGGCTTCTGCATCGGGCAGGTAGGTGGACAGTGCGATCAGGCCCGCCAGCGGCGCGGTACGTTCCAGCGCAGCACTGAGGATGACCGCCCCGCCCTGCGAGAAGCCTGCCAGGAAGATGTGGTCGGCGGCGACGCCGCGTTCGATCTCGCGCGCGATCAGCGCATCCAGCTGGGCCACCGATTCGCGCACGCCGGCCATGTCGGCACGCGAGCGGAAATCCATGCCGACGATGTCGTACCAGCCGCGCATCGGCACGCCGTTGTTGATCGTGATCGGCCGCACCGGTGCATGCGGGAACACGAAGCGCAGCGCCGGCCAGTGCGGGCGCACCAGCTCGGGCACGATCGGCGCGAAATCATGGCCATCGGCCCCCAGGCCATGCAGCCAGATCACCGACCATTGCGGCGAGGCGCCGGTTTCCTGTTCCACCGTTTGCAGCATGATGCGGCTCCTTCAAGTTCGAGCCGCATTATGCCGCCGCCATGGGGCGATCAGTACAGCGGCGGCTGCTGGGCCGCTTCGCGGCGCAGTTCGGCGGCACGCACCAGAACGGGCGGCGGGGTGTTTTCCTCGGGGATGTCCAGCAGCCCCAGGCGGTGCAGGAAGCCACCGGGCCCGCGCGAGGAGGTCAGCGCCACCACGGGAATGGCCAGCACCATGCCGATCACCACCGGTGCCATCCACGCGGCCAACGACGGCGATACCGCCCAGGCCAGCACACCCATGAAGGCACCGAACACGCCCAGCCCGCCATAGCCACGGACCAGCGCCATCCAGGAAATGCCGCCGTCGTCGCGCTGCTGTGCGTCCCAGCCCGAATCGCGGCCGGACAGCACTTCGGCCACGCCGCGCGACTGCACGTACATCACCACCGGCGCCATCAGTGCGGCCAGCACGGTTTCCACCAGCATCGACACGAAGGCGCGGAAGGCGCCACCGCAGCCGCGCCGATCCACCGGATCCAGCAGCATGGCCAGGTAGCCCAGCACCTTGGGCAGCAGCAGTACGGCCATGGTCGCGCCGAACAGGCGCACCACCTGCTCCTCGTCCTGCGCACGCCAGTACACGCTGGGCGACAGGTGCAGCAGCGCATTGAAATCGATGCCTTCCTGGAACAGCGGGATGGCGATGCCGATCAGCATCAACATGCCCCACATCGGCGCAGTGAAGTAGTGGCCGATGCCGATCAGCATGTGTACGCGGCTGATCCAGTGCAGGCCGCGGCTGCCGACCACCTTGCCGTGCTGCAGGTTGCCCTGGCACCAGCGGCGGTCGCGCACCAGCATGTCGGTCAGGGTCGGCGGGCCTTCTTCGTAGCTGCCGCCCAGGTAGGGCACCATGTGCGCGGCCCAGCCGCCCCGGCGCATCAGCGCGGCTTCGACGAAATCGTGGCTGAGCACGTGGCCGCCGAACGGCTTGCGCCCGGGAAGGGCCGGCAGGCCGGCCTGGTCGGCGAAGGCGCGGGTGCGGATGATCGCGTTGTGGCCCCAGTAGTTGCTCTCGGCGCCATGCCACCACGCCACGCCGCGGGCGATGACCGGCCCGTACACGCGGCCACCGAACTGCTGCATGCGGGCAAACAGGGTGCGGCCGCCGATCACCGACGGCAGGGTCTGGATCAGGCCGACGTCAGCGTTGTGTTCCATGCCGGCCACCAAACGCACGATGCTGTCGCCGGTCATCAGGCTGTCGGCGTCCAGGATCAGCATCTGCGGGTAGGCGCCGCCGAAACGGCGCACCCAGTCGGCGATGTTGCCGGCCTTGCGCGCGCCGTTGTCGCTGCGGCGGCGGTAGAACAGGCGCACCCGGCCATCGGGCACAAGTTCGCGCAGCTCGTTGAAGACCAGCTCTTCGGCGCGGGCGATGTCCTCGCGGCGGGTGTCGCTGAGCACGAAGAAATCGAAGCGTTCCAGCTGCCCGGTGGCGGCCACCGATTCGTAGATCGCGCGCAGGCCGGCCAGCAGCCGTCGCGGGTCTTCGTTGTAGGTGGGCATCAGCAGCGCGGTGCGGCTGTGCACGATCGGCAACGGCTTGTCCGGGTCGATGCCCAGGCGGTAGCCGCGGTCGAACACGGCGGTGAGGAAGCCGGCCACGGCACTGGCGAAGGACAGCGCGATCCAGGCGAACAGGCCGACGAACAGCACCAGCAGGCAGGCCTCGAGCACACTGATGCCGTCGGTGGACAGTACCCGCCACATCATCCGCGTGGCCACGGCGGTCATCGCCGCAGTACCACCGAAGAGGTACAGGCGGCGCAGCTTGATCATGCGCGGCGAGGTGCGGTGGCGTCGGACCTTGAGCTTGCCTTCGCGCAGGGTCTGCTCGGGCATCTGCAGGGGGGCTTCGGGCGGCAACAGCGCCCAGCCGGCATCCAGCTCGGGGTTGCCCGGGCCGGCGTGGGAGGTGGTTTGAGCTTCCATCGCGTCTACTCCGCCCAGGCAGCGCAACTGGCCATCCTGGCCAGGCGGCATGCACCAGGGTTCCCCGCGCGCATTCCCGGCGCCCGCACTTGTCCTGCCTGCGACGGCGTCACGCCGCGCAGTCGATGTCTGTCACTACCGGAACCCACACGATCTCCAACGGGGCGGAATCGAAAATGCGGCCCAGCATAAGAGGGCAAATGTAAGGTGAGCGCGAAGGTTTACGCCGGGGATTTCCCCCATTCAGCAAAAAACGGGCGATGGCGGGCTCGAGCATGCCGCGCACACGCAGGCGCGACGGAAACTGGATCGAGCAAAATGATAACGATTCCCAATCAGGGAATTCGGCCACAGATGCGCCGCGAGACGCCAACCTGGGTTGGCCGATGCTCGTTCTGCGCAGAAGGGTGCCAACCAGCGTTGGCACCCGCCAGGGCTAGATCGTCTCGGGCGCAGCCGGATCGCGGCTGGCCGCCGCGCGCGCGCGGTCCATCGCCACCGCCAGTTGCTGGCGGGCGAGCAGTTGTTGTGCCTGCACCACTTCGGGTGTCGGCAGAAGCACCGGGCCGGGTGCGTTTTCCGGTGTAACAGGTGTGGTCATGCAACCTCCGTGGACATCCCGCCGACCGCAGGCCAAGGCCCAAGCGACAGCGGAACTGCGCACCCTATCCTAAAAACAAGAAGGGTGGGTGACGGTGCGACGCCCGGACGCAAGGCCCTGACTGGTTCAGCGTCACATTTCTGACGGCCCGGACTGGCTGGCTGAATGCGACGCATTTATCATGAAAACGTTTTCTTACACGGACGTGCCCATGAACGCCATCGATCTTTCCCGTTTCGACGCGAAGTGGCAGTTCCGCTTCAACTTCTACCAGCAGCACGGCTCGCCCAAGGATCCGCGCTTCGCGCCGGCCTGGAAAGCGCTGCCCGTCGGCGAGCGCCTGACGATCAACATCAACTTCCTTGCCCTGTTCTTCAGCTGGATCTACCTGCTGACCCTGGGCATGTGGCGCAAGGCGCTGGTGGTGATCGCCATCTTCATCGGCCTGTTCGCACTGGCCTTCGTGCTGCCGACCATCCTGGTCCAAGGGCTGATCGGTGGGTTCTGCGCGCTGCTGGCCCACTGCACCAACTACGGCTACTACCTGGAACAGGTAAAGGGCCGTGCCAGCTGGAACCCGTTCGACGGCTTCATCTGACGCACGGCCAGTGGTGCGGATGTGCACTGACGACGCCCGGCTCCGGCCGGGCGTCGTCGTCTGCGCCGTCAGGCCGCGCGCAGCTTCGCCGCCGCCGGCGCATCTGCCTGCAGGCGGAAGCGCGAAACCGCCACCGCCAGCTGCTCGGCCTGGTCTTCCATTGCCCGTGCGGCGGCCGTCGCCTCTTCCACCAGCGCCGCGTTCTGCTGGGTGGTTTCGTCCATCTGCACCACGGTCTGGTTGACCTGCTCGATGCCCGCCGACTGCTCGCGCGAGGCGGCCGAGATCTCGGCCATGATGTCGTTCACCCGGCCCACCTGGCCGACGATCTCCTGCATCGTGCGGCCGGCACCGTGTACCAGCTGCGCGCCTGCACCGACCTGCGCCACCGAGGCGTCGATCAGCCCCTTGATCTCCTTGGCCGCGCCGGCAGAGCGCTGCGCCAGCGCGCGCACTTCACTGGCCACCACGGCAAAACCGCGGCCCTGCTCGCCGGCTCGCGCCGCTTCCACTGCCGCGTTCAGCGCCAGGATGTTGGTCTGGAACGCAATGCCGTCGATCACCGAAATGATCTCGGCAATGCGCTGCGAAGAGTTCTCGATCTGCTCCATGGTCTGCACCACCTGGCCGACCACCTGCCCGCCTTCGCTGGCCACGCCGGCCGCCGATGCCGCCAGGCTGTTGGCCTGCTGCGCGTGCTCGGCATTCTGGCGCACGGTGGAGGTCAGTTCCTCCATCGACGCGGCGGTCTCTTCCAGGTTGGCCGCCTGCTGCTCGGTGCGGCGCGACAGATCGCTGTTGCCCGAAGCAATCTCGCCGGCCGCCAGGCGGATGCTCGCCGCCGACTGCTGGATCTGGCCGACGATCTGGGTCAGCTGCTGCACCGTGCTGTTGGCATCGTCGCGCATCACCGCGAACACACCGTGGAAATCACCCTGCATGCGCGTGCTCAGGTCGCCGGCGGCAATCGCGCGCAGCAGCGTGGAGAGCGCGGCCAGGTTGTGGTCGCTCACCTGCATCATGGTGTTGAGCGTTTCCACCATGCGGCGGAAGTCGTGCTCGAAGCGCTGGCTATCGCCACGCACGGCGAAATCACCGGCAGCCGCGGCGGCCGCCAGCTGCTGGATCTGTTCGTTGATCGCCCCCAGGTTGGCCTTGGTGGTGGCCATGGCGGCGGTGAACACCGCCTTCTCGCCCGGCAGGGCGTCCATGTCCACGCTGAGGTCGCCCACCGCGTAGCGCCGCATCACGTCCACCAGGCGCTGGGTGACCGCGTTGCTGGATGCCACCAGCTGGTTGCTGTCGGCCACCATGCGGCCGTACTCGCCGGGGAAGGCGCTGGCATCCATGCGGTAGCTGATCTGGCCCTCGTCATGGCGCTGCGCCATGTCCGCCTGCGCCGCCATCACCGCCTGCAGCGTGCCACGCATGCCCTGCATCGCTTCCAGCAGGCGGCCCACTTCATCGTTGCTGCGCGGCGGCAGTGCGGTGTCCAGCTTGCCGGCCGCCACGTCACCGGCGATGCGCACGGCCTGCGCCAGCGGGCGGATGGCCAGGCGGCGCAGCAGCACGTAGACACCGGCACTGAGGGTGAGCGCGGCGATCACGCCGACCAGCAGGGTCAGCCACAGCAGCTGCCGGGCTTCGGCCACGATCACCGCGTGCGGCACCACCACGCCCAGTGCGAAGTGCTGCGGGGCATCGCCCACCTGCATCGGCACGTACAGGCGCACGTTGCCTTCAGCATCCGGCTCGAACGCCTCGAACGTCTTGCCCTCGGCAATCTGCGCCAGCATCTGCTGGGTGGCCGCATCGCTGCGCGGCTTGCCGATCTCGGCAGCATTGGCTGCTGCCAGCACCACGCCCTTGGGCGAAAGCAGTTCGACCCGGCCGGCCCCCATCGGGGTCAGCGTGGCCAGGTGCTTCTGCAGCGCCGCCAGCGAGAAATCGACGGTGAACACACCCAGGAAGGTGCCGTTTTCCACGATCGGCGTGCTCAGCGTGCTCATCAGCACCTGCTGGCCACCGATGGCGTAGGCATACGGCTCGCTGACCTTGGGCAGCTTGTCCCGGCTCGGCCCCATGTACCAGTCACCCGAGCCGTCGGGCAGATCGGTGTAGGCAGTCATCGGCGACTGCTGGGTCTTGCCGTTTTCCCAGGCCCAGTAGCTCATGAAACGCCCGGTGGCATCGTGCGCTTCGCTGTCGACGAAGTCCGCATCCTTGCCATCGAAGGCATTGGCCTCCCACATGGTGCTCTTGCCCACCCATTCCGGGTGCGCGTTCAGCTGTTCGCCGATGACCGCGGCCAGCGCGGCACGGTCCGGTGCATCGCCGCGGGCCCGCTGGGCCAGCACGGTTTCCACCATCGCATCGTTGCTGGCGAAGGCCGTGCCCAGATCGGCCGAGACCTTGCGCGCCTCGGCAATCGCTTCGCTGCCCATGGTCTGGCGCGAGGCATTGACCAGGCTGGCACTGGCCTGGCGGTAGATGAGGAAGGCGGTCACGCCGAAGCAGAGCAGCGCGATCGAAGCAGTGCCCAGCATCAGCTTGTGGGCGATGCTGCCCGGGCGACGGGCAGCGGCAGAGCGGGAAGAAGGCATGGATGGATCCGCAGGCAGTTCAGGACAACCGGCACCACGACGGTACCGCGCAGATGCGCGATCCCTCGCGCGGCCGCCCGCCGGCTGCGGATAGGAACCCACGGTGGCAAGGCACGCACCGGGTTAGCGGCCGCAGACGGGGCGGGTTGAGGAAAACCGCCTGCGGGAACCTGAATGGACTCACGTAGCGTCGAGCGCGCTCGACGTTCCTCCGCGTAGAGTCGAGCTTGCTCGACTGATGCCAGGAGCAGTCGAGCAAGCTCGACTCTACTCCACCACGCGGTCGCCCACCCATTGCGTGCGCGGCAGCACTTCGATGCTGCCCGCCGCGTACTGCTGCAGCACGCCCTCCGGGCCGAAGCGCGGCTGCCAGCCCAGCGCCTGGCGCAGGCGGCTGCTGTCGTAGACGCGGTCAATGCTCAGCGGCAGCGGCCAGCCGCGGCGCTCGAATTCGGCCAGCAGCTGCGGCACCCGCCGGGCCAGCACCTGGCGCGGGTTGGCGGCCAGCTGCAGGCAGTCGCTGCGCTGGAACGGCGTGGCCGCACAGGCGATGTAGCGCTGGAAGGCCCCGCCCTCGTCCACCAGCAGTGCCGCATGCGCGCTGGCCACGTCGCGCGCATCGATACCGCGATGCAGGCGGAACATCGCCATGCGTTCAGGCGACTCGGGGAAGCAGCGCGCCATGCGCAGTACGCGCACGTCAAACCCCGGCCCTGCCGCGCGCTCGGCCAGCGCTTCGGCCTGCAGCTTGGTGCGGTGGTAGATGGTGCGCGGCAGCGGGTCGGTGGTTTCATCGATCCAGCGGCAGCCACCGGCCACCACGGCGTGGCCGTACAGCGCCGTGGTGCTGGTCAGCACGAAGCGGCGCACCCCCGCCTGCCGGGCAAGCTGCAGCAGCTGCGCGGTGGCGTCCACGTTGATCTGCTGGAACACCTCATCAGGCACCAGGCCGACATGCGGTGCGTGCAGGGCTGCGGTGTGGATCACCGCATCCACGCCCCGCACGGCGCGCTCCAGCGCCTGGCGGTGGGTGATATCGGCAATGATGCGGGTGGTGTTGAACGGGCTGCGGTCCAACCCCACCACGTCGTGCTCGGCAGCCAGCGCACCAAAGATCGCGCGGCCGATCCGCCCGGAACTTCCGGTCAACAGGATCTTCATTGAATCCATTCACTCGACAACGCCCGGGAGCTACCGGGATGGTCCGATTCTAGGCGCGGGCGAAGGCTCGGCAACAGCCTGTTCACGTGCGCGGTCTGGTAGCGGGGCGTCAAGCGCATGCGTGGCCGGCGTGAAAGCAGCGGTGGGGATATGCACCTGCCATTAGCCCCGCCTGTGCAGGATGGAAGCGGTCGTCGAAGCTGGCGGCGTCCCTTCCGCACAGGAGACACAGCATGGCCAATGCACCCCACGGCGCACAGAATCGCGGCTTCGCCTCGATGGATGAAGACAAGCAACGCGCCATCGCCGCCAAGGGCGGCCGCGCGGCCCACGCATCGGGCAACGCGCATGAATTCAGTTCCGCCGAGGCACGCGTCGCCGGCCGCAAGGGCGGTGAGGCGATCAGCCGCAACCGCCAGCACATGGCGGCGATCGGCCGCGAGGGCGGGCATGCACGGCATGCCAATGCGCAGCGCCAGCAGCAGCAACAGATGCAGGACGAACCGCAGGCCCCTGCCGCACCGGCGTCGCCCTACCCCCAACAGGGCTGACCCTTCGTCTGGGCCAATAACGACAAGGCCCCGCCAATGGCGGGGCCTTGCACTGCAGCGATCACTCAGCCGAAGCTGGGGATCAGGCCGCCTTCATCGCATGCTTGCGGTCGCGCATCACGCGGTGGCAATCCTGCACTTCCGGCAGCCACGCGGTCACTTCTTGGCGCACGGCCGGCGGCAGGTCGTTGTCGTTCAGCACGTCCTTGAAGGCGCCCAGCAGGCGGTCTTCGGATTCCTCCAGCTCGGCCACGTAGCCGTAGTTGGTATCGCCGAAGGCGGCGCGCACCTTGCCGTAGAACTGCTGCATGGAACCGACCATGGTGCCGTGCTCGGCCGGCTTGCCACCGGTGGCGACGACAGCGCTGCTGAGCGAGGACACGATGCGCGCCTTGACACCGGCGATGCGCACGAACAGTGCGGACAGCTCGGTGTCCTTCACCTTGGTGGCGGCTTCTTCATAGAACGACTTGCCGTCGCGGGCGATCTCGATCAGGTCGTTGAGGCGGTGTTCGATGGTGGACTGGGTGCTCATGGTGTTTCTCCTTGATCGGGTCTGCGGGATGAGGGCAGCGGTGTGTCCGTTGCCTGCAGGACCAGAGTGGAGAAGTGCATGTGCGGCGCGGGTGAGCAGCGATTGATGCGGAAATCACGCGGCCCAACACGGCATAACCCTTCACGTTGCGCCACACATTTTTCACGCCGCCGGAAGCTCTCGCCGATGGCGCTGCGGGCGATCAGCCGTCCTTCCCCATCAACCAGCCGATCGCCTGCGGGAAGCTGGCCTGCCAGTCCTGCGGATAGCTGTGGCCACCGCCGTGCGTGCGCGACTTCAGCGTGTTGTCCAGACCGAACAGCGCGCGGAAATCCGCACTCATCTTCTGGTTGGCCGGCCCTTCCTGCTCCCCGTTGATGACAAATACGCGCTTGCCACGTGCCGCACTTTCGGTAGGCACCGGCTGGCGCCAGCCACCGGGTGACACCAGCAGCGCACCGGCATAGTCGGCCGGGTGCTGCGCAAGCAACGCACCTGCATGCTGGGACCCCTGCGAGAAGCCCATCAGGTAAACCTGCTTGCGATCGATGCAACGGCGTGTGGCCAATTCATCCAGGCCCTTCTGAACCGCCTTGTGCGTGCCCTCGTAGGGGCCGGTCCAACTGAAGCTGTCCAAGGACTCACGCATCTGCGTACCGTTGATGCCCAGCATCACCACGCCTGCGTCGGCCAGCGGCTGGTCGCTGCTGTCCAGATAGCCGTTGATGCCATAGCCATGCAACCACACAAGCACCGGCGCGCATGCCGGCAACGCAATGCCCCTGGACGGCTCCAGCACCGAGATCGCACCCACCCTGCCAGCCGCCACCTGGGCATAACGTGCCTGCGTGTTGGCCAGCACGCGCTTGAAGAACGGCGCGGCGCGCAGATCCTTGAAGTCATCATCCTCGGCCAGCACCGGCGCGAACCACATGCCGCGCTCGTCCGCCTCGTCGAGGTAGCGCTCGGCCAGTGCATCGTCGCCACGGCGCGCAAACAGCGCTGCCGCGTGGTACGACGCCTGCGAAAGTTCCGGATCCTGGCGCGCCGCAGCCAGGTACATCGCCAGCGACTGCAGCGGTGTCAGCGCGTCATCCTCGGCCTTCTCCATCAGCTCTGCTGCGGTGTCCGCGTTGATCAACGCATTGACGACCGGGCTGACCGCCTTGAACGCGATGGTGCTGGCATCCTCCTCCTCGGCAGCCAGGGCAACGGGCGCGCACGCGACCAGCGCGACGCAAAGCGCAACAGCAGACAGACAACGCATGAACATCTTCCTTGATACAGCGGCAAAAAAAAGGACCGCGATTCTAGCAGCCGGCTCAGTCCGCCACGTGCGGATCAATGCCCCTCACCAGGCGCGAGGCCAGACGCGCATTCTTCAGTTGCTGCAGCCACCACTGCAGCGCGCGCCCGTCGTGATCACCGCGCCAGGCCACGTACAGCAGGTTGGGCTCGCGCGGGTCTTCCATGGTTTTCTCCAGCAGCTCACCGCGTGCAAGCAGGCTGGCCACGCGATCGCGCGGCAACCAGCCCACGCCCAGCCCCTGCCGCTGTGCTTCGATCTTGGCGCGCATGTTCGGCACCGCCAGCGATGGCTGGCCACCCAGCACTCCGTAGCCGCGTGCATCCAGCCGGCGCGATGTGTCGGCCACCACCACCGCGCGGTGTTGCAGCAGCGCCGCCGCCGGTACCGGTTCCTGCACGCGCGCCAACGGATGCCGCGGCGACACCGCGAATACCCAGTCCATCACCCCCAGCTCGAACCAGCGCAGCCCGGGAATCACCGGCGGTTCGTTGGTCGCCCCGATCACTAGGTCCGCGCGGCCGTCGCGCAGGGCATCCCAGGTGCCGGTGAGCACTTCGTGGGTGATGCGCAGGCCGACGCCTGATTCCAGTGCATCGAACGCCTGGATGACCGGCAGCAGGGTTTCAAACTCCAGCACCTCGTCGGTGACGATCCACAAGCGGTCTTCCCAGCCACCGGCCACCTGCTTCACCCGCCGGGTCAGCCGCGAAACATCCAGCAGCAGCCGCGCGGCTTCCTGCGCCAGCAGTTGCCCCGCCGGGGTCAGCTGCAGGCGGTAGCGGCGGCGGTCGAACAGCAGGGCATCAAAGCGCGCTTCCAACTGCCGGGCCGCGTGCGAAACGGTGGAGGGCGCCTTGCCCAGCCGGGCCGCCGCACGGGACAGGCTGCCACTCTCGCGGATGGCTTCCAACAGGGCCAGTTCGTCTGCCGACAACATGTTCGATCCCTTCGAACGAGTTCGTCGGAATTGTGGCACGGAAACGGCCAGAGCCAAGCGCAGCATGGGCTCACGGCAAAGAGCCGGCATCGAAGGACTTTCCACCATGAACCGTTTCAGCAACAAGACCCTCCTCGTCACCGGCGGCAGCAGCGGCATCGGCCTGGCCACCGCCATGGCCTTCACCCAGCAGGGTGGCCGCGTGGTCATCACCGGCCGCGACGCCGCCGCGCTGGAAGTGGCCAAGGCCGCCCTCGGCGCTGACACCCTGGCCCTGGCCAACGACGCCGGCAACCTGGCCGACGCCCGTGCCCTCGCCGCCCGCCTGGCCGCCGACGGGGTGCGCCTGGACGCCGTGTTCCTCAATGCGGGCACCGCCCGCTTCGCCGCCTTCGCCGATGTGGACGAAGCACTGTGGGACCAGATCTTCGCGACCAACACCAAGGGCCCCTACTTCCAGCTGCAGGCCCTGCTGCCGCTGCTGAATCCTGGCGCATCGGTCGTCATCAACGGCTCCATCAACGCGCACATCGGCATGCCAGACACCACCGTGTACGCCGCCAGCAAGGCCGCGCTGATCTCGCTGGCCAGAACCCTTTCCGCCGAACTGTTGCCGCGCGGCGTGCGGGTGAACGTGGTCAGCCCCGGCCCGGTGACCACCCCGCTGTACGGCAAGCTGGGCCTGGATGCGGGCGCGCTGGACGCCACCGCCGCGCAGATCCAGAGCCAGATTCCGCTGGGCCGGTTCGGCACCCCGGAAGAAATCGCCGCCACCGTGCTGCACCTGGCCTCGCCCGAATCGGCCTTCATCGTCGGCACCGAGATCATCGCCGACGGCGGCATGGGCCAGCTGTAATCCCTTTCCTCCCGGGACACCGCCATGACACCCTGCGGTGCGGTCATGTGTCGATTCCCGCCCCCGTCGTTCGTCGGAACAGGAAAGGCAGGCCCTTCGCCTGCAGGAGCACCGCCATGCACCCGATCCTCACCGCCTTCGCCACCTCCCCCGACCGTGGCCAGGGCCTGGCCCGCGACATGCGCGTGCGCTGGGCGCTGGAGGAACTGGGCATCACCTACGACGTGCAGCTGCTGACCTTCGCCGAGATGAAGGAACCCGCGCACCGTGCGCGCCATCCGTTCGGGCAGATTCCCACCTATGAGGAAGGCGATCTGCGGCTGTTTGAATCGGGCGCGATCATCCTGCATCTGGCCGAGCAGCATCCGGGCCTGCTTCCCGCGGATGCAGCGGGCCGCATGCGCGCAATCGTCTGGATGTTCGCCGCCTTGAACACGGTGGAACCGCCCATCGTCGAGCGCTCGATGGCCTGGGTGCTGGAGCGCGAGCAGTCTTGGTACGCGCAACGGCTGGTGATGCTGGATGAGCGCGTGCGGCGGCGGCTGGATGAGCTGTCAGCACGGCTCGGTGATGGCCCCTGGCTGGACGGCGCGTTCAGTGCCGGCGACCTGCTGATGGTGTCGGTGCTGCTGCGCCTGAAGAGCAGCGGCATCGTCGATGAGTTCCCGTTGCTGGCTGCCTACGTGGCGCGCGCGACGGCGCGGCCGGCGTACCAGCGCGCGTTCGCCGCGCAGCTGGCGGTCTTCCAGAGCCAGTAGCGCCAGCAGCCGCCACATTGACGCCCCACCCGCACAGGCCTAAAGTCTGCGCCGCAGCCCTGCATCCGGCGCTGCCGCAGGCGTTATCGTCATCCAACGCGCCCACACCCGGGAGGGCCTCAGCAGAGGGAACCCGGATCAAAGGCGCCACGGTACCGTCCTGCCCTCCCCTTCCTGCTGGAAGGGATGCATCCTGCCGTGGCCTTTCCCCAGACCCTCTGGAAAGGCACTCCCATGAAGCTCACCGGCAACACCATTCTCATCACCGGCGGCAGCCGTGGCATTGGCCGCGCATTCGCCGAAGCCCTGCATGACCGTGGCAACCAGGTCATCATCACCGGCCGCGACCCCGCACTGCTGGACGCCATCTGCGCGCAACGCCCCGGCATGACCGGCCTGCCACTGGAGCTCGGCGACCCCGCGTCGCTGGCGCAGGTGGCCGAGGTCGTACACGCGCGCTTTCCCTCGCTGAACGTGCTCATGGCCAATGCAGGCATCTCGCGCGCGGAAGATCTGGCCAGCGGCCACTGGGACGACCTCGATGCCGAGGCCATCGTCGACACCAACATCCTGGGCGTGCTGCGCACGGTCGCGACCTTCCTGCCGCTGCTGACCCGGCAGCGCAGCGCGACCTTGATGGCCACCAGCTCGTCGCTGGCCTTCCTGCCCCTGGCCAGCTTCCCCACGTACTGCGCCAGCAAAGCCTTCCTGCATTCATGGCTGGTATCGCTGCGCCATCAACTGCGCCACCTGCCGGTGGACGTGCTGGAACTCTCGCCGCCCTACGTGCAGACCGGGCTGACCGGCGCCGCGCAGGCCAGCGACCCTCGCGCCATGCCCGTGCAGGATTACGTGCAGCAGGTGCTGCTGAAGCTGGAACGCGGCGATCATCCACGCGGCGAAGTACTACTGGACGCTGACCAGGCACGACGCTGGGCCGAACGCGACGGCACCTACGATGCGATCTTCGCGCTGATGAATCCCGCGTAGACGCGGTCGCACAACCGCGCCTGACAACCGCCGCCGGAAGAATCCGGTGGCGGCCCTCAGCGCAGCGGATCGGCCGCCACGCCCTCATGGGTGATCTTCACCGGCAGGATGTGGCCCTGCGCATCGAAGTGCATGCGCTCGATGGCGGTCTCGCGATGGTCGCGGGCGGTGTCACCGTGCGGGCGACGGTGATAGACGATGTACCAGCGGTCGGTGCCCGGCACCTGGATGACCGAGTTGTGGCCGGCACTGGTGGCGATGGTTTCATCCTGCTGCAGCACCGTGCCGACGCGCTTGAACGGTCCGGTGGGTGCATCGGCAATGGCATAGGCCACCGTGTAATCCGGGCCGCCCCAGCCGCCTTCGGACCACATGAAGTAATAGTGTCCACCGCGCTTGAACATCAGTGGGCCCTCCACGTATTCCGGCGCCGGCGTGATTTCCTTGAACAGCGTGCCATCGGCCAGCGGCAGCACACCGGTGAAATCATCCTTCAGGCGCACGATGTTGGCGTGCTTCCAACCGCCGTAGATCATGTACCAGGCGCCGTCGTCATCCTTGAACACGAACTGGTCGATGGGCTGCGCGCCATTGTGGAAAGCCCCCACCAGCGGCTTGCCCAGCAGATCCTTGTACGGGCCTTCCGGGCAGTCGGCCACGGCCACGCCGATGCCACCCAGTTCGCTGTCGGTCTTGATGTCGTTGGCGGCGAAGAAGAAGTAGTACTTGCCGTTGTTTTCCACCACGGACGGCGCCCACATCGCGCGCTTGGCCCAGGGCACGTTCCTGGCGTTCAGGACGTCGGCATGCTTGGTCCAATGCACCAGATCCGGCGACGAGAATGCATCGAAGGTGATCTGCGCATCGTAGTCCGCCGAGGTGGTCGGGAATATCCAGTAGCGGTTGGCGAATACCGCCGCTTCCGGGTCGGCATACCAACCCTTCAGGATCGGATTACCCGAGGTGGCAGGCGACGCGGCCTGCGCGCCCGTTGCCAGTGCCGCTGCCATGCAGGCGGCCATCATCCACTTGCCCAACGCCATGCCATGCGCTCCCGTGCTGGATAGATGGGAGCATATTAGATCGATTCAGATGCGCAATGCGCGGGCAGCCCCACCCCGTGCGCGGGAGTGGGACGCAGACCTCAGGCTTTCTTGATGACGGTGCGCTTGCCGATGCTGCTGGTCTTGCCCGCCGTCGGCTTGGCCAGGCCCGGAATCAGGAAATCGGTGACCTTGTGGCCCATGGACACCTTGTGTGCCAGCCAACGCGGCATACGGCCACGGCCGGTCCAGGTCAGGCGCTTGTATTCCGGATCGCGGTATTTGGCGGCGACCCTGCCGGTTTTACGGCGGGCGGGTTTACGCGCGGGTGGGGCGGTTTCTGCGGCTTCATCGCCGAAGAGTTCTTCGATGGTGTAACCGGCTTCGGCGGCAGCGGCCTTCAGCAGGCGGCGCACGGCGGCGGCCGGGCGGCGGGTGGTGATGAGGGCTTTGCGCTGTTCGGCCGCAGCCACCAGTGCGCCCAGCTCCCGAAGGCTGAGCGATTCGATATCGATAGTCATGCTGGGAAAGGTCTACTGCGGCGGGCTGGGTGTCAAGCGTGTCGATGGATTATAGGGCGATCACTCACGGACGGCTTTTTCCGCTTGTCGGGCGGGGCATCGAAATCGAATGAATTCGTTGTTGGTGCGATCAATTGCAGTCAGGGCATCTCCATCGGCACTCAGCGTGAAGTGGCTGTTGCTCAACCAGGTCTTGCCCCCACCGGACACGTTTGCGATCAGCATCATAATTTCAATCGGCACTGAGGCGCTCCCATCAGCCCCCCCATTTCAGGCACCATGGCCGCGGCCAAGTAGCCAGCCCCTGCCTCAATTTTGATCTGATGACGTCCGCGTCTGAGAGTCCGCGGCGTCAGCGGTGTCGTTCTCCCAAGTAACAATCTCCCAGTGCGCCCCGTCAGGTTCAAGTCTCGCGCGACCGGTGAGCTACCTGCGCATCTTGGGCAATCGGCTCAATTTCCCGCATTTCAATCTTTCCAATTCCAGGCAGTTCAACCACCTTGATGACTGAACGCATCCACGGCATCAGAGCGAGCACAATGAGTGCTACCGAAACGCCATCCAAGTGGATGAAGCTTGGGAACGCGCATCTGATAACAACTGCCATTGATGCTGTCGCAGAGATCATGATTGCCCGAGATCGCCACCGGTTAGGCGCAACCTTAGGGTCTACACCCAATCGATGCCCCTGGCTCTTCACAGAACCTTCGTCAAGGGTATGCATCAGATGGACGACATTCTGCCGACCTAGCCAGCATTCCGCCCCTCTTGTCCTGCACTTCGCCAGTGGCCTCGGCCGCTGCCTCTGCCGATCGCCGGCTCCGATTACGAGCTCAAGATCGAATGGCCGAGTGTTCCAAAAATTGCTGACAGCAAGCTGGGCCACTGCAAGGCGAGCAGGATGTCCGCACAAGTTGCCGTAGTAGACAAATCGAGCTGCACGGAGGTTTGTCGTTTCAAGTAGGCCGGCCGTCGCCAGCTCAAACAACACAGAGCGGCCTACTTTCACCTTCTTGCATCTAAGGGTGAAGCGCCCAAAATACTCATATCTGCATGTGTTCATTGACTGCACCGTGTGGCCGATAAGCGGCGGGTGAGTCGAAATCTAACGATCAAGACGGGCGGCTAACATGCCGTCTATTCCTACAATCTCCAAATGCGCTCAGGCTGAATCTAATTGCAAAAAATGAGATTAGGCTCAGAGCCTACGCACTGCTGCATTCACCGGGGCAAGCTTTGAGATTGCCGCCTCATCCAGATCGGTTGCATCAAAGAACACCGAGGTCAACGCTAAAACAATCGCTCGATGAGGCTTCCCAAAATAGCGATGTAGATCCTCAGTCAAGCGCCTAATGAATCGAAGCCGCTTCACATTAGGATCATTGGGCTTTTTAATTTCCGTTTTCAACTCTGGGAGCATTAAGGCACCTTGGTGAATCGCGTCAAAGACCAGGCCCAGATCAGCCATGATGCCGTGGTAGATGGAAAATCGCTTATGAACCAAGTCTTCCTCTTTGTCCTCTTCATCTGCGAAGTTGACACCCATGCGCTCTTGGTAGTTCAGTGCGCTTTCGAGGGCTGCGCCATCGAAAAATGGCTGGAATGGCCAATCCAGCCCGATCTCTTCGCGGTAGAAGGGGATAAGTAGTTCGCGCAACGCCTCACAGTGCAGCACGATCTTCTTTGCCCGCTCCTCACGCTGCTTCTTGGTCAACTTCTCAAATGGCTCCAACTCTGCCAACCCTCTACGTACGGCGGCGTTTAACCAATCCTCTACGCTCTCGGGTATCAGGAATGGACGATGTTCCTTGCCCTCAAGCGTGCGCAGGCAGAACTCATAGGCAGGCGATCTTGAAAGAGCATCCCTTATCATGATCTGCTTTTGATCAATGAACGCTTTCGTTGGCATAAGCATCGCCTCAAATTATTGAATTTATCCGCTCACGAGATGGGTGGGGACGTAATCGGTCTGATTGGATATTGCCACTATGTGCGGCATCATGGCCTGTTGACTTAGGCCCCCTCCGCAGACTCAGGTTTGGCGCCCCCCTATCTCGCCAGCATCTCATCACCTGAGCTGAATTGGCTCCACCTCGCAGCGGCGATGGTACCGCCACACTTGCACGCCCGATCGCTGAACCTCAATGCAGTGACCGTTGGATTCCTCTACACGGAGGAAGCTCCCCATTCGTTTAAGCGGACTTAGCTTGGCCTCGGACAACATGTGAGTTGTCCAAGGCCTTCAAGCGGTCGACATACCGCTCTATTTATTCTCTTCTGCGAATGCAGTTAGATGTTAGCGGATGCAAACGAACAGAAAGAGTGCCCAAAGAACATAAGTTCAATCGCTCCCGGGCATCGCTGGATGTCAATGTGGTGGGCCCACCAGGATTCGAACCTGGAACCAAAGGATTATGAGTCCTCTGCTCTAACCGTTGAGCTATAGGCCCTGCGCAGCGCCACAGTGTAGTGGAGCGCGCCCCCGCCCGGCTACTCAGGCATCAACGGCCAGTGCCTTGGCCACCTGCTCCAGCCGCACCTCGGCAATCTCCGCAAAGTGCTGCATCTGCCGCAGGTGCGCCTGGAACAGAGCCACCGTCCGCCGGGCCGATTCAAGCCCTGGCTGATTGCCACCATCAAAGCCGTCAACCAGTCCCGAGCCAGAGAGCGTCAGCAATGCAAACGTCGTGCGCCGGGCGAACCCCAGCCGGTCCTCGCGCTCGTCCTGCTGTACGTCGTCCCAGTCCAGCAGCGGCGGGAAGTCGATCTGCAGGGAATCAAGTGTGTCGTGCTCCACATCATTCATGGCGTAACTCCAGATGCATAAGGGTCTATGCAACAGGCCGCACGCGGTATGCGTGGCCTGCTGCGCGTCTGCATCGATGCCGGTGATGTCCGGCCCGCCTACGGGATGTGTTGAGCATCTGCCCGGCCAGACTGCGGCCGCGCCAGGAAGAATTCAAACGGCAGATGCGACACAGCGCGAAATCACCCGAACCGCGCCCCCATCGCCCTCACCCGCTCGGCATTCCCTCGCGCCAGCGCGCGCAGTCCATCCGACCCCACCCGCCCATCCACCGCAACGCGCTCCCAGAACTCGCTCGCCAGCGGCGCGGCCCAGCGCAGATGCTCCAGCTCGCCGCTCTCACGCGGCGCCACAGCCTCCAGCACCGCATCCTGCCGCAGCACACCCAACCGCGATGGTGCCAACGACATCGGCAACATGTCGTAGGCCGGTGCCAGCGGCAACGGGCCGCGATCAACGAGGCGGAAACCGATGTTGCCCTGGTGCATGTCACTGTTGCCGATCAACCGGCCAAACGCATGCAGCCGCGCCATGGCCTGCACGGTATCGGCAGACAACCAGCCCAGCGCCTGCAGCTGCGCACCCGCGCGCGGCCACTCCAGCGTCGCTTCACCGGTAAACGCGGACGACAGCGACAACAGCGAAACAAAGCCTCGGCGCCCCAGCACATCGGCGCTGCGGTCGAAACGCGTGACTTCCAGGAAGGTGTGCGTGGGCGTCTGCAGCAACTCACTGCTGGCGGCATCCACGCGAGCGGCGCGCAAGGTTTCCAGCGCGAGGTGTTCGCACACCAACAGATCGGCCCAGCGCTGCGCGGCCTCGCCGCCATCGGGCTGGGCGAACTTCACGATCACCGCGCGGCGACCGCCTTCGCTGTCTACCGTGGCGGTGAACTTGGGTTGCTCGCCGCCGGGCGACGACCCCACGTCTTCGCCGGCCAATGCGGCACGCGCACGTTGCGGGTACTGCTGCGCCCGGTCGCGTGCAGCCACGCGGTCAGGCGGTGCATCCAGTGCAGCCAGGGCCGCCTGTACGGCCTCGCCGCCCAGCAACAGGTCGCCGGTCTCGGTTCCGCCGCCATGCACCAGCGCCACCAGCACGTCGTCGCGCTGCCAGCGGGTCAGGTCCGAGGGCAGGCCGAGGCCGCGCGCACGGCCATGCGCGAAGCTGCGGCCGAGGAAGCCCTGCGGGCGCAGATCGTCGAGGTACCACGGCAGGCCCGGGAAGAAGGCGGCGATGTCGCCGTCCGGCGCGCGCAGCAGGTTGGGCCGCGCACGGCTGGCATCCACGTGGAAGGTGTCGCCACTGAGCGCGATCACCCGACCCAGCTCTTCCAGCGTGGCGTCTTCGCGCAGGCGGTACAGCGGCCATTCGCTGCCCACGCGCGAGGGCTGGCGCCGGGCATAGGCGGTGGCGCGCGTCTGCCCCAGGCGCACGACCTGATCGCCACTGGCCGCGACCAGGCGGCTGAGCGTCATGCGGTTCACGCCCAGGCGCTCGGCCAGCGCGGCCGCCGGCTGTGGCCGGCCGGGGGGAAGCTGGGCGATCAGATCCTGGGGGTGCAGGAGCGCGCGGCGGGCCATGAGTGGGCCTTGGGGACGAATAGTGTTACGTATTTAGCGCAAAAGAATGCGGCCTGCAAGCGGGGTAAAACTTGAAAACTATTGTTTTACATGGGTTTTTACAAAGCTAGCCGCAGCATAAATCAGAAATAGTGTTACGTAAAAATTACGAATACTTCAAAAAATCCGCCGGGCATGGCCCGGCGCTACCAAAGAAAAACCCCGCCGAAGCGGGGTTTCTCTCAACACATCAGCCGTCGCTGGGTATCAGTCGATATCCAGGAAGCTGCGCAGCTGCTCCGAGCGGCTCGGGTGACGCAGCTTGCGCAGGGCCTTCGCTTCGATCTGGCGGATGCGCTCGCGGGTCACGTCGAACTGCTTGCCGACCTCTTCCAGCGTGTGGTCGGTATTCATGTCGATGCCGAAGCGCATGCGCAGCACCTTGGCTTCCCTCGGGGTGAGGCCGGCCAGCACGTCGCGCACGGTTTCAGACAAGTTGATGTTGGTGGTGTTCTCGATCGGGGACTCCACGTTGGTGTCCTCGATGAAGTCGCCCAGATGGGAATCCTCGTCGTCGCCGATCGGGGTTTCCATCGAGATCGGCTCCTTGGCGATCTTCATCACCTTGCGGATCTTGTCTTCCGGCATGTCCATTTCCTTGGCCAGCTCCTCCGGCGTAGCCTCGCGGCCGTACTGCTGGAGCATCTGGCGGGAAATGCGGTTCAACTTGTTGATCGTCTCGATCATGTGCACCGGGATACGGATGGTGCGTGCCTGGTCGGCAATCGAGCGGGTGATCGCCTGGCGGATCCACCAGGTGGCGTAGGTCGAGAACTTGTAACCGCGGCGGTATTCGAACTTGTCCACGGCCTTCATCAGGCCGATGTTGCCTTCCTGGATCAGGTCGAGGAACTGCAGGCCGCGGTTGGTGTACTTCTTGGCGATGGAGATGACCAGGCGCAGGTTGGCCTCGACCATTTCCTTCTTGGCCTTGCGGGCCTTGGCTTCGCCGTAGGCCATGGCGCGGCTGATTTCCTTCAGCTCGTCCAGGTCCAGCAGGGTCAGCTTTTCAATGTCGATGGTGGCCTGCTGCTCGGACACGATCTGGTCCTTCACCTCACGCAGCGCCGAGGACCACTTCTGCTTGCGCTTCAGTGCGTCTTCCACCCATTCCAGGTTGGTCTGGTTGCCTTCCCAGGAACGGATGAAGTCCTTGCGCGGCATGCGGGCGGTGACGGTGGCCAGGTTCAGCACGCGGCGCTCATGCGACTTGATGTCGGCCATGGTGTCGCGCAGCTGCTTGGTCAGCACGTCGGTCAGCGGCAGCGGCAGCTTCAGGGTGACGAACACCGCCGACATCTCCTCGCGGAGCTTGGGCAGGTTCTTCTTGTCGCCCTTGGCGGCGGCCTTCTTGAAGGCATTCAACGCGTCGGTCAGCGCCTGCATGCGCGCGGCGACTTCCTCCGGGTCCGGACCGGTCGGTGCGGCTTCTTCATCGCCGCCGTCGACATCATCGTCCTCGTCCTCGTCGGCGTCGTCATCGCTGTCGTCGCTGTCATCAGACGCAGCAGCGGCCGGAGCCGGCACTTCGTCGGAGAGGTCGTTGAAGCCGACGATCACTTCGGCCAGGCGCTTCTTGCCTTCCTTGTGGGCGTCGTAGTCGGACAGCA
Organism: Stenotrophomonas sp. ZAC14A_NAIMI4_1; assembly: GCF_003086915.1. NCBI lineage: Bacteria > Pseudomonadati > Pseudomonadota > Gammaproteobacteria > Lysobacterales > Lysobacteraceae > Stenotrophomonas > Stenotrophomonas sp. ZAC14A_NAIMI4_1. The sequence goes on from NZ_CP026002.1 coordinate 1,951,960, forward strand.
GCGATTCGACCGAAACCGGGAACTGGCCCAGTGCGGCCTGCACCTGCGAAAGGCCTTCCTCGATGCGCTTGGCGATGGCGATTTCGCCTTCGCGGGTCAGCAGCTCGACGGTGCCCATTTCGCGCATGTACATGCGCACCGGGTCGGTGGTGCGGCCACCTTCGGTGTCCAGCGCGCTCAGCGCTGCGGCGGCTTCTTCGGCCGCGGTGTCGTCGACCTCACGGTTGCCCGTGTTGCCGTCGTTGAGAAGCAGGGTTTCCACATCCGGCGCAACTTCATGGACATCAATGCCCATGCCGTTGATCATGCCGATGATGTCTTCGATCTGTTCCGGGTCGACCATGTCGTCCGGCAGATGGTCATTGACTTCGGCGTAGGTCAGGTAGCCCTGTTCCAGGCCCTTGCTGATCAGTTGCTTGATTTCGGATTGGGCAGGACGTTCGTTGGCCATGTAGTGCTCGCGCCACCGGCTAGGGAGAAATAGGGAACGTAGCATTATACCAGCCCGGGGCCCCGCCTGCCGGGCGGTGGTCCCGGCGGCCTAGGGCCTGAGAAGGAAGGTCACGGGACCGTCGTTGACCAGGCTGACGACCATATGGGCACCAAACCGGCCCGTTTCCACCCCCGGGGCGTGTTTTTCACGGCAGATCCCGACAAATCGATTGAACCCGCGTTCAGCCTCGTCCGGCGGGGCGGCGCTGGTGAAGCTGGGGCGCATGCCCGACCGGGTATCGGCGGCCAGGGTGAACTGGCTGACCAGCAGCAGCCCGCCCCCGGTATCGCGCAGCGAACGGTTCATTTTTCCCGCCTCATCTGCAAATACACGGTAGCCAAGCAGGCGATCGGCCATCCGCTGCAGCTGCGCCTCGGTATCGCCCGGTTCCATGCCCACCAGGGCCAGCAGGCCGGGGCCGATCTGCCCGACCGCCTCGCCCTCCACATGCACGGCAGCCTGGGTGACACGCTGGATCAGGACGAGCATCGAGGGGCTCCAGTTAACGGGGGCGGCCACGATAGCAGCGCCCTTGGCTAAACTGGGGCCAATGAATCCGCAACGCAAAGCCCGGCTGGTCCATCGCGCCACCACCCTGTTCGCCCGCCTGCCCTGGCCGCTGCTGCGGGGGTTCGCGCACGCCGTGGCCTGGGCGTGGATCCGCCTGAACGCCCGCGAGAGCCGGGTGACCCGGCGCAACCTGGAACTGGCCTACCCGGAGATCACCGGCGACGCGCGCGACCGCCTGCACCGCGAGCTGCTGCGCTCGACCGCCCTGCAGGCCATCGAAACCCTGCGCCTGTGGAGCCGGCCGCCGGCCGACAACCTGCGCCTGCACCTGAAGGAACAGCACGGCGCGGCCCTGTACGACGCGGCCCTGGCCAGCGGCAAAGGCGTGATCGTGGCCGCCCCGCACTACGGCAACTGGGAGCTGTTGAACCAGTGGCTGGCCTCGCGCGGGCAGATCGCCATCGTCTACAAGCCACCGGAAGACGAGGCCAGCGACGCCTTCCTGCAGCTGGTGCGTGGCGGCCAGAACGTACAGCAGGTGCGCGCCGAAGGCCCGGCCGTGCGCCAGCTGTTCAAAGTGCTCAAGGACGGCGGTGCCACCGGCATCCTGCCCGACCAGCAGCCCAAGGCCGGCGACGGCGTGTTCGTGCCGTTCTTCGGCGTGCAGGCGCTGACCATGACCCTGGTCAACCGCCTGGCCGAGCGCACCGGCGCCACCGTGCTGTACGGCTGGTGCGAGCGCATCGGGCCGGACATGGAATTCGCCCTGCACATCGAACCGACCGACCCGGCCGTGGCCGACCCGGACCCGCAGGTGGCGGCCACCGCGCTCAACGCCGGCATCGAGCGCATCGCCCGCCGCGATCCCACCCAGTACCAGTGGACCTACAAGCGCTACACGCTGCGCCCGCCGGGCAGCGGCGAAGATGACCCGTACGCCACCGAAGAACATCCGCATTGAGGACGGCGGCGGCTGGCCTGCGACCGGCTGCCGCAGTACGTTGAATACCGCGCTGGCGCCCCCATAGAGACTGCGATGTCCGCCTCCCCCGGTCCTGCCATGCCTGCTTCTTCCCTGTTCGGCGATCCCGCCGCGATCCGCTGCGAACGCGCGGTGGCCGAGCTGCGTGCCGGTCGCCCGGTGCTGCTGCACGATGGCCACGGCCAACGCCTGGCGGTGATCGCGCTGGACAGCGCCACGGCCAGCAGCTTCGCCGCCTTCGCCAGCGCCGCGCGCGAGCGCCATTACCTGTTCCTGACCGCCACCCGGGCCCGCGTGCTGGGCGTGGAGGCCGCCGAGGGTGCTCGCCTGCCGCTGGCCGGCGTAGCCTTCGATGCCCTGCCCTCGCTGGGCTACCTGCGCGAACCGGGCCCGATGCCGGAAGGCTGGAGCGCGGGCGACGACTTCGATGCCGGCGCGGTGGAACTGGCCCGCCTGGGCCTGCTGCTGCCGGCGATGGTGGCCGTGCGCCTGGACACCGGCGACCACACCTTCGACGGTGCGGCCGAGGTGGCCCTGTGCGACCTGGCCGAAGGCGCGGCCCACGCCGCCCACGATTACGAACTGGTGGCGCGTTCGCCGGTGCCGCTGCGCGATGTCGGCATGACCACCTTCGCGGTGTTCCGCGGCGGCGTAGCCCAGCGCGACCAGGTGGCGATCATCGTCGGCGAGCCCGACCTGTCGGCGGTGGTGCCGGTACGCGTGCATTCCTCGTGCCTGACCGGTGACCTGTTCGGTTCGCTCAAGTGCGACTGCGGCGACCAGCTGCGGCGCGGCCTGCGCAAGCTGAAGGAACTGGGTGGCGGCGTCCTGCTGTACCTGGACCAGGAAGGCCGCGGCACCGGTATTGCCGCGAAGATGCGCGCCTATGGCTACCAGCACGACGGCCTGGACACCATCGACGCCGATGCACAGCTCGGCTTCGGTGCCGACGAGCGCCGCTACGGCAGTGCAGTGGCGATGCTGCGCGGCCTGGGCATTTCGCGCGTGGCCCTGCTCAGCAACAACCCGACCAAGGCCCAGCGCCTGCGCAATGCCGGCATCGAAGTGCTGGACTGCATTCCGGTCACCGGCGAGATCACCGCGGAGAACGAGCACTACCTGCGCACCAAGGCCGACCGTGCCGGCCACATGCTCGATGTGGACGCGCTGATCCAGGCCGCACAGTAACGCGGCCGACCTGCTACCGTCTGCGCGGGGTGGCCACGGCCACCACCGCCCTGCCCCGCTGCCCGACGGACGCCCGCGTGACCGAACTGCCTTCGCCTGCATCGCCGCACCTGGACCACCTGGACCACCTGGACCACTGGCAACCGCTGCCGCTGCGCGCCGCCCGCCTGGCGGCGCTGGGGGGCGCCTTTGGCGGCCTGTTCGTGCCTGGCGCGCCACTGGCCGCCGCCTGGTGGTTCTTCGATCTGCCCGGTGGCCTGTGGGGTGCATCGGTCGGCCTGCTGGCCGGCCTTGCGTTCGGCGCCTGGCTCGGCCACCGGCGGATGACCCGCACACGCTGGCGGCTGGATGCCCAGGGCCTGGGCCTGCGCCGCGACCTGATGTGGCAGCTGGAAACCCGCATCCCCATTTCCCGCGTGCAGCACCTGGACCTGCGCCGTGGGCCGCTGGAACGCCGCGCCGGGCTGGCCACGCTGATCGTACACACGGCCGGTACGCGCCTGAGCGCGGTGACCGTCAGCGGCCTGGACGAGGCCGATGCCGAGCGCCTGCGCGATACCCTCGCGCACCAGCTCGACCAGGACGCCGACGCGCTGTGAGCCTGCCGCCGTCCCTGCCGCCTGCGCTGCCTGTCTATGGCCAGGAGCATCGCCTGCATCCCTGGTCGTGGCTGTTCGTGCTGCTGATGCAGCTGCGCCATTACCTCCTGCCGCTGGTGGCGCTGCTGGTGTTCGGCCAGCGCGGCGACCGCGACCCGATGTGGGCACAGCTGGTTCCACTGTCGGCCATTGCAGTGCTGGTGCTGGTCTCGGTGCTGCAGTACCTCAGCTACCGCTACCGCATCGGCAGTGATGCGATCACCGTGCGCAGCGGCCTGCTGTCGCGCAACCGCCGCGAGATTCCCTTCGCCCGCATCCACAACGTGGAGGTGCGGCAGAACCCGCTGCACCGCCTGTTCGGGGTGGCGGAGCTGCGCCTGGAATCGGCCGGTGGCGTGCGTCCGGAAGCAGAGATGCGCGTGCTGAAGCTGGACCAGGCGCTGGCGCTGGAACGGCTGGTGCGCCAGCGCGGGCAGGCGCCGCAGGCCGTGGCTGGTGATGCAGCGCAGGACAGCGCCGGCGACGAGGATGAGCGCGTGCTGCTGCGCCTGTCGGCGTGGGACGTGCTGCGCATGGGCCTACTTTCCAACCGTGGCTGGGCCTTGGCCGCGGCCGCCGTCGGCGTGCTGTTCCAGACCGTGCCGCGGCCGATGATGGACGACGCCCTCCAGCGCGGTGGCCGCCAGGCCTTCGGTTACGTCAGCCACCTGCACGCGGGCCTGACCGGCACGCTGCTGCTGGTGGCCGCTGCCCTGCTGCTGGGCTGGCTGGGGCTGCGCGTGCTGTCGGTGGTGCTGACCGTGCTGCGCTACCACGGCTTCACCCTGAGCGAGCGCGAACGCCGGCTGACGGTGTCCACGGGCCTGCTCAGCCGCACCCGCAGCAGCGTGGCGCGGCGCCGCATCCAGGCATGGACCCTGCGCGAAGGCACGCTGCAGCGCTGGTTCGGCCTGCGCCAACTGCGCATCGACAGCGCCGCCGGCGGCCCCGCACGCGATGACGACCGCGCCCTGCGCGAGCTGGCGCCGCTGGCCGCAGCCACCACCTGCGAAGGGCTGGTGCAGCACCTGCTGCCGCAACTGCAGTGGCCACCGGCACAGTGGCATGCCCTTCCGCAGCGCGGCTGGTGGCGGCTGAGCCTGGGCAGCCTGGTGCTGGTGCCGTTGCTGGCGGCCGCTGCGTACTGGCGCTGGGGCCGTTGGGGGCTGCTGGTGCTGGCCTGGCTGCCGGTGGCGCTGCTGGTGGCGCATCGGCAGATGGCGCGCATGGGCTGGCATCTGGATGGCCAGTTCGTGGCCGTGCGCGGCGGCTGGTGGCAGCGCTGGTGGCGCTGGGCCGAGCTGGACAAGGTGCAGGGCCTGCGCCTGCAGCGCTCGCCACTGGACAAGCTGCTGGGCACCGCCAGCCTGCAGCTGGACACGGCCGGTGCCCATGGCGATGTCGCGCTGGCGCTGAACTACCTGCCACAGGCGCAGGCGCAACAGGTGATGGAGCAGCTGGCCGCAGCACTCGCGCGGCGCAAGCTGCGCTGGTGATGGCGGGGTACATGGACACCCGCCGGTAGAGTCGACCGTTGGTCGACTATCGCGCGCAGCGCGAGGTTTCCGGACAATTCATGGAGAGCAGTCGACCAACGGTCGACTCTACCCCATCACCGCTGCGACGGGCCCCAGTACCCCAGGTCTTTGCGGATCTGCAGGTCACGTACCCAGCTGCCGAACGGCTTGCTCCGCAGCGCGCCCATTTCGCCGGACAGGAAATCCTCGGTCGCGGCGATCACCCGCTCGCTGGAGCGGCCATCGCGGAACGGGTGGATGGCATCGGCATAACGCACGATCTCGGCCTGCAGCGCCGCCTCCGGGTGCAGCGCGCGCTGCAGCATCGCCGGCAGCAGCGTCGCATCATCGAAGTCGATCATGTGCGGCTTGGGCACGCGGTTGCGGAAGGTCACCACTGGCTTGTGCTGGACAATGAACTCCGAAACGATCGAGGAGGTATCGGACACCAGCACGTCGGCCGCACGCTGGGCGGCCATCACCTGTTCCGGCTCGATGAAGCGCGCATTGGCGCCGGCCAGCGCGCGGTAGCGCTCGAACAGTTCCGGCGGGCACTTGGGGTGCAGGGTCAGCAGCCAGTAGCGCTCACCGGCGGCGATATCGGCGGCGATCGGCGCCAGCAGGTGCGGGGCCGCACTCAGCCGCTCGGTGAACGTCGAGCCGAACAGGATGACCGGACGCCCGCCGGCCGGCGCACGCAGCGCGGCACTCTCGCCACCATCGTCGCGGAACAGCGGATCCAGCTTCGGCCAGCCGGTCTCGGCCACGGCGAAGTGGCCCTGCTGCTCGGCGATCTGCCGGAACGGTGCGGTGGTGGCCGGCCCCTGCGTGCAGTACAGGTCGAACATGCCGCGCACCCGGAAGTGGCCGCGGGCGCTGTCGCGCTTCTCCACGTTGAAGCCATGGAACAGCTGCACCTTGGCGCCGGAGAGGAAGGTCGGCACCCAGTTGGCGGCGCTGAACACAGCGCGCGGGCGCATCGCCAGGGCCTGCTTCAGGCCGATGCTGGGCACCTCGGGCAGGCTGCTGCCAGCCGCGCCGCCCTCGAACCAGGCAGCTACCTCCTGCCCGGACGCGTGCAAGGCCTGCGCCAACGGGGCGAGAATAGGCAGCGCATAGCGCTCCGTCGCAAACAACAGGTACCCGGCCATCATGTCCTCCACGACCGCTCCCATCGAACGGCCTCGCATCTCGGCGTGCATTATCGCGTTCAACGAGGCCGGGCGCATCGGCGACTGCCTGGCCTCGCTGGCCTTCTGCGATGAGATCGTGGTGGTGGACTCGCAGTCCACCGATGCCACCGTGGCGATTGCCGAGGCCGCCGGTGCCCGCGTGCTGCAGCGCCCGTTCGATGGTTTCCGCAGCCAGAAGGCGTTCTGCGTCGAGCAGGCCCGCTACGACTGGGTGCTGTGCCTGGACGCCGACGAGCGCGTCAGCCCCGAGCTGCGCACGGCCATCGAGCAGGCCCGCGACGGCGGCTTCAGCGGCCACGCCGGTTACCGCTTCGCCCGCCTCTCGGAGTATTTCGGGAAGTTCCTGCGCCACGGCAACGCCTACCCGGACCGGGTGATGCGCCTGTTCGACCGGCGCCAGGGCGGCTGGCGCGGCAAGCGCGAGATCCACGAAGCAGCCAGCGTCGATGGCAGCGTCGGCACCCTGCGCGGTGATCTCATCCACTACCCCTACCGCTCGCTGCAGCAGCAGCTGGCCAAGACCGAGAAGTACGCGCGGATGATGGCCGAGCACGAATTTGCACGCGGCAAGCGGGCCACGCTGGGCAAGCTGGTGCTGGCACCGGCCTGGCGGTTCTGGCGCGGCTTCGTGTTCCGCGGTGGCTTCCGCGATGGCTGGCACGGCCTGGTCTACGCCTACGTGCGCGCCAACTACGTGCGGCAGAAGACCATCATGCTGTGGATGCTGGGCAACGGCCAGGCCGTGGCCGACCCGCGCAACGATTGATCCAGCATCGGTGCCGACCAACGGTCGGCACCTACCAGTAGATCCACGCCATGCGTGGATGACCTACATCCACTGGGGTCAGAGCCCTTTCCTGCGGAAAGGGATCCGACCCCGGTATCCCGTCAGGCCTTCGCCCGGTGGCGTGCGCCTTCCAGCAGCGACAGGCCGGTCAGCAGGCCTACGATGGTCACGTAGAAACTGGCCGTCATCTGGTGGGCGAACATCGACTGGGTCAGCCCGCACAACGCGTAGGCAATGACGATCATCACGCCCGCCGCCGCCGGCCCGCGGAAAGTGACCCGCCCGCTGCGCCGGTGCAGATGGACGAACACCCACAGCGGCACGCCGTACACCGCGATCAGCATCAGCAGGCCGGGCAGGCCCTGGGTCGCCGCCCATTCGGCCACGTCGTTGTGTGCATGGCCCAGGTGGCAGCGCACTTCGTCGGGGTCTTCGCGGCAGGCCGGCACGCGCTGCATGGCGCTGTCGAAGTGGCCAATGCCAACACCGGTCAGCGGATGGTCGAGGAAGGTCTGCCAGGCCACCTGTAGGCGCTCGACGCGCGCACCGGCAGAGGAATCGACGTCGCCCTGCTCCAGCTTCTGCACATCGCTGTGCAGTTCGGTCAGGCGCACCTGGTGGCGCAGTTCGGGCACCGACAGCAGCAGGGTGGCGCCGATGGCCAGCATGCCCGCCAGCACCGACAGGCGGGCCACGCCGGTCCGCCAGCGCAGGCTCAGGGCCAGGACCACCAGCAGCGCCAGCAACGCAGCGAAGACACCGCGGCTGCCGGTCAGCACGATCGTGCCGCAGCCGGCCGCCATGCCGACAATCACCAGCGACCAGCGTCGCGACGGGCGGCAGAACACCAGCAGCACCATCAGCATGACCACGATGTCGGCCAGCACGATGGCATTGGTGGTCAGCTCGGCACGCGGCGCGCCCTGCAGCACCTGCACCAGCGACAGCACGAAGCTGCCCAGCAGGCCGGCCAGCGCACCGCGCCAGAGCCAGCGCAGGTCCGGGCGCAGCGCACAGATCCACAGTGCGATCCACGGGATGACCAGGAACCGCGAACGGTTGTCGACATCACGCAGGCCCTGCTCGAACAGCAGCACCGACAGCAGGCCCAGCGCCACCGCCGCCAGCATCAGCGCGGTCAGCGCGCGCACGGGCGTGCCGCCCATGCCCCGCGCACGCCACAACAGCTCCGGCGCCAGCAGCGTGCTGACCAGCAGGGTCAACGCATACGGCAACAGGTTCACCGGTACGGTCAGTACCAGCGCCGGCATGCAGAACAGGCCGATCTGCGCGATCCAGTGCGCAGCGCCAAGGCGACCGCCGGCAGGCGCGGGCAACGGATCGGCGCGGGTGGGGTTCAGGTTGTCCGGTGAAGCTGGCACGTCGGGATTGATCGCTGCGGTCATGCGGAAGAAAACGGCGGCCCATGTCGCAGACCGCCCGCCTGATGTTTTACTGCCTTTGTGCACGCTTGGGCAGTCTGGACAATCCAGCCGCCACGTTATTGCTCGTTTCTCTGCAACCGTCGTTCACGTTTCAGTTCGGCTTCGGTCGGCACGCAGGGGCCATGCACCGCTCCGGCCGGTACCAACCACCAACGGCGACGGTTGGCGACACCGGCCAGCACCGCCCCGTCGCGGTCCACGCAGCCCAGCAGCGCGTCCTCGTGGGCCAGCAGCCAGCGCCGCTGCGGCGACAGTTGTTGCCACTGCACCCCCGCCTGCAGCTGCTCATGCCAGGGCACGGTGAAACCAAAGGTCGCTGCCGGGCGGTCCACCATCAGCAAATTCTGTTCCTTCCAGGCCACCAGGCCCAGCTCCGCATCGGCACCGATGCGCGCCCCGACCGAGCGCATCAGGCCGCGGGCGGAGCTGGAATCATTCAGCACCGGGTAGCCGACCAGGCTGTACAGCACCCACACCACGGCCAGCATCGAGACCAGCGCCAGGTGCCGCCGGGCCGGGCCGAACAGCAGCAGGCTGGCAATGCCGGCACCGCCCATGGCCAGCGCCGCCCACGCCATTGCCTCCATCGCCCCCGGGGCCAGCCCGCGCTCCAGCACCAGCCTGGCCTCGAAACCGGGCGTGCCGAGCAGGGCCGACGCGCCGGCGGCCAAGGTGCCCAGCGCCAGCAGCAGGGTGAAGCCGCCCAGCAGCCGCTGGACGTCACGCCGGCGCAGCAGCCCCGGTATCAGGGGCGCCAGGGCCAGGCAGAACATCGGCAGCGTGGGCAGGATGTAGACGTCGCGCTTGCCGTGCGGGATGGAGAAGAACAGCACGATCAGCAGCCACCAGCCCAGCAGCAGCAGGTAGCGTGCATCGCGCCGCTGCAGGCGCCGCCGCCACGCCGGGATCGCCCACGGCAGGGCCAGGAACGCCGGTATCCACATCGATGGCATCGTGCCCAGGAAGTACCACCACGGCTGGTGGTGATCCCACGACTGCGTGTAGCGCTTGGCCGTCTGCCGGAACAGGATGTCGTCCAGGTAGGCCTGGTACTCGCCCGACTTCGTCGCCAGCGCCGTCATCACCATCGGCACCAGCCACAACGCAGCGGCCAGCACGAAGGCCAGCGGCGCCAGCCAGAAGCGCAGATCGCGCGCATGCAGGCGCACCCGCGGCCAGTGCCGTGCCGAGGCGATCGCCGCCGGCAGGATCATCAGCAGCGCGAGCATGCCCACGCCCTTGGTGATGACCCCGATGCCAGCAAAGAACCAGCCCGCCCACCACCAGCGCCAGGCCGGCCCCAGCAGCAGGTGGCGCAGCAGCCCGTAGTTGGCCAGGGTGATGAACAGCACCAGCAGCGGGTCGATCTGCGCCTTCTTGGCCTGGAAGGTGAACTGCAGCGCGAACAGCAGCGCCCAGCCGGCGTACAGGCCGACCCGGCGCGTCCACAGCCGCCGGCCCAGGTCGACCACGCACCACAGCGTGCCCAGCGCGGCGATCAGCGAGGGCAGCAGGAAGGCCACCCGCCAGTTGCCGATCACGCTGTAGAAGGTGGCCTGCCACCACATCAGCATGGGCGGCTTGTCCGAATACAGCTCCAGCCCCCGGTGCGGGAACAGCCACTGGCCGCTGTCCACCATCTGCTTGGCGACCAGCGCGAAACGTGGCTCGTCCGACGGCCAGGGGTCGCGCAAGCCGAGCCCCGCGCCAAGCACCAGCAGGGCCATCACTACGAACAACCACGTCTCGCGTGACGCGCGGGTTTTCAGCATGAGGACTTGGACAGCGGAGAGGTCAGGCTGTTTTTAGCAGACGCGCGTAGAAGAATCCGTCAGCATCGTCTTCACCGGGCAGGCGCTGGCGGGCGATGCCCTCGCAGTCCAAGCCGAAAGCGTCATCCAGCGGCGCCGCCTGGGCGTCCGGATGCCACTTCAGGAAGGCGCGCACCTAGTCCACGTTCTCCGCGCGCAGGATGGAACAGGTGGCATACAGCAGCACGCCGCCGGGGCGGAGCATCGCCCAGCAGGCTTCCAGCAGGCGTGCCTGCACCCCCACCAGCGCCTCGACGTCCTCGGCACGGCGGTGGAACATCACGTCCGGCTGGCGGCGGATGACGCCGGTGGCCGAACACGGGGCATCCAGCAGGATGGCGTCGAACGGGGTGCCATCCCACCAGGCCGCGGTATCGCTGGCGTCGGCCACCTGGGTCTGCACGTGCTCGCCCACGCCGGTGCGCGCATAGGTGTCCTTGGCCCGGGCCAGGCGCCGCGCATCGATGTCCAGCGCCAGCAGGCGCAGGCTCGGGTCGCGTTCCAGCAGGTGCGCGGACTTGCCACCCGGGGCAGCACAGGCGTCCAGCACCCGCGAACCGGCCGGCGGCGCCAGCGCATCGGCCGCGCACTGCGCCGACAGGTCCTGCACCGACAACGCGCCTTCGGCAAACCCCGGCAGCTGGTTGACCGGGCTGGCCACGGCCAGGCGCAGCGCATCGGCGCTCAGCGGGCTGGCCTCGGCGGCGATGCCGGCCTCTGCCAGTGCGGCCAGCGCCTTGTCGCGGCCACCGAGCTGGCGGTTGGCGCGCAGCCACAGTGGGGCCGGCTGCAGGCTGGCGCTGAAGATCGCCTCGGCCTGCTGCGGCCAGTCGCGTTCGACCGCCTCGGCCAGCCAGGCCGGGAACGCGTCGCGCGCGGGTTGTTCGGGGAAGCCTTCGCGCTGCGCACGGCGCAGGATGGCGTTGACCAGGCCGGCCTGACGCTCGCGGCCCAGCGCGCGCGCGGCGTCGACGGTGGCCGACAGCGCCGCATGGGCCGGCAGTTCCAGCACGTCCAGCTGGGCGAAACCGACCATCAGCAGGGTGCGCAGGTCGGCATCGCGCGCCGACAGCGGCTTCTGCATCCACGCCTGCAGCGCGGCGTCATAGGTGCTGCGACGGCGCAGCACGGCGAAGCACAGGGCTTCCAGCAGCGCGCGGTCACGGGTATCGGCCAGCTTGGGCAGGGCCCAGGCCAGTTCGGCCTTCAGCGAACGGCCACGGGTGAACACCTGGGCCAGCACGCGGGCGGCCAGCATGCGGGTCGCAGCGCCCGGCGCGGCCTTGGCAATGGAGAAATCGTTCTGCTTCGACACCGGCTTACGCTCCCACGCGCAGATCGCGGCGCGCATTGAGGTAATCGGCGGCGGTGATCGCCTTGCCGCCCTCGCGCTGCAGTACGCGCAGGCGCAGGGCGCCCTGCCCGCAGGCAATGTCGATGCCTTCGCGGCCGGCGGCCAGCACGGTGCCCGGGGCCTGGCCGTGGGCCAGATCCAGTGCCACGGCGCCATGGATGCGCACGCGCTCGCCGGCCAGTTGCGCTTCGGCGATCGGCCATGGGTTGAACGCACGCACGGTGCGCGCCAGTGCCTGCGCGTCCTGCACCCAGTCCAGCTTCGCTTCGGCCTTGTCCAGCTTGTGTGCGTAGGTGACGCCCTCTGCCGGCTGCGGCCGCGCGATCGGCTTGATGCCCGCGCGCAGCAGGCCCAGGCCATCGGACAGCACCTGCGCGCCCAGCGCGGCCAGCGAGTCATGCAGGTCGCCACCGGTGGCGGTGTCGGCAATGGCCAGCTCCTGGTGCAGCAGCACGGGGCCGGTATCCAGGCCCGCTTCCATCTGCATCAGGCACACGCCGGTGGTGGCATCGCCGGCCTGGATCGCGCGCTGGATCGGCGCGGCGCCACGCCAGCGCGGCAGCAGCGAGGCGTGCACGTTCCAGCAGCCGTGGGTCGGGATGTTCAGCACGGCGCGGGGCAGGATCAGGCCGTAGGCCACCACCACCATCAGGTCCGGCTGCAGGTCACGCAGCTGCTGCTGGGCAGCCTCGTCCTTCAGGGTTTCCGGCTGATAGACGGGAATGCCACGGGCGACCGCTTCGAGCTTGACCGGCGACGGCGCCAGGCCACGGCCACGGCCGGCCGGGCGGTCGGGCTGGGTGTAGACGGCCACGACCTCGTGATGGCGCGCGGCCGCACGCAGCGACGACACCGCGAATTCCGGCGTACCGGCAAAGACAATCCTCATGGCTACCCCACTTGCAGGATGGATTCGTGCAGAAAGAACAACGGCGCCGTCGGCCGGCGCCGTACAGCCCGCGCCGGAAGCGCAGGCAGGGGCCGCCGTGAAGGGCGGCCCGCGATGGCGGTCAGGCGACGTGCTTGCGCTGCTTGGCCAGCTTCTTGCGGACCATTTCGCGCTTCAGCGGCGACAGGTAATCGATGAACAGCTTGCCGTCCAGGTGGTCCATCTCGTGCTGCACGCACACGGCCAGGAGGCCGTCGGTGCTCAGCTCCTGCGGCTGCCCCTGGCGGTCCAGGAACTTCACCGTGATGGAATCGGCGCGGGTCACGTCGGCGAAGATGCCGGGCACCGACAGGCAGCCTTCCTGGTACACCTGGCCCCCGTCCTTGGCGACGATTTCCGGGTTGATGAACACCCGCGGTTCGTTCTTCTCTTCGCTCACGTCGATGACCATGAAGCGCTTGTGCACGTCCACCTGGCTGGCGGCCAGGCCGATGCCCGGGGCGTCGTACATGGTCTGGAACATGTCGTCGATGAGGGTCTGGAAGGCCGGGGTGGTGACCTCGGCGGCATCGATCAACGCAGCCTTGGTACGCAGGCGCGGATCGGGGAACTCAAGAATGGGGAGCAGGGCCATGGCTGTTTCCGGGTTGGGGGCCGGGGATACGCCGGCATACGTCGCAGATTCTATCTGCAACGCTTGCCTTGCGCCCCGGTTTCTGGACTATAGTGCGCGAACCTGTTGGGGAATCAGGGCTTCGCACCTATGTTGCTTCGTTTTCGTACGGTCGTCGCTGCGGCGATGCTGACCGTGGCTGCCTATGCTACCGCCGTTGAAGTGAACGGCGGGCACCCGGACACCTATGTGGTCCGCAAAGGGGACACGCTGTGGGACATCGCAGGACGTTTCCTGCAGAAACCCTGGCTGTGGCCCGAGATCTGGCAGGCCAATCCGCAGATCGCCAACCCGCATCTCATCTACCCGGGTGACGTGCTCAGCCTGGCCTACCTGGACCGCGTGACGGCCCAGCCCGGCCCGCGCACGGAAGCCCCGGTGACCGGCGTGCCGCTTTCGGAGGTCGAACCCTTCCTGAAGCAGCTGAGCGTGGTCGACAGCATCGACCAGCTGCCCTACGTGGCCGGCCTGGAAGACAACCGCCTGCGCGCCACCAGCGGCCAGACCGTCTATGTCCGTCTGGCCGATGCCCAGGTGGGCCAGCGCTGGGCCGTGGTCCGCCCGACCGTGCGCTACGGCCAGCCCAAGCCGACCGAGGACCTGACCGCCAACGGCGATGTCACCCCGGGCAGCGGCAACCTGTGGCAGGCCTACAACGCGCCCAACCACCGCCGCGGCGTGCTGGGCTATGAACTGGCCCAGGTCGGCCTGGGCACCCTGACCAAGGTGGCTGGCGGCAAGACCGAAGCCTCCACCCTGGTGCTGGACGCCAACACCAACGGCCGCGAAGTGCGCGCCGGTGACCGCCTGGTCCCGGTGGAAGCCCAGCCGTACGACCTGCAGTTCTTCCCGCATGTGCCGGCGGCCAGCCTGGAAGGCCTGGACGTGCGCGTGCTGGCCGTGACCGACATGTTCAATGCCGGCGGCCCGCGCGATGTCATCGCCATCTCGGCCGGCCGCAGCCGGGGCGTGGACAACGGCACGGTGTTCTCGCTGTGGCGCCAGGGCAGCCATGTCGCCCATCGCATGAAGTACCCGAATTCCTCGCGCATGGACGATTCGCCGTCCACCGGCGCGGGCCGGGTCAGCCTGCCGGACGAGTACGCCGCCCACGCGATGGTGTTCCGCACCTTTGACAACGTCAGCTATGCGCTGGTGATGCAGGGCGTGAAGCCGGTGAAGGTGGGCTACAGCGCCCAGCACCCGGACGCGAAGTAAGCGTTCCAGCCGGGCTGCATTACGCGAAGGCGCCCCAGGGCGCCTTCGTCGTTTGGCAGGCCCCAATCGCCCGCGAAAACCCCGCGCTGCGCGCGATAGTCGACCAACGGTCGACTCTACCCAGCTGGTGGGCCCCGGTAGAGTCGACCGTTGGTCGACTGCTCTCCCGACCGCCAGCTACGCGAAGGCGCCTCAGGGCGCCTTCGTCGTTTGTGGCCCCAACCGCCCGCGAAAACCCCGCGCTGCGCGCGGTAGTCGACCAACGGTCGACTCTACCCAGCTGGTGGGCCCCGGTAGAGTCGACCGTTGGTCGACTGCTCTCCCTACCGCCAGCTACGCGAAGGCGCCCCAGGGCGCCTTCGTCGTCTGGCAGGCCCCAATCGCCCGCGAAAACCCCGCGCTGCGCGCGATAGTCGACCAACGGTCGACTCTACCCAGCTGGCGGGCCCCGGTAGAGTCGACCGTTGGTCGACTGCTCTCCCGACCGCCCGCGATAGTCGACCAACGGTCGACTCTACCCGCCTTCGGCGGACTCCCCTGACAGCAACATGCGAAAGCGCCCTAGGGCGCCTTCGTCGCCCGTGGCCGATAGTCGGGCGATGCCTGATTCCACCCCCACCCCCGATGCCCTCGCCCGCCTGGTCCTGGCCGGCGGCCCGCTGGCGCCACGCCGCGCCCTGCTGCTGGCCAGCGGCAATGCCGACGCCGCCCTCGCCCTGGGGGTAGCCGGCTGGCGCGCCCACGGCTGTTCGGCGGAACAATGCGCAGCACTGCAGCAGCCCGACCCCGCAGCGCTGGCCACCACCCTGCGCTGGCTGCAGCAACCGGGCCGGCAGTTGCTGGGCTGCGCCGACCCCGCCTTTCCGCCATTGCTGCAGGACATCCCGCAGCCCCCGCTGGCCCTGTTCGTGGCGGGCGACGCCAGCCTGGCCTGGCACCCCGCGGTGGCGGTGGTCGGCAGCCGCTCGCCGACGCCCACCGGGCGCGCCCTCGCCGCCCGCTTTGCTGGTTGCTTCGTCGAGGCCGGCCTGGCGGTGACCAGCGGCCTGGCCGCCGGCATTGATGCGGCCGCCCATGCCGCCGCGCTGGATGCGGGCGGGCGTACGGTGGCGGTCATCGGCACCGGCCCAGACCAGGCCTACCCGCCCGGCAATGTCCGCCTGCAGGCCCGCATCGCCGACGAAGGTGCCGTGCTGAGCGAGTACCCGCCGGGCACCCCGGCGCGGGCGGGGCAGTTTCCGGCGCGCAACCGGCTGGTGGCCGGGCTGGCCCTGGCCACGGTGGTCATTGAAGCCGCGCAGCGCTCCGGCGCCCTGATCACTGCGCGCCTGGCGGCGGAGGCCGGGCGCGAGGTCGGCGCAGTGCCCGGTTCGGTGCTGAACCCGCGCGCGGCCGGCTGCCACCGGCTGATCCGTGAAGGCGTGGCCCTGATCGAGCGGCCCGAAGACATGCTGGAGCTGCTGGCCCCTGCCCTGCGCCAGCAACTGCCCGGCTTGCAAAGCCGCCTTGCCACCCCCACTGAACAGGCTTCGCCGGCAGACCTGCCGGACCGGTGGGCGAACGACCCTGACTACCAGAGCTTGTGGCAGGCGCTGGACCACAACCCAAGCGGTATGGATTCATTGATCACGCGTTGTGGATTGACGGCGCCTGAGGTGTCCTCCATGCTGCTGGCCATGGAACTGGCGGGAATCGTGGTGTGCGTACACGGCCGCTACTGTCGAACTCCCTAGTTTCTTCACCTCCACAGCGTCGCCCGACGCAGGCCGAGGGGCAATGAAAGAGAGCATCCTTGACGTACTGTTGTACCTGTTTGAACACTATTTCAGCGAAGATGCGGACCTGATCCGCGACCGCGACTCGCTGCAGAATGGCCTGATCCAGGCCGGTTTCAGCCCCACCGAGATCAACAAGGCCTTTGACTGGCTCGACGCGCTGGCTGCCCAGCGGCCGAGCGTGGCGCAGGCCCGGGTCGACGGTCCCGTGCGCGTTTTCCACGGCCCGGAGCTGGACAAGCTGGATGTGGAATGCCGCGGCTTCCTGCTGTACCTGGAGCAGCACGGCATCCTCGACGCCGACCAGCGCGAGCTGGTGCTGGACCGTGCCATGGCCCTGGACCAGGACGAACTGGACCTGGACGACCTGAAGTGGGTCGTGCTGATGGTGCTGTTCAACCAGCCGGGCGCCGAAGCGGCCTACGCCTGGATGGAAACGCAGATGTTCATGGACGAGCCAGAACCCCTGCACTGACCTTACACTTGGGGACCGAGCGCATTCAGGAGCGTCCCCGTGAGTGAGTGGTTTCACGCCCAAGGCAACCGCCAGCAAGGCCCGTTGCCGGCGGAACAGTTGATCGAGCTTTTCCGCAGCAACGAAATCACCCTGGACACCCTGGTCTGGCGCGACGGGCTGCCGCAATGGCAGCCCCTGCGCAGCGTGGTCGACGAACTTGGCCTGATCGTGCCGGCCGTGGACGCCCCGGTCGGTGCCCCGCCGCCGCCGCCGGCCGCTCCGCAACCGCCCATCCTGCCGCCGGAAGCGCCTTACCGCGCCACCGCCAGCGCGACCTTGCCGCCGCCCAAAAAGGGCCTGTCCGGCTGCGCGCTGACCGCCATCATCGGCGGCGTTGCTCTGCTGGTGCTGGTGCCGATCCTGGCCATCCTCGCCGCGATCGCCCTGCCCGCTTACAACGACTACACCTTACGCGCCAAGGTCGCCGTCGCGGCGGATGCGCTGCACCCGCTGCAGGCCCAGGTTGAACATTTCGCTGAAGAGCAGGGGCGCTGCCCTGGCGCCAACGACGCCGGCTTCCCGGCCCCTGGCGACTTCACCCAGGCCGGCCTCTCGGCGGTGAACATCGGCCGCTTCAACAACGGCCACTGCGGTATCGAGGGGACGCTGGCGATGCCTGGCAAGAGCATCGACGGCGATCTGCTGTGGCTGGAATACGATCGCGACAGCGGCCGCTGGGAATGCAGCGGCGAAAGCGACAACAAATACCTGCCGAAGGCGTGCCACGGCTGAGCCGCCGGCCGCGCAGGCTGCATGAATTCCAAGGACGACCCAACAGGGGACAGCAATGACTGAGTGGTATTTTGCCGAAGGACAGCAACGCCAGGGACCGTTCCCGGTCACCGAGATCCGCCAGCGCTTCCAGCGCGGGCAGCTGACCCTGGACACGCTGGTGTGGCGCGAGGGCATGGGCCAGTGGGCCGCCCTGCGCCAGGTGGTGGATGAACTGGGCCTGCAGACCCTGGCCAACGCCAGCGAGGGCACCGCCTCGGGCGGCTTCGACCTGCGCGGTGACTATGCCGCCATCGACAACGGCACCGCGCCGCTGCCGGGTACCGGCGCCCTCAGCTCGCCCTACAGCGCCCCCAGCGCCGCAGGCGGCTATGCCGACACCACGGTGGTGACCGGTGGCGAGGTGGTCTATGCCGGGTTCTGGAAGCGCTTTGCCGCAGCGTCCATCGATTCCATGGTGATGATCGGCGTGCTGGTCGTGGTGTTCGTGGTCGGCGCGATGATGTTCGGCGGCATGACCGCTTTCATGGGCGATCTCAACTCGCCGGAAAGCTCCCCGGGCATGATGCTGTTCATCGTGCTGGGCGTGTACGGGCTGCCGACCGTCATCCAGGCCGTGTACTTCACCATGATGCACGCCTCCGCCCGCCAGGCCACGCTGGGCAAGATGGCCGTCGGCATCAAGGTCGTCCGCACCGATGGCCAGCGCCTGGGCACCGGCCGCAGCCTGGGCCGCTGGGCCGCGCTGTTCCTGTCCTATGTGTTCAGCTGTGGCCTGGCCTATATCGTCTCTGGCTTCATGGCCGGCATGACCGCCCGCAAGCAGGGCCTGCACGACATGATCGCGGACACCCTGGTGGTGGACAAATGGGCCTACACCGACCACCCGGACCGCCAGCGCCACGAACTGGGCACGGTCACCGTGGTGGTCATCGTGCTGGCGATACTGGCCGCGCTGGCCTATGCCGGCCTGTTGGTGATGAGCGTGGTGATGGCTGCCAGGCAGTCGTAAGCCCGCCCCCTGCCCCGGCCCGCGACAGGGCACGAGGGACGGGGGAATCGCCGTCCCGCCACGCTTTTCCTCACACCGGGCCGCTTGACACGGGTGGCTCGGGCGTGATTCCTCTAATAAGGAAACCTGAACGCCCGGCACATTACCGGGCGTTCAGTTTATGGATTTGCCCGTGGCCGCTTCACTAATGCGGCCGTTTGCTCCACCCTAGCGGCCCCTTCCCCCGGTCCGCCCACAGACCTTTCCCGACATGCCCAAGCACCTGCTCATCGTCGAATCGCCGGCCAAGGCCAAGACGATCAACAAATACCTCGGCAAGGATTACACCGTCCTGGCCTCGTATGGGCATGTGCGCGACCTGATCCCGAAGGAAGGCGCGGTCGACCCGGACAACGGGTTCGCCATGCATTACGACGTCATCGACAAGAACGAGAAGCACGTCGATGCCATCGCCAAGGCCGCCAAGGGCGCCGACGACATCCTGCTGGCGACCGACCCGGATCGCGAAGGTGAAGCGATCAGCTGGCATATCGCCGAGATCCTGAAGGAACGCGGGCTGGTGGGGGACAAGCCGATGCAGCGCGTGGTCTTCACCGAGATCACCCCGCGCGCCATCAAGGAAGCCATCAACCAGCCGCGGGCCATCGCCAGCGACCTGGTGGACGCCCAGCAGGCGCGCCGCGCGCTGGACTACCTGGTCGGCTTCAACCTGTCGCCGGTGCTGTGGCGCAAGGTGCAGCGCGGCCTGTCCGCCGGCCGCGTGCAGAGCCCGGCGCTGCGCATGATCGTCGAGCGCGAGGAGGAGATCGAAGCCTTCATCGCCCGCGAATACTGGTCCGTCGGCGCCGAGTGCGCGCACCCCAGCCAGCACTTCAACGCCAAGCTGATCAAGCTGGACGGGCAGAAGTTCGAGCAGTTCACCGTCACCGACGGCGACACCGCCGAGGCTGCCCGCCTGCGCATCCAGCAGGCGGCGCAGGGTTCGCTGCACGTCACCGACGTGGCCAGCAAGGAGCGCAAGCGCCGTCCGGCGCCGCCGTTCACCACGTCCACCCTGCAGCAGGAAGCCTCGCGCAAGCTCGGCTTCACCACCCGCAAGACCATGCAGGTGGCGCAGAAGCTGTACGAAGGCGTCAACATCGGCGACGAAGGCACGGTCGGCCTGATCTCGTACATGCGTACCGACTCGGTAAACCTGTCGCAGGACGCATTGGCCGAGATCCGCGACGTGATCGCCCGTGACTACGGCATTGCCTCGCTGCCGGACCAGCCCAACACCTACCAGACCAAGTCCAAGAACGCCCAGGAAGCGCACGAAGCCGTGCGCCCGACCTCGGCCCTGCGGACCCCGGCCCAGGTCGCCCGCTTCCTCACCGACGACGAGCGCCGCCTGTACGAGCTGATCTGGAAGCGTGCGGTGGCCTGCCAGATGATCCCGGCCACGCTCAACACCGTCAGCGTCGACCTGTCCGCCGGCAGCGAACACGTGTTCCGCGCCAGCGGTACCACCGTGGTCGTGCCCGGCTTCCTGGCCGTGTACGAGGAAGGCAAGGACAACAAGAGCGCCGAGGACGAAGACGAAGGCCGCAAGCTGCCGGCGATGAAGCCGGGCGACCGCATTCCGCTGGAACGCATCGTGGCCGACCAGCATTTCACCCAGCCGCCGCCGCGCTTCACCGAAGCGGCCCTGGTGAAGGCGCTGGAAGAGTACGGCATCGGTCGTCCCTCGACCTACGCCTCGATCATCCAGACCCTGCTGTTCCGCAAGTACGTGGAAATGGAAGGCCGCAGCTTCCGCCCGTCCGACGTCGGTCGTGCGGTGTCCAAGTTCCTGTCCAGCCACTTCACCCGGTACGTGGACTACGACTTCACCGCCAAGCTCGAGGACGAGCTCGATGCCGTCTCGCGCGGCGAGGAAGAGTGGATCCCGTTGATGGCCCGCTTCTGGGAACCGTTCAAGGAGCTGGTGGAAGACAAGAAGGAATCGGTCGACCGCGCCGAGGCCAGCGGTGCCCGTGAACTGGGTACCGACCCCAAGACCGGCAAGCCGGTCAGCGTGCGCCTGGGCCGTTTCGGGCCGTACGCGGCCATCGGCAGCACCGCCGAGGACGCCGAGGAGAAGCCGAAGTTCGCCTCGCTGCGCCCCGGCCAGTCGATGCACACCATCTCCCTGGAAGACGCGCTGGAACTGTTCCTGATGCCGCGCGCGCTGGGCGAGGACAACGGTGAGCCGGTCAGCGTCGGCATCGGCCGTTTCGGCCCGTTCGCCAAGCGCGGCAGCACCTACGCCTCGCTGAAGAAGGAAGACGACCCCTACACCATCGACCTGGCCCGTGCGGTGTTCCTGGTCGAGGAGAAGGAAGAGATCGCGCGCAACCGCATCATCAAGGAATTCGAAGGCAGCGACATCCAGGTGCTGAACGGCCGTTTCGGCCCGTACATCAGCGACGGCAAGATGAACGGCAAGATCCCCAAGGATCGTGAGCCGGCCTCGCTGACCCTGGCTGAAGTGCAGCAGCTGATGGAAGAAACCGGCAAGCCGGTGCGCAAGGGCTTCGGCGCCAAGAAGGCCGCTGCGAAGAAGGCACCGGCCAAGAAGGCGGCAGTGAAAAAGGAAGCCGCGCCGAAGAAGGCGGCGGCCAAGAAGGCCCCGGCGAAGAAGGCTGCGGCGAAGAAGGCTCCGGCCAAGAAGGCGGCAAAGAAAGCCGTCAAGAAGGCCGCGAAGTAGATCCACGCCATGCGTGGATGATCTGCCGGAATGTGCGGACCAACGGTCCGCACCCACCACCCACCACCCGTTCTGCACGCCGCAGGGGGATAATGGAGGCCCACGTCGGGCCGGCCATCCCCCATGAAAGAACTCACCCTCGATACTGCTGTGGCCACGCTGCGCACGGGAGGCGTGATCGCCTACCCGACCGAAGCCGTCTGGGGCCTGGGGTGCGACCCCGCGCATGAGGCGGCGGTGCACATGGTGCTGTGCCTGAAGCAGCGTCCGGTCGAGAAGGGCATGATCCTGGTCGCCGCCGACCTGCCGCAGCTGGAAGGCTGGGTCCGCATGGAGGCCCTGCCCGATGCGCGGCAGCGCGCGGTGCTGGCCAGCTGGCCCGGCGCCAACACCTGGATCCTGCCCGCCGGCCCGCGCGCGCGCCACTGGGTGACCGGTGACCACAGCGGCATTGCCGTGCGCATCAGTGCCCACCCGCTGGTGTCGGCGCTGTGCCGCGCCTGGGGCGGGCCGCTGGTATCCACCAGTGCCAACCTGGCCGGTGAGCCGCCCGCGCGCAGCCGCGAAGAACTGGACCCGCGCCTGCTGCGGCTGCTGGACGGCCTCCTCGATGGCCAGACCGGTGGCCTGGCCCAGCCGACGCCCATCCGCGACGCGCTCAGCGGAAGCATCCTGCGCTCCTGATGCGCCGATTGCGCCGCCACGGCAATGCGTGCAGGCTGCAGCCATGAAGCTGCTGCGCCCTGCCCTGTGCCTGGCACTGTCGATGCCATTGGCGGCCCTTGCCGCCGATGACGTGCGGGTCTACCGCTGCGTCGGCAGCAATGGCGCCGTCGCCCTGCAGGACAAGCCCTGCAGCAGTGGCCGCCAGGAAGTGCGCGACCTGCAGCGGCCGCGCGACCCGCCGCCGCGTACCGCCAGCACCGATGTTCCGCCGCCGGCGCCAGCGGCGACGCCGGACATGGGCGTGCGCGAAGTGCGCCACGTCTACATACAGCCGCCGCAGCCGATGTACGAATGCGTGCGCGACGACGGCAGCCGCTATACCAGCGACAACAACGAGGGCAATCCGCGCTGGGTGCCGGTATGGACCACGGTCTGGTACCCGTCGGGCCCCTATGGCGGGCAACGCCCGCGGCCGCCGGGCCCAGGCCCGGGGGGTGGCGCCATCGGCATCGGGCCGCCGCCCGGCGGTGCAGGCATCCCGGTGCACCGGCCTCCGCTCGGCTATGGGGTGAACGTGCCCGGCGGCAACGTGCTGGTGCGCGACGCCTGCACCCAGTTGCCCGCACGCGAGGTCTGCTCGCGCCTGCGCGACCGCCGCTGGGAGCTGGACCGCCGCTACAACAGCGCGCTGCAGAGCGAGCGCACCGCCATCAGCACCGAGCAGCGCGGCATCGACGCGCGCCTGTCACAGGACTGCAGCGGCGGCTGAGCGCTGCTGCACGGGTAAATCGTCGGCGCTGCGCTCCTGCTCTGGTAGATGCCCACCTTGGTGGGCGCTTACAGACCGCGTGTGCCAACCAAGGTTGGCATCTACCGGGGCGTCGGCCACCGCGTGTGCCACCGGGCAGTGGCCGCTGTTGTAGGCTGCTGCCATGAAAAAACTGATCTGGCTGGCGCTGTGCCTGCTGCCCGGCGCTGCGGCAGCCGACGAAACGGTGATCTACCGCTGCACCGGCAGCAGCGACGTTCCCGTGGTGCAGCGCGTGCCGTGCGCGGCCGGCATGAAACAGTCGATCGTGAAGCTGCCTGGGTCTGCACAACCGGCACCGCCGCCAGCCCCCGAACCCGTGGCTCCGGCACCGGCCGCGGCCGCGCCGCCAGCAGCCGCCCCGATGCCGGCGCCGGCAACCACCCCCGCCCCCCCGCGCGCGGGCCAGGAACGCATCATCAGCGAGGCCTACATGGTCGAACGCGAAGGCGGCGATGCCATCCTCGACAGCGCCCTGCTGCCACGCCCCGGCGATGCGACGGTCGATGACACGGCGCTGCCCAAGCTGCCGCTGCCGCCCATCTTCCAGTGCCTGGATTCGCAGGGCGGGCAGTACCTGCACGAATACGAAGCCTCACCGGGTCGCTGCGAGCTGATGAACGTCAGCGGCCTGGGCGGTGCCACCCCGGTCAATGCCGCCAGCTGCGAAGTGGTCCGCGACCGCTGCACCGAAGTGGCCGAGGCGCAGCGCTGTGGCAGCTGGCAGCAGCGCTTCCGCACTGCACGCGGCCGCGAGCGCTTTGCCTCGGCGGACAACCGCGATGACGCGCGCGCCGAGCGCGAACGGCTGCAGGCCGTGCTGGCCGCGAGTGATTGCCGGGTACCGGATTGAGTGTCCGCCGGGCATGGCCCGGCGCTACCCGTCCGGCGCCGCACCATCGCCGGTAGCGCCGGGCCATGCCCGGCGAAAGGGTCAGAACCCGTAACGCAGGAAGCCACCGTCCACCGCGATGCACTCGCCGGTGACGTAGCTCGATGCTGGCAGGCACAGGAAGCCCACTGCTGCAGCCACTTCCTCCGGCTCACCAATGCGGCGCATCGGCGTGCGGTTGATCACTTCTTCGTAGTAATCGGCATCGGACAACGGGCCGGACGTGCGCCGGGTGCGGATGTACCACGGCGCCACCGCGTTCACCCGGATGCCATCCTCGGCCCATTCCACGGCCAGGTTGCGGGTCATCTGGTGCATGGCGGCCTTGGTCATGCCGTACACCACGCCACTGCGCACATGGGTCAGGCCTGAAACGCTGCCGACATTGACGATGGCCGAGGACGCGTGCCGCGCCAGCAGCGGGTGCGCATAGCGCGACAGCTCGAACGCCGAGAACAGGTTGGTTTCGAAGATCTGGCGCCATTCGTCTTCGGAGTACTCGGTCGCCGCCTTGGTGACGTTGCCACCGGCGTTGTTGACCAGGATGTGCAGGCCATCGCTGTGGTCTTCCACCCAGTCCAGGATCTGCCGGCGGTCTTCGTCATCGGAGACATCGGCGGCCAGCGCGTGCACCTGCATCTGCGGATACACGTCGAGCAGTTCGTCGCGCGCGGTCTCCAGCATGTCGATGTCACGGCCGACGATCATCAGATCAGCACCAAAGCTGGCCAGTTCATGCGCGATCGCCAGGCCGATGCCGGCGCTGGCGCCGGTGATCAGGGCCGTCTGCCCATCCAGGCGCCACCGTTGCTGGGTCATGAGTCCTCCGGGGCCGCGCCCGCTGTATTTCGATGCCGCAAGGATACGCGTCACGGACGGCAGGTGACGACAGTGCGACACTGCCGCATCACCCGCCCCGGAGCACCACCATGCGTCTGCTGATACCCGCCTGCCTGTCGGTCGCACTGCTGGCCGGTTGCCAGCGGCCGGCCCCGCCCAACCCCGAGAAGCCGCCGGAGCCGCAGGCGCTGGCCAAGGCCATCAACCAGCCGCTGGACCGCGCCAACGGCGTGCAGAAGACCGTAGACGACGCTGCCGAACGCGAGCGCAAGGCCGAGGCTGAGGCTGAGGCAACGCAATGACACATGGGGTCGGAGCCCTTTGCGGTGCAAAGGGATCCGACCCCGCAGAAAAAAAAACGCCCGGCCGAAGCCGGGCGTTTTCATTGGCGGCAATCGCCGGTCAGAACCCGCAGAAGCAGTACGCCAGTGCCTTCACCGGTGCACCGTTGCCCTTCTCGCGCGCGGCGTTCTCGACGAAGCGCAGCTGGGTATCCACTTCCGGCATCGTGCGCGCCAGCATCATCCGCGCCATGCCCGAATCGGCCAGCATCCAGGCACCGGCATGGCTGCCAGCGAAACCACTGATGAACTGCGCGAACGGGGTGGCGGGCTTCTCGACGTAACGCACGCGGTACTTGTCTTCATTGCCCAGCTTGGCACGGCTGGCAGCGTCGGCCACCGCGTCCTTCATACCGCCGAAGGCATCGACCAGGCCGCGTTCCTTGGCCTGCGCGCCACTCCAGACGCGGCCACGGGCCACTTCGTCGATGGCCTCGACCGGCTTCTTGCGGGCCTCGGCCACGCGGCCGGTGAAGTCGGCATAGCCCTTGTTGATCACCGACTGGATGACCTGGCCCACGGCCGGGTCCATCGGGCGGGTGACATCGAAGGCACCGGCGAAGCGGGTCGTGCCCACGCCATCGGTGTGCACGCCGAACTTGTCCAGCGCACGGCTGAAGTTGGGGATCATGCCGAAGATGCCGATCGAACCGGTGATGGTCGACGGATCGGCATAGATGCGATCGGCGTTCATGCTGATCCAGTAACCACCGGATGCGGCCAGGTCGCCCATCGACACCACCACCGGCTTGCCGGCAGCCTGCAGGGCCACCACTTCGCGGCGGATCTGCTCGGACGCGAACACTTCACCGCCCGGCGAATCCACGCGCAGGACCACGGCCTTGACCTGGTCGTCGTCGCGCGCGGCGCGCAGCAGCGCCGAGGTCGAGTCGCCACCGATGCGGCCGGCAGGCAGGTCGCCACCGCTGATCTCACCGGATGCCACCACCACGGCCACCTGCGGACGGTTGTCCACCGGATTGCGGCGCGCGTCGAGCTGGCCCATGTAGGACGCGAAGTCGATGTTGCGGAAGCCGCCGTCGGCGTCTTCATCGGCCACGCCGCGCTCGATCATCAGATCCTCGAATTCCTCGCGGGTCTTCAGCGCGGTCACCAGCTTCTGCTGCAGGGCGAACTTGGCCAGGTCGCCACCGGCAGCGGCCACGCCCTCGGGCAGGGTATCGATGCCCGCGGCCAGCTGCGCCGGATCCAGGCGGCGCGCCTTGGCGATGTCGCCCAGGTAACGCTGCCACACGTCGTTCATCCAGAACAGGTCGGCTTCCTTGGACGCCGGCGAGGCCGCATCCAGCACGTACGGTTCGGCGGCGGACTTGTACTCACCCACCTTGAACAGGTGCACGTCCACGCCCAGCTTGTCCTGCAGGCCGGTGCGGAAGTACTGGCGGTAGCGGCCCAGGCCCTCGAGCACGACCGAGCCCATCGGGTCCAGGTAGACCTCGTCGGCCTGCGCGGCCAGCAGGTACTGCGACTGGCCCATGCTCTGGCTGAAGGCCACGATCTGCTTGCCCGAGGCACGCAGGTCCTGCAGCGCACCGGCCACTTCACGCAGCGAGGCGAAGCCGGACGGCTGCAGCTTGTCCAGTTCCAGCACCACGCGCTCGATCTTCTTGTCGGCCTTGGCCGATTCGATCACCCGCAGCAGGTCGCGCAGCTGCACTTCCTCGGCGCCGTTGTCGCCGACGGCCTTGGCCAGCGCGCGGCTGACCGGGTCGGCGCTGAACTGCTCGACCAGCTTGCCTTCAGGCGCGATCACCA
Source organism: Stenotrophomonas sp. ZAC14A_NAIMI4_1 (assembly GCF_003086915.1). NCBI lineage: Bacteria > Pseudomonadati > Pseudomonadota > Gammaproteobacteria > Lysobacterales > Lysobacteraceae > Stenotrophomonas > Stenotrophomonas sp. ZAC14A_NAIMI4_1. Next base: position 1,978,745 of record NZ_CP026002.1, read on the forward strand.
GGGTGGTGCGGTCCTGCAGCGATTTGCTGGCACCGGCACCCATGCCTGCAGCGACGATGAACATCACCACCACCAACAGCAGCAGGCCGAAGAACACCAGGTTGAGGATCAGCCTGCGGGTGAAATTCATCACGTCCCACAGCCCGATGAAGAAACTGGCGACGGGGTTGCGATGCGCCGGGGGCAGCGGGGGCACGGGTTGGTTCATGGAGCGCTCCGGATGGCTTCTTGCCGTGGTAACAGCATAGCCGGTGCCGTGTGAGGCGGCATCGGACACAAGTCAGGGGTTCGCCCGTCACGGGGTGTGGTGACGGGCGCGACGATCATTCCAGGGCCGACTGGCCGATGCGCAGGCTGCTGCGGCGCAGGCGCCAGCCCATCAGGATGGCAGCGGCGGTCAGGCCGACGATCAGGCCGATCCACATGCCCTGCGGCCCCATGCCCAGGCCCAGGCCGAGCCCGGCACCGAGCGGCATGCCCAGGCCCCAGTACGCGAACATGGCGATGAACATCGGCACGCGCGTGTCCTTCAGCCCGCGCAGCGCGCCGGCCGACAACACCTGGATGCCATCGGGGAACTGGAAGGTGGCCGCGTACAGCAGCAGGGTCGACGCCAGGCCGGCCACGGCCAGGTCGTTGGTGTAGACGCCCACAATGGCATCGTGGCCGAACAGCAGCACCGCCGCCGACAGCGTCTGCGTGCCCATGATGATCGCGTAGCCGGCCCACGCCGCGCGGCGCACGCCGAAGCCATCGCCACGGCCGACCGCATGGCCCACGCGCACGGTGGTGGCCTCGGCCACGCCCATCGGGATCATGAAGCACAGCTGCGCGACGTTGATCGCGATCTGGTGCGCGGCGGCCTCGTTGGCACCAAGGCGGCCGATCAGCAGCGCGGTGACGATGAACAGGCCGCCTTCCATCAGCACGGTGATGCCGATCGGCAGGCCGGTGCGCAGCAGGTCCCAGATCGCCGCCGGGCGCGGGCCCTCGAAGTGCGAGAACAGCTGCAGGTGGGCGAAGCGCTTGGTGAACCACAGGTAGGTGCCGAAGGCGATGGCCTGCAGCCACATCATCACCGCCGAGGCGATGCCCAGGCCTTCGGCGCCCATTTCCGGGAAGCCGAACTTGCCATTGGCCAGCACGTAGCCCATCGGCGCCAGCACCAGCAGGCCGCCGAAGCCGAGCAGCATGGTCGGCAGCGTCCAGTGCATGCCCTCGCTGAGATAGCGCATGCAGAAGTACAGGGTCAGCGCCGGGCCACCCCAGCGCACCGCATGCAGGAAGGCCGTGGCCCCCGGCACGATGTCCGGGGCGATGCCGAAGGCCGGCAGCAGCGGCGGCACCACGGTGAGGAAGGTGAACATGATCAGGCCCAGGCCCAGCGCCAGCCACAGCGCCTGGCGGAACAGCGGGCCGATCTCGCGCTCGCGGCCGGCGCCGTGCAGCTGCGACACCGAGGCGGTGAGCGAGATGAGCGTGCCGATCGGGATCAGCATCGGCAGCCACAGCAGCGCGGTACCGATGGTCACCGCAGCGAGGGTGGCGGTGGCGTGGTGGCCGGCAATGACGTTGTCGACGAAGGAGATCAGACCGGTGGATACATGGCCCAGCACCAAAGGCAGGGCGAGCAGACCGGTCGCGCCGACTTCCTTGCGGAAGCGCGGCGTGGAGGTTGCAGTAGACATGGGAGTACAGGACGCCAACTACGGTTGCGCGCGAAGGGCACAGGCACCGGGTTGCGGCCGGTCATTTTACGGGCAAACGGTGCCGCCCGCTGGGTAGAGTCGACCGTTGGTCGACTGCTCTTCACGTGGATCCCGGCAACACGCGCGTGTTGCGCGGAAGTCGACCAACGGTCGACTCTACTGGCCGGCCTGGCGCTTCAGCCAGGCGTCGCGTTCGGCCGCCGGCACGGCGAGGAAGGCGCTGCGCACGGCGTCGCGTTCCTGCGGCGGGGTGCGCTGGGCCACCAGCGTCAGTTGCGTCAACTGCGCGGGACTGAGCTGGCGCAGCGCGGCCAACGCGGCCTCGCGCTGCTCCGGCGGCACCAGGCCGAACAGGCCGTGCAGCTTGGGGAACTGCATGCCCAGCTGCGGCCCCAGCCGCCAGCCATCGCGGAAGGTCTGGTCCTGGGCCTGGAACTGCTCGCGCAGGCGCTGCTGCTGTTCGGCCGGCAGCGCGGCAAAGCGGGCGGCCGCCTGGCGGATGCGTTCGCGCTCGCCCTCCGGCAGTGCTTTCCACGAGGCGTAATCGGCACGACGCTGGCGCTGCTGCTCCGGGCTGAGCTGGGCGAAGGCGGCAGGCGATCGCGTATCGGCCATCGATGCCGGCGTTGCGCCCGCTGGTGCGGGCGGCAGCGGAACCTCCAGCGAGGGCGGCGCGGCGGCCAGCGACAGCGGCAGGGCCAGCAGCACGCTGGCAAACAGGAATTTATTCATCGGCAGCAGCGGTTTCCAGCGCGGCACCGACCGGCTCGGGGCGGGTCGGCTTGGGTTCGGATTCATCCACGGGCAGCGGGCCGCCTGCAGCGCTCCACGCATACAGGTCGGCATCGGCAGCCAGCGGATAGTCGCGGTCGGCCAGCATGGCGGCGTCCTCGGCCGCATGGCCATCGGCGGCAGCGGTCGGCTGCACCTCACTGGCCGGCAGGGCTTCAACGGTGACCGGACCGGACTCGGCGACCACGCCTTCCGGCAGCGGTGCATCGCTGGCCGTCGCGTGATGCTGCCAGTAACGCCAGCCCAGGGCGGCCGCCAGCAGCACCACCACCGTGACCAGCAGGATGACCGGGCCGCGCCAGCGCGGCGCACCGCTGTTGGGGCGGCGGCGCTTGGGCGTGGAGCGCTCGTCGCGCTCCGGCGTGCGCCAGCTGGCGGTGGGGGCCTGGTTGTTCGCAGCCGGTGCAGCAGGCTGCTGCAGCTGCTGCAGGCGCTTGGCCGGCAGATCGCGGATGCGCAGCTGCACCTGCTCGGCCAGGCCGCGCCAGGCAGCGGCGTCGGGCTGGCCTTGGGCATCACGCGGGCAGGCGGCGCCCAGCAGCTGCTGGTAGCCATCCTCATCGATGTCCAGCACGCGGGTGGCGATGCCTTCATCCAGGCTGCCACCGATCCGCAGCAGCAGGGCCAGGCGCGGCAGCGGTGGCATGTCGCCCAGCGCGGCCAGCGACGGCGGCCATTGCCCGGCGGCCGGCTCGCGCAGGGCCTGGCGCTGGCCCAGCAGGGTCCAGAAGCGGGTCGGCCACTGCGCCATCGGCAGGTCACTGGCCACGGCGGAGAAGGCGCGCATCACCGCCACCAGGGTCTGCTCGGCGCGGGCGGGGTCACCGCACTGCAGCTCGGCAACCACCAGCGCGCGGCGCTCGACGCCACGCAGGAACGCCGACAGCGCGCCGGCCGCGGTCGAGGAAACAGGGGCGGGCACAGCCGTCATCGGTTACTCCAAAGGTCTGACGGCATGATAGCGGCAGCCCATCGGCAGCCGGCAGGACTTGCGCCCACGGGCACTTCGTGCTGCAGGTTGTGCACAGCATCAATGCGGTCCCCGGCCGATTCGTTGTGAAGCCGCGGATTCACCTTGTTTCAGCAATGTTTCACAATCAACTCATTGATTTTGATACTGTTTTTAGTATGGCTATTTTTTGACCAACCCGAGTGTAAAGCCGTCGCCATCGGCCTCACGCGCGCCCGCCGACCGGTAACGCACAACGTTATCCACAGAAGATGTGGATAAGACTGAATCTCTAATAGCCACCGATATTTAGGTGACATTTATGATTCACCGGAAGGCGCGGGCGACGCCATTGCCTCTGCCATCGGCCCCCGCCCTGCCCGTTACACTGCCCCGATGCTCGCCCCCATCCCGACCCTGCAGGTCGCCCTGCCCGTCCCGCTTCCGCGCCTGTTCGACTACCTGCCACCGGAAGGCCCGGGCCCGGCCGTGCCGGTCGGCTGCCGCCTGAAGGTGCCGTTCGGCAACCGCGAGCTGGTGGGGACGGTGGCCGGGCACGGCCAGGTGGACGACGGCCAGGGCCTGCGCCAGGCACTGGCCTGGTGCGACCCGCAGCCGCTGCTGCAGGGCGAGCTGTGGCAGAGCCTGCAGTGGCTGGCCCGCTACACCCATTCACCCTTGGGCGAAGTGGTGAACACCGCCCTGCCCGGCCCACTGCGGCACGGCGAGGCCCTGCCCGACACCCATCACTGGGGCTGGCAGCTGACCGCCGCCGGCCAGGCCCAGCGCGAAAAGCTGCGCGCCGGCACCCGCCCGCGGCAACTGGCCGAACTGCTGGGCGAGGCCGTGGTCGACGAAGACGTGCTGGGCGCGCGCATGGACGACTGGCGCACCGCCGCGCGCAGCCTGGCCAAGCGCGAACTGGCCGAGCGCGTGGCCCTGAGCGTGGCGCCGCAGCATGCGCAGCCACTGCCCGGCCCCACCCTGAACCCGGAGCAGGCCGAGGCCGTGGCCGCGATCACCGCCGCCGAGGGTTTCCACGCCTTTCTGCTGGACGGAGTGACCGGCAGCGGCAAGACCGAGGTCTACCTGCAGGCCATCATCCACTGCCTGGCGCAGGGGAAGCAGGCGCTGGTGCTGGTGCCGGAAATCGGCCTGACCCCGCAGACCCTGGCGCGCTTCCGCGGCCGCCTCGGCATCGCGGTGCATGCACTGCATTCGGGCTTGAACGACAACGAGCGCGCCCGCGTCTGGGCCGCTGCCTCGCGCGGCGAGGCACGGGTGATCGTCGGCACTCGTTCGGCGGTATTCACCCCGCTGCCGCAGGCCGGCCTGCTGATCGTCGACGAGGAACACGACGGCAGCTACAAGCAGCAGGACGGCATCCGCTACCACGCCCGCGATTTCGCCCTGGTGCGGGCCAAGGCACTGGGCATCCCGGTGCTGCTGGGCAGCGCCACGCCGTCGCTGGAAACCCTGCACAACGCCTATGCCGGCCGCTACACGCACCTGCGCCTGAAGCAGCGCGCCGGTGATGCACGGCCACCGCGCGTGCGCATCCTCGATGTGCGCAAGCGGCCGCTGCACGATGGGCTCTCTGCCGACGTGCTGGCCGGTATCGGCGAACACCTGCAGCGCGGCCAGCAGGTGCTGGTGTTCAAGAACCGCCGCGGCTATGCACCGGTGCTGCTGTGCCATGACTGCGGCTGGACCGCGCCCTGCCAGCGTTGCGATGCGCCGATGACCGTGCACGGCGGCGGCCGTCGCCTGCAATGCCACCACTGCGGTGCGCGGCAGCCGGCGCCGCTGGCCTGCCCGGCCTGTGGCAGCCTCGCGCTGCAGCCGCAGGGCATCGGTACCGAACGCCTGGAAGAGCACCTGGTCAGCGCCTTCGCCGATTACCCGGTGGTGCGCATCGACCGTGGCACCACCTCGCGCCGCGATGCCCTGGAACAGCAGTTGGCGAAGCTGGGCGATCAGCCCGGCATCCTGGTCGGCACGCAGATCCTGGCCAAGGGCCACGACCTGCCCAAGCTGACCCTGGTGGTGGTGGTGGGCATCGACGAAGGCCTGTTCTCGGCCGACTTCCGCGCCAGCGAGAAGCTGGCCCAGCAGCTGATCCAGGTGGCGGGCCGTGCTGGTCGCGCGCGCGACCCCGGCGAAGTCTGGCTGCAGACCCATCACCCGGGGCACCCGTTGCTGGAAACCCTGGTGAGCGGTGGCTACCACCCGTTCGCGCAGGCCGAGTTGAACCAGCGCCAGGCCGCAGGCTTCCCGCCCTTCGCGCACCTGGCACTGATGCGTGCCGAAGCCCAGCAGGTGGAGCATGCCAACGCGTTCCTGCTGGCGGCGCGGCAGCTGCTGGGCGAACAGAACGTGGTGGAAGCCTATGGGCCGATGCCGGCGCCGATGCCGCGCCGCGCCGGTTACCAGCGCACGCAGCTGCTGCTGTCGGCCATGCAGCGGCCACCGCTGCACGGCGTGCTGGCACAGCTGGTGCCGCAGCTGTATGCGCTGCCGGAGGCACGCAAGGTGCGCTGGTCGCTGGATGTGGATCCGACGGACCTGTATTGAAGGGTCAGAGCCCACCCTTCGGGTGGGATCCGACCCCGCGGCATTGGGGTCGGATCCCTCTCGCAGAGAGGGCTCTGACCCCGGTCGCCATCGCTTACGTCAGCGGCGACATCACGCCGCGCTGGTACGCCGGGCGCTCGCGCAGGCGGGCATACCAGTCGGCCAGGTGCGGCAGCTCCGGGCGCTGGATCGGCAGTTCGTACCAGGCGTAGATCAACGAACCCAGCGGAATGTCGCCCATCGCGAACTTCTCGCCCGACAGCCACGGCTGGTTGGCCAGGGTCGCATCGGCCATCGCCAGGTAATCACCGGCGCGCACGATGGCGGCGCTGATGCGTGCTTCATCACGGTCGGCCGGCGCGGTGCGCATGATGCCCCAGATCAGTTCGGAGTACAGCGCGGCCATCCGCGAGGTGCTCCAGTCCATCCACTTCTCGGCCTGCGCGCGTTCCATCGCGTCTTCGGCGTACAGCGTGCCCAGCGAATAGCGCGCGCTCAGGTAGCGCACGATGGTGTTCGATTCCCACAGCGGCAGGCCGTGGTCTTCGATCACCGGCACCAGGCTGTTGGGGTTCATCGCCACGTACTCGGCCGACTGCGTGCCGCCATGGCTGCCGCCCACTTCGATGGATTCATACGGCAGGCCGATTTCCTCGGCGCACCACAGCACCTTGCGGACGTTGCTGGAATTACGGCGGCCCCAGATCTTCAACATTGCGGTTTTCCTTGCCTGCAGCGGTGCGCCACGGTGGCGCGGTGCCGCTACGATACGCCCATCAAACGCGATGCGCGTGGCATCACCGGTTCTTCTTCGGCAGCGCGCGCACGTAGGACGATTTTCCGTCCTTCTTCAGCTCGAACAGGCCGATGGCCGCCAGCAGGTCGCTCAGCTTGCCGTAGCCATAGTTGCGCGGGTCGAACGAGGCCTGGTTGCCGATCTGGCTGCCAACCGGCCCCAGGTGCGACCAGCCATCCTCGCCCTCGGCGGCCGACACCGCACGCCGCAGCATCTTCACCAGGCGCGTGTCGTTGCGCAGTTCCGCGCTGTTCTTGCGCGGGCGCACCTCGTCGCTGGCCACCTGCCCGCTGGGCGCCTGCTCTGCCCCGGCCTCGGCATCGGGAACACTGGCATGGGTCTGGCCCAGCGCTTCCAGGTAAGTGAACTTGGAGCAGGCGTTGACGAACGGCTCGGGCGTCTTCTTCTCGCCGAAGCCATACACCTTCACGCCGTCGGTCAGCAGGCGCATCACCATCGGGGTGAAGTCGGCATCGCTGGACACGATGGCGAAGCCATCAAGATTGCGCGCGTACAGCAGGTCCATCGCATCGATGACCATGGCCATGTCAGAGGCGTTCTTGCCCTTGCTGTAGGCAAACTGCTGGATCGGGCGGATGGCGTACTCGTGCAGCACCGATTCCCAGCCCTTCAGGCGCGGGCTTTTCCAGTTGCCATAGGCGCGGCGCACGTTGGCCACGCCGTAGCGGGCCACCTCGGCCAGGACTTCGTCGATCTTCGATGCCGGCGCATTGTCGGCGTCGATCAACAGGGCGATGCGCTTTTCCGGTTCGGACATGATTTCCTCGGTGGGCTGCAGGCTGAGCGGAGTATCGCCCATGGCCACTGCCGGCCATGTGACGTGCGATGATGCAGGGCGACATCCATCCCCCTCTGGAGTACGTCGATGCGCCGCGAACCAGTCCCCCACCTGGTCATCATCGGCGGCGGTTTTGCGGGCCTCTGGGCCACCCGGGCCCTGGCCCGCGAGAAGATCAGGATCACCCTGCTCGACCGCCGCAACCACCACCTGTTCCAACCCCTGCTGTACCAGGTCGCCACCGCCGGCCTGTCGGCCCCTGATATCGCCGCGCCGCTGCGCCATATCCTCGGCCACCAGCGCAACGTGGAAGTGCGCCTGGGCGAGGTCGTCGCCATCGACAAGACCGCCCGCCAAGTGCAGCTGGCCGACGGCAGCACCCTGGGCTACGACAGCCTGCTGCTGGCCACCGGCGCCACCCACGCCTACTTCGGCAACGACCAGTGGGCCGCCGACGCGCCGGGCCTGAAGACCCTGGACGATGCCATCGCCCTGCGCCGCAAGCTGCTGCTGGCCTTCGAACGTGCCGAGGCCGAACCGGACCCGGCGAAGAAGGCCGCCTGGCTGAGTTTCGCGGTGGTCGGAGGCGGCCCTACCGGCGTCGAACTGGCCGGCACCCTGGCCGAGATCGCCCGCCACACCCTCCGCAATGAATTCCGCCACATCGACCCGGCCAGCGCCAAGGTGCGCCTGGTCGAGGCCGGCCCGCGGGTGCTGTCCTCCTTCCCCGAGGTGCTTTCGCTGAAGGCCCGCCGGCAGCTGGAAAAGCTGGGCGTGGAAGTGCTGACCGGCACTCCGGTGAGTGACATCGACAGCCTGGGCTTCACGCTGGGCGAGCAGTTCGTGCCCGCACGCACCGTGGTCTGGGCCGCTGGCGTGGCCGCTTCGCCGCTGGCGCGCACGCTGGACGTGCCGCTGGACCGCGCCGGCCGCGTGCTGGTGCAGCCCGACCTGACCCTGCCCGGCCACCCCGAACTGTTCGTGGCCGGCGACCTGGCCGCGGTGAACCAAGCCAACGGCAAGCCGGTGCCCGGCGTGGCGCCCGCCGCCAAGCAGATGGGCAAATACGTAGCCGATGCCATCCGCGCGCGCCTGCATGGCAAGCCGGCACCGGGGCCGTTCAAGTACGCCGACTACGGCAACCTGGCCACCATCGGCCGCATGGCCGCCATCGTGCATCTGGGCAAGCTGCAGCTGTCGGGCATCCTCGCCTGGTGGTTCTGGCTGGCCGCGCACGTGTTCTTCCTCATCGGCTTCCGCAACCGCGTGGTGGTGCTGCTGAACTGGGCGGTGGCGTACTGGAGCTACCAGCGCAGCGCGCGCATCATTTTTGGTGATGACCAGGAAGACCGACGGCCGAGGTAACGGCCTGCACTACGCCGGGGTCAGAGCCCTTTCCTGCGGAAAGGGATCTGACCCCGGGCATGAAGGGGTCGGATCCCTTTCCGCAGGAAAGGGCTCTGACCCCGGGCATGAAGGGGTCGGATCCCTTTCCGCAGGAAAGGGCTCTGACCCGCCTCCCAATCACTACCCAAAGGAATGCCCTGACCACCCCGACCGCCCAGCAGAAACGCGCACGCTCCGCCCTTGAACAGTTGCTGGGCACCGAAGAAGGCGAGGACAGCGTCGACCTGTTCGTGCAGCATCATCTGGACGAGATCGAAGCCGATTACTGGAACGCGCAACTGGGCACGGCCACGCCGGCGGCCGGCGCGGTGCTGGGCCTGCTGCAGCCGCGCGAGCCGTGGGAAGACGAGGGTTCGGTGCACGTCGATTTCGAGCTGCCGGGCGACGTCTCGCAGTATGTGCTGAGTGTCGAGTTCGATGAGGACGGCGAAGTGCTTGGCGTCTCGATGGAGAGCTGAGCACGGCGGCGGCATTCACGCACGCCATGTGCAAATGAGGGTGTAGAGCCGAGCCCATGCTCGGCTCCTGAACTGCCAACGCAGCCGAGCATGGGCTCGGCTCTACGCAAGCGCGCCACGCACTCACTTGCGGCGCTCGTCGGGCGTATCGCCCAGCAGGGCAAGCGTGGGCTGGAGGGCGTCATCCACGCACGGCGTGGATCTACATCAGACCCATTTCATCGGCGCCCATCTGCATGTACATGAACGCGGCGGCTTCGTCGGACATCGGCTGGCCCTGCGGGAAGCTGTCGAGCCAGGCGGTGATGCGCGCATGGCGATCCTTCAACGCATCGCCCATTGCCTGTTTCTCCGCGGCGGTCGCACGCGCCTGCATCTCCTCGCGCAGCAGGTCATCGCCGATGCCCCATTTTTCGGCCAGCGGAATCAGGTCGACCAGATCAGGCGGCACCCGGTCGCGGCGCAGGTGGATGGGCTCGGGCGTGGCCGGGCCACGCTGCGCGGTTAGCTCTGCGGCGCTGCCGATCTGCCCGTGCTGCAGCGGTGGCGGGGTCTGGGCGCACGCCGGCAGGGCGGTACCGAGGGTCAACAGCAGCATCCAGCGGGGTTTCATCGAACCGCTTCCTGTGTCGATGGCTGTGGCGATCATGGCATGGCCGGATGTGCCCCATCCACGCATGGCGTGGATCTACGGGACGGCCTCGGCCGGGGCCTGCAGCCAGGCCAGCTTGCGTTCGCGTGGCTGCTGCTTCAGCTGCCACTCGGCGCGGGAGGCGGCCGCGCGGTCCGGGTATTCACGCACGGCCAGCACGCGCAGCGGCGGCCGGGCCCGCGTGTAGCGGGCGCCCTTGCCGGCCTGGTGGGCGGCGAAACGCGCCTCCACATCGGTGCTGATGCCGGCGTAATAGCTGCCGTCCCGGCATTCAAGCAGGTACAGGAACCACGGGCGAAGGGACGGGGCCATGCCCGGATTATGCCGTGCTGCACTGCAGCGGATATACTGGCGCCCGAATGCAGGAGAGAGGCGCCACGCTGGCGCCCGCCGAAGGCGCAGGCTCCCATGATCGCTCAGGCCGGTGGGCTGGAATCCCACCAACCATGCATTCGACTCGCCGAGCTGGAGAGAGGTCACCGGGCACGCCCGGAACGATCCGCCGAAGGGGCACGCGGCCTACGCCGCTGAACTCTCAGGCAAAAGGACAGCGGGAGCGGCACCGGTCATCGTCATCCCGTCATTGCGCAGGCAGTGGCGGTATACGCGCATGGCCGGCCCCACCGCGCCCGGAGCCTGTCCCATGCTGCTGTCCATCATCTATCTCGTTGCCATTTCCGCCGAAGCCATGACCGGCGCGCTGTCCGCCGGCCGCCGCCGCATGGACCTGTTCGGCGTGGTCATGATCGCCTGCGTCACCGCCCTTGGCGGCGGTTCGCTGCGCGACATCCTGCTCGGCCACTACCCGCTGGGCTGGGTGAAGCACCCCGAGTACCTCGGCTTCACCGTGTGCGCGGCGCTGATCGCCACCTGGGTGGCGCGCTGGATGCACCATTTCCGCCGCACCTTCCTGGTGCTCGATGGCCTGGGCCTGATCGCCTTCACCCTGATCGGCTGCTCGATCGCGCGCGAGGCCGGCCATGCGATGCCCATCGTGCTGATCGCCGGCATGCTCACCGGCGCCTTCGGCGGCGTGCTGCGCGACATCCTCTGCAACGAGGTGCCGCTGATCTTCCAGAAGGAGCTGTACGCGATCATTTCGCTGCTGACCGGCGCGGTGTACCTGCTGCTGCTGCGCTGGGGCGTGGCCGATGCGACGGCCATCCTGTGCTGCCTGGGTGGTGGCTTCGCGCTGCGCCTGCTGGCGATCCATTACCGCTGGGAAATGCCCAAGTTCGTCTACCACGACGAAGTGCATTGAGCGCTCTTTGTAGAGTCGAGCCATGCTCGACTGTTCCTGGCAGAAGCAGTCGAGCATGGCTCGACTCTACAAACGCAGTCGAGCAAGCTCGACTCTACAAGAGCGGTCGGGCATGACCTTGGTCATGCGGCAATCGTCTGACTGATTGGCTACCATTGACGCCCCGTCGCTCGCGCGACGGCATCCAGCCACACCGCGTCGCGGTCCCGCCAGACACTCCCCTCCCCCGTTGCCCGCTGCGCATGATGCGCGACCGGGCGTACATGTCCCTGCGCGTGCGCAGGGCGCAGGATGCCCCATGTCCGCTGTTGAGCCGTCCCGTAGCACCCCGCCCCGTTCCCGCCGCGCGTGGGTGATCGCCGTCGCCGTCATCGTCGCCGGCCTGGTGGCCTGGTGGGCGTGGCCGCGCACCGAAGCGACCGTCGCCGCAGGCCCGGGCAAGACCGTGCCGGTGCGCGTGGCCCGGGCCAGCGCCGAACCGCTGCAGCTGCGCCTGAAGGCCGTCGGCACGGTCACCCCGCTGCACAGCGTGGTGGTGCGCAGCCGCGTGGATGGCGAACTGCTGCGCCTGCACTTCCAGGAAGGCCAGCAGGTGAAAGCCGGCGACCTGCTCGCACAGATCGACCCGCGCCCGTATGAAGTGAAGCTGGCGCAGGCGCAGGGCACCCAGCAGCAGAACCTGGCGGAACTCGAGAACGCCGAACGCCAGCTGCAGCGCTACCGCGAACTGCAGAAGCAGAACTACGTATCCGGGCAGGAACTGAGCGACCAGCAGAGCAAAGTACGGCAGCTGCAGGGCCGTCGCATCAGCGACCAGGCCTCGGTGGATGAGGCAAGACTGCAGCTGCAGTACACCCGCATCACCGCGCCGGTCAGTGGCCGCGTCGGCCTGCGCCGGCTGGATGTCGGCAACCTGGTGCACGCCAGCGATACCGAAGGCCTGGTGACGTTGGCGCAGACCGCGCCGATCAGCGTGCTATTCACCGTGCCCGAACCCGAACTGCCGGCCCTGCTCGATGCCGTGCAGGCGCAGGCCGGCCTACCGGTGGAAGCCTGGGACCGCGGCGAAAGCAAGGCGCTTGCACAGGGCACGCTGTCCAGCGTCGACAACCGCATCGACACGGCGACCGGCACGCTCAAGCTGCGCGCGCAGTTCGACAACGCGGGCCTGGCCCTGTTCCCCAACCAGTTCGTCAACGTGCGCCTGCAGCTGGGCGAACATCCGGCGCTGCTGATTCCCGATGCGGCCGTGCAGTTCGGCAGCCAGGGCAACTACGTGCACATCGTCGACAAGGACAACAAGGCACAGCGCCGCACCGTGGTGCTGGGGCCGGCCGATGAGGGCCGCGTGGCCGTGCGCTCCGGCCTGCGGGCCGGCGACCAGGTGGTGATCGAAGGCATCGACGGCCTGGAAGATGGCACCGCCGTGGAAATCGTGGCCGAACCCGCTGCCACGGCGAAGGCGGCCAAGGCCGGCGCATGAACCTGTCGCGCCCGTTCATCCTGCGCCCGGTCGCCACCACCCTGCTGATGGTGGCGCTGCTGCTGTCGGGCGTGCTGGCCTACCGCCTGCTGCCGGTGGCGGCGCTGCCGCAGGTCGATTACCCGATCATCCAGATCACCACGCTGTACCCCGGTGCCAGCCCGGAACTGACCACGCGCACGATCACCGCGCCACTGGAACGCCAGCTCGGGCAGATTCCCGGCCTGAAGCAGCTGTCCTCCACCAGCTCAGGGGGTGCCTCGGTCATCACCCTGCAGTTCGGCCTGGACGTTTCGCTGGGCGTGGCCGAGCAGGACGTGCAGGCGGCGATCAACGCGGCCGGCAGCTTCCTGCCCGGCGATCTGCCGGTGCCGCCGGTGTACCGCAAGGTCAATCCGGCCGACACGCCCATCCTCACCCTGGCGGTGACCTCGCAGGCGCTTGCGCTGCCGCAGGTGCACGACCTGGTGGATACCCGCATCGCGCAGCGCCTGGCGCAGCTGCCCGGCGTCGGCCTGGTCAGCCTGGCCGGTGGCCAGCGCCCTGCAGTACGCATCCAGGTGAATCCGGCTGCACTGGCTGCCAACGGCCTGGGCATGGACCACATCCGCACCGCGATCGCGGCGGCCAACGTCAACCTGCCCAAGGGCAGTTTCGATGGCCCGATCCGCGCAGTGATGCTCGATGCCAATGACCAGATGCGCAGCGTGGAGGAGTACCGCGCCCTGGTGCTGGCCTGGCGCGAAGGCGCGCCGCTGCGGCTGGGTGATGTGGCCACCATCACCGATGGCGCCGAGAACCGCCAGCTGGCCGCCTGGAGCGGCACCACGCCGGCGGTGCTGGTGAACATCCAGCGCCAGCCCGGCGCGAACGTGATCGCCGTGGTCGAACAGGTGCGGACGCTGCTGCCGCAGCTGCAGGCCACGCTGCCGGCCGGCGTGCAGATGAACGTGCTGAGTGACCGCACCGAATCGATCCGCGCCTCCGTGCGCGGCGTGCAGAAGGAACTGGTGCTGGCCATCGGCCTGGTGGTGCTGGTCACCTGGGTGTTCCTGCGCAACCTGCCGGCCACACTCATTCCCAGCGTCGCGGTGCCGCTGTCGCTCATCGGCACCTTCGCGGTGATGCTGCTGGCCGGCTATTCGCTCAACAACCTCACGCTGATGGCGCTGACCATCGCCACCGGCTTCGTCGTGGACGATGCCATCGTGATGCTGGAGAACATCGCCCGCCATCTGGAAGAAGGCGAAAGCCCACGCGAAGCCGCGCTGAAGGGTGCGGCCGAGATCGGCTTCACCCTGGTCTCGCTGACCGTCTCGCTGATCGCCGTACTGATCCCGCTGCTGTTCATGGCCGACCTGGTGGGCGCGCTGTTCCATGAGTTCGCGGTGACATTGGCAGTGGCGATCGGGATCTCGCTGCTGGTGTCGCTCACCCTGACGCCGATGCTGTGCGCGCGGTTCCTCAAGCCGCATGCGAAGGGGTCAGAGCCCCAAGGGGATCTGACCCCGGCCCAGGGGTCGGATCCCGCCAGGGCTCCGACCCCAAAGCAGGATGTGTTCGACCGCATCATCGCCGTCTACGACCGCCAGCTGCAGTGGGTGCTGCAGCGCCAGCCGCTGATGCTGCTGGCCACCGTCGCCACGCTGGCCCTGACCGTGGCGTTGTACTTCGCCGTGCCCAAGGGCTTCTTCCCAGTGCAGGATGCCGGCCTGGTGCAGGGCATCAGCGAAGCACCGCAGGCCATCTCGTTCCAGGCCATGCGCGAGCGCCAGCAGGCGCTGGCGGCTGCCATCGAAGCGGACGAAGCGGTGGCCAGCGTGTCGTCCTACATCGGCGTGGACGGCAACAACGCCACGCTCAACACCGGCCGCCTGCTGATCGAGCTGAAGCCGCATGGCGACCGCGACGGCGCCGCCGTGGTGATGGAGCGCCTGCAGCAGCGCGTGTCGAAGATCCCCGGCATCACCCTGTACCTGCAGCCGGTGCAGGAGCTGGGCATCGAAGACCGCATCAGCCGCAACCAGTACCAGTTCACCCTGACCACGCCGGAACAGCAGACGCTGGAAACGTGGACGCCGAAGCTGCTGCAGGCCCTGCGCCAGCAGCCGGCCCTGCGCGATGTGGCCAGCGACCTGCAGATGCAGGGCCGGCAGGCACGGGTGAACATCGACCGCGATGCGGCCGCGCGCCTGGGCGTCAGCGTCGAAGCGGTGGCCGACGCACTGTACGACGCCTACGGGCAGCGGCAGATTTCCACCATCTTCACCCAGGCCAGCCAGTACCGCGTGGTGCTGGAAGCCGATCCGTCACGCCAGCCCGGGCCCGATGCCATCAGTGGCCTGCGCGTGCGCAACAGCACCGGGCAGGCCGTGCCGCTGGGCGCCGTGGCGCGGGTGGAACTGGGGCCGGCCGCGCTGCTGCGCAACCATGTCGGCCAGTTCCCGGCGGCCACGATCTCGTTCAACCTGGCACCGGGCGCATCACTGGGCGAAGCCACCGCGGCCGTGGAAGCGGCGCGCGCGCAGGTTGCGTTGCCCGACAGCATCGAACTGCGCCTGCAGGGCGCGGCGGCGGCGTTCAGCAGCTCGCTGTCGTCCACGCTGTGGCTGATCCTGGCCGCGGTGGTGGTGATGTACATCGTGCTGGGCGTGCTCTATGAAAGCTTCGTGCACCCGATCACCATCCTGTCCACGCTGCCATCGGCCACGGTGGGCGCGCTGGCGGCACTGTGGGTGAGCGGGCGCAGCCTGGACCTGATCGCCGTGATCGGCATCGTGCTGCTGATCGGCCTGGTGAAGAAGAACGCGATCATGATGATCGACTTCGCGCTGGACGCGCAGCGCACGCGTGGCATGACACCGCGCGAGGCGATCCACCAGGCGGCGCTGCTGCGCTTCCGTCCGATCCTGATGACCACGC
The DNA here is from genome assembly GCF_003086915.1 of Stenotrophomonas sp. ZAC14A_NAIMI4_1. Classification (NCBI taxonomy): domain Bacteria; kingdom Pseudomonadati; phylum Pseudomonadota; class Gammaproteobacteria; order Lysobacterales; family Lysobacteraceae; genus Stenotrophomonas; species Stenotrophomonas sp. ZAC14A_NAIMI4_1. The sequence goes on from NZ_CP026002.1 coordinate 1,994,547, forward strand.
TGGCTGCACTGTTCGGCGCGGTGCCGTTGATGCTGGCCAGTGGTTCCGGCGCGGAACTGCGGCAGCCGCTGGGTTGGGTGATGGTCGGCGGCCTGCTGGTCAGCCAGGTGCTGACCCTGTTCACCACGCCGGTCATCTACCTGGCCTTCGACCGCCTGCAGCGCCCGCGCTCGGCCACCCTTGCCACGCCTGAAGAGGCGCGCGCATGAGCCCTATCGCACGCCTGGCCCAGGCCTGCGTGCAGCGACCGGTGGCGACGATCCTGCTGGCAGTGGCGCTGGTACTGGCCGGCCTGCTGGCGCTGCTGCTGCTGCCGGTGGCACCGCTGCCGCAGGTGGATTACCCGGCCATCGAAGTGAGCGCCAGCCTGCCCGGCGCCTCGCCCGAATCGATGGCCGCCACCGTGGCCACGCCGCTGGAACGCGCCCTCGGCAGCCTGCCCGGCATCTCGCGCATCGATTCGGCCAGCACCCAGGGGCAGACCTCGGTGGAGCTGAAGTTCGTGCTCGGCCGCGACATCGACGAAGCCGCGCGCGAAGTGCAGGCGGCGATCAACCTCGCACGCGGGCAGCTGCCCAGTGGCATGCCGGGCATGCCGCAGTACCGCAAGGTGAATCCCTCGCAGGCGCCGATCCTGGCGCTGGCCATGACCTCGGACACGCTGCCGCCAGGCCAGCTGTACGATCTGGCCTCCACCGTGCTGGCGCAGAAGCTTTCGCAGGTGCCGGGCGTGGGCGAAGTGCAGGTGGGCGGCAGTGCCCTGCCGGCGGTGCGCGTATCGCTGGACCCGAATGCGCTCAACCATGCCGGTCTGGCCCTGGAAGACGTGGCCCAGGTGATCGAACGCGCCAACGCAGTGCGGCCGCTGGGTGCGGTGGGCGATGACCGCCAGCACTGGCAGCTGGAAGCACCGCTGCAGCTGCGCCAGGCCGCGCAGTACCGCGAGCTGGCAGTGAAGGTGAGCGACGACCGCACGCTGCGCCTCGGCGATGTAGCGGTGGTGGCCGACGGGGTGGAAGACCGCTATGCCAGCGGCTTCCACAACGAACGCCCGGCGGTGCTGCTGATCGTCAGCCGCCAGCCAGGCGCGAACATCATCGCCACTGTCGATGCCATCCAGGCGCAGCTGCCGCAGCTGCACGCGCTGCTGCCGTCCAACGTCGACATGCGCCTGGTCATGGACCGCTCGCTGGTCATCCGCGCCACCCTGCACGAAGCCGAGCTGACCCTGGTGCTGGCCATCGCCCTGGTGGTGCTGGTGGTGCTGGCCTTCCTGGGCCACTGGCGGGCTGCACTGGTGCCCAGCGTGGCCATTCCGGTGGTGCTGTTCGGCACGCTGGCGCTGGTCGCGTTGATGGGCTTTTCGCTCAACACGCTTTCGCTGATGGCCTTGATCGTGGCCGCCGTGCTGGTGGTGGACGATGCGATCGTGGTGCTGGAAAACATCGCGCGCCACCGCGAACTTGGCGCCGACCGCTGGCAGGCCGCGGTGCGTGGCGCGGCCGAAGTGGGTGCCACGCTGTTATCGATGAATGTCGCGCTGGCCGTGGTGTTCGTCTCCATCCTGTTCCTGGATGACTTCGTCGAGCGCCTGTTCCGCGAATTTTCGCTGACTCTGGTGGCGGCGATGAGCGTGTCGGTGGTGGTTGCACTGAGCCTGGTGCCGATGCTGTGTGCGCGCCTGTTCGTGGAAGACGTACAGCATGCCTCGCGCTGGCAGCGTGGCAGCAACGCGCTGTTCGAGCGCGTGCGTGCGGCGTACCTGCGCACGCTGCAGGCCAGCCTGCGCCACCTGCGCTGGCCGCTGCTGGTCTTCGTTGCGGTCATCGCGCTCAATGCCTGGCTGTTCCAGCAGGTGCCCAAGGGCGTGGTGCCCAAGCAGGACACTGCGCAGCTGCGCGGCTTCGCGCGCGGCGATGATGGCCTCTCATTCCAGGCCATGCAGCCGAAGATCGATGCCTACCGCACGCTGCTGCTGTCCGACCCGGCCATCGAGGACATCATCGGTTATATCGGTGGCAGCAACGGCGTCAACAACGCCTTCATCATGATCAAGATGAAGCCGCTGGCCGAGCGCAAGGTGTCCAGCCAGGAAGTGATCGACCGCCTGCGCGCGCGCCTGCCCAAGCTGCCCGGCGGCAATCTGTACCTGTGGGTGGACCAGGACATCCGCCTGGAAGGCGGCGGCAGCAGTGGCCAGTACGAGTTCCAGCTGCTGTCGGCGGACATGGCGCCGCTGCGCGAGTGGGCCCCGAAGGTGGGCGCCGCGCTGCGCGCCCTGCCCGAGCTGGTGGACGTGGAAGCGCAGGGCGAGGCCGGCATGCGCCAGGTGGTGCTGGACATCGACCGCGAGGCCGCCGCACGCCACGGCGTGGACCTGCGCACGGTGGCCAGCATGCTCAACAACTCCTTCAGCCAGCGCCAGGTCGCCACGCTCTACGACAGCCTCAACCAGTACCGCGTGGTGATGGAACTGGACCCCAGGCACACCCAGGACCCCGGCACGCTGGCGCGCCTGCAGGTGGTGGATGGCAGCGGCCAGCGCATTCCGCTGTCCACCATCGCCAGCTGGCGCTATGGCATGGCGCCGGACCGCATCTACCACAGCGAACAATTCGCCTCGATCTGGATCCAGTTCTCGCTGGCCCCGGGCGTGGGCCTGGAGCAGGCCACGCAGGCAATCGATGCCGCCATGGCGAAGCTGATGCTGCCGCGCACCGTGCAGGCCAAGCTGTCCGGTGAAGCCGGTGGCCTGGACAGCCTGCGCGCGCGCCAGCTGTGGCTGGTGCTGGGCGCCACGCTGGCGGTCTACCTGGTGCTGGGCATTCTCTACGAGAGTTTCCTGCAGCCGCTGGTGATCCTGTCCACCCTGCCCTCGGCCGGCATCGGCGCGCTGCTGGCACTGTGGGTGTTCGGCAACGAACTGAACCTGATCGCCCTGCTGGGCTTGTTCCTGCTGGTGGGCGTGGTGATGAAGAACACCATCCTGCTGGTGGATTTCGCCTTGGCCGGCGAACGCCGTGGCCTGAGCGCGCACGACGCGGTGATGGATGCGGCGCGGCTTCGCCTGCGGCCGATCCTGATGACTTCACTGGCGGCGCTGCTGGGCACGCTGCCGCTGATGCTGGCCAATGGCGAGGGCTGGGAGCTGCGGCAGCCGCTGGGCATCGCGATTGTGGGCGGGTTGCTGGTCAGCCAGTGGCTGACGTTGTACACGACGCCGGCGATGTACCTGGCGTTGGCGAGGGTGCGGAAAAAGAAGGCCATGTAGAGTCGAGCCATGCTCGACTGCGTTCTGCGTCAGTCGAGCATGGCTCGACTCTACAGAACGGCGGATCAGCGCGCTGAGCGGGCAGGCCCCCTCGGCGTGCCGGGTGTGGCCCTACGGCTTCTCGCCACACGCCGTGCAGGCTTGGTTGCAGCTTCCCGCGGCGGGTCCAGCAATGGCACCACCGTGCCCGTGCGCTCGGCAAGCCATCGCACCACGTCCGGTTTCTCCGTCGCCAGCGCGAGCAGCATCGTCGTGGCATCGTCAGGATACGTTGCTTCATTCTCGTAACGGGAAAACGCGATTGCGCCTTTTCCAAAGAGCTTGGCCGCTGCGCGCTGGGTCAAGCCATAGCGCCGCCGGAGCGCCAGCACATCTTCCCCCAGCAGCAGGCCCCCATAGTGTTCACGCCGTGCGGCAAGCCTGCTGAGGTTTTCAATCTGCTGTGCCGCACTGGTTGCCGTAGCGCCACAAGCGGGGCACTGCATCACCAGCAGCTCGACCACTACGCGTTGGCCGCGTGGATTGAAATGCCGTTCGCGCGTGGATGCCACCAGTTGCGCCTGCTGGCAGGCGGGACACATCCGAGGGGTAGCTTTGTTCATGGTGTGCTCCGCTGGAGCAAGTGACGCTCTACAGATGGCAGCTCAGAAAGCAGTTCGCAGCGTTCCGTCCTGAGCCGAGGGTAGGTGGCGCGCTGACTGATAAGCCTGAAGGGTAGAAGCGCCCAGCGGAATAGTCGTTTGCGGCGGACAGCGCCGGGCACGGTCGAGACTCGTCTGCAGCCTGCAGATTCTTCAGTGGAATCAGTGAGGTACGGTTTCGATGGATGCCTGCCAGGCGCAGGATCATCGATAGCCGGGAGCGCCCAGCCGGCGCTGATGTGGTTGCCGACGGGTCGTAGCCGTCATGGGCGGGCAATCATCCACGCGTGGCGTGGATCTACTGCGTCAGTCGAGCATGGCTCGACTACAAGAACCGGTATCTCCACCCCGGCGATGTACCTGGCGCTGTCGTACTTACGCAGCGCCAGGCGCATCGCCGGTGCGGACGGGCCGGTCTCCAACTCCGACCGACCCTGATCGCGGCCGCACCCCCGCAGGCGCTGGCCGCCATCCACACACGTGCCGCACTCAAGCGGCTTCGGACACCTTCACTTCACGGCGGGCGCGCACGGCAGCGGCCAGGCGCTCCAGCACCTGCACGGTGGTGTCCCAATCAATGCAGCCATCGGTGATGCTCTGGCCGTAGACCAGCGGCTGGCCTTCCACCAGTTCCTGGCGGCCACCGACCAGATGGCTTTCCACCATCACGCCCACGATGCGCTGTTCGCCGTCTTCCAGCTGGGTGGCGATGTCCTCGATCACTTTCGGCTGGTTTTCGGGGTTCTTGAGGCTATTGGCGTGGCTGGCATCGATCATCAGGCGCGTCGGCAGCTTGGCCTTGGCCAGTGCGTGGCAGGCCTCGCCGACGCTGGCTGCGTCGTAGTTCGGCTGCTTGCCACCGCGCAGGATCACATGGCAATCCGGGTTGCCGGTGGTCGACACGATGGCGGTGCCGCCCTGCTTGGTGACCGACAGGAAGTGATGCGGGTTCGATGCTGCGCCCACGGCATCGGCGGCAATCTTGACGTTGCCATCGGTGCCGTTCTTGAAGCCGACCGGGCAGGACAAGCCCGAAGCGAGTTCGCGATGCACCTGGCTTTCAGTGGTGCGCGCACCGATGGCGCCCCAGGCAACCAGATCGGCGATGTACTGCGGCGAGATCACATCGAGGAACTCGACGCCGGCCGGCAGGCCCAGCTTGTTGATGTCACGCAGCAGGCCGCGGGCAATGCGCAGGCCCTTGTCGATCTTGAAGCTGCCATCCAGGTCCGGGTCGTTGATCAGGCCCTTCCAGCCCACCGTGGTGCGCGGCTTTTCGAAGTACACGCGCATGACGATTTCCAGTTCGCCGGCCAGCGCATCGCGCAGGGGCTTCAGGCGCTGGGCGTATTCGATGGCCGCGTGCGGGTCGTGGATCGAGCACGGGCCCACCACCACCGCCAGGCGGTCGTCACGGCCATGCAGGATCTCGTGCAGGGCCGCGCGCGAGGCGCTGACGGTGTCGGAGGCTTCATCGTCGCACGGCAGCATCGCCAGCAGCTGGGCGGGCGGTGTCAGCGGTTCGATGGTGCGGATACGCAGGTCGTCGGTGTGCGGGGGCATTGCGGGGGTTCTCCGGAACGTTGGGGGTCCCCAGCGTGGCGACATGAAAAAAGCCGCCAGGTTCGCTGGCGGCTTTCGGGAATGCGTCTGAAGGTTTCTTCAGGGTGAACGCAGTCCTTCCTCCGCCTGGGGCTTCGGAAAGTAATACCAATAAAAGTTGGCGTGGACGGCGTTCATGGGGTGTATTGATAGCACAGCTTTTGCGCAGTGCAAAATGTTTCATTGGCAACTGCGGGAGCTGTTCAGGCAGTTCAGTTCGCGCCGATGCGCAGTGCTGCCGCAGCGATGGCGTGGCAGCCGCAGGCAAGGCGATGCCCTTCCAGCACGATGGGCTTGCCTCCCATGAAGCGCGCCGGGTCGCCTTCAACAAATGGGAAGGTGCCCCCATGCAACGGGCAGGTGGCTTGATCCCCCACCACAGCGATGGGATGGCCATTGACCTTGTGCGTGCCGTCGCACTGACAGTCCACCACTTCGCCACCGCTGCTGGTGGCGTCACCCAGACAGACAGGCGATTTCATTTCAGGTCAACGCGCGTAGGGTGCTGCGCCGGCCCAGACCCGCTGGAGTCTGGGTACATCATCGGGCTCAAGCTTCCACCAGGAAGATCAGCGTGAATATGCCGATCAGAGACCACGGGCCAAGAATCAGAACCAGCTGAAGCGTGAACCAGAATGACCTCCTGCCACGTTGCCACGGCTTCTGTTTGATGGCGTACAGCCACATCAGGATGGTGGACGCTATCGTCCCCACGCCGACCACCCACATGACAACGCCAGCAACGGCGAGCGCCTCCATTCCACTAATCCTGAGCGAGCGGAACCCGAACAGCGCCGCGTACACGGTACAAAGGAAAACTCCGGACATGAACAACCCAAACCGGTACCAAGCGGATACGTCACTGCGGGATTCTGCTTCTTTCATGGCATTCGATTCTTGATTTCTGATGTGGCAATGGACTGATACAGATCGCAGCGATGCCGAGCAGCAAACGGGCTACGTCCAAGTAAACGGCTGAGCACAAGGCGCTTGGAGCTGCAGGGAGACCACGCGCACGCGCTTCGGGCTCGACGAGCACCGCTTAAGGCAGCTTTGAAACCTCCACGTTGGTCAGCTGCCCCCACCTGGCACCCGCCACATGAAGGGATCGGCCGTTCGATGCTGGGCATCGTTACGCGCCTTTTCCCCGTGACTGGGCGGCCGCACCATCTGGATCGTCGCGCTGCCATCGGCACCGGCATAGACCACGGCACTCACGCCGCCCTGGTGGTAGCTGGCAATGGCGCCCAGGCCGATCTGCACCACAGGGCTGGTAATGCCCACGTTGCCGATGCGGCGGCCGATGTCGTAACCCTCGTCCACGTTGTTCAATTCCAGGCCATGCCCATCTGTGTTCAAGGAATGCAGGGCCGCATTCAAGGCAATACCCAGTGCGGTACCGTCGTGGCTGTCGTGGAAAACACGCACGGGGGCATGACCTTCGGGCAACGTTGCCAGCGCCTGTTTCCAGCCCTCGGCCAGCGCCTGGGCCTGCAGGGCGGGCTTCAGCGGCTTGCCCTCGGCATCGTGCAGCATCACCTTGATCGGCCGATGCAGATGCCCCAGTTGCGGCATCTGGTCGAATTCGTCGATCTGGTGCTGCGGCCAGCGCACTGGCAGCCAGGGCGTCTGCGTGAACTTGCCGGGACCGACGTTGTTGGTGTGCTTCCAGAGTTCGGGGAGGGTTGCCTGCCACTCTTCGGTGGGGAGCGTGCCGGGGAACCAGGGATCCTGCACGCCACGTGCACGTTGCCGGGCCTCGTACTCCTCCCCGACGCGCCGCTCGGCCTCGAAGTAATGGAACCACAGCTTGCTCAGATCAAATCGCGTGTCCTGGTTGTTCTCGCGATAGGTGGGCGCATAGGGGCGCAGATAGCGGTCCACCCGATCACTGCGGGCCAGTGTGATCACGGCGGTGGTGTCGATGATGGAGGGGACGTAGCGGCCCTCTGAGATGAGAGGCTTATCCTGCGGACTGTAGCGGTCACGCATGACCTCTCCATCGCGGACAGCCAGGACGACTGCAGGCGGTTCAGGGTTTTCATCGAAGAAGTTATAGATCTTCTCGATCGTTGGTTGCGCACGCGTGGTATTGGCATCCTGTTGCCACAGAAACAACGTAACGCCAAGCGAGCCACCAAATCGACCTGCGTCAATCAGCCCAGCCGCGCGCATGAACTCAAACTTCCCGACATTCGGCGGTTCCACAGCAAAGCTGGGGATCGGCCAGTAAGCAACCGCATCGCTGACCGCGTACTTGAACGCTGCACCCATTCTTATCTCAGCGCTGTCTCGTCGCCATTGTTCCGAGTCCGTGTAGTCGAGCGGATCCTGCGAGTAGATAGACGCAAAGTCATCATGCTTTTCTAGAATCTTTGACCACGCTTCGGACTGAAAGCGTTCGCCAGGCGTAATTCCGAGCCCGCGGATCTCCAGCGACCACGTTGGATCATCTCGATCAACCACGTCTAGTCCAGCGACCGGCACTGTGCCCGGCAGCGCCTCCAGCGATGATCTGTTGGTCGCTGCATTGAACGCCCAATGCCCGCCAAACGCCAATGCCACCAAGGCGCTGAGAGCTGCCCCACCCATGAGAACTGCCTTAGCCATATACCCCATCTCCTTCGTGGTCATCGCAGCACCTGTGTCATCTGTGAGCGCCAAAGCCAACAACAATGCCCCCCATGAAATGCTCAGCAGGCACGCAGACCAGACGTAAGGTTTCGCGCTTGGCCGCGCATCCTGGAAATGCAACATGCTCAGCCGCCTCCCGGAATATGGCCATCGATCAGGGAGGGCAGCTTCTTAATATCTACCAAGGAGGCAGGAGGGAACTCACCTGTCAGGTAGTACTTGCCCGAAGCCTTCACCAGATCTCGAACTCTCGGATCGAGCTCTGCCCACTTCGAATTCTTCTGCAATTTCTCCATTTCTTTGTCCGTCATCCGCCAATCCGCCATCAACGTCAGCAGCTCCCGCCACTGCGGATCGTCCAGGCTGTGCCCTTGCCCGATCGCCACATCCATTGCGGTCACCCAGCGATGGTTCTCCGGATCACGCAGCACGCCAGAGTGGTAGCTGTTCTCGTCCAGCACCTCGTCGGAGCGACTCATCCACTCGCGTATCTCGTTGGGTGTCATCTCGCGCTCTTTGCCTTTGAGCCAACCGGCTGCACGGATTTCGCTGGTCTGGTCGTCTTCTTCCTTATCCTTGTTGTACTTCTCCAACGCAGCCTCTGGGCTGAGCCGCATGTACTCCCTCGGCAAAGGAATGCCCGGAAATTTTGCACCGGCCTTACCCAGCGCCGCATGCACACTGACAACGTCTGGCCGGTCCATGCCGGGCGTGGTGGGCGTCCCCTTCACTGCTTCCCCACCGAACATCTGGGGTGCGTGTGGCGGCACCAGCGCTTCGGCGTTGATGAGCACCTGGCTGTCTTCAGCGATGGCCACCGTCATGGCTGCCGCCACGCCCCATTTGACTACTCCACCGAGGCTTTCTATGGCGGTCGTGTCGCCAACGTAGCGAACCTCGCCTTCAGCTCTCAACGCAAGGTGTGCGGGCGCATCGCCGACCATCACGGGTTTACCATCGCGATGGCGCTTGGTCCACATACGTTGCTTGAAGCCGATTTTCGCCAGTCGGGTCATGCCGGGGCGGCCGCCATCGACAAGATCAGGCACGCCCAGCGTGCCGATACCCGATACATCGGCCAGCCCTACCGTGGTGTCATCGGGACTGAAGTACAGGTAAACCTTGCCTCGGTTGTCGCGCTCGGGGAATACGACCATTGCACCGTCCTTGCCCAGTCGCTGGCCTTGCCCCGCGTTCCAGCGAGCGCCTGCACGCCCATATGACTTGGCTTGACCGGCCGCCAGGTCATCCAATGAAGGCAACGCATAGGGTGTCTTGGTCATCCGCTCGACAATGCGCTGCAACGTGCGCAGTGTGTCTCCCCCGGCCGGCGTCTTCTCGGCAATGAGCGAATAGGGGCTGGCCACCATGATCGCGCAATCGGCGCAACGCGCGCCGCGGTCGATCAGCAAGGCCTGCGACAGCAAGGTGATCAGCGTGCCTTGGCTGTGGCCCATGATGGTGATGGTTTCGGACGGGTAGATGCTGCGTATCGTGGTAACCAGCGCTGCCAACCGCTCGGCAGCCAGCACGAAGTAACGCCGATGCGGGCAGGCGCCCATGAACTTGGTGCGGTCCAGGTGCGGATTGGCGAAATGCCGCTTGAATGCATCGAAACCCTCGCCATACATCTCCGGCAGGTTGTTGGTGGCATTGACAAAGAACCCGCCCGGCTTACCGAAGTGGCGATCGAGACGATTGCCACTCTTGTCCTGGTACTGGGTGCGCACCTTGGCGGGATCACCGTTCTCATCCCGCAGGATCTCGTTCTTTGCCGCGCGGTAGCCCCAGTAGAACGGGATCAGCACGCTCTTGGCGTGTGCGTCATTTCGCTTGTAGAGATTGGTGTCTGGGTCATCAAGGATCTCAGTATGCTCCTTGCTCCGCGTCCTGCGATCCTTGCTCTTCGCCTCCCAGAACCGTTCGCCATACCGCCCCGGCTTCAGATCCTGCCGGTCCAGCCGCTCATTCAGCCCTTGGCACAGTCCAGTCTCCACCGAGGCATAAGATGCACCCGGGTCATTCACCCCATGCAGAAAGATCACCACGCCCGGCCGTGCCCGCGGGATGGCCACGTTCTTCGGCTGGGTAGCATTGGGCAGCAAGCGGGTGGCGAGGTTGTCCGTTACGATGCGCTCAGCCATCGGTTTCTCCTTGGGCATCTTCGATCTTCTGTCGCGCCTGTATCTGCACGCGCTGCATGCCATCACGCTGCACGGCTTCGCCCAGCCCTTCGGCGTCGGCGGTGCCCTGCACGGTATCTCCATCGTCAAGCGACAGCGTGTGCTGCACGCCTGCGGCAACGGCCTGCAGATCGCCTTCGTAGTGGAAGCGCAGCTGCCGGCTGGCCGGGTCACGTGCAAATGCCGTCGTGTCTGCGCTTTCGGTCTTCGCGCCCAACCAGTCATGGCGCGCGGCATGCACCACGGCGGCTCCGTCGGTGCCCAGCTCGATGCCGCCGCCAAGCGTGAGATAGCTGCCATCGTCGGCCACCAGACGGATACGGGGCGCGGAGATCACCACCTCGCCCTCGCCCGCCGCCAGCAGCAGGTTGCTTTCCGCCCTCGCCTGCAGGTCGGCCTGCTGCGCCTGCAGAACCACGTTGCCGTGGTTGGCGATCACCTGTAGGTGCTCATCCTGCGCGTAGAGGGAAAGCCCACGCCCCGCCATCAGCCGGGTGTGGCCGCCGCTGCTGCTCTGTACATCGTCGGTTGCCACCACATCATGGTTGCGGCCGGCGTACTGCAGTTGGGATGCCGGCGTGGCGCTGACCAGCCCCCCTTCCGCCGCCACGGCCACCAGCGGTGCCCCTTCCCCTGGCGCGTTCGCATCGGGCCATTCGCGCAGGGCGCGCACAAGCTCCGCCATGCCTTCGTCCTCGCAGGCTGAGGCACCACGCGCGGCGGCCGCCTCACCCAGGCCCCGGAAGAGCTGGGTGCAGTCGTCCAGGAGTGCCAGCAGTTCCTGCCGGTCCAACTGCTCGCCCGACGCCATCTGGCGCGCGTAGGTGCTGAGTAGGAGACCGTGCGCGGCGCGCAGGGCCAGTGCAGCATCGGTCCGCAGTTCGGCGCCCTCGCCGCGCGGCTGGGCGTGGCCGTCCCTGCGAGGCGTGCTCAAGTGGCCCAGGTTGAGTTCGCTCGCGAATGGACTGGCGGCCAGGCGCGTACGGACTTCACCTGAAGTGTTGTCCATCAACAGCTCGCCGTAGCCTTCGCCGCCATGCTCGCGCGACTGCATGCCTGCCAGCGCGCGGTTGCCGGGCAGGCCATGCTGGCCACTGAACCTTGGCAGTGCCTGGCGTCCGTTATGCAGCGCGCCCACCACCACGGGGCGATCAATATCCCCGTGCAGGAAGGCGACCAGCACTTCCTGGCCGACGCGTGGCAGAAACTGATACCCGAAGCCATCCCCAGCCCCAGGCCAGGACACACGCACCCAGGTCGAGGAGCGCTCGCTGGCCTCCGGCGTATCGGACGGGTGCTGGTCAGACTCCTGCCAGTGGAAACGGATGCGGATGCGCCCGAGTTCATCGGTATGGACCTCCTCGCCCGCGGGGCCGACCACGGTGGCGGTCTGCATGCCATGGACGGTGGGGCGGTCGAACAGACCGGCATAACGGGGTACCAGCGGTACGCCGGCGGCCACGGCGGTGAACCGCAGATGGTCGCCGTATCCGGCGGCCAGATCTTCGCCGGCGATGGCCTCATCAACCGCAGGCGAACACAGCGCCGCCTCCAGCAGGTTGTTACGCAGTTCGATGTGCGTGGACGTAGTGATGAAGGCGGAAGGCTGCCGTGCCGTGTCCGCACTGGCGGATGGATCTTCGAGCACGAAGCTGCTGGCGATGGGAAGGTCGCTGGGCGGCCCCTCGCCATGGAACGTGGCGGCTTTCATCTCTTCAGCCTGCATGCGAAGGCGGGCGTACGCGCCCAGCTCGCGGTCGTGGTCGGCGTAGTACGGTGCAAGTGCCTGGTAATCGCTCAGGGAGCGGCCGGCCTGATGGCTCCCACTGCCCTGCTCCACAACGGTTTCATCCCGGCCACGCAGCGCGCAGGCGGGGCGATAGTCGTGGCTGGCCAGTGCGACGCTGTGCGTGGTGAGCTGGCTGACCCGTTGCCACTGGCTGATCCACTGCTGGCGGCCCGTTGCTGCAGCGCCCGCCGCAAGGAGCTGCAGCGACCGGGGCGGCTCGCCTGGCAGGCTACCGGCAGCGGTCAGGACCATGTGATGGCCACCGCTGTCGTCGCCGCCATCGAACCTGAAGAAGTACGTGATGCCCTCTTCGGCGAGCAAGCGGTCGATGAAATGCTGGTCACTTTCGTTGAACTGCACGCAGTAGGACCGGGGGCTATAGTGCCGGTCGAGTAAAGTTCGGTAGGAGAAACAGGCCCCGATGACGGGATTTCGGGCCATATGCTCGTCAAGAATGGCAGCGATGATCTCTGGCACGGTCCGGTCCTGGAACACCCGGCAGGTACGGCGGCGATCGAGCATTGACAGGGCCGACTCCACCGTCAGCTCGACCGTCGAATAATGCCCGCTGCCGCAGCCCGCAACGATGCCTGACACCACGCCACACAGCCAGCGCCGCTGCTGGCCACCGGTGTCGATGCCGAGCGCCACGATGCGTCCTTTCAGCGCATCGGTGTCAGCGGCGGCATCGTTGCCCCGGCAAAGGACATCCAGCCGGAAAGGTTCATTCAATGCGTCGCGGTAGCGGAGCGCATGCGGCCAGAGGGCAGGTGCCGGGGCCCTCCCAGGCCAGCGGATATCGATCCGGCGGCTTCGGGAATCCACAGGCACGGGCCCGGCCAGCAGGCGTCCTTTCATGCATCACGTCCTTGGGAATGCGTCAATCAGCAGGGCCACACTCTGCCCGGCAGCGCACTACGAATGGTTGCATTCTTGAGGGACGTGGCCGGTTGCGACTCGACCAAGGTCAGAAGCGATTCTGAATGTCGTAATTGGACCGAAACTGTCTACGTGTCCATTGGCTACACACGCCAAGACTCCTGCAAATTCAGGTCGGACATGGCCATTTGCGACACAGCGGGCGCGAGTGCACTTGTCCGCAACAGACAGGAAGCGATGCCTATCGACTATGGACTTCCACATCCAGCAGCAGGCCTTCATGGATGTCCACCCAGCGCTCCACCACGCGGTCCAGTTGCTTCTGGGCCTCGCCCAGCTGCTCGGGGTTGAGCAGTGCGCGGGCGGTGTAGAGATCGGAGACGAGCTGGCGCAGGGTCGATTCCAGGATGGCCACCGACGGCCCTTCCAGCCCCGGCAACTGCAGCGCCGGGCTGTCGCCAAGAGTTCCGTACAGCGTGACCTGGAGCTTGCTCTGCATGATCGACTTCCCTGCGGGTGGACATGGGCAGCTCTCATGTTTACCGCGTATTGGTGACAGGCGCATGTGCCCTGGCCTGCTCAGCCTCATTCGGCAGTGGCCAGTGTGAAAGCTGTACGGTGGCAGCCGTGTAAGGAACCGACGATGACGCCTTCCCCCCAACTTCTGGAAGGTTCGTTGCGGCTCCCCTGAGGCGCCGGTATAGTGAGCGCCGACTACGCAGACAGCAGAAAATTTGTCGGCGGAGCTGCGAAGTCCCGCAAGGGACATATGAAGGGAAATTGTTGGCGCCGGGGCTGTTCGCTTGAGTGCGGAAGCCTGCCAATGAGGCCGTCCTTCCTACGTAGTCACTTCAGCATCTTTCGTTTCTTGGCCTCGGTCACGTGATAGCACGTCACCGGGGCCAAGTATCTTCTGGATCCAGAAACACGGATTTCCAGTACCGCCGTCGCGTAGTACGGCGTACCCCCGATGTATAGCTTCTGGTGCGTGTTGAGCATGAAGGACTGCTGCTCGCTTCGCCGTGGTGCAGCGTCGGAACCGCCCGGCGGATTGCATCTCATGAGGCTACGCGGACTGTATGCTTTGGCCAGAAGCTCTTCGATCTCGGAACGCATCAGGCCGTCTTTCTGCCTACGGGCATCCAGAACGTGCCGTATTTCACCGGGACCAAGCATGACCGCGTAGCAGTTCAACCGTAACCAGCCGTTCTCGTCACAGACTCGATCGACGTCATCGCACTGTTTGGGCGTGAGGAGGTACGCAAACGCGGGAGCATGCGCATCCTCTGCACCACTGGAAGTCTGCCCGTCGACGAATCGAACAAGCTCGCGAATGCAATCTGCGAGTGCATATTCCTGGATGACTGACATGATGCTCGCCCTCCATGCGAGCTTCGACTTCCCGCCAACGTGGGCAGCCAGAAATTGTCCCAGAACACTTGAATTCATTCGCCGGGAAGAAGCGTCATTCCGGAGGACGCATCATTTGCGCGTTCATTGATCGTGTCGGGAATGACCTGCATGGAGGAACGCTACGTGACGCATCTATTCCTTCTCACGTGCGAAGTTCAACCGCAGAAAAATACGGGTGAAACAGCGGATTTCATGGCCTCCGGCGTATGCAATACTGCGCCGCGTTTTCATGGCTGTCGCGGATGCCCTTGGTGCTGCGCGCAGGCATGTGCACTAGATGGATTGCCACCGAAAACGGGTGGCCGGGTCTGGAAGCCCGTGCAACAGAAGAAACGTTTGCCAGCCGGCGCCGCGTGTTGCGGCGCCGGCTGGCATATCGTCCGCGTTCCATGGCGGGCGGTGCGTGGGGACCCAAGGGTCCACCGGTTTACTTCTGTTTCCCGGCTTCCAGACACGTACCGTCCGCCACCTATTCCGGTGGCGCTGCCGTCTTTTCTGTACGGAGCACATGCCATGAATGCAAAGCACGTCCCTTTTCCGGGGCGCAACCACGACGATTCGACCAGCACCAACGCCGACGACGCCGCGCTTGATCCCCACAGTTTCATCGCAAGCCTGCAACGCATCGGCGCGGGTGCCGGCAGCGATGGCCATCCCTGGCCCGAGCCCAATCTGGCGATCGGCCGGCGCATCCAGTTGTCCGATGGCGATTGCGCGCTTGCCGGGCTGCGTATCGTGCATGAGGTGCTGCTGGCCGCCGAGCGCAGCCGCCAGAATGGCGGGCCGGAACATGATGTCGGCCCGCGCGTGATGGAAGGCCTGATGATGGCCTGCCTGGAACTGGGCACGCATGCGGCCGAGCGGGTGCGGCCGCGGTAGTCAGGCACTGGCGGAGTACGGGAGAGCCGCCGGGCATGGCCCGGCGCTATCGGGTGGCGTGGGGCTTCATCCACACATGGCGTGGATCTACTGCGGTGCGCAGGTCGCCAGATCGTGCAGGTGCTGCGGCATTTCGTCCACGGCGCCGACCGTGTTGGTAGTGGTGAAGTACTGATGCCAGCCTGTGGCGCTGATGCCGGCGACCAGTGCGTCGGCGTCGGCGCGGCTGGCGCACTGCCAGACGGCGTAGAACTGCTCGGTGCTGCCATGCGGCACATCACGGGCGACGCGGCCCATTGCCAACGGCGTGATGCGCGCTGCGTCGAACTGCTGCATGCCGGCGCCGATGCGGGCGAAGAAGGCGCTGCGTTGCTCGGGCGCGAGTGCAGCCCAGGC
Source organism: Stenotrophomonas sp. ZAC14A_NAIMI4_1 (assembly GCF_003086915.1). Lineage (NCBI taxonomy): Bacteria > Pseudomonadati > Pseudomonadota > Gammaproteobacteria > Lysobacterales > Lysobacteraceae > Stenotrophomonas > Stenotrophomonas sp. ZAC14A_NAIMI4_1. Next base: position 2,010,234 of record NZ_CP026002.1, read on the forward strand.
GTGAGTTGCGGTGTAGTGTTCGATGAGGATGTGGGGCATTGGGGCCTTCCTTGGGGTGGTGGGTTTGCCGGGTAGAGTCGAGCTTGCTCGACGGCCCTTCGCGCGTGATCTACAGCAGTCGAGCAAGCTCGACTCTACGGCGTGCTGAGAGAGCGTTGGGCGCGCTTGCGGATGTACGCGTTTGCTGCGCTGCTGTGTTCGCGCTGCCAGCGCGCGCAGAGCTCGCGCACCCATTCCGGCTGGGTCTTGCTGGCATCGTTGAGCCAGTTGCCCGCCGAGTCCTGCACGTAGCGCTCGGGGTCGTTGGCCAGGGCTTCCAGCAGCGGCAGTGCGTGTTGCGGTTGTTGCTTGAAGAGGGCGATGTGGCTGGCCCAGACGCCGCGCGGGCGCAGTGCTTCGCAGGCGAAGCGGCGCAGGTAGGGCGAGGCTTCATGCGCCCACGGCAGCAGCAGTTGCAGCGCCTGCAGTGGTGCCGCCACGAGATCGGTACGCACCGCCAGCCACGCCCATTCGCGTACGCCGAAGTGCGCGTCATCGGCCAGTGGCTGTATCGCCTGCAGCTTTTCGCTGAGAGCCAACGTGGCATCACTGCCGATGAGGTAGCAGGCCCAACCGCGCACGGTGTCCGAGGGATGCGACTGCCAGCGCGCGGGGTCACCCTGCCCTGCTTCGCGCAGCAGTGTTGCCGCCAGCGCCATGCGTTGGGTGATGCCCTTGCTGGCGGCATCACGCATGCGCTGCACGGCGGCGTCTGGCAGCGCCGCAACCGTGTGCAGCAAGGTTGCGAAATCCACGGCAAGACACTCGGCCAGATGGGTGCTGGCCGCCTCGCCTAAATTCAGTTCGTGCTTGCGCGCGGCGCTGATGACAGCGCTCATGGCGTGGACTCGCGCCCACTGTCGGTGTGCAGCCAGACCTTGCCCAGCAGCTGCGAAAGCTGCGCCTGTTCGGTGGCATCCAGCCCGTTGAACAGCCCGCCGATCCACTGCGTGTGCTGGTTGAACAGCTCTTCGGCCAGGCGTCTGCCGCGTGCGGTCAGCACGATCTGCAGGCGGCGGCCGTCTTCGGCATCGTGCCTGCGCTGCAGCAGGCCCTCACGCTGCAGGCCGTCCAGCAGGCCGCTGATGGTGGCGCGGGTGACGCCTGCGCGTTCGGCCAGCTCGTGCGGCGGCAGCGTGCCGCCCGCGCCATGCAGCAGGAACAGCACGATGAAACGGCCTTCGCTGAGGCCGTGCGGGGCAAGCCGGGTGGCGCAGTCGCGGTCGATGGCGGTGGACAGGGAAAGCAGCTGGAAACATAGACGGAGCTGCGCCAGGTTGGCGTGGCCGCGGCGGCCGGCTTCTTCCATGAGTGCGTTGTGTTTTGCTTCCAGCATCACATTCATAGCAATGATTAGGCGCCTAAGTATATTGGAATGAGCATATCAATCAAGCCTGTGCTCGTTCACTCCACTAGGGAATCGGGTAGTTGCGCGCCTGCTCGAATGCCTCGTAGTCCGCCTCAACCTGCGGATCCTGATACGAAGCGGCCAGGTCGGCGCCCGCGTTCTCACCGTCGAGCCCGCGCAGTTCCATGATGCTGCGGTTCCAGACATGTCTGCCAGCGACTGGGCCGAGATAGGGTGCGAGATAGGCATCGAGATGGCCTTGGCCAGGCTGTTCGATTTCCTCAGTCAATGCAGCCAGGTAGGCGTTCTTGCTTGTCCGCGTCCAGTCTACGGATATGCCCGCACGGTGACAGAGTTCGGAGTGGACAACCAGCATCGTGCGGCCATTCCCATCAAGAAATGGATGCCCATACGCGAAGATCCCCATGATCTCACCCGGGCATTCGCGCATCCTCTTCGTGTCATTTGCAAGCCGAAGCGCATACGCGACCGCCCGCCGGCACTCGGAAGGATGGCAGAAATGGACATCACCCTTGCTGACATGCTTTCCCGGCACAAGTATCTGCCGATCCTGACCCGCCCACGGGTAGAGTCCCTCGAACAGGATCCGATGGACCTCCAGGAAAGCGTCATAGTCCACCTCCTCAACCTGCTCGAGAAAGGCAAGTGCGGCCGGCAGTTGCGCGCGGAACAGTTGATGTTCCGCAATCTTGATCAGATCGGGATCCTTCTCACCTTCGTGATTCCGCAGATAGCCTGCAGATGCGAAATCACCGAAGGGATCAAACATCCTTGAGCCTGCGATGATGCTCCATCACCAGCTTGACCATTTCGCGCGCTGGCAGCTTGCCATGGCGCGTCAATGCCACCAGTAGATCATCCGTCTCATCGCTGGCGACGCTATCGCCGGCCAGCGACGTCACCGCCGTCGCCCAGGCGTCCATGTAGCCAACCGTATGAACAACCCCCTCCTGCTTGGCGCGCATCCGCGCCCAACGGGTAACGCCGGTCAGTGGCGGTCGCTTCGAAGGGTGAAGCCCTGCCAAAAGCGTGTGGCGTCCCAATCTCGCAATCGCAGCGGGCCGCGCGTAGATACCGCGCTGGATGCGCTCCAGTTGTCGTGATTCCACCAGCGCCTTCAGTGCCGCCCCGACCTGGCGGCGCCCACCCAGACCATCAAATTCCGAGCGAAGGAATGCCTCCGCTTTCCGGGGCCTGATCTTCCGAAGAATCTGACCTTTGATGTCCATGTAAGCATGCTAACACAGCGAAGGTAAATTCATTTATATCAAGCAGTTGGAAGATTTCATGGCAGGCATCGCGATCCGCGCCCATAAAAAAACCCCGCCTTCCGGCGGGGTTTTTCATTACGTCGGGAACGCGTGGACTTAGAAGTCCATGCCGCCCATGCCACCCATGCCGCCCATGCCACCCGCGCCACCCATGGCCGGCTCGTCCTTCTTCGGAGCTTCGGCAACCATGGCTTCGGTGGTGATCATCAGGCCAGCGATCGAGGCAGCGTTCTGCAGCGCCGAACGGGTCACCTTGGTCGGGTCCAGGATGCCGAACTGCAGCATGTCGCCGAACTCGCCGGTGGCGGCGTTGTAGCCGAAGCTGCCGGTGCCTTCCTTGACCTTGTTGATGATGACCGACGGCTCTTCGCCGGCGTTGGCCACGATTTCGCGCAGCGGGGCTTCCATCGCACGCAGGGCGATCTGGATGCCGTGGTTCTGGTCTTCGTTGGCGCCCTTCAGGCCAGCCAGCGAGGTGACCGCACGGACCAGGGCAACGCCGCCGCCCGGGACCACGCCTTCTTCAACGGCTGCACGGGTAGCGTGCAGGGCGTCGTCGACGCGATCCTTCTTTTCCTTCATTTCGATTTCGGTCGAAGCGCCGACCTTGATCACGGCAACGCCGCCGGCCAGCTTGGCAACGCGTTCCTGCAGCTTCTCGCGGTCGTAATCCGAGGAGGTGTCCTGGATCTGGGTCTTGATCTGGCCGACGCGAGCGTCGACGGCAGCCTTGTCACCCACGCCATCGATGATGGTGGTGTTTTCCTTGGAAACCTGCACCTTCTTGGCGCGGCCCAGGTCCTTGATGGTGGCCTTTTCCAGCGACAGGCCAACTTCTTCGGAGATCACGGTGCCGCCGGTCAGCACGGCCATGTCTTCCAGCATCGCCTTGCGACGGTCGCCGAAGCCCGGAGCCTTGACGGCCACGACCTTGACGATGCCACGGATGGTGTTGACCACCAGGGTAGCCAGCGCTTCGCCTTCGACTTCTTCGGCAACGATCAGCAGCGGCTTGCCGGCCTTGGCGACGCCTTCCAGCACCGGCAGCAGGTCACGGACGTTGGAGATCTTCTTGTCGTGCAGCAGGATGAACGGGTCATCCAGGTCAGCGGTCTGCGACTGCTGGTTGTTGATGAAGTACGGGGACAGGTAGCCGCGGTCGAACTGCATGCCCTTGACCACGTCCAGCTCGTTGTCCAGGCCCGAGCCTTCTTCAACGGTGATCACGCCTTCCTTGCCGACTTCCTTCATCGCGTCAGCGATGATCTGGCCGATCGACTCGTCCGAGTTGGCCGAGATGGTACCGACCTGGGCGATCGCCTTGTCGTCGGCGGTCGGCTTGGAGATGTTCTTCAGCTCGGCAACGGCGGCCACGACGGCCTTGTCGATACCACGCTTGAGGTCCATCGGGTTCATGCCGGCGGCCACAGCCTTGGCGCCTTCGCGGATCAGGGCCTGGGCCAGCACGGTGGCGGTGGTGGTGCCGTCGCCAGCGTCGTCGTTGGTGCGCGAAGCAACTTCCTTCACCATCTGCGCGCCCATGTTCTCGAACTTGTCAGCCAGTTCGATTTCCTTGGCGACGGAGACGCCGTCCTTGGTGATGGTCGGAGCGCCGAAGCTCTTTTCCAGCACGACGTTGCGGCCCTTCGGGCCCAGGGTGGCCTTGACGGCATTGGCGAGAACGTTGACGCCGCGCACCATGCGCGAACGGGCGTCTTCACCGAAACGAATATCCTTGGCAGCCATTGCGATTACCTCGATGTTTGCGCCGGGCCAGGCCCGGCGACGAAAAGGGATGTCTTACAGGAAAGCAGGTCGCGCCGAGGCTCAGCCGATGATGGCGAGCACGTCGTCTTCGCGCAGGACCTTGTACTCGACGCCTTCGCTCTTGTACGAGCTGCCGGCGTACTGGCCGTAGATGACCTTGTCGCCAACCTTCAGCGACGGGGCGCGTACGGTGCCGTTGTCCAGGGCCTTGCCCGGGCCGACGGCGACGACTTCACCCTTGGTGGACTTTTCCTTGGCCGAATCCGGAATGACGATGCCACCGGCGGAGATTTCGTCGGCTTCGATCGGCTTGACCACAACGCGGTCGTGCAGCGGCTTGATGCTCATGAGAGACCTCTTAAGTTATTGATTGGTCTGAAAAAGTCTGGCGATGTTAGCACTCACCCCAGGTGACTGCCAGCATTGCTCGTGAAAAAGCCCGACAGGTCGGGAGCAGGACAGAGATGGAGCTGCCCCCGGGCCTTTCAAGCCCCGTGGCGGAAAATTTTTCGACCGTGCGCTGCGGCGACGGACAGACGGGAGCCAGGGTCGGTTCCCGCAATTTTGGTGAACTGCGTCGCAGTGTCAGATATCTGACGTTCAGTTACGACAAAGTGTCACGCGTTCGGCCTTAGGCTCGCCCGGCATTCCCAATCACAAGGAGTAGTCGATGCGATTGCTGTCCCCGCTCGCCGCCGCCTGCCTGCTGGCGCTGGCCGCCGCGCCGGCCCAGGCCGAGGTCTTCATCAACGAACTGCACTACGACGACAGCACCCCGGCCGGTGACGTCGGCGAAGCCATCGAAGTGGTCGCCACCGCGGGCGAGGACCTGTCCGGCTACCGCCTGTACCTGTACAACGGCGCCAACGCCTCGGCGGCCGTGGTCTACGACAACAAACCGGTGCCGGCCGGCACCGCCGCCGGTTGCGGCAGCGCCACCCTCGCGGTGGTTACCTACCCGACCAACGGCCTCCAGAACGGCCCCAACGACGGCATCGCCCTGGTCGACGCCAGCGGCAAGGTGGTCCAGTTCCTCAGCTACGAAGGCGCGATCACCGCCTCCGGTGGCCCCGCCGCCGGCATGACCAGCCAGAACATCCCGGTTGCCGAAACCAACAGCACCGCCCCGGGCACCTCGCTGCAGCTGACCGGCAGCGGCAGCCAGTACGCCCACTTCACCTGGGCCGAATCGGCCGGTGAAACCTTCGGCCGCTGCAACAACAACCAGACCTTCAACGGCGGTGGCGGTACCCCGGGCGGCCCGAACACGCCGCCGTCGGTCACCACCACCACCCCGGCGCAGGGCAGCAGCACCTTCCCGGCCGCGGCCGATCTGGAAGTGGTGTTCAGCGAGACGGTGACCCTGGCCAGCGGCGCCTTTGCCCTGAGCTGCGGCAAGTCGGGCAGCGTGCCGCTGACCTGGCCGGGCAGCGGCAAGACCGTGAAGCTGTCGACCAACACCGCCCTGGTGGCCGGTGAGGCCTGCCGCTTCGACATCCGCGCCGCGCGCATCACCGACAACCAGGGCGCGCACCCGGCCGCTGACAGCCGCATCGCCTTCACCGTGGCCAGCACCACCGGCAACCCGGACCCGGGCAATCCGGACCCCGGCAATCCCGGCAATCCGGGCACCCCGGAGGGCTACTACTCCAAGGTGAACACCTCCAGCCCGAGCCAGCTGCGCTGCTCGCTGCACGAGACCATCAAGGGCCACACCGCCTACCCGTACAGCGGCTCGGGTACCAGCACCTGGACCATCCTGGAAATTGCCGACGAAGACCCGAACAACAGCGGCAAGATCCTCGATGCCTACCGCAACCACAGCTACACCAAGGTGAGCAGCCGTGCGGGCACGGGCAGCGGCCTGACCTACAACCGCGAGCACACCTGGCCGAACTCGCTGGGCTTTGCCAGCACCACCGGCGACAAGGGCCTGCCGTACGCCCCGTACACCGACACCCACATGCTGTACCTGACCGATGCGCAGTGGAATGCCGACCGCGGCAACAAGCCGTTCGGCAAGTGCGATGCCAACTGCGGCGAGCGCGCCACCGAGGCCAACAACGGCCAGGGCGGCGGCAGCGGCGGTTACCCGGGCAATTCCAACTGGGTGCGTACCCCCGACGGCAACACCGGCACCTTCGAGGTGTGGGGCAAGCGCAAGGGCGACATGGCGCGTGCGGTGATGTACATGGCCATCCGCTATGAGGGCGGCAAGGATGCGGCCACCGGCCAGTCCGAACCGGACCTGGAACTGACCGACGACCGCAGCAAGATCGTCAAGACCAGCAGCTCGCCGGCCTACATGGGCCTGCTGTCGACCCTGATCGACTGGCACCTGTCCGACCCGCCGGATGCCGCCGAACGTGCGCGAAATGACGTGATCTACTCGTTCCAGGGCAACCGCAACCCGTTCATCGACCACCCCGAGTGGGCGACCCCCGCCCTGTTCACCTCGGCAAAACCGACCAGCTGCCAGCTGGCCAACTGACCGCGCAACGCAGCGGTCCATGCCGCCGCCGGGTCCTGACCCGGCGGCGGCCCTATACTCGGCGGTCATGTCGACCGTCGATCCCATCCTGCTGCTGTTGACCACCTGCCCGGACCGGGCCAGTGCCGAGCGCATCGCGCACGCGCTGGTCAGCGAGCGCCTCGCAGCGTGTGTCACCCGCCTGGATGGCGCACAGTCGACCTACCGCTGGCAGGGCGACGTCATCACCGACGCCGAACTGCAGTTGCTGGTGAAGACCACGGCGAGCCGCGTCGATGACGCAATCGCCCGCATCGTCGAACTGCATCCGTATGAACTCCCGGAGTGCATCGCGGTCGAAACCCGGGCCGGCCTGCCGGCGTATCTGGACTGGATCCGGGCACAGACCCGGGAGGACACCGATTGATGAAGTTGTTTGCTCGTGGCGCCGCACTGTGCGCCTTGCTCTGGCTGTCCCTGCCGGCCTTCGCGCTGGATGAGAAGGATCTGCTGCCGGTCGACCAGGCGTTCGCGCTGACCGCCAGTGCGCCCGAACGTGGCCAGATCCAACTGCAGTTCAAGATCGCCCCCGGCTATTACCTGTATCGCCACCGCACCAGCGTCAAGGCCGATCCGGCCTTCAATGCCGGTGCCCTGCAGATGCCGGCCGGCAACAAGCACCACGACGACTTCTTCGGCGAGGTGGAGACCTACCGCGAGCGCCTGCAGGCCACCCTGCCCGGCGCACCGACCGATGCGGCCGGCACCATCAGCCTGGAAGTGCGCTACCAGGGCTGCGCCGATGCCGGCGTGTGCTACCCGCCGCAGAAGCGCATCGTGCAGGTGGCCCTGCCCGGCGCCGGCGGCAAGGCCGCGCTGCCCACCGCACGTGCCACCGGGGTGACGCCGTTCAACAACCCGCTGGCCGGTGCCGGCGGTGGCCTGCGCCTGCCGGGCGCCAGCAACACCCAGGCCCTGCCGCTGCCGTCGGAACAGGCGTTCGGCTTCGATGCCATCGCCAGCGATGGCAACACCCTGCTGCTGCGCTTCACCCCCGCGCCGGGCTATTACCTGTACCGCGACCGCACCTCGCTGAAGCTGGAAGGCAGCACCGGCGTGCTGGCCGACAAGCCGCGCTGGCCGGCCGCGCAGTCGCACCGCGATGAGCACTTCGGCGATGTCTCGGTGTACTTCAACCAGGTGGAAGTGCCGCTGCCGCTGCGCCGCACCCGCACCGAGGCCGTGGACAGCACCCTGGTGGTGACCTTCCAGGGCTGCCAGACCGATGGCATCTGCTACCCGCCGATGACCCGCCGGGTGAAGCTGTCGATTCCGGCCGGCACGCTGACCGCCGCCGGCAACGGCACGGCCACTGCGGCGCCTGCCACGGCCAGCGACAGCCCGCGCGAGGAGGCCGATGGCACGCCGCGGCGCCTGCTGCCGACCGTGCCCAACGATGCCACCGGCGCTGCCGTTGACAGCGCCGCGGGCGGTGATGCGTTCGCCGCCGATGCGCAGCAGGACAATGCCAAGCGCACCAAGCCGCCGGGCAGCGTGCCGAAGACCGACAGTTCCCTGCTGTGGGTGCTGCTGCTGGCCCTGGGCGGCGGCCTGGTACTGAACCTGATGCCCTGCGTGCTGCCGATCCTGTCGCTGAAGGTGCTGAGCCTGGCGCAGAGCGGTGAGAGCGCCGAGCGCGCCCGCAGCCATGCCATGTGGTACACGCTGGGCGTGCTGGTCGCCTTCGCGGTGATCGGCGCGCTGATGGTAGGCCTGCGCATGCTCGGCAACGCAGTGGGCATCGGCTTCCAGCTGCAGCACCCGGGCGTGGTGGCGGCGCTGGCCTACATCATGTTCGCCGTCGGCCTCAGCCTGTCCGGCGTGTTCACCATGGGCGGCGGCATCGGCAACCTGGGCCAGTCACTGGCCCGCCGCAGTGGCCCGGCCGGCGATTTCTTCACCGGCGTGCTGGCCTGCGTGGTTGGCAGCGCCTGCGTGGGTCCGTTCTTCGGCCCCGCCGTGGCCTACGCCTTCGTGGCACCGCCGATCGCGGCGATGCTGGTGTTCCTGTTCCTCGGCCTGGGCCTGGCCCTGCCGTTCCTGCTGATCGGCTTCGTGCCGGCCCTGGCCCGCCGTCTGCCCAAGCCCGGCCCGTGGATGGAAACGCTGAAGCACGTGCTGGCCTTCCCGATGTATGCCGCCGCGCTGTGGCTGCTGTGGGTGCTGGGCAAGCAGCGCGGCGTGGACGGCATGGCGCTGGCCCTGGGTGGCCTGCTGCTGCTGACCGCCGGCCTGTGGCTGTTCGAGACCAGCCGCTGGCGCAGCAAGCGTGGCGCCAGCCTGCTGGGCGTGCTGCTGGCCCTGGCCGCGCTTGCCCCGGTGTGGGGCGTGACCCAGCTGGCCCCGCCGGCGCGCGCCGCCCAGGCCGCCAGTGACAACGTGGTGGAGTATTCGCCGCAGATGCTGGACCGCCTGCGTGCGGACAACCGCGTGGTATTCGTGAACATGACCGCCGACTGGTGCGTGAGCTGCAAGGCCAACGAACGCGCGGTGCTGTCGCGCCCGGAGTTCAAGGAACTGCTCAAGCGCACCAACGCGGTGTACATGCGCGGCGACTACACCAACGTGGACCCGCAGATCACCGCATTCCTGGATGAGCACAAGGCCGTGGGCGTGCCGCTGTACGTGGTGTACGGCCCGGGCGCACCGCCGACCGTGCTGCCGACGCTGCTGACCCAGGCCCTGGTGGAAGAAGCGCTGCTGCGCACCGCCCGATGAGCTGGCAACGGCCCGCACTGCTGTGGACAGCGGTGCTGGCCGCCGGCCTTGGCCTGTGGGCCGGGCATCGGTTGACGCCAGCGCCGGCGCCGGCGGCTTCGACGCCCGCTGCTGTGAAGTCTCCGATGCCTGTCCTTCGCGCCGGCGATGCGTTGCCGGCACTGGTACTGCCCGGCGTGGACGGGCAACCAGTGGACATCCGCCAGCGTTTCCGCGGGCGACCGCTGCTGGTGAATGTCTGGGCCAGCTGGTGCGGGCCCTGCATCGAGGAAATGCCCGAGCTGGCCCGCTTCGCCGACGCGCAGGGCACGCACGGCGTGCAGGTGCTGGGTCTGGCGCTGGATACGCCGGAGGGCGTGGCTGATTTCCTGCAGCGGGTGCCGGTGGGGTACCCGATCGTGCTGGACACCCCGGGCCCACGCGATGCCAGCGTGCAGCTGGGCAATGCGCAGGGGCTGCTGCCGTACAGCGTGTTGTTTGATGCGCAGGGGCGGATGGTGAAGGCCAAGCTGGGGCCATTCGAGCACGGTGAGATTGCAGGCTGGGTGGAGTGAGGGTGTTTTGCAGGGCTTGCAGCCCTGCACCTGCTCAATGCAACGGCAACGTCAAAAGCCGAAGCGGGCTTTCCGTGGGATGGCGGGGCGGTGTGGGCTTGCAGGACACGCCGTAAACCCATCCATGGGGGCTCGTAGGCGCCATCCATGGCGCCTGCGGTCCTGCAAGCCCACACCGCCCCACCTCTGACAGATTCCTGCGGCTGTTGGTGGGTGCCGACCGTTGGTCGGCACATCTGTCAGATATCGAAATGAATCTTGGGTCATAGCCCGGCCAGTAGATCCACGCCATGCGTGGATGAAATCTCTCAGATATCGAAATTCCGAATTGGGGTCAGAGCCCGTTGCGCAGCAACGGGATCCGACCCCGTGCCGACCAACGGTCGGCACCCACCAAAGCAGAACGTCGTTCCGACAGCTCGCAGGAAACTGTCGAAGGCGGGGTGGGTCCGGTTGAGGGGGCGTGAGCCGCATGGATGCGGCGACCGAGCTTACATGGACGTACTTGCAGCGCCCCCCTCAACCGGACCCACCCCGCCAACCCACGGGAAGCCAGCTTTTGACGTTGACGTTGCTGTGGCTTGAAGCGGGTGCAGGGCTGCAAGCCCTGCAATAAAACCCTCCTTGACCGCAGCCCGTCCGCGCCCGGAGAATTACGGATTAATTCTCATTTGCTGTTGCGCAGGATGCGGGCGGCAGCCTCAACGGCCTCTCTCCCCGATGTTCAAGAACGTCCTGTTCCAACTGCACTGGCTGCTGGGCATCACGGCCGGCACCCTCTTGGCCATCATGGGCCTCAGCGGCGCCACGCTGTCCTTCGAGGACGAGCTGCTGCGCGCGGCCAATCCCGGCTTCGCCGCCATCGCCGAGCACCACGCCGACGGCCAGCAGGCCCTGGCCCTGAGCGAACTGGTGCCGCTGCTGCAGGCCGGTAGCGATCGGCCGCTGCAGCGCCTGCGCGTGGATGCCACCGGCCAGCGCCCCTCGGTGGCGCGCTTCGCTGGCGGCAAGGAACACTGGGTCTATTTCAATCCTTACAACGGCGAACGCTTCAGCCACCTGCGTGGCCAGGCGTTCTTCGACTTCGTCGAAGACCTGCACCGGCACCTGGCCGCTGGCGAGCGCGGCAAGGTCGTGGTCGGCAGCTGCGCCATCGCGCTGCTGTTCTTCGCGCTGTCCGGCCTCTACCTGCGCTGGCCACGGCGCTGGTGGCACTGGCGCAGCTGGCTGGCGGTGGAATGGAAACGCAGCGGCCGCGGCTTCCTGTGGAGCCTGCACTCGGTGGTCGGCACCTGGGTGCTGCTGATCTACCTGATGAGTGCGCTGACCGGCCTGTGGTGGTCGTTCGACTGGTACCGCAGCGCGGCCAACAGCGTGCTGGGCGTGCCTGCACCGGCCAAGCACAAGGTTGCCCCGGATGCGACCCTCGACCTGCAGCACGTCGAGGCCACGCTGTACGTGCAGCCCGGCGTGCGCAGCGGCTACATCGACCTGCGCCTGCCGGAAAAGCCGGGCCAGGTGCTGAACGTGCGGGTGATGTCCGGTGACCCTGCCCTGCGCGGCGGCCACCACGACCGCGCGCACGACCTGCTGCAGCTGGACCCGGCCAGCGGCGCACTGCTGGAAGCGCGCCCCTACGAGCGCCAGGGCAGCGGCGGCAAGCTGGCCACCAGCATGTTCGCACTGCATTCGGGCAGCTACTTCGGCCTGCCCGGCCGGGTGGTGGTGATGCTCAGCAGCCTGGCCATGAGCCTGTTCTTCATCACCGGCTGGATGCTGTACCTGGACCGCCGGCGCAGCCAGCGCGCGGCACGTGCGCTGCGGCAGACCCTGCCCGCAGCGCAGGAAAGCGGCGGCGAAGGCACGCCGTGGCGGGTGATCCATGCCAGCCAGAGTGGCCTGGCCGAACAGCTGGCCTGGCGCGCGGCGGCACAGCTGCAGGCCGCCGGCCACCCGGTGCAGGTGTTGCCGCTGGCGCGGGTGACCGCTGCGCTGCTGCAGGACAGCCCGCAGGTCCTGTTCGTGCTCAGCACCTTCGGCGATGGTGAGCCGCCGGACAGCGCGCGCCGTGCGGCACGCCTGCTGCTGGCCCAGAACGTGGATCTCTCGGGCCTGCGCCATGGCGTACTGGCGCTGGGTGATCGGCAGTACCCGCACTACTGCGCGTTCGGTGCACAGGTGGACGCGTGGCTGGCAGGCAACGGGGCACAGCCCCTGTTCCCGCGCATCGACGTGGATGCCGCCTCGGTGGTGGCCCTGCGCCAGTGGCAGCGCGAGCTGGGCGCACTGACCGGCATCGACACCGATGACAGCGTGCTGCCGCCGGCCACGCAGATGCACGACTGGCAGCTGCTGGCACGCGAAGCATTGAACCCGGGCAGCCTGGGCGGCGCGATCTGGAAGATCCGCCTGGCACCGCCTGCCGACACGACCTGGCAGGCCGGCGACATCCTGCACATCGCACCGCGCAACAGCGTGCAGCACACCACGACGGTGCTGGAAGCACGCGGGCTGGACCCGCTGCAGCCGCTGCTGCTCGACGATGGCACCCGCACGCTGCTGGACCTGGCAGGCGAACGCGTGCTGCCCGACGAAGGCGCCGCGCTGCCGGTACAGGACGCTGCGCTGTGGCTGGTCGGCCTGCCGATGCTGCCCGGGCGCGAGTACTCCATCGCGTCGTGCGCCGCCGATGGTGCAGTGGAACTGGTGGTGCGCCTGGTGCACAACGCTGCGGGCCGCCCCGGCCTGGGCTCGGGCTGGCTGTCGCTGCACGCGCCGCTGGGCAGCCGCATTGCCGCGCGCGTGCACCGCAACCCCGGCTTCCACCGCCAGGCCGGCGCGCCGATGGTGCTGGTCGGCAACGGTACCGGCATTGCCGGCCTGCGCAGCCTGCTGCGCGAAGCTGCCCAGCACAGCGAACACGGCCATTGGTTGCTGTTCGGCGAGCGCCAGCGTGCGCACGACCAGTTGTTCGGCGAGGAGATCGCGCAGTGGCAGGCCGAGGGCCACGTGGCACGCGTTGACCTGGCGTTCTCGCGTGATGCTGATGGCGGTGGCTACGTGCAGCACCAGCTGCAGGCCGCTACTGCGGAACTGCAGGCGTGGCTGGCGCGTGGGGCGGTGATCCACGTGTGTGGCTCGCTGCAGGGCATGGCCGAAGGTGTTGACCAGGTGCTGCGTGCGGCGCTGGGCGATGATGCGGTGGAAACGCTGCTGGAGAGCGGGCACTACCGCCGCGACGTGTATTGATCCCGTCCGCCGGGCATGGCCCGGCGCTACCCCAAGGGTTTGAACGGTAGCGCCGGGCCATGCCCGGCGAAGGCGATCAGGCCATCACGCCGCCACGCGCGGGCGTCGCTCCGGCTGCAGGCGGAACGCCGATACCGCTTCAGCCAAAGCCTGGACCTGTGTCTGCATGTGCGCGGTGGAGGCACCGGCTTCCTCCACCAGGCTGGCATTGCGCTGGGTGCTCGATTCCATCTGCACGATGGTCTGGTTCACCTGGGCGATGCCCGCATGCTGGTCCTGCGATGCGCTGCGGATGGCGGTGAGCAGTTCCGCCAGCTGCTGCACGCTGCCGACGATCTCGCCCATGGTGGTGCCAGCCTGTTCGGCCTGCACATTGCCCTGGCCGACGCGGGCCACCGAGTCTTCAATCAGGCCCTTGATCTGCTTGGCAGCCTCGGCGCTGCGCTGTGCCAGCAACCGCACTTCGGAGGCCACCACGGCGAAACTGCGGCCCTGTTCGCCGGCACGCGCGGCTTCCACGGCGGCGTTCAGCGCCAGGATGTTGGTCTGGAACGCGATGCCGTCGATCAACTGGGTGATGTCACCGATGCGGCGCGACGCTTCGCTGATGCCGTGCATGGTGGCCACCACCTGGCCCACGGCCTGGCCGCCTCGTGCGGCCACCGCCGCCGCGCCCTGCACCAGCGCATCGGCACGGCCGGCGGCATCGGCGTTGCGGCCGACGGTGTCGGTCAGCTCGTGCATCGACGCAGCCGTTTCTTCCAGGTTGGCCGCCTGCTGCTCGGTGCGCTGCGAGAGATCATGGTGGCCGGCGACGATCTCGCCCACGCCCACGTCCAGCCGCGCGGTGGCCTGCTGGATGCGGGTGACGATGCGGCCGAGCTGGCCGACGGTGGCATTGGCATCGTCGCGCATGCGCGCGAACACGCCCTGCAGGTCGCCTTCCATGCGCACGCTCAGGTCGCCCCGGGCCAGTGCCGCCAGCAGCGCCTGCAGGTCGCCCAGGTTGGTTTCGAACGTGGCCAGCAGGTGGTTGATGCTGGTGGACAGCGTGCGCACGAAGCCCTGCTTGCCCTCCAGGGCGATGCGGCCGTGCAGTTCGCCGTGTGCGGCGGCGTCGACCAGCGCGGCCACTTCGGTTTCCAGCAGGGTTTCCAGCGCGCGGCTGCGCCATTCCACCGCCACGCCGAGGAAGTGATCCTCGTCGATGATGGCGTTGGCGATGAGCTGGTAGCGCACGCCGAGATGATTGATCTCGCGCTCCTCGCGACGGCGCACGCCCGCCAGGCTGGTCATCGCCGGGTGCAGGCGCACGGCATCGCTGCCAACCAGCGCGTCGGCCTGCATGCCCAGCTGTTGCAGCAGGGCGGGATTGGCGTAGGCCACCTGCCCTTCCGCATCGATCACCATCAACCCGGTCTGTGCGCTGTCCAGTGCCTGGCGCACGCGGGTATTGCCGCGGGCCACCGCGCGTTCCTCCTCGATGCGCGCGCGCAGGCGCTGCTGCATGTCGATCAGGCGCTGCGCCAGCTGGCCGATCTCATCGTTGGCGTTGTGCACGCGCAGGGTGGTGTCCAGGCGATCGTCGGCGATGTCACTGGCAAAGCGCAGCGTGTCCTGGATCGGGCGCCGCACGGCGCGCAGCACCAGCACCAGGCTGGTGATCAAAACGCCGGCCACCAGGGCCAGCGTCGCGGCGAACAGCACGCTCAGGGTGCGTGCACCGGCCTGCTGGCGTGCCTGCGCCAGCGCCAGCGCCTGCACCTGTGCCTTCTGGAACGCGGCCAGTGCCGGTGCCACGCCGGCCGCCGCATCGACCAGCGACTGTGCTTCCACATCCAGGCCGACGCGGGCGGCGGTGTAGCCCAGCAGCGCCGCCTGGTAGGCATCCATGTCGGTACGCAGGCTTTCCTGCGCCTCGGCCGGCAACCCGGCCAGGGCCAGGTCGAAGGGCAGCTTCTCCTCGCTGGCCCGGTCGGCGTGGGTGGAGTCGCCATCGAGCAGCAGCAGGGCCTCCTGCCGGCGCATCTTCTGCACGTGCAGCTCCAGTGCCGGACGCTGCAGCGCGGCCACGTTCGCCTGCAGTGCATCGGCGGCCTGCTGCAGCTGCGCGGCCAGGCCGGCGTCGCCGCGGCCCATTTCATCCACGCGCTCGAACAGGGCGGCGATGCCCTGCGAGAAGCCGTCGACCGCCTCGGCCAAGGACTGCAGCGCCTTGCGACGGGCCGCATCCATCGGCATCGCGCGCAGCGCCTGCAGGTCGTCCTTCAGTTCCTGCTGGGTGGCCAGCAGCTGGCTGCGGTCGGCATCATCGAAACTGCGCGCATACTGGGTCTGCAGGCGCCGCGCTTCGGCCACGCGGGTGGCCAGCGCCGCCGCCAGATCGCTGCCACGCTGGTAGCTGGCCTGGGTGCGGGCGGCCTGCCCGCTGGCGTGGCCGGTCCAGGCGTAGGCGCCGGCAATGGCGACCAGGCCCAGGCCGCAGACCCACAGGGTGGCCTTCAGTTTGTCGGCCACGCTGAGCCGGTGCGGCTGCAGCCAGCGCAACAGGGCAGGAAACGCCGAGCGCAGCCCAACCAGGCGGGTGCGCAGGGACCGAAGGCGAACAACCGCGGTCGACATGACAGACTCCAGGCGAAAGGACGCACCTGTATCGGCCTGGATCAGAAAGACTTTAGGACTGTTTTCCGCATCGGGCCGCCGAGCCGGCGGTCGCGGTCTTTGTACCGGCCGCAGGCGACGGGGCGATGACATCGGCGCCCGCCCTTGACCTCAACCCCGGTTGCGGTTGCACAGTAGGTGCCCCTGCCCCGCCTGGTGCCGTCATGACCGCGCTCGACATCCCCCGATACCTGCAGCGCCTGCAGTTGCAGGCCGCGCCGCCGGCCACCCTGGCCGGGCTGACCCTGCTGCAGCAGCGCCACAATGCCCATGTGCCGTTCGAGACCCTGACCTGCCTGCTGCGCGACCCCGTGCCGATCGACCTGGACCGCGTGCAGCGCAAGCTGCTGGAGGCGCAGCGCGGGGGCTACTGCTTCGAGCTCAATGGCGCCTTCCTCGCGCTGCTGCAGGCGCTGGGCTTCGACGCCCATGCGTTGAGTGCGCGCGTGCTGCTGTCGGCCAGCGAGGGTGAACTGACGCCGCGCACGCACCTGTTGATCCGGGTGCGGCTGGACGGCGAGGACTGGCTGGTGGATACCGGCTTCGGCAGCCTGACCCCGACCGTGCCGCTGCGCCTGCACGCGACCTCGGCGCAGGACACGCCGCATGAGCGCTACCGGCTGCAGCGGCTGGACGATGGCGATTTCCTGCTGGCGGCCAGCAGCGGCGAGGACTGGCGGCCGCTGTACCGCTTCGACCTGACGTCGCCCGCGGCGGCCGACAACGAGGTGGGCAACTGGTATGTGTGCACGCACCCGCAGTCGAGTTTCCCCGGGGAACTGCGTGCGTCGCTGACCTGGCCGGAGGGACGCCGCACCGTTGGCAGCGGCCACTACACCGAGTACCGCCCGGGAAAGGCGCCGGAGAAGCGCGCACTGCGCGACGTGGCCGACGTGCGGCAGGTGTTGCAGGAAGGGTTTGGCATAAGGCTGCCGGAGGATGCGCGGCTGGACCCGGCCATTGCCGGGTGGCTGCAGCGGTGGCAGGCGACGGCCGTGTAGAGTCGAGCTTGCTCGACTGGGTGCGCGGAGCAGTCGAGCAAGCTCGACTCTACGGGCCAACGGCAGCCGAGCATGGGCTCGGCTACAGAGGGTTATCAGGTCGCTATCGGGGCCTGTACGGCGATGCGGTTGCCTTCGCTGTCGGCGATCTCCGCCACGCGCCAGCCGCCGGCCTCGGCAGGGCCGAAACGCAGCGCGGCACCGGCCTGCAGCGCGCGGGCCAGGCTGGCGTCCAGATCATCGACACCGATGTAGATGCGCGCGCCCTGCTCGGACGGGCGATAGTCCGCGCCGTGCACCAGGGCCATGCTGGCGCCGCCGGCGTCATCATCGAACGGCAGGTAGGCCATCGTGCAGTCGTGCACATGCACCGGAGCGTCGATCACCACCTGCAGCCACTGCTGGTAGAACGCGATGGCGCGGGCCAGGTCGGCCACCGCAATCTCGACATGCATGACAGGGTTCATCGCTGCACCACTCCGCTTCAGATGATGCGCAGGGTAATCGCCTTCAGCACCGCGCGGGTACGGTCGCGGGTGCCGAGCTTGTCGAGGATGGTGGACACGTAGTTCTTCACCGTGCCTTCGGCCAGGAACAGGCTGCGCGCGATTTCCTTGTTGCTGTAGCCGCCGGCCAGCAGGCGCAGGATGGCCACTTCGCGTTCGCCGAAGGTATCACTGGGCGGTGCTTCGTCGTGGAAACGGTAGCGCGAGCGCACCGGTTCGGTGCTGACCGGCAGCAGCAGGGTTTCGCCAGCGGCCACCCGCTCGATCGCCTCGCGCAGGTCGGCCGGCGCCGCATCCTTCAACAGGAATCCCTGCGCACCCGCTTCGCTGGCGCGCAGCAGCAGGTCGCTTTCATCGAAGGTGGTCAGCAGCAGGCAGGGTGTGGCATCGCCGCGGGCGCGCAGCTGCCGCAGCGCCCCGATGCCATCCAGGCCGGGCATGCGGATATCGCTGAGCACCACGTCCACCGGCTGCGTGGCCAGTGCATCCAGCAGCGCCTGGCCATCCTCGGCTTCCAGCACCACCTGTACGCCCAGCCCCTGCAGCAGCGCACGCAGGCCGGCACGGACCAGGGCCTGGTCATCGGCCAGGGCGACGCGGATCGGTGCGCCGCTCATGCCGGCAACCGTGCGATCAGGTGCATGCCACCCTGCTCGGTACGGGCCAGCTCCAGCTGGCCGTGCACGTCGGCCAGCCGCTCGCGCATGCCGGAAATGCCATTGCCTTCGCGGATGCGCTCGGCGCGCTGGCCGTCATCGCGGATATCGATACGCAACCTGGATTCCTCTTCCGTCATTGTCAGCCACACGTTATCGGCTTCGCCATGCCGTGCGGCATTGGTCAGGGCTTCCTGCACCAGGCGCAGCACGGTCTCGGCCGTGCGCGGGTCGGTCACCCGCACGCCATCGGCAATCTGCAGCTGCAGGCGCGGGCGCGGAAACGGCGCGGCCAATGCATGCAGGGCGGTATCCAGGTCCAGCCCGCGATCATCGCGCATGGACTGCACGACCTGGCGGATGTCGGACAGCAGTTCGCCGGACAGCTGTTCGGCGGTCTGCAGGCCCTCGCGCCCGGCCAGTACCGGATCGGCGGCCAGCGCCCGCAGGTTGAGGCGCATGGCCGTGAGCTTGTGCCCGGCCACGTCGTGCAGCTCGCGCGCCAGGCGCAGCCGCTCGGCATCGCGGGCGCTGTCGGCCAGCAGGGCACGGGTGGCCAGCAGATCGGCGTTGACCCGCGCCAGCTCGTCGCGGGCCAGCGCCGTGCTGCGCGCGTAGTGCGCGGTCAGCGCAGCGAAGGCCTGGAAGCCACCGTACAGCAGCACCACCAGCAGCGGCTGGGTGAAACCGCTGTGGCGCAGCACGGCGTACTCGGCCAGGTTGGCCAGCAGCGCAACCACCAGCACGAAGCGCGGCGGCCAATGCTCGGCCAGCTGTGCGACCAGCACCACCAGCAGCACCGGTGCAGTGCCCGTGCGTGGCT
This sequence comes from Stenotrophomonas sp. ZAC14A_NAIMI4_1, assembly GCF_003086915.1. NCBI lineage: Bacteria > Pseudomonadati > Pseudomonadota > Gammaproteobacteria > Lysobacterales > Lysobacteraceae > Stenotrophomonas > Stenotrophomonas sp. ZAC14A_NAIMI4_1. The sequence goes on from NZ_CP026002.1 coordinate 2,029,378, forward strand.
GCAGGGCGATGAGGGCGACGGCCAGCAGCGCCTGCAGCACGGCGGCCACCGCGCGCACACGGGTGGGCAACCGCGCCCAGCCGTGCGCCACGAACAACAGCAGGAACAGACCGAGCAGCAGCAGGCTCGCCCCGGCATCGCTGCGTTGCACGCCGAACGACAGGCCGACCACCAGCACGGTGACCGCGCCGGCGAGGCTGAGGGGACGCAGCAGATGGCGGAGCAGGCTGGGCATGGCCGCATGCTGACCGGCGCGGGCACCCGACGGCAATGGGTCCGGCGCAGAAAGTGACTTCTGGCACGCCGGATCGATGACCACTGGCCCTGAACCCAGGCCAGCCCCCGGCGCAGACTGGCCCCACACCTCCAGACGGAACCGCCGCCATGATCCGCACCGCCCTGACCTGCTCCCTGCTTGCTGGCCTGCTGCTGGCCGGCACCGCTCACGCCGCCGAGCTGACCGTGAACGTGCACGATGTCCGCGCCCAGACCGGCACCCTGCGCGCCGCCCTGGTGTCCTCCGACGAGGCCTGGAACGGCAAGGCCGCACCGGTGCAGGCACAGCAGGCACACCCGCAGGGCGACAGCCTGCACTTCACCTTCAAGGATCTGCCGGCCGGCAACTACGCCGTGCTGCTGACCCACGACGAGAATGACAACGGCAAGCTCGACACCAACCTGGTGGGCATGCCGATCGAAGGCTACGGCTTCAGCAACAATCCGCAGGTGATGCGCAAGCCGACCTTCGAGGAAGCCCGCTTCACGCTGCCCGCCGCCGGCACCGCCATCGACATCACCCTGCGTTGATTCCCACCCTGCACCGAGGCCCGCCATGGATCGTCGCCGCTTCCTCCGCACCCTGATCAGCAGCACCGCTGGCCTGGCCCTGGGCGCCACCGCCCTGCGCAGCGCCCCGGCCTTCGCCAACGACCCGGCGCAGTTCGCCCAGGGCCTGCAGGCGCATCCATGGCTGCTGGGCTGGCGCGGGGTGAGCAGCGAGACGCTGGGCCCGGCCACGGTGCAGCTGCAGGGGCGGCTGCCCGCCGGCCTGGCCGGCACCCTGTACCGCAACGGCCCGGCCTGGAGCGAGCGCGGCACCCTGCGCTACGACCACTGGTTCGACGGCGACGGCATGGTCCACGGCTGGCATTTCAACGGCGACGGCAGCCTGACCCACCGCGCACGCATGGTGGCCACGCCCAAGTTCACCCGTGAACAGAAGGCCGGGCGCTTCCTCTACCCCGCCGCCGGCACCAGCGTCCCCAACGCACAGGCGGTGCGCAACAATGACGATGCCAACGTGGCCAACACCTCGGTGATGGCGCTCAATGGCCGTGTGTTTGCCCTGTGCGAATCCGGTTCGGCGTTCGAGGTCCACCCCGATTCGCTGGAAACCATCGGCCCGGTGACCTGGCGGCCCGACCTGGCGGCCCTGCCGTTCTCGGCGCACCCGCTGGTAGACCGCGACGGCAGCGTCTGGAACTTCGGTTCGATCAGCCTGATGGGTGGCGCCGGCCTGCTGGTCTGGCACATCGGCAAGGACGGCCAGCTGCGCAGCGCCGATGTGATCGCGACGCCGGGCCGCGGCTACCTGCATGCCTTCACCATGACCGACACGCATCTGGTGTTCGTGCTGGCACCCTTCGACTTCAAGGAGAGCGGCGGCAGCTTCTTCGAACGCATGCAGTTCGCACCGCAGCGCGCGGCCAACATCGCGGTGGTCGCCAAGGATGCCCCGGACAAGGCGCAATGGTTTGAAGCACCGTTCGCGGCGATCTACCACTTCGGTGACGCGCACCGGAGCAAGGACGGCATCGTGGTGCGCGCCGTGCGCCGCGACAACATGGACGAAGCGCGTTCGCCGATGAAGGAAGCAATGGCCGGCGACGGCGCGCATGCCACGAACGGCCACAGCACCCTGGTGGAACTGCACCTGGACCTGCGCCGCGGCCAGGCACGCTGGCAGGGCACGGGCATCAGCACGGTGGAGTTCCCGCTGTTCGACCCGCGCACGCCCGACAGCCGCGCCGCCCGCCTGTATGCACCGACCGTCGATGGCGCCAGCAACACGCCGTACTTCAATGCGGTCGCGGCGTTCGACGTGGAGCGCGGGCGCCGCCAGGTGTGGCGCTACGGCAGCGACATCATGGCCGAGGAGCATGTGTTCGTGCCCCGCCCTGGCAGCCGCAACCCGGATGATGGCTGGCTGGTTGGCACCTTGCTGGACCCGGTGAACAAGCGCAGCGGCCTTGCCGTACTCGATGCGCGCCACGTGCAGGACGGTCCGCTGGCGCAGGCGTGGCTGCCCTATGCGGTGCCGCTGGGCTTCCACGGCACGTTTGCCGCACAGGCGTAAGCGCACGCGTACGCGGTCCGCACGCCGCCGCTGGCATGCTGAAGCTCCCCCGCGTCCTGCTGGAGCACCGCATGCCCTTGTCCGACCACCGCCACGCGCTGGCACCGCGCGGCCACCTGCGGGTGGCGATCAACCTGGGCAATCCGGTGCTGGCCCAGGGCGATGCCCGGTCGCCGCGCGGGCCATCGCTGGAACTGGCCACGGCGCTGGCGCAGCGGCTGGGCGTGCAGGCCCGCTTCACCTGCCACGAGGCAGCGGCTTCGGTCGTGGCCGCAGCCGCTGGCGACGCCTGGGACCTGGCCTTCCTGGCGGTGGACCCGGCGCGTGCCGACCGCATTGCCTTCAGTGCGCCCTACGTGGAAATCGAAGGCACCTACCTGCTGCGCGAGGCCAGCCCGGCACGCACGGTGGCCGACCTCGACCGCGAAGGCGTGCGTATCGCGGTGGGCCGCGGTGCGGCCTATGACCTGTACCTGAGCCGCGAACTGCAGCACGCGCAGATCGAACGCGCCGCCACCTCGGCCGCGGCGATCGAGCTGTTCGACCAGCAGCAGCTGGATGCGGCGGCGGGGGTCCGCCAACCGCTGCAGGCCTGGGCGCAGGCGCATCCCGGGCATCGGGTGCTGGCTGATCGTTTCACCGCGATCCAGCAGGCGGTGGCCGCCCCGGCTTCGCGGCCGGCAGACGCGCTGCAGGCGTTGTTCGCCGAAGTGGAGGCGATCAAGCAGGGGCCGCTGCTGGGCGAAGCCTTCGCGCGTGCCGGGCAGGCGGTGACGCTGGTGCGGTGAGGGCGCTTGCGTTCTGTAGAGTCGAGCTTGCTCGACTGAAGCGGAAGAAGCAGTCGAGCAAGCTCGACTCTACAAAGAGCGAATGGCAGTCGAGCGAGCTCGACTCTACAGAGAGCGAGAAGCAGCCGAGCATGGGCTCGGCTCTACCGTTGCAGCAGCGCCAGGTATCCGGTCACCGTCAGCAACGACAGCAGCGTTGTCCCCAGCACCGTGGCCGCCGTGGTCGATGCTTCGCGGCGGTGGAACTCGGCCAGCATGAAGGGCCCCGTACCGGTGGGCAGCACGGCCATCAGCACGGCGGCGTGCGCCAGCGCGGCCGGCAGCGCGAATACCTGCGTAGCGAGCAGCCACACCAGCAGGGGGTGCACCAGCAGCTTCAATCCGCCCAGCACCACGGCACTGCGCCCAGCACCCGGCACGGGCGAGCGCCGCTCTCCGAGGAACAGGCCCAGCGCGATCAGCGCGCACGGCGCCGCCGCACCGCCCAGCAGCTTCAGGAACGTTTCCGCCGGTGCGGGCATCGACAGGCCCAGCGCCATCGGCAGCACGCCGGCCAGCGGCGCCAGCAGCAGCGGATTGCGCAGCAGCGAGCGCGCCACCTTGCCCAGCAGATGGTGCAGGCGCTGCTCGCGCTGCAGGCCGATCTCGATCAGCACGATGGCGGCGGCAAACAACACGCACACCGTCAGCAGGGTCGCGACCAGGGTCGGCGCCAGCGCCGACTGCCCGAGCGCGGCCACCGCCAGCGGAAAGCCGACGAAGCCGGTGTTGGCATAGGCGGCGTTGAGCCCGTCGATGCTGGCATCGGCCAGCGCGTGGCCGCGGCGTCGGCGCCACCACACCGTGGCGGCAAACAGCAGCGCCGTGCCACCGCCGAAGCTGGCGATGAAGCCCGGGTGCCACAACTGCTGCCAGTGCGCGTTGGCGACCACGTCGAACAGCAGCGCCGGCAGCGCCAGCTGCACCACGAACCGGTTCAGTTCGCTGGTCGAGTGCGGGCCCAGCGCGCCACTGCGGCGGGCCAGCCAGCCGGCAAAGATCAGCGCGAACACGGGGAGGACGATGGCCAGGACGGACAGCATGGGCAGCGCGGAGGGAGGGAATGCCGCGCAGGCTACGCGCCATCATCAATACCTTCCAATGCTTTTAACGGGCGCCAGCGATACCATTCGCGCATGATCGACATCCGCCCGCTGCGTTACTTCCTGGCCGTCGCTGAAACCCTGCACTTCGGTCGCGCCGCCGAACGGCTCAATGTCACCCAGCCGCCGCTGAGCCGGCAGATCGCCGCGCTGGAGGAATCGCTGGGCGTGGCGCTGCTGGAGCGCGACTCGCGCCACGTGCGCCTGACAGCCGCTGGCCAGCGTTTCCAGGAAGACGCCCGCGGGGTGATGAATGCCCTGCAGCAGGCCTGCCACGCTGCCCGCCAGGTGGGTGCAGGCGAGCTGGGCGAGCTGCAGGTGGGCTTCATGATGCATGCAGCGCACAGCTCGGTACCGCCGCTGGCCCGTCGCTTCATTGCTGCGCATCCACAGGTGCAGCTGCGGTTGCGTGAGGCCCTGCCGATGGCCCTGCTGGACGGGGTCCGCTCGGGTGCGCTGGATGCGGGCATCGGCTTTGCGCCTGCGTCGCTGCGCGGCCTGGAACTGCTGCCGCTGCAGGAGGAGCCACTGTGCGTGGTGGTGCCGGCCGACCATCGCCTGGCCCGCCGCCGCAGCGTCGATATCACCGCCCTGGCCGGCGAAGCACTGATCACCGCGCCGGCCGACGTGGTGCCAACCCTGCGCGAAGCCATCGAAGCCAGCTTCCATGCCGCCGGCCTGCAAGCCGATGTGCGGCTGGAGGTGCAGCTTCAGCAGAGCATCGTCAGCCTGGTGGGCGAAGGGCTGGGCATCGCGCTGGTGCCGGCCTCGCTGCAGCGCATGGGCATGCCCGGCGTGTCCTTCGTTCGCCTGAAGGACGCGCCGCGCGTGCAGCAGGTGGTGTTCTGGAAGGCCGACAACCGCAACCCGGTGCTGGCGCGGTTTTTGGCCTGCGTGGTTGATGGGTGAAGAGCAGTCGAGCATGGCTCGACTCTACAAAGGGCGAAGAGCAGTCGAGCATGTCTCGGCTTTACAAAGGGCGATGAGCAGAGCAGTCGAGCATGGCTCGACTCTACAAAGGGCGGGTCAGCGCTGCAGGGCGTCCTGCACGGCCTTGGCCACGTCGGTGTTGTCGATGTAGCTGCCGTCGTTCCAGCGCACGTGCTGGCGGTAGCCGGCATCGACGCCGCGCACGCGCTGGCCCAGCAGCTCGGCGCCGTTGCCCTTGGCCCACAGCGGCACCAGGCCGTTGGAGTGGTTGCCGGTGGGGCGGAAGCTCATGCCCGGCATCTGCCCGCGGCCGTTGTTGCGCACCGGCTCGAAGGCTACCTTCTGCGCGTCCGGGCCCATCGGCATGCTGTTGTCGTGGTCGGTGGTGACGATCAGCAGGTTGCGCTCCCAGCCACCGTTCTGCTCGATCCACGCGACCACCGCCGACACCGCGTCGTTGAACTCGGCGGTTTCCTCGATCAGGCGGCCGTACTGCGGCTGGTCGGTGCAGGCACCGTAATGCCACTCGGTACCGCAGGCGCTGGTGTGCGCGGCCCAGTCGGTGGCACCGCCTTCAACCATCAGGAACAGGCCCTTGGGCGAGCGCTGCTGCAGGAAGCGCAGCGCACCCCGGGTCATGGTGGCCAGGTCCGGCACGCTGTCGATCTTCTTCACCCCTGACGGCGTGGCGGCATCGCGACCGACCACCGGCAGCTGTCGCGCCTGCTGCAGGGTGTTGGCCACGCGCGGCACGCCGATCAGCGGGCGGTCAGCCGGCAGGCGGCCGTCGGCCAGCGCGGCGAAGTCGTCCTTGCTGCGGATCAGGCGCCAGGCTCCGGCCGGGTTGCCGGCAATCGGCGTGCCCGCTTCCAGCTGCTGCCAATCCTGCTGCGACACCCATTCCCACGGGTTCTGGCAGCCTTCCGCGGCGACCTTGTCCATGCCGTCCGCGCAGGGCCTGCCATCGACGCTGTAGCCGGGGCCACCGGTACCCATCACCAGATCCATGTGGCCCTGGGCCAGCATCTGGTGGGCGATCTGGTGGTAGCTGTTGCGCGATTCGGCCTGCGCGGCGAACGCGGCCGGCGTGGCATGCGGGAACGGCACCGAGGTGACCACGCCGGTGGCCATGCCCAGTGCCTTGGCGCGCAGGGTATTGAACTCCACCGGCTGGCCATCGTTGTTGTAGTTGATGGCGTTGTTGTAGGTCTTTACGCCGGACGACAGCGCGGTGCCGGCGGCGGCGCTGTCGGTGGCCACAGCCGCCAGGTACTGGTAGGCGACGAAGGGCAGATCCGGTGCCGGAACTTCGGTGGTGTCCCACGCCTGGGCGGGGTCATAGCCGATGCGCTGCGAATCGTCGCGGGTGGGCTGGCCACTGGCGTTGAGCGGGAAGGTGGTGACCGCAAGGCGCTGCGGGAAGTCTGCATACGGCGCGCCTTCGCGGCTGCCGTACTGCCAGTACGCGGCCGCATCCCAGGTGCCCCAGCCCGCGCCGTCGTTGATCATCACGATGACGTTGTGCGGGCGCGCTCCGTCGGTCGTGGCAGTGGCCACGGGCGCATCGGGGCGCGTCGTCGGCTGACAGGCAGTGAGCGCGGCAAGCGCAGCCAGGATCGACGGGCACAGCCAGCGTCGCGCGAGGGGTCGGGTCATGGGGATTCCTGCGGTACGAACGGCGGCGACACCGCCAACAGCGGCTCGTTATATCATTGCAATGTTGCAGATTCGTGCGGCATTGCTGCCTGCACGCTGCGTACGATTGCGTTGATGATGTCACTGACCGATTCGCCGGTACCGGCTCTTTCTTCGATCACCGTGGATGCGGCCACGCTGCGCATCCTGCAGCAGCACGATGCCAGGCTGCCACGCGCGCCGGCCTCGCTGACCAAGCTGATGACCGCGCACGTGGCCTATGAAGCCATCGCGCACAATGGCCACGCGTGGTCGGATACAACGACCGTCGATGCGCGCGACGTACACGCGGTCGCTGCCGACGAAACGCGGATGGGCCTGGTGCCGGGCGAGACCATCACCCTGGGCCGCCTGCTGGAAGGGCTGATGATCGTGTCCGGCAACGATGCCGCGCTGGCGCTGGCCCGCCACCTGGCAGGTTCGGAGGCTGCGTACGTGCAGCGGATGAACACTGCGGCCGCACGCATGGGCCTGCGCGACACGCACTTCGTCTCAGTCTCGGGCATCACCACGCCGGGCCATGTATCGACCGCGCATGACATGGCGATGCTCGCTGCGCGGCTGCTGGCCGATCATCCGCAGGTGCTGGCCATCACCGCGCAGCGCCACTTCAGCCACGGCACGTTCTGCAAGGACAACCAGAACACGCTGCTGGGCAGCGACGGCAGCGACGGCATCGATGGCCTGAAGACCGGCTATACCCGCGCGGCAGGCTTCTGCCTGGCGGCGACCGCGTGCCGCGACAGCGAAGAGGCAACGCACCGGCTGATCAACATCACCCTCGGCGCGCCCACGCGGGAAACGCGGAACGCGTGGGTCCAGCAGTGCCTGCGGGAAGGTTTCGCGCAGCTGCAGCGCGACGCGGCGATCAGCGCGCGCGGTTGACGGTGTCGATGATCAGCCGTTGCAGCTCCGCTTCCGCATCCGGCTGCTGCAGCGCGCCCGCGGCCACCGCTTCGGACAGCGACTCGGCGGCTCCCAGGATCGCCCAGCGCCCGGCCACGGGTACATCGCCGTCGTTCGCGAACGCGCCCAGCCACTGCGCGCACTGGTCGACGAAATCCTGCTGGTAGCGGTGGCGCACGTCGCGCAGCTCAGGTGACCCGGCCAATGCGGCAAGGATCGCCTGGATGTCGCTGCCCTGCGACAGCACGCAATCGATGTAGCCCGATGCGATGGCCTGCGCGCGTGCATCCAGGCGCGCCGGCGCCGCGCCGATGCGCGCATCGAACACGGCGGTCTGGCGCTGGTCGTAGTCGGCGTACAGCGCGGCCAGCAGCCCGTTGCGCGTGGTGAAGTGATCGTAGGCGACCGGCTTGGTCACGCCTGCGGCCTCGGCCAGGCGGCCCAGGCTGAGTGCATCGGTGCCCTCGCCACCCACCAGGGTCCAGGCCACGTCCAGCAACTGGCGGCCGCGCTGTTCGCGCGACATCCGGCGGCGGGTGGGCGTGGCGGTGGTGGACATGCAGCGGCTCCATGTCAGCGGGTGGGTGTGCCTATGGTACGGCCGATGTCCGCAGCGGTCTGCAGATGCGCCTGCGCCTGGCCACTGTCAGCATCGAGCAGCAGCGTGGACGAACGCACGGTGGCACCGCAGTAATCGAAGATGCCCATGTCGATCTGCGTCTTCATCGCCGCACCATAGCCGCGCCGTTCGATCATCTCCGCGCCCGCGCCACCGATACCGACCAGGTGCACCTGCAGCCGCTGCAGCTTCTTTTCCACCTTGCCGTCGGCACCGTCGGCGTAAGCCCAGCCCTGGGTGAACACACGGTCGATCCAGCCCTTCAGCAACGCCGGGAACGACCACCAGTACAACGGATAGACCAGCACCAGCGTGTCGGCGGCATCCACGCGCGCGTGCTCGGCGGCCACGTCGGCCGGCACCGCTGCGCCCTGCTTGAACAGGCCGATGTCAGCGGTGTTGAAACGGGGATCGAAGCCTTCGGCGGCGAGATCGGCCACGGTGACGGTGTTGCGCGCGTCGGCGCCGGTGATGGCCTGGCCGATGCGGGCGGCGACGGCATGGGTGAGGGAGGCGGGATCAGGATGGGCGACGACGATGAGGCTGTGCATGGGAGACGCTCGCGAAGTGATTAGTTACCAATGGTAACTAACGAACATGTTTCCACCAGCACCTCACGCAGGACGCTGATTTCAGCTGGATCGGCGCGGCCCCGCGCCGCCCATGCAAGCGTTCATGTGTCACCAAACGTCAAATGCGAATGATTCGTGATACGATTGTTAAAGAATTCTGAAACCCCCACACACGGACGTCCCAGCCATCGCCAGTGGACCCTCAACAGGAGTACTGCGCGATGTCGCACGCCGTTCTGAAACCCCGTCGTTCCGTTGCCGCCCTGGCCGCCGCCATCGGCCTTGCACTGGCCAGCACCGCCCACGCCGATGCCTCCGCTGATGCCGCTTCGGCCAAGCAGATGGATACCGTGGTGGTCACCGCCACCGGCGCCCAGCAGTGGATCAAGGATGCGCCGGCCAGCATCAGCGTCATCAGCCGCGAGGAGATCGAGCGCAAGCCGGTCACCAGCATCGGCCAGCTGCTGAGCACCGTGCCGGGCGTGACCGGCGGCTATGCGCTGTCCGGCGCGCAGTCGAAGATCCGCCTGCGCGGCCTGCCCGAGCAGTACACGCTGATCCTCATCGACGGCCGCCGCCAGGGCAATTCCTCCGGCGTGAACTACCGCGACGACCTTGGCCCGCAGGATCTGAACTGGCTGTCGCCGGACATGATCGAGCGCATCGAAGTGGTGCGCGGCCCGATGTCCTCGCTGTACGGTTCGGATGCGATGGGCGGCGTGATCAACATCATCACCCGCAAGATCGCCGACCACTGGGGCGGCTCGGTCACCTTCAACCACAGCATGCCCGACTCGTCCACGCGCGGTGACACCACGCAGATGGGCGCGCTGTTCAGCGGCCCGCTCACCGACAACCTCGGCGTGCGCATCGGTGCCAACGTCACCGACCGCAAGTCCGACCGCCTGGAAGACCAGACCCCCGGCAGCAAGGCGGAAAATGCCAACCTGCAGTTCCACTGGCGCCTCAACGACGACCACGCGCTGACCATCGAAGGCTCGCGTGGCGTGCAGCGCAACACCGGTGCCGGTGATGTGTACGCCTGGGGCCTGTCCAAGCTGGTGCAGACCGGCTACGTGCTCGGCCACGATGGCCGTTACGGCGACACCACCACGTCCAAGACCACCCTCGTACAGAACGACTACAAGGACAAGGGCAGCGCGGTGGGCAACCACTCGAAGGAAACGGTGTTCGATACCGCCTTCACCACCGGCTTCCACTGGGGCTTCGAACACAGCCTCAACGTGGGCGGCCAGTGGAAGCGCGAGCAGCTGGAAAACAGCGACACCATCGGCACCGTGCCGGTGACCTGGACCGGCAGCAGCCGCATCAGCCCGACCAGCGAAGCCGATTCGTGGGCACTGTTCGCCGAGGACCACGTCACCCTGCACGAGCGCTTCGTGCTGACCCTGGGCGTGCGCTGGGACAACACCGACAACTACGACGACAACGTCAGCCCGCGCATCTACGGCGTGTGGCACCCGGGGGATGCGTGGACCGTGCGCGGCGGCGTGTCCAAGGGCTTCCGCGCGCCCAACCTGAAGCAGGGCACCGCCGGTGCCGCCACCCAGTCCGGTGGCCGTGGCTGCGGCAGCCTGACCCCGGAAGGCTGGAACAGCCGCCTGGTGAGCGCTGACGGCACCACTGGCTGCTACATGGCCGGCAACCCGAACCTGGAACCGGAAACCAGCACCAACTACGAGCTGGGCGTGGGCTTCGACCAGAACGGCTGGTCGGCGTCGGCCACCTACTTCCTGACCAACTTCGACGACAAGATCGAACAGGTGCCGCTGCGCGACATCCCCGGCCAGACCACCAGCTTCGTCAACGGCTTCTGGTGGACGGTGGCGCAGAACATCCAGAAGGCCCGCACGCGCGGCGTGGAAGCCAGCGTGACCGTGCCGCTGCACGAACGCCTGAGCTGGACCACCAATGCCACGCGCATGCTGGAATCGAAGAACCGCACCACCGGTGCCAGCCTGCTGGTGGTGCCGAAGATCACCGCCAACACCTCGTTGAACTGGGACGTGACCGATGCGTGGTCGTTGAACCTCAGCGCGCAGCACATCGGCAAGCAGCTGGTGGCCTCGTCCAGCTCGACCTTCGCCAAGGCGTACACCACGGTGGACCTGGTGACCGGTTATGACGTGAACGAGAACCTGACCCTGCGTGCGGGTGTGCTGAACCTGGACGACGTGTCGACGCTCGAAGACGGCAACGACTACGACGGTGGCGCGCGGACGTTCTTCGTCGGCCTGACCGCGCGGTTCTGAGCAGGCACCGGGGTCAGAGCCCTTTGCGGTGCAAAGGGATCTGCCCCCCACCCGGCCGGCGTCGGATCCCTTCGGAGGAGGGCTCTGACCCCACTGGCGTGGCTCCATCCACGCATGGCGTGGATCTACTCCAGGTCCTTCAGCGGCAGCACCAGGGTTTCCTGCAGGTGTTCGTGACTCCAGGTGCTGCCGCCGCGCGCGTGGCCCTCCAGGCGCAGCGCTGTGCGCCCGGCATCGTGCCAGCGCACGTGGATCTCCAGCTCCAGTGGACCGTCGTCGCGCTCCAGCACACACACCTGGGCCGGTCCGTCGACCCGGGCCAGCAACGCCTGCGCCGGCGCCTGGCGCAGCGCGTCCATCTCCCTCACCAGCGCTGCATGGGCGGTTACGTTGTCCATGGCGTCAGCGGAACAGGTCGTTCAGGGCTGCGCCCGCAGCGGCCTGCTGCAGGCCGTCGAAACGGCCCTCGCGCAGGATCGGATCGGTGGCCTGCATCAGCCCGCCCCATGCCGCGCGCGCCAGTGCGCCGCCAAGGCTGACCCGGCGCACGCCCAGTGCGGCGATGTCCTGCAGCGTCAGCGGGCTCGGCCCGCCGACCAGCAGGTTGACCGGTTTCGGCCCGGCTGCCGCAACCACCGCCACGATCTGCTCGCGCGTGGTGATGCCCGGTGCGTACAGCACGTCGGCACCGGCCGCGGCATAGGCACGCAGCCGCTGCAGGGTGTCCTCAAGATCAGGCACGCCAACGAAGAAGTTTTCCGCACGCCCCACCAACAGCACATCGGCACCTGCCCGATCGATGGCGGCACGGGCGGTGGCCAGGCGCTGCACCGCCTCCTCCAGCGGCCGCAGCGGCGCTCCGGCCACGCCGCTGGCATCTTCAATCGACAGCGCGGCAACGCCGGTGCCCAGTGCAGCGGTGACCGCCTCGCCGACCGCGTCCGGCGTCGCACCGAAGCCATCGCCGAAATCCGCGTTCAGCGGCAGCGGCGTCGCGCTCGCCATCAGGCGCAGGTGTTCCAGCGTCGCTTCCAGCGAAACAGCACCGTCCGGCCGGCCCTCGCTCCACGCGCAGCCCGCACTGGTGGTGGCCAGGGCCTGGAAGCCCTGCCGCTGCAGATAGCGCGCACTGCCCACGTCCCACGGGTTGGGCAGCACGAAGCAGCCCTGCGCATGCAGCTGCCGGAAGGCGGCGCGTCGGCGGGCGGTATCGGCGTCGGGAGCAGTCATGGCGGACATCCAGGGCGGCGGTCCGGCCACCCTAGCCCGGCGGCCACCACGACTCAACGTGGCGGCCGCTGCCCGGCATCACCTGATACCTGCTGCTTATTGGACGCTGCCAGCCACATCGCCGAGCGTGGCGCCTCTGCCATCAGGACGCTGGCCATGCCACCGCACACCCCTGCCCCACCTTTCGACGTGGCCGAAGATGCCCATTGGGCCGACCTGCTCTCGCCCGTGCGCCGGCGCCTGATCGCCTCGGCCGGCGTGGCCGTGGGCGGGCTGGCCACGGCCAGCGCTGCGAGCGCCGCCGCCAACACCACCGAGCCGGGCCAGCCAGGCTTCCGCCCGATCGTGCCGCCGCCCGCGCAGGGCCACAGCCCCTGGGGCCAGATTACGGCCGCCGAAGCGACGCCGCGCCCGTCCAGCGTGCGCCCGGGCGAATCGCCACTGCCCAGCCGGCCGCGCGCCTATACCGCTATCAAGAGCTACCACGCACATATCTATTTCGACGAAGACAGCTACCAGAAGGCCGCCCTGCTGCGGCGCTGGGCGGCCGAGCGCTTCCCGGTGGAACTGGGCAACTGGAACCTGGAGCCACGCGGCCCGCATGTCACGCCCTCGTTCTATTTCGGCTTCAGCAACGACCTGCTGCCGGTGCTGGTGCCGTGGCTGCAGCTCAACAGCCTGGGCCTGACCATCCTCATCCACCCCAACACCGGCGATGGCCGTGCCGACCACCTGTATTACGCGCTGTGGGTGAACCGCGCGCAGCCGGTGAACGCCTACAACTGGCCGGTGCCGAAACCCGGGCAGACCGAGGCGTTGGAGGAGGTGTTCCCGAACGTGGTGCCGACGGTGCCATTGGAGACGTGAGCGCGGGGCGCGGCGCGCGGCCACCCACGCATGGCGTGGATCTACGTCATCGTCGGCCTACGTGCGGGCATCCCCGCCGCGATGGCGTTCAGCGGGCCTTGATCCGCCGCCACCCATAGGGCCGCAAGCGCTTCCACGATTTTTCAAACGATTGTTTTAAACACCTGCAATTTCGCCGAACTGGACAGCATCCGCAGGTTCCGCCAGACTGCCGCCCTTTCCCGTTGATCGGATTCCATGGCGAAGCTGCTGGTCCTGCATGGCCCCAACCTCAACCTGCTCGGTACCCGCGAGCCGGAGGTCTATGGGCACACCACGCTGGCCGACATCGACCAGGCGCTGGCCGCCCAGGCCGCTGCGGCCGGGCATGCGCTGGAAAGCCTGCAGTCCAACGCCGAACACGTGCTGGTGGACCGCGTGCAGGCCGCACGCACCGACGGTACCACGTTCATCCTGATCAACCCGGCCGCCTTCACCCACACCTCGGTCGCCCTGCGCGATGCGCTGGCGGCGGTGGCCGTGCCGTTCATCGAGATCCACCTGTCCAACCCGCACACCCGCGAACCGTTCCGCCAGCACAGCTATTTCAGCGACAAGGCAGTGGGCGTGGTGTGTGGCTTCGGCGCCGACAGCTACCGCTACGCGATGGACGCGGCGCTGCTGCGGATGTCCGCCACCTGATTGTCGACCCGGGCGCCAGCCGGCGCTCTACCTCACCTAGATAGAAACCAAAGAGGCCCTCATGGATCTGCGCAAAATCAAGAAGCTGATCGACCTGCTGGAAGAGTCGAACCTGGCTGAAATCGAAATCAAGGAAGGCGAAGAGTCCGTGCGCCTGTCGCGCGCCCCGGTGGCCGGCTACGCCGCGCCGATGCCCGCCCCGGTGTACGCCGCGCCGGCCGCCCCGGCTGCGCAGGCCATGCCGATGCAGTCGCCGACCGAAGCCTCCACCGGCGGCACCGCCAAGCCGGGCCCGGCCCTGCCGGAAGGCCACGTGCTGCGCTCGCCGATGGTCGGCACCTTCTATGCGTCGGCCGCTCCGGACAAGCCGGCGTTCGTCACCGTTGGCCAGCAGGTCAAGGAAGGCGAGACCCTGGCCATCATCGAAGCGATGAAGATGTTCAACCCGATCGAAGCCGACAAGTCCGGCACCATCGTCGCCGTCCTGGGCGAGAACGGCCAGCCGGTGGAATTCGACCAGCCGCTGTTCGTGATCGGCTGAGGGGCACGCCATGCTCGACAAAGTCGTCATTGCCAACCGAGGGGAGATCGCGCTGCGCATCCTGCGCGCGTGCCACACCCTGGGTATCCGCACGGTGGCCGTGCACTCCACGGTCGACCGCAACCTCAAGCACGTGGCCATGGCCGACGAGTCGGTCTGCATCGGCCCGGCACCGTCGCCGCAGAGCTACCTCAACATCCCGGCGCTGATCGCTGCGGCCGAAGTCACCGACGCCCAGGCCATCCACCCGGGCTACGGCTTCCTGTCGGAGAACGCCGACTTCGCCGAGCGCGTGGAGGAGTCCGGCTTCATCTTCATCGGCCCCAAGGCCGACACCATCCGCATGATGGGTGACAAGGTCGAAGCCATCCGCGCGATGAAGTCCGCCGGCGTGCCGTGCGTGCCCGGTTCGGGCGGCCCGCTGGGCGATGACATCGTCGCCAACACCAAGATCGCCCGTGAGATCGGCTACCCGGTCATCATCAAGGCGGCCGGTGGCGGCGGTGG
Source organism: Stenotrophomonas sp. ZAC14A_NAIMI4_1 (assembly GCF_003086915.1). Classification (NCBI taxonomy): domain Bacteria; kingdom Pseudomonadati; phylum Pseudomonadota; class Gammaproteobacteria; order Lysobacterales; family Lysobacteraceae; genus Stenotrophomonas; species Stenotrophomonas sp. ZAC14A_NAIMI4_1. The sequence continues at coordinate 2,044,485 of NZ_CP026002.1, forward strand.
CCGCGGCATGCGCGTGGTGCACGCCGAAGCCTCGCTGAAGACCTCGATCGAGACGACCAAGGCCGAGGCCAAGGCCGCGTTCGGCAATGGCGAGGTCTACATGGAGAAGTTCCTGGAGAACCCGCGCCACGTGGAGATCCAGGTGCTGGCCGACGGCCAGGGCAATGCCATCCACCTGGGTGAGCGCGACTGCTCGATGCAGCGCCGCCACCAGAAGGTGGTGGAAGAAGCACCGGCACCGGGCATCAGCGCCGAACAGCGCGAACAGATCGGCAAGGTCTGCACCGAAGCCTGCGTGCGCATCGGCTACCGCGGCGCCGGCACCTTCGAGTTCCTGTACGAAGACGGCCGCTTCTACTTCATCGAAATGAACACCCGCATCCAGGTGGAGCATCCGGTTACCGAAATGGTTACCGGCATCGACCTGGTGGCCGAGCAGCTGAAGATCGCCGCCGGCCAGAAGCTGTCGATCAAGCAGAGCGACGTGGTGCTCAGCGGCCATGCCATCGAGTGCCGCATCAACGCCGAAGATGCTGAAACCTTCGTGCCGAGCCCGGGCACCATCACCGGCTTCCATCCGCCGGGCGGCCCCGGCGTGCGCGTGGACACCCACATCTACAGTGGCTACCGCGTGCCGTCGAACTACGACTCGATGATCGGCAAGCTGATCGTGCACGGCCCGGACCGCGAAACCGCCATCGCCCGCATGCGGGTGGCGCTGAGCGAAATGGTGGTGGACGGCATCAAGACCAACGTGGCCCTGCAGCAGCGCATCATGCGCGACAAGGGCTTCCAGGCGGGTGGGCAGAACATCCACTACCTGGAAAAGCGTCTGGCCGAGCGCAAGAACAAGCCGATCGCGCTGACCTGATCGGCGGCAGATGCTGGACACGAAAAGGGCGGGGATTTCCCCGCCCTTTTTTGTTGCCTGTTTCCTGTAGAGCCGAGCCCACGCTCGGCTTGCTGCAAGCGCAGCCGAGCGTGGGCTCGGCTCTACAGAATCGGGTCAGCGCTTGTCGGCGACTTCGGCAGGAATCTGCGTATCGGCCAGCGGACGCACGCCATTGGGCGAGGTCGGGTCGATGATCACCATCGTCTCGGTCGAACCATCGGGCCAGACCACCTGGAAGGTACTGCCCGCCGGCAACGCAGCGAAGGGCGCGCCGCTCTGCGCGCGGTACACCGCGGCCACCTGGCTGGCACCGGCGCGGCGCACGTCTTCCTGCGCCTTCACCGAGGTCAGTTCAACCTTGGAAAGGTGCCGGTAGCGATCCTCGTAGGTGTCGATCATCAGCAGGCCAACGGCGCCGGCCGAATACGCGACAAACAACGCCACCCAGAACCAGAACTTGGCCCCGTGCAGGAATCGACGGTAATTCATTGCCCGTTCCTCTTTCCAATCAATTGCTTGATCCATTCGTTCATCTTCCCCGCACCTTGCCGCGATACCGCAGCGTCATACACGAAATCCTGGAAATCCTGTGTCCCATCCTGCGAACAGATCCCTCCGTTCGCGCAGTAACTGTTCATCAGCACGCTGTCGGCCCCACAAGGTAGACCGAGTTGGCAGGCCGCAACCCGCCATGCCATCTCACTGAGCTGTTCACCGGCCACCATGTCCACCAGCGCCTTGTCGCCGGCAGCGCGCGTGCCCATGCCCGGCGCCAGGGCCATGTAGGCCTCCGGATCGCGCGAGGTACGCACGCGTTCGACCAGGTCACGGCGGTACTGCTCGTTGCTGTGCAGCGGCTCGCCCTCGGCGAACAGTGCCGCTTCGGCGGCGAGGTTGCCCTGCAGGGCTGCACGGCGGCGTTCGTTGAACACCAGCGACGGCCCCAGCTTGTCACCCGGCACGAAACCGCCGCAGCGCTGGGCCACGCGTTCGCGCGCCTGCACCATCGCCGGTGCCGCGCTCAGGCCCAGGCCGGCCAGCACGTTGTTGTCCAGGCGGTAGCCACCCGGGTCGACCGCATACTGCGCGCAGTAGTCGTAGACCCGGCTGAGCATCCAGCGCGCTTCGTGGTTGCCCTGCTCGGCCTGCACCTTCAGCCGCTGCGCGTAGGCGAACAGATCGGTCTCGCCCTCGATGTCGGCGCGGATATCCAGCGGCAGGCCCGAAGGCAACGCGGCGCTGCGCTCGAAGCCGGCCAGGCGGCGCGCGAGGGCCTCGGGCATCACCGGCTCCAGCGCTTCCTGCACCGTGGCCGTCGATACGGCCAACGGTTCGCCGACATCCACCTGCGCGGAATGGCCATGGCCGCTGGCCCGATAACCGGCCACGCCCAGCACGGCCACGGCCGGCAGCACGAGCAACCAGGTTTTCAGGGTCGGGGCGAGGGCCATCGGCGGTCGGTTACGGCACGTCGGGCAGGAAAGCGCCAAGTCTAGCAAGGCCCGGGAGGCATGTCTGAACCGGTCTCGTTCAGCCTGGGTCAGCATCTCAGAGCATACGGAGACGGCCGGATGGTCTAGCATGGCCCCCTTTCCCGCGATTGCCCCCACCGCCATGCCGTTCCTGGAACTGACCCTGCGCTGCACCGAAGCCACCCAGCCCCGCTATGAAAACGCGCTGGAGGACGTGGGCGCGCTGGCGGTCACCCTGCTCGATGCCGAGGCCGACACCAGCAACGAGCAGGCCATCCTCGAGCCGGGCGTGGGCGAGACGCCGCTGTGGGACACCCTGGTGCTGAGCGCGCTGTTCCCGGCCGACAGCAACGCGCTGCTGCTGCTGGCTGCGCTGGAGGCGTTCGACCCGGAACTGGACTGGACCGGCGGCAGCTTCCGCGCGGTCGAGGACGAAGACTGGGAACGCGCCTGGCTGGACCAGTTCCAGCCGATGGATTTCGGCAGCCGCACCTGGATCGTGCCGTGGAACCATGAACTGCCGGAGGCCGCGCAGGCCGCCGACGCCGCCGTGGTGCGCCTGGACCCGGGCCTGGCCTTCGGTTCGGGTACCCACCCGACCACCGCGCTGTGCCTGCGCTGGCTGGACCAGCTGGCCGTGGATGGCGCGCTGCAGGGCCAGCGCGTGCTCGACTTCGGCTGTGGCTCGGGCATCCTCGCCCTGGCCGCGCTGAAGCTGGGCGCCGCCGAGGCCATCGGCGTGGACAACGACCCGCAGGCGCTGATCGCCACCGCCGACAACGCCGAGCGCAACGGCGAACAGGCCCGCATGCACGTCTACCTGCCGCAGGACGAACCGGTGGCCACCTATCCGATCGTGGTCGCCAACATCCTCGCCTCGGCGCTGGATGCGCTGGCCGAACTGCTGGCCGCACGCGTTGCTGCCGGTGGCCGCATCGCGCTGTCGGGCATCCTGCATGGCCAGGAAGGCGAACTGCTGCAGCGCTATGCTGCGTGGTTCGACGACCTGCAGGCCACCCAGGATGGCGATTGGATGCGCATCACCGGCGTACGCCGCGCCTGATCGTGGTTGAATGACGGCTGGATCCGAGCCCGCGCCCTGAGCATGTCCGAGCCGAACCCGCCGCGTCGTCCGCTTGCCACCTTCCTGCGTTCCGCGCCGGGAACCGATGCGCCGCCCCGGACCGGGCAGGCGCAGGCCCCCGCTGACGACACCGCCGATGCCGCTGCCGGACAGGCGGCGGGGTCCGGGCCGCGCGCCGAGCCGGTCGTGGACACCTCCTTGCTGGAACAGGCACCGGCACCGGCGCACACGCGACAGTCCGATGACACTGTCATCGAAACGTCCACCGGCAGTGACGACACCGCATCGGCCACTCCGGCCAGCGATGCACCCAGCTTCCTCGGCGTGCGCCCGCGTGCCCTGCCGACGCCACGCTGGCACTGGGCACTGGTGGCCGGGCTGGCCCTGCTGCTGGTGCTGCAGAGCGTACTGGCCGACCGCGCGCGGCTGGCCGCCGATGCCGGGCATCGTCCGTGGGTCAGCGCGCTGTGCGGTGTCCTTCGCTGCAGCCTGCCCGCATGGCGCGAACCGACTGCATTGACCATGACCAGCCGCGAGATCCGCCCGTTGCCCGGGCAGGCCGGCGTGCTGCAGGTGCAGGCCAGCATCCGCAATGATGCGCGCTGGGCGCAGGCATGGCCCGACCTGCGCCTGTCATTGGCCGATGCCGATGGCCGGGTGATCGGCACCGGTGTGTTCCCGCCCGCGCAGTACCTGGGCGAGAACCCGGGCGCGGCACTGCTGGAACCGGGGCAGAGCGCCCGCATCGCCTTCCGTGTGCAGGAACCGGCAGCCTCCACGGTCGCATTCACCTTCGAGTTCCTTTGATCGGGACGAAGGCGTCCAGCCGTGGCAGGTCGGGCACGCTCGCGCTAGACTGGCCGCCTCCACCTCGTCCGGCCGCGCGCTCCGCGCGCACGGGCCACCGAATCGGGAACCCCCTTGAACGCTGTCCTTTCTCGTCCTGACAACAGTCGTGGCGCTGCCCGGCCACCGCTGCGTGAACACGTCGCCCAGTCCGTGCGCCGCTACCTGCGTGACCTCGATGGCTGCGACGCGGACGATGTCTACGAGATCGTGCTGCGCGAGATGGAGATTCCGCTGTTCGTGGAAGTACTCAACCACTGCGAAGGCAACCAGAGCCGCGCCGCCGCGATGCTGGGCATCCACCGCGCGACCCTGCGCAAGAAGCTGAAGGAATACGGCATCAGCGCGTAAGCGCGCGTGGGTAGTGCCGGCCGCTGGCCGGCAACCGCATGAACGATGGCAATCAGGGTCAGAGCCCTTCGCTGTGCGAAGGAATCCGACCCCGGGTTGATCAGCCCACCCCACCCGCCTTCCAGTAATACCGCACCACGTGGAAGAACACCGGCGCGGCGAAGCACACCGAATCCAGCCGGTCGAGCATGCCGCCATGGCCCTCGATCATGTGGCCCCAGTCCTTGATGCCGCGGTCGCGCTTGATCGCCGACATCACCAGGCCACCCCAGAACCCCATCAGGTTGATCAGCAGCGACAGCCCGAACGCCTGCAGCGGCGTGAACGGGGTGATCCACCACAGCGCCGCACCCAGCGCGCTGGCACTCAGCACGCCGCCCACGAATCCTTCCACCGTCTTCGACGGCGACAGCTTCGGCGCGATCAGGCGCTTGCCCAGCAGCTTGCCCCAGATGTACTGCAGCACGTCCGAGGACTGCACCACGATCACCAGGAAGGCGAACAGCAGCACGTTGCGCGACGGGTCGTGGCCGGGCACGTGCAGGTTCAGCAGCAACGGCACGTGCGAGATGCAGAACACGCAGATCATCAGCCCCCACTGCACCTTGGCCGTACGCTCCAGGTAGTGCGTGGTGTCACCGCCGATGGTCGACAGGATCGGCAGGAACAGGAACGCGTAGACCGGAATCAGCAGCGTGTACATGCCGTACCAGTCGATCCACACCAGGTAGTACTGCCACGGCAGCACGATGTAGAACGCCGCCAGCAGCGCGTAGTAGTCACCCGAGCGGGTCGGCGCCAGGGTGATGAATTCGCGCAGCGCGAACAGCGAGATGATGGCGAACAGCACGATCACCCCGGCGCGGCCGAACAGCAGCGCACCGCCGACCACGATCGCCATCACCCACCACGCGCGGATGCGCGAAACGAGGTTGGCGATGACCGCACTGGGGTTGCCGCGCTGGCGCCAGCGCAGGGTTTCGGATACCAGCGTGGCCAGCACCAGCACCGCGCCGACACCGGCAAACAGCAGGCCGGTCTGCTGGCCTACGCTCTGCGTGGCCAGATCGCCGGAGACATCCAGCAGGAAACTCATGCGCGGCCTCCGTTCGGTGCCAGGTCCAGCAGCGCCTGCCGGCTGCGCGCCAGGAACGCCGCCTTGTCCTCATCGGCCTGCAGCCGCAGCGGCGTGCCGAACGTGGCCGTGCACAGCAGCGGCAGCGGCAGGAAACGCCCCTTGGGCATCACCCGCTTGAGGTTGTCGATCCACACCGGTACGAACTCCAGTTCCGGGCGCTGCCGCGCCAGGTGATAGATGCCACTCTTGAACGGCAGCAGCGGCTCATCACCGATGTTGCGCGTGCCTTCGGGAAACAGGATCAACGAGCATCCCTCGTCCACCGCATCGCGCAGCCCCTGCAACGGATCCTGCTGGCGGCGCGCCGCATCGCGCTCGACCAGAACGCCATTGAACACTGCATCGATCAGGTAGCGGCGCAGTGCATCGCCCTGCCAGTACTCGGCAGCAGCCACCGGCCGCACCTGGCGCCGCAGTGCCGGCGGCATCGACGACCAGATCAGCACGAAATCGCCATGGCTGGCGTGGTTGCCGTAGTACACGCGGTGCTCGCTGGACGGCGCACAGCCGATCCACAGCGCGCGCGCCCCGGTCACTACATGGATCGCGCCACTGCAGGCACGGGCGATCAATTCAGCAAACATCGACACCTCCGCTCAGGTCTGCGGCCACAGCACGGCCAGCAGCAGCACCGAAAACTGCAGCAGCGTGGCCACGTACTGGCGCACCAGAAGGCGGCGCATGCCGATCCAGCGTGCCTCCCAGCCGCGCACGGGCGCCTGCGCATCGCGGCGGCGCAGGCCGGCGGTGTGCAGGGCCGCGTCCACCCGCTCGGCGGCGGCATCACCCTGCAGGTGCTCGCGCAGCAGCAGCTGCAGCAGGCTGGCGTCCAGCTGCACCCGAACCGCGTAATACGCCTGCACCACGCCCACTGCCACGCTCAGCAGCAGCAGGCCGGCGGCGAACATCGCCAGCCCAGGTTCCACGCCCAGCAGCAACAGCGCCACCAGCAGCAGGCCCAGTGACAGCGCAGCGGGCAGCCGGCCCTGGCGCAGCAGCAGGTGCATCATCGGCAGATCGGCAGCGGTGCTCATGCGGTGCTCTCCGGTGCGGCGGCGGCCGCGATGGCCTGTAGATGAACGTCATGCAGGACGATGGACGGCCGCGCGGCACGCACCCGGGCCACGGCCTCGGCGGCGCTGCAGACCCGCCCGGTCCGCAGCAGCCAGGTGGCCACGCTGGCCGCGCTGCGCGAGTAGCCCAGCGCGCAGCACACCAGCAGCGGCCCGTGCGCGCGCAGGCGCTCGATCGCCTCGGCAGCTTCAGCCAGCTGCGCGGGAGACGGCACCACCAGATCCAGCATCGGCACGCTGGCATAGGCCGCGCCCGGCGCATGGCAGGACAATTCGGCGCAGGTATCGACCACACCGCGCAACGGGGCAGGCAGTGCCGCGCAGGGAATGCGTCCCAGCCACACCCCGCCGGCCACCTCCACCGGCTGCGGCGCACCGCGCGTCCACAGCCGCGAATTGATCCAGGCCGCCGCCAGGTACGGCGCCAGCAGCCAGCGCGCGGCCATCGTCAGCCGCCCATCGGCGCGCTTCTGGAACACCGCCGCGCCCAGCCCGGCATAGGCCAGCGCCACCAGCAGCAGCGCCACCACCGGCCACAGCAGCCACAGCGCCGCGCCCCCCAGCAGCACCGGCACCAGCAGCACTGCCGCGCCCAGCAGATAGAACGAGGCCAGGCGCCAGCGCTTTGGATCGCGCGCCGTGCGCCACGCCCGCGGCGGCGGGGTGCCCTGCTCCGGCCACAGCCACACGCACAGCCAGCCGGCCAGCAGGCCGGTGGGCACATCGATGAAGTGGTGCTGGAAGGTGGTCAGCACCGAAACACCGATCAGCAGCGCCCATGCGTGCAGCAGCCAGCGCCATGCGCCCTGCAGGTACTGCGCGTACTTCACCCACAGCACGATCAGCAGCACGATGTGCAGCGACGGTGCCTGGTTGAACGGCTTGTCGAAGCCCAGCAGCACATCGAACAGCCAGCCGAACACGCCGTCGATCTCCGGCCGCTGGAAGCTGAAGCGCAGCGGCCACAGCAGGAAGCAGGCCACCGCGATGACCTGCGCACTGAACAGCCGCAGCGCGTGCCGGTCCAGCTCGAGGCGCTGCCGGCACAGGAAGAAGGAGATCGCGTAGAACAGGTCGATCGACCAGTACGGCACGATCGTCCACGGTACGAACGGGATGTGCGCTTCCCAGGCGAACGCCATCACCGGCAGCGCGGCGTGGCGCCCGGCCATCCAGTTGGCGAAGCCATAGCTGGCGAAGAAGAACGGACCCAGCAGCACCAGCCACAGCAGGGCGCGCCGCCAGGGGCGCCCCTCCGCAGCCAGCGGGGTTGCGGCCAGCGTCGCCATCACGCAGTCCGGCGCGCCAGCGACACGGTGAAGATGCCGAACGCGTCGATGCGCTGGGCCACCTTCTCGAACCCGGCCAGACGCACCAGCTCGTCCATTTCCTGCTGGGTACGGCGCCGCATCACCCACGCTGCGCCGCCCCGGTGGCTGGTCAACGCACGGGCGATGAACTCCAGCTGCGGGTGCCAGGGCTGGCCGGTATAGGCCAGGTAGCCGCCCACCGGCACGGTCGCGGCGATGCCCTGCAGCGAACGCAGCACCGCATCGTTGTCGGGGAACAGTTCGTACAGGCCGGAGACCACCGCCAGCGTCGGCGCCGGGTCGACCTGCGCCAACTGTGCCGGGTCGAACGCATCGCCCTGTTCGAAGCGGGCGATGTCGGCCGCGCCGAGGCGCTCGATCAAGGCCTGGCCCTGGGTCACGTTCAACGCACTGAAATCACGCAGCACGATGCGTTCGGCGCGCTGCTCACCCTGGCCCAGCGCTTCCAGCACGTAGCGGCCATGGCCGGCCGCCACGTCCAGCACGCGCACCGGCATGCCCTGCCCGCGCAGGCGCTGGGCGGCATCGCGCAGCAGTTCCTGCAGGTGCTGGCCGCGGATGCGGATACCACGCCAGCCGATCGCATCGAGATAGTTGCGGTCGACCATGCGCCCCAGCGGGCCCTTGCCGCGTGCTTCGTCGCGGTAGATGTAGTCCAGTGTGCTGCCCGAATCGAAGCCGGTCTGCAGGCCAAGCGCGATGCCCTCGGAGAGCGTGCCGCCGACCCGCAGGCCGCCACGCACCACGCGCCAGCGCAGGTCGGCCAGGCTGTTGCGCTCCGGCGGCCAGGCCAGGATCTCCGACTCTTCGAAGGTCGGCCCATGGCGGTGCGCATCGCGGCGCGACAGCTCGCGCAGCGGTTCGGCGAAACGCGCCTGGATGAAGCTGCGGATGCGCGCCAGTGCCGGCGCGCGATCACGTTCGCCCAGCGTGTCGTGGAAGAAGCCCGGCAGGTGCACGCGCTCCTTGATCGGGCTGGACAGGCGCTCGTAGAAGCGGTCCTGCGGGCCACGGTGCACGACGAAATCCGAGCCGGACACCAGCAGCTGCACCGGCACGCTGATCGCCTGCGCATCGGCGACGATGCGGTCAGCGGCCTCGTACAGGCCCAGCAGCACGCGCACCGAGATCGGCCGGGTGATCAGCGGGTCGGTGCGGTAGCTTTCCACCCGCGCCGGGTCGTGGGTCAGCCACTGCGGCTTGACGTAGCTGTTGACGAAGAAGTTGCCGCGCAGCTTCTGCATCAGGCCCAGCCCCGCCCGGGCGAACGGCACGTACAGCTTCACCTTGAACGCCGGCGAAGCCATCACCAGCGCGCGCAGGCGCGGCGCGTAGTCGTGCACCCAGGTGGCGGCAACCACGGCGCCCACGCTCTGCGCGATCACCACGATGTCCTCCACTGCGATGCCATGCTCGGCACCGATGTGGGCGATGAAGCTGTCCAGGTCGCGCACCAGCGCCGGGAAACCCGGGGCATCGCCGCGCGCGCCCGGCGAACGGCCGTTGCCACGTGCATCCCAGGCGAAGAAGGCGGTGTCGGGCAGGTCCAGCTCATCGACCAGGTGGGTGACCCGCCCGGAATGTTCGTGGCCGCGATGCAGCAGCACGATGGCCCTGGCCGGCGTGGTGGTCGTGGTGCTCGCCCAGTACCGGTAGAACAGCGGTACCTGGTCGAAGCTGTGGAATTCCCGTTCCTGCGCCTGACGCATGCAATCTCCAGATTGTCTTTTTGGTTTGTAGTTGTTTACTGCGGCGGAATCGCCGCTTCCTGCAGCCCGCGGCGGACGCGGTTGATCATCGTCAGCACGCACAGTGCGGCCATGGCCGCAGCCACGCCAGTGACCGTCATCGCGCCAACCCACCCGAACGCCAGCAGCAGGCCCAGCGCCCCGATCACGAAGGCGCGGTCGCTCTTGCCCATCGGGCCGTCATAGCGGCGGCTGGCACCGACCATCAGCCCCAGTACGCCGGCGTATTCGCTCAGCGCCGCGGTCCAGGCCAGCAGCCACAGCGCCTCGGGGCGCACGCCCGGCACGCTGAGCAGGCTCAGGTACAGCGCCGCATCGGCGATCACATCGCACAACTCGTTCAGGTAGGCGCCCAGCTTCGACTGCTGGCCGAACTCGCGGGCGAGCATGCCATCCACGGCGTTGAGCGCCATGCGCAGCAGCATCCACAGCGGCAGCAGCAGGTACAGCAGCGGCTGCGCGGGCGCGCAGCACCACACGGCGGCGGCCACCAGCAGCGAGACCACGGCGGCGGCCACGGTCACCGCGTTGGCGGTGATGCCCATGCGGTAGAGACCGCGCACGGCCGGACGCAAGAGGTCCTGGAAACGTCCTTTCAATGCATAGATCGACACGATCTGAACCCGCTGATCCCTGGCAGTTCCGGCATAGCCTACCCCATGGCGTGTTCAGCCCGGCATGCCGATGCAGGCCGTTTTCCCCTGCCGGGGCCAGCAAAGCGCGTCGGCAGCGCCCGCCACCGGCCCCCACGAACTACAATATCGGCCCCGCTCCGCTGCCGATTGCCCTGTCCCCATGACTGCTGATCTGTTGCCCGTCCGTCGGGCCCTCCTCTCCGTTTCCGACAAGACCGGCCTGGCCGAGCTGGCCACCGCGCTGGCTGCACGCGGCGTGGAGTTGCTGTCCACCGGCGGCACCGCCAAGGCCATTCGCGACATGGGCCTGGCCGTGAAGGACGTGGCCGACGTCACCGGCTTCCCGGAAATGATGGATGGCCGGGTCAAGACCCTGCACCCGATGGTGCACGGCGGCCTGCTGGGCCGTTCGGGCCTGGATGACGCGGTGATGGCCGAGCACGGCATCGGCGCCATCGACCTGCTGGTGCTGAACCTGTATCCGTTCGAATCGGTCACCGCCAAGGCCGACTGCACCCTGGCCGACGCGGTGGAGAACATCGACATCGGCGGCCCGGCCATGCTCCGCTCGGCGGCCAAGAACTTCGCCCGCGTGGCGGTGGCCACCGACCCGTCGCAGTACGCCGAACTGCTGGCCTCGCTGGAGGCCAACAACGGCCAGCTGTCGGCCAGCACCCGCTTCGCGTTCTCGGTGGCGGCCTTCAACCGCGTCGCCCAGTACGACGCGGCCATCAGCAACTACCTGTCGGCGGTCACCGCCACCGATGCCGCCGTGCCGGCCCGTGCCGAGTACCCGGCGCAGATGAACTCCACCTTCGTGAAGGTGATGGACCTGCGCTACGGCGAGAACCCGCACCAGAGCGGCGCGTTCTACCGCGACCTGTACCCGGTGCCGGGCACCCTGGCCACGTTCCAGCAGCTGCAGGGCAAGGAACTGAGCTACAACAACCTGGCCGATGCCGATGCGGCGTGGGAATGCGTGCGCCAGTTCGATGCGCCGGCCTGCGTCATCGTCAAGCATGCCAACCCGTGCGGCGTGGCTGTCGGTGCCGGCAACGGCGATGCCTACGAGCTGGCCTACGCCACCGACCCGACCAGCGCCTTCGGCGGCATCATCGCCTTCAACAAGCCGCTCGATGCGGCCACTGCGAAGGTCATCCTCGACCGCCAGTTCGTCGAAGTGCTGATCGCCCCGGACTACGAGCCGGCCGCGCTGGAATACGCGCAGAAGAAGGCCAACGTGCGCGTGCTGCGCATCCCGCACGGTGATGGCCTGAACAACTTCGACAGCAAGCGCGTGGGCTCGGGCCTGCTGCTGCAGTCTTCCGACAACCGCGGCATGACCCGCGATGAGCTGAAGGTGGTGAGCAGGCTGGCACCGACCGACAAGCAGTTCACCGACCTGCTGTTCGCGTGGAAGGTGGCCAAGTTCGTGAAGTCCAACGCGATCGTCTACGCCAAGGACAACCGCACGATCGGCGTCGGCGCCGGGCAGATGAGCCGCGTCTATTCCGCGCGCATCGCCGGCATCAAGGCGGCCGACGCGAACCTGGTGGTGGAAGGTTCGGTGATGGCGTCCGATGCGTTCTTCCCGTTCCGCGACGGCATCGATGCCGCAGCGGCCGCCGGCATCAAGGCGGTCATCCAGCCGGGCGGTTCGATGCGCGACGCCGAAGTGATCGCCGCCGCCGACGAACATGGCCTGGCCATGGTGTTCACCGGCGTTCGCCACTTCCGCCACTGATCCTGGAGCGACACGGATGTCCGCAGTTTCGATCAAACCCCTGCTCCTGCCCGCCCTGCTGGGCGCGGTCCTGCTGGCCGGCTGCAAGCCGGCCGCCGAGCCGGCACCCGCCACTGCCCCGCAGGCAGAGACGCCCGCCGCGGGCAGCACCGCAGCGGCCGGGCATGCCAGCCGCACCGCGCGCCTGCAGGCCTTCCTGACGGCGCGTTACGGCAAGGACGCGCAACTGTCCGACGACTGGCGCGGCAGCTGGGCGCAGGACGGTGACAGCCGCCCAGTCGACTGGGCGGTGTGCGCCGAGCAGCCGGTGGTAAACGGTGACAGCTGGCAGCAGCTGCTGGCGGTGTGCGGCGAAGTGGCCGACGCCGGCCATGCCGACGCGGGCACCATCGACTTCTACGTGCTGCGCCCGGCCGCCGACGGCTTCGAGGTGGCGGCCGAGCTGACCGGCGGCACCTATGGCAGCAGCGGCCGCCCGGGCAGCGTCGAGATCCTGCGCTTCGGCAGCGATTTCTACGGCTTCCGCAACGTCAGCGGCTGGTACGGCCAGGGCTACTCGCTGCAGACGCAGAGCTTCATCCTGCCCGGCCCGAACGGTCTGGTGGACGCCGGTAGCGTGCGCAGCCACATCGACAACACCGCGGCCTACGACTGCGATGACGCCGAGCAGGCCGAAGACTGCCGCACCCGCATGTTCGACATCGAGTTCGAACTGCGCATGGACGACAGCAACCGCAGCGCGCGCACCTGGCCGCTGCTGATCGAGGAAACCGGCAGCAGCTGTGGCGGCACCAACGTGCGCCGCACGCACCGCTTCACGCTGGACCCGAAGACCTGGACCTATTCCTTCCCCGACGCGCTGCAACGCGAGGGCTGCGAGTGAGGCATATCGACCGGCCATGAACAGCACCCTCGGCGAACTGATCCTCTACCGTACCGACGATGGCCGGACGGAGGTCCACCTGCGCGCTGCGGAGGGGACGGTGTGGATGACCCAGGGCGAGATGGCCGAGCTGTTTGATACGACCAAGCAGAACATCAGTCTTCACGTCCGGAGGATCCTGGAGGAAGGGGAGCTTCCGGCCGATTCAGTTGTCAAGTTTGACTTGACGACTGCTGCCGATGGCAAGCGATACAGGACGCAGCTTTATCGACTTGAGCTGATCCTGGCGGTCGGATTCCGGGTGCGCTCCCCACGCGGCCGCCAGTTCCGGCGCTGGGCTGGCTCGTCGCTGGCCGAGTATCTGGCCAAGGGCTTCCTGCTCAACGATGCTCGACTGAAGGATGCCGAACGAGCCGACTACTTCAAGGAACTGCTGCGCCGCATCCGCGATATCCGCAGTTCGGAGAAACGGTTCTATCAAACCCTGCGCGATCTGTTCAAAGCCAGCAGCAGCGACTACGACGGCACTGCGCAGACGGCCAAGAGCTTCTTCGCCACCATCCAGAACAAGCTCGTCTACGCCGTCACCGGCCGTACTGCTGCCCAGTTGATCGTTGAGCGCGCGGCCCCTGATTCGGCGACGCTCGGTCTGACCCATTGGCAAGGCGAGCGCATCAGGAAGTCCGATGCCGTGGTTTCCAAGAATTACCTCGCTCAGCAGGAGCTGGAGCAGCTCAATCGCCTGGTGACCATGTTCCTGGATTTTGCCGAGGACCGCGCCGAACGCCGCATCGAGATGCGCATGGCCGACTGGCTGACCCAGACTGATCGATTCCTCGATTTCAATGAGCGCGCGATCCTGGAAGGTGCTGGCCACGTCTCGCACCAGCAGATGGAAGCGATCATTGCCGAGCGCTACGGGGTGTTCGATCAGCATCGCCGCAGCAAAGAGCTGGTCGAGGCCGAGCAGGAGGCGGTCGATGACCTGCGCCAACTCGAAGCAGAAGCAAAAGCACTGACCAACCCTGCGCTGAAGCGCGAGGATTGAGCAGTTCCCCTCCACCGTTCTCCCTCCTGATTTCTCCGTTCGGATACTTCCCACATGAAGAAGATTCTTGTCATCGGCTCTGGCGGCCGCGAACACGCCCTGGCATGGAAGCTGGCCCAGTCCTCCCGTGTCACCGAAGTGATCGTGGCGCCCGGCAATGCCGGCACCGCCACCGAAGACAAGTGCCGCAACGTGGCGGTGAAGGTGACCGACATCGACGGCCTGCTGGCGCTGGCCCAGGCCGAAGGCGTGGCGCTGACCGTGGTTGGCCCGGAAGTGCCGCTGGTGGCCGGCGTGGTCGACCGCTTCCGCGCCGCCGGCCTGCGCATCTTCGGGCCGACCGCCGCCGCCGCGCAGCTGGAAGGCAGCAAGGCGTACGCCAAGGATTTCCTGGCCCGCCACAATATCCCCACCGCGTTCTATGCCGTGCACACCGAGGTGGATGCTGCGCTGGCCTACATCCGCAAGAAGGGCGCACCGATCGTGGTCAAGGCCGACGGCCTGGCCGCTGGCAAGGGCGTGATCGTGGCGATGACCCAGGCCGAGGCCGAGGACGCGGTGCGTGACATGCTCTCGGGCAACGCCTTCGGCGATGCCGGTGCGCGCGTGGTCATCGAGGAATTCCTCGATGGCGAGGAAGCCAGCTTCATTTCGATGGTCGATGGCGTGCACGCGCTGCCGATGGCCACCTCGCAGGACCACAAGCGCGTCGGCGATGGCGATACCGGCCCGAACACCGGCGGCATGGGCGCCTACTCGCCTGCGCCGGTGGTGACCCCGGAGGTGCATGCCCGGGTGATGCACGAAGTCGTGAACCCGACCGTGCAGGGCATGATCGCCGATGGCATCCCGTTCACCGGCTTCCTCTATGCCGGCCTGATGATCGATGCCAGCGGTGCGCCGAAGGTGATCGAGTTCAACGTGCGCTTCGGCGACCCGGAAACCCAGCCGGTGATGCTGCGCCTGCAGTCGGACCTGGTGGATCTGGTGGAAGCGGCCATCGATGGCCGCCTGGACGCGGTGGACGCGCAATGGGATCCGCGCCCGTCGCTGGGCGTGGTGCTGGCCGCCAGGCCTTACCCGGAAGCGCCGATCACCGGTGACGTGATTTCCGGCCTGGACGCAGTGCCCGCCAACGCCAAGGTGTTCCATGCCGGTACCACGCTGGATGCGCAGGGCCAGGTGCTCAGTGCGGGTGGCCGCGTGCTGTGCGTGGCCGCGCTGGGCGACAGCGTGCGCGACGCGCAGGCCAATGCCTACGCCGGCGTGGCCAAGGTGACCTGGGCCAACGAGTTCCACCGCACCGACATCGGCTGGCGCGCGATCGCACGCGAGGGTTGAGGCCCGCGCGGCGTCAGTAGATCCACGCCATGCGTGGATGAGCCCCACAAACAAGAAAGGCCCGGCATTGCCGGGCCTTCTGCCATTCAAAGAACTGGCCAGTTCGGTGCGATCAATCAACGCGCTTTCGCGGGCGTCGACCTCCTTGGCTGGGTATTGCTGCACGCGGAGACAGGCTTAAGACACAGCGCCTCATAGATCCTCAAACGAGGCGTATCGATGAGGTCGTGAGCGTGCAGACTGACCGCCGCGTCGTGCATCGTCTGCAGCAGTCGGCTTTTCGCACGCCCCTTCTCTTGGGCTTTGGTCACTGCATGAGCCGCCGCAGAGCATCCACGCATGGCGTGGCTCTACTGGATGCCGTACCGCCGAAGTAGATCCACGCCATGCGTGGATGAGCCCCACAAACAAGAAAGGCCCGGCATTGCCGGGCCTTTCTTCATTCCAACGCCACTCCGCCTTACGCGGTGAACAGCGCCTTCATCTTCTTCAGCGCGTTCGCTTCGACCTGGCGGATGCGCTCGGCGGACACGCCGTACTCATCGGCCAGTTCCTGCAGCGTCACCTTGCTGTCGGCATCCAGCCAGCGGCGGCGGATGATGTCGCGCGAGCGCGCATCCAGCTCGGCCAGGCCTTCGCGCAGCAGCTGCATCTGGTTGTCTTCGCTGTCTTCCCGCTCGTAGGCCATCGACGGATCTTCGTCGTTGGACACCAGGAACGCAGCCGGCGACGGCGGCGCGTGGTCGTTGTCCTCGTCGGTCGGCGCATCGAAACCGATATCGCGGCCGGACAGGCGCGATTCCATTTCCATGACCTCGCGCTCGGACACGTTCAGATCCTTGGCCACGGCGCTGACTTCGGCCGCGTTCATCCAGCCCAGGCGCGTCTTCGACTTGCGCAGGTTGAAGAACAGCTTGCGCTGCGCCTTGGTCGTGGCGACCTTGACGATGCGCCAGTTCTTGAGGATGAACTCGTGCATCTCTGCACGGATCCAATGCACGGCGAAGGACACCAGGCGCACGCCCATGTCAGGGTCGAAGCGCTTGACCGCCTTCATCAGGCCGATGTTGCCTTCCTGGATCAGGTCGCCCAGCGCAAGGCCGTAGCCGTTGTAACCGCGGGCCACGTGCACCACGAAGCGCAGGTGCGAATGCACCAGCTCACGTGCGGCGTCCAGATCGTCACCGTCGCGGAAACGACGGGCCAGGTCCTGTTCGTCATCGACCGACAGCACCGGAATCTGGTGCACGGCACCGATGTAGGCGTCCAGCGAACCGAGCGCACTGGGAATCGGGAGATTGTTTGCCACAAGGGCAGTAGAGGTGTTCTGGCTCATAGGGGCTCATCTTAGCAGTCCGGCTTTTGGACTGCTAAAGCGGGAGGAAGTTCCAGTGTTCCGTCAACGGAACAATGGGCGATTCAACATCCCTACCCTATCGCGTATTGATGACAATGGCGAGCAGGCTCGACCATGGTCGAATACCAGTAAAATCAATCACTTGCCCCGAATAAAGTGCATGAATGGTCGTTTTGGGCCGCAAAATCCCATCGGCCCACCCCATTCAGCCCGGCAATGTTGCCGGTCGTTCAGCCCAGCCAGTCCGCGAGCGCCACACCCTGCGTGGCAAGGCAGCGCTAGTAGTACCCGGCCATGTTCAGGAAGAAGCCCTTCTGGTCGTACTTCAGCTCGGTCATGTCATCGCTGAACTCGGTGAAGTTGTAGCCTACGCCGACCTTGAAGTTCTCGCCCACGCGGCGGTCCACGCCCAGCAGCCAGCCCTTGCGCACGCCGCCATCGCGCACCTTCAGCCAGCGGTGCTCGGCCAGCCCCTCCCACTGCGCGAACAGGCGGTAGCGCAGCTGCAGGGCTGCGAAGTCGGCGCGGCTGTCCAGCCAGGCGCCCTCGCCACGACCGGTCCGGTAATCGCCCCAGCGCGAGGCCAGCTTGGCGGCCATCTCCCAGCGCTCGCCGATCTGGCGGATGCCTTCCAGCGACAGCACCTGCGAGCGCTGGTCGTACAGGTTGCCACCTTCCTGGCCCAGCGAGGCCACGTCATAGAGGTAGGTGAACTTGCCGAAGCCGGCCCAGCGCGTGTTGTCGTGCGGGCGCCAGGCGAAGCCGACGTTGGTCTCCACCAGCTTGGCATCGGCCACCGGGTTGATCCGGTCCTGGGTATCGGCGTAGTTGGCGCGCAGGGCGAAGCGCCAGTCTTCGTTGAGCTTGTACAGCAGGCGGTTGGTGGTCACCCACTGCTCGCGCTGCTCGGCACCGCTGTCGCGGCGGTACTCCAGCTTGCTGTTCCACTGCGCCACCGCATCGGTGCGGCCACCGCTGACGCTGTACGCGCGGCGGTTGATGCGGCCCACGGTGGATTCCAGCTCGCCATCCATCAGGGTGAAGCCGAGGTTCCAGCCCTGCGCCGGATAGAAATCCATGCCGAAGGTGTGCACCAGGCCCGCGCTGTCCTGCCGGCGGTCCTTCAGGTACTGGCTTTCGTTGTAGACGTTCACCTGGTTGCTCAGGCGCCAGCGCTGGCCGACCGTCCAGCCGCTCTGCAGGCCGCTGTCGAACAACGGATCGGTGCCGGTGCGGTCGGTGCTGTAGCTGTAGCTGCCGTACAGGCTGTGGTCGGGCGCCATGCGGTACTCGGCATCGACCTTGCCACCATGGCCGCGGCTGCCGCCACTGAGTTCGGCACCCACGCTGCTGCGGTCGCCAAACAGATAGCGCGCGCCCAGGGTCAGCAGGTCGTTCTTCTCATAGGCCCCGCCGTCATCGTCCAGCGTCACCTGGCCGGTGCCGTACAGCTCCCACGAGGAACCGAAGCGCTGGCGGTAGCCGATCGCCGCCAGCAGCGCCGAGACGTCCTGCAGTTCCTGTTCCTCGCGCACCCGGCGCAGTTCGCCGGTCAACTGGCCATCGTTGCCCAGCCGCCATTCGGCGGTCAGCTGGCTCTGCTCCAGCGCCAGTTCGCCCTGCTCGGTGCGGGTGTGGCGGCCATACAGGCTGAAATCATCGGTGAGGTAGCCGAGGAATTCCGCGCCGTATTCCTGGATCGGCAGGCCGGTGTCCTGGCGTGCCACCGAGAAACCGGCATCGACATCGCGCCACCATGCGCCCAGGCTCCAGTCCTGGCTGGTCCAGCCCAGCTCGCGCAGGTTGGCGCGGGCTTCCACCGCCGAGGCCTTGCCCGAACGGCGGCCTTCATAGGGGTTGCGGCGGATGAAGCTGAGGCCGCCGTTGTCCGAATAGAACACCGGCGCTGCGGTGGCATCGGTGCGGGTCTGTTCCATCTTCAGGTAGGTGCCGCGGCCGGCCTGCAGGGTCAGGTCGGCACCCTTCAGGCTGTAGTTCTCGCCGCTGCGGTTCTCTTCCACCCAGGTACCGCCCACCGCGACGTGATCGCCGATCCACTGGCGGCCGCGTGCGCCATAGGTCACATCGTCGCTGCTGAAGCCCAGCGGCACGTATTCGTAGTCCACCAGCAGCAGTTGGTCGTAGCCATCCAGCGGCATGTCGCGGGTGATGCTGCGCACGTTCTCGCGGGTCAGCTGCGCCAGCGGGCGGGTCAGGATCAGCCGGCCCTGCAGGTCGTCGATCTCGTAGTCCACGCCCTCCTGCAGGGTGGCGCGGGTTTCGGTGCGGCCGGTAGTGCGGTCGCGCACTTCCAGCACCACCTGTTCCGAGCCCGGCAGCAGATCGGTGTGGCGCAGGTAGTACAGGCTGCCGCCCGTGCCGAGGAATTCGCTGTGGCCGGGCGCCGACTGCGCTTCCGAACCGAACACCTTCAACTGCGAACGCGCTTCGCCCAGCGGCGTGGCCGACAGCGAACGCCAGTTCAACGCGCCGCCGTACAGCGAACGCACGTACTGGCCGTATTCGGTGCCGGTGATGCCGGTGGCGAAGTTGCCCCACAGGGCCTGGCTCTGGTCCCAGTCCACGCGCAGGTACAGTCGGCCCTGGGTATCGACATCGCGGTAGGTGGTGGAGTCATCACCGTACACCGGGTAGTACAGGTCCGGATCGAGGCGGCGGAACACATCCTGCGCATCGGCACGGCTGAAATCGCGGAACAGGTACTTCAGTTCGCGGTCCTGGGTGTCGGCCTGCGCCGTCACCAGGTATTTGCCGCGCATCTTGCCCTTCAGGTAGAACGCCAGCCGGCCTTCGCTGAGGAAGCCATCGGTGTCGCGGTCATCGGCGGCCAGCGGCTGCACGTTGCCGCTGGCACTGTTCTTGGACAAGGTGACATCGGCAATGGCGACCAGGAACAGGTAGCGGCCGGTCACGTCCACGTCCAGCTGGCGCTGCGCGGACGGTGCATCGCGCGATTCCACCCGCACGTCATAGCGGTGCTGGCCGACCGGCTCCAGGAATTCGGCAGCGAACTTCTGCTCCAGGTCGACCGGGAAATCCTGGCCGTTGATGCGCACCCGGCTGTTGGGTTCCAGGTTGCGGCCGTACAGGCGCACGCGCGAGCCATGGATGGGAATGTTCTGCAGGCGCAGCATGCTCTGCCCGTAGATGCTGTTGCTGACCTGCAGGTCCTGTGCGCTCGCCCCGTCCAGCGCCTGGCCGAGGGTCTTCTGCACGTTGTCGCGGGTCACCTGCAGGCCACGGTCGAAGTCGGCCGGGGTGACCAGCTGGATGCGCTGGATCTGCGTTTCATCAAACGAACCGCCGGCGCCGTACGCGCGTGCCACGTAGATCAGTTCATCGCCGGTGCGCAGCTTGAACTGTTCCGGCACGGTGCCATCCCATTCGGCATCGCCCACGTAGTCGGACGGCAGCTCGATGCGCGCCAGCGGCGTCACCAGGTCGGTATCGGTGCCGCGGTACAGGGTGACTTCCAGCTTCTCGATGAAGGAGGCGTAGTTGTTGTAGCTGTGGAAGCGCAGCGGGCGGATCACCCGGCCATTTTCGAACGGTACGGTGGCGGCAGCCTGCACGCTCAGGCTGGGCGGCACCATGCTCGGGTCTTCGGTGGCCCACACCACGCCGCCGTTGGGCAGCTCGGCCATGAACTGGCCACCGCGCGCGGACACGTCCGGGGTGACCGCCGGTACCAGCGGCACGCTGCCGGCGGCGGACGGATCGGCTTGCCCCGGCAGTGGCAGCAGCGGCGTGTCGGCGTCATCACCGATCCGCAGCAGCTCGCCGTCGTCGCTGCGGCAGGTATCACCCTCGCAGCGCACGTCGCTGGATGCCATCGGCGCGGCCTGCTGGGCCAGTACCGGGGGGGCGGCCAGCAGCAGGGCCAACACGCTGCAGGACATCGCATGGGGAAGCAGGGCTCGCACGATCAGGGCAGGGCTCCGGTGGTGGGTCTTCATCTCAGCGCCCCTCCCCGCTGTTGGGGCCGGCCGGCGGTGGCCCGCTGGGCGGTTCGATCGTCAGTTGCTGCAGGACGCGGCCATCACCGCCATGCACCTCGATGCGGGTGGCGGCGGCGACGTCGGCTGGCAGGCGGCTGGCCAGTGCGCCACGCACCGCCTGCGCACGCTGCTGGGCCAGGGCTTCCTCGCCCGCCGTGGCGACCAGCAGCACGCGGCCACCGCCGCGCGCCAGCAGTGCCTGGGCGGCCTTGTCCAGCACGCTGGCGCGGTCGGCGGCCAGCGTGGCGCTGCCCGGCGCGAACAGCGCCTGGCCCAGTTCCACCCGCGCCGGGCGTGGCACCACGGCGGCAGGCGTACCTTCGCGGCTCAGCACACCGTCGGGCATGTGCACGCCGAAGTCGAAGCGCGCCGGCAGGCCGGGGGTGATGCGCCGTACCAGCGGGTTGGGCGTGGTGAAGCGCGCACCGGCCGGCAGCGTCGACGGATCGACCTTGAGGATGAAGTTGCGGCCGCGTGCTTCGCCGCCCGGGATGCCGACCAGGTGGTAGCGCCCGAACGCATCGGTTTCCATCACCAGGCCTTCCACCGCCGCTACGCGCACGCCCGGGATGCCGCGTTCGCCGTCATCCTGGATGCCGTTGCCGTTGCGGTCGTCGAACACGCTGCCGATGATCAGGCTTTCATCCAGCAGCGGATCCACGCTGACATCGACGTCGGCCGTGGCCACGTTGGCGATGCTGCGGTTCTGCCCGTCGATGGCGGTGATGCGGTTGGTGTGCACGCCGGTGCCGGTGCCTGCGCCGACGCGCAGGTAGTACACCACCGTGGCGCGCTCGCCCACCGGCACGTCGATGCCGTCGATGCGCAGCGGCTGCACGCCACTGGTGCGCGCATCGTTGTCGGCATCGCGCACCGCGAAGCCACCACTGACGAAGGTGAAGCCCGGCGGCAGCGTATCCAGCAGCGTGGCGCCGTTGGCATCGACCTCGCCCACGTTGTCGATGGTGACGGTGTAGCGCACCAGGTCGCCGATCTGCGCACTGCGCTTGGCGGCCACCTTGGTCAGGCGCAGCACGACCTGCTGGCCGGCCACGGTCACCGCCACGTTGGCTTCGGCACACAACGGGGTCGGCACGCTCAGGTCGCAGACGCGGTAGCGGAAGCTGTCGGTACCGCTGAAGTCCGCGGCCGGCGTGTACGTGCATGCCCCGTTGGCGCACTGTACGGTGCCGTGTGCGGGTGCGGCCGCCACCTGCAGCGAGGCCGGGTCCAGCGGCGCGCTGCGGGTGGTGTCGTTGGCCAGCACGTTGATCAGCAGCGGGCCGCTGGTTTCGGCGGTCACCGCGTCATCGACCAGGGTCAGCACGTTCGGCTCGACGGCGATGGCCACCGATGCGCTGGCACACATCGACGGATCGGCGACATCGCAGACCTGGTAATCCAGGCTCTGGATACCGGCGAAGTTGGCCAGCACCGCGAAGCGGATGTGCTTGTTCGGCAGCACCGTGGCATCGCCATACGGCGGCGGCGCGGTGATGGTGACAGTGACCGTGGCCGGATCCACCGGCGTGCCATCCACGCGGTCGTTGCCGAGCACGTCGATGTCCACCACGCCGTTCTGCGGCATGTCGACGCGGTCATCCTCGGCCACCACGCCCGGCTCGGCGGCGATGACGGTCACGGTGACGGTACCGACGTCGCAGACGGTGGGCTGGTTGACCAGGCACAGCGTGTAGGTGGTGCTGTAGCTGCCCGGTGCCAGGCCCGCAGCGACGTCCACCCAGCCATCGGCGCTGAAGGTCAGGGCGTTGGTGGCCACCGGCACGAAGTTGACCTGGGCCGGGTCGAGCGCGGCACTGTTGAAGGTGTCGTTGGCGAACACATTCAGCAGGCGGGTGCGCCCTTCCGGCCCGACCGGGCCACCCGTGTCATCCACCGCCAGCAGTGCGCCCACCGGGCCCTGCACCAGCACGGTGGCGATGGCGGTGGTGCAGTTGGTCGGCACGCCGTTCTCGCACAGCTGGTAGGCCAGCTGCACCTGCCCGGCCTGTACGCCCGGGGCCACCATGATCTGGCCCTGGTTGTTCATGGTGTAGCCCGGCGTGCTGCCGGTCAGGCTGGCCACCACGCTGCCCACCGGCGGCGGCGAGACGTTGTTGAAGCTGTCGTTGTCCAGCACCGAGCGGGCGATGGTGCCGCCCACCGAGGGATCGACCGGCGTGCTGCTGAAGTCATCGTTCACCGCCAGCACCACGTTGGCCGCGCCACCCACGTTGAAGGTGACGGTGGCGGTGCTGCACAGGGCCGCGTTCGGCGCGGGCAGGCAGACCTGGTAAGTGAAGCTGACCGGCCCGCTGGTGCCCACCGGCGGCGTGTAGGTGAAGCTGCCATCGGCGTTGAACAGCAGGCCCGCCGGGGCCGTGCCCTGCACGCTCCACACCGAACCAGCCGGCATGTTGTCGTTGCTGGCCACGCTGTTGGCCAGGGTCTGCCCGGCCTGCACGCTGAAGGCATCCGGCTGCGGCGCGGGGCTGACCACCACGGTCACGCTGGCGGTGGCGCAGTTGCCGGGCGCGGCCACTTCACAGACCTGGTAGGTGACCGTGGTCGGCCCGGACGTGACGCCGGTGCCGATGTTGATCGTGCCGTCCGGGTTGATGCCGAAGCCGGCCGGTGCGCCCACCAGGGTCAGGGTCACGGTGCCGGCCGCCGGCGGCGATGTGCCGTTGAGCGAGTCGTTGGCCAGCACGCTGGGCGTGGTGCCGCCCGGGGCGATGCCGCTGAAGCTGTCATCACCCGCCACCAGGGTGCCGGTGTTGACGTTGAGAGTGACCGACGCGGTGCCGCACTGCGCGGCATCCGGTGCCGGCAGGCACACCTGGTAGGTGAAGGTGACCGCGCCGAGGGTGCCGGCCGGCGGCGTGTAGGTGAAGCTGCCATCGGCGTTGAACACCAGGCCCGGCGGCGTTGCGCCCTGCACGCTCCAGGTCGAACCGGCCGGCATGTTGTCGTTGCCCGCCACCGTGTTCGACAGCACCTGGCCCGCGCGCACGCTGTAGGCATCCGGCTGCGGCGCCGGGCTGACCACCACGCTCACCGTTGCGTTGGCGCAGTTGCTGGGCGCGGCCACCTCGCACACCTGGTAGGTGATGCTGGTCGGGCCGGAGGGCACGCCGCTGCCGATGCTGATCGTGCCATCGGGGTTGATGCTGATGCCGGCCGGCGCGCCGACCAGGCCCAGGGTCACCGTGTTCGCCGGCGGCGGGGTGACGCCATTGAGCGAGTCGTTGCCGAGCACGCTGGGCGTGGTGCCGCCCGGGGCGATGCCGGGGAAGCTGTCATCGCCGGCCACCAGGGTGCCGGTGTTGACGTTGAGGGTGACCGTGGCGGTGCCGCACAGCGCCGCATCCGGTGCCGGCAGGCAGGCCTGGTAGGTAAAGGTGACCGCACCGGTGGTGCCCACCGGCGGCTGGTAGGTGAAGCTGCCATCAGCGTTGAACACCAGGCCGGCAGGCGCGGTGCCCTGCAGGCTCCAGGTCGAGCCGGCCGGCAGGTTGTCGTTGCCGGCAACGGTGTTGGACACCGTCTGCCCGGCCTGCACGCTGAACGCATCCGCCTGCGGTACGGGGCTGACCACCACGTTCACCGTGGCGGTGGCGCAGTTGCTGGGCGCTGCCGCTTCACACACGCGGTAGGTCAGCGTGGTGGCCCCGGAGGTGACGCCACCGCCGATGTTGATCGTGCCATCGCCATTGATGGCGAAGCCGGCCGGCGCACCCACCAGGCCCAGGGTCACCGTCCCGGCGGCCGGCGGCGACACGCCATTGAGCGAGTCATTGGCCAGCACGCTGGACGTGGTACCGCCCGGGGCGATGCCGCTGAAGCTGTCATTGGCCGCCAGCAGCGTGCCGGTGCCGATGTTGAAGCTGACCGTGGCGGTGTTGCACAGCGCCGCGTTCGGCGCGGGCAGGCAGGCCTGGTAGGTGAAGCCGACCACGCCGGTGGTGCCGGCAGGCGGCGCATAGGTGAAGCTGCCGTCGGTGTTGAACACCAGCCCGGCCGGCGTCGCGCCCTGCACGCTGAAGCTGGAACCGGCCGGCATGCTGTCGTTGCCCGCCACCGTGTTGGAGAGCACCTGCCCGGCCTGCACGCTGAAGGCATCGGGCTGCGGCGTCGGGCTGACCACCACGGTCACCGTGGCGGTGGCGCAGTTGCTCGAGGCCGCCGCTTCGCAGACCTGGTAAGTCAACGTGGTGGTGCCTGCAGTGACGCCGGTACCGACGCTGATCGTGCCGTCGGCGGCGATGGTGAAGCCGGCCGGTGCACCGACCAGGCTGACGGTGACGCTGCCAGCGGCCGGCGGCGACACGCCATTGAGCGAATCGTTGGCCAGCACGCTGGGCGTGGCGGTGCCCGGGGCGATACCGGTGAAGCTGTCGTTGCCCGCCACCAGGGTGCCGCTGTTGACGTTGAGGGTGACCGTCGCGGTGCCGCACAGCGCCGCATCCGGTGCTGGCAGGCAGGCTTGGTAGGTGAAGCTGACAGGGCCGGTCGTGCCCGACGGCGGCGCGTAGCTGAAGCTGCCGTCGCTGTTGAACAGCAGGCCCGCCGGCGCCGTGCCCTGCACGCTCCAGGTCGAGCCGGCCGGCATGTTGTCGTTGCCGGCCACGTTGTTGTTCACCGACTGCCCAGCCTGCACGCTGAAGGCATCGGCCTGCGGTGCCGGGCTCACCACCACGTTGACGCTGGCGGTGGCGCAGTTGCTGGACGCCGCCACTTCGCAGATCTGGTAGGTCAGCGTGGTGCTGCCCGACACCACGCCGCTGCCGACGCTGATCGTGCCATCGGGATTGATGCCGAAGCCGGTGGGCGCACCCACCAGGCTCAGCGACACCGAGGCAGCCGGCGGCGGCGTCACGCCATTGAGCGAGTCGTTGCCGAGCACGCTGGGCGTAGCCGTGCCCGGTGCGATGTTGCTGAAGCTGTCATCGCCGGCCAGCAGCGTGCCGGTGTTGACGTTGAGGGTGACCGTCGCGGTGCCGCAGACGCTGCCGTTCGGCGCCGGCAGGCAGGCCTGGTAGCTGAAGGTCACGGCACCGAGGGTGCCGGCCGGCGGCGTGTAGCTGAAGCTGCCATCGGCGTTGAACACCAGGCCGGCCGGCGCCGTGCCCTGCAGGCTCCAGGTCGAACCGGCCGGCATGTTGTCGTTGCCGGCCACGTTGTTGACCAGCTGCTGGCCGGCCTGCACCGAGAGCGCATCGGCCTGCGGCGTCGGGCTGACCACCACGGTGACGCTGGCGGTATCGCAGTTGTTGGCCGCCGCCGCTTCGCACAGCTGGTAGCGCAGCGTGGTGGAACCGGCCAGCACGCCGCTGCCGACAGTGATCGTGCCATCCGGATTGAGGGTGAAGCCGGCCGGTGCGCCCACCAGCGACAGCCGCACATCGGCTGCCGGGGCCGGGCTGGCGCCATTGAGGCGGTCATTGGCCAGCACGCTGGCGGCCGACGTGCCACCGGCAACCACGCCGGTGATGACGTCATCGCCAGCCACCAGGTCACCGTTGTTGATGTTGAGGGTGAACGTGGTGGTGCCGCACAGCGTCGCGTTCGGTGCCGGCAGGCAGGCCTGGTAGGTCACCGTGATCGGCCCGGCGGTGCCGGCCGGCGGTGCATAGGTGAAGCTGCCATCGGTGTTGAAGCTCAGCCCGGCCGGTGCGGTGCCCTGCACGCTCCAGGTGGAACCCACCGGCATGTTGTCGTTGCCGGCCACGCTGTTGGCCAGCGTCTGCCCGGCCTGCACGGCGAAGGCATCCGGCTGCGGCGCCGGGCTGACCACCACCAGCACGCTGGCGGTGTCGCAGTTGGCCGGCGAGGCGGCCTCGCAGATCCGGTAGGTCAGCGTGGTCGGGCCGGACTGCACGCCGGTGCCCACGGTGACCAGGCCATCAGCACTGATCGAGAAGCCGGCCGGTGCCCCGACCAGGGCCAGCGTCACCGTACCGGCAGCCGGCGGCGACACGCCATTGAGCGAATCGTTGGCCAGCACGCTGGTGCCCACGGTGCTGCCCGGCGCGATGTTGCTGAAGCTGTCGTCGCCGGCCACGAGGGTGCCGTTGTTGATCGTGAGGGTGGCCGTGGTGACGCCACAGACTGCCGCGTTCGGCGCAGGCAGGCAGACCTGGTAATCGAAGGTGACCACGCCCAGGCGACCCGCCGGCGGCGTGTAGGTGAAGGCACCGGTGGCGGTCATCACCAGGCCATCCGGCGCGGTGCCCTGCACGCTGTACTGCGCACCCGGCGGCACGTTGTCGTTGCCCGCCACGCTGTCCGACAGCGTCTGCCCGACCTGCACGGCGAAGGCATCCGGCTGCGGCGACGGACGGACCACCACGGTGACGCTGGCGGTATCGCAGTTGTTGGCCGCAGCGGCTTCGCAGATCTGGTAGGTCAGGGTGACCGGGCCGGAGACCGCGCTGGACGGCACGCTGATCGTGCCCTGCGGGGTGATCGCATAGCCGGCCGGCGCACCGACCAGGCTCAGCACCACCGTGGCATCGGCCGGCGGCGACACACCATTGAGCGAATCATTGGCCAGCACGCTGGTGCTGGAGGTGCTGCCGGCGACCACACCGGACAGGGTGTCATCGGCCGCAACCAGCGCGCCGTTGTTGATGTTGAGGGTGAGCGTGGCGGTGCCACACAGGTTGGCGTTGGGTGCCGGCAGGCAGACCTGGTAGGCCACCACCACCGGACCGCTGGTCCCGGCGGGCGGCGCATAGGTATAGCTGCCATCGGCGTTGAAGCTGAAACCTGCCGGCGGCGTGCCCGGCAGGCTCCAGCTGGAACCGGCCGGCATGTTGTCGTTGCTGGCCACGCTGGCGCTGAGGCTCTGCCCCACCTGCACGGCGGCGGCATCATCCTGCGGTGCCGGGTTGACCACCACGGTGACGCTGGCATTGGCACAGTTGCCCGGCGCCACGGCTTCGCAGATCTGGTAGGTCAGCGTGGTCGGGCCGGACATCGCACCGCTGCCCGCGGTGATGGTGCCGTTCGGATTGAGGGTGAACGCGGCCGGTGCACCGACCAGGCTCAGCACCACGTCGCCCGGCGCAGGCGGGCTGACGCCGTTGAGCGAATCGTTGGCCAGCACACTGGCGGCGGACGTGCCGCCCGGGGCAATGCCGGCCAGCGTGTCGTCACCGGCCAGCAGGGTGCCGTTGCTGACGTTCAGCGTGGCCTGCGCGGTGGCGCAGCTCGCAGCGTTCGGTGCGGCCAGGCAGGCCTGGTAGAGGAAGGTGACCGCGCCGGTGACGCCGCTCGGCGGCGTGTAGCTGAAGCTGCCATCGGTGTTGAACACCAGGCCGGCCGGCGTGGCGCCCTGCACCGTCCAGCTGGAACCGGCCGGCATGTTGTCGTTGCCGGCCACGCTGGCCGACAGCACCTGCCCGGCCTGCACACCGAACACATCGGCCTGCGGTGCCGGCAGGATCACCAGCGCGATGCTGGCAGTGTCGCAGTTGCCGGCCGACGCCGCTTCGCAGGCCTGGTAGGTCAGGGTCAGCGGGCCGGACACGATGCCGGCAGGCACGGTCAGCACGCCATCGGCCGCGAGCACGAAGCCGGCCGGCGCGCCGACCAGGCTCACCAGCACCGTACCGGCGGCCGGCGGCGAGACGTTGTTGAGCGCATCGTTGGCCAGCACGCTGGTACCGGTGCTGCCGCCCGGCGCGACGGTGAAGCTGTCATCGGCCGCCGCCAGCGTGCCGTCGTTGATGTTGAGCGTCACCGTGGCCGTGCCGCACAGCGCCGCATCCGGCGCAGGCAGGCAGGCCTGGTAGGTGAAGGTCACCGGGCTGGGCGTATTGGCCGGCGCCGTGTAGATGAAGCTGCCATCGTTGTTGAAGGACAGGCCGGCCGGCACGGTGCCCTGCACCGAGAACTGCGAGCCGGTGGGCAGGTTGTCGTTGGCGGCCACGTTGCCGTTGCTGATGGTGCCCGCCGCCAGCACCGAGTAGGCATCGGCCTGCGGCGAGGGGGTGATCACCAGCGCCACCGTAGCGGTGTCGCAGTTGCTCGGCGCGGCAGCTTCGCAGATCTGGTAGGTCAGCGTGGTGGCGCCGGACAGCACGCCACCCGGCACGGCGATGGTGCCGTCGGGATTGATGGCGAAGCCGGCCGGCGCGCCGACCAGGCTGAGCTGCACGCTGGCGGCCACCGGCGGCGTGCCGTCGAGGCTGTCGTTGGCCAGCACGCTGGCCGTGGTACCGCCCGCCGCGATGCCGCTGAAGCTGTCGTTGGCGGCGGCCAGGGTGCCGGTGTTGACGTTGATGGTGGCCGTAGCGGTGCTGCACACCGCCGTGTTGGGCGCCGGCAGGCAGGCCTGGTAGGTGAAGGTGACCGCCCCGAGGGTGCCCACCGGCGGCGTGTAGTTGAAGCTGCCATCGGCAGTGAACGCCAGCCCGGCCGGCGGGGTGCCCTGCACGGCCCAGCTGGAGCCCGCCGGCAGGTTGTCGTTGGTGGCCACGCTGGCACCGGTCAGGCTCGCGCCGGCCTGCACCGCGAACGCATCGGCCTGCGGCGCCGGGGTCACCACGAAGGTGATGGCCGCGGTGGCGCAGTTGGTCGGCGATGCGGTCTCGCACAGCTGGTAGGACAGCGTGGTGGCGCCGGCCGGCGCGCTGGCCGGAATCTGCACGCTGCCATCGTTGTTGATGATGAAGCCGGCCGGCGGCGCCACCAGCAGCAGCTGCACGGCCGCCGACGGCGGCGGGGTAACGCCGTTGAGGACGTCGTTGGCCAGCACGCTGGGCGTCACCGAGCCGGCCGTCAGCGGCGCGGCGAACGCATCGTCGTTGGCGACGATGGCACTGACGGCGATGGTGAGGGTTGCCGTGGCGGTGCCGCACACGGCGGCATCCGGCGCAGGCAGGCAGGCCTGGTAGCTGAAGGTGACCGGGCCCAGGGTGCCCGCCGGCGGCGTGTAGGTGAAGCTGCCATTGGCGTTGAACACCAGGCCCTGCGGCGGCGACGGCACGTTCCAGGTGGAACCGGCGGGCATCGCGTCATTGCCGGCGACGTTGCCGGTATTGGCCTGGCCGGCCTGCACGCTGATGGTGTCGTTCTGCGGCGTCGGCCGCACCACCAGTGCGATGCTGGCGGTGGCGCAGTTGTTGGCCGCCGCCGTTTCGCACACCTGGTAAGTCAGCGTGGTGGCGCCACTGGCCGCATCGGCCGGCACCGACACCGTGCCGGTGGCGCTGATGCTGAAACCAGCCGGTGCGCCCACCAGCGTCAGTGCCACATTGGCCGGTGCCGGCGGGCTGATGCCATTGAGGGTGTCGTTGGCCAGCACGCTGGCGGTGGCAGCACCCGGCGCGATCGCACCGAAGCTGTCGTTGTTGGCCAGCAGGGCGCCGTTGTTGATGTTCAGCGTCGCCGTGGCGGTCGCGCATACCGCGCTGTTCGGCGCAGGCAGGCAGGCCTGGTAGACGAAGCTGGTCGGGCTGGTGGTGCCGGCCGGCGGCGCATAGGTGAAGCTGCCATCGGCGTTGAAGGTCACGCCGGCCGGCGGCGTGCCCTGCAGGGCGAAGGTCGAGCCCACCGGCATGCCGTCATTGCTGGCCACGTTGGCGGTGACCGACAGGCCCGCCTGCACGGCGAAGGCATCGTTGGCCGGCGCCGGTGCGACCACCAGGGCCACGTTGGCAGTGGCGCAGTTGGTCGTGGCGGCCGCTTCGCAGACCTGGTAGGTCAGCGAGGCAGCGCCCGATGCGGTGCCGGTGGCCACGGCGATCGTGCCATCGGCGGCAATCGAGAAACCGGACGGCGTACCGACCAGGCTGAGCACCACGTCGGTCGCGGCCGGCGTCGTACCGTTGAGCGTGTCGTTGCCCAGCACGCTGGACGTGGCACTGCCGGCGGCGACCGGTGCGGCGATGGTGTCATCCACCGCGACCAGGGTGCCACTGTTGACGTTGAGGGTGGCGGTGGCCTGGGCGCAGATGCCGTTGTCGGGCGCCGCCAAGCACACCTGGTAGTTGAAGGTCACCGCGCCGCTGAAGCCGGCCGCCGGGGTGTACACGAAGCTGCCATCGGCATTGAACGACAACCCGGCCGGTGCAGTACCGACCACGCTGAACTGCGCACCGCTGCCGACGTTGTCGTTGCCCCCCACCGAACTGGCCAGGTCCACGCCGGCCGGCGTGGACAGCGCATCGTCGACGGCCGACGGTGCTACCACCAGGCGCAGCGTGGCAGTGGCGCAGTTGCCCGGCGCCGCCGCTTCGCACAACTGGTAGGTCAGCGTGCGGCCACCGGCCGGCACGCCCGCGGCAACGCTCACGGTGCCATCCGGGTTGAGGCTGATGCCGGCCGGTGCACCGGCCAGGCTCAGCAGCACATCGGCGGCGGCCGGCGGCGTGCTGCCATTCAATGCATCGTTGAGCAGCACCGACGGCGTGCTGCCACCGGTCACCGGGTTGACCGGCGTGCTGCTGAAATCATCGTTGTTGGCTGCCAGGCTGCCGACCGTGATGTTGATGCTGGCCGTGGCGGTGGCGCACAGCGCGGTGTTCGGTGCCGGCAGGCAGGCCTGGTAGGTGAAGGTGATCGGGCTGGCCGCGTTGACCGGCGGCAGGTAGGTGAAGCTGCCACCGCCGCCGAAGCTCAGGCCGGCGGGCGTGGCGCCGACGATGGTGAACACCGCACCGGCCGGCACGTTGTCGTTGTCACCGACACTGCCGTTCAACGGCTGGCCGGCGGCAGTGGAATAGCTGTCGTTCTGCGCCGACGGCGTCACCACCAGGCGGATGCTGGCACTGGCGCAGTTGCTGGGCGCAGCGGTTTCGCAGATCTGGTAGCTCAGCACCGTGGCGCCGGCGGCGGCGCTGGCAGGCACCTGCAGCAGGCCCGCCGTGGTCAGCGCATAGCCCGACGGCGCGCCCACCAGGGCCAGGGTGACGCTGCCGGCCGGCGGCGGCACGCTGCCATTGAGGCTGTCGTTGACCAGCACGCTGGTGCTGCTGGTCGCGCCCGGCGCCAGCGGCGTCGCGCTGAAGTCGTCGTCCATCGCCATCAGGGTGCCGGCGTTGACGTTGATGGTCGCCCCGGCCGTGCTGCACAGCGCGCCGTCCGGTGCCGGCAGGCAGGCCTGGTAACTGAAGCTCACCGGCCCGGTGAAACCGGCCGGCGGCGTGTACTGGAAGGTGCCGTCGCGGCCCAGCTGCAGGCCGTCCGGCGTGGTGCCCGACACCGTGAACACTGCACCCACCGGCGCATTGTCATTGCTGGCCACGCTGCCCGACAGCAGCTGCCCGGCCGGCGTGGAGAACACGTCGGCCACGGCGGTGGGCGACACCACCAGGCGGATCTGCGCCGAGTCGCAGTTGCTCGGCAGCGCGGTTTCGCACAGCTGGTAGGTCAGCGTCAGCGCGCCCGACGGCACGCCCGCATCGACGTTCAATACGCCATTGGCATCCAGGGTGAAGCCCGACGGCGCACCGACCAGGCTCAGCAGCACATCGGCCGATGCCGGCGGCTGGGTACCGTTGAGGCTGTCGTTGAGCAGCACCGACAACGTGCTGCCACCACCGGCACCGATCGGGGTCGCACGGAAATCATCATCACCGGCGACCAGGGTGCCGGCGTTGACGTTGAGGGTGACCGTCGCGCCCGCGCACACCGTGCCGTTCGGCGCCGGCAGGCAGGCCTGGTAGGCGAAGGTGACGATGCCCTGGGTGCCGGCCGGCGGCGTGTAGGTGAACGCACCGCCAGCGGCCAGCACCAGGCCCGCCGGCGCGGCGCCGGTAACGCTGAAGGTGGCACCGGCGGGGACATTGTCGTTGCTGCCGACATTGCCGCTGACCGGCACGCCCACCGCGGTGCTGACGTTGTCATTCACCGCCACCGGTGCCAGCAGCAGCTGCACCGCACCGTCATCGCAGTTGGTCGGCAGTTCGGCCTCGCACAGGCGGTAGCCGAAGTTCACC
Source organism: Stenotrophomonas sp. ZAC14A_NAIMI4_1 (assembly GCF_003086915.1). Taxonomy (NCBI): domain Bacteria; kingdom Pseudomonadati; phylum Pseudomonadota; class Gammaproteobacteria; order Lysobacterales; family Lysobacteraceae; genus Stenotrophomonas; species Stenotrophomonas sp. ZAC14A_NAIMI4_1. Next base: position 2,077,395 of record NZ_CP026002.1, read on the forward strand.
GCACCCGCAGCGGCGCCACCGGGCACCGAGATGGTGCCGTTGGGGTTGAGCACGTAGCCGCTGGGCGCACCCAGCAGGCTCAGGATGACTTCGGCCGGGGCCGGCGGAATCGCACCGTTGATGGTGTCGTTGGCCAGCACGCTGATGGTGGTGCCACCGGTGGCCGGATTCAGCAGGCTGCCGCGGAAGTCATCGTCGTTGGCGACCAGCGTGCCGGCGTTGACGTTGATGGTGGCCGTGGCGGTGCTGCAGACGGTGTTGAACGGCGCGGCCAGGCAGGCCTGGTAGCTGAAGGTGGTGGTGCCGGTGTACTGCGCCGGCGGCGTGTAGGTGAAGCTGCCATCGGCGTTGAACACCAGCCCCTGCGGCGCGGTGCCAGTGACGGCATAGGTGCTGCCGGCAGCGACGCGGTCGTTCACCGACACATTGCCGCTGACCGCGCGACCCACCTGGGTGCTGAAACTGTCGGCCACGGCCTGCGGCGCGATGACCACGGCGATGGTGGCGGTGGCGCAGTTGCTGGTGCCGGCCTGGCACAGCTGGTAGGTCAGGCTCAGCGGTCCGGCCGGAGCACCCGCCGGTACCTGCAGTTCGCCGGTGGGCGCCAGCGTGAAGCCGGCCGGCGGCGCGTTGATCAGCGACAGGGTGGCCTGCGCTGCGTCGATCGCCACACCGTTGAGCGTGTCGTTGGCCAGCACGCTGGCGGTGGTGCCGCCGGTGCCGGGCACCGGCGCGGCGGTGAAGTCGTCATTGCCCGCCACCACGGCGGCGACCGCCACGTTCAACGTCACCGTGGCTGCATCGCAGATGCCGCCATTGGGCGCCGGCAGGCAGACCTGGTAGCGGAAGCTGTCCGCGCCCGAATACGTGCCCTGCGCGGTGTAGCTGAAGCCGCCATCGGCAGCGACGCTGACCGTGCCGTGCGCGGCACCGGCGAGCAGGCTGAACTGCGATCCCGCAGGCACGTTGTCATTGCCGGCCACGGTGTTGGCCAAAGCTACGCCCGCGGTCGCGGCAAAGCTGTCGTCCACCGCATCAGGGGCGATGACCAGCTGCACGTTGGCGGTGGCGCAGTTGGTGCCGCCCGGCAGTTCGCAGATCTGGTAGGTGAAGGCATAGGCGCCCGCTGCGGCGCCGGCGGCTACCTGCAGCTGGCCGGCAGTGTTGGCGGTGACGCTGGCCGGTGCACCGCTCAGTGCCAGGCTGACGCCCGCCGGGGCCACCGCCGTGCCGTTGAGGGTGTCGTTGCCGAGCAGGCTGACGGCGGTGGTGGTGCCTGGCTGCAGCGGCGTGGCGAACAGGTCGTCGGCGGCGGCCAGCTGGTTGGCAGCCACGCTCACGGTCACCGTGGCGGTATCGCAGACGGTGGCGTTCGGTGCCGGCAGGCAGAGCTGATAGGTGAAGGTATCCGGCCCGGTACTCGCGTTGGCCGGGGTGTAGGTGAAGGTGCCATCGGCATTGACCACGGCCGTGCCGCGGGTGGCCTGGGTGCCCAGAGTGAAGACCGAGCCGCTGGCGAAGTTGTCATTGCCAGCCAGGGTGCCGGTCACCGGCCGGCCACCGCCCGGGGTGCTGACCGCATCGTCCACCGCATCCGGGCTGACCACCAGGTTGGCAGTGGCCGTCGCGCAGTTGGTGGCGGCGTTGGCATCGCACATCTGGTACGTCAACGCCCGCGGACCCGCAGCAGCGCTGGCCGGCACGACGATGGTGCCGTTGGGGTTGATCGAGAAGCCGCTGGGCGCACCGACCAGGCTGAGCGTCACCTGCGCCGGCGTGACCGGGGCGGTGTCGAAGGTGTCGTTGCCCAGCACGCTGGGCGTGGTGCCACCCGCACCCGGCAGCAGCGGCGCGGCGAAGGTATCGTCGTTGGCCACCAGCACGTTGGCATCGACCACCACCGATGCGATCGCCGTCGAACAGACGCTGGCATTCGGCGCAGGCAGGCACACCTGGTAGTTGATCTGCACGGGCTGGGCGATATTGCCGGCCGGTGCGTAGGTCAGCGTGCCGGTGCTGCTGATGGTTGCACCGGCCACCGGCGTACCGGTCTGGCTGTAGGTGGCGCCGGCCGGCGCGTTGTCGTTGGCGGCGAGGTTGCCGGTGAGCGATGGCGTGCCCGCGTTCACGTTGTAGCTGTCAGCCACGGCCGTCGGCGCGATGACCAGGCTCGCGGTGGCGGTGGCGCAGTTGGTCGGCGAGGCGTTCTCGCAGATCTGGTAGCCGATCGGCGTTGCGCCTGCCGCGGCACCGGCCGGCACCGCGATGACGCCCGCGCTGTTGATGGTGAAGCCCGCCGGCGCGTTCTGCAGCGAAATGATCAGGTTGCCGCCGACCACCGGCTGGCCGTTCAGGGTGTCGTTGCCCAGCACCGTCGGCGTGCTGCCACCGGTGGTGGAGGAAACGGGCGTGGTGAAGCTGTCGTTGGCCGCGACCAGCGCGTTGGCCTGCACCGGCACGGCCGGCGTGGTGGCGGTGTTGTCGCCCGGGGTCGGGTCGGTGGTACCCGACGGCAGCACCAGCGACACGCTGTTGGCCGGCACCGTGGCCGGGGTTGCGGCCGGCGCCGTGCCGTTCACCAGCAGCACCACGCTGTCACCCACGCCCACGCTGACCAGCACGTTCACCGCGTTGCCGCTGCCGCTGGGCTGCGCACAGGACGACGCCGCCGTGGTCGGCTGGCAGGTCCAGGCCACGTTGGTCAGCAGCGAGGACACCGTATCGACCACGCCCACGCCGCTGGCCGCCGATGGCCCGGCGTTGTTCACCTGGATGCGGTACTGCACCGGCCCGCCTGCAGCCACCGGGCTGGCGCTGACCAGGGTCTTGCTCACGCTCAGCTGCGCCTGCAGGGCCAGGGCGTTGGTATCGGTGGCGCTGTTGTTGCCCGGCGTGGGGTCAGCCACGTCGGTCGGCGCGGTCACCGTAGCGGTGTTGTTCAACGGGTTCGGGTAGCTCTGTGCCAGCAGCGGCGGCGGCAGCAGCAATGCCAGCACGGCCATGGCATGCGCGATGCCGGCCAAAGCCCTGCCTGCCCTGCCCTGCCTGCCCACTGCTGCCATGCGTCCGTCCTCGAATGCACGCCGTCGCCTGTTCCAGGCATCCGGCATCGGTGGTCCTGTCCTTCCCCCGCGCGGGGCATTCCCCGCGCGCACTGCACTGCACTGCACCGCGCGCTAGTAGGCGCCCGGGTTGTTGCTGAAGCTGACCGGCACGCTGATCGTTGCCTGGCCACCGTTGGCCAGGTTCACGCCCACGTTCACCGCATTGCCGCCTGCCGCGCCGCCGCTGGCCGCCGCGCAGGTACTGCCGCTGGTCGCGCTGCACGTCCACGCGCCACGCAGGGTGGTGCCGTTGGGCAGGGTGTCGGTGACCGTCGCATTGGTCACCGCATCGGGCCCGTTGTTGACCACCTGCAGCGTGTAGGTCGCAGTGCCGCCGGGCGTATAGGTGCCGCTGCCATCGCTCTTGGTGATCGACAGATCGGCCTGGCGCGTGCGGTTGGTGATGCGGCACACCAGGGTGGTGGCGGTGGCGGTCATCGCCGGCGCCTGCAGGGTGAAGCTGCCCCCGCTGCCCGACGAAACCACGGTGTTGTTCTGGTCGGTGCACTGCCAGGTGCTGGCATAGCGGGTCAGCGTGGTACCGGCCGCCGCCGCCTCGGCCAGCGCATAGCTGCCACCAGGCACGGTGATGATCGCCGCCGTGGCGCCGTTGTTGCCGACGTTGCTGGCCGAGCCCACCGTGCTGCCGTTGTAGCTGATGGACAGGTTGAAGCGGCCGGTGTCGCTGGTCGGCTGCAGGTCCTTCACCAGCTGCAGGGTGGCGGCGCAGGCCTGGGTCACGCCTTCCACGGTGAACACCGCCTGGCCCACGCGGATGCCGAGCAGGGCCAGCAGGTTGTCGACCACGCCGCCGAGCACCGCAGTCAGCACCGGCGTCACCACCGCATTGACCAGCGTGCGCACCGGCGTCAGCAGCGTGTTGACGATGCCGTTGACCAGATCGGCCACCGGCAGTGGCAGCGGCAACGAGCCCAGCAGGGTTACCTGTGGATTGCCACTGATGAGCTGGATGTTGAGTGAGTTGACCAGCGTGGAGACCAGCGTGGCCGCGCTGACCGTGCCGGCGGTGAGCGTGCGTGTCTGTGGGTAGGGCCCGGTGAAACTTGCGCTCTGCAGGCCCGGTGTCGCCGTGGCAAAGCCACGGATGCCCACCGCGATCGGGATGGTGATGTCGGCTACCGGCACCGTGGCGCCCAGCAGGGTCACGCCCACCCGCACCTTCACGCTGAGGCTGGTCAGGGTGGCGGTGGTCAGCGCCGTATCGGTCAGCACCGTGCTGCGGTTGAAGAAGGTGGCATCGCTGATCTGGCCGACATACAGGTTGACCAGGCCCGGGCGCGCCTGCAGGGTCACCGCGTTGCCGACCAGGTTCACCGCCGAGATCGACCCTTCGGCGCGTGCGACATCGGCGTAGACCTGCAGGTGCAGCACGTCGGCGCTGATGCTGGTGTTGGACAGCGAGACGCCGAGCAGGTTGAGGCCATTCAACGCGGCGGTCAGGGTGCCGGTGTTCAGGCCCTGCACCAGGTCCAGGTCGAGCTTGATGCGGATGGCCGCGCTGTGGAATGCCGCGCCCACCGTGCCGCAGTTGTAGCTCGGCGGTTCGATCACCTGCGCCCACAGGCGCACGTTGGCCACGCCGTTGAGGCCCAGGGCCGCGGTGTTCACCGTGATCGGGGTCGGCGTGGTCAGCACGTTGCGGAAGTTGTAGAGCTGCACGCCGCCGGTCAGCAGGTCGAGCACGTTCAGGCGCACCGTGGCCAGCGAACCGGTCGGCAGCGCGACCTGCAGGATGTCGGCCAGGCGGATGCTGCCGGAGGTGCCGGCCACGCCCAGCGGCAGCACGTTCAGTACGTTGGCCGCAGCGGTCTGGCCATCGGCCTGCAGCACCTGCACCATCGCCGCACGCAGCTGGCCCAGGGTGATGTTGGTGTTGAGCACCTGGCTGGGGTCGCTGACGGTGACGCCGCCATTGAGCTGGGTCAACAGTGCATTGAGGTTGACGTTGGCGCCCGCCAGGCTGTTCCAGTCGGCGACGCTGAGCGTGAGACTGGTGCCCGGCAGCAGCGCGCTGAACAGCAGGTTGAGGATCGGGCTCTGGGTGGAATCAACCGACACCAGGCGCGGTCCAGCGCTGACGCAGGCCCCGGCAGTGCAGGCGGACTGGGCCTGTGCGCGGCCCAGGCAGGAGAGCACTGCCAGCACCACAAGCATCACCAGCGCCTGCCAGCGCAATGACGATGCTTTCACGCCCTTCACATTAACCATGCATCGTTCTCCGCCGATTTTTGGCAGAGGCACGCCGTGGCGACGTGATCAGCGCGTCGTCCTGGAGTAATCGCTCCGCCGGTGTCGCTCCCTGCGTGGGACTGCGTTCATTTCCGGTTCGGTTCGATTAATCCGGGGCAACGAAAGGCCGTCAAACAAGACGGCGTGAAATCGGGGGGAAGAGGCGCTTGCTGGCGCGCAGGAACGACGCGCAAGCCTCTTGAAGTGCAGAAAGGGACAGCAATTCTGTACACGCAGAAAAAGTATTGCTGTCAGGGAAGCAGCGCTTACCGAACATGGAGAGGGGGTGAAATATGCAGGCGATGTGCGACAGAATCCGCCGGGCCCGACTAACGGCTGGCCTTTCTCAAACACAGTTGGCGTTGCATTGCGGGGTCCGCCGCAGCGCCGTGGCTCAGTGGGAACGTGACGGCGGTACCGTTCCCAGTGTGCAGCATCTCTCGAAACTCGCGATTGTGACGCAGGTCCACTTTGAGTGGCTGGCCACCGGTCGTGGCCCCGGGCGTCCCGAGGACGGCGAGCTGGTCGCTCCGGAATCTGTCGCAATCGACCCGGCACGCAGCACGCAGGAAAGCGCGATCCTGTCCCTGCTGCGGCGACTGCCGCCACGCAAGCGCCAGGTCGCCCACGCCATCATTGAAATGCTGACCGAGTAGGGTCGAGCCCGCGCGCCGTCAGAGACTGGCGCGCGGTGGCAGTGACCAATCGATCGGTGCCTGGCCCTGGCGCTGCAGGTACTCGTTGGCCATCGAGAAGTGGTGGCAACCGAGGAAGCCGCGGTGCGCCGACAGCGGCGAGGGATGCGGCGACTTCAGCACGCGGTGGCGACGGGTGTCGATCACCTTGCCCTTCTTCTGCGCGTACGCGCCCCAGAGCATGAACACCAGGCCGTCGCGCTCGCGGTTGAGCACGTCCACCACGTGGTCGGTGAAGCCTTCCCAGCCACGCCCCTGGTGGGCACCGGCCTGGCCCTCCTCCACCGTCAGCACGGCGTTGAGCAGCAGCACGCCGCGCTGCGCCCAGGGCACCAGGCAGCCGTGGTCGGGGCGGGCGATACCGAGGTCGCCCTCGATCTCCTTGTAGATGTTCAGCAGCGACGGCGGCACCGGCACGCCCGGCGCCACCGAGAAGCTCAGGCCGTGGGCCTGGCCGCGGCCGTGGTAAGGGTCCTGGCCGAGGATCACCACCTTCACCTGCTCGAAGGGCGTGGCGTCGAAGGCGGCGAAGATCTGCGGGCCCGGCGGAAATACCGCTGCACCGGCAGCCTTGCGCTGGCGCAGGAAGGCGGACAGCTCGCGCATCTGCGGCTGCAACAGGTAATCACCGACATGCTGCTTCCAGCTCGGTTCCAGCTGGATCGCCGGGGTATCCACTACGTCATCCATCATCACGCCACTTCTATCACAACAGGGGTCCATCGTTCAAACGTGCCAGCCGCAACTGGAACAGCACCTTGGTCACCAGCAGGCGCTCCTCGATCGGCTTGAGCACCAGATCGTTGGCGCCGGCCTGCAGCAGCCCGGTCTGGTTGTGCGGGTTGCCGTCACCGGTCATCACCAGCACCGGCAGGCGGCGCTTGCCGTAGCCGAAATCCACGCGCACGCGCTGCACCACGTCGCGGCCGCTCAGCTCACCCTTCAGGGTGACGTCGGTCAGCACCAGGTCGATGCGGTGGCGGCTGCGGCCCAGCGATTCGGCGGTGAGCAGGGTGAAGGCTTCCTCGGCGCTGACCACGTGCATCACGTTCAACTGCTGCCGCTCGAGCATGCGCTTGGTCGCTTCGGCCACCACGCGGCTGTCCTCGACATACAGGATGGTGGCGCCGGGAATGGTCTGCGGCTGCACGTAGCCGCGGATGAAGGTCGCCAGCGCCTCGTGGCCGAGCGCCTTGTCGAAATAGTCAGTGACGTACTCGGTGAAGCGGCGCTGTTCCAGGTGCTGCTGCGCATCGCCGGAGACCACGATGACCGGCACGTAGGCCTGGCCGGCGGCTTCGCGCACGCGCTTGGCCAGCGCCAGGCCGTCGCCATCGCGCAGGGTCAGCGAGGTAGTCACCAGGTCCACCGGCCCCTGCTCCAGCACCTTCTGCGCTTCCTCGATGCTGTCGCAGCCGATCACCTCCACGCCCGGCAGGTCACGCTGCAGGACGTCGGCGATCAGCCTGCGCACCAGCTTGGAACCATCGACCACCATCACCCGCGTCGCGGGCCCTTCAAGGTGCTTCAACGCTTGCGGTCGCATGCCGGTCTCAGGTGTCGGTGGGGCGGGTCTGGCGGAGGAAGTGGCCGGTCACCAGCCAGGCACCCAGCCAGCCCAGCAGCAGGGTGCCGAGCAGCACCAGGCTGCCATGCAGCAGGTCCAGGCCGTGCAGGACGAAGGGGCTGCCGTAGCTGCGCGACAGTTCGGCCAGCGGCGTGCGCAGGGCGGCACCGGCCACGCCGATCAGGGCCAGCGCAACCGTACCGGCGCCCAGGCCATACCAGGCACCCAGATACAGGAACGGGCGGCGGATGAAACCATCGCTGGCGCCCAGCAGCTGCAGCACGCCGATTTCCTCGCGGCGGGCCTGAATGTCCAGGCGCACGGTATTGCCCACCACCAGTGCGGCACCTGCGCCGAGCAGCGCCGACAGCACCTGCACCAGGCGCGCACCGAAGGCCAGCCAGGCATCCAGGCGCTGCCGCCACAGGGCATCGTGCTGCACCAGGTCGGCACCGGGCAGGCTTTCCAGCGCGCGCGCCAGGCGGGCGTCATCCTGGCCCTGGCCCGGGGTCACCACCAGCAGCGACGGCAGCGGGTTGTCGTTGAGTGCATCGATGGCTTCGCCGAGGCCGGCGTCGCGCAGTTCCTGCAGGCCCTGCTCGGGCGTGCGCACGGTCACGTTGGCCACGTCCTGGCGGTCGCGCAGTTCGCCCGCCAGGCGCAGCGCGCCGGGGCCATCGACATCGGCCTTGAGGAACACGTTGATGTCGCGCGACTGCTGCACGCTGCCGGCGAACTGCTTGAGGTTGTCCAGGGCGATGGAAAGCCCCAGCGGCAATGCCAGCGCCAGCGCCATGACCATCACCGTCAGCAGGGTGGCCCACGGCTTGCGGCAGGCGCGGCCCAGGCTGAACACCACGCTGTGGGCGTGGTGGTGGAACCACACGCCCAGGCGCGACGGTGCGGCGGCTTCGCTGTTTTCGTTCTTGCCCATGCGTTACTCCGCCAGGTCCTGCGGCGAGATGTCGTCCGCCAGCCGGCCATGGTCGAGGATCAGCACGCGCTTGCGCATGCGGCGCAGCAGCGGCAGGTCGTGGCTGACCACCAGCACGCTGGTGCCGCGCGAGGGCAGCTCGGCGAACAGGGCCATGATCTCCGCCGCCAGGGTCGGGTCGAGGTTGCCGGTCGGCTCGTCGGCCACCAGCAGCTTGGGTTCGCCGACGATCGCGCGGGCGATGCCCACGCGCTGCTGCTCACCAGCCGACAACTGCGAGGGCAGTGCCTTTTCGCGGTGGCCCAGGCCCATGCGTTCCAGCACCGAGCGCACGCGCTTGGCGATATCGCCGCGGCGGGTGCCGCGCAGGATCAGCGGCAGCGCCACGTTCTCGGCGATGGAGCGGTCCATCAGCAGGCGGTGGTCCTGGTAGACCGCGCCCACCGCGCGCCGATGGCGCGGGATGTCACCGCCGCGCACCTTCAGCAGGTTGCGCTCGTCGAACACCACCGCGCCGCGGCTGGGCCGCTCGTCCAGGTGGATCAACTTGAGCAGGGTGCTTTTGCCCGCCCCGGAATGGCCGGTGACGAACAGCATTTCGCCGGGGGCTACTTCGAAGCTGACATCGGTCAGGGCTTCGTGGCCACCGGCGTACTGTTTGCTGACATTGTCGAAGCGCAGGACACTCATGCCCCGATTATGCAGGACCGGCGCGACGGATCGGTAGCGCCGGGCCATGCCCGGCGAAAACCTGCCGACCTGGTGGGTGCCGACCGTTGGTCGGCACGCCGGTCAAGGCCACCCGACCAACGGTCGGGTGCTACCCGCTGATCGTGGTGGGTGCCGACCGTTGGTCGGCACACCGATCAGTTGCCCGACAGCATCCGGCGGATCTTGCGGCCGATACGGGTCAGGAACGAATCACCGGTGTCGGCGGCGGTACGCACCGGCTTGGCCACCACCTGCACCGGGGTGACCGGGCTGGCGCCATTGCCGGCGGTGTTCTGCACGCCCTCGGCACCTTCGACCGGACGGCCGTGGCGACGACGACGACGCTTGCGCGTCTTGTGCTCGCCATCGGCGGCACCTTCCGGTGCGCCTTCGGCACGCGGCGGGCGCGGGGCCTGGGCTGCGGCGCCTTCGGCACCGGCGACCGGCGCGGCAGCAGCCTGCTCGCCTTCCACGCGCGGCTTGCGCGGGCCACGCGGGCGGCGTTCGCCACTGCGCTCACCGTCGCGACCACCACGGCCACCACCGCCGCTGCCGGAACGGCCGCCACTGCGGCCACCGCCACGACGCTCTTCCTCGGCGGCGCGGGCTTCGCGCGCTTCGCGGAAGATCTGGCCGACGCTTTCGTTGTCGTCGCCTTCCTCGCCTTCGGCCGGGGCCGGGCGCTCCGGGCGCGGCAGCGGGGTCATCAGTTCCTTGGTGACCGGCTCGGACGGAATCTTCTGCTCGATGTACGCCTCGATGTCCGGCAGGCCCATCGCGTAGCGCTCGCAGGCGAAGCTGATCGCATCACCCTCTTCGCCCAGGCGCGCGGTACGGCCGATGCGGTGCACGTAGTCTTCGGCGTCGAACGGCAGGTCGTAGTTGTAGACGTACTTGATGCCATCGATGTGCAGGCCGCGCGCAGCCACGTCGGTGGCCACCAGGATTTCCAGCTGGCCCTTCTGGAAGCGGTTGAGCAGGCTCTCGCGCTTCTTCTGCGGCACGTCGCCGGACAGCACGCCGACGCGGTAGCCGGCCTTTTCCAGCGAACGCGCCACGCGCTCGACGAACACCTTGGTGTTGACGAAGACCATGGTGCGCGCGCCTTCGCTGCGCGACAGCAGGCCCAGCAGCAGCGGGATCTTCTCGTCATCGGCCGGGAAGTAGATGCGCTGGCGCACGCGCGCAGCGGTGATGGTCTCGGCTTCGACCACCAGCTTCTGCGGCTCGTTCATGTGCTCGTAGGCCAGTTCCAGCACGCGGTGGCTGAGGGTGGCGCTGAACAGCAGGGTCTGGCGGGTGGTGCGCTCGGGCATGCGGCGCAGCAGGAAGCGGATGTCCTTGATGAAGCCCAGGTCGAACATGCGGTCGGCTTCGTCCAGCACGCAGATCTCGCAGGCGTGCAGCGAAACCACCTTGTGCTGCTTCACGTAGTCGATCAGGCGGCCCGGGGTGGCGATGATCACGTCCACGCCCTGCTGCAGCAGTTCGCGCTGCTTGTCGTAATCGACGCCGCCGTAGACCAGGGCGAAACGCAGGCCCAGGTCGGAACCGAACTTCACCGCATCCTTGTGGATCTGGATGGCCAGTTCGCGGGTCGGTGCCAGGATCAGGGCGCGCGGGTCTTCCGGCTTGCGGTCGGCCAGTGCCGGACGCGTCAGCAGGCGGTTCACGACAGCGACCAGGAAGGCCAGCGTCTTGCCGGTGCCGGTCTGCGCCTGGCCGGCAACATCACCGCCGGGCAGCGCGACCGGCAGGGTCAGCGCCTGGATCGGGGTGCAGCGGGTGAATCCGGCTCCTTCAAGGCCGGCCTGCAGGGCCGGATGCAGCTCGAAGGAGGAGAAGGTCAAATCGGTCAGCGGTTTGTCGCTCATGTGTCCGTCTTGGTATGGCCGCCGGCCCACGGGGCGGCTGGCACTTCAGCGTCTAGGGGCACCGTCGCAAACTGCGTCCCCTGCGGCGGGTTGGCAGGCTGGGACCACCCGGTCCGCACGCCGCACAATGCCCCAGTTTAACGCACTCGGGCCGGCAAACCGGAACCGCCTGTCTCACAGAGCCGGGAGACGACTCGCGCGCACGGGGCCTTCACCCAGCCGCACGCCACTTGAACGGCCCTGTGCCGGCCACTGGCCCTGCCCCGGTGCCACCCCCATCTCCTCGAAGACAGTGAAATCCGACACATACCGGGCTGGGACACGATCACGATACGCTGGGTTCCAGCCAGCAACTGTCCCCGCCGCGCGATAGGGGTACACTGCCGGCCGTGAGCGTCCAGGCATCCCGCCGAACGCACCGCGGCAGACCGCTGCGAGGCAACGACGAGGGTCGCGCCACCGGGCATGGCCCAGTTCACCCACCTCCGGCCTGGCCGGGTGCAATCCAAGACGAGAAACCAAGATGAGCGACAAGGTTGTACACGTCGGCGATGCCGACTTTGATAGCACCGTGCTGAATTCCAAGGAACCGGTGCTGGTCGATTTCTGGGCAGAGTGGTGTGGCCCCTGCAAGATGATCGCCCCCGCGCTGGACGAACTGGCCGACGCCTACCAGGGCCGCGCCAAGATCGCCAAGGTCAACGTCGACAACAACCGCGCGCTGGCCGCCAAGTACCACGTGCGTTCGATCCCGTACCTGGTCGTCTTCAAGGACGGCGAAAAGGTCGGCGAGCAGATCGGTGCGGTAGGCAAGGCCCAGCTGGCCGGCCTGCTGGACAAGGCCCTGGCCTGATCCTGCTGTTCCACGGCAGCCGCTGACCGCGGCTGCCGCTGGGCGCCCGGCGCCCGCATGAATGCAATACCCGGTGACCCTTGCACGGCGCCGCTGGCCGATGATAGTGTCGGCATATCCGGCCGCGTTCGCGTGCCGCACCCTCTGGACGCAGTTTCTTCCAGACCCATTCCCAACGTTCGCCGCCCCAGCCGGGCGCTCGCACCTTCAAGCGAGGAATAACGCTCTTGTCCGATAACACTCCCGAAACCGGCAGCGCCGATGCGCCCGCCGAAAAGCGCGTGCGCAAGCCCCGCGTGAGCAAGGCAGCCGCTCCGGCCGCCGCCGAAACCAGCGCTGCGCCCGCGCAGCCGACCCTGCCGCTGGCACCCGCGCCCGAAGCGCCGGCACCGGCCGCAGCCGCCCCCGCGCCGAGCGCGCCCGCTGCTGAAGCCCCCGCCTCCGGCGGCGGTGATGGCGGCGAAGGCCGCGAATCCGGCCAGCGCCAGCAGAACCACCAGGGCGGTGGCCAGAACCAGGGCCAGAACAACAATCCCTACAACCAGGGTGGCCAGAACGGCCAGCAGGGCCAGGGCAACCGCCGCGACCGCTTCCGCAACCGTCGCGACCGCGACCGTGGTGGCCGTGGCCGCGATGACGGCATGCCGCAGGACGGTGGCGAGCAGCAGCCCTTCGTGCCGCGCCCGCACGCCAACGTGCCGGAAGGCTTCCCGGTCTACTCGCTGAGCGACCTCAAGCGCATGCCGGCGCAGAAGCTGCTGGAAATCGCCGAGCAGCTGCAGATCTCCGAAGGCGTCGCCCGCGCCCGCAAGCAGGACGTCATCTTCGCCCTGCTGAAGGTGCTGACCCGCCACGGTGACGGCGTCGCCGCCGACGGCGTGCTGGAAATCCTGCCCGACGGCTTCGGCTTCCTGCGCGCGGCCGAGGCCAGCTACCTGGCCGGCCCGGACGACACCTACATCTCGCCCAGCCAGATCCGCCGCTTCAACCTGCGCACCGGCGACCACATCTCCGGCCGCATCCGCTTCCCGAAGGACGGCGAGCGCTACTTCGCACTGAACATCGTCGACACCATCAACGGTGAGCCGATCGAAGCGTCGAAGAACAAGGTGCTGTTCGAGAACCTGACCCCGCTGTTCCCGCGTCGCCGCTTCACCCTGGAGCGCGGCAACGGTTCGTCGGAAGACATCACCGGCCGCATCCTCGACCTGATGGCGCCGCAGGGCAAGGGCCAGCGCTCGCTCATCGTTTCCCAGCCAAAGGCCGGCAAGACGATGATGATGCAGCAGGTGGCCACGGCCATCACCACCAACCACCCGGACGTGCACCTGATCGTGCTGCTGATCGATGAGCGCCCGGAAGAAGTGACCGAAATGCAGCGCACCGTGCGCGGCGAGGTCATCAGCTCGACCTTCGACGAGCCGGCCGCGCGCCACGTGCAGGTGGCCGAAATGGTCATCGAGCGCGCCAAGCGCCTGGTCGAGCACAAGAAGGACGTGGTGATCCTGCTGGACTCCATCACCCGCCTGGCCCGCGCCTACAACAACGTGGTGCCGAGCTCGGGCAAGGTGCTGACCGGTGGTGTGGACGCCAACGCCCTGCACCGCCCGAAGCGCTTCTTCGGTGCCGCGCGCAACGTGGAAGAAGGCGGCAGCCTGACCATCATCGCCACCGCGCTGGTCGACACCGGCTCGAAGATGGACGAGGTGATCTACGAAGAGTTCAAGGGCACCGGCAACAGCGAAGTGCACCTGAGCCGTCGCATCGCTGAAAAGCGCGTGTTCCCGGCCATCGACATCAACCGTTCGGGCACCCGCCGCGAAGACCTGCTGATCGAACCGGAACTGCTGCAGAAGATCTGGATCCTGCGCAAGCTGCTGCATCCGATGGATGAAATGGCCGCGATGGAATTCCTGCTGGACAAGATGAAGAACACCAAGTCCAACGACGAGTTCTTCGGTTCCATGAAGCGATAAGGGAAAAGCCCCGCACTGCGGGGCTTTTTTTTGGCCTTCGCGGCGGCAGGCATCCACGCATGGCGTGGATCTACCGATAGCGCCGGGCCATGCCCGGCGAGATGCCTCTACGCGCAGACCTCGCGCGGGTCCAGGCCGAGGTCGCGGCAGATGCGGTCGTGGGCCAAGCCCGCACAGCGCAGCGTGCCGCCCAGCATTTCGCTGAGCATGCTGCTGCCGCGATAGGCCAGGTAGCACCACGGTTCGACCGGCACCTTGCCGCCCTGCGCCTTCATCACCACGCGCGCCTCGTCCCAGGCACCGGCAAGGTAGAGGGCCAGGGCGAACTCGGCGCGATGGCGGCGCTCACGCGATGAGGTGCAGGCCGCCAGCGCGCGTTCCAGGCCAGCGGGTTGCACGTCCAGCCAGTCCAGCAGCGCCTTGCGCACCAGGTCGGCCAGACCGGGCACGTTGGCGGTACGCACCACCCCGACGATCTCCAGCGGCGCATCGCACTCGTCCATCCACGGGTAGGTCCATTCCACCACGTGCGCCGCGATCGCCGCATGGGCATCGCGGCCGCGCGGGGCGTTGTCACTGATCCAGCGCAGGTACGCCCACATCTCCTCGTCACTGCCGTCCCACTTTTCCATGCTGGCCTTGGCCAGCATGTAGACCGAGGGCGCGTGGTACGGCGCCAGCGCCATCACCTGCGCGAAGCGCTCGCTGCGCGCCTCACGTTCGATGTCGCACACCACGTCACAGTGCAGCAGGCCATAGAACGCCAGCGGCGGTGCGTCCGCACGCTCGGCCAGTGCCTTGAACCGCCGCTGCGCCGCCTGGAACTTCAGCGGGAAGGCGCGCCGGCGCGCTTCGGGGATTTCATGAAAGTAGGTTTCGCCGCGCAGGCGCCAGCCTTCGCCCAACTCGGCAAAGGCCAGCAGCAGTGTGGCATCGATGGAATCGGGCGCGTGTGCGTGCCATTGCGCGGCGAGCGCAGGCGCCTGCACCTGCTTGCCGAGGTAAGCGTAGAAATCCACCTGGCTGCCTTCGTGGAGATCAGCCATCACCGCCGAGGCCTGCGCGTATGCGCCCTGCCGCACCAGCTCAAGCAGCGCGCGTGCGTCGGTGACGCACGTGACATCGATGGTGGAACCATGAGGCTGCAGCCTCACGCTCTGGAGTAAACGGCGCATGGTCGTCCTTGTCTGTGGATCCGCACGACACGCGGATCGCTTCCTGGTGCGCCAGTTTAGCGGCGCACCAGGACACGTGGACGGAACGACATCAAGCTTTGCCCCGCTCGCCGGGCATCACCCGGCGCCACCGCGTGGCTTACGGGCAGGCCACCGCACCCTCGGCATTCGCCGTGTTGGCGGTCAGCTTGACCTGGGTGAACGCTGCAGCGAACGGCTTGTCGGCGGTCACCACGAACGGGGCTTCCACCGCGCCCAGTGCCACGCCCTGCTTGGCGAAGCACGCCAGCGGCACGGTCACCGTCTGCTTCTGGCCGGGCGAGAGCTTGCCCAGCAACGGCGCGATATCCACCCCACCCTCGCAGCCACTGCCGCACTGCATGGTCACCTTCACCGGCGAGGCCGGGCGCTTCACCAGCTGCACATCGAACTGCAGCGCGCCGTTGCTGCGCGCCAGTGCGCCCAGGTTGCGGCGCGAGGTGCTGCGTGCGATCAACTGCGCGGGGGCCAGCCAGGTCACTTCCTTGGCGTCCTGCTGCGTGTTCACCTGCACGGTACGCACCTGCACCACCGGCTTGGCGGTGGGCCAGCGCAGCGTGGCGTTCAGATCGCTGCCCAGCGGCTGGGTTGCACCCGCGGCGGCCACGTGCAGGGCGAACGGCGGCGTGTCGGCACGGTTGAAGATCGGCAGCACGGTCACTTCACCGCAGCTGTCCGGGTTGGCTTCGTCCAGGCGCGCGACCTTGCCGCCCTTGGCGTAGCTCAGGCCATAGCCCAGCGCGAACAGCGACGGCTTCTTCGCATCGGGCTGGTCGATCGGTGCCGGGCACGGCACGCCCGGCCACGGGAAGCTGAGGCGGCCACGGAAGTCGTGCGCGGGCTTGCCGCCCTTGCCCGCCACCAGCACATCGGTCACGCCCTTGCCTTCGGTGCCCGGCAGCCAGGCCGCGACGAAGGCGCTGGACACGTTGAGCAGGTCGTTGGTGTACATCGGGCGGCCGGACATATAGACCGTCACCACTGGCTTGCCGGTCGCAGCCGCCGCCTTCAGCACAGCAAGGTCCTGCGGATACGCGCGGCTGTGGCTCACCGTGTCCGAGGCCAGAATGTCGCCATTGGTTTCCGCATACGGCGTCTCGCCGATCACCGCCAGCACCACGTCGAATGCCTTCGGATCGATGCCCTGGCCGTCGGCGCTGAAGCTGACCTTGTCCGTACCCAGTTCGGCGCGCAGCGCGCCCAGCACCGAATCGGCGTTGGGGAAGTCGGCATTCCTGTTCTCGGTGCCCTGCCAGGTCAGCGACCAGCCACCGGACTGGTCACCGATGTTGTCAGCACCCTTGCCGACCACCAGCACGCGCGCGTCGCGGCGCAGCGGCAGCACCTTGCCTTCGTTCTTCAGCAGCACCAGCGATTCGCGCACCGCACGCCGCGCCAGCTCGCGGTGCTGCACGGCGTTGGCATCACCGGCGTAGCGGCTGTCGGACGGCTTGTGTTCGAACAGCCCGGCACGCAGCTTCACCCGCAGGATGCGCGTCACTGCGTCATCAATGCGCGCCATCGGGATCTCGCCCTTCTGCACCTGCGCGGTGGTGTTGTCGATGAAGACCTTCCAGTCATCGGGCACCATCACCATGTCGATGCCGGCGTTGATGGCCTGCGCGCAGCTGTCGTTGCGGCAGCCCGGCACCTGGGCGATGCCGTTCCAGTCAGAGACGACGAAGCCGTCGAAGCCCATCTTGTCCTTCAGCGCATCGGTCAGCAGCGCCTTGCTGCCGTGCATCTTGCCGTAGTCGACACCACCAGCGCGGTCGTTCCAGCTGTTGAAGGAGGCCATCACGGTCTGCGCGCCTTCGGCCAGCGCGCCGTAGTAGCCCTGCGCATGCACGTTGATCATCGTCGCCTTGTCGACCAGCGCCTCGCCCTGGTCGCGGCCGCTGTCGGTGGCGCCGTCGCCCAGGTAGTGCTTGGCGGTGGTGACCACGTTGCCGTCAACCTTGAAGGCGCCCTGCGCGCCCTTCACGTAGGCGTGGGCGAAGCTGCGGATCACTGCCGGGTCGGACGAATAGCTTTCGTAGGTGCGGCCCCAGCGCGGGTCGTGGGCCACGGCCAGGGTGGGCGCGAAGACCCAGCCGATGCCGGTGGCGCGCACCGACCGCGCGGTCGCCTCGCCGATGCGCTCGATCAGTTCGGGATCACCGGCGGCGCCCAGGCCGATGTTGTGCGGGAACAGGGTCGCGCCCAGCACGTTGTTGTGGCCGTGCACCGCATCGGTGCCCCAGATCACCGGCACCGGCGTCTTCGCGTCGGTGGCCAGCGAGGCGGCATGGTAGGCATCGGCCAGCTCCAGCCAAGCCTGCACGCTGGCGTGCTTGTCCATGCCCGGCCACGAGCCGCCGCCATTGAGCACCGAGCCGATGTAGTAGCGGCGCACCTGCTCCGGCGTGATCGTCTTGATCTCGGCCTGGGTCATCTGCCCGATCTTCTGCGCCAGCGTCATCTGCGAAAGGATCTGCTGCACGCGGCTTTCGATCTGCGCGTCGGGGGTGATCGCGCTGTGCACGCGCGGCCAGTCCTGCAGACGTTCGCCGCTGGCCGGTGCGGCACCGACGGGCGCGGCAAGGGCGGCCAACAGGCAGCTGGCAAGAAGGGTCTGGGTGGGGCGATTCACTGGGCTCTACCTCCGTGGATGAAATTCCTGGCGCGCGTGTCTGCGACCGCACGCCGGCATGGGCGCTTGCGCACTGCTCCTGACAGCGCTGTCATATAAGGCGACCCCGCTGCTGTCAATCGTTGGCCGCGGGCAACGTGCCGACCGTCCCGCGACCACGGGGCCTGGCGCATCATCGGCACGCCATCGCAGTGCGCGGGTGCTGCATCGCGACACGGAATCGGGACGTGCCATCGCCCCTCCTGTCGTGGCACCATCCGCCTGCTTCGGCAACATCGACCGGGCCAGCACGCACTACCATCGCCGCGTGCCCGCCGCCTTCCAGGAGGAACCATCGCACCATGCGCAGTCGAATCGAGGATGTCGCCGCCGTTGCCGGGGTTTCGATCAAGACCGTGTCCCGCGTGCTCAACCACGAGCCGAACGTGCGCGAGCAGACGCGCGAGCGCGTGCTGGCGGCCGTGGCACGGCTGGGCTACAAGCCGAACCTGTCCGCGCGCAGCCTGGCGGGCCAGCGCTCGTACGCACTGGCGCTGGTCTACAACAATCCCTCGCGCAACTACCTGATGGAAATCCAGAGCGGCATGCTGGAAGCCTGTCATGCGCAGCACTACAACCTGATCCTGGGCCCGGTCGGCACCGGCCGCCGCACCCTGCCCGACCTGGCCGCGCTGTTCGAGAATTCGCGCCCCGACGGCGTGGTGCTGATCCCGCCGCTGACCGATGACGAGGTGGTGCTGTCCTGGCTGGAAGAACAGGACATTCCCTTCGCCTGCATCGCGCCACGCCATCCGGAAGGCCGCATCGGCGTGCGCATGGATGAAACCACCGCGGTGGTCGAGCTGATCGGACACCTGGTTGCGCAGGGCCACCGCCGCATCGGCCACATCAAGGGGCCACGCGCGCATGGTGCCTGCCAGTGGCGCCACGCCGGCTACCGCCAGGCGCTGCGCGAGGCCGGCATTGCCTACGATCCGCAGCTGGTGGCCAATGGCCAGTTCTCGTTCGAGTCCGGCGTGGACGCGGCCAACGTCCTGCTCGACCTCGACGATCCGCCGACGGCGATCTTCGCGGCCAACGATGACATGGCCGCTGCGGTCTACCGCGTGGCCGGCGAGCGTGGGCTGCGCGTGCCGCGCGATCTGTCGGTGTGCGGCTTCGACGACACGCCGATTGCCGGGCACATCTACCCGGCACTGACCACCGTGCGCCAGCCGACCGCGCACATGGGCCGGCTGGCCACCGAGCAGCTGATCGAGCACATCCGCGCCGAGGCGGCCGGGCGCATGATCACCGTCGAGCACGCGGTGCTGGAACGCGAATCCACCGCCGCACCGCGCCGGCGCTGAGCCCTGCCGCAGCGGGCCGACGCGCCCGTTGTGGCGTCGCCGCACGTGCTGTCCGCTGACAGTCGTCACCATGTCCAGAACCTGTCCTCCCGGTCAGTGATTCAAGCCATCCAGTGGACATGCACGACATCCACCGGCCATTGCCGTTGTCCAGCGCTGTCAGTCCCCTCCTCCCTCCACGCTGAAGCACCCTCGCGCGGCATCCGCGCAGTTTCGTTCTGCACCGCACAACGTTTTTCCGCCGATCGATTGGCAGCGCTGTCATGCCTGAAAAAGCGCTGCAGATGCCGCAGCCAAAGGCAATTCATCGGCGTGAGCAGGTGCATGGCAACGGTTACATCGCGGCCCACGCAGGCGTTGGCCAGGCGCACTTGATGGCAGTTTGTTGACAACGCTGTCAACCGTCGCTCCAATCCGGCCACGTGCAGTAACCCGCGATCGAGACAACGCCGCAACGACACAACCGAATTCCCTGGGGAGGGAGCTTCCATGAAGACGTACAAGGCAGTACCTCGCAAGACGATGCTCACTTCCGCGCTGCTCGCAGCGCTCGCCGCACCGGCATGGGCGCAGGACGCACCTGCCGGCGACACGCCCGACCCGGCCACGCTCGATACCGTGCAGGTCACCGGTATCCGCGGCAGCCTGCAGTCGTCGATGAACCTCAAGCGCGACAGCCAGGGCGTGGTCGATGGCATCGTCGCCGAGGACATCGGCAAGTTCCCGGATACCAACCTGGCCGAATCGCTGCAGCGCATCAGCGGCGTCTCGATCGACCGCACCTCCAGCGGCGAAGGTTCCAAGGTGACCGTGCGCGGCATCGGCCCCGACTACAACCTGGTGCTGTTGAACGGCCGCCAGATGCCTGCGTCGAACCTCGGCAACGGCGGTGCCGGCCTGAACGGTTCGCGCTCGTTCGACTTCGCCAACCTCGCTTCCGAATCGATCTCGGCGGTGGAGGTGTACAAGACCAGCCGCGCCGACAACCCGGCCGGTGGCATCGGCGCCACCATCAACATCAAGACCCTGCGGCCGCTGGAATCGGAGCCGGTGATCAGCCTCGGCCTGAAGGCGGTCAACGATTCCTCCAACGACAACCTGCCGCGCACGCTGCAGGGGTCGAACGTCACCGGCGAACTGTCGGGCATCTTCAGCCAGCGCTATGCCGACGACCGCTTCGGCGTGGCCTTCAGTGCCAGCCACCAGGAGCGCGATTCCGGCTTCAACCAGGCCACCGTGGCCGAGGGCTGGGCGACGTTCTACGGCAACAACACCACCGATGGGCGCACCCTGCCGCAGCCGGGCCAGGGCTACTCGGACCGCATCACCAACCGGCCGGGCCCGAACGATGTGTATGGGCGGCCGCAGAACACCGCCTACAACGTCAACGGCGTGCAGCGCCAGCGCACCAACGCGCAGGCCACGTTCCAGTGGAAGCCGACCGACAATGTCACCACCACGCTGGACTACACCTATGTCGAGAACAAGGTGCAGCAGCAGCGCAGCGAGCTGTCGGTGTGGTTCAACTACGGCCCGGGCGACAGCACCTGGACCAATGGCCCGGTGGCTGCACCGATCATCTACAGCGAAGACATGACCAATTCGGACGTGTCGATGGGCGGCGCGCGGCTGGCCACCAAGACCGGCATGCACTCGCTGGGCTTCAACGTGGACTGGGAAGTGAACGACGCCCTGGACCTGTCGTTTGATGCGCACAATTCCACCGCCGAATCGCAGCCGGACAGCCCTTACGGCTCGGCCGGCGTGCTTGGCGTGGCCGCCTTCGTGCGCGGCAAGACCACCGTCGACTACAGCGGTGACCTGCCGATCATCAACATCGCCCTGCCCCCGGGCGGCGTGCAGGCCTCCGATGCGCTGGTCACCGGCTCGGTGTTCCAGAACAGCTACAACAAGTCCGAGGTGCAGCAGTACCAGGGCCGCGGTACGTTCCGCTTCGCCGACTATTCGGCGCTGGATTTCGGCATCGGCCACACCCAGGTGGAGAACCGCTCGGCCTCGGCCATCATGCAGCGCAATACCTGGGGCGGCCTCGGTTCACCGGCCGACTATGCCGATGACATCTGGTACGCCGACAACATGGCCAAGTACTTCAAGGCCTTCTCCGGGCACAGCGATCCGCGCCTGACCGGCCAGTTCCTGGTGTTCGATTTCGACCGCCTGATCGACCGCGCCGCCCAGGTCGGAACCGCTGCCGACCCGGCCTGCCCGACCTGCTACTACGCACCGAGCGAGTACTCCGAAGACATCCGCACCACCGAGAAGACGCGCAGCGCCTTCCTGCAGTACCGCACCACCTTTGACTGGTCGATGCCGCTGCACGTGGCCGCCGGCGTGCGTTACGAGCAGACCGAAGTGGAATCCAACGCCATGGTGCGCGTGCCGACCGGCATCAGCTGGGGCTCGGCCAACGAACTGAACATCGTCTATGCGCCGGAAAGCAGCTTCATCGGCGGCCGCGGCAAGTACGACTACGTGCTGCCCAACGTCGACCTGAAGCTGGACCTGAGCGAATCGCTGGCGCTGCGCGGCAGCTACAGCCGCACGCTGGGCCGCCCGAGCTGGACGCAGATCCAGAGCGGCCAGTCGCTGGCCGACATCGTGCGCACCCAGGGTGGCAGCGGCAGCCGCGGCAACCCCAGCCTGGAGCCGCTGATCTCGGACAACTTCGACCTCTCGCTGGAGTGGTACTACGGCGAGGCCAGCTACGCCTCGGCCGGCTTCTTCCGCAAGAACATCAAGAACTTCATCAGCGACACCGTGGTGCGCGAGAACAGCGGCAACCTGCACACGCCCGTCGGCGGTGCCTACTGGAACGAGGCACTGGCGTCGTGCGGCGGCACCGACATGCCCTGCATCCGCGATTACATCTTCACCAACCATGCCGGCGACCCGGGCGTGAACTTCACCGGCGTCAACTCGGCCGGCCAGCTGACCGGCACCATCGAAGGCCTGCCGACCGATCCGATCGCCGGCTTCGACATCACCGTGCCGGCCAACCAGCACTCGGACCACCTGGATGGCTGGGAAGTGGCGGTGCAGCACCTGTTCGGCCAGTCCGGCTTCGGCTTGGCGGCCAACTACACCAAGGTGAAGTCCGGGCTGACCTTCAACAACCTCAGCCTGGGCGACCAGTACCCGATGATCGGCCTGAGCGACTCGGCCAACCTGGTCGCGTTCTACGACAGGAATGCCTGGCAGGTACGTGCGGCCTACAACTGGCGCGACAAGTTCCTCAACGGCATCGGCGGCCAGGGCCCGAACCCGAACTACACCGCGGCTTACGGCCAGCTCGATCTGAACATCAGCTACGCGGTGAGCGAGCAGCTGACTCTGAGCCTGGAAGCGATCAACCTGACCGACGAGACCATGCGCACCTACTCGCGCCACACCAACATGCTGCGCTACGCCACCCAGACCGGCCCGCGCTACATGTTCGGCGTGCGTTACAAGTTCTGACCTGCTGCAGTACTGTGGAGCCGAGCGTGGGCTCGGCTCTACAGGGTCGGCTTGTGCACTGCTGTAGAGCCGAGCCCATGCTCGGCTCCACTCCGCTCCGGATACCCGCGCATGCTGCCCCAGCCCCGCCCCATCGAAGAGATCCACGGCCTGGACCCGGCGCAGCTGCACGCGCAGCTGCCCACCTGGACGACGCCGAAGGTGATCCGTGGGCTGGTGGCGCACTGGCCACTGGTGAGGGCCGCGCGCCGGTCCGCCGTCGAGGCGGTGGCCCACCTGGCCGGCTTCGACCACGGGCAGATGCCGGTGACGGCGACCACCGCCGCACCCGACACGCGCGGGCGGCTGTTCTACAACGAGGACATGAGCGGCTTCAATTTCCGCCGCGAACAGATCCCGCTGAAGGTGGTGCTGGCCACCCTGCTGAAGTACGCCAGCGATCCCGCGCCGCCGTCGATCTACGTTGCCTCGACCACGCTGGACAGCTTCCTGCCCGGCTTCAGCCAGGCCAACCCGCTGCACCTGGGCGTCGCCGATCCGCTGGCCAGCATCTGGATCGGCAACCGCTCGCGCATCGCCGCCCACCAGGACGTGCCGGACAACCTGGCGTGCGTGGCGGCCGGTCGCCGTCGCGTCACCCTGTTCGCGCCGGCGCAGGTCGAGAACCTGTATGTCGGGCCGCTGGATTTCACCCCCGCCGGGCAGGCCATCAGCCTGGTCGATTTCCATGCACCGGACCTGCAGCGCTTCCCGCGCTTCGCCCAAGCGTGGGAGCAGGCCCAGGTGGCCGAGCTGGAACCGGGCGATGCGGTGTTCATTCCCTCGCTGTGGTGGCACCACATGGAGGGCCTGGAACCGTTCAACGTGCTGGTCAACAGCTGGTGGCGGCCGGGGCCGGCGTGGATGGATTCGCCGATGAATGCGCTGATGCTGGCCATCCTCGCCCTGCGCGACCTTCCGCCGGAACAGCGCGCGCACTGGCGCACGATGCTCGACCACTATGTGTTCGATGCGGGCGAACATACGGCCGCGCATGTGCCGCAGGATGCGCGTGGCGTGCTCGCGCCGCTGGATGCGGCGGGTGCCGAACGCGTGCGCGATACGTTGCGGCGGCGCCTGCAACGCTGACACCGGGACACCGTACTTAACCCCAAGGCATGCGAATGTGCCCATAATGGCGGCTCCCCCACCGTTCGTGCCCGGCTGCGCTGCCGCAGCAGTGGGCGCCGTCGCTGCATGCCACCCATCTCCAACCGCCTCAACCTGGGCAAGCTGATTCTTGCGCTGGCCCTGCTGAGTACGCTCATCGCCCTCGGCAACACGCTGCTGGCCAGCTACCGCGTGCAGCGCGACCAACTGGTGGGCAACACCCTGGAAGCCAACCGCGTCTACACCAGCAAGCTGGCCGAAACGACGCAGACCTTCCTGCTGTCCGCGCAGCAGCAGCTGGCCTACGCTGCCACCCGGCTCGGTGAGAGCGGGCTGGATGCCGGCCACGCGCAGGACGAAGCCAGCCGCCTGCAGCTGCAGTCCAGCAGCTTCAACTCCTCGCTGGTGGTCAATGCCAGCGGCCTGGTCATCGCCACCTCCCCGCAGACCCTGCAGCTGCAGGGCGAAGTGCTCAAGAGCTTCGGCAGCAACCAGGCACTGGCGCGCCGCCAGCCGCTGATCAGCGATCCCTACCAGTCGGCCACCGGCAAGCTGCTGATCTCGCTGTCGCACCCGGTCTTCGACCGCCAGGGCACCTACCTCGGCTACGTCAGCGGCACGCTGTACCTGCGCCAGCGCAGCGCGCTGCACACGCTGCTGGGCAAGCACTACTACCGCGACGGGTCCTACCTGTACGTGGTCGACCACAACGGCCGCATCATCTACCACAACAACCCGAAGGAAGTGGGCACCTACGCGCTGGACAACGCGGCGGTGAAGGCGGTGATGGGCGGTCGTTCCGGCAGCCAGCAGCTGGTCAACAACCATGGCGTGGCCCAGCTGTCCGGCTATGCGCCGGTGCCGGTCACCGGCTGGGGCATCATCGCCCAGCGCCCGGCCGAGGCGACCCTGCAGCCGCTGTCGCGCCTGATGACCTCGGTCATCTGGAACGCGATCCCGCTGGGCGTGCTGTCGCTGCTGATCACCTGGTGGTTCGCGCGGCGCATCTCGATGCCGCTGTGGCAGCTGGCGCGCAACGTGCAGGAAGGCGAAGACACCGGCAATGCGATCAACCACGTTACCGGCATCCGCGCGTGGTACTTCGAAGTGGCGCAGCTGAAGCAGGCGGTGCTGTACAGCTTCAACGCACTGCAGGACCGCATCGGTACCCTCAACCGCGCCAGCCGCACCGATCCGATGACCGGGCTGCTGAACCGCCGCGGGCTGCAGAACGCGCTGGAGATGCTGCAGGCACAGGGCCAGCCGTTCGCGATCGTGGCGCTGGACATCGACCGCTTCAAGTCGATCAACGACGGCCACGGCCATGACGTCGGCGATGCCGCCATCGTCCATATCGCCGAGCAGATGCGCCGCCATTCGCGCGAGACCGACGTGCTGTGCCGCGCCGGTGGCGAGGAATTCCTGGTGCTGCTGCCGGGCGTTGGCGTAACGGCGGCGCAGCAGACCGCCGAGCGCCTGCGCCAGGCGATTGCCGGGCAGCCGTTCGCACCGGTCGGCAGCATCACCGTGTCGC
The DNA here is from genome assembly GCF_003086915.1 of Stenotrophomonas sp. ZAC14A_NAIMI4_1. Lineage (NCBI taxonomy): Bacteria > Pseudomonadati > Pseudomonadota > Gammaproteobacteria > Lysobacterales > Lysobacteraceae > Stenotrophomonas > Stenotrophomonas sp. ZAC14A_NAIMI4_1. The sequence continues at coordinate 2,102,714 of NZ_CP026002.1, forward strand.
TGGGCGTGGCCCACTTCCCCACGTTCCATGCCGATGTGGAACAGGCGCTGCGGCTGGCCGACAAGGCGCTGTACCTGGCCAAGGAACAAGGCCGCAACCGCGTGGTGGTGTACCCGCACGCGGAGTGACCTGCATACCGAAGCGCCGGGCGATACCCGGCGCTGTCGTCACCGCGCCGCTCAGCCCAGCGGGGTCAGCAGGCGCGGGCCGTCGTTGCGGCCGACCATGTAGACGCCGCCTTCGGGCAGCAGATCGCTACCGGTGGCCTTTTCGTCTTCGCCGGTCTTCCACGGTGCCTGCTGGCGCGGGCCCGGGATGTAGGCCGACCAGCGGCCGTAACGCTCCGACCGGGAGTCGAAGGCGTAGTTGACCGGCACGCGCACGGTCCAGAATTCTTCGTCCTTGTACTCGCCGGTGGTCGGAATGCTGAACGTCCAGCTGCGGGCAGTACTCACGCTGGCCTTGGCCAGCACGTCGCGCAGCATCTGCATCTGGCGCTCCGGCGCCACCACGGTCAGGTTGGTACGCTCGGCAACCACGTCGGCCACCTTGCCATCGCGCCCGACCTTGACCAGCAGCGTCACCTCACCCTGGCCGCGGATGGCCGCCGCCCGTTCCGGGTAGACCGGCGGGCGCATCTTCAGCGCCCTGACGTTGTCGCTGGACAGCGTGTTCTCTTCATCGACCGGGCCGAAGTTCGCATCGGCCACGCGGACCTGCATGGTGGAGCCGGTCAGGCTGTCCGCCAGCAGCCGCAGGCGGACATCGGTACGCGCGCGCACGGCCTTGCCGTCCACCAGCACCGGTTCGAAGCGCCAGCTGTTGACCGTGCCCTCGACCAGGCGCGCCACGTCGGCGGCCACCTTGTCACGGTGGTCCAGCTGGAAGCCTTCGACCTGGCCTTCGCGGCCGATGTTGATGACGCCGCTGAGCGTCATGCTGGCCTCCATCTGCTTGCGCACCTCGCGCACGCTCTGCGCGTCTGCGTTGCCGATGCAGCCGGCGCCGCCGCCGAGGGCCAGCGTCAGGGCCAGGAAAAGGGAAGATCGCATCACACTCACTCCTTGTGCTTGAAAGACAGGTCCCTCGTTGCCAGCGCGCGGCATGCCACGCCGTCCTGGAACACGAGGGACCGGATGGAACTCAGTCCTTTGCCAGTGCCGTCAGCAGACGCAGGCCACGGTTGGCACCATCCACCATGTACACGCCGCCGGCCGGCAGCAGGTCACTACCCTCCTGCGCGACATCCTGCTGGCGCCACGGCGCCGACTGGCGCGGGCCCGGGATGAAGGGCTTCCAGACGCCATAGGGCGTTGGCTGGACGCCCGGTCCGTCACTCATCGTGTAGCTGACCACCGTACGGACCGTCCACTCGGCAGCGTCCTTGTCCTTGCCGGTGGTCGGCGGTGCAAAGGTCCACTTGCGGGCGGCGGCGGTGCTGGCATTGGCAAACAGATCACGCATCTGCCGCATGGAGCGCTCGGGCCCCACGACCCCCAGGTTCACCTGCTCGGTGGCGACGTCGGCTGCATTGCCATTCCGGTCCACCCTGATCAGCAGCACCACCTCGCCCTGCACGCCGTTGCGGAACGCCTGCTGCGGATAGCTCGGCGGCCCCATCTCGCGCCGCGTCACGGTGTCGGTATCCTTGTCGCTGTACACGTTGAAGTTGACGCCCGTCATGCGTACTTCCATCGTGCCGTCAGCTGCAGGCTTGCCGAGCAGGCGCACGCGGATCGGTGCCGTCACCGACACCGCACGTCCGTCCTGCACGGTCGGTTCGAAGCGCCAGCTGCGGATGGTGCCGTCGACGAAACCAGCGATCGTGGGCGTCAAGCGCTCGCGCTGGTCCAGTACGAGATTGCTGACCGAGCCGTCTGTGGCCACGTCGATGGTGCCGGTCAGCACCATGCTGGCCTCGGCGGTGGCGCGCACCGCCTTCGTGGTCTGCGCAGGGGCATCAAAAGCGGTGATGGCGGTAACGCTGCCGACCGCCAGGGCAAGGGCAAGACAAAGGGATGAGCGCATCGGTACCGGATCCTTGGCAATGATGGTCCAGCCTAACCGAGTTTCGCGCCGCAGGGCCAGTGGCCGGGTCGGTCAGGCCAATCGATGATCGGCGGCATACGGTGGCGTGTCAGGGTAATCGCCACTGGCGAAGCGGGACTGCAGGCCTTGCCACCAGGCGGGATCGAACAGGTGGCGGTAGTGCTCGCGCACCGCTGCCAGCTCCTGTGCCGGCAGCCCCATGAACGGCCCGAAGCGTTGGGGAAAAACGTCCCGTGGGCCAACGTGGAACCACGGCTCGTCGGCAAGTGCTTCTTCCGGCGTGCGCGGCTGCGGCCAGGCGCGGAACACGCAGTCACTGACCAGGCACAGCTCGTCGTAGTCATAGAACACCGCGCGACCATGCCGCGACACACCGAAGTTCTTCGGCAGCATGTCACCGGGAAAAATGTTGTTGCGGGCCATGTCGGTGATCGCCTGCGCGTAGTCCAGCGCGGCCGCGCGCACGGCCGGCGCGCCCTGCTCGCGCAGGTACAGGTTCAGCGGACGGAAACGGCGTTGCACGTAGCACAGGGCGATCTCGATCTCATCGCCCTGCACGCGCACGCTCTGCGCGCACTGCTGCAGCAGCTCGTCCAGCAGTGCCGGGGCAAAGCGCTCGCGCGGGAAGCGCAGGTGGCGGTACGGCTGTGCATCGAGCAGGCGGCCGACGCGATCCAGGTTGAACACCAGCGCGTACTTCTCTTCCACCTGCTGCCGCGACATCGCCTTGGGCCAGGCGAAGCGGTCGCGGATCAGCTTGAACACCAGCGGGTAGCTGGGCAGGGTGAACACCGCCATGACCATGCCCGGGGTGCCCTCGGCGTGCACCAGGCGCTCGTGCGGGTGTTCGTTGAAGTGGCGGAAGAAGGTGCGGTAGCGCTCGGTCTTGCCCTGCTTGGCGCGGCCCAGCACGGTGTAGATCTCGTCGATGGGCTTGCCGGGCAGCAGGCTGCGCAGGAACACCACCGCGTCACCGACCGTGGCCAGGCCGGCCTGGAAATAGCTGCGCGAGACACCGAACAGATGGGCGACATCACGGCGGCGGGTCAGCACCGCGTCGGCACGCAGGCCCTGTTCGTCGTTGACCAGGGCGATGATGCAGGGCGAGAAGCGGTGTTCGCCGAACACGCGGCCGACCAGGTAGGCACGGCGTTCGCGGTAGAACACGGTGTCGAGCAGTTCGATGCTGCGCACCGGGGTGTCGCCCCAGTGCGCGAGGTCATCCTGCAGGCGGATGGCGATGGCCGCTGCGCAGCGCAGCTGGTGTGCATACGGCACGTCGAAGCGGTAGTCGGCCAGCACCCGCTGCAGCGCTTCCACCGGGCGCGTGGGCGACACCGCATAGGTGTGGCGCGCCACCGGGTGGGTGATCGCATCGGAGGGTTCGATATCGAACGCGATGAACTCCAGCGCCGGGTCGACGCCCCGGGTCGCGAACAGGCGCCGCGCCAGGGTGTTGTAGAAGGTCTTGTACAGCTCGGCGTCGATCAGCCCCTGCAGCAGCGCGCTGTAGTGCGCGTGCACCTGTAGCCACAGCGCGCGCACGCCGATGGCATCGCCGGCCATGCGCCGCAGCGCGTCCATGCGCTCGGCGATGCACAGGTCGTACAGGGCGATGCGCTCGACCGCATCCTGCCGCGCGGCGGTCCAGTCGCGCTGCTCGAAGCGCAGCCGCGCCCGCGCTGTGATCGCGGCAAAACGGGCGTGGTAGTCCTCGAAGCCATCGCGGATGGCCACGGCGATGCGCGGTGCCAGGTCGGCGGCGATGTCAGGCTGGGACATGCACGGCTCGGCAGGGAGACGGGCATCCACCATACGCCGGCCTGGGGTGGGTTGTGTAGAGTCGAGCTTGCTCGACTGCTTCTGGCAGAAGTCGAGCAAGCTCGACTCTACGAAAGGCCGGAGCAGAAGCAGCCGAGCATGGGCTCGGCTCTACACAGGCAGGGTACTCAGATCGCCAGCTCGGACTCCACGTCCTGCACCTTGCGCCGGGCCAGGGCGAGGTTGCTCTTCGCACGGTCCAGCACGATGTAGAAGAACAGGCCCCGCTTCTTCGCCACCGGGCGCATGATGTGGTACGCCTTGCCCAGCGAGATGAGGATGTCCTCGATGCTGTCATTGAGGTTGAGCGAGGCGGCGGTCTTCATCTTCGCGCGGATCACTTCGGTGTTGCCTGCGGCGGCCACTTCCATGTCCATGCCCGCGCCGGCTTCGCCCAGCAGCATGCCGCTCTCGTAGTCGACCAGCGCCACGGCCTGCGCGCCGTCGATACCCATCAGTGCATTCAGCGATTCGGTCAGTCCAGCCACGTCGTATCCCCTTGTCAGTGTTGGTTCGAGCCCCTCGTTCCCCTGCGGCCGGGCTCACGATCCGCTGAGTTCGGCCAGGATCGCCTGGCCACATTCCCTGCTCTGCCACAGCACCTGGCCGATCACGCTGCGCTGGTCACAGGCCGCCATCAGCAGCAACGGCGCGCGGCCTTCGGCCTGGATCGCCAGCATCAACACCTTGCCGCCCAGTGCTTCCAGCATCAGCGTCTGCAGATCGCCCAGCGCCAGCTCGCGACCCACCGCCGCCGCCAGGGCCAGCATCGCGCTGGTCATCGCGGCCAGCCGCTCGCCGCGCCCTTCGGCACCGGCACTGACCAGGGCGAAGCCATCGACACTGGCCAGCACCACCGTGCGCACCCCTTCCACGCGTTGCTGCAGATCCTGCAGCAGCGGCTGCAGGCGCTCGCGCTGGCCGGCATCGGGCAGCGTCGCCACCTGTCCATCAGCCATGCAGGGCCACCAGCGCGTGTGCTTCCATTTCGCTCATCAGTACATCCATCAGCAGCAGCCCCTGCGCGCGGTCCCGCGCATCCACGGGCAGCAGGGGCAGCGGCTGGTCATCCAGGCACGCACGGCTGGCCCAGTCGTCCAGCTGCGCATCGGGCACCTGGTCCAGGTGGGTCACCGCCACCACCAGCGCCAGCGTGCCGGCAAAAGGCCGCAGCGCCTGCAGGTAGGCATCCAGTTCGTCAGCGACGCCGGCGCGGCGCGCATCCAGCAGCAGCACCGCGCCACGCGCACCCTGCAGCAGGATCGGCCACAGGAAGTCGAAGCGCTGCTGGCCGGGCGTGCCGTACAGGCGCAGGCGCTCACCGTTGGGCAGGTCGATGTCGGCGTAGTCCAGGGCGACCGTGGTCGAGGCCTTGTCCGCGCCCGCACGATCGCTGTTGGCGACGTCGGTGTCGATGACCGCACCGGCCGCGATGCTGCGTACCAGGGTCGACTTGCCACTGCCCATGCCGCCAAGCACCACCACCTTGTGCTCACGCATTGCGCTCGCTCCCGCGCAGGCTGCGCCAGAGGCGCGCCAGCAGGCCGCGGTCGGCGCTGCTGCCGCGCGCGGCCACGGGCACCGGCGCGGCGTTCTGCAGCTGCGCGTAGCCACACAGGTAGGCGGCATGGATGAAATCACGCACGGCGGCTGGCGGCAGCTCCAGCAACGCCGCGCACTCGTCCACCGTGCACGCGCGCTTGAGCAGCAGCGAGCACAGGCGGAATCCATCGTGGTCGTGGCCGAGCACGCGGAAGTCGGGCCAGCGCAGCAGCTTCACCGCCGCACCGCGCAGGCGCTCGTCCAGTGCGTGCCAGTGGCGGCTGCGCTGCGCCCATTGCCACAGCAGCGGCCGCAACGGCTGGCGCGCGCGGTTGCCTGCCAGCACCCGGAACTGCGCCGGCGTCAGCGCGTCCAGATGGAGATGTTCGAAACCCTGGGCCAGGCGTTCCACCAGCACGGCAGCCGGCTCCTGCAGGAGTACGGCCTGGTCCTGCTCCAGATCCAGCAGCAGCAACGGCTGCCCGCTCTCGCCCAGCAGTGCATGGCCCTGGCGCACCGGCAGGCGCTCGCGCAGCAGGCGGGTGATGGCATGGGCGCCGTCGGCCAGGCGCACCGGCGCGGGTTCGGCGCTGCCCTGCATGCCACGCAGCGCGCGGCCGATGGCCCCATCATCGAGGACATCCTGGCGGCCATGGCCCTCGCGCAGCTGGCCGCCGATGCCTTCGATCCAGCACTGCAGGCGCGGCCGCTGCTCGCGCATGCGCAGCGCGGCATTGCGCAGCGCCGGCGTATCGCGCACCACCAGCAGGTCGCAGTCGTCCAGGTCCTGGCTGCGGCACACCTGCCCATCGGGCAGGGCCGAGGCCAGGCGCAGCCGCTGCAGCAGGGCCTGTTCGCCCTGCAGATCGGTTCCCACCACCAGCACGCGTGCCATCCGTGTTCCCCGGGCGACCGCCTCCCCGGCGGTCTCGCGTCGCCAAGGCTAGGGCATCGCCACGCGCGGCCGTCGTGATCGACTGCTCAGATCGAGGGCGACCGCAGGCACGCACTGATCCGTTCTGCGACGGCCATCGTGGGCAAGTTTCATGCCGTTTTGACGGTTCCGGGAAATGGGGTCGGAGCCCTCTGCGGAGCAGAGGGATCCGACCCCGGGGCAACAAGGGGTCAGATCCCTTCTGCGTGCAGAAGGGCTCTGACCCCTCGCTCCGGACAAAAAGAAACCCGCGCCGGAGCGCGGGTTTCGATGTCACTTCCTGCGGGCGATGGATCAGCCGCGCAGCTGCTCCAGCGCGGCGTTGAAGGTCGCGCTCGGGCGCATGGCCTTGCTGGCCTTGGCCACGTCCGGGCGGTAGTAGCCGCCGATGTCCACGGCCTTGCCCTGCACCGCGGCCAGCTCGTCGACGATCTTCTGCTCGTTGTCGGTCAGTGCCTTGGCCAGCGGGGCGAAGCGGGCCTTCAGTGCGGCGTCTTCGTCCTGCGCGGCCAGGGCCTGGGCCCAGTACAGCGCGATGTAGAAGTGGCTGCCGCGGTTGTCGATGCCACCCAGCTTGCGCGAAGGCGACTTGTCGTTGTCCAGGAACTGGCCGTTGGCTTCGTCCAGCGCCTTGGCCAGCACGCGGGCAGCGGCGTTGTCGTAGCGGTTGCCCAGGTGTTCCAGCGACGCGGCCAGGGCCAGGAATTCACCCAGCGAATCCCAGCGCAGGTAATCCTCTTCAACGAACTGCTGGACGTGCTTCGGGGCCGAACCACCGGCGCCGGTCTCGAAGAGGCCACCACCGGCCATCAGCGGCACGATCGACAGCATCTTGGCGCTGGTGCCCAGTTCCATGATCGGGAACAGGTCGGTCAGGTAGTCGCGCAGCACGTTGCCGGTCACCGAGATGGTGTCCTCACCCTTGCGGATGCGGTCCAGCGAGAAGGCGGTCGCTTCCACCGGCGGCAGGATGCGGATGTCCAGGCCGTTGGTGTCGTGGTCCTTCAGGTACTGCTCGACCTTGGCGATGACCTGCGCGTCGTGGGCGCGGGCGGCATCCAGCCAGAACACGGCCGGGGTGCTGCTCAGGCGGGCGCGCTCGACGGCCAGCTTCACCCAGTCCTGGATCGGCGCGTCCTTGGTCTGGCACATGCGCCAGATGTCACCGGCTTCCACGGCGTGTTCGAACACCACGGTGCCGGCCTCGTCGGTGACCTTGACCACGCCATCGGCAGCGATCTGGAAGGTCTTGTCGTGCGAGCCGTACTCTTCGGCCTTCTGCGCCATCAGGCCGACGTTCGGCACGGAGCCCATGGTGGCCGGGTTGAAGGCACCGTTGGCCTTGCAGTCGTCGATGACGGCCTGGTAGACGCCGGCGTAGCAGCGGTCGGGGATGACGGCCTTGGTGTCCTGCAGCTTGCCTTCGGCATTCCACATCTTGCCGGAGTCGCGGATCATCGCCGGCATCGAGGCGTCGACGATGACGTCGCTCGGCACGTGCAGGTTGGTGATGCCCTTGTCCGAGTTGACCATGGCCACGCCCGGACGCTGCGCGTACTCGGCGGCCAGGTCGGCTTCGATGGCGGCGCGGGTGGCTTCGGGCAGCGACGGCAGGCGCGCGGCCAGGTCACCGATGCCGTTGTTGGCATCGAAACCGGCCTGCTTCAGCACGTCGGCATGCTTGGCCAGCACGTCCTTGTAGAACTCGTTGACCGCCACGCCGAACATGATCGGGTCGGAGACCTTCATCATGGTCGCCTTCAGGTGCAGCGAGAACAGCACGCCCTGGGCCTTGGCATCAGCGATTTGCTCGCCGATGAAGGCGGCCAGTGCCTTGCGGCTCATCACGGCGGCATCGACGATCTCGCCGGCCTTGACCGCGGTCTTTTCCTTCAGCACGACGGCGCTGCCGTCCTTGCCGTGGAAGGTGATCTTCAGCGAACCGGCGTTGGCCACGGTGGCCGACTTCTCGCTGCCGTAGAAATCACCGGCAGCCATGTGCGCGACGTGCGACTTCGAGTCGGCCGCCCAGGCGCCCATGCGGTGCGGGTGCTTGCGTGCGTAGTTCTTCACCGACAGCGGTGCGCGGCGGTCGGAGTTGCCTTCGCGCAGCACCGGGTTCACCGCACTGCCCTTGACCTTGTCGTAGCGCGCCTTGTAGTCGCGCTGCTGGTCGTCGGCCGGGGTTTCCGGGTAATCCGGCAGCGGGTAGCCCTGGTCCTGCAGTTCCTTGATGGCCGCCTTCAGCTGCGGCACCGAGGCGGAGATGTTCGGCAGCTTGATGATGTTGGCGTCCGGGGTGGTCGCCAGCTGGCCCAGCTCGGCCAGGTCGTCACTGACCTTCTGCGCGTCGCTGAGCAGTTCCGGGAACAGCGACAGGATGCGGCCGGACAGCGAGATGTCACGGGTTTCCACCACGATGCCGGCGGTGGCGGTGTAGGCGTCGACGATCGGCAGCAGCGACTGGGTAGCCAGGAACGGTGCTTCGTCGGTCAGCGTGTAGAGGATCTTGGACATGGGGGACTTGGACTCTGTAGCGGTTCTCAGGGGAAGGCCGGCGCAGGCGCCGTGCCACGTGCAACCGTGTCACTTTCCCCCGTCGCCGTCAGGGTGGGCGCGCGGCGGGGAAACCCCTGCATTGTCGCGTTTTCAGCCGCGCGGGGCAAAGCCATCCCATACGCTGCGGTACTGCACCACGGCAACGCTGTGATCCAGCTGCGTGGTATCGGATGCAACCATGCTTGGCGTGCCTGCCCGTAGGTCCACGCCATGCGTGCCACGCCCGCCAGTAGATCCACGCCATGCGTGGATGGAGCTTTCCCAGGAGCCACAAACAAAAAAGACGCAGCCTCGCGGCTGCGCCCATCGTGAGTCCAACCGGGAGAGAGTCGGCGGGACTTACTTGACCTCGAACTCCTGCGGCGTTCCGGCCGCCTTGCCATCAACCATGACTTCGGCGCGGTACTTGCCGGCCGGCCAGCCATTGGCGTTCTTGAAGGTGATGTTGGTCGTCTCGGCACCGGAAGCGTTCAGCGTGGCGTTCTGCTCGCCGGCCACCTGGCCGTCCTGGAAGGTCAACTTGGCACCGACGGTGACGTTGTTCGCGGCGGCATCGGTACGCACCGAGACGATCACATCGTCCTTCGGCGCGAACAGTGCGGCCGGGGCCACCGACTTGTCAGCGGCAGCGGTCTTGCCCACGGTGACGGCAGATACGGCGACCGCAGCGGCTTCAGCCATCGGCGGCGGCGCACCGGTCATGGGTGCCGGTGCCGGCTCGGCCGGGGTCGTCGCCGCCGGGGCGGCGTTGTTGTCGGTGGATTCTTCGTTCTTCTTGCAACCGACCAGGGCAACGCTGCCCAGCAGGGCGGCGATCAGGGCGGCATGGAGCGGGTTGGTCTTGATCATTCGGGTGTTCCTCCCAGGGATTGTCGGACGGCCTTCGTGCGCCGCTGGGCGCGGGCCGGTCATTTCGGCGGCAACTTCAGGGTCTGGCCCGGGAAAATCTTGTCCGGGTCGTCGAGGACATCACGGTTGGCCTCGAAGATCTTCTTCCAGGCATTGGCATCGCCCAGGTGCTGCTTGGCGATCTTCGACAGCGAATCGCCCTTCTGCACGGTGTACGTGCCGACACTGACCACATCGGCGGTGCTGTCCACCGATGACGTGACGCCGGAGAAGTCCGCCTTGGGTACCAGCTCGGCGGTACTGTCGACGCTGGCGGTGACGCCGGAGAAATCGGCCTTCTTCTCGGTGCTCATCCACACACTCCCGTCTGCATGACTACGTGGATGGCACGGTGACATGGTGGTTGTTAAATGGGGATGGTGCAGATGTGAAGCCGCCACGGGGGGCGGCTGAACAATCGGGGCCCAGAGCGGCCGGCGCACCCCGTAACCGCCTGCAAACCACGGTAGCGCCGGCCGCTGGCCGGCGGCTTCTGCTCTGGCCGCTGCGCTCGCCGGGCATGGCCCGGCACGACCCGTAACCGCCTGCGAACCACGGTAGCGCCGGCCGCTGGCCGGCGGCTTCTGCTCTGGCCGCTGCGCTCGCCGGGCGTGACCCGGCACCACCCGTAACCGCCTGCAAACCACGGTAGCGCCGGCCGCTGGCCGGCGGCTTCTGTTCTGGCCGCTGCGCTCGCCGGGCGTGGCCCGGCGCTACCCGTAACCGCCTGCGGCGGTTACTGGCGCAGCTCGCGGACGGTCGCGGCCGGGCCGGCGATCCCGTGGCTGGCCCGCCAGGGATTGATGTCCAGGCCGCCACGGCGGGTGTAGCGCGCTTCCACTTCCAGCCACTGCGGCTGGCAGCGCGTGGAGACCTCGCTGAAGATGCGCTCGACGCACTGCTCGTGGAACTCGGCATGCTCGCGGTAGCTGACCAGGTAGCGCAGCAGGCCGGCACGGTCGATCTTCGGGCCGCGGTAACGCAGGCTGACCGTCGCCCAGTCCGGCTGGCCGGTGACCGGGCAGTTGGATTTCAGCAGCGCCGAGACCAGCGTCTCTTCCACCACCTGCCCGCCATCGGCAGCGAGGTAGTCCGCCTGCGGCGGGCCGTAGCAGTCGATCTCCACGTCCAGCCCGTCGATGGACTCGCCCAGCGGCGACTCGACCAGCGGCGGCAGGCCGAACTGCACCTGCACCGGCGCGCCCGCGCAGGCCGACAGATCGGCCACCAGGCGCTCGCGCAGCGCATCGGCGCTTTCCATGCGGGTGCTGTTGAGGGAGTTCAGATAGAGCTTGAACGACTTCGATTCGATCAGGCGCGGCGACGTGCAGGGCACCTGCACGGTAGCCACAGCCACCTGCGGCTTGCCGCGCGGGTCGAGCCAGCTCAGTTCGAAGGCATGCCAGCGGTCGTGGCCGACGAACGGCAGCGCGGCGTCATCGAGACCGATCTCGGTGCGGGCCCCGATGCGGGGGATGGGAAACAGCAGGCCGGGATCGTACTGCGGCGGGTAACTGACCTCGCGACCGAGGCTGGAGTCCTGGGGGGTGTTCATGGGTGCCATTGTATCGCGGCGGGGGCGGGCCTTCGGCCGGGTCGGCCAACGGCGGAGCCCCTCCGTGGTGGGTGCTGAAAGCCTGGGGACTGAGAGTTGGCCGGGTGGGTAGGCCGCGCAGGGGACGCCGTGAACCCCCCTCCGGGGTCCGGCTCAGCCGCTGGCGGCTGTGCGTTCGGGCACTCGCGAAGCAGTGCTTCGCAAGCAAAGCGCCCTCACCCATGGGGGCTTGTGAGCGCCATCCATGGCGCTCGCACCCCTGCGCAACCTACCCACCCGGCCCGGGACAGTTTCCCGCGCCACCCCGGGAAAGATCAGGAAAATCAAAATCAGAAGCCGATTCTTCAGACGTCCATGACGTCTGCCGTGCCGACCAACGGTCGGCACCCACCAAAGCAGAACGCCGTTCCGACAGCTCGCGGAAAACTGTCGAAGGCGGGGTGGGTCCGGTTGAGGGGGTGTGAGCGGCATGGATGCCGCGACCAAGCCCCCATGGATGGGTTTACGGCGTCCCCCTCAACCGGCCCCACCCCGCCTACCCACGGAATGCACGCCTTTGACGTTGACGTTGACGTTGATTCAGCGGGTGCAGGGCTGCAAGCCCTGCCGGAACCCTTACCCCGCCGGGGTAGCAGCACCGTTCCCAGCCAACCCACCCTCCCGGCCACGGACAGTTTCCCGCGCCACCCCGGGAAAGATCAGGAAAATCAAAATCAAAAGCCGATCCTTCAGACGTCCATGACGTCTGCCGTGCCGACCAACGGTCGGCACCCACCATCAGCAGCAGGTTCCAACAGACCGCAGAAAACTGTCGAAGGCGGGGTGGGTCCGGTTGAGGGGGTGTGAGCGGCATGGATGCCGCGACCAAGCCCCCATGGACGGGTTTACGGCGTCCCCCTCAACCGGACCCACCCCGCCTACCCACGGAATGCACGCCTTTGACGTTGACGTTGATTCTGCGGGTGCAGGGCTGCAAGCCCTGCCGGAACCCTTACCCCGCCGGGGTAGCAGCACCGTTCAAGTAATCCAGGCTCACCTGCATCAGCGCGCGGAACCCGACGTCCAACGCCTTCTCATCCAGCAGGAACTTCGGCGAATGGTTCGCCGGCGCCGTCGCGGGGTCGATGCCCACGCTGGTCGAACCGACGAAGAAGAACATGCCCGGCACTTCCTTCGCGTACAGCGAGAAATCCTCCGCGCCCATCTGCAGCGGCGGCTCGTACACGTTGTCCTTGCCCACCACCGCCTGCAGGCTCGGCAGCATCTTCGCGGTCAGCGCCGGGTCGTTCACCGTGGCCGGGTTGCCCTCCGCTTCGTAGATGTCGGTCACCGCCTTGGCACCGTGCGCGGCCGCGGTGTGCTCGGCCACGTTGCGCAGGTCGGCGAAGATCTGCTGGCGCATGCCCTCGTCGAAGGTGCGGATGGTGCCGACCATTTCCACTTCATCCGGAATGATGTTGTAGCGGATGCCGCCGTTGATCGCGCCGAAGGTCAGCACCGCCGGCTGCTTTGACAGGTTGGCGCGGCGGCTGACGATGGTCTGCGCGGTACCGATCAGGTCGGCGGTGGCCACGATCGGGTCCACGCCATTCCACGGTGCCGAACCATGGGTCTGGCGACCGACCACCTTGATGCCGAAACGATCGGACGCGGCCATCAGCGGGCCACCGCGCACGGCGATCTGGCCCGCCTGCACGCTGGAAAACACATGCAGGCCGAATACCGCTTCCGGCTTGAAGTCGGCGAACAGGCCTTCCTTCAGCATCAGCGCCGCACCGCCCTCTTCCGGCGGCGGCGCGCCTTCCTCGGAGGGCTGGAAGATCAGCATCACCTGGCCGGGCAGGTCCTTCTTCATCGCCACCAGCGCCTGCGCCACGCCCAGCAGGGTGGCGGTGTGCGCATCATGGCCGCAGGCATGCATCACGCCCACGGTCTGCCCGCGGTACTGCGCGGTGGCCTTGGATGCGAACGGCAGGCCGGTCTGCTCGGTCACCGGCAGCGCATCCATGTCCGCGCGCAGGGCGATCTTCGGACCCGGCTTGCCGCCTTCGATGATCGCCACCACGCCGTGGTGGGCGATGCCGGTCTTCGGCTTCAGGCCCATCGCACGCAGGCGCTTGGCGACCTCGGCCGAGGTGCGCTCCTCGCGGTTGGACAGTTCCGGGTGCTGGTGGAAATCACGGCGCCACTCCACCACCTGGGCCTGCAGGCGCTGCGCGGCGGCGGTCACCTCCGGGCGCTCGGCCTGCTGGGCGTGGGCAAGGGCTGGCAGGGCCAGCAGCAGGGCGGACAGCAGCAGGGAACGGCGCATCGGGGTCTCCACGGAAGGGGTCTGCACCTGAATGTAGGCCAACACCGCCGCTACGGGAACCTCCTTCGCTGCGCCCGGTCTTAGCGCCCGTCCCATACGTCATGCAGGAAACGTAGCGGGCCACAGGTATGCTTTGCGCATTGCCATCCGGGGTCCGCCCCGACCAGCCCTCTTGGAGTCCTTGAATGTCACGTGTTTGGAAGATCGTGCTGCTGGTCGTGGCAGTGCTGGTGCTGGCGGTGGTGGGCGTGCGCGTCCTCGGTGGCGGCAAGGACAAGGCCGGTGGCCAGGCCGCAGGTGCGCGCCAGGGCGGTGAGGATCCCGATGCCGGCCCGGTGCCGGTGACCGTGGTCGATGCCACGCGCCAGGACGTGCCGGTGTATGCCAGCGCGCTGGGCACGGTGACCGCGATGAACACGGTGACGGTGAGCCCGCAGGTCGGCGGCCAGCTGATGAGCCTCAATTTCCGCGAGGGCCAGGAAGTGAAGCAGGGTGACCTGCTGGCACAGATCGACCCGCGCAGCGCCCAGGCCAGCTACGACCAGGCCGTGGCCGCCAAGCGCCAGAACGAGGCGCTGCTGGCTACCGCGCGCTCCAACTACCAGCGCTCCAACGCGCCGGAGTACCGCCAGTTCGTCGCCAAGACCGATCTGGATACACAGCGAAACCAAGTGTCACAGTACGAAAGCGCCGTGGCCGCCAACGAAGCCAGCGCGCGTGCCGCGCAGGTGCAGCTGCAGTACACCCGCATCACCGCGCCGATCTCGGGCATCGCCGGCATCCGCGCGGTCGACGCCGGCAACGTGGTCAGCGCCGGTACCGCGCTGGTCACCCTCACCCAGATCCATCCGATCCACGTGCTGTTCAACCTGCCCGAGCGCCAGCTCGGCGACGTGCGCCAGGCACAGAACGCCGGTGCCGTGCCGGTGGCCGCGCTGGACCGCGCCGATTCGCACGTGCTGTCCGGTGACGGCAAGCTGGACGTGGTCGACAACCTGATCAGCGCCGACAGCGGCACCTTCAAGGCCCGCGCGATCTTCGACAACACCGACAACGGCCTGTGGCCGGGCCAGTTCGTCAACGTGCGCATGCAGCTGCGCACGATCGGCGGTGGCGTGGTCATTCCCACCCAGGCGGTGCTGCGCGGCCCGGACGGCGAGTACGTCTATGTCGTGCAGGGCGACAACACGGTGAAGATGCAGACCGTGCGCAGCGGCGTGGAAGTGGGCGACAGCCAGGTGCAGATCGCCGAAGGCCTGAAGGGCGGCGAGCGCGTGGTCAGCGAAGGTCAGTTCCGCCTGAAGCCGGGCAGCAAGGTGACCGCGCTGAAGCCGGGCGAGACGCCGGCGGCACCGACCGAGGCCGAACTGAAGGCCGCCGAACAGAAGAGTGGCGGCAGTGGCCGTCGTGGTGGTGGCCCGCGCTGAGCGCAGGCCACCCTTTCCTTTCGCGCCGGCCTCGCAGCCGGCGCTGCCATTGAAGCGCCAGCAAGGATCAGTCCGTGGGCTTTTCGACGATCTTCATCCGCCGTCCCATCGCTACCTCGCTGTTGATGGCGGGCCTGTTGCTGCTGGGCATCCTCGGTTACCGCAAGCTGCCGGTGTCGGCGCTGCCGGAAATCGATGCGCCCAGCCTGGTGGTCACCACTCAGTACCCGGGTGCCAACGCGACCACCATGGCCTCGCTGGTGACCACGCCGCTGGAGCGCCAGTTCGGGCAGATCTCCGGGCTGGAACTGATGACCTCCGATTCCTCGGCAGGGTTGTCGACGATCATCCTGCAGTTCTCGATGGACCGCGACATCGACATCGCCGCACAGGACGTGCAGGCGGCGATCCGCCAGGCCACCCTGCCCTCCTCGCTGCCCTACCAGCCGGTCTACAACCGGGTGAACCCGGCCGATGCGGCCATCGTCACCCTCAAGCTGACCTCGGACACGCGCCCGCTGCGTGACGTCAACAACTACGCCGACTCGATCCTCGCCCAGCGCTTGTCGCAGGTGCAGGGCGTGGGCCTGGTGTCGATCGCCGGCAACGTGCGCCCGGCCGTGCGCATCCAGGTCAACCCGGCGCAGCTGTCGAACATGGGCCTGACCATGGAGGAGCTGCGCAGCGCGCTCACCCAGGCCAACGTCAATGCGCCGAAGGGTTCGTTGAACGGCAAGACCCAGTCCTACAGCATCGGCACCAACGACCAGCTGGCCAGCGCCGCCGAGTACCGCGACACCATCATCAGCTACAAGAACGGCCGCCCGGTGCGGCTGTCCGACGTAGCCGACGTGATCGACGGCGTGGAGAACGACCAGCTGGCCGCCTGGGCCGATGGCAAGCCGGCCGTGCTGCTGGAAGTGCGCCGCCAGCCGGGCGCCAACATCGTGCAGACCGTCGAGCGCATCCGCGCGATCCTGCCGCAGCTGCAGGGCGTGCTGCCGGCCGACGTGCACCTGGAAATCTTCAACGACCGCACCGAGACCATCCGCGCCTCGGTGCACGAAGTGCAGTTCACCCTGATCCTCACCATCGGCCTGGTGGTGGCGGTCATCTTCGTGTTCCTGCGCCGGTTCTGGGCCACCATCATTCCCTCGGTGGCGGTGCCGCTGTCGCTGGCCGGCACCTTCGCGGTGATGGCCTTCACCGGCATGTCGCTGGACAACCTTTCGCTGATGGCGCTGGTGGTGGCCACCGGCTTCGTGGTCGACGATGCGATCGTGATGATCGAGAACATCGTCCGCTACATCGAGCAGGGCAAGAGTGGCAAGGAAGCGGCCGAGATCGGCGCGCGCCAGATCGGCTTCACCGTGCTGTCGCTGACCGTCTCGCTGGTGGCGGTGTTCCTGCCGCTGCTGCTGATGCCCGGCGTCACCGGCCGCCTGTTCCACGAGTTCGCCTGGGTGCTGAGCATCGCCGTCGTGCTGTCGATGCTGATCTCGCTGACGCTGACCCCGATGATGTGCGCCTACCTGCTCAAGCCCGACGCCCTGCCCGAGGGCGAGGACGCGCATGAGCGCGCGGCCGCAGCCGGCAAGCAGAACCTGTGGACGCGCACCGTGGGCCTGTACGAGCGCAGCCTGGACTGGGTGCTGGGCCACCAGCGCCTGACCCTGGCCGTGGCCGGCGCCGCGCTGGTGCTGACCGTGCTGCTGTACGTGCTGATTCCCAAGGGCCTGCTGCCCGAACAGGACACCGGCCTGATCACCGGCGTGGTCCAGGCCGACCAGAACATCGCCTTCCCGCAGATGGAGCAGCGCACCAAGCAGGTGGCCGAAGCACTGCGCCAGGATCCAGACGTGACCGGCGTGTCGGCCTTCATCGGCGCGGGCAGCATGAACCCCACGCTCAACCAGGGCCAGCTGTCGATCGTGCTGAAGGAACGCGGCGAGCGTGACGGCCTGGATGAGATCCTGCCGCGCCTGCAGAAGGCCGTGGCTGGCATTCCCGGCGTGGCGCTGTACCTCAAGCCCGTGCAGGACGTGACCCTGGATACCCGCGTGGCCGCCACTGAGTACCAGTACTCGCTGTCGGACGTGGATTCGGCCACCGTGGCCACCCAGGCCACGCGCCTGACCGAGGCGCTGCGCAAGCGCCCGGAACTGGCCGACGTGGACAACAACCTGTCCAACCAGGGCCGCGCCCTGGAACTGAACATCGACCGCGACAAGGCCAGCGTGCTGGGCGTGCCGATGCAGACCATCGATGACACGCTCTACGATGCGTTCGGCCAGCGCCAGATCTCGACCATCTTCACCGAGCTCAACCAGTACCGCGTCGTGCTGGAAGTCGCGCCCGAGTTCCGCACCAGCACCGCGCTGATGGAACAGCTGGCCGTGGCCTCCAACGGTGCAGGCGCCCTCACCGGCACCAACGCCACCAGCTTCGGCCAGGTCACCTCGTCCAATTCGTCCACCGCCACCGGCATCGGCGCGCAGAACACCGGCATCACCGTCGGTGCGGGCAACATCATCCCGCTGTCGGCGCTGGCCGAAGGCAAGGTCACCAGCGCGCCGCTGGTGGTCAGCCACCAGCAGCAGCTGCCGGCAGTGACGGTGTCCTTCAACATCGCCCCGGGCTATTCGCTGTCCGATGCAGTCAAGGCCATCCAGGAAACCAAGGACAGCCTGGACATGCCGGCCCACCTGCATGCCGAGTTCATCGGCAAGGCGGCCGAATTCACCGGCAGCCAGACCGACGTGGTGTGGCTGCTGCTGGCCTCGCTGGTGGTCATCTACATCGTGCTGGGCGTGCTGTACGAAAGCTACATCCACCCGATCACGATCATCTCCACCCTGCCGCCGGCCGGCGTCGGCGCGCTGCTGGCGCTGATGGTGTGCGGGCTGAGCCTGTCGGTGGATGGCATCGTCGGCATCGTGCTGCTCATCGGCATCGTCAAGAAGAACGGCATCATGATGGTGGACTTCGCCATCGAAGCGCGCCGTGCCGGTGCCAACGCGCACGAAGCGATCCGCCGCGCCTGCCTGCTGCGTTTCCGCCCGATCATGATGACCACCGCTGCGGCCATGCTCGGTGCGCTGCCGCTGGCGCTGGGCACCGGCATCGGTTCGGAGCTGCGCCGCCCGCTGGGCATCGCCATCGTCGGCGGCCTGCTGCTCTCGCAGCTGGTCACCCTGTACACCACGCCGGTGATCTACCTGTACATGGAACGCTTCTCCGAGTGGCTGGCCCGCCGCCGCGAGCAGCGCGCCCTGCGTGACGGCACGCTGCAGGAGCCGCAGGCATGATCCACGCCCCGCTGCTGCGGGGGGCCGCACGATGAACCTGTCCGGCCCCTTCATCCGCCGCCCGATCGGCACTGCCCTGCTGGCCATCGGCTTGTTCATGATCGGCCTGATCTGCTACCTGCGGCTGGGCGTGTCGGCACTGCCGAACATCCAGATCCCGGTGATCTTCGTGCACGCCAGCCAGGCCGGTGCGGATGCGGCGACCATGGCCTCCACGGTGACCGCGCCGCTGGAACGCCACCTCGGCCAGCTGCCGGGCATCGACCGCATGCGCTCGTCGAGCTCGGAAGGCAGCTCGCTGGTCTTCATGATCTTCCAGACCGACCGCGACATCGATTCGGCCGCGCTGGACGTACAGACCGCGATCAACTCGGCACAGGCCGACCTGCCCTCGGGGCTGGGTTCGCCGATGTACCAGAAGGCGAACCCGAACGACGATCCGGTCATCGCCATCGCCCTGACCTCGCAGACGCAGTCGGCCGACGAGCTGTACAACGTCGCCGATTCGCTGCTGGCCCAGCGCATCCGGCAGATCAGCGGCGTGGCCTCGGTGGACATCGCCGGTGCCTCGACGCCGGCCGTGCGCGTGGACGTCAACCTGCGCCTGATGAACGCCCTCGGCCTGACCGCCGACGACCTGCGCAATGCCGTGCGTGCGGCCAACGTGACCTCGCCCACCGGCTTCCTCAGCGACGGCAACACCACCACGGCGATCATCGCCAACGATTCGGTGGCGCGCGCCGCCGATTTCGCCGAGCTGGTGGTCAAGACCCAGGGCGATGGCCGGGTGATCCGCCTGAAGGACATCGCCAACGTCTACGACGGCCAGCAGGATGCCTACCAGGCCGCGTGGTTCAACCACAAGCCGGCCGTGGTGATGTACGTGTTCACCCGTGCCGGCGCCAACATCGTCGAAACCGTGGACCGGGTGAAGGCGCAGATTCCCGCGCTGCGCGACTACCTGCAGCCCGGCACCACCATGACGCCGTACTTCGACCGTACGCCGACCATCCGCTCATCGCTGCATGAAGTGCAGATCACCCTGCTGATCAGCCTGGCCATGGTGGTGCTGACCATGGCGCTGTTCCTGCGCCGGCTGGCGCCCACGCTGATCGCCGCGGTGACCGTGCCGCTGTCGCTGGCCGGTGCCGCGCTGGTGATGTACGCGCTCGGCTTCACCCTCAACAACCTGAGCCTGCTGGCCCTGGTGATCGCGATCGGTTTCGTGGTGGACGATGCCATCGTGGTGATCGAAAACATCATGCGCCACCTCGACGAGGGCATGCCGCGCCTGCAGGCGGCCTTCACCGGCGCGCGCGAGATCGGCTTCACCATCGTCTCCATCACCGCCTCGCTGGTGGCGGTGTTCATCCCGCTGCTGTTTGCCAGCGGCATGATGGGCGCGTTCTTCCGCGAGTTCACCGTCACCCTGGTGGCGGCCATCGTGGTCTCGATGATCGTCTCGCTGACCCTGACCCCGGCGCTGTGCAGCCGCTTCCTGAGCGCGCATGACCACACCGCCGCACCGTCGCGCTTCGGCCGCTGGCTCGATGCCGGGCACGACCGCATGCTGCGCATCTACACGGTGTTCCTGGACTTCTCGCTGCGCCATGCCCTGCTGCTTTCGCTCACCCCGCTGATCCTGATCGGCGTCACCATCTTCCTGTTCGGTGCGGTGAAGAAGGGCGCGTTCCCGCCGCAGGACACCGGCCTGATCTGGGGCCGCGCCAATTCCAGCGCCACCGTATCCTTCGAGGACATGGTGGCCCGCCAGCGCCGCATCACTGACATGCTGATGGCCGACCCGGCGGTGAAGACCGTGGGCGTGCGCCTGGGCAGTGGCCGCCAGGGTTCCAGCGCGCAGTTCAACGTCGAGCTGAAGTCGCGCAAGGAAGGCCGCCGCGAGACCACCGCCCATGCGCTGGCCCGCCTGAGCGCCAAGGCCGACCGCTACCCCGACCTGCAGCTGCGCCTGCGGGCCATCCAGGACCTGCCCAGCAACGATGGCGGCGGCAACAGCCAGGGCGCGCAGTACCGCATCTCGCTGCAGGGCAATGACCTGGCCGCGCTGCAGGAATGGCTGCCCAAGCTGCAGGCAGCGCTGAAGAAGAACCCGAAGCTGCGCGACGTCGGCACCGACGTCGACAACGCCGGCCTGCGCCAGAACATCGAGATCGACCGGGCCAAGGCCGCGCGCCTGGGCATCTCGGTGGGTGCCATCGATGGCGCGCTGTACGGGGCCTTCGGCCAGCGCCAGATCTCCACGATCTATTCGGACATCAACCAGTACAGCGTGGTGGTCAACGCGCTGCCGTCGCAGACCGCCACGCCGGCGGCGCTGGACGAGGTGTACGTGAAGGCGCGCAGCGGCGAGATGGTGCCGATCACCGCGGTGGCCCGCCAGGCACCGGGGCTGGCGCCGTCGCAGATCACCCATGAAAACCAGTACACGACGATGGACCTGAGCTACAACCTCGCACCGGGCGTCAGTGCCGGCGAGGCCAAGGCGATCATCGACGCGACGGTGGCCGGCATGCGCATGCCGGGCGACATCCGCCTGGCCGACGATGCGGGCTTCGGTTTCAATTCCGACCCCAGCGACATGCTGATCCTGGTGATGGCGGCGATCCTGACCGTGTACCTGGTGCTGGGCATGCTGTACGAGAGCCTGATCCACCCGGTGACGATCCTGTCCACCCTGCCGGCGGCCGGCGTGGGCGCGCTGCTGGCGCTGTTCGGCACCAACACCGAACTGTCGGTCATTTCGATGATCGCGCTGGTGCTGCTGATCGGCATCGTCAAGAAGAACGCGATCATGATGATCGACTTCGCCCTGGTGGCGCAGCGCGAGCATGGCCTGGCGCCACGCGAGGCGGCGCGCGAGGCCAGCATCGTGCGCTTCCGCCCGATCATGATGACCACCATGGTGGCGATCCTGGCGGCGGTGCCGCTGGCGATCGGCCTCGGCGAGGGCTCGGAGCTGCGCCGCCCGCTGGGTATCGCGATGATCGGCGGCCTGCTGTTCTCGCAGAGCCTGACGCTGCTGAGCACCCCGGCGCTGTACGTGATCTTCTCGTGCCTGGCCGAACGCTGGCGGGCACGCCGCGCGCGCAAGCGCGAAGCAAAGCTGCTGAAGCGCGCGCAGCGGGCGTGATCGGATCCGCCGGGCATGGCCCGGCGCTACCAGTTCTGGTGGGTGCGGACCGTTGGTCCGCACGCCTCATGCCCCTGGTGGGTGCGGACCGTTGGTCCGCACGCCTCCGGGTTTGACGCGCCGTAACGAAAAGAGAACAATTCGCATCCAGCCACGGTCCTGCGCCGCCTCCCCCAGCGACGCCCCGCTGCCGCTTGCCGGCACGCCTGCGTGATCCCAGCCATCGACCCCTTCCCTTCCGCCACCGCGGACGGTCGCGTGCTGTCCGCCGAGGATCCCCCACCGATGCTGCCCACCCGTTCCCCCCGCCTGGCCGTGCTGGCCATGGCTCTGTCTGCCGCCTGTGCCGCCCACGCCGAAGCCCCGGCCGATACCCGCAGTGCCACCGACCTGGATGCGATCAAGGTCACCGCCGAACGCACCCATACCGAAGCCGGCGCCCTCGGTGACCGCGCCCTGCGCGACACCCCGTTCGCGATCACCGCGGTCGGCCGCGAGCAGATCGAGCAGCGCCAGGTCGTCTCGCTGGGCGAAGTCTTCCTGTTCGACCCGTCGGTCACCACCCAGGTCAGCGCCTACGCCAGCGGCTGGAGCTCGCCGATCCGCAACCGCGGCATCGACCTCAACTTCGACAGCTACCGCGTCAACGGCCTGCAGGTCTCCTCATGGGGCACCGAATGGCCGCTGGAAGTGATGGAGCAGGTGGACCTGCTGAAGGGTCCCGGTGGCTTCCTGTACGGCTTCGGCGCACCCGGCGGCATCGTCAACTACATCACCAAGAAGCCGACCGACACCACCACCTTCAGCGCCCAGCTCGGCTGGCGCGAACAGGGCATCGCCAGCGGCGGCGTGGATGTCGGCGGCCGTTTCGGCAACGAGCAGATGTTCGGCTACCGCTTCAACGCGTACCAGGAAAAAGGCGAGACCTTCAACGGTGGCCATGTCGACCGCAAGGTCGGCGCGCTGTCCCTGGATGCGCGTCTGAGCGATGCGCTCACCTGGACCTTCGACGGCGTGTTCCAGTCGCGCGACCTCAGCGAGGAATCGCCGCAGTACTACTTCATCGGCCTGACCTCGCTGCCGCGCCCGATCGCCGGTGACGTCGACAACAGCGTGCCCGGCACCTACTACGACACCCGCTCCAGCCTGCTGTCGACCGCCCTCAACTGGCAGATCAACAGCGACTGGAAGGCCAGCCTGAGCTACGGCGTCACCACATCGTGGAATGACGTCAACAAGATCTTCGCCTACATCGACGATGTGAACGGCGACTACGACGTGAACGTGTACGAGCTGGGCGGCAAGAGCGAGTGGAAGCTGGCCCAGGCGCTGGTGCAGGGCAGCTTCCGCACCGGCCCGCTGCAGCACCAGCTGGTGGCCGGCGTCAGCCACCAGACCGGGCTGGGCTGGGACCGTCCCTACGAGTGGAGCAACATCGGCCGCGCCAACCTCTACCAGCGTTCGGCCATCCGCCACGACGCGGTGGGCTCGCGCGTACTCAGCCGTGGCGATGAAACCGTGCAGCAGGCGGTCTTCGCCAGCGACACCATCGATGTCGGCGGTGGCTGGTCGGTGCTGGCCGGCTGGCGCTACAACGACTTCGAAACCAAGGGCAGCTACCACACCTACCCGGTCACCCCGACCTACGCGGTGATGTACAAGCCCAGCGATGCGGTGACCCTGTATGCCAGCTACATCGAATCGCTGGAAGCCGGCAGCCGCGTCGGCAACACCTACATCAATGCCGGCGATGTGCTGGACCCGACCATCAGCAAGCAGTACGAGATCGGCGCCAAGGTGGAAGCACCGCGCTGGAATGCGAACGTGGCGGCGTTCCGGCTGGAACGCGGGGCCAACATCGACCTGCTGACCAACGCCGGCAAGTTCCTGGTGCAGGACGGCATCACCCTGTATGAAGGCGTGGAAGCCAGCGCCGACCTGCACCTGAGCGACGCGCTGACCGTCGGCGGCGGCGTGACCTGGCTGGACCCGACCTACGACAAGCTGTCCCCGGCCAGTGCATCGCAGGAAGGCAACCGCACCGCCGGTGCGGCCCGCTGGAGCGGCGTGCTGCACGCCAACTACCAGTTGCCGTGGGTGGACGGGCTGGAAGCCTATGCGGCCGTGCGCTACTACGGCGATGTCTGGTACGACGCCGACAACACCCTGAAGCTGCCCGACTACACCCTGGTCAACGCCGGCGTCGGTTACCGCCTGCTCGCCTCGGGCCACCCGGTCACCCTGCGCGCCAGCGTGGAGAACCTGGGTAACCGCAAATACTGGTCGAACGCGGGTGTCGGCCTGCCACGCACCTTCGCCGTGAGCGTGCGCTGGGAGATGTAACCCAGCTCCCCGCCCGAGGTGGGTGCGGACCGCCCAAGGTGGGTGCGGACCGTTGGTCCGCACATCGCTCCCCCCATTTCACGCGCGCACCGCAATAATGGGGGGCATCCCGCCCCCCGAGCCTGCATGTCCACCCGCGAATCCCGCTTCAGCCGCCTGTGGGCACACGAAAAGGCCAGCTACGGCCTGCGCGTCTTCATCGCCCTGACCACGGCGCTGGGCGTGTGCTGGCACCTGGACGCGCTGCCGGCCCTGCCCGGGGTGTTCCTCGGCATCATCGCCAGCGCCATCGCCGAGACCGATGACAACTGGTGGGGCCGCACCAAGGCGGTGCTGCTGTCGCTGCTGTGCTTCTGCATCGCCGCCGCCTCGGTCATCTGGCTGTTCCCGCTGCCGTGGGTGTTCATCGGCGCGCTGGCGCTGTCCACGTTCTGCCTGACCCTGCTGGGCGCGCTGGGCGAACGCTACGCGTCCATCGCCCAGGCCACGGTGACCCTGGCCATCTACACCATGATCGGCCTGGAGCAGCACGGCGGCGCCGGCGACCTGCCGCGCGCCATGGAGGCGGCCAGCCACCTGCTGATCGGCGCGGTCTGGTACGGCCTGCTGTCGATCCTGTGGACGGCGCTGTTCGCCAACCGCCCCGTGCGCGAACGGGTCGCCCGCCTGTACGTGGAACTGGGCCGCTACCTGCAGCTCAAGGCCACGTTGTTCGAACCAGTGCGCGAAGCCGACCTGCAGCGCCGCCAGCTGGACCTGGCCGAACAGAACCGCCGCGTGGTCGGCGCGCTCAATGAAGCGAAGGCCGCGATCCTGGCCCGCTTCGGCCGCTCCGGCCGGCCCGGCGTCAATTCCGGCCTGTACCTGCGCCTGTACTACATGGCGCAGGATTTCCACGAACGCGCCAGTTCCTCGCACTATCCCTATGGCGCGCTGGTCGATGCGTTCTTCCACAGCGACGTGCTGTACCGCTGCCAGCGACTGCTTGACCTGCAGGGCCAGGCCTGTGCGCGCCTCGGCGAAGCCATCCGCCTGCGCCGCCCGTTCGTGTACGGCGAAAGCAACCAGCAGGCCGGCCGCGACCTGGCCGATGCGCTGGCCTACCTGCGCGACCAGCAGCGCCCGCAGTGGCAGCGCCTGCTCGGTTCGCTGGACCTGCTGGTGCACAACCTGCGCAGCATCGAGCGCCGCCTGCTCGATGCCGAACGTTCCGAAGCCAGCCTGGACAACGTCGACACCCGGCTGCGTGACAGCAATCCACATACCCTGCGCGAGATGGGCGTGCGCATCCGCCAGCAGCTCACGCCGGGCTCGGTGCTGTTCCGCCACGGCCTGCGCATGGCCGTGGCGCTGGTCGCCGGCTTCCTCGCCATCCGCCTGTTCGACGCGCAGCACGGTTCGTGGGTGCTGCTGACCATCGTCTTCGTGTGCCGGCCCAACTTCGGCGCCACCCGCCAGCGCCTGGCCCAGCGCGTGGTCGGCACCCTGGCCGGCCTGGTGCTGACCTGGGCGCTGCTGCAGCTGTTCCCGCAGCTGCATGTGCAGCTGCTGATCGCCCTGCTGTCGGCGCTGCTGTTCTTCTACAACCGCACCGACCGCTACCTGGTGGCCTCGGCGGCGATCACGGTGATGGCGCTGACCTGCTTCAACCTGATCGGCGACGGCTTCGTGCTGATCGTCCCGCGCATGGTCGACACGGTGCTGGGCTGTGCCATCGCCGCTGCCGCTGCGTTCCTGATCCTGCCCGACTGGCAGGGGCGGCAGCTGCACCTGGTGCTGGCACGGGTGCTGGATACCGCCTCGCGCTACCTCGATTCGGTGCTGGGCCAGTACCGCAGCGGCATGCGCGATGACCTGGCCTACCGCATCGCCCGCCGCGACATGCACAACGCCGACGCGGCCCTGTCCACGGCGCTGTCGAACATGCTGCGCGAGCCCGGCCACGTGCGCCGCAACCTCGATGCCGGCTTCCACTTCCTGGCCCTGTCCAACACCCTGCTTGGCCACCTGTCCGCGCTGGGCGCACACCGCGACCAGGTGGACAGCTACGCCGGCGATCCACTGGCCCTGGCCGCTGGTGACCGGGTGCGCAAGGCGCTGCAGCAGCTGGCCACGGCGTTGACCGCGCGGCAGCCGGTCAGCGAGGAGGACAACGATGCCGACCGTGCCGTGGCCGCCGAGCTGGAACAGATCGAAGAAGCGATGCCGCCGAAGCTGCAGTTGATCCGCACGCAGATGGCGCTGGTGCTGCGGCTGCTGCCGAAAGTACGCGCGGCGGCGAACCAGGCGGTCACCACCCTGACCTGATGGAGCGTGCGGACCAACGGTCCGCACCTACCGGGGCGGTTTCCATGCGGACCAACGGTCCGCACCTACCGGGGCGGTTTCGTGCGGACCAACGGTCCGCACCTACCGGGGCGGTTTCGTGCGGACCAACGGTCCGCACCTACCGGGGCGGTTTCGTGCGGACCAACGGTCCGCACCTACCGGGGCGGTTTCCATGCGGACCAACGGTCCGCACCTGCCAATGCCGCACCATTGTGTTGCAGCTGGCGCTGCATGCAGATCACAGCGTCAGGGGGATACTGGCCAATCTCCTCCTTTGCTGGATGTTCCCCATGAAGATCGAACTGGGCGGCCGCACCGCGCTGGTCACCGCATCCACCGCCGGCATCGGTCTGGCCATCGCCGAGGGCCTGGCCGCCGCCGGCGCCACGGTGGTCATCAACGGCCGCAGCGCCGACAGCACCGAGCGCGCCCGCCAGCGCCTGCTGGCCGCCGTGCCCGGCGCCGAGGTGATCGGCGTGGCCGCCGACCTCTCCGATGCGGCCGGCGTGGACACCCTGCTGGCCGGCCTGCCGAAGATCGACATCCTGGTCAACAATGCCGGCATCTTCGGCCCGCAGGATTTCTTCGACACCGACGACGCCACCTGGGAGCGCTACTGGCAGACCAACGTGATGTCCGGCGTGCGCCTGGCCCGCGCCCTGCTGCCGGCCATGGTCGATGCCGGCTGGGGCCGGGTGCTGTTCATTTCCTCCGAATCGGCACGCAACATCCCGGCCGACATGATCCATTACGGGGTCAGCAAGACTGCCCAGCTGTCGTTGTCGCGCGGTCTTGCCAAGCGCGTGGCCGGCAGCGGCGTCACCGTCAACGCGGTGCTGCCCGGCCCGACCTTGTCCGACGGCTTCGCGGCGATGTTCGAGGAAGAACGCGCACGCAGCGGCAAGCCGCTGGAGCAGATCGGCCGTGAATTCGTCATGGCCCACCGCCCGGCGTCGGTGATCCAGCGCGCGGCCACCGTCGAGGAAGTGGCCAACATGGTGGTCTACCTGGCGTCGGCGCAGGCCTCGGCCACGTCCGGCGCTGCCCTGCGCGTGGATGGTGGCGTGGTCGACGATATCGTGTGAGGCGGATCGGGTGTGCGAGGTGTGCGGACCAACGGTCCGCACCCACCAGAGTTGGGCAGGAATGCTAGGCTGCGCCGGTCAAGGAGATTCCATGTCCGGTCACAGCCAGTTCGCCCTGCTCCGCCAGCGCCGCTTCCTGCCGTTCTTCATCGTGCAGGCGCTGGGCGCCTTCAACGACAACGTGTACCGGCAGGCCATCATCGGCCTGTTGTTCTACCTGGGCGTATCGGACGAGCAGCGCTCGCTGTACACCACGCTGGCGCCGGCCATCTTCATCCTGCCGTATTTCCTGTTCTCGGCCCTGGCCGGGCAGATCGCCGACAAACTGGAAAAATCGCGGCTGATCGTGATCACCACCACCATGGAGATCGTGATCATGTCGCTTGCGGCCATCGGGTTCATTACCGAGAACCTGCCGTTCCTGCTGGTGGCGCTGTTCTGCACCGGCATGCAGTCGACCCTCTTCGGCCCGGTGAAGTACTCGGTACTGCCCTCGGTACTGAAACCGGAGGAACTGACCGGTGGCAACGGCCTGGTCGAAATGGGCACCTCGATCTCGATCCTGTCGGGCATGATCATCGGCGGCTCGGTGTTCCTGCTGGCCGGCAGCCATGGTCCGATCGTGGCGGCAACGGCCGTCATCGCGCTGGCGATCTGCGGCAATCTCGCCGCGCGCATGATTCCCCGGGTCGACGCCGGCGACCCCGACCTCAAGATCAACTGGAACCCGCTGCCCGAGTCACTGGTGGTGCTGCGCATGGCGCGACAGCAGAAGGCGGTGCGCAACGCCATCCTCGGCGTGTCCTGGTTCTGGTTCGTCGGCACCGTGCTGACCTCGCAGCTGCCCAACTACGCGCTGGTCAACCTGGGCGGCGAGCCCAAGCTGTACCTGTTCGCGCTGGCGCTGTTCTCGGTGGGCACCGGCGTCGGTTCGCTGCTGTGCGAGAAGCTGTCGGCGCGCACGGTGGAAATCGGCCTGGTGCCGCTGGGTGCGTTCGGCATGACCGCCTTCCTGCTGGACCTGTACTTCGCCCGCACCGGCGAAGCGACCGTGCAGAACCTGGGCGTGCTGGCGTTCCTGCAGCAGCCGGGCAGCGTGCGCATCGTCATCGATCTTGTAGGCATCGGCCTGTTTACCGGTGTGTTCGTGGTGCCACTGTTCGCGCTCATCCAGAGCCGCACGCCGAAGGCGCAGATGTCGCGCGTATTCGCCGCACTCAACATCCAGAATTCCGGTTTCATCGTCGCCGCGGCGCTGCTGTCGCTGGCCGCGCACCAGCTGCTGCACTGGTCCATCCCGCAGCAGTTCCTGGCGCTGGCCATCGCCAATGCCATCGTGGCGATCTACATCTTCACCATCGTCCCCGAATTCCTGATGCGCTTCCTCAGCTGGCTGATGGTGCGCTCGCTGTACCGGCTGCGCCCGCACGGCATCGAGGCCAACGTCCCCGACGAGGGCGCCGCGCTGCTGGTCTGCAACCACGTCAGCTACATGGACGCGCTGATCCTGTCGGCGACGATCCCGCGCCCCGTGCGTTTCGTCATGTACTACAAGATATTCAACATCCCGGTGATGCGCTGGATCTTCCGCACCGCCAAGGCGATTCCCATCGCCGGCGCGCGCGAAGACCCGGCGCTGATGCAGCGCGCGTTCGACGAGATCGATGCGGCCCTGGCCGAGGGCGAGCTGGTCTGCATCTTCCCGGAGGGCGCGCTGACCAAGGACGGCAGCATGGCGCCGTTCAAGTCCGGCGTTGAGAAGATCCTCGAGCGGCGCCCGGTGCCGGTGGTGCCGATGGCCCTGCGTGGCATGTGGTCGAGCATGTGGAGCCGGCGCGACACGCGCCTGGGCCGCATGCGCGTGCCGCGGCGTTTCCGCGCCACCGTGCAGGTGGTGGCCGCTGCAGCCGTGGACGGCCACAGCGCCGATGCGCCCGCGCTGGAGGCGCAGGTGCGCGCCCTGCGCGGCGACCACGCCTGAGCATTTCCGCAGGGAAACCGGCACCCGGAAACCGTTCCAGTACTCCCCCGTCTGCTGCCGAGCCAAGCGCGGCGGGCATGTAAACGCATACATGGGCCGCCGGTTGCGGTAGATTACGCACCCACAGGGGGGAGGTTCGGTCTGTCTGCGACAGATCGACCGCCAAGGAATGGAGTCTTGCTTTGAATCAACCACCACAGCCCAGCCGTCCGGTCTACATCCCCAACCATCTGGTCTGGGCGATCCTGACGACGCTGTTCTGCTGCCTGCCACTGGGCGTGGTATCGATCGTGTATGCCTCGCAGGTCGATGGTCGCCGCGCGGCCGGTGATCTGGCCGGGGCTTACGCTGCATCGCGCAAGGCGGGCTGGTGGGCGGCGGCTTCGGCCGTGGCGCTGCCGGTCCTGTTGCTGTTGTGGTTCGGGCTGTTCGGCGGCTTGGCCGTTCTGGGCGCTCTTTCCGACCATTGATTCACCACCACCACCCATCGAGGAGCTTGAACCATGAATACCGCTACCCCGCAGATCCCGAACCACCTGGTCTGGGCCATCCTGTCCACGCTGTTCTGCTGCCTGCCTGCCGGCATCGTGTCGATCGTCTACGCCGCACAGGTCAACGGCAAGCTGGCCGCCGGTGACATCGCCGGTGCCCAGGAATCGTCGGAGAAGGCCAAGAAGTGGGCCATCTGGTCGGCCATCGCGGCGCTGGTCGTCGGCGTGCTGTACTTCATCCTGATCATGGCCATCGGCGGCATGGGCGCCCTGAGCGGCGGCAGCAGCTACTGATGCCTGCTACGGGATCCGGCCGCGCGCCGGGTCCCGTATCTCCCTGCATGCCTCCACCTCCCGTTCCCTCCCGCCTGGGCCGCTGGTCCCCGCTGCTGGCCGCTTCCGGCCTGGCCGCCGGTGCTGCCGTGGTGCTGCGCCACGTCAACCCGTATGTGCCCGGCAATCCGCTGCCGAGCTGCCCGCTGTATGCGCTGACCGGCTTCTACTGCCCCGGCTGCGGCAGCACCCGCTGCCTGTATTCGCTGGTCCATTTCGACCTGCCCGGCGCGATGGCGATGAACCCCCTGCTGGTCATCAGCCTGCCCTTCCTGTTCCTGATGCTGCTGCACATGGCGGGCGTGCGCATGAAGGCGCTCGATCCGTTGATGCGGCTGCTGGCCAACCCGAAGTTCTGGCTGTGGGTGCTGCCGGGGTATGCGCTGCTGCGCAACCTGCCGTGGGCGCCGTTCACTGCGCTGGCACCGGTGTAGGTAGCGTCGACTGTCAGTCGACTGGCACCGCGCTTGGCCCGGCCCCTGACAGTTTCCGTGTGCGTCCACCACGGAAGAAAAAGAAGATCAAACGCAAAAGCAGAAGCGGCTCGCTTCGCTCGGCTATGCTGGTGCGATGACTGATCGACGTGATGAATTGACCGCGGCCATGAAGGCTGCCGGCTGCAGTGATCCGCGCAGCTGGGTGAACAGCGAACTGGGCGAGGACCTGCCGCAGTTCGCGCGCTTCCTGATGCTCCGCGATGTGCACACGCTGGCCGACGATGTGGACAGTGCGTTGTCCGAGGCGCTGTTTGATCGCCCGGAACTGGAACAGACACTGGCGACGCTGCGCGGTGCGGTGGATCCGCAGGCCCTGCACGCGCTGCTGCATGCGTACGGCAAGGCGCTGGGCAACAGCTTCGTGATGGCCGTGGATGAAGGTCCGGCGATGCGCGAAGACGGCATGCCCGGCTGGCTGCTGATGGAAACCGACGCCAACGACGAACCGACCGGACGCCTGGTGCAGGGCCTGCACGAGGATTACCTCGACTTCGACGATCGTTACACGCCGTAGCGCTGTGCAGCACCGCGCCATCCACGCATGGCGTGGATCTACGTCACCCAGCCGGCGATGACCAGCAGCGCCAGCACCGCCAGCCACAGCAGCAGCATCCGCCACACCAGGCTCATCGCATCGCGCAGGTCCGGCAGCCGCTGCCATACCGGCAACAGGCCCGCTTCGGTGTAGTCATGCGCTTCTTCGCGCAGTTCGGCATTCACGCTGGCCCGCGCCACCGCGCCGAGGAAGCCGATGCCACCGGCCAGGCGCTCGCCATGGGCCTGCCGCCACGCCTTCCACGCCGTATCGAAGTTGCCGACCAACGCCATCGAGAACGCCATCAGCTGCGCCACCGGCCATTCGATCCAGGCCAGCAGGCGCTGTGCCAGCGCCAGTGGCTCCACCGGCACGCGTGCCCGCATCGGGCTCTCGGCCATCAGCGCCAGCAGGCGATAGGCCAATGCACCGACCGGGCCCAGCAGCAGGAACCAGAACAGCACCGCGAACCAGCGTCGCAGTGCATTGAGCACGGTCGCCTCGACCAGCGAGGGCACGTCCTCGCGCAGGCTGCCACCGGCGGCCTGCAGGTGGCGTACCGCCGCCTGGCGGCCCGCTGCGTCGTCGGCATCGATGATCGCTTCGATATCACGGTCGAGGTCGCGCGGGCCCCAGCACCAGGCCAGAACCGCCACGCCCAGCAGCAGGCCGGGCAGGCCGAACAGCACCCCGCGCAGCAACCAAGCCAGCAGTGCCATCAGCAGCAGCGGCGGCACGATCGCCAGCGCCACGCCGGCCGGCCCCTGCCATGCCCGTCCGCCATGCCCGTCCAACCAGCCCAGCCAGCGCCGGAAGCCGTCGAAACGGCGCAGCGTGGCGGCAGCAGCCGGGGCAACGTGGCCCAGGGCCAGCGCCACCAACACGGCGACCAGGGTGGTGAACATGGCAGGTCTCCCTACGAACAAGCATTCTGCGCCGCTACCTTACCTGCCGCAGCGGCGCGTTCAGCGATGAACCCGACTGTAACCCGGCGCGTGTTCAGGTGGCGGCAATGCGGCCGCCGGCACCGCCCGGCACGGCCGCAGCGATCAGCCCTGCTGCTGCCGGTACCAGTGTTCGATCAGGCCGCGCGAGATCGAGATCGGCGGCGACAGGCGGATGCCTTCGCCATCGTCCTCGACGTCACGGGCCAGCGCCGCGCCCACCTCTTCAGCAGTGAACCAGCGTGCGTCTTCCAGCTCGCCGTTGACGGTCGGCACGTCGTCCTGCGCCTGCGCGCGGAACCCCACCATCAGCGCGCCGGGGAACGGCCACGGCTGCGAGCCGAGGTACTGGCAGGACGTCACCCGCACCTTGCTCTCTTCGTGCACCTCGCGCACCACGGTCTGCTCGAAGGTCTCGCCGGGCTCGACGAAGCCGGCCAGCACCGAATAGCGGCGCGGCGCCCAGTTGGACTGGCGGCCCAGCAGCAGACGGCCCTGGTTTTCCACCGCCACGATCACCGCCGGGTCGACCCGCGGGTAATGCTCGGTGGAACACTGTGCGCAGCGGCCGACGAAGCCGCCGCGGGCGAAGGCCACCGCACCACCGCACACACCGCAGAAGCGCGTGCGCGAATGCCAGTAGGACATGCCGCGGGCGTAGCTGAAGGCGGTGGCATCGGCCACGCTCCACAGCAGTGCCGCCTGGCGCAGGTCGAGCCGGCGCGGTGCGGTCTGGGTGACGTTGGTGGCTTCGACGGAGAACCAGGCCTGGCCCGCGCGCAGGCCGAGGAAGATGGCCGCACCGGGGCCACCGCCGATATCGACGCCGGTCAGCGCGACCGGCTGGTCGTCCTCACCGGTGAAGGCGGTGCCGTCCTGGTCCAGGACAAGAATGCGCGCATCCGGCCACAGGCGTGCCAGGGCATCGGCATCATCGCGCAGGGCATCGGCGCGCTCCAGCGGCTCGGCCACGAAGGCGAAACCGGAAAGCGGCGAAGGAGTATTGAGCATCCGACAAGCCTGCCGCCAATTGCCGCAGGTGGCAAGGTCGGCGCTGTGCGCAATCAGTCGGTCTTGCGCGCAACGGCAGCGCGAGGCATCGGCCCCGCGCCCGGCATCACATGCTGAAGCTGCTGCCGCAGCCGCAGGTGGTCTTCGCGTTCGGGTTGCGGATCACGAACTGCGCACCGGTCAGGCTCTCGGTGTAATCCACCTCGGCGCCCATCAGGTACTGCAGGCTGAGCGGATCGACCAGCAGGGTGACCCCGCTGGTCTGCACCGCCAGGTCGTCCTCGGCGCGGTTCTCGTCGAACTCGAAGCCGTACTGGAACCCGGAACAGCCACCGCCCTCGATGTACACGCGCAGGGCCAGGTCGGGGTTGCCCTCGTCCTGGATCAGTTCCTTCACCTTGGCCGCGGCCGATTCGGTGAAGTTCAGCGGCCGCTCCAGCGACTGGTAGTCGGGAGCGGCGGCCGGCGTGGCGCCGGGCAGGGAAACTAGCGTGCTCATGGCCTCAGCATGGGGGCGCCGGGAATGGCTTTCAAGCCATCGCCTCGGCCAGCTTGCGGCGCGCGGCGGTGCCGCCCTTGCCTTCCGTCGCTTCGCCTTCGCCTTCCGGCGCCGGCAGGGCCGCAACCGGGCTGCTGGCGTGGATCAGGCGGCCATTCAGCTGGGCACCGGCGTTCATTTCCACCACCTGATAGTGGACGTTGCCGTTCACCCGCGCGCTCGGGGTCAGTTCGACCTTCTCGCTGGCGTGCACGTCACCGTCGAGGCGGCCACTGATGACCACCACCTGGGCGCGGATCTCGCCTTCGATGACGCCATGCTCGGCCACCGTCAGGGTCGCGCCGCTGGCGCCTTCCTGGGCGATCACCTTGCCATGGATGCGGCCTTCCACGTACAGGCCACCACTGAATTCCACATCACCGCGGATCACCACCTGGTTGCCGATCAGGGCATCCACCACCAACTGGCCATCACGGCTGGATTTGCTGTTTCCGAACATCTGCCTACTCCCCTTTGCTGGCCGGTGCGCCGGCCTGTTTCCAGTCGAATACCTGCGTGGTGCCCCCTGCACCACTCCCCAGTGTCACCCTCACCCGTTGCGGGGTGAAGTCCGTCGGCAGCATCACACTGCCGGTGAGCTGCTGGAAGTACCGGAACGAGTAATCCTGTCCCGGCACCTTGCTGCGCTGGTGCAGCTCATCCCAGCTGATCGTGGCCAGCTTGCCGTTCTTCACGCCTTCCACGGTGAAGCGCATCTGCCCCTGGCTGATGGCCCCGCGGTTGAGGTTCTGGGTCAGCACCACGGCGTACTGCCAGGTGCCGGCCGATTCGGGGCTGAACTCGATCGAATGGGTGTTCAGGCCCTTGCGCTGGCTGGTCGAACCGACCAGGCGCTCATAGAAGGCCACGTCGGCACGCAGCCCGGCGATCTCTTCGTCGCGCTCGGCCAGCGAGGACTGCACCTCGGTGTTGGCGGCGCGGCTGATGCGGTCGGAGGCTTCCAGCGTGGCCTGCTTCTGGCGCAGCTCGGTCAGCTGCGCCTGCACCGTGTCGGCGCGCTTCTCGGCCGCCTGCAGGCGCTGCCCCTGGGCATCGCGCGGCGCGCCCAGCCAGCAGCCGCCCAGCACCGCCAGCACCAGGCTCAGCAGCCAGATGCCGGCGATGACCAGCAGGCGCCGACGGTCGACCGGCGGCGGCTTGGCACCGGGCAGGCGGACCTGTACGCGCACGGGTGGGCGGTTGTTCATGGGTAGTCTCCGTGGACTCGCAATGGCGACACCAGCACGGCCCCTGTAGCAAACGACGGGCTAGTGTATGACAGGAACGGGGGCTTTCCCCGGTGCCGGCCGCCAGCGGCCGGTGGTGTTCAGCCACGTCATCGCCGATAGTGTGGCACCCCGCACAGTTCCGTCGCCGGAGCCCCGCCATGACCGAAGCCCACCTGTTCGTGATCGGCATCCTGCTGGCCTGGCTGGCCGGCATCCGCGTGTACCTCACCGTGTTCGGCGTCGGCCTGGCCGGCCTGCTCGGCTGGGTCGACCTGCCACCGGCCCTGCAGGCCACCGAATCGTGGTGGGTGCTGGGCACCTCGGCAGCACTGGCCATCGCCGAATTCTTCGCCGACAAGATCCCCGGCGTCGATTCCATCTGGGATCTCGTGCATACCCTGGCGCGGGTACCGGCCGGCGCCTTCCTGGCCGCCGCCACGCTCTCGCCCGATGGCCAGCTGGGCACCGGCACCCTGCTGGCCGGCGCCGGCGTGGCCCTGGCCAGCCACGGCCTGAAGGCCGGCACCCGCGCCCTGCTCAACACGTCGCCGGAACCGGCCAGCAACTGGGTCGCCTCGGTCGCCGAGGACACCGTGGTGGTCGGCGGCCTGGCACTGGCACTGGCCCATCCTTGGATCGCCCTGGTCGTGGTACTGGCCTGCAGCCTGGCCGGCGCACTGCTGGTATGGCTGGTCTGGCGCACCCTGTGGAAGGGCGTGCGATGGCTTGCACGTGCTGGCGGCACGGCCTCTGCAGGCCAACCACGCACCGGCTGACTGCCGGGCTTGGCGCATAATGGCGGCGAACACCAGGAGCTTTGATGTCCGCAAATGAATCCCCCGCGGGCGCACGCCCCGGACGCGCTGAAACCCCTCCGGCCGATCATTGGCAGCGCTGGGCCAGTGCCCCGGCCGCCGCCGCGCCCAGTCTTGCCGTGGTCCCCTCCGCACCGGCAGATGCGACCGACGGACTGGCGACGCCGCCGCCGCTGCCGTCCGCGCCGATGGATGCAGGCAACAGCAGTGATGCCCCGGCGCCGTCCGACTCGCCGTACCGCGTGCTGATCGTCGAAGACGACCGCGCCCAGGCGCTGTTCGCACAGAGCGTGCTGCACGGTGCCGGCATGCAGGCAGTGGTGCTGTCCGACGCCGATGGCGTACAGCAGGCGATCCGCGAACAGCGCCCCGACCTGATCCTGATGGACCTGCACCTGCCGGGCCTGGATGGCATGCGGCTGACCGCGATGATCCGCCAGCAGCCGGGCATGCAGCTGCTGCCGATCGTTTTCCTCAGTGGCGACCCGGACCCGGAGCGCCAGTTCGAAGTGCTCGACAGCGGCGCCGACGATTACCTGAGCAAGCCGATCCGCCCGCGCCACCTGATCGCAGCCGTGGCCAACCGCATCCGCCGCGCCCGCGCGCAGGCCGCCACCCTGCCCGGCGCCAACGGTGCGCCAGCCACCAGCAACCCGGAAACCGGCCTGCCCACCCGCCACCACGTGCTGCAGCAGCTCAACGCTGCGCTGGAACAGCGCGACCGTGGCGGCGTGTTCTTCGTGGAAATCTCCAGCGCGCTGGGCCTGCGCGAGCGCTATGGCTACGCCGCCTTCGAGCGGCTGATGGTGCAGGCGGGCCAGCGCCTGGCCGAGGCCGGCCACCCGCACCTGCTGGCACGCCTGAACGACAACAGCTTCCTGCTGCTGGCCCGTGGTGCCGACGAGGAAAGCCTGGAAGGCATCGCCGCCGCGCTGCGCGAACAGCTGTCCGCGCGCGCCTTCGTCATCCGCGACGATGAATCGGTTCACCTGCGTGGCGTGGTCGGCTATGCGCCGCTGTCGCCGGGCTTCGACGATGCCAACAGCGCGCTGGAAGCCATCGAACGCACCACCCTGCAGGCGCGCCTGCTCACCGCTGGGGTGGCCGGCCACGTGCATCGCCAGGCGATGACCGAGCAGGAACACCTGGCCCTGCTGGAAGGCCAGCTGGAACTGGCCTACCAGCCGATCGTGGCCGTGGCCGGTGGTGATACCGCGCAGTACCAGCTGCTGCTGCGCCTGCGCCAGGCCGATGGCACCGTGCTCACCGCCGGCCAGGTCATTCCAGCCGCCGAAGCGGCCGGCCGCATCGCCGATCTGGACCAGCAGGTGCTGGAGCATGCGATGGGCCTGCTCGACCTGTACCGGCACGCGACGCAGCCGCTGAACCTGTTCGTCTCGCAGTCGCTGCGCACGCTGCAGCGCGATGCCTTCGCCGATTGGCTGCTGGAATCGCTGCAGCAGCGCGACCTGCCCGGCAGCGCGCTGGTGATCGACGTGCGCCTGCCCGACGCGCTCATCCATACCGTGCCGCTGCAGCAGTTCTGCCAGCGCATGGCCAGTGCCGGCGTGCGCTTCTGCCTGAGCCAGTTCGAGCCCGGCAGCGAAGCCGATGCCCTGCTCACCCAGCTGCCGCTGTCGTTCGTGCGCATGGCCGCGCGCTTCTCCAGCAGCCATTCCAACCCGGGCACCCGCGAGGAACTGCGCCGGGCGATCGATCGCGCGCATGCCGCAGGCCTGCAGATCATCGGCCAGCAGATCGAGGATCCGCAGGCAGCCGCGGCGATGTGGGTCGGTGGCGTGGACTACATCCAGGGCAACATGGTGCAGTCGGCGGGCAGCGACCTGAACTTCGACTTCCACAACGCGGTGCTCTGAGTGCCGCTGACGGTCGCGCTGCTGGCGGCACTGGTGCTGGCCATCGGCGTGGCACTGGCCCTTGGCCTGCGCCTGCGCCAACGCGGCCAGGCGCTGGCGGCAGTGCAGCGCGAACGCACCGTGCTGGCCAGCGAGCGCGACCAGCTGCGCCGCACCACCGAACGCCAGGGCCAGCTGGAACAACAGCTGCTGCAGGCCAAGCAGGCCGCCGAAGCGGCCGCCCTGGCCAAGGGCGAATTCCTGGCCACCATGAGCCACGAGATCCGCACGCCGCTCAACGGCATCCTGCCGATGCTGGAGCTGATCGCACGCGGGCCGCTGGGCGACGACCAGCGGCAGATGCTGGCCACCGCATCGGTCAGCTCGCAGCAGCTGCTGCGCATCGTCGATGACATCCTCGACTACTCGCGCCTGGAAGCGCAGGCGCTGGAGCTGGAGATCACCAGCTTCAACCTGCGCGAACTGCTTGATGGCGTGGTGCAGCTGCTGCAGCGCGCCGCCGAATCGAAGGGCCTGGTGCTCGGCCTGCAGCTGGACCCTGCCGTGCGCCTGCCGGTGCGTGGCGATCCGGTGCGCCTGCGCCAGG
The DNA here is from genome assembly GCF_003086915.1 of Stenotrophomonas sp. ZAC14A_NAIMI4_1. Classification (NCBI taxonomy): domain Bacteria; kingdom Pseudomonadati; phylum Pseudomonadota; class Gammaproteobacteria; order Lysobacterales; family Lysobacteraceae; genus Stenotrophomonas; species Stenotrophomonas sp. ZAC14A_NAIMI4_1. The sequence continues at coordinate 2,140,855 of NZ_CP026002.1, forward strand.
TGCTGACCAACCTGCTGGCCAACGCCATCAAGTTCACCGCACGCGGCCAGGTCCAGCTGCGCGTGCAGCGTTTGGGCGAAGGCCCGGCCCAGCACCAGCTGCGTTTCGAAGTGGCCGACACCGGCATCGGCATCGACGCCACGCTGCAGTCACGGCTGTTCCAGTCCTTCAGTCAGGCCGATGCGTCGACCACCCGCCTGTATGGCGGCACCGGCCTGGGCCTGGCCATCTGCAAGCGCATCATCGACCTGATGCACGGCCAGATTGGCGTGCAGTCCACGCCTGGCCAAGGCGCCACGTTCTGGTTCGAGATTCCGCTGCTGAAGATTCCCGGCGACCTGCCGGCACTGGCGCGCGCGCCCTCGCCGCTGCTGCTGCACAGTGCCGATGTGGCCCTGCAGGCGCGCGTGGAACGCATTGCCGCCCACCACGGGCTGCCGGTGCAGGTGCTGGCCGAACGCGATCTCCTGCTGGAGCGCCTGCGTGCGGCGCCACGCCCCGGCCAACCGCCGCCGGCCTGGCTGCTGGTGGACGCCCGCCAGCGCCGCGGCGGCGAAGCGACGCTGCTGCGCACGCTGGCAGAGCGCGGCACGGAGGACACGCTGCAGGTGCTGTGGCTGCAGGACGAGCCCGCGCCCACGCAGGCCCGCCAGCAGCAGTTGCCGGGCGGCTTCAGCGACGCCACCCTGCACGCCCTGCTGGCCACGCCCACCGCCAGCGTACGGCCGGCGGCCCTGCTGGCCACGGCCGAGCATGGCCAGGCACCGGCGATGCTGCCGCCCCTGGGCCTGCGCGTGCTGCTGGTGGAGGACAACGCGGTCAACCGCATGGTGGCCGAACAGCTGCTGCGGGTGTTCCAGTGCGAGGTGCGCAACGCCGCCGACGGCGAGCAGGCCCTCGTGGCGCTGCGTCAGGGCGGTATCGACGTGGTGCTGATGGATTGCCAGATGCCGGTACTGGATGGCTATGCCGCCACCGGCCAATGGCGCAGCGAGGAAGCGGCACAAGGCCGCGCGCGGCTGCCGATCATCGCCATGACCGCCAACGCCATGGCCGGCGACCGCGAACGCTGCCTGCAGGCCGGCATGGATGATTACCTGTCCAAGCCGATCAACCGCGAAACCCTGCATGCGCTGCTGCAGCGCTGGGGCAAAGCGCCCGCGCTTGTAGAGTCGAGCCATGCTCGACTGGAAGCAGGCTCGACTCCACCTCCCGCGCCCGAAGCAGACACGCCGCCGCAGCCAGTGCTCGACCGCAGCGTGCTCGAGGAACTGCAGGCGGTGATCGGAGCGGCCGCACTGCAGATCGTGGCCGTGTTCCTCGAAGATGCCCCTGCGATGGTGCAGGCCCTGCAGCAGGCCGCGCAGGGCAACGACATCGAGCGCCTGCAGGCGCTGTCGCACAGTCTCAAGTCATCCAGCGCCAATGTCGGCGCGCTGTCACTGTCGGCCGTCGCCCGGCGCATCGAGCACGAAGCCCGCGCCGGCAGCCTGCAGCGCCCCGCCGTGGCAGTGGCGCTGCTGGTGGCCGAGTTCGCCCGCGCACGCGTGGCGCTGACCGGCTACCTGGCCCAGGAACGGTAGCGTCGAGCTTGCTCGACTACCGTTTTGTAGAGTCGAGCCATGCTCGACTACCGCTTTGTAGAGTCGAGCCATGCTCGACTACCGCTTTGTAGAGTCGAGCCATGCTCGACTGCTGTTGGAGGACGCAGTCGAGCAAGCTCGACTCTACATGTTGAATCAGTCTTCCAGCTTGCTCAGCAGGTACTTCGGCTCGCCGATGCGCTCGACCAGGTCCAGCTGGGTTTCCAGCCAGTCGATGTGCTCTTCCTCGGCATCGAGGATGCTGGTGAACAACGAACGGCTCACGTAGTCGCCCACCGAATCGGCGTAAGCCACGGCGTTGCGCAGCACCACCACGCCGTCCTGTTCCAGCGACAGGTCACACTGCAGCATTTCCGGCGGGTTCTCGCCGATGCGCAGCTTGCCCAGCGCCTGGAAGTTCGGCAGGCCTTCAAGGAACAGGATGCGGTCGGACAGCGCGTCGGCGCGCTTCATCGCGTGGATCGATTCCTTGTACTCATACTCCGCCAGTTCCTTGATGCCCCAGTTCTTGAACATCTTGGCGTGCAGGAAGTACTGGTTGATCGCGGTCAGCTCGTTGAAGAGGACCTTGTTGAGGAATTCGATGACCTTGGCGTCGCCTTTCATGGCTGGCTCCTAGCGCTGAGAACGCGGGCACTGTACCCGGTTCGCCGCCGCCGTGAAGGAACGCGAATCGTGCTCATTGGCGGGTTCGCCCCGCCACCGAAGCTGGCATGCTGGGCGGCCCCTCCCCCTGCGCGATGGACATGAGCGACGATTCCAACGACCCCTGGCAGCTGGTGCGTGCCTTCGCCGCCCTGCGCATGGACGCCGACGCCTTCGAGGCGGTGCTGTACCGCGATGCGGCCCTGGCGGCGGCCCTGGAAGCGGCGCGACCGCTGCCGGCCTGGCTGCCGCTGCCGGACCTCTACAGCTGGGCCTGCTCGCTGGACCTGGCCCGCGCCGATGACCTGCTCAACCTGCGCAGCGTGCTGGCGCAGGTGCTGCCTGGCGGTGAAGGGGAAGTGGAGGTCGACCAGGCCGCAAGGAAGGCGGCCGACGCACGCGACCGCGCACTGCGGTCTGCACAGCCGCGCTGGCTGTCACTGGATGAAGGCTATCTCGCGCACTGGCTGGCCGGACACGGCGAAGTCGCGCCAGACGTCCTGCGGGCCGCGTTGCAGGCCCACATCCGCGCGCATTTCCTCTCGGTCAAGCGGCCACCGCGCTGGCTGCAGGAAGCGGCGTGGCCGATCGAGCAGGGGCGTCCCTTGCGATTCATCGGCCAATTGCCGCTGGGCGATCACGCGCACGATGACGCGTTCGTCTATGTATTCCAGCGTGGGGATGGGAGCTGCTGGACGATCGTCCAGCACGCCTGAACCGGGCTCAGGCAGCCTGCAGGCCCAGCACCGGCAGCGGCAGGTCGTGGGTGGCCAGCGCCTTGGCCAGCAGGTCGCCGGCCATGTCCAGGCAGGAACCGCAGGTCGCGCCACAACCGGTACGCATGGTCAGCTCGCCCACCGTGGTGACGCCATGGCTGGCGGCCTCGCGGATCTGGTGGTCGGTGACTCCGTTGCAGATGCAGACGTACACAGGCGGGAACCGGGCTGACAGGCCAGAAGCGGCCTGGTGCCCATTCCAATGGAAACGAGAATGGTTGTCAATCAGAGACCTGAACCATTCTCGCTACCGTTCATCCACTCAGCTGGAGGGCGCGTCGCCCTGCGCCTTGCGTGGCCAGTAACCCTTGCTGCGCGGGCGCTTGCGGGGGCGGTCGTGGCCCGCGGTATTGCCCGGCATCCAGGCCTCGGCCGCGGTCTTGGGCATGGCGGTCACCCCCTGCCCGGCCACCCCGCGCGCCAACGGCGCCAGGTGGCGCAAGGCACGCGCATAGACCCCACGCTTGAACATCACCACATGCTCGACCGGGTACCAGAAATCGACCCAGCGCCAGTTGTCGAACTCGGGCGAGTCGGTATGGTCCAGCCGCACATGCGATTCATCGCCGGTGAGGCGCAGCAGGAACCAGACCTGCTTCTGGCCGATGCAGACCTGCCGCTCGTTACGGCGGATGGCCCGGGCCGGCAGCTTGTAGCGCAGCCAGCCCGGTGTCGCCCCCAGCACTTCTACGTGCTCGGGCAGCAGGCCGGTCTCTTCCTGCAGTTCACGATACATGGCCTCGACCGGGGTCTCGTCGGTGTTCATGCCACCCTGCGGGAACTGCCAGCCATCCCGGCGCACGCGTCGTGCCCAGAACACCTGCCCATCCTGCCGCATCAGCACGATGCCGACGTTCGGTCGATAGCCGTCCGGATCGATCACGATGCGGACTCCTAAGAAAATCTACTGGTCGGGACTATCCCATGCCGTCTGTCGGCCCACAAGCTCGGCACAAAAGTGTTGACAGGCCCGATACACATGAGCAGAATAGCTGGCTCACCGAGGCTATGTAGCTCAGCCGGTTAGAGCACAGCACTCATAATGCTGGGGTCGGTGGTTCGAGTCCACCCATAGCCACCACACTGAAAATCAAGTTGTTTTTCAGCGTGAAAAGTGACAAAATAGTTTTTCGTTACATTGCCCCTTAGCCAAGCGGTAAGGCACCTGACTCTGACTCAGGCATCGGTGGTTCGAATCCATCAGGGGCAGCCAAATTAAAAAGAAAAAGGCCTGATCGAAAGATCAGGCCTTTTTCTTTTTAATTTGGTCACGCATTCCACCTGATCCCGGGACTCCTCTCCAGAGAGAACTCTGGGGTCGGATCCTTTTCCGCAGGAAAAGGCTCTGACCCCACCTCCCGACAAAAGAAACCATGGGTAGTGCCGGCCGCTGGCCGGCAATCAGGAAATCCACGACCCCAGAACGACAAAAGCCCGGCCGAAGCCGGGCTTTTGCTTTTCCAGCCAGCGGGCTCCCGAAGGAGCCCAACCAGGCGCGGCAAATCAGCGCTTGGAGAACTGGGTGGCGCGGCGGGCCTTGTGCAGACCGACCTTCTTACGCTCGACTTCACGGGCGTCACGGGTCACGAAGCCAGCCTTGCGCAGCTCGGACTTCAGGGTTTCGTCGTACTCGACCAGAGCACGGGCGATGCCCAGACGGATCGCACCGGCCTGGCCGGTGGTGCCGCCGCCAGCGGCGGTGACCAGGATGTCGAAGCTTTCGGTGTTCTTGGTCAGCTCGAGCGGCTGGCGCACGATCATGCGCGCGGTCTCACGACCGAAGAACTCGTCCAGCGGACGGCCATTGACGGTGATGTTGCCCGTACCCTTGCGCAGGAACACGCGAGCGGTGGAGGACTTGCGGCGGCCAGTGCCGTAGTTTTGAGTGATAGCCATGATTAGATATCCAGAACCTGCGGCTGCTGTGCGGCGTGCGGATGCTCAGTGCCGGCGTAGACCTTGAGCTTGCGGTACATCTGGCGACCCAGCGGGCCCTTCGGCAGCATGCCCTTGACGGCAGTCTCGATGACGCGCTCCGGGTGACGCTCCAGCGCCTGGGCCAGGGATTCGGTCTTCAGGTTGCCGATGTAACCGGTGAAACGGTGATACATCTTGTCCTGCAGCTTCTTGCCGGTGACGACAATCTTTTCTGCATTGATGACGACCAGGTAGTCGCCGGTATCAACGTGGGGGGTGTAGACCGGCTTGTGCTTGCCACGCAGACGGCGGGCCAGCTCGGTGCAGAGACGGCCCAGGGTCTTGCCCTCGGCGTCGACGAGGTACCAGTCGCGCTGGACGGTCTCGTTCTTGGCAGTGAAAGTGCTCATGAAGAACTCTAGGTTAGGTCGGGCTCATTGCGGCGAAAGGCTCGCCGGAACTCTGCCACGCGTTGTGAAAAGGTGAAGCGTAAGAGGCGGGATTGTACTCACCCCGGCGCCCCGGCGCAAGCCGCCCCCTGTACCGGGTTGGCAGGGGACCGGGGCCGGGCGAGAATCGGGGGTCCCCCGCCCCACCCATGCCGCCATGACCGTGCTCCGCCAGACCACCCCGCTGGACCATCTGCTGACCGAGGCGCAGCGCGCCCTGGACACGGTGTTCGGCAACCCGCCGGCATCGCGCCCCTACCCGGCGGCCGAAACCGGCGAGCCGGGGATGGACACGGCGCAGCGCCGCCATGCCGCTGGCCTGATGCGGATCAACCACGTCGGCGAGGTCTGCGCGCAGGGTCTGTATTTCGGCCAGGCCGCGGTCGCCCGTGACCCCTCCACCCGCGCGCACCTGCTGGAAGCGGCGCAGGAAGAAACCGACCACCTGGCCTGGTGCGCCACCCGGCTGGCCGAGCTGGACAGCCGCCCCAGCCTGTTCAACCCGCTGTGGTACGCCGGCAGCTACACCATCGGCACCCTGGCCGGGCTGCGCGGCGATGGCTGGAACCTCGGCTTCGTGGTCGAGACCGAGCGCCAGGTGGAAGCCCACCTGGACGAGCACCTGGTCGACCTGCCGGCCGGCGACCTGCGCAGCCGCGCGGTCATCCGGGTGATGAAGGAAGACGAGGCCCGCCATGCCGAGCACGCCGAGCAGGCCGGCGCCCGCCGCCTGCCGTTCCCGATCCCGGGCGCGATGGCCCTGGCGTCGAAGGTGATGAAGCACATCGCCTACCGGCTGTAACCGCAGCCCGGGGTCGGATCCCTTTCCCATGGGAAAGGGCTCTGACCCCATGACGGATCACGCTACCTGCTGGGTCAGAGCCTTTTCCCGTTGGAAAAAGGATCCGACCCCAGGACGGATCACGCTACCTGCCGGGGTCGGATCCCTTTCCCATGGGAAAGGGCTCTGACCCCATGACGCATCACGCTACTTGCTGGGGTCAGAGCCTTTTCCCGTTGGGAAAAGGATCCGACCCCACCTTTCAGTTCGGCGACACCAGCTTCAGGCCGATCACGCCGGCCACGATCAGGCCCACGCAGGCCAGGCGCGCCGGCGACGCGCTGTCGTTGAACAGGAAAATGCCCAGCACCGCCACGCCCATGGCGCCGATGCCGGTCCAGATGGCATAGGCCGTGCCGACCGGAATCGACTTCATTGCCTGGCTCATCAGGTACAGGCTGATCAGGGCCGACACCACGGTGGCAGCGGTGGGCAGCGGCTTGCTGAAGCCTTCGGAGTACTTCATCCCGAGCGCGAAGCCGATTTCGAACAGGCCAGCCAGCAGAAGGTAGATCCAGGGCATGGGGGGCTCCTCACCTTGTTGAAGAAAAACAAAACGGCCCGGTGTTTTCACACCGGGCCGTGGGTCGGTACATCACCGTGGAACTGCAAACTGCGCAAAAAGCGCGTTCCACGGGGCGGGTCGTCCCGCCTGGGTGGCGATGCCGGAGGGCATCGCGCACGGGTCTTACTCGGACAGGTTGCGGCCGTGGAACAGCTCTTCGATCTCGCGCTTGAGCAGCGCTTCGATCTTCATGCGTTCCTTGAACGACAGGTTCTTGGCCTTTTCCTCGAACAGGTACTGGTCCAGGTCGAAGTCCTTCAGGTGCATCTTCGTGTGGAAGATGTTTTCCTGGTAGACGTTGACGTCGAACATCTCGTAACGCGACTTGATGTTCTTGGCCAGGAAGTTCTGGATCGAGTTGATCTTGTGATCGATGTAGTGCTTCTTGCCCTTCACATCGCGGGTGAAGCCACGGACACGGTAGTCCATGATCACGATGTCCGATTCCAGGCTCTCGATCAGGTAGTTCAGGGCCTTCAGCGGCGAAATGACGCCACAGGTGGCCACGTCGATGTCGGCACGGAACGTCGCGATACCTTCCTGCGGATGGGTCTCCGGGTAGGTGTGGACAGTGATGTGGCTCTTGTCCATGTGCGCGACCACGGCATCGGAGATCAGCTCCTTGCCGGCCTGCTTCTTGTCGATCACCGGCTCTTCGGAGATCAGGATCGTCACCGAGGCACCCTGCGGATCGTAGTCCTGGCGGGCCACGTTCAGGATGTTCGCGCCGATGATCTCGGCGACATCGGTCAAGATTTGAGTCAGCCTGTCGGCGTTGTACTCTTCATCGATGTATTCAATGTAACGCTGACGCTCCTCTTCGGTGCGCGCGTAACACACGTCATAGATGTTGAAGCTCAGCGCCTTGGTGAGGTTGTTGAAACCCTGCAACCTCAGGCGAGGCAACGGCTTGACCACGGCGGTCGATTCCTGTGTAAGAAGGGAAAGGGTGAATTATGGGGCAAAGTGCCCCCGGGGGGAACGTGAAGAGCTCACGACTCTGGCACACTATTTGCCCTTAACAGGTGCGCTGGTTAAGCTCCGCCATCGAACCTGTGAATCCGTTCATGCGCAGAGGGAGCGCCCCTATCGTGTCAACCGTGCGCCTAGCTAGCAGCCCATTGGCCTTGGACATCGCCACAATCGACCGTTTCCTGGCTCACAGCCATCGGCGGCGATACCCCACCCGGACCGACGTCTTCCGCCCTGGAGACCCGGCGGGGACCCTGTATTACGTCATCAGCGGCTCGGTTTCGATCATGGCCGAGGAAGATGACGACCGCGAGCTGGTGCTGGGCTATTTCGGCGCAGGCGAGTTCGTCGGTGAGATGGGCCTGTTCGTGGAGTCGGACCGCCGCGAGGTGATCCTGCGCACGCGCACCGCCTGTGAACTGGCCGAGATCAGCTACGAGCGCCTGCACCAGCTGTTCCTGGGCCCGCTCTCGGCCGATGCCCCGCGCCTGCTGTATGCGCTGGGCCAGCAGATCTCCAAGCGCCTGCTCGATACCAGCCGCAAGGCCAGCCGCCTGGCGTTCCTGGACGTGACCGACCGCATCGTGCGCACCCTGCACGATCTGGCCCAGGAGCCGGAATCGATGAGCCACCCGCAGGGCAGCCAGCTGCGCGTCTCGCGCCAGGAACTGGCACGCCTGGTCGGCTGCTCGCGCGAAATGGCCGGCCGCGTGCTGAAGAAGCTGCAGACCGACGGCCTGCTGCATGCCCGCGGCAAGACCGTGGTGCTGTACGGCACCCGTTGAGAAAACCGTGTCCGCCGGGCATGGCCCGGCGCTACCACGAGGCACGCATCACCGTAGCGCCGGGCCATGCCCGGCGGATCGGCGGACGTGCGACATGCCATCGCACGCCCCGCACACGCGCATCCGCTAGGCTCGGTGCATGGAACTGAGCAGCGAATTCTGGTGGTTCATCCTCATCGGCCTGGGCGCACAGCTGGTCGATGGCGCATTGGGCATGGCCTTCGGCCTGGTGTCCTCGTCGGTGATGCTGGCCATGGGCATCCCGCCGGCACAGGCCAGTGCGGCCATCCACACCGCCGAAGTGTTCACCACCGGCGCCTCTGGTGTGTCGCACCTGGTCGCCGGCAATGTCGATAAACGCCTGTTCTTCCGCCTCGCCATTCCCGGCGCGATAGGCGGCGCGGTGGGCGCCTACGGCCTGACCCAGCTGCCCGGCGACGTGATCCGCCCGCTGATCTACCTCTACCTGCTGGTGCTGGCCATCATCATCCTGGCCCGTGCCGCTGGCCGGCTGATGCCCAAGGGCGAGGTCAAGCGCGTGCCCGTGCTGGGCTTCGTCGCCGGCTTCCTCGATGCCAGCGGCGGCGGCGGCTGGGGCCCGGTGGCCACCTCCACCCTGCTCGCCCGCGGCGGCCAGGCGCGCACCACCATCGGCACGGTGAATGCGTCCGAGTTCGTGGTGACCCTGACGGTTTCAGCCACTTTCCTGATGTCGATGGGGCTGCATCACCTGCAGATCGTGGCCGGCCTGCTGATCGGCGGCATGATGGCCGCGCCGGTGGCGGCGCTGCTGGTGAAGCGGCTGAAGGAACGCTGGGTGCTGATCGCCGTGGGCGTGCTGGTGCTGGCCATCAGCCTGTTCCAGATCGGCCATGCGCTGTTCGGGTACCTGGGGCGCTGAGCGTTTGCCGGGCGTGCGATGGGGTCGGAGCCCCTTCGGGGATCCGACCCCTGATACGCCCTCTGATGGGGTCAGATCCCCGAAGGGGCTCTGACCCGGCCCGGACTAGGCCTTCTCGCCACCGCGGTCCACGCAGCCCCAGTTGAGGATGCGTGTACCGGCCGGCAGCACGCGGCGGAAGAAGTCCACCTTGCCCGGCTTCGGGTTCACCACCACCGGGGCCTTGGCCGCCAGCAGCAGCGGCAGGTCAGCGGTGCTGTCGGAATAGGCAATGTCGATCTGTCCATAGCCGCGCTCGCGCAGCATGCGCATCTTTTCTTCGTTGTGGCAGTGCCGGGTCGGGCCAACCCCGCCCAGGCGCGGGCCGACCTCGGTGCCGATCACCGGCACGTCCTGGTGGGCCACGAAGGCCAGGATGGCGCGGGCCAGCTCCGGCGGCGCGCCGGTGGCAACCACCACGCGGTCGCCCTTGGCCCGGTGCGCGGCGAACACTTCCAGCGCCTGCGGCAGCAGCTTGGCGCGCATCTGCGCCTCGTTGCGCAGCACGTAGGCGTCGATGACCTTGTTGAAGTCACGCGCGCGGTGCAGGCCGAAGCTGCCGATCCACACATAGACCGAAATGCCGGCACGGCGGGTCGGCAGCATCGCCACCATCGGCCCGGCGATCGGCGTGACCAGCAGCGCGGCCAGCATGCGCAACGGGTTGCGCTTGATCAGCGAGGCGAACAGGTGGGTGCCCGAATCGCCGTCGTAGAGGGTGTGGTCGAAGTCGAAGACCACCAGCGGCGCATCCTCGCGCGGCGTTGGATAGTGCGTTGTCATGCCGCGAAGAATAGCTGACGCAGGCCCTCGCCCGGCTCTTCCACGCGCATGAAGGCCTCGCCGACCAGGAAAGCGTGAATGCCGGCGTCGCGCATCAGGGCCACGTCCTGCGGGCCGAGGATGCCGCTTTCGGTCACCAGCAGGCGGTCACGCGGCACCGCTTTCTGCATGTCCAGGGTGGTCTGCAGCGAGACTTCGAAGGTGCGCAGGTTGCGGTTGTTGATGCCGATCATCGGCGCCGGCACCTGCAGCGCGCGCTCCAGCTCGTCGATGTCGTGCACTTCCACCAGCACGTCCATGCCCAGCGACAGCGCCAGTTCGGACAGGGTGGCCAGCTGGGTGTCGTCCAGCGCGGCGACGATCAGCAGGATGCAGTCGGCGCCCAGCACGCGTGCCTCGTACACCTGGTAGGCGTCGATCACGAAGTCCTTGCGCAGCACCGGCAGCGTGCAGGCCTCGCGGGCCTGCTGCAGGTAGGCGTCGGCGCCCTGGAAGAAATCGACGTCGGTCAGCACCGACAGGCAGCTGGCGCCGCCAAATTCGTAGCTGACGGCGATGTCGGCCGGGCGGAAGTCCGGGCGGATGACGCCCTTGGACGGGCTGGCCTTCTTCACCTCGGCAATGACCGCCGGGTCGCCGTTGGCCACGGCCGCCTGCAGGGCGCGCACGAAGCCACGGACCGGCGGGGCGCTGGCCAGGGCGGCCTGCAACGCCTCGAGCGGGCGCTGGGCGCGGCGCTGGGCCACTTCTTCGGCCTTGCGGGCCAGGATCGTCTGCAGGATGTCGCTCATCGTCGTCGGTTCAATGCGGGGGCGGTGAGGACGGCCATTATCGGCCATCGGGTGGGTCAGGCTGAACCGCGCGCTCAGGCAACCAGCGCGCGGGTGGTATCAACGTACTGCTGCAGGCGCTGGCGGGCGCTGCCGTTGGCGATGGCGGCACGGGCGCGGGCCAGGCCGTCGCCGATGTCGCTGGCCACGCCGGCCACGTACAGGGCGGCGCCGGCATTGAGGGCCACGATGTCCAGCGCCGGCCCCGGGGTGTTGTCCAGCACCGCGCGCAGCATCTGGATCGACTGCTCCGGGCTGTCCACGCGCAGGTTGCGGCTGGCCGACATGGCGATGCCGAAGTCTTCCGGGTGGATCTCGTACTCGCGCACCTTGCCGTCGCGCAGCTCGCCGACCAGGGTGCCGGCGCCCAGCGAGATCTCGTCCATGTTGTCGCGGCCCCAGACCACCATGGCGCGCTCGGTGCCCAGCTCGCGCAGCACGCGCGCCTGGATGCCCACCAGATCGGGGTGGAACACGCCCATCAGCACCGACGGTGCGCTGGCCGGGTTGGTCAGCGGGCCGAGGATGTTGAAGATGGTGCGCACGCCCATCTCGCGGCGCACGGGCGCGACGACCTTCATCGACGGGTGGTGGATCGGCGCGAACATGAAGCCGATGCCCGTCTTTTCGATGGCCGCCGCCACCTGGGCCGGCTGCAGTTCGATGGCCGCACCCAGCGCTTCCACCGCATCGGCGCTGCCGGACTTGGACGACACGCTGCGGTTGCCGTGCTTGGCCACGCGCGCACCGGCGGCGGCGGCGACGAACATCGCGCAGGTGGAGATGTTGAAGGTGTGCGAGCCATCGCCCCCGGTGCCGACGATGTCGACCAGGTGGGTGTTGTCGGCCACCGGCACCGCCAGCGCGAATTCGCGCATGACCGTGGCCGCCGCAGCGATCTCGTCGATGGTTTCCTTCTTCACCCGCAGGCCGGTGAGGATGGCGGCGGTCATCATCGGCGAAACGTCGCCGCGCATGATCTGCCGCATCAGGTCGACCATTTCGTCGAAGAAGATTTCGCGGTGCTCGATGGTGCGTTGCAGGGCTTCCTGGGGGGAGAAGCTCATGGGAATGCTCCTTGGATCAGGCCGCCGGGCGCTGCAGGAAATTGCGCAGCAGGGCGTGGCCGTGTTCGGTGAGGATGGATTCGGGGTGGAACTGCACGCCTTCCACCGGGAACTGGCGATGGCGCAGGCCCATGATCTCTTCGATCGAGCCGTCCTCGTTCTCGGTCCAGGCGGTCACTTCCAGCGCGTCGGGCAGGCTGTGCTTGTCCACCACCAGCGAGTGGTAGCGGGTGGCCTGGTAACGGTCCGGCAGGCCGGCGAACACGCCCTTGCCTTCATGGCGGATGGGCGAGGTCTTGCCATGCATGATGTTGCCGGCGCGGATGACCGTGCCGCCGTAGACCTGGCCGATGCCCTGGTGGCCCAGGCACACGCCGAGGATGGGCGTGGTCGGGCCCAGGCGCTCGATCAGTGCCAGCGACACGCCCGCTTCGTTGGGCGTGCACGGGCCAGGCGAGATGACGATGCGCTCGGGTTTCTGCGCGGCGATCTCGTCCACGCTCATCGCATCGTTGCGCACCACCTTCACTTCGGCGCCCAGCGTCTGCAGGTACTGCACGAGGTTGTAGGTGAAGCTGTCGTAGTTGTCGATCATCCACAACATGGTCAGGTTCCGTCGCTTATCAGGAAAATGGCGTACACGTTTTCGGTGTAGGTGATGGGGCCGGCTTCGAGGGATTCCGGCGCCCTGGGCGCGGCACTGCCGGTCACGGTGATGTCGTTCGCGCGCGGCTCGGGAACATCGACCTCATCCCCGTCGTCCGACGCCGGCCATCGACCCGCCTGGATGCCGTAGGCAAAGTCCGGCGCCACATCGGAAATGCTGTACAGCCCGCGCAGCTGGGTGCCGTAGGCCTTGGCCAGGCCCTGCGCGGACTGGCGCGTCTTTGCCGCCGCCTCACCCTTGAGTTCGCGTCGCAGCGCCACTTCGCCCGAATAGGAGGGGGCGACGCTGCTGACCTGCACGTTCTCGTTGGCTTTCAGCGCCCCCAGCACGTCCTGCATCGCCTTCACGCTGGCGAAGCTGGCACGCAGCTGGCGCGACACGCGGGTGCCGATGAAGACCTGCCGGCTCTGCTCATAGCGCGTCGCCGGGCCAATGCGCAGGTTGTCCGCGCGCACGCTGCCTTCCACTGCATTGTTCTGCTTGAACAGCGCCAGCGCGCGGGCGACGTTGTCCTGCACGCGGCGGCGCGCGGCATCGGCGTCCATGTCGGTTTCTTCGATGTTCAACTGCAGGCCGAACCGGTCGGGCATCACCGTGCGGGTACCCTGCCCCTTCACCAGCAGATGCGGCTGCGAGGGGATGGTGTTGGCCTGCGCCCATGCAGAGGGGGCCATCGTGGCCAAGGTGGACGACAACAACCATGCGCTAAGCAGCTTCATGCGGTGTTCCTTGTCGGCAGGTGGGGAGGGCGGGAGACGCGTTGCTGCAGACAATACGCACGGCCAGGCAAGGCGCCCACTCCAGGTGGCCGCCGCGTCGCATCAGTATGTCGGGGGTACGCTTTGTGCAGCAATCAACCAGCTCCTGTTGGGGGAGCCGCCGTGCCGGGGAGCGTTCTATTGGATCTTGCCCGCCGATACGGCGGCAAGGTGCGGTCCGGGACCGCGACGACCTGCCGCTTCCTATTGGAAGCGCCACCACTTGGCTACGTTGTTCAGCAGGGTGCGGGTCATCGGACAACTCTGGGGGGCGATTACCGGAGGCAGCGGCCTGGAAGCGCCGTTGCGGTGTATGGGCCAAGCGTATCAGATCCCGAACGCCCCGGGGCGGGGAGATTTATCTGCCTGATCAGGGAGCAGAACCGGGGTCACCTCGTGTATGTCGCAATTGCCTTGGTGCGGAAAGGGTTCCGTCCTGGTTTTTCAGACTTTTACCTGGCCCTATGTGACCGCCCTTGCAGTTGCGTGCCAGTGCGATTGAGGCGGCGTTCCCTCCCGCTCATCCTCCTTCGCACTCTCCAGCAGCACAGGAGCGCCAGGATGGCGCGATTATTCATTGTCGTGGGCGACAGACTCAGTAGTGGCGGCAGCGTTCTCACCGGCTCACCGTTCACCGATATCGAGGGGCGGCCCATGGCTCGAGTAGGTGACCGCACGATCTGTCCGACGCATGGCCCCGGCACGATCATTACCGGCGATGCCACGCTGATCGTGGATGGGAACGCCGCTGCCCGGCAGGGCGACCGGGCAAGTTGTGGATGCTCGCTGATTGCGGGGCGGCAGAACCTGGTTTTCGTGGATCAGGGAGTTGCATCGACCCCCAGTGCTCAGGCACCACCTACGGCTACGACGCGCCAGGCAGGCGCCACTTCGAACATTCCGGCAGAGTCGCCGGATCGGAGATCCACGCTCAGATCACGGCGAAGGGCTTCAGTATGCTGGGCCGAGGATCACGAGATTGAGGTAGCGACAAATGCACATGGACGCTACTACCTCGTGCATGACGAGAACGGAAACCCTCTGGACCTAAGCCTGCAAAGAAAGTTCAAAATCTCTGTACCACTGAAATCCACAGGCGATGTGGAAGTACTGGTTCGTATCAAGGCAACTGCTGTGCAAACTGGATTAGGTGCTGGCGCAACAGTTTCGCAAGAGGACATGGATGCGGCCAAGTCGCGGATGGAGGCAGGCATTCAGACACTGTGGAACAACAAATTCACGCTGGAGATATTCGATGCCCCGTGCGGCACCAAAACCTTCCCCATAGTATTCAAAGTCGAATGGGTTGCCAGAGGCCATCACTACGCAATGAATGTAAGTCCAAGCCAACTGCGTGAGCACGTCGTAAACATGAATATCAACGTGTGGAAGGATACAACCACATGGACCTTTGCGCATGAGTATGCACATTGCTTCGGCGTAGCTGACGAGTATTCCTACGACCGGATGAACGACTGGACATTGAGATACTATCGCCCCGATGGAACATTGAGCCCAGATGCCCTACAGATTCCAGCAAACAAGGCAGATGACGATTCGGGCGCCACAATCATGTCAACCCAGAACAACACCAGCGTAGAGCTCAGGCATGCGTGGCAGATCGCCCTGGAAGTTCAAGCATTTCTAGCGCGCCACACAGGTAGGAGAATCGAATGCAGCGTCAGATAGCCTTTTGCATTGCAATGGGATTCAGCAGCCTAATCAACGCAGGAGATCGCTCCATGGATAGAAATCCTGACTTTGAAATCACTGCCAGCTGCAAGGGGCAGACTCCCTGCATCTTTGATGGCGACAGAATCGCCTTCGATATCAGCGTCAGGAACGTCAAGGACACGCCCATCAATCTGCCATTGGAATTCATTCGCTACGGTGGCCCTTACATTGTTCTTCATGACAACCGGACGCAGCGCCAACTGACGCTTCCCTCGCACATGCTCGATGGCGCCCTTCTGTCCAACGTGACCGCAGTAGCACCAGGCCAGTCGGTGTCCGTATCCGGTTCCATCGATGCATCCTATCTGGATGCGTGGGGAGGTGAGGATGCAGATGTGACTGCCATGATAAAGCTCGCCGCACCTTTGGACGGATCCAAAGAGTTCCAGTCGATTGGAACGACAGCGCTTCGAATCGTCGGAAGCAAGGCCTTCACAGGTAAGGGGTGAATCGTACGGCCGTGCCGGGAGGCGACGGCCGGTCACATCAGCGGACATGCCCATGCCGACCGGGCGCCCAACAGGGCGCCCAGCAACTACAACCCCTTGGCGGCCTGGGCGACGGCACGGAACAGCGCGCGGCCCTTGTTCATCGTCTCGTCCCATTCCTTGTCCGGGTCCGAGTCGTAGACGATGCCGGCGCCAGCCTGCACGTACAGGCGGCCGTCCTTGATCACCGCAGTGCGGATCGCGATGGCGGTATCGGCATCGCCATGCCAGCCGATGTAACCGATGCTGCCGGCATACACGTTGCGCTTGATCGGCTCCAGCTCGCGGATCACTTCCAGCGCGCGGATCTTCGGCGCGCCACTGACCGTACCGGCCGGGAACGTGGCGCGCAGCACGTCGGCATAGCTCAGGCCCGGCTGCAGCTGCCCGGTCACTTCGCTGACGATGTGCATGACGTGGCTGTAGCGTTCGATCACGAACTGCTCGCCCACTTCCACGGTGCCGGCCTTGGACACGCGGCCGGCATCGTTACGGCCGAGGTCGATCAGCATCAGGTGTTCGGCGCGCTCCTTCGGGTCAGCCAGCAGCTCGGCTTCCAGCGCCTGGTCCAGCTCGGGCGAGGCGCCGCGCGGGCGGGTGCCGGCAATCGGGCGCACGGTCACTTCACCGTCCTGCAAACGCACCAGGATTTCCGGCGAGGAACCGACCACCTGCAGGTCGCCCACGTCGAGGAAATACATGTACGGCGAGGGATTCAGTGCACGCAGCGCGCGGTACACATCCACCGGGCGCGCCTTGAACGGCACGCTCAGGCGCTGGCTGAGCACCACCTGGAAGATGTCGCCGGCGCGGATGTATTCCTTGCTGCGCTGGACCGCATCGACGAAGCCTTCGCGGGTGAAACCGGAAACGAAATCGGATTCGTCCAGCACATCACTGTTGAGCGGGGCGGGATAGCCCGCACCCGGCGCACGCAGCTTGGCGGTCAATGCATCCAGGCGGGCCTGGGACTGCTCGAAGGCACCTTCGACACGCGGGTCGGCATGCACGATCAGGTACAGGCGGCCCTTGAGGTTGTCGAACACCGCCAGCTCGTTGGAATCCAGCAGCAGGATGTCCGGCGTGCCCAGCTCATCGCGGCCGGCCGGCGGCGCCAGGCGCGGTTCGATGTAGCCGATGCATTCGAAGCCGAACCAGCCGACCAGGCCGCCGGTGAAGCCCGGCAGGCCGTCCAGCTTGGGCACCGAGTGGGCGCTGCGCAGCGCCTCGACCTCGGCGAAGGGATCGGCGACCTCGCGGGTGTCCACCACCTGGCCATCCTCGCGCACGGTCAGGGTGTGGCCGTGGAAGGCGTACACGCGACGTGCCGGCAGGCCGATGATCGAGTAACGACCAAAGCGCTCGCCGCCTTCGACGGATTCAAACAGGTAGGTGTTGGGGCCGTCGGCGAGCTTCAGGTAGACCGAAAGCGGCGTGTCCAGGTCGGACAGCACTTCACGGACGACGGGAATGTGGGTGTGGCCTTCAGCGGCCTGCTGCTGAAACTGAGCGAGCGAATTCAAGACGACTTTCCTTCCGGGACACAGCGTTATGGGGGCGGACGACGGCAACGGGCCACCATCGCCACCAACGGCGTGCGGAAGAAAGGGTATGCGGGGTCGTCAGGCTGGACACCCCTTGACTGTAACGCAGCTTGCCCGGGAGGGAAACCCTGTGAAACTGAACCAGCCGTTGGGGGTGATGGCCGGACGGACGAGGGGGCTTGGGTGCGTTGGGGCGCCGGTAGAGTCGACTGTCAGTCGACTGCTCTTCCATCAGCAGCGGAAATGCCCGCGCCAGGCGCGTAAGTCGACTGACAGTCGACTCTACCCGGTCGACTCTACCCCTGCCCCGCCAGCAGCTCGCAGTCGGCCGGCAGGTGCATCCGCACCCGTCCGGCCACGCACTCGATGCGGAAACGTTGCGCCTGCACCGGCTCGCCGTCCAGGTTCAGTGTCAACGCCTGCGGGGCGTCGATCTGCAGCCACGGCAGCTGCGCGCGGGTCGCCACCCGCTCCAGTGCCGCCTCCTTGCCACCGGTCAGCATCTGGCCCAGGGTCGCGGCCACCTCGCCGTCCAGTTCGGGCACCACGGTGACGTCCAGCAGGCCATCGTCGATCAGCGCCTGCGGGCACAGCTGCTGGCCGCCACCGGCCTGGCGACCATTGCCGATGCCCAGCGCGATGAAACCGCCTTCCCAGCTGAAATCCGGGCCAGACAGGCGCGCAGTGATCGGCTCGATGCGGCCCAGCTTGGCAATGCCGGTGATGACGTAGGCCAGTCCGCCGAGCATTTTCTTCAGGCCGGCATCGGTTTCCACGGTGACCTGGGTACCGAAGCCGCCACTGGCGAGGTTGGCGCACCACCAGGGCGTGCCATCCGCCTCCACGCGCAGCAGGTCGATGGGCCTGGCCGGCACCTGCCCGATCAGGGCGAAGGCCTCCGAGGGTTCGGTGGGAATGCCGGCCGACGTGGCGAAGTCGTTGGCCGTGCCCATCGGCACCAGGGCCAGCGATGGCAGTGCGTCGGCCGGTTCATCGCGATGGGCGAGGGTTTCGGCGACCGCACTGAGCGTGCCGTCACCGCCGGCCGCCACGATCACATCCACGCCGTGGTCGATGGCTTCAGCCACGTAGCGTTCGGCGTCGCCTTCTTCCCACGTCACCCGCACTTCCAGTTGCACGCCCTGCCCGCGCCAGTGGCCGACGGCACTGCGCAGATCGTCATTGCCAGCGGATTTTCCGTTGAGTATCAGGCGCCAGCGCGGGGTGGTCATGCAGGTGCTTCCAGTGGGGGTGGCACAGGCTAGCAACCGCGCGTTCGCGGCCGGTGAACGCCAACGCTTGGAAGCAGTAGATCCACGCCATGCGTGGATGAGGGTGCAGGGGAACCGACGCGGTGCCGCAACCGCCATGTCATGCGGGTGTCATCGCCGACCCGGAACATGGAAGTCCATAGCAGGGACGACGGATGGAGGCAGGATCAGCCTCCCACGAATGCAGCAGGGCCGCGCCAGTGTTTGGCGCGGCCTTTTTTTTGCCTCAGCCGTTGGCGAAATCGTGCAGCGCCTGGCCCTGCAGCCGGTACACGGTCCACTCGTCCTGCGGCTTCGCACCGGCAGCGGTGTAGAACTCGATGGCCGGGGTATTCCAGTCCAGCACCGACCATTCGAAGCGGCCGCAACCTTCGGCCACCGCCTGGCGGGCGATGTACTTCAGCAGCGCCTTGCCGGCGCCGGCACCGCGTTTTTCCTGGCTGACATACAGGTCTTCCAGGTAGATGCCCTTGCGGCCCAGCCAGGTCGAGTAATTGTAGAAATACACCGCATAGCCGATGGCCTCGCCGCCGGCTTCGCAGATCAGCGCGCGGGCGGTGGCATCGGCGCCGAACAGGCTCTCGGCGATGCCGATCTCATCGGTCTGCACCGAATGCTCGGCCTTCTCGTAGATGGCCAGCTCGCGGATGAAATGCAGGATCAGGCCGGCATCGGCCACGGTGGCCGGGCGGATGTTCAACACGGCCACCGTACTCATGGCTCAGCCCCGCGCCGCAGTGACATTCGCGCGCATCTGCGCGATCACGTCCTGGTAGCTGGTCTTGGCGTTGAAGATGGCCGAACCGGCGACGAACGTGTCGGCGCCGGCAGCGGCGATCGCACCGATGTTGTCGGCCTTCACGCCGCCGTCGATCTCCAGGCGGATGTCCTTGCCGCTGGCATCGATCTTCTGGCGGACCACGCGCAGCTTGTCCAGCGCCGAGGGGATGAAGGCCTGGCCGCCGAAGCCCGGGTTGACCGACATCAGCAGCACCAGGTCCAGGTCATCCAGCACCCAGTCCAGGATGTCCACCGGGGTGGCCGGGTTCAGCACGATGCCCGGCTTGCAGCCCAGCGAACGGATCAGCTGGATGGTGCGGTGCGGGTGGCGGCTGGCCTCCGGGTGGAAGCTGATGTAGGTGGCGCCGGCCTCGGCGAAGTCCGGGATGATGCGGTCCACCGGCTCGACCATCAGGTGCACGTCGATCGGCGCGGTCACGCCGTGCTTGCGCAGGGCCTGGCAGACCATGGGGCCGATGGTCAGGTTGGGCACGTAATGGTTGTCCATCACGTCGAAGTGGACCCAGTCCGCACCGGCGGCCAGGACGTTGTCCACTTCCTCGCCCAGGCGGGCGAAATCGGCGGACAGGATGGACGGGGCGATGAGGCAGTTGGACATGGCCGGGGCCTTGGGGACGAGGGAAAGGGGTCAGCGCTTGCGCAGCGTCTTGATGCGGTCGTAGGCGGCGTTGATCCGCCGCGACTTCTGCTCGGCCTGCTGCTGCAGCTCGGGAGCCGCGCCGCCGAGCTTGTCGGGGTGGTACTGGGAAATGAGCTTGCGGTAGGCCCGCTCGACCTCGGCGTCGGTGGCCTCGGACGTCAGCCCCAGCTCGCGGTACGGGTTTTCCTTGTTCAGGCGGAACCAGTCCGAATCGAAGGCATGGCCGAGCAGCAGGCCGATGACCGCCCCGAACAGCGGATTGGGCCGGAACAGCAGGGCACCGGCGATGAAACCGAGCAGTTTTCCGTACCAGCGCATGGCGCTCCGGGGTCGGCCGACGAAATGGACGCTCATTTTACGTCACAGCGGGCCCGGACCGCTTTACACTAGGCCGCCCGCTGGCCAGCGGGCCCGCCGGGTCCGCTGGGCAGCCGTATCGACAACGCCCCAGGAGTGCCCGTGCCAACCACGCTGTTGCAATCCGATCTCCCCGGCCTGCCCTTGCGCCATCGCGGCAAGGTGCGTGATGTGTTCGATATCCCGCGCGAGCGGCTGCCTGCAGGGACCCCGCCGGGCGACTACCTGCTGATGGTGGCCACCGATCGCCTGTCGGCGTTCGATGTGGTCCTGCCCGACCCGATCCCGGGCAAGGGCGAGATGCTCTGCCAGGTCTCCAACTTCTGGTTCGCCAAGACCGCGCACCTGATGCCCAACCACCTGACCGGCATCGACGTGGCCAGCGTGCTGCCCGAGGGCGTGGACCCGGCCCTGTACGCCAAGCGCGCGGTGGTCACCCGCAAGCTGAAGCCGGTGCCGGTGGAAGCGATCGCCCGCGGCTACCTGATCGGCAGCGGCTGGAAGGACTACCAGCGCACCGGCAAGGTCAGCGGCATCGACCTGCCCGATGGCCTGCGCCAGGCCGAGCAGCTGCCCGAGCCGATCTTCACCCCGTCCACCAAGGCCGCCGTCGGCGACCATGACGAGAACATCGATTTCGATGCGATGGTCAAGCAGGTGGGCGCGGACCTGGCCGAGCGCGTGCGCGATGCCACCCTGCGCATCTACAAGTTCGCCGCGGACTACGCCCGCGAGCGCGGCATCATCCTGGCCGACACCAAGTTCGAGTTCGGTACCGATGCCGATGGCCGCCTGTACATCATGGACGAGATGCTGACGCCGGATTCCTCGCGCTACTGGCCGGCCGACGAGTACGAAGTGGGCACCAGCCCGCCGAGCTACGACAAGCAGTTCGTGCGTGATTACCTGGAGACGCTGGACTGGGGCAAGACCGCCCCGGGCCCGGCCATCCCGGCCGAAATCATCGAGCGCACCCGCGCCAAGTACGCCGAGGCGCTGCAGCGCCTGGCCGGGATCAGCGTCGACTGATGCCCCTGCGCCCCCGGCCGGTCTGGCCGGGGGCGTTCGCGCAGCCAGGCATGGCCTGGCTCTACTGCGGGCGTGGCGGGAGATGCGCCCGATGAATTGGACCCGGTAGAGTCGACCGTTGGTCGACTATCGCGCGCAGCGCGGGAATTTCGCGATCTGATGGAAGAGCAGTCGACTGACAGTCGACGCTACCAGGTCGGCCCCACCCCGCCGGCCCACCATTTTGCGCCCCCCATGATCGCGCGGTGCTGCGGGAGTATGCTGGCAGCATGCAGACCACCACCCAGCTTGCGCGGCCGATCGACCGCTACTTCGCCAGCTACTCCGACGACCACCGCAATGTGATCAACCAGCGCATCCACGTGGTGGCGGTACCGGCGATCCTGTGGTCGGTGGTGGCCCTGCTGTGGTGCGTACCGCCGCTGATCACCTGGTTCCAGTACGGCATCTGGGCCGCCTTTGCGATGTTCAGCGCCTGGTGCTTCTACAACAAGCTGTCGCGCCCGCTGGGCATCGGCATGCTCATCCAGTTCTTCGTGTTCGGCTGCCTGTGCCGCCTGCTGGAAGCCGAAATCGGCCTGCACAACCTGTTCTGGCTGGCGGTGGGCGTGTTCGTGGTGGCCTGGGTGGCGCAGTTCATCGGCCACAAGTTCGAAGGCCGCAAACCCAGCTTCCTGACCGACCTGACCTACCTGCTGATCGGACCGGCCTGGGTGATGGCCAAGGCTTACCGCAAGCTCGACTGGCGCTACTGACGCTTCCCCCGCGCCCTCCGGCCATCGTTTCCTGAACGGGCGCGGCCCGTCACCCCTGCTGCACGATCGACCTGCCAGCCTGCGATGCACGGGCGGCGCAGGCCTGCCTGCATGACCGCCGTGCGGCCCCCAGCCGTTGCCACGCGGGGCGCAGCCCCCCATGCGCGGGCGTAGGGAGCCGATCCGGCAAAGCCGGCGACCGCACCCTGCAAGGCATGGAAAAGGGCGTGCCGCATCGCAAAAAAGATGAATAGCGCACGTTACATGCCGTTTGTAGCCGTTACATGGGTTTCCGCGACATTTGGCTGACTGTTAGACTCAATGACCTGCTCGTGAATCATGGATTCCCTGCATGCTCCCCAGCCTGCCCCTGCTGCTGGCCCTGCCGTTCCTGATGGCAGTGGCTGTTGCGGCCTTCCCCCGTAGTTCCCGCTCGACAGCCGCCTGGCTGGCGGCGCTGGCGCCGTTGGGCGGCCTGGCCATCCTCGGCTGGCTGACCCCGGCGGTGATGGACGGGCAGGTGGTCCGCACCCTGGTGCCCTGGCTGCCGCAGATCGGGCTGGATTTCGCCCTGCGCCTGGATGGCCTGGCCTGGATGTTCGCCGGCATGGTGCTGGGCATCGGTGCGCTGGTGGTGCTGTATGCGCGCTACTACCTCAGCAGCCAGGACAACGCGCACCGCTTCTACTGCTACCTGCTGCTGTTCATGGGCGCCATGCTGGGCATGGTGCTGTCGGGCAACCTGCTGCTGCTGATGGTGTTCTGGGAAATGACCAGCATCAGCTCGTTCCTGCTGATCGGCTTCTGGTCGCACCGCAAGGATGCCCGCGAGGGCGCGCGGATGGCGCTGGTGATCACCGGCGGCGGCGGCCTGGCCCTGCTCGGCGGCGTGCTGCTGATCGGCCGCATCGTCGGCAGCTTCGACCTGGACGTGGTGCTGGCCGCCGGCGAGCAGATCCGCGCCAGCGCGCTCTACCCTTACGCCCTGTTCCTGGTGCTGGCCGGCATCTTCACCAAGAGCGCGCAGTTCCCGTTCCACTTCTGGCTGCCGCACGCCATGGCCGCGCCCACCCCGGTGTCGGCCTACCTGCATTCGGCCACCATGGTGAAGGCCGGTGTGTTCCTGCTGGCGCGCCTGCACCCGGCCCTGGCCGGCAGCGACCTGTTCTTCTATACCGTCAGCGGCATCGGCGCGCTGACCCTGCTGATCGGCGCCTGGAACGCGATCTTCCAGCACGACCTGAAGGGCCTGCTGGCCTATTCGACGATCTCGCACCTGGGCCTGATCACCCTGCTGTTCGGCCTGTCCACGCCGATGGCGGTGGTGGCCGGCGTGTTCCACATCCTCAACCACGCCACCTTCAAGGCCTCGCTGTTCATGGCCGCCGGCATCATCGACCACGAGACCGGCACCCGCGACATGCGCAAGCTGGGCGGGCTGCGCAGGCTGATGCCCTTCACCAGCGCGCTGGCGATCATCGCCTCGCTGGCGATGGCCGGCATCCCGCTGCTCAACGGCTTCCTGTCCAAGGAAATGCTGTTTGCCGAGGCGCTGACCGCCGGCGGGCCAGGCACCATGCGCACGGCCGTGTCGATCGCCGCGCTGCTGGCCGGTGTGTTCGGCGTGGCCTACAGCCTGCGCTTCGTCCACGACACATTCTTCGGCCCCGGCCCGCATGGCCTGGACCGCGTACCGCACGAGCCGCCGCGCTGGATGAAGGTGCCGGTGGAGATCCTGGTGGTGATCTGCGTGGCGGTGGGCATCGCCCCGGCGCTGACCGTGGCACCGGTGCTGCACGCCGCGGCCGGTTCCATCCTCGGCAGCGCCATGCCCGAGTACAGCCTGTCGGTCTGGCACGGTTTCAACCTGCCACTGGCGATGAGCGCGATCGGCGTGGTCGGCGGCGTGGCCCTGTACTTCGGCCTGCGCAAGCTGATCAACCTGCACGGCGTGCAGAACACCGCCACCGGCCGCAACGTCTTCCACGCGCAGCTGGACACGATTTCCGCGCTGGCCATGCGCCTGACCAACGGCATCGCCAACGGCAGCCTGCAGCGCATGCTGCTGGGCCTGGTACTGGTGGCGATCACCGTGGCCGCCGCGCCGTACATCGCCAACCCGGCCTCGCCGAACTGGACAAAGCCGCAGCCGATCCCGCTGCTGGGCTGGGCGCTGTGGCTGGTGATGATGGCCTGTGCCGTGGCCACCCTGCGCGTGTACAAGCAGCGCCTGCTGGCGGTGCTGCTGGTGGGTGGCGTGGGCCTGATGGTGTCGCTGACCTTCGTGTTCCTGTCCGCCCCGGACCTGGCGCTGACCCAGCTGCTGGTGGAGATGGTGACGCTGGTGCTGATGCTGCTGGGCATGAATTACCTGCCCGCCCAGTCGGGGCCGGAGCGGCCACGCTGGCGCAAGCGCCGCGATGCGGTCATCGCGATCCTCGCCGGCAGCGGCCTCGGCGCGCTGGCCTACAGCGCGATGACCCTGCCGCCGAACACCATGGCCGGCGAGATCCTCGCCCGCGCCCTGCCCGAAGCCTATGGGCAGAACGTGGTCAACGTGATCCTGGTCGACTTCCGCGGCTTCGATACCTTCGGCGAGATCACCGTGTTCGGCATTGCCGCGCTGGTGGTGCATGCCCTGCTGCGGCGCACGCGCATGGCGCCGGAACAGATCATGCCCGGCCCGCCGATCAAGCTGCCGGTACCGGCCGATCTGGCCCAGATCATGTTCCCGCTCACCCTGACGGTGTCGATCTTCCTGTTCCTGCGCGGCCACAACGCGCCCGGCGGCGGCTTCATTGCCGGCCTGGTGCTGGCGGTGCCGCTGCTGATCCAGTACGTGATCCAGGGCACCGCGTCGGTGGAGTCGCGCTTCGGCTTCGACTACATCCGCTGCATCGGCATGGGCCTGCTGATCGCCCTGCTCAGCGGCAGCGCCTCGATGCTGTTCGGCGTGCCGTTCCTGACCAGCGGCCACCTCGACCTGCATCTGCCGTTGATCGGTGAGGTGCCGCTGGCCAGCGCCATTGGTTTTGACATCGGCGTCTACCTGGTGGTGTTCGGCGGCGCCATGCTGATGCTATCGATGATGGCCACCGTGAAGCCTTCGCGCACCCGCAGCGCGCGCAAGGGCGAGATCGACCTGCAACGCCGTTCGGCCCGTACCGGGGAGATGCACTGATGGAACTGGCCCTGGCCACCGCGATCGGCGTGCTGACCGCCATTGGCATCTACCTGCTGCTGCGCGCGCGCAGCTTCGATGTGATTCTCGGCATGACCTTCCTGTCCTATGCCACCAACCTGCTGATCTTCGCCGGTGGCCGCGTGGTGCTGGGCAAGGCGCCGGTACTGAAGGAAGGCCTGGACAGCAACCTGGGCAACTACACCGATCCGCTGCCGCAGGCGCTGGTGCTGACCGCCATCGTCATCGCCTTCGCGATGACCGCGGTGAGCATCGTGCTGGCCATGCGCAGCCGCAGCGACAACCACAGCGACCACGTGGATGCCCACGAACCGGATGAGGACGCACCGCCGCGTCGGGGCGAGGACCAGGCATGAACCATCTGGTGATCCTGCCGATCCTGATTCCGCTGCTCGGCGCCGCGCTGTCGCTGTTCGTCGAACACCGCCGATACGGCCCGAAGGTGCAGCGCAGCGTGGCCTGGACCGCACTGGGTGCGCTGGCGCTGGCCGTGGGCCTGCTGTTCGCCCAGACCGCCGGCGGTGACATCAACGTCTACCTGCTGGGTGACTGGCCGTCGCGGCTGGGCATCGCGCTGGTGGCCGACCGCCTGTCGGCGTGGATGCTGCTGACCACCCTGCTGCTGGCCATCCCCTGCCTGATGCACGCCTGCTCGGGCTGGGACCGGCGCGCGCCGCACTTCCATGCCCTGTTCCAGTTCCAGCTGGTGGGCCTGAACGGTGCGTTCCTCACCGGCGACATCTTCAACCTGTTCGTGTTCTTCGAGGTGATGCTGATCGCCTCCTACGGCCTGCTGCTGAGTGGTGGCCGTGGCCTGCGCATGCGCATCGGCTTGCACTACGTGGTGTTCAACGTCACCGCCTCGACCTTGTTCCTGATCGCGCTGGGCCTGCTGTACGCCTCGCTGGGGTCGCTGAACATGGCCGAGCTGTCGCAGCGCATCGCCGAAGTGCCGGCCTCGCAGCTGACCCTGGTGAAGGCGACCATCGGCCTGTTGCTGCTGGTGTTCTGCGCCAAGGCCGCGCTGATGCCGCTGTACCTGTGGCTGCCCGAGTCCTATGCGCGTGCGCCGGCCGCAGTGGCCGCGCTGTTTGCGATCATGACCAAGGTCGGCCTGTACGCCGTGCTGCGCGTGCAGATGCTGTGGTTCGGCGAAGACGCCGGCGCGCTGGCCGGCTACGGCCGCGACTGGCTGCTGTGGGCCGGCGTGGCCACCCTGGTGCTGGGCGGTCTGGGCGCACTGGCAGCTGCGCGCCTGCGCGTGCTGATCTCCTACCTGGTCATCGTCTCGGCCGCGACGCTGTTCATCGCCTTCGCGGTGGGCACGCCGAAGGTACTGTCGGCCGGTCTCTACTACCTGCCGCACAGCAGCTTCGTTGCGGCGGCGCTGTTCCTCATCGCCGACCTGATCCGCCGCCGCCGTGGCGGTGCCAGCGATCGCAAGGAAGTGGTGGCACCGATGCCGGGCAAGGAAACGCCGGCCGTGCTGTTCCTGATCGGCGCGGTCTCGGTGGCCGGCCTGCCGCCGCTGTCCGGCTTCCTGGCCAAGGCCGCGCTACTGGCCGGCATGCCCGCGCAGTACACCGGTGCGGTCTGGACGGCAGTGCTGGCCAGCAGCCTGCTGGTCATCATGGGCCTGACCCGCGGTGGCATCCGCCTGTTCTGGCGCGTGCCGCTGCCCGACCCGGAAGCACCGCCGCCGCGCAAGGCACCGTTGCGCCGCATCGAGCTGTACGCCGCCTGCCTGCTGCTGGCCTACGGCATCGGCATGACCCTGGGTGCTGCACCGCTGATGCGCCACACCGATGCCATCGCCGCCCAGCTGCTGCAGCCGGGTGACTACGTGCAGCAGTTGCGCGCGACCACGCCGGAGATCCGCCAGCCATGACCGCCAAGCGCTCCTTCCGCCGCCGCGTGTTCCCCTCGCCCGCCCTGAGCATGATGGTGGTGGCGTTCTGGGTGCTGATGTCCGACAGCTTCACCCTCGGCCAGATCGTGCTGGGCCTGGTGCTGGGCGTGGTGGTGCCGCTGTTCGCCGCGCGCCTGGACCGCGAGTTCGCCCGCATCGGCACGCTGCGGCCGGTGCCCAGGCTGCTGGTGGTCACCCTGTGGGACATCCTGATGTCCAACATCCGCGTGGCCATCCAGGTGCTCGGCCCGGAGCGCAACATCCACCCCGGTTTCATCTGGTTGCCGCTGGATATCGCCAACATCCATGGCATCGCCGCGCTGACCAGCATGATCACCCTGACCCCGGGCACCGTGTCGGCCGCGCTGAGCGATGACCGCAAGTACCTGCTGGTGCACGTGCTGCACCTGGAAGACCCGCAGGAGCTGATCGACACGATCAAGCGACGTTACGAAGCCCCGTTGATGGAGATCTTCCCATGACTGGATTCCAGATCATCCAGACCACCCTGGTGGTGTGCATGCACGTGGTCGGCCTGGCCATGCTGCTGGGCACCTGGCGCCTGCTGCGCGGCCCGACCGTGCCCGACCGCATCCTCGCGCTGGACACGCTGTCGGTGACCGCCATCGCCGAGCTGATGCTGTTCGGCATGTACCTCAACTCGGCGATCTACTTCGAAGCGGCGCTGGTCATTGCCATGCTCGGCTTCGGCAGCACGGTGGTGCTGAGCAAGTTCGTGCTGCGCCGGGACATCGTCGAATGATCACCTTCATCCAGATCGCCCTGTCGGTGCTGCTGCTGTTTGGCTGCTTCTTCATCCTGGTCGGTGCGCTGGGGCTGGTGAAGCTGTCGACCTTCTTCAAGCGCCTGCACGCGCCGACCAAGGCCAGCACGCTGGGCGTGGGCTGCGTGCTGGCGTGTTCGGTCTGCTACCACATCTTCCTGGGCCAGGACCCGCAGCCGCGCGAGCTGCTGATCACCGTGTTCCTGTTCATCACCGCGCCGATCAGCGCGCACATGATGGCCAAGGCCGCGCTGTCGCTGCTGATGGAAACCCGGCCCAGCCTGCCCGGCAACGAACGCGCCAAGGAAGAACAGCTGCCGCCGCCGGAACCGGCGCGGGAAGAGGACACGCCGCAGAACCGGTAGGTGCCGACCGTTGGTCGGCACAGCTCATTGATGGTGGGTGCCGACCGTTGGTCGGCACGGTAGGTCATCCACGCGTGGCGTGGATCTACAGGACCAAGGCGATCTCCAGCCCCAGCCACGCAACGAATGCGCCCAGCAGAATCGCGCCTTCCACCCGGCTGATGCGCAGGTCACCGCGCAGCATCGGGTACAGCACCAGGGCGAAGGCCAGCAGCGCCGGCAGTTCCAGGCGAACGAACGAGGCCGGCAGCGCCAGCGGCTGCAGCAGGCCCATCGCACCGATCACAAGCAGCAGGTTCACCACGCTGGAACCCAGCACGTGGCCCAGCACCATGTCGCCGTGGCCGCGCCGCGCCGCCGCGAGGGCCGCGGCCACTTCCGGCAGCGCGGTGCCGATGGCCACCGGCAACAGGCCCACCAGCAGCGGGGTCCAGCCCAGCGCCGTGCCGAAATCCGCCGCAGCGCCCACCACCAGGCGCGCGCCCCAGTAGAGCGTGAGCGCGGCGATCAGCACGCGCAGCACGTTCAGCGGCAGGCTGGTGCGGCTCAGCGCGGATTCGGCGATGACCGCCTGCACGTCCGGCGCTTCCAGGCGCCCGCGGCGCAGCAGCACGATCTGCACCAGCACGAAGCCCGCCACCAGCACGCCGGCTTCCCAGCGCTGCAGGCGACCATCCAGGCCGAACACGATCAGCAGCAGGCCGGCGGCCAGCAGCGACCACCACAGCACGCCCTGCAGGCGCGCGCGCAGCAGCAGCGGCGCGGCGATGGCAGCCACGGCCAGGGTCAGGCCGAGATTGGCGATGCTGCTGCCGATGGCGTTGCCCAGGGCCAGCTCGGGCTGGCCAAGCCACAGCGCGCGCGCATTGACCGCCAGTTCCGGCAGCGACGTGGCGACGCCCAGCAGCAGCAGGCCGGCAGTGAAGGCACTGGCGCCGAAGCGCTGGGCGAGGCCGGCGACGGCCTTGACGATGGAATCCCCGCCCAGCGCCAGCAGCAGCAGGCCAAGCAGGAACCAGGCAATTGAAATGGCGATCATCGAGCACTCCCCAGCGGTCGTGGCGCGATTCTACGCGTGGCCCACCCTTGGCGGGTGAGCCACGGCGGCCGTGGTCAGCCGCAGCCTTCCACGTAATCCACCTGCGGGGTCTGGCCGACCCGCCAGCTGCCGACCTTGCCGTCGGCGCCCAGCGCGAAATCGATGATGGCCGCGCCTTCCTGGGCCGGGCGAACGCGCAGGTGCTGGGCCTTCTCGTCGTACTTGTCCGGGCCGAGGTCGGCGCGTTCGGGGTACAGCAGCTGCAGCTCGCCCAAGGTCATGCCGACCTTGCCGCCGCCCGGGGCGACGATGCCGGTGCTGCGCACGTCGTAGCGCACCAGCTTGCGGCCTTCGATCATCAGGCGCGGGTCCTCGGCATCCTGCGGGCGGAGGAAGTAGCAGCCGTCGTTGTTGTCATCGGCCGGCAGCGGCTTCCCTGCCGCATCGGTGCCCAGGCCCTGCAGCGGCGTGCCGAAGCCACTGCGCACCTCGGCGATGGGCGCACCCAGGTGGGCGCCGCCGAAGCCATCCAGCCGCGCCGGGCTGTCGCTGCGCGGGTCGGCCGGGGACGTCGGCGCCAGGTCGGCATCAGCCGGGGCGGTGGCGGTCGCCGTGTCCTTGGCCGGGGCAGAGGCCTCGGCGGGGGCGTCGGCGGTGCGGTTGCAGGCGGCCAGCGACAACAGCAGCAGGCCGGCGATGGGCAGGTGTTTCATGGGTGCGGGTCCTTGGCACAGGGTGCTGGCACGCTAGCGCAGCGCGCGTGCAGGCGCTGCATTGTCATCGCCGTTTCATGGCCCTCGTTCAGGCTCGGCGTGCACCGACTTGGCTGTCCTTTCCATGCAACCGCGCAAGACCGACCTCGCCCGAACCGCGCTGCAGGCCCACCGCGCGCCGCTGGACATGCGCCAGCGCCGGCTGCTGATCCTGTGTGATGGCCAGCGCAGCATCGCCGACCTGACCGGCTTGATCGGCCAGGAGGCGCCCGCCATGGTGATCCAGCTGGTCCAGGGCGGCTACCTGGAAACCGGCGCGCCCGCGCCACCACCGCCGGCACCGTCACCGCCCGTGGCTCCCCGCCCGACGGCGGCGGTGGCACCCGCAATGGCCCCTGCAGCTGCGCCTGCGCCTGCACCCGCCGCCCCGGTGGAGCGCCGCCGCTCGCTGGTGGCCGCGCGCATCTACCTGCTGGGCATCCTGGAAATGCAGCGCAATCCGATGGCCGCCGCCCTGTTCCGCGACCTGCAGCAGGCCCGCGCCGAAGAGGATGTGGTGAAGGTGCTGCAGGCAGCGTTGCAGGCGTTGCCGGGCATGACCTCCGACGGCTACTGCGAGCGCGTGCGGCAGCGCCTGCTGGAGGCGCTGCCGACGGAGCATTGCGACGCCTTCGCGGCAACGGCGTAGGGTCGCGGGAACATCCACGCATGGCGTGGATCTACAACATCACCCGGTCGGATTGACCACGTGGATCCACGCCATGCGTGGATCCCGCATCCCGCCAGTAGATCCACGCCATGCGTGGATGCAGTGGATCAACGGAAATGGTTGCGCAGGCCGTTCCAGCACTGCTGGTAATCGCCCTGGCGGTGGCCGGCGGACAACGCCTGCGCGCTCGGGCGGATCACCGCGCGGGTCTCGAACATGAAGGCCATCGTGTCCTTGATGACATCGGCCTTGGACAGGTCGGCGTTGGACGCCTTGTCGAAGGTCGGCGCATCCGGGCCGTGCCCGCTCATGCAGTTGTGCAGCGATGCGCCACCGGGCACGAAGCCTTCGGCCTTGGCGTCGTAGGCGCCGTGCACCAGGCCCATGAACTCGCTGGCGATGTTGCGGTGGAACCACGGCGGGCGGAACGTGTTCTGCGCCACCAGCCAGCGCGGCGGGAAGATGGCGAAATCCATGTTGCTGGTGCCCGGCGTGTCGCTGGGCGAATGCAGCACCAGGAAGATCGAGGGGTCCGGGTGGTCGTAGCTGATCGAGCCGATCGTGTTGAAGCGGCGCAGGTCATAGCGGTACGGCGCGTAGTTGCCGTGCCAGGCCACCACGTCCAGCGGCGAATGATCGATGGGCGCGCGCCACAGGCGGCCCTCGAACTTGGCGATCAGTTCGAAATCACCGTCCACGTCCTCGAACGCGGCGTGCGGCGTTTCGAAGTCACGCGGGTTGGCCAGGCCGTTGGCACCGATCGGGCCCAGGTCCGGCAGCTTCAACAGCGCGCCGTAGTTCTCGCAGATGTAGCCGCGGCTGGGGCCGTCCGGCAGCTCGACGCGGAAACGCACGCCACGCGGAATCACCGCGATCTGCTGCGGCTCGACCTCGACCACGCCCAGTTCGGTCAGCAGGCGCAGCGCGCCCAGCTGCGGCACGATCAGCAGTTCGCCATCGGCGTTGTAGAAGTAGCGGCCCACCATGTCCCGGTTGGCTGCGTACAGATGGATGCCGACGCCGGCGTGCGCATCGGGCGAGCCGTTGCCGCCCATCGTGTACAGGCCTTCGACGAAATCGGTCGGCAGTTCCGGCAGCGGCAGCGGGCTCCAGCGCATCTGGTTGGGCGAGGCCGGCTGCGCGCCGAAATCACACTGCAGCTGCGACTGCGCGAACGGGGTGAACTCGCCGTGGGTCACCGCCGGGCGGATGCGGTACAGCCAGCTGCGGCGGTTGCTGCCGCGCGGTGCGGTGAACGCGGTGCCCGACAGCTGTTCGGCGTACAGCCCGTGGGCCACCTTCTGCGGTGAGTTCTGCCCGACCGGCAGCGCGCCGGCGACGGCCTCGGTGGCGAATTCGTTGCCGAAACCGGACTGGTAGCCGCGGGCGGTGATGGCGGTGGACATGGTGGCTCCTGGAACGGCGATGCCGGAACGGAAAGCAGCCGAGCATGGCTCGGCTCTACAGGTGAGCAGCCGCCGGGCGTTGCCCGGCGCTGCCGATGAACGTTACAGCACGCCGCGGCGGATCTGGTCGCGCTCGATGCTCTCGAACAGCGCGGTGAAGTTGCCTTCGCCGAAGCCTTCGTTGCCCTTGCGCTGGATGATCTCGAAGAAGATCGGGCCGATGCAGTTCTGGGTGAAGATCTGCAGCAGCTTGCGCTGGTGGGTTTCCGGGTCGGCATCGATCAGGATCTTGTTCTTCGCCAGGCGCGCCACGTCTTCACCGTGGTTGGGCACGCGCTGGTCGATCACATCGAAGTAGGTCTCCGGCGTGTCGAGGAAGTCCACGCCCTGCGCGCGCATGGCTTCGACGGTCTCGTAGATGTTGTCGGTGAAGCAGGCGATGTGCTGGATGCCCTCGCCCTTGTACGCGTCCAGGTACTCGTTGATCTGGCTCTTCGGGTCGGACGACTCGTTCAGCGGGATGCGCACGATGCCGTCCGGGGCGGTCATCGCCTTGGACACCAGGCCGGTCTTCAGGCCCTTGATGTCGAAGTAGCGGATCTCGCGGAAGTTGAACAGGCGCTCGTAGTAATCCGACCACTGCTGCATGTTGCCGAAGTACAGGTTGTGGGTCAGGTGGTCGATGAAGGTCAGGCCGAAGCCGAACGGACGCAGGTCGGCGCCGTCGATCACCTCGTAGTCGCCATCGAAGACGCTGCCGGCGCTGCCGTAGCGGTCGACCAGGTACAGCATGCAATCGCCGATGCCCTTGATGACCGGGGCGTTGACCGCCTTGCTGTCCGGCTTGAAGGCGATGGCCTCGGCGCCGTTGCCCAGGGCGGTCTGGTAGACCTCCTGGCCCGGCTTCTTGAAGCGGATGGCAAAGCCGCAGGCGCAGGGGCCGTGCTTTTCGGCGAAGTCGGCGGCGAAGGAATCGGGGTCTTCGTTGACGAGGAAGTTGACGTCGCCCTGGCGATAGACGGTAATCGGACGCTGCTTGTGCTTGAGCACCGCGCTGAAGCCCATCTTGCGGAAGTACTCGTGCAGCTCCTGGCCACGGCCGGCCGGGGCGGCAAATTCGACGAACTCGAAGCCGTCGATGCCCATCGGGTTTTCGAAGGTGGTGACCTGCATGCCGGGGTTCGGGTGCGAGGCGGTCGGGACTGCGGTATTCATGGCGTGGCTCCGAATCGGTACCGCATCGGTACAAACCAGGTGCGGGCTAGGGTGGACCCGGCGAGAATGCAGGGTCCGGACATACCACTTATAGTTACACTTGAAACCACCAGCAAGGTGCACCGCAGCATGAGCCCAGCCGACCCCGCCTCCACCCGCGTGCGTGCCTCGCACGTCCTGCTCGACCTGGAACAGTTCCTGCCGTATCGGCTGAGCGTGCTGTCCAACCGTGTGAGCGGCAACATTGCCAAGCTCTATGGCGACCGCTACGGCCTGGCCATTCCCGAGTGGCGGGTGATCACCATCCTGGCGCTGTACCCGGGGTCGTCGGCCAGCGAGGTTTCCGATCGCACGGCGATGGACAAGGTCGCGGTCAGCCGCGCGGTGGCGCGCCTGCTGGAGCGCGGTTTCATCAAGCGTGAGACGCACGGCGATGACCGCCGACGCTCGGTGCTGGCGCTGTCGGCGGCCGGTTTCGAGGTATACGAGACGATCGCGCCGCTGGTGATCGAGATCACCCGCAAGCTGATGTCGGTGCTGAGCGAGGAAGAGGAGCAGGTGCTGGAGAAGCTGATCCTGCGGCTGGCCGGCGATGGCCTGGAGCGGATGGGCGAAGGCGTCTGAGGGGAAGGTTTCCGGGGCGCCTGCCCCGGTCCCCGGTAGTGCCGGCCGCCGTTCCGGTAGATCCACGCCATGCGTGGATGACGTTGCCTGCCTCGCCCGGTGTGTCGTCGGCAACCCTTCGCGGGTCCATCGGGCCGTCGTTGATGACGTTGATCGCGTGCAATTGGGTGTCCGCCGACGAGCGGCACCCGGGCCTCACGCGTCACTGGCTGTCGGCGTTGCCACCTGATGTTTCGGGATTGGCCCGGTAGCATCGTCCTGGACAGATCAGGCCTATCCAAGGGCCTCAATCGAGTGATTTTGCCTATTGGACGAACGCTCCGGCCGGGGCGAGGTTGGGCACGCAGCGGAGCACCGCTGCCGGGGTTGAACGCCCGTTGATCCAGGCCCAGGAATCCCGCCATGTCCCGATCCGCCCGCCGCAAAGACCCGGCGCCCTCCCCCATCACCCTCGATCATGAGGCCGACCTGCAGTGCATCGATGAGGCGCTGGCGACGGTGGAGTCCATCGCCGATGCCTGGTTTGAACACCATCGCCTGAAGCCCTGCCCGCCCGGGTTCCTGCTGTCACTGAACCGGCTGCGCGACTTCACCAGCTTCGCCAAGGCCTACGCGACCGCGCTGCGGCTCGTGCGCGAGTAGATCCACGCCATGCGTGGATGGCTGCGATGGGGTCAGAGCCCTTTCCTGCGGAAAGGGATCCGACCCCGGCGCTCAGCTCAGGTGCTTGCGCCGCGCATGGATCCACGGCACGGCCAACGCGGCGATGGCACCGCCGGCAAAGCCCAGCGAGGCGGCAACCGTAGCCGCCTCGATCGCACCGGGCAGCGCCAGCGCGGCAGCTACCAGCAGCAGTGATGGCAGGCCGACAAAGGTGCCGAGGAAGAAGGTCCAGCGCGGCGACCAGGTGTTGAGCTGCAGCAGGCTGACCGGCTGCCAGGCCTCCGAGGCGGTGTCTTCGGCGATCTTCGCCACCACCTTGCCAAGGTCCACTTCCGGCACCAGCCGGCCCGGGCGGGCGGCGGCGATGGCCTCGGCCACCGCCTCCACCGGCGGGAAGCTGGCCGGCCACGCGCCCGGCGCGGCCACGCCATAGGCGGTCAGCAGCGGCACGCTCAGCCACGGCGCCACCAGCGGGCGCACCTTGCGCCGGCCGTACACGCACCAGATCTGCGCCTGGCCGTGCGCGGTCACGTTGTACAGGGCAAGCTCGCCCGGCGGCGGGTAGCCCAGCATGGTCACCCGTGCGGCCATGCTGTCCTGGTCCATCGCGCGCAGGAACCCTGGGCGGCTGCGCCCTTCCTGCATCCAGGCCAGGCCGAGCGCGCCGACCAGCCAGGCTTCGGCGACGTCCTTGCTGCCAGCAGTGGCGCGCTCATCCGCGGCCAGGTACCAGGCCAGCGATTTCGGTTCGGCCACGTCGTCCACGCCCCAGCGGCTGTCGTCGCCCAGCACGTGGCGCACCGGCAGGCGTGCCGGCGCGGTCTCGCCGCGTTCGCCGGTGTGCAGGAACGGCAGTACGCCCTGCACGAAGCTGGGCAGATCAATCGCGCGCAGGCCATTGCCCTGCCATTCCGGCGGCAGCAGGCCAGCCAACTGGCCCTCGGCGGCCAGGCGGTCCAGGCGCGACTTCTGTTCAACCAGCTTCTTCACCGCGCCCTTCAGCACGACGTTGTCCGGCAGGGCGATCTGCGGCAGGCGGTGGCGCGGCGGCGCCAGCTCCACGGTGTCCTCGCCGGTGCCTGCGTCATCCAGCAGGGCATCCTGCGGCGGCAGGCTCACCCCCTCGGGGGCGGCGTCACTGGCCGCTTCGGGCAGGCGTTGGGCGTGGTCGGTGTGCATGGGCGCTCCGGTAGGGGCAGCCGACGATCCTGTCGACTGACGTCCTTGCCGTTAGCGGCCATGGGGTGGGTTTCTGTAGCGGTCGAGCCACGGCAGTCGAGCATGCCGGGCAGTCGAGCATGGCTCGACTCTACAAATTCGGGTCAGCGCTGCGGCGCCCACTTCTTCAGGAAGGCCATGAACTTGCTGCGGTTGTAGCCCTTGCCTTCGTTCTTTGCTTTTTCCAGCTCGCCGGTGAACTGCGACTGCAGCAGGGTGCCATCCGAATCGAGCACGAACAGGTGCGGGTAACCCTTAACCTGCGGGTACTGCGAGAGAAACGCCGCGTTCTCGTTCTCTTCGCTGTAGTTCACCTTCATCCAGACGTAGTTCGCATCGCGGAAGCGGCGGATCTCAGCATCGCCTTCCACGAACTGGTCCATCAGGTGGCACCAGGGGCACCACTCGCCGCCCACGTCCAGGATGATGTGCTTGTTGCCGCGCTGGGCTTCGACCTTGGCCGTTTCCAGATCGGCGGCCGGGTCGCGGGCCGGGTCGAAGCTGGCATTGAGGCCGGCGATGGCGGCGATATCGGCCGCCGCCGGGGTGTTGCCCGAGGCCACCGGCGCGCTGGGATCAGCGGCCGGTGGCTCGGTGGGACGGGTGTCGAGCGGCTGCGTCGGTTCGGCCGGTGCCGGCGGCGGTTGCTGGGAACAGGCGCCGATCAGCGCCGCACACACCACTGCCACCACTGCACTGCCGAACGTTGTACGCATGCCTACTACCCTCTGTGTTTACTTGACGCCGTGCATCAGCTTGTTGATCAGCGGGGCCACCAGGAACAGCACCACGCCGGAGCCGATCAGGGCCCAGAAACCGAAGGTATACCCCTTCAGTGCCGATTCGATCGTCATGCCACCTTCACCGGACACCGCGCCGGCGAAGATACCCGACAGGTTGTTGCCGATGCCGGTGGACAGGAACCAGCCACCCATGCCGAAACCGACCAGGCGCACCGGGGCCAGCTTGGTCACCATCGACAGGCCGATCGGCGACAGGCACAGCTCACCCACCGACTGGATGACGTAGACCATGAACAGGGTCCAGAACGGAATCTTGCCGTCCACGACCATCTGCGACAGGGCGAACATCAGCAGGGCGAAGGCGGCGCCGTTGAACAGCAGGCCCAGGCCGAACTTGCGCGGGATGGACGGATTGGCGCTGCCCATGGCCACCCAGATCCAGGCGATGATCGGCGCCAGGGTGATGATGGCCACCGAGTTGACCGACTGGAACCACGCGGTCGGGAAGGTCCAGTCACCGAACTTGCGGTTGACGATGTTGTCGGCCAGGAAGGTGAAGGAGCTGCCCGCCTGTTCGAAGAACATCCAGAACATCACGTTGAAGGCGAAGATGATCAGCATGGCGATCACGCGGTCGCGCTGCACCTTGCCCTCGCGGATGCCTTCCACCAGCAGCAGGATGGCCAGGACGGTGAACATCGCGCCCAGGATCCAGGCCAGCGCAGCGGCGCCGGTGGCCAGCAGGAAGTACGACACCGGAATGGCGACGATCGCACCCACCACCACCTTGATGATCGGGCCGATGCCTTCGGCGCCGGCCGGCGGTGCACCAATGCCCTTCAGGCCGGCGCGACCGATGTAGAACCACACCAGCGAAACCAGCATGCCCACGCCGGAGGCGATGAACACGATCTTGTAGGACGGCATCTCGGCGGTGCCGAAGATCTTGCGGGCCAGGTACTCGGTCAGCACCGGGGCGATCATCGCGCCGATGTTGATGCCCATGTAGAAGATGGTGAAGCCCGAATCGCGGCGCTCATCCTTCAGGCCGTACAGCTTGCCGACCATGGTGGAGATGTTGGGCTTGAACATGCCGTTGCCGACGATGATCGTGGCCAGGCCGAGCTTGAAGATGTGCTCCTGCGGCAGGGCGATCATGAACAGGCCTGCGGCCATGATGACCGCGCCGGTCAGGATCGACCGCTGGTAGCCCAGCACCCGGTCGGCCACGTAGCCACCGAAGATCGCCGCGGCGTACACCAGGGCCAGGTAGGCGCCGTAGATGCGGCTGGCGTCGGCTTCGCCGGCGGCACTGCCGTTGCGGAACTGGGCAACGATGTACAGCACCAAGGCCCAGCGGATGCCGTAGAACGCAAAGCGCTCCCAGAACTCGGTCATGAACAGCATCCACAACGGGCGCGGGTGGCCCATCAGGGTCTTGAATTCCGGCACGGCCGGCTCTGGGGTGTTCGCAGTGGCGTTTAGGCTCATGCGGGTTTCCTGGTTCGGTGGATGGACGGCACATCCGATGTGCGCTTGGAGCAACGCGCGAGGATCACCGACTTCTGGCGTTCACGTCAAATACACGCCGTTTGAGGCAGGTCACGGCCTGCTCGCTGAACTTGCATCTGAAACGATCCAGCCCATCGCCGGCGGCCTTGCTGAATGGGGCTCAGGCCGGGCCGGCCGGTGGTGCCACCTGCAGGCTGGTGCGCACCTGGAACAGCTCGGGGAAGAAGGTCAGCTCCAATGCCTGTCGCAAAAAGCCCACTCCGGAGGAGCCGCCAGTGCCGCGCTTGAAGCCGATCACCCGCATCACGGTACGCATGTGGCGGAAGCGCCACAGCTGGAAGGCGGTTTCCAGGTCCACCAGGTCCTCGCACAGCGAGTACTCGCGCCAGTAGCGATCGGTGTCCTGGTAGATGCGGGCGAACACCGGCTGCAGGCTGTCGTCGGACACGTGCGGCTGGGTCCAGTCACGGTCGGTGTAGAGGTCGGGGATGGCGTGGCCGAAGCGCGCCAGGTACTTCAGGAATTCCTCGTACAGGCTCGGCGCTTCCAGCACGCTGCGCAGCTGCGCCTGGCCTTCCACGTCATGCTCGAACACCTGCAGCATCTGCGCGTTCTTGTTGCCCAGCAGGAACTCGATGTAGCGGTACTGCAGCGACTGGAAACCGGAGGACGGGCCCAGCACGTCGCGGAAGCCCATGTACTCGGACGGGGTCAGCGTTTCCAGCACCGACCACTGCTCGGTCAGCTGGCGCAGCACCTGCTTGCTGCGCGCCAGCACCTTGCGGCACTGCCAGACTTCATCGCGCTGCAGGAAGCCGATCGCCGCCCGCAGCTCGTGGCCCAGCAGCTTCAGCCACAGCTCCGAGGTCTGGTGCTGGATGATGAAGAGCATCTCGTCGTGGTGCGGCGGGTTGGACAGCGGCTGCTGCGCGGTCAGCAGCTGGTCCAGCCGCAGGTAGCCGCCGTAGGTCAGGCGCCCGTGCAGGTCGGTGTGGATGCCGGCTTCGAGATCGCGTTGGTTGTTGTCGACGGACATGGGCGGGACCAGATCAGGGGCGGCAAGGGTAGCGCGTTGCCTGCCGTGCGGGCAGCGGGCAAGGGGCAGCGTACGGACCATACCGGGGCGTGCAGTGGCCTGTGGAACCGCCGTTGCGCGTGGAACCTTTCGCGCCGTTGCGCCGGCAGTCAGCCAAAGGCGTATTCTGATGCTTTGCAGCAACGACTGAATACGTTGTTGTTATTGGCCCCCGAGCCGTCGCCAGGGGTACAAAGGGGAATCCCCGTGTTGCGCCGCAGGAAGGCTATTTCGTACGCGTTCCTTAACATGGCGATTCATATCATTTGTAACTTCTCTGTCGAAGGTGCAGTACGCAATGACGGTTGCCGCTGAGTTCAAGATCGAATACCTGCAGTACCTGGACGCGGACGGCAAGCTCGTCCGTGACGACCTGCCCGCATCCCTGAAGGATCCGGCCGTCCTGGTGCCGCTGTTCAAGCAGATGCTGTACGTACGCACGTTCGACAGCAAATCCATCGCGCTGCAGCGCACCGGCAAGCTCGGCACCTATGCTGCCTGCCTGGGCCACGAAGCCGCACACGTCGGCATCGGCGCTGCGATGAAGGCCGGCGACGTGTTCGCGCCCAGCTACCGCGAATACGGTGCGATGTTCATGCGTGGCGTGCGCCCGTACGACGTGCTGATGTACTGGGGCGGCGACGAGCGCGGCAATGACTACACCGGCAACGCGGTGAAGGACTTCCCGTTCTGCGTGCCGATCTCCACCCAGTGCCTGCATGCTGCCGGCGCTGCGCTGAAGTTCAAGCTCAACAACGAAGCGCAGATCGCGGTGGCGGTGTGCGGCGATGGCGGCAGCTCCAAGACCGACTTCTACGCCGCGCTCAATTCCGCCGGTGCCTACAAGCTCCCGCTGATCCTGTGCATCGTCAACAACGGCTGGGCGATCTCGGTGCCGCGTTCGGCCCAGACCGGCGCCGAAACCCTGGCCCAGAAGGGCCTGGCCGGTGGCCTGCACTGCCTGCAGGTGGACGGCAATGACCTGATCGCCGTGCTGGCCGCGATGGAACAGGCACGCGAACGCGGCCTGGCTGGCGACGGCGGTACCGTGCTGGAGCTGCTGACCTACCGCCTGTCCGACCACACCACCGCCGACGACGCACGCCGTTACCGCGACGACGCCGAAGTGAAGGACGCCTGGACCCGTGAGCCGATGCTGCGCCTGCGCAAGTACCTCATCGCCCAGGGCGTGTGGAGCGAAGACGAAGAAAAGACCTGGGTCGAGCAGTGCGCGGCCAAGGTGGACGAGGAAGTGAACCAGTACCTCAATACCCCGGTGCAGCCGGTCGAGGCGATGTTCGACTACCTGTATGCCGATCCGCCGGCGGACCTGCTGGCCCAGCGCGCGGCCGCCATTGCCCTGGAGCAGCGCCATGGATGACATCAAGACGGGCGCATCCGCTTCCCAGGCCAATGCCGCCGACAGCGCCGCTGTCGCCGGTGGAGATATCGCAATGACCGCTACCCCCATCACCCTGATCGAAGCCATCACCCAGGCCCTGGCCTGGGAGCTGGAACACGACCCGTCGGTGCTGGTGCTGGGCGAGGACGTGGGCGTCAACGGCGGCGTGTTCCGTGCCACCGCCGGCCTGCAGCAGCGCTTTGGTTCGCAGCGCATCCTCGACACCCCGCTGGATGAAACCACCATTGCCGGCCTGACCGTCGGCCTGGCCGCACAGGGCATGAAGCCGGTGGCCGAAGCCCAGTTCGACGGCTTCGTCTACCCGATGGTCGACCACATCATCTGCCACGCCGCGCGCCTGCGCACCCGTACCCGTGGCCGCCTGCACTGCCCGATGGTGCTGCGCGTGCCGTGGGGCGGTGGCATCCGCGCGCCGGAACACCACAGCGAAGCCAACGAATCGATCTTCACCAACGTGCCGGGCCTGCGCGTGGTGCTGCCGTCCAGCCCGCAGCGTGCCTACGGCCTGCTGCTGGCCGCCATGCGTGATCCCGACCCGGTGATCTACATGGAACCCAAGCGCATCTACCGCCAGTACAAGGAAGTGGTCGTCAACGACGGCGAAGCGCTGCCGCTGGACGTGTGCTTCGTGCTGCGCGACGGCACCGACGTGACCCTGGTGGCCTGGGGCGCACAGGTGAAGGAAGCGCTGGAAGCGGCCGACAAGCTGGCCGGCGAAGGCATCAGTGCCGAAGTCATCGACGTGGCCACGCTGCGTCCGCTGGACTTCGCCACCATCGCCGAATCGGTGGCCAAGACCGGCCGCTGCGTGGTCGTGCAGGAAGCCCCGAAGACCGCGGGTTTCGGTGCCGAGATCGCCGCGCGCCTGGCCGAGGAATCCCTGTACGACCTGCTGGCCCCGGTCGAGCGCGTTACCGGCTACGACACCCACATTCCGCTGTTCCGCCTGGAAATGAAGTACCTGCCCAGCGTGGACCGGATCGTGACCGCGGCCAAGCGCGCGGTGGCGGCAGGCTGACATGCGGGCCCGCCTCCTTGGGGCTTACCGCAGCCAGTATTCCAACCCGCTCCGGTTCCGCACCGGCCAGATCGTCGAAGTCGGTGTACGTGACGAGGAATGGCCGGCGTTTGCCTGGGTACGCACCAACGATGGGCGCGCTGGATGGGCGCCCGTCGCTTGGCTGCAGCTGCTGGATGATGGTCGCGCCGAAGCCCTGCGCGATTACGACGCCCGCGAGCTGGATGTGGAAAACGGCGAGATGGTGAAGCTGCATCACGAACATGGTGGGTGGTGGTGGTCCGAGCGCGCGAATGGCGCGACGGGCTGGCTGCCGGCCCGCGAACTGGAACTGCTGGAAGAGAACTGCACATGAGCCAGACCAAGAATTTCAACCTGCCCGACCTGGGTGAAGGCCTGCCGGACGCGACCATCGTCGAGTGGTTCGTCAAGGAAGGCGACGTGATCAAGCTGGACGCGCCGCTGGTGTCGATGGAGACCGCCAAGGCCGTCGTGGAAGTGCCCTCGCCGGTGTCCGGCAAGGTGCTGAAGCTGTCCGGCGCCGCCGGCGACATCATCCCGACCGGCGCGGTGCTGGCCAGCTTCGAGATCGACCCGAACCTGCCGCAGCGCGCCGATGGCCAGGACACCGGCCACAGCCACGGGCACGCCCCGGCGGCCCCGGCGGCCCCGGCCGCACCGAACCCGCCGCCGCTGCCGGCCGCCCCGGTGGCTGCCGCCGCTGAAGAAAAGGCCGAGCGTGATGACGCCGGCACCGTGGTCGGCGCGATGCAGAGCTCCAATGCCGTGCACACCGAACAGGCGCTGGCCGTCGGTGGCGTCAAGGCCGTGCCGGCCGTGCGTGCCACCGCGCGCAAGCTGGGCGTGGACCTGGCCCGCGTGCGCGCCACCGGCGCCGATGGCGCGGTGACCATGGCCGACGTCAAGCAGGCTGCGGCCGACGGCAGCGCCAAGCTGGGGGCTGCCCCGGCACCGGTAGCCGCCGCTGCTGCGTATACCGCCCCGGCCCCGGCCCAGGTGGCTGCGCCGGTGCAGAGCGAAGCCCGCACCCCGCTGTCCGCCGCCGGCAAGCCGATGCGTACCCAGCCGCCGGGCGTGGTCGCCAAGGGCCAGCCGGAGCCGCTGAAGGGCGTGCGCCGCAACATGGCGCGGGTGATGGCCGATGCGCACAGCAAGGTCGTGCCGACCACGCTGAATGACGACGCCGACATCCACGCCTGGCTGCCGGGCAACGACGTCACCGCCCGCCTGGTGCGCGCGATCGTGGTGGCCGCGCAGAAGGTGCCGGCCATGAACGCCTGGTTCGACGGCGAAGCGCTGACCCGCACCCTGCACGCGCAGGTGGACATCGGCATCGCCGTGGACACCGACGACGGCCTGTTCGTGCCGGCGCTGCGCAATGCCGACATGCTCGATGCCCGCGGCATCCGCGAAGGCGTCAACCGCCTGCGCGAACAGGTGGAAGCCCGTTCCATCGCGGCCTCCGAACTGAGCGGCTACACCATCTCGCTGTCAAACTTCGGCATGTTCGCCGGCCGCTACGCGACCCCGGTCGTGGTGCCGCCGTGCGTGGCCATCATCGGTGCCGGCCGTGCCCGCCACCAGATGACCCCGGTGATGGGCGGCGTGGAAGCACACAAGGTCATCCCGCTGTCGGTGACCTTCGACCACCGCGCCGCCACCGGCGGCGAAGCGGCCCGCTTCCTGCGCGCGATGATGGACGACCTGGCACTGGCCAGCTGATGGGTGGGTGCCAACCGTTGGTTGGCACATGAACTGAAAAAACGCCGGGCATTGCCCGGCGTTTTTTTGTGGGCGCAGCGTGGCGATCAATCGCGCGCAACCAACCCTTCGGCGCGGCTGTAGACACGCAGGCGATGGCCATCGGGATCGACGCCAACGAAGGTGTGGCCGAATTCCAGGGTGACCGGCGCCTGGGTGAT
Source organism: Stenotrophomonas sp. ZAC14A_NAIMI4_1 (assembly GCF_003086915.1). Lineage (NCBI taxonomy): Bacteria > Pseudomonadati > Pseudomonadota > Gammaproteobacteria > Lysobacterales > Lysobacteraceae > Stenotrophomonas > Stenotrophomonas sp. ZAC14A_NAIMI4_1. Next base: position 2,184,634 of record NZ_CP026002.1, read on the forward strand.
CTGCACGCCGAGTGCGCGCCAGGCGTCGTGCAGCTGCTGCACTTCTGCAGCGTTGGCCACCACCATCGCCAGCTCGGCCGCGCCGGCTTCTGCGGTGACCGCTGGCAGCACGCCATCACGCTGCCACAGGCCCAGCGCCGCGCCATCGCCAAGCAGGAACAGGGCGAAGCCGGGCGACTGCTCGACCGGCGGCGTGCCGAGGATGCTGCTGTAGAACGTGGCACTGGCGGTGACATCACGCACGTACTGCAGCAGGGTGCTGGGCTTGAACATGGGGAACCTCCGTTGTTGGGAGTGTCCATGGTGGTGCGGCCCTGCTGACAGATCCTGTCGGCAGCGTGGCGGCGCTGGCTTCTGTTTCTGCCTTGGTAGAGTCGACTGTCAGCCGACTGCTCTTGCCTCAGAAAGTCCCGCGCGGCGCGCGATAGTCGACTACCAGTCGACTCTACCCCCGCTTCTCTACCTCCGCCGGCCGGCAACTCACGACTGGTCCAGCCAATCCGGGGCGATGCCCTGTGCTTTCTGCCAGCGCCGCAGCAACGTGCCGCGCGGCACCAGGTAACGCGCTTCCAGCGTGCGTACCCGGCAGATGCGGTCCAGGCGGAAATGGCGGAAGTCCTCGCGGCTTTCGCACCACGCCGCCAGCATCTGCACTTCATCGAAATAGCCCAGCGCGAAGGGCCAGACCACGCGCTCGGTGCGCTGCCCTTGTGCATCCTCATAGGCAAACTGCAGCCGCATCTGCGCGCCTACCGCCTCGCGTACTGCCTGCAGCCGCGCCGGTGGCACCTTCGCCGCGGCTTTCGAGGGACCTACGCGCAGGCCGCTGTCGCGCAGTGCTTCGCGGCGTGCCGCTGGCAGTACGTGGGCGATGCGTGCCAGCGCATCACGGGCGGCGTCGGCCAGCGCCGGCTCGGTGCGCGCGGCCACCCAGCGCAGGCCCAGTACCAGTGCATCGATCTCGGCCGGGGGCAGGGTCATCGGCGGCAGCACGTCGCCGGGCACCAACTGGTAACCCACGCCGGCCTCACCACGCAGGTCGGCGCCCTGTGCGCGCAGCGTCTCGATGTCGCGGTACAGCGTGCGCAGGCTGATGCCCAGCGCATCGGCCAGCGCCTGCCCGGCCACCGGCCGGCGGTGCCGGCGCAGCAGCTGCAGCAGTTGGCTCAGGCGCAGCGCACGCGACATCAGCCGACCAGCGCGCTGGACGCCACCACGTGCTCGCCCGGCGGCGGCGCCAGCGCAGCATCCACCAGCGCCCTGGCGATACGGCTGGCCGGATTGATCCGCCATGCCCGCGGCAGCACCGGCCCCAGCGCGCCCAGCAACTGCAGGGCGAAGTGTTCGCCACGGCGTACCTGCTGCCGCTGCCCACCAATCAGGCCCGGCCGCACCAGGGTGAGCGAAGCAAAGGTGAGCGCGCGCAGATCGCGCTCGAGCTCGCCCTTCACCCGGTTGTAGAAGAACGCCGAGCCTGCATTGGCGCCAGCGGCCGAGTTCAGCACGAGCACGCGGGCGCCCTGGCTGCGCGCCAGCCGGGCGAAGGCCAGCGGGTAATCGTGGTCGATGCGGTAGAAGGCCTCGCGGCTGCCGGCCTGGGCCATCGTGCTGCCCAGGGCGCAGATCACCGCATCCACCTGCGCCCAGTCCGGCGCATCGGGCAGCGCGTCGAACGACAGCACGGGAGCATGCAGCTTCGGATGGCTCAGGCCCAGCGGGCGCCGGGTCGGGGCCACTATCGCGCGGCAAAGCGGGTCGTCCAGCAGCATCGGCAGGGCCAGCCCGCCGACCAGGCCGGTCGCCCCCAGCAACATCACGCGCATACCCACCTCCACTGCGGCATCCTGTCGCCCATCGTAGCCGTTCAAGCCGTCGGCGGCCGCGCCGATATGCTGTCACCAGTCCCTGCCAGCCCCAGGATTTTCTTGCCATGACGGACCAGCCCGACCACCGCCCTGCCCCCGGCACCGCCTTGGGACCGCCGGCGCACACGCGCGCGGTGCCCGACGATGGCCGTGGCGACCGGGTGGTCCTGCAGGGCGGCACGGCCGTGGCCCTGCAGCAGCTGTTTGCCGGCGCCGATGCACCCGAGCCGCTGCTGGCCGCCTTTGCCAATGGCATGGCCACCCTGCCCGGCGAGCTGGGCGACATGGGCGACCGCCTGCAGTCGGCGCAGGCCAGCGCCGACTGGCCGCGCTATGGCCGGGCGATGCGGCAGCTGATCGACAAGTACATCCGCACCATCGAGCAGCATTCGCCCGATGGCCAGCCCGACAGCCTGCGCCTGTCCGAACAGCTGCGCCTGCTGCTGGGCGGCGCGGTGGTGTCGCTGCTGCTGCACGACCCGGACCTGCGCGAGCAGGCCCAGGCGCTGGCCGCCCAGCTGCGGCAATGGCAGCCGGGAGCGCCGCTGGAGCCCATCGAACAGGGCGTGCGCGAGCTGGGCCACCAGGTGGGCGTGCGTGCGGAAAGCTGGCAGGAACAGCAGGCGCTGCTGCTGGAGCTGTTTGCCCTGCTGCTGGAAAACGTGAGCGAGCTGCTGGATGACCGCAGCTGGCTGCAGGGGCAGATCGCCGCCGTACGCCAACTGCTGGCCGGGCCGCTGGAAGCGGAGTCGGTCGAGCGCACGCGCGCGGAACTGCGCGAGGTGATCTACAAGCAGGGGCTGCTGCGCCAGGGCATCGATGATTCAAAGGCGGCGATGCGCGGCCTGATGGGCGAGTTCATCGAGCGCATGGACGGCATGGCCGCCAGTACCGGTGAGTACCACGACCGCATCGGCACCTATGCCCTGCAGCTGCGCGAGGCGCGCAGCATCGCCGACCTCAACCACCTGCTGCAGGAAGTGATGCACGACACCGGCAAGGTGCAGCAGCAGGCCGCGCAGGCGCGTGACCACCTGGCCAGCGCGCGGCAGGAAGTGGAACGGGCCGAGCGGCGCATCACCGAGCTGGAACAGGAACTGCGCGAAGCTGGCGACCTGGCCCGCATCGATCCGTTGACCCAGGCCCTGAACCGGCGCGGGCTGGACGAAATGCTGCAGCGGGAAATGGCACGGGCGGCGCGCAACAACACGCCGCTGGGCCTGGCGGTGATCGACCTGGATGACTTCCACCAGACCAACGATACCCATGGCCACGCCGGCGGTGATGCCCTGCTGCAGCACCTGGTGTCGATCTGCCGGCTGCTGCTGCGCGCCACCGATGGTGTTGCCCGGCTCGGCGGTGACGAGTTCGTGCTGGTGCTGCCGGAAACCCCGGGCGCCGACAGCATGGCCACGGTGCAGCGCCTGCAGCGCTCGCTGGCCCATCGCGTGCTGACCGTGCAGGACCAGCGCGTACCGGTGCATTTCAGCGCCGGCATGGCGCAGTGGCAGCCCGGCGATGATGCCGAGGCCCTGCTGCGCCGCGCCGATGAGGCCCTGTATGTTGCCAAGCGCCAGGGCAAGAACCGGGTGCAGGCGGGGTAATCCCGCCCTGGTGGGTGCCGACCGTTGGTCGGCACGCCCTTCGCCCGGCGGCCGTTGTTACTTCCCGCGCAGCTTCTGGATGCCGGTCACCGCGGCCAGCACGATCGCACCGGCAACGATGCCGACCACCATGTTCGCCGCCGCACTGATCAGCCAACCCCACTGCCCTTCGCCACCGAAGCCCTGCACCGCGTGGTGCAGCACCGGCACGTTGTGCACCAGGATGCCGCCGCCGACCAGGAACATGGCGATGGTGCCGGCCACCGACAGGAACTTCATCAGCCACGGCGCGGACACCACCAGGCCACGGCCGAACGCGGCCACCGCCCCGCCCTTGCGCGACAGGTACAGGCCCACGTCATCCAGCTTCACGATGCCGGCCACCAGCCCGTAGACGAACACCGTCATCGCCAGCGCGACCACGGCCAGGGTCACCAGCTGCTGGGTGAAGGCCGCGGTGGCCACCACGCCCAGGGTCAGCACGATGATCTCGGCCGAGAGGATGAAGTCGGTGCGGATGGCGCCCTTCACCTTGTCCTTTTCCCACGCCACCATGTCCACCTGCGCATCGGCAAGCGCCTTGCGCCGCTCAGCCTGGTGCTCGGCGTCCTCGTCGGACGAATGCAGGAAGCGGTGGGCCAGCTTTTCCACGCCTTCGAAGCACAGGAAGGCACCGCCGATCATCATCAGCGGCACGATCAGCGGCACGTTCCAGCCCCGGCTGTGCAGCCAGGCCTCCAGCGCGCTGATCGCCAGCGCCGCCGGCACCAGGATCACCTTGTTCACCAGCGAGCCCTTGGCCACCGCCCACACCACCGGCAGTTCGCGGTTGGCGTTGACGCCGGTCACCTGCTGCGCGTTCAGCGCCAGGTCGTCGCCCAGCACGCCGGCGGTTTTCTTTGCCGCGACCTTGGTGAGGATCGAGACGTCGTCGAGCAGGGTGGCGATATCGTCGAGCAGGGCAAACAGGCTGGCACCGGCCATGGTGGATCCAAAGAGGGGATGGACGGATTCTGACTGATCCGGTGCCTGCTGCGGAAGCGGGTTCACCGCGTGCCTACCGCCGCCCGGCCACACTGCAGGGCCCCGGTAGTGCCGGCCGCTGGCCGGCAGCCGCCCCGCCCCGGCGTTGCCGGCCAGCGGCCGGCACTACCCCTGTCTTGCCTGCATGGGAGTTCCGCTTGAGCAATCCGTCCACCGCCACGGCCAATCCCCCGCTGGTCAAGGGCATGAACCGGCGCAGCCAGATCCTGCGCCTGCTGATGCGCTACCGCCATTCGGGCGTTTTTTCCGGCATGAACCTGGACGCGGCCGGCAGCCATACCGACGTGCCGGCCGACGGCAACCCGGAGCAGTTCGTCAGCGACCTCGAAGCGCTGGGACCGACCTTCGTCAAGCTCGGGCAGATGCTGTCCACGCGGCCGGACATGGTGCCGCCCGAATTCGCCACGGCGCTGGAGCGCATGCAGGAGAACGTGGCGCCGATTCCCGTCGAGCGCATCCACGCCATCGTTGAACAGGAACTGGGTGCCGGGGTGAACAAACTGTTCGCTTCGTTCGACCCCGAGCCGCTGGGCTGCGCCTCGATCGCGCAGGTGCATCGTGCCGTGCTGCACGACGGCCGCCAGGTGGCGGTGAAAGTGCAGAAGCCGGAAGTCGCCGCACAGCTGCGCTCGGATCTGGAGGCGCTGCGCAGCTTCGCCCTGGCGGCCGACCACCTCACCCAGGTCGGTCGCCGCGTGCGCCTGCGCGACTGGCTCAACGAATTCGCCAAGACGCTGATGCAGGAGCTGGACTACCACGCCGAGGCCGAGAACCTCGCGCGCTTCGGCCGCCACCTCAAGCCGTTCCGGCGCCTGTGGGTACCGCAGCCGCTGTGGGACTACTGCAGCCAGCGCGTGCTGACGATGGAGCTGGCCACCGGCGTGCGCGTGGACGCGATTCCCGACGTGCGCCGCACCGAGCAGGCGATGGATCCCCTGGCCGCCGCATTGATCCGTGGCTACCTGGACCAGATCTTCGTGCATGGCGAGATCCATGCCGACCCGCATCCGGGCAACCTGCGGGTGACCCCCGACGGGCGCCTGGCGATCTTCGACCTGGGCATGGTCGCGCACATGCCGCCGCGCCTGCGCGAGCGCCTGCTGAAGATCCTGTTCGCCGCCGTTGATGGCCGCGGCGAGGAAGTGGCTGACGACCTGATCAGCATCAGCACGCGCCTGGAAGCCTTCGACGAGGAACGCTACCTGCGCGAGACCGGCCAGCTGATCGCACGCTATGCCGCCAGCGGCAGCTTCTCCGAAGGCCGCGTGGTGCTGGACATGGTGCGCATCGCCACCGCGTCCGGCCTGCGCACGCCGCCGGAACTGAGCCTGGTCGGCAAGGCCCTGCTCAACCTGGAAACCGTCTGCCGCCTGCTGGCGCCGGACCTGGATACGCGCCGCATCGTCGAGCGACAGCTGCAGCACGTGATGCGCGCGCGCCTGAAGAAATCGCTGTCGGCCGCCAACCTCGCCAGCGAGGCGATGGAGCTGCAGCAGCTGCTGCGCGATGGGCCACGCAAGCTGACCGACATCATGGCGCTGCTGGCCGAGAACCGCCTGCAGATGAAGGTGACCGGGCTGGAAGAATCGCGGTTGATGGAGAACCTGCAGAAGATCGCCAACCGCGTGGCGGCCGGCATCATCAGTGCAGCGCTGATCATGGCTGCCTCGCTGATGATGAAGCTGGAAACCGGCTGGCACCTGTTCGGCTACCCTGCCATCGCACTGTTCCTGATGCTGATCGGCGTCGTGCTTGGGTTGGGCATCGTGACCAGCGCGTTGCTGTTTGATCGGCGTGCACGTGCGCGCGAGGAACGCGGGCATCGTTGAAGAAACGGGAAATCGCGCCGTTTCTTAATGAAATCGCGTAGCTGCATTCACACTGTTTTTACCTGCAGCACGCGTTTTCACCTCATGTAACAAACAAACATTTCAGTCAGGTTCGTGCATGCACTATCGGGTCATCAGCCTGTCATGCATGTGTGCTTGAGGCAGCGCTGGTCGGATGGACACGCGTCGGTACGACGTCCATCACCACCTCCCGTCACTGCCGAAGCCGCTTATGCTCTGGATCCTGCTGCTGTCGCTGTTGCTGTTGGCCTGGTTGTTCCTCGCCTCCGATAAGTGGGTGTGGTGGAAGGCGAGCACCTTTTCGCTGCTGCTGCTCCTGCTCAGCACGTGGTGGTTGATCGACAAGCTGTCCGGCGATGGCCTGAACGCAGCAACGCTCTACCACCTGGGCGCCGACATGGAAGGCGCGGGTATCGCGGACTTCAAGGGCTACATCGCCGGCTACATCGGGCTCATCGTGGTCTCGCTGCTGCCGCTGTTCGCCACGCGGGTGAAGCGCTGGCGTCGCCCCGGCCACGGCGGCGCATGGTTCGCGGGCTTCGCGGTGGTGTGGATCGCCACGATCATGGTCAGCCCGCTGGCACGCGATGGCCAGCGCCTGTACCAGCAGCTGCGCCCGGTCGATTTCGCCCGCATCGCCCCCGAATACCAGGTGCCGACGCAGCCGCTGCAGCGCCCGCGCAACATCGTCTGGATCTATGGCGAAAGCCTGGAGCGCACCTACCTGGACGAGAACGTGTTCCCGGGCCTGATGCCCAACATCAACCGCCTGGCCAGCCAGTCGCTGGACGTGCGCGGCCTGGCATCGGCCGAGGGCAGCGGCTGGACCATCGCCGGCCTGGTGTCATCGATGTGTGGCGTGCCGTTGACCACCTCGCAGGGCGATGAGAACAGCATGGACCGCATGGGCAGCTTCCTGCCCAAGGCCGTGTGCCTGGGCGATTACCTGAAGCAGCAGGGCTACACCAACCATTACCTGGGCGGCGCCAGCGGCCGCTTCGCCGGCAAGGGCCAGTTCCTGGCCAGCCACGGCTTCGATGAAGTGCACGACCTGGAGTGGTTCAAGCAGCAGAAGAAGATCGGCCGCGTGCATTACTCGCCGTGGGGCGTGCACGACGACGTGCTGCTGGACACGGCCTACCAGCGCTTTGAACAGCTCTCGCGCAAGGGCGAGCCGTTCATGCTGACCACGCTGACCATGGACACCCACCACCCGGCCGGCCACCTGCCCGTGGCGTGCAAGGGCCAGCGCTATGAGAGCAGTTACGGCAACATCAACATGCTCAACGCACTGAAGTGCAGCGACCGGCTGATCTCTCAGCTGGTGCAGCGCATCCAGGCCAGCCCGTACGGCAAGGACACGCTGATCGTGATCGCCTCGGACCACCTGGCGATGCCCAACGACCTCACCAGCATCCTGACCAGGCAGAAGCGCGAGAACCTGCTGCTGTTCCTGGGCGATGGCATTGCCCCGCAGCAGCTGAAAGCTGACGCCGGCACCACCCTCGATTCGGGTGCGACGCTGCTCAGCCTGCTGGACCCGCAGCTGAAGACGATGGGCTTTGGCCGTTCGCTGATCGACACCCACCGTGCACCGAGTGCCAGCGTGGCGACCCAGCGTGACGGCGGCCGCGATTACCCGCAGTACCTGGCCTTCGCCCGCTCGCTGTGGCTGGGCGAACCCACCCGCGAGCTGAAGATCGATGGTGATGACCAGGTGGTGGTGGGACTGCAGCACGTGCAGCCGCCGGTGCTGCTGGAGTACGACAAGGACTGGGGCCTGAAGTCGGTGTATCTGGAGAACACCTCGCGACAGTTCGACGATGCCGACCCGGACAACACCCTGGCCTATGTGGACCGCTGCACCGCGTTCGAGGATGGCTCGGCCGATGGTGACTGGTGCGCGCTGCTGGTGAACCGCGACAACGGCATCAAGCTGTTCCGCGATGACGACCTGCGTGGCGGCATCGCGGTGGATGCACCGCTGGAATCGTTCCAGGGCCCGCGCCCGAGCGTGCGCCAGGCGCACATGATCACCCAGAAGGGCCGCCGCACCCGTGCGGGCCAGTACATGCTGGAACTGGTGGCGAGCACGCGCCCTGACCGTGGTTTCTGGATCGAGGCGGTATCGTCGCAGCGCAAGGTGGTGCTGGCGCAGCAGTGGGTACAGCCGGATGCGGACGGCAAGATCAACGTCTCGTTTGGCCTGGACCACGAGGTGGATGATCTGGAGATCCGGGCGTGGTTGAACCATGCCGAGAAGCTGGCGGTGGATACGTTTGCGCTGGTGCCGTCGCGCGGGCGACCGCGGGGGTAAGAGGTTTTTTTGCAGGGCTTGTAGCCCTGCACCTGCTTCAACCCAGGGCAACGGCCAAAGCCAGAGCGGCATTCCGTGGGATGGCGGGGCACTGTGGGTTTGCGGGGACGCCGTAAACCCATCCATGGGGGCTTGGTCGCCGCATCCATGCGGCTCACACCCCGCAAACCCACAGTGCCCCGCCTTCGACAGGTTCACGCGGCTGTGGGTAGGTGCCGACCGTTGGTCGGCACATCTGTCAGATATCAAATGAAATCATCCGTGCCGACCAACGGTCGGCACCCACCAAAGCAGGACGCCGTCCCAGTAGATCCACGCCATGCGTGGATGAAATCTGTCAGATATTGATATTCGACCCCGTGCCGACCAACGGTCGGCACCCACCAAAGCAGAACGCCGTCCCAGTAGATCCACGCCATACGTGGATGAAATCTGTCAGATATTGATGTTCGACCCCGTGCCGACCAACGGTCGGCACCCACCAGAGCAGAACGTCGTCCCAGTAGATCCACGCCATACGTGGATGAAATCTGTCAGATATTAATGTTCGACCCCGTGCCGACCAACGGTCGGCACCCACCACAGCAGAGCGTCGTTCCAACAGATCGCGGAGAACTGTCGAAGGCGGGGTGGGTCCGGTTGCGGGGGTGTGAGCGGCATGGATGCCGCGACCAAGCCCCCATGGATGGGTTTACGGCGTCCCCCGCAACCGGACCCACCCCGCCAACCCACGGAATGCAGGCTTTTGACGTTGACGTTGATTTCAGCAGGTGCAGGGCTGCAAGCCCTGCAAAAAGAACCCCCTCTTACTCCGGCGGGGTATCGCGTACCAGGTGGATGTCAGTCGGGGTCGACAGCGGAATCCCCCGCTCGGCCAGTATCTGCAGCAGGCTGAAATACAGATCGCTGCGCGTGCCATACACCTGCCTCGGGCTGGCCACGTAAGCGAAACTGTTGAACGTGATCTGGCCGCCGGCAATGCTGTCAATGAATACCGACGGCGCCGGCTGCGCCAGCACCGCCTGGTGCGCGCCATAGGCATCCAGCAGCGCCTGCTTCAGGCCCGCCACGTCAGTGCTGGTCGGTACCGCGAACTGGATCTGGATACGGCCCTGGTTGTTGCCCATCGTCATGTTGCGGATGGTCTTGGTGATCAGCTCCGAGTTCGGCACGATCAGCGTCGACTTGTCGCCCACCTGGATCTCGGTCGAACGCACGTTGATGCGGCGGATGTCGCCTTCCTGGTCACCCAGCTTCACCCAGTCGCCAATCTTCACCGGGCGCTCGGCCAGCAGGATCAGGCCCGACACGAAGTTCTGGATGATCGCCTGCAGGCCGAAACCAATGCCCACCGACAACGCGCTGGCCAGCAGCGCCAGGTTCTTCATGTCCAGGCCCATCGCGGTCAGCGCCCACAGGCCCACCAGGATGATGCCGACGTAACCGGCAATGGTGCTGATCGAATTGCGCGCGCCCAGGTCCAGCTCGGTCTTGGGCAGGTAGGTGTCGGTCAGCCAGCGCTGCATCAGCTGGGTCAGGCCTACGCCCACCAGCAGCACCAGCACGCCGGTCACGATGCGGCCCGGCTGCAGCGTCAGGTCCTTGTTGATCGTGATGCCGTTGGCCAGCGCGGCGATGCGCTCGACGATCGTGCCGACGTTGCCGAACGGCGCGGCCAGCGCCAGCAGCGCGATCAGCACCACCAGCGCGCGCAGCATCGCCGACAGCAGCACGCCGGCCTGCTCCAGCCGCGAAACACTCAGGCCGGTACTGAGCAGGATGGTCTGCCCGACCTTGCTGTCGGCGTTGAGCAGCCAGGTGCTGAAGTCATCGACGAACTTGAACAGCAGCATCGCCGCCAGCACCACGATGGCACCGCCAATCAACTGCTCGTTGACGAACTTGGCGAAGTTCACGTAGCCCAGCAGGCTGGCGATGATGGCGGCCGTGACGGCCAGGTTGCCGGCGACGCGCGCCAGCACCAGCCAGCTGCTGCGACGTACCGGCACTGCCGCACCCACGCCATCGGCCTGCGCCTCCAGCTTGGCCTCGGCTTCGGCATTCTGGCGGCGGTGCAGGCGCGACAAGGTGACCAGCATGGCCATGATCAGGCCGAGGTAGGTCAGCGCGATCACGCCGTCCAGCGCCACCGTGGTGACGTCGCTGGTGCGCGTAGCCCGGTCGATGGCAACCAGCACCGTGCTGAACCAGGCCAGCGCGGCCGCACCCCAGGCGTACTTGCGCAGCTTCAGCGCGGCGGTGTCATCCAGGTTCAGCAGCCGCCACGAGGGCCGCGTCGGCACCAGCAGGCAGGCGCTGAGCGCGGCAATGAAGGCCGCCACGAAGGTGGCCTGCACCACGCCGTCGGCCACGTTCTGCAGGCGCGGGGCGATACCACCGATGGCGTTGAGCGACGCGATGAACACCACCACCGCATAGCCCGGCAGCAGGGTGCCGACCAGCAGCAGCCACATGGCCAGGCCCGAGCGGCGCAGGCGCCCATCGGGTGCACGGTCGGAGGCGGCGAAGCGCCGGCCCAGCGCGCGCAGCCACAGGCGCAGCGGGAACATCATCACCAGCGCGGCCAGCAGGCCCAGCAGCGGCGTCCACCAGCCTTCCTTGTTCAGCGCATCCACCAGGGCATCACGGCCCTGCGCGGCCAGCGGCGTGACCCGCGCGATATCCACCGGCAGCTGCTTGGCGACCTTGCGCCACAGCGACGGCGACAGCGGCGAATCGACCTTCTGGCCCAGTTCCTCGGTGCGCTGTGCGGTGCGCTGCTTCTCGATGTCGGTGGCCAGCTGGCCGGCACGCACGGCGCTGGCTTTTGCCTGCGCGATTGAAGACGCCAGCGCATCACGCTGGCGGGTCAGGTTGCGCCGCTGCGTCGCCAGCTCCGGCGGCTCGGTGGTGCCCTCCGGTGCCGTGCCCAGCTGGGCCAGCTGCTCGGTCAACTGGTCCAGCTGCGGCTGCAGGCTCTTTTCCAGGGCCTCGGCATCGCGGCGCACCTGCGATGCGGTCTCGGACAGCATCGCCAGCGTTTCCGTGGCCTCGGCGGCATCGCGCTTGCGATCCACCTCTTTCAGGCTGGCATCGAACTGGGCCAGCTGCTGCTTCGGCGTCGGGTCATCATCCTGGGCCAGCACCGGCGCGGCCAGCAGCAGCGCGCCACACAACAGCAGCGCCAGCGAAGGGCCACGCCCCAGGATCGTTCGGAAGAAGGAAAGCAAGCCAGCCACACCGGTTCGCGCGGACCACCGCGCCTGCGCGCGACTATACGGCACGGCTGGTAAAGGCTGGATGGAGGGCGCTGCGAACCTCGGCGACGGAGGTAGAGTCGACCGTTGGTCGACTGCCGCGCGCAGCGCGGGATTTCCAGGGCGTCCCGCCAGAAGCAGTCGACCAGCGGTCGACTCTACCCGGCCCTCAGTACTTCAACCGCAGCTCTTCCACCTGGGGCTGCTGCAGCGCGTACCAGTCCTGGAATTCCTCTTCGCTGATCTCATCCGGCGCGTACACCGCAATGGGATGCCAGTCGTGGTCGGTCGGCAGCGGCTGCCGCGGGCCGGCGCGCAGGCTGTAGCTGACGCCTTCGTAATCGACCACATCGTCCACCTGCGGCCACTGCTCGCGGGCAAACGCGGTTTCACTCTTCAACAGGATCACCTGGTACATCGGCACCTCCACTTCGCGGGTATGGGGAAAAACGCGGCGCTGGCGCAAGCATAGCGCCGCACCGGCGGGCACTGGCACGCCGCGCGGGCGACGCAATGTTCTGGACGTGGCGCTCGCCCCGGTTTCACCTGCCCATGGCGAGCCCGGCGGCATGGTGGGGGTCCGTTTCTTCCGGCACCAAGCACGATGACCGACCACCCGCCACTGAAGACCGTCGCCGACCTCAAGCTGCCCCGCTACCTGGGCACCTGGTATGAGATCGCACGCCTGCCCATGCGCCACGAGCCGGACGGCTGCACCGATGTCACCGCGCACTACACCCTGCACGACAACGGCAATGTCGGCGTCACCAACCGCTGCCGCATGGACGGCGAGGTCGAGGAGGCCACCGGCGAAGCCTGCCCGGTAGACAACGATGTGGCGCGGCTGGAGGTCAGCTTCCTGCCGAAGGGCCTGCGCTGGCTGCCCTTCGCAAAGGGCGATTACTGGGTGATCCAGGTGGCCCCCGATTACAGCGTCGCCCTGGTCGGCAGCCCGGACCGCAAATACCTCTGGCTGCTGGCCCGCGAACCGCGACTGGATGCCACCGTGCAGGAACATTATCTTGCAGCGGCCCGCCTGCAGGGCTTCGATCTGTCCGAACTGATCCACACCCCGCATACCGGCCACCCCACTGCCTGAGCCCGCCCCATGGACCTGAAGAGCGGTTACCCGTGGTGGGCCGTAAGCAACGGGCTGATCCAGGCCTTCCCGCCGCTGCAGCAGGACCTGCGCTGCGATGTGCTGGTGGTGGGCGGCGGTGTCACCGGCGCGCTGATCGCGGATGAATTGTCCGGCCACGGCCACGAGGTGGCGCTGATCGAGCAGCGCGACATCGGCTGGGGCAGCACCGCCGCCAGCACCGCGCTGCTGCAGTACGAGATCGACACCCACCTGCTGGACCTGGCCGGCCAGTACGGTGCCGACGCCGCCGAACTGGCCTACCGCGCCTGCGCCGATGCCATCCCGGCACTGGGCGAGGTGGCGCGCGGGCTGAAGAACGTCGATTTCCAGCGCATGGACAGCCTGTACCTGGCCAGCCGCCACCGCGACGTGCCGGTGCTGATGGCCGAGGGCGCCGCACGCCGGCAGGCCGGGCTGGATGCGCGCTGGCTGGAACCGGACGACCTGCAGCAGCGCTTTGGCGTGGACGCCGGCGGTGCGCTGCTGACCCGCCAGGCCGCGCGGGTCGATCCGTATTGCCTCACCTATGGCCTGCTCAAGCGCGTGCGCCGCCGCGGCGGCCATGTGCATGACCGCACGGTGCTGCACCGCCTGGACGCCACCGCGCGCGGCGTCACCGCCCGCACCGAGGCCGGGGCGACGATCCGCGCGCGGCACGTCGTGCTCGCGATGGGCTACGCCAACCAGCGCTGGATCGACCAGCGGGTGGCACGCAACCGCAGCAGCTACGCCTTCATCACCGACCCCATCGATGCCGGGGTGCTGGGCCCGCTGCAGCGCACGATGGTGTGGGAAAGTGCGCGCCCCTACCTGTACCTGCGTGCCACCGGCGAGGGCCGGCTGCTGGTGGGCGGGCTGGACGATGCCATCGACATCCCGGCGCGCCGCGACCGGCGGGTGCAGGGCAAGGCGAAGCAGCTGATGAAGCAGCTGCAGCACTGGTTCCCGCAGCTGGAGCCGACCCCGGCGTTTTCCTGGGCCGGCACCTTCGCCGAGACCGCCGACGGCCTGCCATTCTTCGGCCCGCACCCGCAGTGGGGGCCGCGCGTTCACCTGGCCATGGCCTACGGCGGCAACGGCATCACCTATTCGATGATCGGCGCGGGGCTGCTGCGGGCGCGGATCGAGCGGCGCCGGCACCCGCTGCAGGATCTTTTCGGGTTCGACCGCTTGCCGTAGAGTCGAGCTTGCTCGACTGGATTACGGGCAGTCGAGCAAGCTCGACTCTACGGGCCGGCGACAGGCATCATTCAAGCTGCGCCTGTTAGCGTCGGCCTGTACCGCCGCGCGTGGCGCGGTCCCTGCCCGTTGGAGCATCGTGATGATCCGTCCCCTGACCCTGCTGCTGTGCCTGGCCAGCCTGCCCGGGACCGTCCTTGCCCAGTCCGCCGCGGGCGCCACGGCCCCGCAGTCGAACGGTCTGGACCTGTCCGTGCCGCAGGCACCGATGCGCTACCTCAACGACCCGACCGTGCAGCAGGACCCGCCCGGCACCTATTACGGTGACAAGAGCGGCCCGCGCGTGCACGACGATGCCAGGATCGCCGACGTAACCGACGACAAGCTGAAGGTGTCCGGCAGCTTCACCACCGGCATCGGCTACTCCAAGGGCTACGGCAACTCGCACTACAACGCTGCCACGCTGAACCTCAGCAAGAACTACACCACCGATGAGGGCAAGACCCGCGGGGTCAACCTCAACATCCATGTCAGCGAAGGCAACGGCCCGGGCTTCGGCCCATATGGCGGTGGCTTCTATGGCCGCGGTGGCCCGGGCTACTGGGATTACCCGCCGCCGTACGGCTGGTAGCGCCGGCCGCTGGCCGGCGACTCGCAGGTTTGGACCGATCATGCGTTGCCGGCCAGCGGCCGGCACTACCCGCAGGTCAATCCAGCCAGCCATCACGCTCGCTGTGCAGGATCCGTCCGTCGTGCCCGCTCAGGCGCACCTCTACGCGCTGGTTGCGGGCGTTGCGCGCTTCCAGCGACCAGGTCGCGCCATCGCGTTCCAGTGAATGGATCTCACGCAGGCCATGGGCCTGTGCCTTGGCCAGCACCTGCTCGGTGCCCAGCAGCGCGCGGCCATCGTGCTCGTCAAAAATCTCGCCGGTCTTCGGGTCGACATAGACCTCGCTGAAGCGGCCATCGGCACGGCTGACATCCGCCTCCCACAGGCCATCATCGCGCTCGATCTCATGGATCTGCGTGTAGCCGGCCTTGCGCAGGGTCTGTTCGACCTGGGCCATGCCCAGCGGTGCCGCCTGCACGGCCGGGGCGAAGGCCAGGGCGACGACGGTGGCGAGGGTGAGCGACTTCAACATGGGGGTTCTCCTGTTCGGTGCCGGACCATCCCGGCACCGCCACGATGCCCCGCCTGGCTAACAGCGCCTTAGCCAACGCTGTTAGCCAATGGTTAGGACACACCGGCACACTCGCGCCCTCCTCCCTGTATTGTCGCAACCGACCGTGCTGCTTCCTTTCGCCCTGCCGCTGCTGCTGGCCCTGGCCAGCCCCACGACCGCCGCCCAGCCTGCCAAGGACCCGGCGCAGGATGTCGCGCGCCGGGCCGTGCAGCAGGGCCGCTACGTCGCGCTGGAAGGCGTGGTGCGCGATGCGCTCCGGCGCCACCCCGGCCAGCTGCTGGAAGTGGAACTGGACGATGGCGTGTACGAGGTGGAAATCCTGCGCGCCGACGGCGTGGTGGTGGAGCTGGACTATGATGCGCGTAACGGCAGGCTGCTGAAGACGGAACTGGACGACTGATGCGCATCCTGCTGGCCGAAGACGATGCGGCGCTGGCCCAACGCCTGCAGCCGCTGCTGGAACAGGCCGGTTACGTGGTGCAGGCCGTGGCCGATGGCCGCCAGGCCGAAGAGATCGGCCAGATCGAGGACCTGCAGGCCGCCATCGTCGACCTCGGCCTGCCCGGGCTGGACGGCCTGAGCGTGATTGAACGCTGGCGCGGCAACGGCCGCAGTTTCCCGGTGCTGGTGCTGACTGCACGCGGGCGCTGGCACGACAAGCTGGCCGGTTTCGATGCCGGCGCCGACGACTACCTCACCAAGCCGTTCCAGGCCGATGAACTGGTGCTGCGCCTGCGCGCCCTGATCCGCCGCAGCCATGGCCACGCCAGCCCCCGCCTGCAGTGCGGCCCGCTGCAGCTGGACGTCAATGCCGGCCGCTTTGAAATGGACGGGCAGGCATTGGCGCTGAGTCCGCAGGAGTTCCGAGTGTTGAGCTATTTCATCCACCACGCCGGCAGCGTGATCAGCCGCGACCGTCTGGGCGAGCAGATCTTCGAAAGCGGCTACGACCCCGATTCCAACGCGCTGGACGTGCTGCTGGGGCGCGTGCGCCGCAAGCTGGGTGTGGACCTCATCCATACCGTGCGTGGCCAGGGTTGGCGGCTGGCCGAAGCATGAGCGCGCGGCAACCTTCGCTGCGCCGGCGGCTGCTGCTGGTGGCCGGCATCGGCCTGGTGCTGGTTTCGGTGCTGGCCGGCGTCCTGCTGGGCGAGCTGTTCAAGCGCAGCGCGCGCGACCGCCTGGATGGCGAGCTGCAGCAGGACATGCTGACCCTGCTGGCGCAGGCCGAGATCGATCCGGACGGGCAACTGCGCTTGCGCCAGGAGCCGAACGACGCGCGCTTCCAGCGGGTGTTTTCCGGTGCGTACTGGCAGATCGCCGACAGCCACGGCAAGGTGCTGCTGCAGTCGCGATCGCTGTGGGACCAGACCCTGCCCGCCATCCCAGCGGGCCCGGCCGAGCGTGACCTGTCCGGGCCGATGCAGCAGTCGCTGCGCGCGCGCGTGCAGCAGGTGCGCCTGCCGCGTGCCACGCAGGCGTACGTCGCCCTGGTGGCGCATGACCGGCAGGCGCTGGACGCCGATGTCGCCGCCTTCCGCAACCGCAGTGCGCTGGCGCTGGGCATCCTGGTGGCGGCGTGGCTGGCGGTGCTGGCCAGCCAGGTCCATTTCGGCCTGCGCCCGCTGCGTGGGCTGGGCCAGCAGATCGAACGCATCCGCCGTGGCGAGGCAGAGCGCATCGACCGCCGCCAGCTGGACCGCGAGATCGCACCGCTGGCCGATGAGCTCGATGCCCTGCTCGACCACCACCAGCGCATGGTGGCGCGTGCACGCAGCAGCGCCGAAGACCTGGCCCATGCCCTGAAGACCCCACTGAGCGTGCTGGCCGCCGAAGCCCAGGGCGAAGGCCGCGACTGGCGCCGCACCCTGCACGAACAGGGCGCGCGCATGCGTGCCAGCATCGACCGCTACCTGGCCGCAGGCCTGGCCGTCGACCATCGGCAAAGCAGCGAGGTGGCCCCGACCGCCGAAGCCCTGTGCCGCTTGATGACCCGCGTGCATGGCGGCCGCCGCATCCGCTTCCAGATGGATGTGCCGCGCGGTATCGCCTTTGCCGGCGCCGTCACCGATCTGGAGGAAATGCTGGGCAACCTGCTGGACAACGCCGGCAAGTGGGCCCAGAGCGAAGTGCGCCTGCGTGCGCTGGCGCAGAACGACCGGCTGCACATCGAAGTGCGCGACGACGGCCCGGGCCTGGACAAGGCCAAGCTGGAGAGCGTCCTGCAGCGCGGCGTGCGCCTCGACGAGCGGGTGGAAGGCAGCGGCCTGGGCCTGGCGATCGCCGCAGAGATCGCGGCCAGCCACGGTGGCTCGCTGCGCCTGTCCAACGAGAACCCCGGATTACGCGCGCGGCTGGAGCTGCCGCTGGCGGCGCCGTAACGCTGCTGTAGAGCCGAGCCCATGCTCGGCTGGCGCCGCTGCAGCCGAGCATGGGCTCGGCTCTACAGTGGACCGCGAACGGCAGCCGAGCATCGGCTCGGCGCTACAGCGCTCAGCGGTGGTGCATCCACCAGCAGTCGATGGCATCCAGCGCGATGTGGATCATCAACCCGATGCCCACCAGCCGCGTCTTCTTCGGCACGCACAGGCCCGCATACACGGCGATGGCCGGTGCGGTGTGCAGCGGGTGGAAGCCGATGCTGCAGCGGTTGGGCGCGTAGATCGGGTCGGCCAGCAGGTGGTCCAGGTCGATGATCCAGCCCAGCAGCAACAGCAGCCAGGCGGACGCGAAACGCTTGCGCCAGAACAGCCATGCCAGCAGGGCTGGCACGGCGGCATGCAGGAACAGATGGAAAATCGCGCGCGCGCTCATCGGCATCGGTCGCGCCGGGTCATCCCCGGCGCACTGCAGACATCACGCCAGCGGTTCGTCGGACAGGTAGGTGTAACCGGTCAGGCCGGCTTCCAGCGCCTGCGACAGCTCCTGCGCACGTTCCGGCGACAGCTCGGCCGCCGCCACGCGCTGGGCGTAGGCCGCACGCAGGTCGTCCAGCTTGTAGCCCACGTAGTCCAGCATCACATCGGTGGTGTCACCGCGGCGCTGCTGGGTAATGGCGTAGCCATCGGCATCGGCCACCACTTCCACCGCGTCGGTATCGCCGAACAGGTTGTGGATGTCGCCCAGGATTTCCTGGTACGCGCCCACCATGAAGAAACCGATGCGGTAGCTTTCGCCGTGCTTCATCGCGTGCAGCGGCAGCGAGGTGTCCAGGCTCTCGTTCTCGACATAGGTCTTGACCATGCCGTCCGAATCGCAGGTCATGTCGGCAATGATGCCGCGGCGGTCCGGGGTCTCGTTCAGGCGTTCGATCGGCACGATCGGGAACACCTGGTCGATCGCCCACGCATCGGGAATCGATTCGAACACGCTGAAGTTGACGAAGTACTTGTCGACCAGGCGCTCGTTCAGTTCATCCAGTGCCGGGCGGTGGCTCTTTTCGTCGTAGCTCAGGCGCGCACGCACGCCGTGGGCGATGGCGTAGAACAGATCGTCGATGCGCGCACGCTGCGGCAGGTCGATCTGGCCCAGCGCGTAGCTGGCCAGGCCTTCGGCGTGGAAGTGCTGCGCTTCCTGGAACAGTTCCACCGCCGGGCGCGTGTCCAGTTCCTCGTGAATCTCACGCAGGTGGCGGATCGAGGCCGGCTCGTCGTCGTGCTGGTCCGGCACGCGGCCTTCCTGCGCCTGCTCCACCTCAGACACGTTGGCGATCAGCACCGCGTGGTGCGCGGTCATCGCGCGGCCACACTCGGTGACGATGCGCGGCGGGGTCAGGCCGTGCTCTTCGCAGGCGTTGGCCAGCGGCTGCACGATGTTGCTGGCGTACGAATTGAGCCCGTAGTTGATCGAGCAGAAGCTGCGCGAACGGGTGCCTTCATAATCCACGCCCAGGCCGCCGCCCACGTCCACGTGGGTGATCTTCGCGCCCAGCTGTGACAGCTCGACGAAATAGCGGGTGGCTTCGCGCATGCCGTTGGCGATGTCGCGCACGTTGGAGATCTGCGACCCCATGTGGAAGTGCAGCAGGTTCAGGCAGTCGGCGTATTCGGTATCGCGCAGCGACTTCCACAGGTCCAGCAGCTGGCGCGGGGACAGGCCGAACTTGGCCTTGTCGCCACCGCTGTTCTGCCACTTGCCGGCGCCCAGCGAGGCCAGGCGCATGCGCACGCCCAGGCCCGGCTTCACGTCCAGTGCCTTGGATTCCTCCAGCACCAGCTTCAGCTCGGACGGCTTCTCGATGACGATGAAGGTCTGCAGGCCCAGCTTGCGGCCGATCAGGGCCAGGCGGATGTACTCGCGGTCCTTGTAGCCGTTGCAGACGATCAGGCCACCCGGGCGCGACAGTGCCAGCACGGCCATCAGCTCGGGCTTGCTGCCTGCTTCCAGGCCGAAGCCTTCACCGTGGTGGCTGGCCAGGGTGCCGGCCACGCCGCGGTGCTGGTTCACCTTGATCGGGTACACGGCGGTGTAGCCGCCCGGGTACTCCCAGTCCTGCTGGGCCTGCGCGAACGCCGCCTGCAGCTTGCCCAGGCGCTGGCCGAGGATGTCCGGGAAGCGCACCAGCAGCGGCAGCTTGGCGCCGCCGGCACGTGCAGCGTCCACCACCTTGGGCAGCGACACCACCGGGCCATCTGCCCCGGTCGGTCTCACTACCATGTGCCCGGCCTGATCCACATCGAAATAACCATCCGCCCAATGCGGGATCGAGTAGGTCTTGCGGGCTTGGTCGAGGGACCAATCGGTCATTGCAGTCGGCCTTGTTGGCAATAAAAGGGGGGGCATGATAACGCCTATATGCCCACAGGTTCGTTATCATGCGCGCCCGCGCCCGTGGCAGGTCTGAACCTGAACGGGCCGATCCGTCCGGATGTGGCATCTGTGCCACGCGGCCCCGCCCGCCAGCCCGGCTTCAACCCTCCGAACAGGACCGTAATCCAATGACTGACAGCAGCAACTGGTACATCGAACACTTCGAACGCACTGGCTCGGCCATCGGCTTCCGCATCACCGGCAAGCTGGACGAGGTGCAGTCGCCGTTCCAGAAGATCGAGATCTTCCAGACCACCGACTGGGGCAACCTGATGACCATCGACGGGGCCATCATGCTGACCAGCAAGGACAACTTTTTCTACCACGAGATGATCAGCCACCCGGTGCTGTTCACCCACGCCGCGCCCAAGCGCGTGGTCATCATCGGTGGTGGCGACTGCGGCACCCTGCGCGAAGTGCTCAAGCACAAGGGCGTGGAGAGCGTGACCCAGTGCGATATCGACGAGCAGGTCACCGTGATGGCGCGCAAGCACTTCCCGGAGCTGTGCGATTCCAACGATGACGCCCGCGCCGAGCTGCTGTTCGACGACGGCGTGGCCTACATGGCCAACTGCCCGGCCGGCAGCGTGGACGTGGTGATCGTCGATTCGACCGACCCGGTCGGCCCCGGCGAAGGCCTGTTCAACAAGGCCTTCTATGAGAGCTGCTTCAAGGCCCTGAAGGACGACGGCATCCTGGTGCAGCAGTCCGAATCGCCGCTGATGCAGCTGGAGCTGATCAACGAGATGCGCACCGAGATGGGCAAGGCCGGCTTCGGCTCGTTCAAGACCCTGCCGTTCCCGCAGCCGTGCTACCCCACCGGCTGGTGGAGCGTGACCATGGCGCGCAAGGGCGAGAGCGGCTTCGACTTCCGCCAGGCCGACTCGGCTGCCAAGACCTTCAACACCCTGTACTACACCGCCGCGCTGCACACCGGCGTGCTGGTGACCCCGCCGTTCGTGGCATCAGCCCTCAAGGGCTGATGGCAAGGTGTGTCGACCAACGGTCGGCACCCGCCCAATGAAAAACCCGCGCTGGCGACAGCGCGGGTTTTTTGCTTTGCGGTAGTGCCGGCCGCTGGCCGGCAACCCCATGAACGACCGTTCGGTCAGATCGCCCAGATACCGGCAATCACCGCCACCACCAGGCCCCACTTGATGACCTGGTAGGCCACCACGCTGCGCTCGCGCAGGGCCTTGGCCTTCAGGCGCACCTTGTACACGCCACCGAAGGCCTTGTTGACGCCACCGGTCGGGTCACCCGGCAGGTTCGGCGAGGCACCGCCGGCCAGCAGCGTGGACGCCACCGCGCGGTTGAACAGGCCCGGCAGGCCGAAGCGCAGCGGACGGGCGATATCGCAGAACAGGATCACGCGATCCTGGTCGGTCTCGTTGTGCGCGTGGTGGATGTAGGTTTCATCGAACATCATCCACTCGCCGTCGCGCCAGCTCTTCTTCACCCCGTCCACCACGATGTAGCAGCCATCGTCGTTGGGCGTGCTCAGGCCCAGGTGCAGGCGCAGCGAACCGGCGAACGGATCACGGTGCGGGCGCAGCTCACTGCCCGGCGGCAACTGCGCGAACATCGCCGCGCGCACATCGGGAATCGATTCGATCAGCGCCACGGTCTTCGGGCACATGGCCTTGGCCGACGGATGCGACGGGCCGTACCACTTCAGGTAGAAGCGCTTCCAGCCACGGCGGAAGAACGAATTGAAGCCGGCATCGTTGTAGCTGCTGGAGGCGGCGATCTTCTGCGCGTCACGCAGGGCCAGCGCTTCGTCGCGGATCACCTGCCAGTTCTGCCGCAGCGGCTCCAGCTGGGGGAGCTCCTTGCCCGGGTCCAGGAACGGCGTGGTGGGCACCTTCGAGAACAGGTACATGATCACGTTGATCGGGGCCATGAAGCTGGAGTGGTCCAGCAACTGGCGCGACCAGCGCGCGCGGACCTTGCCGCGGTAATGGATGTACAGCACGCAGGCCACGAACAGCGCTGCCAGGACAATCTTGATGATCAAAGCACTTTCCTCCAGCGGGCGCCGGACAGGGAAACGAACGATGCGGCCGCGCGGCCTGCACCAGGTGGGGACGCGGCAGGGGACGGTGACGTGCCGGGTGGGGGCGGCCGCCGATGTCGCGGGTTAACAGCTTATGGTCGGCAGCCAATGCCCCCGGGTCAAGTTACCCAAGCACCCTGTTCAGCATCACGTAGCTGAACAACCGACCTACACTGGTACGGATGCCCGCCTTCCACCACGCCCCCTACCCCGCCCTCAGCGCCCGCTATGCGGACTTCTTCCCGGGCCAGCCAGCGGCCACGCCACGCAGCGAGGCCTTCCATTGGGCTGGGGGAACCCTGCGCCTGGACCGCCACGGCCCGGCCGATGCCGCCGCGACCGTGGTGCTGGTGCATGGCGCCGGCGGATATGGCCGCATGTTCGCCCCACTGGCCGCCGGCCTGGCCGCGGCCGGGCATGAAGTGGTGGCGCCGGACCTGCCCGGCTATGGCTTGAGCCCAGCGGCCTGGCAAGCCGTCGATTACGGCACGTGGAAGCAGGCCCTGCTGGCCTTGATCGAGACCGAGTACCAGCGCCGGCCGCGCGCGATCGTGCTGCTGGGTGCCAGCATCGGCGGCTACCTGGCCTATCTGGTGGCGGCCGAATCGCCGTGGGTGCAGGGTCTGGTGGCCACCACCCTGGCTGACCCGCGCGACCCCGACGTGCAGGCCGCCCTGGTGCGCCAGCCGTGGATGCGCGCCCTGCTGCCCACGCTGCGCCCTACCAGCCGCCTCACCCGCGGCCAGCGCGTGCCGGTGCGCTGGTTCACCCACATGCAGCGCATGTCGCGCGACCCGGCCCTGACCGCGCTGGTCTGCGCCGACCCGCTGGGCGGCGGCAACCGCGTGCCGCTGGGTCTGCTGGCGTCCCTGTTCGACACCGCCCCGGCGCTGGAACCCGAGCAGTTCCAGCGCTGCCCGGTGCTGATGGTGCACCCGGCCTGCGACGATTGGACCCCGGTGGCGATCAGCGATCGCTTCTTCCAGCGCCTGGCCGCGCCCAAGCAGCGGGTACTGCTGGACGAATGCGGCCACTTCCCCATCGAGCAGCCCGGCCTGGACCAGCTGCGCGACGCACTGCTGCCATTCGTGCAGCGCATTATTCAGTCAAACCATTGATTCATCACGAATAATTGGACAAGTGAGACGAAATTGTCCGATCAGGCGCGACGAACTGTTCCAGCCACGGCCCCGACATTTCTCCGACAAAACGTGGATTAGCGAACTCGGCGGTACTAAAATTCACTTAACGAAAGTTTAGCTACCTCCCCTCCAGTCGTACCGGTTCGCTTGACGCTGCAGCGCCACCCACCGGGTCGTCGTCCGAGACCCCGCCATGACTTCCTCTGTTTCCCCCTCCCCGTCCTGCGGCGATGATGCCGTGGCCCCGCTGCTGCTCAAGCGCGGTGATCGCTTCCTCGCCCCCGATGTCTACCGCACCTGCCTGGACGGCCGTCCGGCGGTGGTGAAGGACTACTCGCGCTACCGCGGCACCCCGGTTTCGCTGATCGCCCGCCTGATGGTGCGCCGCGAAGCGCGCATCCTGCAGCGCCTGGGTGGCTGGAAGCATGCCCCGGCCCTGCTTGGCACCCTCGGCGGCCTCGCCCTGGGCATGGAATTCATTCCGGGCCAGACGCTCAGCACCGCGCAGGCGGTGGGCAATGAAGTGTTCGACCAGCTGCAGCACGCGCTCAGCCGCCTGCACGCGGCCGGCATCACCCACAACGATCTGCACGGCACCAACGTGGTGGTGAGCGGCGGCGTGCCGGTACTGCTGGATTTCACCTCGGCCTGGCGCGCCCCGCGCTGGCTGCGCCGCAATCCGCTCAGCCGGCAGATGCGCCGCAGTGACATGAAGAACCTGCTGAAGATCCGCCAGCGCGTGACCGGCCAGGCGCCGAGCGCCGCGCAGGCCGCGCTGGTGGCCGACCCGGGCTGGGTCGCCGCCGTGCGCCAGGGCTGGAAGCGGTTCTACAAGTGGGCGAAGCGGTAGAGTCGACCGTTGGTCGACTGCCCTTCCATCCGCACCCGAAATGCCCGCGCTGCGCGCGATTGTCGACTGACAGTCGACTCTACCCAGCCGCGTCCAGACGCCACGCGGCGCGCTTACAGCGCGTCCGCGTCCAGCTCGCCGGTACGAATACGCACCACGCTGCCCAGGTCGTACACGAACACCTTGCCATCGCCGATCTTGCCGGTGCCCGCCGCCTTCACGATCGCCTCGACCACCAGCTCCACCTGGTCATCGGTCACCGCCACTTCCAGCTTCACCTTCGGCAGGAAGTCGACCACGTACTCGGCGCCACGGTACAGCTCGGTATGGCCCTTCTGCCGGCCGAAGCCCTTCACCTCGGTCACCGTGATACCGGTAACCCCACGCTCGGCCAGCGCTTCGCGCACGTCGTCGAGCTTGAACGGCTTGATCACCGCCATGACCATCTTCATCGTCGATCTCCTGTATTCCGGCGTGGAGGATAGCGCCTGAACGCACCCGGCGCGAAACCGCCGCCGCCTGTGCGGCCGCACGGGCCGGCAGTATCCTTATGCGCGAACGGCCTGCCAGGCCACGGAGTCCCCCATGATCGACCTGAACCACCTCGATGACCTTGCCCGCCGCCTGAGCGACCTGGTCCCGCCGGGCCTGCGCGAATCGCGCGAGGAACTGCAGGCCACCTTCAAGACCGCGCTGCAGGCCGGCCTGGCCAAGCTCGACCTGGTGACGCGCGAGGAATTCGAAGTGCAGCGCGCCGTGCTGCTGAAGACTCGCGAGAAGCTGGATGCGCTGGAAGCCACCGTGCGTGAGTTGGAAAGGCACGGCGCCACGCGATAGAAGAAGGCGAACAATCGGCAAGGCTCCTTCCATCTAAAGCTTAACTCCTGGATCTCGCCTCGCAGGGAGGCAAATTCGACGCTGCACACTCGCGTGGATGCCGATCTAGCAGCCCAAATGATTCTTGTTGCGCGCAGCAAACGAAAGATACGCCAGTCCTCCGCCGTGACATACCAATGGAATGCCGAAATATAACTGGATTTATAGAGCATGAAATTTCTAACAAAGAAGTACGGCCAGTATGCGACCTCGAACTCTCGGGGCACTGTCCAACTCATTCCCAACAATTGGGATGACTACTCCTACAAAACCCAGTTCGCAGTCCACTTAATTAGAGAGAACGGCGAGCACCTAGCTCTTGGTGATGTCAAAATCGGCTACCGGGGTCAAGCCCATGGCTGGACGCTTGATGCAATGGAAGCAACTTTCTCTAAGCTTTCAAAAGAGTGGTTTTCCATTGGGCTGGACGTAGATTTCTACAGCAAAATCTCTGAACTCAGAGAAGACGAGAAAGAATTTGTAATGACGGGCCTTCGCGATGTCGCTTACAGTGACACCGCACTGGCGGTGGCGCAGAGCGAGGATGTCTATGCCACATCCCTACTACGGGGAGTCAGTGAGCAGATCATAAGGACTCAATATCGAAGAGTCATTGAAGGCGGAGCCGTATTGACGAGCTACCGCTTTGACTACAAAGATCCGGGAGATGACGAAAGATCTCCCGTTGAGCTATCGTTCAACGTCGAAGCGGACTCGAAACCCCCTACCAATATTCACATTCTAATTGGACGCAACGGCATAGGAAAAACCACAATCCTGAATGGAATGGTTGCAGCGATACACCCCGACCATGCCAAGAAGAGCAGTGGCGAGTTCCGATCTCGCACGCGTGAACCAGGGAGTTTCGGAGCCACCACCGAACCACTTAATGGCTTGATCTCAATCTCATTCAGCGTATTCGATCCATTCATCCCCCCACCCGACAGCCTAGAAGCAACATCCGGGCCAAAATATGCTTACCTTGGGATGAAATCCCGTCAAGCTGATGGACTCGGAGTGCCGAAGGAACATGAAGAGGAGGGGCGCGCCAGTGGACTCAAATCAGAGCACGACCTTTTCGAAGATTTTGAGAGCGCACTTCTCGCCTGCATGTCTCAGACCATAAGAAGGAAGCGATGGTTGAAAGCCATCAATCGCCTTGAGTCCGACGATAATTTTGCGGCAATGCGACTCAGTCAGATCGCCACTGCTTTCGACAAGTATGGCGAAGAAGAGGCAGTTTCCATTGCGAGAAGGCGTTTCAAAAAAATGAGCTCAGGCCACAAGATCGTCCTGCTGACGACTACCGCCTTGGTCCATCTCGTCGAAGAGAAAACCCTGCTCTTGATGGATGAGCCAGAGAGTCATTTGCACCCGCCACTACTGTCGGCTTTCACACGCGCACTTTCCGAAATTCTTCACGATAGAAATGGAGTGGCAATTGTCGCCACCCATTCACCCGTAATGGTTCAAGAAGTCCCTCGAAGCTGTGTCTGGAAGATTGCGCGATCCGGTTTAGAGTGGCGTAAAGATCGGCCAGCCAGAGAAACCTTCGCGGAGAACGTCGGCGTTCTGACATCGGAGGTGTTTGGCCTGGAGGTTTCAAAATCAGGATTTCACGCATTGCTTCAGGAGGAAGTGGACCGAGGATTCAGCCTGGATCAGATCCTAGAAAACTTCGATGGAAAGATAGGTATGGAAGGGATATCTATCCTCGCTTCGATGGTCTCTTCACGGGACTCGACGAAGGCGGGAGGTAAAAATTGATCCTGTTGGAGAGGCCCGGAGTTTCGCAAGAAGTGGTACATCTAGCCTGTGTCTCAGGGATTAATGATGCCCCAACGAAAGTTAGATGCACACAGATCGCTGATTTAATGAAATTGGGCGAACGCGAGTACCTGCAGATGGCGGACGCCAGGGAGCTCTACAGAGCGCAACCTCACCCTCGTGGCGGAGACGGGAATCTTGTGCTCCTAGATGCTACAAGGGCCGACCTGAAATCTCTGTACTCGAAGCAAATGGTTCCAGCATCGAAGAGCGCCCGAATTCACTACGATTCCATAAAAATGTCCGCGAAGGGGAATATTTGCCCGTACTGCGGAGTAGGAAGCGTCGAAACTATAGATCACTTTTTGCCAAAGGGACGGTACTCCTGCTATTCGATTCTCCCCATCAATCTCGTACCATCATGCAGAGACTGCAATACCACCAAAGCTGATGATGTCTGCACTATGGAGAAAGCTTCGTCTCACCCCTACTTCGAGGATTCCGCCGTAATGACGGAACAGTGGCTTCGGGCAGAAATCGTTGAAACGGATGAGATTCTTGCTATCTACTCGGCCTCCCCCCCTGCGGACTGGCCGGAAGAGCGAGCGAAGAGGGTAACGAATCACTTCAACGCACTCGACCTTGCTAGAAGATATGGCATTCAAGCTGCCACTAGACTGACCGTCTACGCCGAACTCATTTCCGACGTAAGGGGCAACGTGGGTGAAACCGCGATGATCAGCGTCCTGAACTTTTATGCCAAAGGGGAAGTGAAAGCAGGAGGTGTAAACTCATGGCAAGCGGCCTTAGCGAAAGCCATTATCGGCAGCGAATATTTCATCAGAGAGGGGTATAGACGTTTTACCGACCGGCATCAGCGAGCACGGTAATACTGAACACACTAAGATCCCACAATTCCGATAGTGCCTTCGAAACGGATGACCGGGCGTCGAAAGCCCTCTTTGTCGAGATGTTGTTTGCACTTGCCATTCGGCACCATCGCGCGCGGTGCTGGCAGGTACTCCGCCTGCCGGCTATGGCGGGCGGTACATGGGGGTCTTGTAGTCGCTGGTAATGTCCTAACGGCCCGATTTTCGAGCCACGCATCGTCCGCCCCCCTAATCGGCGGCGGCTTCTAACCGCCGCGCGCGATCTAGGAAGCGCCATCGGCCGCCGCCGCGCGTGATCCCAGCAGCTTCGTGGCCGTGCGAAGCCCTGGCCCGAACGTCAAGCGCTGTGCAGGTGGCAAATCGTCTTGGCCGGTGCCAACTGCGCCCTGACGGGCCAGCGCATCGTGCACGAGCTGCTGCTGGCACCGGAGCGAACACCCTAGAATGCGAGCCCGATCGTTACGTGGGCGACCGTGTGATGGAGGGTCTGGTGATGGCCGATATCGCGTTGACGGCGTTCATCCACGAACGCTTGCGCCCACGGGGGTAAGCGAGTGAAGAGGACCGCGTTGACCTCGGTTGCGGCATGTATCGTGCTGCTTGGCACCGTGTGGCCCGCGCCAGCGAGCGAACAGGTGTGGTCGTATCAGAAAGTCCGCTTGACAGCGGTCGTCCATCGAAGTCCAGCGCTGGCATGCTCTGCGCCAGGGCATCCACTAGTTCCTCCTTCAGCCCGCCACGCGGATGAGCGTAGATGCTGGCATAGATTGGTTTGTGGCTGACGCGCTGAGTCCGGGCGTAAGCATGCATGCGGCGCATGCTTGGCAGAAATCTGCTGGGGCGACCAGAGGTACAGCAACGTCGTCTTCAATGCTTTGGAACCGCGCGCCTCCCTCGACAGCATCGTGCTCGCATACGCTGCTCCTGCGACGCTGATAGTTCCGCTGACGTGCCAGCGTATCAGCGTGATCGTCATCCTTCCCGTCGCCGAAGCTGACAGGACAGCATGGACGAGCTGCGACTTGGCCGCTGGGCAGCGGAACGAATGCCTGCGCCGTGGCTGATCTCGATCTGGAGCAGTGCGCGATCCTGGGAGTTCAAGTGACTGTACTTTCTTGCCATGCGAGCATGCCTACGCTACAGCGTGGTTTTATACCCGGAACTTGCGTCTAAGCATTCTCCAGCACCTAGATGTACTGAATGGCTTCGCCATCAAGGCGCTGGCTCAACGCTGTATTCTGGGCCAAGCTATCGCTTTCCCTCTTAAACAAATTTACGAAGGACCAGCGTATGCGTATGAAACACACGCGCCGTTTCGCCGAGGCTCTGGGAAGCTGGATGCACTTTGAGGCGTGCTGTTTCAGGGCCGGGCTCTTTTCGGAAAGTTCCTTCAAGGCTGCGATAGGGAGCGTCGCGAGTTCTCTGCATGGGGATCACAAGGCAGCTCGTGTGCATGCAGACTACCCCTTGGGTGCAATCCAGCGCGTGCCAGATGCAGGAAAAGCGAGTGGGGGAGGTCGGAGGCGAAATGTGGATTTTGCGCTTATATATGACGACAAGCGAATGCCCGCATCTGAACCACAGGTTCTGATCGAGGCAAAATGGGCTGGCTCTTCGCACTGCTCTGTGTCGAACGTAGTGGCAGACTTCGTGAGGCTTAGTCTGATGAAAAGAGCACACCCAGAAGCCGTCTGCCTGTTTGTTCTAGCGGGGCACTCCACGAACATAGATGCCGTGCTGTCACGACGTCCATTTACAGGCGAAGGCCGAGACACACTCCCTATTGACGGCTCTGTTTCCTCAAGAAAATTCAAATTTCTTCATAGAAATACAGATCATCAGAAGGCATTTTCCGGACTCATCTCGGACTTTCATTCTGCAAATCTCAACGTACCTATTGGCTTTTCCACAACATGTAGCGGGATCTATCCGCCATCCCCAGCGAGATTCAAGGCGATAGCGTGGGAGGTCTTAGCGGCAGATCGGACCAACTTGAGCCGATCCGAGTGGCCAGCCCCCAAAAGCAACAAGAATGAGGATGGACTTAGGGAGAATATCTTGTAGCTTTGTTAACACCTGAATTGGACCAGCTAGGATTTAGCAGACAATTCAGAGGCATAATCAGTGGTAACAAGAGCGGCTTCTGTGTGTGGGGGAGCAAGTAATACACTGATGAGTTGAAGGCGGATGCGGTCAAACAGGCCACTAAAAGGGGCTTCTCGGTTGCGAAGGTTGCCTCGCGCCTTGGGATCACTTCCCAAAGCCTGTACCAATGGCTCCGGGATGACAAAAGCGAGGCGGTGGCGGGCAGGCGCGAGGGGGGCGATGTCGCCATCGTCCAAGGATTCAGCTTAGGACCGTTTCCTGAAGGCAGAGGTCGATCAACCTGACGATGCCATATCAGTCACCGCAACTGCGCCGGCCAAGCTTTCGTAGGCGGTGGTAACGCACGCCGCCTGCAGCGGCTTTGCGCGTTGGAGTCTGCCTTCCAGCATGAGGGCAGTCGCTACCATCGAGGCGAAACCGGTCCCACAAACTTCCCAGAATCCTCCTAGCCCTTCCGCCCGCAAACCCCGATGGTCGCCAGCCGTCCACGGGCGGCACCATCAAGCGCCCCTTCGCAGGAAACCACACATGAGCCTGGCGCTGGTCTACAGCCGTGCCCGCGCCGGAGTCGATGCCCCGCTGGTGCGGGTGGAAGTGCATCTGTCCGGCGGCCTGCCGGTCACCCAGATCGTCGGCCTGGCCGAAGCCAGCGTGCGCGAGTCACGCGAGCGCGTGCGTGCCGCCCTGCTCTGCGCGCGCTTCGATTTTCCGCAGCGGCGCATCACCTTGAACCTGGCCCCGGCCGACCTGCCCAAGGAAGGCGGGCGATACGACCTGGCCATCGCGCTGGGCATCCTCGCTGCCAGCGGCCAGGTCGAACCGCAGTCGCTGCTGTCCTACGAATTTCTCGGGGAGCTGGGCCTGACCGGCGAACTGCGGCCCGTCAGCGGCGCGCTGCCGGCCGCGATTGCCGCCGCCGAGGCCGGGCGCATCCTGGTGGTGCCGCCGGGCAATGCTGCCGAGGCTGCGCTGGCCGAGCATGCGGATGTGCGCGTGGCCCGCACCCTGCTGGAATGCTGCGCCGGGCTGGGCAACCCACGCCTGCTACCGCCGGTGCAGCGCGTGGACACCACACCGCTGCCCCTGCCCGATCTGGCCGACGTGCGTGGGCAGGCACATGCGCGGCGCGCGTTGGAAGTGGCCGCCGCCGGGGGCCACCACCTGCTGCTGATCGGCAGCCCCGGCTGCGGCAAAACCCTGCTGGCCTCGCGCCTGCCCAGCCTGCTGCCGGACACCGAAGAGGACGAAGCACTGCAGCTGGCCGCGATTGCATCGGTGAGTGGCGAAGGGCTGGACCCGCGACGCTGGCGGCAGCGCCCCTTCAGGGCACCGCACCACAGTGCCAGTGCGGCGGCGTTGGTGGGTGGCGGCAATCCCCCCTGCCCCGGCGAGATTTCGCTGGCGCACCACGGGGTGCTGTTCCTGGACGAGCTGCCGGAGTGGAACCGCAGCGCACTGGAAACGCTGCGTGAGCCCTTGGAATCCGGGCACATCCGCATCGCGCGCGCGGCGCGCAGCGTGCAGTACCCGGCGCGGTTCCAGCTGGTGGCGGCAATGAATCCTTGCCCATGTGGGTGGGCGGGCGACCGCAGCAACCGCTGCCTGTGTACGGATGAGCGCATTACCCGCTACCGCGCGCGGGTGTCAGGGCCACTGCTGGACCGGATCGACCTGCATATCAGCGTGGCACGCATGGATGCGGTGGAGTTAAGGGAAAGCACACCACTGGGCGAGCCGAGCGCGGTGGTGCGGGCGCGGGTGGAAGCGGCGCATGCACGGCAGCGCGCGCGGGGTGGGTTGAACGCACATCTGCCACCGGCGGCGCTGAGGGCGTGTACGCGGTTGAGCGAGGGTGATCAGGATCTGCTGGAGCAGGCGATTGAGCGGCTGCAGTTATCGGCGCGGGCGATGCACCGGATTCTGCGGGTGGCACGCACGATTGCGGATCTGGAGGCGTGCGAGGGGATCGGGACGGCACACCTCGCAGAGGCGATCGGGTATCGCCAGCTGGATCGGGGCAAGGCAGGAACATGAGAGTCTCCTGTCTATCCACCTCGCTGTTGATCGCAACAGCTCTCAACGCCCTGACCGAGCCACGCCTCGAAGTAGCGTCGGCTTATTGAAGGGCTCTGCCCTCACCCGGTGAAAGCGGGGGCGAACTTGTCTGATAGTGGAGAGTACAGACACAGCGCGAGGATGACGCCGTTCAGCAGAAGTGATGCTTCGTAGAACAGGGAGAACGGACGCGAAATGACATGAGGGGCGTCGGCAATCGTCAAGGCGCTCCACCCCACGGTAAAGACGAGGAATGCCCAAGGACTGAACTGGACAAAGAACGCCATGGCTGCGAGAGAAGCAAGATAGCCGACAACGACAAGCATCCGCAGGGCTGCATGAAATGGATGCGCTTTGCTGTACGCAACAACACGCTCCTTGATCCTGAGCCGTTCTTCGCGCAGGAGTATCGGAAGCGTCCTTGCACCACGTTCGTCAGCCACGATGCCACCCACGGTGACAATCATCGCCAGCAGTACAATCATGCGAAATGTAGTTTCAGTCATTGGATCTGCATCGTCTGAGGCCTGGCCCTGGAACTCCGTGGCTGCGTATTTTTCATGCTGTGTCCCATCCCTGGAGGATGCCAGACGCTAGCGTCGTCCCTCGGCGCGGGCCGTCTGCTCCTCTGCTCGCCTGGCCATCTCCAATGCCGCATCCACCTGTGGCAGAGCGGGATCCCGCACAGCAAACAGCCCAAGTGACGATTCGCGCGTGCGGTACGTTACGGTCAAGCCAGTGGGCAGGAGTCTGCCCGCCAGATGCACATCGCAATGCCTGATGTGCCTCGGTCCGCGCTCTGTCTGCAGTACAACGGAGAGGTTCGTGCAGAGGCGCCGGTGCGAGCGCCCAGAGGGCTCGTGCCTTGCGCTGTACATCACGATCCCGCTTCGGGTGTGCTCGACCCCGAGGGCGGAGGCCAGGACCAGGCCCGCGCCGTAGACGGTGAACACCCATGCGGCCCCCAGTGCCATCGGGAGCACCACCCATATCGGGGAGTACGGCGAACGCGCCAGCCTGCGGCTGCCATGAAGAGGTGAGTAAACGGCCTCGGGCCTGGGGTGCGCCCACACGGCGCAGAAAGTGGCTGCCACCGCAATGACGCCGCCGGCGTTCAGCAGTCCCCTGCTGGGTTGGAACTCCGGATTCACAAGCCCGATCACGCCCAGCAGCCCGGCAATCACAATTACCCACTCAACCAGCGATCCACGCATGGGCGACATTCTCGTCAGCCGCGGCTGCGGCGGGAAGAATGCTACCGCGACAGGCAGGCGTGCGTCGCCTGCCCTGGTTTGGATCCAGATGAATCAGCCAGTGCCCAGATGAGCCCCACCAACCCACCTCAGCCCGATGCAAACGGATTGATGTAACCGCGACGCGCCGCCAGTGTCACCGCATGCGTCCGGTCATGGACGCCCAACTTGCCGAAGATCGTCTTCAGGTGCGCCTTGATGGTTTCCACCGACAGGTGCAGTTGCGAAGCAATCTGCTTGTTCGCCAACCCATCCGCCACCAGCTGGAGAATGGCGATTTCCTTCTCGGTCAGCGGATCATCCAGTGCGTGCGCCGCCAGCTCGCACGCAATCTCGGCAGACACCGCACGACGGCCGGCATGCACCGCGCGAACCGCATCGACCAGTTCCGAGCGGATGCCGTTCTTCAGCAGGTAGCCCATGGCACCCGCCCGAATGGCGCGGGCGGCGTTCGCATCGCCCGGGTAGGTCGTCAGGACAAGGATCCGCGCCTTGGGT
Source organism: Stenotrophomonas sp. ZAC14A_NAIMI4_1 (assembly GCF_003086915.1). NCBI lineage: Bacteria > Pseudomonadati > Pseudomonadota > Gammaproteobacteria > Lysobacterales > Lysobacteraceae > Stenotrophomonas > Stenotrophomonas sp. ZAC14A_NAIMI4_1. The sequence goes on from NZ_CP026002.1 coordinate 2,218,377, forward strand.
GAGAGCCGGCGTATCTCGGCAATGGCCTCCACGCCGCCGACGCCCGGCATCTGCACGTCCATCAGCGTTACGTCGGGCAGCAGTTGTCGGTACATCGCGATGGCTTCCGCCCCATCCGACGCTTCGCCAACCACCTCCATGTCCGCTTGCCGGTTGAGCAGCATGCTGATGCCATCGCGCACCATCGCATGGTCGTCAACGACGAGGACGCGTATGCGGGCAGGACTTTGGGGTGCGGCTTGCATCTGTAGCTCCTTACCGTCCGAAGCGTCCGAAGGGGCGCCGCTCGTCGCGCTTGTAGGCGATGGCGCCGGGCACTGAGAGTACGACTTCCGTGCCCCCGTCTGCGAGCGGCTCCACGCACAGGCGGGCACGCAGCTTCCGCGCACGTTCGGCCATGCCCACCAGGCCGAAGTGGCCGTCCCTGCCACCGCTGGCGGCGACGCCCGGCGCGATCCCCACCCCGTCATCGGCCAGCCGCAGGCCGAAACTCGAATCGAAGCGGATCTCCACCGCCACCCGTCCCGCTGCGGCGTGCTGGCGCATGTTGTGCAGCGCCTCGCCCGCGATGGCGGTGACCTCCTCCAGTGCCAGGGGATCCAGCCGGCGCGGCGAGCCATGGACCGCCATCGCCACCTCGACGGCGGGATCGAACCCCGTCTGCGCGATCAGGTCGCACATCACCTGCTCGATGTTGCCCTCCTGTTGTGTCCGCAGCTCCCGCACACGGTCGCGCCCCTCCGCGATCACCCGGTCGGCGGTATCGATCGCGGACACCAGCGATGCGCGTCCCGGATAGCCGGGCGGCAGATCATCCGCCGCCAGCTGGAAGCGAAGGGTCAGGGCCTGGATGGCCTGCAGCAGTGTGTCGTGCAGTTCGCGCGCGATGCGCTCGCGCTCCTCGACGCGCTCGGCCATCCTCAACCTGACGCTGCGCGCGACGGCCCGCAGCCGCAGCGAGTAGGCCAACCACAGCAGCACCACCAGTGCGACGCCGCACAGCAGCCGGAAGGGCCAGCTCTGCACGAACGTCGGGCGGATCCCGATGTCGAGCCGCGCGCTCTGCTGGCTCCAGACGCCGTCGTTGTTGGTGGCCATCACCAGGAAGCGGTACTGCCCCGGCCCGAGATTCGAGTACGAAACGGTACGCCGCGTGCCCGCGTCGACCCATTGCTCATCCACGCCCTCAAGCTTGTACTTGAAGTGGACGCGCTGCGGCACGGTGAAACTCAGGCCGGCGTAGGTGATGTCGAGGGTGCGGGTGCCGGCCGCCAGCGTGAGCTTCGTCGGGTCGCGCCAGGTGCGCCCCCCGCTTGAAAGCGCACGGATGGTGACGGGCGGTGCGATCTTGTTCGACGGCAGGTGCGCCGGGTCGATGTAGGCAGCACCTTGCCGGTTGAGGAACCAGATCCGGCCATCGCCCGCCAGGACGCTCTGCGTGCCGGCGAAACCGCCTTTCTGGACGGTACTTGCCAGGCCATCCAGCGCATCAAGCTTCGTATGGGGCAGCGGCGCCCGTGGATCGTCGAAGGCGCGATCGAAATCGACCGTGGCCACCTTGTACGCGCCCGTGCGGCTGAAAAGCCACGTTTCACCGTCCGGCGTCTGCTGCAGCGTCCGCACCCAGGTAATCCAGGGGAAGCGGCGCTCATCCAGCTGGCGCAGCCGGTCGCCTCGCATCCTCACCAGGCCGCTGCTGCCGCTCACGAACAGGTCCCGCGAGCCGGGAAGATTGCCGGGCAGGATCGCCCACGGCGTACCGATGCCGGTGGGGGCAAGCCGGATCGTCTTCAGGCGGTCCCCCTCCAGCACCGCAACGTCAGCCGGCACGATCAGCGCGAGGTTGCCGGCGGGCGTGGTGGTCAGGTCCCAGAGGTTGAGCTTGGCCAGCTCGCCCGACGCGCGGTGCCAGCCGTCCCCGTCGCGCCATATCAGCTGGCCGCTTGCGAGGCCGAGCCAGAGGCGTCCGCCCGCGTCTTCGGCGCAGGCAATCCTCCCCTCCTCGCCCGGGTAGCCCGGCCCGATCACCGCCTGCTGGCCGTGGAGCAGCAGCGTCTGGCTGCGCTGCACCAGCCACACGCCACCGTCGCGTGCCGGGCACATCGACACCTCATCACTGTCGAGGGCACGGATCGGCTTGGGGGCCGCTCCCGGCGGCGCAAGGAACAGGGTTCTCCGGGTGGCGACATACACGCTGCCATCGCGTGCCTTGGCCATCGTCAAGCCAAAGGCGGGATCCGCCGGTATCGCGGCCTCCTGGATCGCACTCGCACGACGGAACTGATCGATCCCGCTCTCGGTCGCGATCCAGACATTGCCCTCCCGGTCGACGAACGGCACGTAGCTGATGTCGGAGGTGAGGCCATTGATTTCCCGGAACGGATTCACGCTCCCGGCTTGCGTGGCACGCGGAGTGAAGGGATCCGCGATGTGGAATACGCCCACCGCGCCTGTCGTGCCCCACAGCCCGCCATCGTGGTCGAACGCGAAGGCGGCCCGCGAGGTGCCCGGCAAGGCCGGAAAGACGATGCCCCCCTTTGCAGGGGCACCGTCAGGACCGAACAGCATCCGGGTGCCGGCCGCATCGGAGGTCCACAAGGTGCCTTTGCGGTCGAGGGCGATCTTGGGCCGCCCGGACAACCGCACCTCCATGGTCTGGAACCGGTCTGCGCCAGGCGCCAGCAGGGCCAGCGTGCCACTCCCGCCGTCTTCCGCGCTCAGCGCGACCCATAGGCCACCATCCCGGGCCACGACCAGATCCATGATGTAGCCAGGGGGCAGCGCCAGCCTCTCATCCATGCGCTCCCAACCGGCGTCGCCCAGCCGTTGCAGCCGCTTGTCCAGGCCGAGCGAGGAGGCCCAGATCGCCCCGTCCGGCGTCTGCGCGAAGGCCGCCAGTCCTCGCGGAGGATCCGGCATGTGCATGTCCTGCAGGGCACCGTGCCGGTAGACCGCCACGCCACCGGTATCGCGCAGGCCCACCCACAGTTCGCCCTTCCTGTCGGTCATCAGCGCCGACGGCGATGCATGCCGTCGTCCCGAACCTTCGGGCCAGTCGATCTGCTCGAACGTCGCACCGTCGAACCGGTACAACGTGTCACCCGCGAACCACAGGTAGCCATCGGCCGTCTGCGCGATGCGCAGCACGCCATCCGGCGCGCCATCATCGGCGGCTACCCGCACGTGCTTGAACGGCGCAAACCCGGACGGCGAGCGCTGGGCAAGGCAGGCCGAGGCGAAGAACAGCGCGCTGATGGCCAGCAGCAGCGACAGCGCCGTCGGAGCGGTTCGGGACCGGGTCATTGCACTGTCACCCATTTCGCCTTGCCGGCAGAGACAGCGGGTCTGTCAGTCTGGCCAGTATTGGAGATAACCGAGGTTTCGACAATCGGTCCGCCCGCCTTCCCCAGGCGAGTTCAGGGGTGGATCGAGGAGAAGACGATGTCAGCAAAGCCGGCCCGGGTCGCTTCCCTTCGCCAGTCGCGCTGCAGCTCGCACGCCAGCTGGATCCAGGTGATGGGTCGGGCGCCGGCCTGCACGATCCGCTCCAGCCCGGCGCGATGCGCGGTGACCGACGTGCCACCCACCGCATCCACCACCGGGTAGACCTCGAAGCCCTCGTCCAGCGCATCCAGTGCCGGGAACGCAAGGCACACCTCGGTCCACAGCGCGACCATGATCAGCTTCCTGCGGCCGGTCGCCTTCACTGCGGCGACGAAGTCCTCGTCCTCCCACGCGTTGATCGAGGTGCGATCAACCGCTTCGATCGGGCCCAGCACGTCCGCCAACTGGTGGATCGTCGGCGTGTTGAGACCGGTGGCGACGTTGACGGTCGAAAGCACGATAGGGAGGCCGTAGAGCTTCGCTGCACGTGCGACCGCAACGACGTTCGCAATCAGTTCGCGGCGCTCCATCGATGTGATCGAGGCGACCTGTACCGGCTGGAAGTCGATGATCAGCAGTGCCGCGTTCTGCGGCGTCAGCAGGTGGTCCGTTGCAGGATCACGAATGACGTTCGGGGATGTCATGGCAACTCCTTCAGCGGTGCGCAGTGAAGTGCGTATCTGTCGGGCCGACACCGGTGATGTAGACCACCGCGGGGTCATCACGGGTCAGCGCGAAATGGGCATCATCGGCCGGCTCGGTGTAGAAGCTGCCGGCCGGCAGCTGTTTCAGGCGGTCCTCGGTCAACGCAGCCCCGTACCCGAAGTACCAGGTCCCGCTCACCACCACCGCGCTTCGCGCATCGCGGTGTGTGTGCGCCGCGATCCGGGTATGCGGCGGCACACGGATTTCGATGGCATACGGGCCGGGTTTGCTGGGGTCGCCCATCAGCACGGTGGTACGGATGCCGTCGACGCCGGAGGTGCCGGGCCCTGCGCCGCCCTTGCCGAGGCTGGCGATCTCGCCCGGTGTCAGCCGGGCCTGTCCGCTGCCAGCATCCGCATGCGCTGCCAATGCGATGGCAATGCCGCACAGCGCGGCAGCGATGGCACGCGCGTTCACTGTTTTTCCCCCAGGAAGGAGACGACACGGCTGACCGTGGCCGCGGGGTTCTCTTCCATGATCCAGTGCCCGGAGTCTGCGATGGTGCCTTCGGTTACGTCCGATGCCGCAGCACGCATCACCACGGCCATGGTCAGGCCGAACGACTTCTCGCCGCCCAGCGCCAGGACCGGCATGGACAGCCGATTGCCGGTCGCCAGCCACGCGCGGTTGTCGGTCGCATCCTGATCGAACGCAGCGAACTGCGCGAAGCCCGAGCGCATGGCGCCGGGGCGCGCGTAGAGGGCCGCGTAATGCTGGCGCGAGCGTTCATCGAAGCGATCGGGATGCGCGGAGAATTCGTTCCAGAAGCGATCCAGGTAGATCCGCTCGCGGCCTGCCACAAGCCGTTCCATGTCCGGGCCGCCAAACCGGAAGTGCCACAGCAGCGGCGTCTTCAGGATCTCGTCCCAGGGGCCCACGCCAGGCACCGGCGCATCGATCAGCACCAGCCGGCCGACCCGCTCCGGCTGCTGCGTGGCCAGCGCAAAGGCCACCATGTTGCCGATGTCGTGCGCGACGATGTCGTAGCGTTCAACGCCCAGCGAGGCGAGCAGCGCCTGCATGTCACGCCCCTGGTTCATCTTGTCGTAGCCACCGGCCGGGTGGGAGGAAAGCCCCATCCCCCGCAGGTCGGGCACGATGACCGTGTGCGTGTTTTCCAGTGCGGCAGCAAGGGGCGCCCACATGTCGCCCGTCTCGCCGTAGCCATGCAGCAGCAGGATGGCCGGCCCCTTTCCGCCAACGCGCACGTGCAGGTTCACGCCGTTCGCCGCCACCTCCCTGGCATGGAAGCTGTCGGGGAACGGGGGTACATCGGCAAGCGCGGGGGCTGACAGGCAGAGCGCCGCGAGCAACAGGATGGATCTGAACATGAGGCCTCCTTCGAGCCGAAAGGCTCTGCGACAGAGGCGATCAGTGTGGTGCTGGCCCGGGCGGGGCCCAATCCCAAGCTGAGTGCGGAGGGATACCCGAATGGGTAGGGGGTTGGTTGGGCGTGGGGTTGTGGCGGGTTATACGGGGGTGCCGCTGGCGCATCAGGGAAGCGGTGTTGAGGCGCTGGACATCGGCGGAGTGGCTGCTTTCGGCCAGAAGCGGACGCTCAACTCTGGAGGCAAGCCGACCGGGGGGCGGGCTCGGCTTGAATGAACTGTCAGGCCACAAGCTATGGGAACTTCACTTGCGACCCGTACACGACCTCACCAGCCTGGACTCGTAGCTCAACGTCCGCAAGGCGCTGATAGATCCTGCGCCAGTGCCGCACCCAATGCACCAATAGCGGCAGGCCGAACAGGACGTAGCTGACCGCCGCCAGGAAAATGGCCGCAGAAACCTCTCCAGGGCGTACCCAAAGCCATGCCGCGACCACGAAAGCGCTGAAGATGATTCCGCCGGCACCTGCGGCAAGAATTGATCGTAAACGCATGACCGATACGGCCTTGCGGACATCTGAGAGATCATCAAGCGAGATGCGATCAGAGCTGTCCATGCGGCTTGATTACCTGTTAGACGGACCCCGGAGTCCGGTTACACATTTACCCACAAAGCACCGCATGGCGGGCTCTCCCCTTGGTACAGCGCGATCCCAGGTCGGCCGGGTCCGGCTGACAAGCCAGCGTACAACCAGACCCAGCAGGCTCGATGGACAAGCTTGGGCTTGGCCAAAGCTTCGATCGAAGAGCCGTCAGCCCCCTCCCTACCTCAATGCACCGGGCCCAGAGTGCCGGGCATGCCCTTGCGCAGCACCGACAGATACCGCAGATACTTGCCAACAAAAACGCCGGTGAACCCACCGGACAACAGCAGATAAGCAGCACTGAAGCTGCCGTTGGCACTCAGCGCAGGCGACACCGCAAGCGCCACTTCGAACCCGTACTTCACCAGGAACGTGACCAGCAGCAGCGGCAGCAAGCTGTAGTCCGCACTGCGCCACAACCGGCCTGTCGCCTCATTCACCGTCAGCGTCGCGCGGCGCAGCAGCACCCAGCCAATCATCGCACCCGCACAGATGCCGGCCAGCCACTCGCTCCACGCCACCAGCGAACCGCCGTAGCGGTGGCTGATCGACCAGATGCCCCACACAGTGAACAGCGCCGGCACGATCGCCAGCCGCCGCAGCGAGGTCTGTCCTGGCCGCATGGCCGCGACGCCACGGGTGATGAGATACGCCAGGATCACCCAGACCCAGATCGGGGTGTGCGAGAGGATGGGCAGCAGCAGGTTCACGGGAGATCCTTTCAGTGAGTGCCCGCACGGAGGGCGGTGGGTGGCGCTCACTATTGACGGGCCGGACCCGCTGAACAAGTGACAGGTGTCAGCGACTGCTTCCTGGCCGGCGGTCGACGTCCTGCATGCCCATGCTGATCGCAGCTACCGCGCCTGAAGCTCTCCCAGGTCCAGATGCCTGGCATATGAGCGCTGGCTGCTGATCTGAACCACGCTGGTCTCGAATCTTTGGCCGTCCCTGCACTGGACGATGAAGTGGTAACCCTTGGGCTCGGGACCGGCTACGACCATCATGGGAACCGAGAACACGCGCCCGACGGGTGTCGACGAAACCACGTTGCCGCTCTCCCCGAGCATGCTCAGCTCGCAACCGAGCGCGCCATCATCACTCTGGCCTGTCGGCACGCTTCCCGAAACGCGCACGACCATATCGCCGCCGAAGCTTGCGCAACCAGAGAGCACAGCCAAACCCGCAATGGTAGCCATCGCATACTTCACTGTCGGCACTCCTGTTTGCCTGCAATGCATGTGTTGAATGCATCCGCGTTTGCATCTGCAGATGCGGCATCACTTCCGGATCTGTTTCCCCGGGCGGGGCCATTGCTCATGCACCCCGCAACATAGGCTATTGGAATCAGCGCTTCAAGGAATTACCCAGCGCCTCACCCAGCGCCCCCACCTTGTCCCCATACGGCGCACGCAGGCGCAGGTTCGACGCCCCATCATTGGCCTGCACCACCACCGCCTTGCGGTGGCTGAACTGACGGAAGCCATGCACGCCGTGGTAGGCGCCCATGCCCGACGCGCCCACGCCACCAAACGGCAGTTCTTCCACCGATGCATGCGTCATCACATCGTTGATGACCAGCGCACCGGACGTGGTCTGCTGGGTAAATGCCGCCTGCCCTTCCGCGGTGTTGCCGAAGTAATAGGCCGCCAGCGGGCGCGGGTGCGCGTTGATGTAGGCAATCGGCTCTGCGGCAGCAGCGTAGGACATGACAGGCAGCAGCGGCCCGAAGATCTCTTCCTGCATGATGTCCATGTCGTCAGTGGCGTTCAGTACCAGGTGCGGCGCGATCTTGCGGGTGGCCGCATCGAACGCGGGCTCGCCTGCCGGGGCCAGGGAGATGATCGCCGCGCCCTTGTCGGCCGCATCAGCCAGCAGGCCGACCAGGCGGTCGAAATGGCGCTGGCTGACGATGGAGGTGTAGTCCTCGTTGTCCTGCAGGGTCGGGAAGATGCGGGCCATGAACTGGCGCGCATGCTCCACCAGCGCGGCGCCGCTGCCCTCGGGCACCATCAGGTAATCCGGCGAAAGGCAGATCTGCCCCGCATTGAACGTCTTGATGGTGAGCGTGCGTTCGATGGCGGTCTGCAGGTCGGCATCGGGCGCCACCACCACCGGCGACTTGCCGCCCAGCTCCAGCGTCACCGGCACCAGGTTGTTGGCCGCCGCACGCATCACATGGCGGCCGACGGAGGTGCTGCCGGTGAACACCAGATGGTCGAACGGCAGTTCGCTGAAGGCCTTGCCCACCTCGGCATCGCCCAGCACCACGCCCAGCTCCATCGGGTCGAAGTAGACCGCGATCAGTTCGGCCAGCAGTTCAGAGGTGGCCGGGGTGAGTTCGGACGGCTTGATGAGCGCCGAGTTGCCTGCCGCGAATACGCCGGCCAGCGGGGCGAAGGCCAGGTTGATCGGGAAATTCCACGGGCTGATGATGCCGACCACGCCCAGCGGCTGGTGTTCGATGCGCGTCTGCATCCCGGCTACCGGTGCCTCCACGTCTTCGCTCTGCATCCACGTGCCCACATTGGCGGCGGCATGGTTGAGCGTGGCGGCGGTGGTGCCCACGTCCACCAGCAGCGACTGGTAGCGGCTGCGCTGGCCGAAATCCCTGGAAATGGCCTCAGCGATGCGCTCGCGCTGCTCCAGCAGCAGCCTGGCGGCGCGCTGCAGGCGGTCGCGGCGCTGCTCGAGCGTGGCCGGGCCCTGGGCAATCTGATGGGCGCGCATGGCCCGCAGGATCGTGTTCAGTTCAGTGGCGTGGGTGCTGGTATCCATCTGGGGCAGCCTCTTGGAAGACGTGGGGGAGGACGCGAAACCCCTTGCAGCACAAGGGCTTTCGCCATGGAAGAAAGGCTACGCCCCCTGCCCGACCCCGGCCAACGAGGCTTTCGATGAAGGGTCATAAATAATGTTATGGTCCGCCCCATGTCGCTCTCCCGCCTGCGCACCTTCATCGAGGTCTACCGCCAGCGGTCGATCAGTGGCGCCGCGCGCCGCCTCAACCTGACCCAGCCTGCGGTGTCACAACACATCGCCGGCCTGGAAGCCTCGCTTGGCCGCACCCTGTTCCATCGCCTGCCCAGCGGCGTAGAGCCCACGCCGGCCGCCGACGAACTGGCGGCCGATGTGGGCGACAAGCTTGACCAGGCCGAGGCCGCGCTGGCTGCTGCCCGCACGCGTTCTGACGAAGTGGCCGGCGCGCTGCATATCGTCGGGCACGCGGATTTCCTGGCCGAAGTGGTGGCCGCCGAACTGGTGCCGCTCATCAAGGTGGGCATGCGGGTGCGGCTGCAGACCGGCAGCACCAGCGTGGTCTGCCAGATGCTGCTGGATGGGTCGTGCGACCTGGGCATTACGGTCTACCCGCCCGAAGATGATCGGCTGCGTTGCGAAACGGTGCGGCAGGAGCCGCTGCTGGCGGTGGCTGCACCGGAAGTTGCGCAGCGCATCGCGGCGCGTGCGGATTGTGGTGCAGCGCTGTGCGAGGAGCCGTTGCTGGCCTACAGCCTGGATCGGCCGCTGGTGGATGCGTGGTTGCAGTTCAACCAGCTGGATGTGCGCCCACCGCTGCCTGCGCTGCTCGGGCAGGATCTGCGTGGGCTGCAGCGGCCGTTGCAGCTGGGGGTGGGCTGGACGGTGCTGCCGCACTATCTGTGTGCGGATGCGCTGGAGCGCGGAACGCTGGTGGAGATTGAAGGGCCTGTGGGACGGGCGAGGCTGGATTACTACTTGATGTGGACGGCGGCGGGGCTGAGGCAGCCGCGGGTGGCGCATGCGAGGCAGGCGTTGCTTTGGAGGTTGCGGGGTGGGGGTTTGGGATCGGTGTAGTTTTGCCAGTAATTGAGGTCTTGCTGGCTTAACCCACCGATGTCCACGTCCGGCCAGAAGCGGACATACCCACGGAGGCCTGCCGCACGTGGCAGGCGCCGCCAGCGCACGCCGTGCTGCTCGGTGTGTCGTGCAATCAGCTCCGCTCCAGCGGCCTGGGTCTGGCGGTCACCAGCAAGGCAGCCATGGCCAGCGCCAGTGGGACGAACGAAGACCACAGGACAACATGCCAGCCATGGCGCGCAAGGATCCATCCGGACAGGAACGAGCCGACCGCCATCACCGCAAAGATCAGGAAATCGTTGAATGCCTGGACACGCCGCTTGTCCACGTTTCCATGGCATTCCAGCACCAGCGCCGACGCGCCCAGAAATCCGAAGTTCCAGCCCAGCCCCAGCAGGATGAGGCTGAGGGAGAAGTCGAATACTTCCATTCCATGCAGGCCCGCGACAGCGGCGGCACCCGTCAGTACGAGGCCGGCAGCCGCAACGCGCTTCGCACCCACGCGCGCGATCAGCTTGCCGGTAAAGAAACTTGGCAGGTACATCGCGATGACGTGCCATTGCAGGCTCAGGTTGGACGACTCCTGCGCGTGGCCGTGCATGTGCATGGCCAGCGGAGCCGCTGTCATCATGAAATTCATCAGCATGTACGACACTGCGCCACAGATCACCGCAGCGATGAAACGCGGGTCGAGCAGGACGGAGGACAGTGGTTCACGGGACATGCCGATTGCCGGCGCGACATGCGGCAGCCGCACACCGGCCAGCAGGCCGGCCGACACTGCGGCGACCAAGCCTTGGACCAGGAACGTCGCTGCGAACAGGTGGCCGGGCCAGAGACGCATGGTGAGTGACACCAATTGAGGCCCCACCACCCCAGAGGCGACGCCGCCCGCCATTACCATCGAAAGCGCTCGCGCGCGTTTGTGCGCGGGTGCGCCATCAGCGGCGGCAAATCGGAACGACAGCACGACGGCTGCATAGGCCCCGCCCAGGAACGTAGCCGCACACAGCAGCCAGAAGCTGGACGCCAGCACCGCGAACATGGCCACGACGCCGGCGGCGACGCCCGCGGCAGTGCCTGCGAAGAACGCCGTGCGGCGGCCATGATGCTCGGCGATCCAGCCTGCCGGCAATGTGCAGAGCGCCATGCCGACCACGAAGATTGAAATGGGCAGCGTTGCCAGCGTCTGCGAGGGGGCCAGGTCACTCCCGACCACGGCACCCGTCGCGTAGATCACTACGGAGTTCGCGCCGGCGAGCGCCTGCGCAAGGGCCAACCGCCAGACGTTAGCGCGGTGCTGGGCCGGCGGGAGCAGCTCGGCATCGCTTTCCATCGTTGCCGGGCTCACTTGACCGACTCCCGCGCCGACACCTGCTCATCGGGCACCAGCACGATGCGGAACGTTGCATCGCCGGACATCAGTCGTTCCAGTCCTTGCTGCGCCTGGGACAGGGGAAGGCATTCGATCCAGGGCATGGCATCGGTCAGCTCGCTGAATCGCAACGCCCGCTCGCTGTCATCAGGTGATCCGGTCATCGAGCCCTGGATGGTGCGCTCGCCCCCAACCAGGTAGCCACTTGCAATGGACAGCGGGGTCTTGCCGACCCCGAGCACCATGAGGGTGCCGCCCGCAGCCAGCCCAGGCAGCAGCAGCTGCACAGCCTCGGCGTCACCGACAGAGGTGATGATGGCCTGCACCCCGCCCAGGCGCTGCAGTTCTACGGCCGCATCTGCATGGTTCGTGTCCAGATAGCGGTGCGCACCCAGCTCGATGGCCGCAGCGGCAATGTCATCTCCCCGTCCCACGGCAATGACTCGAAGCCCCATGCGCCGAGCGTACTGGATGGCCATGTGCCCCAAGCCACCCACACCGTGGATCGCTACGGTGTCGCCGGGCGCTGCGCCACAGCGGCGCAGGGCGTTGAACGTCGCCAGGCCGGCGCACAGGATGGGCGCTGCAGCCGTGGACTCCATTTCATCAGGGATGGACACCAGGCCGGTCGACGTGGCGAGCATCAACTCGGCGTAGCCACCATCCTGGGAAACGCCAAGCACTTTCTGATCCGTGCACAGCGCGAATCGGCCCTGTCGGCAGTAGGCGCACGCATTGCAATGCCCGCGCAGACGGCCCACGCCTACACGTTGTCCTACTTCCCAGCGTACCGGCACATTGCTGCCGCGATCGATGATCCTGCCGATCACTTCATGGCCGGGCACCCGCCGCAGATGTGATGCGTCGGGTCTCGCGATGTCAGAGACATCCGCGCCGCACATCCCGCATGCCTCGACCTGCAACAGCACCTCATCGTCTGCAGGCGTGGGGCGCGGGCGCCGGGACCACCGGAGCAGGCCCGGTGCCGCCGATTCCATGGCGCCGTAGTCAGTGGATTGCATCATGGTTGTACTCTCAGATGGGTCGAAGAGAGAAATGCCTGCACGGCACGGGTAGAAGCCTCGATCGCACCCGCGAGATAGCCCGGGTTGGACGGAGACCATTCACTGCCGGCCCCGAACAATCGTCCCACCCAAGGCGTGTCTCCGGGTGATAGGTCGGGAATGAAGCCATGCCCGGCGGTCTGTGCGGCGCAGGCCGGCGTAGCGGTGAAAGACTCGGCGCTCCAGTCCTGGACGGCCTCGGCGAGCGGCTCACGTGCAGCATCGCCAAACAAGCGCGCAAGCTGGCTTCTGCAGCGATGCTTCAGCTCCTCGGCCGGGATACGCGCCCTTTCAGCAGCAGGCAGTGCAAAGAAGCCGAAGAGCACTGCTTGGCCGTCCGATGACGCATCGTGGATCTCTCCCAGCGGGCCCACCAGACTGCGTGCCTCGCCTGAAAGGCCGCGATCCCGCCAGAAACTGCTGGGATACACCGCGAGGTACTTGGCGTGTGCGGCCATATGCGTGCCGGTGGACTGCCACGCGTGGCGAGCATCGGCGGGAAGCGGAGGATCGAATGTCAGTGTGGCCACCGCCAAGCGCGGGGGTAGTGCCAGTAGAACACCTCGCGCATGCCACGTGACCGGCACGCCGTTCCTGATTGCGGAGACAACAACCCCATCGGCTTCAGCACCGATCTGAACGACACGCGTCCCCAGGTGAATCCTCTCCGTCTGGGCGGCCGAACCGACAGCGTGAAGCAACTGCCCCATGCCGCCTACGATGCGGAACGATGGCGGCATCGCGGCCATGCCGGCGAAGCGTGCAGTCGGTTCGTGGACGGCACGCTCGAACAGCATGTCACCGTCCTGTTCCTGCGGAACGACGGGCAGCCCAAGCTGTTGCACCAACAGAGCCAGTTCACGCTGGAACCCGGGCCATAGCCAGGTCGCGCCAAGGTCAAAGCCGCCGTTCCCGCTTACGCGCCCCGGCAGAGCAGGCTCAAACGCATGGATGCGCCCGCCCATGCGCGGGCGGCCTTCCAGCACGGCATAGTCAGTGACGCCTGCCGCTTCCAGCAGTCGAGCGGCATGCAGGCCCGCAAGGCCAGCGCCAACGATGATCACGTCCACGGTGGTCATGAGAATGCCTCTGCAGCCGTAAGGTGCGGACGCTCCACCACTGTTCCCTGTTTGACGTAGACAGTGACGCCGTGACTGCCAGCCACCATCGACGCGAGGCAGCGGCTGGCATCCGGTCCACCTGCCCGCAACCATGTTCCAGCCGCAACGGTTTGGGTCCGGCTACCGACGGCAAGCTGCAGCTCGCCTTTCAAGACCAGGATCTCAGCGGGCGCCTGCATCTGAGGAAACAGCGTCCGGCTGGGCTCCACCTGCTCGATACGAACGCGCTCCTCCGGGCTCTCGAATACTCGGCACAACCGACGATCGGTAAGGTGTTCCCACACCTGTCCGGCATTCGTGTCCAGCCTCAGGGTCGCCGTCTCGTCTGCACTCATCTGCCGCAGCTTGACCAGTATCAAGCATCCTTCCCGGCTGGCCGGTGCATGCCGTGATCCGGGAGGGTTGCGCAGGTAGGTGCCCGCCGGGCAATCGCCAAGCTCATCGGAGAAGACGCCTTCCAGCACAAGAATCTCCTCGCCGCCGGGATGAGCGTGCGACGGAAATGTCGAACCAGGAGCGTATCGCACCAAGCTTGTTGCTCTGGCCTTCTCTGCACCAATGCGATCAAGCATGACGCGCTTCACCCCGGCCTGTGGCGAGTCAACCCAGATGTAGTCATCGGGAGTCACTAACACGATGGAATTGAAGTCGGCGTTGATCTGCATGGCTTGGGTCAGGCAAGGGGTTGGCGGAATTGGGCGAACAGCACGGCCCCAGGAGGGTTCCCGGGGCCGTGATTCAACGGTTTTTACTCAGACCACGCTGTAGATACGCACGTCCGGATCTGCGGACAGCAGCGGGCCAAGCTCGCGTACGACATCGTTCTGGAACATTGCGCTTGCCAGGTAGGCTTTTGCGTCCTGCTCGCTGTCGAAGCCATGCAGCACCTGGACGTCTTCCTTGCGGACAAGGAGATCTTTGGACGTTGCGCCGGGGATGGTGGAAAGAAACGGGCCTTTGTACTTGGCGTACACCTCCGCAGCTGCTCCACGGTTGGATTCAGCAATGGCGAGGGTGATTTGCAGATAGACCATGGTGGCTCTCCTGGTGAATGGGCCGCTTCAGCCCGCGAGCAGTTGGTCGCGCGCCTCGAGAACGCGCGCCGAATACGTGAGTGCAGCGCCAGCGTTGAGGGCGATAGCCACGCCAAGCGCCTCACTGATTTCTTCAAGCGATGCACCATGGTCCACGGCTTTCTTGGTGTGCACCGTGATGCAACCGTCGCAGCGGGTGGTCACAGCCACTGCCAGGGCGATCAACTCATGGATCTTCGGTTCAAGATGGCCGCTCTTTGTTGCAGCGCCATCGATCGTTCCCAGACCACGCAGTACATCCGGGTTGACCTTGCCAAACTCCCCGACCTTCTCAATCAGGGACTCACGATAGTTGTTCCAGTCATTCATCATTTCTAAGCACTCTTGCGATTGGATCCCGCCAGGTCCGATGCATCGCAATGGGCCTGGCAAGGTTCAAGGTGAGATCAGTTGCGGCCAGCCATCACGCCGCCGTCCACGTCCCAGATGGCGCCGGTAACCCATCCAGCCTTCTCGGACAGCAGGAACGCGACCACTTCAGCAACGTCCTGCGGAGTGCCCACACGACCGATCGGATGGAAGCTGTTGAAACCCTGAAGCGCACTGTGGACCTGATCCTTGGGGATGAAGCCCTCGTAGATCGGGGTCTGAACCACGGCCGGCGAGACCGCATTGACGCGGATCTTCTGGGGAGCCAGCTCCATCGCCAGATGCTGGGTCAACGAATGCAAGCCGGCCTTTGCCATCGAGTACGCCGAGGACGGCGTCGCGGCGATCGCCTGGCGTGCCCACATCGAACCGATGTTGACGATGGAGCCGGCGAAGTTCTTCGCGATCATGTTGGCCGCAACCTTCTGCGTGATGAAGAAGAAGGCCTTGTTCAACTGCATGTACTGGTCATAGTCTGCATCGGTGTGCTCCAGGAACGGCTTGGGGAAGAACACACCCGCCGCGTTCACCAGTAGATCCACATCGGAGTGAGAATGCTCGATGTCCGCGATGAGGCCCTTGAGCCCGCCTTCTGACGTGAGATCGGCGGTGAGGGCGCTTACTGCACCGAACGCAGACAACTCTGCGCGCGCTTCCTCGGTTTTGTCGGAGCGGTGACCTACGATGACTGCGCGGCCACCACCTTCCAGCACCTTGCGTGCAGTCTCCTTGCCCATACCGCTGGTGCCACCGACGACCAGGACCTTGTTGCCTTCGAAGATATTTTTCATGTGAGTTTCCAATGTATGTAGGTGCGCGGCGAATGCCTCGCGTCAGGGGTTCAACGGATGTCCAGAGCAACCAGGAAACGGGAGACCATGTTGTAGGCCGCGACCGTCGCGACCGCCTCTACGGCCTGGCGCTCCCCCAAGCTCTGCTTGAGCGCCTCAATGACTGTGTCTTCCACCACCACGCCTCGCGTCGACTGGTTGGTGAGCTCAATCAGGAGTTTTTCCAGCGAGGAAAACTCTGCGTCGGGCTCAGCCTGCTGGAGTGCAGCGGCCTTCGCTTCCGTGCCGCCTGCCTGCAGGTAAACCGGATAGTGGACATCCCACTCGAACGACGCGCCGTTCAGGACCGCGACGCGGAGCATGATCAGCTCGAGGTATTCCAGCTTCAGTTCAAACTCGGCACGCACCCGGCGCATCAGGCCGTTCCAGCCTTCCGCCAGAGGAGGGCTGCGCAACAGCAGGCGATCGATGCCGATCAGCAGGCCGCCTGGGCGGCGCGCCTGGATGTCGGCCAGCAGGCTTGCCGGAGCAGGGTGTCCGTCCTGCCAGGGGGTAATGCGCGGGCTGTTCATTGGGGGCGGTCGCCTGCCGTGGATTGCGGGAAGATGGCGAGGATCTTCGGCTCACCTCGCGCCGCCCTCAAATGGTTTATTCTTTCGATGACGCAAAGAAAAACTATCCCGTCATGAAGATCCATCTGAACTTCACCGCATTACGGGCAGTCGAGGCCGCCGCAAGACATCAGAGCTTCAGTGGCGCAGCCGCGGAACTGCACGTAACCCCCGCCGCGATAGGCCAGCTTGTGCGGAGTCTGGAAGAGTCCCTGTCCGTCGAGCTGTTCGTGCGGGAGCGCAGCGGCAGCCGCCGGCTGACGCCCACCGATGCGGCGGAACGGGCGCTGCCTGATATCCGCGCAGGCCTGGACCGGCTGACGCGCGGCCTTTCGCGACTGCAGGAAAGTGCCAGAGGCGGCCTGCTGACCGTGACCACCAGCCCTGCGTTTGCGTCGAAGTGGCTGTTGCCCCGGCTGGAGCGGTTCCAGGCCGCATGTCCTGAAACCGACGTCCGTCTCCACACCGGTCTCAACCTGGTGGATTTCGAACAGGACGCCATCGACATTGGCGTCCGCTATGGCAGGGGACAGTGGCCCGGACTGACCGCTGACAAGCTCATGGATGAGGAGATCTTCCCGGTCTGCTCAGCGGGCTGGCTTGAGGCGCACGGGCCCCTGCTGCAGCCGGCGCAACTTGCTGGCTTGCCACTGATTCATGATCTGTCAGTGGACAGCAGAACCGGCTTCATGACATGGAGTGAATGGCTGCACCGTGCCGCTGCGGACAACGTGGATGCCATGCGCGGCATGCAGGTGAATAACTCCGCGGCCGTGCTACAGGCAGCGGTGGAAGGAAGGGGTATCGCATTGGCGCGTAGCGTCATGGCACGCGAGGATGTCGCCAGCGGCCGCCTCGTCAGGCTGTTTCCGGAGATTTCTGTTGCCGCGACACTGGCCTACTACATCGTCTATCGCCCTGAGTGTGCATCGCTTCCCAAGGTCATGACGTTCCGTCAGTGGTTGCACTCGGAGGCGCAGGATTCTGCCTTGGACCAGTAGACGTCAGTAGACCTGGCGGAGCGTCCGCTTCCGGCCAGAAGCGGACATTCAACGCCTGAGCTAAGCCGAGCCGCGAAGCGGCTTCGGCTTGAATGAGTTGTTAGGCCCCCGGCGGTGCTAAGGCCAGCTCATCGGCCGAGAAATCGCTAAGCCAAATTGTCTCACCAGACGCACTGACGCACTCAACAACGTATCGGTCGGGCTGGCCGAATCCACGCAGTAAATCTACGACAGCACCTCGGTCCCCAACCTGGGGCAGCGCCTTATTGATCTTGAATGGATCGTAGAACGTTGGCGGATGCCGAATCTCCGTAACGACCACTGTGGAGTACTGAGAGATCATCTGACGAGGCCTAACTCTGGAATTAAGCCGACCCGCGCAGCGAGCTCGGCTTGAATGAACTGTCAGGCCACAAGCTATGGGAACTTCACTTGCGACCCGTACACGACCTCACCAGCCTGGACTCGCAGCTCAACGTCCGCAAGGCGCTGATAGATCCTGCGCCAGTGTCGCACCCAATGCACCAATAGCGGCAGGCCGAACAGGACGTAGCTGACCGCCGCCAGGAAAATGGCCGCAGAAACCTCTCCAGGGCGTACCCAAAGCCATGCCGCGACCACGAAAGCGCTGAAGATGACTCCGCCGGCACCTGCGGCGAGAATTGATCGTAAACGCATGACCGATACGGCCTTGCGGACATCTGAGAGATCATCAAGCGAGATGCGATCAGAGCTGTCCATGCGGCTTGATTACCTGTTAGACGGACCCCGGAGTCCGGTTACACGACTTACCCACAAAGCACCGCCAAGCCAGCGTACAACCAGACCCAGCAGGCTCGATGGACAAGCTTGGGCTTGGCCAAAGCTTCGATCGAAGAGCCGTCAGCCCCCTCCCTACCTCAATGCACCGGGCCCAGATTGCTGGGCATGCCCTTGCGCAGCACCGACAGATACCGCAGATACTTGCCAACAAAGATGCCGGTGAACCCGCCGGACAACAGCAGGTACGCAGCACTGAAGTTGCCGTTTGCACTCATCGCAGGCGACACCGCAAGCGCCACCTCGAACCCGTACTTCACCAGGAACGTGACCAGCAGCAGCGGCAGCAAGCTGTAGTCCGCACTGCGCCACAACCGGCCTGTCGCCTCATTCACCGTCAGCGTCGCGCGGCGCAGCAGCAGCCAGCCAAGCATCGCACCCGCACAGATGCCGGCGAGCCACTCGCTCCACGCCACCAGCGAACCGCCGTAGCGGTGGCTGATCGACCAGATGCCCCACACAGTGAACAGGGCCGGCACGATCGCCAACCTGCGCAGCGAGGTCTGTCCTGGACGCATGGCCGCGACGCCACGGGTGATGAGGTACGCCAGGATCACCCAGACCCAGATCGGGGTGTGCGAGAGGATGGGCAGCAGGAGGTTCACGGGACGTCCTTTCAGTGAGTGCCCGCACGGAGGGCGGTGGGTGGCGCTCACTATTGACGGGCCGGACCCGCTGAGCAAGTGACAGGTGTCAGCGACCGCTTCAGCGCCTTGCCGCCGCCTAGCACTGGTGGCGGCCGGCCCCCCTCACTTCTTCAGAGAATTACCCAGCGCTTCATCCAGCACCTCAACCCTATCCCCATACGGCGTTTCGACACTCGGATGAGTTGCCAGGCAAGATCGCTCGCGGGAAGCTGCTTTGGATGATCGACGAAGGTGAGCCTTGGGCCGCGGTGATCCCACTCAACGCGCCTCGCAGCGCCCCACCTTGCGCATAAGCTCATCGCGCGCCGCGTCGATCGTGTCCGCCTTTGTCTTGGCCGACAGGTGCTCGCGCTGCTTCCGTCCAAGGAAGTACGCGATCCGCTCTGCATTGGCTCCAGAGGGATGCGGCAGGCCATCCAGCAGGCAGTCGCTCTGGATGAGCCCCTGTGCTACGAAACTGCGCAGCACCGCAGTCGGTTCCTTACCCAGCGGAACCCACAGTGCGTCGGGCAGCTGCCGCGCTTCATCGCCAAGCCACTCCTCCGCCATGGACCGCAGATACGGCGTGCGCAGGATCGCCGGATTGCCAGTGTAGTTTTGGCCACTGGCCAACACAGGATTGCGCAGTGCCGAGGTGTAGTGCACCTGGTCGCTGGCGCCAGTGAACAGTTCGGCACAACTACCAAGGCCGAGCGCGGCATGCAGCCCCACACAGTCCAGCATCTGTACCAGCGCGGTGCGCATCGGTCCCGAGAAGCTGGCGACCTCTTTGGCCGTGCGCAGAGCTTCGGCATCGCTGAGCCCGGAGCGAAGCCCGATACGCAGCTGCTCGAGCGCCTTCTGCGCCTGGAAGAGTCCAGGCGTAATGCCCACGAGCACCACGCGTGCATCGGTGTTCACGTGTTCGAAGGGTGCGTAGTAGGTTTCGAGCTGTCCGGATCGCGAAATCAGCAGATCCGGCGCGATACCGTCTGACGGCGCGGCATTGAGAATGGCAGAGCGGAAGCGATCGAGCGTCGAGTTCATGATGTTTTCCTCAGCGGGTGATGGAGGGGCGGGCCATGCGACGGCGATGGGCGCGATGTGTGGTGTGGGCAGTGGTGATCAGGATGTCGGCGTCCGACACCACTGCATAAGCGTCTACCAGGTGGTCCCAACGATGCAGAAGGGATTCGATACGGCGGCGCAGGTGCTTGGCTTCGCGGCGTGGCAGGGCAAGCTTGTCGACACCGTGGCGCGAGTTGAGCGCGATGCCGAAACAGCCAAGCAGTTCGACGAAGTCTGCGGGGATGGCACGTTGCTCCATCCGCTTGCAGGCGTGGGTGGTCGGGATCACGGCAGCTGCTCCTTGGCGAGTGCCTCGCCGTAGGCGGTGGCAATCAGGGGATAGACCTCGCGGGCAAACTCCACTGGCTCAAAAATGCCGAGGTGTCGAGCGAGCTGCTCAAGGTGACGCGGCTGCAAGCTCACGAGATCCTTCGGCGCTTCGCCCCTTTCAAGCTTGCTGTAGGCAGCCGCAGTCTTGGCTGACCAGCCAAGCTCGTCCGCAAGGCTTTCAACGGACTCACCACGTTCAATGCGCACAGATCGCAGGTGGGCCGTCAGTTCCCAGAACGTCCCGAGGCGCGGCCGGCTGTCCTCGGATGCGAAGTACCGCGACGGCTTGAAGTCAGCCCGGCGGCTCAGCCATTCGAGTGCGTCGTCAGGCTGGATAAGCGTTGCAGCACCGTCCTTGACTGTCTTCAGCGGGCGGTCGTTGTTGGGGTTGGAGGCCATGCGGATCGTCTTTTCCGATACACCGGCCAGAGCAGCAAGCATGGGCACTGTGATATCCGCTCCCAGATCGATTGCGAGTCGGGCCTGTGCGGAAGTGAGTACCTCGAGCAGGACCGCCGCAGAGGCTTCAGGCATGCGGGCCACCGAGTCCGGACCGTACAGGCACGGACCGTCTTTCCCCTTGAGCAGTTCGGCACTTACCTCGAAGTCGGTGAGTGCATCCGCAAAGTCCGCCATGCTTGCGGGCCAGGCCCCATCCTTTGCGTACCTGACAATACGACCGGTCAGGCCGACCAGGCGAGAGCGGCTTGCGGCCGCCCGGACCGGATTCTGTCCAGCGTCGCCTACGTGGGCTCCATAGACGGCGGGCTCAACGCCGACCAGGGCGCTGGCGGCCGTTGCATCGTCAGCGATGTAGTAGATGACCTCAGCCAGGGCGAGGATCAGGTCGGTGGCAGCGGACTCGGCGCCGGCGATTTCGTAGGACATTGAAGATATCTCTTGTGTCTGGAGTGATGCCAGTTTGCCCGCGTGCTTTGCGGATGTCAAGACACTATGGATATCTTTTCTATCTATTCACCTATCACCTACGGCGAGGGCGGTCTGCGGCATGTCCGGCTTGGATGGGACCCACCCGTGCCCGCGGCACGTACTGATAAGGCACGCCAAGCATTGATCATGACTGTCGCAACTGGACCGACGGCTCGAATGCGAGTGTCGCGATTGTCTCCCTGAGATTCCCGCAGCGTGAGGGATCGACGGGCACACTTCCAGAATCCCGAGACGCCTGTCCGACAAGCGTCTTGCAGATCCAAGGGCTATGCGACAATGCCAAAAGCGTCATGGGTTCTGGCGGCATTGACCCCCAACCCTTGCCTTTCCCAACTACATCCAGCAACTCTGGCACCGCCACCGAAAACGGGTGGCCGGGACTCGAAAACCCGTTCTGTTGGGAAGTAGTTTGCGCTTGCCAGTCGGCACCACTTCGCGTGGTGCCGGCTGGCAATCCGTCTGCCGGCTATGGCGGGCGGTGCGTGGGGGCCTTGTGCCCGCCGGTTTCCTAACAGCCCGGTTTTCGAGCCACGCATCGTCCGCCACCTTTATCGGTGGCGGCTTCTGCCTGTTTGCACGGAGCCAGCCATGACCAAGCCGCATTCCCCCTCCCCGCGCCCCAACCAGGACGCCCCCTCTTCCTTCGATTTCAACAGCCTCATCGCCATTCTGCAGAGCATTGGTGCCGGCGCTGCGTCCGATGGCCAGCCCTGGCCCGAGCGCCATCAGGTGCGTGGCCGGCAGATCGCCCTGGCTGATGCCGACTGCGCGCTGGCGGGCCAGCGAATCGTGCAGGAGATACTGTTGGCGGCCATTCGCGCGCAGCAGAACGGCGACCCTGACGAATACGTAGGCGACCGCGTGCTGGAGGGGCTGGCGATGGCCGCGCTGGCGCTTACGGCGTTCATCCAGGAACGCGTGCGGCCGGAGGGTTGAGGGCGTGCGCGCGGGCCGCGACGTGCATCCACGCGTGGCGTGGATCTACTTGGACCAAGGTTGATTAATTGCCTCGGGCAACCAATACTGGTTGCCTAAAGCAACCATCTCTAACAATCATGCCCGCCATTCCCCCTGCCTTGACCGATCTGGCCGAACAGGTCCGCAGCTTCAACCGCTTCTACACCCGCCGGATCGGGGTGCTGCAGGACCGCATGCTGGGCAGCGACTTCTCGCTGACGGAGCTGCGGGTGCTGTACGAACTCTCCAGTAGGGGTGCGGCCCGCGCTTCGGATCTGCGCAGTGACCTTGGGCTCAACGCCGGCTACCTGAGCCGGGTGATCGCATCGCTGGAAGCCAGGGGGCTGCTGCAGAAGTCCCCCAATCCGGATGACGCCCGCTCGCAGCTGCTGAGCCTGACCGCGCACGGGCAGGAGACGTTCCAGCCCTACGACGCGGCCTCGCGGCAGGAAGCCATGGCGCTGCTTGAACCGCTCACCGAAGCGCACCGACAGGGTGTGGTGGAGGCGATGGCGCGCATCAGTGCACTGCTGGGCGAGCGCAACCGGGATTACCTGCTGCGCGGCCCCCAGCCCGGCGATATGGGCTGGGTCGTGCACAAGCAAGCGCAGCTCTATGCCACCGAGTACGGTTGGAACAGCGAGTTCGAGGCATTGCTGGCCGAGATCGTGTCGAAGTATCTGCGCGACCATGACCCTGCGTCAGACCGTTGCTGGATTGCCGAACAGCACGGCGACATCATCGGCTCGGTGTTCGTGGTGCGCCACGATGCCAACACCGCGAAGCTGCGCATGTTGTATGTGGATGCGAGTGCACGCGGCTTGGGCGTTGGCCGCACGCTGGTGGGGGAAGCCATCGCGTTCGCGCGCTCGGCGGGGTACTCACGCATGGTGCTGTGGACCAACGCGGTACTGCACGATGCCGTGCGGCTGTACGAGAAGGCCGGTTTCGCGCTGGTTGAGGAAGAGCAGCACCACCGCTTCGGCAAGGACCAGGTCAGCCAGGTGTGGGCGCGCGATCTATAAGGGGCGCCGTCGAGCGAGCTCGACGCTACGGACGGGGCCCCCGCGCGGCGACAGTCGCCAAGCGGCGGCTGACGAGACCGTAGAGGTCCTGCAGTTCGACCGCGCGCTCAGGCGTCATGTTGCTGCCGAAGAGGACGCGTGCGAGTGCCGCTTCGTGGGTGTCATCGGGGAAGCGTTCGCGGGCGCGGTAGACGTTCTGGAAGACCAGCCAGGCCAAGCGGAGGCCGCCACCGGGCAGCGGGCGGACGAGACGCTCGTAGGCCTGCCAGAACTGGTATTCGGCCTGCAGGTCGACCGTCGGCGCCGCGTAGGGCACCGGACGCGGGCGTCCGTGGGCACGCGGGCGGGTGGGCAGGTAGACGGGATCGGGCTGGGCCATGCTGGACAGCATGCCCCAGCAACATTGTGGGAACCTTGCGCTGGTGCCGGAATATCAGTGCAGGTTGTGCAAAGTGCAGTGGTTGGAGGGGTCAGATCCCTATGCGGAGCAAAGGGCTCTGACCCCGGTTGCGGAGAGCATCCACGCATGGCGTGGATCTACTGGGGTCAGAGCCCTCCGCATTCGCGGAGGGATCCGACCCCGGGTAATGCGTGTGCCGTTTTGGTAGATGCCAACCTTGGTTGGCAGGTTTTTCGGTGCCGGAGACATTCCGCCGGGCTTGGCCCGGCGCTACCGGATTGCGGGCGCATGGCGAGGGGTCAGATCCCTTTGCGGAGCAAAGGGCTCTGACCCCGGTTGCGGAGAGCATCCACGCATGGCGTGGATCTACTGGGGTCAGAGCCCTCCGCATTCGCGGAGGGATCCGACCCCGGGTAATGCGTGTGCCATTTTGGTAGATGCCAACCTTGGTTGGCAGGTTTTTCGGTGCCGGAGACATCCCGCC
The DNA here is from genome assembly GCF_003086915.1 of Stenotrophomonas sp. ZAC14A_NAIMI4_1. Classification (NCBI taxonomy): domain Bacteria; kingdom Pseudomonadati; phylum Pseudomonadota; class Gammaproteobacteria; order Lysobacterales; family Lysobacteraceae; genus Stenotrophomonas; species Stenotrophomonas sp. ZAC14A_NAIMI4_1. The sequence continues at coordinate 2,242,355 of NZ_CP026002.1, forward strand.
GGGCTTGGCCCGGCGCTACCGGATTGCGGGCGCATGGCGAGGGGTCAGAGCCCTCCGCATTCGCGGAGGGATCCGACCCCGGGTAATGCGTGTGCCGTTTTGGTAGATGCCAACCTTGGTTGGCAGGTTTTTCGGTGCCGGAGACATCCCGCCGGGCTTGGCCCGGCGCTACCGGATTGCGGGCGCATGGCGAGGGGTCAGAGCCCTCCGCTATCGCGGAGGGATCCGACCCCGGGTAATGCGTGTGCCGTTTTGGTAGATGCCAACCTTGGTTGGCAGGTTTTTCGGTGCCGGAGACATTCCGCCGGGCTTGGCCCGGCGCTACCGGATTGCGGGCGCATGGCGAGGGGTCAGAGCCCTCCGCATTCGCGGAGGGATCCGACCCCGGCCCATTCCCGCCGTTAGAACTGCATCGCGGTACTGAACATCACCTGCCGTGGGGCGCTGCGCTGCAGCGTCTGGTAATCGCCCGAGAACGAGGAACCGGCAATCGTGGCGGTGCCGATGTTGTTGCGGTTGAACAGGTTGCTCACATCCAGCCGCAGTTCCAACCCGGGCAGCACACTGCCCTCGCCCAGCGTGTATGCGGCGTAGGTGTTCACCTGCCAGAACGTGGGCACGCGGATATCGTTCTCGTACGTAAAGGGCTGGCGCAGGTATGAGGTGCTGGTGGCACCCAAGCGCCAGTTGCCAAGATGCGCGGACAGATCGCTCACCAGCGACACCTGCGGATACCCCGGCTGGGCGTTGCCCTTGATCGGGTACACGGTATCGCCCACCACGAAATCGCTGCCGTAATACGAACGGGCCACGGCCACGCCCTGGTAGAACTGCACGCGATCGGTGATGTCCGCGGTAATGCCCAGGTCGGCGCCAATCACGTGCATCTTCGGCATCAGCCGCACGGTGCTGATCTGCGCGAACTGCGTACCGATGGCCGCTGACAGCAATCGGTTGCGGATATCGTTGTAGAACACATCGCCGGTCAGCGTCAGCCGCTCGAAGCGATGCGTTGCGCCCACGGTGAAGTTCCAGTTCTTCTCCGGCCGCAGCGTGCCGGCCACGCGGTCGAACTCTTCCTGGTCGCTGATGGTCCACGCCGATGCGGTATAGCCGATGTTGCCGCGCTGGGCCACGCGATAGCCGTTCATCGTGTTGGCCACGTCGATGAAGGCATCGGTGGCGTCGCTCGGGCTCCAGAACAGCGAGACGTGCGGCAGGACGTTGTCCTTGGCGCGCAGCGCGCCATATACCGGTCGGTCCACGGCATCGCCCAGGCCGCCGCCTTCGGTGCGGAAATCCACGGCCTTGAAGCCCACGCCCAGCTTCAGCGTGTCGCTCAGCGCGATGTCATCGTGCAGGTAGAGCTGCTGCGAGCGGGTGACCCAGCGCGAGGCGTTGTCGGTGAGGAAGGCCGGGCCATGCACATCGAACGGGCCGGTGGCCTTCAGCGGCTTGCCCTGCCCCAGCAGCGGCTGCTGGTACCAGTCGGTACGGGCAGCGGCCTTGCTCTTCTCCTGCCAGAAGCCCGCGCTGATGGTGTGCGCGCCGACCTCGAACTGCAGGTTGGCCATGCCACCGAGGCGGTTCACGCGCGGTGTCTGCACCTGTTCGGAGAACGGCGCACCATTGGGTGATGGTACGGTCGGGTCGGTCAGCGTGGCCTGGGTGTGGCTGTTGGCGTTGTACAGCTGCACGTTGCCGCTGAATGCGGGCGTGATCTGGAAACGGTGGTTGATGGACGCCACGCGATCGCGGGTGATCTGGCCGGTGTCGTAGGGAATCAGTTCGGACAGCTCGCCGCAAGTGTAGGCACCGCAGGATTCATCGGCATTCTCCGGCGAGGCCACGTAGTACGCCCAGGCGTAATCGGGGTAGAAGCTGTCGGCCTTCCAGCCCAGCTTTCGGATCATGTCGAAGGAGATGTTGTTGTAACCCCAGACCTTGGCCTTGCTGTCGGAGGCGAAGACGGTGAAATCACCCCAGTCCACCTCCTGCTGCGCCTTCAGGTTGCCGCGCAGGAAATCCTGCGTGCCTGCGCCTTGGTACTTGTCCGCTGAGACGCGCTGCAGGTCGACCAGCACTTTTGGGCCGTGCTCGCCCATCTGGCCGGTCTGCGCAGACACGGTGGTGACCAGGGTGCGGTTGCTGCCTATGCCCTGCTTGATGCGCAGGCTGGCGGTGTCCTGCAGGTCGCGCAGGCGATATTCCAGGCTGCCACCGTTGGCGCTGCTGGAAAACACACTGACCGGTGCGCCGCCCGGGCTGACGGTGATCGAACCGATGCCGTCGGGCACGCCCACGTTGACCACGCTGGTGCCGGTGAGCGAGAGGAAGCCGCTGTCATTCAGCGGCACGCCTTCAAAGGTGATGCCCATTTCATTCATGCGGAAGCCGCGCACGAACAGGCTGGTGGCGGAGATATCCAGGCCCAGGCCATCGGTGGCGGTGTAGCTGGCGCCAGGCACGGCCTTGAGCATGGCCAGGGCGTTGTTGCCGGTGACCATGGCATCAAGGTCGGCGGCGTTGATGATGTAGCGGTTCGGGCCGACCACCTGCGTGGGTGCGACGGCCGCGCCACGCGGCGTGGCGATGACCTGCAGCGCATTGAGGGTGGTGGGCGCGTCGCTGGTTTCGGCAGCGTAAGCGGGTGCGGCGAGGGCGGCGCTGAGGGCCAGGGCGAGCAGGGTCGTGGGTGGGGTGTTCATGGCCGGATCCAGGTGCAGGGGAAAGAAGGCGCAGGCGCACGCCCAGCGCGTGGCAGCACCGGCGGCGATGCTGTAGCTGGAATGCGATTGCGTTGAAGGGGGAGCGGCGCGTTGCGCGCCGGTCAGGGGCAGAGCAAGACGGTCAACTGCCGGGCGATGCGATGGGGTGATTTCGACGGGCGGAAGTGTTGCACTGCCGTGCCGCGCGCACCATTGCACCGTGGTACAGCGCGGCTATACGCAGGTATCGTGCTGGCTTGGTAGAGGCCGACCTTGGTCGGCGCTTTGCTTCTACGTGTGCCAACCAAGGTTGGCATCTACCGGAGCAATGGCTTACTGCAGTACGAACCGTTCGATGGCCTTGGCCACGCCATCTTCGGAATTGGTGGTGGTTTCAAAACGCGCCACCGCCTTCACTGCATCGATGGCATTGCCCATCGCCACGCTGGTGCCGGCAAACTGCAGCATGGTCAGGTCGTTTTCCTGGTCGCCGATGGCCATGACGTTGGCGCGGTCGATACCCAGGTGCTCGGCCAGCTTCTGCAGGCTGGGCCCCTTGCCGGCGCGGTGGTCGAACACTTCCAGGAAGAACGGTGCGCTCTTCAGCACGGCAAAGCGCTCGGTCAGTTCGGCCGGCAGATGCGCGATGGCCGCGTCCAGCACCTCGGGCTCGTCGATCATCATCAGCTTGATGAAGGACATCGACGGGTCCATGTCCTCCACGCGTCGGTACGACAGCGGCACGTGCGAGAGATGCGAGTCGATGACGGTGTAGCGGCTGATGTCCTGGTTGGGCGTGTACAGGCGCTGGCCGTCGAGGGCCTGGAAGTGCACGCCGATATCGCGCGCGACCTGTTCGCAGTAGCGGAAATCCTCGAAGCTGAGCGGGAACTCGGCCACGTTCTCGCCGGTGCCCAGGCGCCGCACCAGGCCGCCGTTGCAGGCGATGCAGTAGTCGTCGTCACCGTTGATGCCCAGTTCCTGCAGGAACGGCGCCAGGCCGGATACGGGGCGGCCGCTGGTCAGCACGATGTGTACGCCCAGCGCGCGTGCCTGCGCGATGGCCGCCTTGGCCCGCTCGGTGAGCTTATGGGCGGGGTCCAGCAGGGTGCCATCCATATCGATGGCGACCAGTGCGATGGTCGATTGCCTGCGGCCCATGTCCATCAACGTCCAACCTTGCATGTGGGGACCGCTATTTTAGGTCAGTCGTGCACCTGCCCGCCTCATGCGCGGTTCATACCGCCGGGCGCGGCTGCAGGGATACTCAGCAAGCCTGTGCGCCCCCACCGCAGGACGGCCCCCATGACCGCCCTACCCTGGAGATCCAGACGCATGACCTACCGCGCCCCCGAGGCTACCGACACCGCACCGTTGGCCGAGCAGATCGAGGACCTGATCCACGGCCTGCCCGGCGAGCAGATCCGCGTGGGCACGCTGCTGCAGGCGCTGGGCGACGAGGGGCTGATGCTGATCGTGATCCTGCTCTCGGCGATCTTCCTGATTCCGGTGTCGATTCCCGGGCTGAGCACGGTGTTCGGTGCGTCCATCCTGCTGATCGGCCTGAGCCGCGTGCGCGACCGCCCGCTGTGGGTGCCGCGCCGCCTGGCCGAGCGTGAGGTGGCCACCGAAAAGCTGAAGGCCAGCCTGGGCCGCGCCCTGAAGTGGGTGCACCGCATGGAGCGGCTGTCGCAGCCGATGCGGCTGGCGGTGATGGTGCGTTCGAAGAAGATGATGCGGCTGAACAACCTGGCGCTGGTGTTTGCCACGCTGCTGCTGATGGCACCGGCCGGGCCGATTCCCTTCAGCAACACTCTGCCCGCGCTGGCGCTGATGTCGTTCGCGATCGGGTTCATCCAGCGCGATGGCGCGGCGGTGGCGGCCGGTTATGCGTTCGTGGTGGCCACGGTGGTGTACTTCGGCGTGCTGCTGGGTGGCGTGGGATTTGCAGCGGAATCGGTGTTCAGTGGGCTGCGTGGTGGTACTTCATCCGTGTAGAGCCGAGCCCATGCTCGGCTGGTTCTCGCTTTTTGTAGAGTCGAGCCGTGCTCGACTGCTTCTATCAACAGCAGTCGAGCACGGCTCGACTCTACAAAAGCAGAGCCAAAGCAGCCGAGCATGGGCTCGGCTCTACACATTCAGGCCCTGCACACCGGTGGGCGGGCGCCCATCCATTGCGAGGCACCGGGCCGCAGCACGATGGTTTCCCCGGCCTGCCCCTGCAGGTAACGCACACGCATCCGCGTGCGCTCGCGCGTGATCGAGAACAGCGCGGGCGCGCTCGCATCCTCGGCGGCTACCGTGGTGCCGCGCTCCTCGCGCAGCACCAGCACCTGCGGTGGCAGCCCCTCGCCCTCGAAAGGCTGCCAGAGCACGGCCGTACCGCCGCCGTAGGCGATGAAGGACAGCTCCGCGCCCAGCAGGTCACCCGTTTGCGGGTGCACGCAGACGTTGGAATAGCTGCCCTGCCAACCCGATGCGGACACCGGGTTGGCAGCGGCAAAGCCCGTGCACAGCAGCGTGGCCCATATCAGTGCCCTGGACATCCCTGTCACTCCTCAGCCTATGGCGTGGTGCTGGTGATGGGCGGACTCTACTTCGCCGAGACCCGCCACACCACATCGCCGACGTCGTCGGCCACCAGCAGCGCGCCGTCGGCGTCCATCGCCATGCCCACCGGCGCGCCCATCAGGGTCTTTTCATCCTTGGAGGTGAAGCCGCTGACCACGGCCTCCGGGCGGCCGGTCGGCTTGCCGTCCTTGAAGGCCACGTAGACCACTTCGTAGCCGCTCAGCGGCGAGCGGTCCCAGCTGCCGTGTTCGCCGATGAAGGCGCCACCGTGGTACTTCGCCGGCAGCGACTGGCCTGTGTAGAACAGCAGGCCCAGCGGCGCCACGTGCGAGCCGATGGCGTAGTCGGGCACGATCGCCTTGGCCACCAGGTCCGGCCGCTGCGGCTGCACGCGCTCGTCCACGTGCTGGCCGTAGTAGCTGTAGGGCCAGCCGTAGAAGCCGTCCTCCTTCACCGAGGTCAGGTAATCGGGCACCAGGTCGGCACCGATCTCATCACGCTCGTTGGCCACGGCCCACAGCTTGCCGGTGCTCGGCTCCCAGTCCAGGCCGGTGGGGTTGCGGATGCCCGAGGCGAAGATGCGGCTGCCACGCGTGGCCACGTCCACTTCCAGCACGACCGCGCGGCGGTATTCGACGGCCAGGCCGTTTTCGGTGATGTTGCTGTTGGAACCCACGCCCACGTACAGCTTGCTGCCATCGGGGCTGGCCAGCAGTTCCTTGGTCCAGTGGTGGTTGATGGTGCTGGGCAGGTCGGTGAACTCGCGGCCCTTGTCGGACATGCGGGTTTCGCCGGGCACGTAGTGGTACTGCATGATGTTGCCGGTGTTGGCCACGTACAGCGTGTCACCGATGAGCTGGATGCCGAACGGCGAATGCAGGCCTTCGATGTAGACGTGCTGGGTCCAGGCATCGGTACCCGGCGTGCGGCGCAGCAGGGTGACCCGGTTGCCGCCCTTGCCGGCCTTGCCCGAGCGCGCCTTCACCTTGCCGGCGATCCACTGCTTGGGCGTGGTGACCGGTTCTTCGCCGGGGCCATTGCCCTCCACCACCAGCACATCGCCGTTGGGCAGGGTGAGCAGGCGGCGCGGGTGCTGCAGGTTGGCGGCGATGCGTTCGATCTTCAGGCCGTCGGCCACGGTGGGCGACTGGCCGTCGGCCCAGCCCACGCCCTTGGGCACCTGCATGGGCGGCATGAGGAAGTTGGCCGGCTTGGGCAGCGGCGGCTGTGCGCCGGACTGGTCAGCCGGGTGGTACTCGGCCTTGCCGGCGCAGGCGGCCAGCATCACCGCCAGGGAAAGGATGCCCAGCGTGGGCAGGATGCGATCAGCCATGACGACCTCCGTGCAGCACCGGCAGCTGCAGCGACAGCAGGATGAAACCGATGGCGATCAAGCCCACGGTCAGGGCGGAGAGGATGGTGCCCGGCACGGCCACCGCGTAGGCGTCGCGGCTGTGCACGAAGGCATTCCAGATGGCCAGCACGATGGCCACCAGGTTGAGCAGGAAATCCACGCGGTCCACGCCGGTGGCGGTACCGTTGCGGCGCCATACCGCAAACAGGTTGATCAGCCGCGGAATGATGGCGATGAGCAGGCCGAAGGTGATCAGCCAGGCCGCGGCCTTGCCCCACATCACCTCGGCGGTGTTGAGGTAGAGGATGTCGAAGATGAGCGCGCCGACGAAGAAGCCGAACGGTATCGGGTTCAACAGGCTGAAAAGCGTGGTGCCCGGGCCGCGATGGGCCTGGGCGACGGGGTTGACCATGGTCGTGCTCCGAAGGGGAAAGGTTGCACGGCCGTAGTAGCACAGCCGGCGGGGAGGTCGCGCGATGATGGCCGGTCGCCCCCGCCCCCTGCTTGGATGGATGTGCCACGAGGGATGTGCCGACCAACGGTCGGCACCCACCAGGGCAGTAGATCCACGCCATGCGTGGATGGAGATCGGCGCTGCCTCTCAGGGAACGTAGACCAGATGCAGGCTGTAGGCGAAGCCGGTTTCGGTTTCGGTGATGGACACATCCATCACCAGGTCACTTCGCCCTTCTGCGGCCGTATGCAGGTCGACCAGGACCTTCCAGCGCTCGCCATCCCACTGGCTGACCGAGGTTTCCCAAGTGGCCTCGGGCAGTGGCACGAGGGTTTCCCCGTAGTCCTGGATGATGTCGGTGATGGTCTCCCACGTATCGGCCGTACGCAGGCGAACGCCCGCTGCGTCGGGCGCGCGGCCTGAGGCGATCTCATTGGCCATCCAGGTCAGGATGGGGCGGAACGCCTCGTCCACGGCGGCTTCGATGTCCGGGTCTTTCCTGACCATGTGTCTTCCTGGGAAAGCGGGCGGCGATCCGCGGTTCAAACATGATGGCATGGGTGGGGGATGGCCATGCCTGGCGGCCGGGGTCCGTGGCCCGGAGGGATGTGCCGACCAACGGTCGGCACCCACCAGAGCAAATGATGTCGACCCACGGTCGGCACCCACCAGAGCGGTAGATCCACGCCATGCGTGGATGAGCGCCGGCAAGAGGGTCGTTATTCCCGGCCGGAATAAGTGTTTGTGACGCGCTTTGCACAACCGCATCTCCGCGCGCACGAGAGGTAGGGGGTTCTTCGTTGTGCTGCGTTTGGCCAAGGGCGATGGGGCAGTTCCGCCCCGCCGTTCTGCCATGCCGATTCACAACAGAAGGACTCGTGTATGAAGCGAAACACGCTCCGCACCGTGCCACCGCGTTCCGCGCGGCTGGCCCTGGCCACTGCGCTGGTACTGGGCAGCCTGGCTGCCAGCGCCCAGGCGCAGCAGGCCGATCCCCTGGCCAACCTGCAGTGGCACCTGCTCAACACCGGGCAGGCGGTACCGGCCGACACCCTGCCGGTGGCGGGCAACGATCTCAACGTGGATGGCCTGTACCGCAATGGCATCCGCGGCCAGGGCGTGGTGATCGGCATCGTCGATGACGGCCTGCAGATCGCCCACCCCGACCTGGCCGCCAACGTGGCGGCGGTGCCCGGCAGGAACTTCGCCAACGGCTCCACCAACCCCTCCCCCTCCAACCCCGATGCCGACCACCACGGCACCATGGTCGGCGGCATCGCCGGTGCGGTGGGTGCCAATGGCGTGGGCGTGCGTGGCGTCGCTCCCGCAGCCACGCTGAAGGGCTTCAACGTGCTGGCTTCCAACGCGCAGGGCAACCAGCTGAGCAACATCGAATACTCGTGGTGGGATGGCGCCGAATCGGCCGACGTGCAGGTGTTCAACAACAGCTGGGGCGCCGGGCCGGGCAACCCGAACCTGCCACTGGCCTTCAGCCAGAACGATGTGGCGTCCTATGAGCAGGCGCTGTCGGGCACGCGTGGTGGCCGCGGTGGCATCTACGTGAAGTCGGCCGGCAACAACTTCAACAACGCCTCGGTCAGCCAGACCCAGGATGTCTGCACCACCGATACCAAGAACCGCAACACCGGCTGCGTGCCGGCCGGCCGCGACCCGCGCAACAACCTGTTCAACGTGATCACCGTGGGTGCGGTGCGCGCCGATGGCGTGCGTTCGTCGTACTCGTCCACCGGTTCGGCACTGTGGGTATCGGCCTTCGGTGGCGAATACGGGTTGCAGGCGCAGTACGCACCGGGCCTGGTGGCGCGCGCCTACGACCCGGCCATCGTCACCACCGACGTTGGCGGCTGCACGGTGGGCAGCAACAAGAACAGCGCGCGCGAGAACAGCCTGGACAGCAACCTGTCGGCCATCGACAGCACCTGCAACTACACGGCCAAGATGAACGGCACGTCCGCCTCGGCGCCGATGGTGTCCGGCGTGGCCGCGCTGGTGCTGGAAGCCAACCCGCGCCTGAGCTACCGCGACGTGAAGTACATCCTGGCCACCACCGCCACCCGCACCCATCCCAACCAGCCGGCGGTGACGCTGGCCGATGGGCGCACGCTGGTGCCGGGCTGGACGGTGAACGCCGCTGGCCGCGCCTTCAGCAACTGGTATGGCTTTGGCGTGGTGAATGCCGCACGCGCGGTGCAGGTGGCCGATACGTTCCAGTCGCTCGGGCCGCTGCTGGACACCGGCTGGCGCACCACCACCCGCAGCGTGGCGATCGGCAGCACCTCGGCCACGGCCGGCCGGCTGACCTTCCAGGTGGCCAATGGTGCGCGCAACGTCGAAAGCGTGCAGCTCGGCTTCCGGGTCAACCACAGCAACACGCGGCAACTGCAGTTCGTGCTGGTGTCGCCCAGCGGCACGCGCAGCGTGGTGCAACCGGCGTTCACCGCCATCGGTTCCGGCACGGGTGGCGTGCAGCGCAACTTCACCAACTGGGATCTGCTGTCCAGCAACGCGTTCCTGGATGAAAGCGCCACGGGCACGTGGACGCTGGAAGTGACCGACATGGGGCAAGCCGCCGGCGCTGCATCGCGCGGCAACCTCGAATTCTTCAAGATCCGCGTTCTGGGGCACTGATGATGAAGACAACCATTCTGTTGAGCACCCTCGCCTTCGCGGCGATGACCGGCCCGGCCTGGGCGCAGAGCACAGGCGCCACGCCGGCGGCGCGCACGCTGTCCACCGTGGATGTGCAGGCATTGAAGGCGGAGGCGACCGGCCGCTCGTTCGATGTGGGCGGCAACCGCTTCCAGCTGGCGCCCACGGTGGCCGTGCAGCAGGCGGCCAGCGGCCAGTTCCAGATCACCCCGTCGGCGGCGGCGACCAGCGGCTCGCGCAGCAAGCGTTCGCTGGGTGCTGCTGATGCGGGCACCCGCAAGTTTGCGGCTGCGGTGTCCAGCGATGGCGCACCGGTGGTGGCGACATCGAGGGTCAAGGTGTTCTTCACCGATGCGGCGGCGGCACAGAAGGCGGCAGCGGCCACTGGCGGTACGGTGGTGAAGGTGTCGAAGGCTTCGGGGCGGGCGATTGTGGAATACCCGTCGGTGAACGCGGCGCTGGATGCCACGACCAAGCTGCTGTCGACCGCGGGTATCCGCGCGGCGGAGGCGGACCTGGTGCAGTGGGAAGAGAAGAAGTGATCTAGGGCGTTGTGTGGTGCCCCGGCTGGCGTACCTCTCCTGGCCGGCCGGGGTTTTTGTGCCGACCAACGGTCGGCACCCACCAGAAACAAATGCCGACCAACGGTCGGCACCTACCGGAACTACATGCCGACCAACGGTCGGCACCTACCAGAACTACATGCCGGCCAGCGCGTCCACCAATGCATCCATCTGCTGCGGCCGGGTGAACACTGAAGGCGTGACCCGCACGCAGGCGCCGGATTCCAGGCCATCACGATGCGTGGTGAACACCCGGTGCTCATCCAGCAGGCGCTTCTGCAGCGCCATATTGTCGGCCACGCTGGTGCGCCCGCGCAGGCGGAAGCTGGCCAGCGCGCTGGCCAGTGCCGGGTCAGGCGAGGACAGCACTTCCAGATGCGCCATCTGCCGGGCGGGCACCGTCCAGCGCTCGCGCAGGTAGCGCAGGCGCGCCTGCTTGTTGGCCGCACCGATGCGCTGGTGCAGGGCAATGGCTTCGGGCAGCGCCAGGTACGCCGCGAAGTTCACCGTGCCGGTGTGCACGCGGCTGCCGACGCGGCCATCGTCCGCCTCGCCCATGTACGGGTCGAGGTCGGCCACGCGGCCCTTGCGGACATACATCGCACCCACGCCCACCGGTGCGCCGATCCACTTGTGCAGGTTGATGCCCACGAAATCGGCCTTCAGGTCCGGCACGGCGTAGGCGATCTGGCCGAAACCATGGGCCGCATCCACGATCACATCGATTCCGCGCGCACGCGCACGTTCGGCAATCTCCGCCACCGGCAGCACCAGGCCATGGCGGTGGCTGACCTGGGTCAGCAGCACCAGCTTCAGGCGCGGCAGCCGCGCGAAGGCGGCATCGTAGGCCTGCAGGATCTGCGCGTGGTCGGGCACCGCCGGCAGGGCGATGCGCTCCACCTGCACGCCACGGCGCTGCTGCAGCCAACGCATGGCGCCGATCATGCTGTCGTAGTCCACGTCGGCGTACAGCACCTGGTCGCCGGGCGCGAGGCGGTTGTAGCCGCCGATCAGGGCCAGCATCGCCTCGGTGGCGCCACGGGTCAGCGCGATCTCATCGGCACCCACGCCCAGCATGTCCGCCACCTGGCGGTGCACGGCCATGTACTCGGCGGGGAAGGTGTGCCGCCCGTACCAGGCGTTGCCACGGTTCACCTCGGCGGTGTGCCGCTGGTAGCTGGCCAGGGTCTCGCGACCCATCGCGCCCCAGTAGCCGTTTTCCAGGTGGTTCACTTCATCGGTGATGTCGAAGTGGCTGGCCACGGCGGCCCAGTAGCCTTCATCGCGGGCCAGCACGTCCGGCGCCACGGTCGTTGCGGGAATCTGCATGGGCGCAGCGTAACGCGCGGCGGCCATGGCAGGCAGTGAAGACAGCGCTGCGGCGGCCGGCAGCAGCGTGCCGGCGCGCAGCAGGTTACGGCGGCGGCTGTCCATCAGAAGGTCAGCCGGTACTGCGCGTACACGTTGGCACCATCGGTGTCGTAGGGTGCGTTGCGCGAGTAGATCAGGCCGCGGCTGGCCTGGAAGGTCGCCTCGTCCGGGTAGCGGTCGAACACGTTGTCCACGCCCACGCGCAGGCTGTGGTGCTCGTTGATGCGATAGCCCACGGCCAGGTCGAGGAAGGTCATGTCACCGAAGCGCTGGTAGATGTCGCCAGCGGCGTTGCCGGTCGAATCGGTCCACGCGCCGTAGTAGCGCACGCGCGCCATCAGCGACCACGCGCCCACGTCCCAGCTGCCGGTGAAGCTGCCCTTGTGCTCCGGCAGGCGATCTTCGAACAGCACGCGCTGGGTCTCGTTGGTGGCCACCGAAGTGCTGCCATTGTCCACGCGGGTGCGGTTGAAGTTGTAGGCCAGGGTCAGCGTCATGCGGCCGGCGCCGAGGTCGCGCAGGTAGTTGCCGACCACGTCCACGCCGCTGGTGGTGGTGTCGAAATCGTTGGTGAAGTAGTTGACCGAGGTGTAGCCCAGCGGATTGGGCGTGCCGGCGGGAATGGCGAAGCTGGCCGACTGGCTGAAACGGTCGGTGAGCTTGATGCGGTACACATCCACCGAACCGGACAGACCCATGTCGGTGCGCCAGGTCAGGCCCAGCGAGGCGGTGCGCGATTCTTCCGGGGTGAGCGGCTTGGCACCGAGCAGCTGTGCCAGCGGATCGTTCGGCGACAGGCGGCCGCTGGTGAAGATCTGCAGGGTGCGCGTGTCCAGGCCCTGGCTGGTGCTGGTGGTGTTCAACTGCGCCGGGGTGGGCGCGCGGAAGCCGGTGGAGAACGTGCCGCGCAGGGCCACGTCCGGGGTGATGGCAAAGCGCGCCGACAGCTTGCCGTCCACGGTACTGCCGAAGCTGGAGAAGTCTTCATAGCGGCCGGCGGCACCGATGCTCCAGCGTTCGCCCAGCGGCACTTCCATATCGACATAGGCAGCATGGCTGCGCTGGTCCCACTTGCCCGCCTGGCTGGCCGAGAAGCCCGGCGCGCCGTTGGAATTGGCTTCCAGGCCGGCCACTGCGCCGGGGCCGACCGCGTACGAGGCGGGGTCGCCGGCGCGCACTTCATAGGTTTCCTGGCGGAACTCGGCACCGAAGGCGACGTTGACCGGCTTGGCCAGCGCGGCCACGTCCCATTCGTAGTTGAAATCGACGTTGGCGTTCTTCTCGGTCTGGGTCAGGCGGCCGAGGTCGAACGAGGTCGGGCTGTCCGGGCCAAGCGAGGCATTGATGGAGTTGTCCAGGCTGTAGTCGATGGCATTGCGGCCATACGACGCGCTGGCATCCCAGCGCAGCTTGGGCGTGATCTCACCACGCAGGCCACCCACCAGCTGCAGGTCGTTCTGCACGTTGCCGTACTGCGGGCTGAAGCCCACCGGATAGAGCGAACGCAGATCCCAGCCGGGGAAGATGCTGGTGGTGCGATAGGCGCCGGTGGTGGTGTCCGGGTTGCGCCAGTTGAAATCGCTGACGCCATCGCTGTGGCTGTACAGGCCGAAGGCGTAGACCTCCAGCGTATCGCTGGCATTGGCCTTCAGGTTGAAGCCCACGCGGCGGCTTTCCAGTTCCGGCTGGCCCCAGCGCTGCACGGGGTTGGGCACGTCCAGATCGGGATGCGCGGCCTGGAAGGCGATGGCATCGGGACGCTGGCGGGTGCGCGAGGTGGCATCGGAGTTCGACGATTCGGCGAACAGCGCCAGGCTGCCGTAGTCGCCCAGCGCCCAGCCGGTGCGGGCGCTGAAGTCGCGCGAGGCACCATCGCCCTGCGCGTACTGCGAGTAGCCTGCGGTGATCTCGGTGCCGGGGCTGTCTTCAAGGATGATGTTGATGACGCCGGCGATGGCGTCCGAACCGTACTGTGCCGATGCACCATCGCGCAGCACTTCGATGCGCTTGATGGCGCTGGTCGGGATCTGCGCCAGGTCAGCGGCCTGTGCGCCGCGGTTGCCCAACAGCGCACTGCGGTGGAAGCGGCGGCCGTTGACCAGCACCAGGGTCTGGTCCGGCGACAGGCCACGCAGGGTGGCGGGCCGCACGAACACCTGGCCATCGGCCATCGGCAGGCGCTGCACCACGAACGACGGCACCAGCTGCGCCAGCACGTCCTTCAGGTCGGTGGAATCGACCGACTTGATGTCTTCCTTGGTGAACACATCCACCGGCGCCAGCGTTTCGAACTGGGTGCGGTTGGAGGCGCGGGTGCCGGTGACCAGCATGGCGTCCAGCTGGGTCGGCGCGGCGTGGGTGGTGCCACCACCGGCGGTGTCTGCCGTACTGGCATCTGCTGCGATCGCGCCTCCTGCGCTGACCATGGAAAGGGCGAGGAGGATGGAACGCGACAACAACGAGCTCTGCACGACGGGTACTCCGGGACTGCACGACAGGGTCAGGCGCGCCTGTACAGGCGGCCTGGACAAGTCGCGCAGTCTCGGCGCGATGTGTGAAGCGGGCGTTACGTGAACGCGACAGGAGGAAGTCGTCGTGGGGACGCCCTTGCCACGCGCGTAATAGAATCGAAGCATCGCGCACGCAAGGAGACCGCATCATGCGCCTGCTACACCTCACCCTGCCGGTGTCCGATGTGGGTACCGTCGCCGCCTGGTTCCACGACGTGCTGCAGCTGCGCGTGGTCGGCCACCACGTGCACATCGGCTGGAGCACCATCGAGCTGCAACCGGCCGATGGCCAGCCGCTGGGCGGCGTGCACCTGGCCTTCAACGTGCCGGACAACCGCTTCAACGAGGCCATTACGTGGCTGCGCGAGCGCGTGCCGCTGCAACGCAATCCCGAAGGCATTGATTACTTCGCGCTGGAGAGCACCTGGCAGTCGCAGTCGGTGTACTTCACCGGGCCCGATGGCCTGATCCTGGAGCTGATCGGCCGCAAGCGCCTGCCAGCCAGCGCACGCAGCGGCGCGTTCCACGGCAGCGAGCTGACCTGCCTGAGCGAAGTGGGCCTGCCCAGCGCGGACGTGGATGCGGTACGCGCCGAGACCAGCGCGCGCTTCGGGCTGCAGCCGCTCAGCACGCCCTCGCCGCAGTTCGCGCCGATGGGCGATGACGAAGGACTGTTGATCGTGGTCGCCGCCGACCGCCGCTGGTTCCCCGAGCAGAAGGACCTGCCCAACGCGCAGGGCCTGACGCTGCGCGTGGGCGATGTGCAGGGCAGCGGCGAGATTGCCGATACCGCGCAGGGGTGGCGCGTGATCCAGTAGATCCACGCCATGCGTGGATGGTCGGTGGGACTGTGTCAACCAAGGTTGACACCTACCAACTGCCCGACGCGCCGCCACCGCCACTGCTGCCACCGCCGCCGGACCAGCTGCTATTCGACGACGACGAGGAGCCCGAACCGCCGCTGCGGCGGTCGTCGTCATCACCGCCGCCACCGCCGCCCGTCCCGATCAGCATCGCCACGTTCCAGCCGATGTAGCCCACTGCGCCGAAGACGATCAGCAGCGCGACGGGATCGAACGGATCAGAGCGGGTCAGCGCCCAGCCCAGGCCTGCCCCGAACACGCCGCAGAACGCCAGCGCGCGCACGGCAAATCCGCGTCGACTGGTCTGCCAGCGATTGCGCGTCAGCGCCAAAGGGAACCACGCAACTACGCAGGCGATGCCGGCGAAGAAATACAGCGCAGCGTGCACGAACAGACCCGGAACGGTGCCCCGCGTAACCAGCACGAAGATGCAGATGGCCGTGCTGGCGGCCAGCATGGCCCACACCAGGCGCCGCGTTGCTGCGCTCTGGTTCCAGCGGTGCCCGCAGGACCAGGCCAGTGGTACCACCAAGGTCAACAGAAACACCACTGGCACCAGCAGACGCGGCTTCCACGCCGCCATGCCCAGAGCGGCCAGCACGATGATGGCCAGCCACTTCAAGAGCAGCGACCACCAGCGCCGCGCCGGGACGGCCGCAGCGCGGCCATGCCAGCGTCCCAGGCCGAACGCGCAGACCACGGCCAGCAGCAGGATACTGTCCATGGCCTGCCAGGCCAGGTCCAGCAGATGGTTGCTGCGGGGCGGTGGCAAGGGCTCGCCATCGATCAAGGCGACCAGCTGCGCGCTGCCGTCGATCACGCCCTGGTCGATGTCACCGTCGCGGAAGCGCGGCAGGATCGTTTCTTCGATGATGCGCTTGGCATACGCATCGGGAATCGCGCCTTCCAGGCCATAGCCCGGTTGGATGCGCACGTGCCGGTCCTGCACGGCCACCAGCAGCAGCACGCCATCATCCACGCCCTTGCGCCCCAGCTGCCACTGGTCGTACACCCGCTGGGCGTAGGCTTCGATGCTTTCATCGCCGGTGCTGCCCACCACCAGCACCTGCAGCTGCGCGCCGCCGCTGCGTTCGAACAGCGCGCGTGACTGTTGCTCCAGACGCTCGGTGGTGCTGGCCGAGAGCACGCCGGTGGGATCGACCACCGGCGAGTCCAACGTGGGCACCGGCGCTTGGCCAATGGCCATCGCGGGCAGCGCGCACAGCAACAGGGCGCACCACAGGTAGGCCAGCAGATGCCGGTGCAGGCGTTGCGATCGTGCCATCACGTGTTCCATGAATGTCGCCTCAGCTGCCCTGCCCGGCTTCGATCTGCGCATGCAGCGCCTGCAGGCGCGCCACTTGTTCATCGAACACCTGCAGGTCGGCGTCGACCAGTTCCGCCCAGTCCGGTGCGTGGCCCAGCAACTGCGCCACCTGTTCCTGCGGGGCGCGGTCGAACCCTTCGGACAGCACGGCCAGATAGCGCTGGCGGAAGCCCTGCGGATCCTGTTGTTCCTGCACGTACAGCTGCACCGCCACCAGGCCGGCGAACAGGTAGTTGGCCAGGTACAGCGGGTCTTCGTACATCAGCCGCTTGGTTTCCCAGGTGGCACCCAGCGCCGGGTAGCGTTCGGCCATCATCCCGTAGCCGGACAGCACCTTCAGTGTCAGCGCATCGAGGTCATCGGCCGTACCCAGCGTGCCGGCGGACACGCCCTGGTAGATCGACTGCTCCAGCTGCGCTTCCTCCGAAGCGATGAACAGCTGCAGCACGATGTCATCCAGCAGCGACTTCAGGTAGTACGCCTTGGCGCGGGGATCCTGCGCCTGCTGGTACAGCTGGTCGCGGAACTCCAGTTCGTTGAAGATCGCGTAGGCCTCGTTCAACCACGAGGTGCCGTTGCGGTAGAACGCCGAGACCTGCCCGCGCTGCATCCATTGGCCGTGTGCCGCGTGGCCGGCTTCGTGCACGGCCTCCACGTCGCTTTCCAGGGTGCCCCGGCGCTCGCCGACGAACAGCAGCGCGGGCGCGCCCGGCGCCGTGACCGCAAAGGCATCGGCCGTGCGCGGGCCCAGCGTTTGCGCCAGGTCCATGCGCTGCTGCGCGGGGTCGAGCAGCGCGCGCACTTCACCGGCGTACTCGGGGCCCAGCCCCTGCATCGCCCCGGTGGCGGTGTCGCGCACCTGCTCGAGGCTGAGGACCGGCGGCACGAAGCCGGCATCGGGCAGGCTGAGATCCCAGATCTGCGGGTCGGCCAGGCCCATGCGTTCGGCATGCTGCAGCAGCACCTGCTGGTAGGCGCGGCGCTGCGGCGCATGGCGCTGTACTGCGGCCAGCGTGGCCAGCACCGCGGGCGTGTCCAGGCCCATGTGCCGGTAGCTGCGTTCGGGTGCGCTGCCATCGCCCTGCAGCTGCGAGGCACGATCATTGACATGCACCAGTGCCAGCAGCGTGCTGGCCATGGCTTCGCGCTGTGAGGCCACGCCCTGCCAGTAGCCCTTCCAACCGGCCTCGCGCAGCGCGCGATCCGGGTGCTGGGCCAGGGCCGTACTGTCCTTCCTGCTGTCCAGCGTGCGCCCATCGCGCTCGAAGCGCGGGTAGCTGGCGTGCTGCAACAGCTGCCGCTGCAGGCGTGCGAATGCATCCAGCGCCGGGCTGGCCACCTCGTCCACGGCATCGTCCAGGCCTGCGGCGCGCGGCGCCGTGGAGCTGCCGGTGGTGCCCAGCGCACGCGTGCGCAGCCAGGCATAGGGGGCCACCCAGCCCGCATCGGCCGGCGCACTGACCAACGCCTTGCGTGCGATGCGCGCGGCATCGCCACACAGGTCCGCGATACCTTCCTGTGCCTGCACCAGGCGCACATCACGCGCATTGCGTGCGGCCTGCAGGTGCAGATAGCCATGGTGGCGCAGGCATTGGCCGAACAGCCGGTCAGCCTGCTGTACGCGCACGGCCGGATCCTCGGGTCCGGCATCGCGCAGCGTCGCGATGGCAGTGGCAAGTTTCGCGCGTGCGTCCTGCTCGGCCGCCGCATCGGCGAACCAGCTGCGGTCGTCGGCGTGCAGCGTCTGCGCGCTGGCGGTGCCGGCGGCAAGCAGCAGCACGGTGGCGGCGGTGATGCATCGCATCCTGCGGATGTTCATGACAGCTTCCTTTGTAGAGTCGAGCCATGCTCGACTGCGCCTGGCGGAAGCAGTCGAGCAAGCTCGACTCTACGCCATGGGCAGACCGCGGCGGGGGTAGACTAGCCCGTTCCCCGCCTGTCCGGCCTTCACATGCGCACTTTCCTGCTGGTCATCGGCCTGCTGCTCGCCCCGCTCTCGACTGCGCTGGCCGCAGGCGTACAGGTGCGCGAGGGCGACCTGTTGTTCGTCACCGCCGGGCACAGCGGACTGAGTGCGGCCATCGACGATGCCACCGCCACGCAGGGCGCGACCAGCTTCGACCACGTGGCCCTGGTGGCTGCCGGCGCGCACGGCTGGCAGGTACTGCATGCCGATGAGAAGGGCTCGCGGCAGCAGGCCCTGCTCGACTTCCAGCGCGACGCCCGCAGCAAGCAGCGGCAGATCGTCGTGTACCGGCTGCGTGCGGCGCCGGCCGGTGCGATCACCGATGCGGTCGCCAAAGCGCGCACGATGCTGGGCAAGCCGTACAACACGGCCTACGTGCTGAACGAGGACAGCTACTACTGTTCGGATTTCATCGAGCGTGCCTTCCGCGCGCACCATGTGTTCGCACTGCAGCCGATGAATTTCCGCAACCCGCAGACCGGGGAGATCGCCCAGCATTGGGTGGACCTGTACCGCGGCATGGGCATGGACGTGCCGCAGGGCCTGCCGGGCACCAACCCCAACGACATGGCCGCCAGCGCGGTGCTGGAATGGGTCGGCGTGCTTTAAATCGGCGCGCTGTACAAGCGAAGCCCCGCGCGAGGCGGGGCTTCAGTATTCAGACCTGGGGGGGGGCCAGGGTCATTCTTCTTCGTCTTGGCTGCCCTGCTGCTGGTTGCGCTTCTGCTGCTGGTCCTGCTGCTGGTCCTGCTGCTGTTGCTGCTGCTGGTCACGACCGCGACCCTGCTGCTGATCCTGCTGGTTCTGCTGACCCTGCTGGTTCTGCTGACCTTTCTGGTTCTGCTGGTTCTGCTGTGCCATGTCCGTGTCTCCGAAGCCACGCGCGGAATGCGGTGGACGGGGCCATCCTCTGCAGCCGAAGGTTAACCATGCGTTGCAACGCAGCTAGGCTGGCGTGCACGCGCCCCACAAAAGACCGCGCGCCCCTTGCGGCACAAGCCCCTGAAGGATTCATGCGACGTGTGCATGTGCTCATGCCCGCACGGCAACAGCCGCATTCAGCGGCCTCGGCCCGTGTGACGCGCGCATGACGGCCTACACCCATGGTCCCATTTGCAGCCGCGCGCGGCACCGCTATGGTCAGGCGGACACCCGCCGGAGACGCGCATGGCCCCGCAGACCGCAGTACGCCCTTCCTACGATGAAGCCCGCGATGGCTTCGATATCGCGCAGTGGCAGGACCGCTTCCAGGGGCGCCTGGACCAGGGCATCAACGCCTGCGTGGAATGCTGCGACCGGTACTGCGGAAGCGATCGTCTGGCCCTGCGCTGGATCGATGCGCAGGGCGCCCTGCATCTGTACACCTTCGACGACCTGCGCGATGCCGCCGCCCGCGCCGCGCAGGTGCTGCGTACCGCCGGCGTCGGCCCGGGCGATGTGGTGGCCGGCCTGTTGCCACGTACGCCGGACCTGCTGGCCACCATCCTCGGCACCTGGCGCCTGGGCGCGGTGTACCAGCCACTGTTCACCGCGTTCGGCCCCAAGGCCATTGAAAGCCGCCTGAAGACCGGCAGCACCCGCCTGCTGGTGACCGACAGCGCACACCGCAGCAAGCTGGACGAACTCGATGCCTGCCCGCCGGTGGCCACAGTGCTCGCCCCCGGCCACGCACTGCGCGACGGTGACATCGACTGGCGTGCGGCCACAGTGGCGGCCGCGCCAACGCTGGAGCCGGTGCTGCTGCCCGGCAATGCGCTGATGGCCCTGCTGTCGACCTCCGGCACCACCGGCAGCCCCAAGGGCGTGCCCGTGCCCCTGCGCGCGATGATGGCGTTTGCCAGCTACATGGAACTGGCCGTCGACCTGCGCGCGGACGACGTCTTCTGGAACATCGCCGACCCTGGCTGGGCCTATGGCCTGTACTACGCGGTGATCGGCCCGCTGCTGCTGGGCCACGCCACCACCTTCAGCGAAGCCGGCTTCAGCGTGCATGGCCTGAACACCATCATCGGCCAGCTGGGAGTGACCAACCTGGCCGGCTCGCCCACCGCGTACCGGCAGATCATCGCCGCCGGCCCCCAGGCCAGTGCCGGCATCAAGGGCCAGCTGCGCGTGGTCAGCAGTGCCGGCGAACCGCTGAACCCGGAGATTGCCCGCTGGTTTGCCGAGCACCTGCAGACCACCGTGCTGGACCACTACGGGCAGACCGAGACCGGCATGGTGGTGAACAACCACCATGCGCTGGTCCACCGCGTGCGCCCGGGGTCATCGGGCTTTGCGATGCCGGGTTACCGCGTGGCCGTGCTGGATGAAAACGGCCATGAACTGCCACCGCGCACGCCCGGCATCCTCGCGGTGGACCTGAAGCAGTCACCGATCATGTGGTTCACCGGCTACTACCGGGCGGAGACCCCGGCCATCGCCGAGGGCTACTACCGCACCGGCGATTCGGTGGAATGCGAGGACGACGGTTCGATCAGCTTCATCGGTCGCTCCGATGATCTGATCACCTCGTCCGGCTACCGCATCGGGCCGTTCGACGTGGAGAGCGCGCTGATGGAGCATCCATCGGTGGCCGAAGCGGCGGTGATCGGCGTGCCCGACCCGGAGCGGACCGAGATCGTCAAAGCGTTCGTGATCCTGCGTGATGGGTTCGAAGGCAGCGACGCGCTGGCGCACGAACTGCAGCAGCATGTGCGCCATCGCCTGTCCGCGCATGCCTACCCACGCCAGGTGGAGTTCGTGGTGCAGGTGCCGAAGACGCCCAGCGGCAAGGTGCAGCGGTTCCTGCTGCGCAAGGCGGAGATCGAGAAGCAGGCGGCGGGCTGAGGGTCTGGGGTCAGAGCCCTTCCCGCGGAAGGGATCTGACCCCGGGGTCGGATCCTCTCCAGCGGAGAGGCTCTGACCCCACATGAGCCCCGAATCTGCCCTACGGCATCACCGGCGGCACGTAGGTCAGGGTCATGCCCAGCAGCCACAGCAGGCCCAGCGCCAGCGGAATGTGCACCAGCAGCTGGATGAAGGTGAAGCCGACGATGTCGCGGGCCTTCAGGCCCAGCACGCCCAGCAGCGGCAGCATCCAGAACGGGTTGATCAGGTTCGGCAGGGCCTCGGCCGCGTTGTAGACCTGCACCGCCCAGCCCAGGTGCGCCTTCAGTTCGTTGGCCGCCTGCATCACGTACGGCGCTTCGATGATCCACTTGCCACCGCCGGAGGGCACGAAGAAGCCCAGCACCGCCGAGTAGACGCCCATCACCAGGGCGAAGGTATCGGTGCTGGCCACGTGCACGAACAGGCTGGACAGGCGATGCGCCAGGGTCTGCCCATCGCCGCCGGCCGCGTGGGTGAGGATCATCGCAATGCCGCCGTACAGCGGGAACTGGATGAGCACGCCGGTGGTGCTGGGCACCGCCTTGGCCACTGCGTTGAGGAAGCTGCGCGGGCGCCAGTGCAGCAGCAGGCCGAGCGAAATGAACAGGAAATTGTAGGTGTTGAGGTTGGCGATGGCGGTGACCACCGGCTTGTTGGCGAACTCGTTGAACAGCCAGCCGAAGGCCAGCAGCGAGAGCAGCACAGTCAGCAGCGGGCTGTACTCCAGCCATTCACCCGGGCGCGTGCGCTGCTGCAATGGCTCGGGTTCGGCCTGCGCGGCACCGGGGAAATCCTCGGCGGTACGTGCACTGCCAGCGGCCGGCGCGGTCAGCCAGGCAATCAGCAGCGAGACCAGGATCAGCACCGCGGTCAGCGCGATCGACTGCCACAGGAAGATGGTCTCGGTGAAAGGCAGCACGCCGGTGATTTCCACCAGGCCGGGCGGCATGCTGGCCGGGTTGGCCTGCAGCTGCGCGGCCGACGAACTCAGGCCCATCGCCCACACCGCGCCCAGCCCCAGGTAGGCCGAGGCACCGGCGGCGCGGTAATCCATGCGCAGCTCGGTGCGGCGTGCGAGCGCGCGCACCAGCAGGCCGCCGAACACCAGCGAGAAACCCCAGCTGAGCAGCGAGGCCAACATGCTGACCAGGCCCACGTAGACCACGGCACCGCGGCCGGTGCGCGGCACCCGCGCGAGGAAATCGATGAAGCGCGCCACCACCGGCGCCGTGGCCAGCGCATAGCCGCCGATGACCACGAAGGCCATCTGCATGGTGAAGGGGATCAGGCTCCAGAAGCCGTCGCCGAAGGCGCTGGCCGTGGCCTGCGGGGTCGAGCCGAAGCCCATCGCCGCCACCGCGACGATGACCACGCCCAGCACCGCGAACACGTACGCGTCGGGGAACCACTTTTCCGCCCAGGCGGCCGAACGCAGCGCCGCGCGCGCCATCCAGCCATCCTGTACTGCTGCCGTCGAGGCCATCGCCTACCCTCCCAGGTTCGATGGGCCGATTCTGGGCGGTGAGGTGCGGGCTGTCAGCCACCTATTGGTCGTAGAGTCGAGCTTGCTCGACTGCTCTGGCTTGGCCGCGCGGATCAGTCGAGCAAGCTCGACTCTACCGGCAACCCAGGATGGGGTCAGAGCCCTTTCCCGGTGGGAAAGGGATCCGACCCCGGTCGATCAGCGCAGCGCCAGGTCCACGGCGATGCCGGCGAACAGCGCCGCGCCTACCCAGTTGTTGTGCAGGAACGCCTTGAAGCACGGCCCGCGCTCGCGGTTGCGGCAGATCCAGAATTCGTACACCACCAGCACCGTGGCCACCGCCACGCCAGCCAGGTAATACCCACCCATCCCGCCACGCACGCCCACCAGGGCCATCGTGGCCAGGAACAGCGCGTACAGCACGCCCTGGATGACCAGGTCCAGCTCACCAAACAGGATGGCGGTGGAGTGCGAGCCCATCTTCAGGTCGTCCTCGCGGTCGACCATGGCGTACCAGGTGTCATACGCGGTGGACCACAGGATGTTGCCGGCGTACAGCAGCCAGCCCAGCATCGGCACTTCGCCCTGCACGGCGGCGAAGGCCATCGGGATGCCCCAGCCGAAAGACATGCCCAGGTAGACCTGCGGCAGGTGCGTGTAGCGCTTGAGATAGGGGTAGCTGGCGGCCAGGAACACGCCGATGAAGCTCAGGCCGATCGTCAACCCGTTCAGGGTGAGCACCAGGCCGAAGGCCACCAGCATCAGCACGGCGAACAGCGCCAGCGCCGCACGGCCGCTGATCGCCCCGGTGGCCAGCGGGCGCGCCTTGGTGCGCTCCACGTGCGGGTCCAGCCAGCGGTCGGCGTAATCGTTGATGACGCAGCCTGCAGAACGGGTGAGCCAGACGCCAGCGGTGAACACGAACAGGGTCCACAGCGGCGGCAGGCCGCCAGCGGCCAGCCACAGCGCCCACCAGGTGGGCCACAGCAGCAGCAGGGTGCCGATCGGGCGATCGGCGCGCATCAGGGACCAGTAGTGACGCCAGCGCGGCGTCGGCGCCGGATGCGGCGCGGAAAGAGGGGTGTCAGCCATGGCGATAGGATACTCCTGCGCTGGAAGGACGGCGGCGCGGACCTGGAAAAGACAGGGCCCGATGCGCCTGCGCGCACCGGGCCCCGGTGTCCTGCCCTGCGAAAAGATCAGGCCTTTTCGTCAGACTTGTACTCGTAGTAACCGTAGCTGTAATAGCCCGTGGCACGCTTCTCGACCGCGTTGAAGATCGCACCCTTGATCTGCACGCCGTTCTGCTCGAAGCGCTGCAGCGTCAGCTCGATTTCCTTGGCCTGGTTCACGCCGAAACGGGTGACCAGCAGGCTCGAGCCAGCGTGGGTGGCGACCAGCGCCGGATCGGTCACGGCCAGGATCGGCGGCGTATCCACGATCACCAGGTCGTACTTGCCGGACATGTCCTGCAGCAGCTGCGCGAAGCGCGGGTGCATCAGCAGCTCGGCCGGGTTCGGCGGAATGTCACCACGCACCATGTAGTGCATGTTGTCCAGGCCGGCCACCGGATGGATCACGTCGTCGACGCTGAGCTTGCCGCCCAGCACGTCCGACAGGCCCTTCTGGTGCGACACACCCAGGATCTTGTGCAGCGTGCCCTTGCGCATGTCGGCGTCGATGACCAGCACGCGCTGGCCCGCCTGCGCGATGACCGCGGCCAGGTTGGTGGACACGAAGGTCTTGCCCACGCCCGGGCGCGGGCCCGAGATGGTCAGGATGTTGTTCTTCGCTTCCAGCATGGCGAAGTGCAGGCTGGTACGCAGACTCCGCAGCGCTTCCACGGTCGGGTCGGCCGGGGCACTCACCGCCAGCAGGTGCTGGCGACCGTCGGCCACCACGCGCGTACCGTGCTTGCCCTTGCGCAGCTTGGGCAGGGTGTTGGACACGCTCAGCGGGATCGCGGCGTAGACCGGCAGGCCGAGGGCTTCGATGTCCGCCGGGTCTTCGATGCCCGGGTTGAGCATGCGCTGGAGGAAAACGACGGCAACCGAGAGGAATCCGCCGAGAAGCGTGGCGATGACTACGATCAGCTTCTTCTGGGGCTTGACGGGATTGGTTACGTCCACCACCGCCGAGTCAACGATGCGCACATTGCCGACTGCACCTGCACGAGCGACGTCAAGCTGCTGCGCCTGATTGAGGAGCGCCGTATAGAGCTCGTTGCTGACCTGAAGATCACGGGTCAGGCGAAGCAGTTCCTGCTGGGTATCCGGCAGCTGGCCGACCTGGCGCTGGAACCCAGCCTTGCGGCCCTCCAGATCACCAATCTGCTTCATCAGGGCCCTGTAAGCGGGATGCTCGCGGGTGAAAGCGCGGTCCATCTCCGCCTGTTTCAGACGCAACTGCTGGATGCTCGCCTCGACAGCAACTTCCTGCTCAAGCAAGCCCCGGGTCTGCATCGTGATATCTACAGCGTTCGAGCGCGACTGATAGGCACTCATTGCTGCCTGGGCCTGCTCAACCTGCTTGCGAATTGTCGGCAGCTGCTCTCTCACGAATTGAAGCTGGGAAGCGGCTTCAGCCGAGCTTCGCTCCACATTCTGGCGGACATAGGCCTCAGCGACTCGCTGGACCAGCGCTTGCGCGCGAACCGGGTCTGCATCCTGATAGGTGACCTGCAAGATGCCCGAATCCCGCCCCTGCTCAGAAGCAAGCACCAGCTGCTGGAGATCCGAAATAACACTCAGCCTGCGCTGCTTCACAAGCTGGAATCTCGTGCCGCTCCGCGCGTTCAGCTTGGACACATCGACGGAGACACCGTGGCCGCTGGCGCGCTCGCCGACTTTGCCGCGCAGGAGCTCCTCGTCATCGTCACCAAGAACGACGAACGACCCCGAGGCGTCACCAGCAGCGACCAGAGTCAAGGGAATGTCGAACAGAGTGGCCGGCACTTCCAGCCGATCAACGACGATCTTCTCTCCACCCCAAGCGTAGCTCGACATACCGAAGAGGGGCGAAGCGACGGCATCAGGCGTTTCGGGCTGAAAGCGCTTGGCAATGAAATCGCCAACAACGGGGAAACGCACGGGCGTGGCAGAAATATCAAGGTGGAGCTCGTCCACCGCCTTCCCCACCACCGCGCGCGAGGTGAGAAGAGCAACTTCGGTGGTAGCCATCGTGCTACCGCTTCCGCTCAGCGAGGAAAGATCGGCCAAACCGGGAAGCGAGGGGACCTTCGACTCCACCTGCACCATGGCCTCAGCCTGATAAATCGGCTTGGCCAGGAGGGCATAAAGCACGCCGAGTACAAGAAAGACGGCAGTCGTGATCACGATCCACCACTTTCGATCAAGCAGGACTCCGATCAACTCCCGCAGATCGATATCATCATCCTTGACTGCTCGGGATTCCGTTTTATTGGTCATCGCTTCCACTTAAATTCGGGAACAACTCCAACGACCCAGGGCAGTTCGTTTGGAGATTGGTTGAATCCAACTGCACGCTCACGGCGCGGCTGTGCACCACACAGATGAGCACGCAGATACTGAGGGAGGTCAAGCACCGACAGGTGACCCCGGAACCCCCTACCCTCGCCTAGCCCCCCAGTCTACCTCCAACGGGTGGCCGGCGCGAATCACCGCTCTTGGGAGGCCTGGAGGCCCAGAGCAGCAAGGGCCGCCTCATGTCGCAGCCCGCAGGGTCTGACCCTTCTGGCGGAGGCCGGGTCCACGCTTGCAGCCCTGCCCTGCTATCATCCCGTCCCCTCTGCAGGGCCCCTTGGGCACTGGGCTGACGACCATACGCCGCCGGATGATCTGGCCCATGCTGAACGGGAAATGCCGGGCAATCGCCAACCGGCGTGTAGTAGGATTCCCGACGCATGGCAGGGTGGACCCCTACATTGATGGCTCCTCCACTTGCCGGAAATCTTGAGACTCGACCAGCATCGCAACCAGCTGGCGATTGAACAGCTCCGTCAGATTGGTTGCGGAAAAAAGGGATTTTTTGAAATGAAGATTGCTGTGGCCGGAACTGGCTATGTAGGCCTCTCCAACGCCGTCCTCCTGGCCCAGAACCACGAAGTGGTTGCGTTTGACATCAATCCTGAGCGGGTTGCAAAGATCAACGCTCGCCATTCGCCCATCGA
The DNA here is from genome assembly GCF_003086915.1 of Stenotrophomonas sp. ZAC14A_NAIMI4_1. Lineage (NCBI taxonomy): Bacteria > Pseudomonadati > Pseudomonadota > Gammaproteobacteria > Lysobacterales > Lysobacteraceae > Stenotrophomonas > Stenotrophomonas sp. ZAC14A_NAIMI4_1. The sequence goes on from NZ_CP026002.1 coordinate 2,269,216, forward strand.
AGACCGTGAGATTGAAGATTTTCTGGCAAACAAGCCATTGAATCTGACCGCAACGCTTGATCGAAAGGACGCGTATCACGGCGCTCGCTTCGTCATCATTGCAACGCCTACTGATTACGATCCTCAGACGAACTACTTCAATACTGGATCGGTTGAGTCCGTAATCAAGGATGTAATCGACATCAACCCTGACGCTGTCATGGTGATCAAGTCGACGGTGCCGGTTGGCTGCACGCAAGAGCTGCGAGCCAAGTACGGATCAAACAACATCATCTTCTCGCCTGAGTTTCTGCGCGAGGGCAAGGCACTGTATGACAACCTCCATCCAAGCCGCATCATCGTCGGCGAACGCTCTGAGCGTGCAAGCACATTCGCCGAGCTTCTGAAGGAGGGCGCCATCCGCAAGGATGTCGAAACCCTCTTTACTGATGCTACTGAAGCAGAGGCCATCAAGCTTTTCGCCAATACTTATCTTGCAATGCGCGTTGCATATTTCAACGAGCTCGATACGTACGCAGCGACGCACGGACTCGACACACGCCAGATCATTGATGGGGTCAGCATGGACCCGCGCATCGGCAGCCACTACAACAATCCCTCGTTTGGATACGGCGGATACTGCCTCCCCAAGGACACCAAGCAGCTCCTCGCGAACTACACGGATGTCCCGCAGAACCTGATCCACGCAATCGTCGAATCCAATCGGACCCGAAAGGACTTCGTTGCGGATGAGGTCATCCGACGCAACCCCAAGACTGTTGGCATCTACCGACTCGTCATGAAGTCGGGATCGGACAACTTCAGGGCATCCGCGATTCAGGGGGTCATGAAGCGGATCAAGGCCAAGGGCATTGAAGTTATTGTCCACGAGCCGACGCTCAACGAAGAAAACTTCTTCAACTCCCGCATCGTCAACGATCTAGCTGCATTCAAGCAGGAAGCAGACATCATCATCGCCAATCGGCACTCGAGCATTCTTGATGACGTGGCAGCGAAGGTCTACACGCGAGACCTGTTCGGATCCGACTGAGCGAGCAGCCCCAGCGCCCACCAAACTTCATATCGCGAGGACATTCCGTGCCTCGCGCGACCATCCTTGGCAGCATCTGTAGGCATCACCCCGTGAAGCTCTTTCAAAAACTGCGAGATCGCTTCAAGGGCAAAGATGCCTCTGGCATTCTGCGGGGGACGATCTCACTGACCATGGGCGCCGGGTTCGCGAAGCTGATCGGAATTGCGTCAATCGCGGTCCTTGCACGCATCTATAGCCCTGACGACTATGCAGTCCTGGCCATCTACAGCGCACTGGTAAACATCATCGTTCCGGTGATGACCCTCAGGTATGTCATTGCGGTGCCGCTTCCGAAGACGGATGCAGCAGCCGCCAACGTCATGGCGCTTTCCGCACTGCTTGTCGTAGCAATTTCCATGCTTGGCGGTGCAGCAATGTGGCTGTTTGGACCTGGACTGCTCGGGGCTTTGGAGATGGACGCCCTTACGCCGTGGCGAGGCCTTGTGATCGTCGGGGCTGTGGCTGTTGCCGTCTACGAAGGACTGACCATGTGGGCGACTCGAAAGCATGCCTTCTCGATTATTGCCCGCACCCAGGTTGTCCAGTCGCTCATGGGAGAGGGGCTGAAGATCGCACTGGGACTCGCAGGCCTCCGGCCATTTGGCCTGATGCTCGGGCAACTCGTTTCCCAGAGCGGGGGAATTTCGTCACTGGCGCTGACTCAGCGCAAGGAATATCGCCGACTGGCCAGGTTCGTGTCAGTGACACGAATGAAGAGGCTGGCAAAGCGGTACTGGTCGTTCCCAGCGTACAGGCTCCCCTCGCAGGTACTGTTGGTTGGCTCAGCGCAGATGCCTGTGCTTCTTTCAGCCACCTTCTACGGAAAGGACGCGACAGGACAACTCGCCCTTGCGTTCACAGCGCTGGCTGTTCCTGCAACGCTTATGGCGGATAGCGTAGGCAAGGCATACTTTGCCGGGATCTCCAAACTGGGCCGCAGAAAGCCAAGGGAGATCCGGGCCCTCACATTCTCTGTGATTCGCACAGTGCTCCTGCTCGCTCTTGCACCGACAATCGCCCTGATGTTTGCGGGCGAATGGATCTTTACCCATGCATTCGGAAGCAAGTGGGCACTTGCTGGGCACTTCGCCTCATTCCTATCGATACTTATGATTGCGCAGTTCGTCAATCGCGCAACCGTTTCGTACCTGATGTCAGTATTCGACGGACAACGGGAAGTACTATTCCTGAACATCCAAAGGGTTCTGCTGACGTTCGGCTGTTTCTGGATAGGCGAGCAGCTCGGCGCGACCATAGACCAAGCGCTCCTCGCGTATGCACTGTTGCTTTCCGCCCATTACACAGTCGGGGTGTGGCTTGCATTGCGCAAGCTGCGCCCGGGCGCAAACGAATAGCTACTGGACTTTCAGATGAATCTACGAGTTTTTGTTTCGAAGGTCCTTCGACGCAGCGGATTGAACGTATTGGTCAATCACGCATACGACCTTTATCGCTTCCAACGCTCCAGGAACTCACGTTCGGACGTTCGTCGAATGGACAAGGAGGCAGCAGCCATGCACCTTCTTCGCCTCACCCATTCGCTGGAGAAGGGAATGGCGCTTCCTTCGCCGACGCCGGGGTTTGGCAAAGCGAAGGCCAACAATATCCGGAACCAAGCGGCTTGGTACAAGGATACCCATGGCGATGACGAAGTCTATCGACTCTGCATGGCGACCTTGGCTTCCCACCGAGCGTTCCAGCCCAACGGCGGGACGGGGACCAGCGCTGGGGCCGGCGAGGATCAGCTCGACCCTTCTGCCCAGGCTCTCGCAGGCTACCTCGACGTCACGCGGGAAGAGTTTCTGTCCCGAGCGAACTTTGACTTTCGATCATTCGCACTGGACAGATCGAGCGTGCGCAACTTCACCGGCGAGGCAATCAGCGAGTCCGATCTGATCGACTCGATACACATCGCAAGAAAGTCCCCGTCTGTCTGCAATAGAGCCTCTGCGCGCGCCTATTTCTCTAACGACAGGACAGTCATCGACCGAGCCCTCGCTCGTCAGAGCGGAAACAGAGGTTTCGGCGATCTCGCTGGCGCCCTGTTCATTGTGACCAGCGACATGCGAGCCTTCTATAAGTCCGGCGAGCGCAATCAAGGCTGGGTTGACGGCGGTCTTTTCGCCATGTCGCTCAACTACGCCCTGCACTCCAAAGGCTATGGGGTCTGCATGCTCAACTGGAGCATGGATGCACTGGATGATCACGCGCTTCGCTCAGAGTTCGGCATCCCGGCAGAGCATGCCGTTGTGATGATGATGGTCGCGGGCCACGTCCCGGACAGCTTCAGAGTAACGGTTTCGCCCCACCGTAGCACCGACGAATTCGCGATCCGCCTAAACTGACTTCTCACATTCAAGGACTATCAAATTGAACAGCGTAATCAAAGTTCGCAAATCTCAACTGTCGGGGCAGGTAACGCTCGCTGGAGCCAAGAATTCTGCGCTTCGCCTGCTTGCCGCTTCGCTGCTCACAGAGGGCGACGTCGTATTGCGCAACTACCCGTCCGAGCTGCTTGACGCACAAGTCCATGTTGACATGCTTTCCGCACTCGGCAAGTCGGTCGAGCTGATTGATGCCACAACCATTCGAATTTCCGAGAACAGGAAGCTCGAGTCGAGCTTGATCTGGGAAGGCAGATCTATCCGCAACACCCTGCTGATCCTGGGCGCACTGACCGCGCGTCTTGGCGCAGGCAGCGTCCCGCTGCCGGGCGGCTGCAAGCTTGGTGAAAGAAAGTACGACCTTCACGTCATGCTTCTGGAGGCCTTGGGCGCGCGTATCTGGGAAGAAGGCGATCAGCTTTGCGCGGAGGCCCCGAACGGCCTTGTCGGCGCGGAGATCCACCTGCCGATGCGCTCAACCGGTGCCACTGAGAATGCCATTCTGGCCGCAAGCTTGGCAAAGGGTGTATCTCGGATCTGGAATCCGCACATCCGACCCGAGATTCTTGATCTGGTTTCGATGCTGAAGGGCATGGGAGCAAAGATTGTCGTGCATGGCCAAGAGCACATTGAGGTGATCGGCATGGACGCGCTTCACGCAGTCGATCATCGAGTGATTCCGGACAACATGGAAGCCATCACTTGGCTCGTGGCGGCATCCATGACCGGTGGTGATATCGAGATCCGTGATTTCCCCTACGCAGATCTCGCAGTCGTCCTTGCTCACCTGAGAGAGGCTGGAGCCAAGCTCTATCAAGGCGAAGAGTCGCTGATCGTTCGTGGAGATCGCTGCTACCCGGTTGAAATCAGCACCGGACCGCATCCCGGAATCAATTCTGATGTGCAGCCGATTCTGGCAGCGTGGGCAGCGAAAGCCCGTGGCGAGTCCCGCATTATCGACCTCCGGTTCCCCGGTCGATATGGCTACGCGGAAGAAATGGCGAAGATGGGCGTCAAGTACAGCGTAGATGGCGACATGCTGCGGTTGCACGGACAGGGCGGCAACCTCGTGGGCGCCAAGGTCCGCGCACTGGATCTTCGCGCGGGCGCTGCGCTGACGCTGTGCGGCCTGATTTCGGAGGGCGAGACGGAGATTTCAGACGCCTGGCAGATCTCCCGAGGTTATGTCGGATTCGTCTCCAAGCTCCGTTCACTTGGCGCTGACGTCGAGGCGTAAGTCGCCGTACTCTCCCCGGTCAAATACCTAGAATCTGCAATGCGGCGGACTCAATGAGACATAGCGTGATCTTCCTGGTGTCATCTCTCAAAGGTGTCAATACTGGCATCGGTGGGCACTATCGCTCCATCAAGGAGATCTCCGACTTGCTTTCAAGCGAGCTGGACGTTGATGTCTTGACGTGGGGAGACGTTCCGTCGCCGGTATTTGACGGAGATCCACGATATCGCCACATCCACACATGCAGCCCATTTTCCCCAAATGGCATTCATGGACTTCGAAAGGCTGTCAGGCACATTATTGACGGCCGTTCGGAGCGTCGCGTCACTCTTGTGACCGTCGGATGGATGTTTAGCTGCATTTCAGCTCTTGCTGCAACCGGTCTCCGGGTGAGGCACGTCCACTTGAAACCGGGCGGTGACGCAGCCCGCCATCCGCGGCTGCTGGCGGGCATTTCAGTCGCAGTCTTTCACTTGAAAGACTACGACGTCTATCGACAACTCGAACCCAATCGGCATATGGCGCTGGTCCCTGGCCGGGTCACTCCGCCGGCGTTTGACCAAGAGTACTTGGGCAAGGCTACCGTACCCGATAGAGGGCCGGGGCGCGTCGCGATCGCTACCGTGATGAGAATCGCGTCGGATAAGCGTCGCCCCGCAATGATGCTTCACCGCGCCCTCTCCCACATGACCTCTCCGGCCATTGCGGAGCGGATCTCCTTTACGCACCTGGGAACGGTACAGGACGAAGCCCTGCTGCGTGACATCCAGGCGATCCAGATCCCATTTCCTCGCTACATGGTTTCGGATGCCGCCTCCACGGAATCTGGCCCGAAGTACTTGCACAGCCAGGATGTATTCGTCGGGATCGGCAGAGGCGTGATGGAAGCCATGTCTCTCGGAAAGCCATCATTTATCCCGGTCGATGGCCCGGATGGCATCCCCGCCATTTGCGCGGTGACGAGTGCAAACTGGAAGACCTTCCTCAGGGAGAATTTCACCCATCGAACTGCCTACAGCGAACTTCTTGAGGCTGGAGAGATGATTCGCCTAGAGGAGGCAATTGGCAACACTGCAGTACTTGAGAGGCTGGGCAAGGAATGCCTGGTTGTCTACGAGGAGAATCTGTCGCCACGAGCATCACTGGACAGCTGGCTGACATTCCTTGGCTCAGAACACCCTGCTGCAACGCGAGTCGATACCGCACGCCGGCTCTCCTACCTGACAGGAATCGAGCTGAAGCGCCTTGCGCGGCGGCTTATCTCCGCAGTAAAGCAACCCTCACTGCGGAGCCAAGGGCAATGACCATGCAGGACGAATCCGTGCAGCGCGCCTTGAATACAGAGCAGTTGAAGAAGGTGATGGCAGTTTCTTCTCCGGGGGGCCATTGGGAGCAGCTGACCTCAATTCGAACCGCGTTCGAAGGGACTGATGTTCTTTACGTCACTACTTCCGAAGAACTGGCGAAGTCCCTGGGACATGTCGAGTACAGAGTTGTGAGCGACTGCAACCGGGATCAACCGTTGAAGCTCGTCCGTTGTTTTATTGAGACGTTTCTTATCGTGTTGAAGACACGCCCCGACGTGGTCGTCACCACTGGTGCCGCTCCGGGACTCTTTGCTGTGGCGTCCGCGCGCATGCTGGGCGCGAAGACCATATGGATCGACAGCCTCGCAAACACGGAGCGCATGTCCATGAGCGGCAGGATCGCGGCTCGATTCGTAACCCTTACCGTTACCCAGTGGGAGCACATCTCGCGACCGGACGGCCCTCGATATTTTGGAGAGATCCTTTGATCTTCTTGACCGTCGGGACACAGTTGCCGTTTGATCGACTCGTTCGCGCTGTTGACGAGATGGCGCCCCTCCTGGGCCATCGGGTCTTCGCCCAGATTGGGGAAGGCGCCAAGTATGTGCCCAGGAACCTGGAATATCAGGCCACGCTGGACCCCACATCCTTCAGGCAAATGGCAGAAGGAGCGACGCTGCTGTTGTCGCACGCAGGCATCGGCTCAATACTCACCGCGAGAAAGTACAGAAAGCAGATTGTTCTTTTTCCCAGGTTGGCACGGCTGGGTGAGCATCGCAACGACCATCAGCTTGACACATGCAAACAGATGCAGTCTCTGGACGGCGTGCACGTTGCCCATGATGAGTCATCGCTTGTGGCGCTGATGTCGGATAGTCGCTTGTACACTCCACCAAATGACTCATTTGAGAGCCCAGGGAAGAGAAATCTTGAATCCGCCCTGAGCTCATTCATACACACCGGCAAGATTCCGTCATGATCAAATATAGAAAAGACATCGACGGCCTTCGCGCATTTGCCGTGCTGCCTGTCGTCTTGTACCACGCCAATTTTTCTGGCCTCTCCGGTGGATTCGTCGGCGTCGACGTATTCTTTGTGATCAGCGGGTATCTCATTACCCAGATCCTGATCCAGGAGATGGAGGCCGGCACTTACAGTCTCGCCAACTTCTACGCACGCCGCATCAGGCGAATCCTGCCTGCTCTCATCGGCATGATCATCTTCGTGCTGGCAGCGTCACCCTTCTTCCTTCTGCCAAGCGAGTTCTCAAACCTCTGGAAGGAGGCACTGGGAACGTTGTTCTTCGTTGCGAACGTTGTTTACTGGCGCGATTCGGGATATTTCTCTCCCGACGCCGAAGCCAAGCCACTGCTTCATATGTGGTCGCTGGGTATTGAAGAGCAGTTCTACATCTTCGCGCCCCTCGCCCTCTGGCTGGCTCTTCGCTACGGGCGACGGTATCTGCCGGCGCTCATTCTCGTTTCACTCGCAGCCTCACTCGCAGCCTGCATCGTTGCCACAGAGCGCTTTGCAAGCGCCTCTTTCTATCTCCTGCCGACAAGAGCCTGGGAGCTTCTTGCCGGCTCCTTCCTCGCTTCACTGCGATTCCCTCGACCAGCCATTGGTGACATCACTGGTTTGCGCCAGGCGCTCTCCTGGCTTGGCCTTGCGCTGCTTCTTTCGGCCGTCTTCTTCTTTGACAAGAACATGGCGTTCCCGGGATACGCCGCTGTCCTGCCTGTGGCCGGCACCTGCCTTCTGATTCGTTTCGCTGAAGGAACGACTGTGGGCAGGATCTTCTCCTGGGGACCGATAGTGTTCATCGGCCTCCTCTCATATTCGCTGTATCTCTGGCACTGGCCGCTGGTTGTGTTCTCGCGGGACGCCGGATTGCTCGAGTCAGTACCAGGCCGCCTCTTTGTCGTTGCACTTTCGATCCTGCTGGCCTGGATGTCGTGGAAGTTCATCGAGAAACCGACCAGGGACCGACACACCTTTGACAGTCGCAAGCTGATGGCCCTTTCGCTCATCAGCGTTTCCTTGGTCTGCGTAGTATGCGCCGGCTATAGAATGACTGACGGCTGGCCATCCCGTGTGCCAGCAGACGTCGCTGCTTTTGATGCGGGCCGCTACGACATCAGTCCATCCCGAGAGAAGTGCCACGTCGATTCAGGGCTACGTTCCCCTCAGAGTTCCTGCGTACTAGGGGAAGGGGACAAGCCACACATCGCGGTTTGGGGAGACAGTCATGGCGTGGAACTGGCTCAGGCTCTGAGCGAGCTGGCGCCTGGCGTACAGGCCATAACCTACTCGTCCTGCCCTCCCGAACGTGGCAATGTTGAGCGGTCGTATCGACCGCAGTGCGCTGCACATAACAAGCAGGTGCTCAGCTACATCCTTGGTCAGCCTGACATTCAGAGCGTTGTGCTTGTTGCCTACTACAAGGATGCAGAGAGGAGGATCAGCGAGATGACATCAGTCGCCCAGAAACTGCGGGACGCAGGCAAGCGCGTCGTTGTCGTCGGACCTACGCCTACACTCCCATCACAGGAAGATTTGCCCAGCTACTTGGCACGAGGCGGAACTGCAGTAGTGCCCGGCAAGTCAGAGCACGAGCGGTTTGCAGCTGCATTCAAAGGCATAGCCGATACCGTCATGCCCGAGGACATCTTCTGCTCGAGCGGCTCCTGCTCGCTGGTGTATAACGGCACGCCTATACTCTTCGACGGGCATCACCCAAGCATGGTCGCATCTCGTGCGACCGCTGCCCGAGTGATCCAGTTCATCAGCCCGGCACCCACTGCATCAAACTGAGCCCCAGATCAGATGGCACTGGCTCTACGCACTCCCAGCGAACTCCAATGAATACCGACACGCCGTACGAAACCCCCAGAAATTATGTCCAGGTATTCTCTTGGGGTGCCATTCTTTTCTTCATGGGCGCGCTCACTCACCTGATGGGGTCGAGCGATGGCGACTCAGGACCGCTGGCGGCCCTGTATCAGCCGATTGCTGCGGTTTTCTACCTTGGCGCGATAGTCATCATTGCCGGAACGCCAAGATTCCGGCAGCAGACGTATTTCTACTTCAGAGAGAACCTCTGGATGACGGCCTCTTTGGTGATCGTGCTGTCGTCGACGGTATGGTCATTTGACCCCGCCGTTACGGCTCGCAAGTCTTTGGCCGTTGTTACCACGACCTTGACCGGCGTCCTTATCGGAATTGCATACGCACGCAGCGATCTGTCCACGTTTCTAAAGCGGGTCTATCTGGTTTTCATTTTCGCGTCCTTCCTTGTATCAGTACTCCTTCCGCAGTATGGGGTTCATCAAGACGGTGGCGAGCACCAGGGCAGATGGCGGGGCCTGATGGGCTTCAAGAACCAGATGGCGTGGGCGGCAGTACTGTTCCTGCTGGTCTGGATTGGTCGCTGGAAATGGTCAAGTCTGTTTCGTCCGACCCAGTTCGTCCCGTTTGCCATCGGCTTGGTGATGTTGGTCATGTGCGGCTCTGCGACGGGCCTTCTTCAGTTCGGATTCGGCGCAATCGTACTTTTCACCCTTAGATTCTATTTCAAGAAGAGATCGCTCCGTGTGCTCTTCGGCATGCTTGTCATGTTGGGTGTAGCTCTCCTCCTTGCCAGCTTCGATTACCTGCTTTCTGCATTTCTTGAGTCCTCGGGCCGTTCGGACACCCTGTCCGGCCGCACCGTCATCTGGGCAGAGCTTTGGCCTTACATACTCCAGAAGCCTTGGCTTGGCTGGGGACAGTCAGCGTTCTGGAACGATCCGACCAAGTTCTTCGGTAACTACTTCTGGGTAGGTACCCGCAATCACTCTCACAACGCGTACATCGAGGTTCTTCTTGATCTGGGCGTTATAGGACTGTTCGCGCAGATGGCATTCGTTTTTGTATTGATGAGAAGTCTGTGGAAAGCCGGAAAGGCAGGGTTCGAGGAGGCCCCTGTACTTATGGCTGTCATGGCCAGCCTGCTGCTTACAGGTTTGGCCGGCGCTCTGTTCTTCAGGCCGAACACTGGTACATGGGTTCTGATCTGCATGATCAGTGCGTACTGCCACGCGCGCTTCGGCTTCCCATCGAGAAAGCGTTCCGGATCAAAGCCATCAAGCGCACGGTACGCGCGGGTGGCCACGCGATGAGCAGCGCTGATGAAAGAATCGATGTCCTTTGCTTGGCGAACAGCCACGGAATTGGCGGCGCACAGCTTAATGCTGGCCTGATCGCATCTGAACTCGCCAAGCTGGGACTGCGAACCAGTGTTGGATTTCTTTTCGAGCGAGAGATCGAGTCGACACATGGACATGATGATGTCTTCGTGATCGCGCCAAGTGCACCTCGTGGTCCGATCAAGCTCGCTTCGTTCCTGCTTTCAGCGCGCCGTGAAATTGCGCGTCGGAAGCCGCGGTTCATTATTGGATTCCAGCCTGCCAGCAACGTAATAGCGGCCGCGACTGCAAAACTCATTCCGGGGTGCCACGTCGTCGCCACGCAGCGTAACCCTTCTGCCTTTCAGTCTCGGCCAGGGCGCATATTCGATCTGGTAGCCGGCGCCTGTGGCCTCTATAGAGCCAACATCGCGGTAAGCGAGACGGTTGCCGGTAGCTTCGATTCGTACCCGCAGAGCTATCGCCGCCGGATGACCGTGGTACACAATGCCACCCCGTCGCTTGCGGCTTCGCTCGATGGCAAGGCAGCGAGCCGCGCGATCCTTGGCATTGAGCCTCATGCAAGGGTGATTGGCTGCGTCGGCCGCCTGCACCCTCAGAAGAATTTCATCCTGGCGATCCGCGCCCACGCTCAGCTGCAGGATGATTCCCAGCTGTATCTAGCTGGGACAGGCCCCGAGGAAGGCAGCTTGCGTGAAGAGGCTGCTTCGCTCGGGACTACGGAGCGAGTACATTTTCTTGGAAGCCTGTCGGGCGAGAATCTGACTCGTTTCTATCGTTCGCTGGACATCATGCTGTTTACCTCGCGGTATGAGGGATTTGGACGGGTGCTGGTAGAAGCGATGTCGGAAGGAGTGCCCGTGGTATCGAGCGATATTCCAATCGCCCGAGAGGTTGGCGGAGACGCGGTCATTTTCTGTGGAGATGATCTCCAAGAGTGGAAGCAGCGGATCATTCAAGTCATTGATTCACCCGAGCTCAGAGCGCGCCTTGCCAGTGCGGGAAGGACTCGCGCCGCGTTCTTCAGTACCGAATCGATGGTCAATGGATATCTTCAGACGTTGAAACAGCCCTGAAGAACAGCCGGCAAGCGACGCCGCCTTACCCCTAGCTTCTGGTCCGACGCGCGCGGCGCTTCACAAGCCGCACTTTTCCGCTACACTATCCGGCCTGCGCGCTCGTAGCTCAGCCGGATAGAGTAGTGGCTTCCGAAGCCATTGGTCGGGGGTTCGAATCCCTCCGGGCGCGCCATTTGAACGTCCTATAGCGTCCTAAGAAGGCCGAATATTCCTTTAAAATCAAGGAGTTCGGCCTTTTTTGCGTCCGCTTGCGTCCTATGTGATCCACATCTATCCCATGCCTGCAGGCGGTATCTTTGACGGTAACCCACCTACCGCCTCCACCTGTTACCGCCATCATGTCGCTCACCGATACCGCAATCCGCAAGACAAAGCCCACGGCCACCGTGCAGAAGCTCCGCGACGGTGGTGGCCTTTACTTGCTGCTTCGCCCTGATGGCGGCAGATGGTGGCGTTGGGACTACCGCCGTCCTGTGACAGGCAAGCGCAACACCCTTTCGCTAGGAACGTATCCCGACGTCAGCTTGGCCACCGCACGTGAACGTCATGCAGCCGCCCGCAGATTGCTCGCTGATGGTGTTGATCCTGGCGAGCAGCGCAAAGCGCAGAAGGCCGCAACGCTCGAGCGCTCTGCGAACACCTTCGAAGCTGTCGCCACCGAGTTGATCGGCGTGAGAGCGAAGAAGATGGCAGCTACGTCGCTTGAGCGGCAGAACCGCATTCTCGCAAAGGATCTCGGGCCCTACATCGGGCGGATACCTGTGGATGGCGTAACTGCGCGCGACCTGCTGGATGCAATCCGGAGGATTGAAGCGCGCGGCGCAAACGAGACTGCACATCGCGCGCGAATGCTGGCAAGCCAGATCTTTCGCTACGCCATCGCTACAGGCCGTGCCGTGCGTAATCCGGCTGAAGACCTGCGCGGCGCACTCGTCCCCGTGGAGGTCGAGCACTTTGCTAGCGTCACCGACCCCGCGCATGTTGGCGGCCTGCTCCGCGCTATCCACGGATACCAAGGCACACCTGTTGTCGCCGCTGCACTGCGCTTGGCACCGCTCGTGTTCGTGCGCCCTGGCGAACTGCGCCACGCTCTCTGGGCAGACGTTGATCTTGCTTCCGCAGAATGGCGCTTCACGGCAACCAAGACCGGGCAGCCACATGTCGTTCCGCTCTCATCGCAAGCTGTGGAAGTGTTCCGCGCCCTGCAGCCACTAACCGGACGATTCGAGTACGTCTTCCCGAGCACGCGAGGCAAAGGGCGTCCTATGAGCGAGAACACGATCAACGGAGCGCTCCGCCGCCTTGGCTACGACTCTGACACGATGACCGGCCATGGTTTCCGCGCCATGGCGAGAACTGTGCTGGATGAGGTGCTGGGTTTCCGCCCTGACTACATCGAGCACCAGCTCGCACACGCAGTTCGTGACCCAAATGGACGGGCATACAACCGTACCGCTCACCTCGTCGAGCGGGCAAAGATGATGCAGGCCTGGGCGGACTACCTGGACGGCTTGAGGACCTCCCGCTGACTTCCCCCGCTTCCACTTTTTATTTCTGACTTAGTGTTTTTGCTGGTTACATCGGTACATTGGTTACACCTTTCGCGACGCCCTTCAAAATCAATGACTTGTGGGTGATCGTCTTGCGTACCGGGTATGGGGTACCACTGGTTACAGCGGTACTCCGGCAAACGATCAGACGGCATTGGATGGCTTAGGACAGGAGTACTCAGCCAGTTCAGCAGTTGTGCCGTTCTGTGTCCGCCCAGCATCGGCACATGCACGCGCGGGCGCAACTGCCCTCCGCCGATGGGCGTTGTGGCGAAAGTTGCGGATGCCGGCGTACTCCCTGGCGAACGCGGGCAACGACTCATCAAGCCTCTCCGTAGTGCACGCGCTGTCGCGTGTACGGACTGCCCCTGCCCGGCGTTGGGCCTCAGGCGGTCCGCTTCCCGCCCCCTTCCCCGGAAGCTCCGGGCGATAGGTCCGACCGCATCCAGCAGCGTCCGATACGGGCTGTGTAAGCCGGTTTCTTACACAGCGGATCGCGTGAGTTCGGCGGCAGTGGCCCCTAGCCTCTAGTCAAGCCCACAACACAAGGCGGCAGTTGACCCAGCGTCATCGCCGTGACCTGCCACATGCTTGGTTCCCCAACCTCTCCGGCGACCGCACCAGGTCAGCCTGGCGGCCCTTCCCGTCCCGAACCCGCACGCGGCGAGCGTTTCCTTCGCAAGCCCGAAGTGCTCAGCCGCACGGGCATTTCCCGCTCGCACCTGTACTGGCTCATGAAGCGTGGCCGGTTCCCTGCATCGATCCCCCTTTCCCCGCGTGTAACCGTCTGGCTGGAGTCGGACGTGGACGCGTGGATTGCCACACACATCCCCAACACCCATCTGCGAGCGCAGCCATGAAAGACACCATTGTTCTGACCATCGCCAATCAGAAATTCAGCCTCACCCCGGCGGAAGCTAAGTTCCTGGCCGAGCATCTGCGAACTGCAGTAGCTCAGCCGAATCTGGCGCTCAATTTCTCACGGGATCTGAGTGACCAATGTGGCCGCATCGCGCTGTCGCGTGGTGTTGCCGAAGGCGCATCCGCCACTGACTGCTGAGGTGCTGGGATGAACAGTTCAAGGGCATTCCTGCGCTGCCCGCATTGTGACACAGCGGCCATCGTGCGCAGCAGCACGCTTCACTCCAAATTGCTGCGAGAATCGCTGCTCCAATGCCGTAACGCGCTCTGTGGTCACACCTTCTCGGCCTACACAGAAATCGTACGTACGCACACGCAAAGTGCTTGCCCGAGCGGTGACGTTTGCCTTCCCATCAGCAGCTCTGCAGAGCGTGCCGCGCTCCGTGCAAAGTTGGTAGAAGTGCCTACTCCGCGAGGCCAAGCGCGGCGATGACGCACCTGTTGACAGCGCCAGCGCTCCCGGTGCAGCATTGCCCCGTCGCCGCACATTCGGCGACCGGGTTTAGCAGCCCGAACCCTGAGGCGCACCAGCGCCCATCGATCGATGCACGGCGCTTTTTTGTTGCCCGCTGCGTCGTCGCGGGCGATTGCTTGCCAGTTCTATGGCGGGCGGTGCGCGGAGACCGCAAGGTCTGCCGGTCCTCAGGCCGGTCTGCTAACCGCGTACCGTCCGTCACCTCGTTTAGCAGCGCGGTGATGGACCTCAATCTACCTGAGGATCCTGCCATGTCTCACGACACCCTGGCCGCGCCGTCGCGCTTTGCCATCCGTCTTGCTCACTATCTCGGCGAGATCGCCGACACCCTGGACTGGGACCATTCCCGCTGGCTGGCGCTTACCGCGCGCCTGGAAGCGACCCGGAAGGCGCCCGAAGAACTGACGATGGGCGAGGTGCAGCACGCCATCGAGGCGACCGCACAGGAGGCCGCGCGATGAACGCCCTCTCTTTGAACGCTGCCGCCGTCAATGATGATGCGGGAACCCATGACATCTTCAGCGCTGTGCGCTTGTTGCAGCGCATCCACCTGATGCCGATAGCCGCGCTGTTCCAGCTGGTGGCTGACCTGGAGCGCCGCCCTGGTGCACTGGAAGGTCTGTCTGTCGGCCAACTGCTGACCATGGTTCGCGACGCGGAGGTGACTGCATGAACGCGGAAACCGTAGCTGTGTCCAATGCGCCTGGCATCGCCGATGGCGTTCTCAGTGCCACCATCACCGATACCTGGTTCGATTCCGAGCGAACCGCTCACATCCTCGACGTGGCCCGTCGCATCGAGCGGCTTCACGCCAAGGCTTCGCGCCGTCTTTCCGACCTCCGTGAAGAGTTGGATGAGGCGCTGGTGGGCCACCCGTTGGAACATCGCCTGCGGCAGCGCCTGTTGGCGCCGCTTGAGAGCGATTGCTTGGAACTGGAAACCGTTGCTGCGCGGGTGCGCGTGCGGCTGTCGCTGTTCGGACCTGCACAGTCGCAGGGACAGTTCGATAGAGGCATGGCGTTGCAGCTGGCCGACCTGCGCGCCGAGCCGGCCGCCGCCCATGGGCAACCGGAGCGTGGAGCCTGCGCTCCGACTGTGCCCTTGGGCTACTGGATCAGCGAGGAAGACTTCAATCGCGTGGAGCGTGCGTGCGCGGCTGCACTACTGCTGTCCAGTGTCGATGAGCGTATGGGTCTACCACTGGATGCGGTGGCCTTCAGCGCCGCGTACGTGCATGAGGATCTGGCCGCCGTCCTGGCGGGTGTCAAGCACAGCAGTCAGATGGAGACAGACGATGACGCGGACTGACAGCTTTGTGTCCGTCCTGCGGTCAGCAGGGCTGACACTGGATGTGGCGGTCCCTGATGGGCGCCTACGCCGCGTCCGTGCCGAGGGCGATGCCAGAGGTCAGCGCAGTGGGTGGTACGTCCTGCACGCAGCCCCGCGGTTGGCCGGTGCCTACGGCAACTGGAAGAGCGGCCTCAGCGAGTCCTGGTGCGAGGCCGGAAGCGAGACGCTGAGCGACGCTGACCGTGCCGCGCTGCGCGACGCGGTGGTGCGTGCGCAGCGGCAGCAGCAGGCCGAGCGCACGCAGCGCCAGGCGATGGCTCGCCACCAGGCGCGGGCGCGCTGGCAGTGTGCCTGTGCCGCTGAAGCCGATCACCCCTACCTTGTGAGCAAGGGCGTCGGCGTGCACGGCCTGCGGCAGCTGGACGGGTTGTTGCTGGTGCCCTTGCGCGATGGGCAGGGGCGCCTGTGGAGCCTGCAGTCCATCGCCGCTGATGGCAGCAAGCGGTTCTTGGCGGGTGGCCGCAAGCACGGGCTCTACTACGCCGTGGGCCGCGAGGTCAGCGACGTGGTGTGCATCGCCGAAGGCTTTGCCACTGCAGCCAGCATCCATGAAGCCACTGGGCACCCGACCGCCGTGGCGTTCGATGCCGGGAACCTGGAGTCAGTGGCCTGTGCGCTGCGCGCCAAGTTCCCCTCGGCGGTGATCGTGATGTGCGCCGATGACGACGCAGCGACCGCTGCGCGGCTGGGCATCAATCCGGGCGTTGCCAACGCCCAGCGCGCCGCTGATGCCGTGGGTGGGGTGGTCGCCATGCCGCCACGCGCACGCCCTGTAGCTACCTCCAGATGATCTCTCTCTATATCCCGAAGGCGCAGCGCGCCGACGCGGCACCGGAGCCACGTGCATGAGCAATGTCACTTCTGTCGATTTCAATGATGCAGCCAAGGAAGCTGGCGCCAGCGCCGTTCGCGGCACGATTCAGCGTGCTGTGAGCAAGAGCAAGAAAGGCAAGAGCAAAGCCGGTACGAGCACGGCTGAGAGCGCCGGTGCCGTTGCTGCCCGCGCCCACTACCAGCTCAACGACACGGGCGTGTACTACGTTGGCGTCACTGAGGATGGCGACCTAGCAGAGCCGGTGTTTGTCTGCTCACCGTTGAAGGTCGAAGCCAAGACCCGAAACAGCCAGAGTGAGCAATGGGGCCGTCTGCTGACCTGGACCGATGCCGATGGCCACCCCCACCAGTGGGCTGCGCCAGCAGAGATGCTCGTTGGCGATCCGCGCGAGTTCGTTCGCCAGCTGGCCGCCGGTGGCGTGGAAATGTCGGCCCATCGCAGCACCATGCAGCGCCTGCTGGCCTACATCATCCAGGAGCGCATCGACACCCGCGCCCGGAACGTGGCCGTGCCAGGATGGCATGAGGGCCGCTATGTACTCCCCAACGGCGAGAGCTATGGCAATGGTGAGGAACTGCTGGTCTACCAGCACAGCGGCGGGTTGCAGCACCACTACGCAGCGGTCGGCTCGCTGGAGGACTGGCGGCGTGATGTTGCCAGGCGCTGCCAGGACAACTCGCGCTTGGTGCTGGCGGTGTCGGCGATGTTGGCCGGTCCGCTGCTGCACTTTACCGGTGCTACTGGCGGCGGCTTCCACTTGGTAGGTGGCAGCAGCAGCGGCAAGAGCACTGCGCTGCGCGTAGCGGCAAGTGTGGTCGGCCCGCCGGAGTACGCACGCGAATGGCGCAGCACGGCCAACGGTCTGGAGGGCGTTGCAGTGCTGCACAACGATGCCACGCTGATACTTGATGAACTGGCGCAGATCGATCCCAAGCAGGCCGGTGATGCTGCCTATCTGCTCGCCAATGGCAATGGCAAGAGTCGCGCCAATCGCGCGGGCGAGGCCCGTGCGGCGGCACGCTGGCGGGTGCTGATCTTGTCTGCTGGTGAAGTTGGGCTGGCCCAGCATATGGCCGAGGTGGGCAAGCAGGCCCGGGCAGGTCAGTCGGTGCGGCTGGCCGACGTACCGGCTGAGGCAGAGGGCGGACACGGTGTGTTTGAGCGCCTGCACGATGCCAGCGACGGCGCAGCGCTATCGGCGCTACTCAAGGATGCCGCCGCGCGCACCTACGGCGCGCCTTGGCCGCTGTGGATCGGTTACCTGACCGAGCAGGCCAGTCCCACGCTGACCGCCCGGCTGCGCGAGTCCACTGATCGCTTCCTGGCTACTTACGTGCCTGAGGATGCCTCCGGCGAGGTGCTTCGTGTGGCCGAACGCTTTGCCGTCGTCGCATTCGCCGGGGAGCTTGCCAGCACCTGCCACCACCGCATTACCGGCTGGAGCAAGGGAGAGGCTACGAAAGGCGTGGCGGCGTGCTTTCAGGCATGGCTGCGTCGGCGTGGTGGCTCAGGCAGCGCGGACACCGATGAGCTGCTCTCGCGCGTGCGTGCGTTCTTCGAGGCCCATGGCGAGAGTCGATTGGAGCAGCTGCGCAGTCCTGAAGGCACTGTGCCGGTGCGCGACCGCGTGGGCTTCCGACGATTCGATGAGGTCGGATTGACAGAGTACCTGGTACTGCAGGAGGCCTTCAGGCGGGAGCTGTGCGCGGGCTTTGACGTGCGCCTGGCCGCACGCACTCTGGCGGAAGCTGGATGGCTCAAGCGCAGCGCAGACGGTAGACCCTCCCAAGCTGTACGTGTCCCCGGCTTGGGGGCTATCCGCGTCTTCGTCTTCGACCCTCGCAAGGTTCACGACAGCGGCCTGTGAGCGGCGCTGTTTTTCACAGAGCTTGCCGACGCATGGTCGCGCGAGCCTCCCCCCAATAGATCTAATGGAGCTTCAAAATGAGCGATAACCAAGCCATCACCACCACCGAGTTGACTATTCATTCCAGCGAACAGGTCGAGGCTGCGCCGCTGTCGGAGCATAGGCGGCGGCTGAATGAGCTGGCTCAGCGGCTGTCCATCGTGGTGCAGCAAAAACGCGACCTGTTGAGCAAGGTCCATACTATGCAACGTGCCAGACAGGCCGCTCAGGGAGACGCCACCGCCGCACGCCAGCAGTGGAGCGCAAAGCTGCGCGACAGCGACGGCACGCTGACCCGCGACATTCAAAAACTGCGCGCCAACGAGCGCTCAGCACTGTCGCTGGCGGAGGAATATGAGGCCATGGAGGGTGGGATTGCGGCCGAGGTGCCGCGTCTGGAGCTGGAGCTGGCCGAGGCTGCAAAGGACTGCATCAGCGAGGCGCACGAAGTCATCAGCGAAGCTGCCGGTCAGGCCTATGAGCAGTTTCTCGAACAGGCAGGTGAGAGCCTGGCAGTGGCCTTGGCGCTATTCTGCAAGGCGGAGAACGAAGGGGGCGTCTACCGGCAGAAAGCCGCTATCGATGATTTGGCCAAGTTGTTCTTCTCTCGCCTCAGCACTGCGGTGCTGCAGCGCCTGGGCGATGCCTCAGTGGCCGATCAGGTGACCCGACAGTTGGCATTGCCGCCTATGGACCTGAGCTCGGTGGACATGGGGCTCGCGGGCAGTGTGGCGCGCCGGTCACAGTTGAGGGCACAGATCAAAGGCGGAGGCGCAGCGTGACGGGGGCCGATACCGACGCCGATGCCGCTGAGGTACCGCCCGCGCGCGGCACGGGCTCTGCTGGGTCAGCAACAGCCTTTTCGTTCGGTGAACCATCGCCGGTGCTGGAATCACGCGGCTTATTTGACTACCTGGAATGCTGGCGTAATGGCCGTTACTACGAGCCACCGATCACCCTCAATGGTCTGTCGCGCACAACGCGGTCCAACCCCTTCCTGCACAGCGGCCTGATCTTCAAGCGCAACATGCTTGTGCGGACCTTCGTGCCGCATCGATTGTTGAATCGCACCGCATTCGCGCAGTTGGCCTTGGACTACCTGGTATTCGGTATGGCCTACCTGGAACGACAGGCCTCTTACTCTGGAGGGCACGTGCAACTGCACCCGCTGATGGCGCAATACCTGCGCCGAGGCGTGGAACCCGGTTCGTTCTTTCAAGTGCGAGCTGAGAAGGCCGAGCACGAATTTGCACCTGGCTCGGTGCACCAGCTGCGGGAGGCTGATGCCGACCAGGAAATCTACGGGTTGCCGGAGTGGCTTGCCGTGGTGCAGTCGGCGCTGCTCAATGAATCGGCCACGTTGTTCCGTCGCAGGTACTACACCAACGGGTCGCATGCAGGGTTCATTCTCTACTTGACTGACCCGCAGATGGAGGGCGGGGACGTCGATGCCTTGCGCCAGGCCCTGCGAGACTCGCGTGGACCGGGTAACTTCCGGAACCTGTTCATCCATTCGCCGAATGGCAAAAAGGATGGCCTGCAGCTGATCCCCATCAGCGAAGTGGCGGCCAAGGATGAGTTCACCGGCATCAAGCGCGTGACCCGCGATGACATTCTGGCAGCGCTGCGCATACCGCCGCAGTTGCTGGGTATCGTCCCTCAGAACGCGGGTGGATTCGGCTCGATACGGGATGCAGCCACGGTGTGGGCGTCGATGGAGCTGGCGCCCCTGCAATCGCGAATGTCGATGGTCAACGAATGGATCGGCGAGGAGGTCGTTTCCTTTGCCCCGTTCGAACTGGCACCCGTAGCAGGCTGACGCCTGGTCGTTGAGCCGGTGCCGGGCGCATGGCGTGCGGGGGGCAGCACTGAATCGATGGGCCGCCCTTGGGTGGCCTTTTTCGTCTCACGCCGGGCAGGAGGTAGCCCGACCACGATCCCTCGCCGATCCGCAGCGTGGCCGCACCAGGTCGACGTCAGTCTGGCCGCCCAGAGCGGTAGCTGGACGCCTACGCGTGCCGAGGATGGATATCCGGGTGAGATCCTCTGAGCTGACGATGTTGAAGCGTGGCGGCCCGTCACTTCATCTGGTCAGTGGTGCGGTGCTTGGAAGGTTGTCTTCCGGTCGCGGCGCCAGTGGGCCGCGCCTCTCTGAGGCGCAGGCTGTAACCAGTGTAACCAGTCGTCCCAAGCGAACGGTACGAGCCCTGGACGCTCCCAAGTTATTGATATATATGACGGCGGGACGGGGCGTAACCAACGTACCAATGTAACCAGCAGAAACAGTGAGTCAGAAATCACAAGTAGGGATTGGCAGTTGGCAAGAGCATAGAAGAACTGGCGAAACCCTTGGGAGACAAGGGGAGCGGCAGGGCTGAGAGGGGGAGTCCTGCCTTAAAGGGGGCTGTAACCAGAAGTGTGTTCCACACCCTCATTTCATAGCGTTCCTGAAACACCTTAAGTAGTGGGTGTTTTTTATTTGGACGCTATTGGATGCGTTCTTTTCCGCCTTCCCTGGGCACTGCGCGTCTGGCGTCCATCTGGCCGCTCAGTGCCCCGCCCGGAACCGCCTTGGGTGCAGGGAATCGCAGGTACTGGCGTGACCTCCCAATACCCCCGACAGGCCTACTGCGCCTGCTCTTGGCCTGCGTGCAGGTAGTGCAGAAAAAGCACCCTATGAAGTGCGCAGGCGTGGTGGGGAGACGAGTGCGCGCGCCGGGGAATGAATGGCGCTGGGCGTCGCAGGCTTCGTAGGCTCCATCCGCTTGCCTGCTCTCCAGCCACTTCGAAGGCCGCTTCTACGCAGCGCCTACCAGCGCTAGGGCCAGAGGCTTGCGAGTGCGCGGAGTCGCAACGCACAGTCCACAAGGGCACCTGACGCAGCTCGTTCTGTTGCATCTATAGAAGCTGGTGGCCTTCAAGCTGCCCACTCCGTCGAGATCATTGATAAAACCAGAGCAAGAAAAAAGCCCCTGAAATCAGAGGCTTTGTTCATAAGATGACCGTAACGTTTCTGATAGCACAGGAGCACCCCAACCTGATGGCCACCGCGCCGAAAATCTGACACTCAGCAGGGATCTCCATCTACGTCGCTAAGTGGGGGCTCCAGCTGCAACGCGCCTACACCAGCGCCTAGACATTCCAGCGAACGCTACAGACTCGACACAAGCGAATCGACTGCCTTAAGGCATTCCGCCACCCGATCATTATTGATCTGGATAGGATTACCATGAACTAAATGATAACCTCCGTTCAATTTTGTTAGCGGCTTGCCAAGGTGAGCCGCGACAATACCAGCGGTATTGAAGTCTCGCAGAGCAACGGAGTACTGCTTACGGAAATCCGTCAAATTCTGTGCCTGGTAGCTGCGCGGGGTAAAGTACCCGGGATGGTTTGTATACGCGTGGAAAAGGGTGTCTGCCGTTGCGTCTGAAAGTGCACTGAAGGCACCAGCAGCTCCATCATACTGGGTTAAACGATTACCAACGATCACGTGAATTTTGGGAACGAGCATGCCAAAAGCCTGAGCTTTCGTCGCATACGTCCATGCCCCATAGATGGGGTGCGGGGGATTTTGACCATGGAGCAAGATGAAGAGTGCATTTGCGGCCACTCTGGACGAATCATCAGCATTCACTGGAACAATCAGCTTGTCACCCGCAGAGATTGCAAGCTCCGTATAGATGGAGAAGCTTGGGTTGGTATCGATGAATACGACCAGCTCTCGCCCGTGGAGAGAGTTCGCGAAGGAATCGATCAGTCCCCGGAAGATGAGGTGAACCCATTTCCACGGCTGGATCGCAGGCGTCAGAGATGGGGCATTTGCTGCGCCACTGACAGCTGGGGCCATTGGCTCAAGGTTTCCATCACCACAAAGCAATGCGAGATTTGAAGGCATCGCTGGATTTACAGAATCCACTTGAACTAAAAAATTATGTGGGTTCGGCAAATAAGCTCCAGCACCACCCGCAATTACCGTGCTCATGTAGCCAACAACGGTGCGCGGAACGGCTTCAGTGCAGAGTGCCATTACATGATTTTCACCGGCAACTCCCCCTCCCAAGAGCATCATGCTCGCGTTAGCTTGAGGGCACAGGTCAATTACAAGAACCTGCTTGTCAGGATTAAGTTCGGCATATCGCGAGGCGATATGGAAGGTAATCGTACTCTTGCCGACGCCACCCTTGTTGTTCCAAACAACATACCGCTCAGTCATTTAATTGCCCATCCTGGCAGACTCAGAGAGTCGAGCATCTTAGCCCATGTCCGCCGCACGCGATCATGAGGTTCGTATTTCTCTGAGCAGTGGACGCCCCTACGCCAATTACTTGTCGTACTGCGGATAGGTCATGAGAGCTCGCACCGATAGCGTGACCTCTAAGTTGGATCGGTAGCCAAAGACAGTTGACGGTAACTTTGGCGGTAGCTCTTATCCGGGCCAGCGCCATAAGTGTTTAAATACAATGCCTTGCAAGCATTTCTCGAATCCCTCCGGGCGCGCCATCTTCCCCTGCTCCCGCCTGCCCTTGCAGGCCGCGCCTCCCAGCAGGACGCCCCCCAGCAACGCCCCAGCTCCCAGAGCAGCCCCACCGCCCAACGCTTCAGCTGGCGGCACAGCGCCATGGCCGGTCGTCAGCGCGAGCCTCCGCGCGCGCGCCCCAGTCACCCGAGCCCATGCAGCGCCCGCAGCTCAGGGTCCTTCTCGACCTCGTACATGTTGAACAACTGCGTGGCATCCCGCGACCAGCCCCCTTCCAGCCAGCGCCACGTCGCCGCATCCACCCGCGGCAGCTTCCGTTCCAGGTAGTAGACCCGGCTGCCATCACCCGAGAAGCACCCGTCCAGCAGCTGCCAGCGCGCGCGATCCACCCCGGGCAGCGGCTTCCCGTCGCAGTAGACGTTGCTGTCATCAACGGCGTACAGCGGGTCCTCTGCCACCCCCTGCAGCAGGTCGCCACGCAGGCAGTGCTTCATCCGCCGGCCGCAATACCAGCCGCCCTGGTCATCGGCCCCGTAGCCGCCACCGAGATCGCGGAACGTCGTGCAGTCCGCCCCGGCCAGCGCCTTCAGCGAGGTCTCGTACTCGAAGTAGACGGCATGGTCGTCCAGCCAGTATTCGCCACACTGGCGAAAGCTGTCGCGGTCGATGGAGCTCTGCCGGGTCCACGCGTGATAGACCGCGTGCGCGTCGCGCCCGATGAAGAAGTGCGCCGGAATGAACTCGAAGCTCGCTGCATCGGCCTTGCGCAGCAGCCGGCCCTGGTGGAACACCCGGCCCTCGTGGATGCGCCAGAATTCGATGCGGAACGGACCGAGGAAACGCTGGTCCGGCTGGTCGCTGATCTTCTGCCATGGCATGGGCTGGGGCTCCGCCGGTGTTGGGAGCATCAGTGTAGTGCGAGCGGAGACAGCAACGCCGGGCATGGCCCGGCGCTACCGACAGATCAGTCGAGCATGGCTCGACTCTACAGGGGGCTCTGCGGATCAGTACTTGCCGTCGAAGGCGAAGATCGGCTTGCGCTGCTTCCATGCTCCCGCGGTGAAATCCGGGAATTCCAGCGTCTGGAAGCCGTTGGCGATCGACTGCTCGGACAGCGGCGTGATCGCGCTCCAGGTCACCGCGTCATAGATGTCGATGGGCATCGGTGCCTTGGCCTTCAGCGCTTCCACGAAGGCGTGGATGACGAACCAGTCCATGCCGCCATGGCCGGCGCTGGCCGCGGTGTCGGCGTTCTGCTTCCACAGCGGATGTTCGTACTGGTCCTGGTAGGTCTTGAACTCTTCCCACTGGTGCGGCGGGCTGCGGCCTTCGATGTGGATCGAATGGTTCACGTCCATCCACAGGCCCTTGGTGCCCTGCACGCGGAAGCCCATCGAGTAAGGGCGAGGCAGCGAGGTGTCGTGCTGCAGCAGGATGGTCTCGCCGTTCTCGCAGGCCAGCGTGGTGGTCACGATGTCACCCAGCTTGAATTTGACCTTGGTGCTGGGGTGGGTGGTGCCACCGCTCTTGGCCACGGTGTAGTCGTGCAGGCCACGCGCCTTGGTGGCGAACGCATTGATGTGGGTGAAGCGGTTGCCGCGGTTGATGCCGGTGTACATCGCGCACGGGCCGATGCCGTGGCTGGGGTACAGCTCGCCGTTGCGCTGCACCGAGTGCTCGGTGCGCCAGCGCGCTTCGCTCCAGCCCTTGGGGCCGAACTCCACGCCGCTGTCGTAGGGCTGGTTGGGATCGCCGGAATTGAACTTCACCCCGCGCAGGTCGTGCTGGTAGCCGGCCTGCAGGTGTACCAGTTCGCCGAACAGCCCCTGGCGCACCATCTGCAGCGCGGCCATCACGTCGCGGCGGTAGCAGACGTTTTCCAGCAGCATGTACGGCGTGCCGGTGTTGAGCTGGGTCTTCAGCACGTCCCAGTGGTCCTGCAGGGTGATGCCAGCCACCACTTCGCAGCCGACGGCCACGCCGGCCTGCATCGCGGCAATCGCCATCGGTGCGTGGTATTCCCACGGCGTGGCGATGACCACGCCATCGATGCCCTTCTGTTCCAGCAGGCGCTTCCACGCGTTGGTGTCGCGGTCCTGGCCGTAGGTCTTCGGCGCGGCCTTGCCGGCCTTGGCCACCATGTCCACGGCGCGGCCCAGCATGATCGGATCGATGTCGCACAGCGCGACCACCTCCACATCGTCCCGGCGCACCAGCTCCTTCAGCAGCACCAGGCCGCGCATGCCGGTACCGATGAGGGCCAGGCGCACCTTGCGCCCTGCCGCCCAGGCGGGGGTCTGCGGCAGCAGGCTGCTGGCGGCGACGGCGGCACTGGCCGCGATGAATTCCCTACGCTTCATGGCAAACACTCTCCTCTTGAAGGTGCGCCGGCCACGACCGGCGCACCAGGGTCACACGAACGGAATTACTTGAACCGGTAGCCGACGGTCACACTGTAGCCGCGGCCGAAGATGGTGGCGTAGTCGCTGGAATCGCCCAGGAAGCTGTTCGGATCGTAGAACGGCAGGCGATCGAACAGGTTCTTGACCGTGAAACTGAGGTTCCAGGCGTCATCCGGGCGCCAGGTGACGCTCAGGTTGGCGGTCCACCACGACGGCGCGCCATCACACTTGCTGGCCTCCAGCGCAAGGAAGCCGGCGGTGCAGGTGTCCTTGTTGTTGTCCACTTCGTCCACGCGGTCGCGGGCCCACTTGGTGCCGCCCACGTAGTTGACGAACATGCTGGTGGTCACCTGCTTGTAGGTCCAGTCGGCGTTGAGCGTGGCGCGCAGGCGCGGGTTGTTGTAGTAGCCCACCACGTCGCCGTAGTACCAGCCGCTTTCGTCATCCATGTAGTAGCGGTTGCGGTTGGCGATGGTGGCGGCCAGGCCCACGTTCAGCCCGCCCCATTCACCCAGCGAGAAGCGGCTGCGCGCATCCACGTCGAAGCCATCGACCAGGGTCTTGCCGCGGTTCTTGTACTGGCCCACCACGCTGGCCACGTTGCCCACGCTGTAGCCGGGCAGCACGGCAGGGCAGCTCACGCCGCTGGCCGGGTCGGCGCACATCGCCGCCAGCTGGGCCAGGTTGGCGCGGTCGGCATCGGTGATCGGCGAACGGCTGGAGGAGATGATGTCGGTGTCGCGGCTGAAATCCGGGGCGACGATCTCGTTGTTGCGGTAGATGAACCAGTAGTCGGCCGACACCGACAGCCAGCTGGCCGGCTCGTAGACGAAGCCCAGGGTGGCGATCTTGGCCTTCTCCGGCTTCAGGTCCTGGTTGGGCTGGGTCATGCGGGCGACGGTGCGGCTGCAGTCGACGTTGGCCAGGCTCTTGCCCAGGTCCACGTCACCGGCACGCTGCGACTGCCGCAGCAGGTCGGCGATGGCATTGGTCTCGGCGCAGCGCACCTCGTCGCGGTAGCCGCCCAGCTGGGCGAACACACCGCCACTGCCCGACTCGGCCAGGCTGGGCGCGCGGAAGCCGGTGGAATAGGTGCCGCGCAGCATCAGCTGGTCGAAGGCCTGGTACTTGAAGCCGATCTTCGGCGCGACATTGGCGCTGAAGTTCGGGTACTTGTCCACGCGCAGCGCCGCATCCAGTTCCAGCTTGTCGGTGATCGGCGCCACGGTTTCGGCGAACAGCGCATAGGTGTTGCGCGCACCGTCGAACCACGAACCACCCTGCTGGGTGATCAGACCGGCGGCGGCATCGGGGTTGCCCGGGGTGTAGAAGGTTTCGCGGCTGGCATTGAAGCCGAAGGCTGCGCGCATCTCACCGGCGGGCAGCTGGAACAGCGGGCCTTCGATCTTGCCATCCAGGGTGTGCAGGCGGGTCCAGGACTGGATGTCGAAGGTCGGGAAGGCTTCGCGGATCAGCGCAGCGTTGGCCTCGCTGATCTCGCCGAATTTGTACGCCGGGTGGTCGGAGATGATGACCCGGCCGGTGCCCGGATCCACCGAGTACGGGCCAAAGGCCTTCTCGAAGCCCTTCAGGTTGACGTTGATGGTCTGGTAGGTGGTGGAGTGCGAGCCCGCGGTGGCAAACGCGGTTTCCCAGTTCCAGTCGCCGACGTTGCCGCGTGCACCGGTCACCACGCGGTAGCTCTGGTCGGTGTTGCGCTGGCCGAAATAGTTCGGCCCGGCATCCTGCAGCAGGTAGTTCAGGCCGACCACGCCGCCCATCAACGCCTTCAGTTCGGGGCTGGCGTGGTTGTACTCGTTGTTCGGGCCCAGGTACGGGTACAGGAACTGGTTGACCGAGGTGCCGGTATCGCGCGAGAACCAGCTGCTGGGGTTGCCGGTGGTGGTGCCATAGGTGCGCGGCGTGCCGCCGTTGGCGCGCAGGTCGATGTCGGTGTAGGTGGCCTCGGCGAAGATCTCAGTGTTGTCGCCCACCAGGAAGGTGCCGTTGAGGTAGGCGGTGTTGCGCTCGGACTTCGCGCCGGCATCGATCTCGTTGTTCATCCACGTTTCCCAGACGCAGCTGGGGCCGGCGGCCTGGCCCTGCAGCACGTTCTGGCAGCCCGGTGCGGCTTCCTGCACGCGGCGGCCGGTCACCGGGTCGAAGGCGAAGTACGTGCCCGGGTTGAACTGGCCCGGCTTGCTGCCTACGCCCAGGCGCAGGTTGGTCAGGTAGTTGGGGTTGTTGACGTAGTACTGGCTGGGCCGCTTGTCGTAGAAATCGCTGAGCGGAATCGCGTCGCGCCGGTACATGTTCACCGCGGCGTAGACGTTGAAGCGGTTCTCGGTGAGGTCACCGAAGCCGGCGGTGATGCTGGCCTGGCGCTCGCCATAGGAATCGATGCGCGAGGAGGTGTCGTTGGTGAAGTTGATCTCCGCGCCCTGGAAGTTGCGCTTGGTGATCACGTTGATGACGCCGGCCACGGCGTCGGTGCCGTACACCGCCGAGGCGCCGTCGGTCAGCACTTCCATGCGTTCGATGGCTGCCGCCGGGATCGCATCGATGTTGACGAACTGGGTCTGGAAGCCCGCCGGTGCGCCGTAGTACGACAGGCGACGGCCGTTCAGCAGCACCAGCGTGCCCTGTGCGCCGAGCCCACGCAGGTTGGCCTGCGAGGCGCCGTCCGAGCCGGTGAACAGCGAGCGCGAATCCTGCTGCGCGGGCCGCGCGGCCGGCAGGTTGTCCAGCACTTGCAGCAGCGTGCGCGCACCCATGTTCTGGATGTCCTGCTTGCTGATCACCTGCACCGGCGATGCGGTTTCAACGTCGGTACGGCGGATGTTGGAACCGGTGACCTCGATGCGGGCCAGGTCGGTGGCGTTGTCCTTGCTGTCCTGGGCGGCAGCAGGCAGGGCGATCGACAACAGCACGCCGGCGATGGCCAGCGACAGCGGAGCGATCGAGCGACAGGGGGGACGGGGGTGGCGTGCGGGCAACATCGGGGTTCTCTCCTGGCAGGGGTGCGGCGCGGGTGGGCGGCGCGAAAGCGATTGGCGGGCAAAACGCTCCCGGGCCACGGCTCGAAAGCCGTAGTCGGAATGGGCGGGGGAGGAGCGGTGTTACGTGGGGGTCATGGGGCGACGATGCTGGCGGAGTCGCCCTCCTGGCCGATCAGCACGGCGTTGGCCCAGTTGGCACAGACCTGGGCGGGTTGGCTGCCCTGCGCACCCAGCGTGCGCAGGCTCAGGGTGGAAAGACCACGGATGTCCAGCTCGGGCTTGACCACGCCGGGTGCCTTCACCAGGCCGCTGTCGTACAGCAGGCGGCCATCGCCCCAGACCTGGAACTGCAGGCCACCGGCGGCGCGGCAGGCATCGTCGATGCCGAGATCGGCGCGCAGCAGGTTCCAGCCGCCCTGCAGGCGCAGGTCGATGCGGCTGTTGCCGCCGACGCCCAGGCCACGGCGGAACTGCAGGCCGTTCATGCGCAGGCCGGCGTCGCCACGGAAGGACTGGTCGGCGCGCACCTGGCTGGCCAGCGCGGCCGGCACCGGCAGCTCGGAGAGATACTGCTGCCGGGCCGGTCGCTCCGGTTCCTGGTGTTCGAGGATGTGGAAGGTGGACAGCGCGATCGGGCCGACATCGCGCGGCTGCAGTGCATCGAAGGCACGGACGCTGCCCTGTGCGGCGATGACCATCGGATCGGTGCTGCTGGCGCCGTCGCCTTCGGGGTTCTGCACGCTCAGCACGCGGAAGCGCAGCAGGCGGCCGGCATGGGCCGGGAAGTCGATGCGCTGCACGCCTTCCTTCAACTGCAGGCGGCCACGGGCGATCGGCTCGCCCCACTCGCCGTTGCTGTCACCCAGGTAGACCTCGTAGTCGCGGACCTGGCCGTGCTTCCAGTTCTTGTCGTTGCGCGGGGCGATCTCGATGCCGTCGATCATCTTCCGCTCGCCGAAGCCGACCACCCACTCGTGGGCGCCGGTGCGCACGGCCTGGTTGCGCACGCTGCGGAACCAGGTGCCGGGGTCGTCGTCGAAGGCATTTTCCAGTGCATGGCCCGGTTCTTCGGCCGGACGATTGACCACCAGCAGGCTGTCGGCCGGCAGTTCGCGGCCCAGCACCGGCGCGGCCGGGAAGGCATCGTCGGCGGCCGCAGCGGCCACGGCAAAGTCCAGCTGCAGCTGCAGCGGCTGGCGGATGTCCTGCGTGGCGGTACGCACATGCAGGGTGCCGCGGCGGTCCTTCGCATCGAAGTACCAGCCTTCGCTGGCGCTGTTGAACGCCGCCGCATCGGCCAGCGCCGGCAGCGCGCGGCCACCGGCCTGCACCGCACGCGGCGCCTGCCGGCTGAGCACGCGCAGGCCGTAGCGGCGCTGCGCCAGCTGGCCGTTGTAGCTGCCCTGCACCGCGTCGATCTGCACCTGCACCGGGCCGCTGCCCTGCGCCGGGGCCTGCACGCGCACCACCTGCGTGCTCGATTCGCCCTTCTGGTAGCGGCGCGTGGTGCCGTCGTCTTCGTACAGCGTGTACTGCGCTTCGCCCTGCGGGTAGAGGTCGAAGGTCACTTCATCAAGGGGCTTTTCGCCGTCGAACAGCATCGACGGATACATCGGCAGGATCGCACCGGCGCGCACGAACACCGGCAGCGTGGCCAGGTCCACCTGGCGGTCGAGCTGGCGTCCCTCGGCCCCGGCCTGCACGCGGCGGCCATCCCAGTAGTCGATCCAGCCGCCGGCCGGCAGGTGGATGTCGCGGCGCCAGCCACGGCTGGCCGCCTGGCTGCGGTACACCGGCGCCACCAGCAGGTCGCGGCCGAGCAGGAACTGGTACTTGTAGGTTTCATCCTGCGCGTGCGGATCGCGCGGGTTGTCCCACATCAGGCCACGCACCGGCGGTGCACCGGTCTGCGCGGCCTCGTGCACCAGCCCGTACATGTACGGGGTCAGGCGCATCTTCAACTTCAGGTAATCGCGGTTGATGCTGCGGTAGGGCTCGTCGTACCACCACGGGTGCTTGCGCGCGTTCGACGACCAGCCGCTCATGCCCATCAGCACCGGGGTGAAGGCTTTCCACTGCAGGTCGCGGGTGAAGGTCTCGGCGCTGCCGCCGAAGATCGCATCGACGTCGCCGCTGGCGTAGGCCATGCCGGACAGGCCCGAGCCCACCAGGGTCGGCACATGCCAGCGGATGTAATCCCAGCTGCTGCTCTGGTCGCCGGTCCAGGCCACCGCGTAGCGCTGGATGCCGGCCCAGCCCATCACCGTCCACAGGAACGGGCGCGAATCGGAGTTGTCGAGGATGCCGTTGAAGGCCTGGCGGTTGGCATCCATCGCGAACTGGTAGCCCTTGCCGGTCCAGGCCACATCCAGCTTCTGCACGCGGCTGCCGGCCTTGCCCACTTCCCAGGCGATCTTGTCCACGCCGTTCTCGGTCCACAGGCCGGTGCGGAAGCCATATTTCGCCAGCCCCTGCACGGTCTCGGGCAGCTTCTGGTAGCCGCAGCCGTAGCCGTCGTTGGGCAGGATCCAGCCGCCGGGCATGTCATGTTCGCGGTACTGCTTGGCCACGCTGTCGATCACATCCGGCGTGGTGCCGGTCGGGCCGTCGCTCCAGCCTTCGGGCACGGTGCCGGGCTTCCGGCTGTTGTCGGCGTCGTTGTAGCAGTCGGCATCGCCGTAGGAGAGCGCCCAGCGCGCGACCATGTTCGGGCGGCCGGTCAGCTGGGTGTAGCGTTCGATCAGCTTCGGCAGGTCGGCGCCGACGAAGTAATAGGCATCGAAGCGGTCTTCGCGGTGCAGCAGGGTGGCCTGGTCGGCCTGGCGCAGGTCGTAGCTGCCATCGCTCCAGGTGTTGCGCAGCATGCCCCAGCCACGGCTGCTCAGCAGCATCGGCGCCGGGCTCGGGCGATCGCCTTCTTCCCAGCCGCCGGAATAGGACACCTCCAGCTCGCGGCCCTTGAACTGGTAACGGCCGTTCTGCTGGCCACCGCCGAAGTAGCCTTCATCGGCCCGCGAAGAGAGCACCTGCACGCTCTGCGTGGCATCCAGGTCCAGCGGCTGCAGTTCCTGCCACAGCGCGGTGGGCTGGCCGTTGTCCAGGCGCTCCAGGCGCAGGCGCAGCGGCTGCCGCTGCACGTGCAGCACCAGTGCATCGGTCCGCACGCGGATTTCCTGTGCGTCTTCTTCCAGCTGCGCCCGCACATTCGCCTTGGGCTGCGGCAGCACGATCGGCGCGGCCTTGTCGCCGGCCCCGGTCAACGTGCCCTTGCGCCCGGCCTGCACGCGGAGGATGTCCGCGGCCGGCAGTTCGATGCGGATGCGCGCGCCGCTGTCGGTCTGCAGGTCCCAGCCGTGTACGCCGTCGCGGCTGTCACTGGCGCTGACCGAACGCAGGTTGCCGACCGGCTCGGCCTGGGCCGATGTCGCTACCAGCATCAATGCCGGCAGCAGGGCCAGCAGCAGCGGCGAGCGACGAATGCGGTTCTCCACACGAACTCCCAACCCGTTCACCGGGCGTTTCGAAAGCAGTTGCGCCCGACTCTAGGGCAGGGATTCGAAAGATGTCAATAAACTGAAAGTAAAAAGGAAGATATATTTGCTAGAAACGAAAGTTGGTGCGTCGCAATACTTTGTGTAAGCGCTTGCAACCCCCTGTTAAGTATTGTGCGATACGGCATTCGGGCGGTTCTTGCGTTTCGCGATCGCGCCCCTTCACGGTAAGTCGCGACAGCTAGTTTCTTTCTTTTTGCTTTCGATGTTTGACATTTCGAAAGAAAACACTGATGGTGCGCTGGCCCAACTGGAACCTCCGAATGGACGTCACCCTGCTTTCCGATGTGTCCGCCTGGCAGCGCCGGGGCGGAGCCGATACCGCTACCGAAATCGCCCAGCAGCCGGCGCTGTGGGAAGCCCTTGCGCAGGACCTGTCGCGTGCCCGCGACCGCCTGCAGGCCTTCCTCGGCGACAGCCTCAACGATCCCAACCAGCGCGTGCTGTTCACCGGCGCTGGCAGCTCCGGCTTCATCGCCGAAATGGTGGCCGATGCGATCAACGCGCAGTGGCCGGCCGAGGTGCGCGTGGTGCATACCACCAGCCTGCTGACCCACCCGGCGCTGTACCTGCAGCGCGACCGCCCCACCCTGCTGGTGTCGTTTGGCCGCAGCGGTTCCAGCCCGGAAAGCGTGGCTGCGGTCGACCGCGTGCGCGCCGACGTGGCCGACGCCCGTTTCCTCGACATCACCTGCAATGCCGACGGCGAACTGGCCCGCCGTGGTGCCGGCCGCAGCGATACCTTCACCCTGCTGATGCCTTCGGCCAGCTGCGACCGCGCCTTTGCCATGACCAGCAGCCTGACCTGCATGCTGCTGGCTGCACTGACCGTGTTCGACCGCTCGCCGTGGGAGGCGCGCAGCGCACGCCTGAAGCAGATTGCCGCGCTGGGCCGCGAAGGCCTGGCGCAGTGGGATGCGCCGGTGGCGGCACTGGCGCAGCGCCCGTTCAACCGGGTGATCTACCTGGCCAGCGGACCGCTGGAAGCGCTGGCCCGCGAGTGCGCGCTGAAGGTGCTGGAACTGACCGCCGGCCGCGTGCTGGCGCTGGCCAACACCCCGCTGGGCTTCCGCCACGGCCCCAAGTCCACGCTGGATGGCGACACCCTGGTGGTCGTGCTGCGCAGCGTGCAGCCGCTGGCGCGCCGCTACGAACAGGACCTGCTGGAAGAACTGCGCCGCGACGGCGTGGCCGGGCAGGTGCTGGCGATCGGCCCGCATGCGGATATCGGCGCGGACGACGAGTACACGCTGGCCGTGCCGGCACTGGACGACCCGTGGCTGGCGCCGGTGTGGCTGGGCTTCGCCCAGTTGTTCGCGCTGCAGCGCTCGGCCGCGCTGGGCCTGACCCCGGACAATCCGTTCCCGGACGGCACCGTCAACCGCGTCGTCCAGGGCGTCACCATCCACCATGGCTGAGCTGATCGCCCACGCCTGCTACGGCATCGACATCGGCGGCACCAAGATCGAGCTGGTGGCGTGCGATGCGGCGATGCAGGTCACCTGGCGCCGCCGCGTGGCGACGCCGCAGGGCGACTACGGCGGTTTCCTGCAGGCCGTCGTTGCGCTGGTGGCCGAGGCCGATGCCACGCTGGGCCGCAGTGACGCCGCCATCGGCATCGCCCTGCCCGGCGTGCGCGACCGCCGCAGCGGCCGCCAGCTCAGCGCGAACGTGCCGGCCCTGACCGGCCAGTGCGTGGCCCACGACCTGCAGGCCCGCCTGCAGCGTCCGCTGCACTTCGGCAATGACCTGCAGTGCTTTGCGTTGTCCGAGGCGCACGGTGGCGCCGCCGATGGCTACCCCAGCATGTTCGGCGCCATCCTCGGCACTGGTGCCGGTGGTGGCTTCTGCCTGCAGGGCCGCCTGCTGACCGGCTTCAACGGCCTGGCCGGCGAATGGGGCCACTGGAGCGTGCCCGGCCACCTGCTGCAGCGCCACGGCCTGCCGCTGCTGGACTGCGGCTGCGGCCTGCAGGGCTGCGTGGAGCGCTACGTGTCCGGCAGCGGCGTGGCGATGATCGAACGCCATCTCGGCGGCAGCGCGCGCGATGCCAGCGCGGTGATTGCCCTGGCCGAGGCCGGCGATGCACGCGCCCGCCAGGCGCTGGACATCCACCGCGACCTGCTCGGCCACAGCCTGGCCGCACTGGTGCTGGCGCTGGACCCGCACGTGATCGTGCTCGGTGGCGGCCTCTCGCAGTACGCGCCGCTGTACCAGCAGTTGCCATCGGCGGTGGCCGCCCATCTGTTCGCCGGTGCGCAGGTGCCGCCCATCGTGGCGCCGCGCTTCGGCGATGCCGGTGGTGCGCGCGGTGCCGCGCTGCTGGCCTGCCAACCCTCGTTTTCCTGATCGACCGGAGCCTGACCATGTCCCCGCTGCAGACCCTGCTTGCCTCCCACCGCGCCGGTGCCAACGTCGGCCTGTACAGCGTCTGCTGCAGCAACGAACAGGTGCTGCGCGCGGCCATGCACGTGGCGCTGGCGCACGGCACCGTGCTGCTGGTCGAGGCCACGTCCAACCAGGTCGACCAGTTTGGCGGCTACACCGGCATGACCCCGCCGCAGTACCGCGATTACGTCGGCGCGCTGGCCGATGAAGAAGGCTTCCCGCGCGAGCGGCTGATCCTCGGTGGCGACCACCTTGGCCCGAACGCCTGGCAGAAGCGCCCGGCCGCCGAAGCCATGACCCATGCGCGCGTGCTGATCGAGGCCTACGTGGCCGCCGGCTTCCACAAGATCCACCTGGACTGCAGCATGTCCTGCGCCGACGACCCGGTGCCGCTGCCCGATGCGATCGTCGCCGCACGTTCGGCCGAGTTGGCCGAGATCGCCGAGCGCAGCGCCGCCGAACACGGCCTGCCGCCGCCGGTCTATGTCATCGGCACCGAAGTGCCGGTGCCCGGTGGCGAAGCCTCGCTGGCCGGCGGCCTGCAGGTGACCACGCCGGCCGCCGCCGCGCAGACGCTGGCCATCCACCAGCACGCCTTCGATACGCCGCAGCTGCGCGACGCGTGGCAGCGGGTGATCGCGATGGTGGTGCAGCCGGGCGTGGATTTCGACCACAGCAGCGTGCACGAGTACGACCCGGCGGCAGCCGATGCGCTGGCCGGTTTCCTCGAACAGCAGCCGCGCATCGTGTTCGAAGCGCATTCCACCGATTACCAGCGCGAAAGCGGACTGCACGCCCTGGTGCGCGACCACTTCGCCATCCTCAAGGTGGGCCCGGCGGCGACCTTCGCCTACCGCGAGGCGCTGTTCGCGCTGGCCGCCATCGAGGCCGACCTGCTGCCAGCGGCGCAGTGCTCGCGCCTGCCGCAGGTGCTGGATGAGGTGATGCAGGCGCAGCCGAAGTACTGGCAGCCCTACTACCAGGGTGACGAAGCCGAACTGCGCCTGCTGCGCCGCTTCTCCTTCAGCGACCGCTGCCGCTACTACTGGGGCGAACCCGCATTGCTGCAGGCGGTGCAGACCCTGTTCGCCAACCTGGAACGGCAGGCGCCGCCGCTGGTACTGCTCAGCCAGTACCTGCCCGAGCAGTACCGCGCCGTGCGCGAAGGCCGCCTGGCCAACACCCCCAGCGCGCTGGTGCAGCACCGCATCGGCCAGTGCCTCGGCGAGTACGCCCGCGCCTGCAGCGCCAACCAGGCGGGCACCCGCAAGCAGAACGCAAGTTCGGCTGCCTCCGTTCTTGCGAACGGCTAATCTCTACCTTTCCTGACGAAACCGAGAGATGGCCATGCGCAACACCCGCTCCCGCCGGCAACAGATCCTGCAGCTGCTGATCGAGCATGGCTCGGTGCAGGTGGCCGATCTGGTCGAGCGCTTCGGCGTGTCGGCGGTGACCATCCGTGCCGACCTCACCCACTTCGAGGCGCAGGGCCTGGCCACCCGCACCCACGGCGGTGCCACCCTGGTGCGCACGCCACCGCAGGAACAGGACATCCACGAGAAGGATGCGCTGAACCTGCCGCTGAAGGAGTCCATCGGCACCGCCGCCGCGCGGCTGGTGCAGGCCGGCGACAACATCATCATCGACTCCGGCTCAACCACGATGACCCTGGCCCGCCACCTGCGCGGCCACCGCGACGTGACGGTGATGACCAATGGCCTGAACATCGCCTGGGAACTGGCCAACGCGCCGGGCATCACCGTGCTCCTCACCGGTGGCCTGCTGCGCCAGCAGTCGCTCTCGCTGCAGGGCAGCCAGGCCGAGGCCAGCCTCAACTCCTACAGCTTCGACACCCTGTTCCTGGGCGTGGACGGCCTGGACCTGCAGTTCGGCCTGACCACCCACGACGAAGCCGAAGCCCGCCTCAACCACCGCATGGTCGAGCGCGCGCGCCGCATCGTGGTGCTCACCGACGCCTCCAAGTTCGGCCGCGTCAGCCTGCACCGCATCGCGCTCCTCGACCAGATCCACGCCATCATCACCGACGCCGGCATCGACGATGCCACCCGCGAGGGGCTGCAGCGGCTGGGCATCGAAGTGATCATCGCCGAGACACCGCCATGACCGACACCCGCCGCCTGCACGGCCGCATCCTCACCCCGCTGGGCTGGCGCCGTGGCGACGTCCAGTTCGATACGCACGTGCGCCAGCTGCAGGTGGATGACCACAGTGGCGCCGACGATCTGCAGCTGCCGGTGATCCTGCCCGGCTTCATCGACCTGCACGTGCACGGCGCGGCCGGCGTGGACCTGATGCAGGGCGGCGACGTGGCCCGCACCATCGCCCGCACCCACCTGCGCTTCGGTACCACCACCCTGCTGGCGACCACCATGACCGCCGGCCTGGACGAGATCGAGCATGCGCTGCAGGGCGTGGCCGCCGCGATGGCGGCGCCGGATGCCGAGGCCGCGACCATCGCCGGTGTGCATCTGGAAGGCCCTTTCATCAGCCCGCAGCGGCTGGGCGCGCAGCCCAACCGCACGATCGAGGCAACGCTGGCACTGGTGCAGCAGCTGCATGCGCTGGCGCCGATCCGGGTGATGACGCTGGCGCCGGAGATCGGCGAGCACACCGCACTGATTCCCGCGCTGTCGGAGATGGGCATCCGCGTGCAGCTGGGCCACAGCGCCGGCACCTACGAGGAAGGCGTGGCCGCGCTGCAGGCCGGTGCGTCCGGCTTCACCCATCTGTTCAATGGCATGACCGGCGTCGACCACTACCGCCCGGGCATTGCAGCCGCTGCGCTCGCGCATGCGCAGTACGCGGAAATCATTCCCGACCTGCAGCACATCCACCCCGGCGTGATCCGCCTGGCCGCGCGCGCGATTCCGCGCCTGTATGCGGTGACCGATGCCACCGCGGCCACCGGCATGCCCGATGGCGAATACGCACTGGGCGAACAGCGCGTGCACAAGTGCGGCGGCTGCGTGCGCCTGGCCACCGGTTCGCTGGCCGGTAGTGCGCTGACCATGGACCAGGCGCTGCGCAACCTGGTGCAGGTGGGCCTGGACCTGGCCGATGCCTCGCAGCGCGTCTCCACCTTCCCCGCCGCCTACCTCGGCCTGGACGATCGCGGCCGCATCGCGCCCG
The DNA here is from genome assembly GCF_003086915.1 of Stenotrophomonas sp. ZAC14A_NAIMI4_1. Classification (NCBI taxonomy): domain Bacteria; kingdom Pseudomonadati; phylum Pseudomonadota; class Gammaproteobacteria; order Lysobacterales; family Lysobacteraceae; genus Stenotrophomonas; species Stenotrophomonas sp. ZAC14A_NAIMI4_1. The sequence goes on from NZ_CP026002.1 coordinate 2,306,489, forward strand.
GCGCCCGCGCCGACCTGGTGGTGCTGGACGCCGCACTGCGCCTGCAGCAGGTGGTCGTCGGCGGGCGGGTAATCGATTTGTAGAATCGAGCCATGCTCGACTGACCGCGCATGCCGCGGCAAAGCAGTCGAGCGTGGCTCGACTCTACAGAAAGCAATCCGCACCGAAACGCCGCACAGGAAACCTGTCGATGACCGCACCCACCGCCCCGCGCTGGCCCGTTCGCTACCTGCTGTTCATCGGCGGCCTCGGCGGCCTGCTGTACGGCATCGACATCGGCATCATCGCCGGCGCCCTGCCCTACCTGGAAGCCACCGCCAGCCACGCCTGGCAGCTCAGCAGCCAACAGCTCGGCTTCGTGGTTGCAGCGGTGCTGCTGGGCAGCGTGCTGTCTTCGTTGTTCGCCGGCATGGTGGCCGACCTGATCGGCCGCCGCGGCGCGATGCTGCTGGCGGGCGTGCTGTTCACCGCCTCCATTCCGATCATGGCGCTGGCCTCGGGTTACACGCCGCTGCTGCTGGGCCGCCTGCTGCAGGGCATCAGCGGGGGCCTGATCGGCGTGGTGGTGCCGCTGTACCTGGCCGAAGTGCTCAGTCCCGAGCGGCGCGGCCGCGGTGCGGCGATGTTCCAGCTGCTGCTGACCATCGGCCTGGTGCTGGCTGCCCTCATCGGTCTGTACCAGGCGCATGCCGTGGATGCCGCCGCCGAGGCCGTGCGCTCGCTGCCGCTGGCACAGCAGGCGCAGGAACTGTTCGTGGTGAAGGATCACGCCTGGCGCACCATCTTCTGGAGCTGCCTGGCACCGGGCCTGCTGTTCTGTGCCGGCATCTTCTGGCTGTCCGAATCACCGCGCTGGCTGGTACGCCGTGGCCGCGTGGAAGACGCGCGCCGCAGCCTGCAGCGCGTGCTGCCCGCTGCCGATGTGGAACCCACGCTGGCGCAGATCCAGGCACCGGAAACGCGCAGCAGCGATGGCCGCCGTGATCGGCTGCTGAGCCGCCGCTACGTGGTGCCGTTCGTGTTGGCCTGCGTCGTGCTGGCCTGCACCCAGGCCACCGGCATCAATTCGATACTGGCCTACGCGGTCAACATCCTCAACCAGGCCGGCCTGTCCGGCTCGGTGGCCAACGGCGCCGACGTGGCCATCAAGCTGCTCAACGCGGTGATGACCGTGGTCGCCCTGCTGCTGGTCGACCGCAAGGGCCGCCGCTTCCTGTTGATGCTGGGCAGCGGCGGCATCTGCGTGGCCCTGCTGGCCGCGGCCACGCTGTTCTTCCAGACCGAGCGCGGTCGCGCCGATGTGCAGCCGCAGCTGCAGGCCGCAGTGAGTGGTGACGGCCTGCAGCTGGTGCTGGATGACGCGCAGTGGCAGCGCCTGGCCGCTGGCACCGACAGCGAGGGCCGGCCGATGCAGCTCACCGTGTCGTATGCCTATGGCGATTTCACCAACGTGCGTGCCCTGCGCAGCGACAACCTGGGTGACCGCGAACTGCGCATCGCGCGTGCCGGCACCGTGCAGCCGGACAGCGTCATCGGTGCGTTCTTCCGCCACCTGCACCTGAACCCCTTCGCCGACCCGGCCAGCGCCGCGCAGGCGCCGCTGCGCATCGAACAGGCACGCATCGGCCCGGTGCCGCCACCGGCACACGGCTGGGCCGTGGCCGCGTGCATCCTGGTGTTCGTGGCGTTCTTCGCGGTCGGCCCCGGCGTGTGCGTGTGGCTGGCGCTGTCGGAACTGATGCCCAACCGCATCCGCTCCAATGGCATGAGCATCGCCCTGCTCATCAACCAGTTCGTATCCACCACGATTGCCGCCATCTTCCTGCCCACGGTGGGGCACCATGGCTATGCCAGCATGTTCCTGTTCTGGGCTGGCTGCACGTTTGTGTTCTTCCTGGTGGCCGCCCTGTGGCTGCCGGAAACCAAGGGCAAGTCGCTGGAAGAGATCGAAGCGCGGTTCGCCAGGTAGCGGTCGACCTTGGTCGACCTCCGCGCGCAGCGCGGGAGTGGCGGCGCGCCGGTCATCTGCCGGTGATGTGCTTCGCCAGCGCCTGCGCTTCGGCAATGCTGGACAGCCCGCTCAGCAGCATTGATTCGCCGAACGGGCCCTGCACCGTCGCCACCATCAGCACACGGCCATCCACGCTGATGGCCGCACGCTGGCCCACCAGGGCTGCGGTGCCATCGTGGATGCGCTGGTGTGCCTCCGGCCGGTACCGGATCTGCAGGCCCGGTTGGTTGCCGTTGTCCAGCACATAGCGCACATCGGCGATGTCCGCGCTGCCGGCAATCGGCGGTTCACGCAGGGCCAGTGCCTCGCCCTGCCACTCAACCGGCGTGCCCTTGCCCTCCGCATCGACCGCGCTCAGGCGCACGTCCACGCCGGGGCGTGGTGCCTGCTGCCGGCCCACCGGCGCATCAGCAGGTGCGCCCGGCATGCAGGCGGTCAAACCCAGCGCCGCCGCCAGCAACAACGGAAGCGCGGCCCTCACGCCAGCGTCCTCAGTTTCAGTGCCACGACAATCTGCAGCAGCCCGTACAGCAGGCTGCCGATGCCCATCCAGAGGGTGGTCACCGCCACCCCGGCCAGCGGGTTGGCCGCAAACAGCAGGCCGAGCACGATGGCCAGCGCGCCGCTGAGGATCAGCACCCACTCGCCCCGGATATGCCTGCGCACGCGCACGGCGAATACGATGCGGTAGATGCCCGCCACCAGCAGCCAGGCAGCCAGCAGCAGCACCAGCACGCTGGCGGTGGCCAGCGGATTGATCACCGCCAGCGTGCCGAAGCCCAGCGAAGCCACCGCATACAACAGCAGCCAGCCCCGCGGCGCGCCGCTGCCGCCACTGATCAAGGCGATCAGGCTGATGACCCCTTCGACGATGGCCATCAAGCCCAGTGCCCAGGCCAGCGCGGTGGCTGCGGCCATCGGCCAGCCGATTGCGGTGATGCCAAAGCCCAGCGCGACCACGCCATACAGCAGCAGGATCGACCAGCTGCGGCCGATGGCCGACAACAGCGGCGACGGGGAAGATTCGGGAGACAGCATGACCACTCCTTCGATCAGGTTCCTGGCCCATCCTAGCGCCCGCCTCGTTGATGGCACCATCACGGCACCCGCGGGGCAGTAGGCTGGGTAGAGTCGACCGTTGGTCGACTGGCGTTATCCAGATCGAAGGGCAGTCGACCAACGGTCGACTCTACCGGAACGCATCACGGCACCCGCGCGCACACCCACACGCGCACTTCGTCGGCGCCGACCAGCCGCAGCGTTTCCGCCACTTCCAGCACGGTGCTGCCGGTGGTCATCACATCGTCCACCACGGTCAGGCGCGGTGGCACCGCACCGCGCACATCGAAGGCGTCGAACAGGTTGTCGCGGCGCTGCTCGGCGCTGCGCTCCGACTGCGGCGCGGTGTGCCGGCGACGGTACAGGCCGCGCCACACCGGCTGGCGCAGCAGCCGGCACAGCTCGCCGGCCTGGTCGTAACCGCGCTGGCGCAAGCGCCGCGGATGCAACGGCACCGGTGCCAGCGGCGCGCACGCCCACGGTGGCGGATGGCGAAGCATCAACTGCGCCAGCAGTCGGCCGGCGGCCAGGTCCTGGTGGAATTTGTAGCGGACCAGCAGCTGGTCCACGGGCGGCAGGTACAGCAGGCTGGCGTGGGTCGCAGCCTGCGGCGGCGGCTCCTCGCGGCAGGTGCCGCAGACCGGCAGCGCGCTGTCCGGCAATGGCAGTGCACAGCGCAGGCAGGCCCGCCCGGACCAGGGTAGATCCGCCAGGCAGGCGGCACACAGATCCAGGCCATCGTGGCCGGGGTCGTCGCAGACCAGGCAGCGCAGCGGCAGCAGCACCTGCAGGGCCGCTGAAGCGGCGCGAGCCAGCGCGTTGTGGATTCCCTGTATCGGCATGCCCGCTACTGTGTGCGCTGCATTCGCTGGATGGCATCAGGGTTAAGCGCCTTGGCGGGTAGGTGCAGGCTGTCCAGCGCAGGCGGTGGCGAGGACACAGGGAATGCACATCGGCCCGCCTACGCTGTGCCCGCCACATGCCGGAGTTGCGGATCGCGTATGAACAAGCGGACCAGAATCATCATCCTTGTCCTGGTGATCGGGGCACTCGCCATGGCCGTGCCCAGCCTCATTCTGTACATGAAGTACGGCGAAACCCACGACCCGGGCCTGCAGAAAGAGGCGGACCGGATGCAGCAGGAGCAGGATAAACCCTGACGTGCCAGCATCCGCCCCCCGCGCACCCGTCGTACCGGCTTGGCTGCCGGACCATTGGAACGTGCTGCCGCGCGACTTCTATCGCCGCCACCCCACGGCGGTGGCACCTGCGCTGCTGAACAAGCTGATCGTGCGCGATGACGGTCGCGCCGCGCGCATCGTGGAAGTGGAGGCGTACGCAGGCAGCGAGGACCCCGCCGCGCATTCCTACCGGGGGCAGACCGCCCGCAATGCCACCATGTTCGGGGAAGCCGGCCACCTGTATGTCTACTTCACCTACGGCATGCACTGGGGCAGCAACGCGGTCTGTGGCGAGGTTGGCGAAGGGGTGGGCGTGCTGCTGCGGGCGGCCGAACCGGTCGCCGGGGTGGGCGCCATGCAGGCGGCACGGCCTGCCGCCAGGCGCGAACGCGATCTGGCCAGCGGCCCCGGCAAGCTGTCCCAGGCGCTCAGCATCACCCGCGATCTGGATGGAGCCGATCTGGTGGCCGCTGACCGTGGCATCGTCATCGTCTGTGATGGCACGCCGCCGCCGGAATCACCCGTCGTCGGGCCACGCATCGGCATCAGCCGCGCAATCGATTTCCCATGGCGATGGCATGTGCCGGACCATCCGCATGTCTCGGTGCGGCCGCGCAAACGCTAGCTCCCACCCGCCAGCAACGGCGGCAATACCTGCGCCAGCCAGTCGATGAACACCCGCAGGCGCGGCGTCACGTGCCGGTTGTTCGGGTACACCACGTGGAACGGGTACGGCGCCGGCCGCCACGGCTGCAGCACTTCCACCAGTGCCTTGCTGCGCAGCGCAGCGCCCGCCGCATAGCCGAAGGTCTGCACCAGGCCCATGCCCGCCATGGCGGCGGCGAGGTGCGCGTTGCTTTCGTTGATGCCGATGCGGTGCTCGGCCTTGATCTCGAAGGCACCGTCTTCGCCGCGAAACCGGAAGGGCACCGCACGGCCGTTCGACGGCAGCAGGTAGCTGACCAGCCGATGGCCGTTGCGCAGCTCTTCGGGATAGGCGGGAATGCCATGCGCCTTCAGGTAGCGCGGGCTGGCGCAGGTCACCAGGTGCGCATCGCCCAGGTGACGGGCCACCAGCGAGGAATCATCCAGCGCGCCGCCGCGGATCACGCAGTCCACGTTCTCGCTGATCAGGTTCACCGCGCGGTCTGAAACGCCCAGTTCGATGCGGATGTCCGGGTAGCGCGCCATGAAGTCAGGCAGCACGGGAATCAGCACATCGCGCGCGGTGGAGCCGCCGATGTCCACGCGCAGCAAGCCGCGGGGTGCGCCGCGTGCAGCGCTGAAGGAGGCGTCGACATCCTCCAGGTCACGCAGCAGGCGGCCGGCCTTCTCGTAGTACGCCTGGCCCTCGGCGGTCACCGCTACGCGCCGCGTGGTCCGCTGCAGCAGGCGCACCCCCAGGTGCGTTTCCAGCTCGCGCACCAGCTTGCTCAACGAGGTGGTGGGCATGTCCAGCGAATCGGCGGCGCGGGTGAAGCTGCCGGTCTCGACGACGCGGGCGAAGGCACGGATGGCATTGAGCTGGTTCATGCGATTTATTATGCACCCACATGCATAGTCATTGTCATTGCGCATGATTTATCGCAGCAGCGCCGCCGCCCATCATTCTCCCACCCGCTGCCACCCCTCCCCGGCAGCCCTTACAGGAGAACACCATGAGCACTGATTTCAACGGCAAGATCGCCCTCGTCACCGGCGGCACCACCGGCATCGGCCTGGCCACCGCCCAGCACCTGGCCAGCCTCGGCGCCAAGGTCTTCATCACCGGCCGCCGCCAGCCTGAACTGGACGCCGCCGTGGCCGCCATCGGTACGCAGGCCATCGGCATCCGCGCCGATGCCGCGCAGCCCAGCGACCTCGATGCGGTGTACGCGCAGATCGCCCGCCAGGCCGGCCGCCTGGACATCCTGTTCGCCAATGCCGGTGGCGGTGACATGCTGCCGCTGGGCGCCATCACCGAAGAACACTTCGACCGCATCTTCGCCACCAACGTGCGCGGCGTGCTGTTCACCGTGCAGAAGGCGCTGTCGCTGCTGGTCGATGGGGCCTCGGTCATCCTCACCGGCTCGACGGTCTCGATCCAGGGCACGGCCAACTTCAGCGTGTACAGCGCCAGCAAGGCTGCGGTGCGCAACTTCGCCCGCTCGTGGGCACTGGACCTGAAGGAACGCCGCATCCGGGTGAACGTGGTCAGCCCCGGCCCGATCCGCACCCCCGGCCTGGGCGACCTGGTGCCCGACGAAGCACGCCAGGGCCTGTTCGATCACCTTGCCGCGCAGGTACCGCTGGCCCGCCTCGGCGAACCGCAGGAGGTGGCCAATGCCGTGGCCTTCCTGGCCTCGGATGCGGCCAGCTTCGTCAACGGCATCGAGTTCTTTGTCGATGGCGGCATGGCCCAGGTGTGATGCGTGGTGGCCGGTGCGGCCACGGATGAATCAGCGCTGCCGGCTCAGGCCGGCATGCGCTCGCGCCAGCGGCGCTTTTCCACGGCCCGGATGTTCGGGATCTGCCGCAGCAGTTCCAGGTAATGCGGAAGATGCAGCAGTTCGTCGTCGCCGAGGTCGCCGATGAACGCCTGCACCTGCACGAGGTTGCCGTAGTTCTTCGCGTACTTCTCCGGCGTGTCGTCGATGCCGATCATCTGTTCCAGCGAGAACCCCAGCCGCTTCAGTTTGTACAGCCGCTTCTGGCTTGAATGGCCACCCGTTACCCAGTCACGCGCGATCGAGCAACGCTGTGATGACCACAGGAATTCGAGCGTCCGCTCCGGCATCAACCAGGCCACCAGCGGCTCGGCATACAACTGGCCGGATGATGTCCACACGCCCACATCGAAGTGCGCGAACGCGAAGTCGAGAAAGGCATCGACGTGGGGGCGCTTGTAGACGTGGTAACCCACCACCCGCGCGTCTGCCGGGCGATCCAGCTCGCACGCACTGGCATGCACCAGGGTTTCGTCCAGATCCAGGACCAGCAGCTTCCGCTCGCGCCTGCTCATGCGCTCACCCAACGCATCCCGCGCGATGCAGGATGTGGGTGAGTTCCAACTGGTCGCACCCTCGCGCCGGCAGCGCACCGTCTTCGCCGGGGACACCCATCTCGAACCCCTCTTCCACGTCCTCGTAGTAGAGCCACCCGTCAGCGAGATGGGCGACGACCCAGACCGGTTCGACCGTACCCAGGCGATGCAACGGCACCGTGTAGAACGGCACGCGCAGCGCAGCGAAGGCGGCCTGCTGGTCAGGTGTGCAGCGGGCCAACTGGGCAGCAACCAACGCATCGAGTTCGTCGCGGGTGATTGGCTCCCAGCGTCCGGCGCGGGCGTCGAAGGGCTCCATCAGTGCGCGTCAGTCGCAATCCTGGTAACCACCCACCACGCCACAGTGCCTGCAGCGGAACAGGTAGGCCGTCGGTGAACCGTCCTTGTCCAACGCGGCAAGGAAGTGCTGCCACTGCGGCCCGTCGTCCAGCCCGGTGCTGTCCTGGATCGCCACCACCGCATCCTTGCCGTGTGCTTCCAGTTCGGCGCGACCGGCGCGGCCGATGAACTGTGCGGCATCCCCGCAGTGCGTCCACCACTGTTCCTGCTGCCAGCCGTTGAAGCCGGGGGTGCGCTGCGCGATCTCGTCGATGATGTCCTCACCGACCTCATCCCACTCGCCACCACCGCCCACGCCTTCCTCGTCGCTGAAGGTGACACCCAGGCGCTCATGTGCCGAGCCGTCGGCAATGCACCACGGGCAGATCTGCTGCGCGTACTCCTCTTCGGCATACACCGGCCCGGCATAGACGTAACCGCGCGCCTGCCCGCAGCAGACACAGGGCGTGTCGGCGGCAGCCACGCTGCCGGTGGCGACGGGATCGGGGTGATAGGTGAAGCGCGGCAGATCCATGGCAGTTCCTTCGCTCGGCGGCCCAGTCTAGCGGCACACCGACGCCGGAATGCTGTAAACCTCTTTGCGTATATGGAAGTTGACAGTCATTGCCAACCCACCCACACTGCCGCCCTCGCTCCAACTCCCCAGGGTCCCGCCATGGCTTCTGCCATCCGCCACTACTGGCAGCACGATGAACTGCAGGCGCTGTTCGACCTGCCCCTGCCGGAGCTGCTGTTCCGCGCCGCCAGCGTGCATCGCGCGCATTTCGATCCGGCGCAGGTGCAGGTGTCCACGCTGCTGTCGGTGAAGACCGGCGGCTGCCCGGAAGACTGCGCGTACTGCCCGCAGGCGCAGCGCTACAGCACCGGCGTAAGCGCGCAGAAACTGATGGACACCGATGCGGTGCTGGCCAAGGCGCGCCAGGCGAAGGCGGCCGGCGCATCGCGCTTCTGCATGGGCGCAGCGTGGCGCTCGCCCAAGGACCGCGACATCCCCAAGGTGGCCGCGATGATCGCCGGGGTGAAGGCACTCGGCCTGGAGACCTGCGCCACGCTAGGCATGCTCACGGGCGAGCAGGCACGCGCACTGAAGGATGCCGGGCTGGACTACTACAACCACAATCTGGACACCGCGCCGGATTACTACGATTCGATCATCCACACCCGCCAGTACCAGGACCGCTTGGACACGCTCGGCCACGTGCGCGATGCCGGGTTGAAAACCTGCTGCGGCGGCATCGTCGGCATGGGCGAAACGCGCGCGCAGCGTATCGGCCTGCTGCTGGCGCTGGCCACGCTGCCGGCGCATCCCGATTCGGTGCCGATCAACAAGCTGGTGCAGGTGGCCGGTACCCCGCTGCATGGCAGCGCGGAACTGGATCCGTTCGAGTTCGTGCGCATGATCGCGGTGGCGCGCATTGCGATGCCACGCTCGATGGTGCGGCTGTCAGCGGGTCGCGAGGCGATGAGCGACGAGCTGCAGGCGCTGTGTTTCCTGGCCGGTGCCAACTCGATCTTCTACGGCGAAAAACTGCTGACCACCGGCAACCCGGAAGGCGAGCGCGACCTTGCCCTGTTCGCGCGCCTTGGCCTGCAGCCGATGCCGGTGCAGGTGGATGCCGACGGCCACGACCATGGCGGTACCGTGCATGCCGATATCAGCGCCGATGGCCCCGGTTGTGGCTGCGCCCACGCCGCGTGACACGCCGCGTGATTGGGGCGTCGAGCAGGCGTGGCAGCAACGCGCTACCCTAGCCGCCCCGTCGTCGCCTGAAGCCAGCATGGCCCGCCCCGACCTGACCGCCCGCCTCCAAGCCCAGCGCGCGTTGCGCGATGCACAAGGCCGTCGCCGCCCGCGGCGCACGGTCACCCGTCGTGATGGCGTGCGCCTGGAAATCGACGGGCGCTGGCTGACCGGATTCTGCAGCAACGACTACCTGGGCCTGGCCCAGCAGTTCAGCGTGGTCAACGCGCTGCAGGACGCCGCCGCGCGCGATGGCACCGGCGCCGGTGCCTCGCACCTGGTCTGCGGCCATCACGCACTGCACGATGCGCTGGAACGCGAAGTGGCCGATTGGCTGGGCTACCCGCGCGCCCTGCTGTTCGGCAGTGGCTTCGCCGCCAACCTGGCGGTGCAGCAGGCGCTGCTGAGCGAAGAGAACGACGTCTGCGTGCAGGACAAGCTCAACCACGCCAGCCTGCTGGATGCCACGCGCCTGGCCGGTGCGCGCCTGCGCCGCTACCCGCACCTGGACCCGGAAGGCGCGATGCGCCAGCTCAAGCACGCACCCGAAGGTGCGGCGATGCTGGCCACCGACGGTGTCTTCAGCATGGACGGCGATGTTGCACCGCTGCGTGCCTTGTCGCTGGTCGCGCGCCTGCAGCAGGCGCTGTTCTACGTGGACGACGCACATGGCGTGGGCGTGCTCGGCGATGGCCGTGGTGCCGTCGCGACCGCCGGCCTGGGCGTGGACGACGTGCCGCTGCAGCTGGTCACCCTGGGCAAGGCGCTGGGCAGCGCCGGTGCACTGGTGCTCGGCCGCGAAGACCTGGTCGAGCATCTGGCCGAAACCGCACGCCCCTACATCTACACCACGGCCCTGCCGCCGGCCCTGGCAGCCTCGGCACTGGAAGCGGTGCGGCTGGCCCGCCGCGACCATTGGCGCCGGGCCAAGCTGGCCGACCTGATCGCCCTGTTCCGCGGCGAAGCGCGCCGCCACGGGCTCGACCTGATGGCCTCGGAAACCCCGATCCAGCCGCTGCTGTGTGGCGATGACCACACCGCCGTGGCGATGTCGCAGGCGCTGGAACAGGCCGGCTGGCTGGTCGGTGCCATCCGCCCGCCGACGGTGCCCGAAGGCAAGGCGCGGCTGCGTGTCACCCTGTCGGCGCTGCATACGCCCGAACAGGTGCGCGAGCTGGTCGAAGCGATCGCCGTGGCGCGCGATCGCGTCGCCTCGGCGCCGCACGAACTGCTGCCGCCTGCGCTGCCGGCGCTGGCCTGACACGCGCCCGTCGTACCCCATGCATATCGACGTCACCGGCCACGGGCCGGACCTGGTTCTGATCCATGGCTGGGCCCTGCAGGGCGGCGTGTTCGCGCCGCTGGTACAGCGCCTGGCCGACCATTTCACCCTGCACGTGGTCGACCTGCCCGGCCATGGCCACAGCCGCGACGACAGCACCCCGCTGCGCCTGCCGCACGTGGTCAACGCCATTGCCGCCGCCACGCCACCGGCGGTGTGGTGTGGCTGGTCGCTGGGCGGGCTGTTTGCGCTGCATGCGGCAGCCACCCTGCCGAAGGTGCGCGGGCTGGCGATGATCGCCGCCACGCCGCGCTTCGTGCGTGGCGAAGACTGGCCGCATGCGGTGGAACCGGCCGTGTTCGAGCAGTTCGGGCGCGACCTGGCCACCGACTTCGGCGGCACGCTGGAACGCTTCCTGGCGCTGGACGTGATGGGCTCGGCGCACGCCCGCGAGGAGCTGCGCACCCTGCGCCAGCGCCTGGTCGAGCGCGGCGCCCCCAGCGAGCGCGCCCTGCTGGAAGGCCTGCGCCTGCTGGAAGGCACCGACCTGCGCGGCGCCCTGCCGGCGCTGGGCAAGCCCAGCCTGTGGATTGCCGGCCAGCGCGACCGCCTGGTGTCCCCCACCGCGATGCAGGCCGCCGCCGCACTGGCGCCGGGCGCGCAGGCACTCACGGTCGCCCACGGTGGCCATGCGCCCTTCCTCGGCCACGCCGACGAGGTGGCCGCCGCCCTGCAACACTTCGTTGCCGGCCTGTCACCGGCCGATGGCGGACAATGAGCGCCTTCCGAACTCCGCAGGGTTGACGCATGGATCTGGGTATTTCCGGCCGCTGGGCACTGGTCTGTGGCGCAAGCAAGGGCCTGGGCCTGGGCTGCGCGCGCGCCCTCGTGACTGAAGGTGTGAACGTGGTGATCGTGGCCCGTGGCGAAACCGCCCTGCAGGCTGCCGATGAGGAACTGCGTGCCCTGCGCGGTGCCGCCGAGGTGCGTACGGTCGCCGCCGATGTCACCACCGAGGCCGGCCGCACGCAGGCGCTGGCCGCCTGCCCGCAGGTCGACATCCTGGTGACCAATGCCGGTGGCCCGCCGCCGGGCGATTTCCGCACGTTCGAGCGCGACGACTGGATCGCCGCGCTGGATGCCAACATGCTGGCGCCGATCGCGCTGATCCGCGCCACGGTGGACGCGATGATCGCGCGCGGCTTCGGCCGCATCGTCAACATCACCTCGTCCTCGGTGAAGGCACCGATCGACACGCTGGCACTGTCCAACGGCGCGCGCAGCGGCCTCACCGGCTTCGTCGCCGGCCTGGCGCGGCGCACCGTCAGCCACAACGTCACGATCAACAACCTGCTGCCCGGCCAGTTCGACACCGACCGCCTGCGCGCCAACTTCGCCCACGCCGCGGGCGGGGATGGCGATGTGCAGGCCGTGGCCGACCGCCGCCGCCAGCAGATCCCCGCCGGCCGCTTCGGCACGCCGGACGAATTCGGCGCCGCCTGCGCCTTTCTGTGCAGCGCACAGGCCGGTTACCTCACCGGGCAGAACCTGCTGATCGACGGCGGCGCCTACCCCGGTACGTTCTAAGAGACTTCCGCAATGCCGTCCCACTTCGATGCCCGCCACGTCCGCCGCGCGTTCGCCCGCGCCGCCAACAGCTACGACGCCGCCGCTGCCCTGCAGCGCGAGGTGCAGTCGCGGCTGATCGAATCGCTGGACTACCTGGAATCACGCAAGCCCGAGGTGGTGCTGGACATCGGCGCCGGCACCGGCCACGCCAGCGCGCTGATGAAAAAGCGCTGGCCGAAGGCGCAGGTGATCGCGATGGACGTGGCCCTGCCGATGCTGGACCAGGCCAAGCGCCAGGCCGGCTGGTGGAAGCCGTTCCAGCGCCTGTGCGGCGATGCGGCCGCGTTGCCGCTGGCCGACAACAGCGTCGATGTGATCTTCAGCAACCTGTGCCTGCAGTGGCTGGACGACCTGCCGGCGGTGTTCGCCGGTTTCCGTCGCGTGCTCAAGCCCGGCGGCCTGCTGCTGTGCTCCACCTTCGGCCCGGAAACGCTGGTTGAACTCAACGAGGCGTTCGCCGCCGCCGATGACCGCCCGCACGTCAGCCGTTTCGCGCAGATCGCCCAGTTCGGCGATGCGCTGATGATGGCCGGCTTCCGCGACCCGGTGCTGGATCGTGACCTGTTCACCCTGACCTACGACGACCTGCCGGCGCTGATGCGCGAGCTGCGTGCGATGGGCGCGACCAATGCGCGGGTGGACCGCCGCCACACGTTGACCGGTCGCGGCCGTTTTGCCGCCGCTGCAGCAGCGTACGAACCCATGCGGCGTGCCGACGGCAAGCTGCCCAGCAGCTGGGAAGTGATCTATGCCCACGCCTGGGCGCCGGACCCGGGCGCGCCGATCCGCGAAGGCGGGCATGACATCGCCTCGGTGCCGGTGTCGGCCATCCCGATCCGCCGCAAGCAGCCCTGATCGAAAGACGCCGCCGGGCATGGCCCGGCGCTACCGGGTGCGCGATGTGGGCCGCGCCGGGCGCGCGATATGGGTAGCGCCGGGCCGTGCCCGGCGAGCGCAGCGGCAGCCGCTCAGGTATTGGCCGTCGAACTCAACGGCGGGCGCACCAGGTCGCGGTGGAAGAAATAGATTTCCTGCACCAGAAAACGCCAGCTGGTGTGGAAGCTGCGGAAGCGCGTGCTCGGCGTGGACGAGGCCAGCGCATCGATGCCCAGCGCCTGGCTCAGGCGCAGCGCGCGGGCCATGTGCAGCGGGTCGCTGACGATGATGACCGTATGCAGCTTGCGCTGCTCCATCAGCCGCTTGGCTTCCACCAGGTTCTGCACGGTGTTGCGCGAGGCGGTCTCGATCAGGATGGCGTCATCGGGCACCCCGTGCTTCAGCGCATAGCGCCGTGCCACCTGCGATTCGGAAAAGCGTGCGCCCGTGCCGCCGTAGCCACCGGTAAAGATCAGCAACGGCGCATAGCCGGCCTGGTACAGGTCCAGGCCATGGCGGATGCGTTCTTCAAACACCGGTGAAGGCTTGGCATCGTAGGCCGCTGCACCCAGCACGATGATCGCGTCGGCCTTGGCGGCCTGGTCACGCTCACCCACCCAGACGATCCAGGCGGTCACGCCCAGCAGCCACACCAGCACCAGCACGAACAGGCGCCACAGCCAGCCCAGCAGGCCGGTGCCCGGTCGATGACGGCCGCGGCTCACGCCGCCTCCCAGCGCAGCGCTGGCAGATCGACGTTGCCGCCGGACAGCACCAGGCCCACGCGCTGGCCGGCAAACCGCGCCGGCTGGGCCAGCACCGCCGCCAGCACGATGGCCGAGGACGGTTCCACCACCTGCTTCAGCACCTCCCACAGCAGGCGCATCGCCGCACGGGTGGCGTCATCGTCGACCACGATCACCTCGGCACCGGCCGCCTGCAGCAGCTGGAAGTTCGGCGCGCCGATCAGGGTGCGCAGGCCATCGCAGAAGGTGTCGGGGGTGAAATCGGTCATCCGCTGGCCAGCAGCCAGCGAACGCGCCGTGTCATCAGCGCCGGCCGGCTCGGCCAGCACCAGGCGGGTCTGCGGGCTGGCGTGCTGCAGGGCCAGGGCAGTGCCGCTGGCCAAGCCACCGCCGCCCACCGGCACCACCAGCACGTCGAACGGGCCGTCGCTGTGCAGCAGCTCCAGTGCCGCGGTGCCCTGCCCGGCCATCACCGCCGGGTTGGCATAGGGATGGACCAGGGTCGCGCCTGTATCGGCCTGCACCCGGGCGCAGGTGGCCTCACGGTCGGCAATGGTCGGCGGGCAGCGCCACAGGGTGGCTCCATGGCGGGCGATGTTGGCCAGCTTGGCGGCCACCGCCCCTTCGGGCACCACCACATGGCACGGGATGCCGCGGGTGCGGGCAGCCAGGGCCAGCGCCGCGCCATGGTTGCCGGAGGAATGGGTGACCACGCCCGCCGCGGCGCGCTCGGCGTCCAGCGACCACACCGCGTTGCAGGCCCCGCGGAACTTGAACGCGCCGCCCCGCTGCAGGTGCTCGGCCTTGAACGCCAGTTGTGCCCCGGCCAGCGCATCCAGCGTGTGCGAACGCAGGACCGGGGTGACGTGGGCATGCGGCGCGATCCGCGCGGCGGCGGCCAGGACATCTTCGGCGCGGGGCAACAGTGGATCGCTCATGACGCAAGATTAACGTATGCCCCGACGCTGGCGGCCACGCACCTTGCCGTGCCAGCATGCTGGCCTTCACCGCCATTCATCCTGGGCCGGCACAGTTAAGGGGGGATTCAATGCCCACGCACGAAGCTGGCCCTACACCCGTCCTTGGGGGGACCCACATGAAAACGCGCCTGTTGCTTGCCGGTGGCCTGTTGCTGGCCCTCACCGGCTGTTCCACCTACGACTATGTCGGCGGTGGCGGCGGTGGCAGTTACTACCACGGTGCCCCGTCGACGGAGTACCGCTATCCGTATGGCTACCCGTCCACCTATGGCTACCCGTATTACGGTGGCTACGGCGGTGGTGGCTACGGCTATGGCTACTACGGCAACCCCTATTACTCGCGCCCGGTCTACCGGCCGCCGCACCACAACCACCGCCCGCCGCCGCGCCCGGGCAACGGTGGCGAGAACCGTCCGCCGCCGCCGCCGCGCCAGAACAACGGTGGTTCGCCCTGGCGCAACATGGACTCGATGCGTCGCCCGCCGCAGGCTGGCAGGCCGGCCCAGGCGCGTCCGTCTGCGCCGCCCCAGGCTCGCCCGTCTGCACCACCGCAGTCACGTCCGGCACCGGCACCGCGTGCGCCGAGGTCAAACGGGTCCCCGTGGCGAAACATGGAACGATGAACGGTTCCCCGTAGCGAAACATGAATCGTGCGACGCAGCGCACAGTTGGGCCCTGAAACATCTTGCATTTCATCCGGTTCAGGCCGCAATCTACGCCGGTGGTGACGGCCCGCGTCACAAAGTGACGAAAGTGTTAAGGGCCGGTCCCAAACAGCTCTACGTCGATATCCGACAGGAACATCTGGATCCCCCCTGTTCCGGCCCTGTCGGATGTCGGCACCTCTGAAAGCAGACGGCCCCGCAATGCGGGGCCGTTTGTTTTTGGCGTCAGTAGATCCACGCCATGCGTGGATGGTCTTTGCCGGCAAGCCGCCAAAAAAACAGGGCCGGACAGTCCCCCGACTGCCGGCCCCCCGCTTCCCCACCGTGCGCCTGTACCGGCCCCTGTTCCAATTCCGGTCAACGGCGCCTACGGCGCCAGCCACGATGGGTGCTATTGGGTTATCTGCAAAAATCCTGCCAACTTTAGGGCGGATTTCATCCCGCACCCGATCCGGGCCCGTCGCCCCCCTCCGAATGGCGCTAAAATCGCCACCCCGGCGCCGCCCCCGGCCGCGCCCGTCCCTTGTTGACCTGCCCCCATGACCCAGTCCTTCCATCGTTACGACGTCATCGTCATCGGCGGTGGCCACGCCGGCACCGAGGCCGCGCTGGCCGCGGCCCGCACCGGCGTGCGCACCCTGCTGCTGACCCACAACATCGAAACCGTGGGCGCGATGAGCTGCAACCCGGCCATCGGCGGCATCGGCAAGGGCCACCTGGTCAAGGAAATCGACGCCTTGGGCGGCGCGATGGCGCATGCCGCCGACCGGGCCGGCATCCAGTGGCGCACGCTCAACGCCTCCAAGGGCCCGGCCGTGCGCGCCACCCGCTGCCAGGCCGACCGCAACCTGTACCGCATGGCGATCCGCGCCATCGTCGAAGGCCAGGCCAACCTGACCGTGTTCCAGGCCGCCGTCGATGACCTGGTCATCGAAGGCGACGCCGTGCGCGGGGTCATCACCCAGACCGGCCTGCGCTTCGATGCCGACGCCGTGGTGCTGACCGCCGGCACCTTCCTGGCCGGCAAGATCCACGTCGGGCCGACCCAGTACGCCGCGGGCCGCATGGGCGACCCGCCGGCCACCACGCTGGCCGCACGCCTGCGCGAGCGCCCGTTCCAGGTCGACCGCCTGAAGACCGGCACGCCGCCGCGCATCGACGGCCGCTCGCTGGATTACAGCGTGATGGACGAGCAGCCCGGCGACACGCCGCGCCCGGTGATGTCCTTCCTCGGCTCAGTGGACGAGCATCCGCAGCAGGTCAGCTGCTGGATCACCCACACCACCGAACAGACCCACCAGATCATCCGCGACGCGCTGCACCGCTCGCCGCTGTACAGCGGCCAGATCGAGGGCATCGGCCCGCGCTACTGCCCCTCCATCGAGGACAAGGTGGTGCGCTTCGCCGAGAAGGCCAGCCACCAGATCTTCGTCGAGCCCGAAGGCCTGGGCATCGTCGAGATCTATCCCAACGGCATCTCCACCTCGCTGCCGTTCGACGTGCAGCTGGAGATGGTGCGCAGCATCCGCGGTTTCCAGAACGCGCACATCACCCGCCCCGGCTATGCCATCGAGTACGACTTCTTCGACCCGCGCGGCCTGAAGGCCTCGCTGGAAACCAAGCTGGTCAACGGCCTGTTCTTCGCCGGCCAGATCAACGGCACCACCGGCTATGAAGAAGCCGCCGCGCAGGGCCTGCTGGCCGGCCTCAATGCCGCCCGCCAGGTGCGCGGGCTGGACGGCTGGTGCCCGCGCCGCGACGAAGCGTATCTGGGCGTGCTGGTCGATGACCTGATCACCCACGGCACCAATGAGCCGTACCGCATGTTCACCAGCCGCGCCGAGTACCGCCTGCAGCTGCGCGAGGACAACGCCGACCAGCGCCTGACCCCGGCCGGCCGCGCGATGCGCCTGGTGGATGATCGCCGCTGGAGCGCCTTCGAAACCAAGCAGGCCGCCGTGGCCGCCGAGCGCGCACGACTGGGTGCGCTGTGGGCGACGCCGGCCAATGCGCTGGGCCGCGAAGTGCAGGAAACGCTGGGCGTGGCGGTCAGCCGCGAAACCAACGTGCTGGACCTGATCAAGCGCCCGGAGCTGGATTACGCGCAGCTGATGCAGGTGCCGTCGCTGGGCCCGGCCGTGACCGATGGCAAGGTGGCCGAGCAGGTCGAGATCGGCGTGAAGTACGCCGGCTACCTGGACCGCCAGCGCGACGAGATCGAGCGCCAGCAGCGCCACGAAGCCACGCCGATCGCCGAAGGCTTCGACTACGCCAGCGTGCGTGGGTTGTCGGCCGAAGTGCTGCAGAAGCTGGAACGCGTGCGCCCGCAGACCATCGGCCAGGCACAGCGCATCCCCGGCATGACCCCGGCAGCAATCTCGCTGCTGCTGGTGCACCTGGAACGCGCCCGTCGCGGCCGCGTCGCGTAACGCGCATCAGCGGTAGCGCCGGGCCATGCCCGGCGAGCGCAGCGGCACGCGAACATCCGCCGGGCATGGCCCGGCGCTACCAGCTCTGGTAGGTGTCGACCTTGGTCGACACGCATGCATGGGCCACGCTGTGCGTTACAGTCGAGCAGGCCCGACGCTACGAATCCGCACTGCATGGACGACATCCACCCGATCGCGCCGGACAAGCGCGCCGCCATCCTCGCCACCCTGGCCGACATCGAACGCACGCACGACGTGCGCGTGCTGCTGGCCTGCGAATCCGGCAGCCGCGGCTGGGGGTTCTCCTCGCCCGACAGCGATTACGATGCGCGCTTCATCTACGTGCACCGCCAGCCGTGGTACCTGAGCGTCAACGAGGCCACCGGCCCCGGCGACGCGCAGCGCGATGTGATCGAGCTGCCGATCGATGACGAGCTGGACGTCAGCGGCTGGGACCTGCGCAAGGCGCTGCGGCTGGTGTCCAAGTCCAACCCGACGCTGATCGAGTGGCTGCGCTCGCCGATCATCTACCAGCACGATGCCGACGCCGTGGCCTGCCTGTGGCAGGCTGCCGAGCGCTTCTACTCACCGCTGGGCACGTGGTGGCACTACTTCAACATGGCGCGCTCCAACCATCGCGGCTACCTGCGCGGCGAAACCGTGCGCACCAAGAAGTACCTGTACGTGCTGCGCCCGCTGCTGGCCTGCCAGTGGATCGAGCAGGAACAAACACCGCCGCCGATGGCCTTCGAGGACCTGCTGGAGCGCCTGCTGCCGCAGGGTGCCGTGCGCGAGGCCATCGACGCGCTGCTGGTGGTCAAGCGTGCCAGTGCCGAAGTCGCCGCCGGCCCGCGCATTGCGGCCATCAGCGATTACATCGACACCACGCTGGCCGCGCGCGCCGAGGGGCCGCAACTGCCTGCCGGCCACGGTGACGCTGCCTGGCTGGACGGCCTGTTCCGGCAGATGCTGGCGACGCACGCGCCGGCATAGGCGTAGCGCCGGGCCATGCCCGGCGAGCGCAGCGGCACGCGAACATCCGCGGGGCATGGCCCGGCGCTACCGATGGATTGGCCGCGTATCATCGTCGCAATCGCCCCACCTGGAGACACCGATGAACCCCCTGCGCCCTTTCCGCGACAAGATGCCCGTCCTCGGCGAGCGCGTGTACGTCGACCCGGCCTGCACTCTCATCGGTGACGTGGAACTGGCCGACGATGTCTCCATCTGGCCGGGCACCGTCATCCGCGGCGACGTCAATTTCGTCCGCATCGGCGCGCGCACCAACGTGCAGGACGGCACCATCATCCACGTCAGCCACCACAGCCCGTACAACAAGGCCGGCTACCCGACCCTGATCGGCGAAGGCGTGACCGTCGGCCACGGCTGCATCATCCACGCCTGCACCATCGGCGATTACAGCCTCATCGGCATGGGCGCGTGCATCCTCGACGGCGCGCGTGTCGAGCGCCATGCCTTCGTCGGCGCCGGTGCGGTGGTCGGCCCGGGCAAGGTGGTCGGCGAGGGCGAGCTGTGGGTGGGCAACCCGGCGCGTCCGGCACGCACGCTCAGCGACAAGGAAATCGAGTCGCTGCATTACTCGGCCGACCATTACGTGCGGTTGAAGGACGAATACCTGGGCTGAGGCGCTTCGCCGGCCACGGCGCTCTGCTAAAGTCGGGGCCCGACCAGGAACCGTCGAGACCCCCATGCCTGTGGCAGCACGCCGGAGAGGACTCCAGCGCCCACATCCGCGGCCATCGCACTGATGGCCGCGCCCATGCTCGATACCTACCGCGAGGTGGTAACGCCGGAAGGCGTGCCGCTGCAGTTGCCCACCGCCGGGCCGATGCCGCGTGCGCTGGCCTGGCTGGTCGACCTGGGCATCCGCTTCGGCGCGCTGGTGGTGCTGTCCATTCCGCTGGCCCTGCTCGATGAATTCGGCCGCGGCATCTACATGGCCGCGATGTTCCTGCTGATGTGGGCCTACCCCATCGTGTGCGAAGCGCTGTGGGGCCGCACCCTGGGCAAGCGCGCGCTCGGCCTGCGCGTGCTGTCGCGCGATGGCGCACCGGTGGGCTGGATGGCCTCGATCACCCGCAACCTGCTGCGCACCGTGGACATGCTGCCGTTCGGTTATGCCCTGGGCCTGCTCAGCAGCCTGTTCGATCCTTATGGGCGCCGCCTCGGCGACCTGGTGGCCGGCACCGTGGTGGTGCACGAGCCGATGCGCTACCTGCAGCCACCGGCCACCATCGACAGCGTGCTGGTACCGCCGCAGCCCCTGCGCCCGCAGGAACAGGCCGCCGTGATGGCCTTTGCCGAGCGCGCGCCGCGCCTGTCGCCGGGCCGGCAGCAGGAACTGGCGGGCATCGCCGAACCGCTGACCGGCGCGTCCGGCCAGGTGGGCGTGCTGCGCCTGTATGCGATGGCCAACTGGCTGCTGGGCCGCCGATGAAGCAGGAACAGTTCGTCGCCCGCCACCAGCAGGAATGGCAGCAACTGGAGCAGTGGCTGCAGCAGCGCGCGGGCGCCTCGCGCCGCAAGCGGCGCAGGCCCGACGCCGGTGATCCCGGTGATGTTGCCTTCCCCCAACGCTACCGGCGCCTGTGCCAGCAGCTGGCGCTGGCCCGCGAGCGCGGCTACAGCCCGCAGCTGGTGCACCGCCTGCAGCAGTTGATGCAGCAGGGCCACAGCGTGCTGTACCGCACGCCGCCGGTGCGCTGGCGGCGGGCGCTGGAATTCCTGGTGGCCGACTTCCCGATGCTGGTGCGCAGCCAGGCACGCAGCATGTGGGTGGCGCTGGCGATGTTCGCGGTGCCGGCGCTGGCCTGCTTCGTGGTGGTGCAGCTGTACCCGGACAGCGTGCACCTGCTGATGGACAACAGCCAGATCGCCGAGATGGAACGCATGTACGACCCCGCGGCCGACCGCCTGGGCCGTGACAGCGGCACCGACTGGATGATGTTCGGCTACTACATCATGAACAACATCAGCATCGCCCTGCGCACCTTCGCCAGCGGCCTGCTGGCCGGGCTGGGCACGCTGCTGGTGCTGCTGTTCAACGGCGTCATCATGGGCGCGGTGGCGGGCCACCTGCAGCAGATCGGCCACGGCGATCCGTTCTGGCGCTTCGTGGTCGGCCATGCCGCCTTCGAGCTGACCGCCATCGTCATCGCTGGCGGCGCCGGCCTGCAGCTGGGCATGAAACTGCTCGCGCCCGGCCGCCGCCGCCGCATCGACGCGCTGGTGGAAGGCGGCCGCATCGGTGCGCGCCTGTGCCTGGGCGTGGCCTTCATGCTGCTGCTGGCGGCCTTCGTGGAAGCATTCTGGTCGTCGATCGCCCAGATCCCGGCGTGGGCCAAGTACAGCGTGGCCGGCGTGCTGTGGGCCGGTGTGCTGCTGTGGCTGTGGCGTGGCGGTCGCGGGGGTGAACGTGCGGATTGACCACCTGGACGTGGCCCTGCGCGCGCGCAGCAGCTGGGAAGCCATGGAACTGGGCACGGCCCTGACCCGCCGCCATGCGCGCGCGGTGTGGGGCAGCTGGCTGCTGGCCAGTGCGCCGCTGTTCGTGCTGTTCAACGCGCTGGCCTGGTGGCTGGATGGCTTCGCCTGGGCATCGCTGGCGATGTGGTGGTGCAAGCCGCTGTTCGAGCGCGCGCCGCTGTACGTGCTGTCGCGTGGCATCTTCGGCGAGCAGGTGGGCGCCCGCGCGGCACTGGCCGCGCAGCGGCACTGGGGCGGCACCGGGTTCTGGGGCTACCTGGGCTGGCGCCGTTTCAGCCTGCTGCGCAGCCTGTGCCTGCCGGTCAACCTGCTGGAAGGCAACGCCCCGGCGCAGCGCGGGCCGCGACGGCGCGCGGTGGCGGCCGGTGCAGCCGGTCCGGCCATCATCCTGGCGCTGGTCTGCGTGGCCTTCGAGATGGTGCTGGTGCTGGGTGCGATCGCTGCGGTCTTCATGTTCATCCCGCTGGAACTGCTGCCCGATTCGTGGCGCGCCGCCTGGGCGATGCTGAGCGTTGAAACCCCGCCATGGGCGGATCTGCTGCTGAACCTGCTGGGCTGGCTCAGCGCCGCACTGATCGGCCCGTTCTACGTCGGCGCCGGCTTCGGCCTGTACCTCAACCGGCGCACGCAGATGGAAGCGTGGGACGTGGAGATCGCCCTGCGCCGGCTGCGCGAGCGGCTGCTGCCGGCGGCATCGACGCTGGCCCTGCTGCTGTGCCTGGCGCTGGCGCTGCCGCTGGCCCCGGCGCATGCGCAGGATGCCGAAGCGGATGCTGCCCGCGAGCTGGCCGAGCAGATCCTGGCTGCCGGGCACGGCAACGGGGACGAAACCGAAGGCACCCGGGCCAACGCCGCCAATGATCCCGCCAACACCGCCGCCGGCATCTTCGGAGAGGAACCGGTCGACACGGCCGGCTTCCGCCAGGCGGTGAACCGTGCCTACGAGGATCCCCTGCAGCGCCCACTGCGCCAGGTGACCGAGTGGAAGCCGATCGAGGACGCCGAGAAGAAGAAAGACGCCACAAAGAACAACAGCAAGGATGACGCGGCCAGCAGCGGAGCGGGCGAACGCAAGCGCACGCTGAAACTGCTGGCACGCGTGGCCGAATGGGGCCTGTGGGGCCTGCTTGGCCTGGTGGTGCTGGTGCTGCTGCTGACCGCGCGCCTGTGGTGGCCGTGGCTGCGCGGCGCCGGCCGGCGCAAGGCGAAGGACGCACCGCGCGTGCAGGAAGAAGCCGTGGACGTGCCGGTGGTGCTGCCGCCGGATGTGGCTACCCAGGCCGGCCTGCTCTGGGACCAGGGACGCCCGCGCCAGGCGCTGGCCCTGCTGTATCGCGCCAGCGTGCGCACCCTGGTCGAGCGCACCGGCAACGCCCTGCCCCCCGGCGCCACCGAAGCGCAGTGCCTGCGCGCCTCGCGGCGGATGCCGCAGCCGGCGGACCGCGACCTGTTCGCGCGCATCGTGCGCACGTGGCAGTACGCCGCGTATGGCGGCCGCCTGCCCACGCGCGATGAGTTCGATGGACTGGCCGCGACCCTGCGCCAGCAGTTCGGGTGGAAGGCATGAGCCCGCGCGTTTTCTGGGCCCTGCTGCTCGGCCTGCTGGTGCTGCTGGGCGTGCCGTTGGCCATCCTGTTCCTGCGCACGCACGAGAAGGTGACCGAAACCGTGGTGCTGCCGCCACGCGGCGAAGCCAGCTACAACCCGCTGTACGTGCTGGGCCAGGCGCTGCGCGCCGATGGCATCGAGGTGCAGTCGCAGCAACGCCTGCAGCTGGCAAAGATGCCCCTGGGCAACACCGACACCGTGGTGCTGCTGCAGGACACCCGCGAAATGCCGCCGGGCACCGCGCAGGCACTGCTGGACTGGGTCGGGCGGGGCGGCCACCTGCTGCTGCGCACGCAGCCGCCGGGCGAGGACAAGACCAGCACCACCCAGGGCCCGCTGCTGGATCGCATCGGCGTGGAAAGCCTGTTCCATGGCAACGACTGCCAGCCCTTCCATGTGGTGGATGATCCCAGCCACGTGGAATTCTGCGGGGGTCGCCGCTTCAGCCTGGGCTTCCAGGCCAGCGCCGCGGCCGAGCGCCGCTGGGGCAATGAAGAAGGCCTCGCCTTCGCCCGCCTGCGCCATGGCCAGGGCCGCATCGATGTGCTGGCCGACATGGATTTCATGCTGGGCGCGGGCACCGGTACGCTGCCGCGCAAGCGCGCGACGGCCAAGGACGCGCCGCAGCGCGATGGCCTGCACGATCTGTCCCACCGCGACCTGACCCGCTACCTGCTGGACCCCAACTACGGGCGCGGCACGGTGTGGCTGGTCTACGGCAGCCGCCCGCCGACGCTGTTGGCGCGCATCGTGCTGCAGGGGTGGCCGGTGTGGATTCCGCTGCTGCTGGCCCTGCTGGGCTGGCTGTGGGCGCGCGCGCAGCGCCTGGGCAGCGTGCTGCCCTCGCCCGTGGTCGAGCGCCGCTCGCTGTTGGAACACGTGCGTGCCAGCGGCGAGCTGCTGATGCGCTTCGGCCATGGCACGCAGCTGTACCACGCGGTGCAGGCGCTGTTCCTGCATCGCCTGCGCCTGCGCGCGCCGGTGGCGGCCGCGCTGGACGGCGCTGCCCGCGACCAGGCCATCGCCGAGGTACTGCAGTGGCCGGCCAGCCGCGTGGCCACCGCCCTCACCACTCCTTCGCCGCACGATTCCTCCGCCCTGCGCGAGCGCATCCGCTTGCTGCTCCAGATGAGATCCCTGCTATGACCGATGCCCCTGAGCTTCCGGCGGCCGCTGCCGCCCGCCTGATCGAACGCGTCGACGCCATCCGCGATGCCGTCGGCCGCGCCTTCATCGGCCAGGCTGACGTGCTCGACCAGATCATGGTGGCGCTGCTGGCCGGCGGCCACGTGCTCATCGAAGGCGTGCCCGGGCTGGGCAAGACCCTGCTGGTGCGTGCGCTGGCGCAGGCCATGGAGCTGGACTACGGGCGCGTGCAGTTCACCCCCGACCTGATGCCCAGCGATGTCAGCGGCCACGCGG
This sequence comes from Stenotrophomonas sp. ZAC14A_NAIMI4_1, assembly GCF_003086915.1. Taxonomy (NCBI): domain Bacteria; kingdom Pseudomonadati; phylum Pseudomonadota; class Gammaproteobacteria; order Lysobacterales; family Lysobacteraceae; genus Stenotrophomonas; species Stenotrophomonas sp. ZAC14A_NAIMI4_1. The sequence continues at coordinate 2,331,007 of NZ_CP026002.1, forward strand.
TGTACGACCCCAAGAGCGAGAGCTTCAAGATCCGCCGCGGCCCGGTATTCACCAACCTGCTGCTGGCCGACGAGATCAACCGCGCCCCGGCCAAGACCCAGTCGGCGCTGCTGGAAGTGATGCAGGAAGGCCAGGTGACCATCGAAGGCAAGGCCTTCACCCTGGCGCCGCCGTTCATGGCCTTGGCCACGCAGAACCCGCTGGAACAGGAAGGCACCTACCCGCTGCCGGAAGCGCAGCTGGACCGCTTCCTGCTGAAGGTGCTGATCGACTACCCGCAGCTGGACGATGAGAAGCGCATGGTCACGGCCATCACCCTGGGCCGCGCCGCCAGCGATTTCGACCTCAGCCAGGTGCCGCGCGTGCTCGGCGCCGGCGAACTGCTGGCCCTGCAGCGGGCCACCGCCGCCATCACCGTCGACGACGAAGTGATCGACTATGCGGTGCGGATCGTGGCCGCCACCCGTTCCTGGCCGGGCATCGCCGTCGGCGCCGGCCCGCGCGGCAGCATCGCGCTGGTGCGTGCCTCGCGTGCGCAGGCCGTGCTGGCCGGTCGTGATTTCGTCACCCCCGACGACGTGCGCGACATCGCACGGCCGGCGCTGCGCCACCGCATCGCACTGGCGCCGGAACTGCAGATCGAAGGCCAGGGCCCGGACGACGTGCTGGGCGCCCTGCTGGCCAAGGTGGAAGCGCCGCGCCGATGAGGCCTGCGCCGCTGCTGCTGGTGCTGCTGGCCGCCTGGGCCACGCTGGGCGGCCTGGTGCTGGGCGGGCTGCTGCCGCGCTGGAGCTGGGCCGTGGGCGGTGCCGTGGTGGCCGTGCTGGCGCTGGCCGACCTGTGGCGGCAGTGGCGGCGTGCTTCGCCGCAGGTGCAGCGCCAGGTACCCGAAGCCCTGGCACTGGGCGTACGCCGCGAGATCGGCCTGCGCCTGCTGGCCGAGCAGCCGATGCGGGTGGACGTGTTTGATCGCGTGCCCGGTGGCTGGCCGCTGGAAGCGCTGCCGCAGCGCCTGCAGCTGCGCGCCGGCCACGCCAGCACCCTGCACTACCAGGTGCAGCCGCAGCAGCGCGGGCGCTTCCAGTTTGATGGCGTGGACGTACGCATCCGCTCGCCGTGGCGGCTGTGGTGGCAGCAGCGCACGCTGCCGCCGGCGCTGGAAGTGCGGGTCTATCCCAACTTCGTGCCACTCACCCGCTTCGCCCTGTTCAGTGCCGACCAGGCGTCGCGGCTGGTGGGCGCACACGTGAAGCGGCGCCGCGGCGAAGGCACCGATTTCCACCAGATGCGCGAGTACCGCATCGGTGACAGCCTGCGCCAGCTCGACTGGAAGGCCACCGCGCGCGCGCGCAAGCTGATCTCGCGCGAGTACCAGGACGAGAAGAACCAGCAGCTGCTGCTGATGCTCGACAGCGGCCGGCGCATGCTGGCCAGCGAAGGCGGTCTTTCGCACTTCGACCATGCCTTGAACGCGTCGCTGGTGGTGGCCTACCTGGCGTTGCGCCAGGGCGATGCCGCCGGCCTGTTCGCGGTGGGTGGCGAACGCCGCTGGGTGGCGCCGCAGCGTGGCATGGGCACGGTGGAACACCTGCTGCGCGCCAGCTACGACCTGCAGCCGCAGGCCGTGGCCACCGATTACCTGGCCGCCGCCACCGAAGTCTCGCTGCGCCAGCGCCGGCGCGCGCTGGTGATGCTGGTCAGCAACGTGCGCGACGAAGACATCGAAGACCTGCTGGCCGCGGTGCGCCTGCTGCAGCGCCGCCACCTGGTGTGCGTGGCCAGCCTGCGCGAACGCGAACTGGACACCGCACTGGATGGCGAGGTGCACACGCTGGAAGACGCCGCCCAGGCCGGTGCTGCCGCGCTGTACCTGCAGCAGCGCGCGAAGGCACATGAAGCGCTGCGCAGCGAGAAGGTGATGGTGCTGGACGTGACCGCCGACGCCCTGCCCGCCGCGCTGGTGGAACGGTATCTGGCAGTGAAGCGCGAAGGCCTGCTCTGACCGGTAGCGCCGGGCCGCAACTGCTCTGGTAGGTGCCAACCTTGGTTGGCACGAAACCCACGGCGCCAACCAAGGTTGGCATCTACCAAAAAGGCAGACAGCTGCCGGCCAGCGGCCGGCACTACCCCGCAGCAAACGCCGCTGCAGCAGCACGCCGCATCGCCATGGTCCGCGACCGCTCTGGTAGGTGCCAACCTTGGTTGGCACGAAGCCCACGGCGCCAACCAAGGTTGGCATCTACCGAAAAGGCAGACAGCTGCCGGCCAGCGGCCGGCACTACCCCTGCAGCAACCGCCCAGGCCATGCCCGGCGGATGGTTGCGGCCGCCGCATCGCCCTGGTCCGCGAACGCTCTGGTAGGTGCCAACCTTGGTTGGCACACAACCCACGGCGCCAACCAAGGTTGGCATCTACCGAAAAGGCAGACAGCTGCCGGCCAGCGGCCGGCACTACCTCCCCCTGCAGCAACCGCACAGGCCATGCCCGGCGGATGGTTGCGGCCGCCGCATCGCCATGGTCCGCGACCGCTCTGGTAGGTGCCAACCTTGGTTGGCACACAACCCACGGCGCCAACCAAGGTTGGCATCTACCAGAAACCGTTACGTGGTCGCCAGCAACCGCCGCTGCAACCGCTCCACCGCGCGCTGCAGCAGCACCCGGTTGCGGGCCAGTTTCATCCACTGCGGCAGGCGCGAAAACATCGAGCGATGATGCCCGCTGCCTTCGCGCAGCGTGGCGGTAGCGTAGTCGTGCAGCGCCTGCAGGTGCTCGGCGTTGTACGCCCACAGCAGGCCGGCAGCGGTCTTCTCCACCAACCGCAGCGGCAGGCCGAAATCGGGGTCGATGGCTTCGTTGCCACGCCACCGCGACAGGGTGACCTCCACCTCACTGCTGCGGCCGCACTGGCTGCAATCCGCCGACAGCGTCCGCAGCGGCGCCGTCGCGCGTGCACGGTGCGCTTCAGCGCTTACCCACTTGTGGCCGCAGTAGCCACACGGCCGGTAGCCGCTGTAGCGCACCGGCCCCACCCAGGCACTGGGCCTGCAGCGACCGCAGCCGCAACCGCCGTCCAGTGCTTCGCTGCACCCCAGGCAACGGAAGCGCCGCGAGTCGGTGGGTCCGGTCACCCAGCCAGGCGTATCACAGCGGTGGCAGCGCACCGCCACCCGGTCGGCATAGCGCCACAGGGCATGGCCATCATCCCGATGGCGACCCGGCGGCGCGGCAAGCCGCGGGGTGCGGTCGCGCCGCACCGCCATCAGACGTAGATCCGCGTCGGCGCCTCGTCCACGATCGCGTGCGGCACGAAGCGCGCACTGTCGCGGGTGATCGCGCTGTCGTCCTCGCGGATGCCGATGCCGCAGGCGTGGTCACCGATCACCCAGCTGCCGACCAGCGGATAACCGCCTTCGAAGCGGGTCAGCGGGTGCGCGCGCTGGATGATCGCCGGGCCTTCGTACGGGCCGTCGCTGCGCTGCGTGCTGCCATCGGCCAGGTGCATCTCGATGTTGGCGCCTTCGCGCGAGAACAGCGGCTTGCGCACCCAGCCCGAGGCCAGCGCGCTGCCGTCATCGAAGTGCGCTTCCAGCAGGTTCGGGTGGCCCACGTTGCGCTGCCACAGCAGCGGCAGGATGCCCTTGTTGCTCAGCACCGCCTTCCACGCCGGTTCCAGCAGCTGGATGCCCGAGCCGGGCAGCGCGCGGCCGAATTCCTCGGCCATCAGGTCTTCCAGCGGGTACAGCTTGAACAGCGTGCCGATCACCGTGTCGTCCAGCGCGGTGAAGCGGCCATCCTCGGACAGGCCGATATCCTCGATGGCGATCGCCTCGCCCTGCAGGCCGGCCTGGGCCGCGCAGTCACGCAGGTAATCGACCGTGCCACGGTCCTCGTCCGAACTGCCCACGGCGCTGAAATACAGCGGCGGCGGCAGGCGCACGGCCAGCTCGCCGAAGCGCTCGACCAGGGCCTCGTGCATGCCGTTGAACTGGTCGGCGTGCTGCGGCAGGCGGCCGGCATTGCGCTGGTCCTCCAGCCACTGCCACTGGAAGAAACTCGCCTCGAACAGCGAGGTCGGCGTGTCGTAGTTCAGTTCGTACAGCTTGGCCGGGCCGGTGCCGTCATAGGCCAGGTCCAGGCGCCCGTACAGGTGCGGCTGGCGCTGGCGCCAGCTCTCGGCGATCCAGTCGCGGTACTGCGCGGGAATCGCCAGCTGGTCCATCAGGCGCTCGCTGGCGATGACATCGCCCACCAGGTCCAGCGCCATCTGGTGCAGCTCGGCGCTGGGGTCTTCGATGTCCACCTCGATCTGGCGCAGGGTGAAGGCGTAATACGCGCTTTCATCCCAGTACGGCTGGCCATCGATGGTATGGAAGCGGAAACCGGCTTCCTCCGCGCGCGCCCGCCACTGGGCGCGCTCGGCAATGCGAATTCGCTGCATGGGTCGATCAGCCGCCGAAGCTGCCGCCGCTGCGGCGGGCGCTGGTGCTGCCGAAGCCACTGCGGCTGGCGGTGACGGCGCGGTTCGGCTCGCTGCTGACCGGGGCCAGGCCGGCCTTGCCCGCGCCGATGCCGCTGGCGGTGTTCATGCCACCGGTGCCGCCCGGGGCCGGGCGCGCCCAGCCGGCGTTCTTGTCCTGGTAGGCCGGGGCCGACGCCGGCGCCTGCGGGGCGAGGCCACCGCGGTTGCTCAGCATCTGCGACATGAAGAAGCCCATCATCATCGGGCCGATGAACGAGGTACCGGCCGAGGTGTGCTGCTGCACGCACTGCTCGGGCTTGTAGTCCTGCTCACAGGCTTCCTTGCTGGCGTACTTCGGCGCCGCATCGGCGGCCTTCTGCTGCGCCTCGGCAAAGGCGTTGCGGCACGAGGACGGGTCGCCCGTCGCTTCGGTGCAGGCCTGCACCGAGGTGTACAGGCCTTCCTGCACCTGCACCTGCTCTTCCTTCTGGCAGGCGGTGAACAGCAGGGGTGCAGCGCTCATCAACAGCAGCGCGGTGGTGCGGGAACGCTTCATGGCGTCATGCCTCGGAGTCGGATCAATTCCCCCAATGATGCCAAATCCGGGCCAACAACCGGAATCGGCAAAGTGGGAAAGATGAACGGAATTTCATTTTCGTTGACCACCGGGGTCAGAGCCCATCGCGCCGCGATGGGATCCGACCCCGGGCGACGCACCGCTCTGGTAGGTGCCAACCTTGGTTGGCACATCTCTGCGGCGACCTGCCATGCCCGGCGGGGGGATAAGGGGAAATGCGCGGACCACCAAGCCGCTGCAAGCGGCGAAGGTGGTTGCAGCAGCAACCGAAAAAATTGTCCATGATCGAGCGACCCCACGTTGTACGGCCCGCCCGTTCCGCCAGCCATGCCTGAATACCGCTCCCGCACCTCCACCGCCGGCCGCAACATGGCCGGCGCCCGCGCCCTGTGGCGCGCCACCGGCATGAAGGATGGCGACTTCCACAAGCCGATCATCGCCATCGCCAACTCCTTCACCCAGTTCGTGCCCGGCCACGTGCACCTGAAGGACCTCGGCCAGCTGGTTGCGCGCGAGATCGAAAAGGTCGGTGGCGTCGCCAAGGAATTCAACACGATCGCCGTGGACGACGGCATCGCCATGGGCCACGACGGCATGCTGTACTCGCTGCCCAGCCGCGAGATCATCGCCGACTCGGTCGAATACATGGTCAACGCGCACTGCGCCGATGCGCTGGTGTGCATTTCCAACTGCGACAAGATCACCCCCGGCATGCTGATGGCTGCGCTGCGCCTCAACATCCCGGTGGTGTTCGTCTCCGGCGGCCCGATGGAAGCCGGCAAGACCAAGCTGTCCGAGCACAAGCTGGACCTGGTCGATGCGATGGTCATCGCCGCTGACGAAAGCGCCAGCGATGAAAAGGTGGCCGAGTTCGAGCGCAGCGCCTGCCCCACCTGCGGCTCGTGCTCGGGCATGTTCACCGCCAACTCGATGAACTGCCTGACCGAAGCGCTGGGCCTGTCGCTGCCCGGCAACGGCTCGACCCTGGCCACCCATGCCGACCGCGAGCAGCTGTTCCTGCGCGCTGGCCGCCTGATCGTCGAACTGTGCCACCGCTGGTACGGCGGCGAGGAAGCAAGCGCGCTGCCGCGTGGCATCGCCACCCAGGCCGCGTTCGCCAACGCGATGACCCTGGACATCGCCATGGGCGGGTCCACCAACACCATCCTTCACCTGCTGGCCGCCGCGCAGGAAGCCGAAGTGGACTTCGACCTGACCCACATCGATGCGCTGTCGCGGCGGGTGCCGCAGCTGTGCAAGGTGGCCCCGAACACGCCCAAGTACCACATGGAAGACGTGCACCGCGCGGGCGGCGTGTACGGCATCCTCGGTGAACTGGCGCGTGGCGGCCTGCTGGATACCGGCGTGCCGACCGTGCACAGCCGCACCCTGGCCGATGCCATCGAGCGCTGGGACGTGGCGGTCAGCGACGAGTCCAGCGTGCACGACTTCTTCCGTGCCGGACCGGCCGGCATTCCCACCCAGGTGGCTTTCAGCCAGGCCACGCGCTGGCCCACGCTGGACGTGGACCGCGCCGAAGGCTGCATCCGCAGCGTCGAGCACGCCTATTCGGCCGAAGGTGGCCTGGCCGTGCTGCGCGGCAACCTGGCCGTTGATGGCTGCGTGGTGAAGACCGCCGGCGTGGACGAATCCATCCACGTGTTCGAAGGCAGCGCGCGCGTGTTCGAGAGCCAGGACGCGGCCGTGGCCGGCATCCTCGCCGACGAAGTGAAGGCAGGCGACGTGGTGGTCATCCGCTACGAAGGCCCGAAGGGCGGCCCGGGCATGCAGGAAATGCTCTACCCCACCAGCTATCTGAAATCGAAGGGGCTGGGCAAGCAGTGCGCGCTGCTGACCGACGGTCGTTTCTCCGGCGGCACCTCGGGCCTGTCGATCGGCCACGTCTCGCCCGAAGCCGCCAGCGGCGGCACGATCGGCCTGGTGGAAGACGGCGACCGCATCCGCATCGACATCCCCGCCCGCCGCATCGACCTGCTGCTGGACGACGCCACCCTGGCCCAGCGCCGCGCCGACGCCGACGCCCGTGGCTGGAAGCCGCGCGAAGCACGCCCGCGCAAGGTCACCAGTGCGCTGAAGGCTTACGCGCTGCTGGCTACCAGTGCCGACAAGGGCGCGGTGCGCAATACGGCTCTCTTGGGCGATTGAATTGGCGTGGGGTCGGATCCCTTTCGCAGAAAGGGCTCCGACCCCAGCACGGCATTCAGAACACGAACGGCTCGCCCTCCAGGCGGCACGCCCCTGCCGAAATGTGGATCGCACCGCCGGACTGCAGCTCAAACACCACGCGGATGACACCTTCGGCGCGATCTTCGCTGGCCGTCACGACGTTGATCGATGCACTCGGTCCCCACGGCTCGCTCCTGTCCAGCATCACGTGCTCGACCGCATCGAACTGCATGCGGCGCTCGGTTTGAGTTGAATCGCGCAGGACGAGTTCAAACGTGGCGGCGATCCAATCACTGTGGGTCGCGATGATGGTCCAGTCGTGCATCTGACTCCCTTCCGCGCGTGCAGTCGCGCCATGGTAGTCCGATCTTCGAGGTTGCCGGCCAGCGGCCGGCACTACCTGTGCTGGTTGGTTACGGTGCCGGGATACTCGTGCTGGGGACCCGACCCCGGGTCAGCCGATCACGCGCTTGAACGGTGGCAGCGCGTCGATGATGCGCTTGCCATAACGACGAGTCAGCAGCCGCGAATCGAGGATGACCACGCGGCCGGTGTCGGTGGACGTGCGGATCAGGCGGCCGGCGAACTGGGTAAGCGTGCGCAGCGCATGCGGGATGGCGATCAGGTTGAAGGCATTCATGCCGCGCGCTTCCACCCATTCGCTCAGCGTGGCGGTCTGCGGGTCGGTCGGTACCGCGAACGGCACCTGGGTGATCACCACCGTGGTGCAGGCTTCGCCGGGCAGGTCCAGGCCTTCGCCGAAGGAGTTCAGGCCGAACAGCACCGAGCCCTCGCCCGCGGCGACGCGGCGCAGGTGTTCGTCGATCAGCCGGGTCTTGGACATGTCGCCCTGCACCAGCACCTGCTTGCGGCGTGCGGCCGACATCAGGCCGGCCACCTTCTCCATCTTCCAGCGCGAGGTGAACAGCACCATCGAGCCCTTGGCCCAGTCCAGTTCCTGGTCCAGGTAGCGCGCCACTTCGCGCGGATGGCCTTCGCGGTCATCGGGCGTGACCGGGAACTTCGGCACGATCAGCTCGGCCTGGTTGGGCAGGTCGAAGGGCGATGCCAGCGAAACCATTTCCGCTTCCGGCGGGATGCCGTTGTCGATGGCCAGCGACTGGAAATCACCGCCGCCGGTCAGCGTGGCCGAGGTCATCACCACCGAATCCACTTCATCCCACAGCAGCTTGCGCAGCACGTGCGCAGCCGACACCGGCGAGCCGTGCAGCACCAGGTCGCCGTCGCGGGTGGCAGTGACCCAGCGCGCGGTGGGTGGCGCACCCTCCTTGTCCTCGCGGCGCCAGGCCTGCCACAGGTTGTACTGCTGCTCGATCATTTCCAGCGCCATGCCGAGGTTGCGCTGCAGGCGCTCGCGTGCGGCGTCGTCCGGCTTGCCCTTGGCCACCTGTGCCGTGGCAGCGGTGGCCCAGTTGTAGAGGCTGCGGGTGTCGTCGGCCAGCGCTTCGATCGGCTCGCGCCAGGCCTCGGGCAGGCGCCCGTTGGCGGCGCGCCACATCGGGTCCTCGTCGGCCGGCGCTGGCATCCACACCGCTTCCACGTGGTCGCGGAACGCGCGCAGCTGCTTGGCCACGTTGCTGGCCACGTCGATGGCCTCGTTCGGCAGCAGGTTGCCCAGGCGGTCCTTGTCGACCGCGCGGTAGGCACCGGCAATCAGGATCTGCAGGCGGCCGGTGCGCTTGGCCATCTCGTCCAAGGCCAGGCTGGCCGCGCCCTGGTCGATGGCCACGTTGCCGATGTGGTGGCCTTCGTCCAACACCAGCAGCATGTCCGACGGCGCGGCGATCATCGGCTGGCCGTTGTCGCTGTCACCAATGGACAGCGCCGACAGCAGCAGCGCGTGGTTGGTCACCACGATCTGCGCATCGCGCACGGTGTTGCGTGAGCGCAGCACCGCGCACTGCGCCGAATACGCGCAGCGGCGCCCGGCGCACGCTGAGGCGGGCGTGGTGATGCGGCTGCGCAGGCCGGGGCTGATGGTTTCCGGCGCGTTGTCGATGTCACCGTCCCACGTGCCGCTGGTGAAGGCATCGGACAGGCGCTTGGCGATGTCCATTTCGATGGGCGCCAGCGGCCGGTCGTACAGCGGCGCTTCGTCCTCGAACATGCCGCCCTGCGCACCCTCGCCCTGCGCTTCGGCGGCGTTGCGCGTGCACAGGTAGCGGGTGCGGCCCTTGGCCAGCGCCACGGTCGCTTCCAGGCCGGTGGCCTTGAGGAAATTGGGAATGTCGCGCTCGACCAGCTGCGACTGCAGCGCCACGGTACCGGTGCTGATGACCAGCTTCTTCTTGCTGGCCAGGGCGATCGGCACGCCCGCGGTCAGGTAGCCCAGGCTCTTGCCGACGCCGGTGGGCGCTTCGACCACGCCGACGCCACCGCTGGTGGACAGCGCACGCGACACCACGCCGATCATCTGGCTCTGCGAGCGGCGGGTGGAAAAGCCGGGGGTGTTGGCCTGCAGCGTCGTGTACGCCTTGCGGATCGCGTCCTTCAAGGCGTCATCGAGCTTGCGCGGGGCGGCGACAGTTTCGGTCACGCCGGGAACTACCGTGGCTGGATCAGGCCGGCCATTGTCGCATGGCCGGCCACCGGGACCGAGGCGCGTGCGCTGAACAGGGTCAGCGGCGTCGGGGGTTGGCGGTCATGGGTTGCATTGACGCGCCGGGCAGGGGCGGATGCGGCGTTGCCAACCCATCTACGGTAGCGCCGGGCCATGCCCGGCGGCTCTGTCAGGACCGCTGCGCTCGCCGGGCATGGCCCGGCGCTACCGGCCTGCCGCAGGCGGCAGTGGCGGGCGCTGGCGCAGCACGCGCACCAGGGCCCAGACGATCAGCACGATGCCGAAGGCGGTCAGCAGCGACAGCACGAACTGCACGCCGCCCAGCACCGCGCTCATCGCCGAGATGGCGGTGAAATCGCCACTGCTGACCAGCCACAGCGGCACCACGTTGGCGACCACGCCGCCGAGGTTGGCCACCAGCAGCAGTACCAGCCCGGCCAGCGCACCGCTGCGGGCCGCATCGCGCGGCGCGCCCAGCACCCAGACCAGGCCGACGCACAGGGCGATCAGCACCGGCAGGCGCACGCCGATCATGCTCAGCACGCTCAGCAGCAGCGAGGAACTGTCCATCGATCAGTCCTGGCCGGCAAACGCGCCGGCACCGGCACGCAGCTGCTGGTAGACCTCGTCGGTCTGCGGGCGCACGCCGTGCCACTGCAGGAAGCTCTCGGCGGCCTGCTCGACCAGCATGCCCAGGCCATCGACGGTATTGCGGCAGTTGGCCGCGCGCGCCCAGGCCAGGAAGGCGATGGCCGCCTCGCCGTAGTTCAGGTCCACCGCCGTGGTCATCGAATTGACCAGCGACAGCGGCAGCTTGAACTCCACTTCGCGGTCGCGGCCGGCCGAGGTGGCGTTGAGGATCAGCTCGAAATCGCCCAGATCGCGCAGGTCTTCCCAGTAGCGGCTGAGCGCGCGGCCCGGTTCGCCCATGGCATCGATCAGTTCGTCGGCGCGTTCCGGCGTGCGGTTGACCACCACCAGCTCGGTGATGCCGGCATCGAGCAGCGCCGGGGCGACGCTGCGTGCCGAACCACCGGCGCCGATCAGCAGCACGCGGCGGCCGCGCAGGTCCAGGCCGTGGCGGTCGGTCAGGTCACGCACCAGGCCGATGCCATCGGTGGTGTCGCCGTGCCAGCGGTCGCCCTTGCGCAGCAGGGTGTTGACCGAGCCGGCGCGGCGCGCGCGCGCGGTCAGCGTGGTGCACACCGAGAATGCGGCTTCCTTGTGCGGCGAGGTGACGTTGGCGCCGACACCGCCTTCGGCGGCAAACGCTTCCAGCCCGGCGAGGAAGGCATCCGGGGCCAGGTCGATCGCGCGGTAGTCGATGCTGATGCCTTCCTGGCGACCGAACGTCGCGTGGATCAGCGGCGACTTCGAGTGGGCAACGGGGTGTCCGAAGACGGCGTAACGATCGGTCATGGAATCCTCAAGCTGGCTAGACTGGTGCACTTTCGTGCAAGGACCCGGATGATGCGCATCACCCCGACCCTGCTGGTGCTTGCCGCCAGTCTACTCTCTGCCCCCGTGGCGATGGCGTTGAACGAGTACGGCATCGAGGGCATGGGCGTGGTCTCCACCCGCGCCGACGAGGGCCGGGCGACAATCAGCGCCGACGGCCAGCGCATCGTCTTCGCCCGCCGTGGCGAGGCCGGCTGGGGGCTGTGGCAGGCACGGGTGGTGGACGGCCGCTGGGAGCAGGCCCAGGCCCTGCCGGTGGGCGTGGCCGGCGAGGCGCTGGATCCTTATTTCAGCCGCGATGGCCATTGGCTGCTGTTCGCGGCCGGCCGCGAAGGCGCGCTGGCCCTGTACCGCGCACCGGTGGCGGCCGATGGCAGCGTGGGCCGCGCGCAGGCGTTGGCTGGCAGGGACGGCACCCGCGCCGAGCGCGGCGCGGCCCTGAGCGCCGATGGCCGCCGGCTGCTGTTCGCGCGCGACCAGGGCCGTGGCGCGGGCTGGGATCTGTTCGTGGCACCGCTGGATGCGCAGGGCGTGCGCGGCGCCGCGGTGGCGCTGGCCGGCCTCAACACGGCTGCCGACGAGACCGGCGGCGACTGGCTGGGCAACGACGGCGCGGTGGTGTTCAGCCGAGGCAATGGCGAGGCCGCGCAGGTGATGACCAGCGCCTGCGCCTGGACCGGGGCGGCGCTGCAGCCGCTGGGGCTGTCGTTCAACCAGACCGGCGGCTGGACCAGCGCACCGGTGGTCGACAACGCCAAGCCGGGCGAGATGATGGTGGCCAGCAGTGCCGCCAAGGCACCTCGCGCCGGTGGCGTGGATGTGTACCGCCTGGCGGTGCCGAAGGTGGTGGCCGTGGCCGGGTGCGTGCGGTAGATCCACGCCGTGCGTGGATAGCGCCCGGGATGGGGTCAGAGCCCTTTCCTGCGGAAAGGGATCCGACCCCGGGCCACGCCGCTCAGCGCGCCAGCACCTGCGCGCGCTGCTTCTCGTACTCCACTTCGCTCAGCTGGCCGTTGTCCTTGCGGCGGTTCAGCGCAGCCAGTTCGGCCTGCACGCTTTCCGGCAGGGCCTGCTCACGGGCGACGTGGGCGGCGGCGGAGAGCTGCTCCGGCGGGCGCCGGCTGGCGCGCCAGGCAGCAATGAACACGCCGATGATGATGGCGCCGAACACCAGCGTGCCGGTGCCCCAGATCAGCCATTGCATCCATCCCATTTCCGGTCCCATCGCGTGTTCCTCCGTCCGTCGTGGGCGCTATTGTCAGCGCTCGCGCAGCCAACGCGCCACCTGCGGCGCGAAATAGGTCAGCACGCCATCGGCACCGGCGCGCTTGAAGCCCAGCAGCGATTCCATCACGCAGGCGCGCTCGTCCAGCCAACCGTTGGCGAAGGCGGCCTTCATCATCGCGTACTCGCCGCTGACCTGGTAGGCGAAGGTCGGCACGCCGAACGTCTCCTTCACCCGGCGCACCAGGTCCAGGTAGGGCATGCCCGGCTTGACCATCACCATGTCCGCGCCCTCTTCCAGGTCCAGCGCGATCTCGCGCAGGGCCTCGTCGCCGTTGGCCGGGTCCATCTGGTAGGTCTTCTTGTCGGCCTTGCCGAGGCTGCCTGCGCTGCCCACTGCATCACGGAACGGGCCGTAGAACGCCGAGGCGTACTTGGCCGAGTAGGCCATGATGCGCACGTTGAGGTGGTGGTCGGCATCCAGCGCACGGCGGATCGCGCCGATGCGGCCGTCCATCATGTCAGAGGGCGAGATGATGTCGGCGCCGGCTTCGGCATGCGACAGCGACTGCTTCACCAGCGCCTCGACGGTGATGTCGTTGAGCACGTAGCCCTTGTCGTCGATGATCCCGTCCTGGCCATGGGTGGTGTACGGGTCCAGGGCCACGTCGGTCATCACGCCCAGTTCCGGGAAGCGCGTCTTCAGCGCGTGGATCGCACGCTGCGCCAGGCCGTCCTCGGCCCACGCGGCCGATGCATCCAGCGACTTCTGCGAGCTGTCGATCACCGGGAACAGGTCGATCACCGGGATGCCCAGCTCCAGCGCATCTTCGGCCACCTTCAGCAGTTCCTCGATCGACAGGCGCTCCACGCCGGGCATCGACGGCACGGCGGTGCGGCCGGCCAGCTCGTGCACGAACACCGGGTAGATCAGGTCGTCGGTGGTCAGCGTATTTTCGCGCATCAGGCGGCGCGAGAACTCGTCATGGCGCATGCGCCGCGGGCGGTAATGGGGATGAGGCATGGCAGGCTCCGAGGAGTGGCTATTGCAACAGGTAGCCCTGCGGCAGCAGGGGTTCGGGCAGGGGGCGTTCGCCGAGCGCGTCGAGCTGGTCGATCTCGATCGTGCGCACCATGGCGTCCAGCGGCAGGTCGTTCGGCTCCAGGCCGAAGGGCTCTTCCATTTCCTCGCCCAGCTGGTCCAGGCCGAAGAAGGCATACGCCAGCACGGCCGACAGCACCGGCGTGCCCCAGCCCAGCGAACTGGCCAGGCCGAACGGCAGCAGCACGCAGAACATCCACGCGCAGCGGTGCAGCAGCAGGGTGTAGGCGAACGGCAGCGGCGTACTGAGGATGCGCTCGCAGCCGGCCTGGATGGAGGACATCGCGTGCAGGCGGTCTTCGAGCTGGGTGTAGAGGATCGGCTCCAGCTCGCCGCTGCGCAGCGCCTGGGCCAGTTCGGCGGCGATCATCGACAGCAGCGCGTCGGGCACGTTCTCGCGCTCGGCCAGCTGCTCGCGCTGCGGCTTGTCCAGCCACGGCAGCGCCACCAGGGCGACGATGCGCCCGCGCAGGCGCGCAGCCAGCGCATGGGCGAAGGCGGTGGTGAGGTAGGCAATGCGGCGCCGGCGGCCGCTGTCATCGGCCAGCAGCAGGTGCACCTGCCGCGCCAGCGAGCGCGATTCGTAGATGAGCTGGCCCCACAGCTTGCGGCCCTCCCACCAGCGGTCGTAGCAGGCGCTGTTGCGGAAGCTGAGGAAGATCGACAGGACCAGGCCAAGCAGGGTGAACGGGGTGACCGAGACCCGCTCGATGCCCACCGGCGGGGCCAGTTCCACCACCGCGGCCACCGCGATGGACAGCACCAGGATGGCCAGCACCTTCGGTGCGATGGCCGGCACGATGGAACCGCGCAGGATGTACAGCAGTTGCCAGCCGTGGGGACGGGAACGAATGATCATGGGGGCAGCCGCGCCAGGCGCGGTTTCACAGGCACGCGGGGGGCTCGCGCAGCCCGGCATTGTACTCCCCTGCCCGGCACCCGGCCGGGGGCCTGCGACGCCCTGTCGCACCCGTGGCCGCGACCCAGGTCATGCTGCTCAGATCACGCCACCGCCCATGCTCAGGCGGACGATGCCGACCAGCACCACGATGCCGTTCAGGACCAGGCCGGTCTTGGCCCGGCCGCGCTTGCTGGGGTGGGTGAAGAGGATGCCGAGCGCAGCGACCACCGCGCCCACGGCGGCAAACGGGATCAGGAACCAGTTGCCCCAGCCCAGCAGCGGGATCAGGGCCAGGATCATCCACAACAGCGCCACGATGCCCCACAACAGACTGATCACACCCATGCCCAGCTCCCCTCAGGTTGGTTTACCCGCCAACCTTAGCCCTTCCCGCGGCTGCCGCCTACCGCCGTTGGCGACACGCTCACCCCTGCCGTGCCAGCATGCGGTCATGGCCCGGGCGCGGGTGTTGGCGCCGATTCAGAGTCCCCGGCCGATGATCCGAACTGTCCTACAGGGGTATACGCCATGAACATCCGTTGGGTCGCGTTGACCGCCATGCTGCTGGCCGCTGCCGGTTGCGCCAGCACCTCCAAGGTCATGCTGGGCCGCGCGCGTGCGCCGATCGACCCGGCGCAGGTGCAGATCTATTCCACCCCGCCGGCTGGTTCGCTGGAGATTGCCCAGCTGGAATCGTCCTCGGCGGTGGGCTTTGGCACCCAGGGCCAGACCGATGCCGCCGTCGCCCGGCTCAAGCGCGAAGCGGCCGCACTGGGCGCCAACGGGGTGATCCTGATGGGCGTGGGCAGCAGCGGCTCGCCGGTCGGCATGTCGGTGGGTGCCGGCAGCTATGGCTCGCACGTGGGGGGGGGCCTGGGCATCGGCATTCCGACCACGCAGAAGCGCGCGGCCGGCGTGGCGATCTGGGTGCCGAACCCGGAGGCGCCGGCGCGGTTGCCGACGCAGACCATTACCCCGCAGCGCTAGGCCGGTAGCGCCGGGCCATGCCCGGCGGCTTTCCCGCTGCGCTCGCCGGGCACGGCCCGGCGCTACCGGTACTTCGGCACGAACTGCTGCTGCACCGCTTCGGCCAGCTGGTCCGGCGGCAGCAGGCCCTGGTCGAGCAGGAAGTTGTTGAACGCCAGGCGGTCGAACTTCGCGCCCAGCGCCAGCTCGGTCTGCATGCGCAGTTCGAGGATGCGGGTGTAGCCATAGAAGTAGCTGCCCGCCTGGCCCGGCATGCGCACCATGTAGCGGTCCAGTTCCTGGGTGGCCATCGCCTTGGACAGGCCGACCTGCTCGATCAGCACGCGCTCGCCGTTGGCACGGTCGGTCAGGCCCAGGTTGAGCATCGGGTCGAGCATGGCGCGGGCGGCGCGCAGCAGGCGGAACTGCAGCGCGATCATCTGCCCGTCCAACGGCTCGTACGGCACCATTTCCGCCTCGGCATACAGCGCCCAGCCTTCCACGTTCACCGAATTGAACGCGAACATCGTGCGTGCCAGCGACACGCCGCGCTCGACCATCGCGGTGAACTGCAGCTCGTGGCCGGGGCGGCCCTCGTGCGCGCTCAGCGTCCACGCTGCCGAGCCGAAATTGAAATCGTCGTACTGCGCGCCCGGCCCGGCGGCCGGGTTGCCCAGCGGCAGCACGAAGGTGCCCTGCTGCCCGGTGTTGTTGACCAGCGGCGCCGGCAGGAAGTGCGGGGCCGGGCTGGCCGCGCTCTCCGCCGCCGACCCCAGGCGCATCTGCATGGCGCGCTTGGGCACATCGACGATGCGGTGTTCGCGGATCAGCGGATCAATCGCATCGATCACCTTGCGGTAATGGCCTTCCAGGTGGTCATCGGCGATCTTGTCGGCCTTCAGCGCGCGGATGACCGCCACCGGGTCGCTCGGGTCGGCCACCTTCAGGCCCTTCTCCTTCGCCACCAGCGGCGCCAGCTGCTGCATCGCCGAGCGGGTTTCCATGAATTCCAGCTGGGCGCGCTGCATCAGCAGCTTCGGGTCGATGTCGATGCCGACCTGCTTGAGCTGAAACGCATACAGCGGTGCCGGCAGGCGCGCATCGGTTCGTGCCTTCGGCAGCACTTCCTTGCGGGTCCAGGCGGCGTAGTCCTTCATCTGCGTGGCCAGGGCCTTCATCGCCTCATCGGCGCCGGCCACCTGGTACTTCTTCAGCAGCGACTCGATGCCGGTGATGTAGGTCTCGACGTTGTCCAGCGACTGCTGCACTTCGATCTGGGTTGGCTGCAGCAGCGCGCTGTCGCCCAGGCGCTCTTCGTAGCGCTGGCGGGCCAGCGTGGTGAACGCGGTGCCGCCCGGCTGCAGGCCCGCGTAGGCCTTGAGGCGGTCCAGCGCCTTGGCGCGGCGCTCGGCCGGCACCTGGTCGGACAACAGCAGGTTGAGGCCGCTGAACACCGTCTGCGGTGCATCGCTCCACGGCAGCAGGTACTTCTCGTTGAGCTCGCTGCCTTCGATGCTCTGGTCGGCAGCGTGGATCATGATCGCCAGGTCCTGGCGGACATTGGGATCCTTCTCGGTGGCCAGCTTCGCCTTCAGCTCGTCGCGGGCCTTGGCCGTCGCGGCGCGGAAGCGCTTGCCGTTGTCGGGGCCGAGGTCGGCCACCTTGTCGTCGTAGCCGGGCACGCCGAAGAAGCCGGTCTGTTCCGGCTGGAACGGCCCCTGCGCATCGAGCAGGATCTGCGCCAGTGCATTGCTGCGGGCCACCCAGGCCGCACTGGCGGGGGTGGCCGCCTTGGCAGCTGGCGCGGCCAGTGCCGGCGGGGCGGACAGCAGCGGGGCGGCGGTCAGGGCCAGGGCGATGGCAAGCGCGATCGGCTTCATGGAGCACTCCGGGAAAGGGGTGATCGCAACTTACGCGCTCACGGCGATGGCGACAATCGGCTGGAGGTCACGGGGTCGGCAGGCAGCGACCGCTCTGGTAGATGCCCATCCTGGTGGGCAGCTTTCGGGGCAAGGGCTGTCGATCAGCTGCAGCGCTCGCCGGCCTTGGCAATGACTGCCGCACTGGCGTCCCTTGCCTTCAGCCGTTGAAGCAACCCGTCGCACGCCAGACGCTCGCCCGGCCGTTCCGCGTAGATCAGAAGCTCGCCGGACCGATCCACGCCATCCAGGTAGAGCACTCGACAATCACCGGCGCTGGTGTGGATTTTCATGGCGCGAATGTCTGCGGTCTGCTCGCCGGTGCCCGTCGCGCCCTCGCACATCCCCCCGTAGTAGGCACCGCTCATGAGCGCGAAAACAGGTTTCGTCTGCAGCTCACCCAGGCGATCGCTGCTGTTGCAGGCCGCCAAAGCTGATGCTGTGCCAAGCAGGAGGAGACGTTCAGGTCGCATGGATTTACCTGATACCAGACGGGATGTTGATGACCTGCCCATCCGACCAGCGACGGATCAGAAGATCGACATCGTGATCAAATGAATCACTCCGGCTGATGTGCTTTCTGACATCGCCAGCCATCACCTGATCAGGATCCAGGAAGGACAGCTCAACCAGCTTCAACAGCAGATCCTTGCTTGGAGACCGTCTCAACCACCAATGGAAGACGCTGTTTCTGTCGTGTTCCGACGAGCTCTCCATCCCCGGCGTGTATGTGGAGATGAGTTGATCGATCAACTCATCGGGCAACAGGTTGTACTCCTGCCATTTGACAGGGAACTCCATCATTTTCAGGTACGCGCGCTTGTCCATCAGTTTCCTCCCCAGGATGGCGGACCAATGACCTCGATGAGCTCCGCACCTACAACGCAATGGCTTCGCTGCACCCACCGCGCTCACGGCATTCCTGCAGCGCGCACTCGCCGGCGGCTTCGGCATCGTCCAGCGCGGTCAGGTCGAAGGTCGCCTGGTCCTCGCCCAGCACGTACATCACCGGGTAATCCCACACGTCGTCGCGGCGGATGCCCTGCACGAACAGGCGCCCCTGCCCCTGCGGCCCTTCCAGGGCCACGGCCAGGCCGACGTCACGCTGCCCGTCGAAGGTTGTCGTCATGCTGCCCAGCGGCAGCGCATCGGCTCGCAACGGCTCGCCGAACACCTGCACCAGTTCGATGCTGCAGCCCGCACGGCGAATAGCTTCGCGCATCGGCGGGCTCTGGCGTGCGACCTCGCTCCAGCGCAGCACGCTCCAGGTGACCATGCCGCCGCCCACGCCCAGCAACAGCAGCACCGACAAGGGCATCGCCCAGCGCCAGTTGCGGCGCCACCAGCCAGTGCCGGCGGGGTGGCGGTCGGGGGTGGGCGGTGGCAGGTGCATCGGCGGGCTCCTTCCCGTGCGTCCGTCAGGGTGTCCGTCAGGGCTTCAGGCAACGGTCCAGGAAGGCCTCGGCAACGCGGTAGCGGTGCAGTGCATCAGCGCCGGACAGGCCGTGCTTCGCACCCGGATAGGTCATCAGTTCGAACGGCTGGCCGCGCTTCTGCAGCGCGCTCATCAGGCTGGTCGAGTTGGTGAACAGCACGTTGTCATCGGCCATGCCGTGGATCAGCAGCAGCGGCGAGCGCAGGCCCTCGATGTGGGTCAGCACGCGGGCTTCGCGGTAACCGGCCTCGTTGCGCTTGGGCAGGTCCATGTAACGCTCGGTGTAGTGGCTGTCGTACAGGCCCCAGTCGGTAACCGGTGCACCGGCCACGCCGCAGGCATAGCTGTCCGACGCCTTGGCCAGCAGCATCAGGGTCATGTAGCCGCCGTTGGACCAGCCCTGCACGCCGATGCGCGCCGGGTCCACCCACGGCTGCTGCTTCAGCCAGGCCACGCCGCGCAGCTGGTCGGCCACTTCCACCGTGCCCTGCCTGCCGTACAGCGCGCCGCCGAAATCACGGCCACGACGCGGCGTGCCGCGGTTGTCCAGCGAGAACACCACGTAACCCTGCTGGGCCAGGTACTGGTTGAACAGGTGGTCGCCACGGCCGGGCCAGCTGTCGGTGACGGTCTGGCTGGCCGGACCGCCATACACGTAAACCGCCACCGGGTAGCGCTTGGACGGGTCGAAGCCGGCCGGCCTGATGATGCTGTAGTTCAGCGGGGTCTTGCCGTCGGCCGCGGTCAGCGTGCCGAACTCGATCGGGCGCTGCGCATCGCGGTAGCGCGCGTACGGGTGCTTCGGATCGGCCAGATCGTTCTCGAGCAGGGTGGCGATCTTTTCGCCATTGGCACGGAACAGCTCGATCTGCGGCGGCGTGGTGCTGTTGGACCAGGTATCCACATACACGCTGGCGTTGCGCGCGAAGCTGGCGGTGTGCATGCCCGGCGCCTTGGACAGGCGCTGCGGCTGGCCCCCCTGCAGCGACACGGCGTAGATCTGGCTTTCGCGCGCCGAATCGATGCCGGCGCGGAAGTAGGCCTTGCCGGCCTTCTCGTCGACGGCCAGCAGCTCGTCCACCGACCAGTCACCATGGGTGAGCGCGGTGGCCTTGCCCTTGGCATCGATGCGGTAGAGGTGCTGGAAACCGGTGCGCTCGGACGACCACAGCACGCTGCCATCGTCGAGGAAGCGCAGGCTGTTGTGCAGCGGCACCCAGGTCGGGCTGGTCTCGTGGGCCAGCGTACGCGTGCCGTTTCCGGCCAGGTCGACTTCGACCAGGTCCAGCAGCTTCTGGTCACGCGACTGGCGCTGGTAGGTGACGCGCTGGGCATCACGCCAGTCGACGCGGGCCAGGTAGATGTCCTGTTCCTTGCCCAGGTCGATCCAGCGCGGCGTAGCGACGGCGGCCGGCGCGATCACGCCCAGCTGCACGCGCACGTTGGCATCGCCGGCGGCCGGGTAGCGCTGTTCGACCACATCGGTGCGGTCGGCATAGACCTCGTAGCGCTTCTGCACCGGCACCGGTGCTTCATCGATGCGGGCAAAGGCAATCGCCGAATCATCCGGCGCCCACCAGTAGCCGGTGTGGCGGTCCATTTCCTCATCGGCGACGAACTCGGCCACGCCGTTGCCGATGGTCGCGCTGCCATCGGTGGTCAGCTGCAGCTGCTTGCCGCTGACCAGGTCGATCACCCACAGGTTGCGGCCGCGGATGAAGCTGACGAAGCCGCCCTTGGGCGACAGCTTGGCGTCGGTGGCGAAGCCTTCGCCGTGGGTCAGCTGGCGCACGGCGGCTGCGCCCTGCTGCTTCAGGTCGTACAGGTACAGTTCGCCGCCCAGCGGGAACAGCAGGCGCTGTGCGTCCGGCGACCACTGGTAATCGACGATGCCGGTCATCGCGGCGATGCGCTGGCGCTCGCGTCGGGCCTTTTCCTCGTCGCTGAGGGTCTCGGTGCCGGGCAGCACCACCTTCGAGTCGACCAGCAGGCGGGTCTGGCCGCTGCCGATGTCATAGCTCCACAGGTCCAGCTGGTTGCGGTCGCTGTCCTTGCCCCGCAGGAAGGTCACGCGCGAGCCGTCCGGGGCCACCTTGGGCTTCATCAGGGTCGGGCCGGACAGCGGCAGCGGGCCGGTGATGGCTTCCAGGGTGAGTTTTTCAGCGTGGGCGGCAGTGGTGGTGGCGAGCATGAGGGCGAGCGAGGCAAACAGATGGCGCATGGAAGGTCCCGGCAAACGGCAGGTCCGCCGCGCGCCACGCGCACAGCGGTCATGCCCCCATCCTAACCAAGCCCGCCGGCGAAGGCAGCATGACCTTCTGCCCATGGCGCCATGCCGACCAGGAGTGCCGAACAGGAGTGCCGACCAACGGTCGGCACCTACCGTCCGGGGTCAGCGCTGGCCGAACAGGTGCTTGCGCTCTTCCTCGCTCAGCGGCTTGCCGGCGTTGGGGTTCACCTGCTGGCGCAGGGCATAGGCGCGCTGGGTGGCCGGGCGCGTTGCGATGGCGTCGTGCCAGCGCTTCAGGTTCGGGAAGGCGGCGAAATCGACCGGAATCTTGTCGTAAGCGCCAATCCACGGGTAGCTGGCCATGTCGGCGATGGTGTATTCATCGCCCGCCAGGAAGGCGCGATCGGCCAGGCGCTTGTCCATCACCCCGTGCAGGCGGCGCACTTCGTTGTCATAGCGCTCGACGGCATAGGGGATCTTTTCCGGCGCGTAGACGTTGAAATGGCCCATCTGGCCGCTCATCGGGCCCAGCCCGGCCATCTGCCAGAACAGCCATTCCAGGGTGGTGACGCGGCCACGCGGGTCGCTGGGCAGGAACTGGCCGCTCTTCTCGGCCAGGTACAGCAGGATGGCGCCGGATTCGAACACGCTCTGCGGCGCGCCGCCATCGGCCGGGGCATGGTCGACGATGGCCGGCATCTTGTTGTTGGGCGAAATGGCCAGGAATTCCGGCTTGAACTGGTCACCCGAGCCGATGTTGACCGGATGGACGCGGTATTCCAGGCCGGCTTCCTCCAGCAGCAGGGTGACTTTGTGGCCGTTGGGGGTGGGCCAGTAATACAGGTCGATCATGGCGTCGGCTCGGGGTTCGGAAGGAACCTGAAGTCTAGTGCGAACGTTGGCTTGGCACCGTCATGGTGGGCCGGTAACCTCGCCACTCCCTCGAAACGCAGCATCCCCCGCATGAGCGCAAACCGTCTGCCGCCCTCCCCGCTGTCCAACCTGATCTTCGCCTCGCGCTGGCTGCAGCTGCCGCTGTACCTGGGCCTGATCGTGGCGCAGTGCGTCTATGTATTCCTGTTCGGCCAGGAACTGTGGCACCTGATCTCGCATTCGCCTTCGATGGGCGAGCAGCAGATCATGCTGATCGTGCTGGGCCTGATCGACGTGGTGATGATCTCCAACCTGCTGGTGATGGTCATCGTGGGCGGCTACGAGACCTTCGTGTCGCGCCTGCGCCTGGAAAACCACCCGGACCAGCCGGAATGGCTGAGCCACGTCAACGCCAGCGTGCTGAAGGTGAAGCTGGCGATGGCGATCATCGGCATCTCCTCGATCCACCTGCTGAAGACGTTCATCGGCAGCGGCGCCCTGGGCGGCATTCCGCTGTGCCCGCCGGAGCGCATGGCCACCGCTGTAGCCAACATCGGCGAACAGACCTGCGCCACCCTCACCGCCGAAGGCGTGCTGTGGCAGACCATCATCCATTGCGTGTTCATCCTGTCGGCCATCGGGATCGCCTGGACCGACAAGCTGATGTCGGCCGGCCACGACAAGGCCGGGGGCCACGCCAAGCCCGCCGGGCATTGACCTGATAAGGCGATGACGACACCTGATGTCGCCATCGCCCCTGACCCACCCTTGTACGCAAGGGTGGGCGGGATGCTAGATTGCACGCTCGCCGTTGCCGGCGGCGGCGTCGGGAAACGCCAGCCGCCACGCCCGGACACCGGTCCCGGCCATGCAGATCCACGGCTTACGTAACGTCGTCTTCTAAAGGGGAGCAGGATGTCGCACGTCGCAATGAACGCTGCCGCGCGCCGGTGGATACCGGTTGCCCTGGCACTGGCACTGGCCGCCTGTTCGGGCAAGGAAGAAACGCCGGCACCGGCCGCCGACGGCGCTGCCGCGCCCGCCGCCACGCCTGCCGCACCCGCCGTGGCGGCCAAGGTGCAGTCGATGGGCACCGAGCAGCTGCGCGATTCGGCCAGCCGCGCCTTGGCCGAGAACCGCATGTACGCGCCGGCCGGCGACAACGCCATCGAGTACTACCTGGCGCTGCGCGACAAGACGCCGGACGACGCCTCGGTGAAGAGCGCGCTGACCGACCTGCTGCCCTACACCCTGATTGCCGCCGAGCAGCACCTGGGCCGCGAGGACTTCACCGAAGCCCAGCGCCTGGTGGCGCTGATCGAGAAGGTGGACCCGTCCGCGCCGGCCCTGCCGCGCCTGAAGGAAGGCCTGACCAAGGGCGTCCAGGTGGCTGCCAAGCGCACCGAGGACGAGACCGCCAAGGTCAAGAAGGATGCCGAGGACCGCGCCAAGCAGCTGGTTGAACAGCAGCGCCTGGCCGACCAGCGCAACAAGGAGGCCGAAGCGGCCAAGCAGATTGCCGCCCAGCAGGATGCAGCCCGCCGCGACAGCGAGCGCCAGGACGCCGAACGCCAGGCCGCCGCCCGCCGCGAGGCCGAACAGAAGCAGCAGCAGGCCGCTGCCCAGCAGGCCAGCGCCGCGCGTGCCGCCGCGGCCACCGCCGCACCGACCCTGCGCCCGGTCAGCACCCCGGCCCCGCGTTACCCGGCCGAGGCCCTGCGCTCGAGCACCTCAGGCGAAGTGCTGGTGGAAATCACCGTCGGCACCGATGGCTCGGTGACCAACGCCCGCGTGCTGCGCGCCACGCCGTCGCGCGTCTTCGACCGCGAAGCGCTCAATGCGGTCAAGCGCTGGCGCTTCGAGCCGGTGGGCGCCCCGGTGACCACCCGCCGCACGCTGGTGTTCGCCCCGGGCGGTTGATGCCCCCAGGGTAGCGCCGGGCCACGCCCGGCGAGACGTCATCATCAAGGCCCGGAGCGATCCGGGCCTTGTTTGTTTCAGCGCCCGCCGTCGATCAATCGCTGCAGCGCCGGATCGCGCGCCGTCAGTACCTGGAAAAGGCCGAGCGCGTGCAATGCCGGCAGCAGCTCGCGCAGATCGGCCTCGGCTGCGACACGGGTGGCAGTGCTGCCAGCCGGATCCTGCCAGTCGCGCACGCTGGCGAGGAAGGCGCCGACGCTGCCCTTGCGCACGGTCAGGCCGTGCACCTGCACGTCGTCCTGATGATCGGGAAGGATGTCCTGCGGTTTCATGGGAGTGGGCTCCTTGGGATGAGCGGTCAGTGTCAGGCTTGCACGGCGGCCGTTCTGCCGTATAACTGCCATTTCATATGGCAGATCAGCCAATCCAGGCACCGTTGATCGATCCCGCGCTGGCCGATGCGGCTGCGGGGCCGTGGCTGCTGGGCGCAGAGCTGGCGATGGAGGGCACGCGCCGCACGCCGCGCCACCAGCACGCACGTGGGCAGCTACTGGGCGCGCGCCACGGCCTGCTGCGCATCGAAGCGGGCGACCAGCACTGGCTGCTGCCGGCAGGGCACGTCGCGTGGATACCGCCGGGCCTGCCGCATGCACTGGCCAGCCTCGGCGTCTTCGATGGCTGGAGCCTGTACTTCAGTGCCGCCGCCTGCAACGCACTGCCCACGGCCGCGCGTGTGTTCCAGCCCAGCGTACTGCTGCAGGCGGCCGTGCCCCGCGCGCTGCAGTGGCAGCACGGTGCATTGGAGGATGCGCAGTCGAGGTTGGCGGGGGTCATCGCCGACGAGATCGCCGCGGGTCGTCCGTTACCGCTGGCGCTGCCACAGCCACGCGACCGCCGCTTGCGACGCATTGCCGCCGCGCTGGCCCGCGCACCGCATGACGGGCGCAACGTCGAGGAATGGGCCGCCGCCAGCGGCCTGTCCGGCCGCAGCCTGGCTCGCCACTGGTTGGCCGAAACGGGCATGCCGCTCAGCCACTGGCGGCAGCGACTGCGCGTGCTGCTGGCGCTGCCCCGCCTGCTGGCCGGGGAAACGGTCATCGAGGTTGCGCTGTCGATGGGCTATGACACGCCCAGTGCGTTCATTGCCGTGTTCAAGCGCGAGATGGGGGTGACACCGGCGCGCTATGGCGCTGCGCACGTGCGGGGATGACGGATCACGAAGCGGGGATCTGCGCCGCTTTCCTCGCTGACACCGGACCACGCCGGGCGAGCTAGTTTTCCGGGCGCCACATCACCCGTTCCTTGTGGCGCTCCAACGCGCGCGCATAGATGGCCGGATCGCTGGCGAATTCAGCCATGAACCGCGGCTCTGGAAGACGATAGGGATCCTCAGGATCAATCTGGCACTCCGCCTCGATCTCAGGCGGGAAGACCGGCTTTCGACAGGTCTTGAAGGTCAGCCACCGGCACAGGGTAAGCGCACCGTAGACCGGGAACATCACGTTCTTACGAAACGGTATGAAGGCGGTGCCCATCATCAGGATGACCATCAACCAGCAGTTGCGGATCGTTGGATCCGAAGAAAGCGTGATGACCCGGTCTCGCGGATCGTCGTAGCAGTTCTCCGGGCCGTCCTGCATGTAGCGGCAGATCAGCGCCCACGGTTCGCGGATGTCATCCTCATGTTCCCAGAAGTGGCCGATAGTGAAAGTCTGTTGTATCTGCTGATTGCGATCAAGCAGGTGACACCTGAGATCACGCAGCTCACGGTTCTGTGCGCCCCGGCCGATGTGGAAGAAGGCGTAAGGCGAACCCCAGGGAACGACAGTCACGCCGCCCGGGCCGTTGTGCCGGAAGAAGTAGATCTTGCGAGTGATGCGATTGAAGCGGACCGGGTAGTGGGTGTACTGAAATAAGTCCTTGCGGAGTAGCAGCATCCACATCATGGCGCTCAGTCCACCAAGCACGGCGGCTATGGTAGTACTGAGAACCATCTTCTCTCCCAGAGAGATCTGTGGATGGCTGTAAACGCCATGAAGAGAGAAGGCCATGATGATTACTTCAAAGAGAATGAATGCCGAGCACATAGCCGTGACGGCCATCCCTTTGAGCTTGAATGTCCTGTCCACGAATTCCATGTAGGTACCGTTGAACCTTATGAGCCCAAAGGCGTCATCAGGAACTGACTTTCCCAAACCATCACTCTTGAGCGCAGCACGCCTCTCGATATGATCCAGCCCACGATCTATCGGATAGTTCGTCACCCATCCTGTAAGCATCTCTTTACACCTAGGTCCGTCTCAGCTCATCCATCCACTCATCAGCCCCTGGAATTCCCCAACCGCATTCCGTCCGAAGCGTAGGGCTCCGCGACCATGTCGATGATCGCGCTAGAGGATGTAGCCAAACTATTTCTCCGGGCGCCACATCACCCGTTCCTTGTGGCGCTCCAACGCGCGCGCATAGATGGCTGGATCGCTGGCAAATTCAGCCATGAACTTTGGCTCTGGAAGACGATAGGGATCCCCAGGATCAATCTGGCACTCCACCTCGGTCTCAGGCGGGAAGATCGGCCTGCGACAGGTCTTGAAGGTCAGCCACCGGCAGAGCGTGAGTGCGCCATAGACCGGGAACATCAGGTTGGTGCGCAACGGCATCAGGGCCGTGCCCATCATCAGGATGACCATCAGCCAGCAGTTGCGGATCGTTGGGTCCGACGAGAGCGTGATGACCCTGTCGCGCGGATCGTCGTAGCAGTTTTCCGGGCCGTCCTGCATGTAGCGGCAGATCAGCGCCCATTGCTCGAGAATGTGATCGTCGTGATGCCAGAAGTGTCCGACGATGAAGGTCTGCTGTATCTGCTGATTGCGATCAAGCAGGTGACACCTGAGATCACGCAGCTCACGGTTCTGTGCGCCACGACCGATGTGGAAGAAGGCGTAGGGCGAGCCCCAGGGCACGACCGTCACGCCGCCGGGGCCGTTGTGCCTGAAGAAGTAGATCTTGCGGGTGATGCGATTGAACCGGACTGGGTAATGGGTGTACTGGAAGATGTCATGCCTCAGGTACACAAACCAGACCATTGCAAACATCGCTGATGACATCGCCAACAGTATGGAAAAGAGCCCAAGATTTCCAAAAAAACCACCTTCCATTCGTGTAAGCGATATTGAAGGATCGACCAGCATCCAAGCCGCGATGAAACAGACCACGAATGAAATGGCGCAGTTCGCCATTCCTTTGATCTTGAATGTCCTGTCCACAAATTCCATGTACGTACCGTTGAACCTTATAAGCCCAAAGGCGTCATCTGGGCATATACCTTCAACACCGTATTCACTGAGGGCGGACGCCCTTTCCAATCCATTTATTGCGCGGTTGAATTTGAATTCTGGAATCCAGCCTGTGAGCATCGGCCTATCTCCTCAAAACCGCCATAGCTTCCAATTGTTCATCAATGGAGTCGAATCTTCGGGACTTGTTACGACCGAAATGTAGTGCACCATCAATCCATCGCTCTACGTCGTCAGGCTTGAACCAAGCAACCACAACTGCCACAACCGCAGCAACAATCATCAGTACGATTGCCAGGGGTAGTGCATATCCACTCAAAATGAGAAAGGATGCGGCGATTGTTAGTCCACCACTGACCATCATCCCTATTCCGTAAGAGGGCGCCAGCTCAAAGTCCCTTGCGCCTTCGTAAAATGTCAGTCCACCCAACACCATGCCAGCAATCCCACTCAACCACCGCCCCGCCGCGTAGACGGCTGCTGCGCGAGTCTGAGCATAGGCCGCCCATCGCCCCAACGGCTCTGCCAGCTTCTGCGAAAACCAAGGCAATTTCGCCCCAATCTCACCCAGCAGCATCGCCGAGTCTCCCACCAGCGCACCCACGCCAGCAGCAAAGTTGGCGCCCAGCAGTGGGCGCTCACGCGGCAGTGCCGTGCTGTACTGCCTGCTTAGTTCGGACAGGCTGGCGGAGGCAAACACCAGGCTGGCCGTGCCATAGGCGAACGAGGGGTTACCCACTTTGGCGAAGCTGCCGCGGATGGCGTCGTACATGTCCACCGTGGTCAGCGTTCGTGACAGCTCTGCATGGCGCGACGTTCCGGTGATCACCGCTTTCGCGTTCAGCGCCTTGAACAACCGCAACTGATCGCTGTCCACCAGGGCAACGAGTCCGATCCTGAAACGCTTTCCGTCCATATCGGCATCAGCCGAGGCGACGGCGTGTGCGGCGACGGCGCGCGCCTGGCTGGCCGCGTTCAACCCTGCGCGTTCGCTGACGGCCATCGCCAGGGCATTGCGTGCGCGCTTCGGTGTCGTGTATCCGCTCAGGTCCACCAGCTCGGCATCGGGCGATGCCGACTGGGCGAGTGCGGTCAGCATCCCCACCTGCATCCGGGTGGGCAACAGCACGGCGCTGCCCTCGAATGCCTTCCTGACGCCACCTCCGATCATTCGCGTCAGTGGTCCTGAAAGCTGCTCCACCAGCCGTGCCGTCCCCTGGAACATCGCACTCAGCTTTCCGGCGGACTCTGCATCCAGCAGTGCCTTGAGCGCGTTGGACAGGCCGTTGGCCGCTGTCAGCCAGTCCCGCGCGCCGGGTCCAACACTGGTCTTTTCCATGGTCTGCTTCCAGGTCTTCAGCAGCGCATCCTGGTTCCACATCTGTGCTCGCAGAAGGATGGCTCCGGGGTCCTGCAGATCTTCCAGCTGCAGCTGCTCGAGCAGATAGCCCATGATGAGGCCGCGCGAGGCTGAGTCGCGCAGCAGGTTGGTCACGACTTCCTGGTAGAGCACCCCACTGGTGCTGTCCTTGCTGTCGAAGTTGCTCTGCATGTGCTGCTTGAAAGAAGGCGCGCGCCACCATGCAATCATTGCCCGATCAAGATCGGCCACGGTGTCTTCATAGAACCGCTCCTGCGCAGGCGCGTAGATCTTCTCCAACCAGTGAGTATGCGCATCGGCTTGGCGCAGGTGACGGCTGTACTTGCGCCAGGACTTGTCGGCCTGGACCAGCACCGCCTCCTCATCCTCGACAGCAAATATGTCGTGATTCCACGCTTGCAGAGGCCTGGCCAGCTGCTCCGCATTGGTCTTTCCGCCTAGTATGCTGACCACGCCACGACCGAACAGGGCCGCTTCCCTGCGGCGGTACCCGACCTCTTCGAACGCCCCTTGTCGCACGGCGCCCTCTATCAGCGAAATGGTCGAGGCAGACTGGACCCTCTCCTGCCGCTCAGGCTCGGCCTCCCATTCTAGAATGCGTTCGATGGCTAGCTGGTTGAGATCGGAAATGATGCCGATCGGATCGTCCAGCGCCACCAGCGCAGGCGGTGCTGCCTGCGGGTGCCCGGCAGCGATGTCTGCCTGCGCGATCAACTGGTCGACCTGCGCAATGGAGTAGTTTGCCCATTGATCCAGGCTGTACTCGAATGCATGCACGCCGGGAACCGCATTGACCGGCATCTCCTGCACGCCCCGGTCATTGCGCGTGATCGTCCGCGTTGTGGATGGATTGGCAAGATGGAGTTCAGCCACCTGGCTGGCGGCCTTCCCAAGGCCGGCCACGTGCGTTTGAGTGGAGGTACCGGCCCGCCACGCGGCAACGTCAATGCATCGCATGTGCCGCTGGCGATAGGTGGGATCCTGGTGCATCCCCCACACCCTGCGCGTCCACGGTGCGCTGCTGTAGGCCAGCCACAACAGGGTTGCCTGGGCGGCGTCGGGCACGATGATGCATTTGGACAGCAGCGTTTCCCCGTGGCGCGAGCACCTTGCCGGCTGCGTATCGTTCTGGGGCGGTGGGGTCTGGTCGCGGATGTCGAACGCACTCAGGTCACCGTATTCGTTCAACTGCCATGCCTTCCACTCATCACGCGCCTGGTGGTAGCTGTAGACATAGCCGCCGCGCAGCAGGCGAAGCGTGTAGTACGCTGCGCCCGTTGGAAGCGGCTGTTCATCACTGAGCGCATCGAACGGGGCCTGCAGCAGGGGCGCTGGTTCGCGTACTTCAGCGTCTGCACGCGCCACCGCATAGCGTGCAAGCAGCAGCGGCAGCCCTGATGTGATGCAGTTCGGGCAGTAGTCGGGATGACTTTCGGGCCCAGTCATGCCGCCTCCGTCTGCAGACCGTGCTGCAGCTCCAGCTGGCAGGCCATGCGGTAGGACATTCCCTGCTGGTGCACCCGTTCCAGGCGCCGGCTCACGACCACCTGCTCGGCCGTGTCCCCAGCGCCGCGCAGACGCTGGCAGGCATACCACTGCAGATCATCCAGCTCATGCAGCCCTGCGCTGTGGGCTTCGCGGAGCGCCTGCAGCAACGCAGGCAGCAACGTGCTTGCATGGCCGGCCCCCGCCTCTGCGAGGTCCCTCAGGCAACCGTTGATACAGGCGACCTGGGCCAGTTGCTCCCATTGGTCTGGATCGATCAACGCGCCGGGCGGCCCCTCGGTGGCCGGTCGCAGCTGGGTACGCCACGTATTGCCCAGCGGCTCATGCCACGTCCACGCAGTTATCGGCCCCATCAACTGGGCCATCTGGGACGGCCCCAGCATCCACCGGAGATGTCGGAACACCCGTGCGTCGTGCACACGGAACAGCACCCTGCCGGTGCGCGGCCGCAGGGGTGCCATCCGGCTCATCAGGTGGGGTCTAACCCGGTCTGGTGCGTCGCTCTCAAGCAGGGTGCAGAACAGCGGCCGGCCGCGATCACGCAACTGGGCATCGGCCCGCTCAAGCAGCTCAAGCCGCGTCTGCCAGGGCAGTGCATGCAGTGCCACCAGCAAGGGGGGATTGTGCAGTCGCCGGCCCAGCAGCGGTGGGTTCAGCGGTTCGACGGGAAGATCGGCGAACTGTGCGGCAGCGACCTGCGTCGGGTCGACGATGCCATGCGTCTGTGCGAGGAACGTGCGATGCCCCAGGTCAACAGGGGCCGCATCAGGCGAGTCCAGGTCCATTGGATCACGGTGAAAGGGTGTGATTCCACCGTAGAA
Organism: Stenotrophomonas sp. ZAC14A_NAIMI4_1; assembly: GCF_003086915.1. NCBI lineage: Bacteria > Pseudomonadati > Pseudomonadota > Gammaproteobacteria > Lysobacterales > Lysobacteraceae > Stenotrophomonas > Stenotrophomonas sp. ZAC14A_NAIMI4_1. The sequence goes on from NZ_CP026002.1 coordinate 2,361,840, forward strand.
CCCGGGACCAAGGGCGTTAAGAGGCAAAAGCGACAGTTCGCGTGATCGCCTCACTTTTGCAACTTTTCGTACGGACGCACCGTCGCTCCGCCGCCGGATACGACGAGGCCCGGCATGACCGGGCCTCGCTGCACACCCGCCGGGCATGGCCCGGCGCTACCGGTTGCGATCAGCCGGAAATGGCTAGGCGCTCCTGGTGGTAACGGCGCACCGCGGCAAACCACAGGATCGCGGCCAGGCCGAGGCTGGCGCCCAGGTAGACCGCCCAGATGGTCGGGGTGATCACTTCATGGCGGATCACCTTGAGCAGCATCTGGTTCTGCGACAGGAACGGCACGGCGTACTGCCACAGCTGGCTCTTCACCGGGTAGGCCATCAGCGCATAGCCCGGCAGCATCGGCAGCAGCACCAGCCAGGTCATGTGGCTCTGGGCTTCCTTCATGCTCTTGGCCGCGGCCGACAGGTAGGTCAGCAGCGAGGTGCCGATCAGCAGCATCGGCAGCATCACCAGCAGCATCTGCACCATCGAGAGGATGTTCATGTTGAGCTGGCGGCTGACGTTGCCGGAGGCGAACTGGGCACTGACCTTGAACGCGACCAGTGTCAGCAGCAGCGATACGAACCCGACCACGCAGGCCGCGCCGATCTTGCCGCTGACGATCGCGCTGCGCGAGCCGGGAGTGGCCAGCAACGGCTCCAGCGATTGCCGCTCGCGCTCGCCGGCGGTGGTGTCCATCACCAGATAGGCGCCGCCGATGAACGAGGTCAGGGTCAGCAACACCGGCAGCAGCATCGACAGCATCATGCCGCGCTTGGCTTCGGTGCTGGCCATGTCCTGCGTGGCCACATCCAGTGGCCGCGCAACCTGCGCATCGACGCCGCGGGCCATCAGGCGCAGGGCTCCCACCTGCCCGTTGTAGGTGGACAGCGCCGCCTGCAGGCGTGCCGTGGGCACCTCGGCAGCACGGCGCGTGCTGTCACGGATCACCTCCACCAGCGCCGGCTTGCCATCGGCCCAGTCCTTGCCGAAATCCGCGCTGATGCGCAGTGCCACGTCAATGTCCTGGGCGCGGATCGCTTCGGCGAGATCCTTCGGTGCCGCGGTCGCGTTCAGGCCCTGCGCGCCGAGGAAGCGGACCAGGTTCGGGGCGTGCTCGGCGCCGATGGTGGGAATGTCCAGCGGCTGTTCGATCTGGGTGCGGAAGCGGCTTTCCGACAGCTTGCCCATGCCCAGGATCAGCAGCGGGTACAGCAGCGGGCCGAACAGCAGGGTCAGCGCCAGGGTGCGGCGGTCGCGCGAGAGATCGCGCAGTTCCTTGCGCATCACCGTCATCAGGGTCGACATCATGCTCATGCGTGCAGGCCCTCTTCGCTGCCGATCAGTTTCACGAACGCGTCTTCCAGGTTGGTTTCGCCGGCCTGCGCGCGCAGTTCATCGGCACTGCCCGCGGCCATCACGGTGCCCTTGGCGATGATGACGATGTGGTCACAGAGCGCGCCCACCTCCTGCATGATGTGGCTGGACAGGATCACGCAGCGCCCTTCCTCGCGCAGGCCCAGCAGGAACCGGCGCAGCGCGCGGGTGGTCATCACGTCCAGGCCGTTGGTGGGTTCATCGAGGATGACGTTGCGCGGGTCGTGCACCAGCGCGCGGGCGATGGCGGTCTTGGTGCGCTGGCCCTGCGAGAAGCCATCGGTCTGGCGGTCGAGGATGTCGGCCATGTCCAGGGCGTGCGAGAGCACTTCGATGCGCTCGCGGATGCGCTGCGCCGACAGGCCGTGCAGTTCGCCGAAGTAGGTGATGTTCTCGCGCGCGGTCAGGCGCTTGTACACGCCCCGCGCGTCAGGCAGCACGCCCAGGTGGCGGCGCACCTCTACCGGATCACGCGCGGCATCGATGCCATCGACGGTGATGCTGCCCTGGTCGGGCGTCATCAGGGTGTACAGCATGCGCATGGTGGTGGTCTTGCCGGCGCCGTTGGGGCCGAGCAGGCCGGTGATGCGGCCATCGGCGGCCTGGAAGCCAACGTTGGCCACCGCCTGGACGCGACCGGTGCGGGTGTCGAAGGCCTTGTGCAGGTTGTCGGCGACGATCATGGGGTCCATCCGTTGAACGAGGTGAACGCCGGCACGTGGCTCAGCGTGTCCAGGCAGCGGGCATCGAGCGCCTTGGCATCCTGGGTATCAATGAACTGGCCCAGCAGGCGCGGCATGCAGCCGGCAGTGAGGGTGCCGTGGCCCTGGCCGCGTGCGACCAGCGCGCGACCGTTGGGCAGGCCCTTGAGCACCTGTTCGGCGTAGCGCGGCGGGGTAACCGGATCCAGCTCGCCGGACAGCAGCAGCACCGGCAGGTCGCTCTTCAGCGGCGTGGTGAGCGTGGCAGCGGCCGGCTGGTGCGGCCACACCGGGCAGGCGGCGAAGAACGCGCGCGCCGCTTCCGGGCCGAACAGGGCCTCGTCGCTTTCCGGCGGCGCCTGGTAGCGCGGCGCATCCTCGCTGCAGATGACCGACCACTGCATGCCACGGTTGATCTGGAAATCCATGCTGCGGGTGGCACCGCGGGCGAGCGAGGCCAACGGCGCATAGCGGCCCTGCGCGGCCTCATCCAGCACCAGCGGCAGCAGCGAGGAGTACTCGGGCACGTAGGAGAACGCGAAGGCCAGGCCGACCACGCTGTCCGGGCTCAGCACGTCCTGGCGCGGTGCGTTGGTGCCGGGGTCGCGGTAATCGACGGTGACCGGGGAGCTGCGCAGGGTCGCGGCCACTGCGCGCAGCTGTTCGCGGGTATCGACCGGGAAGCGCTTGCTGCAGGCGGCGTCCTTGCGGCACTGCGCCGACTGCAGGGTGATGGCGTTGTCGAAGGTGTTGGCGAACTCGCCGCCGACCACCAGGTCGTTGGGCACGACGCCGTCGATGACCAGGCTGCGGGTGTGCTGCGGGTAGGCAATGGCGTAACGCTGGGCGACGCGCGTGCCGTAGGAGCCACCGACCAGATTGAGCTTGTCCGCGCCCAGCGCCTGGCGCACCGCGTCCAGATCGGCGATGGCCTCGGCGGTGGTGTAGAAGCGTGCATCGGCGCGCCCCTGCAGCGATGCCGCACACTGCTGCGCGTAATCGCGCATCAGCGCTTTGGTCGGCGCTGCATCTTCGTCCATCTTCAGCGGCTTGCCATCCGCGCCCAGGCAACTGAGCGGGTTGGAACCGCCGGTGCCACGCTGGTCGATCAGGAATACGTCGCGCTGCTTGCGCACCTGACGCAGGGCCGTATCGACGATGACCGCCACTTCGCTGGCCGCCTGCCCGGGGCCACCGGCGAGGAAGAACACCGGATCGGGCTGGCCATTGCCGCTGTTATCGGATTCCAGCCAGGCAATGCGCAGGTCGATCTTGCGGCCCTCGGGGTGGGCGCGGTCTTCGGGCACCTGCAGGGTGCCGCACTGGGCTTCGACGTTCGCGCTGGCGCCGACCGTGGTCAGCGTGCACGGACGGAACTCGATCGCCCCGTAGCGCTGGCTCGGGGTGTCATTGCCGTCGGCGGCACCGGGGGCCGTTGCACTGCAGCCGGCAAGCATCGCGCCGGCAAACAGCAGGCCGGCCGATCGCCTGGCCAGTCGGAAAGGGTGTTTTTGCATCGTGCTTGATTCCCCTGGAGGACGTTCCTGTCAACCACGACGCGGCGCCGTGGCAGATGTGACCAACTCTGCGAACAAACTTACACGGCCCCGGCGCTGGCGGCGATGGGCAACCGCGCTAGGCCATTACAGCCGCCGCCACCAGCCGGTCGCGGCCTTCGGCTTTTGCCCGGTACAGCGCGCTGTCGGCGCGGGCGATCAGGCCGGCCAGGTCGGTGTGGCCGTCATCCATGGCCAGGCCGATGCTGGCGGTGACCGCCACCGGACCGGTACCGAGCGGCGCTGGCCGTTGCTGCAGTGCATGACGGATGACCGTGGCCAGGCGCTCCGCTTCGCCGGCGCTGCCAGGCAGCAGCAGCAGGAATTCCTCGCCGCCATAGCGGCTGAGCAGGTGCACGTGGCCGCGCGCGCAGTGCTCCAGCACGCCGGTGAAATGCTGCAGCACCTGGTCACCGGCCAGATGCCCCCAGCGGTCATTGATGGCCTTGAAGTGATCCACGTCCAGCAGCAGCACTGCCAAAGGACGCTGCAGGCGACGCACCTGCTGCAGCTGGTCGGACCCATCGGCCAGCACCGCGCTGCGGTTGAGCAGGCCGGTGAGGCCATCGGTGCGGGCGGCGCGGCGCAGATCCACCAGCAGGCGCTCCAGCAGCAGCAGGACCAGCGCGAAGCAACGCGCCAGTTCCAGCATCACCCCGGCCAGGTAGGTCAGGAACATCGGCGAGCCCGCCCGCATGATGTCTCCGCCCGCGTCGGCATCGGGCGGCAGGAACAGGCGCACGATGTAGACCAGCACTTCGGCCAGGAACACGGCGGCGGCCAGGCGGCAGCTGATGCGCTGCGCCGGTGGCGCGTGGCGCAGCAGCAGCGCGGCGATCCAGCCATTGATGACGATCGCGAACACGCTGAACACGTGCAGGCGCACGTCCAGGCTGGGCCATGGCACCAGGAACAGGAAGATGCCGGCCATGAACGCGGCGGCCAGGCCCAGCGCGCGCCACAACGGCATCGGCTGGCCCAGGTGCAGGGCCATGCCGCGCAGCATCAGCACGCTTGAGGCCGCCATGGCCGCATTGCCACCGAGGATGGCCGGTACCTGCGGCAACCAGGGGCGCAGCCCCATCAGGATCACGCCCAGGGTGAGCAGCCAGAGGCTGGCCGTCCACAGGCGCAGCACCGGCTGACCACGCAGCACCACCAGCAGCAGCGAGAAGCCCGTGGCGATGCCGATGCACAGCAGCAGGCCAAGTACGCCGATGGTGGGAAGGTCCAGGGACATGCGGTCCGTGCGTGCCAGGTGATGCCCGCATCCTAGCGCGTTCCAGCCAGTGCGCCATGACAGCGGCGCGCTACCAGCAGGCGCGATCCACCGGCAGGCGCAGGCCCGTGTGGTCCATGCTCAGCGTGCCGCAGGCGTGGTCGGCCTGTTCGGTCAGCGGCTCGGCTGTCACGGTGTACCCGCTGGCGGCCACATTCACCCGCAGCTGGTAGGCCGTGAGCTCTGCGGCGCATTGCGCCTGTGGGGCGCCCTGGTAGTCCAGCACGCGCGTGTAGTGCCGTTCGAGCACGCTGGCCTGGCTGGCAATGCAGGTCTGGGCCTGCACGCGGTGGGTCTTGACCACGTGCTGGCGGTAGGAGGGCACGGCGATCGCGCTGAGAATGGCGATGATCGCGCAGGCAATGATGACTTCCATCAGGGTGAATCCCTTCATCGACGGGCTGCCCATGTCACGGACTCCCGCCATCAAGCAGCCGCAGTTCGCGCCAGCTCACCCGGCGTACGCGGTTGCCGATGGGATGGGTGACCACCCCATGCATGCTGCCATCCTCGCCCACGCCACCCAGCCAATCGCCCAGGAAGCCGGGTGCGTTGGGGCCCTGCTCGACCAGGAAGCCGGACGAGGGTGCAGGCTGGCCGTTTTCGTCGAACAGATCGCCAGCGTTGCCGACGGTACCGTTGCCGTCCATGTCGAAGAAGCTGCCGCCCAGCCGGCCACCGGTGAACGGGTCCAAAGCCATGTAGTAGCCCGATCCGGTGGGATTGCACGGGTTGCTGGCGTCGGGGATGCGCGTGGTACCCAGCAGCACCCGGCCACGGAACTGTCCCGGCAGCACCATGCGTTCGCCACGGGCGCCGATGCCCGGCGAGACCAGGTCCATCACCCATCCGTCCTTGCCCGGCGCATCCAGTGCGTCGACCACGCGACCGTTGCCGGTTTCGGCGGTGATGCGCACCGTGGCCAGGCCACTGCGCCCGGCGATCACCTGCCCCCGGTCGCGCAGGCCGTACCACGACTGCACGGCCTGCCTGCCCAGGTCGGCCACTTCCAGCAGCGCACCGGTGCCGACAAACACCCAGGTTTCGGCGGTGTCCGGATTGCGCGCGACCAGTGGCGCCGCCGTGATCGGTTGCGGCACCGCCCCCGCTGCCGCGCTGAACAGCCGTGTGCTGCGCCCGGCCACGAGGTCCACCCGATGGACGCCGCCCTGGCGGTCGCCCACATACGCCGTTTCAGCAAAACCATCGCGGTCGGCGTCCCACGGGCGCACGGCGGCAGCGCCACCGCCGCGCGCGTCCAGCAGCACGCTCTTCAGTTCGCCCGTGGCCAGGCCGATGCTGAGCAGGCGTGAACTGCCATCCTTGGCATCCACGCCATTGCCCAGCAGCACGCGCCAATCGCCATCGGCGACCTGGGCCACCATCGGCTTGCCCAGTACCCGGCCCAGGCCGGGAGCATCGGCGGCGCTGCGTTCCCACAGCAGGTCGGGACGCTCAGGATCGGTGACGTCCAACGCAAAGATGCCGGCACCGCCGCGCCCCAGCGTGCCCACCAGCACGGTCCGCCAGGCACCACCGAGGTAGGCGTCCGCCACGGTCAGCTCGCCATCGACGCTGTAGTGGTGTTCGTAGCCTTCGCGGGTGTAATCCCGCAGATGGGCGTTGATGGCGGCCGCCGGCATGAAGCCAAACCGCTCGACACCGTTGGCTGCATCGAACCCATGCAGCATGCCGTCGTTGGCGCCCACATAGATCATGGCGCGACGTGAGGCGTGCGCCTCCGCAAATGCGCCATAGCGGTCGGCCCCCTGGAAGCGCCGTTGCGCATGCAGCCGCGGGTTGGGCGCGCCGGCATGGACCGGCGATGAATTGACGATGTCGCCCAGCGCACTGGCACGCAGCCGCAGCCCGGACGTGCCCTCATGGGCCCGGTCACCGGCCAGGTAGTCCAGCACCTCCGGGCTGCCCAGCGTGGTCTTCGCACTCTGTTCCAGCGCGGACCACTGCAGCGGCAGCATGCGGCCGCCGCGGCTGGTGTACAGCGCGCGCGAACGCCAATCGCGGGCATCCAGCTGCGCCGCCGCGCTCCACGCGGGCGCACCTGCCGACGGCACCCCGGTAGCGGGGTCGATGGCATGGGCCAGCAGATCCCCGCTCCAGCTGCCGGTGCGGTAGGACGCGGAGAACACGCGGCCCTCGGCATCAAGCGCACCGCCATTGCTGGCCAGCGCCGAACCCGAGCCCGGCTTGGGCTGGGTGATCATGCCGAAGGCTTCTTCCAGGCTGGTGACCATGCGCACCGCATCCGCTGCGGCAAAGAACGTGCGCGGCCGCCGCTCGCGGGCATCACCGTTGACCAGATCCCTGCCGTTCCACCACCACGCGTCGGCCAGCGGTGGCGCAGCGGGATTGAACGGGTCGAAGCCTTCGGGCACGTGGAAGCCGCCGTACTTGGTGGCAAGGACATACTGGTTGCGGTTGATCTTGTAGTCGCGCTGGTCGAGCACATCCACCCAGTAGGTGCGCATCGTCTGCAGGCCGGGAAGCCCGTTGGGCGCTGCGTCGGGCCGCAGGTCGGTGGTGTTGGCCAGGTACGCCAGCGCGGCGATGTAGGCGGAATTGAAGGAGCCGAACTGCCCGTTGTACTGCGGCGCCTTTGCAAGCGACTCGGCATCTGCCGATGAGAACCCCTCCATCCGCCACACCTGGGTCATCGCCCGGACGACATCGTAGGAGGTATCACCGGCGACCGCGGCGGGCTTGGACCATCCTTCGCCATTGCCTGGCGTCGGGCCGGGCAGATTCTTGTCGAACCAGGTGTTGGTATCGCCGATACCGAGCAGGGTGTTGCCCTGGCAGGCATACGTCATCGGATCATCCCACTGCTGGATCACGGGAAAGCCATCGGCCTGGCGGTAGCGGGTCTGCGGGTCACTGTGCAGGGCGCTGAATTCGGCGACATTGCCAATGCCGCGCACATAGCGCGTGGCGGCGTAGTACAGCTCGCTGACGTTGTCGTACATCTTGGGCGGGCGGCCGGTGTTCATCTGCCCGAAGCGGTTGATGTAGTTGATGACGCCGCTGTCGGCCACGCCTGCGCCGGTTGCCGCTGCATCGGCCGGGTCCGGGTTTCGAAGCTGCACGCCGGTTTTCGCATCCCATTCCGCATGGGGGTTGATGATCGCCGGCTTGATCGGATCGGGCTGCAACGGACCGATGAATTTCTGCCGGGCGCGCAGCACGCCGCCATCCGGTGCCGGCTCGCTGCCGCCGTAGGGATTGGAACCGCCATTGTTGATGTAGCTCAGCACCGAATAGCGCAGCTCGCCGCTGTAGCGCTGCAGCAGTCCTTCCGGCTTGGCACCGCTGGCGTAGGCCACGCAGTTGGCTTCCAGCCCGACGCTGGGCACGCAGACCTTGACCCGCACGCTGAGCTCGTAGATCTCCGCTTCGTCGCCCGGTGCGCCGTTGGCAGAGGGCTGGAGCCGATGCGCGGGGTTGGACGGATCGTAGGGAATGGCCGTGCTCGCCGCTTCGATGTCTCCCGTCGAGGTGAAGTACAGCCGGGCCCCGAGGCCATCGACCCGGGTGCGCAAGCTCGGCCAGTGCGCTGGCGTGGCACCGTGGACCAGACCTGGATCACCTGCGTTGCCGGCGGGAATGCGCGTGGTCGGAAAGAAACCGTGACCGCCGCTCATGCTGAAATCGGCCTTTTCCAGCCAGGTTTCCCCCGGCAGGTCGCGCACGCGGTAGCCACCGGTGAGCGCCTTGCGGAACGGATCGATGGTCTGCGTGGTGGCCCAGTTCAGATAGTGGCCATCCCAGTGCTGCCCGGCGCAGATGCCACCACCGCGCAGCGACACGGGCGCGAAGTGGCGATCGGCTTCATTGGCGGCATATACGTAGCGGTAGCACTTGTTGGAATCGAAGTAGCCGTCGTAGGACGCCGCGCGGCGGTAGGCTTCGAAATTGGCGGCACTGATGAGCGTGGGGAATTCGACCGAGGCGACCAGCACCAGGTTGCCCGGCACCTTGATCTCCGATGACAGGGGCGCCTGCGCGACCTGCGCACCGGCGGGCGGCGCCCCCATCGCGCCAGCCAGGCCTGCACACAGCCCCAGCGACACGGCACGCGGGGAGAACAACGGTGACATACCCATCTATGGAACCTCACTCACGAACGATGGTGGCCTGCAGCAGGACCTGCGAGCGGTGCGGTGCGGCCAGCGGATCAGAGCCGCGTGCAACGACGCGATAGAACTCAGCTTCGACACGGCCTGGGTCCTGGCCGTAGTTCGGCTCGTCTTCCAGGCCCATTTCGACCTGGGTCTCGCGCCGCCCCAGGTACTGCACGGTGAACGCGGGTGGGCCGGCACCGAGCCCGTCGGTCTGCAGGTCTGCCGCTTCGATCCATTCCCGCGCGGGCGCCGCCACCCCACTCAGCGCCGGATGCGGCAGGCAGAGCGGATCGGCTGCACTGGCCTGCGGCGAGCAGTCACGCCCCGGCGGCACGCCTTCTGCGAGGGCGGCGGCCACGGCCCGCTCGGCCTCCTTCAGCGCATGCTCTGCATTCTGTACGGCCATCGCGCGGTCACGGACACCGGAGGTCATGCGTTCCTGCAGCAGGCTGGTGCGCAGGCTCACCACCAGCAGCAGCGACACCAGCAGCAGGATGACCAGCACCGCGAAGAGGGCAATGCCGCGCTGCCGCGTGAGGGGTCGCCTGTTCATGGCAGCCGGTTCCGCAGGGTGAAGGTCTGCTGGAAGCGGCGCACGATGCGCGCTTCCGTGGCGGGGCCAGTGGAGGTTTCCAGCTGCAGCTGCACATCGACCGCGCGCACCTGGCCCCACTGGGAGGCGGGGATCTTCTCGCCGGGCAGATAGTCGGCCTGTCCGGCGAGCAGATAGCGCAGCGAGAACCCGGTGACACCACTGGCGACAACGCCACCGCCGACCACGGCGCCATCGACCAGCTGCTGGCGGTACAGCGAGGCCACGCCCTGGTCATCATTGCCCACGAACCAGCGCACCTGCTGCGGCAGCCCGAAGGCCGTGTCCGCGCCGAACCGGTGGAGCGAGGCGCGCGGTGGCGTTCCGGTCGGGCATGCGTCGCCGGTCGCAAAGTAGCCCACGCAGTTTGCCGGCGCCGCGTGCCCGATGGCCGCACCGGTGGCCGTTACCCGCATCAGCACGGTGCGGCTGAAGTCACAGAGCAGCAGCGGTGAACCGAGGTCGGGCAGGTCCTTGCCGGTGACGGCCACGGGCGCGTCGGAGGCCTGGTGCTCGCGCACGCCCAGGGCCAGCGGCGTCACCGTCCACACCTGCAGTGCCGGCATCCCGGGCAGGCGCTCCCCCAGCGCCGTGCCCGTGCCGAGCACCGGATCGACCAGGCCGGCGCCTGCGGCAGCCGCCAGGCCGACCAGTGGCTCATCGAAGCTCATCCAGAACGGCCGCTGGCGGTCGGCAAGCAGGCTGTGCACGGCGTGGCGCTGGTCGCAGAGCCGGTCTCCAGCGCCACGGATGTCATGGCCGATCAGCGCCATGGCCAGGCGGCCGGCCTCCTGCACGCGGGCGACGCCCAGGGTGTCCTGCGTGCCCCGCAGCGAGCCGAGGTAGAAGTGCAGGCAGGCCCCCAGCACCAGCAGGCCCAGGATCATGGCCACCAGCAGCTCGACCAGGGTCAGGCCACGCGCATGACGTGCGTTCATGGCGCGACCCCGAGCACCAGGCGCGAACGCTGCGGGCCTTCCCCGCCCGCAGCGCGGCTGTCATCCCAGTGCACCACCACCTGGCACACACCCTCCTTGCAGGCGACGCTGCCGCAGGCACCGGCCTGGGCCCCCATGCCCGCCGCCAGTGCCGCCATCCAGCGTCCGAGATCCTGCTGGGCGAGATCACCCGTGGGTGGAGCATCGCCAACGCATCGGTCGCCGGCAGTGCTGTAACGGCCCTCGATCATCGCCACGCGATTGGCGCGCATGGCGTCGGCCAGGCTGGCACTGGCCTGTACGGCGAGGGTGGCGTTCAACGAGCCCTGCGTGCGGCGCAACGCACTGGCATGCGCCATGGCGGCGGCCAACCCGCCGACAGCCAGCAGCAGCACCGCCACCAGCACCTCGATCAGGCTGGAGCCCGCCTGCCTGCCTCGCGGCCGCGCCGCACCGGACACCCGGCGCTTCATCGGCATTCCCCCACCGTGCTGGGCGGCAGGCGCAGCTGCACCCCACCCAGGGCTTCCAGCGCCTGCCTTCGCTGGGCGCGCTCGCTGCACACCGTCAGCGTGCCGTCCTGCAGCCGGCTGCCCGCCTGATGGAACCTGCCGTCCGCCCGGAACTGGATGCCGGAGGCAAACAGGCCCATCGTCTGCACGGACACCGCGGGGGGAATGTGGCCCCGGCGCAGGATTTCCCCGGCACTGCTGCGGACGATCCACTGCTGCCAGTGGCCACCATCGCAGTCCAGGCCGCCCACCGACCCGCAGACCTGGACAGGGCCGTTGCGGCGTACCGATTCCTGCCGCGCATACTGCATCGCGACGAACAGATCGTTGGCGGCGGCGGTCACCTGGTTGCGCGCGATCACTCTGGACTGCGCGGGCAGCGCAACCGCTGCCAGGATGCCCAGCACCGCCAGGGTGACCAGCAGTTCCAGCAGGGTGAAGCCCGGTGCGAGGGCGCGGCGCAATGGGGTCGAGGGCATGGCTGCCACGTGGAGGACGGTGGGAAGTTGCATCCACCTTGGGCACGCCGGCCCCTGCAGCGCTATTCCACGATTTGTATTCTGCAGCGGGCCCAACGCGCTGCAGCGGGCTCAACCAGCCGCATACGCCTGCGGCTGGGCGCATCCGGGCACGTCACCGCTTCGCTGCCGGGCCGGTGAAAAAGCGGGCCACCGCGTACGGGCCATGCGCACACGGTCAGCCGTATGGCCGAAAGCGACAGGACGGGGCGGCGTCCCTGTCCGGGCCCTGATGCAGGGCCCGCGCGCCGGCATTACTTGCTGCTGACGTACTTCTCGCGGCGGATCTGCGGGTTGCCCAGCCCGGCATCCTTCAGCGCTTCGGCGCAGGCATCGACCATGTCGGGGTTGCCGCACAGGTAGGCGATGTCGGTGGCCGGGTCCGGGGCGAAGCCGGCCAGGGCCTGCTGCACGTAGCCGTGCTGCACGTCCGGGTGCGGATCGGCCGGCAGTTCGCGCGACAGGCACGGCACATAGCGGAAGTTCGGGTGCTTTTCGGCGAAGCTGTAGAAATCTTCGCTGTACAGCAGCTCACCCGGGCTGCGCGCGCCCTGCAGCAGGACGACCTGCACGCCGCGCTCGGCCATGGCCGTTTCCAGCAGCGGCAGCATCGACCGGTACGGGGTGACGCCGGTGCCGGTGGCGATCAGCAGGTAGCGGGCATTGTGGTCGCCGGGGTTCAGGCAGAAGCGGCCGTAGGGGCCGGACGCACTGACCTGGCCACCGAGGTCCAGCGCCTCGAACAGTGCCGTAGCGGCGCCGCCGGGCACGAAGCTGACGGCGATGTCCACCGCCTCGCCCGGGCCCAGCGCGTGGTCGTGGATGGTCGCCAGCGAGTAGCTGCGCTTGGTTTCGGTGCCATCGGCGTAGCTGAAATGGACCTGGATGAACTGGCCGGGCTGGAAATCCAGCGGCTGGCCGTCATCACGCACGAACTGGTAGTGGCCGACGGTGGGCGCCAGCATGCGGCGGCCGACCAGCTTGATGGGGAATTGGACAGGCACGACTTTTCGGGACAGTGTGTAGCCGGGGCAAGCCCTCGGGGTCTTCTATAATAGCCCCTCCCCGCCCCTCTCCAGCGCCAGCCCATGGGCGCGAAGGCTTCGAGCTTGGCTTCCCTGAACGATACGGCGCCCGCCCTGCGCGTGCGCGACCTGCGCAAGACCTACGACAACGGCACCCAGGCCCTGAAAGGGGTTTCCCTGGAGGTCGCCCCGGGCGATTTCTTCGCCCTGCTCGGCCCCAACGGCGCCGGCAAGTCCACCCTGATCGGCATCATCAGCTCCCTGGTCAACCTCAGCGAGGGCCAGGTGGAAGTGTTCGGCAGCGACCTGGTGCGCAACCGCAGCGCCACCATGCGCCTGATCGGCCTGGTGCCGCAGGAAATCAACTTCAACCTGTTCGAGAAGCCCTTCGACATCCTGGTCAACTACGCCGGTTTCTACGGCGTGGCCCGCGAGGAAGCGGAGCAGCGCGCCGAAGAGGAACTCAAGCGTGCGCACCTGTGGGAAAAGGCGCAGGTGATGAGCCGCACCCTGTCCGGTGGCATGAAGCGCCGCCTGATGATCGCCCGCGCGATGATGACCCGCCCGCGCCTGCTGATCCTCGACGAGCCGACCGCCGGCGTGGACATCGAGATCCGCCGCGACATGTGGCGGGTGCTGAAGGAGATCAATGCCGCCGGCACCACGATCATCCTCACCACCCACTACCTGGAAGAAGCCGAGTACCTGTGCCGCCACCTGGCCATCATCAACCATGGCCAGATCGTCGAGCAGGGGCCGATGCGCACCCTGCTGGCCAAGCTGGACGTGGAAGGCTTCCTGCTGGACATCGACGGTGAACTGCCCGCGCAGCTGCCGGTGATCGAGGGCGCCACCCTCACTGCGCCGGACGCGCACACCCTGGACATCGACATGCCGCGCGCGATGGACCTCAACCGCGTGTTCGCCACGCTGAACGAGGCCGGCATCCGCGTGCGTTCGATGCGTACCAAGAGCAACCGCCTGGAGGAACTGTTCGTGCGCCTCACCGGCAACCAGGAGAAAACCGCATGAGCGGCACCCCGAACACGCCCGCGGCACCGATCACCGATGGCCAGCGCAACCGCATCGCCCTGATGACCATCGTGCGCCGCGAAGTGGCGCGCATCCTGCGCATCTGGGGCCAGACCCTGGTGCCGCCGGCGATCACCATGACCCTGTACTTCCTCATCTTCGGCGGCCTGATCGGCTCGCGCGTGGGTGACATGGGCGGCTACAGCTACATGCAGTTCATCGTGCCGGGCCTGGTGATGATGAGCGTGATCCAGAACAGCTACGGCAACATCAGCTCCTCGTTCTTCGGCGCCAAGTTCGGCCGCCACGTGGAAGAGCTGCTGGTCAGCCCGATGCCGAACTGGGTGATCCTGTGGGGCTACGTGGCCGGTGCGGTGCTGCGCGGCCTGATGGTGGGCGTGATCGTGCTGATCATCGCCATGTTCTTCACCCCGGTGCGCATCCCGCACCCGCTGGTGACGCTGACCACGGTGATCCTGGGCGCGACGATCTTCTCGCTGGCCGGCTTCATCAATGCGGTGTACGCCAAGAAGTTCGATGACGTGGCGATCGTGCCGACCTTCATCCTGACCCCGCTGACCTACCTGGGCGGCGTGTTCTATTCGGTGAAGCTGCTGCCGACCTGGGCCGAGGCGGCCACCCACGCCAACCCGATCTTCTACATGGTCAATGCGTTCCGCTATGGCCTGCTGGGCAGCAGTGACGTGCCGGTGTGGGTGGCCTATGCGCTGATGCTCGGCTTCGTGGTGGTGCTGACGGCGCTGGCGCTGTGGCTGCTGCGGCGTGGCGTGGGCATGCGCAGCTGAGGGGTGCCTGCAGGGCCTGCGGCCCTGCACCCGCTGCAAGCCAGAGCAACGTCAACGTCAAAAGCTGGGTGTCCGTGGGTTGGCGAGGTGGGTCCGGTTGAGGGGGACGCCGTAAACCCATCCATGGGGGCTTGGTCGCGCCTTCCATGGCGCTCACACCCCCTCAACCGGACCCACCCCGCCTTCGACGGTTGGCCGGTGGCCAGTAGATCCACGCCATGCGTGGATGAGGCGTAAACCTGTAGAGCCGGGCCAATGCCCGGCTCTTTTTTTGCCTGCGATCTCCGGCACAATCGGGGGTCGAACACTCCCCCCAGAAAACGGTGAACGTGCAATGCGCATCCTGATTCTCGGCGCCGGTGGCACCGGCGGTTACTTTGGCGGCCGCCTGGCCCAGGCCGGCGTGGACGTGACCTTCCTGGTCCGCCCGACCCGCGCCAGCCAGCTCGACCGTGATGGCCTGGTCATCCGCAGCCCCGTCGGCGATGCCAGCTTCCCGGTGCAGCACGTCACTGCCGACGCCCTGCCCGCGCTTGCGGCACAGCAGCCGTTCGACCTGGTCATCCTCAGCTGCAAGGCCTACGACCTGGACAGCTCGATTGACGCGATTGCCCCGGCAATGGGGGCGCACACCACCGTACTGCCCATCCTCAACGGCCTGCACCACTACGGCGCGCTCGATGCACGCTTCGGCCGCGAGGCCGTGCTCGGCGGCCTGTGCTTCATCAGCGCTACCAAGGCGCCCGATGGTGCGGTGCTGCACCTGGGCAAGCCCGCCAAGCTGACCTTCGGCGAGCGCGACGGTGGTGCGATCTCCGACCGCGTGCGTGCCTTCGCTGCTGCCTGCGCGCAGGCCAACCTGGACCACCTGGCCAGCGCGCAGATCGGCCAGGAACAGTGGATCAAGTACACCTTCCTGACCGCGCTGGCCGCGGCCACCTGCCTGCTGCGCGCGGACATCGGCACGATCGTCGCCACCGATGACGGCGAAGCCATCGTGCGCGGCCTGTACGACGAATGCCTGGCCGTGGCCGAAGCGGCCGGCGAACCGGTGCCGCAGGCCGCGCAGGACACCGCGCGCGGCACCCTCACCCAGGCCGGCTCCGCCCTGAAGGCCTCGATGCTGCGTGACCTGGAAGCCGGCCAGCAGGTGGAAGCGGCGCACATCGTCGGCGACATGCTGGCGCGCGCACGCAAGGCCGACCAGGAGGGCCTGCTGCTGCAGGTCGCCTACAGCAGCCTGCAGGCCTACCAGGCACAGCGCAGCGCGTGATGGCCGCCGTGGCGCCCGCGGCCCTGCCGTCGCCGCTGCTGATCCTCGGCATGGGCTGGAGCGGCCGCGTGCTGGCCGCCCGGTTGCAGGCGCGTGGCGTGCAGGTCGCCGGCACGGTGCGCGATCCGGCCGCGGTGGCCGACGATGGGCTGCGGCGGCGCCGCCTGCACGCCGATGCCGCGCCATCGCCTTCACTCCTGCAGGACATCGCACAGGCGCAGGCCGTGCTCTGCAGCGTGCCACCCGATGCACAGGGCGACCCTGCGCTGCGCCAGCTGCTGCCCGCCCTGCGGGCAAGCCCCTCGCTGCGCTGGATCGGTTACCTGTCATCGACCGCGGTCTATGCCGACCGCGGCGGTCGCTGGATCGACGAAAGCAGCGTGGCCGATGCCAGCGAAGCGGCGGGCGTGCAACGTCGCCTGGCCGAGGCGCAGTGGCAGGCACTGGCCGATGAACGCGGCATCGCCTCGGCGGTCTTCCGCCTGCCGGGGCTGTACGGCCCGGGCCGCAATGCCTTGCTGCAGCTGGCTGAAGGACGCGCCCGCCACGTGGTGCGCCCCGGGCTGGTGTTCAACCGGCTGCACGTGGAGGATCTGGCGGCGGTGGTCATCGCGGCGATACAGCGGCCCACGCGGGATGGACTGTATCTGCCCGCCGATGACGAACCGGCGCCACCGCAGGACGTGCTGGCGTACGCCGCGAAGCTGGGCGGCTTCACGCTGCCACCGGCGGTGGCCTGGGATGACCCGGCAGTGAGTGCGACGCTGCGGCGGTTCTACCAGAGCAACAAGCGCATCGACAGTCGCGGCACGCGCGAGGCACTGGGGTGGACGCCGCAGTTTGCGACGTACCGGGAGGGGCTGGAGGCGCTGGCCGGGCATGGTCTGGCTGGACTGCGCGGCGTCTGATTCCAACCGCTTCGCTCGCCGGGCATGGCCCGCGCTACCGCGCGGCGTCTGATTCCACCCGCTTCGCTCGCCGGGCGTGGCCCGGCGCTACCGCGCGGCGCCTGATTCCAACCGCTTCGCTCGCCGGGCGTGGCCCGCGCTACCGCGCGGCGTCTGATCGGGTAGTGCCGGCCGCTGGCCGGCAATCCACCGTGCTGCCGGCCAGCGGCCGGCACTACCGGGTCAGGTCGCGTCGGGCAGGCGGAAGAACGTGCGCGTGGCGGCGGTGGCGTTGGCGGCGGTCACTGCCACGTCTTCGCCACGGTCGCGGGCCAGTTCCTCGACGATGTGCGAAAGGAACATCGGTTCGTTGCGGCGGTCCTTCGGCATCGGCTTCAGCGTGCGCGGCAGCAGGTACGGCGCGTCGGTCTCGATCATCAGGCGGTTGGGCGGGATGTTCTTCACCAGCTCGCGCAGGTGCGCGCCACGGCGCTCGTCGCACAGCCAGCCGGTGATGCCGATGTACCAGTCCTGGTCGAGGTAGTCGAACAGCTCATCGCGCTCGCCGGTGAAGCAATGTACCACCGCCGGGCCAAGGCGGCCGTCGAAGTTCTTCATCTGCGCCATGAAATCTGCATGCGCATCGCGCTGGTGCAGGAACAGCGGCTTGCCAGTGTCCGCAGCCAGCTGCAGCTGGCGCTCGAATGCGCGGTGCTGGGACGGGCGCGGCGAGAAATCACGGAAGTAATCCAGGCCGCATTCGCCTACCGCCACCACTTCCGGGTGCGCATGCAGCGCGCGCATTTCGGCATCGCATTCCTCGGTGTATTCCACCGCGTGATGCGGATGCACGCCGGCCGTGGCGTACAGGAAACCCGGGTGCTGCTGGGCCAGCTGCAGGGCCAGCGGCGAGTGCTCGCGGCTGGCACCGGTGATGACCATCTGCACCACGCCAGCCTGCCGTGCGCGGTCCAGTACGGCATCGCGGTCGCGGTCGAAGGAGTCGTGGGTCAGGTTGGCGCCGATATCGATCAGGTGCATGGTCATCGCGGGGGAAAAGTGCCCGCGCATTGTACCCGCGCCGGCCATGGCCCCTTATCCTTTGCACATGAACGCCCCGCTCTTCCCGATTTCCCCGCTGCTGCCGCAGATCCAGCAGCACCTGGCCGCACAGCCGCGCCTGGTGCTGGAAGCACCGCCCGGTGCCGGCAAGACCACCCAGGTGCCACTGGCCCTGCTCGATGCACCGTGGCTGCAGGACCGGAAGATCATCCTGCTGGAACCGCGCCGGGTGGCCGCGCGCAGTGCCGCGCTGTTCATGGCGCGGCAGCTGGGCGAGGACGTGGGCGGCACCGTCGGTTACCGCATCCGCTTCGAGAACAAGGTCTCGGCGCGCACGCGGATTGAAGTCGTCACCGAGGGCATCCTGACCCGCATGCTGCAGGACGACCCGATGCTGGAAACGGTCGGCGCGATCCTGTTCGATGAATTCCACGAGCGCCATCTCAGCGGCGACCTCGGCCTGGCCCTGGCGCTGGACGTGCAGGCGCAGCTGCGCGACGACCTGCGCCTGGTGGTGATGTCGGCCACGCTGGATGGCGAGCGGCTGGCGCGTTTCCTCGATGCGCCACGCCTCAGCAGCGAAGGACGCAGTTACCCGGTGGCGATCAGCCACTTCTCGGCACGCCGCGATGAGGCGCTGGAACTGCAGGTGCGCCGCGCCGTGCAGCAGGCCCTGGCCGACCATCCCGGCGACCTGCTGGTGTTCCTGCCCGGCCAGCGCGAGATCGCGCGGGTGCAGGCGGGCCTGCAGGAATCGCTCGATGGCGGTGTCGAAGTGCTGGCGCTGCACGGCGAGCTGCCGGTGGAACAGCAGGCACGCGTGCTGCAGGCCGCCAGCGATGGCCGCCGCCGCGTGGTGCTGGCCACCAACGTGGCCGAATCTTCGGTGACGTTGCCCGGCGTGCGCGTGGTGATCGACAGCGGCCAGGCGCGCGAGCCGCGCTACGACCCCAACAGTGGCTTCACCCGTCTGGACGTGGTGGCCATCGCGCAGGCGTCGGCCGACCAGCGTGCTGGACGCGCCGGTCGCGTGGCCGAGGGCGTGGCGTGGCGGCTGTGGCCGCAGTCGCAGCGGCTGGAGCCACAGCGCCGCGCCGAGATCGACCAGGTGGAACTGGCTGGGCTGGCGCTGGAACTGGCCGCGTGGGGCAGCAGCGATCTGCGTTTCCTCGACCCGCCGCCCTCCGGCCCGATGGCTGCCGCACGCGAACTGCTGCAGCGGCTGGGCGCGCTGTCGGACACCGGCGCGATCACCGCGCTGGGCCGTCGCGTGCTGGCGCTGGGCACCCACCCGCGCATGGCGGCGATGCTGCTGGCCGCACCCGATGCACGCGCGCAGGCGCTGGCCGCCGATCTGGCCGCGCTGCTGGAGGCACGCGATCCGCTGCGCCTGGGGGGTGATGCGCTGGCGGCACGCTGGCGTGCGCTGGCCGCCTTCCGCAATGGCGGCGCACCGTCCGATGCCAACCGCAGCGGCCTGGCCGCCATCGATGCGGCTGCCAGGCAATGGCGCCGACGCCTGCGCTGTGATTCCACTCCACCGGCCAGCATCGAGGCGCATGAGCTGGGCGACCTGCTGGCGCACGCCTTCCCCGATCGCATCGCCTTCCAGCACCCCAGCGACCCGCTGCGCTACCTGCTGGCCAATGGCCGCAGCGCGCGCCTGCACGAACTGAGCGATCTGCGCGGCGAACCCTGGCTGGTGGCCAGCGAACTGCGCTTCGAGGCACGCGACGCGCTGCTGCTGCGCGCTGCACCGGTGGATGAGAATGGCCTGCGCAAGGCGTGCCCGGAGCGCTTCGTGACCGAGGACGCCGTGCGCTGGGACAGCGAACGCCGCGCCCTGGTGGCCCTGCGCGAAACCCGCTTTGATCGCATCGTGCTGGACAGCCGCTCGGCCGGCCGGGTCGATCCGCAGCAGGCCGCGCAGGCGTTGACCGATGCGGTCGCCGAGCTGGGCCTGTCCGCGCTGCCGTGGACGGAGGGCCTGCGCCAGTGGCAGGCCCGGGTGGAATCACTGCGCCGCTGGATGCCCGAGCTCGGCCTGCCCGACTGCAGCGAAGATGCCCTGCTGGCCACGCGCGCGCAGTGGCTGCAGCCGGCGTTTGCCGGCAAGACGCGGCTGGATGCGCTGGACGAAGCCAGCTTCGGCGAAGCGCTGAAGTCGCCGCTGGAGTGGTCGCAGCGGCAGCTGGTGGAGCGCCATGCGCCGACCCGCATCACCGTGCCCTCCGGGCTGGAGCGGCCGATCAGCTACGCGCTGGACAGCGAGAGCGGCGAACCGCTGCCGCCGGTGCTGGCGGTGAAGCTGCAGGAGCTGTTCGGCCTGGCCGACACCCCGCGCATCGCCGATGGCCGCGTGCCGCTCACCCTGCACCTGCTCTCGCCCGGCGGCCGCCCGCTGCAGGTCACCCAGGACCTGCGCAACTTCTGGGAAAACACCTATGCCGAGGTGAAGAAAGAGATGAAGGGCCGCTACCCGCGCCATCCCTGGCCGGACGACCCGTGGACGGCGACCGCCACGCACCGGGCCAAGCCGCGCGGAACGTGAGGTCGGGGTCGGATCCTTTTGCAACGCAAAGGGCTCTGACCCCGCACGCGGCTGTTGGGGTCAGAGCCCTTTCCCGAGGGAAAGGGATCCGACCCCACCCTGCCTGATCCTGAATGGCCGGGGTAGAGTCACCTCATCGACTGCCCTGACTGACATACCGTTTACAGGCAGCAGGACACACTGGACTTCGACCCGAGGCAAAGGACCCCCCGCATGAGCAAGCTGACCGTAATCACCGACCGCGCCCTGGAGCGCGCCCTGGAACTGGCGCACACCGCCGGCGATGGCCTGAAGAGTGCGGGTGGCAGCCTGCGCCATCTCGGCCCGCAGGCCAGTGACTGGATCAAGACCGGCGCCGCCGTGGGTGCGGTGAAGACCGGCGGCAAGGTCGCTACCAAGTTCGTGCGCCGCAACCCGGCCGTGGCCGTGGCTGCTGCAGCCGTGGGCGTGGGCCTGCTGGGCTACGCGCTGTACCGCAAGCAGCAGAAGAAGAAGGCCGGCAACGGCCATGTGGTCAATGGCCAGGCGCAGCGCATCAACGCGCGTGACCGCCGCAACGACACCGTGGTGGACGAGCACAGCGACATCGGCAGCGACGCGTGATGTAGGCCTGCGGGTCAGAGCCCTTCCTGCGGAGGGGGTCTGACCCCGGTCCAGGGTCGGATTCCTTCCGCAGGAAGGGCTCCGGCCCTTTTCGTTTCTGCGGTCCTGCTCAGCCGATCTGCCGCCACTGCCCCGGCTGCAGGTCATCCAGGCGATAGGGGCCCATCGCCACGCGCACCAGGCGCAGGGTGGGCAGGTTCACCGCCGCGGTCATCCGCCGCACTTGGCGGTTGCGGCCTTCGCGGATCGTGATGGCCAGCCAGCTGTCGGGCACGGTCTTGCGGAAACGCACCGGCGGATCACGCAGCCACAGTTCCGGCGCCGGATCGAGGCGCTCGATCTTCGCCGGCAGGGTCGGCCCATCGTTCAGCACCACCCCATCGCGCAGCTGCTGCAGCTGCTCATCGCTGGGCGTGCCTTCCACCTGCACCCAGTAGGTCTTGTCGGCCTTGTGCTTCGGGTCGGTCAGCTTGTGCGCCAGGGTGCCGTTGTCGGTCAGCAGCAGCAGGCCCTCGCTGTCATGGTCCAGCCGGCCCGCCGCGTACACGCGCGGCGGCAGGCCGAAGCCGGCCAGGGTCGGCCGCGGCGGCACGCTGCGGTCGGTGAACTGGCAGAGCACGTTGAAGGGCTTGTTGAAGGCAATCAGCATTGCGGGCACGGCAGGCAGTGGATGCGGCATTGTCCCACGCCGCGCTGCGCGCCCGGAATTGTAGCGCCGAGCCCACGCTCGGCCGCCTTCCTCAGCCGAAGACCTTCCATTCCAGCAGGAACGAACCCAGCACCAGCGCGATACCGCATGCGGCGATGACATTGGCGCGGCGCCGCAGGCGTGCGAGCGGCGGGCTGGCCCGGCGCGCCCGTTCTTCCAGCAGCGCGCCGGCGAACACCACGGCAAACCCCACCGTCGCCATCAGATCGTAGGCATGGCCACCGTAAAACACGAAATCAAACAGCCGCGCCAGTACCAGCACCGCGACGAAGATGTAGAAGACCTTGTTCAACCGTCCACTCCGTTGGGGGCAGCGCCGGGCGTGGCCCGGCGCTACCGGCTTACGGCTTCACGAAACGCAGGGTCATGCGGTCGCTTTCGCCGATGGCCTGGTACTTCGCATCGTCGGCCTTGTCATGCTGGTTGGTCGGCGGCAGGGTCCACACGCCATTCGGGTGATCCTTGGTATCACGCGGGTTGGCATTGACCTCGGTGCGCGCGTCCAGCTTGAAACCGGCGGCCTCGGCCATGGCGATGACCTGCTGCTGGCCGACATAGCCGGTGTCATCGTCATCGGCGACGTCGGCCTTGGCGCGGTGTTCGACCACGCCCAGCACGCCGCCCGGCTTGAGCACGTTGAAGAACCCCTGGAACATGCCCTGGGCCTGGCCGGCCTTGCGCCAGTTGTGCACGTTGCGGAAGGTCAGCACCACATCGGCTGAATTGGCCGGGCCGAACACCGGCTTGGCCGGGTCGTAGCCCACCACGGCGGCCTTGTCGAACTGGCCCGGTGCGCTGGCGAACTTCTTTTCCAGGCCATCACGGCTGCGCTGCTGGTAATCACGGCCACGGCCTTCGGGCACGGCAGACGGATCGACCACGGCAGCGATGTAGTGGCCCTTGTCACGCAGCAGCGGCGCCAGGATTTCCGAGTACCAGCCGTTGCCGGGCGTGATTTCGATGACGGTCTTTTCCGGCGAGACCTTGAAGAAGGCGAGCGACTGCGCCGGATGGCGGTAGTTGTCGCGCTTGACGTTGGCCGGGTCGCGGGTGGACGCCTTCACCGCCGCGTCGATGGCCGGCGTGACCTGGATCTTCGCCGGTGCCACCGTGGCCGGGGCAGCGAATGCGGGGACAGCAACAAGCAGGGCCGAGGCAAGCAGCAGGCGGCAACCACGCAGGGACGAAGCAGCGATCATCGGGGCGATTCCAGCGGAAGATGCGGCGAGACTAGCAGCCGACGCGCGCAAGGTGTTCACAAAACGTTAGCCACGCGCCCGCGACGGAACACTGTTTTGTGTCCAGCGCCGCAGCGCGGTCACACATCGCGCTCTATGCTGCAGGACTACCCCCAAGGAGTCCGTGCCCATGACGGCAACCCGCGAACTGGGCCGTTCCGGCCTGCATGTACGTCCGCTCGCCTTCGGTGGCAATGTGTTTGGCTGGAGCGCCGATGAGAAGGCCAGCTTCGCCCTGCTCGATGCCTTCGTCGATGCCGGCTTCAACCTGGTCGACACCGCCGATGTCTATTCGGCCTGGGTGCCGGGCAACCAGGGTGGTGAATCGGAAACGCTGATCGGCAAGTGGTTCGCCCGCAGCGGCAAGCGTGACAAGGTCGTGCTCGCCACCAAGGTGGCCAAGTGGGCCGAGCGCCCCGGGCTGACCCCGGACAACATCAATGCCGCGGTGGAAGATTCGCTGCGCCGCCTGCAGACCGACGTCATCGATCTGTACCAGGCCCATGAGGACGATGAATCGACGCCGCTGGAAGCAACGCTGGCCGCGTTCGGGCGCCTGATCGAAGCGGGCAAGGTGCGCGCCATCGGTGCGTCCAACTACAGCGCCACGCGCCTGGCCGATGCGCTGAAGGTGTCCACCGATTACAAGCTGCCGCGCTATGAAACGCTGCAGCCGGAGTACAACCTGTACGACCGCGTCGGTTACGAGAAGGAACTGGAACCGCTGGTGCAGCGCGAGCAGATCGGCGTGATCGGTTACTACGCACTGGCCAGCGGTTTCCTCAGCGGCAAGTACCGCACCGCGGACGATGCTGCCAAGAGCCCGGCGCGCGGCGAGACGGTGGTCAAGCGCTATCTGAATCCGCGCGGCCTGCGCATCCTGCAGGCGCTGGATGACGTGGCCAGCAAGCACAGCGCCAGTGCCGCACAGATTGCACTGGCGTGGCAGATCGCACGGCCGTCGATCACCGCGCCGATCGTCAGCGCCACCAGCGTCGAGCAGCTGCATGACCTGCTCGCGGCCGCCAACGTGGGCCTGAGCGTGCAGGACATCGCACAGCTGGATGCCGCCAGCGTTGAAGGCTGATCGCAGCATCCACGCCGGGGTCGGATCCCTTTCGCAGAAAGGGCTCTGACCCCAACGGCGCAGACCAAGGTCGGCGTCACGGCGAGTCAGGGGTCAGAGCCCTTTCTGCGAAAGGGATCTGACCCCGCAGTCTTCAGCGCGGCACGCTGTCCTCGGCCACCAGCGCGTGGTGCACGCCGATGCCTGCACGCACGCCTTCAGCCATCGCCAGGGTGATGTTGCCGACCGTGGTCGCATCACCGGCGGCATACACGTTCGGCACCGAGGTCTGCTTCATCATGTCGACCTCCACCAGCACGCCCATCGGGCTTTCCACCAGGGTGCAGCCGAGCTGCTGCACCAGCGGCGTGGCCATCTGCTGCATCGCTGGCACGAACAGGGCGCGCTGGGCGATGCGGCGGCCATCGGCCAGTTCCACTTCCAGCCAGGTGGGCTGCTCGCCCTGCACGCCCACCACCGGGATGGTTTCAACCTGCACGCCGCGCTGCTGCATGGCGGCCTGCTCTTCATCGCTGATGGGCAGGCCCTGGCTGAAGAAGGTGACATTGCCCCACTCGGCGAACAGCGGCGCCTTGGCGGCCGACATCGGGTGGCCGCCAAGCAGTCCGATGGCACCGCCGCCAACTTCATAGCCATGGCAGTACGGGCAGTGCAGCACGGTGCTGCCCCAGCGTTCGGCCAGGCCCGGCAGATCGGGCAACTGGTCGGCGATGCCGGTGGCCAGCAGCAGCTTGCGGGCGGCCAGCACCTGGCCATCGGCGGTACGCACGTCCACGCCCTCGGCGTTGGCCTGCGCGTGCACCACCTCGCCCTGCAGCCAGCGCACGGTGGGGTAGTCGAGCAGCTGCTGGCGCGCGTTCTTCAGCAGCTCGGCGCCGCTGATGCCGTCCTGCCCCAGCACGCCGTGCGAATGGCTGGCGGCACGATTGCGCGGCAGGCCGCTGTCGATGATCGTGACCGGGCGGCGCGCACGGGCCAGGATCAGGCCGGCGGCGATGCCGGCGTAGCTGCCGCCGACGATGAGGACATCAGGATTCATGGTGACCTTCCAGGGAACGGTGATGGGCAAGATGGCGGGCGAAATCGGCGCCCAGCTGGTCCAGGGTGCTGGCCTGCAGGCGCGCTTCGAGCAGGCGCTGGGCCTCGCGCGCGCCGTCCTGCAGTGCCTGGCTGACCAGCTGCTGGATGGGGCAGCCACCGCCGTTGTCGCGGTTGCCGACCTGCACCAGTGGCGGCGCGCCGACGGCCAGGTAGATGTCATGCAGGCTGATCTGCGCCGCCTCGCGCGCCAGCTGGCTGCCACCGCCATGGCCGCGCGTGCTGCGCACCAGGCCGGCCTTGTGCATCTGTGCCAGCAGGCGGCGGATGACCACCGGATGGGTCGGCAGGCAGGCAGCCAGTTGTTCGGACGTGCGCGGGCCTTCCTGGCCGACCAGGTGGGCCATCACATGCAGCGCGTCGGAGAGCGGGTTGGCGGATTTCATGTAACTACGATAGTTACATTTAAACCCGCTGTCGAGGGTCCGCTTTCGTTCCATATGGACACATCTGTCCTATGAAACATTTTCTTCACCTCTCTAAACGCAACGGTAATGTGATCGGCTTCGCACTTCAGAGGACTCAAGCGCGGTCGATACCGCATCGCCCCCCTTCCTTGAGTCCGCCCCATGAACGCCTCCTCCCGTGCGCCGCGGCTGCAGTCGAAGCTGCTTGGTGCTGTATCCGTCGGCCTGGCCATCGTCCTGCTGTGCGCCCTCGCGGGCCTGGCATCGGCGTGGCTGAAGCTGTCCACCGAAGTGCCCGCGGAGGTCGCCCACAGCCGCGCTGCCGAGCACCTGCAGCGTGAGTTCCGCGGGCAGGTGCAGGAATGGAAGAACGTGCTGCTGCGCGGCCACGACGAGGCGCTGCGCCAGCGCCACCTGCAGGCCTTCGATGACGAAGGCAAGCGTGTGGAGACACTGGCCAGCGGCCTGGCCACCAGCCCCGATGCGCGCACCCGCGACATGGCGAAGGCCTTCAGCGCCCTGCACGCGCAGCTGCAGAAGGACTACCACGCCGCCCTGCAGGCCTTTGCCGAAGCCGGCTACGACCCTGCCGCCGGTGACACGCTGGTACGCGGCAAGGACCGCCCGGTGGCGGCGGCGCTGGATGCGCTGGGCACGCACGCCTCGCAGGTGGCCGAAGCCGCGGTGGCCGCGCGTTCGCAGCAGGCGCGGCGCACCCTGGTGGTGTGCGCGGTGCTGACCATCACCGCAGCGGTGCTGTTGCTGGCCGGCCTGGGCTGGTGGCTGCGGCGTGCCGTGGTGCAACCGGTGCTGGCGGTGGAAGCCGCCGCGCGCGCGGTGGCCGCCGGTGACCTGGACCATGTGGTGCAGGTGCACAGCCGCGATGAGATCGGCCGCCTGGCGCAGGCCATGCAGGCCGTGCAGGGCACCCTGCGCGACGTGCTTGCCGCACAGGCGGCGATGGCGCAGGCGCACGACGCCGGCACCATCAGCCACCGCATGCAGGCCACCGCGTTCCCCGGCGCGTACGGGCGCATGGTGGCCGACACCAACGCGCTGGTCGACGCACACATCCAGGTGAAGATGCGCGCGATCGCGGTCATGGGCCGCTATGCGGTGGGCGACCTCAGCCAGGACATGGAACGCCTGCCGGGCGAGAAGGCGGTGATCACCGAGGCGCTGGATGCGGTCAAGCGCAACCTCGGCGCGATCAACGGCGAGATCCGCCGCCTGGCCGGCGCTGCGGCGGCCGGCGATTTCAGCCAGCGCGGCGACACCGCGCGTTTCGAGCATGACTTCCGCGCGATGGTCGATGGCCTGAACCAGCTGATGCAGGGAACCGAACAGAACCTCGGTGAGGTCTCGACGATGCTGCGAGCGATTGCCGATGGCCGCCTGGGCGCGCGCATGCACGGCGATTTCCAGGGCGTGTTCGCGCGCATCGCCAGCGATGCCAACACCACGGCAGCACAGCTGGCGACGATTGTTACCGACATCAAGCACACCTCGGGCAACATCCATTCGGCTGCCGCCGAGATTGCTGCTGGCAACAACGACCTGTCGCGCCGCACCGAACAGCAGGCGGCCAACCTGGAAGAAACGGCCGCGTCGATGGAGGAACTGACCTCCACCGTGCGCCAGAACGCCGAGCACGCGCGCCAGGCCAACCAGCTGGCGATCGGCGCGCATGGCGTGGCCTCGCAGGGCGGCGAAGTGGTCGGCCAGGTGGTGGCGACCATGGGTGCGATCGAGACCTCCTCGCGGCAGATCGCGGCGATCATCAGCGTCATCGATGGCATCGCGTTCCAGACCAACATCCTGGCGTTGAACGCAGCCGTGGAAGCGGCGCGTGCCGGCGAACAGGGCCGTGGCTTCGCGGTGGTGGCCAGCGAGGTGCGCACCCTGGCGCAGCGTTCGGCGGCGGCCGCCAAGGAGATCAAGACCCTGATCGAAGCCTCGGTGGAAGAGGTCGGCCACGGCGCGCAGCGCGTGCGCCAGGCGGGGGACACGATGGCCGAGATCGTGGCGTCGGTGCAGCGCGTGACCGACATCATGGCCGAGATTTCCGCAGCATCGCAGGAACAGAGCGCGGGCATCGAACAGGTCAGCCAGACCGTGATCCAGATGGATGGCACCACCCAGCAGAACGCGGCGCTGGTGGAAGAAGCCAGTGCGGCTGCGCGCAGCCTGGAGCAGCAGGCCGACCGGCTGATCGAAGCGGTGGATGTGTTTGATCTGTCGAGTGCAGCGACGACGCAGGGCGGCTTCGCGCGCGCGGCATGACGGTGTTGAATGGGTAGCGCCCGACCGTTGGTCGGGCGACGGCAGGCTCAGTGCGGACCAACGGTCCGCACCCACCGACGGGTCCGATCCGCACCCACCGAGGGAGCCGCACCCACCGGTAGCGCCCGACCGTTGGTCGGGCGACGGCAGGATCAGCGCAGGTAATCACCCTGCGCCATCACTTCGCCCAGGTGATCCAGGAACGAACTGATGCGCGCCGACACCGCGGTGTTGCGGTAATACACCGCGTGGATCGGCTGGTAGACATCCAGCGTCTGCGCGGCCAGCACCGGCACCAGCGTGCCGGCGGCGCGATCGCGGTCGGTCACGAAGTCGGACAGGCAGGTGATGCCTACGCCTTCCACCGCCAGCCGGCGCAGGGTTTCGCCGCTGGATACGGCGATATCCGGACGCACCAGCAGCTGCCCGTCGGCATCGCCCGGCAGCGGCCAGCGGTTCAATGATTCCGGTTCGTTGAAACCGAGCAGCGTGTGCTGGCCCAGTGCGGCCACGCTGGACGGTTCGCCATGCGCGGCAAGATAGGCCGGGCTGGCCACCAGCTGCAGCCGGCAGCGTCCCAGCGCGCGCGCATGCAGGGTCGAATCGGCCAGCGGGCCGATGCGGATGGCCAGGTCGGTGCGCCGTTCCAGCAGGTCGATGTAGCGCTCGGAGCTGTTCAATTCCAGCTGCACCTCCGGGTAGCGCGCGCGATAGCTGGCCACCAGCGGCGCGATCACGTGCAGCACGAAGGGCATGGCCGCATCCACGCGCAGCCGCCCGGCCGGGCGCTCGCGGCGGGCGGCCATCTGCTCTTCGGCCGATTCCACCGCATCGATGATCGCCCGTGCGTGGCGCAGGTAGGCCTCGCCCTCGGCGGTCAGGTGCAGGCGGCGCGTGGTGCGGGTCAGCAGGGTGGTGCCCAGCTTTTCCTCCAGCCGGCCCAGCGCGCGGCTGACGCCGGAGGGGGTCTGTCCCAGCTGTTCGGCGGCGGCGCTGATCGAGCCGCTGTCGATGACGGCCAGGAAGGCCTGCATTTCGTCGAGGGTGGTCTTCATGCCGCCATTATTGACCACCAGGCAAGAGTGATTGGCGTGAAGACTGGTTTTTCGGCAAAGGTGCGCCGCGCACACTGCGCGCCTTCCTTCCCTTCGGAGCCTGCCATGACCCGTGGCATTCCCCTCGCCCTGCTGGCGCTGACCCTCGGCGCGTTCGCCATCGGCACCACCGAGTTCGTCATCGTCGGCCTGATCCCCACCATTGCCGCCGACCTCCACGTCAGCCTGCCCTCGGCCGGCCTGCTGGTCTCGCTGTACGCGCTGGGCGTGGCCATCGGCGCGCCGGTGCTGACCGCGCTGACCGGCCGCGTGCCGCGCAAGCAGCTGCTGGTGGCGCTGATGCTGATGTTCACCCTGGGCAACGTCATCGCCTGGATGGCGCCGGGCTACACCTCGCTGATCGTCGCCCGCATCCTCACCGGCCTGGCGCACGGCGTGTTCTTCTCCATCGGCTCGATCATCGCCACCGCGGTGGTGCCGAAGGAAAAGGCCGCCAGTGCGATCGCCATCATGTTCACCGGCCTGACCGTGGCGCTGGTGACCGGCGTGCCGCTGGGCACCTTCATCGGCCAGCACCTGGGCTGGCGCGCGACCTTCCTGGCCGTGGCCGGGCTGGGCGTGGTGGCCCTGCTGGGTGCGCTGCTGTTCGTGCCGCGCAACGTGCCGCAGAGCGCGCCGGCCAGCTTCCGCCAGCAGCTGGGCGTACTGGCGCAGCCGCGCCTGCTGCTGGTCTATGCGATGACCGCGCTGGGCTATGGCGGTACGTTCCTGGCCTTCACCTACCTGGCGCCGATCCTGCAGGACGTCACCGGTTTCTCGGCCAACGCGGTCAGTCTGGTGCTGCTGGTGTACGGCGTGTCGGTGGCGATCGGCAACCTGTGGGGTGGCCGCCTGGCCGACCGCCTGGGCCCGGTGCCGGCCCTCAAGCGCATCTTCGCGCTGCTGGCCATCGTGCTGTTCGTGCTCACCTTCACCGCCTACAACACCTGGCTGATGCTGCTGACCGTGCTGGCCCTGGGCGCGGTGGCGTTCGGCAACGTGCCCGGCCTGCAGGTGTACGTGGTCAAGCAGGCCCAGCGCTATGCGCCGCAGGCCACCGACGTCGCCTCGGGCCTGAACATCGCCGCGTTCAACATCGGCATCGCCCTGGGTGCCTCGCTGGGTGGCCTGGTGGTGGAGCACATCGGCCTGATGCATACCCCGTGGCTGGGTGCGCTGGTGGTGGTGCTGGCCTATGCGCTGACCGTGCTCAGCGGCCGCCTGGACCGTCGCGATGGCGTTGACCACCGTGCCGATGGCATCGCCGTGGCGGCACATTGACCGGCCATGCAATGCACCGTTGCCGGCATGCATACGGTCCCTGCCCTACCCTTCCCGTTCACTCCTTTTCCCCCCGTTGGAGCTTTCCATGACTGTCCCCGCCTTTGGTCTTGGCACCTTCCGTCTCAAAGACCAGACCGTCATCGATTCGGTGCGCAACGCGCTGGACGTCGGCTACCGCGCCATCGACACCGCGCAGATCTACGGCAATGAAGCCGAGGTCGGCCAGGCCATCGCCGAATCCGGCGTGCCGCGCGACGAGATCTACCTGACCACCAAGGTGTGGATCACCGAGTTCAAGCGCGATGCGCTGCTGGCCAGCCTGCGTACCAGCCTGGAAAAGCTGCGCACCGACCACGTCGACCTGGCCCTGATCCACTGGCCCTCGCCGAATGACAAGGTGGACGTGCCGATGGAGGAATACCTGCCGGCGCTGGCCGAGGCCAAGGCGCAGGGCCTGACCCGCGAGATCGGCATCTCCAACTTCACCATCGCCCAGACCCGCAAGGCGATCGAGATCCTCGGCGCCGGCGCCATCGCCACCAACCAGATCGAGATCCACCCGTACCTGCAGAACCGCCTGCTGGTGAAGTTCCTGCAGGACAACGGCATCGCCATCACCGCCTACATGAGCCTGGCCTACGGCGAAGTGCTGAAGGACCCGGTGATCCAGGCCATTGCCGGCCGCCACC
The DNA here is from genome assembly GCF_003086915.1 of Stenotrophomonas sp. ZAC14A_NAIMI4_1. Lineage (NCBI taxonomy): Bacteria > Pseudomonadati > Pseudomonadota > Gammaproteobacteria > Lysobacterales > Lysobacteraceae > Stenotrophomonas > Stenotrophomonas sp. ZAC14A_NAIMI4_1. Next base: position 2,392,617 of record NZ_CP026002.1, read on the forward strand.
AGGCCACCCCGGCCCAGGTTGCACTGGCCTGGGCGCTGCAGCAGGGCTTTGCAGTCATCCCGTCGTCGACCAAGCGCGACAACCTGGCCGGCAACCTGGAAGCGGCCGCGATCCGCCTGACCGACGAAGACATCGCGCAGATCGCCAAGCTCGACCGCGGCCAGCGCCTGGCCAACCCGGAAGGCATCGCCCCGGCCTGGGATTGATTCCCGTCGCGGGTGCGCACTGGCATGGGTAGACGCCGACCTTGGTCGGCGCCGACCTCTGGTCGGTCGATGAAACACCGTGCCGACCAAGGTCGGCACCTACCAAAGGCAGGGAGCTACTGCTCGGCCTGCAGCAACCAGCCGCGCATCGCCGCACTCACGTCGTCCGGCTTTTCCATCGGTGCCAGGTGCCCGCAGTCGGGCACCACCACCAGCTGCGAGTGCGGCACCAGCGCGTGCATTTCCTCGCTCACCGCCAACGGCGTGATGCGATCGTTGGCACCGCAGACGATCAGCAGCGGGTCGCGGTACGCGGCCAGCACGTCATGGCCGTCGCGCCGTTCCAGCCCGCTCTGGCGCAGGAACACTTCGGCCCCCAGCCGCGCGGTCATGTCGCGCACGCGCTGCACCAGCACGTAGTCGTCCAGCCGCGACGCATCGATGTAGCTGCGCATCAGCGCATCACCGAAGCCATGGAACTTGCCGGGCAGGCGCACGCTGGCGCGCTGGCTGCGGCGCTGTTCGGCACGCTCGGGCGAATCGGCATGGATCGAGGTATCGACCAGCGCCAGCTGCAGCACGCGCTCGGGCGCGATGCGCAGGATCTGCTGGGCGACGAAGCCCCCCAGCGAGAAACCGGCCAGGGCGAAGCGCTCGGGTGCCTGCGCCAGTACGTCCTCGGCCACCGCCTGCAGCGTCTCGCCACGGGTCTGGTCGCCCACGGTGCAATCGGCGATGTCGGCCAGGTCGGCCAGCTGCGCGCGCCACAGCTCGGCGTCGTTGAGCAGGCCGGGGAGCAGCAGCAGGGGGATGCGATCGGTCATGGGGGTATTGTCGCGCGGCGGGGTGGGCACGGCCATGCCGCAACGGGCCGTTGGGCTGTAGAGTCGAGCACAGCCGGTCGAGCATGGCTCGACTCTACAAAAGGCAGTCGAGCATGGCTCGACTCTACAAAAGGCAGTCGAGCAAGCTCGACTCTACCGAAGACACCGACACGGACGCGACCATGGCAGACCCCTACAACAGTGGCATCCCCTCCCCTCCGGCCCTGCGCTTCGAGGATTCCCTGGTCACCACCGCCTTCGAGCTGCCGGGCTACCGCGTGGCCCGCAGCCTGGGCGTGGTGCGCGGCATCACCGTGCGTTCGCGCTCGATCGTCGGCAATTTCCTGGGCGGCATCCAGACGCTCTTCGGCGGCAACATCACCATCTACACCGAACTGTGCGAGCAGGCCCGCGAGGAAACCTACCGCGACATGGTCAAGCACGCGCGGCAGCTGGGCGCCAACGCGATCATCGGTATGCGCTATGACGCCACCGACGTGATGACCGGGCTGACCGAGGTGCTGTGCTATGGCACGGCGGTGGTGGTGGAACCGTTGCGTTGAATCCGACGTTCCGCCGGGCATGGCCCGGCGCTACCGATGCGGTGACGGTCACGCCACCGGCGGGGGCGCAGCGACGTCGACCTGCTGTACCGGCAGGGTCACCATCATCACCGTCGGGTCGTCCGGATCCAGCTTGGTCTTGAAGCCCAGGCTCTGGCACATCGCCAGCATGGTGCTGTTCTCGCGCAGCACCTGGCCTTCCACCACGTCCAGCCCCAGCCACTTGGCATATTCGATCATGATCGCCATCAGGCGCCAGCCGATGCCGTGGCCCTTCAGGTCCGAGCGGATCAGGATGCCGTACTCGCCGCGGTGGTAGTCGGCGTCGGCATGCAGGCGTACCGCGCCCAGCATGTCACCGTTGCGCGGGTCGATGGCCACCAGCGCGATCGAGCGCGCGTAGTCGAGCTGGGTCAGGCGCGCGATGAACTCGTGGCTGAAGTGCTTCACTGACTGGAAGAAGCGCAGGCGCAGGTCCTCGTCGCTGACGCGGGCGAAGAACGCGCGGAACAGCGCATCGTCCTCCGGCCGCACCGGGCGCACGAAGGCACGGCCACCGTCGGACAACTCAATGGTGCGCTCCCACTCCTTCGGGTACGGGAACACCGAGAAACGCGGATGGCCACGGCCCTTGTGCAGGATGCGCGAGGGCGCGATGGCCACGCGCGCATCGAGCGCGAGGATGCCCTTGGCGTCCACCAGCAGCGGGTTGATGTCCAGCGTGCGCACTTCGGGAATGTCGGCGGCCAGCTGCGCCAGCTTCACCAGTGCCAGCGCCAGCGCGCGCTCGTCGGCGGCGGGCACATCGCCATAGGCCTTGAGGATGCGCGAGGCGCGGGTCTGGCCGATCAGTTCATGGGCCAGGCGCAGGTCCAGCGGCGGCAGCGCCAGCGCCTTGTCGTTGATCACTTCCACCGCGGTGCCACCGCGGCCGACCACGATGACCGGGCCGAACGTGGCGTCATCGGCGATGCCGACGATGATCTCGCGCGCCTTCGGGCGGACGATCGTCGGCTGCACCAGCAGGCCGTCGATGCGCGCTTCCGGGCGCAGCTGGCGCGCGCGTTCGAGAATGGCCGTGGCCGCAGCCTGCACCGCCGGCAGCGTCGCCAGGTTCAGTCGCACGCCGTCCACTTCGGATTTATGCGGAATGTCCGGCGAGAGGATCTTCAGCGCGACCGTGGCACCGCGCTCCAGCAGTGGCTGCGCCAGGTCCATCGCCTCGTGCGCATCGCGCGCATGCATCACCGGCGCGGAGGGAATGCCGTAGGCCTTGAGCAGATCGTGGGTGGCCAGCGGATCCAGCCATTGCTGGCCATTGCTCAGCGCGGCTTCGACCAGCGCACGCGCACGCGCGGTGTCCACGCTGAAATCCTGCGGCAGGCTGGGCGGCGTTTCCATCAGCGCGTTCTGCGCTTCGCGATAACGCACCAGGTGCTGGAAGCCGCGCACGGCTTCGGCTTCGGTGGGATAGGTCGGCACGCGCGCCGCGTTGAGCGTGGCCGTGGCCTGGTCATCGTTGCCCAGCCAGACGGCGAACACCGGCTTGTCACGGTGGTGGCGCGGGCGCAGGCCGAGGGTACGGGTCAGCGCCTGCGCGGCATCGGCCGACGAAGTGAACGCGGTGGGCACGTTGACCACCATCACCGCATCGTTCTCGTTGTCGGCCAGCAGGGCTTCGATGGCGGCCGCGTAGCGATCGCCGTCGGCGTCCACCACGATGTCGACCGGATTGCTGCGCGACCAGCCCTGCGGCAGCACCTTGTCCAGCGTTTCCACCGTGCTGTCGGACAGCTGCGCCAGGGTGCCGCGCAGCGCGATCAGCTGGTCCACTGCCAGGCGGCCAACGCCACCGCCATTGCTGAGCACGGCCAGGCGGCGGCCTGGGAATGTCCCGAGGCGGCCCAGGGTTTCGGCGGCGGTGAACAACTCGTCCAGTGCGCTCACGCGCAGCAGGCCGGCGCGGTTGAAGGCCGCGCCGTAGACATCATCGGCGCGCGCCAGCGCCTGCACGTGGGTATCGGCACTGCCCGGCTGCACGCGCTCGGCGCGGCCGGATTTCACCACCACCACGGGCTTGGCACGGGCGGCGGCACGCGCGGCCGACATGAACTTGCGCGCGTCCTTGATGTGCTCGACGTAGAGCAGGATGGCGCGGGTGCGGTAGTCGGTGGCGAAGTAGTCGAGCAGGTCGCCGAAGTCGACGTCCATCGTGTCGCCCAGCGAGACGACGGCGGAGAAACCGACCGAGCGGGCCACGCCCCATTCCACCAGCGCAGCGGCAATGGCCGAGGATTCGGAGATCAGGGCGAGGTCACCGGCCTGCGGGAAGTGCGCGGCGATGCTGGCGTTGAGCCGCGCATGCGGCGCGATGACGCCCAGGCAATGCGGGCCGAGAATGCGCAGGCCGTGCTTGCGCGCCACCGTTTCCACCTGTTCGGACAGCGAGCCCGGGCCCTCGCCGAGGTGCGCGGTGAGGATGATGGCCGCCTGCACGCCGCGCTCGGCGGCGGTGCGCACCACCTGCGGCACGATCGCCGCCGGCGCGGTGATGACCACCAGGTCGGGCACCCAATCGAGATCCTTCAGCCGCTTGACCGTGCGGATGCCGTCGATCTCGGCGTGGCGCGGGTTGATCCACGCCACCTTGCCGGGAAAGCCGGTGCCACGCAGGTTGCGCATCACCGCACGGCCGGCGGAGCGCTCGCGTGGGCTGCCGCCGATCACCGCGACCGACTGCGGACGGAACACGGACTGCAGGTGGTAGGTACTCATGCGCCTACGGTACCCAAAATCCATGGCGATGGGGGTCGGAGGCGGGGTCGGATCCCTTTTCGCAGGAAACGGCTCTGACCCCTGCATGACTCTTGTGTGCCCACCAAGGTGGGCACCTACCAGAGCACGGGGATCCGCCCCCGGCGTGCACGCTTTGCTACAACAGGGTGCCGTGCAGGATCATCGCGGCGATGCTGAAATAGATCACCAGGCCGGTCACGTCCACCAGGGTGGCCACGAACGGGGCCGAGGCGCTGGCCGGGTCGAAGCCCAGGCGCTTGAGGATGAAGGGCAGCATCGAGCCGGACAGCGAACCGAAGGTGACGATGCCCACCAGCGCCGCACCGATGGTGATGGCCAGCAGGATCCAGTGCTCGCCGTAGTCGTGCAGGCCGCCCAGCTGCCAGATGACGATGCGCACGATGGCCAGGCAGCCGAGGATGGCGCCCAGCACCATGCCGGTGGGCACTTCGCGCAGCGCCACCTTCCACCAGTCGCCCAGGCGCAGCTCGCGCAGGGCCAGGCTGCGGATCAGCAGCGAGGTGGCCTGCGAACCCGAGTTGCCGCCCGAGCTCATGATGAGCGGGATGAACAGGGTCAGCACCACCGCGCGTGCCAGTTCGTCCTCGTAGTGCTGCATCGCGCTGGCAGTGAGCATTTCGCCGAGGAACAGCACGCTCAGCCAGCCGGCGCGCTTGCGCAGCATCTCGAAGAAGCCGATCTGCATGTAGGGCTTGTCCAGCGCTTCCATGCCGCCGAACTTGTGTGCGTCCTCGGTTGATTCCTCGATGAGCGCGTCGAGCACGTCGTCGACGGTGACGATGCCCAGCAGGAGCTGCTGCGCATCCACCACCGGAATGGCCAGCAGGTCGTGGCGGCGGATCAGCCGCGCCACTTCTTCCTGGTCCAGCAGCGCATCGACGGTGACCGGCGGGTTGACCTGGGCCACGTCGAGGATCGACTCCTCCGGCAGGCCGGTGATCAGCCGGCGCATGGTCACCACCTGCTGCAGCTGCTGGCTGGCCGGGTCGAGCACGTAGATGGCGTACACGGTCTCGCGGGTACGCTCGACCTGGCGGATGTGCTGCAGGGTCTGGGCGACGGTCCAGGTGGCGGGCACGGCGACGAACTCGGTGGTCATCAACGCGCCGGCGGTGTTGGGCGGGTAGCTCAGCAGCGTCTGGATGGCCTGGCGGGCGTCGCTGCCCAGCAGCGGGATCAGCCGCGCACGCTCCTCTTCGTCCAGCTCGTGGACGATGTCGGTGGCACGGTCGTCGGCCATCAGGCCCAGCAGTGCGGCGGCGCGGGCCGGCGGCAGTGCGGCCACCAGCTCGCCACTGCGGTGCAGTTCCGGCGCTTCGAGCATCTTCACCGCCCGCGGCAGCGACAGCGCAGCCAGCGTTTCGGCGGCGCGCTGCAGGTCGAGCGTGTTGAGGAACTCCACCGCATCGGCGGTGTTGTAGTTGGCCAGGGGTGCCGCCAGTGCGGCGGCATCGGCCACCGGGCGCAGCAATTGCTTCTGGTTCATGGGTTTGCCTTGTGGGGTGCGACCTCGCGCAACGCCAACGCAGGCAAACCGTCCCGATGTCAGGCGGTGGCCATCGCTGGCGTCGAACGAGGTCGACTTCTACTGTCGCTGGACATGGGTTGGGGACTCCGGATGGGTGTACTGGCGGACACGCCCCACAGGGGTGGGCCGACAGCGGCAGGCAGTCTGGACCTGCCGACACGCCGGGTCAACCCTGGCCTGGGCGGGTAGTCAGGTGCCACTGGGGTCAGAGCCCCTTGCGGCGCAAAGGGATCTGACCCCAGCCTTTCGTCGCCGTTGTCGTTCGTGCACGGGCCGGCGCGCATAATGAAGGGGCGGCCTGCATGGCCGCAGTCCCCCAGCCGAACGAACGCACCCCGGGCCCCCGCGATGACCAGGTATTCCCATGCATAGCGGTGGTCTTGAACTGGCGCTGGTGCTGCTGCTGGCCGCGGTGATCGCGGTGCCGGTGTTCAAGAAGTTCGGCTTCGGTGCGGTGCTGGGCTACCTCGCCGCCGGCGTGGTGCTGGGCCCGGACGGGCTGGGTTTCGTGCAGGATGCCGACCGCATCCTCGGCGCCGCCGAGATCGGCGTAGTGATGCTGCTGTTCGTCATCGGCCTGGAGCTGTCGCCGGCGCGCCTGAAGGTGATGCGGCGCTCGGTGTTCGGTGCCGGTGCGGCGCAGGTGGCGCTGTCCGGCCTGCTGCTGGGTGGCCTGCTGCTGCTCGACCACTTCCAGTGGAAGAGCGCGCTGGTGGTCGGCATCGCATTGGCCCTGTCGTCCACTGCGGTGGGCCTGCAGCTGCTGTCCGAACACAAGGCGATCAACAGCGACCATGGCCGGCTGGGCTTTGCCATCCTGCTGTTCCAGGACCTGATCGCCATCCCGCTGCTGGCCGCCATTCCGCTGCTGGGCGGGGCCAAGAACCAGACCCTGCGCTGGGAAGACGCGGCCGTGGCACTGGGTGCGCTGGCGGTGGTGATCCTGTGCGGGCGCCCGGTGCTGCGCAAGGTGTTCGGCATCATCGCCCGCACCCGCAGCCCCGAGGTCTTCACCGCCACCGCGCTGCTGGTGGTGCTGGGCACCGCCTGGTTCATGCAGGAAGCCGGCCTCAGCCCCAGCCTGGGCGCATTCCTGGCGGGCGTGCTGTTGTCCGACTCGGAATTCCGCCATGAACTGGAAGCGCAGATCGAGCCGTTCAAGGGCCTGCTGCTGGGCCTGTTCTTCATTGCCGTGGGCATGGGCATCGACCTGGACCGCATCACCGCCGAGCCATGGCTGATCGCCACCGGCGTGGCCGCGCTGCTGGTGGTGAAGTTCAGCCTGCTGTATGCCATCGGCCGCATCGCCAAGCTCGGTTCGCGGCAGTCACTGCTGCTGGGCAGCGTGCTCTGGCTGGGTGGCGAGTTCGCCTTCGTGGTGTTCAACGAAGCCCAGCGTGCGCACCTGCTGGGCGATGCCAACCATGACCGGCTGGTGGCCATCGTTGGCCTGTCGATGGCGATCACGCCGCTGCTGATGCTGGTGCTGCTGAAGCTGCTGGGCCGGGAAAAGCCTGCGCCGCGCGACGCCGCGCCGGCCGACAAGGTCGCGCCGGACAACCAGCCGAAGGTGCTGATCGCCGGCATGGGCCGCTTCGGCCAAGTGATCGCGCGCCTGCTGACCGCGCAGAAGGTGCCCTTCGTGGCGCTGGAAGCGAACCCGGACACCGTGGCCGACCTGCGCCGCTTCGGCAACCAGCTGTACTACGGCGACCCGACGCGGCCGGAGATGCTGCGTGCGGCGGGGGGCGAGCACATCGATGTGTTCGTGATCACCGTGGACGACCCGGAGACCAACCTGCGCGCGGTGCGGATGGTGCGCCGCCTGTACCCGGATGCGAAGGTGCTGGCGCGTGCGCGCAACCGCCAGCATGCCTGGCGCCTGATGGACATGTCGGCCGAACCGTTCCGCGAGGTGTTCGGCACCAGCCTGGAAATGAGCGGGCGGGTGCTGACCGCGCTGGGCGTGGCGGCGGACGTGGCGCAGCGCCATGTACAGCGGTTCCGCGAGCATGACGAGCAGCTGCTGCGTGACCAGTACCTGGTCTACGACGATGAGGCCGCGGTGATCCAGACCTCGCGCGATGCGCGCAATGACCTGATGCACCTGTTCGAAGCCGACGCGGAAAGCGACGAGAAATAGGCGTGCCGACCAACGGTCGGCACCCACCTTGGGGCCGCCGGGCATGGCCCGGCGCTACCGTCGCATGTGGCGATATCCGGTAGCGCCGGGCCATGCCCGGCGGGGTGTCAGCCGTTATCGCGCAGGAACCGGGCCATCGAGGACACGCCGGGCACGCGCGGTTCAAACTCGCCCGCCACGTCGATGAAGCCGCGCATCACTGCGATCTCGCGCGGGCTGCGGTTGAGGCTGTCGCGCACTTCCGGATCGGCACCGGCGCGCAGCAGGCGCTGTACCAGCAGCGGCAGGCCGTGCAGGGCGGCCAGGTGCAGCGGGCCGAAGCCGCGCGGGTCACGCACGTCCAGGCTCACGTCCTCATCCAGCAGGCGCTCCACCGCAGCCATCACCACCTGCTCGTCGCAGGCGGTGCCCGGCTCGGCGCGTGCGCCCAGCAGCAGCAGCAGCGGGGTGACCGAACCGGCCGCGGCCTGGTCCGGCTCGGCGCCGGCCAGCAGCAGCGTATCCAGCAGGGCCAGCAGGCGCGAACGGTCGCGGGCGCTGAAGCCGTACAGCGCCGCGCAGTGCAGCGGGCCCAGCTGCTGGGCATCGCCAGCATGCACGTCGGCACCGGCGGTGAGCAGGCGCGCGACGATGTCCGGCAGGCCCAGCGCGGACGCCAGCATCAGCACGGTCACCCCGCCCGGCAGGCGGTGTTCCAGCTGGGCACCGGCGTCGAGCAGGGCCGAGACGATATCCACCTGGCGCATGCTGACCGCCGCCGACAGCGGCGTCGCGCCACTGGCCGCGCCGTGCTGCGGATCGGCGCCACGCGCCAGCAGCAGGTCGACCACCGCCAAGTGGCCACCGCCGGCGGCGCGCAGCAGTGCGGTGCAACCCTGCGCATCGACGGCGTCGATGGCAAAGCCCAGATCGTTCAAGCGGCGCACGGCATCGACGTCACCAACCATGGCCGCAGCCGGCAGGTCGCTGTCGCGCAGGGTGCGGCGCGGCAGCGGCCACACCCGCCAATCCAGCCAGTCGGCGAGGTCGCGGCGGCCGATCGACAGCGCCACGCCCAGCGGCGTCTGGCCATCGGCAGCACGCGCTTCCGGCGAAGCGCCGTGCTGCACCAGCAGCTTCAGGGCGCCTTCGCGGGCCAGCGCGGTCGCCAGGTGCAGGGCGGTCATGCCGTGGCTGTCGCGGGCTTCGCGGTCGACACCGGCATTGAGCAGGGCCTGCTGCAGGCGCAGCCAGCCCAGGCGCACCGCCAGCGACAGCGGCGGATCACCGGCCGGCGAAGCGGCGAACGGATCGGCACCGCGTTCGAGCAGTTCCAGCGCCAGCTGCTCCAAGCCGCGTGCGGCCTGGTCGTGCTGCGCGCAGGCAGCGAGGAAGCGGGCCAGGCCACCGCGGCCGGCCGGCGACAGGCCACGCTGCAGCATCACCTGCAGCGCCGGCACCGCGTCGATGCCACGCGACAGGAGGGCGAACATGGGGGTATCGGCACAGGCGTCGCGCACGTACGGGTCGGCGCCGTGGCCCAGCAGCCAGTCGACCGCGCGCGGTTCCAGTGCCAGCTCCGGGTCGAGCAGCAGCCCGCCCAGCTCTTCGGGCTGGCACAGCTTGGCCAGCGCGGCCATGCCTTCGGTATTGCCGAAGCCCAGCGCTTCGCGCAGCAGGGTCAGCGGCGGGCGGTCGGGCAGCAGGCCGCTGGCACTGGCGGCTTCACCGCGTTCGGCCAGGCCATCGCTGACCGCCGCCGGCAGCGGGTAGGACGGGTCCAGCAGGGCCACGATCGCCCAGCGGCCGGCCTCGGCGGCGTAGTCCACGGCGCGGCGGCCGAGCGGATCGCTGGCATCGGCGGCGATGCCAAGATCGACCAGGCGCTTGACCAGTAGCGGCGAGACATCCTCGGCCATCGCGGCCAGCAGCACGGCATTGCGGCCTTCGCCATCGACAGCGACCAGGTCGGGCTTGTGCGGCAGCAGGTGTTCGATGGCAGCGGCGCGGCCGGCGCGGGCGGCTTCCAGCCACGGCGTGCGGCCCAGCGCATCGCGCGCTTCCAGGTTCGCCCCCGCCCCCAGCAGCACGCCGATGATCTCGACATGGCCGGCCAGGGCAGCTTCGTGCAGCGCGCTGCGGCGCTGGCGGTCGCGCGCGTCGGCGCGGGCCTTGTGCTTGAGCAGCAGCTGCACGCCGGCCGGATCATCGTCCTCGGTGGCGGCGGCGGCCAGCAGCACCGGCGTGCCATCGCTGGGTTCGCTGCGCGCACCGCGCTCGAGCAGGAAGCGGGCCAGGCGCCAGTTGCCGACCTGGCAGGCCACGGCCAGCGGCGACCAGCCTTCGGTGTTGAGCGCATCCACTTCGGCGGCGGCATCGCGCAGCAGTGCGGCCACGCCCGGGTCGGAACTGCGCGCAGCGTGGTGCAGCGGGGTGTTGCCATCGCTGTCCACCGCGCGCGAATCGGCGCCGTTGGCCAGCAGGGTCATCACCGCTTCGGGGCGGCCATGCCAGCTGTCGCGGGTCGCGGCCAGCAGCGGGGTCATGCCACGGTGCGGCGCATTCACATCGACGCCGCGGCCGATCAGTTCGCGCAGCAGGCGCAGGTCGGGCAACACGGCAGCGAGCACGGCCAGGCTGCGCTGGTCGCGCCAGTGCGGGTCCGGCAATGCGTACGGATCGGCACCGGCCTGCAGCAGCTGCAGCGCGCGGTCGATGCGGCCGTGGCGGGCCGCCTCGTACAGCGCCGGGGTCAGTTCCTGCGGCGCCATCGCTTCCAGCGGCGTGCTTTCGGCGGCGGCATTGAACAGGGCCTCGGCATCGCCGCTCGGCAGGTCCTGGGCGCTGCTGCGCAGGCTGATCATCGGCGCCGGTGCCACCCGCTGCAGCAGCAGGTGCAGGGCCGGCGACAGCAGCAGCGTGGCCAGCGCGGCGGGCCAACCGGCGCCTTCCGGCAACAGGCCCGGCCAGGCCGGCAGCACGATCAGCGCGGCCAGGGCGACCACGATCACCGCCACCAGCAGGCCGCGCCAGGCGGTCAGGTCACGCCCGGCCAGGGCCTGCCAATGCTGGGCGAGGCTGCCATCAAGGCGTTCGACATCGTTCCACAGCGGCCAGGTGCGCCAGGCGGCCAGCAACCCGGCGCTGACCAGCACACTCAGGCCGAGCACGGCCGCCAGGCTGCCGCTGTCGCGCAGCGCGGCCAACGGCCATGCCAGCAGCAGCGCCAGGCCGGCCGGGGCAGCAGCCCACAGCACCGCCAGCGCCGGCAGGTCCTGCCGCGCAATCAGTTGCGGTGGCAGCAGCGAGCGGCTGCGCCGCCACCACGACACGCCCAGCGCGAACGCCGGCTGCGCCAGTGCGGCAAGCACGGCACCCGGCAGCCCGCCCACGACCGAACCCAGCGCCAGCACGGCACCAAGGGCGAAGGCGATCGACAGTGCGCGCGGGCGCGACAGCTCAGTCATAGTGGCGCCGCATCATGCTGGTCACCGAGGGCGGCACCTGCAGGTAGAAGCCGCGTTCGGCCAGCTCGCTGCGGACCTTGACCGGGTCGGCCTGGGCCAGCCGGCGCTGCGCATCCAGGGTCACTTCGAGGACGAACGAAAGCGCACCCAGCGAGGTGACCAGCGCCGCAGGCAGCGCGCTGAAGTCATCACGACGGGCGAGGTAGACGTAGGTGTCCGGCTTGAGTTGGCTTTTATAGACGTAGGCGTGCATGTCCGCGGGACGATAACCCGGGAAGAGCCATGATTGTGTCGGAAAGCCGACACCGGGGAAAGCCATCGCGCGACGATGACGGCGCGATCGACGGCGTTTCCCCGATGGGGTTCAGCAATGTGGCGATGGCGTTCAGGCTGGGCCCGCCATCGGCCGCGCTTACTTCACCTTGGCGTAGGTGCCCTTCAGCGCCACGCCCGCCAGGATCGCGCCGGCGTAGCATTCGTAGTTGTTCGGGCTCTTGAACTCGTTCTTCTTGTAGTAGCTGACAATGTCGACCACGGCATTGGCGCCGCGCGACTTGGCACCGTCCTGCAGCGCGCGCAGCGCCGACAGGGCCACCCAGCGGCAGGCTTCCTCGTCGCTCTTGTTGGCAGCGTTGGTCTTCTTGTTGGTCACGTCCTCGCCCAGGCGCTGCTGCACGCTGACCGACTGGCCAGCCAGGTAGAAGCGGACGCTGCCGTCGATGCCGGCATCCTTGGCGGCCTGCGAGCTGACCAGCTCACGCAGGGACTGCTCGACGCGGGTTTCGCGGGCCGAGGCGGTGGTGGTCAGGGCCAGCAGTGCGGTGGCCGTGGCGATCATCAGGGTACGACGCATCGAAACTTCTCCTTGTTCGGGGTGCGGGTTTGGGGTGCGGTGTGGGGCGGTGGTTCATTCGCTCCAGCGACGGAACACCAGCGAGGTGTTGATGCCGCCGAAGGCGAAATTGTTGCTCATCACGTACTCGGCCTGCAGTTCGCGGCCCTGTCCGGTGATGAAATCGAGCTGGCCGCAACGCGGGTCGACCTCGCCCAGGTTGAGGGTCGGGGCGAACCAGCCGGCGCGCATCATCTCGATGCTCATCCAGGCTTCGAACGCGCCACAGGCGCCGAGCATGTGGCCGACGTAGCTCTTCAGCGAGCTGATCGGCATGCGGCTGCCGAAGACCTGGGCGGTGGCCTGGGTCTCGGCGATGTCGCCGTGGTCGGTGGCGGTACCGTGGGCATTGACGTAGTCGATCTGCGAGGGCTGCAGGCCGGCATCCTCCAGGGCCAGGCGCATGGCCTGGGCCATGGTGTCCGCGCTGGGCTGGGTGACGTGCTGGCCGTCGCTGTTGGTGCCGTAGCCGACGATCTCGGCGAGGATCGTCGCGCCGCGTGCCTGCGCGTGTTCCAGGTCTTCCAGGATCAGCGTGCAGGCGCCCTCGCCCAGCACCAGGCCATCGCGGCCGGCATCGAACGGGCGCGGCGTGGTCTGCGGCGCATCGTTGCGCGTGCTGGTGGCGAACAGGGTGTCGAACACCGCAGCGGCGGTGGCATCGAGCTGTTCGGCACCGCCGGCCACCATCACCGTCTGCTTGCCGCTGCGGATCGCTTCATAGCCGGCGCCCACGCCCTGGCTGCCCGAGGTGCAGGCGCTGGAGGTGGTGTAGACGCGCCCGGACAGGCCGAAGAACACGCCGATGTTGACCGGCGCGGTGTGGCTCATCATCTTCAGGTAGGTGGTGGCGCTGATGCCGTCGGTGGTGAATTCGTGCAGCATGCGGCCGAATTCGCCGGTGGCTTCATGGCTGCCCGAAGACGAGCCATAGGCCACGCCGGCACGGCCGCTGCGCAGCACCGGGTGCTCGAACAGGCCGGCCTCGCGCAGCGCGACTTCGGTGGCGCGAACCGACATGATGGCGACCTTGCCCATCGAACGGGTGGTCTTGCGGTTGTAGTTCGGCGGCAGGTCGTAGTCCTGCGCCGGCGCGGCCAGCTTGGTGTTCAGGCCGGCATAGACATCCCATTCGGGCATGCTGCGCACCGCATTGCGGCAGCTGCGCAGGTGCGCCTCGATGGTCGGCCAGTCATGGCCGAGCGGACTGATGGCGGCGGCACCGGTGACCACCACGCGACGATCGGCGGCCATCAGATCATGCCCCCGTTCACCGAGATCACCTGGCGGGTGATGTAGCCGGCCGGCTCGGACAGCAGGAAGGCGACGGTGGCGGCCACTTCCTCCGGGCGGCCGACGCGGCCGGCGGGGATCAGCTTCAGCGCATGGTCGACCACTTCTTCGTTGAGCATGTCGGTCTCGATCAGGCCGGGGGCCACGCAGTTGACGGTGATCTGGCGGCTGGCCAGTTCCAGCGCCAGCGCCTTGGTGGCACCGATGATGCCGGCCTTGGCGGCACTGTAGTTGACCTGGCCGCGGTTGCCGGCCACGCCGGACACCGAGGACAGGGTGACGATGCGGCCCGGCTTGCGCCGCCGCACCATCGGCATGATGAGCGGGTGCAGCACGTTGTAGAAGCCATCCAGGTTGGTGTGGATGACCTGGTCCCAATCGTCCTCGGACAGCGCCGGGAAGGCGCCATCGCGGGCGATGCCGGCATTGCAGACCACGCCGTAATAGGCGCCATGCGCGTCCACGTCCGCGTCCAGCGCCGCACGCGCGGCCGCCCGGTCAGCGACGTCGAAGGCCAGCACGCGGGCCTGCTGGCCCAGTGCCTGGATCTCGGCCGCCACAGCCTGTGCTTCGTCCACGCGGCTGCGGCAATGCACCACCACGTCGAAGCCGTCGCGCGCGATGCGCAGCGCGATGGCCCGGCCGATGCCCCGGCTGGCGCCGGTCACCAGCACGCTTCGATTCCCTGTCATGCCTGTCCACTCTCCAGATATGCCATCGAGTCGGCCGGTTCGAACACCGACACGTTGGCGACCGCCCATTCTTCATCGCCTGCCAGGATCCGGCAGGCGAACATCCCTAGCCCATTGTCGCCCAACAGCTCGCAGCGCGCGTGTACGCGCAGCCGGCTGCCGCTGGGGAAGCTGCTGCGCGGGCTGGTATAGCGCCGGCTGCCGAGCAGGAAGCCCAGCTGCGGCGGGTTGCCGGCCACGCGCGCGCGGCAGCCGGCCCACGCCGCGATGGCCTGCGCCATGTACTCGATGCCGACCCAGGCCGGTACGCCGCCGTCCTCGATGAACAGCCCCGCGGCGGGCACCACCAGTTCCGCTTCGATGCTGTCCTGGTCCCAGCGCACGATGCGCTCGAGCAGGCACATGTCCTGGCGGTGCGGCACCACGTCTTCGATTGCGAACAGGGGCAGGCTCATGCGGCCACCCCCTGCAGCGCCAGCACGGCATTGCTGCCGCCGAAGGCGAAGGAATTGCTCAGCACCCGCTGCGGTGCCCGCGCCAGGCGGGTGCCGGGGGCGACCAGCGGCAGCGGCGGCAGCGCCGGGTCCGCGCTGCCGTCCCACCAGTGCGGCGGCAGCCGGTGGCCCGGGTTTTCAGCCAGCAGGATCCAGCACACGGCGGCCTCGATGGCCCCCGAGGCGCCGAGCGTATGGCCGGTCAGCGGCTTGGTCGAACTGGCCGGCACCGTGGTGCCCAGTACCTGGGCCACGGCCACGCTCTCCATCGCATCGTTGTGGCCGGTGGCGGTGCCGTGCAGGTTCACGTAATCCACGTCCTGCGCGTCCCAGCCGGCACGCTGCAGCGCCTGCTGCAGGGCGTCTATCGCACCCAGGCCCTTCGGGTCGGGCGCGGACATGTGGTGGGCGTCGGCCGATTCGCCCCAGCCGGCCAGCTGCACCGGACCGGCATCGCGGGTCAGCAGGAACAGGGCAGCACCTTCACCGATGTTGATGCCGCAGCGGTGCTGCGAGAACGGATTGCAGCGCAGCGCCGACACCGACTCCAGCGCGCTGAAACCGGCCACGGTGAAGCGGCACAGCGAATCGGCGCCACCGGCGATGACCGCATCGACGATGCCGGCACGCAGCATGCGCGCGGCCGACATCAGCGCCTTGGC
This sequence comes from Stenotrophomonas sp. ZAC14A_NAIMI4_1, assembly GCF_003086915.1. NCBI lineage: Bacteria > Pseudomonadati > Pseudomonadota > Gammaproteobacteria > Lysobacterales > Lysobacteraceae > Stenotrophomonas > Stenotrophomonas sp. ZAC14A_NAIMI4_1. The sequence continues at coordinate 2,408,177 of NZ_CP026002.1, forward strand.
ACTGGAGGAACAGGCGGTGGACAGGGTCCAGGCCGGGCCCAGCGCACCGCTGCGCTGGCGCACGAACTGCGCGGCCGTGCCCATTTCCTGCTGCGCGTAATCGAAACCCGGCGGCCACTCGCCCGTTTCGGCGCGGGTACGCAGGGCCTGCTCGGATTCACCGATGCCCGACGTGCTGGTGCCCAGCACCACCGCCACGCGCGATGCGCCATAACGGGCGATGGCGGCCTGCACCGACGGCGCGATCTGCGCCAGGGCCGCGTCCAGCAGCGCATTGTTGCGGCCACGCAGGGCCACCGGCAGGTCGTCCAGCGCCGGCAGCGGCATGCGCACTTCGCCCAGCGCCAGGGTCTGGCCCGGCAGCAGGGTGTCGTTGTCGCTGAGCCCGCCCGGTGCATCGGCGAACAACGCCGACGCCACGGCCGCACGGCCCTCGCCCAGCGCACAGACCACGCCCAGGTCGTTCAGGTAGATCGGTGCGGTCATTTATCCTGCCCGGCCATGTCGATCGATTCGATGCGCAGGGCATAGCCTTCGGCGCGGTTGTCCAGCTGCACGCTGCCATCGTCCAGGCGCTGCAGCTGCAGCCATACCTGGCCGTCGCGCGAGAGGCTGCGCTGCTGGCCATCGTCGGCCACCTGCCAGCCCGCCGGCAGCGCGGCGGCAATCGCGGCGGTCGGCCACAGCGCGAACTGCAGGTCGTCCAGCACGCGCTCGGCACGCACCTGCGGCGGCAGCCAGGGCGCACGCTGCTGGGTCAGCTGCTTGCCGTCCCACTGCAGGCGCACGCCGGTCTGGCCCATCGCCTGCACGGCCAGCTGCACCTGCTGTGCGTCCGCTTCCAGCAGCGCATCCAGGTCACGTTCGTGGCTGCCGAAGCGGAAATGCAGTTGCTGCTGCAGCGCCAGCGGCGCCGGCAGGCTGGCCGGCGACAGGCGCAGCGGCGGCAGTTCAACCTGCGGGCGCGGCATGCGGCTGGCACAGGCGGCCAGCAGCAGGCACAGCAGCACCGCGCTGAAGCGGATGATCAGGCGCTGCACAGTTCCTCCAGCACGCGCATGCGGCGGCCGCTGGGGTCGGCCACGTAGGGATTGTTGGTGTCCCAGGCGTAACCGGCCAGGATGGAGCAGATCATGTCGCGGATTTCCGGCTGCTGGTCGGGGTGGTAGATGATCTTCTGGAAGCCGCCTTCGTACCAGCTTTCCACGAAGCGGCGGAAGGTCTTCACGCCGGCGCGCAGCGGAATCGAGAACTCGTTTTCCCAGTCGACGCTTTCACCGGCGTAGCGGCGCTTCAGGCATTCGCTGGCCAGCTGCGCGGACTTGAAGGCGATGGTCACGCCGGAGGAGAACACCGGGTCGAGGAACTCGCCGGCATTGCCCAGCAGCGCATAGCCCGGGCCCCACAGCGAGCTGACGTTGGCCGAGTAGCCGGTGATGCGGCGCACCGGCAGCACCGCCCATTCGGCGTTGGCCAGCAGGCCGGTCAGGTTCGGGTCCTCGCCGACGATGGCCTGCAGCTTCTGCAGGTCGTCGCCCTCGTAGCGTTCGAAGAACGACGGTTCGGCGACCACGCCCAGCGAGCAGCAGCCGTTGGAGAACGGGATGGTCCAGTACCAGACGTCGATGTGCTCGGGGTGGGTGGTGATGAGGATCTTGTTGCGATCGAAATCCGCTTCGGCCGGAATGTTGTCGCGCACGTGGCAGAAGATCGCACCGCGCACCGGGAAGTTGGACGGCGATTCCAGGTTCAGCAGGCGCGGCAGCAGGCGCGCGAAACCGGAGGCATCCAGAATGAAGTCGGCTTCGATGCGGTACTCGCTGCCGTCGGGACGGCGCACGTTCACCGCCGGGTGCTCGCCGGCTTCCACCGCCAGCACTTCGTCGCCGAAACGCAGGGTGGTGCCCATGCGCTCGGCACCGCGCGCCAGCACGTTGTCGAAGTCGGCGCGCTGCACCTGGTAGGTGGTGCCCCAGCCCGGCGAGAACTTCCTGCGGAAGTCGAACGCGGTACGCGCCTCGCCATGCACGAAGGCCGCGCCGTTCTTGTGCTGGAAGCCCGCTTCCACCACGTCCTGCAGCAGGCCGGCGGCCTCGATGTACTCCATGCTCTGCGGCAGCAGGCTCTCGCCGATCGAGAAGCGCGGGAACTGCTGGCGCTCCAGCATCAGCACCTGGCGGCCCTGCTGGCGCAGCATGGCCGCGGCGACCGAACCGGCCGGGCCCGCGCCGATGATCAGGATTTCAGTACGTTCGACATCGGTCGGATCTGCAGGAACATCCACGGCAGTAGTCATCGGTGCGTCCTTGTTGCTCGATCAGGTGGAAAGGAAGGGTGTGCGGTGAAGCGTGGTCAGGCCGGCGGCAGGTCGTGCGGCGGCGGGCGGAACAGCGGCGAGATCAGCCAGACCAGGCCGATGCCGAACAACAGGGTGAGGCCGAACGCACGCAGCGCCGGGGTCTGTGACAGGCCCAGCAGGCCGAACGACAGCCAGGTGCTGGCCGCACCCACGCACACCGCCAGCCACGCGCTGGCATCGCCGCGGTGCTCGATCAGGAAGATGCCGTAGTCGATGCCCATGCCCAGCAGCAGCATCAGCGCCAGCACGTTGAACAGCTGCAGCGGCTGGCCGAACAGGCCCAGCAGGCCGAGGGTGAGTGCACCGGCGATGAGGGTGGGGGCGAACACGCGCCAGGCCTGGCGGCGGTAGCGCAGCCACAGCGCGCCGAACACCAGCGCGATGCCGACCAGCAGCAGCCCGCCCATCAGCTTGCGGTAGTGGCCCAGCAGCGTGGAGAAGTCGGCCGTGCGGTCGACCCAGCGCACGCCGGGCAGGCCCTCGGCCGCGCCCTGCAGGGTGGCCAGCGCATCGGCGCGCGACAGGTCATCGACCATCACCACGCTGACCATCTGCCCGCCCACCGCACCCACCCACAGGTGGCGGAACGGCTGCGAGGCCGGCGAGGCCAGGAAGGCCTCGGCGGTCAGCGGCGAAGCGGCGAAGGCCGGCCGCGGCAGCGGCTCGCCCACGGCTTCGGACACCGCCGACAACACGCCCGGTTCCACCTGTGCGGTCAGCGCGGCATCGGCCTGCTGGCGCGCCGGCGATGGCAGCCAGTCACTGATCGCGCGGTAGCCGCCGATGCGCTTGTCGCTGGCCAGTGCGCGCAGGCGCCCGGTCAGCGCTTCTTCGCGCTCCAGCAGCTGCGCCGCGTCGGCGCCCTGCACCAGGTAGAACTGTGCCGGGCTGGGCATGCCCAGCAGCTGGCTCAGGCGGATCTGCTCGGCCATCAGTGCCGGCGGCGAGGACTGCAGGCTGCGCAGGTCGTCGTTGCTCTGCAGGCGCACGATGCCGATGGCCGACAGCGCAAGCGCGGCCACGATGAACACCGTGACCGGGCGCGTGCCATGCAGGCGCGGGAAGCGCTCCAGGGTGTTGCCCAGCCACTGCGAGAAGCGGGTCCGGCGGATCTCGCCACCGTCCAGCCACGGGAACCAGAAGATCACCGTGAGGAAGGCGCCGGCCAGGCCGACCACCGAGAACAGCGCCATCTGCCGCAGGCCGGGGAACGGGGCAAGGCCCAGTGCCAGGTAGGCCAGCGCGCTGGTCACCAGCGCCAGCCACAGGCCAGGCAGCAGGTGCTTGAGCAGCTTCCAGCGGCGGTCGGCCGGCTCGGCCTGGCGCGAGGCGAACCAGTGGATGCCGTAATCCTCGGCCACGCCCACCAGCGACGCGCCGAACACCAGGGTCAGCACGTGCACCTTGCCGAACACCAGCACGGTCACCGCCAGCGCCACGCCGCAGCCGATCAGCAGCGAGGCGGCCACCAGCAGGATCGGCCGCAGCGAACGGAAGGCCAGCCAGACCAGCAGCAGCACGGCGGCCAGCGAGCCCCAGCCGATCGTGTTGATTTCCTGGTTGGCCTGCACCGCGGCCGCTTCGGCATGCAGCGGCACGCCGGCATGCAGGATCTCCAGATCCGCTGCGGCGGCCTTGGCGGCCAGGCCGGCGCGCTCGAGCAGGCCGTCGATATGGCGCTCGCCATCAAGCTGGAAGGCCGAGCCGGGCGTATCGAACTGCAGCGCGGCCCAGTGCTTGCCCTCGGCTTCGAGCAGGCCATCATCGCCCAGGCGCAGGCCGGAGCCCTGTGCCTGCTGCTGCCACCATTGCGGCCACAGCGACAGCGGGTCCTGCCGCCAGTCGGTCAGCCGCGGTGCGCCCATCGGGCCGTACAGCGCGCCCAGCGCCTGTTCGGCCAGCGCACCCGGTTCGGCCTGCTGCAGCTGTTCGCGCTGCGCCGGGGTCAACAGGCGATCGCGATACGGCGCGTAGAACGCGCGCGCTTCATCGAACCAGCCTTCGATCGAACCACTGGGCACCAGCAGGCCGCTGTCGGCATCGCTGGCCATCGCCTTGGCGAAGGCGGCCTGCGCGCGCTTGGCGGCGGCGCCATCGGCACTGCCCAGCAGCACCACCACCTGCCGCGAGCTGCCATCGGCGATGCGCCGGGTGACATCACTCAGCAGGCGGTCGTGCGCATCCTGCGGCAGCAGGGCCAGGATGTCGGTGTCGATCCGCGATTCCTGGCTCCACAGGCGCCATTGCTGCGCGCCCAGCACCAGCAGCACCAGCAACCAGGCGATGCCCAGCCAGTGCCACCAGCGGCGCAGGCGCTCCGAGCCCTTGCCCGCAGCCACGTCAGGCACCTCAGTCAAAGCGGCGCGCCTCGTCGGCGGACAGGCTGGCAGCCGCTTCGCTCAGCGCGCTGAACTGGATCTGCGTGCGGTCCTTGTTGGCCTCCACGATCTCCACCTGGCGCACGTAGCGGTCGCCCTGCAGGGTCAGCGATTCGAAGGCCTTGGCCAGCATCGCCGACTTCGGCGTCAACTTCAGCCGCCACCCCTGCCCCTCGCGGCTGGCCTGCACGTTGAACTGGCTGGACAGTGCCTGCACGTCACCGCTCATCAGCGCGAACATGATCGCGTTGACCGAGCGCATTGCCGGCTGCTGCCGCGCGTCCAGTTCGACGCGGGTGCTGCCATCACGCTGGCGGCTGAGGATGCGGTCGGCGGTGACCACCACCTCGGAGGGGAACGGCTTGAGCGTGGTCCAGATGACGCCGTGCTGGCGCGCGACCACGAACTGGCCCTGCGAACGCAGCGGGTTCTTGAAGCCGCTGACCTGCTTTTCCTGGGTGAACTGGCCACGCAGCACGTCCGGGCGCGCCACCGCCTGGGTGATCGCATCGACGTTGGCATCTGCGGCCTGCACCAGCGGCGCGGCGGACAGCAGCAGCGCGCACAGCAGCACGCGCGGGAGGCGGGTAAAGGGATTCACGGGGCAGGCACTCCAAGACGCTGCCACAGCACCGGCGGGCACTGGTACAGCATTTCCTTGCTGGTCGCGTCCACCGCAACCTGGATGGTCATCGCACGGGTCAGCACCTGGCCGCTTTCCGCATCGAGGATCTCGTACTCGATCTTCAGCCGGTTCTCCCATTCGACGATGCGCGACACCACGCGCAGGGCCTGGTTGAACAGCAGCGGCCGCACGTACTTCACCCGCGCATCGACCACCGGCCACAGGTAGCCCGATTCGAGCATCTGCGGGTAGTCGTAGTCGTAGCGGCTGAGCAGCGCGCAGCGTGCGATCTCGAAGTACTTGAAGTAGTTGCCATGCCAGACCACGTTCATCGGATCGCAGTCATGGAAAGCCGGGGACAGCGAAATCTCGCCGACCAGTTCGATTGCCTCATTCACCGACATACAGCTCCCAGCGTTGCGCGCGGATCTCCACCAGCAGTTCCCGCAGTTCGCGATCCAGCGCGCGGTCTTCTTCGACCAGGGCGATGCGCTGCCCCAGGTCTGCGTACATGTCGGCCAGACTGCCATGCAGCTGCGCGTTCAGGCCAACCCGCTCGCGCAGGGCCAGGCCCTGGCGTGCGGCGATCAGCATCGCGGCCACCACCTGTTCAGTCAGTTCGATCACGCGCAGGCAGTCGCGCGCGGCGATGGTGCCCATGCTGACCTTGTCCTGGTTGTGGCATTCGGTCGAACGCGAGAACACGCTGGCCGGCATGGTCTGCTTCAGCGCTTCGGCGGTCCATGCCGAGACGCTGATCTGCAGCGCCTTCAGGCCATGGTTGATGGCCGCGCGCGGGCCGGTGGCCGCCGACAGGTTGGCCGGCAGGCCGTGGTTGTAGCGGGCATCGACCACCAGCGCCAGCTGCCGGTCGAGCAGGTCGGCGACGTTGGCCACGGTGTTTTTCAGCGTGTCCATCGCCAGCGCGATGTGGCCGCCGTAGAAGTGGCCGCCGTGCAGGATGCGCTCGCCGTCGGCATCGATCAGCGGGTTGTCGTTGGCGCTGTTCAGCTCGGTTTCGATCAGCTGGCGCAGGAACGGCAGGCTGTCTTCCAGCACGCCGATGACGTGCGGCGCGCAGCGCAGCGAGTAACGATCCTGCAGGCGCTGTTCGTTGCGCGGCGGGCGTTCGCTGTGCAGGTCGCTGCGCAGGCGCGCGGCGATGCGGCCCTGGCCCGGGTGCGGCTTGGCGGCGAACAGGGTTTCGTCGAAGTGGTGCGCGTTGCCATCGCTGGACAGCACGTTGAACGCGGTCAGGCGGGTGGCCATGCGCGCCAGGTAGTCGGCGCGCTGCCAGGCCAGGCAGGCCAGGCCGGTCATCACCGCCGTACCGTTCATGATCGCCAGGCCTTCCTTCGGCCGCAGCTTCAGCGGGACCATGCCGATCTTCGCCAGCACCGGGCCGGCCGGCTGCACCTGGCCTTCGAACAGCACCTCGCGCTCGCCACACAGCACGGCGGCGACGTAGGACAGCGGGGTGAGGTCACCACTGGCACCGACCGAGCCTTCGGCCGGGATCAACGGCAGCACGTCGTGCTGCAGCAGGGTGGCCAGGCCTTCCAGCAGCGGCACGCTGACGCCGGACATGCCGCGCACCAGCGAGGCCAGGCGCGCGGCCAGCACCGCGCGGGTTTCGGCCGGGTCCAGGTAACGGCCCAGGCCGCAGCCATGGTAGGTGTACAGGTGGTGCGGCAGTTCGGCCACCAGCGCCGGCGGAATGTTCACCGTGCACGAATCGCCGTAGCCGGTGGTCACGCCATAGATCACCCCGTCCTCGCGCAGCAGGCGGTCGAGGAAATCGGCGCCGCGCTGGATATGCGCGCGGAAGGCCGGCGCCTCGCTCAGGGCGGCATCGCACTGGCGCTGGGCCAGGGCAACCACGTCTTCGATGGTCAGCGGTGCATCGCCGAAACGGCACACGGGTACGGCGTCAATCGTCATGAGGAGCCTGATCCCAGAAGGGGAAGAAATTGAACCAGTCCAGCGGGGACTGGATGACCTGGAGTTCCAGCCAGCGCGCGAAGCGCTGCGCCTGTTCGGCCAGTGCGGCATCACGCGACCCGCGCGGCAGCACCACGCGGTCGGCAAAGTGTTCGAAGGCCACGCGATAGCCATCGCCTTCGTGCAGGCAGGACATCGTGTAGACCGGGCACGCCAGCGCGGAAGCCAGCACATAGGCACCGATCGGGAACGGTGCACGGTGGCCGAGGAAATCGGCCATCACGCTGCGCCCGCCCTGCACCGGCACGCGGTCGCCGACGATGGCCACGAAGCCACCGGAGGCCACTTTTTCGGCCAGCATCACTGCCGTGGCCGGGCCCATTTCGGTCACCTGCACCAGCTCCACCGCAGCCAGCGGGTCCAGCCGCTGCAGCAGGCGGTTGAAGCGCTGCGCATGCGCGGTGTGCACCAGCACGGTGATGCGGAAGCCCGGCACCTGCTCGGCCAGCACCTGGCACAGCTCGAGGCAGCCGATGTGCGCGGTGAGGATCAGCCCGCCTTCGCGGCGCGCGATCTTGTCCAGCACCAGGTCGCGCTGCAGGTGGATGCGCTCGGGCGGGTAGCGGCCGCCGAGCCCGAGGATCTTGTCCAGCATCGTGTCGGCGAAGCTGAAGAAGTGGCGCAGGCTGTCGCGCCAGCCCGGCGCATGGCCGAGCGCGCCGGTGTGCGCCTGCAGCCGCTGCAGGTACTGCAGCGAGGCGCGGCGGCCCACCCGGTTGCCCAGCCAGTGGCACAGCACCACCGGCCACACGCACAGGCGGAACGGCCAGCGCCCGAACCAGCGGTGCACCCAGCACAGGAACAGCACGCCGGCCACGGACGTGGATTCACCGATGTCGGCCCAGTGTGGTGCGTCGTGCGCGCGGCTCATCTCAGCCCTGCCCCTGCAGGCGGCGCCACAGCAGGCGCGGGGCGCGCGGCAGCATGCCGAAGAACAGCCGGGTGTGCATGCGGCTGATGCGCACGTTGTCACGCCACACGTCGAAGTGCGAAACGCCGTCGGCCGGATAGGTCACGCGGGTGGACAGGTGCCCCACCGGTACCTGCCGCCAATACAGGCGCACCATCACTTCAGTATCGAAATCCATGCGCCGGCCAATGGTTTCCTCGCCCATCAGGCGCAGCACCGGTGCCAGCGGGTAGACCCGGAAGCCGCACATCGTGTCGCGCAGATGCAGCGACAGCGTGTTGATCCACACCCAGATGTGGGTGGCGTAGCGGCCGTACAGCCGGGCCTTGGGCACACTGGCGTCGTAGGCGGGAATGCCGCAGATGACCGCGTCCGGCCGCGCCTGCGCGGCGGCGATGAAACGCGGCAGGTCGCCGGTGTCATGCTGGCCGTCGGCATCGATCTGCAGCACGTGGCTGTAGCCGCGGCGCGCGGCCTCGGCAAAACCGGCCAGCATCGCCCCACCCTTGCCTTGGTTCACGTCCAGCCGCAGAAGGTCGACCCCATCGCGTTGTGCCAGCGCCTGCAGCACCTCGGCGCACGATGCACGCGAGCCATCGTCGACCAGCAGGCACGGCAGGCCGGCGGCCTGCACGCCGTCGACCACGGCGCCGATGGCATGCTCGTGGTCGTACACGGGAATGACCACCAGCGGCGCGAAGGCGCCACCGGCCACCACAGCGTCAGTGCGCATCGGTCAGGACCACCTTGCCGCTGGCGTGCGTGCCATGCAGGGAGGTGTAGCGGAACATCAGTACGCCACGTCCGGCGTCCCAGTCCAGCTGCAGGGTCAGTTCGTCGCCGGGGCGGGCCACGTGCTGGAACTTCACGGCCTCCATCCGCACGAAGCCGCGCGGAAGGTCGAAGGCCTGGCGTGCGAAACGCACCGCCCAGTCCAGCTGGGCCACGCCGGGCAGGATCGCTGCCTGCGGGAAGTGGCCCTGGAAGGCGCGCAGCGATCCATCCAGCGCCACCCGCAGGGTCGCCGACGTGGCCGCGCGGTGGTCCCACTGCGGCACCGGCATCAGCGGCTGGAACAGCGCGGCCAGCGCGGCCTGGGTGACCTTGCCCTGCGCATTGATCGGCAGCGCTTCGACCAGCCGCCAGCGACGCGGACGGGTGACCGCGTCGTGGCCCTGCGCCAGGCGCGCGCCAAGGCGCAGGCCGAAGGCACGGCGCGCGGCATCGCCGGCCGCCACCAGCGCTGGATCCGCCGGCACCACCACCGCGGCCAGCTGCTCGCGCTGGCCGGACAGCACCAGCACGCGCACGTCCTCTACTTCCGGGTCGTCACGCAGCGCGCGTTCCAGCGCATCCAGCGAGACCCGGCGTTCTTCGATCTTGACGATGCGGTCGGCGCGGCCAAGCAGGCGGAAGCGGCCATCGGCCAGCGCTTCAACGCGGTCCTGGGTGCGCCACCAGTCGGCGCTGTCCAGGTGCGCCGACGCCACCGCCAGGCAACCCTCCTCGATGCGCCACTGCACGCCCGGCAGCGGCTGCCACGGCGGCATGTCGGTGTCCCAGCGGCGCCAGGCGATGCCGCCGGTCTCGCTGCTGCCGTACACCTCGGTGGGCGCCACGCCCAGCCACTGCCGCACCTGCCGCGCCGCCTCTTCCGGCAGCGGGCCGCCGGAGGAAAAGACCGCACGCAGGCGGCCGTGCAGGCTGGCCCAGTCCAGTTGTTCGGGCAGGCGCTTGAGGTGCGCCGGGGTTGCCACCAGCACGCTGTCGGCGGCGGCCAGGGTGCCGACCAGGTCTTCGTGGAAGAAACGCCGCGGCTGGATCTGGCGGCCTGCGGCCAACGGCCACAGCACGCGGAACAGCAGGCCATAGATGTGCTGGTGGGACACCGTGCCGTGCACCTGCACGCCGTCGAGCTGGGCGCCGAAGGCGGCCTGCAGCGCATCGACTTCGCGTGCCAGCTGGTCCATGCGCTTGCTGATCGCGCTGGGCTGGCCGGTGCTGCCGGAGGTGAACACGCACAGTTCGCAGGCACGTTCGTCCAGCGCCTGCAGCGCGCGGTCGGACGCCACGGCGGCGGGCAGCAACGGGCGGTAGTCGGCCGACACATCACCAGCTAAGCCACTGACCTGCGGCTGCAGCGCCTGCAGCGTGGCCGGCAGGTTGTCGGCGGCCAGGAACACGCGCTTGCCGGCATGCCAGGCGCCAAACAGGGCCGCGGCAAAGGCGATGGCATCGTCGAAATACAGCGCCCAGTCGCGGCCTTCGGCAGCGGCGAACGCATCGCGCCAGGCCAGCGCGCGCAGGCGCAGTGCGCTGTGGTCCAGGGCGACACCTTCACAGATACCGATGTCGCGGCCAGGCCGCGCGGTGACCAGCAACCGGTCCAGGGCGATCCAGTCAGCCATGGGCATGGGCCGCCTTCACCCGACGCCGCACCAGCCACTCGCCTGCGAACAACACTCCCATCATCACGTACGCCAACAATCCGTTGTAGAGCATCCAGACCCGGTCCGACGCGTACAGCGCGGTGAACAGGGCCAGGCCACCGTTGAGAACAAAAAAGCCGCACCACACCTGGGTGACGCGACGGGTATAGGCCACCGCGAAGGCGGGCAGGTCCGGCTCCTGCAGGCGCGCCAGGCGCTCCACCAGCGGCGGGCCGAAGCGCAGGCTGGTGGCGAACACCGACAGCATCACCACGTTCACCAGCGCCGGGTACAGCTTCAGCGGCAAGGCCTGGTTGAGCACGGTGGCCAGGCCGGCCAGCAGGCCGGCACCGGCCGCAGCGGCCCACCACAGCGGCTGCCGGGTGCTCAGCGCACGCAGCAGGGCCAGGCCGAACAGCAGCAGCGACATCCAGCGCGGCTCGAAGCGGCCCATGGCCACGTAGACCAGCACCGGATAGGCGAGCGAAAGCGCTGCCACCACGACCATGCGTGCCCGTGCCATGGTCGCGGTGCCCGGCCTGCGGTCAGGCGGCAGCCTGGCCCGGCAGCAGACCGTGCACGACATCAACGATGTCCTGCACGGTGCGCACGGCCTTGAAGGCTTCCGGCTGCAGGTTGCGGCCGAGCAGCGGCTTGAGCTGCACGATCAGGTCGACGGCATCGATGCTGTCGATGTCCAGGTCGTCATACAGGCGCGATTCCGGGCTGATCCGGGCAGGTTCGATCTCGAAGCTGTCGGTCAGGATGCGGACGATGCGCTCGAACAGTTCATTCTTGGTCATGGCAGTTCCTGGCGCCTTACGACTGGCGGGCGGCGACGAACTCGCCGAGCGCGCGCACGCTGGAGAAATGGCGACGGGTTTCTTCCGAGTCGGCCGAGAGGCTGACACCGTACTTCTTCTGCAGGGCAAGGCCCAGCTCCAGGGCGTCGATCGAATCGAGGCCAAGGCCTTCCACGAACAGCGGCGCGGTCGGATCGATGTCCTCCGGCGTGATGTCCTCCAGTGAAAGCGAGGAAATGATCAATTCCTTGATCTCGTGCTCAAGTGCTTGCACGGGTCGGGTCTCCAGACAGGTCGAAATAACGAGTGAGGTGGTCGGTGACGCGACGGGCCGCCAAGGCATCCCCCCTTGACGCGTCATCTTCGGCCAGGAAGGGTGCGATGGCGATATCTTCGCCGATCTGCAGCCGAACGTGAAAACGACGTGAGGGCACACGATACCACTTCTGGCCCTTCGTCAACGTGGCGGGCGTGCAGCTGATACGCACCGGCGTGATGTCCAGCCGCCCGCGCACGGCGATGTTGGCCGCGCCCCGCTGCAGGCGCGGCGGCTGCCCCGGCACGGTGCGGGTTCCTTCCGGGAAAATGACCAGGGTGCCGCCGGCATGCACGGCGGCCACGCAGTCATCGACCAGGCCGGCGCCATCGTCATTGGCGATGTAGCCGGCGGCGCGGACCGGGCCGCGCATGAACGGGTTGCAGGCCACTGCGCGCTTGACCACGCAGTCAGCGTTGGGCAGCAGCGCGATCAGGCACACCACGTCGATCAGGGTCGGGTGGTTGGCCAGCACCAGCAGGCCATCGCGCTGCAGGCGCTCGCGGCCCTCCACCTGCAGCGTCATCAGGCCCAGCCGGCACATCAGCCACACGTGGCTGGCAAACGCCCCCTGCACCAGCCGCCGCGCCCGCCGCTGGCGCGCGACCGGGTCGCGCATCAACAGCAGCAGCGGCATCACGAACACGCCCAGCAGCAGCCCGCCCACGCCGAACGCGGCGAAGCTCAGGCCGGTGCCAACAACCCGCCAGGCGTGGTCGAGACGGCGCAGGGCTTCAGCCATGGCGGCTCCAGCGCCAGCGCTGGCCCTGGGTCACATGGTCGAGGGTGGGTGCAGCCGAGAGCAGGAACCGGTGCAGGTCCAGCGCGTGCGGCAGCAGGCCGGGCGCGCTATCGGCCGCATCGGCGGCCGGTTCCCAGGCCAGGCGCAGGCCGGTGCCGGCCGTGCCGGACGGCGCCAGGCGCCAGCACCAGGCAAAGAACGGGTCGGGTTCGTCGGCGAATTCGGCGTAAACGTCGGGCAACGACGATTCATAGACCACCACCCGCACCTCCCGCGCACCATCGGCCAGCAGGCCGGCGGCTTCCAGGCAGGCGGTTTCCACGGTGGACTGGCCGGCGGCCAGCGCAAGATAGTTGCCCCGGTGGCCACGGGCGATGGAATACAGGGCGGCGATCGCGTTGTGCACCGACAGGCCGAAGCCGGTGGGCGACAGCGGCTCGGCGGCGGCCAGCGAGCCCAGCAGGTCCATCGAACGGGCCACGTCACCGTGGCGGCTGGCAAACACCAGCGGCACTTCACTGTCGGCGCCCTGCGCGTCTTCGCACCAGCACGCGGCCTGGATGGCCATGCGGCCCAGGCGCTCGATGCGGCGGCGCTGCATGGCCGGCACTTCCGCCAACGACGGCGTGCCCTCGCCCTGCGGCAGGAACGGCGCGTCGGCCCAGCCCATCCATTGGCTACGTTCTGTCAGTCCAGGCGCCCAGGCGGCCCAGTCGACAACGGAAAATTCGATCATTACCGGTGATGTTTGGATGGGCGGAAGACAGGCACGGGCCAACAGCATGGCGACGCGCGGCGGCCCCCCATTCCTGCAGCCGTGCGTCCGTCCAGGACGTCGCCGGCAGCCCCCCTGGCGGCCGGAAAGGTGCGAACGCTAGCACGTCCCGCGCAGGGAATACATGTTTCACAAACCGAAACGGGGAGCAGTCACCGGCCGCTCCCCGTTCACATCCTTCAGTGGTAACCGGCGTCGGCGCGTACCTTGCCGCGGAACACCCGGTAGGACCAGGCCGTGTAGCCCAGGATGACCGGCAGCAGCACCACCAGCCCGACCAGGGTGAAGCCCAGCGAGGAGGCCGGTGCGGCGGCCTGCCACAGCGTCATCGACGGCGGCAGCAGGTAGGGCCACATGCCCAGCACCAGGCCGGCGAAACCGAGCACGAACAGGGCCAGGCTGAGCAGGAACGGCGGCAGGTCGCGGCGCGGGTGGGTGGCGCTGCGCCACAGCGCGGCAGCCACCGCCAGGGTCAGCAACGGCACCGGCGACAGCCACCAGAAATTGCCATCACTGAACCAGCGATCCATCAACCGCGAATCGAGGAACGGCAGCCAGCTGCTGACCAGGCCCATCGCCGCGATCACCGCCACCACCAGTGGCCGGGTCATCTGCCGCGCCAGTGCCTGTACGCGGCCCTCGGTCTTCAGGATGAGCCAGGTGCTGCCCAGCAGCGCGTAGCCGGCCACCAGCGCGGCACCGGTCAGCATCGCGAACGGGCTGAACCAGGTGAACGCGCCGCCCTGGTAGACCCCGTCCACCAGCGGAATGCCCTGCACCAGGGTGCCCAGGATCACGCCCTGGGCGAAGGTCGCCAGCAGCGAACCCAGGCCGAAGGCCACGCTCCACAGCCGCCGCGAACGGTGCGCCTTGAAGCGGAACTCGAAGGCCACGCCACGGAACACCAGCGCCACCACCAGCAGCAGCACCGGCAGGTACAGCGCCGACAGCAGCGCCGCGTAGGCCTTGGGGAATGCCGCCAGCAGGCCGGCACCGCCCAGCACCAGCCAGGTCTCGTTGCCGTCCCAGATCGGCGCGGCGGTGTTCATCATCAGGTCCAGCTGTTCCTCGTCCTCGGCGAACGGGGCGAGGATGCCGATGCCGAGCACGAAGCCGTCCAGCACCACGTACATCAGCACGCCGAAACCGATCACCGCGAACCATGCCACCGGCAGCCAGGTCATCAGGTCCATGTCAGCGCTCCTCCAGCGGTTCGTCGGCGGCCGACAGCGGGCGCGCCGGCGTGTGGCTGCCGTGGTCCAGCGAGGGGCCGTCCACATACGGCTGCGGGCCGTGCCGCAGGATCTTCACCAGGTACCAGATGCCCCAGCCGAACACGAAGGCGTAGCCGACCACGTACACCGCCAGCGACAGCGCGGTCATCCACGCACTCTGCGGGCCCACCGCATCGGCGGTGCGCAGCACGCCGTAGACCACCCACGGCTGGCGCCCCATCTCGGTGACGAACCAGCCGGACACCAGCGCGATGAACCCGCTGGGCAGCATCCAGTTCCAGCCACGCAGCAGCCACGGCGAATCGAGCAGCTTCTTCCGCCACAGCTGGAACGCCGAGACCCAGGCCAGCAGCAGCATCAGCGTGCCCAGCCCGACCATGATGCGGAAGGCGAAGAACACCGGCGTCACCGGCGGCCGTTCGCTGGCCGGCACCGAGGTCAGCGGATCGAACGTACCGTCCAGCGAATGGGTCAGGATCACGCTGCCCAGCTTCGGAATGGCCACTTCGAAATCGTTGCGCTGCTCCTTCTCGTTGGGCAGCGCGAACACCACCAGCGGCACGCCCTCGCCTGCCTTGCTTTCATGCCAGTGCGCTTCCATCGCGGCGATCTTCATCGGCTGGTGCTTGAGCGTGTTCAGGCCATGCATGTCGCCGACGAAGATCTGCACCGGCACGGTCAGCGCGGCAAACGCCACCGCCGCGACCAACATGCGGCGGCCCGCTTCGACGTGCGTGCCCTTGCGCAGGTACCACGCGCCCACGCCACCGATCACGAAACAGGTGGTGATGAACGAGCCCAGCGCCATGTGCGCCAGGCGGTATGGGAAGGACGGGTTGAACACCACCTGCCACCAGTCCACCGGGTGCACGATGCCGTTGATCATTTCGTAGCCGGCCGGCGTATGCAGCCAGCTGTTGGACGACAGGATCCAGAACGTGGAGAACAGCGTGCCCAGCGCCACCATGCAGGTGGACAGGAAATGCAGGCGCGGCGATACGCGGCCCCAGCCGAACATCATCACGCCGAGGAAGCTGGCTTCCAGGAAGAACGCGGTCAGCACTTCATAAGTCAGCAGCGGGCCGATGACCGTACCGGCCACCTCGCTCAGCCGCGGCCAGTTGGTACCGAACTGGAAGGCCATGACGATGCCGCTGACCACGCCCATGCCGAAGGACACGGCGAAGATCTTCTGCCAGAAGAAATACAGGTCGCGCCAGACGGGCAACTTCGTGCGCAGCCAGCGCCATTCGATGAAGGCCAGCCAGCTGGCCGTACCGATGGTGAAGGCGGGGAACAGCACGTGGAAACTGATGACGAATCCGAACTGGATCCGCGACAACAACAACGCGTCCAAGGGACGCCTCCTGCCGGGTACGGGTGGGATACCGGACCACTTTAGGAGGATTTGGTTAAGCCGGGATGCGACCGGGTGACGCGCTGCTTCACTATGTCGCAGGGGCGGTGAAGCGCCGCCGGGCATGGCCCGGCGCTACCTGGATCTCCACCGGTAGCGCCGGGCCATGCCCGGCGAGAGATGTCAGTGCCAGAAATACCAGGCCGCAGCAGCCAGCAGCGCGCCGAACAACAGCACCTGCACCGCCACGTACAGCACACCGCTGTCGCGCGTTTCCGCCTGCAGCCGCTGCTGCAGCACCTCGTTCACATCAGGCACGGCGTGCCGTTGTTCCTGCTCGCGCAGCGCCTGCGACAGCGCGCGCGCATCGGCATCGCGGGGGTCGTTGGCTTCGCTCACAGCAGTTCTCCGGCGGTGGCGCGTCGCGTCAACTCCTGCTTCAGGGTCTGCCGCGCGCGGTACAGGTGGCTCTTGATGGTACCGCGCGCCATCCCGGTCACCTGTTCAATCTCGGCCAGGTCGAAATCCTCCAGGTAATGCAGGCCCACGATCAGCCGCTGCGGCGGGGTCAGCCGCTCCAGCGCCGCGCCCAGCTGGCGGCCGGCCTGCAGCGCCTCGCTCAGCTCCGCCGGGCCGGGGCCCTCGTCGCCGATCCCCAGCTCCTCGGGCACCTCCACCGCCACCATCCACTGCATCTCCAGCCGGCGGCGGCGCAGGTGCTGCAGCGTCGTCGTATAGGCCACCCGCGAAACCCAGGTCCGCAGCGAGGATTCGAAACGGAACCGGTGCAGCTGGCGGAACACCGCCAGGAAGGTTTCCTGCAGCAGGTCAGCCACCTGGTCGCGATCGCCGACCATGCGCCCGATCACGTGTGCACAGGTACGTTGATGGGCCTGCACCAGCTGCGCGAACGCTGCCTGCGAGCCATCGATGATGGCGACCACCAGCGCGCGGTCGTCTTCCCACGCAGCCGGTTCCTCGGCGGCGGCGTCGCGACGCCGCCCGCGCAGTGCAGCCAAAGCGCCGCCCAGCAGGCTCATGCGTTGGCCGCTCGCCGTGCCCGTGGCATGCGCCGGTCAGCCCTTGCGCACGGCGGGGCGGGTGATGAACCACGCCAGCAGCTGGCCCACGCCCGCACTGCCGGCCAGCGCAGCGGCGGCGCCGAAGGTCAGCTCGCGCGCACCCATGGCTTCCAGCAGGGCCAGGGCCACGGCCAGGCTGACCAGGCTGATGCCCCAGCGCAGCGCGCCCTGGCGGCGGCGCTCCTCCTCCAGCACCGCCAGCGAGCGGATCACTTCCTCGGGCACGTGCGGGGCCACCAGCTTGCTGCGCGCCCGCGCATCGGCAATGGCATGGATCGCGTAGGCGATGCAGAGGAAAAGGGTGATCGGGATGAGTTCCTGCATGGTTGTGCTCCTGTCCGGTGAATGATGCGGGTTCAGGAGATTGGATGCGCAGGCCCGGCAACCGGTTGCAGTGGATGTTTCAGGTTTCGTCGTCGTCGGCTTCGGTCTCGACCGGTGCATCCGGAAAATAGGTTTCCAGATGGAAGCCCAGCCGCAGGTCGGCCATCAGCCGCACCAGTGCAGGATCCAGTTCAAAACCCGCCCACGCACGCTTGCCAAAAACGGCGATACGCAGGCCAACGTCGGCGCCCTCCTGGTTCAATGCCTGGATCACCTCCACCCGCGCCTGCAGGATTTCGACCACCTGCGGCCAGGCGTCCATCAGCCAGCCATCCTTGCCAGCGGCCAGTTCAAAGCTCACCCGGGTGAAGCCATGTACCCGGATCAAGCGGCCATCACCGCCACGCAGGTCGGTGCCTGCATCACGGAAGAACCTCCGTTCCAGCCCCAGCCGGGCGGAGATGTCGGCGCTGGAGACCGCAGGGTGCTGCACCCCCAGGGAAATGCGGTAGTCGTAGGGGTACATGGTCGGCTCCTTCCGGCTCGGTCGCCCATCATGCGCCACGCAAGGCCCCGCCGGGCCTTTGCCCAAGCGGTCTGCATGACCTGTGGCCCCCTCCCCCGGCCCGGGCGGCTGCTACCCTTGCCCGGTTTCCTCATCTGGTGCTGTCCGCCCATGTCCCGAGTGCTGCCCCTGTCCCTCCTGCTGTCGGCCGTGCTGGCCGCACCGGCCGCGCATGCCGCGCCGACGCCGATCACCATCGAACAGGCCATGGCCGACCCGGACTGGATCGGTCCGCCGGTCGAGAAGGCCTGGTGGTCCTGGAACAGCCAGCAGGTGGAATACCAGCTCAAGCGCAACGGCAGCCCGGTGCGCGACACCTTCCGCCAGCCACTGGCCGGTGGCGCCGCCGCACAGGTGGCCGATGACCAGCGCGGCACCCTGGACGTGGCCGAGCCGGTCTACGACCGCAGCCGCAGCCGCAGCGCCTTCGTCCGCAACGGCGATGTGTTCGTGCGCGACCTGCGCAGCGGCGCGCTGACCCAGCTGACCCGCAGCAACGAACGCGCGGCCGGGGTCAACTTCGCTGCCGACAACGGCGTGATCTGGCGCGTGGGCCAGGAATGGTTCCACTGGACCGCCGCCGCCGGCGTGCAGCAGGTGGCCAGCCTGAAGGCCGAGAAAGACCCGGCCAGCAAGCCCAAGGACGACCTGCTGCGCGACCAGCAGCTGCGTACCCTGGAAACCCTGCGCCGCGACCGCGACCAGCGTGAAGCGCTGAAGGACCAGGACCAGCGCTGGCGCCAGGCCGACCCGACCCGTGCCGCAGCGCCGGTCTACCTGGGCGCCGACGTGGAGATCGCCGACAGCCTGCTGTCGCCGGACCTGGGCCACCTGATCGTGGTGACCAAGCCGAAGGATTTCGATGACGGCCGCACCAGCAAGATGCCGCTGTACGTGACCGAATCGGGTTACGAGGAAACCGAGGACACCCGCACCCGCGTCGGCCGCAACGGCTTCGAGCCGCACACCCTGTGGTACGTCGATGTGCGCACCGGCAAGGCCGAGAAGCTCTCGCTGTCGGGCCTGCCGGGCATCGGCACCGACCCGCTGGCCGAGCTGCGCCGCAAGGCCGGCAAAGACGCGCTGAAGGGCGACCGCAGCGTGCAGGTGATGAGCGACTTCATGGGCGGCGGCATGCGCTGGAGCGCCGATGGCCAGCAGGCCGCGGTGATGCTGCGCGCCAACGACAACAAGGACCGCTGGATCGTCAGCATCGGCAACGATGGCCGCGTGCAGAACCGCCACCGCCTGACCGACAACGCCTGGATCAACTGGGGCTTCAACGATTTCGGCTGGATGGCCGATGGCCGCACCCTGTGGCTGCTGTCCGAGGAATCGGGCTTCTCGCACCTGTACACCCAGGCCGGCACGGCCAAGCCGCAGGCGCTGACCAGCGGCAAGTGGGAAACCTCCGCGCCGGTGCTGTCGGCCGACGGCAAGGGCTTCTACTTCCTGTGCAACCAGCAGGCGCCGCACGACTATGAAGTCTGCGCAGTCGACAGCAGCAACCGCCAGGTGCGCGAGCTGACCAGCCTCAACGGCGTGGAAGATTTCTCGCTGTCGCCCGATGGCCAGCAGCTGCTGGTGCGCTACTCGGCCGCCTACCTGCCGACCCAGCTGGCCGTGGTGCCGAGCGCCGGCGGCCAGGCGCGCGTGCTGACCGACACCCGCACCGCCGAGTACAAGGCCCGCGAGTGGGTCCAGCCGAAGCTGGTGGCGGTGCCGTCCAAGCACGGTGCCGGCGTGGTCTGGGCCAAGTACTACGAACCCGAGCACAAGGAACCGGGCAAGAAGTACCCGATCGTGATGTTCGTGCACGGTGCCGGCTACCTGCAGAACGTGCACCAGCGCTACCCGGCCTATTTCCGCGAGCAGATGTTCCACAACCTGCTGGTGGAAAAGGGCTACATCGTGCTGGACATGGATTACCGCGGCAGCGAGGGCTACGGCCGCGACTGGCGCACGGCGATCTACCGCAACATGGGCCACCCGGAACTGGAAGACTACAAGGACGGCCTGGACTGGCTGGTCGACACCCAGCAGGGTGACCGCGACCACGCCGGCATCTACGGCGGTTCCTACGGCGGCTTCATGACCTTCATGGCGCTGTTCCGTTCGCCGGGCACGTTCAAGGCCGGCGCCGCGCTGCGCCCGGTGCTGGACTGGCAGAACTACAACCACGCCTACACCAGCAACATCCTCAACACCCCGGACATCGACCCGGAGGCGTACCGCACGTCCTCGCCCATCGAGTACGCGCAGAACCTGCAGGACAACCTGCTGATCGCCCACGGCATGATGGATGACAACGTGTTCTTCCAGGACTCGGTTCATCTGACCCAGCGCCTGATCGAGCTGCACAAGGACAACTGGTCGATCGCCCCGTACCCGCTGGAGCGCCACGGCTACATCCGTGCCGACTCCTGGCTGGACCAGTACAAGCGCATCCTCAAGCTGTTCGAGCAGAACCTGAAGTGAGCCGGCTGGCATGAGCCGCGACGCGGCCACGATCCACATCGTGGCCGCGGTCATCGTGGATGACTGCGGTCGCGCGCTGGTGGTGCGCAAGCACGGCGCCGACCGTTTCATCCAGCCCGGCGGCAAGCCCGAAGCGGGTGAAGCGCCGCTGCAGGCATTGGCCCGCGAGCTGGACGAAGAACTCGGCGTGCAGCTGCGCGCCGGGACCGCCATCGCACTGGGCACGTTCGAGGACTGGGCGGTGAACGAGCCCGGCCACCGCGTACAGGCCCAGGCCTGGTGGGTGCAGGTGCTGGGCACCCCAGCCGCACGCGCGGAAATCGCCGAACTGGCCTGGGTTCCGCTGCGGCCGCCGCACGGCCTGCGCTTGGCACCCCTGAGCGAACACCATATCCTGCCGGCGGTCGCCGCCCTGGCGACGCCCCACTGAAGACGCGGGCCCTGCCTGCAAGGACAACGGATGTCAGTGCCCATTCCCCCCATCCCCACCGCGCCGACCACTGCCCGCACCCACTGGTTGAAGCCGTTGGCGCAGGGTTCGTTCTGGCTGTGCCTGGTACTGACCGTCTACTGCCTGCTGCAGGCACTGGTGGCGATTCCCCTGGCCGCACTGCCGCTGTGGCAGCACCTGGCCAGCCTGGCCTGGGAACACGGCCTGGACCGCACCCTGTGGTGGATGCTGGTCCACCCGGTGTCCACATCGCTGCTGGCCGCCCTGGTCTGCCTGGCGTCCACGCTGGCCAGCTGGGGGCTGTGGCACGAGCGGCGCTGGGGACTGTGGGCCTATGTCTGGGCGCTGCTGTTGAGCGCGCTGGCCAACTTCGTCATCACCTGGTGGTGCGACCGCGTCCTGCGCCAGGTGTTCGCGCTGATCGCCGACGACCCGTCGATGGCCCGTGAACTGGACATGCAGCGCCTGATGTTCACCGTGACCCTGCTGGGAAGTTCCGTGCTGTTTGCCGGCCTGCAGGGCTGGCTGGCCTGGCGCCTGCTGCGGCCGGACATGCGCGCACGCTTCCGCTGAAGCGCTGGCTGCTGGCGTTTTTGACGCGAACGACCTGCCCGGCACAGGCATCGTGACCGCAGGACAGGCGTTCCAGCAGGTTTGATTGCGGATCGGTGGGGGCTGGCTATCGTGGCCCGCGTCTTTCTGCCCTGGCCTCGAAATGTCTGCATTCGCCCCGCGCACCCTGCTTCCGCGCTGCATCGCGTTGCTGTCCCTGCTGCTCTGTGCCCAACAGGCCGCTGCATCCGGTCTGCCGCGCTGTGGCGTATTCGAGGTCGAAGGCGGCGGCATCCAGCTTCGCGTGGATGGGCCGGACCGCGGGGTAGAGAAGAGCGAGCACATCCCAGATCGGCCCTTCGTTGTCCAAGGGAGCGAGGGCAAGCTCAACCGCGTCAACCTCACCTTCGGATTTTCATCTGGACTGAACGTCCAGCGTGGAGGTCGCGTCCTGCAGGAGGGCAACGCGCGCTACCGCCTGATCCAGCCAGCGGCGTGCCTGCCCCCTCTCGAGCACACGCCAGGCAGCTGCCTGGCAGACGCGCAGCACTGCCTTGACTGGCGCCATCGTGAGCTGAGCCTGTCGGCGCTGGAATCGGCCTGCGCCGAAGGGGTTCCGTGGCTGTGCCAGCTCTTGCCCGAGCGCTATCGCGAGACTGACCAGGCCCCAGGCAGCGATACGCTGTCCCAAGGACAGATCGCGGTGATACAGGCCACCATGGAGAAGGCCATGGCCGAGATGGATTTCCCCCGGCAGTGTCGCGACGATGATCCTGCGGCCGACGCCGAGGCCTGCATGGCCATCCTGGAAGCGCGGCCGGAGCTGGTCGAGGCAGTCGACACCGCCATACGCAGGGCCACGGTGGCGGCCAGCATGGTTGGAGTGTTCTCGCCTGCCGCCAAGCCCGCGCTGTTGGACGCGCGGCTGCAGCGCCTGCAGGGGCTGTGCACGCAGGTCGGTGAAAGTGACTTCTGCAAGGAGGTCGCCACGCTGCAGTGGACCGCCGGCAATCTGCAGGACGGCCGGGCGGCGTTGCAGGTGGCCTGCGACGGCGGCGACGAGACGTCCTGCCGGCAGGCGGCTGCACTGCTGCCGCTGGATGGGGAGCTGGTGCCGCAGGCCGCCAGCGCCGTGCCATGCGGCCACTATGCGGCCTCCGGCGGGCTGCTGGACGAACTGACGTTCGGCGACGGCGGAATGGTGGAGGTCGGTTACGGCTCGCGGGTGCGTGCACGCGTGCAGGACGGCCAGATCCGCATGCGCCACGAGCTGGGGGGTGACTATGTGCTGCAGCCCTTGGCCAACGGCGATCTGCTGGGGCTGGACGATTCGATGCGTTTCGAGCGCTTCCAGCGGCAGCCGGGCGATGCGCAGTGCAGTGCGCCGCGGGAGTTCAATGAAGTACCGTTCCCGCAGGACTGCCCGCGCGCGCCCATCGACGGCGAAGCCGAAGCCTGCTGCACGGCCGGGAGAATGCAGGGCTGCCACGTGCTGGGTAGTCGCGCCGCGCTGGGCGGGAAGTGGGTCGAGGCGAGCGAGCACTACCAGAAGGTCTGCCGGGCCGGCATCCGCGAAGGCTGTGAGAACCTGGTCGGCCTGATGGAGAACAGCAGCAGGGTGGACGTCCGCCCCATGCTTGAGGCCGTCTGCGAGGCCGATGGCAATGGCCGCCACGTAGCGTGCGATGTGCTGGCGACCCGCAACTGGGGCCTGTTGGATCTCGGCTAGGCCCTGGAGCGTGCTGTCCAAGAGCAGTCGGCGGACGAGGATCGCACCAGACCGGCACCGCGCACCCCCAACCACAAGCAGTGAGGGGCTTGCCTGCCCGGGCGCTGCGGTAAAGTACGCGCCATGAACGACTTCGAGCGCGTACGCGCCTACCTCACCGACCTGCAGGACCGCATCTGTGCGGCCATCGAGGCCGCCGACGGCCAGGCCCGCTTCCAGGAAGACCTGTGGCAGCGGGCCGAGGGCGGCGGTGGGCGCACCCGCGTGCTGCGCGACGGTGCGGTGTTCGAACAGGCCGGCATCGGCTTTTCCGATGTGTCCGGCAGCCGCCTGCCGCCGTCGGCCTCGGCCAACCGGCCGGAACTGGCCGGCGCCTCCTGGCGCGCCACCGGCGTGTCGCTGGTGTTCCACCCGCTCAACCCCTACGTGCCGACCACCCACGCCAACGTGCGCTTTTTCCAGGCCCAGCGCGATGGTGAGGTGGTGGCCAGCTGGTTCGGCGGTGGCTTCGACCTGACCCCGTTCTATCCCTTCGATGAGGACGTGCAGCACTGGCACCAGGTGGCCCACGACCTGTGCGCGCCGTATGGCGAGGAGCGCTACGCCGCGCACAAGCGCTGGTGCGACGAGTACTTCTTCCTGCGCCATCGTAACGAAACGCGTGGCGTGGGCGGCCTGTTCTTCGATGATCTGCACGGCGATTTCGAGCGTGACTTCGCCTACCTGCGCGCGGTCGGTGACGGCTTCCTCGATGCCTACCTGCCGATCGTGCAGCAGCGCAAGGACACCGCGCATGGCGAGCGCGAGCGCGAATTCCAGCTGTACCGTCGTGGCCGCTACGTGGAGTTCAACCTGGTCTACGACCGCGGCACGCTGTTCGGCCTGCAGAGTGGCGGCCGCAGCGAGAGCATCCTGATGAGCCTGCCGCCGCGGGTACGCTGGGAATATGGCTTCAGTCCGGAAGCCGGCAGCGCCGAAGCGCGCCTGGCCGATTACCTGGTGCCGCGCGACTGGATCTGATCTCCTGGCGCCACGCCTGAGCCGTGGCATCGTTCCCTCGCCTGCGCCGTGCCCTGCACCGGACAGGCCCTGCACTTTCGTTCAAGGACGACCCCATGCCTGCTGCTGTTCTCCCCCGCCCCCGCACTGCGGGCTGGCGCTCCCTGCTGGTGTTCGCGCTGGCCTCGGCCAGCATGCCGGCGGCCGCGCAGTCGATGGCCTGTGGTACCTACAAGGACAGCAGTGGCAACACCACACTGACCATCGAGAGCGAGAGCCACGGCTCCCTGTCGGGCCCCTACCAGGCCACCGAACACCTGCGCATGGTCCGCCAGGAAGACGTGCTCGGCACCGGCAACCTGTCCACCGGCCGCCTGGAAAACTGGTACTTCTCCGATGGTGACCGCACGGTCAGCACGCCCTATCGCGAGTTCACCCGTGAAAGCGCCGCCGCGTGCGGAACCATGCCTCAGCCGATCGAGGGCGGTTGCGTGATGAACACCTCCGAGTGCCTGGAGGCCTTGCCGGAAGCCGAACCGCTGCAGCTGCATGCCTGGTGCGCCGAAGGCGTGGGCGCAGCCTGCATGCAGCTGCTGGAGACCTACCGGCAGCAGGCCAAGGATGCGGCACCGGAAGTGGACGAGCCGCCGATGCCGGAGATCTGCAGGGAAGCGTCGCCGTCGTTCGATGCCGAGGGCTGCATGGCGGCGGCCGGGAAAGCTGCCTCGGAAATGATGGGCAAGGCATTGCTCGGCCTGCAGCATTCGGTGGATGCACCGCTGCCATCGGCACAGCTTGACGAGCTGCACGCG
Source organism: Stenotrophomonas sp. ZAC14A_NAIMI4_1 (assembly GCF_003086915.1). NCBI lineage: Bacteria > Pseudomonadati > Pseudomonadota > Gammaproteobacteria > Lysobacterales > Lysobacteraceae > Stenotrophomonas > Stenotrophomonas sp. ZAC14A_NAIMI4_1. Next base: position 2,433,099 of record NZ_CP026002.1, read on the forward strand.
CTGTGCCGCGCGCAGCAGGGCGAAACGTTCTGCGCCGATGCCGCCGAAACCCTGTGGAGCAATGGCCGCCTGCAGCAGGCCCGCGATGCACTGCAGCGCTCCTGTGCCCAGCGCGCGGACGCCCCGGCCTGCGCGCCAGCCAAGGACCTTGCCGTTCTCGCCAACGCTGCCGCCTCAGCGCTCACGCCGGTGCCGGCTTCCGCGCTGCCCTGTGGCAGCTTTGAGGCCGAGCGCAGCGTGCTGTCGCAGATTCGTTTCCTCGAAGGCGGCGTGGTCCAGGCCGGCGACCGCGAACAACGCCTGCATGCGAGCCTGCGCGACGGCCGCATCCTCATCCATCGCGAACTCGGCAGCGACTTCGTTCTGCAACTGCTGCAGAACGGCAACCTGGTCGGTATTGATGGCGGCAACCGTTTTGCCTATTACCAGCGCAGACCGGCCGCAGGCGGCGATCGCTGCACGCCATGATCCAAGCGTGCCGCGCCACGCGGTGCAGCCGGCTGGGCGCTACGAAGACTTCGGCCGTGGAATGATGGTGATGTGGCCGGTGGTTTCCAGCAGCGCCAGTTCGACATCCTCCACGCGCAGGCAGCCCTGCTGGCGCAGTGCGGCTTCGAAATCGGCCGTGCTGACCAGCTCGCGCCGCAGTACGGCCTCCAGCAGGCGCCCGTCGCGCGCGATCACCACCGGCTCGCCTTCGATCAGCCGTTCCATGCGCCGGTTGCGCGTGGTCAGCCAGCCCACGCCATAGTTCAGCAGGATCAGCGTGGCCGCCAGCAGCAGGCCGCCGCCCAGCGACGTGTCGGTGCCCAGCAGCGCGTTCTGCACGGCATTGCCCAGCAGCACGATCAGCAGCACATCGAACGGGGTGATCTGCCCCAGCGCGCGCTTGCCGCTGAGCCGGACCATGCCCAGCACGACGGCATAGACCACCACCGCGCGCAGGACGAATTCCCACCACGGCATCGCCAGTGCGAACAGATCGGGCATTGCGGCTTCCCCTGCGGAGCGATGGCCCAGCCTATCATCCGGGGTCAGATCCCTTTGCCCGACGGGCAAAGGGATCTGACCCCATCCGAGATTCAGGCGGCGCAAATAAAAAGCCCCGCTGACCAGGGGGAGGTCAACGGGGCCGGGGAACGGGCGCTTGGGGAGGAGCCCCCGTTCCGAGATCTGCTCCAGGGGATGGGAGAGATCCACGACAGGCGTTGCGCCTGTCGAGAGTTATAGAAACACCCCGAACACTAACGGTTCGTGAAGGGGCCCAATTTATTGTAGGCCGCTACCCAAAACATTCATCTTCGAGTCAGATAAATCGTACAAATGAACCATTCATGGCGTTTTTAGCCTGAATGCGAATCAGTGCGCCTCGTCCCAGTTAACCCCAACACCGGTATCGACGACCAGCGGCACCCGCAATTGCGCCGCTTGCGACATGCGCTCGATCACGTTTTTACGCAGTTCCTCGGTGAAACCGGCCTCGCTTTCGAATACCAGTTCATCGTGCACCTGCAGGATCATCCGCGCCGGGGCGCCACTGTCGTGCAGCCACTGGTCCACCGACACCATCGCCCGCTTGATGATGTCCGCGGCGGTGCCCTGCATCGGCGCGTTGATCGCCGCGCGTTCGGCGCCGGCACGCAGGCCCTGGTTGCGGGCATGAATGTCATTCAGGTACAGGCGGCGGCCGAACAGGGTTTCCACATACCCCTGGTCACGCGCCTGCTGGCGCATCCGCTCCATGAAGTCGCGTACGCCCGGATACCGGCTGAAGTACAGCGCCACATAATCCTGCGCCTGGCCACGGTCGATGCCCAGGTTGCGGGCCAGGCCAAAGGCGCTCATGCCGTACATCAGGCCGAAGTTGATGGCCTTGGCGGCGCGGCGCTCGTTGGGTGTCACCTCTTCCAGCGTGCGCCCGAACACCTCGGCGGCGGTGGCACGGTGGACGTCGGCGCCCTGCTCGAAGGCACGCACCAGGCCCGGGTCCCCGGACAGGTGGGCCATGATCCGCAGCTCGATCTGCGAATAGTCGGCCGCCAGCAGCTGGAAGCCCTCCGGCGCGACGAAGGCACGGCGGATGCGGCGGCCATCCTCGGTGCGGATCGGGATGTTCTGCAGGTTCGGGTCCGACGAGGACAGGCGGCCGGTGGCGGCGCCGGACTGGTGGTAGCTGGTGTGCACCCGGCCGGTGTCCGGGTTGACCATCTCCGGCAGCTTGTCGGTGTAGGTGCTGCGCAGCTTGGCCAGGCCGCGGTATTCCAGGATCACCCGCGGCAGCTCGTGCTGGTCGGCAATCGCCTCCAGCGCTTCTTCATTGGTGCTGGGCTGGCCCTTCGGGGTCTTCACCACCGCCGGCAGCTTCAGCTCGTCAAACAGCACTGCCTGCAGCTGCTTGGGCGAATCCAGGTTGAAGCTGCGCCCGGCCAGCTCGGTGGCCTTCTGCTGCGCGGCCAGCATGCGCGAGGACAGGTCATGGCTCTGCCGGCGCAGCTCATCGGTGTCGATGCGCACGCCGTTGGCTTCGATGCTGGCCAGCACCGGCACCAGCGGCATCTCGATGTCGCGGTACACGCTGTCCAGCGCCGGTTCGGCCAGCAGCTGCGGCTGCAGCGCATGGTGCAGGCGCAGGGTGATGTCGGCGTCCTCGGCCGCATAGCGGCTGGCTTCGTCGATGCCCACCTGCGAGAACGGGATCTGCTTGGCGCCCTTGCCGGCCACGTCCTCGAACTTGATGGTGTTGTAGCCCAGGTAGCGCAGGGCCAGCGAATCCATGTCGTGGCGGGTGGCCGTGGAATTGAGCACGAAGCTCTCGAGCATGGTGTCGTCGTGGTAGCCCTGCACGTCCACGCCGTGGCGGCGCAGCACGTGCAGGTCGTACTTGCCGTGCTGGCCCAGCTTCTGCTTCGCCGGGTCCTGCAGCACCGGGCGCAGTGCGTCCAGCACCTGCTGCAGCGGCAGCTGGGCGGGGGCCCCCGGGTAATCGTGGCCAACCGGGATATAGGCGGCCTTGCCCGGCTCCACTGCCAGGCTGATGCCGACCAGGCGCGCGCGCATGGCGTCCAGCGCATCGGTTTCGGTGTCGAAGCTGATCAGCGTGGCCTGCTGCACGCGCTCCACCCAGGCCTGCAGCTGTTCGGCCGTCAGTACCGTTTCGTACTCACCGGGCGCGGACAGCGCCGGGTCGATCCCGGCGGCCGGCAGCGCTTCAGCGCTGCCCCGGGCAAAGCCGGCGGCGGTGCCGCGCAGGCTCGGGGTGGCTTCACTGGCGGCGGCCGGTGCCGGCAGCGGGCCGCCCAGCTCCTTCAGCGCCTGGGTGAAGCCATAGCGGGCATACAGCTCGGTCAGCACCGGAACGTCCTGCTCGCGCAGGGCCAGAGTGGCCGGCGAAGCGTCCAGCTCGACGTCGGTGCGGATGGTCACCAGCTCGCGGTTCAGCGGCAGGCGCTCCAGCGCGGCGCGCAGGTTCTCGCCGATCTTGCCCTTCATGGTCGGCGCGGCAGCGATGACGCCGTCCAGGTGCTGGTACTCGGCCAGCCACTTGGCGGCGGTCTTCGGGCCGCACTTCTCCACGCCGGGCACGTTGTCCACGGTGTCGCCCATCAGCGCCAGCAGATCGATGATCTGGTCGGCGCGCACGCCGAACTTGTCCATCACCGCCGCGTCCGAATCCATGCGGCTGCCGGTCATGGTGTTGACCAGTTCGATGCCCGGCCGCACCAGCTGGGCAAAGTCCTTGTCACCGGTGGAAATGGTCACCTTCAGGTCCTGCGCCACGCCCTGCAGGGCCAGCGTGCCGATCACATCGTCGGCTTCCACGCCGGGGATGCGCAGGATGCTGATGCCCAGCGCTTCGACGATGCGGCACATCGGCTCGACCTGGCTGCGCAGTTCATCGGGCATGGGCGGGCGGTTGGCCTTGTACTGGTCGTACAGGTCGTCGCGGAAGGTCTTGCCCGGGGCATCGACCACGAAGGCGACGTAGGCCGGGCGCTCCTTCAGCGTCGAGCGCAGCATGTTGACCACGCCGAACAGCGCGCCGGTGGGCTCGCCCTGTGCATTGGACAGGGGCGGCAGCGCGTGGAACGCGCGGTACAGGTAACTGGACCCGTCGATCAGGACTAATCTGCTCATGCGACGATTCTACGCGCCCGCGCCTGCACCGCGGCGACACGGCCGCGACGCGTCGATGGGGCATAATCAAGGTCCGATCGATGCGAAGGCCCTGCCGATGAAGACCCTGATGCTGGCTTCCCTGCTGCTGCTTGCTGGCTGCGCCAGCATGGGCGGTGCAGGCGCTCCCCCGGTGGACGTGAAGGGCGCCGATGTGTCCAGCCGCACCATGGACAACGGCGATGTCATCGAGGAATACCGCGTGTCCGGCCAGCTGCGCATGGTCAAGGTCACCCCGTCGCGCGGCGCACCGTTCTACATGTACGACAAGAACGGCGATGGCCGCATGGACAACGACAAGGACGGCGTCTCGCCGGTGTACTGGAAGCTGTACAGCTGGTGATGCATCCGCGGCCGGCCCCGGCAGCGCAGCCGGCCGATTGATAGGTTCCCGACGCAACTGCCGGTTGATCCCATGACAGGCCCCGGAGGTGGGCCGGGATCACGCTGCCATGAACCTGCAACAGGCCACCCCTTCGGTGGTTGCATCACTTGCCGCCGACCTGCGCCGCAGCAGCGCACGCCAGCGCGTCACCTGCGGCGGCACGGCCGACCCGCGCCTGCTGCGCATCGTCGATTACATCGATGCCCACCTGGGCGACTGCGAGCTGGGCGAGCAGATGATCTGCGACGCGTTCGCGATGTCCCGCTCCACGGTCTACCGGCTGTTCCAGGCCCACGGCGGGGTGGCGCGCTACATCCGTGAATGCCGGGCCTGGCTGGCGCACCGCCACCTGGCCCGGGAGCCGGGCTGCCGCCTGACCTGGCTGCTCTATGAAGTCGGCTTCGCGTCCGAGCGCCAGTTCCAGCGCGCGTTCCTGGCGCAGTTCGGCATGTCGCCGGCCGACTGGCGGCAGGCCTGCCGGCAGCGCGCACGGGGCTCGCTGCTGTCCTGAGCGGACCCGCTGGGACGGCCTGGAGGAAGTTGGTGCCGGCACGCATCCTGCGTACCGGCACCAGGTCCCCTCCCCGGGAACGCGCGGATCAGTGGATGTTGATCAGCGGATGACCAGCACCGGCAGGGTGCTGCGTGCCAGCACTTCGGCCGTCTGGCTGCCCAGCAGCACGCGGGTCACCCCGCGGCGACCGTGCGAGGTCATCACGATCAGGTCGCTGTTGCGCTCGCCGGCCGTCTCGATGATGCCGTCGGCGGCGTAGCGGTCCAGCACATGGATGGGGTTGGCGCGGATGCCCTGCTCGGCGGCCTTGGCCAGCGCCGGCTGCAGCACCTTCTGCGCACCTTCCTCGCGGTCGGCCTTGTATTCGGGGCTGTTCATGTAGCCCACGCTCCAGCCCATGGCGTCGTACATGCCCACCGCCCACGGCTCGGAGACCGTCACGATATCGACCTCGGCGTTGAGATCCTTCGCCAGCTCCAGGCCCTTGGCCAGGCCCTTGTCGGACAGCTCGGAGCCGTCGGTGGCGATCAGGATGCGGGTGTACATGGTGGGCCTCCTTGGCGGGGTGCCAGTTGGGAACATCACCATTGCACACCGGATGTGCACGCCGCGCCTTGAGCAGGATCAATCCTGGCGCGGGATTGATGCCCGTGCCCATCGGCAGCGCCGGGCCATGCCCGGCGGTGTGTTCACGCCTCGACGGTGACCCGCCAGCCCCCTGCATGCGGCTGCCAGTCGAACTCCACCGGCAGGAATTTCTCGATCAGGCGTGCGTTGCTGGCCAGGTGGTCGCTGATGACGTGGGTGGTGAAGCTGCCGCCCCCGGCCAGGGCCATCGGCAACAGCAGCTGGTCGGACAGGTACTCGCCGACCCACGCGCCACCGCTGAGGTAAGTGCGTACCTGGCCAGCCAGGCGCGCGCCCACCTGCTCGGCCGACACGCCGCGCTCGCCATGCCCATCGAACACTTCCACGTGGTCGCCGTGGCGCACGCGCACCATCGCCACGTTGCCGGGGCCCAGTGCCGGCCGCACCGACTGCACGTGGCGCGGGTGCGGGTCGACGCCGAGCTCATCGGCCAGCACCTGCAGTTCGCGCAGGCCGATGCTGCTGGACAGGCCGGACATCACCACCTGGGCCTGCATCGAATCCAGTGCCGGGCGCTGCTCCATGCACGGCACCTGCAACGTGTCGCACGGCTGCACCTGCAGCTCGATCACGCCGCCGCCGGCCGGGTGGAAGCCGTGCTGCAGCAGCTGCAGCGAGGCCTGCACGCCCATCCGCGCCAGTGACGGCAGGTAGCTGTCGGCGATGAAATCAGCGCTGGGCGCCAGCGGATTGTGGGTGCCGCCTTCCAGGCGCAGCCGCGACGGCCCCTGCGCGCGCCACAGCGCCGGCAGCACGGTCTGCAGCACCAGGGTGGCCGAGCCGGCACTGCCGGTGGCGAAGTGGTAGTCGCCCGCGCTCACCACGCCCGGCTCGAAGCGCAGCGAGGTCGCGCCCAGCGTGGCACCGTGCGTGCAGGCGTTGCCGACCCGCGCCGCGGCATTCACCGCGGTCAGGTGCTGGCGCATCAGCCCGGGCTTGCGGCGGATCGCGCGGATGTTCTGCAGGGTGAAGCCGATGCCGGTGCACAGGCTCAGGGTCAGCGCCGAACGCAGCAGCTGTCCGCCGCCATGCCCGCCATCAAGTTCGATCATGTCCATCTGTTCTGTTCCTCCATGCCTGCGGTTTCGTCTGCAGGTCGTCCTGCCGCGCGCGGCGCACTGTACGCCGCGCGCGGCCCGCTTCATCCCTTCACGCACACCACCTGGCGCAGCGTGTGCACGATCTCGACCAGATCGCGCTGGGCCTCCATCACCGCCTCGATCGGCTTGTAGGCCGCCGGCGATTCATCCACCACCTCCGCATCCTTGCGGCATTCCACGTGCGCGGTGGCCTTGGCGTGCTCATCCACGGTGATCAGCTTGCGCGCCTGGGTGCGGCTCATCACGCGCCCGGCACCGTGGCTGCAGCTGTGGAAGCTGTCCTCGTTGCCCAGCCCGCGCACGATGAAGCTCTTGGCGCCCATGCTGCCCGGGATGATGCCCAGCTCGCCCTTGCGCGCACTCACCGCGCCCTTGCGGGTCAGCATCACTTCCTTGCCGAAGTGCACTTCGCGGTTGACGTAGTTGTGGTGGCAGTTCACCGCCTCGGCCTGGGCCTCGAAGGGCTTGCTGATGACCGTACGCACGGCCGCCACCACGTTGCGCATCATCACCTCGCGGTTCATGCGTGCGAAGCGCTGTGCCCATTCCACCGCGAACACATAGTCACCGTAGTGCTGGCTGCCCTCGGGCAGGTACGCCAGGTCCTGGTCGGGCAGGTTGATCATCCAGCGGCGCATTTCCTGCTTGGCCAGTTCGATGAAGTAGGTGCCGATGGCATTGCCCACGCCACGCGAACCGGAGTGCAGCATGAACCACACGCGCTGGTCCTGGTCCAGGCACACTTCAACGAAGTGGTTGCCGGTGCCGAGGGTGCCCAGGTGCTTGAGGTTGTTGGTGTTCTTCAGGCGCGGGTGGCGCTCGCAGATCAGCGCGAAGTCATCGACCAGCTGCTTCCAGCCTTCGATGGCCAGCTCCGGCGGGGTGTCCCAGCTGCCCTTGTCACGGCCGCCACGGGTCACGCTGCGGCCATGCGGCACGGCCCGCTCGATCGCGCTGCGCACCGCCGACAGGTTGTCCGGCAGGTCGCTGGCATCCAGCGTGGTGCGCACGGCCATCATGCCGCAGCCGATGTCCACGCCCACCGCAGCCGGAATGATGGCGCCGACGGTCGGCACCACCGAGCCCACGGTTGCCCCCTTGCCCAGGTGCACGTCGGGCATCACCGCAATCCACTTGTGGATGAACGGCAGCCTGGCGATGTTCTGCAGCTGCTCGCGTGCCTGGTCTTCCAGCGGCACGCCGCGCGTCCACAGCTTGATGGGTGCAGCGCCCGGCTGCTGGATCACGTCATGGTTCAAGGTGGTCATGGTGATGTTTCCTTTCATCCAATACAAAAACAAAAAAGGTGCGGTGACAACGATGGCCGAACATTCCGCCTGCCACGTTGCCGTGGCAGGCGGCCGGGACTTGAACCCGACCCTGAAGGGCTACCGATGTAGTTCGGCCTGCATTCCCCGCGCAACGAAAGCGAAGGTGCCGGCAGCACGACGAGGGGTGGAGGAACATCCTGCTCTACCACTGAGCTACCGCTGTGTTGCCACAGCGGGCGGGGCTCGAACCCGCGACCCGGAGCTTAGAAGGCTGTAGTTCCTCCGGCATTCGCAGTGCCGGCGTTGAAACAGGTGCGGTGACAAAGAGGGGTGGAACATCGTCTCCCCACAACCGGCAGGACACGCGGGATTCGAACCCGACCCCGAAGGGACAACCCATGTAGTTCCACCAGCATTCACCGCGAAAAACGTGAATTCCTGGTCCTGCCCGGCTGGCCCCATTGCCAGCCGGGCGGTCCCTGGCGACATCCTTGCCGCCGTCCAACATCGTGTTTACAGCGGCATGTCCTCGATGCGCTCGGCCCAGCCGCTACCATCGCGCGGTGCCTGCGCGAACTGCGCCAGCAGGTCGAACACCGCATCGCTGAAGCCGCCGATGTGCAGCACGTCCTCGCGCTGCACGGTCTGGCTGCTGGCTACCGGCTGCAGGTCGATGCAGACCAGCCGTGCCTGCGGGCAACGCTGCTTCAGCACGTCCCAGGCCTGCATCGTGGCCGTCGCGCCGCCCCTGCGGGTGTCACGCCAGCTCTCGTTGTCCGACACCAGCACCACCAGGTCCACCTGCTCGCGGCGACGGTTGAGGTGTTCCAGCGGTGCACTGACCGAGGTACCACCGCCATTGATCGCCAACTGCGCTGCCAGCGTCATCACGCTGTCGCGCGGGTTCAACCGCACCGGGCGCACCTCGGTATCGAACGGCAGCACGGTGGCCAGCGGCTGGCCGCGCAGCACGCAGGCCGCGATCAGCGCCGCTACGTCCACGCAGCGCACCGCCGAGCTGGCGCCCTTGCGGTAGCCGGTCACCGGCCACTGCATGGAACCGGACACGTCCACCGCCACCACCACCCGGCCTGGCAGCACCGGCACCTGCGCCGTGGCCGTTTCCATCGCGTCCTGCAACGCCTCCGGAATCTGCTGCGGCAGGCTGGCGCTGGCCTGGTAGGCCATCAGCAGCTGGTACGGCATCACCCGGGCGCGGCGCACCTGGGCCGGATCACGCAGCCGCGCTGCGATCACCGACACCATCGCAGGGTCATCGAACACGCCGTTGCGGGCGAACGTGTTGAGGTTCATCCGCATCGACTGCCACGACGCACTGCGCGCCAGCGCCGACCACTGCGCCGCATCCAGCGGCAGCGTGCTGAAGTACTGGAACGGCAGGTCCGGCGGCAGTCCACGCGGGTCACGCTTGAACGCCTCGTAGGCCTGCACCAGCGCCGGCAGCTGCGCCTCTTCGTACGGGCGACCGACGATCCACGCATACAGCGCCTTGCGCTCGGCATCGGCCGGCTTCGGGTGCACCATGCGGATCAGGTCGGCCAGCGACGGCTGCTGGCCGATGGCCGCACGCACCAGGGTTTCCGCCGATGCCTGCTGGATCCACTCGCGTACCAGGCGCTTCGGCAGCGACCCCAGCGACCGGCGGCCGACCTGGCCGCTGCGCATGATCTGCACGAAGGTGCGCAGCTGGCGGCCGTTGTCGACCACCCGCGGGAACACCTGGGCGAAAGCCTCCGGGTCGCGCAGGCTGAGCACGGCCAGCAGCAGCGCCGGCATGTCCTTCATATGCGCCACCTGGCGGGCATAGACCGCCGTGCGGGCAATGAAGCGCGGCTCGACCTGCGCGGTCAGCGCCAGCACCTGCTGCAGCTGTGCGTCGGCAGCGCTGTAGAACGTGTTGTTGAGGCAGCCGGTGGCCGCATACAGGGCCAGGGCAGCGCGCGGGTCGCGGCGGTAGGCCAGGCCACCGGCTTCATTGACGGTGGTGGCCGGCGGCAGTGCCGGGGCACGCGGGGTGGAGAAGAGCGTCAGGTTGGCCATCGTGGTGTCCTCGGCGGGAACGGCCCCGCTTCGTGTCTTGGGAGGAATAGAGCAATGGCCGTGCCAACTTTTTCCATGACGCATCAACTCATTGTTTTTTCTGGATTTCGCCCGATTTCTGACGCAACGCCCACCCATTGACCGCGCTGAATGTATATATTCAGCGCGCGTCTTTTATAGGAATGGATATGTCACGTCGGCAGGTAGTCTTCGGCATGCTCGGCACCCAGCTCGACGCGGGCGAGGGTCCAGGCCGTTGGCAGAAATGGCGTCCCACGGTGTCGCTGGGCATGCATGAGGACTTCCTGCCCGACCGCATCGAGCTGCTGCTGGACGAGCGCCGCTACGCCAAGCTGGCCCGCGTGGTCTGCGAGGACCTGCAGCAGATGGCGCCCGGGCTGGAGGTGCGGCGGCACGACACCTACCTGGCAGATCCCTGGGAGTTCGAAGGGGTCTACTCGACCCTGCACGATTTCCTGGCCAGCTATCCGTTCCAGCCGGAGGAGGAGGACTACTACGTCCACATCACCACCGGCACGCACGTGGCGCAGATCTGCTGGTTCCTGCTCACCGAGAGCCGGCATTTACCCGGCCGCCTGCTGCAGACCTCGCCGCCGCGCAAGCAGGATGGCGCGGCCGGCAGCTACGCCGTCATCGACCTGGACCTGTCGCGCTACGACCACATCGCGCAGCGATTCGCCCAGCAGCAACTGCAGGACCGCGACCTGCTGAAGAGTGGCATCGCCACGCGCAATGCGGCCTTCAACGCGATGATCGCGCAGATTGAAACCGTGGCCACGCGCTCGCGCGCGCCGATGCTGCTGATGGGCCCCACCGGCGCGGGCAAGAGCCAGCTGGCCAAGCGCGTGTTCGAGCTGAAGAAGCTCAAACACCAGCTGCCCGGCCGTTTTGTCGAGGTGAACTGCGCCACCCTGCGCGGCGACGGCGCGATGAGCACGCTGTTCGGACATACCAAGGGCGCGTACACCGGCGCCTCGTCCGACCGCGCCGGCCTGCTGCGCTCTGCCCACCAGGGCCTGCTGTTCCTGGATGAGATCGGCGAGCTGGGCCTGGACGAACAGGCCATGCTGCTGCGTGCGCTGGAGGAGAAGCGCTTCCTGCCCGTGGGCAGCGACCGCGAGGTGGAAAGCGAGTTCCAGCTGATGGCCGGCACCAATCGCGATCTGCAGCACTCGGTGCTGGAGGGCAGCTTCCGCGAAGACCTGCTGGCGCGCCTGAACCTGTGGACCTACCACCTGCCCGGCCTGGCCCAGCGCAGGGAGGACATCGAGCCCAACATCGAGTTCGAGCTGCAGCGCTGGTCGCAGCAGCAGCACGCGCAGGTGCGCTTCAACGTGGAGGCACGCACGCGCTACCTGGCGTTCGCCACCAGTGCCGAGGCGGCTTGGCGTGGCAATTTCCGCGATCTGGGGGCATCGATCATGCGGCTGGCGACGCTGGCCAACGCCGGGCGCATCCAGATCGAAGGCGTCGATGATGAGATCGCGCGCCTGCGCCAGCAATGGCGCGGCGGCCAGGCGCCGTCAGCGCTGGAGGCACTGCTGGGCCCGGCCGTGGATGAGCTGGACCGCTTCGACCGCGTGCAGCTGGAAGACGTGGTGCGGGTCTGCGCGCACGCGAAGTCGCTGTCAGCGGCCGGCCGCGAGCTGTTTGCGGTGTCGCGCACCCAGCGCGCCAGCACCAACGACGCCGACCGCCTGCGCAAGTACCTGGCGAAATTCGGCCTGGACTGGGAGCAGGTGCGGCCCCCGGCGGGGCCGTAGCGCCGCGCTTGCCCGGCCGCCGGCTGCGGCGCATGATGGCCGCGCGGCACGCCGCCGCCATTGGGGAGCACGCGCATGCAGGACCGCAAGCCGCCATCAAAGGTCACCCCACGGGCCATCGTGCTGGCCGTCGCCGCCGCATTGGTGATGTTCTATGGCGGCTACCAGGTGGGCAAGCAGCTGGCCCTGCGCGAGAACGCAGAGCAGGCCGCAAGCCGCTAGCCGCTAGCGTCGAGCGTGCTCGACTGTTCTCGATGCTACCCGCACCCGCCAGAGGCGCTGAGCAGACTCAATGCTCGGACGCCCAGAAAGCGCTCTCCGCCACGGCGCCCGGATCGATCTGCGCAACCGCCTGCAGAAATGCCTGCCGGCTTTGCGCACCGTAGGGAAACTCACACAGGCATTCGGCAAAGCGGAGCAGATCCCGGTTGACGAACATGCGCGCGTCACCGTTGTCGTGGTCCCACAACACCACTTCGCCACTGGCCGCGTCGATGGCCAGCAAGTTGCCGCCGCCATCATGGCCGAGCGCCCTGCCCGGCTCCGGCAGCAGGGCGGAGACCTCGACCGCACGCTCGGCATCGAAGAACGAGAGATACGGTGCCGCCTGGCGCGGCAGGCCCTGCTCACTGAGCAGCCGCCGTGCATGCGGGCCCAGCCACGCCGGCAAGGTCTCCAGCGAGTAGCGCTGGAACGCAAAGAGATCGGCCAGATCCGGCGCTTCCTCCAGCAGTTCGGCCGGCACCGCCGGCAGCCGTGCCGTCAACATCTCCTCGAAATGGGTCAAGACGGCGCGTACACCATCACCGGCCGGGTGCGCGTCCTTGGAGGTCATGGGGCCCAGCCCTCAGGCGATCTGCACGATGCGCGCGTTCCGGCACAGCGGGTAGCTGGCCACGAACTCCGCGATCGCATCACGCATCTTCTCGAACGATTCGCCGTACATGTACAGCGCGGTCTCGGTCGGCCCCTGCCACCAGCTGCAGATCTCGCCCAGTCCATCGATGTTGTCGGACAGCTGCTCGAACACGTGATTGGAGTCGCACTGTTCGTACACTTCGTCCGGCAGGTTCAGGCCATCCAGGTAGATGCCCAAGCCCTCGGTGACGCCGAAGGCGCGATCATCCTCGCCCACACGCTGCACCTGCGAACCCTTCGGTGCGCCCAGCTGCTCCAGCAGGTCGATCAGCTTCGGCACGCCGTCCGCATCGACCAGCGCCACTTCGATATCGCCGTACTCGACTTCGCCCAGGTCGGAGATTGCGGTGCCACCCCCGGTCAGTTCGCCCAGGTTCGCCGCCTGCAGCAGCGCATCGAGCGGATCCTCGAACAGCTCGTGGCGATGCTCCGGTTGCAGCTTCGCATTCAACTTCACGGTGACGTGCAGGGTGGGTTCGGTCATGGGGGCGTTCCTGGAAGATGTCAGGCCCCATTGTAGAGTCGAGCTTGCTCGACTGCTTCCAGCGCGGCACAAGGCAGTCGAGCAAGCTCGACTCTACGGGGGTTCGATGTGATCAACGCAGGAACGGCGCCACCTTGCGCTTCAGCAGCTCGACCAGCACCGGGTCCATGTAGTCGTAGTCATCGGGAATATCCAGGCAGATCACCCGCTTGCCGTTCAGCCATGCCTTGTAGCGGCTGGACAGGCGGTTGCGGTGCGCCTTCTCCATCACGAACACCAGGTCCGCCCACTGCAGCAGCTCCGGGCTGAGCACTTCCTCGGCGTCGGCCAGCAGCCCCGCCGAGGCGGTTTCAATTCCCGGCCAATCGGCGAACACCTGCTCGGCTGTCGGGCTGCGCAGGCGGTTCTGGCTGCAGAGAAAGAGCACGTTGCGGGTCATGACCGAAGCGTAATCGGGGTCAGATCCCTTTTCCATCGGAAAAGGGCTCTGACCCCGCCCAGGCGAATCATGCGATGGGGTCAGAGCCCTCCCTACGGGAGGGATCCGACCCCTTGGCGGTGATCAGATCACCGTCAGGTTGGCATACGCCATCACCAGCCACTTGCTGCCGGCATCGGCGAACTCGACCTGCACGCGGGCGTGGGCGCCGCTGCCTTCGTAGTCGGTCACCATGCCTTCGCCGAACTTGGGATGGGTGACCAGCGCGCCCAGCTTCAGCGGCGGTGCCTCGATCGAGGCATGGCCCATCACCCGGCTGCTGCCCAGCGATGCCGGCCGCGAGACCTGCACCTTCGGGCGCACTTCGTGCAGCAGTTCGCGCGGGATCTCGCGCAGGAAGCGCGACGGCAGGCTGTAGTTGTCCTGGCCATGGATGCGGCGCGATTCGGCGTAGCACAGCACCAGCTTCTGCCGCGCGCGGGTGATGCCCACGTAGGCCAGCCGGCGCTCTTCTTCCAGGCGGCCGCTTTCTTCCAGCGAACGTGCGCTCGGGAACAGGCCGTCTTCCATGCCGGCCAGGAACACCAGTGGGAATTCCAGGCCCTTGGCCGAGTGCAGGGTCATCAGCTGCACGCCCTCCTCGCCCGCCTGCGCCTGGCCTTCACCGGCCTCCAGCGCGGCATAGGCCAGGAACGCGACCAGCTCGTCCATGTCCTCGCCCACTTCCTCGATGTCGTCGGCGCGGCGCAGGAAGCGCGAGGCCACCGAGACCAGTTCGTCGAGGTTGTCGGTACGCGATTCCGAATCCAGCGAATTGCGGCTTTCCTTGCTCCAGTGCTCGCGCAGCTGCGAGCGCGACAGCACATGGTCCACGCGCTCGGCGAGGGTCATGTGCAGGGTCTGCGCCTGCAGTTCATTCACCAGCACCAGGAAGCCGGCCAGCGCATTGCGTGCACGCGCGGCCAGCGCCGTGCCCTGGGTGACCAGCATGGTGGCCTCCCACAGCGAGATGCCCTGCGCGCGCGCTTCGCGGCGCACCTCGTCCAGGGTGCGCTCGCCGATGCCACGGGTGGGCGTGTTCACCGCGCGCTCGAAGGCGGCGTCATCGTTGCGGTTGGACAGCAGGCGCAGGTAGGCCAGCGCGTCCTTGATTTCAGCACGCTCGAAGAAGCGCATGCCGCCATACACGCGGTACGGCACCTGTTCGCTCAGCAGCGCTTCTTCCAGCGCGCGCGACTGCGCGTTGCTGCGGTAGAGCACGGCCACTTCGGTGTAGCTGCCACCGTCGCGCACCCACTGGCGCGCGCGCTCGACGATGTAGCGCGCCTCGTCCATCTCGTTGTAGGCCGCATACAGGTCGATCGGCTCGCCGTCGCCGCTGTCGGTCCACAGTTCCTTGCCGATGCGGTCCGGGTTGTGCGCGATGACTGCGTTGGCCGCGCCGAGGATGTTGGCGGTGGAACGGTAATTCTGTTCCAGGCGGATGGTCTGTGCACCGGGGAAGTCACGCAGGAAGCCCTGCACGTTCTCGACCTTGGCGCCGCGCCAGCCATAGATGGCCTGGTCATCGTCGCCGACCACGAACACATGGCCCTCGTGCCCGGCCAGCACGCGCACGAAGGCGTACTGGATGGCGTTGGTATCCTGGAACTCGTCCACCAGGATTTCGCGGAAGCGTGCACGGTAGTGCGCCAGCAGTGCCGGGTTGTCGCGCAGCAGTTCATGCGCGCGCAGCAGCAGCTCGGCGAAGTCGACCAGGCCGGCACGGTCGCAGCGCGCCTGGTACTCGATGTAGGCCTGGCGCATGGTTTCCAGCCACGCATCATGCGGCTCGGGCTGGATGTGCTGCGGGCGGCGGCCTTCATCCTTCTGTTCGTTGATCCACCAGGCAATCTGCTTGGGCGGATGCTTGCTGTCGTCGATTTCCAGCGCCTGCACCACGCGCTTGACCAGCCGCAGCTGGTCGTCCGAATCCATGACCTGGAAGCCTTCGGGCAGCTTGGCGTCCTGCCAGTGCAGGCGCAGCAGGCGGTTGGCCAGGCCGTGGAAGGTGCCGATCCACATGCCGCGGCTGCCATTGGGCAGCTGCGCGTCGATGCGGTGGCGCATCTCGCCAGCGGCCTTGTTGGTGAAGGTCACCGCAAAAATGCCGTGGGTCGGCACGCCTTCGACTTCATGCAGCCAGGCGATGCGGTGGGTGAGTACGCGGGTCTTGCCGGAACCGGCACCGGCCAGCACCAGGTGGTGGCCGGGGGGAGCGGAGACGGCTTCGCGCTGGGCCGGGTTCAGGCCATCGAGCAGGTGGGAGACATCCATGCCCCCATTTTACGGCATCGCCGTCGCGGCTCCTGCGACCACCTGGGCAGCCAGCGCCTGCGCCTGCTGACGCAGTTCAGGCACGGCCAGGCTTTCCCACAGATTGCCGATGCGCAGGCTGCCGAGCACGCCCAGCCGCGCCTGCGCTGCACCACGGGCGCTGCACAGGCGGTCGCCCGGCACGCTGCTGTCCAGGCCCAGCCCATGCGGCCCGGGGCGGGCCAGGCCATCGGCCAGCAACTGCTGCAGCAGCGGGTTGCGCAGCGCACGCGCCCGGGTTTCCACGCCGGTGGCATTGACCACCGCGGCGATCATCCACTGTTGCTCGGCACCGGCGGAATCACGACCGGACAAGCGCAGCACGTCGCCATCGCGCCAGACGCGCTGCAGGCGGGCACGGTGCAGGCGCAGCTGGCCACTGGCCTGCAGTGCCTGCAGCTGCGCATCCACCTCTTCGGCGATGCGGTGGCGGTGTACATCCCAATAGCGCACCACATGGCGCAGGAAGCGCCGCTGGTCGGCCTCGTCCAGGCTGCACCACAGTGCCTGGCCATGCGGGCGGATGCGATCCATCACGCCCTGCCACGGCTGGCCATCGGCCTGCGCCTGCCGGGCGAAGCCGCGCAGGGCGTGCACGCGCTGGCGCAGGGTCATCGGCAGCAGCGCGCCCGGATCGAAATCAGGCAGCACGCCGTGTGCATGTGGCAGCGGCAGCAGGCCGTGGCGCGAGATCACGTGCAGCGGACCGGTATGGCCGGCAGCCACCAGCGCCAGCACGGTGTCGGCCATGCTCAGGCCGGAACCGACGATGGCCAGCGCATGGGCGCCGGCCAGGGTGCGCACACCGTCATAGTCCCAGGCCTCGACCACGTCGGCGGCGGGCAGCGCATCGGCGCCGGCCACCGGCAGCGGGCGCATGCTGTTGCCGGTGGCGATGACCGCCTGTGCCGCGTGCAGCGTGCTGCCATCGCCCAGCTGCAGGCGGTAACCGTGGTCGTCCGGCTGCAGGCCCAGCACCGGCTGCGCCATCACCTGCAGCTGCGCAGGGCTGGCGGCGGCCGCGTCCTGCAGGCGCTGCTGCAGGTAGGCGGCGAAATGGTGGCGGCTTGCGTAGCGTTCGCCCAGCAGCTCGCGCGCCTCGCCCGGGTAGGCATCCACGGCCTGCAGGTAATCAAGGAAATCGCCGGGCTGGTCGGGGAAGGCACTCATCTTCGCCGCCGGCACGTTCAGCAGGTGCTCCGGCCACGGCGTGGCGTAGGCAATGCCCTGGGCCAGCTGCGAGGCGGGTTCGAAGAGGGCCAGTGCCAGCGGCGCCTGGGCCTGTCGCAACACCTGGATCGCCACCAGCACACCGGCCGCGCCACCGCCGATGATCGCCAGGTCCAGTTCGCCATTTCGCGGTGAATCAGTCATGCACCGATTGTAGGCCATGGCAGGTGACGCCCCGGGTTGCGGGAGCGGGCGGTTACCGCTGCGTCACATCAACGCATCGGCCAGCCGCGCGATGCCTTCGCGGCTGCGGCGCCAGGCCGGGCGCCTGCGCCACTGCTCCAGGTCCAGCAGGCGCGACTGGCGCAGGTAGTCGTCCTCGATGGCGCACAGCTGCTGCACCAGCGCGCGGTCGTAGCAGATCAGGCCGATCTCGGCATTCAGCGCAAAGGAGCGGATATCCATGTTGATCGAGCCGAGCACGGCGATGTCCTCGTCCACGCTCATGTGCTTGGCGTGCAGGAACTGCGGCTCGTACAGGGCGATCTGCACGCCACAGCGCAGCAGCTCGTCGTAGTACGCCTCCTGCGCCCACGAGGTCAGCCGCTGGTTGTTGCTGGCCGACAGGATCAGCTGCACCTGCACGCCGGACAGCGCGGCGATGCGCAGTGCACTCAGCGTCGCTTCGTCGGGCACGAAATACGGGGTGACCATCACCAGCCGCCGCCGCGCCAGGTGGATGAGGGCCGCCACCGCATCGCGCGCGTTGCTGTACGGGTAGGCCGGGCCGCTCGGCAGCAGCTGGGTGGCGATGTCATCGCCACACACCGGCACATCGGCGATGACGTCCAGGCGCTGCCCGGTTTCCATGTACCAGTCGCTGGCAAACACCGCCTCCAGGTGGGCCACCGCCGGGCCGCGCACGCGCGCGACCAGTTCGCGGTTGGGGTGGCCGGGCACGAAGCGGGGGCCGGCCAGGTTCTGCGAGCCGATGTAGGCCACTTCGTTGTCGATGACCGCGATCTTGCGATGGTTGCGCAGGTCCATGCGCCCGCTGCGGCGCCAGCGCAGGCCGCCGGGCAGCATCGCCCGCACTTCGATGTCACGCGCCTGCAGGCGCTTGCGATAGGCACGCAGGCCACGCTTGGCGCCCACCGCATCCAGCAGCACGCGGCACTGCACGCCACGCGCGGCGGCGCGCTGCAGCGCTTCGACGATGGCCTCGCCCACGGCGTCGTCGAACATCAGGTAGTACAGCAGGTGGACGCGGTCCTCGGCCTGGTCGATGTCGGCGATGAGGGTGTGCAGCGATTCGTCGTAATCGGTGAGCAGATCCACCGCGTTGCCGTGCACCGGCATGAAATCGCCCTGGCGCTGCACCAGCGGCACGATCTCGGCGCAGGCGGTGTCGGCCTTCGGCGTCCAGCGCAGGCGGCGCTGCAGCGCCTGTTCCTCGCGGATGACCTGCGACGCCTCGGCCTGCCGGCGGATGCGCTCGCGCGACAGCCACGGGTGGCCGAACAGCAGGTACAGCGGCAGGCCCAGCAGCGGCACGAAGCCGACCAGCAGCAGCCAGCTGCGCGCAGCCCCTGGCGTGGTGCGGGTGGGAATCCAGCACAGCGCGACCAGCCGGATCAGCCAGTCGATCAACAGCAGGTACGAACCCAGCAGCCACTCGAACAGCATCGCGTCGCCCGTCGGGAGGTGTGGGGGCCATTCTGCCCAGCCCCCCTTGTAGAGTCGAGCCATGCTCGACTGCCTTGAACCACTGTGCCAACCAAGGTTGGCATCTACCGGGGCGAGGGCACAAAAAAACCCGCCACGAGGGCGGGTTCTTTCGGAAGCGACCAGCAATCCTTGCGGATTACTTGATCTTGCCTTCCTTGTACGGGACGTGCTTGCGCACGACCGGATCGTACTTGGAGAATTCCATCTTCCCCGGGGTGTTCTTCTTGTTCTTGTCGGTCGTGTAGAAGTGACCGGTACCAGCGGTCGAAATCATACGGACCTTATCGCGCTTGCCTGCCATGATCGTCTACTCCTCAGACCTTTTCGCCGCGCGCACGCAGCTCAGCCAGAACGGAATCGATACCGTTCTTGTCGATGGTGCGCAGTGCATGCGCGGAAACACGAAGCTTCACCCAGCGGTTCTCGCTGGCAACCCAGAAGCGGCGCTCGTGCAGATTCGGCAGGAAACGACGACGGGTCTTGTTGTTGGCGTGCGAGACGTTGTTACCCGTCTGCACTCGCTTGCCGGAAACCTGGCATACGCGGGACATTGCGCACCTCGATAGTAAGTTGTGTCAGCCCGTAGCCCGGGAGACGGCGGCCTCGGTGGTTGCCCACCACACGTCAAGAGAATCAAAGGGTTACGCTGGCGTTGGGCGGCCGGGGACGTGCTCCCGGGGGCGCCGCCCGGTAGAAAACCGGACACAGCGAGCCGCGCATTATGCACGGGTTCAAGCACTTGCGCAAGTTACCCACAGGCGAGGCGACTGAACGTGGCACGCCCCGTTCATGGCGGGGCTGGCCATACTGGCCGCCCCACCCGCGAAGCCCCCGATGCGACTGCTGGCCCTGACCTATGGAACCGAAGGCGACACCCGGCCGCTGGTGATGCTGTGCCATGGCCTGCGCCAGGCCGGCCACGAGGTACTGCTGCTTGCCGAACAGGGCACGCTGGGCAGCGCGCGCGAGCTGGGCGTGCCGCACGCGGCGCTGGAAGGCGACATCCACGACGAAGTGGTGGCCCTGGTGGCACGCGGCAACAACCTGGCCGCCGCCTCGCGCGGCCTGGCGCGGATGGCCGGCCGCCACGTGCCGGCCTGGATGGCGCAGGCCGATGCGGCCGCCGCTGGCTGCGATGCCGTGCTGACCGGCGGCCTGGCCGCGCTGGTCGGCCTCAGCGTGGCCGAGCGCCACGGTCTGCCGGCCATCGGCACCGGCATGATTCCGCTGACACCGACGCGCGCCTTCGCGTCGCCCTTCCTGCCGCCGATGCCGTTGCCAGCCATCCTGCGCCGGGCCAGCTACGGGCTGGTCAACCAGGCGGTCTGGCGCACCTTCCGCAGGCCGATCAACGCCGCGCGCGCCGCACTGGGGCAACCGCCGCGCCGCACGCTCTGGTCCGGGCTGCCGATGCTGTACGGCATCTCCCCGCAGCTGCTGCCGCCACCGGCCGACTGGCCGGCCGACCATGTGGTGTGCGGGCAATGGCGGATGCCGGAACAACCGTGGTCGCCACCCGCCGACCTGCAGGCCTTCCTCGACGCCGGGCCCGCGCCGGTCTATCTCGGCTTCGGCAGCATGACCGGCTTCGACCGCGAGCGTGTGCTGCCGGCCTTGCTGCAGGCGCTGGCGCCGCGCCGCGTGCTGCTGTTTCCGGGCTGGGCCGGGCTGCCGGCAGGTGCGCTGCCAGCGAACGTGTTCGTGCTCGGCCCGATGCCACACGAAGCGCTGTTCCCGCGCTGCGCGCTGGCGATCCACCACGGCGGCAGCGGCACCACCCATTCGGCATGCCGCGCCGGCATTCCTTCGCTGGTGATGCCGTTTGCCGCTGACCAGTTCTTCTGGGCGCGGCGCCTGCAGGCGCTGGGTGTTGCGCCGGCGCCGCTGTCACCGAAGCGGTTGGATGCAGCCTCGCTGGCGGAGGCGATTGCATTCGCCGAGGACAGCACTACGCGTGCACGTGCGGCAGCACTGGGCGCGGCGATGGCCAGCGAGGATGGCGTGGGCACCGCAGTCGCCGCGATTGACGGAATTCAACCTTACCGCCCGACTGACGTTGCTGTAGAACGTTGAACAGGCTTTGCCAGACCCCTTGCCCAGCCCATGAAATTCCAGGGTGAGCACAACACACGGACGTTTGGCCAACAATAAAAAACCCCGGACCCATCACTCACGAGAAGCATGTGAGGAGAGGAGCTAGCCGGGGTATGCGCTGGCGATGCTAGGGGAAGATCACATCATGTTCAAGAGTCCCTATTGGGCATCGCTCATTGATGTGAAGGCCGCTGACGGGGTGGTGGCGGCAGTGTCATCGGTCAGGTTGGCATCTTACGGCTTGCCAACTGCATCCGCCGTCGCCGTTGTGGTCAATCCCGTCAATCAAGCACCCGCGGGGGCGCTGGGATCCGCGCTGGCCGAGGCCTTGAACGCCCGGCAGGCATCTGCCACCGCCGCCCAGTCTCAAGGGGCGGCACCCGAAGCCCACTCATATGGAAATCCGGGCATCGAGGCCGTTGCAAGGCACGCCAGGAACATGATGCTGTGCGAGGCGATGTATCCAGTGCTTCATATGCTGGAGGTGGTGATGCGCAACAGCATCCACAACGCTTTCAGCCAGCACTTCGGGGCGCCCGATTGGTATGAACAGACTTGGCTCAATGCGAACCATGCAGCCATGGTCCTGGATGCAAAAGCAAAGCTCTCGAAGCGCAACAAACCCCATGATCCGGATCGAGTAGTTGCAGAGCTCGGCTTCGGCTTCTGGTGCGGGATGTTTCACTTCGCCTATGAAAATGGAAGAAGGGCAGCCTGGCCTGCTCTCCTCGGTTCTGTTCTGCCTGGCGTCCCCAAGTCCTGGAGAACCAGGGCAAAGGTTCAAAGTCGCGTCGAAAGCGCGCGCGCCCTGCGAAATCGCGTGTTCCACCATGAACCCATCACCTTTCATCGGGATCTGCGGGAGAAACACCGACATCTGGTGGAAATTCTTGGCTGGTTCTCAACAGAGGCCCGGCAACACATTGAACAGATCTGCAGGTTCAATCATGTCCATGACGACAACCTGTCTTTGCGTTCCCCTGCAGACGCCTAGAGCCGGCCGCCAAGGCGCCATCACCGCAGGTGCGGAATCACCTGGGCCAGCAGATGCGCATCCTTCAGCGCGCCATGCAGGCCGCGGTTGCCGGGAATGCGCAGGCGCTGCAGCACGTCGTCCAGCTTGTTGCCCTGCCCGGGCCAGCGCCCACGCGCGAGCTTCAGGCTGCAGGTGATGCGGCAGTACTGCGCCAGGCTGCCGGGCATGCCGGCCAGGCGCAGCTCGTTGTCGAGGAAGCCCACATCGAAGGTGGCGTTGTGCGCGACCATCTCGCTGCCACGCAGGAATTCCAGCAGCTCGGCGGCCTTGCTGGAGAACAGCGGCTTGCCCACCAGCATCGCATCGCTGATGCCATGCACGCGCTGCGCGCCCCAGTCCACCGAGCGCTGCGGCTGCAGGTAGGTGTGGAACTGGCGGCCGGTGAGCTGGCCATCGATCAGTTCCACCGCGCCGATTTCGATGACCCGGTGGCCCATGCGATGGGAGATGCCGGTGGTTTCGGTATCCAGTGCGACGATGCGGCTCATGCGTGTGGCGGTTTCCTGGTGCGTGCAGTGATGATTTTCGCATGCCCCGCGTATGTCACCCCAACACCTCCACCGCCCAGTCAATGAACACCCGCAGCCGCTGGCTCATGTGCCGGTTCGGCGGAAACATCACGTGCATCGGCATCGGCGGCAGCTGCCAGTCCTGCAGCACCGGCAGCAGTTCGCCGCGGGCCACATGCGGTTCGGCCATGTAGCTGGGCAGCGCGACCACGCCCAGGCCCGCCACGCCGGCGGCGAGGTAGGCATTGCCATCGTCGAAGCCCACCGCATGACGGCCCTGCACTTCAATGCGCTCATCACCGCGCTGGGCGATGAACACACGTGCACGGCCGGTGCGCGGGCTGAGGAAACCGACCATGTGATGGTCCGGCCCTTCCAGCGCGCGCGGGTGCGCGGGCACGCCGAAGCGCTGCAGGTACGCGGGGCTGGCGTGGAAGCCGATCGACAGGCTGGCCAGCGGCCGCGCCACCAGCGCCGGATCGGCCGGGGTGCCGCCACGGATCACGCAATCGACGTTGTCGGCGATGACGTCGACCTCGCGGTCACTCACGCCGATATCCAGCTGGATCTCCGGGTAACGCGCCTGGAAATCCGGCAGCACCGGTACCAGCCGCAACTGCGCGTACGGCCCCGGCACATCCACGCGCAGGCGTCCGCGCGGCTGGGTGGCCGCGTCGCCCAGCCCGCCCTCCACCTCTTCCAGCTCGGCCAGCAGGCGGGCGATGCGCGGGTAGTAGGCCGCGCCGTCGGCGGTGACGCTGACCCGGCGCGTGGTGCGGTTGAGCAGGCGCAGCCGCAGGTGCGCCTCCAGCTGCTGCACCAGCTGCGTGGCCGTGGTGCGGCTGATCTGCAGGGTCTGCGCGGCGCGGGTGAAGCTGCCGGTCTCCACCACCCGGGCAAAGGCCCGCATCGCCTCGAAACGGTCCATGGCGGGCCAGGATTATTTGGGATTGGCAATCAATCTAGGCCGATCATCGCGGTTTATCCAGACAGCGCTGGCGCGGAGGATGGCGTTCTCTCCCACGGGATCTTCCCCATGTCACAGCGTGATGTCGTTTTCCCCGCCGGCCGCCAGGCCCTGTACGAGCGCAACCGCTACTCGCCGGCGATCCGATCCAACGGTTTCCTGTTCGTCTCCGGCCAAGTCGGCAGCCGCGAGGACGGCTCGCCCGAGCCGGACTTCGAAACGCAGGTGCGCCGCGCCTTCGAGAATCTCAATGCGGTGCTGGCCGCCGCAGGCTGCACGTTCGATGACGTGATCGACGTGACCGTGTTCCTGGTCGATCCGGAAACCAACTTCGAGAAGGCCTGGGCGATCGTGCCGGAATATTGGGGCGAGGCGCCGCACCCGACCCTGACCGGTATCGGCGTGACCTGGCTGTATGGGTTCCAGTTCGAGATCAAGGTGATCGCGAAGCTGCCATGAAGGGTGATGCCGGCCGCTGGCTGGCAACGACGGGCGATGGCCTTCGCTCGCCTGCTTTCAGGTCGCCGGGTTAGTCAGATCGGCTTGATTCGCGGCCACTCCGCATCAGTGGTATCGACAAATTCGACGCCGCTGAGACTATCCCCGACGTAGGCACGAAAGTCCTCCGAGCAGATCAAGGTATTGCTGGAGCCTTCCATGTTCTCAATCCGGAACAAGTGTTCTTTGAAGGAGCTTTTCACGCGCAGCTTCTTGATCCTGCGAGACTCTCCATACTTGCTATACGCCATCTGGTTTTCCTCAGAGGCGACGGAGGAGAGGCTGGTCTCATGGAAAATGATGGCACTGTACTCACTCGTCGAAGTCGTCCATCCCTTCTCTGAAACATGAGGGATGCCCCTGAAGTCGATCATCCTGGCATCAAATTTCAGGCAGGCTGCCAGGAACTTCTGGCTTGCAATGTAGATGTGCGAGGTAATGCGGACGATGTCGTGGGAATGACTCGCCTCAGGGCCAACCAGCACCATGGTGTCGGTGAAGACCCGTGCCGTGTCAGTTCTGGCCCTGGCGTACCAAGGGAATCGGCCATGGGAAACAGCAGGATGGAAAGGATGGAACCTGTCGTGAAGCTGAGCGTCCAGATAGTACGAGGGGCATCCTGGCGGATTTGCCTGCGATAGCGCGTAGTAGTTCATCGAGTCGATTCTCTGGGCTTCTGCGGCGTGTTGCCGGAATTTTCCCGGCCCCGACCTTTCCCACCAAGAGCCAATTCCGACAAGCAGGCGCTGGTGCGCATGGCCTGGACCCGGTGCGATCTGCCAGGCAACGCCCGCCTCCCGACCCTGACCGGTATCGGCGTGACCTGGCTGTACGGGTTCCAGTTCGAGATCAAGGTGATCGCGAAGCTGCCGTGACACGGGTAGTGCCGGCCGCTGGCCGGCAACGTGGTGGGGTCGAAAAGCGTGTCGACCAAGGTCGACACCCACCAGGGCAGGACCCCCCCGCGCCCGGCCCACCTGAACGGGAGGTTCCGACGAATTCCCGAGGTGGCCATTGATATTGTATCCGGCGAAAACCGCTTGCTAGCCTCCCTTCCATGCGCCGGATCACCCGCCAACTGCGTACGTACCTGATGATGCTGCTGATGGCGGCATTCGTGGTCGTGCCGGTGGCCGACGCACTGGTGTGTGCGGTGGAACCGCATGCCAGCAGCGCCCATGTCGAGTCCCTTGCGGACGATGCAGGCGGTGACAGCGACAGCAAGCACACGGGTGCCTGCACGCATAACCACTGCCATCACTCCACGCTGAGCCTGCCAGCGAACGATTTCGCCGCCTTCGGTACGCCGCTGCCGGCGCGCTGGATGAATGCCGGCGACGTGGCGACCTATGCGGTCGCCCAGGATGAATTGACGCGTCCCCCCCGGGCGTGAGTTGAGCGCGTCCCGCAATCGCGGGCTCCCGTTTCACTCACAACCGGAATCCCCCTATGTCGATCCTGACACCTCGGTCGCCGCGCGCGGCCGGGCTGGTCGTCGCCGTGTTGCTGGGCCTGGCCCCGGCAATGCAGGCGTCGGCACAAGCCGCCCCTTCCTACGACACCCTGCTTGAACGCCTGGACCAGCTGCCCGGCACCCGTGTGGGTACGGCGCTGGCCGAGGCCGCCGACGCGCGCGCCGACCAGGCCCGTGCGTTGCCCAACCCTTCCCTTTCCTACTCCGCCGAAAACGCCTGGGGCACCGGCTCCTATGGCGGCATGGGCAAGGCCGATACCGTGCTCACCCTGTCCCAGCCGCTGGAGGTCTGGGGCCAGCGCGGCGCGCGCGTCCGTGCCGCCCGCGCAGAAGCACAGGCGGCCAACCTGCGTGGCGCGCAGAGTCGCAGCGATGTGGCCAGCCAGCTCGCGGTGGTCTACGCACAGGCGGAAAGTGCACTGCGCCGCTACACCCTGGCCGAAGAAGCGCTGACCCTCACCCGCGATGACGCCAACGCCGTCAACGCGATGGTCAAGCAGGGCCGCGAACCGCAACTGCGCGCGGTGCAGGCGCAGAGCGAAGTGGCCAACGCCAGTGCTTCACTGGATGAGGCGCAGGCCTTCCGCGATGCCGCGCTGGCCCGCCTGGCCGGTGCCGCGCTGCTGGATGCGCCGGTGCAGTCGATCGACGACAGCCTGCTCGACCGTGCGCCGCCGCTGCCGCGTGGCGCCACCGACGTGGCACTGGCAGTGCGCATCGCCGAAGCCGAAGCCGATGCGGCGGGCAAGCTGGTCGACGTGGAGCGCAAGCGCGCCCTGCCCGACCTCAGCGTCACCGCCGCGCAGACCCGCTTCCGCGAAGGCGGCGAGCGTGCCTACAACCTCGGGGTCAGCCTCAGTATCCCGCTGTTCGACCGCAACCGCGGTGGCATCCGCGCCGCCAATGCCGACCAGCGCGCGGCCGAAGCACGCCTGGACCAGCAGCGCCGCGACAGCGAGGCCGCACGCCTGTCCGCCGTAGCCGGACTGAAAGCCGCCGGCAGCCGGACCCGCGCCGCCGATGAAAGCGTGGTTGCCGCCGAAGAGGCGTATCGCCTGGCCCGCGTCGGCTTCGATGCCGGACGCATCTCGCAGCTGGAACTGCGCAGCACCCGCAGCGCTCTCATCGCCGCCCGCGGCACCGCCGTGGACGCGCGCCTGTCGCGCGTCGGCGCGGAAATCGATCTTGCCCGCCTTGAAGGGCGCGCACCTTTTGTGGAGGCCCCATGACTCTCTCCCGTACTTTCCCGCTGATCGGCGGCGTGCTGCTGACCGTCCTGCTGGCCGGCTGCGCTGGCAACGCGCAGACACCTGCAAATGAAGACCCCGCCGCGGCCAAGGCGGGCACCGACGATGGCCATGGCCACGCGACCGACAGCAAGGAAGCCAAGGCGGAAGCCGCCAAGGCCCCTGCCGACGCCGACGAAGGCGTGGTTGCGCTGACCACGGAACAGATCAAGGCCTCCGGTATCGAAGTGGTTGCGATCGGTCGCGGTGGTGGTGGCTCGACCCGGCTGTCCGGCAGGGTCGAGCCCACCGTGGGCGCCCGCGCTTCGGTGGCCTCCACGGTGACCGGCCGCGTCGAGCGCGTGCTGGTCGCGCCGGGCACGGCGGTGAAGCAGAACCAGGCACTGGCCATCGTGGTCAGTGGCGAGGCCGCGGTGTTCCGCGCCAATGCGCTGGCCGCATCGGCCGAAGCCGAAGCCGCGCGCCTGGCCTATGGCCGCGACAAGGCGCTGGTCGACCAGGGCGTGGTCGCCCGCCAGGAAATGGAAACCTCGCGCGCACGTTCGCTGGCGGCACAGGCCCAGGCCGCCGCCGCGCAGGCCCAGGCCGCCGCCAACGGTTCGCCGGACAGCAGCGGTCGCGTGCGCATCACCAGCCCGGTAGCCGGCATCGTCGGCAACGTGCAGGTCACCCCGGGTGGCGTCGTCGCTGCCGGCAGCGTCGTGGCCGATGTCGCCGATCCGGCGATGAACGAGCTGGTGTTCACCGCACCACCGGCGCTGGCCGCGCAGGTTACGCCGGGCATGACGCTGGAAGTGAGCGTGCCGGGTGGCAGCTTCACCGCCACCGTCACCGGGTCGGCCGCCGATGTGCGCCAGCAGGGCGGCGTCGCGGTGATCCGTGCCAGGCCGGTGGACGCTGCGCTGCCGCCGGCCGGTTCGCCGGTATCGGCCGTAGTGGTCACCGAAGGCCAGGAGGGCTCGCTCAGCGTCCCCGCCGATGCGGTGCAGAACGTCGATGGCCGCAGCGCGGTGTTCGTCGCCGTCGACGGCGGCTTCAGGGCGCAGCCGGTGCTGGCCGGCCGCCGTGCCGGTGACCGCATCGAGATCCTCGGCGGCCTGACCGGCAACGAGCGCATCGCCGGTGCCAACGCCTTCCTGCTCAAGGCCGAACTGGCCAAGGGCGAAGCCGAGCACGGCCACTGAGGAGGCGACCATGTTCAAGCTGATCATTGAAACAGCGGTGCGCCACCGCTGGCTGGTGGTGTTCGCCGCCGCGCTGCTGGCGGCCGTGGGCCTGCTGCAGCTGGGCAAGCTGCCGATCGACGCGGTGCCGGACATCACCAACCGCCAGGTGCAGATCAACACGGTGGCGCCGGCGCTGACGCCGGAGCAGATCGAGCGGCAGGTGACCTACCCGCTGGAAACCGCGCTGGCCGGCATTCCCGGCCTGACCACCACGCGTTCGCTGTCGCGCAATGGCTTCTCGCAGGTCACTGCGATCTTCACCGATGCCACCGACATCTACTTCGCCCGCCAACAGGTGGCCGAGCGCATGCGCGAAGCCTCCGGTGACCTGCCCGACGGCGCTGCGCCGATGCTGTCACCGGTCACCACCGGCCTCGGCGAGGTGCTGATGTGGACGGTGGATTTCACCGCGTTCGATCCGGCTACGCTGGCCAGGCCCGGTGAGGCCGGATGGCAGGCCGGTGAGGTCTACCGCACGCCGGAGGGCACCCTGCTGCGCACGCCGGAAGAACGCGCCACCTACCTGCGCACCGTGCAGGACTGGATCATCGCGCCGCAGATGCGTTCCAGCCCGGGGCTGGCCGGTGTCGATACGGTCGGTGGCTACGTCAAGGAGTACGGCGTGCACCCGGACAGCGCCCGGCTGGCCGCGCACGGCCTCGGTCTGGCGGACCTGGTCACTGCCCTGCAGCGCGCCAACGTACAGGCCGGTGCCGGTTTCGTGCAGCGTGCCGGCGAGGGCCTGGTGGTGCGTGCCGATGGCCTGGCGCTGACCACCGACGATCTGGCGCAGGCACCGGTGGCCACGCGCAACGGCATGGTCGTGCGCGTGGCGGATGTGGCCGAGGTGGCCCTGAGCCGTGCGCCACGCCTGGGTGCGGCCAGCCGCAACGGCCACGAAGCCGTGCTCGGTACCGCGCTGATGATCGCCGGTGGCAACAGCCGCACCGTGGCGCAGGCGGCCGCCGCGCGCCTGCAGCAGGTGAATGCCTCATTGCCGCCGTCCATCGTCGCAGTGCCGGTGCTGGACCGCAGCGAACTGGTCAATGCCACCATCAGGACCGTGGCCAAGAACCTCACCGAGGGCGCGCTGCTGGTGGTGGTGGTGCTGTTCCTGCTGCTGGGCAACCTGCGCGCGGCGGCGATCACGGCGCTGGTGATTCCGCTGTCGTTCCTGTTCGCGGTGATCGGCATGAACCGCTTCGGCATCAGCGGCAACCTGATGAGCCTGGGCGCGCTGGATTTCGGCATCCTGGTGGACGGCGCGGTGATCGTGATCGAGTCCACGCTGCTGATGCTGGGCCAGCGCCGCGCTGAGCTGGGGCGTGCGCTGACCGCGATGGAGCGCCTGCGCGTGGCCGCCGATTCGGCAATGAAGATGGCGCGGCCGGCGGCGTTCGGACAGCTGATCATCCTGCTGGTGTTCGCGCCGATCCTTACGCTGGAAGGTGTGGAGGGCAAGACGTTCCACCCGATGGCGGCGACCTTCATGCTGGCCCTGGTCGGTGCCTTCATCTTCTCCTTCACCTTCGTGCCGGCGATGGCTGCGCTGCTGGTGCGCGAGCCGAAGGCGAAGGACGGCGATGCACATGCCGACGGCGGCGAGCACGAAACCAGGTTGATCCGCGTGCTGCGTGCGCGCATCGAGCCGGTGGTACGCAGCGCGGTCGCCCGCCCGCGTACGGTGCTGGCCGGTGCGGTGATGATGGTGGTGGTGGGTATCGGTTCGTTCTCGCTGCTGGGCCGCGAATTCATGCCGACCCTGGACGAAGGCAACGTGGCGATGCAGGCCCTGCGCGTACCGTCCGCCTCGCTGGAGCAGTCACTGGCCATGCAGCTGGCGCTGGAAAAGGCGATTGCCCAGCAACCGGAAGTGGAAACCGTGTTCTCGCGCACCGGTACCGCCGAGGCGGCCATCGACCCGATGCCGACCAACATCTCCGACAGCGTGATCGTGCTGAAGCCGCGCAAGGACTGGCCCGATCCGACGCTGGGCAAAGACGCACTGGTGGCGCGCTTCGAGAAACTGGCCGGACAGCAGCTGGGCAACAGCTTCGAGTTCAGCCAGCCGATCGAACTGCGCTTCAACGAACTGATTTCCGGCGTGCGCACCGATCTGGCGGTGATGATCTACGGCGATGATTTCGCTGAACTGCAGAAGGTGGCCGACCAGGTCGCACTCAAGCTGCGTGCGGTGCAAGGTGCGGCCGATGTGCGGGTCGAGCAGATTTCCGGCCTGCCGACGCTCAACGTCAAGATCGACCACGTCGCGGCCGCGCAATACGGGCTGACTGCGGCGGACGTGAGTGACGCGCTGTCCACCGGCATCGGCGGCACCGCAGCCGGCCGGATCTTCGAGGGCGACCGCCGCTTCGATGTGGTGGTGCGCCTGGACGATGCCGCACGCAATGATCCTGACCAGCTGGCCTCGCTGCCGATCGCCACGCCTGCAGGCCTGGTGGTGCCGTTGTCCTCGCTGGCACGCATCAGCGTCAGCGAGGGGCCCAACCAGATCAGCCGCAACAATGGCAGCCGCCGTGTGGTGGTGCAGGCCAACGTGCGCGGCCGCGACCTGGGTGGCTTCGTCGGCGAAGCGCAGGCGGCGGTGGCCGACGTTGCGCTGCCGCCGGGTGCGTACCTGAGCTGGGGGGGCCAGTTCGAGAACCTGCAGCGCGCGGAGAAGCGGCTGGCGACGGTGGTGCCGGTGGTGTTCCTGCTGATCGGCAGCCTGCTGTTCATGGCCCTGCGCAGCGGCAAGGAAGCCCTTCTGGTGTTCAGCTGCGTGCCGCTGGCTCTGGTCGGCGGCATCCTCGCCCTGCTGCTGCGTGGCATGCCGTTCTCGGTGTCTGCGGCGGTGGGCTTCATCGCGGTCTCCGGCGTGGCCACCTTGAACGGCCTGGTGCTGATGCAGGCGATCCGCGAGCGGCTGGAGGGTGGTGACCTGCCGATGCAGGCGGCCATCAATGGTGCCGCCAGCCGCATCCGCGCGGTGCTGACCACGGCCCTGGTGGCCATCGTCGGCTTCATACCGATGGCCATCGCCAGCGGTGCCGGCGCGGAGGTGCAGAAGCCGCTGGCGACGGTGGTGATCGGCGGCCTGATCACCGCCACGGTGCTGACGTTGCTGGTGCTGCCGACGTTTGCTGCGCGGGTGGTGAAGCGTTGAGGTGTGTTGGGGTCGGAGCCCTTTCCGGTGGAAAGGGATCCGACCCCGGATCAGGGTCGGATTGCCGGCCAGCGGCCGGCACTACCCTGCAGCGATCAGGCCTTCTTCCGCTCGGCGATGTACGTCTGGATCTGCTGTTCCAGCACCGGCAGCGGCACCGAGCCCTGCTTCAGGATCACATCGTGGAAGCCCTTGATGTCGAACCTGTCGCCCAGTTCCTTCTCGGCCTGCGCGCGCAGGCGCACGATGGCGATCTCGCCCAGCTTGTAGCTCAGCGCCTGGCCCGGCCAGGAGATGTAGCGGTCCACTTCGGTGGTCACTTCGTGCTCGCTCAGCGCGGTGTGGTCGCGCAGGTAGGCGATGGCCTGCGCGCGGGTCCAGCCCTTGCTGTGCACGCCGGTGTCGATGACCAGGCGCGCGGCGCGCCACATTTCGTAGGTCAGGCGGCCGAAATCCTCGTACGGGGTTTCGTAGATGCCCATTTCCACGCCCAGCTTCTCGCAGTACAGCGCCCAGCCTTCGCCATAGGCGGAGATGTAGGCGTTGCGGCGGAACTCGGGCAGGTCCTTCTGCTCGGAGGCGATCGCACCCTGCAGGGCATGGCCCGGATCGGACTCATGCAGGGTCAGCGCCGGCAGGTTGTACAGCGGTCGCGACGGCAGGTCGTAGGTATTGACCCAGTAGGTACCCATGCCGCCGCGGCCGGCGGTCCAGAACGGGGCGATGTCCGGCGGCACCGGCACGATGGTGAAGCGGGCACGCGGCAGGGTCATGAACCGGCCGAGCTGGCCATCGGCGCGCTTGGAGATCCACGCGGCGCGCGACAGCAGCTCTTCCGGGGTCTTGGCGTAGAACTGCGGATCGGTGCGCAGGAAGGTCAGGAATTCGGCGAAGCTGCCCTTGAACTGCACCTGCTGGATGATGTCGTTCATCTCCTTCTGGATGCGCGCCACTTCGCCCAGGCCGATGCGGTGGATCTCGTCGGGCGACAGGTCCAGCGTGGTGTATTCGTGGATCTGCTGCTTGTAGAAGGCCTTGCCACCGGGCATGGCCTCGGCCGCCAGCGTGGTGCGCGCCTGCGGCACGTATTCGCTGACGAAGAAGGTGCGCAGCTGCTGGAAGGCCGGCACCACCTTGCCACTGATGGCCGCTGCGGCCTGTTCGCGCAGGGTGGCCTGTTCGGCGGCGGGAATGCTGGCCGGCAGCTTCTTGAACGGCGCGTACAGCGGCGACGCGGTCGGGTCCTTCAGTTCGGCGACGGTGGCGATGGACACCTCGCGGCCGTCCAGCACCGCGCGCGGCACGCTGAAACCGCGCTTGAGGCCGGCGCGCATGTTGTCGGTCTGCTGGCCGAAGTAGCGCGGCACATCGTTCAGGCGGGCGATGTAGTTGCGGTAGTCCTGCGCGGTCTTCATCTCGCGCCGGGCCATGAAGGACAGGTTGGACCAGAACGAGGAATCCGAATTGAACGGCATCTCGTAGGTGCGCAGGCGCGTCGCTTCGGCCAGGTTGAAGACCTGGTCGCGGTAGATCGCGTAGTTGACCTGGTTGTCGGCCGACAGGGCCTTCGGGTCGATCTTCTTCAGCGCGGCCAGGGTTTCGTCCCAGACCTTCAGGCGGGCCTGCTGGGCGGCCGGGCCGACATCGGGCATGCGGGTGGCGTTGGCCGGTGCATCCTCGTCCTCGCTGGCTTCGCCGCCGCCGTCCTGGCGCCACGTCCACTCCTTCTCGTACAGGGCACGGAAGGCGGCATCGGCCGCCGATTCGTTGGCCATGCTGGCCGGAGCGACGGCAGGCGGGGTAGCGAGGGCGACCGCAGGGGCGGACAGGGCAATCAGCAGAGCAACGGCAAGGCGGGTTTTCACGAGCACAGGTTCCCGGGAAGGCAGATCCCGATGATCGCACCGCGCACCGCCTGTGGCATGGGACGAAGGTCCTGCCTGCTACGCAGGCAGGACCCCAGCGCCGCAGGCGCGCGGTAGAGCCGACTGTCAGTCGGCTGCTCTCCCACCAGGTCCGGCAAACCTCGCGCTCCGCGCGAAGTCGACTGACAGTCGACTCTACCCACAGCGCGCACGCGCAGCGCGGACAACGGATCCATCCGCCGGGCATGGCCCGGCGCTACCAACGAACATGCAGTAGATCCACGCCATGCGTGGATGCACCGGGGATCCGGACGGGGTCAGAGCCCTTTCCTGCGGAAAGGGATCCGACCCCTGGCCTCAGTGGCTCGCCTTGTCCCGCTTCCAGCCGCGGTGCTGGATGTCCAGGTGCAGGCTGTACAACGCCGTGAACGCCGGGAACAGGTTCTGCAGCACGCCCACCGAATCCTGCTTGGCCGAGAACAGGAAATAGCTGAGCGTCATCAGGCTGCCGACCACGCTCATGTACCAGAACAGGCGCGGGATGACCGGCTTGCCGGCGCGCTTGGAGGCCACGAACTGCACCAGCCAGCGGCCGCCGAACATCAACGCGCCGGTATAGCCGATCAGCTTCCAGCCCGTCACGTGCAGGCCGGTCCAGTACAACCAGGTCAGCGGCTGGTCGAGCCAGTGCAGTTCCAGGTCCATCAACGCTCCTCCACCGCCGTGCGCTTGCTGCGGGTGATCAGCCATGCCACGCCGCGCAGGTCGCGGATGCCGACCAGGGCGCGGCCAAGGTTGTTGTACTTGGATACGCCGGCAGTGCGGTGGCGGTGGTTGACCGGCACGCTGGTGGTCTTCCAGCCGGCACGCTGCATCAGCGCCGGCAGGTAGCGGTGCATGTGGTCGAAGTACGGCAGGTCGAGGAAGGCCTCGCGCTCGAACAGCTTGATGCCGCAACCGGTGTCGGGCGTATCGTCGCGCAGCATGCGCGCGCGGATCGCGTTGGCCCACTTGCTGGCCCAGCGCTTGCTGCCGCTGTCCTGGCGGTTGACGCGCCAGCCGGCGAACAGCTTCACCTGTGCATCGGCGCTCTGCCGTGCGGCCAGCAGCTTGGGAATATCGGCCGGATCGTTCTGGCCGTCGCCATCAAGGGTCGCGATCCAGGGGGCGCGGGCGTTGCGCACGCCGGTGCGTACGGCGGTGCTCTGCCCGCTCTGGCTGACATGGTGCAGCACGCGCAGCTCGGGCGTGCTGGCTTTCAGGCCCTCCAGCACGGCCAGGCTGTCGTCGCGCGAATGGTCGTCCACGTAGACGATCTCAAACGGCACCTGGCCGCGCAGTGCGGCCACGATCTCCCCGACCAGGGGCGCGACATTGTCGCGTTCGTTGAACACCGGGACGACAACGGAAAGCTCGGGTTGGCTCATGGGTCACTCGGCCAGCAGGGATACAAAGACCGCGCATTCTCCGAAGCCGAGGTTATCCGAAGATGAATCCGGCTGTGTGAGGGTCCGTCCTCAGGCACGATCACCAAAATACTCGCGGCACCACTGCACCACCGGCGGCAGGCCCTGCTCGATCGGGGTGACCGCGTCGAAGCCGAAGGCGTCACGGGCACGACGGGTGTCCGCCATCGTGCGCACCATGTCGCCCGGCTGCATCGGCTTGTAGACCTTCTGCGCGGGGCGGCCGGCGGCCTGCTCGATCACGCTGATGAAGCGCTCCAGCTCGACCGGCGTATGGTTGCCGAGGTTGAACACCCGGTGC
The DNA here is from genome assembly GCF_003086915.1 of Stenotrophomonas sp. ZAC14A_NAIMI4_1. Classification (NCBI taxonomy): domain Bacteria; kingdom Pseudomonadati; phylum Pseudomonadota; class Gammaproteobacteria; order Lysobacterales; family Lysobacteraceae; genus Stenotrophomonas; species Stenotrophomonas sp. ZAC14A_NAIMI4_1. The sequence goes on from NZ_CP026002.1 coordinate 2,467,978, forward strand.
GGCACGGTTTCGGTGCTGGGGTTCGCGAGGGCGCCGAGGATGCCCGACACGATGTCGGAAACATGTGTGAAATCACGCTGCATGCGCCCTTCGTTGAACACATCGATCGGCCGCCCGGCCAGCACCGCGCGCGAGAACAGCAGCGGCGCCATGTCCGGCCGGCCCCACGGGCCATACACGGTGAAGAAGCGCAGGCCGGTGGAATGCAGGCCGTACAGCTGCGCGTAGGTGTAGGCCATCAGCTCGTTGGCGGCCTTGGTGGCCGCATACAGCGAGCGCGGCTGGTCCACGCGCTGGTCCTCGGAGAACGGGGGCGTGGCCGAGTCGCCATACACCGAACTGCTGGACGCGTAGACCAGGTGCTGCACGCCGCGATGGCGGCACAGCTCGAGCATGTTGACGAAGCCGACCAGGTTGCTGTCGACGTAGGCGTGCGGGTTTTCCAGCGAATAGCGCACGCCGGCCTGCGCGGCCAGGTGGATCACCGCGGTCGGCTTCACTTCGTCGAACAGCGCCGCCAGGCCCTGCTGGTCGGTCAGGTCCAGGGTGCGCAGGTCCAGGCCCGGGCACAGCGCGGCCACGCGGTCGCGCTTGATCTGCGGGTCGTAGTAGTCGTTGAAGTTGTCCAGGCCGACCACGGCCTGGCCGGCCTCCAGCAGCGCGCGGGCGGTGTAGGCACCGATGAAGCCGGCAGCGCCGGTAAGCAGGATGGTCATGGCAAAGGCTCTGCAACGAAGTTCAGACGGTGGATGTTACCGGTCTCAGAAGAAACCGAAGCGCTTCCTGGCGACGTTGACCCGGCCCGGCACGATCACATCCTGGATGTTCTTCGCATCGAAGCGGTCCAGCAGGGCCTCGGTGTCCTTCCGCAGCTTCAGGTCCATCTCTTCCGGGTACAGCGGGACGATGGACATGAACACGATGGTCCTGCCGTCGTCCAGCTGCAGCGTGTCGAAGCCCTCGGGGGTGGTCACCGGCGGCAGCACGATCGCGCCGTCGAAGCCCACGCCGGGGGCGTACGGCTCGGCCGGGTGGCCGTTGGGAATGGTGTGGCCAAAGCCGAGCCAGGTGTCGTACTCGTGCGGCAGGCGCGCCAGCGTCTTCAGCAGGCGCACCGGCCAGTAATGGCGCTCGTCCCCGAAGGCATCCTGGGTGATCGGCCAGTCGGCCGGCAGGGTCACCATCAGTTCCATGTACTGCGGCACCTCCACCTCATCGGGCGTGGCCATGGGCAGGTCGCTCATGCCCGACGTCACCAGGCGCAGGTAGGGGAAGCGTTCGCTGGCCGGCACCACATGCACGTCGATGTGCACGAGGTCGGAGATGATTTCGTGGAATACGCCCGAGATCGGGCCCAGATGGCACTCGATGTGTGCGCTGATGGCCTCGATGTGCGAGTCGCCCCGGGCCGGGGTGAAGTCCTTCTCCCGGCGGTGGCGCAGGATCGGGCTGCCACCCGGGCTGACGTCGTCGATCTCAGTGCTCATTCCTGCTCCCTGGATGAGCCGCGGCACAGGGCCGTCCCGCGGCGTGCGCGCTTCCTGCCGCGCGCGGTTGCAGCGATGCCGCGCTCAGCCCTGGCGGGTGCGCAGCTTTTCCAGCACGCCGTCCAGCGTGTCCAGATCGGTGTAGTGGATGATCAGCTTGCCCTTGCCGCCGCGGCCGTGGTTGATGGCCACCTTGGTGCCCAGCGATTCGGACAGCTCGGTTTCCAGCGAGGCGATGTCGGCCTGCTGCACCTTCGGCGTGGCCACCGGGCGGTTGCTCGGCACCTTGCCGGCGGCGAAGGCCTGCGCACGGCGCTCGACCTCACGCACCGACCAGCCTTCATCGGCCGCTTCCTGCGCCAGCTTGCCCGCCAGTTCCGGGGCCAGGGTCAGCAGCGCGCGGGCGTGGCCCATTTCCAGGCGGCGGGTTTCCAGCAGCAGGCGGATGGCCACCGGCAGCTCCAGCAGGCGCAGCAGGTTGGACACCGCCGCGCGCGAGCGGCCGACGGCCTCGGCGGCCTCGGCGTGGGTCAGGGTGAATTCGCTGATGAGGCGCTGCAGCGCTTCGGCTTCTTCCAGCGGGTTGAGGTCTTCGCGCTGGATGTTCTCGATCAGCGCCATCGCGATGACGGTGCGGTCTTCCAGCTCGCGCACCACCACCGGCACTTCGTCCAGCCCGGCCAGCTGCGATGCGCGCCAGCGGCGCTCACCGGCGACGATTTCGTAGTTGCCCGCCGGCAGCTGGCGCACCAGGATCGGCTGGATCACGCCCTGCGACTTGATCGAATCGGCCAGCTCGGAGAGCTTGCCTTCGTCCATCTCGCGGCGCGGCTGGTACTTGCCCGGCTGCAGCTGGCCCACGGCCAGCTTGCGCAGCACTTCACCCGGCAGGGGTTCGATGACCGCAGTGGTGGCCTGCACCTGGCTGGCTGCGCCCTTGGGGCCCAGCAGGGCGTCCAGTCCGCGGCCGAGGCCTCGCTTCTTGGCGGCAGGCTTGCTGGTCATCAGGCGGTCTCCACGGCCTTGCCGGCCTTGTTGCGTTCGTTGTTGCGGCGGATGATCTCGCCGGCCAGGCCCAGGTAGGCCACGCCACCGCGCGAGGCGCGGTCGTAGCCGACGATGCTCTGGCCGTGGCTGGGGGCCTCGGCCAGGCGTACGTTGCGCGGCACGATGGTGCGGAACACGCGGTCACCGAAGTGCTCGGTCAGTTCAGCCGACACGGCATTGGCGAGGTTGTTGCGCACGTCGAACATGGTGCGCAGCACGCCCTCGATCTCCAGCACCGGGTTGAGGTTGGTGCGCAGCGCTTCGATGGTTTCCACCAGCGCGCTCAGGCCTTCCAGCGCGTAGTACTCGCACTGCATGGGCACCAGCACCGAATCGGCGGCAGCCAGCGCGTTGAGCGTCAGCAGCGACAGCGCCGGCGGGCAGTCGATCAGGATGTAGTCGTACTCTTCGCGGATCGGCGCCAGCGCGCGCTTCAGGCGCTGCTCGCGCTCTTCCTGCGCCATCAGCTGGATCTCGGCCGCGGTCAGGTCGATGTTGCCCGGCAGCAGGTCGTAGCCCTCAGCGGTGGCCACGCGCACGTCGGCTGCCTTGGCTTCGCCCAGCAGCAGATCATAGGTGGAGGAGACCAGCTCGCGCTTGTCCACGCCACTGCCCATGGTCGCGTTGCCCTGCGAATCCAGGTCGACCAACAGCACGCGCTTGGGTGCGTTGGCCAGGGAAGCGGCCAGGTTGACGGCGGTCGTGGTCTTGCCGACGCCACCCTTCTGGTTGGCGATGGCGATGATGCGGGCCATGCGGGTGTGCCTCGTCGACGTGTGCTGGGACCGGTCATTATGCGTACAACCGGCCCCGTGCGGAAATCATGGATCGCCAACCCCTTGTTTCGCAAAGGGCCGGCGGCGGGGTTCAGGGGCCTGTAACAGTGACCAGATGGCGTTCGCCGGCCAGGCCGGGCACGCTCAGCGGGGTCACCTCGCGCACCTGCCAGCCTGCCGGCAGGGCCGCGATCTCGTCATGCGGGTAGACGCCTTTCATGGCCAGCAGCACGCCACCGGGGCGCAGCAGGTGGCCACCGACGCGGACGATGCCGGCCAGGGTGTCCATCGCGCGCGCGGTCAGCTGGTCGTAGCGGCCGGCTTCGTCCAGCGCCTCGGCGCGCGATTCGGCCACGCGTGCATTGGCCAGGCCCAGCTGGCGCACGGCTTCGCGCATGAAGCGCGCCTTCTTGCCGTTGCTCTCCACCAGGGTGACCTGCAGGCCCGGGCAGGCGATGGCCAGCGGGATGCCTGGCAGCCCGGGGCCGGTACCAAGATCGGCCAGGCTGCCATCGGCCACGAACGGCTGCATCGCCAGCGAATCGAGCAGGTGGCGGGTGACCATCTCCTCCGGATCGCGGATGGCGGTGAGGTTGTAGGTGCCATTCCAGCGGTGCAGCAGCGCCAGATAGCGCAGCAGCGGCGGCGCCAATGCGGCCGCCAGGCCCATGCTGGCCAGGCCCTGTTCCAGCGTGGAGACCACGCCGGCGGGAAGATCGTGTTCGCTCATGCCGTCATTATCGCCGGTTTTGCCCGCCGGTTCGCCGCTTCAATGCGGATACCAGGCCAATGCCGCGCGGAACTGGCCGCTGGCCTGCCATTCGTGCAGGTGCCAGCGCTCGGCCTGGCCCAGTTCGGCGTCGCACCAGCGCAGGTGCAGGGCACCATCGGCACCGGGCGCCAGCAGCAGCCGGTGCAGGCCGAAGGAGATGCCCTGGCCATGCGCCTTGAGCAGCGCTTCCTTGGCGCACCACACGCGGAAGAACCAGTGTTCGCGCGCGTCGGCCGGCAGCCCCTGCAGCCATGCCACCTCATCGGGGTGGAAGAAGCGCTGGATGATTTCCAGCAGCCGCGGGCGCGGCCGCAGCAGTTCCAGGTCCACGCCCAGCCGCACGCCCTCGCCCAGTGCCACCAGCAGCACCTCGCCGCTGTGGCTCCAGCCGGTGCCGTAGTGGGCCAGCGCGCCGGCCAGCTCTGGCCGGCCCTTGTCGTCGCGCACCAGCGGCAGGTCACCCGGTTCACCGCCCAGGGCCTGTGCCAGCACCTGCCGGGCCTGCGGCTCACCGCGCTGGCCGGGCACATGCGGGCAGCGCCAGACCGTCACCGGGCCAAAGCGCCAGGGGCCGTCCAGGGTGGCAGGCAGGCTCATCCGCACGCGCCCGTCACGGGATTGCACGACGGGTTCACAGCGCTGCGCGTCAACTGGCGCTCGTCCCTTCCCCTTCCCGAGGTCACGTTCATGGGCATCATCATCTGGCTGATCGTTGGCGGCATCGTTGGCTGGCTGGCCAGCATCATCATGCGCCGCGACGCCCAGCAGGGCATCATCCTCAACGTCGTGGTGGGCATCGTCGGCGCGCTGATCAGCGGCTGGCTGTTCGGCGGCGGCATCAACGAGGCCATCACCCTGCGCACGTTCCTGTTCTCGCTGATCGGTGCGGTGATCCTGCTGGCCATCGTCAACCTGTTCACCCGCAAGAGCATCCGCTGATCTGAACGGTAGCGCCGGGCCATGCCCGGCGTCTCCCTGCCGCCGCTGCGCTCGCCGGGCATGGCCCGGCGCTACCGCATCAACCGATCTCCACCCATGCCGGCGCATGGTCGCTCGGGCGCTCCCAGGTGCGCGGCTCGCGGTCGATGCCCGACGCCACGGCATTGGCCTTCAGTGCGTCGGAAACCAGCGTCAGGTCGATGCGCAGGCCCAGGTTGCGGCGGAAGCCGGCCGCGCGGTAATCCCACCAGCTGAACACCCCGGCCTCGTCGTTGTGCAGGCGGAAACCATCGTGCAGGCCCAGCTGCAGCAGCTTTTCCAGCGCGCCGCGCTCGGCGGTGGAGGTCAGGATGTGGTTCTCGTTCCACACCTCCGGGTCGTGCACGTCGCGCGCATCCGGGGCGATGTTGAAGTCGCCCATCACGATCAGCTTCGGATGGCGCTGCAGTTCCTGCGCGATCCAGGCGTGCACCGCTTCCAGCCAGCGCAGCTTGTAGTCGTACTTGTCGGTACCGATGTCCTGGCCGTTGACTACGTACAGGTTGATCACCCGCAGGTCACCGAAGGTGCCGGCGATGACGCGCTTCTGCTCGTCCTCGAAGCCGGGGATGCCGATCTGCACGTCCTGCGCCGGCTCACGCGACAGCAGGGCCACGCCGTTGTAGGTCTTCTGCCCGGCGAACACGCTGCGGTAACCGGCGGCGATCAGCGCCGAATCGGGGAACTTGTGGTCCTCCAGCTTGGTTTCCTGGATACCGACGATGTCCGGGCCGAAATCCTTGAGCCACTGCTCCAGGTGCGGCAGGCGGACATTGAGCGAATTGACGTTCCACGAGGCGATTTTCATGGGGCCATTCTACCCGGCCCCGCTTTGGTAGACGCCAACCTTGGTTGGCGCATGGATCTCCCGCGCGCCAACCAAGGTTGGCACCTACCGGTAGTGCCGGCCGCTGGCCGGCAACCCGATGACCACCACCGGCTTCACCGCAGCAGCAGCCTCAACAACCCGGCAATCTTCGAATACGGCGGCCGCAGCCGGTCGCTGGCCGCCCAGCGCGACTGCCACAGCACCGGCAACCGCTTGCTCATCGCATCGAACCCGGCCCGGCCGTGGTACGCGCCCATGCCACTGGCCCCCACCCCGCCAAACGGCAGGCCATCGGCGGCGAAGTGCAGCAGCGTGTCGTTGACCGTCACCCCGCCGGCCACTACCTGGCCGAGGATGCGCTCCACCGTGGCCGTGTCATGGCTGAAGGGATACAGCGCCAGCGGCCGGTCGCGGGACAGCACGTCGCCCAGCGCGGCCTGCAGATCCGGGTAGGCGCGCACCGGCAGGATCGGCCCGAAGATCTCCTCGCGCATCAGGTCCAGGTCGTCCGGCGGGTCCAGCACCACGGTCGGCACCAGCAGGCGCTCACGGTCGGCACGCGCATCATCCACCTGCGCCAGCGGAATCACCGGCACGCCACGCTCGCGCGCCTGCGCCAGATAACCCTGCAGGCGCTGGTACTGGCCTTCGTTGATGATGCGGGTGTAATCGCCGGCATGGCTGAAATCGCCGTAGCGCTCGCGCACCTGCTGCTGCAGCGCCTGCACGAACTCGCGCTGGCGTGCGGTGTCGATCAGCACATAATCCGGCGCGATGCAGGTCTGGCCCGCGTTGAACCACTTGCCGGTGGCCAGCCGCGCGGCGGCAGTGTCCAGCGGGAAATCGCGGCAGACGATGGCCGGCGACTTGCCGCCCAGCTCGAGCGTGACCGGCACCAGATGCTCGGCCGCGGCGGCCATCACCTTGCGCCCTACCGCCGTCGAGCCGGTAAACAACAGATGGTCCAGCGGCAGCGAGGACACCGCCGCAGCCACGTCCGCCCCGCCCTGCACCACCGCCACGCGGTCGCGCGGGAACACGCTGGCCAGTAGATCTGCCAGGAACGCGCTGGTGCGCGGGGTGTGCTCGGAGGGCTTCAGCAGCACATGGTTGCCGGCGGCGATGGCCGTGGCCAGCGGTACCAGTGCCAGCGTGACTGGGTAGTTCCAGGGCGAAATCACCCCGACCACGCCCAGCGGCGTCGGCCGCAGCTGCGCGCGCGCCGGCCACAGCTTCCAGCCAGCCGATACGCGCTGCGGCTTCGACCAGCGCCGCAGGTGGCGGCGCAGGTGGTCGATGGCCGACAGCACGCTCATGCCATCGGCCAGCTTCGATTCAACGTGGGCACGGTGGCCGAAGTCCTCGGCGATGGCCTGGGCCATTTCATCCAGGCGCGGCTTCAACGCCTCGCGCAGGCGGCGCAGGTCAGCTTCGCGCTGGTCGAGCGAGGGGCGCTGGGCCTGCCAGGTGCCGCGCAGGGTGTGCAGGATGGCGGGGAGGTCGGCCGGGGCGGTGGTGGTCATGGGCCGACTATACGAGCTACGGCGGTCATGACCGCATGACAGGGAGTGGAATCGACTGCGTAGAGTCGACTGTCAGTCGACTGCCGTCGGCGCAGAACGCATGAACCCCGCGCTGCGCGCGATAGTCGACCAACGGTCGACTCTACCCGCCGTCAGGCGGTCCGGCGCCCCCCCCCAAAAAACAGAAAGGCCGCGGTCTGCACCGCGGCCTTTCCTTCATTGCATTGAACCCACCGCTTACTTGGTGATGTCCACGTTCTTCGTTTCACGCAGGAACAGGCCCCCGATCACCACCGACATCAGCGCGATGATGATGGGGTACCACAGGCCGTAGTACAGGTTGCCGGTACCGGCCACCAGCGCGAAGGAGATCGCCGGCAGGAAGCCACCGAACCAGCCGTTGCCGATGTGGTACGGCAGCGACATCGAGGTGTAGCGGATGCGGGTCGGGAACAGTTCGACCAGGTAGGCGGCGATCGGGCCGTAGACCATGGTCACGTACAGCACCAGCAGCCACAGCATGAAGATCGTGCCGGCGATGTTGATGCGCGAACCATCGGCCTTGGCCGGATAGCCCGCCGTGGTCAGTGCACCCTTCAGTTCCGCACCAAAGGCATCGGCCTTGGCCTTGCCTTCTTCCTTGGTCAGGCCGGCGGCCTCGTACGAGGTGACGCTGGCGCTGCCCACGTTCACCATGGCCAGCGAACCGGCAGCGGCCGGCTGCACGTCGTACGGCACGCCCGCCTTGGTCAGCGCGGCAGTAGCCACGTCGCAGGAGCTGGTGAACTTGCGCAGGCCGACCGGATCGAACTGGAACGAGCAGGTGCTCGGATCAGCCACAACCAGCGCCGGCGAGTTGCTGCGGGCTTCTTCGATGGCCGGGTTGGCGAAGTGGGTCAGGCCCTTGAAGATCGGGATGTAGGTGACGGCGGCCAGCAGGCAGCCGGCCAGGATGATCTTCTTGCGGCCGATACGGTCGGACAGCCAGCCGAAGAAGATGAAGAACGGCACGCCCAGCGCCAGCGCGGCGGCGATCAGCAGGTAGGAGGTGGTGGCATCGACCTTCAGCATGCTGCTCAGGAAGAACAGCGCGTAGAACTGGCCGCCGTACCACACCACGGCCTGGCCGGCCGCAGCACCCAGCAGGACCAGCAGCATCAGCTTCAGGTTGCCGCCCTTCAGGCTGTCACGGAACGGGGTCTTGGAACCCTTGCCTTCGGCCTTCATCTGCTGGAACAGCGGCGATTCGCTCAGCTGCAGGCGGATCCACACCGAAATACCCAGCAGCACGATCGAGACCAGGAACGGAATGCGCCAGCCCCAGGCTTCGAAGGCTTCGTTGCCCAGGAAGTAGCGGCAGGCCAGGATGATCAGCAGCGACATGAACAGGCCGAGCGTGGCAGTGCACTGGATGAAGCTGGTGTACAGGCCGCGCTTGTCTGCCGGCGCATGTTCGGCCACGTAGGTCGCCGCGCCACCGTACTCACCGCCCATCGCCAGGCCCTGGGCCAGGCGCAGCACGATCAGGATCACCGGTGCGGCGAAACCGATCGAGGCGTAGTTGGGCAGCACGCCGACCAGGAAGGTCGAGATGCCCATGATGAGGATGGTGACCAGGAAGGTGTACTTGCGGCCGATGCGATCGCCGAGGCTGCCGAAGAAGGCCGCGCCGAACGGACGCACGAAGAAGCCGGCGGCGAAGGCCAGCAGGGCGAAGATCATGCCCGTGGTTTCGTTGACGCCACTGAAGAACTGCTTAGCGATGATGGCCGCGAGCGAGCCATACAGGAAGAAGTCATACCACTCGAAAACAGTGCCCAGGCTGGACGCGAAGATGACCTTCTTGTGTCCCTGGGTGAGTTGGGCTTTCGCCGGTGCAGGTGTGCTGGACATGAGACGTTTTCCCTCTGTAGATGCCGACCGTTGGTCGGCATGCAATCCCGGTAGGTCCCGACCGTGGTCGGCACTCAATGTGGTAGGTGCCGGCCGCTGGCCGGCACGCTCTTAGAAGCTGTACTTCGTAGTGAACTGCACGCGGTTGATGTCGCCCTTGCGGCCGTCCTCGATCTCACGCACGCCGTACATGTACTCGGCACCGATATCGACCTTGGGCATCGGCGTGTAGAAGATGTTGCCGCGGATGCTCTGCACGCTCTTGGTGACCAGCGGCCCCAGGCTGCCATCGTTGTCGTAGTCGCTGCGGGCGTAGATCAGGTTGGTGCGCAGCTTCGGGGTGAATGCATGGCGCCAGCCGACGTAGCCGGCCAGCACGCCGGTCGGGTTGAGCTCGTCGCGGGCGATGTCGTAGGCAGTGTCCGCGGTAACGCCCAGGCCGATGTAACGGGCGATTCCTTCGCCACCGGTCAGCTGGTAATGCAGCGAATCATTGCCGCCCATCACCCACTTGCCGCCGAGGGTCAGGCCGCCGGCCACCTTGTCGGCCTTGGCGTTGGTGGCCTGGTTGTCGACCTTCAGCTGGCGGACGATGCCGCCGACGCCGAAGGTGCCCCAGTCGCCCTTCCAGCCGTAACGCATCGTCAGGTCGGGCAGGCTGCCACGGTCGGAGTTGGCGCTGGCGTTGGTCCACGCGCCGGTGACCGGGTTGCGGGTGCCGGTGAGGGTGGTGGTTTCCGGGTTTTCCAGGGCGACGCTGAAACCGCCCTGCGTGTAACGCACCTGGGCCTGGCGGACGAAGATCACGCCATCGGTCGGGCCGACGAAGTCGACCGCTTCCGGCAGCGCCGCCGCATCCATGAAGTTGGACCAGGTCTGGCCAGCCAGCCAGTTGTTCCAGTACATGTAGGCGTGGCGCAGGGTCACGCCGTAGGTGTTGGTGGCGGTCTGGTTGCCCAGCGAATTGCCGAAGAAGTCCATCTCGAACATCGCGCCGGACTTGTTGCCCGACTCGCTGACGTTGTCGATGCCGATGTTGAAGCGCGAGAACTTGGCGTGGGCGTTGTAGTCCACGTCCGAGCGCTTGCCCGAGCCGCCGGCGCCGGCCACCGGGGTCTGGCCCGGCAGGTACAGCGCGCGGCCGGTGGCATCGTCGGCCAGCTGGCCATCGCTGGTCTGGGTGGCCAGGAAATCGGCCTTGATGAAGCCGCCGATCTTGACCGTGGTGCCCGGCGCGGCGCCCGGGGTGATGGTGGTGACCTGGATCGGCTGCTTGCCGGCCGGCACCTGTGCGACCGGCTTCTGCTCGGCCTGCACGGCGCGGACATCGGTCACGGCCTGCTGGGTCTGGACGATCTGGGTCTGCTGTTGCTGCTGCGAGGACAGCAGCGCCTGGACCTGGCGTTCCAGTTCGGCGACGCGTGCTTCCAGTGCTTTCTCTTTGGCGGTCTCTGCAAACGCCATGCCCGGTGCGACCAGGGCGACCAGCAAGCAGGCCGCCAAAGGTTTGCGCACGGCTTTCAACGTACGGTGGCTCATGTTGCCCTCTCTCCCAAGTGGCAAGGTGATGCCGCGCGTGGGGCACGGTCGAGCCGAGACTGCGGGGCGTTTATGTATAGCGGTATTCGCCATTGGTCGAACCCGGGCCTGCAGAGCGCCGCCTTTCGACCATGGTCTAAGCGCCGTGGTGACGCGACCGGGGGTGGATGGGGCAAACTGGTGGCGGAGGGTCGCTGCGATGCTGCGACCGCACATACAAAGTCAACGTGCAAGTGAGGGTGCCATGGCTGATATCTACCCCGTCGATCCGCAGTTCGCCGCCAAGGCACGCATCGACAAGACGTCTTACCAGCAGCAGTACCAGGCTTCGGTGACCGACCCGGATGCGTTCTGGGGCAAGGCCGCCGAGCGGCTGGACTGGATGCGCAAGCCGACCACGATCAGGAACGTCAGCTACGACCTGGCCGACTTCCGCATCAAGTGGTTCGAGGACGGCGAGCTCAACGCCAGCGTGAACTGCCTGGACCGCCAGCTCGAGAAGCGCGGCGACAAGACCGCCCTGCTGTTCGAACCGGACGGCCCGGACGCGCCGGCCCAGCACGTGACCTATCGCGAGCTGTACGAGCGCACCTGCCGCCTCGGCAACGCGCTGCGCAACCTGGGCGTCAAGAAGGGTGACCGGGTCACCATCTACCTGCCGATGATCGTCGACGCCGCCGTGGCCATGCTCGCCTGCGCGCGCATTGGTGCCATCCATTCGGTGGTGTTCGGTGGCTTCGCGCCGAACTCGATCGCCGACCGTGTCAGCGATTGCCAGAGCAAGCTGATCATCACCGCCGACGAGGGCCTGCGCGGAGGCCGCAGGATTCCGCTGAAGGCCAACGTCGATGCCGCGCTGAAGCTGCCAGGCACCAATACCGTCGAAACCGTGCTGGTGGTGCGCCACACCGGCGGCGCGGTGGACATGCAGGCCCCGCGCGACCGCTGGTTCCACGACGTGGTGGACAGCCAGCCGTCCACCTGCGAGCCGGAACGCATGAACGCGGAAGACCCGTTGTTCATCCTCTACACCTCCGGTTCCACCGGCAAGCCGAAGGGCGTGCTGCACACCACCGGTGGGTACCTGCTGTACGCGGCCTACACCCATGAAGCGGTGTTCGACCTGCGCGAGGACGACATCTACTGGTGCACCGCCGATGTCGGCTGGGTCACCGGCCACAGCTACATCGTGTACGGCCCGCTGGCCAACGGCGCGACCTCGCTGATGTTCGAAGGCGTGCCGAACTACCCGGACACCTCGCGTTTCTGGAATGTCATCGACAAGCACCAGGTGACCATCTTCTACACCGCGCCGACCGCCATCCGTGCACTGATGCGCGAAGGCGAGGAGCCGGTGAAGAAGACGTCGCGCGCCTCGCTGCGCCTGCTCGGCAGCGTCGGCGAGCCGATCAATCCCGAAGCCTGGCGCTGGTACTACGAGGTGGTCGGCGACAGCCGCTGCCCGATCGTCGATACCTGGTGGCAGACCGAGACCGGCGGCATCCTGATCTCGCCGCTGGCCGGCGCGATGGACCTCAAGCCGGGTTCGGCCACCCTGCCCTTCTTCGGCGTGCAGCCGGCGCTGGTCAATGCCGATGGCGAGATCCAGGACGGCCCGACCGAGGGCAACCTGATCATCCGTGATTCCTGGCCGGGCCAGATGCGTACGGTCTACGGCGACCACCAGCGCTTCATCGACACCTATTTCCGCACCTACCCGGGCAGCTACTTCACGGGCGACGGTTGCCGCCGCGATGAAGATGGCTACTACTGGATCACCGGCCGCGTGGACGATGTGATCAACGTGTCCGGCCACCGCATCGGCACCGCCGAAGTGGAGAGCGCGCTGGTTTCGCACCCGAAGGTGGCCGAAGCCGCCGTCGTGGGCTTCCCGCACGACGTCAAGGGCCAGGGCATCTATGCCTACGTGACCCTGGTGGCCGACGAAACCCCCAGCGACGAGCTGCACAAGGAGCTGGTGGCGTGGGTACGCAAGGAGATCGGCCCCATCGCCACGCCGGACCACCTGCAGTGGGCGCCGGGCCTGCCCAAGACCCGCTCGGGCAAGATCATGCGCCGCATCCTGCGCAAGATCGCCGAGAACGCGCCGGACCAGCTCGGCGACACCTCGACCCTGGCCGATCCGTCGGTGGTGGCGTCGCTGGTGGACGAACGCAAGGTCCGCTGATGCATCACCCGGGGTCAGAACCCTTTCCGCCAGGAAAGGGTTCTGACCCCATGCAGCTTTCCCCACGGTTCCCCCCCGACCATGACCACCCTCCTGATTGCCGATGACCACCCGTTGTTCCGTGAAGCCCTGCGAGGGGCCGTGCAGCGGGTCATCCCGGGCGTGCAGCTGTTCGAGGCCGACAGCGTGGAAGCGCTGTACGCCCTGGCCGACCAGCACAACGACGCCGACCTGGTCCTGATGGACCTCAACATGCCCGGCGCGCAGGGATTCAACGCGCTGGTGCACATGCGCTCGCTGCACCCGCACCTGCCGGTGGTGGTGGTGTCCGCGCGCGAAGAAGCCACGGTGATGCGCCGCGCGCTCGACCACGGCGCGCTGGGCTTCATTCCGAAGTCGGCCGACTCGGACACGATCGGGCATGCACTGGGCACCATCCTCGATGGTGAAACCTGGGCGCCGCCGGAAGCGCACAACGTGCCGCCCACCGGCAGCGAGGAGCGCGAAGTCGGCCAGCGCCTGCGCGAGCTCACCCCGCAGCAGTTCCGCGTGCTGCAGATGCTCGGCGCCGGCCGCTTGAACAAACAGATCGCCTACGACCTCAACGTCTCCGAAGCCACGATCAAGGCCCACGTCACCGCCATCCTGCGCAAGCTCGGCGTGACCAACCGCACCCAGGCCGTGCTGATGGCCGGCAAGCTGGCGATCGACGACGACGCCATCGTGCTGCCGCCGGATGAAGACTGACACTCCCGTTTGTAGAGCCGAGCCCATGCTCGGCTGCTGTTCGCCGAAGGCCGCGCTACGCGCGTGAGCCGAGCGTAGGCTCGGCTCTACAGGACTCCCCGGTACCTGCCTTTGTAGAGCCGAGCCCATGCTCGGCTGCTGTTCGCCAAGGACCGCGCTACGCGCGTGAGCCGAGCGCAGGCTCGGCTCTACAGGTCTTCGCGGCACCTGAATTTGTGGAGCCGAGCCCATGCTCGGCTGCTGTTCGCCGAAGACCGCGCTAATCCTGCAAGGGCCATCTGCTCCAGGCGTAGGGATACTCGCCAAGATGCGTAGCCAGCCCGGCACGAACCGGATTGGCCGCAATGTACATCGCCTGCGTGCGCAGGCATTCATCGCTGCGCAGGCCGTGATCGTAGTACCCCGGTTGCCAGATCGGTGCATCGGCATCAACGCGCCTGGCGATGGCCCGCCCGCTTCTGGACTTGAGGATCTGCAAGCAGCCGGCGAGCGTTCCGCGTCGCAGTTCGATCAGCCAGTGAAGATGATCCGGCATGATCACCCAGGCCAGGGAACACGTCCGTCCCGTCCGCTCCACCGTACGGAGCGCCTCGATCAGAAGGTCGACGTTGGCTTCATCGTCAAACCAGCGTCGACGCGCGTGTGTCACCGTGGTGATCGCGTAGACATTGCCGGTCTGCGACCAGCGGCCATTACGGAGTGCTGGGCTGGACATGCCCGAATACTATATTGCGACCGACAGGCTCTCCATCAGTGCACCACGGCGAGACATGTAGGCCATTTCCCCGTTGTAGAGCCGAGCCCATGCTCGGCTGCCTTTCGCCTGAGAACCGCGCTGCGCGCATGAGCCGAGCGCAGGCTCGGCTCTACAGGACTCCCGCAGCACCTGGACTTGTAGAGCCGAGCCCATGCTCGGCTGCGTTTCGCCTGAGAACCGCGCTGCGCGCGTGAGCCGAGCGCAGGCTCGGCTCTACAGTTCTGCGTGTTACGCCACGCCGTGCAGGTGTTCGTACAGGATCGTCGAACCGATGATCACCAGGATCACGCCGCCGATGATCTCGGCGCGCTTGCCGACCATGCCGCCCAGCACGCGGCCCAGCATGATGCCGGCGGTGACCATGGTCAGCGTGCACAGGCCGATGACCGCAGCCATCACGCCGATATGCACGTCCATGAACGCCAGGCCGATACCCACGGCCATGGCATCGATGCTGGTGGCGAAACCGGTCAGCGCCAGCTTCCAGAAACCGTGGTGCTGGGAGGGATCCTCGTCCTCTTCGCCGCTGTCCGGGCGCACGCCGTTGATGATCATGTGCACGCCCAGCGCGACCAGCAGGCCGAAGGCGATCCAATGGTCGAACGCTTCGACGTACTGCAGGGCGGCGCGGCCGAGCAGCCAGCCGATGATGGGCGTGATCGCCTCGATGACGCCGAAGATGATGCCGGCGCGGAGTGCATCGCGGAACACCGGCTTGCGCATGGCAGCACCCTTGCCGATCGCGGCAGCGAAGGCATCGGTGGACATGGCGAAACCGATCAGGAGGATCGAAACAGGAGACATTGGCGGCTGCTGAAGGTCGGGCAAAGACGGACGCACGGCTCGCGCTCGCGCCCAACCTGTCGTTGCGCGCGCGGGCCGCTGGTCTCGCCAACCATCATGGTTGTCCACGCCACGGCGCACTGGCCGAGTATGTTGACGTGGACGATTCCTGCGAAGGAATCCGGCTACTCCCCAAGGGGACGCGAAGCTTAGCACCGCGATCCGCGCGTGGCGCATTTGCGGGTAAACGCGCAGGCAGGGCTGGTTTGTATAGCGAAGGCTATATTGCCGTGGAAATTGCGGGCGCACGGCGCGATCCAGCCGAGCATGGGCTCGGCTCTACAAGGGGTTGGGTAGCCCGGCGTTTACCTCGCGTCGCGCAGCGCGCCCAGGAAGGCGCGCAGCGAGGCCGGCTTGATCGGCTTGGTCAGCACGCGGTAGCCGCGCTCGCGTGCCATCCGCTTCAGCTCATCGCGGCCATCGGCGGTCAGCAGCGCGCCCGGCAACGGGTAGCCGGCCGCTTCGCGCAGCGCCACCAGCGCGTCCAGGCCATCCATGCGGTCATGCAGGTGGTAGTCCACCAGCATCACCTGCGGTTGCCCGGCCACCTTCTCCAGCGCCTGGTCCACGGTTGATGCGGTGATCACCTGCACCTGCCAGCGGCCCAGCAGCGCGCGCATGCCATCGAGGATCTCCTCGTCGTTGTCCACGCACAGCACGCGCAGCCCGGCCAGCGAGTCGCTGCGCACCGGCGGTGCGGCGGCCTGGGCGGGCAGCAGCGGCTCGCTGTAGCCCGGCAACGGCGCCACGCGCGGCAGGATGATCGAGAACATCGAACCACTGCCGACCCGGCTGCGCGCGTTCAGTCGGTGATCGAGCAGGCGCGAGATGCGCTGGCAGATCGACAGGCCCAGGCCCAGCCCCTGCTCGCCCCAATCGAAGGGTTGCTGGTAGCGGTGGAACTCCTCGAAGATCTGCCGCATGTGGTGCTCGGGGATGCCCGGGCCGGTATCCCACACCTGCAGTTCCACTTCGTCGCCACGCTGGCGCACGGCCAGCACGATGCGGCCCTGGCGCGTGTAGCGCAGTGCGTTGGCAAGGAAGTTCTGCAGCACGCGGCGCAGCAGGCGGCGGTCGCTGCGAACCCAGGTGGTACGGGCGAACAGGTCCAGGCGCAGGCCACGACCGGCCGCCACCGGCGTGTACTGCGCGGCCAGTTCGCGCATCAGCGCACTCACATCGAACTCGCCTATGACCGGATGCAGGCCGCCGGCATCCAGCCGCGACACGTCCAGCAGGCCATCCAGCAGTTCTTCGGCCGCGCGCAGCGAAGCATCCACGCGTTCGGCCAGGTGCTTCTGCTCGTCGCTCACGTGGTCGCTGTCACGCAATGCCGACGCGAACAGGCGCGCGGCATTCAGCGGCTGCAGCACGTCATGGCTGATCGCCGCGAGGAAGCGGGTCTTCGACTGCTGCGCGACCTCGGCTTCGTGCGAGCGCTCGGCCACGCGCTGTTCCAGCGTTTCGTTGGCTTCCAGCAGTGCTTTTTCCGCGTGCTTGTAGTCGGTGATGTCGTTGTAGCTGGTCACGTAACCGCCGCCGGGCAGCGCCTGGCCGCGCATCTCGATCACCTTGCCATCGCTGCGCGTGCGTTCGAAAACGTGCGGTGAACCGGCGCGCATGTAACCGATGCGGCGGTTGATCTGCACTTCGATGTCGCCTTCGCCGAGCTCGCCGCGTTCGGCGTTGTAGCGGATCAGGTCAGCCACCGGCCGGCCCACGTAGAGCATGCCGTCGGGGTAGCCGAACATGTCCTGGTAGCGCCGGTTCCACGCCGTCAGGCGCATGTCCGGGTCGACCACGCTGACGCCGGCGCTGATGTTTTCCAGTGTGGTGGACAGGATTTCGCGGTTGAAGCGCAGCTCCTGCCCCGCTTCGTCCAGCACCGCCACCACTTCGCCCAGGTCCATGCCCGAGCCACGCAGCAGGCTGGTCAGCAGCAGGCGCGCGGAGGCGGCGCCGATCGACGCGGCCAGCAGGCGCTCGGTGAACTGCACCCAAGGCCGGTCGGCCGGTGCCGAGGACTGCAGCTCGCGGCCCAGCGACTGTGCCTGTTCGAAGAACGAACGCCGCGCGTGGCGCTCACCCACCACGCGCGAAGCCAGGGCCAGCAGGTCGCCCACGTGCACGTGGCCGGGCCAGCCGCCCGCCACCGAGGGGCGTTCGGCGTAGGGGTCGAGGAAGGGCGCGGCGCGCAGGCGCTCGTCCACGCCCGGGCGCCAGCGCGCGGACACCAGCATCATCGTGGCCGCGTTGACCAGCAGCGACCAGAACGTGCCGTGGGTCAGCGGGTCCCAGCCGGTCATGCCGAACAGCTGCTGCGGGCGCAGCCATTCCACGCCGAACGGACCGTGCTGCACCCAGGTCGCATCCACCCAGCCGGCCATGGTCATCGCGGGCAGCAGCAGGGTGTACATCCAGGTGGCAAAGCCCAGCACCATGCCGGCCTCAACGCCGCGACGGCTGGCGCCGCGCCAGTACAGGCCACCAATCAGGCCCGGCGCGAACTGCGCCACGGCGGCGAAAGCCATCAGCCCATACGAGGCCAGGCTGCTGTCATTGCTGCTGCCGCGGTAGTAGCTGTAGGCCATCAAAGCCAGGAAAAGAATTGCCAGTCGGCGGATCCACAGCACGCGCGAGGCCATGTCTGCCGCCTCCTGGTGGTCGCCACTGCGGCGCAGCAGCACCGGCATCACCAGGTCGTTGCTGACCATGGTGGCCAGCGCGATGGAGGCCACGATGACCATGCCGGTCGCCGCCGAGAAACCACCGACGTAGGCGATCAGCGCCAGCGCGTTGCGGCCTTCGGCCAGCGGCAGGGCCAGCACCATCGAATCGTCCGCGACCGTGCCGCCGGTGCCGAACAGGGTGACGCCGGCGGTGGCGATCGGCAGCACCATCGCCGAAATCAGCACCAGGTAGCTGCCGAACATCCAGCGCGCGCGGCGTACGTCGCGCACATCGCCACACTCGACCACGGCCACGTGGAACTGGCGTGGCAGGCAGATGATGGCCAGGAAGCTGAGCAGCGTCTGCGAGATGAAGCCCACCGGCGGCAGGCCGGTGAACAGCGTATGCACCGACTGCACCACCGCATCGGTGCGGTTGCTCAGCCACAGGTAGGCGAACACGCCCACCGCGAGCATCGCCAGCAGCTTGATGACCGATTCGAAGGCGATGGCCAGCATCATGCCGTGGTGGTGCTCGGTGGCATCGACCTGGCGGGTACCGAACAGGGTCGCGAACAGGGCCATCAGCAGGGCCACGTACAGCGCCGGATCAGTGAAGTAGCCGGTCGGGCCGGCGTTGCCGGTCAGCACCTGCAGGCTCATCGCCACTGCTTTGTACTGCAGGGCCAGGTACGGAACGATGCCGATCAGGGCAATGATCGCCACCAGCGCGGCCAGCCGCCGCGAGCGGCCGAAGCGCGAGGAGATGAAATCGGCGATGGACACCACGTTCTGGCTGCGCGCCACCAGCGCCAGGCGCTCGATGATGCGCCAGCCGAACAGCAGCATCAGCAGCGGGCCGATGTAGATGGGCAGGTAGCCCACGCCGTGGCGCACCGCGGTACCGACCGCGCCGTAGAAGGTCCACGACGAGCAGTACACGGCCAGCGCCAGGCTGTAGACGACCGGCCGCAGCCACGGACGGTCGGGGTACATCGGCCGGCGGTCGCCCCACCACGCCACGCCGAACAGCAGCGCGGCATAGGCAACCGAGACCAGCAGCAGGATCCAGCTGGAGACCACGCGCGCGTTTCCGTCAGAGGAACCCGCAGTGTAGGCCAGGCATGGCCGGGTGTACGGGCTCGTTGGGGGCAACCACCCCCACCAAGGTGGGGGCTTACGCGGTGCGGGCCACGACCGTTGGTCGTGGCCGGCTTCTTACTGGGCCGGCACGCCCATTTCCTTCAGCAGCTCGGGCGCCGGGTAGACCTTGGCCAGCAGCCAGCGCAGATAGCGCATGTCCACGTGCACGGCCCGCTTGAAGCGCGGGTCGAACCACCAGCTGGCGCTGACCGATTCCCAGTTGCTGTCGAAGTTCAGGCCGATCAGCTCACCCTTGGCGTTGAGCACCGGCGAGCCGGAGTTGCCGCCGGTGGTGTCCAGGTTGGTCAGGAAGTTGACCGTCTGGGTCTTCAGCGCCGGGTCGGCGGTGCTGCCGAAATCGCCCTTGGCGATGGCGGCCAGCAGCGGCTTCGGTGCATCGAACGGGTAGGCGTTGGTGTTCTTTTCGACGATGCCGGCCACAGTGGTCACCGGCGAATAGGTCACGCCGTCACGCGGATGCAGCGCCTCCACCTTGCCGTAGCTGATGCGCAGGGTGCGGTTGGCATCCGGGTACACCGCGCGGCCCTGCTTGGCACGCCAGGCGAACAGCGCCTGCATGTAGGCCGGGCGCAGGCGCAGCTGCTCGCCTTCGCGGGTCTTGCTCTCGTTCTCGATGCGCAGCTGCGCGGCCACCAGCGGGCCGGCCACGGCCACCAGCGGATCGGCGGCCAGGGCCTTGCCTTCGCGGGCGGCGGCGAAGCGCGAAAGGCGCTGGGCCTCGTCACCCAGCTGGGTGCCGGCGTACAGGCCATCCAGGGCCTTGGCCAGCTCGGCCGGGGTGCGGCCGAAGGCGGCGTCGAACTCGGCCACGCGCTGCGCATCCGGCAACTGCTGGTAGCGGGTCAGCAGGCGGGTCAGCAGGGCCTTCTCGACCTCCGGTGCGTAGCGGCGCTGCACCTGCTTGAGCACGCCCTCGATCATCGCCTGGTCGCGCTGCTGGTAGCCGGTTTCGCGCTGCGCGTCCGGCTTGGCCGATTCGATGCGCAGGCGTTCCAGCAGCAGGGCCGAGCGCAGCAGCTGGGTCTGCGCGGCCATCTGGTCCAGCAGCAGGTCACGCTCGCCCACCGCCGCGCCCTGCGACAGGTTGGCCAGCAGCGCCTTGATGTCGGCCTGGTACCGGCGGTCGGTGGCGGCCAGCATGGCGGTTTCGTCGGCAGCGCGCTGGGCCTTGGCATCGCTGCGCAGCAGGCCTTCCAGCTCGCCGGCGGCGCGCTTGCGGTTGTTCTTCAGCGACTGCAGCTGCGAGGCGTAGCGGGTGCGTGCCTGCGCATCATTGGCGCTGGCCGCCTCGATGGTGTCGATCATCTGCTGGAACACCGAGACGCGGCGCGGCAGCACGGTGTCGATCTGGCCGGCGAATTCGGCCGCGGTGCGGTGGCGGTAGGTGATGCCCGGGTAACCGGCCAGCATCGCGTAGTCGCCTTCCTTCGGGCCTTCCACCGACATCTGCAGGTGCGCCGGCGCCTGGTAGGGCACGTTGTCCTTGCTGTAGGCGGCCGGCTTGCCGTCCTTGCCGACGTAGGCGCGCAGCAGGGTGAAATCGCCGGTGTGGCGCGGCCACATGAAGTTGTCGATCTCATCGCCGTAGTTGCCGATGGCGCGCGGCGGTGCGTACACCAGGCGCACGTCGCTCAGTTCCAGCTGGGCGATGCGGTAGAAATCGGTGCCGTAGTACATGTTGGCCACCGAGCAGCGCACGCTGCCGTCCTTCTCGCACTCGGCCACGATCTGCTTGCTGGCCGCGTCGACGGCGTCGAAGTAGGCACGGCCGGTCTTGCCGCGGGCCTGGGCCAGCACCTGGTCGGTCACCTTGTCGAAGCCGACGGTGACCAGCACGCGGAAGTCCGGGTTGGCCGGGCGCTCGTCGGCGCGGCCCTGGGCGATGAAGCCGCCGTTGATGAGGTCGTGCTCGGGCGAGCTGTTGTACTGGATCACGCCCATCGCCACGTGGTGGTTGGTCAGCAGCAGGCCATCGGCGGAAACGAACGAGGCGGTGCCACCGCCGGCACGCACCACCGCGCTCAGCGGCGGCGCGGTGACGTTGGCCAGCTCGGCCGGGTTGCCCTTGAAACCGGCCGCCTGCAGCGGCTTGGCCAGCTCCGGCAGCTGGGTCGGCATCCACATGCCTTCATCGGCGTGGGCGCCTGCAGCGAGGGTCAGGCCCAGGGCCAGGGCGGCAGGAAGGGTTTTACGGGCAGGCATCGGCATTTCCGGCAGTACAGAACAGCCCGGGACCATAGCCGCTGGGGGCGGATGGGGCAACGGCCGATGGTTGGGGGCGGCGCGTTCATCGGCCGCTCGACCAGCCTACAATCGGCGCTCCATCACATGCAGTCAGGGAAGCAGCATGATCGTCGGTATCGACCTGGGCACCACCCATTCGCTGGTGGGCATCTACGAGGCAGGTGGCGGGCGGCTGTTCCCCAATGCACACGGCGAGCTGCTGACGCCCTCGGTGGTCAGCCTGGCCGATGGCGCGGTGCTGGTCGGGCAACCGGCGCGCGACCGCCTGGTCAGCCATCCGGCGCACAGCGTGGCGAACTTCAAGCGCTGGATGGGGACCGACCGGCAGACCCGCCTGGGCGACCGCAGCTTCCGGCCCGAGGAACTGTCGGCCCTGGTGCTGCGCTCGCTGCTGGCCGACGCCGAGGCTGCGCTCGGGCAGAAGGTGGAAGAGGCGGTGATCAGCGTGCCGGCGTACTTCTCCGATGCGCAGCGCAAGGCAACGCGCAGCGCCGGCGAACTGGCCGGCATCCGCGTCGAGCGCCTGATCAACGAGCCCACGGCAGCAGCGCTGGCCTATGGCCTGCAGCAGCGCGAGGGCGAAGGCCGCGTGCTGGTGCTGGACCTGGGCGGCGGCACCTTCGATGTCTCGATCCTGGAGCTGTTCGACGGGGTGGTCGAAGTCCATGCCAGTGCCGGTGACAATTTCCTGGGCGGCGAGGATTTCTCGCGCGTGCTGCTGGACGCCCTGCTGGCCGACCAGCGGCTGGACCTGGCCACGTTGGCCGCCAGCGAGAAGGCGCAGCTGCTGCGGCATCTGGAACTGTTCAAGCGCGAACTGAGCCACAGCGGCAGCAGCACGCTGGAACTGGCGCTGGGCGAGCGCCAGCTGCACTGGTCGCTGGACGAGGCGGCATTTGCCCGGCTGTGCGATCCCCTGCTGCAGCGCATGCGCGGCCCGATCGAGCGCGCCATCCGCGATGCGCGGCTGCAGCCGGACGCACTGGACGACATCGTGCTGGTGGGCGGCGCGGTACGCATGCCGATGGTCAGCCGCCTGGTCACCCGCATGTTCGGCCGGCTGCCGCTGCGCCATATCCACCCCGACCATGCCATCGCCCTGGGTGCCACCTTCGCCGCCGGCCTGAAGGGTCGCGACGAGGCCCTGCGCGAAGTGGTGCTGACCGATGTCTGCCCCTACACGCTGGGTACCCAGGTGTCGCGCCGCACCGCCGATGGGCAGTCGCGCGGTGGCTATTTCCACCCGATCATCCAGCGCAACAGCGTGGTGCCGGTCAGCCGCGAGGATCGCTTCTTCCCCATCCAGGAGCAGCAGCGCGAAGTGGTGATCGACATCTACCAGGGCGAAAGCCCGACCGTGGACCGCAACATCAAGCTGGGCGAGCTGCGCGTGCCGCTCACCCATCGCGGGCCGCTGGAGGAACGCGGGGTCACCACCCGCTTCACCTACGACATCAACGGCCTGCTGCAGGTGGAAGTCACCGAGGACGCCAGCGGCCTGCGCCATGAGCTGATCCTGGAGCAGAACCCGGGCCTGATGTCGACCACCGAGATCCAGCAGCGCCTGGCCGCCCTGCAGGGCCTGAAGATCCACCCGCGTGACACCCAGCAGAACCTGGCCGTGGTGGCCCGCGCCGAGCGCCTGTACGAGGAATTCATCCACCACCGCGACACGCTGCAGGGCTGGCTGATGCAGTTCCGCCATGCCCTGGACGGCCAGGATCTGCACCACATCGAGCAGCAGCGCCGCGAGCTGTCCCAGGCGCTGGACATGCTGGAGCGCGATGCATGAGCTGGGGCCTGGAGGTGCTGGCGCTGGACGAGGACGCCGACGAGCGCACGATCAAGCGCGCCTACGCGCAGCGCCTGCGGGTGACCCGCCCCGACGATGACCCGGCCGCGTTCCAGCAGCTGCATGAGGCCTACCAGGCCGCGCTTGCATGGGTGCAGCAGCGGCCGGTGCCGTTGGAAGCAGCAAGCGCCGCCAGCGCCCACGTAGCCAGCGGCCCCGAACCCGCGCCCGAATCTGCGCCTGCGACTGCACCCGCGCCTGCGGACAGGGCGTTCGCCGATGCCCCGGCCCCGCCCCCGCAGACCGTGGACGTCGCCGCCAGCGCGCACGGCATCCTGACCCGGGCCTTGCAGCTGGAGCCTGGCCCGCTGCGCGACTGGCTGGCGCAGCAGCCCGAACTGTGGTCGCTGTACAGCAAGCCTGCGATCGGCGAGGTGGTGCTGGCCCAGCTGTGCAACCACGTCCCGCCGCTGTCGATGGGCATCAGCGAAGTGCTTGTCGAGACCTTCGGCTGGAATGATCTGCACAGCGGCATCGACCCCTATGCGCTGCACGCGCACCGCCTGCAGATGCATCGCAGCTGGGTGGTGCAGCCGCGCAACCATGGGCGACTGGCCGAGCTGCTGCGGCAGAACGGGCTGCCCTCCACCGTCACCGGCGCGCGCGACCACCTGGCCTGGTTGTCACGCCCCTGGAAGCCCTGGCAGGCCCTGCTGACGTCGCTGCCGCCGATGCGGGGGCGCGACCTCAATCGCACGCTGGACGTGCTGTGCATCGACGATGCCACCGATGCACCCGCACCGTTGCGCGCGCAGCAGGTCGACTTCTGGCTGCGCATCGGCCAGCGCGACCGCATGAGCGTGGTGCGCGGCCTGCAGGGCCTGCTGCGCGGCATCGCCAGTGGCCTCGCCCTGTCGGCGCTGATCCTGGGGTATGGCGTGCTGAAGAGCAGCGAGCCCGACGCATGGCCCATGCAGCGTTTCGCCGAGCTTGCACTGTGGGCGCTGCTCGCGCTGACGGTGTTGGGCGGGCTGGCACCGCCCCTGCACACGCTGCTGCGCTGGCAGAGCGGCGATGAACCTGCCGCTTCGCGTGGGCGCTACCCGCGCCTGCTGCTGATTCCGCTGCTGGCGGTGATGGCCGTGGTGCTGATCCACGTCATGGATCTGCGCATGGCCGGCACGGCACTGGCGTGGTCGGCGCTGGTGCTGGCCCTGGTGCGCTTCTGGAAGCGCAGCCGCCTGGAAGTGCATTTCAACGGCTGGCTGCTGCTGGCCGCGCTGCCGCTGCTGAAACTGACGTTCATGATGGTGGTGGTGGCCGAACTGGCCCTGGTCGCCACGCTCGTGCTCTGGCTGTGGGATGGCTGGCGCAATGTGCGGGGCCAGTGGGCATGAGTGATTGGATGCAACGGCTGGGGCTGGGCGCCGACGCTGACGAGCGCGCCATCAAGCGCGCCTATGCCAGGCAGCTGCGGGTCACCCGGCCCGAAGATGATCCGGTGGCGTTCCAGCAGCTGCACGAGGCCTACCAGGCCGCGTTGGCGCAGCTGGCCGGCGATGTGGCACCACCCAGGGAAAGCGCGTCGCAGGCGTCGACGCACGAGGTGGACCACGATGCCGTTGCCGCGCAGCTGGTCGAGGTGGCCGCACAGGGCGATGACGCGCTCCTGCGGCAGACCCTGCAGCAGCAACCGGAGCTGTGGTCGCTGCACGGCAAGCGTCTCATTGGCCAGGCCGTGCTGCAGCACCTGGTGAACAACGAACCCGCCCTGCCACGCACGCGCTTCGACCTGCTCGGTGAATGCTTCGGCTGGGATGACCCGGTACGGGGCTGGGACATGCACTGGCTGGATGCCGTGGCACGCCGCTGCGAACAGCGCTGGCTGCTGTCACCGGCCGGTGCGGGTGCGCTGGCGGTCCGCTACTCAGGCATCAGCGACACCCTGCTGGTGCCCGGCAGCGATGTGCTGCCCAGCCTGCGCGAGCCGCGCCCGGCGTGGCGCAACCTGCTGAGCACCCTGCAGCCGTCGCGCGCGCACCAGGCGATCAACCTGCTGGCGGCGCTGGGCTACTGGCACGACCTGCGCCTGCCACCGGGCCTGGATGCCGGGCAGGTGGCGTTCTGGTCACGCTTCGGGCGCGAGGGCGACGCCATCCATTGGCAGGCCGGCGGCCTGCGCACGTCGCTGGTGGCACTGGCCCTGGGGCTGCTCTGCACCTGGGGCGTGGTCGCCAGCTGGCCGCTGCCCGCCTCGTCCGATGGCCTGCTGGACGGAGGCCAGCGCGCGGCGCTGCTCATCGCGGTTGCGGTGCTGTTGGCCCCGGTGCTGTGGCTCAGCTCCATGGTGCTGCGTGCGATCGTGCGCTGGCAGTCCCTGCCGGAGCACGCTGCAACCGTCCTGCCGGGGCTGCGCATTCTGGCCATTCCGCTGGCGGTCGCCGCGGTGATGGGTGCGTTCCACCTCGCACTGCGCAGCACCACCGAGGTTCCCTTCACCGCGCTGCTCGTGCTGCTGGTGGCCAGCGCCGTGGTGCTGCGCATGGCCCGCCAGCGCTTCGTGAAGCGCTGTGTGCCGGCCGGGGAGGAGGCCGGCGGCGCAGGCATGATGATCGCCATCCTGCTGATCGTGCCCGCGCTGGTGGTGGCCCTGGTCTACTGGGCCAAGGACCTGCACGCCCACCGCGACCAGCTGCGCTGGTTCAACCGTTGATCGCAGCCGGCGACGGGGTCATTTCTCGCGGCGCCAGTTCAGCGAGCCGCGGTTTTCCACCGTGCTCGATTCCACTTCCACGTCGAAGCCGCGGCGCAGCAGGTACTTCAGGGTCAGCACCGAACCGGCGCCCACCATCGACACGCCGTAGCCGACGTACAGCTTGGGCGAGATGTACTTGCCGAAGCCGATCACCGAACCGCCCAGCGCGCGCGACTGGCTCACGCCGGCATCGTCCAGGCCCAGCTTGGCGCCCAGCTGCGAGGCCAGCAGGCCGCTGCCGGCCGACAGCGCCGCCGAGGCCGCGGTGACCTGCTGGGTCTGGTCGGTACTGGCGTTGGTCAGGCTGCGGCCCAGCACCAGGTAGGCCAGCGCTTCGGACTGCGACATCGCCGGGTCCGACCACACGTCCGCGCGCGGCTGCTGCGCGCGCCCGGTCACGTCGATGCCGGCGGTGACATCACCGATGCGGCGTTCGGCGCGGATGTTGATGCGCGGATCGGAGACGGCGTTGTAGTTCCAGTTGAGGTTGCCGCGGGTGATGGTCAGGTCCTGGCCATAGGCCTTGTAGCGGCCGCTCACCTCAAGCCCGCCATTGGCGGTCATCTCGCGGCCGGGCTTGGCCCACACCTGCATCTTGCCGGTCAGCCCGCCCTTCAGGCCGAAGCCGGTCATCTTCACCTTGTCGCCCAGGCTTACCGTCAGGTCCATGTCCAGCGGCGAGGTACGCGACTCCTCCGGGTCGGCCGGGTCCAGCACCACCACGTCCTCGGACACCGAGGTGCCACGGTCCAGGCGCTCCAGGTCGATATCGGCCTCGGGCACGTTGACGGTGCCGCGCAGCTCCATCGCCGCCTTGGCCAGGGTGAAGTCGAGATCGGGGTTGGCGACGATGCGCAGTTCGCTGGTGTTGGACACCAGCACGTTCTCGCCATGGATCTTCAGCTGCAGTGGCTGTGCATCGCCGAACCAGGACAGGCCACCGTCGACGTACAGCGTGCCCTGGCCCGAGTTGGCCTGCGCGGTGATCTTGGCCGAGCCATCGGGCTGGGCCACGAAGCTGCCCTTGCCCTGGTCGAAGGTCAGGCCCAGCGCCGGGAACTCGCCCTTGAAGTTGCTCAGCGTGGCATCGCCGCCCAGCGAAGGCTGGCCGCGCGTGCCGCGCAGGCTCACGTGGCCTTCGATCAGGCCGGTGGGGCGCACGATGTCCGGCGAGAACAGCTCCAGCCAGTACAGCCGCGACATGTTGAGGTAGAGCTCGCCGTTCAACGGCGCGCTGGCCTCCCAGCCGGTCTGCATCCTCGCATCGACGAAGCCGTTGCCCTGGAAGCCCATGCCCAGATAGCCCTTGATGCTGGCCGGGGTCATGTCCAGCTTCAGCGAGAACTGGTCGTAGCGCACCAGTTCGCCTCGGGTGCTGTCGGTGCCAGCGGTACCGGCGTTGCGCAGCTCGCCCAGGCGCACGCCGCCTTCCTTCGAGCGCACTTCCACGTGGCCTTCCCACGCATTGGCGCGCGGGCGGATCTGCGCGTCCAGGCTGACATCGCCACGCAGGTAGATGCGGCGGCCGGACTGCGGCGGCAGCCACGGCTGCACCAGCGACAGCGGCAGCGCATCACTGCGCACCACCACGCCCTCGCGCGGCCAGTTGGCCTGCGCGCACAGCGCGCCACCGCCGGTGGTGGCCAGGCAGGCTTCGGACAGCGTGTAGGTGCCGCCGTTGATGGCGAAGGTCGCCGGCGCCCGCAGCGACCACGCATCGCCCTTCATCGGTGCGATGCGCAGCGCGGCCAGTTCCCCGCGCCACTGCGTGCCCTGCTGGCGCACGCTGCCCTGCAGGTCGATCGCGCCCATCTCGTTGCGCGTCTGTGCGGCCAGGCGCAGGTTGGAAACACTGCCCTGCGCATCCACGTTCAAGCGCTCCAGCAGCATGCCTGCGTTGACCTGCTGGCCCTGCACGGCCAGCGTGCCGCTGTCGCCACGCCACGGCAGGTGGCCCTTGATGCTCAGGCTTTCGGCGCCGTAGCCATCCCAGTTGAGGTTGTTGCCGACCAGGTCGGCGGTGATATCCGGCGCATCGCGCGGGCCCTTCACCTGCACCTGGCCGCGCAGGCCGCCATCGGCGCCGGGCAGCAGATCGCTCAGCTGCAGCGGCTCGAAGCGTGCATCGATGTCCAGGCGATCACCCACCTTGCCCGACGCGGTCACCCGGCTGCTGCCTACGGTCAGCTTCAGCTCGCCCTGACCCTGTTCGCCCTGCAGGGCGAACTTGCCCTGCGCATCGACGTTGCGCTGGCGCAGCGTGCCCTTCAGCGACGGCAGGTCCACCGTCGCCTGCAGCGTGCCGGTGGTACCGGCCGGTGCATTGGCCGGCGGCGGCAGCTGCTGGCCCTTGGAGGCAAGATTGCCAGACAGCCGCCCATTCCAGCCCGGCACGAAATAGCCCGGGTCGAAGTCCTTCAGCGTCGCCTTGGCATCCCAGTCCAGCTGCGGCGACCAGGCCACCTGGCCTTCCACCTGCAGCTGCCCGCCCGGGGTCTGCGCCTGCAGCTGGTGGATCTGTGCGGCCTTGTCGTTGCCACGCACGTCGAAGCGCAGCTGTGCCTTCTGTTCCTCGCGCTGCACGTCGGCACGGCCGATCGCAGCCCAGGCCTGCAGCGTGCCGGCCAGGCCGAAGCGCGCTTCCTTCAGCGTCACCGGCACCGGTGCGCTGCCGGCGGTGTTCGGGTCCGGCGCCGGCACCCAGGTCAGGTTCTGCGCGATCACCGAGAAGTTGAGTTTCTGCTGGTCTTCCTGGCTGAAATCAGCGGTGCCTTGCAGGCGTGCTTCGCCGCCCAGGCCCTTCACCACCAACGGCGAGACCTTCAGCACCTGGTCCTGCAGCGAAACCACCGACGGTGCCAGCTCCAGTTCCTGCTCGCCCTGCTTCACCCGGCCCTGCAGGTTGGCGTTGCCACCCTTGCCTGAGGCGGTGAAATCCAGTGCCAGCGGCGCGATGCCCGAGGTCGCCAGCGCCGGCGACAGCAGCGCCAGGTCCAGCTCGTCGCTGCGGACCGTGGCATTCCAGGTCGGGTCGGTACGGCCGTCGAACACCAGCATCGCCTTCAGCGGCTGCGGTGCACGGCCGGCCACGGCCACTTCCATGTGCGCCAGGTCGCCACGCGCGACCAGGCCCAGGGTCGCGGCGGTGCGTCCACGCGGTGCCGGCAGCACGGCCGTCACGGTCACGTCGGTGTCGTAATCCTTGGCCGGGATGTAGCGGCCCTGCGCGGTGAAATCGCCCATGTCGCTGGCCACGACCAGCTGCCGGGCCTGGAATTCACCGTTGGCGATCTCGATGCCGCCGCGCACGCGGCTGATGTCGATCACCGGTTCGTTGGCCTGGCTGATGCGGAACCCATCGATGGCGATGACATCGGCCTGGATCGCCAGCGGCATCTCGATCTGCGGCAGCGAATCGGGCCACGACGGCAGCTTGAACGGCTCATCGCTCTTGGCCAGGTTGAGCGTGGCGTTGGTCAGTTCCAGCTTGTCCAGCTGCAGCTTGCGGCCCAGCAGCGGGCGCAGGTCCGGCTCCAGGTGCGCGCGTTCGGTGTGGAAGTGGATGTCGTCGTAGCGGAAATCGACGTTGTACAGGGTCAGCGGCCCGGCCACCGGGCCGTCCGCTTTGTCCCAGGTGAAGCTGGCGCCCACCGGCAGGCGCGCCACCACCTGGGCCAGCAGCACATCGCGGCCGGCCACGGTCTGCAGCAGCCAGTACACGGCCAGCAGCGCCAGCAGCACCAGGCCGATCACGCCCACGCCCGACCATGCCCAGAAACGGCGGCGGCGGTAGAAACGCACGCGCGGCGGCGGCGGAGTGCGGGTGTCCGGGGTCTGCGCGCTCACAGGTCCGCTCCGATGTTCAGGTACAGCTGGAACTGCGAATCAGGGTTGTTCAGGCCGTGCGCGATGTCCACGCGCACCGGCCCCACCGGCGATTTCCAGCGCACGCCGAAGCCCACGCCGGTATGCAGGTCGATGGTGTTGTCGAACGCGCTGCCGGTGTCGACGAACACCGCCGCACCCCATGGGCCACCCTTGAAGTAATGCTCGTACTCGGCCGAGCCGACCACCAGGTTCTTCGCGCCGAGCGCGTACTTGTCCGGGGCCGGCGTGCGCGGGCCCACTTCACGGAAGGCATAGCCGCGGATGCTGCGGTCGCCACCGGCGAAGTAGCGCAGGCTCGGCGGCATCGCCACCAGGTCACTGGTCCATGTCGTACCGCCTTCGCCGCGCAGGATCAGGCGATCGCTCTGGCCCACCGGGATGTACCAGCGCAGCACCGCGTTGGCCTGCACGAAGCTGGTATCCGAACCGGCGCCCTCGATGCCGCCGCGCAGGGTGGCGGTGCCGCTGATGCCGCTGCGCGGGAACAGCGGATCGTCGACGTTGACGTAGTCGGCGACCAGCTGCGGGTACACCAGGGTCGAAGTGTTGTAGACCGCATTGGTGAACTCGGTGCCCGAGGCGTAGCGCCAGCGTTCGCGCAGGGCGTTCATCGAGGCGATGGCGGTCCAGTTCTCGTTGATCTGCCCGCTGCGGCTGGCGATCAGCTTGAAGTTGCGCAGGTCGATGTAGTCGGTCTGCTCGTCGTAGGCACTGGCGGTGAACCCGTACCAGCCATCGAGCCACTTGAACGCCGGCACGCGGTAGGTGCTGGTCAGGCTCTTGCGCTTCTGCGCATAGTCCAGCTGGGTGTTCATTTTGTGGCCGCGGCTGTTCACGTAGCGCCGCTCGATGCCGCCACGCACACCCGCGCCACTCTCGCTGCCGTAGCTCAGGCCCGAGGTGTAGATGGTGCGCTTGGCCCGGGTCAGCTTCACGTCCACCGGCACTTCGCCGTTCTCATCGGCCTGGTCGGGCCGCGGCTGGATGTCGATCACGCTGAAGTAATCGAGCTTGGTCAGCGACTCGCGCAGGCGGTCCAGCTTGCCTTCGTGGAAGTAGCTGCCCTGTTCCCAGTACACCAGCGGGTCGAACAGCTTGTCGACGAAGTAGTCCTGCTCGAACGTCACCGGGCCCATGTTGTAGCGGCGGCCGCTGTCCCAGGTCAGGTCGATGTCGGCAGCGTTTTCCGCGCGGGTGACCTGCACCTGGCGCTGGGTGTAGTCGGCATCGAAGTAGCCGCGCTCGGCCAGGCGCCGGGTGATGGTGATCTTGCTGGCTTCGTACTGGGTGTGTTCGAAGCGCTGGCCCTTGCGCGGCTTGAATGCGGCCAGGTCATCCTGCAGGTACTGGTCGTACATGGCAGGGCCGGTGATGTCGATGTGCTCGCGGCGCACGCGCACCGGCTCGCCCTTCTCCACCCGGATATGCACCTGCACGCGCTCGTCCTGGCGGGGCGCTTCCACGGTGATCACCGGGTTGTAGTAGCCAAACGGCTCCAGCGCCTCGCGGGTCTGCCGCTCGGCCTGCGACAGCAGGTATTCCAGCCGCGACTCGCCCTGTTCCTTGCCGATGGTGTCGTACAGCGTCAGCGATTCCTGGATGTTCTCGATGATCGCCGCGTCGTCGCCCTTGTCCAATCCCTTGATGTCCACCTTGTCGATGGTGCCGCGCGCATGGGCCACGGACGTGGTGGCCAGGGTCAGGACCATCAGCGGGAGGGCGTATTTCTTTGGCTGCATGCGGCACAGCATACCGACCGCGCGTGACGATGCGAAATGCAGCGCACGAATGGGGATCGGTTGTTAAGTGGCAGTCAAAATGCGCGTCTTTATGCGCCTCATCTGCACGATATGGGTAGCGCCGGGCCATGCCCGGCGAGCGCGCAGCGCGGTCCCGCAAGAAGCCGCCGGGCATGGCCCGGCGCTACCCACCCATCCATGCCATGCATGGATGGGTCATCCCGATCAGCTCGACAGGTGCTCGATCGCCGCCACCTTGCCCAGGCGCTCGCCCAGCATCGTCAGCAGCGCCAGGCGGTTGCCACGCAGGGCCGGGTCTTCGGCATTGACCATCACGCCATCGAAGAAGGCATCGACCTGCGGGCGCAGGCGGGCCAGGCGCGCCAGCACGGCCACGTAGTCCTTCTGGTGCAGGCTGGCGCCGGTGTCGTCGATGGCTGCGGTGACCGCTTCGGCCAGCGCGCGCTCGGCGTCTTCCTGCAGCAGCGATGCGTCGATCTGGCCCGGAATGTCGCCCTCGGCCTTGCGCAGGATGTTGCGGATGCGCTTGTTGGCCGCGGCCAGCGCCTCGGCTTCCGGCAACGCCGCGAAGGTGCCGATTGCGTCAAGGCGGCGGTCGAAGTCATACAGCGAGGCCGGCTTCAGCTCGGCCACCGCGTTGAAGTGCGTGGCCGGCACGCCCTTGTCGCTGTAGTAGCCCTTCAGGCGGTCGAGGATGAAGTCGTACAGCTCAGCCACGTCGGCCTGCACGTTGCGCACGGCCAGGCCGGCGTTGGCGCTGGCCAGCAGCGCGCGCAGGTCCAGCTCGAAGCCGCTTTCGATGATCGTGCGGGCCAGGCCCAGCGCGTTGCGGCGCAGGGCGAACGGGTCCTTGTTGCCGGTCGGCTTCAGGCCCGCGGCAAAACCGCCGGCCAGCGTATCGACGCGTTCAGCAATCGCCAGCACCTTGCCCAGCACCGACAGGGCGATGTCATCGCCACCGAAGCGCGGCTGGTAGGCCTCGTCGATGGCCAGCGCCACCTCCGGCGATTCGCCACCGGCCACGGCGTAGTGGCGGCCGGCGATGCCCTGCAGTTCCGGGAACTCGTTGACCATGCGCGACTGCAGGTCGTTCTTGGCCAGCTGGGCGGCACGCTTGGCCAGCACCGGGTCGGCACCAACCTGCGCCGCGATCACTTCGGCCAGCGCCGACACGCGCGCCACCTTGTCGGCCACGCTGCCCAGCTTGGCCTGGTAGGTCACCGTCTTCAGGCCCTCGCCCATCGACTCCAGGCCCTGCTTCAGGTCTTCGTCGAAGAAGAACTTGGCATCGGCGAAGCGCGGGCGGATCACGCGCTCGTAGCCCTTGGCCACTTCGGCCACGTCCTTCGATTCGATGTTGGCGATGCCGATGAACTTCTCGGTCAGCTTGCCGCTGTCATCCAGCACCGGGAAGAACTTCTGGTTGATTTCCATCGTCTCGATCAGCGCTTCCTGCGGCACGGCCAGGAACGCGCGCTCGAAGCTGCACAGCACCGCCGCCGGCCATTCGACCAGGTTCACCACCTGCTCCAGGTTGTCCTCGGTGATGCGGGCGCTGCCACCGGCCTGGCCGGCAGCGGCCTCGACCTCGGCCACGATGCGCTCACGGCGCTCGGCCGGGTCGACCAGCACCTTGGCCGCGCGCAGCGATTCCACGTAATCCTGCGGCTGGCTCAGCCACACGGTCTTGTCATGGTGGAAGCGGTGGCCGCGGCTCATGCGGTCGGCCTTCAGGCCGAACAGCTCGGCGTCCACCACATCGTTGCCGTGCAGCAGCACCAGCCAGTGCGCCGGGCGGGCGAAGCCCCAGTCGTGGTCGCCCCAGCGCATCGGCTTGGGAATCGGCATCGCAGCGATGGCCTCGCGCAGGATCTCCGGCAGCAGCGCGGCGGTGCGCGCGCCCGGGCTCACCGCACGGTGGACGAAGCGCTCACCCTTGTTGTCGCTGGTCTTTTCCAGCGCGGTCCAGTCGATCCCGGCCTTGGCCGCGAAGCCCTGCAGGGCCTTGGTCGGCTGGCCTTCGGCGTCCAGCGCGATGTTCAGGTACGGGCCCAGCACTTCGCTGCGCTGTTCGGGCTGTTCCAAGCCGACGCCGGGCAGCAGCACGGCCAGGCGGCGCGGGGTCGACAGCGGGCGGGCATCGCCCAGTTCCAGTTCAACGCCACGCTTGCGCAGGCCGTCGACAACGCCATCGAAGAAGGCCTGGGCCAGGCCCGGCAGCGCCTTGACCGGCAGCTCCTCGGTGCCCAGTTCGATCAGCAGGGGGGACAGTTGGCTCATCGTTTCAATCCTGTGGTGGGGGCGCAGCGCGCGACGCGGCCGGCGCCCCGGGGCAATGGGGTGTTGGAAAGCAGCGCGGCCGTCAGGCCTTCTTCGCGCCCGGGAAACCCAGCTTTTCGCGCTGCTCGTAGTAGGCCTTGGCCACTGCCTGGGCCAGCGCGCGCACGCGCAGGATGTAGCGCTGGCGTTCGGTCACGCTGATCGCGCGGCGCGCATCGAGCAGGTTGAAGGTATGGCTGGCCTTCATCACCTGTTCGTAGGCCGGCAGCGGCAGGTTCACTTCCACCAGCTTCTGCGCCTCGCGCTCGCATGCGTCGAAGCGGTGGAACATTTCTTCCACGTCGGCGTGTTCGAAGTTGTAGGTGCTCTGCTCCACCTCGTTCTGGTGGTACACGTCGCCGTAGGTCACCGGCTGGCCATCCGGGCCGTAGGTCCAGACCAGGTCGTAGACGTTGTCGCAGTTCTGCAGGTACATGCACAGGCGCTCGAGACCGTAGGTGATCTCGCCCAGCACCGGGCGGCACTCCAGGCCACCGGCCTGCTGGAAGTAGGTGAACTGGGTCACTTCCATGCCGTTGAGCCAGACTTCCCAGCCCAGGCCCCAGGCGCCCAGCGTCGGCGATTCCCAGTTGTCCTCGACGAAGCGCAGGTCGTGCACCAGCGGGTCGATGCCCAGCGCCTTCAGCGAATCCAGGTACAGCTGCTGGATGTTGTCCGGCGCCGGCTTCATCGCCACCTGGTACTGGTAGTAGCGCTGCAGGCGGTTCGGGTTCTCGCCATAGCGGCCGTCGGTGGGGCGGCGCGACGGCTGCACGTAGGCCGCGTTCCAGCCTTCCGGGCCGATCGCACGCAGGAAGGTGGCCGGGTGGAACGTACCGGCGCCCACCTCCAGGTCGAGCGGCTGGATGAGCACGCAGCCCTGCTGGGCCCAGAACTGGTTCAGGGTCTGGATCAGGCCCTGGAAGGTGATCGGAACGGTCGGGGTCGCGGACATGCGGACGATTCTTGGCCGGCAGAGGGGTGCGCTAGTATAACGGCCGACCTGCGGGGCATTCCGTACCCGGGAGGAGCAGGCAGATGGAACACCGGCTGCCGGCAGGCACGCCCGGGGCACCGCCCCCGTTGCCGCCAGGGCGCCTGCAGTTCGAGCAGGTGGCCGCTGCCGCACTGGCCGATGGCCTGATCGCCGAGCGTGACCGCGACCGCGTGCGTTTTTCGGCACAGGGCGCGCGCAACGCCAGCGAAGTACACCCGCTGGTGCTGCTGTCCAACCTCAAGCTGGCCGCCAGCGAGGGCGGCGAGCTGAACCTGGAACGCCTGACCGAATGGCTCGCCCGGCGCACCGGCTGCCGCTACCTGCGCATCGACCCGACCCGCGTCGACGTCGCCTCGGTCACCGCCGTGGCCTCGCACGCCTATGCCCGCCGCCACCGTTTCCTGCCGCTGGCGGTGGATGCCGAGCGCGTGCTGGTGGCCACCAGCGAGCCGCTGGCCCAGGAATGGCGCCGCGACCTGCAGCACCTGACCCGGCGCCAGATCGAGCTGGCGATGGTCAATCCGCTCGACCTGCACCGCTACACGATGGAGTTCTTCGGGGTCACGCGCTCGGTGCGCGGAGCCCGCGGCGACGTGCGCGGCGAAGCCAACACCACCCTGCCCAGCTTCGAGCAGCTGGTCGAGCTCGGCCGCGCCGGTGACGTCAACGCCGATGACCAGCACATCGTCCACATCGTCGACTGGCTGCTGCAGTACGCCTACGAACAACGCGCCTCGGACATCCACCTGGAGCCGCGCCGCGAGATGGGGCGCATGCGCTTCCGCATCGATGGCGTGCTGCACAAGGTGTTCGAGGTGCCAGCGGCGGTGATGACCGCCGTGGTCAGCCGCATCAAGGTGCTCGGCCGCATGGACCTGGCCGAGCGCCGGCGCCCGCAGGACGGCCGCATCAAGACCCGTTCGCCCGGCGGCCGCGAAGTCGAAATGCGCCTGTCGACCATGCCCACCGCCTTCGGCGAGAAGTGCGTGATGCGCATCTTCGACCCGGACGCGGCCTTCAAGAGCATCGACCAGCTCGGCTTCAGCCCGCAGGAGGCCGCCGGCTGGAGCGCCCTGGTCGAGCGCCCGCACGGCATCGTGCTGGTCACCGGCCCCACCGGTTCGGGCAAGACCACCACCCTGTATTCCACCCTGAAGCGGCTGGCCACGCCGGACGTGAACGTGTGCACGGTGGAGGACCCGATCGAGATGATCTCGCCGGAGTTCAACCAGATGCAGGTGCAGGCCAACATCGACCTGGACTTCGCCAGCGGCGTGCGCACCCTGCTGCGGCAGGACCCGGACATCATCATGATCGGCGAGATCCGCGACCTGGAGACCGCGCAGATGGCGGTGCAGGCCTCGCTGACCGGCCACCTGGTGCTGTCCACCCTGCACACCAACGATGCGGCTTCGGCCATCACCCGCCTGCTCGACATCGGCGTGCCGCACTACCTGCTGGCCAGCACCATCAACGGCATCCTGGCCCAGCGCCTGGTGCGTACCCTGTGCCCGCACTGCAAGCAGCCGCACACCCTCGGGCCCTCCGATTGGGCGGTGCTGGCTGATAGCCATGCTGCATATCCAGATGCCGCCACGCCCTGTCGGCCGGTCGGTTGCCTGGAGTGCCGGCGCACCGGTTTCCTCGGCCGCATCGGCCTGTATGAGTTGCTGCCATTGGGTTCGCGGCTGCGCAGGCTGATCCGCGCGGACATGGATCTGGCCACTTTTGGCCGTGCCGCACAGGCTGAAGGACTGCGAACCCTGCGCCAGGCGGGGCTTGAAAAGGTGGCGCAGGGGCTGACTACAATCGAGGAAGTCCTGTCAGTCCTGCCGCCCCCGGATGAATCCAGCCCCGTTCCTGATCCTTGAAACCGGCCGCCCGGTGCCGTCCCTGCGGCGCTACGGCCGTTTTCCGCACTGGATCCGCGTCGCCGCCGGGCTGGAAGAACACGAAACGGTGGTGGTTGATGTCGAGCACGGCGACCACCTGCCCGACGCCCGCGCCTTTGCCGGCGTGCTGGTGACCGGCTCGGCCGCCTACGTCACCGACCATGCCGAGTGGAGCGAGCGCAGCGCCGCCTGGCTGCGGCAGGTGGCCCACGATGGCCTGCCGGTGTTTGGCATCTGCTACGGCCACCAGCTGCTGGCGCATGCGCTCGGCGGCGAAGTGGCCTACAACCCGGCCGGGCGCGAGTCGGGCACGATCGAACTGGCGCTGGACCCGGCCGCCGCCGAGGATCCCCTGTTCGGCGGCCTGCCCAGCCACTTCCCGGCCCACGCCACCCACCTGCAGACCGTGCTGCGCGCGCCCGAGGGCGCCGCCGTGCTGGCGCGCTCGCCGCTGGATGGCTGCCACGCCTTCCGCTGGGGCCGCCAGGCCTGGGGCGTGCAGTTCCACCCCGAGTTCGCCACCCACCACATGCGTGGCTACATCCGCGCCCGCGCCGACTGCATCGGCCGCCACGGCGGCTGCGCACGCAGCATCGAGCGCGCGGTCAGCGCCGCGCCCCTGGCCCGCCAGCTGTTGCGCCGCTTCGTCCGCCAGGCCCGGCAGTCTTCAGCCCAGCCGGTCGCAAAACAGGGATAATCGGCGACACGGGCAACCGCCCGGCCCCCTTCTGTCCCTTCCCGGATGTCCATGAAAGAGATTCGCAAGCTGCCGGCTTCGGCGGGCGCCCAGTGGTTGCTGGATACGTTCTCGCTGTACCGGCGTGCGCCGCTGCAGTTGGCCCGGATCGGCCTCACCTGGCTGGTGGTCAGCTGGGTAGTCACCCTGCTGTCGACCCTGATTCCGGGTGCGGCGGGCCTGGCCGTGCAGTTGATGACCCTGGCCATTTCGCCGGTGATGTTCGGCGGCATGCTGTATGCGATGGGTGAGATCGACGAAGGCCGTCCCGGCCTCGCCTCGCACCTGCTGCAGCCGATCCGCGACCACCGCGTCAGCCACCTGCTGGTGCCGCTGGCCATCCAGGTGCTGGCGGTGCTGCTGCTGGGTGTGCTGCTGTACCTGATGATCGGTCGGGAAGGCTTTGCCGCCTTCAGCGAGGTCATGACCAGGATGGAACAGATCAGCCGCAGTGGCCAGCAGATCAGCCCGGACGATGCGGCGAACCTGGTGGCCAACCTGCCCGCCAAGCGCATCGCGCTGTGGCTGCTGCTGGTGTTCGTCACCGCCGTGGGCCTGTCGCTGGCGATGTTCACCCAGCCAGCGCTGGTGGTGTTCGACAAGCAGAGCGGCATGCATGCGCTGCGCCTGAGCCTGCAGGGCTGCATCGAGAACATCGTGGCAATGGTCGTGTTCGCGGTGCTGGGCCTGATCGCCGCGTTCTGCGGTTACATCCTGTTCGTCATCGTCATCCAGGTCACGATGCTGATCGGCGGCCCGCTGGCGGCAGCCTTCATCGCCCAGCTGGTGCTGACCACGGTGGTGATGCCGCTGTATGTCGGCGCGGTCTATGCCGCCTGGAAGCAGATGTTCGTCCACCGCGGCAACCGCGCGGCACCGCCGGTGCCGGCCAACGCACCGGCGAACGACGTCTTCCACGCCTGACCTGCACCCGGGTAGATCCACGCCATGCGTGGATGAAACGGACCAACGCGCAACGCCGGGCAATGCCCGGCGTTCCCGTTTCAGGCTGCGGGCTTCTTCACCACTGAAGACGGCACCAGCCAGCGCGCGGCATGGATGCCCAGCTCGTACAGCAGGCACATCGGGATCGCCAGCATCAGCTGCGACACCACGTCCGGCGGGGTCAGCACCGCCGCCAGCACGAAGATGCCGACGATCGCGTAGCCACGGCCTTCCTTGAACTGCTGCGGCGTCACCCAGCCCAGCAGCACCAGGATCACCATCGCCACCGGCAGCTCGAAGCTGCCACCGAAGGCGAAGAAGATCGCCAGCACGAAGTCCAGGTAGGCGTTCGCGTCCGGGGTGATCGCGATCACTTCCGGGCTGAAGGTGGTGAGGAAGTGGAACACCGCCGGCAGCACCAGGAAGTAGGCGAACGCACAGCCGGTGTAGAACAGCAGCACCGACGACACCAGCAGCGGCACCGCCAGGCGCTTCTCGCGCGCATACAGGCCCGGTGCGACGAAGGCCCACAGCTGGTACAGCAGCCACGGCACGGCCACGAACAGGGCGACGAAGCAGGTCAGCTTCAGCGGCGCGAAGAAGGCACCGGCCGGGTTGGTGGCGATCATCGTCTGCCCGTTCGGCAGCTGCGACACCAGCGGTTCGGCCAGCGTGTTGTAAAGCTTCTGGGTGAACGGCAGCAGGCCCAGCAGCACCACGCCAAAGCCCAGCAGTGCGCGGATCAGGCGCGCGCGCAGTTCAACCAGGTGCTCGACCAGCGAGCTTTCGCCGAAATCATGTTCGCTCATGGCTGGCGCTCCGGCGGAACGGGCGCATCGGCCACGGGGTGGGTGGGCGCATCCGCGGAAACGTCGGTAGAGGTGGGCGGCATCGAACCGCCGTCCTGCGCCGCTGCGGGCACCGCGGGGTCTTCTGCCAGGTGCGGCGGCGTCTGCGCCGGGGCCGGCGCGCGCACTTCCCGGGCCAGGTCATCGCCCTGCTGCTGTGCTTCGCTCGCCTCGCGGCGCACTGCTTCGCCGCTGGCACGCAGCTGGTTCTCGGTGTCCTGCATGCCCTGCCGCACGTCCTGCATGTGCCGCTTGATCTCCTCAGCCTGCAGTTCGCGCTCCAGTTCCTGCTTCACCGAATCCCACTGGTTGCGGGCGCGACGCACCCACAGGCCGGCGAAGCGGGCCGCCTTGGGCAGGCGCTCGGGACCGAGCACCACCAGGGCGACCACTGCAATCACCAGCAGTTCGCTGAAACCAATATCAAACACCGCAACCGCTCCGGATCAACGCGCGTTGCGGTCGTGCTCGTCCTGCGCGGTGCGCGAGGCGTCCTGGCTGCGCGACTCGTCGCCCAGCTGCGCCGATGGCTTGTCGTCGTCGCGCATGCCCTTCTTGAATTCCTTCACCGCCGAGCCGAGATCCTTGGCGCCACTGGTCAGCCGCTTGGTGCCGAACACCAACAGAACCACGGCCAGGACAATCAACCAATGCCAGATGCTCAAACCGCCCATAAAGACGCTCGTTACGTAGTGATCAGGCTGTCGAGCATAGCGCACCGGCTGTAAGCCGGCGCGCGTGACGAAAGTCAGTTGCCGCCCAGCGTCTCGGTACGGATCTCACCGTCGCCGACCGGCTGGAAACCCTGCTGCTGCGGCGGCGGGGTCTGCGGCATGTTCTGCAGCGGCGCGGTGGTTGCTTCGGCCGGGGCCGGTACCGGTGCCTGAACAGGCGCCTGGACCGGCGGCGGCGGCGCGCTGGCCGTGCTGCCGTTGCCGGTGCGGTTGTTGCGGGCGGCGTAGGTCGCCTCTTCCAGGCGGTCACGGAAGGCGACCACGTCCATCGACGGCGCACCGGCGGCTCGCCCTTCGAAGATCATCCGCGGCGTGGTGTTGCTGCCGTAGGCATCGAGGTTGGCGGCATCGTCGATCTGCAGGACCGCGCCATCCAGGGCGACGCCGGCGAACAGGCCGCGGGCACGCGACCACGACCAGATCTCGGCCTTCAGCTGGCCATCGGTGGCGGCGGCAGCGTTGCGGCCCACCGGACCGGCGGCCACGCCGGCATCGGCGCCCAGGGTGAACTTGCCGTTGACGAGATTGTCCAGGCTGCGGTCGTTGCGGAACACCAGCACCACGTCGGAGGACTGCACTCCGGCCTGGAAGCCGATGCTGCCGCCGGTGAGCTTGATGAACACCGGGTTCGACCACGCGCCATTGGGCATGCGAACCGACATCAGGCCGTGGCCACGGCGACCACCGATGACCAGACCAGCCTTGATCGTGTCGGGAATGACGATGACCGCGCGGCCTTCGTCGAGCAATTTGTCCGGAATGCCCTGCTCGGGAATTTCCTGGATTTCAGCCAGCACACGCACCGCGTTGCGGGCGCGCTGGTCTTCCTGCGGTCCGGCCATGGCCTGGCTGGACAGCAGGCTGGCGGCGATCAGCAGGGCTTGGATCGGGCGACGCATGGCGGGCTCCAGAAGTCAGTCCATAGGAAGATATAGCAAGTGACTGAAATTAGTAGCGTTGTCATGAATATCCAATGAGCGCGGCCCATTCGGATAAACCCCCTGCATCGACACGATCCAAACCCTGCATCCCGGCGCGGCGCCGGATCGGCGACAATATCGACCATGCTCGACGCACCCGATACCGCCGTGCTGGCGGTCAACCTAGGCACGCCCGAGACGCCGACGGCTCCCGCCGTACGCCGTTACCTGGCTGAATTCCTGTCCGACCCCCGCGTGGTCTCGATTCCGGCGCTGCTCTGGCAGCCGTTGCTGCGCGGGCTGATCCTGCCGTTGCGCAGCGGCCGCTCAGCGGCGAAGTACGCCCTGGTGTGGCTGCCGGAAGGCTCGCCGCTGATGGTGCATACCCGCCGCCTGGCCGAAGCCATGCAGGGGCTGCTGCCCAATCTGCGGGTGCGCCATGCCATGCGCTACGGCGCGCCCGCGCTCACCGCCGAGCTCGACCGCCTGGCCGCCGAAGGCGTGCGCCGCATCGTCGTGCTGCCGCTGTACCCGCAGTATTCGACCACCACCACCGCGTCGATCGAAGACCGCGTCGATGCGTGGCAGCGCCGCCATCCCGGCATCACCATCAGCCTGGTGCAGGATTACTCGGTCGATCCGGACTGGGTCGCCGCCGTCGCCGGCTCCATCCAGCGCTACTGGCAGCAGCACGGCCGTGGCCAGAAGCTGGTGTTCTCCTTCCACGGCATCCCGCAGCGGCTGGCCGATGCCGGCGATCCGTACCCGCAGCGCTGCGAAGCCAGCGCGCAGGCCATCGCCAAGGCACTGGGCCTGGCCGCCGACGAATGGCAGCTCGGCTACCAGTCGCGCTTCGGCCGCGAACGCTGGCTGCAGCCCTACGCCGAGCCCAGCCTGTGGGCACTGGCCGAGGCCGGGGTGAAAAAGATCGACGTGGTCTGCCCCGGTTTTGCCACCGACTGCCTGGAAACACTGGAAGAAGTGGCGATGGGCTTCACCGAGACGCTGGCCGAGCGCGGCGCGCAGATGCGCTACATCCCGTGCCTGAATGCCGAGCCCGAACACGCGCGTGCCTTGGCACGCCTGGCCGTGGCATCGCTGGCATGAGCCTGCAACCGTTCGCGATGGACATCGCCGGTGCGCGCGTGGCCGGCCTGCGCGGTGGCCACGCCGGCGGCACCCGCGTGCTGGCCTTGCATGGCTGGTTGGACAACGCCGCCAGCTTCGTGCCGCTGGCCCCGCACCTGCCCGATCTGGACCTGGTGGCCATCGACCTGCCTGGCCACGGCCACAGCGCACACCTGCCGACGGGCGCGGTCTACACCACGCCGGCAGCGATCACCTACGTGCTCGATGTCGCCGACGCGCTGGGCTGGGACCGCTTCACCTTGATGGGCCATTCGATGGGTGCCGGCATCGCCAGCCTCACTGCGGCGGTCAGTGACCGGGTTGAGCGGTTGATCGCCATCGAAGCACTGGGCGGCCTGCGCGGGCCGGAAGAAGAAACCGCCGACCGCCTGCGCGAGCATGTAACGGCCACCCGCGCCCTGGCCCGGAAGCAGCTGCGGGTATTCCCCGAACTGGCCGCGCCGATCCGCGCGCGGATGATGACCAACCAGCTCAGCGAGGGCTGTGCCCGCCTGCTGGTCGAGCGCGGCGTCGAGCCGGTCGAAGGCGGCTACCGCTGGTGCAGCGACCCGCGGCTGATGCTGCCCACCGCCATCCGCCTCAGCGAAGGGCAGATCGACAACCTGCTGCAGGCCATCGCCTGCCCCACCCAGGTCATCTACGCCACGCCGGCACAGTCCTACTATCCCGAGCCGGGTCGCAGCCAGCGCCTGCAGCACCTGCGCGATGGCCGCCTGGCCGTGTTCCCGGGCAACCACCACCTGCACATGGAACAGCCGGCGCAGATCGCCGGGGTCATCAACGGCTTCCTCGCCAGTTGATGGCGATGCTCCAACGCAACGGCGGCTGAGCGAGGACGGCCGCGCGCGCTTCACTCCACGCGTGCACGGCCGATAGAACAGTTGCGGGCCCCTGCGCCCGCTGTACGCGGGCCCGGTCGGGCCTGCGGCTGTTCGTGGTCCTGCAAGGAAGCCCGCATGCCTGTCTGTCCGCACCGCCGCCCACAGGACGTGGCCCCGGCGCCTGCCATCCGCACCTTTTCCCCCTGCGCAATCCTGGCCCTGCCATCACCACGCCGTCGTGCGTGCCGGTGCGCGGGGCCGTTGCCGTTCGTTGATCCAGGAGTCGTCGATGTCCGTTGCATCCCCCCGCCCGCCCGACCAGGGCCGCCTTCCCTACCTGCAGCAACTGGCACGGCGTGCTGACCGCCGCCTGCTGCTGGGCAGCGCTGCCATGGCCCTGCTCGGGCTTGGCGCTGCATTGAGTGGCCACGGCGGCCTGGCCGGCGTGCTGGCGGCGGCCGTGGTGGTGCCCGCCGCGTGGCTGGGCGGCCCGCACGCGGGCAGTGCGCTGGCCCGCAACGGCCTGGCCGTGATCGTTGCCACGCAGCTGGCCCTGCTCTGTCACCTCGGTGGTCTCAACCCGGCCTTGCCGATCGGCCTCCTGCTGGCCGCGCTGCTCGGCCACCGTGATCGCCCGCCGTTGTGGCTGGCCGGCGGGGTCGGGGTGATCGTCCTGCTGCTGCCGATGCTGCAGGGCGCGGCGATACTGCCGGCCGTGCTGCACGCCACAGCGCTGGCCGCGCTGGCCATCGTGCTCGGGCAGACCGCAGCACGCCTGCGCCAGCAGAGCGAAGCGCTCGGCCATGGCCCGAAGCGACTGGCTGCGCTGGCCCGCGCCATCGCCACCAGCGCCGACCTGTCCGCGCACAGCAACCTGCAGGATTACGCCGCAGGTTCGCTCGCCCATGCACTGGCCGATACCGCCCGCCACGTGCAGGCGCAGCGGGAGCGGCAGGCAGAGGCGCATGCGGACAACGCGCAGATCCGCCAGGCACTGGATGTCTCGCGCACGGCGATGATGATCGCCGACAACGACCACGTGATCCGCTACGTGAACCGTTCGGTGGTGGCCCTGCTGCGCAACCAGCAGGCGACGCTGCGCCAGGCCTTCCCCGATTTCGATGCCGAGCAGCTGGTCGGCAGCAGCATCCATCGTTTCCACGCCAACCCCGAGCGCATCCGCGCCATCCTCAACGGCCTGCAGGTCACCCACAACGGCAAGATCCAGATCGGGCCGGTGCATTTCGCCCAGGTCGT
The DNA here is from genome assembly GCF_003086915.1 of Stenotrophomonas sp. ZAC14A_NAIMI4_1. Taxonomy (NCBI): domain Bacteria; kingdom Pseudomonadati; phylum Pseudomonadota; class Gammaproteobacteria; order Lysobacterales; family Lysobacteraceae; genus Stenotrophomonas; species Stenotrophomonas sp. ZAC14A_NAIMI4_1. Next base: position 2,512,247 of record NZ_CP026002.1, read on the forward strand.
CACCCCGGTGTTCGATGCCCAGGGCACCCGGCTCGGCTTTGCCGTGGAATGGCATGACCGCACCCATGAGCTGACGCTGGAAAACGCCGTGGCCGGCATCGTTGCGGCCGCGGCCGCCGGCGACCTCGAACAGCGCCTGCAGGCCAGCGAGGGGACCAGCTTCCTGGATGGCCTGACCGGTGGCATCAACCAGTTGATGGCCACGGTGGGTGGCACGGTCGAAGAGGTTCGACAGATGCTGGCCGCACTGGCCCGCGGTGAGCTGGACCGCCGCATGGAAGGCGAGTACCACGGCGCCTTCGCCGCCATCCAGCGCGATGCCAACGCCACCGCGACCCAGCTGGCGCGCATGGTCGGCCGCATCCAGCGCAGCGCCGGGGCCATCCGCGGCGCCGCCAGTGAGATCGCCGCCGGCAACGATGCCCTGTCCGAGCGCAGCGAGCGCCAGGCCGCGCACCTGCAGGAAACCGCGGCGTCGATGGAGGAGCTGACTGCCACGGTGCGGCAGAACGCCAGCCATGCACGCCAGGCCAGTGATCTGGCCGCGACCACACAGGACGCGGCAAACGACGGCAACCAGGCGATGCAGCGGGTGGTCGACACCATGCAGGCCATCGAGGCGGCGTCGCGGCGCATCGGTGACATCACCGGCGTGATTGATGGCATCGCCTTCCAGACGAACATCCTGGCCCTCAACGCCGCCGTCGAAGCTGCCCGCGCAGGGGAGCAGGGACGTGGCTTCGCCGTGGTGGCCAGTGAGGTCCGCGTGCTGGCCCAGCGCTCGGCGGCGGCCGCGCAGGAGATCAAGAAACTGATCGACGAAGCCGGCCGTGAAGTGGGAGCCGGCGCGCAGCTGGTGGCAGATGCCGGGCAGCGCATGCAGGGCATCGTCGGCGGCGTGCAGAGCGTGAGTGCGTTGATGCAGGAGATTTCCGCTGCTTCGCAGGAGCAGTCCAGCGGCATCGAGCAGATCAACCAGACGGTCGTGCAGATGGACCAGGCGACGCAGCAGAACGCGGCTCTGGTGGAGGAAGCCACTGCCGCCGCACGCGAACTGCAGGTACAGGCGGGCACGTTGAGTGAAGCGGTGGCGGTGTTCCGCCAGCAGGAAACGCGGGACGTGGCGCTGGCCTGAGGCCGGGCAGTTGCGATGGGCAGGTGCCAACCCTGGTTGGCACCTTGCCTTCCGCGGACGCGGTTGCCGTGCTTGTGCCTATGCCGGCCAACGGCCGGCACTACCGCGTTGCGTGGATCTACATGGGGCCACCCCATCCACGCGCAGCGGTGCTCTGGTAGATGCCAACCTTGGTTGGCACCGCCCTTCCTGCAGGCGCGGACGCCGCGCCTGTGCCGGCCAGCGGCCGGCACTACCGGTGTTGCTGCATGCAGTTCATGGGTGCGGCGTGATCAATCACGCGCAAAGAAAAAACCCCGCTGCGTAAGCAGCGGGGTTTTTGGGTATAAACCCTGGCGATGACCTACTCTCGCATGGCTTGAGCCACACTACCATCGGCGCAGCTGCGTTTCACTTCCGAGTTCGGGATGGGATCGGGTGGTTCCACAGCGCTAATTTCACCAGGGAGGCTTTTGGATCAAAATTTAAAGCTGCAGATGATTGATGCTGGCAACGTATCGCTTGCTTTAAAACAATTAATAGTTGCTTGATCAAACGTCTGCAAGATGGACAATCATCCTTCCTGCAGGCGCCTTCACAAGATACCTGCGCATACTTTCAAAGATCCTGGGAAGTGGCCTCAGCGCCGTTCCCGTGTGCTGCGAAGTTTCCTTCGTAGCGAAGCCGCCCATTATAGCCGGCTTTTCCGCTTCGTCAACACCTTTTTTCAAGGCCGTCTCACCGGAGTGGACGTTGTTGCCGATGCTGCTTCGGCGTTGGACCCGAAGGTCTTTCGTCGTTGCGAGCCGCCTATTATGGCAGGCCTTTCAGCTTTGTCAACAACTTGTTTGAGGAACTTGAAGCTCTTCGTGAAGTGGTTGCTGCAAGTCCAGGTCAAAACCAGGTACCTGCAAAAAAAGGAAAACCCCGCTGCGCATGCAGCGGGGTTCTCGGGTGTAAACCCTGGCGATGACCTACTCTCGCATGGCTTGAGCCACACTACCATCGGCGCAGCTGCGTTTCACTTCCGAGTTCGGGATGGGATCGGGTGGTTCCACAGCGCTAATTTCACCAGGGAGGCTTTTGGAGAGTCGCACTCGTCCCGGAGGGACAAGGCGCCAGCCTCGCATAGTTCTTGTGACGTAGCGTGCACTTGGATGCTCTTACGACGTTGTCGTAAAGCCAAGGCAACTTGAGGTTATATGGTCAAGCCACACGGATCATTAGTATCAGTTAGCTCAATACATTGCTGTACTTACACACCTGACCTATCAACCACATAGTCTATATGGTTCCTTCAGGGGGCTTGTGCCCCGGGAGATCTCATCTTGAGGCGCGCTTCCCGCTTAGATGCTTTCAGCGGTTATCGCTTCCGAACATAGCTACCCGGCAATGCCACTGGCGTGACAACCGGAACACCAGAGGTTCGTCCACTCCGGTCCTCTCGTACTAGGAGCAGCCCCTCTCAAATCTCCAACGCCCATGGCAGATAGGGACCGAACTGTCTCACGACGTTCTGAACCCAGCTCGCGTACCACTTTAAATGGCGAACAGCCATACCCTTGGGACCGACTACAGCCCCAGGATGTGATGAGCCGACATCGAGGTGCCAAACACCGCCGTCGATATGAACTCTTGGGCGGTATCAGCCTGTTATCCCCGGAGTACCTTTTATCCGTTGAGCGATGGCCCTTCCATACAGAACCACCGGATCACTAAGTCCTAGTTTCCTACCTGCTTGATCCGTCGATCTTGCAGTCAAGCACGCTTATGCCTTTGCACACAGTGCGCGATGTCCGACCGCGCTGAGCGTACCTTCGAGCTCCTCCGTTACTCTTTAGGAGGAGACCGCCCCAGTCAAACTACCCACCATACACGGTCCCCGACCCAGATAATGGGCCCAGGTTAGAACGTCAAGCACGACAGGGTGGTATTTCAAGGATGGCTCCACTGCAGCTAGCGCCACAGTTTCATAGCCTCCCACCTATCCTACACAGACGAACTCAACGTTCAGTGTAAAGCTATAGTAAAGGTTCACGGGGTCTTTCCGTCTTGCCACGGGAACGCTGCATCTTCACAGCGATTTCAATTTCACTGAGTCTCGGGTGGAGACAGCGCCGCTGTCGTTACGCCATTCGTGCAGGTCGGAACTTACCCGACAAGGAATTTCGCTACCTTAGGACCGTTATAGTTACGGCCGCCGTTTACTGGGGCTTCGATCAAGAGCTTCGCCTTTCGGCTGACCCCATCAATTAACCTTCCAGCACCGGGCAGGCGTCACACCCTATACGTCCACTTTCGTGTTTGCAGAGTGCTGTGTTTTTGATAAACAGTCGCAGCGGCCTGGTTACTGCGACCCTCTTCAGCTATAGCTCGCACGAGCCACCAAAAAGGGTGCACCTTCTCCCGAAGTTACGGTGCCATGTTGCCTAGTTCCTTCACCCGAGTTCTCTCAAGCGCCTGAGAATTCTCATCCTACCCACCTGTGTCGGTTTACGGTACGGTCTGCGTAAGCTGAAGCTTAGGAGCTTTTCCTGGAAGCGTGGTATCAGTGACTTCGCCATAAAGGCTCGTCTCGGTGCTCGGTCTTAAAGGATCCCGGATTTGCCAAAGATCCAAACCTACCGCCTTTCCCCAGGACAACCAACGCCTGGTACACCTAACCTTCTCCGTCCCTCCATCGCACTTACGCGAGGTGCAGGAATATTAACCTGCTTCCCATCGACTACGACTTTCGTCCTCGCCTTAGGGGCCGACTCACCCTGCGCCGATTAACGTTGCGCAAGGAAACCTTGGGCTTTCGGCGTGCGGGTTTTTCACCCGCATTATCGTTACTCATGTCAGCATTCGCACTTCCGATACCTCCAGCAGACTTCTCAATCCACCTTCA